>NZ_CP061770.1 GCF_011751865.2 Salinibacterium sp. ZJ70 | reverse complement strand
GCGGATGTGGAGACTCGAAGGCTAAGGTGGCCCCAGGTTTGACCGCGCGCGGTCTAAGGCCTATTTTTAACAGGTTGTCGGCTCATTCAGCCGAACCCATACGTTCTTCCCGGTCGCCGCACACCGGGGCCAGGAGATATCACCATGAGCAAGCGCACCTTCCAGCCGAACAACCGTCGTCGTGCCAAGAAGCACGGCTTCCGTGCCCGTATGCGTACCCGCGCCGGCCGCGCCATCCTCGCGGCGCGTCGTGGCAAGGGACGCACCGAGCTCTCCGCGTAAACGCCGGGCGACGTGCTGGCCCGGGCGAACCGAGTGGTGAAGCCCTCGGACTTCCGTGCGATCGTGCGCCGTGGGCGCCGCGCATCGACGGCCAGCATGCTCATCTACCGCGTCGAGCGTGATGCGTCGGACCCGGCTCGTTTCGGGTTCATCGTCGCCAAGACAGTCGGCAACGCCGTCGAACGAAACCTCGTTCGACGGCGTATGCGTGCCGTCTGTCGGTCGGTCATCGACTCAGGCGGACGTGGGGCGGACGTCGTCATCCGGGCACTGCCCGCATCCGCGTCGACCGACTGGTCGACCTTGGAGCGCGACATCCACGAGATCCTCGATCCGGTGCTGATCCGATGACGCGCGTGCTCGCGTTCGTGTGGCTGCTGCCGCGGAACATCTGCGTGGGGATCCTGCGCGGATATCGCGCGGTGATCTCGCCTCTCTATGGCGACGTCTGCCGCTATTACCCGTCATGCTCCGCGTATGCGCTCGGATCCATCCAGCAGCACGGCATGATCAAGGGGATCGCACTCGGTTCCTGGCGCATCCTCCGCTGCCATCCGTGGGCGCGAGGCGGCATCGACGATGTTCCTGCCTCACGGCATCACCAAGACCACTATCACCTCACCCGCTTCGGCTTCATCGCCGCGGGACATGGAAGGGGCTGACCCAGCCGCATGGACTTCTTCGGAACTCTCCTCTGGCCCATCAAGTGGACCATCGAGGCGATCCTCGTCGGTTTCCACTGGCTGCTGTCGCAGCTGGGAATGGACCCCGCCGCCGGACTGACCTGGGTGCTCTCGATCGTCGGCCTCGTGCTCGTCGTGCGTGCGGCGCTCATCCCGCTGTTCGTCAAGCAGATCAAGAGCCAGCGCAAGATGCTCGAGGTCGCGCCGCAGCTCAAGAAGATCCAGGACAAGTACCGCGGCAAGAAGGATCAGTTCTCCCGCGAGGCGATGCAGCGCGAGACCATGGCGCTCTACTCGAACGCGGGCACCAACCCGCTCGCGTCGTGCCTGCCGCTGCTGATTCAGATGCCGATCTTCTTCGGTCTGTTCACGGTGCTCAACGAAGCCAACAAGTCGAACGCCGGCGTCGGCCTGCTCAACGCCGAGCTCGCCAACCAGTTCGGCACAGCGTCGCTCTTCGGCATCGCGCCTCTGCACGACTCGATCACCTCGGCCCTCGAGAACGACCCGGTCGAGTGGGTCGTCGTCGTCATCGCCGTGGTCATGGTGATCATCATGACCGTGACGCAGTTCATCACGCAGCTGCAGATCATGTCGAAGAACCAGACACCGGAGATGAAGGAATCCCCGATGTACAAGCAGCAGAAGATCATGCTGTACGTACTGCCCTTCGTCTTCATCATCTCGGGTGTCGCCTTCCCGATCGGCGTGATGTTCTACTGGCTGACCTCCAACGTCTGGACGATGGTGCAGCAGTTCATCGTCATCCGGAACATGCCGACTCCCGGCTCCGAGGCTGCGCTCGCCCGCGAGGCGCGCCTGGCCAAGCGCAACCGCGCCAAGGGGATCATCGAGACCACGCCCGCGGCGGATGCCGCGGAAGAGGCGCCGAAGCCCACGACCACTCAGCGTCAGCAGCCCGTGGGCAAGGCGCGCGCCAAGAAGCAGGGACCCAAGAAGTGACCGACCAGATCACCCCCGACACCGATGCCTCCGAAGAGCCCATCGTTCTGACGGAGCAGCAGCTCGTCGAGGAAGGCGACATCGCCGCCGACTACATCGAGGAACTCCTGGACATCGCCGACATCGACGGCGACATCGACATCGACGCCCGCTCCGGTCGCGCCTACATCTCCGTGTCCGCCACCGCGGAGTCGAACCTCCGCCTGCTGTCGAAGCCCGACACGGTCGCCGCACTGCAGGAGCTCGCGCGCATCGCCGTGCAGAACAAGACCGGTCGTTTCTCGCGCCTCATTCTCGACATCGGCGGATCGCGCGATGCTCGCGCCGAGGAACTCACTGCACTGGTGGATCACGCCATCTCACGCATCGAGACTGGCGCCTCGTCTGCATCGCTTCCTCCGATGACGAGCTACGAGCGCAAGCTCGTGCACGACATCGTGAGCGAGCGAGGCTACGTCTCGGAATCGCAGGGTGAAGGTCGCGACCGTCACACGGTGATCACCGCCAAGTGATCCGCGATGTTTCACGTGAAACATCCGGGGGAGTGATGAGCGAACTCGAGAACGAACCAGTGGCAGCCGCCCAGCTGTTCGGCGACCGCATCGACGTCGCGCGCCAGTTCACAGCCGACCTCGCGCGCGAGGGTGAGATCCGCGGGCTTATCGGACCCCTCGAGCTCCCTCGCCTCTGGACCCGGCACGTACTCAACTCCGCACTCGTTGCCCCGCTGATGCGGCCTGGACGGGTGGGAGATATCGGAACCGGGGCAGGGCTGCCGGGGCTGGTTCTCGCGATCGCGCGACCCGACGTGCACTTCGTTCTCATCGAGCCGATGGAGCGTCGCGTCGAGTGGCTGCAGGAAGAGGTCGACGCGCTCGACCTCCGCAACGTCGACGTCGTCCGCGCTCGCGCAGAAGAGGCAGAGATCAGCGAACCGCTCACACAGGTCACTGCCCGCGCCGTGTCAGCACTGTCGAAACTCATTCCCATCACCGTTCCGCTGCTGGCGGCCGGGGGAGAGCTCGTCTTCATGAAGGGCGAACGGGTGCATGATGAGATCGAGGCCGCGCAGAAGGTGATTCGCAAGGCGCGTCTCGTCGACGTGCGAGTCGACGTGCTGGGCGAGGGCGTGATCCCTGAGGTCACCCGCGTCTTCCGCGCCACCCGCGCGTGAGCAGATGTTTCACGTGAAACATCGATACTGATTCATCCCAGCGAACGACCTTCCTCCCCCGCGGGAGATCGTGCATGGCACACACAATCGAACATCGGCGCGGCCATCCGGTCGGACGCCTGGATTACAGTGGAGAGTCGCGGCCTGAAGCCGCGATGTTTCACGTGAAACATCGAGAGGGAGACGTGAGCACCAAGTCATTCGATGCGTCGACGCCCCTGGCCCGCGAGGTCGCCGACATCACCCGCCGCCGCTTCGCGCTGGCCGCCGAGGCTTTCCCCCTTCCTGAGAAGACCCGCGTCTTCACGGTTGCGAACCAGAAGGGGGGAGTGGGAAAGACCACCACCGCGGTCAACCTGGCCGCCGCACTCGCGCAGGCCGGCGCGCGCGTTCTCGTGATCGACCTGGACCCCCAGGGCAACGCCTCCACTGCGCTCGGTGTCGAGCACCGCTCTGAGACCGTGAGCGTCTACGACGTCATCGTGAACGACGTGCCGATGAAGGAGGTTGTGCAGGCGAGTCCTGACTTCGAGACCCTCGACTGCATCCCCGCGACGATCCACCTCGCCGGAGCCGAGATCGAGCTGGTGTCGATGGTGGCTCGCGAGCAGCGCCTGCGGTCTGCCCTCGATGTCTACATCCAGCAGTCGGACACCCCGCCGCACTATGTCTTCATCGACTGCCCGCCTTCGCTCGGCCTGCTGACGATCAACGCGTTCGTCGCGGCGCGCGAGGTGCTCATCCCGATCCAGTGCGAGTATTACGCACTCGAAGGGCTGTCCCAGCTTCTCAACAACATCAAGCTCATCGAGCGCCACCTCAACCCCGAGTTGGCGGTGTCGACGATTCTCCTCACGATGTACGACGGGCGCACGAACCTCGCGCACCAGGTCGTCGATGAGGTGCGTCAGCACTTCCCGAATGAGACCCTCGACACGGTGATCCCCCGCTCCGTGCGCATCTCGGAGGCCCCGAGCTACGGCCAGAGCGTGATCAGCTACGACTTGAATTCACCCGGATCGCTCTCGTATCGCGAGGCGGCAGCTGAGATCGCGCGGCGCGGTGCGCCCGAGAAGGAGGACAACTGATGGCAGCTCCTAAGCGGACTGGACTCGGACGGGGGATCGGTGCGCTGATTCCGGCGGCGGAGACCACGGCTGAGCGGCCTGTCGATGTGTTCTTCCCCGCTCCGGCTGCTCCGGCGGAGCCCGAGCCCGCCGGTCTCGTCGCCGTTCCGGGTGCGCGCCTGGCGAGCCTCTCGCCGCACGACATCATCCCCAACCCCCAGCAGCCGCGCCACGACTTCCGCGAGGAGGAGCTCAACGAGCTCATCGTCTCGGTGCGCGAGTTCGGCGTTCTGCAGCCCATCGTGGTGCGCCCCCGCGCAGGAGCCGCAGAGGGAGAGCCGCAGTTCGAGCTCATCATGGGTGAGCGTCGCCTCCGCGCCTCGAAGGCCGCCGGCCTGGACACGATTCCCGCTGTCGTCCGCGACACCGACGACGACGCGATGCTCCGCGATGCTCTCCTTGAGAACCTCCACCGCGCCGAGCTCAACCCGCTTGAAGAGGCATCGGCCTACAAGCAGCTCCTCGAGGACTTCGGCATCACCCAGGAGCAGCTCGCCGACAAGATCGGGCGGTCGCGTCCCCAGATCACCAACACGCTCCGTCTCCTGAAGCTGCCGCAGGGCGTGCAGCGCCGCGTCGCGGCCGGTGTGCTCACCGCAGGCCACGCGCGTGCGATCCTCTCGGTGGGGGAGACCCAGTCGATGGAGGCCCTAGCCGACAAGATCGTCAACGAGGACCTCTCCGTGCGAGCCGCGGAGGCCGCCGCGGGGCTCATCAGCGGCAAGGCTGAGAAGCGGCCCAGCGCGAAGCCGTCGCCGGGTAAGCGTCAGGCGCACCTCAATGAGATCGCAGAGCGCCTGGGAGATCACCTCAACACGCGGGTGAAGATCTCGTTGGGTGCCAGCAAGGGCACGATCACGATCGACTTCGCGACGATCGGCGATCTCAATCGGATCCTCCAGGAGCTCGGCCAGGACCCGTTCGCGTCCAGCTGAGTCACCCCAGACGACAGAAAGGGCCGGTCAGAACATCCTTCTGACCGGCCCTTTTCGTTTCTCTGAATGTTATGCGCTTCGGCGCGCGTCGTTCGCGAGCGCCGCATATACCCAGCCGAGATCGTGGCCAGCCGCCTCGAGAGCCTGGGGGAGCAGCGAAGTCTCTGTGAGCCCGGGAAGCACATTGGCCTCGAGGAACCAGGGAGTTCCCGACCGATCCACGATGAGATCCACGCGCGAGAGGTGCCGCATCCCGAGCGCCCGGTGTGCCGTGAGCGCCGCCTCGGCAGCGCGAGATGCCACATCATCCGTGAGTCGAGCGGGCACATAGAAGCGCGTCTCGCCGGCGTTGTAGCGCGCCTCGAAGCTGTAGACGCCCGACAGAGGCTCGATCTCGACCGCGGGCAGTGCCACGGGCCCGTCGCCCGTGTCGATGATCCCTACGGCGATCTCCGTGCCGCGGATGCACTGTTCTACGAGAGCGACGTCACCGTAGGTGTACGCGTCGACCATGGCTCGCGGAAGATCCCGGCGATCCTCGACGATCGTCACACCCTGAGCGGAGCCTCCTCGGGCCGGCTTCACGACGAGGGGCACGGGAAGCTCATCCGAGATCGCCTCGAACACCGCGTCGGCCCCGAGCTCGCGGAAGGCATCGCGGGGGAGGGTGATCGAGCGGGGCGTGAGAACCCCTGCACGCTCGACGACCACCTTGGCGGCCGGCTTGTCCCAGGCGAGACGGGCGGCACCCGAATGCGAGCCGACGAAGGGGATTCCGAGGAACTCGAGCAGGCCGCGCAGCGCACCGTCTTCGCCGCTCGCACCATGCAGGGCGGGCCACACGACGTCGGGACGGTTGTCGCGCAGGTAGGCGAGCAGTGTCGCGTCCGGGTCGCGCAGTTCGACGCGCTCTCCGTGCCCCGTCAGGGCGTCGGCCACGCGTCGGCCGCTGCGGAGCGAGATATCGCGCTCGTGCGAGATGCCGCCGGCGAGAACGACGATGTGGGCGGGGGTGTCATTCACGGGGAGACCTCCGGGTCAGCCGGCGTACGGGGGCAGCACGTCGCGCTCGATGGCCTGCACGGGCAGGGGAGCGGTCTGCGAGAACTCGCCGAGCAGGGCGATCTCACCGTTGATGACGCTCGCCAGTCGACGAATGCCCTCGCGGATGAAGTCGGGCTGCGGATAGCAGAACGACAGGCGGATGTTGCGGCGCCCATTGCCGTCCGCGTAGAACGCCGTGCCCGGGGTGTAGGCGACGAGCTCCTTGACGGCGCGCGGCAGCATCGCCTTCGAGTCGAGATATTCGGGCATCGTGAGCCAGATGTAGAAGCCGCCCGACGGGGTGGTCCATTCCATCCCCGGCAGATAGTCGCCCAGGGCGGAGAGCATCGCGTCGCGTCGTTCGCGGTACACCCCGCGGAAGGTGTCGATCTGACCGCGCCAGTCGGCGTTGTCCATGAACTCCGAGATCACGAGCTGCCCGAACGACGACGGCGACAGAATCGCGGCCTCGTTGGCGAGCACGAGTTTCTCGCGGATCGCGTGAGGTGCGATCGCCCAGCCCACGCGCAGTCCGGGTGCGAGCGTCTTCGAGAAGGTGCCGAGGTAGACGACGCCCTCCTCGTCGATCGAGCGCATGGCGGCGGGAGGTGCCTGCTCGAAGTGAAGCAACCCGTAGGGGTTGTCCTCGAGCACGAGGATGCCCGCCGCGCGCGCGATCTCGACGATCTCGACGCGACGCTCCCAGCTCAGCGTGACGCCGGTGGGGTTCTGGAAGCTCGGAATCGTATAGAGGAACTTGATCCGCTTGCCTTCGGCCTGCACGCGCGCGATCGTCTCGCGGAGAGCCTGCGGGTTCATGCCGTCCGCATCCATGGGCACGTGCACGACTTCACCCTGGAACGAGCGGAACACCGTGATCGCGGTCACGTAGCTCGGGCCCTCGGCGATGATGACATCACCCGGGTCCAGGAAGATCTTGGCGAGCAGCTCGAGTGCGTGCTGCGATCCGGTCGTCACGACGACGTCGTCGACGGATCCGTGGATTCCCTCGAGCGCCATCACCTCGAGGATCTGCTCCCGCAGCCGCGGGATCCCCTGGCCCGAGCCGTACTGCAGCGCAACCGCGCCGTGCTCGGTGATCGTGCGCTCGACGGCACCCTCGATGAGGTGGGTGGGGAGCGCCGAGACATACGGCATGCCTCCCGCGAGCGAGACCACCTCGGGCCGGCTCGCGACGGCGAAGAGAGCTCGAACCTCGGAGGCGGCGAGGCCGCTCGTTCGCGCCGCGTAGTGGGAGTACCACGGGTCGAGGTTATTGCCCTGGGTCTGCTGCATCACGTATCCGTTCGATCGGTGCAATCCAGGGTAGTCGTCCAACCTGCGACCGCGGCCATGCGAGGTGCGCACATGAGCCGCGGATGCTCGATCGGTCGCACGTGAAACATCGTGCGCGGGTGCGCCTGGAGACGGCGATGGCCTCCGACCCTGAGGTCGGAGGCCATGGAAACCATCTATGGAGGTTACGCCAGGAAGTCAGCCAGGTCGGCCTCGAGGGCCGGCTTCGGCTTCGCGCCGATGACGCGCTTGACGACCTCGCCGTTCTGGAAGACGAACATCGCGGGGATCGAGGTGATGCCGTACTTCATGGCGGTCTCGGGGTTCGCGTCGACGTCGAGCTTGACGATGTCGATCTTGTCGGCGTGCTCCGTGGCGATCGCGTCGAGGATCGGCGAGACAGCGCGGCAAGGGCCGCACCAGGTGGCCCAGAAATCGACCATGACGGGCTTCTCGGAGGCGAGCACCTCCGCGGCGAACGTGGCGTCGGTGACATCCTTGGTGGACATGTGCTTCCTTTCGTGAAGCTGATGAATTCGGATCAGACGGCTGCGACGGCCGCGTCGGCGGCGTGTGCCGCATCCGCGAGGTCGGCGAGGTAGTGCTCGGCGTCGAGCGCGGCCACGACACCCGAGCCGGCGGCCGTGGCCGCCTGCTTGTACGTGGGGTCGACGACATCGCCCGCCGCGAAGACTCCGCGCACGCTCGTGCGCGAGCTGCGGCCTTCGACGGCGATGGTGCCCTCGGGTGCGAGTTCGAGCTGACCGTGCACCAGGTGCGTGCGCGGGTCGGCGCCGATCGCCACGAAGAGACCCTCGATGTCGAGAGTCGTCTCGGAGCCATCGACGGTGTTGGTGAGGCCGATGCCCGTGACCTTGTCGGTGCCGTAGATGCTCGAGACCTCGTTGTTCCAGATGACCTGGATCTTGGGGTCGGCGAACGCCCGCTCCTGCATGGCCTTGGAGGCGCGGAACTCGTCACGACGGTGGATCAGGTACACGACATCGGCGAAGCGCGTGAGGAACGTCGCCTCTTCGAGAGCCGAGTCACCGCCGCCGACGACCGCGACCTTCTTCTGACGGAAGAACGCACCGTCGCAGGTGGCGCACCAGGAGACGCCGTATCCGGAGAGGCGCTCCTCGTCGGGGAGGCCGAGCTTGCGGTAGGCGGAACCGGTGGCGTAGATCACGGCATGCGCCTCGTGGACGTCGCCGTTGCCGAGCGTGACGCGCTTGACGTCACCCTCGAGCTCGAGGGACACGACGTCGTCGTAGACGATCTCGGCACCGAACTTCTCGGCCTGCTGCTGCATGCGCACCATGAGGTCGGGGCCCATGATCCCGTCCGGGAATCCGGGGAAGTTCTCCACCTCAGTGGTCTTCATGAGCTCGCCGCCGAACTCCACCGAGCTCGCGATCACGAGGGGTTCGAGGTTGGCGCGCGCGGCGTAGATCGCGGCGGTGTAGCCGGCGGGGCCGGATCCGATGATGATGACGTGGCGCATCCCGTGGGTCTCCTGTCGAGGGGGTCGCGAAGTACAACACATCCTAGGCGGCGGGCATTCCGCGACACGGGCGTGCATCCGGGTCGCGCGACCGAACGCGGAAGGGCGTCGGCTCAGCTGCGCCCGATGCGCCGCAGCACAGGACCGAGCGCCGCACGCAGCTCGGGCACCCGCAGAGCGACGAGCAGAGCAAGGTAGCTCAGGAGGGTCGCGGCGCCGACAGCGCAGATCGACACGAACGCCTCGAGACGGCCGGAGACGGCGAAGCCCTCGGTGAAGCCGCCCAGCAGCCAGAGCACCGCCACGCCCACGCCGATGGCGACCACCGCCACGCCGGTGAACAGCGCGATGCGCCCGAGGATGCGTGTGCCATCGACCCCGCGGATGCGCCGGCGAAGCACGAGAGCGAGCACGATCGCCTGCACGGTGCTGGCGACGGTCGTCGCGAACGCGACACCCATGCCGATCTGCGGCTCCGGCACGGCCACCGCGACCGCGATGAGAGCGCCCGTCACGGTGATGCCCTGCAGCACCTTGATGAGGAACGGCGTGCGGGTGTCGCCGAGTGCGAAGAAGCCGCGCTGCAGCACGAACATCGCCGAATAGGGGATGAGCCCGATGAGGTAGGCGATGAGCACGGAGCTGATGCCGACGATCTCGCCGGGCGTCCTGCCGAAGAACGCGCCGAACGGAAGCGCCGCCGCGCCGATGGCCGCGCCGGCACCCGTGACGAGCATGAGGATGACGCGCATCGAGCTCGAGATGTCGGCCCGCACATCGTCGATCTCGCCCGCGCTCGCGTGGGCGCTCATCCGCGTGAAGTAGGGGGTCGCGATCGACAGAGCGATGATCGAGTGCGGGAGCATGAACAGCAGCCACGCGGTGTTGAGCACCGCATTCGACGGGTCGTTCTCTCCCGCGAGCGATGCGACGCGCGTCTGCACGACGATCGTGAGCTGCGTCACCACGACCATGCCGAACATCCATCCGGCGGAGGCCCCGGTGGCCCGCAGACCCACGCCGCGCCAGTGGAAGTCGGGTCGGAAGCGCAGACCCGTGCGCTTCCAGAACAGGGTCAGCACGAGGCACTGCGCCGCGATGCCGACCGTGGCGCCGCCCGCGAGCATGACGATCTGCGCCTCCGACCAAGACGACGGGTCGCGGTGCGCCGGGTCGAACCCGAACAGGGCCCCGAACGTCGCGTAGGTCGCGATGAGCACGACGTTGTTGAGCACGGGCGCCCAGGTGTACGGCCCGAAGACCTTGCGCGCATTGAGCACTTCGCCGAGCAGCGCGTACACCGCGTAGAAGAACACCTGCGGCATGCACCAGTACGCGAAGGCGATCGTGAGGGCGAGGCCCTCGGCCGATATCGCGCGCCCCTCTTGGATGTAGAGCGGCACGATGAGCGGCACGAGCAGGGTGAGCGCCGCTGCGATCGCCAGGCACGCGGTGATGCCGAGAGTCAGGAGCTTGTTGACGAAGCCCTGGCCGCCGTCCGCATGCTTCGCGGCGCGCACGATCTGCGGCACGAGAACAGCGCTCGTGAGTCCGCCGGCGACGAGCGCGAAGATGTTCGACGGCAGGGTGTTCGCCACCGACCAGGCGTTGACGGCTTGGTTCTGCTGTCCGAGGACCCACGCCAGAAGCGCCAGGTTGACGAACCCGAGCAGGCGCGACATGAGCGTCCCGGCGGCGATCGTCGCGCTCGCGCGCCGGATCGATCCGTCGTCGACGGCGGACTCAGTCACCGGATCCCTCGGGATGCGCGGCGAGAGCGCGTGCCTTGCGGCGCCGCAGGATCACGCGGATGATGCCCGCTGCGAAGACACCGACGAGGACCAGCACGAAGACGAGGGTGCCGACGTTCTCCCACTCGGCGCGCACAGTGATGTTGGCGAAATCGGAATCGATCGGGATCCCGCTCACGCTGTGCAGGGCCGTGAGCACCCGCACCTCTCCGTTCGCGATCGCCTCGACCGGGATGTAGGCGGAGGCCGTCGCGTTCGGTTCGACGGTCAGATCGACGGGGCCTTCGGCTCGCAGGATGGGGCTGCGGGGAGCCGCACTGACGCGCACGATGACCGCCAGATCGAGCGCGTTGCTCACCGAGATGCGCAGCCCGGTGCTGCGCGCGAGGAGAACACGGTCGCTGCCGCGCTCGATGCGCACGGAGGTGACGATCTCCGAGGAGCGCGTCTCGAATGCTCCGACGGCAGGGCCCCATGCGGGGTCACCGATCCAGACGCCCCCGTAGAGAGCGATGTGCTCGAGGCCGCGCGGTTGCAGAAGCAGCTCCGGCTCGACCACGACAGAGGAGAACACGTGCTCGGCGTTCACATCCTCGAGCAGTCCGACGAACACCGCCTCGCGATCCGCGTCACGCACGCCCTCTCCGAGCGAAACCGGAGCCGGGGCAGTGGCGAGCACCTCGCTGAGCGGCACGACCTGCGCGACCCCGGAGGCCTCGACCGCCGCCAGAGCGGTGCCGAGCCCAGAGGGGACACCGGGCCAGGTGCGCGCGACCGCGAGCACCATCGTGCGACCAGGAGCCGCCTGCGCCTGCACGGCGAGATCGGCCGTGAACGCGTCGAGCTGGCTCGCGCGGTCGGTTTCCAGAACGGACGCGGATGCGGAGCGAAGTGCGGCGGAGCGGTCCGAGTCGATGACGAGCGCATCGATCCCGTCGACTGACACATGCGCGGATCCGGTCTCACCCGTGTCCGAGTTCGAGAGGAGTACCGATTCGTATCCTGCCGCGGCGAGAGTGGAGACGTCCGCGGCGCCCACACCGTCTGTGGCTGGCCAGGCGATGCGCGGGAGCGTGCTCGTCCAGGCGAGGAGCTGCTCCGTCGTGGGGAAAGGCGGGGCGGCGTCGGGATCGGGAGTCGCGGTCGGCGCGGGCGTCTCGACGGGCTCATCTGAGAACCGGCTCGGGTCGAGCGCGAAGTCGAAGCCGCGCGGCTGCAGGGACGAAAGCGTGTCGGTGCGTGCCGCAGTCACCACATCCGCGTCGCCGTAGGCGAGGAGGAACGACTCGTTCTGCAGCGACTCGAGTCGCCGCAGCCAGTCGCGCGCCGACTCGGGCGCAGCGTTGCCGAGAACGCGGATCGAGGCCAGGATCATCGGGTCGATCGCGAGTGCGGCGTTCGTGGCAGCCACGGTGTCGATCTGCCGGGTGAGCACACCGAAGGTGTCCGTGTACTCCGCCAGATCGTCGGCGGAGATGAGTCCGGTGACGGTCGGAGGCGCGGTGATCGGCACCACCACCGCGATGGACACGGGACCGACACCCGGCGTGACGACGCCGGCCGACGCCGGTTGGATCTGCACGTCATCCGGCACCGGTTCCGCGGCGGCGATGGATGCAGAACCTGCGACGAGACCGGTCGCCACGAGGACGCAGGTCAGCGCACGCAGCAGCCGGGGGGTCGTCAGCGGCACAGCGGGGCACCCCCGATCGACACGGCAGACATGCAGAGAAGTCTAGACTCGACCCCTATGCAATCCGTGGCCGCCGCGATCGATCGTCTTCACCAGATCCTCGATGCCCCGCGTCTGCAGGACCTGATCGGCGCGTTCGCAGAGGCCGGATTCGAGCTCGCCCTCGTGGGCGGACCGGTCCGTGATGCCTTCCTCGGTCGCGACTCGAACGACCTCGACTTCGCGACCTCCGCCACCCCCGACGAGATCCTGAAGCTCGTCGCTCCGCGGGCCGATGCGCACTGGGACATCGGCCGTGCATTCGGCACGATCGGCGCCCGCATCGGCGACCTCACCGTCGAGATCACGACCTACCGCTCGGACGTCTACGACGGCGAGACGCGGAAGCCCGTGGTGGCGTTCGGCGACTCGCTCGAGGGAGACCTGCTGCGCCGTGACTTCACGGTGAACGCGATGGCGCTGCGTGTTCCTGAGAAAGTGCTGGTGGACCCCTCCGGTGGCTTCGAGGACCTCATGGCCGGCCGGCTGCGCACGCCCATCGCACCCGAGATCTCGTTCGGCGACGACCCTCTGCGCATGATGCGCGGCGCGCGCTTCACCTCACAGCTGCTCTTCACTCTCGACGACGCGACCATGGCGGCGATGACCGCGATGGCCGACCGCATCGAGATCGTGTCGGCCGAGCGCGTGGGCGAGGAGCTCACGAAGCTGCTGCTGGCCCCCGACCCGATCACCGGCATCCGCGTGCTCGTGGATTCGGGGCTTGCGGACCACGTGCTGCCCGAGATCCCCGCCCTGCGGCTCGAGATCGATGAGCACGCACACCACAAGGACGTCTACGAGCACTCGCTCACCGCTCTCGACCAGGCGATCCAGCTGGAGCGCGCGCGGGGACACGAACCCGACCTCGTGCTGCGCCTCGCCGTGCTGCTGCACGACATCGGCAAGCCCGAGACCCGTCGCATCGAACCGGGCGGCGCCGTCACCTTCCACCACCACGATGTGCTCGGCGGCAAGCTCGCCGCCAAGCGCCTGCGCGCGCTGCGCTTCGACGGCGACACCATCAAGGCCGTCACCCTGCTCATCCGCGAGCACCTGCGCTTCTTCGGCTACGCGGATGCGAGCTGGACCGACTCGGCGGTGCGCCGCTATGTGCGCGACGCGGGGGCGCAGCTCGAGCGGCTGCACATCCTGTCGCGCGCCGACGTGACGACCCGCAATCAGCGCAAGGCCGCGCGACTGCAACGCGCCTACGACGAGCTCGAGCAGCGGATCGCGCTGCTCGCCGAAGAGGAGGAGCTCGCCGCCATCCGTCCGGACCTCGACGGGGAGCAGATCATGGCGATCCTGGGGATCGCACCCGGACGCGAGGTGGGGGAGGCGTATCGCTTCCTCATGGAGCTGCGGCTGGATCAGGGATCCCTCGGGCCTGAGGAAGCCGAACGCCGACTCCGCGAATGGTGGGCCGGGCGCTCCTAGGCCGCGCCAGTCGCGTCGCCGGAGCCGGGAGATTCCCCCGGAGCCCGCCTCATGTAAGATGTAGAGGTTGCCCGTGCCCTCGTGGCGCTGGCAGATGCATTCAACCCTCCTGCTGCAGATCTCCTGCAGCCGTTCTAGTCCGAAGGAGGTGGGTCAATGACGCATCAGTATGAATTGATGGTAATTCTCGATCCCGAGATCGATGAGCGTACCGTCGCTCCCAGCCTGGACAAGTTCCTTGGCGTCATCCGCAACGATGGTGGATCCATCGAAAAGGTCGACATCTGGGGCCGTCGCCGCCTGGCGTACGAGATCAACAAGAAGTCCGAGGGCATCTACGCCGTCGTCAACTTCACCGCGACGAGCGAAGCCACGGTCGAGCTCGACCGCCAGCTGAAGCTGTCCGAGGCCGTGCTGCGCACCAAGGTGCTCCGCGCGGAGGAGGCTGTCGCCCGTGTCGCAGCGCACGCTGCCGCCGAGGAGAAGAAGGCCGCCCGCAAGGCTGCCGCTGCTTCTGCGAAGGCTGACAAGGCCGAGAAGGACGCCGAGTAGGCCATGGCCGGCGAGACGATCATCACGGTCGTGGGCAACCTCACGGCGGACCCTGAGCTGCGTTACACGCAGTCCGGGCTCGCGGTCGCGAACTTCACGATCGCGTCCACGCCGCGTAGCTTCGACCGCGCGAGCAACGACTGGAAGGACGGCGAGGCTCTGTTCCTCCGCGCGTCCTGCTGGCGTGAATTCGCGGAGCACGTCGCCGGCTCGCTGACGAAGGGAAGCCGCGTCGTCGCGACCGGCCGCCTCAAGCAGCGCTCCTACGAGACGAAGGAAGGGGAGAAGCGCACCGCCATCGAGCTGGAGATCGACGAGATCGGTCCCAGCCTGCGGTACGCGACTGCCCAGGTGACCCGGGCATCCGGCGGCGGCGGAGGCCGCTCGCAGGCTGCCGTCGCCGACGAGCCCTGGTCGACCTCTGGTCCGGCCGAGGCCGCGGGTGACGTGTGGAACACGCCCGGCTCATACTCCGACGAGACCCCGTTCTGATCCCGTCCTCGGACCGATCAGCTAAGAAACCCAGAAGGAAACAGCAATGGCTGGAAAGAGCAGCGGCGGCCAGGATCGCCGCAAGCGCAACGTAAAGGGCGGCAAGAACGCCGCTCCTGCGAAGGCGGTGAAGGTCGGCGTCATCGATTACAAGGATGTCGCGACTCTCCGCAAGTTCATTTCGGAGCGTGGAAAGATCCGCGCCCGTCGTATCACCGGTGTCTCCGTGCAGGAGCAGCGCCTCATCGCCCGCGCCGTCAAGAACGCGCGTGAGATGGCGCTTCTTCCGTACGCCGGCTCGGGCCGCTAAGGGGGAATGACGAATGTCCAAGCTCATTCTCACGTCTGAGGTCACGGGTCTCGGCTCTGCCGGCGACGTCGTCGATGTCAAGAACGGGTTCGCCCGCAACTACCTCATCCCGCAGGGCTTCGCCATCGCGTGGACCCGTGGTGCCGAGAAGCAGGTCGAGCAGATCAAGGCGGCTCGCGCCGCTCGTGAGCTCGCCACGCTCGAGGAAGCCCAGTCCCTGAAGGCCAAGCTCGAGGGTGCCGCGATCAAGCTGACCGTGAAGGCGGGCCGCGAGGGCCGTCTGTTCGGTTCGGTGAAGACCGCGGATGTCGTCGCCGCTGTCGAGGCTGCCGGTATCGGCACGCTCGACAAGCAGACGATCGAGTTCAGCGCTCCCGTGAAGGTCGTCGGCCGTCACGAGGCGACGGCGCGTCTGCGCCAGGACGTCGTGGCTGTTCTGCAGCTCGACGTGGTTGCCGCGAAGTAACTCGCGATTCTCCTGACGGCGCACCCCTTCGGGGGTGCGCCGTCAGTGCTTTCCGGGCACCGCTGGCAAGGTGATCTCTCCACATGTTCGCCGGTTCTCCCACAAGCTTCAACCATGACTCTAAACATGTTTCTACACACAGGGTGTGAAACAAGAAACACCTGGTCAGCGCGGGTAGCGCGGAGGGTTTTCCACAGTTATCCACCGCCCTGTCCACAGCTTCCCCACATTCCTTCCGGCGTTTCGCGCACATAGTCCACAGCGTTATCCACAGGTCTGGTTGACCCTGGCCGAACGCCTCCATAGCTTTGCTTCGGGTGCAGCAGTCTGCCTGCCCCATCACACCGCCACGACGCGATACCCGAGGGCGCGGAGCGCCTGCCCGGGCTGTCTGACGTGGCGCGTAGGTTCGACCTCGGAAGGAGTGAATCGTGTCGATCGCCCATCTGGGTCTCGCGTCCGAGCAGGAACGCCCACGCGAAACGTGGCAGGGAGAGCAGCGCATCCCGCCCCACGATCTGCTGGCAGAGCAGAGCGCCATCGGCGGCATGCTCCTCAGCAAGGATGCGGTCGCCGACGTACTCGAAGCCGTGCGTGGCGTGGACTTCTACATCCCCAAGCACGAGGTCATCTTCGACGCGATCCTCACGCTCTACTCCCACGGTGAGCCGACCGACGTGATCGCGGTCAGCGATGAACTCACGAAGGCGGGCACCCTCGCGCGAGCGGGAGGCCCCGAATACCTCCACACGCTCACCGCGCTCGTGCCGACCGCCGCGAACGCCGGTTACTACGCCACGATCGTCGCCGAGAAGGCCGTGCTGCGGCGCCTCGTCGAGGCGGGCACCCGCATCGTGCAGATGGGCTACGCGAGCGAGGGCGAGGTCACCGACCTCGTCAACAACGCCCAGGCCGAGATCTACGGTGTCGCGGGCGGCGTGCAGGCGGAAGACTACGTCCCGCTCGTCACCGCGATCGAAGCCGCCACCGAGGAGATCGAGCACGCGAGCGGGCGCGATGGCCAGATGGTCGGCGTGCCCACAGGATTCGCCGAGCTCGACTCGATGACGAACGGCCTCCACGGCGGCCAGCTCATCCTCATCGCCGCACGACCCGCGCTCGGAAAGTCGACGCTCGCGCTCGACTTCGCTCGCGCCGCCTCGATCGCGCACGGCCTGCCGAGCGTCTTCTTCTCTCTCGAGATGGGGCGCTCCGAGATCGCGATGCGACTGCTCTCGGCCGAGTCGAACATCTTCCTGCAGAAGCTCCGCAAGGGAGACGTGCGCAGCGAGGACTGGACGACGCTCGCCTCCACCCGAGGCCGCATCGCCGACGCACCCCTCTACATCGACGACAGCCCCAACATGACGCTCGTCGAGATCCGCGCCAAGTGCCGTCGTCTCAAGCAGCAGGTGGGCCTCAAGCTCGTCGTCATCGACTACCTCCAGCTGATGACGTCGGGCAAGAAGGTCGAGAGCCGCCAGCAGGAGGTCTCCGAGTTCTCGCGTGCGCTGAAGCTCCTCGCCAAGGAGCTGCAGGTGCCTGTCATCGCCCTCTCGCAGCTCAACCGTGGCCCCGAGCAGCGCGTCGACAAGAAGCCCGCGATCTCCGACCTGCGTGAATCCGGATCGCTCGAGCAGGACGCCGACATGGTGATCCTCCTCCACCGCGAGTCCGCGTACGACAAGGAATCCTCGCGCCCCGGCGAAGCCGACCTCATCGTCGCCAAGCACCGCAACGGCCCCACCGGCACCGTCACCGTCGCCTTCCAGGGCGCGTTCTCGCGCTTCGCCGACATGGCGCCCGGCTACGAGTCGCAGGGGTAGCGCACGCCACTTCGACGCTCGGCTCGACCTCAGCGTTCCCCCTTAGCCTCGGGCCATGCGTGTGGTCGTCGGCGGGGCATCGGGGATGATCGGCAGCGGGCTCGTGGCACGGCTGCGTGATCGGGGCGACCACGTCGTCCGTCTGGTGCGGGGTGAACCCGCATCGGCCGACGAGGTGCGGTGGGATCCGTCGACGGGCGCACTCGATCCGGCTGCACTCGCCGGAGCCGACGCCGTCGTCAACCTCTCGGGCGCCTCGATCTCGAAGCTCCCGTGGACGCCGCGGCACCGCGCCGCCATCCTCTCCTCGCGTGTGTCGGCGACCACTGCGATCGTGAGCGCCCTGCACGCGCGAGCTGCGGCAGGTGACCCTGTGCCCGTGCTCGTGAGTGGCTCGGCCGTCGGCTTCTACGGAGACCGGCCCGACGAGGAGCTCAGCGAGGAGTCTGCACCGGGCGGCGGCTTCCTCGCCGACGTCGTGCGCGCCTGGGAGGCCGCGGCACGCACAGCGCCGGAGGAGACGCGCGTCGCGTTCGCGCGCACCGGCATCGTGATCGGGCCGGAAGGCGCGACCGCGCCCATCCGCGTGCTCGCGAAGTTCGGACTTGCCGGACCGCTCGGCTCCGGCCGCCAGCACTGGCCCTGGATCTCACTTCACGACGAGGTCGCGGCGCTCGTGCACCTCATCGACAACCCCGTCTCCGGGCCGGTGAACCTCGTGGCGCCGACGGCAGGGACGGCCGCTGACGTGGTGCGCGAGATCGCCCGCAGGCAGCGCCGCCCGTACGGGTTCCCGGCGCCCGCCTTCGCCATCAGCGCCGCGCTCGGTGACGCAGGACGCGACCTGCTGCTCGCCGATCAGCACGTGCGTCCGCTGCGCCTGGAGGAGTCCGGGTTCACCTTCGCGCACGGCACGCTCGAGCAGGCAGTCGCCGCCCTCGGCTGAGACCGGTCGTTCAGGGAGACCCCCCGTAAGATGGGCAGGTGTCCGCAGCAGCTTCTCCCGCTCTCGGAGCTCCGGATTCCTGGGTCGCTCCGCTTGCTCGCGCGATCCCCGCGATCGTCGCCGGCATCGCCATCACCTTCAGCCAGGATCACTCCGCCCCGCTCGGTGTGACGGCGTTCGGACTCTTCGCCGTCGTGACCGCGGCCGTGGTGCTCGCCTCTGCCCTCCGCGCCGACCGCGCGCTGCGCGGCATCACGGGGGTTCACGGGATCGTGACCGCCGTCGCCGGCATCGCCGCACTCGTGCTGCCCGAGCGCACCCTGGGTGTCTTCGTGCTCCTGGTGAGCGCGTGGGCGATCATCACGGGAGCCCTCGACGTCGTCAACGGCATCCGATTCCGTCGCACGCGTCCGATCGCGCGCGACTGGCTCGTCGCGGGTTCGCTCACCGTGATCCTCGGCCTTGTCTTCCTGCTCTTCCCGAAGGACTACGCCGACCCGTTCGCCATCGAAGAGAAGGGTGAGGTCGTCGCCAGCGGTGTCGTGACGGCCGACGTGAGCCTCGTCGGCGTGTTCGGCGCATGGGCGTTCATCATCGGCGCCCTCTTCGCCATCGCCGCTGTATCCCTGCGCACTGTGCGCCCCGAGCCCGTGGAGGTCGACGCGTGAGCGACGAACAGCCCCAGCACACGCCCACCCGACGCGAGAAGACGCGCCCGCTCGAACTCATCGGCATGGCCGCGGTCTTCGGCATCTTCGTGGGCGCCATGGTCTTCATGGGCTCGCGCCAGTGGGATCTGACCCTCATCTTCGCCGGCGTCGCCTTCGTCGCCTCGCTCGTCATCCTGGCGACCCTCCTCATCGCGGCGGGACCCAAGTACGACCAGGAGCGCGTCGACCCGGTCGACCCCGACGCACCCACCGGCTCCGCCGGAAGCGTGCACCGCGACCCGCACCGCTGAGTCTCTGCGCGCGGCGGTGATCCGCCGCCCTGCGCCATCCGCACCATGCAGAAGCGCCCCCGGGATCCGATCCCGAGGGCGCTCTCTGATATCCGGGGTCAGCGGTCGATGTAGTCCACGAGCTGGGAGGCGAGACCCGTGTAGGTGGCGGGGGTGAGCGCCTTCAGGCGCTCCTTCGCCGCATCGCCGATGTCGAGTCCGTCGATGAACGCGATGAGGTCGGCCTGCTTGGCGCGCTTGCCGCGCGTGAGCTCCTTGAGCAGCGCGTACGGGTCGCTGATCTGCGAACGGCCCGCGGTGACCTCGGCGCGGATGACCGTCTGGATCGCCTCGCCGAGCACCTCCCAGTTGCTGTCGAGGTCGGCGGCGAGGGCGGTCGGGTTGACCGAGATCTCGCCGAGTCCCTTCAGCAGGTTGTCGAGCGCGAGCAGCGAATGACCGAGGGCGACGCCCATGTTGCGCTGCGTCGTGGAGTCGGTGAGGTCGCGCTGCAGGCGGCTCGTCACCAGGGTCGAGGCGAGGGAGTCGAGCAGCGCGCTCGAGAGCTCGAGGTTCGCCTCGGCGTTCTCGAAGCGGATGGGGTTGATCTTGTGCGGCATCGTCGACGAGCCGGTCGCCCCCGCGACGGGGATCTGGGTGAGGTATCCCATCGAGATGTAGGTCCACACGTCGGTCGCCAGGTTGTGCAGGATGCGGTTCGCGTGCGAGATGCGGCCGAAGAGCTCCGCCTGGCCGTCGTGCGACTCGATCTGCGTCGTGAGCGGGTTCCAGGTGAGGCCGAGGTGCTCGATGAAGGCGCGCGAGAGGGCGGGCCAGTCGGCGTCCGGGTCGGCGGCGAGGTGCGCGGAGTAGGTGCCGGTGGCTCCCGAGAACTTCGCGGGGAACTCGACGGCCTCGATGCGCTGAAGCTGACGCTGCAGGCGGTGCACGACGACGGCGATCTCCTTGCCGAAGGTCGTCGGGGTGGCGGGCTGGCCGTGGGTGTGGGCGAGCAGCGGCTGATCGCGGTGCTCGATCGCGATCTCGCGGAGCTTGGCGATGACGGAGCGGAAGCGCGGCAGCCACACCTCGTGCACGGCGGCGCGGAGCGTGATGCCGTAGGAGGTGTTGTTGATGTCCTCGCTCGTGCACGCGAAGTGCGTGAGCTCAGCGAGCGAGTCGAGGCCGAGGTCGGTGAGCGCCCCACGCACGAGGTACTCGACAGCCTTCACATCGTGGCGGGTCGTCGCCTCCACCCGGGCGAGCTCGTCGATCTCCGGCTGTCCGAACCCGGCAGCCCACTCGCGCAGCGCCGCGGCCTTCTCGGCCGACGGGGCAGCCGAGCCGAACATGCCGTGCTCGGCGAGGAACAGCAGCCATTCGACCTCGACATGCACGCGGGCGCGGTTGAGGCCCGCCTCCGAGAGGTACTCGCCGAGACCCTCCACGGAGGAGCGGTAGCGGCCGTCGAGGGGGCTCAGCGGCTGGGGGGGAAGCGGACTCATGAGACTCCCTGTCGGATGGCGGGTTCGAGCTGCCGGAAGAGCGCGGTGCACGCCCGCTCGATCGCGAGAAGCACGGTGTCGAACATGGCGGCATCCGAGTAATACGGATCCGGTACCTCCATCGTGCCTGATTGCTCGGGGTCGAACGACATCAGCAGCTGCACTTTGCTGCGATCAGCTTCGGTGGGGGCCCATTCGCGCAGCACGCGCTCGTGTCCGCGATCGAATGCGATGACCAGATCGAGCGCAGGAAACCATGACGCGTCGAACTGGCGCGCGCGGTGGCGGGAGCCGTCGAAGCCGTGCGAGTGCAGGGCGGCGATCGTCCGCGGGTCGGCCCCTTCGCCCACGTGCCAGTCGCCCGTCGCGGCCGAGGTGACGGAGATCTGCGAAGAGAAGCCCTTCGCGGCGACGATCGACCGGAAGATCGCCTCGGCCATCGGGGATCGGCAGATGTTGCCCGTGCAGACGAAGCAGATGCGGAAGACGGGGGGAGCGTCATCCGTTCGGCTGAAGGTCATGCGCCCCATTGTCCCGGTTTCGCGGCCCCTGCACACCTCGCGCGCCGAGCGGGGGTCCTCAGCTGAGCGAATGCCACCGCCGGATGCGGCCCGCTGTCGTGAGGCTGGACGGAACGGCAGGAGGACGTGTGACCCATCGGCTCGACATCGACCGGCTCGCCGACGCGCTCGCGCGGGTGTCGGTCATCCAGGTGCGCGCGACGGCGCGCGCCGCGTCGCCACCGCGCATCCACGAGACGGAATGGCGCGGTCCCGCGTTCGCCGCGTACGAGGCTGAGATGGCTGGGCTTGCCTCGAATCTCGTGGTCGCGCGCGAGGACCTCGCGGCGGCGAAGCTGGCGATCCTGCGGGCGGTGGCGGATGCCGAGCCCACCTGACTCCGCACCACCGCCCGGTGTCGCCGGGGAAGCAGGATCGCCGGAGATCACCGAGATGCCGGGTGTCTGCATGGCAGCCGACCCGTCGCCGCTCGTGGTGCGCGTGGGATCCACCACGGTCGCCACCGATGCTCTTCTGGCTCACGCCGATGCGCTCGCGGTGCTCGCGGAGGACGCCCACCGCGACGCAGAGGAGCTGCGGGTGCTCGCCCTCGAGATGACCGGCGCCGTGCAGCAGGCGCTGGAATGGAGCTGTCAGAGCATGTGGCAGGTGTCGGATGCCGCCTTCCGGCTCGCGGGCGTGCTCGAGGTCGTCCGGAGTGCGTACACATGGGCGGAGCTGAGCGCCCGCGATCTCATGGGGATCGCGGCCGACTGGCAGGCCGCGACTCTCGGGCTCTGGGCCCGCGCGGCGCTGCCGGGTTTCGTCCTCACGCAGCCGTTTCGGGACTGGCTGCAGCGCCTTCTCGGTCAGGAGCCGGTCGACCCGGAGCGCCTGCAGGAATGGCTCGGCGCGAACCCCCAGGTCTACACGAATCCGGAGTCCGTGGAGCTCGTGCGCCGTGTGGTCACCGGCGCCGACGACGCGGCACTGGGTTTCGTGGGCTTCTCGCCGCTTCTGCTCGCGGTGCTCGGCCCGCGAGGGCTCGGCGTCCTCGGCGTCCAGCCGTCAGCGCGCGCGGTGATGACGGGAGCGGCGCTCACCGGATCGGGAGTTCTGCGAGAGACCGACGTGCGGGTTACCCGCATGGCGGAGCCGACGACGGCGGCCGCGCCCGTGGGGGCAGCGGGACGCTACGCCCGCATCCCCCTCGATGATCACGTGCGGATCGAGCTTCACGGCGACCCCGCGAACCCCGACAGCGCGACGGTCTACATCGCCCCCACCAAGAGCTTCGACCCCATCGCCGCCGACGAGCCGTGGGATCTCACGAGCAACGTCGCCGCCGTCGCGGGGATGTCCGCCGCGTCGCAGCGGGCGGTCGAGATGGCGATGCGCGACGCGGGCCTGACGGCCGACACCCCGGTCGCGCTGGCTGGCTATTCGCAGGGGGCGCTCATCGCCGAACGGATCGCCGCGACCGGTGCCTGGAACGTGCGCGCGGTCGAGACGTACGGCGGGCCGAGCAGCGGCATCGCACTCGACCCGACCATCTCGGGGCTCGCCATCCGCCACACCGACGACCTCGTGACGGCGCTCGGCGGGCCGCATGAGCCGGGGGAGCGGATCGCGGTCGAGCGGCGAGCCTTCGCGGAGGGGGCTGCCATCCCGACCGCCGACCCCCTTCCGGCGCACCAGCGGACCGCCTACGCCGAGACGGCCGCCCTTGTCGATGCGGCCCGTTCGCCGCAGGTGCGCGCGCAGCTCGACGCGGTCGACGCGCTCACCGGAGCCGGCCAGCCGGGGAGCGGCGTCACGGTTCTCACCTATCGCGCCGAGCGCGTGCCCTTCGCAGAGGAGGCACTCGGGCGTCGGGAGGTCACTGGCTCCGGGGCTTCGTGAGCGGGCGGAACAGGATGCCGATGAGGGCCCCGATGACCGCGAGCAGCAGCGCGCCGAGCACGCCCCACCAGAAGCCCTGCACCGAGAGGCCGAAGCCGAGTCCCGTCGAGATGAGCGCCACGATCAGGAACAGCAGCCCGTTCACGATGAGCGAGATGAGGCCGAGCGTCAGCACGTACAGCGGGAACGCGACGATCTTGATCGCCGTGCCGATGATGCCGTTCACGATGCCGAAGATGAGCGCCACGAGCAGGTACGTCCAGAACAGTGGCCACGAGATGCCGACGCCGGATGCGGCAAGCGCGTCGGCCACCGGGTCCCACGACGTCACCTCGACATGGGGGCTCAGAATGAAGACGGTGAGCCACAGCGCGAACGCGTTGATGAGGAGTCGGATGACGAATCGCATCCCGACATCATCCCAGGGGGCGCTCCCCACCGCCAGGTACCAACGGCCGCGGATCGTAGGCTGAGGACATGCCCGTTCACCTTCGCCCCGAGATCGCTGCGCTCCCGCCGTACCGTCAGGGCCGGCCGGCGGCCGCTGACGCGTTCAAGCTGTCGAGCAACGAGAGCCCGTTCGACGCGCTCCCCGCGGTGACCGACGCGATCGCGCAGGCCACGACGCCTCTGTACCCCGACGGATCGGCCTCGGCGCTTCGCACGCGCCTCGCGGAGCGCTTCGGCGTCGGACTCGACGAGGTGCACGTCGCGGCCGGTTCCGTCGCGATCCTGTACCAGCTCGCCCAGGCGGCTGCCGCTCCCGGCGACGAGATCCTCTACTCCTGGCGCTCGTTCGAGGCGTACCCCTCGGTCGCCACCGTCCCCGGAGCGACGAGCGTGCAGGTGCCGAACCTCCCCGACGGCAGCCACGACCTCGACGCGATGGCTGCAGCCATCACCGACCGCACACGCCTGATCCTCGTGTGCACCCCGAACAACCCCACGGGCCCGATCGTCACCGCTGAGGCGTTCGAGCGCTTCATGGCCGCCGTTCCGAAGACCGTGCTCGTCGTGCTCGACGAGGCCTACCGCGAGTTCGTGACCGACGAGGCGGCGGTGGAAGGCATCTCGCAGCTCGCGAAGCACGAGAACCTCGTCGTGCTGCGCACCTTCTCGAAGGCCTACGGTCTCGCCGGTCTTCGCGTCGGCTACGCGGTCGGCCCCGCCTACATACTGGACGCCTGCCGATCGACCGCGATTCCGCTGTCCGTCACCGAGCAGGCGCAGCGAGCCGCACTCGCCGCCCTCGACAACGAGGCCGAGTACGCACCACAGATCGCCGAGGTCATCGAGCGCCGAGACCGCATCCGCGCGGCTCTCCTCGCTCAGGGCTGGGTCATCCCGGCAGCGCAGGGAAACTTCATCTGGCTGCCCACGGGCGAGGCCACCGCATCCGCCGCCGAGACCCTGGAAGCCCACGGAATCGTGGCCCGCGTGTTCCCCGGGGAGGGGGTTCGCATCTCCATCGGACCCGAGGAGTCTGTGGCGAAGCTCCTGCAGGCGACGGAAGTGATTGTCGGCATCCGCTGACCTGCCCGGAATACAGCCACGGTTAGTGTGGTCACCATGTCTTACACCGAGGCGACGATCCAACTGCTCTCGCCGCAGGGCACCCTCCTCGAGAACGACGCCAACGCCCCCTACCTCCCGCTCGTCCGCGCGCTGGATGACGAGCAGCTGCGCGAGTTCCACCGCCAGATGGTCGTCATGCGCCGCTTCGACATCGAGGCCGGCAACCTGCAGCGTCAGGGTCAGCTCGCGCTCTGGGTGCCGAGCCTCGGCCAGGAGGCCGCGCAGGTCGGCTCTGCGTTCGCGGCGCGCCCCCAGGACCACATCTTCCCGTCGTATCGCGAGCACGTCGTGGGACGCATCCGCGGCCTCGACCTCATGCGCATCCTCGAGCTCCTCCGTGGCCAGAGCCACGGCGGATGGGACCCGCTCGAGACGGGCAACTTCCACCTGTACACGCTCGTCATCGGATCGCAGGCGCTGCACGCCACCGGCTACGCGATGGGCGTGCAGCTCGACGGAGCGTGCGGCACCGGCGATGTCGAGAAGGACACCGCCGTGCTCGTGTACTTCGGAGACGGCGCCACGAGCCAGGGCGATGTGAGCGAATCGTTCGTGTTCGCCGCGAGCTACCACACGCCCCAGGTCTTCTTCCTGCAGAACAACCACTGGGCGATCTCGGTGCCCGTCGAGCGGCAGTCCCGCACGCCCCTGTACCTGCGCGCCGCCGGATTCGGCATTCCGTCGGTGCAGATCGACGGCAACGATGTGCTCGCCAGCTACGCGGTGAGCTCGGCCGGACTCGACGCCGCGCGCCGCGGAGCCGGCCCCCACTTCATCGAGGCGCTCACCTACCGCATGGGCGCGCACACCTCCAGCGACGACCCCACGAAGTACCGCACCGACGCCGAGCAGGCGGTGTGGCGGGACCGCGACCCGATCGCGCGCTTCGAGACGTACCTGCGCTCCCTCGGCGAAGGTGACGACTTCTTCCACGAGGTCGCCACCGAAGCTGAGGACCTCGCGTCCGGCATCCGCTCGAAGATCCTCGCGCTCGAGCCGCCGCCCGTGAGCAAGATGTTCAGCAACGTGTACAGCGAGCCCCATGCGCTGGTCGAGGAGCAGGCGGCCTGGAACGACGCCTATCTCGCCGGGTTCGAAGGAGGTGCCGAGTGACCGAGCACATGCTCCCCATGGCTAAGGCCATCAACGAGGGCCTCCGCGCGGCGATGGCCGCCGACGACCGCGTCATCCTCATGGGTGAGGACATCGGCACCCTCGGCGGCGTCTTCCGCGTGACCGAGGGCCTGCAGAGCGAGTTCGGCACCTCACGCGTGCTCGACACCCCGCTCGCCGAGTCGGGCATCATCGGCACGGCCATCGGCCTCGCGATGCGCGGCTACCGTCCGGTGTGCGAGATCCAGTTCGACGGGTTCATCTTCCCCGGCTTCGACCAGATCACCACCCAGCTCGCCAAGCTCACCTACCGCAACGAAGGCCACCAGAGCTTCCCGATCGTCATCCGGGTGCCCTACGGAGGCCACATCGGCGCCGTCGAGCACCACCAGGAGAGCCCCGAGGCGTACTTCGCGCACACCCCGGGTCTGCGCATCGTGAGCCCGGCGACGAGCAACGACGCGTACTGGATGATCCAGCAGGCGATCCAGTCGAACGACCCGGTGATGTTCTTCGAGCCGAAGAGCCGCTACTGGAACAAGGGCGAGGTCGCCGACGACGGCGTGCCCGCGCAGCTGCACCAGAGCCGTGTGGTGCGTTCGGGCGAGCAGGTGACCCTCGTGGGTCATGGCGCCATGGTCGCGCAGCTGCTGCAGGTGGCCGAGGTCGCCGAGAGCGAGGGCACGAGCGTCGAGGTCATCGATCTGCGCTCCCTCTCGCCCATCGACTACCGTCCCATCCTCGAGTCGGTGCAGAAGACCGGCCGGCTCGTCGTCGCACAGGAGGCGCCTGGCAACGTCTCCGTCGGATCCGAGATCGCCGCGACGGTCGCCGAGCGGGCGTTCTATTCGCTCGAGGCGCCCGTGATGCGGGTCTCCGGTTTCGACACCCCCTTCCCTCCTGCCAAACTCGAGGGTCACTATCTTCCCGATGTCGATCGCATCCTCGAAGCGGTTGACCGCTCGCTCGCGTACTGACGAACCACGAAGGAGTCCCCGTGGCACACGCTGAGTTCCCACTTCCGGATGTCGGAGAAGGCCTCACGGAGGCGGAGATCGTCGCCTGGAAGGTCAAGCCGGGCGACACGGTCACCGTCAACCAGGTGCTCGTCGAGATCGAGACCGCGAAGTCGCTCGTCGAACTGCCGAGCCCGTTCGCTGGTGTCGTGACGGAGCTGCTGGCCGAGGAGGGTGCGACGGTCGAGGTGGGTTCGCCCATCATCCGCGTCGATTCCTCGGGTGGCACGATCGAGCTGCAGGCGCCTGCGAACGATTCGGAGTCGCTCGGCCAGATCGCCAACCCCGCCGCGATGGCCCCTCGCGACGACTCGAGCGATTCCGGTTCGGGTGCGGTGCTCGTGGGCTACGGCTCGAAGGGCGGCCACGCGCCGACCCGTCGTCGTCGTCCCGGCCCTGCCGTCGAGGTACCGGGCGTCGGCGGTGCGCGGCCTCATACCCCGGCGCGTGTTGTTGCCCGCTCGTCGGCGCCCGTGATCGCGAAGCCGCCGATCCGCAAGCTCGCGAAGGATCTCGACGTCGACCTGCGCCAGGTCACCGCGACGGGCCCCGGTGGCGAGGTGCTGCGCGACGACGTCATCCGTCAGGCGCAGCAGGCGAGCGTCTTCCGCAACATCGAGACGCCGGCCTGGCCTGTCGAACGCGAAGAGCGCGTCCCCGTGAAGGGCGTGCGCAAGGCGACCGCCCAGGCGATGGTCGCGTCCGCGTTCACGGCTCCGCATGTCTCGGTGTTCACCGACGTCAACGCGACCCGCACGATGGAGTTCGTGAAGCGCCTCAAGGCCTCGCCCGACTTCGCGGGTGTGCGTGTGAGCCCGCTGCTCGTGATGGCGAAGGCCATCATCTGGGCGGTGCGCCGCAACCCCACCGTCAACTCGACGTGGACGGATGAGGAGATCATCATCCGTCACTATGTGAACCTCGGCATCGCCGCGGCGACGCCGCGCGGCCTCATCGTTCCGAACGTCAAGGATGCGCAGAACCTCAGCATGCTCGAGCTCGCGCAGTCACTCGAGCAGCTGACGCTCGTCGCGCGCGAGGGCAAGACGCAGCCGGCGGACATGTCGAACGGCACGATCACGATCACGAACCTCGGATCGTTCGGGATGGACACGGGAACCCCGATCCTCAACCCGGGCGAGGTCGCGATCGTCGCGCTCGGCGCGATCAAGCAGAAGCCGTGGGTGGTGGACGGCGAGGTGCGCCCCGCGTGGGTCACGACCGTCGGTGCGAGCTTCGATCACCGCGTGGTCGACGGCGATGTGGCGAGCCGCTTCACCGCCGATGTCGCGAGCATCCTCGAGGAGCCGGCGCTCCTTCTGGACTGAGCCATCGCGCGTCCGCACTCGCACGCACTCGCACGCACGCCCACCGCCAGCTCTGCCTCCCTGAGGTGTCACTTTGTGCCGCATCCGGCGCGGCCGCAGCGGCACAAAGTGACACCTCAGTACGGGGAGCGGGGCGGGGCCGTGCGAGTGAGAACCGTTCTCAGGTAGAGTTCCGGATGTGACGGAACCGGTGCTCAGTGTGCGCGACGCGCAACTGACCCTCGGCGCGCGCACGCTGTGGTCGAAGCTCGACCTCGACGTGATGCCCGGCGAATTCATCGCCGTGCTCGGATCGAACGGATCCGGCAAGACGAGCCTGCTGCGTGCGATCCTCGGCCAGCACGCCCTGAGCGCGGGCGAGATCCGCTTCGAAGGCGAGCCGGTGCGCCGCGGCAACCGCCGCATCGGCTACATCCCACAGCAGCGCGGGCAGGATCCGGCGATGCGCATCCGCGGCCGCGACCTCGTGCGGCTCGGCATCGACGGACACCGCTGGGGCACGGGCCTGCCGAGTCGCGCGCGCAACGCCCAGGTCGACGCCCTGCTCGACGCGGTGGGTGCCCGACACTACGCGCGCGTTCCCGTCGCGCTGCTCTCCGGCGGCGAACAGCAGAGGCTGCGCGTCGGCCAGGCGCTCGCGGGCGATCCGCGCCTCATGCTGTGCGACGAGCCGCTCGGGTCTCTCGACCTTCGCGCGCAGCGCAACGTGAGCGAGCTCATCGATCGTCACCGGCGCGAGCGCGGCTTCGGCGTCATGTTCGTGACCCACGACGTGAACCCCGTGCTGGGCTTCGTGGATCGCGTGCTCTACCTGGCGGGCGGACGCTTCCGCATCGGATCCCCGGACGAGGTGCTCACCTCCGAGGTGCTGAGCGAGCTCTACCAGGCGCCCGTCGACGTGATCCGCACCCACGGCCGGGTCGTCATCGTCGGGGCACCCGACCACCCGCACCACGACCACGAGCACGACCACGGGAGCGCGGCATGACCGACTGGTGGAGTGCGCTCTTCGACTTCAGCGACTACGGCGCGCTGCTCGTGCTGCTGCAGAACTCGATCATCGCTGGCGCGGTGCTCGGCATCGCGGGCGGCCTCATCGGCGTCTTCGTGATGACGCGCGATCTCGCCTTCGCCGTTCACGGCATCAGCGAGCTGTCGTTCGCCGGCGCCGCGGCGGGCCTGCTGTTCGGCATCGGCGTCGTCGAGGGATCCGTCATCGGATCGGTGCTCGCGGCGCTCATCATCGGCCTGCTCGGTTCGCGTGCACGCGACCGCAACTCGATCACCGCGGTCCTCATGCCGTTCGGCCTCGGCCTCGGCATCCTGTTCCTCGCGCTCTACCCCGGCCGCGCCTCGTCGAAATTCGGATTGCTCACCGGGCAGATCGTGGCCGTCGACGACCCGAAGCTCACCGCGCTCGCCGTCGTCTGCGGGATCGTGGTGCTGGGGCTGCTTGTGATGTGGCGTCCGCTGAGCTTCGCGAGCCTCGACCCCGAGGTCGCGCTTGCTCGCGGCATCCCGGTGCGCACGATCTCGATCGTCTTCATGCTGCTGCTCGGCCTCGCCGTGGCGGCGAGCATCCAGATCGTCGGGGCGCTGCTCGTGCTCGCGATCCTCGTGACACCCGCCGCCGCGGCGCTGCGGATCTCGAGCTCGCCCGTCGTCGTGCCGCTGCTGTCGATGGCGTTCGCGCTCATCGCGCTCGTCGGCGGCATCCTGCTGGCGCTCGGCTCGAGCGTGCCCATCAGCCCCTACGTGACGACGATCTCGTTCCTCATCTGGGGGGTGTGCGCCCTCGCCGGGCGCCGGCGCCGGGACCGTCGTACCCTGGGGGCGAAGGAGGCGATGGCGTGAAGCGGAACACCTGGCAGCGCGAGGCGGTGCGCGAAGCGCTCGGGCGGACCGAGGGCTTCGTGTCTGCTCAGGCCCTGCACGCCTCGCTGCGCGGCACCGGCTCCGAGGTGGGTCTCGCGACCGTCTACCGCGCGCTCGCGGACCTCGCGGAGGAGGGCGACGCGGATTCGCTGCAGCAGGATGGCGAGAGCCTCTACCGTGCGTGCACGCCGGGCAGCCACCACCACCACCTCATCTGCCGCAACTGCGGGGCGACGATCGAGATCACCGCGGATCCGGTGGAGGCGTGGGCGCGCCAGGTGGCGGCCGAGCATGGCTTCACCGACCCGCACCACGTCGTCGACGTGTTCGGGCTCTGCCCCGCCTGCAGCGCGAACTGACCTGCCGGATCGGTCAGCCCCGGCGGAAGAGCCGCGCCCAGAATCCGCGATGCGGCAGATCGACGGGCGTCATCGTGAACGCGAGGCGCCCGATCCGGCGTTCGTCGCCGAGCTCCACGAGCACCTCGCCGTCGCTGACGGTGAGCGTGAGCAGATGGCCGTCCTCGGTGAGCGAGGCGCCTTCGCGCTCGGCGGCGTAGGTGCGAAGCGCATCGACGTGGTCGTCGAGCTCTCCCGCCGCAAGGGCGTCCGACAGGGCGTGCGCGGTCGCCGACGCGGTCGGGGCGGGCAGCTCGTCGGAGCCGTGCTCCGCTGCGTGGAGGCGGCGCTCGGCGGCGAGGATGGGGGACTGGGGGGCCATCCCGCCAGGCTAACGGGCCTCGCTCGCGTCCATCCGCCCGACGATCTCGCCGATCCACGCGGGAGCGTAGGGAGAGGTGCAGTTCGGGGGAGTGGGGTAGTCCTTGAGCACCTCGAGGCGCTCTCCGATCGCGAGCGCTCGCTCGCGCAGCTGCGGATGGTGGATGCCGAGGTAGGCGAGTGTCTTGTTCATCGACCACTGGGTGCGGCTGGGGACTGAGGCCATCTCGGCTTCGATCGTGTCGAGCAGCGCGTCGAGGTCGAGGCCGTCGGGTGAGCGCTGCACGCGATCGGCGGTGAGCTCCCAGCCAGCGGCGGCGACCTCGTCGGCCGGATCTCCGAGCCACAGCTCCCGCAGGCGGTCGGCCTCCTTGTGCTTCATCGCGAGGTAGTTGGTGACCCAGTCGAGCACCTTGAGGGCGCGCGCCTCGCGCAGCATCGCGTCGAGCTCCTCGACGCTCCAGTCGCGCGGGGTCGTGAGCAGGATGCCGAGCAGTCGCGCAGCTGTGTCATCCGTCGCCCACAGCTCGCGGGCGAGCTCCGGGTTGCGCTTCACGCGCTTCGCGATGCCGCGCAGGGCGCTGAGGTTCACGCCGTGGTCGTCGCCGTGCCGCTCGTTGACCGCGCGCATCCGCGGGTCTTCGAGCTCGGCGAGCTCGGCGAGAAGCGCGGGCGCGGTCTCGGTCATGCGGGAAGCATACGGGCGCCGTGGCTCCGCATCCAGGACGGCCCCGATTGGCGGATTCAGCAACCCTCAGGTACCGTGGGAGGGTTGACCGCAACTATGCGGCCTTCTTTGTGCGCCGCTCGGGCGCCGGGCTCCGGCCCGGATGATCCCCAGCATGGCGTGCCGACAAGTGACCTTGGGTGGGGCGTTCGCCCCACGGTAACCAGATAAGGAATGAAACCATGGCAGCTGTGTGCCAGGTGACCGGAGCCGTTCCCGGCTTCGGACACAACATCTCGCACTCGCACCGCCGGACGAAGCGCCGCTTCGACCCGAACGTGCAGAAGAAGAAGTTCTACGTCCCGTCGCTTCGCCGCACGATCACCCTCAACGTGTCCGCTAAGGGCATCAAGGTCATCGACGCCCGTGGCATCGAGTCGGTTGTCCAGGACCTCCTCGCGAAGGGTGTGAAGCTCTAATGGCTAAGAAGTCACAGGACATCCGTCCGATCATCAAGCTCCGCTCGACCGCGGGCACCGGTTACACCTACGTGACCAAGAAGAACCGTCGCAACGACCCCGATCGTCTCGTGCTCAAGAAGTACGACCCCGTGGTCCGCAAGCACGTCGAATTCCGCGAGGAGCGTTAAGCATGGCCAAGAAGAGCAAGATCGCCAAGAACGAGCAGCGCAAGGTCATCGTCGAGCGTTACGCCGCGAAGCGCCTCGAGCTGAAGAAGGCGCTCGTCGACCCGAACTCGACCGACGAGCAGCGTGAAGCCGCTCGCCTCGGCCTGCAGAAGCTTCCCCGCGACGCTTCGCCGGTCCGCGTGCGCAACCGCGACGCCATCGATGGACGCCCCCGCGGTATCCTCACCGAGTACGGCGTCTCGCGTGTCCGCTTCCGCGCCATGGCGCACCGTGGCGAGCTGCCCGGTGTGACCAAGTCCAGCTGGTAAGCACCCGCAGAACACGTCCGAAGGGCGTCGGCTTCATGCCGGCGCCCTTCGTCGTTCCCTGAGCGGGCAGGCCGATTCGGCGCGCTCAGGTGCCTGCGACACGCGCGCGGGGCGGATGTTCGCCCGCGGCGATATGCCGGTGCCGCGCGGCGCGGTGCACCGACGTCTCGACCTCGCACGAGACGTCGGGGCCCGGCGTTCCCGTCGCTCGTGACTGGTGCTCGCTGGCCTGCGTGATCGTGTGCGTGCGGGAATCCTGCGCCGGTCGGTGATCAAGACGCACGGATCGGCCACGTTTTCCCCGGTCAGAGGCGACTTCGGCGACGCGGCCGCGAGTCGCGCATCGCCCAGCGCGCGCACCCGGGCCAGCAACGCGCGGTCACGCGCGGATGCGGGTGGGCGCCGCGGACGGCTCCGCTGCGATCACGACGACCCTCCGGGAGCGCCTCGCCATCCGGCCGCGTGGCCCCCGAACGCCACGGGCTCCGCGGACGAAATGCGCCAAAATCCCTGAAATGTCGGGGATCCCTGATAGTTTCGTGCTCGGTTCAGGGGGCGAGAGCTTCGGAACCGCCCCCCGCAGCCCTCAACCGGGCTGCATCAGAAAAACTAGCTACCGTCCGAGGAGGACAACCATGGCTGACACCCTCAACAAGAGCGACCTCGTCGCCGCAATCGCCGCGGAGACCGGCGAGAGCCAGGCGACCGTCGGCAAGGTCGTCGACGCGTTCTTCGGCACCGTCGCCGCCCAGGTCGGCAAGGGCACGAAGGTCAGCATCCCCGGCTGGATCTCGTTCGAGAAGACCGCTCGCGCCGCCCGTGCGGGCCGCAACCCCGCGACCGGCGAGACCATCCAGATCGCCGCGTCGAACGGCGTCAAGGTCTCGGCTGGCAGCAAGCTGAAGGCTGCCGTCAAGTAACGACGACACCTCGAGGGAGGGCGCCGGCCGTCAGGTCGGCGCCCTCCCCTCGTTAACAGGTGACGCGGCCTAGGCTGGACGGGTGCGACGCGTAGCGTGGGTCACGGCACCCGCAATCTTCCTGCTCGCCGCGTTTGCGGCGGTGCTCGCCGCCCTCGCCATCGGCGGGGGAGCGGCTGCCCCGCCATTCATCGACCCGGGCGCGGTGGTGCGCTACGGCATCCCCATCGCGACGGTGTTCGTCGATCTCGGCGCCGCGGGCGCCATCGGCGCTCTCGTGCTCGCGTGCTTCGCCCTGACCCCGGGTGAGCGGGCCTACGAGCGCGCCGTCGACATCGCCGCCGGCGCAGCGGCGGTCTGGACCATCAGCTCGGCCGTGATGGCTTTCTTCCTGTTCCAGAGCCTGCGCATCGAGGCCCCCACGCTCGACGATGCCTACGGTCAGCAGCTCGGCACCTTCCTCACGGAGGTGTCCGCCGGGCGCGCCTGGCTCACGACCACCCTCGTCGCCGCGGCGGTCACGGCGATGTGCTTCGCCGTGCGCCACGTGGGCACGCTCGCGTTCGTCGCGGTGGGCGCAGCGCTCGGCCTCATCCCGATCGCCCAGCAGGGTCACGCGGGCGCGACCGCTGACCACAACCTGGCCGTCAGCTCGATCTGGCTGCACATCGTGTTCGCGGGCATCTGGGTGGGCGGACTGCTCACCATCGCCCTCGTGCGCCCCCTGCTCAACGAGGGGCGCCTGCGTACGGTGCTCGCGCGCTATTCGACTGTGGCCCTCGTGTGCTTCCTGGTGGTGGCGTTCTCGGGCTTCGTCTCGGCGTCGATCCGCGTGGGGGCGCTCGATCAGCTCACGAGCGGATACGGCCTCATCGTCGTCGGCAAGGTGACCGCGCTGCTCGTGCTCGGCCTCCTGGGCGCCGTGCAGCGCCGCGCCGTGATCGCGCGGGTGCGCGACGCGGCACCCGGATGGTTCCGCCTGCTGATCGTCTCCGAGATCGCCTTCATGGGCATCGCGTCCGGCCTCGCCGCGGGCCTCGCGCGCACCGCGCCGCCCGTGCCCGAGGTGCCGGCGAGCGAGCTCACCGACCCGACCCCCGCCGAGATCCTCACCGGCCGCGCGCTGCCGCCCGAACTCACCCCCGCCCGCTACCTCACCGAATGGCAGCTCGACCCGCTGTGGGCGCTCGTGGTGGTGTTCTTCGCGTTCTTCTACGTGGCGGGCGTGTGGCGCCTGCGTCGTCGCGGCGACAGCTGGCCCTGGTACCGCACCGTCATGTGGCTCGCAGGCCTCGCGGTGCTCCTGTGGGTCACCAACGGCGCCCCCGCCCTCTACGGCACGTACCTGTTCTCGACGCACATGCTCGGGCACATGATCCTCACGATGGCGATCCCGATCCTGCTCGTGCTCGCCGCTCCCGTGACGCTCGCCGCCCGCGCCATCCACCGCCGCGATGACGGCAGCAGGGGTGCCCGGGAATGGATCCTGTGGGTCGTGCAGTCGCGCTACATGGGCGTGCTCACCAACCCGATCGTCGCGGCGATCATCTTCGCGGGATCCCTGTGGGTGTTCTACTTCACCGACATGTTCCGCTGGGCGGTCTCGGATCACATCGGGCACGTGTGGATGGTCATCCACTTCCTGCTCTCGGGGTACCTGTTCGCGCTCGTGCTCGTGGGCGTCGACCCGGTGCAGAAGCGCCCGCCGTATGCTTTCCGACTGCTGCTTCTGCTCGCCACGATGGCGTTCCACGCCTTCTTCGGGCTCGCGATCATGTCCGACACCGGACTCATGCTCGCCGACTGGTACGGCGCGATGGGCCGCACGTGGGGCCTCGATCCGATGGAGGATCAGCAGTGGGGTGGCGGCATCGCGTGGTCGGTGGGCGAGATTCCCACGGTCATCCTCGCGATCGTCGTGGCGGTGCAGTGGGCGCGCAGCGACGCACGTGAGGCGAAGCGCCGCGACCGCGCCGCGGAGCGCGACGGCGATGCCGAGCTCCTGGCTTACAACGCGATGCTCGCGAAGCGCTCCGGCCGCGACTGAGCCTGACCCGCGTCAGCGGGGGAGCAGCACCACCCGGTCGCCGTCGAACGTGACGTCGTAGGCCGCTTCGAATGGCACATCGCGCTCGTCGGTGTCGAGGGAGCCGTCGTAGAGATCCTGCACCTCGACCGCGAGGCGCGCGGCGCCGGCGAATCGAGCGACCCGCCAGAGGCCCAGCTCGTCGCCGGGCTCGATGGTGACCGTGGGCAGCGTCGCGATCGACCACGCCGGCTCCGAGATGACGCGATCCGCGACGGCGGTGCCGAAAGGGCAGCCGATCGGGAACAGCACCGCCTGCTCGGTGCAGCCGTCGAGCAGTTCGTCGAGGGCGTCGTCGACGGCGTCGCGGAAGCGGTCGGTGGGGCGGATGCTGAGCGACGCGCTCTCCGTGGGACGCGCGGCGTGGACCTCGACTCCCCGCGCCTCGAGGAAGGCGGACTCGTGGCCGAGTCGGTAGATGCCGGGCCGGAAGAGCGTGATCTCGACCTCGGGTGCGTCGGATGCCACGGGACGCTCGCCCACGGTGAACCGACCGTCGCCGGAGAGCTCGACGGTGACGGTGGTGAGAGGGGAGATCGCGAAGCCCCACCGGGGGAACAGCAGGAAGCGGGTGCCGATCTGTTCGATCGCGAGTGTCGCGCGGGACTCGAGGTGCTCAGCGCTCGGGCCGAAGGCGACGCGCACGAGGTGCACGCCGTCGCCCCGTTCCTCGCCGAGGATCTCGAACGCGAACCGCTCGCCCGCGTGCGTCGTGAGGAGAGCGGCGTCGACCTCCTCGCCGAGCACGCCGGGGAGCGCGAGCACCTCGTCGATGCGGTCGGCGCTGAGAGCGGTGAGGTAGTCGCGCACGAAGCCGGAGGCCGAGAAGACGGTCGTGTTCGCGAGAGCCACGCCTCCCGCGACGGCGCCGACGATCACGGCGACCGCTCCTGCCCACGCCCACGCCATCCGCATGGTCCTCATTCTGCCGTGCGCGTGCGCGCGCGTTCAGATGGCTCGGTTAGCCTTCTGTGGTGCCGCGCTCCGAACTCGCCCCCGAACAGCAGGCCGTGTTCGAGGCGATCGAGACCACGCGCGACCACATCTTCGTGACGGGTCGCGCCGGAACCGGAAAGTCGACGCTGCTCGAGTACCTCGCGTGGAACACGTCGAAGCAGCTCGTCGTGTGCGCGCCCACGGGCGTCGCGGCACTGAACGTGGGCGGCCAGACCATCCACTCGCTGTTCCGGCTGCCGATCGGCGTCATCGCCGACCACGAGATCGAGCAGTCACCCGAGCTCAAGAAGCTGCTCAACGCCATCGAGACGCTCGTGATCGACGAGGTCTCGATGGTCAACGCCGACCTTCTCGACGCGATCGACCGCAGCCTGCGCCAGGCGCGTCAGCGCCACCACGAGCCCTTCGGCGGGGTGCAGCTCGTGCTGTTCGGCGACCCGTTCCAGCTGGCGCCCGTGCCGGGCGACGGCGATGAGCGCGCCTACTTCGCCGACCACTACCGCTCGATCTGGTTCTTCGACGCCAAGGTGTGGGATGAGGCCGACCTCGTGATCTACGAGCTCGGCACCATCCACCGGCAGCACGAGCTCGAGTTCAAGCACCTGCTGAACGGCGTGCGCTACGGCATGGTGACGGCTGAGATGGCGGGGCGCCTCAACTCTGTGGGGGCACGACCCGCACCCGACGACGGCACGATCACTCTCGCGACGACCAACGCCACCGTCAACCGCATCAACGCCTCCGCGCTCGGTCGACTTCCGGGCCGTGCCATGTCGGCGGTCGCCGATGTCAACGGCGAGTTCGGGGGCCGCGCGTTCCCGGCCGACGAGAAGCTCGAGCTCAAGGTGGGCGCGCAGGTCATGTTCCTGCGCAACGACGCCGGCGGCGAGGGCCGCTGGGTGAACGGCACCCTCGGCGAGGTCATCAAGATCACGGATGTCGTCACGGTCGAGGTGGGCGGCGAGCGACACGAGGTGCACCCGGTCACGTGGGAGCGGTATCGCTACAGCTACTCGCCCGTCACGAAGCAGCTCTCGAAGGATGTCGTCGCCGAGTTCACGCAGTTCCCGCTGCGTCTGGCGTGGGCGGTGACGATCCACAAGTCGCAGGGCAAGAGCTACGACCAGGCGATCATCGACCTCGGTCCGCGCACCTTCGCGCCCGGGCAGACGTATGTGGCGCTCAGCCGCCTCACCTCGCTTGACGGGCTCTACATGACCCGGCCGCTGCGTCCGAGCGACATCATCGTCGACGAGAACGTCAAGCGGTTCATGTCGGGCGCGAAGCCGATCCCCGGCATCGACGCGTAAGGCCGCCGACCCGGAGGTCGACGGCCTGAGCGAGCGCGGTGCGCGGCGTGGTTACGCGGCGGCCTTCGCGGCAGAGAGGTCGTGGAAGAGCTCGGTGTTGAAGTCGTATGCCACGAGCACCTCGTCGATCACGCGGTTCGCCTCCTCGGCGCTCCATCCGGTCGCGTCGAGCTCTTCGCGGTAGTGCTCCTTGAACTGCTTCGGGTCGGCGATCTCGTCGAACACGTAGAAGCCGATGCCGTTCGTCTCGAAGCCGAACTGGCGGGCCATCACCTTCGCGATGAACTGGCCGCCGGAGAGGTCGCCGAGGTAGCGGGTGTAGTGGTGGGCGATGAAGCCGCCGCCCCAGCCCTCGGCCTCGATCTCGCGGATGCGGTTCACGTACGCGACGGTCGTCGGCACAGGGCTGATCTGCTCGCGCCAGTCGGCGCCGAGGAGGAATTCGAGGTCGGCTTCGAGCGCGGGAAGGCGCGTGAGGCGCGGGGTCGCGAAGCGCTGCACGATCGGGTCGTCGGCGAACGACTTCTCGGCCCCTTCGAGGGCCTCGTAGATGTAGTAGTGCTGCACGACGAGGGCGATGTAGTCCTCGCGGGTACCGGCGCCCTTCATGAGATCGCTCATGAAACCAGCGCCTTCGCTCTCCGAGTGGCTGGCCCAGGTGCGCTCGCGCAGAGCCTGGGAGAAGGACAGCACAGACACGGGAACTCCTTGCGTGAGGTTAGGGTGACCTTAGTTTACCCTCACGCGCGGGACTCTGAGTGACGATCCTCCGAAACAGCTACGGGGGCGGCGCCGATGCCCGCCGCGAGCAGCGTGGCGGAGGCGGCGAAGTGCAGAAGGTTGCTGGCGCCGGTGAGCCCGAACACGTTGAAGGGCGAGCCGACGGCGAACAGCCCGAACATGCCGAGAGCGAAGAGGACGCATCCGGATGTCGTGTTCATGATCCGCGCGCGAGCGTCGCCGCGGATGAACCCGAAGACGAGCGCCGCCGCGAGCACGAGATGCAGAGCGGCCAGCGGGAAGCTCGTGCCGAACTCCCACGGAAGACGCGCGGCGACGTCGGGAGCATCCGCCGTCACGATGCTCACGATCAGACCCCACACACCGACCACGCCGAGCACGACGGCCGCGCCGAGGGCGACGACTCGGTTGGAGGTCATCGGATCATCCGTGCGGGCGCGGTTCGATCCCCAGCTTCGCGCAGGCCTTGTCGTAGAGCACGACGACCTCGCGGCGCACCTCGGGGCGTTCGCTGATCTCGGTGGACCACGGGATCCGCAGCTCGTGCTCGACGCCGTCGACGGTGTAGACCCAGTCGCCGCCGAGGCCGTCGAAGCCGGTCATCGTGGCGGTCTCAGGGTCGACGCCCGCGAAGGCGCGCACGAAGAGGATGTTGTCTGCGGTGTGGTCGTCGTTCATGTGGTGCAGAACACCGGCGACGACCTCGGGAGGGAACACGGTCACGAGTCCACGGTAATCCACCCGCCTCCGAGCGGCGTGGATGCGCGGGCCGGCCACGGCTCCCGGGAGTGCGCCGACTACGGTGAGGGCATGACGCTCCCCGGCACCGATACCCGCGTGAGCTACCCGGATGGCGACGTCACCTCGTCCGGCGTCGTGCTGCATGTGGAGCCTCTGGGCGGCGGCCGCTCGGCCGTGCTGCTGGACCGCACGGCGTTCCATCCTGTCGACACCGCGTGGCCCGACCAGCCGGCGGATCAGGGACGGATGCGCTGGGCGGGGGGCGAGGCGCCGATCGTCGAGGGCGTGACGGGCGGCATCCGCGACGGCGAGCTGCTGCTGGGTGAGGATCTTCCCGTGCGCCTGGGAACGGCGGACTGGGTGTTCGTCGTCGCGCACATCCTCGAGGGGCAGGCCCCGGCTGAAGGGGATGAGGTCGACGTCGAGGTCGATGCCGCGCACCGAGCCGCACTCTCGGCCGGGCACACCGCATGCCATCTGGCCTCTCTGGCGCTCGACGCCGCGCTCGCTGAAGCGTGGAGCAAGCCCGTCGCGCCTGATGCACTCGGCGCACCCGGCTTCGATGCGGCCGCCATCCAGAGCTCCCGCATCGTGCCGTTCGGCTCGCTCGACATCTACCGCATCGGCAAGTCCCTGCGGAAGAAGGGTTTCGATCCGGCCTCGCTGGACGAGCTGGATGCCGTCTCCGCCCGCGCGAACGCGGCGCTCGCGTCATGGGTCGCGACAGCCGCACCCGTACGCGTCGAACGCGATGATGATGCTCTCTCAGCACGACGCGCCTGGGTGTGCGATCTGCCGGAGCACGCCGCGCGCATCCCCTGCGGCGGCACGCACCTGTCGAACCTCGGCGGCGTCGAGCAGATCACCGTCTCGCTCGAGGCGGTCGATGTGCCAGGCGGTCGCGAGCTGCGGATGCGCACCTCCGTCGAGCTCACGGGCTGAGTCACCGCACGATCGCGACCGGGCAGGGCATCCGGAGCAGCAGCTCCATGCTCACCGAGCCGAACCACATCCGGCCGAGAGCACCGCGCCCGTGGCTGCCGACAGCGAGCAGCCGTGCGCCGCCGGCAGCCGCGATCAGCGTCTCGTGGGCTGGCCCCTCCGGGAGGCTCCGGGTGATCGACAGGTCGGGGAAGTCCTCCGCGAGACCCGCGATCGACTCGGCGAGCAGCACCTCGGACTCGGGGGGCATGGCGGCGGGGGTGGACTCGGTGACGCCCCACGGCCAGGGCTTGAGCCAGGCGTGCACGGCGGTGAGCGTTTCGTGCACTCGGTCGGCGACGTCCGCACCGAAGCGCAGCGCGGAGAGCGACAGCTCGGACCCGTCGACTCCGACGACGACGCCGGAACCGCCGAACGGATCGGTGTCGGGAGGCACGACCACGACGGTGCACTCCGCGCGTTCGGCGATGCGCGCGGAGTGGCGGCTGTAGACGCGCAGTCCTTCTGGGCCTCCGGAGACCCGGGTTCCCACCACGAGCACACGCGCATCGGCAGCCCGGGCGACGAGCATCTGCGTGGGGGAGCCGAGCAGCACGTCGCCGCGCACGTTCATTCCGGGGTGCTCGTCGGCGACCCGCGAGGTCTCGCTGTCGAGGCTGATCTCGGCTGCCGCCAACGCGGAGGTGACCAGTCCGGGAGCGTCATAGGCCCAGGTCGTGTCGACGACATGCAGCAGTTCGACGCGGAGGTTGCGCTCCTTCGCGTAGGCGACGCCCCAGTCGATCGCTGCTCGCTCGGATTCGCGTCCGCTCACTCCGATGACGATGTGGTCTGACATGTGCGGCTCCTTCGCTCGCTGCGCGTCCATCCGGCTCCGCGGCGTTTCGCGAGCCGTTCCCTTGGCGGGAAGTCAACGCCAGCTGAGCGCAATCAGGCAGGGCCGAACGGCCCTGCGGACGCCCGGTCTGCCGCCCGAACGGGGGTGCGGGAGGCAGTATCAGGTGATAGCGGTGTTTCCATATAGTTATCTGAGACTCTGCACTCCGCATTGCGCACCACCCACGCACCAGGAGACCACCATGACCCGAACCCGAACCACCACCCGCCTCGCGGCCGTCGCCCTCGCCGCCGTGCTGACCACCGGAGGAGCGCTGCTCTCAAGCGCCCCCGCCTTCGCCGACGACGACGCACTTCCCGACGACCCGGGCATCGAGCAGCAGCTCGGCGACGAGGAGGGCGAGCAGCAGCTCGGCGATGACCCGGGCGAGGACCAGGGCAGCGACGAGGCGGGCGGCGACGGAGGCGGCGACATCCTCTTCAGCCCCATGTCGGATCCGCTCCTCGAGATGGAGGTCGGAACGGTGTCGATCACCGGCACTCCGCAGGTGGGCAACACCCTCACCGCCGTGGTCGCCGATTGGCCGGAGGGCGCGACGCTGAGCTACCAGTGGGCCGTCAACGGGGGCATGTGGGGCGACGAGCTCACCGGCGAAACCGCCATCACCCACGTCGTGACGTCGGAGTATGTCGGCGCCTGGATCGGTGTGATCGTGACGGCGGAGCTGGAAGGCTACGAGGAGGGATGGGTACTGCACGTGCTCGACGACCCGATCTGGGCGCCGAAGGAGGAACCCTCGGGTGCGCCGGTGAACGACTCGTCGGGGCTCGCCGGCTTCCTCTCGGACGCGGAATCCACGCCGGGCGCCGCTGACAGCGTCGGCCTGCCCACAGCGCCCCTCTCGCCCGGCCGCTCCTACACGGGCACCTTCAACTGGCTGGGCTTCGACTCGTGGGTCGACGTGTACGCGTACTCGACGCCCACCTATGTGGGCACCTTCCCCGTCATCGACGGTGTCGTTCAGTTCTCGCTCGGCAGCTCCGTGCTCTCGCGGCTGAGCGGCGGAACCCACACGCTCGTCGTCATCGGCCAGAGCTCGGGCACCGTGGCGAGCGCGCGCTTCGATGTGGCGCGCACCCTCGCCTCGACGGGTGTCGAGGTCGGCCCCGCATCGTTCGCGCTCGCCGGAGGCATGCTCGTGCTCGGTGCCGCGGCTTTCGCGATGCGTCGCCGCGCGACCGCGACCGCCTGAACCACCACAGCACACGGGGAGCGGCCGCCCGAGGCCGCTCCCCGTTTCGCTGTCAGGAGGTCACTTCTTCGTGGGATCGACTCCCACGTCGACGAGGGGCTGGTTGCCGCTGCGGCTGCGCCACTCGGTCTCGAGGCCCTTCGCGGCGTGCACCGCAGCCCGCACCGAGCGCTCGTCCGCCCACTCGTTGAGTCGGTGTCCGCGGTGGCCTCGCACGTGCTCGAACTGCACATCCGGAAGCCCCGCCGCACGCCGCGCATCGCGCACGGCGATCATCTCCTCGAGGATGTCGACGTTCTTCACCGGGTTCTTCGAGCTCGTCTTCCAGCCGCGAGCCTTGTGCCCGTCCATCCACTTCGTGTACGTGTCGATGGCGTAGGTCGAGTCGGCCTGCACGAGCAGGTGCACGACGTTCGCGTTGTCGCGGATGGCGTTCAGCACCGCGCGCAGCTCGCCGATGTTGTTGGTGCCGGCGACGATCGAGCCGGCGGCCCAGTGGCCGTCCTCGCCGACCCACGCCCAGCCGGCAGGCCCCGGGTTGCCCTTGCAGGCTCCGTCGGTGGCCACGGTGTATCGGTCGATGGTGCTCACCCCACCAGTCTCGCGTACGGGGGCGCCGCCGCCGTGACTATGGCGTGTGCTCGGCCAGCACGGCCCCCGCCTCGGCGTCGAGCTCGACGACACCGGAGAGAATCCGCTCCTCCCGGATCGCACGGCTGTTCTCGCCCGGAAGGCGCCCGCCGGCTGCTGTGATCTCGGCGATGAGGCACTCGACGGCCTCGCTGTTCTCGGCTGGGCCCAGGATCGCGGGGTCGATCGCGAGGTACAGGGCGCCGAAGTCGTCGGGCTCGTGGATGACGTCGCCGCGCTTGGTCGCGCCGGTGCGGCCGGTGATGAAGCCGGAGACGATGAGCTCGAGCATGAGGGAGAGTCCGTACCCGCGGTGTCCGCCGAACGGCAGAAGTCGCCCGCGTCCCTGGGCGTCGACGGCGGCATGCGGGTCCCGGGTGACTTCGCCGTGCACATCGAGCGCGACGCCTGCGGGGAGCTCCGTGTTGAGCGAGCGGGCGCGCATGACCTTGTTGAAGGCGATCGACGATGTGGACATGTCGAGCACGAGCGGGTCGTCATCCTCGCGCGGCACCGCCATCGCGAGCGGGTTGGTGCCGAGCGTCGGCACGGTCGTACCGGGTGCCACGACGACGAGCGGCGTGCTGTTGAACGCGATAGCGATGAACCCACGGGCGGCGATTCGCTCGACGAGGTAGCCGAGCGCGCCGCTCACCCCGGCACTGTGCACCGAGGCGATTCCGATTCCGGTGGTGTCGGCCTTCTCGGCGGCCAGGTCCGCGGCGATGCGATGCACATACGGCGACAGGTTGTAGCCGCCGTCGACGATGGCCGAGACCGGCGTCTCGGAGGTGATCGCGAGCTCGCGTCGACGCGAGGCGCCGGTGCGGTACTCGGTCGCGATGTTGCGCACCAGGCGGACGCCGTGGGAGAAGTGCTCACGCAGCTCTGCGTCGAGGCACATTTCGGCGGTGGCGATGGCCTGCTCGGTCGGCGCTCCGATGCCGAGGAAGGCCCTTTCCAGGCGCGCGCGAAGGTTGTCGATCGTGGTCTGCATGAGGTGTCCGTTCGTCGTTGAGCGGCGAAGTGCCTGTCAGTCGGTGGTCGGGGTGACGAATCCTGCCGCGAGCATGACCTCAAGCGAGTGTTGGTAGTGCTCCGTCAGCAGTCGCGTGGCGGCATCGGCGTCGCGGTCGAGTGCCGCACGCATGATCAGGTCGTGCTCGTGGGGAACGTCGCGCTTGAGCGCTGCGGGTGAGGGCGCGGCCCAGCGGCGGTAGAGCTCGGTGGAGTCGAAGAGGGTCCGCGAGAGGTCGATGAGCAACGGCACGCCAGAACCGGCGACGAGCGTGGCGTGGAAGTCGCGGTGGGCGCTCGACCACTCGTCACGGATGTGCAGAGGGTCTTCCGGTGATCTACGATCGGTGCGCGACAGAATATGATGACGCGTCATCAGATCTGTCTCCCAGTCGATACCACCACGCTCGATGGAGAGGCGAAGGGCCAGCGTGTCGTTGTGGATGCGGACCATGGTGAGGTCCTCGATGTCGGTCACGGTGAGCCCGGGGACCGAGAATCCTTTCGCCGGCTCCGATACAGCGAGGCGCTCTGCGCCCAGTCGCACCAGCACCTCCCGGATGACCGTGGTGCTCGTGCCGTACGCCTTCGACAGCTCTCCCGGTCGCAGCGGCGCTCCTGGGGACCATCGGCCGTTCATGATGTCGTGGCTCACCAGCTCGTACACGTGAGACGCGAGCGTCTTCGAGTCACCTTGTTTGGCCATGGCGAAAGCATAGTGGGACAAAGAATGCATTCCACGTTGACAAATGCATAGCTCGTTCGTAACGTGAGACCGCTGGCGAACAACGCAGCGAGGACCAGAGCACGAAGGGGTGCAGATGAAGGACATCAGGCGAGCACCTATGCGCTCGCTCTTCCGGCTGAACAGCCTCGCGCTGCTCGCCCTCGGAATCGGTTGCTTCGTGATGTCGGTGCAACTCCCGCTCGGTACGTTCGCGGCCCCAGGTGCCGGCGCATGGCCGATGTTCCTCTCGCTGTGCCTCTCCGCCGGCGCGGTGTTCCTGCTCGTGGCAGAACGGGATGGCGAGGACTACGAACGGCTCACTCGCAAGTCGCTCATCTCGGTGCTCGGCTTCATCTGGATCGGCGCCTACGTGGTGATGTTCGCGACCATCGGCTTCTCGCTCGCGTCGCTCATCTTCTCGATCGTGTGGCTGCGGTTCTTGGCACAAGAGAGCTGGCGCTTCTCCCTCACGGTCGGCCCCGCCTTCGCTGTCGCCATGGTGCTGATCTTCGTGGTGGGCCTGCGCGTCCCGGTGCCGCATGACCCCGTGATGTCTCTGATCACGGGCGGAAGGTTCTAAACGATGGACATCAACGGCGTCCTCGAGGGGTTCTCGGTAGCCCTCCAGCCGATCAACATCCTCTTCGTCTTCATCGGCGTGCTCCTGGGCATGATCGTGGGTGTGCTCCCGGGCCTCGGCCCGGCGCCCACCATCGCGCTCATGCTGCCGCTCACCTACGTGCTGCCGCCCGAGGCCGCGATCGTCATGCTCGCGGGCATCTACTACGGCGCCTACTACGGCGGAACGATCACATCGGTCCTCATCAAGCTGCCCGGTGAGGCGGCGAGCGTGGTCACGGTCTACGACGGTCACCAGATGGCGCTTCAAGGCCGAGCCGGCCCCGCGCTCGGCATCTCGGCGATCGGCTCGTTCATCGGCGGCACCGTCGCAATCATCGGACTCTTCTTCTTCTCGCCGATCATCGCCCAGTTCGCCGTGCAGCTCGGCCCGCCCGAGTTCGCGATGCTCGCGGTCATGGGTCTGCTCATGGTCACCGTCCTCGGACAGGCGAAGCCGTCGAAGAACCTCATCATCGCCGCCATCGGTCTGCTCATCGCGACGGTCGGCATCGACATGGTCTCCGGCGTCTCGCGCTTCACGTTCGGCTCGCCCGAGCTGCTCCGCGGCATCGACTTCGTCGCGGTGGCTATGGGCCTCTTCGGTCTCGGCGATGTGCTCTACGACCTCGAGCACAACGTCAAGGCGGCACGCGTGAGCGGCAAGATCGGCCGCGTCCTGCCCACCCGCAAGGACATGAAGGAGTCCTCCGGCGCGATCGCGCGTGGCTCCGTTCTCGGGTTCTTCCTCGGACTCCTCCCGGGTGGTGGTGGCGTTGTGTCGTCGCTCGCCTCCTACGCGGTGGAGAAGAAGGTCTCCAAGACCCCCGAGAAGTTCGGTCACGGCGCGATCGCCGGTGTCGCCGGACCCGAAACGGCCAACAACGCCGGGTCGACGTCGTCCTTCCTTCCGCTGCTGTCGCTCGGAATCCCCTCGAACGTCGTCCTCGCTCTGCTCTACGGCGCGCTCCTCATCCAGGGCATCACGCCCGGGCCGAGCCTCGTCAACGACCACCCGGGCGTGTTCTGGGGCGTGCTCGCCTCGATGATCCTCGGCAACCTCATGCTCCTCGTGCTGAGCCTGCCGATGGTCGGCATGTTCGTGAACCTCGTGCGCGTCCGCATCGGCGTGCTCGCGACAGTTGTCGTGCTCATCACGATGATCGGCGTCTACAGCGTCTCGAACTCGACCTTCGACATGTGGACGATGCTCGCGTTCGGCGTCGTCGGCTACGTGATGCGCAAAACCGGATTCGACCCCGGTCCCCTGGCGCTCGCGCTCGTGCTCGGCCCGCTGCTCGAGACCTCCTTCAAGCAGAGCCTCCTGATGTCGGGCGGCAGCCTCGGCATCTTCGTCGAGCGCCCTGTCGCGCTCATCTTCGTGCTCATCGTCGCCGGCGTGGTGGTCTTCCAGATCGTCGCCAGCCGACTGCGCAAGAAGAAGGCGGTCACGCTCAACACCACGTCGACCGCCACGGTGACCGCCGCGGCTGGCGAGGCGTACGACGAGGCCACGGCCGACACCATCGCGGATGACGACGTGGTCGTCACCCTCCCCGACCCTGTCGGTGCCGACGCAGACAGCGACGACAGCACCGACAAGGACCGCCGCTCCTGACGCGGCAGCACCATCCCCATTCATTCCATCCAAGGAGAACGATGAAGTTTTCGATGCGCCGCTCCGGCGCCCTCATCGCCACAGCCGCAGCGGCGGCCGTCGCCCTCGCGGGCTGCACCAGCGCGCCCGCGGACGACGCAGGTTCCACCGAGCCCGCGCCGGTCGATTTCCCCAAGGGGAACATCACGCTGATCGTGCCCTACGGCGCGGGCGGCCCCTCCGACATCTCGGCGCGTGCGCTCGCACAGGACCTCGAGGCGGAGCTCGGTGTCACCGTCGTCGTCGAGAACCGTCCCGGCGCGTCCGGCATCACGGGACTGAGCGAGGTCGCCATCGGCGCTGCCGACGGATACACCCTCACCTACACGACCGGTGACTCCTTCGTGCAGTCGGGGCTCCGCGAGGGCGTCGCGTACGACTTCGCCAGCTTCGAGCCGATCGCGGGAACCATCTCGCAGCCCTACGTGCTGGTCACCGGCTCGAACGGCGTCGACGACTTCGCCGCGCTGAGCAAGAAGGGCAGCGTCACCTACGCGAGCACCGGTAACGGCACACCGACGCACCTCAACACGCTCATGATGTTCGACCAGCTCGGCGTCACTGCCACCCAGGTTCCGTTCAACGGCGCCGCCGAGGCCACCCAGGCCCTCGTCGGGAACCAGGTCGACGTGGCCATGCTCGACGCGTCGGTCGCCATGCCGCAGATCACCGCCGGTGCGCTCAAGCCGCTTGCGGTGCTCTCCGCTGACGGCGAGGCCCTCGAATACCTCGAGGACATCAAGACGCTCGAGGACCTCGGCATTGACACGAGCGCCATGACCACGACTGTGTGGGGCGTCGCCGCACCGGCCGGTACTGACCCTGCGGTCGTCGACATCCTGCGCGCGGCCGTGCTCGCCGCGGTCGAGGGCTCGAACTTCCAGGAGTTCACCCAGGCGAACTACATGCCTCTTCTGACGGGCGACAACGAGCTCAACTGGTACACGAGTCTCGCAGACATCGCCAAGAAGTCGAAGGCTGCGCTCGAGAAGTTCGGCGTCTCGCTCACCTGATGAACACGCTCGCATCCATCTCGACCGTCGTCACCGGGGCGGGTAAAGGAATCGGTGAGGCCATCGCGCGCCGCTACGCCCGTGAGGGCGCGCTCGTCGCGATCGCCGATATCGACCTCGCTGCCGCGACCTCCGTACGCGATGACATCGTCGTCGCCGGTGGGCGTGCGCTGGCGGTCGAGATGGATGTGGCCGACCGCGTCTCTGTGAGGCGCGGAATCGCCGCAGCAGTGGCCGAGTTCGGCCGCCTCGATGTCATGGTGAACAACGCTGGCATCTCGCAGTCCACGACCCTCGCCGACACCACGGCGCAGGTCTGGGAGCGCCACCAGAAGGTCAACGGCCTCGGCACGCTCATCTGCATGCAGGAGGCGGCCCGGGCGATGATCGCCGACGGCATCGCAGGCAAGATCATCAACCTCACCTCCATCTCGCCCAAGCGCAACAACGCTGACTGGGTGGCGTACGCCGCCAGCAAGGCGATGGTCTCCTCGCTGATCGCGAGCGGATCGCGTTCGCTCGCGCCCCACGGCATCACGGTCACCGGGATCGCGCCCGGCATCGTCGAGACGCCGCTCTGGAACGGTGTGCACGAGAACCCGGCTGACCTTGACGCGCGCTTCGTCGCGTACCGCGCGCAGATCCCGCTCGGACGGATCGCCGTCGCCGACGACCTGGCCGGCGCGGCGGTGTTCCTCGCCAGCGAGGACGCGAACTACATGACAGGTCAGATCATCACGATCGATGGAGGGATCACGGCCTGATGCGCGCAGCAGTGCTCGCCGCGCCGCGGCAGATCCACCTGGTCGACACCTGGCCCGAGCCGGTGTGTGGGGCAGGCGACGTCATCGTCGCCGTGACCGCCGTCGCCACGTGCGGCACCGATCTCGCCTACGTGCACGGCTCTCGGGACATCGTGGAGGGCGGCCTTGTCGTCGGCCACGAGGCGATCGGAGTGGTCGTCGCCGTCGGTGCGGATGTCGATGCGTCGCGGATCGGCGGGCGTGTCGCCATCGAACCGAACTACCCCTGCACCACCTGCCGCCCCTGCCTGAATGCGCTTCCGTCGCTGTGCACGAGCCGCCGCAGCCCTGTCGTCACCGAGCAGGGCTTCCTCGCCGAGCGCGTGGCGGTTCCCGCCGACTTCGCGTGGCCGCTGCCTGAGGAGGTGTCCGATGAGGACGCCGTCTGCATCGAGCCGCTCGCCGTCGCGCTGAGCGCCGTCCGGCGAGCAGGCGACTTCTCCGCGCGCGAGCGGATCGCGATCGCCGGCGCCGGGTCCATCGGTCGCATCCTCGTAGATGCCCTCCACCGTCGCGGGATCACCCCCGCCATCTTCGACCTCTCCGGGGAGCGCGTGCAGGCTGCCGTCGCCCTCGGCGCGCGACCCGTGGAACCGGGAGAGCGCTTCGACCTCATGTTCGAGACGACCGGCTCGGGTGCGGGCGCTGCCGCGGCCCTCGAGCTGGTGGACCCCGATGGACTGTTCATGGCCATCGGCGTAGGGGAGACCCCGATACCCGTGGACACCAAGGTTCTCGTGCGCCGCGGCCTCACCATCACGGGCTCCATGATCTACGACCACCCGCACGACTATGCGGCGGTCATCGACACGGTGGCGCGCGGCGAGGCTCGGCCGGGCGCCGTCCTCCACGCCCCGTTCTCGTTCGAGGATGCTCAGGAGGCGCTCGTCGGCGCAGCGGGACGTGTCGGCAAGACGTGGATCCGTGTGAGCTCCGGAGACTGGGATGCGTGACCTCGGCATCGACCACCTCACGGCGCTCTCGCTTGAGCCGGGGGCGTTCGCCCACGCCGCGGCCGATGCTGGCTTCGCGAGCGTGAGCGTGCGCACCATCCACATCGTCGGCGGCGAGCCCGAATGGGCCGTTCCGCTTGACGCGACGCTCGTAAACCGCGTGCGTGACGCCGGTGTGGCCGTGCATGCCATCGAAGCTGTCGCGATCACCGAGGCGCTCGCGCTCGGGATGGACCACCTGCGTCCCGTCCTCGAGCAGGGCGCGGAGCTCGGCGCGCATCTGCTCTACTCGTTCTCCGACGACACCGACGCGATCCGGTGCGCGGACACGCTCGCCGCGCTCGCCGCGCTCGCCTCCGAGCATGGGCTTCGTCTCGTGATCGAGCCGATGCCGTACCGGGCCGTCGCGACCCTGCCGCAGGCGGCCGGGATCATCGCCGAACGCGCCGGAGCGGGCCTCATCGTCGACACGCTGCACGCCTCGCGCGGCGGTACCCAGCCCGCCGACCTCGCCCGGCTCGACCCCGAGATGCTTGCGGTCATACAGCTCTGCGACGCGCCCAGCGAGGCGCCGCCGTCGCCGTCGCCGTCGGGACTGCACCCGCTGCTGCACGAAGCGCGGTTCGATCGCCGTCTGCCCGGCGCCGGCGAGCTTCCGCTCGCCGATTTCGTCGCCGAGATGCCGTCGGGTGCGCTGGTGACCGTCGAAGCTCCCATCTCGACGGCCTCCGGCGACGCGCGGACACTCATCGCCGATGTGCTCCGCACCACGCGGGCCGCACTCGGCTGGGGGGACGAGGTGAGTGCGCGATGAGCACCGGCCCCATGCGCGCGCTCGTGACGGGTGCGTCCTCCGGCATCGGCCGCGCGATCGCGCGCGAGTTCGCGGAGCGCGGCTATGCCCTCGTGCTGGTCGCCCGCGGCGCGGATTCGCTCGGCGAGCTGCGTGACGAGCTCACCGGCATCTCGTCGGCATCCCACGAGGTGCTCGCCGCCGACCTGGGCGCGCGCGAGGGCGTTGCCGCCGTCTCCGCGCGACTTCAGGCGACGGACGAGCCGGTCGACGTGCTCGTGCACTCCGCTGGCATCGGGCTGCCGCCCGGGGGTTACCTCGGCAACCCGGTCGACGCGTCGGTCGCGGTCAACCGCGTCAGCATCGACGCCCTTACCGAGCTCGCGCACGCGGCGCTCCCCGGCATGCTCGACCGCGACCGCGGAGGCCTGCTCACCGTCGCCTCGATCGCCGGCTTCCTGCCCGGAACTGCCGCGATCACCTACTCGGCATCGAAGGCGTGGGCCCAGACCTTCGGCGAAGGACTCAACCAGCTGCTGCGCAGGACGGGCGTCACGAGCACTGTGGTCGCCCCGGGGTTCGTGCGCAGCGGATTCCACGGCCGCGCCGGTCTCGGCGCATCCGGGATCCACAACATGATGTGGTGCGCCCCTGAGCAGGTGGCTTCCGCTGCGGTGCGCGCCTTCGAGAAGCGGCGCGCGCTCGTGGTGCCGGGAGGGATCTGGAAGGCCGTCTACGCGGCGTACCGAATCCTGCCCCGCTCGGCCACGCGTGCGCTCTTCGCCTCGTACATGACCTGGACAGCAAGGAGGGGATCGTGAGCGGTCTCGGAAGACTCACCGGTCGACGTGCTCTCGTCACCGGAGCCGGCAGCGGCATCGGCGCCGCCATTTCGCGCGGCTATGCCGCCGAAGGGGCGCAGGTACTGATCGTCGACCGCGACGCCGCCGCCGCGGAAGCCGTCGCGCAGGAGATCGTCGCCGCGTCCGGAGTCGCTGTCGCGCACACGTGCGATGTCGGCGATGAGGCATCCGTTGCGGCCGCCTTCGAGCGCATCGACGACGTCTTCGGCGGCATCGACATCCTCGTGAACGCCGCGGGCATCCTGCGTCGTCACTCGTTCCTCGACACCGACGAGACCAGCTGGGATCTCATGCTGCGCATCAACGCACTCGGGCCGCTGCTGTGCACGCAGCAGGCGGCGCAGCGCTTCATCGCGCAGGGCGAAGCGACGCGCGGCGCGGGCAAGATCGTCAACATCTGCAGCACGTCCTCGCGGCAGGCCACAGGTGACTTCACGGCCTACGCCGCCAGCAAGGCCGCGCTGCTGTCGCTCACCCAGTCCACCGCGAAGGGCCTCGCCCCGCACGGGATCACGGTGAACGGCATCGGGCCGGGCATCGTCGACACGCCTCTCTGGCGAGCCGACGCGCTGACGCTTGCTGATCGAACGCTCTCCGACTACACGTCGAAGATCCCCCTCGGCCGCCTCTCGCAGGCCGAGGACCTCGTTCCGACGGCGGTATTCCTCGCCGCCGATGACTCCGACTACATGACCGGCCAGCTTCTGATGGTCGACGGCGGGATGGTGATGATGTGAGCGAGCTCACGTACGACGAGCAGGCAGTCGCCCAGGCGGCGGAGGTGCTCTACGAAGCGCAGCGCACGGCGCAGCCGGCGGAGCCCGTCAAGGACATCGTCGGCGAAGGCAACGTCGATGCCGCGTACGCCGTGCAGGAGCTGCTGATGTCGCGCCGCGAATCCGACGGACTCGCCCGCATCGGGCGCAAGGTAGGGCTCACCAACCCGGCCGTGCAGGCGCAGCTTGGGGTCGACCAGCCCGACTTCGGCGTGCTGCTCTCCGACATGGACGTCACCGGGGTCGAGGCCGTCGACATGTCGCGTCTTATCTCCCCGCGCATCGAGGCCGAGATCGCCTTCGTGTTGGCACGCGACGTGGACGCCGTGGACCGCGCATCCGTCGTGGCCGCCGTCGGATCGGCCCGCGCCGCATTCGAGATCGTCGACTCGCGGGTGCGCGACTGGCGCATCTCGATCGTCGACACAATCGCGGACAACGCCTCGAGCGCGCTGTTCGTGCTGGGCGATGTCGAGCTTCCGCTCGACGGCTTCGACCCGGTCGCGATTCCCATGTCGCTCACTGCCGACGGCGCGGTCGTGTCGAGCGGCAGCGGTGCCGCGTGCATGGGCGACCCGGTGAACGCACTCGTCTGGGTGGCCGAGACGGCCGCCCGCGTCGGCCGGCCACTGCGGGCGGGCGAGGTGGTCCTCTCGGGCGCCCTTGGACCGATGGTCCCCTTCACCGCAGGAACCAGTTACACCGCCGATCTCGGCATTCTCGGCACCGTCACCGCAGTCGCGGGCCGGTAGCCGAATCCCTTCCCTCCCACGCCAGCAGAAAGGCCAATTCATGGCGACGCATCCATATACGAGCACCTGGATGGACCTCGTTGAGACCAGCTTCTCGCAGGGATTCATCGATGCGGGGGGGTACCGAACGCGCTACTTGCGCGCCGGTGATCCCGACAACCCGCGCAAGCTCCTCCTCCTCCACGGCATCACGGGGCACGCCGAGGCGTACAGCCGGAACATGCAGGCGCACGGCGAGCACTTCGACGTGTTCGCGTTCGACTTCATCGGCCATGGCTACTCTGCCAAGCCCGAGCACCCGCTCGAGATCAAGCACTACATCGATCACGTGCACGGCGTGATGGATGCCCTCGGTGCCGAGAAGTACTACATGTCGGGCGAGTCGCTCGGAGGCTGGACCACGGCGAAGTTCTCGCAGCTGCACCCCGAGCGCGTCGAGCGCATCGTGCTCAACACCATGGGCGGCACGATGGCGAACCCCGCCGTGATGGAGCGTCTGTTCACCCTCTCGATGGAGGCCGCCAAGGACCCGTCGTGGGAGCGCGTCAAGGCTCGTCTCGAGTGGCTGATGGCTGACCCGACGATGGTGACCGACGACCTCATCCGCGTTCGCCAGCGCATCTTCCAGCAGCCCGAGTGGGAGATGGCGTGCCGCATGAACATGGCCCTCCAGGATCTGGAGACGCGCAAGCGCAACATGCTCTCCGACGACGACCTGCGCGCCATTTCGGTGCCGGCGATGGTGCTGTGGACGACGAAGGACCCCTCGGGTCCCGTCGACGAAGCCCGTCGCATCGCGGGCCTCATCCCCGATGCCGAGCTCGCTGTCATCGACGAGGCCGGCCACTGGCCTCAGTACGAGAAGGCCGACGAGTTCAACCGAATCCACCTGGAGTTCCTGCTCCGCGACCGCTGAGCTCGCAACCCCCTCAATGAAGAAAGGCGATCATGGCACTTCTGTCTGATCAGTACGACCCGGGCCCCGGGATCTCCCACGCTGGCTCGATCAGCCTGGGCACGCGCGACATCGAGAAGTCGCTGTGGTTCTTCCGCGACATCCTCGGCATGGAGGAGGTGGAGCGCGACGGCGACGTCGCGTACCTCCGCGCGTACCAAGAGCTGCGCCACCACTCGATGGTCCTGCGTCAGCAGGACACCGATGTGGTGAACGCGTTCTCGTTCCGCACCCGTCGTCCGCAGGACGTCGAGCTGTTCTACGAGCACCTGCTGAAGCAGGAGGTCGAGGCAGTCGAAGTTCCCGCTGGAACCGAGAAGGGGCGCGGCACCGCGGTGCGCTTCCTCCTCCCCGGCGGCACGCACCCGATCGAGCTGTACTACGACATGGAGAAGGTCGACGCGCCGGAGGAGATCCGGTCGCGCCTCCCCTCCAACAGCTCCACGCGTCGTGGACTGGGCGTTCGCCGCCTCGACCACTTCAACGTGCAGACCTCGCCCCAGACGATCAACCAGACCGAGCGCTGGGCGCGCGAGAACCTGGGCCTCAAGCGTCGCGAGTTCGCCTACCTTCCCGACCACCCTGAGACCCTCATGGCCTCGTGGACCTCGGTCACCTCGCAGGTGCACGACATCGCGTTCGTCGCCAACCGCGAGGAGAAGATCGGCCAGCTGCACCACCTCGCGTACAACATGGAGAACATGAGCGACGTGCTCACGGCGGCCGACGTGCTCCGTGACCTCGACGTCTCGTACGGCGTGGGCCCCGGCAAGCACGGCATCGGCCAGGCCATGTACCTGTACGTGCACGACCCCGGCTCGGACCACCGCGTGGAGCTGTACGCGGGCGGCTACCAGATCTTCGATGAGGACTGGGAGGCCATCGAGTGGCGTCCGGAGGAGTTCCCCGAGGGGCTCACCTGGTACGGCGACCCGATTGTCACCACCCCTGGCAGCCGCGGTCGCGACACCACCGGTGTCGCGGGGCTCGAGAACCCGCTTCTCGCGCCGTAAGCACCACGAAGCACCATGTGCGGCCCGGGCTCTGCAACCCGGGCCGCACTCATCCGAGGAGATTCTCATGCGCTCGCACACCATCGACGTCATCGCCGGCGACGGCATCGGCAAGGAGGTCACGCCTGCGGCGGTCTCCTGCATCGACGCCGTCGCCGCTCACCACGACTTCCGCATCACCTGGCGTGACCGCGATTGGGGCTCGGATCGCTATCTGGCCGAGGGCGCGATGATGCCGGCGGACGGCATCGAGCAGCTGCGAGACGGCGACGGCATCTTCCTCGGGGCTGTCGGCCACCCTGACATCGACGACGCCGTGACCCTGTGGGGGCTGCTGATCCCCATCCGGCGCGCCTTCGATCTGTACCTCAACATCCGACCGATCCGCCTTCTTCCGGGCGTTGAGCCGCGCGTCACCCGCAACTCCGACATCGACGTCGTGGTCGTGCGCGAGAACGTGGAGGGCGAGTACTCGGAGGTCGGAGGCCGCGCCTACCACGGCACCCCCGATGCGATGGCCTTCCAGCAGGCTCTCTTCACCCGGCGGGGTGTCGCACGCGTCGCCGAGTACGCCGCCGAGCTCGCCGCCAGCCGCAGCGGACGCCTCGTTTCGGCCACGAAGTCGAACGGGATCATCCACTCGATGCCGTTCTGGGATGAGGTCGTCGCCGAGACGGTCGCCCAGCACCCCGGGGTGGAGCTCGAGAGTGTGCTCATCGACGCCCTTTCGGCCCGCGTCGTGCTCGCCCCGAACAGCCTCGACGTCGTGGTGGCCTCGAACCTCTTCGGCGACATCCTCTCCGACCTCGCGGCCGCTGTCGCGGGCTCGATCGGTATCGCCCCCTCGGCCAACATCAACACCGACCGCTCCGTGCCGTCGATGTTCGAGCCGGTGCACGGCACCGCCCCCGACATCGTGGGGAAGGGGCTCGCGAACCCGGTCGGCGCTCTCTGGGCGGGAGCGATGATGCTCGAGCACCTCGGTGAGGTCGCCGCCGCCGCCGCCCTCACCGCCGCGTTCGAGGGTGCCCTCGCCGATGGCGTCAGCACGCGCGATCTCGGCGGCACGGCGAGCACGTCGGAGTTCGTCGCAGAGGTGCTGCGCCGCATCGGCTGATGCGCGCCGATCTTCGGGGAGGGGTATCGGCCGGGCGCCATCCGGGGTGATGATCAAGCTGTCGGACGCGGCGAGGAGGTGGCGCGATGCCGGGTGATGTCGACGCGGAGATCGCGTTCCGCTCGCGGCGCTGGGTGAAGCCCGAGGACCTGAATGCTCACGGCACCCTCTTCGGCGGCAGCCTCCTGCGGTGGATCGACGAGGAGGCCGCGATCTATGCGATCGTGCAGATCGGCAACCCGCGGGCTGTCACGAAGCTCATCTCGGAGGTCGAGTTCGTGTCGTCGGCGAGCCAGAGCGACCTCATCGAGCTCGGCATCGTGGCGACGACGTTCGGACGCACCTCGATCACGCTGCGCGCGGAAGTGCGCAACATGATCACGCGGCAGCGCATCCTCGCGATCGAGCGGATCGTGTTCGTGGGACTCGACGAGGAGGGCGTTCCACTGCCGCACGGCTACTCGACCATCACGTACGATCGGGACCGCCTGCCTACAGAGTGAGCGTGGGGGCGCCAGGCTCAGCGAGGCGAGTAGCACGTCGCGGCGAACCCGTCGAGGGCCTCGCTCGCGATCGCGGGCCGATCTAGCGTTCTGGGCATGACCGAGACGAAGACGCGCAAGACCCCTGCCGGCGCCGGTGCTCGCACGAGCCGACGCCAGAACGCCGAGGGAGGCTTCACCGCCTCCAAGAAGCTCACCGAGGACATGCAGAAAGTGCTGGTCGACCTCATCGAGCTCGCTGGTCAGGGCAAGCAGGCGCACTGGAACGTGGTCGGGCGCAACTTCCGCGACACCCACCGCATCCTCGACGAGATCATCGACCTCGCCCGCGGCTTCAGCGACGAGGTGGCCGAGCGGATGCGCGCCCTGCACGCCATCCCGGACGGGCGCAGCGACACCGTCGCCGCGACCACGACGCTTCCGGAGTTCCCTGCCGGTGAGGTGCTGACGACCGACGTCATCGACCTCATCACCGTTCGGCTCGAAGCCGTCGTGGCCACGGTCCGCGGCGTGCACGACGAGGTCGACGAGGAGGATCCCACGACCGCCGACCTGCTGCACGCCGTCATCGAGAAGCTCGAGCAGTACGCCTGGATGGTGTCGGCAGAGAATCGGACTCCCGCGGGCAAGTAGCGGGCACGTGACGCGCTCGGGCGGCGCTCGCGAGCAATGCTCGCGCCAGAGGCCTCCGCCGCAGCCTTCGGGCCGCGGCCGTGAACAGCGAGCCTCCTCGCGGCGGTTAGCGTGGTCGTGGGGGTAAACATGCAGATCGTCATCGACATCGTCGGCTGGGTGGGCATGGTGGCGCTGCTCATCGCATATGGGCTGCTCACGATGCGCAAGCTCGACTCGGCATCCTGGACGTACCAGGTGCTCAACCTGCTGGGCGCCGTCTGCCTGATGGTGAACACCGCGTACTACCAGGCGTGGCCCTCGGTCACGCTGAACGCGTTCTGGTTCGTCATCGGAGGCTACGGCCTCGTGAAGGGCCGCCGCGCGCGCCGCGAGGCACGCACCGCGTAGGCCTCGGGGCACGCGAATGCCCTGCCGGCCACCGGGGTGATCGTCAGGGTGTCGTTTCTCGTCCTAGATGAGACCGTTTGGCCCTGTTGAGACGTGCAGTGCATTGAAGCCGGTGCTTCGAGCCTTCGCATTTCAGATGAGACAACTTTGGCCCGAGGCCGGAAGAAGGGGCGAGGCTTTCGCCCCGCCCCTTGGCGGTGGTTCAGTGGCTTGCGGGCCTGACCCTCTCGTCCTGCGGGTAGCTTGAGCAGCCGCGAGAAGCTCGTCGGTGCGGGATGGTCTGCTGGATTTCGTGCCCGGCACGGGTGCACATCCACCAGAAGAGTCGACCGGATCCCATGGTGTCGGACGGGTCGAGCAGGTTCTTCCGGGGGTGCCACTCTGCTGCCAGGTCGGGGTCGGTCGTGCCGAAGTCGTTGAACCCAGGCATCAACTTCCGGTGGGCGCAGAACGGGCAACCGCCGCCGCTGGTTCGGGCTAGTCCGAAATGAAGCAGATTCGGTCCTCGACTATTTCGTCCGTCGCGTCGCAAGCCACGACGACGCAGCAGATCTTCTTGGCGAGACGCTTGCGGTCCTCTGGCGGAAGGCCGAGTCTGTGCCGACGAATCCAACTGAGGCTCGGATGTGGATGTTCGGCATCGCGCGTAGAACGCTCTTCCCAAAGTCGTCGAACCTGGCAACGCCGTCATGCGTTGCACCAGAAGCCCACGAGCCTTCTCGACAGCCGTGCGGTCCAGGAAGACGATGGGCGGGCGGAGGAGGTCCGTGCGGCGATCAGCCAGCTCCATCCATCTGACCAAGAGATCATCAGGCTCGTCTACTGGGACGGCTTCACCCTCTCTGAAGCGGCGCAACTCTTGGAATGAATGCGGCAACCGCTCGCAGCAGACACGCTCGCGCGCGCCTCAAGTTGCAGCACGAACTTCGGGTCCCTGTCGAACAATCGCGCGATTCTTCAAATAGTTGAGGAAAATAATGGAACCTCGAACTTCCGCTCTGCTAGCCTCTGGCCACCGGTTTCGTCGCCCGAGAAATCGGGCGGCCGGCATGGAAATCAGGGATAGGCATGGACGCAGCAGGCATGTTCAAGCGCGGGCTGGCAGCGACCGCGGTGGCGGCGGCGCTAGTACTGTCAGGAGCCGCTATGGCAAATGCCGCCACGTTGTACGACGACGACAACTACTCAGGCGCCTCCTACACTTCGACGTCGACGGGAACCGACGGAGTCCCGGTCGCACGCAACGACAAGGCCTCCTCCCTCAAGAACACGGGAGCCGAGACCTACTGTGAGAACTCCGACTGCTCCGGGCGAACGTTCTCCTGGACCGGGAACGCCAATGCCTTGTCCGCCATCAACAGCGGCCTCGGGTTGACTCAGAACTGGAACGATCGCATCAGTGGAATCAAGTAATTCAGGTTCGGGGCGGGGGGTGCGCACCATCGGCGCACTCCTTGCTTCGGCCTTCATCCTTACCGGCTGCACAGCTGATCCGACCGATGAAGCTGGATTGGGCCAACGAGACATCAGCCCGCGCCGTCATAGATGAGACAGTCGGCGAGATCTCGACTCCGCTCAGTGAGTACGACATCTACGACTCGCATTTCAACCTCGAGACGATCAACCTGACGATCCTGCTCCGATCGGGTGAATGCATGGAGGCGCAAGGATTGATCGCCCCCCCTGTAGACCTGGGAAGTCGCGATCTACCGATCGATGATCGCGACTTCGGACAATGGTTTGAGCCGAACGCTCGCGAATTCGGCGCGGGGTTCCCGTCTAGTTCATACGACGCCGAACTGACCGCACTCGCAGAGTCGGAGGGCGAGACATGGTTGTCCGCCTACTACGCCTGCGGCGAAGAGGCGCTTAGCGACCCAGAGCTCGCTGAGTTCGTTCCTTCAAACGAGGAAATCAACGACAGTCTGCTGAGCTCAACCCGAACCACTGCGCGAGAACGAGCGCAGCAAGATCCCACTTGGCAGTCCGCCCGCGAGTCCTACTGGACCTGCCTGGAAGAGGCCGGCCTAACCCCGCGACGCGGCGCAAACGAATGGGGCGTTGAAGAAGTCGCCCCCGCAGGTTACGACGACCGCGGAGTTCCTGAATGGAGCGCGGAATCGATCAAAGCCTCCTACAGCGTCGTCACCTGCAATACGGAGAGCGGGTTGACCAGGACACTTGGGGATCTCGTTGCCTCCTACGAAGCGCCGTTGATCAAAGAGAATCAGGCCGCATTCAACGAGTTGAAGAGCAAGAAGCAGCACCGTCTCGAACTCGCGGAAACCTACATCAACACCCATGGCTGAAGGTCCCCCGCAGCCTCGGTCTGTTGAGCGCCCGCGTAGACTCACCGGCCTGATCGTGGTGGGGCTGCTCGCTGTGGGAGGGTCCTATTTTGCCGGGTACGGTGTCGCCAGCCAGCCGCGTTTGAGCGAGTCGCTCCAAGTCCGAGAGCCGATCCAAGTGACCGCGCAAATCGAGAAGCGAATCGTGGAAGCACCTCCAACCTTCACCGGAACCATTGTTGCGGGAAGGGAGATCGCCCTGTCTCCAGGCATCCTGCCCGACCCTTCGATCGTGACGCGCCAAGATCTCGCCGTCGGGGACAGGGTTGAATACGGCGACCTACTCGGCGTGGTTTCCGGATTCCCATACTTCGCCTTTCCCGTTACACCGCTGTACCGCGATCTCGAGCTGAAGATGAGGGGAGACGATGTCACCGCGTTCCAATCTTCACTCCGCGAGATCGGTTACAACGTGACCGTGACGGGTGTCATCGACTCTCAGACGCTTGCAGCTGTTGACAAGCTCTATGGACACAGCGATCTTGATGCGCCAAAAGGTCACGTCGAGTTTCGTTCTTTTCTCACCATCAACTCGCTTGGTCAGGTCGCGGAGGCGGCCCCAGTCGCGTCCACTGTTGGAGAAGACCAGCCGCTGATCCGGATGTCCGTGAGCGACCCGTCTGTGAGATTCCGCGCAGACGTCATCGACGCCAGCCGCCTAAGCGAGAACCAAGCCGTAACTCTTCATGCGGGAGCAGAAACGGCAGAGGGAGTCATCAGACACGTCGGCGAGCCGGATGCGGGAGGCGATGGAAAAAAGCCCGGCAGCGATGTCGTGGTCGAAACCGCCGACGAAGCGATACTGCAGCTCCCCGACGCTACGACTGTCGAAGTGAGGCTCGTTGACGGCGGGGGAGAGGAGGAACTCGCGGTCCCTGCGACAGCCATCCGGCAGGACACAGATGGGTACTATCTCCTCCCGGCTGCTCGCGGAGACGCGACGCCACCTCCACCCATACGCATCGAAATACTCGCGACCAATGGCGGATGGGTAGCCATCCGGGGTACCGAGATCGAACTCGGTCTAGAAGTGCGAGTAAACGGGTGACCAACGAAGTTCCCCTCCTCTCTGTATCGAACCTCACTCGTACGTTCGAGAACGGCGAGGTCGGACTCCGTTCAGCCACCTTTGACGTTTACAGAGGTGAGTTTGTTGCGATCGTCGGGCCCTCTGGCTCAGGCAAGACGACGTTACTGAACGTGCTGGGGCTGCTGGACACAGCCGACTCGGGTACGTACAAGATCGACGGGACCGATGTTGCGCAATTCTCTGGAACCGATCGAGACCGCACCCGCGGAGACAAGATCGGATTCGTTTTCCAGGCGGCCCACGCTCTAGATGACCGTGATGCTTTGTACAACGCAGCCCTGGTTTTGCGCGCACGAGGGGTTTCCCGACGAGAGAGAACAGAAAGAGCGTGGGCGGCGCTAGGGGAGTTTGGCATCCGGGACCGTTGGCGCGCCACGGCAAGCCAACTTTCGGGAGGGCAGCGTCAGAGACTGGCGATCGCGAGAGCCGTCGCAGGTGAGCCTGAGATCATCTTGGCCGACGAACCCACGGGAAGTCTGGACCGTAAGAGCGGTGAACTCGTCCTGGAATCGCTAAAGGCAGCAAACGCCCGAGGCCTCACCGTGATCTTGATCACACATGACCTGGATCTAGCGGCTAACGCCGACCGATTCATCACCATCAACGATGGAATCGCTACGGCCGACGCCTCCGATGCACGCAACCGTCGCACGCCACAAGGTAGCCGCTTCAAAAGCCAACCTCCGAGACGTCGGCCTGGTCAAGGCATTTGGGACGACGTCCTCGACGCTCTGTCGGCTGTGAGCGGCCGCCTACTTCGCACAGCGCTGCTCGTGGGCGCATTCGCGCTCGGAATAGGCGGGCTCGTTCTAGCGAGCGGACTCAGCGAATCCGCCGCAACGCAGGTATCGTCCCGCCTCACAGCGGCAGCGCTCAACGAAGTGCAAGTGACATTACCGAGCACACAGCAGTGGCTAGCGGCCGATGACTCCCGCTTCGATCAACTTGTAAACCGGATCAAGTCACTCCCGCATGTTGAAAGCGTCGGCTTCTTCGCGTCCATCCCGGCAGAAACCGCGCATGTCAGGAGATTCTGGGACAATGAGCCCGAACCCGAACGGGCCGTGACCCTCCTCACGGCTGACAGCACGTTCCTCCGGATGAGAGGCGTAGATCGCGGAGAGAACTCAGCACCACTCGAACTGCTCGACGACGCCCGCGCAACCGGCGTTGCTTGGGCAGGAAAGACCGCAGCCGCCAATCTGGACCTCGCCTCGCCCGGCACTGGATCATCGCTCCGAGCATTGCACCAACGTGTCGACCTCGTTGGAACACTGGATAGCAAAGACGGAACTGCTCAAGAGTCCTCGAGCTGGGTAGTCGTTTCGAAGGACCTCCTAGCAGACGCTGAAAATTTGCGCGTGACGGTGGTCGTTCGGACAGAGATGGGATACCCAGCGGCGGTTGCCGATGCGATCCCACTCGCGCTCGATCCCGCCAACCCAGGTCAGTTCGGCATTCAAACCGTCGCAGATCTGAGGGATCTCCAGGTCGGCGTCTCCGACGATCTGGGCGGTTTTGTGCTTGCCCTCTCGCTGATCCTTCTTCTGCTCGCGACCGCCAGCGCCAGCGCCACCATGTACCTTTCCGTTCAATCAAGACGTACGGAGATCGGTCTTCGACGAGCAGTTGGGGCAACCAAGGCAAGCATCGCTCGCCAGTTTTTGGCGGAGGGCGCATGCGTCGGCCTGCTCGGAGGCGCCGTCGCTTCCTCCCTAGGGGCCGCAGGAATACTCCTCATATGCAATCTTCGAAACTGGGAGCCGACCTTCTCTCTCACCCTGATCCCCACTGCGCTGATAGTAGGTGTCGCGAGCGGGGTATTCAGCGCAGTTTTGCCGGCACTCGTGGCAAGCCGCCAGGACCCCGCAGTATCGTTAAGGTCATCCTGACAAGCCGCAAGAGGGCCCACCGATAACCGCACTCTGGTCTTCTCTGCAGGAAGCTGTACAAAGGCTCGTTGGATTTGATCCGACCGTAGAGCCGATCGGCGTTCGCCTCACGAACTTTCGCATTGCTTCAATCGCGCTGGTCGATGAGTTGACGGACTGGGATGGTCTCGACACCTGGTTGGAGGCAGAGCGCGTTCTCGGAGCAACATTGGGGCGGCAGGTGATGGAAGCCGCGAAGCCGGACGACAGTGTGGAGCAGCGTCTCCAGAATCTGGATCCGCTCATCAGCTGGACCCAGGCTCTTAGCCAAAACCTCCGTCTGTTTCGTAAGAGCGGGTACGACAAGGTCGTGTTGTCCCAATTGCAAGCTGAATCGGCCTGACTTTCGTTCCGTTCTTCAAGCATTGATGGAACTCAATGAACAGGAAGTATTCGCCGGAGATGCGTGAGCGGGCGTTGCGGATGCTCGCGGAGACGCGGCCGGAGCACCCGAACATGATGAGCGCGGTCCGTCACGTCGCCGGTCTGCTCGGGATGAGCCCGGAGACGCTGCGGCTCTGGCAGCGCCGCTACGAGGTCGACGCCGGCACCAAGCCCGGCGTCACCACCGACGCCGTCGCCAGGATCAAGCAGCTGGAGAAGGAGGTCTCGGAGTTGCGGAAGGCGAACGAGATCCTCAAGGCTGCGAGCGTGTTTTTCGCGAAGGAGCTCGACCGCCCCTGACCGAGATGATCCGGTTTATCGACGAGCACCGGGATCGTTTCGGGGTCGAGCTCATCTGCCGTGTCCTCCGACCGGCAGTGCAGGGCTTCCTCACCTCCCGCGGATACCGCGCCGCGAGAGATCGCGCCCCATCCGCCCGGCAGCTGCGCGACGACCTTCTCGTTCCGGAGGTCGCCAGGCTGCATGCGGAGAACTACGGCGTCTACGGGCGGCGGAAGATGCATGCGCTGATGCGCCGGCAAGGCTGGGACATCGGCCGCGACCAGACCGAGCGGCTGATGCGGCTGGTCGGGGTGCGTGGGGTGAAGAAGTCGAAGCGGGTGTTCACGACGAAGACTGATCGGACGCAGTCGCTGCCGCAGGATCTCGTCAACCGGAGGTTCACGGCCGACGGCCCGCGCCGGCTCTGGGTCTGCGACGTGACCTACGTCGCGACATGGTCTGGGTTCGCCTATGTCGCGTTCGTCACCGACGTCTATTCGAGGCGGATCGTGGGATGGAACGTCGCCGCCACGCTCAAGGCCGAGATACTGCCACTGCAGGCGCTCGATATGGCCGCGTGGGACGCTGGCGGCGACCTCACCGGGCTGACCCACCACTCCGACCACGGCTCGAACTACATGGCGATGGTCTACACCGACCGGGTCGTCGAACTCGGCGCCGTCCCCTCCACCGGAACCGTCGGGGACAGCTTTGATAACGCGATGGCCGAGGCGGTGAACAACCTCTACAAGACCGAGCTCATCCGTCAGCGCGGCCCCTGGCGCACCGTCGAGCAGGTCGAACTCGCGACCCTCGAATGGGTGTGGTGGTGGAACAACTCACGACTCCACGGAGAGCTCGACATGCGCACCCCAATCGAGGCCGAGAACGCGTACTACGCTGACCTGGAATCAGCCCGGCCGGCGCCTGCCGGACAAGGCTCCCGATAGGAACGAAAGTCAGGCCGATTCAACGAGCGCTGGAGGTCAACCACGGCGCCTGTTCATCCGGCGGGTGGTCTAGGTTGCGTGAGAAAAGTCTCAACTAGCTTGAGAACTCACACACACATTGAGGGGCTGACGGGAATCGAACCCGCGCTATCTGCTTGGGAAGCAGAAGTTCTGCCATTGAACTACAGCCCCGAAGCCGCAAGCGGCTACAACTCACAGCCTATAAGAGCGTCAGCGGATATCCACCGCATTCCGCAGGGCGCTCCCATCCGACTCACCTTGCTGTTCACCCTCACCCGAAAGAAGGACCCCATGAAGAACCCCGCCCGAACCCTCGCCGTGCCGTTCGTTCTCGCAGTCTCGCTCGCTCTCGCCGGTTGCGCGGGCCCGTCCGCACCTGCAGGAGATGGTGGCTCCGGCTCCGCGGCGGTCGAGGTCGACGAAGGACTTTTCACGGTCGACGTCACCATCGCGCGGTCGCTGCTCGACGCACAGAACACGATGACCGACGGGGAGATCGAAGCGGCTGCAGCCGAGAAGGGAATGGCGGCGAAGGTCGCCGGCGACACGGTCACCTACACGATGACCAAGGCGCAGCGCGATGACATGCTCGCGCAGATGCGCGAATCTGCGGCTGCGGGAGTCGACGAACTCGTCGCGGACGACAGCAACTCCCTGACGGGTGTCGAGGTCGACGATGACCTGACCCACTTCCGTGTCTCGGTCGACGGCGCCCGCTACTCGCCGTTTGAGGCGTTCCTCGTTCTCGGCTTCTACATGCAGGGCGCGCTCTACCAGCAGTTCTCGGGGGTGGGCGTCGATGACGTCGACGTGGTGGTCGAGTTCATCGATGACGCCACCGGTGAGGTAATCGAGACCGGCACCTACAAGGAGATGCGCGCGAACCTCGAAGGCTGACGCGGGCCCGGTTCCCCCCGACCGGTACTCTCGGATCATGCTTCTCAGCGACCGCGACATCGCCGCCGAACTCGACGCAGGCCGCATCGGCCTCGACCCCCTCGATCGCAGCATGATCCAGCCGTCGAGCGTCGACGTGCGTCTCGACCGCTTCTTCCGGTTGTTCGACAACCACAAGTACCCCTACATCGACCCGGCCGAGGAGCAGCCCGAGCTCACGCGCCTCGTCGAGGCCAAGCCGGGAGAGCCGTTCATCCTGCACCCCGGTGAGTTCGTGCTCGGCTCGACGTTCGAGCTGGTGACGCTGCCGGATGACGTCGCGGCGCGCCTCGAAGGCAAGAGCTCGCTCGGGCGACTCGGCCTGCTGACCCACTCGACCGCCGGATTCGTCGACCCCGGATTCTCCGGTCACGTGACGCTCGAGCTCAGCAACGTCGCGACGCTGCCGATCAAGCTGTGGCCGGGCATGAAGATCGGCCAGCTGTGCTTCATCCGCACGAGCTCGCCCGTCGACAACCCCTACGGCTCGGGCCCGTACGGCAACCGCTACCAGGGCCAGCGCGGCCCGACGGCGTCGCGTTCGTGGCAGAACTTCGTGCACACGGATGTGACGATCAGCGACGCGGGCGCACCGGGCGAGTAGCCCTCAGGCTGCCGGCCAGGCAGCCACCTGCAGGGTGAACCACGGGCTGAAGGCGAACGGCGCGGCCTCCGTGGCGGTGCGCACTGCGAGCGGGTCGGCCCACGCCCACTCGGCCACCTCATCCTTCGAGGGGTTCGGGTCGACGTCGGCGATCGCGCGGAACACCGGGCAGATCTCGTTCTCGACGATGCCGTTCGCATCCATCGCCATGTAGCGGAAGTGCGGCAGAACGACCTCGACGTCGCGCACCGCAAGACCGAGCTCCTGCTCGGCGCGGCGCACGATCGCGTCGACGGCGTTCTCGCCGGGGGCAGGGTGGCCGCAGAAGGCGTTCGTCCAGACGCCGGGGAAGGTGTCCTTGGTGAGCGCGCGGCGCGTCATCAGCAGACGACCCGCGGGGCTGAACACGTGGCACGAGAAGGCGAAGTGCAGCGGCGTGTTCGTGGAGTGCACGGTGGCCTTCGGCGCGGTGCCGATCGGCGTGCCGTCGTTGTCCATCAGGATGACGTACTCGGTGGCGTCTGCGGTCGTCATGGGGGGTGTCTGCCTCACGTGGTCGATGCGGATGCGCTCGCCGGCGGCGACCCTGCGGTCAGCCTAGCGGCGGCCGTGCGAGCCGCTCACTGCGACTCGTCGAGGTTCTCGGCGATGCGCCGCAGTCCGGCGATCATCACCTCCTCCTCCTCGGGGCTGATGCCGGCGAGGGCGGAGGCGCGCAGTTCGGCGACGGTCGCCGACATCCGGCGCAGCGCATCCGAGCCGTGCTCTGTGAGCTCGAACTGATCGGCGTCGCCCGAGACCCACCTGCTCTCGACGAGCTCGAGCACAGCCGACTCGGGCGTCTCGTCTTCGTCGGCAGGCGGCAGCCCTTCGGAGCTCTGCTGCAGGGTGGCGAGAGGCGCGGGCGCCTCTTCGAGGACGGTGAGCACTCGCCATTGGATGCGGGTGACGCCGTGTTCGTCGAGGACTGATGCAATGCGTGCCTGCACCAGGCGCTCGACCAGGCTGAGCCAGTATGCGAGAGGTGCCTCCATGCCCTCACGTTAGACCGCGAGGGCGCGGAGGTGAACCCCCTTAAGACTCCACGCGCGCGGGCGGGCGCACGAAGCAGAGCAGCACGAACCCGACGGCCAGCACGAGGGCGATGCCGAGGATGCCATAGAGCGTCTGGTTGGCGGCGGCGGCGATGAACACGCCCCACAGCAGCGATGCCATCCATCCGGTGGCGCGCCCCGTCGTGGCGTAGAGGCCGAAGACCTCGCCCTCGTGGCCGGCTGGGGTGACGCGCGCGAGGAAGCTGCGGGAGGCCGCCTGCGCGGGGCCGACGAACGCAGCCAGCACGATGCCCGCGACCCAGAACAGCAGATTGCCCAGTCCGGCGCCGATGAACACAGTGAGACAGCACACGACGAGGCCGCCGATCGCAACCAGGATGACGGGTTTCGGCCCGAATCTGTCGTCAAGCCGGCCGGCGAGGATCGTGGAGACGCCTGCGACCAGGTTGAGCACGATGCCGAAGAGGACCAGCTCGATGAACTTGAAGCCGAACACCTGGGCGGCGATCACCGCGCCGAACGTGAAGACGGCCGAGAGGCCATCGCGGTACACCGCGCTCGCGAGCAGGAACCAGAAGGTGTGGCGCGCGTCCCTCCACAGGCGCGCGATGCTGCGGCCCAGTTCGACGTACCCCATGAAGAAGTTGACCTTCTTGATGCCGCCGACCTTCTCGGGCTCGGGGACGGCCTTCAGGATCGGGATCGAGAAGATGATCGTCCACACGGCGCCGCCGAGCGCGATGAGCTGGAAGCTGAATCCGTTGTCGAAGTCGAGCACGCCCGCGAGGTTGAGCGCGACGATGACGATGAGCGCGATGATGCCGCCGAGGTAGCCGAAACCCCATCCCAACCCGGATACCTTGCCGACCGTGCGAGGAGTGGAGACCGACACGAGCAGAGCGTTGTAGGAGACGCCGGCGATTTCGCCGAAGACGCTTCCCATCGCGATCAGCACGACGCCCATCCAGAACATGTCGGGAGTCGCCGACACGAAGAACATCCCGAGCTGGGCGAGCACGAGCAGCCCGGTGAAGACCGCCAGCGAGAGCTTGGTGCGACCTGCCGCGTCAGCACGCTGGCCGAGCACTGGTGCGAGAAGCGCGATCAGGACTCCGGCGGCGGTGATACCCCAGCCGAGTTGCACGGCGAGACTGCCGAGGTCGGTGCAGTAGGCGCTGAGCGAGTTGCTCCCGTCGCACCCCAGGATGTTGCCTTCGGCGTCGCGGTCTGCCGCGGCCACCACCGCGGGGTCGAGGAAGAAGTCGGTGGTGAGGAAGAGCGGAACCCACACGAAGGTGAGCAGCACCGTGTTGAACGGCTGTGTCGCCCAATCCCAGAGGGCCCACGCGAAGATGCGACGGCGGGGAACGTCCGCGTTCTCTCGCAGGTCGAGACCCATGACGCGCACGGCGCCGGTCCGTGCCGTGGGAGGGGGTGTTGCAGGGCGGTTGTCCGTCATGAGGCGCACGCTACTTCCGTGAATTGAACTTCCGGTAACTCCGTTGTCCCGGAACCACATGTGCACGCTACCCCGCGCGACATCCGTTGGCGTGACGAGGTGCCACACCCGTTCGGGGGCCGGAGTGGGGCGCGCCGTGGTGGGTCAGCGGGAGAGCCCGGCAGGCGCGTCAGTCTCGAAGTGCGTAGGTGTGCGTGAACAGCGTCCCGCATCGGTCGGTGGCGCTGATGGTGAAGCGGGCCGTGAACCGGGAGTTGTCGACTGCCCACTCGTATTGCGCGGTTGTGTAGTCGAGGATGCCAGCGGCTTCGGCGGAGTCGCGCCGGAGCTGCTCGATCTCTGCCATGGTGCGCACGTCATACGTGATCGGTTCGGCAGGAGTGAGCACGTCAGTCTCCACGGCGAACGTCTCTGTCCAGGCGATGTTCGTGTAGACGAACGGCGCCGTGCCGCGTTCGACGCGGGAGCCGTCGACGGTGTCGAACCAGCGGAGAACGGCGTCCTGATAGGCGTACTCGGTGAGCCGCATGACCGCGCCGAATTCGGCGAATTCGGCACGGATGGCGGCGTCGATGCCAGCGACGCCGTTGACGCCGCTTGGCGCGCGGCCCCAGGCGGGCTGCAGGTTGGCGAGGTCGATGGTGAAGTCGGTGGTGCACGCGGGCGGGGTCGGTGCCGAGGTCGGTGTCGGCGGGACTGTCGGTGTCGGCGGGGGCGGCGCGACATCCGTCGTGCAGCTCGGATCGGCGAGGTTGGCAGCGAATGCGGGGCTCGCGCTCGTGCCGGTCAGGGCGAGGGCTCCTGCGAGCACGAGCGCGGTGAGCGCTGCGCCGCGCCCGGAAGCCGACACCACGCGGCGCATCAGCAGGAGCGCGACGCCTGCCAGAACCGCGAGCACCCCGAGCGCGACAGCGCTGATCAGGAGGGGGTGTCGGCGAGCCTGGATGCTTCCTGCCTGCTCGCTCGGGCGCTCGTGAAGTTGAGTCACCACGACTCAACCCGATTGACATCCCGCGAACGGCGACGCAAACTTGATACAGCGCGACTCAACCTATGCGCGCTCCCCGAACATCAAGGAGACCCCTCATGGGACGAGCTGTCGGAATCGACCTCGGAACGACCAACTCGGTCGTGGCCGTTCTCGAAGGTGGAGAACCCACCGTCATCGCCAACGCCGAAGGCTTCCGCACGACCCCGTCGGTCGTCGCGTTCACGAAGGACGGCGAGGTGCTCGTCGGCGAGACCGCGAAGCGCCAGGCCGTCACCAACGTCGACCGCACCATCGCATCCGTCAAGCGCCACATGGGCACCGACTGGAAGCAGGATATCGACGCCAAGAAGTACACGCCGCAGGAGATCTCGGCGCGCATCCTCCAGAAGCTCAAGCGCGACGCCGAGCAGTACCTCGGCGAGCCGGTCACCGACGCGGTCATCACCGTCCCCGCGTACTTCAACGACGCCGAGCGTCAGGCCACCAAGGACGCCGGCGAGATCGCCGGCCTCAACGTGCTGCGCATCATCAACGAGCCCACCGCCGCCGCCCTCGCGTACGGCCTCGACAAGGGCAAGGAAGACGAGCTCATCCTCGTCTTCGACCTCGGTGGCGGAACGTTCGACGTCTCCCTCCTCGAGGTGGGCAAGGACGACGACTTCTCCACCATCCAGGTGCGCGCCACCGCCGGTGACAACCGCCTCGGTGGTGACGACTGGGACCAGCGCATCGTCGAGTACCTGATCAAGCGCTTCAAGGACACCACCGGCATCGACGTCTCCAAGGACAAGATCGCCCTCCAGCGCCTCAAGGAAGCCGCCGAGCAGGCCAAGAAGGAGCTCAGCTCCTCCACGTCCACGACGATCCAGCTCCCGTACTTCTCCTACGGCGAGAACGGCCCCGCCAACCTCGACGAGACGCTCACCCGCGCCCAGTTCGAGCAGATGACGGCCGACCTGCTCGACCGCACCAAGAAGCCCTTCGAAGACGTCATCCGCGAAGCCGGCGTGAAGGTCTCCGACATCGCGCACGTCGTGCTCGTCGGCGGATCGACCCGCATGCCCGCCGTCACCGAGCTCGTCAAGAAGCTCACGGGCGGCAAGGAGCCCAACAAGACCGTCAACCCGGACGAGGTCGTCGCCATCGGCGCCGCGCTCCAGGCTGGCGTGCTGAAGGGCGAGCGCAAGGACGTCCTCCTCATCGACGTCACCCCCCTGAGCCTCGGCATCGAGACCAAGGGCGGCATCATGACGAAGCTCATCGAGCGCAACACCGCCATCCCCACCAAGCGCAGCGAGACCTTCACGACCGCCGACGACAACCAGCCGTCGGTCGCCATCCAGGTCTTCCAGGGTGAGCGCGAGTTCACCCGCGACAACAAGGCGCTCGGCACCTTCGAGCTGACGGGCATCGCCCCCGCTCCGCGCGGCGTCCCGCAGATCGAGGTCACCTTCGACATCGACGCGAACGGCATCGTGCACGTCTCCGCGAAGGACAAGGGCACCGGCAAGGAGCAGTCGATGACGATCACCGGCGGCTCGTCGCTGCCGAAGGACGACATCGACCGCATGGTGCGCGAGGCCGAAGAGCACGCCGCCGAAGACAAGGCGCGTCGCGAATCGGCCGAGGTGCGCAACAACGCCGAGCAGCTCGTCTACTCGCTCGAGAAGCTCATCTCCGAGAACGAGGACAAGATCGCCGGTCCGGTGCGCACCGAGGTGCAGGCCGACATCGACGAGCTCAAGACCGCGCTGCAGGGCGAGGACGACTCCGCGATCAAGTCGGCCTTCGAGAAGCTCAATGCCAGCCAGACGAAGCTCGGCGAGGCGATCTACGCCGCCGGCCAGGAGGCCCCCGCCGGTGCCCCGACGGCCGACGCGACCGCATCCGGATCCGATGAGGATGTCGTGGATGCCGAGATCGTCGACGACGAAGACGACAAGAAGTAGTCATGGTCGACGAGATGAACGAGGGCGAAGAGCCCACCGTCAACGACAAGCGCAAGATCGATCCCGAGACGGGCGAGCCCCGTGCTCACGCCGCCGACCAGGCTCCGACCGAGGGCGACGGGTTGAGCGACGAGGATCTCGCACTGCTCGCGGATGCCGAGAAGGATCTGGTCGCCGAGTACCGCGAGATCGCAGCGCGGGCACAGGCCGACCTGGCGAACTTCCGCACCCGTGTGGAGCGCGACCGCGCTGCCAACCGCGAGGCGGTCATCGCCGAGGTCATCCGTTCGCTCATCCCGGTGATCGACGACCTCGACCTGGCGGACGCGCACGGCGACCTCGAAGAGGGGTCGGCGCTCGCGATCGTCGCGCAGAAGCTGCGCGGAGGGTTCGAGAAGTACGGACTCCGGCGGGTGGGTGTCGTGGGCGAGCCCTTCGACCCCAACATCCACGAGGCGGTCGTGCACGTGCCCGACCCCGAGGCCGAGCCCGACACCGTCAAGGACGTCATCCAGATCGGTTACGCGCTCGGTGAGCGACTGATCCGCGCCGCCAAGGTCGCGGTCGTCGCCCCGACCGAGTAACCACGAGTGCGAAGGGAGTCCGATGGCCAGCCAGGACTGGTTCGATAAGGACTTCTACAAGGTGCTCGGCGTTTCGAAGGATGTCTCCGAGGCCGAGCTGAAGAAGGTGTACCGCAAGCTCGCGCGGCAGTATCACCCGGACTCCAACCCGGGTGACGCGGCCGCCGAGGCGCGGTTCAAGGAGATCAGCGAGGCGTACACCGTGCTGTCGGATCCCGAGCAGCGGTCTGAATACGATCAGATCCGCGCGATGGGATCCGGCGCACGGTTCACCTCCGGCGGCGCTGGCGGTGCCGGCGGGTTCGACGACGTCTTCGGCGGGATGTTCACCCAGGCAGGTGGTGGCCGCGGCCGCGCGAGCTACGCCTCCGCGGGCGGATTCGAGGATCTGCTCGGAGAGATGTTCGGTGGTGGCGGCGGCGGATTCGGCGGCGCCCCGGGCGGCTTCCGCTACGGACCGACGAAGGGCGCCGACATCACGGCGTCGACGACGCTCGACTTCGCGACCGCCATCCACGGCGACACCGTCACCCTGCAGCTGCCGGGTGGGGCCTCCACGAAGGTGAAGATCCCCGCGGGGGTCGCTGACGGGCAGAAGATCAAGCTGCGCGGCAAGGGGCAGCCGAGCCCGAACGGGGGAGACCCGGGTGACCTCATCCTCACGGTGAGCGTGCGCCCGCATCCCGTGTTCGAGCGCGACGGGCTGAACCTGCGCATCGATGTGCCGATCACGTTCGCCGAGGCCGCGCTCGGCGCCACGATCGAGGTGCCGACGTTCGACGGAAAGCCGGTGCGGCTGAAGGTCGCCCCCGGTACGCCGAGCGGTCGAGTGCTGCGCGTGAAGGGCCGTGGTGTCGCCACGTCGAAGGGCACCGGCGACCTGCTCGCGACGGTGCAGGTGGTGGTGCCGGCCCACCTCAGCCACGATGCCAAGAAGAAGCTGCAGGCGTTCGCTGCCGCGCTGCCCGACGAGAACCCGCGGGCCGACCTGATCCAGAAGGCCGGAGGCTGATGGACGAGTCGACCCCGCTGTTCGCGATCGCGGTGGCGGCGGAGCTCGCGGGGATGCATCCGCAGACGCTGCGGCAGTACGACCGGATGGGGCTCGTGCAGCCGCAGCGCACCCCCGGCCAGTCGCGGCGCTACTCGATGCGCGACATCGTGCAGCTGCGTGAGATCGCGCGGTTGTCGGCGGAGGGGCTCAATCTGGAGGGGATCCGTCGGATCCTGGAGCTGGAGAACCAGGTGCTCGCGCTCTCGAACCGCGTGCGCGAACTCGAGTCGGCGCTCGCCGACGAGATGCTCGCTCGCTCGGGCCGCCGCGTGTTCGCCGCGGGATCGGAGGGCGAGGTCATCTCGCTCAAGGCGGGCACGCGCGTGCGCAAGCAGAACCAGCTGGTCGTGTGGCGTCCGCTGCGCCCGCAGTCGTGAGCGACCTCGACGCGCTGCTCGGCTCGCTCTCCCGTGAGCCCGACATCGGCGCGGAGGATCTGCGCGCGTGGGATGTCGCCGATCGCTATCTGCTGGATCTCGCAGCAGAGCGGTTTCCGGACGCGCTGCGCGGTGAGGTGGTCGTCGTCGATGACACGCATGGGGCGCTCGCGCTCGGTGCGGCCGCGCTCGGTGCGTCTGCCGTGCGCGTGCACCAGGATTCGATCATCGCCAGGCGCGCGCTCGCCGCGAATGCCGCGCGGCTCGGGGTTGCGGCACCCGAGCACGTGTCGCTTCCGGAGCTCGTCACCCCGCAGACGACCCTCGCTCTCGTGCGGCTGCCGAAGTCGCTTGATCGCCTCGACGCGATCGCGCGGGCGCTCGCACACCAGGCGTCCCCGGGGCTCGTCGTTGTCGCCGGCAACCGCGTGAAGCACATGACGCCCACCCAGAACCCGGTGCTCGGGGCGGCGTTCGAGCGCGTCGACGTGGCTCCGGCCCGCCAGAAGGCCCGCGTGCTCATCGCCTCCGGGCCCGTGGCGTCATCTCTCGCCGAGCCCGTGCGTGCCGAGGCGGGCGCGGGCGTCGAGGTCGTCGCGCATCCCGGTGTCTTCGCCGGCGCCAACCTCGACATCGGCACGCGGGCGCTCATCGGCACCTTCGACTCGCTCCCGGAGTTCGCGGTCGCCGTCGACCTCGCGTGCGGCTCCGGCGTGCTCGCGACGCTGCTTGCGCGGCGGGCGCCGAGCGCTCGCGTGATCGCGTCCGACGTCTCGGAGATCGCCGTCGCCTCGACGCGCGACACGGCGCTCGCGAACGGTGTCGATGTGGAGGTTCATCAGGATGACGGCCTCGGATTCCTGCCCGACGCGAGCGTCGATCTCGTCGTGCTGAACCCGCCGTTCCACAGCGGATCGACGGTGACGCTCGAGCTCGCCGAGCGCCTGTTCGCCGACGCCGGGCGCGTACTCCGGCCGGGTGGCGAGCTGCGCGCGGTGTGGAACTCGCACCTCGGATACCGCCCGCTTCTCGAGCGCCTCGTCGGCCCCACGCGGCAAGTCGTGCGCACGCCGAAGTTCACGGTGACGGCGTCGACGAAGCGCTAGGGGGTCGTCGCCGCAGCCTCGCCGAACTCGATGTCGATCGTGATCTCGATGCTGCTCAAACGCGAGGCTGTGTGCGAGAACGACCCTCCGGCGCCGATCGCCTTGGCGGGACCGGCATTGGCGAGCTCCAGCGCCGCTCGGAAGTTTGTGTTCGATTCCTTGAGCCCGTTGGTGATCATCTGGAACCGGTGAATGAGGTTGTGGCCGCTCCGCATCTCGACGAGCAAGTTGAGTCGCTGGTCCGTGACGAGTCGTCTGCGCCGGATGTACTCGAGAGCTGCATCGGTGTCCGGGGCGCCGCCAGCGAACACATGCTCGCCCTTGATGGCGCGCTCCACCTTCTTCTCGACCCGGCGGCGGGTCTCGTTGTCGAGCTTGCCGATCGCGACCTTCGCCTTGGCCCCGGCGATCCACGTCGAGTCCGTCGCCTCAACTCTGACCTCTCCGTACGTCACTCTGGTGGCGCCGAGCAGTCGTGCCACGTTGGCCAAGGCGAGGTATTTTTCACTCGCGAAGGATTCGATCGCAGTGTCGGCGTACTCGAACGCTCGCTCCTGATAAGGATTCCTGACGAGCAGTGCGCCGCGCGCCAGCTGACCCGCTTCTCGGAGGAGGGTGCGAGTTGCGAGGACGGCCTGCGTGTTGAGTTCGGGCTCGGCGGCGAACGGAATGACCATCGCTTCGACGTCCTCGAGGAGCTGGACTGTCGCCGGATCGCGAGCGATCTCGTGGTAGGTCACGTCCTCGACGACGAGGATCGATCGGGGGAGCAGAGGACTGTCGTTCGAGGTCATGTCGGTTCCGTAGGGTCGGTCGCGCGGCGTCAGCCGCTAGTGGTTGCGTCGGATCTCGCGCCGGAGACGTTCGGCGTCGTCGATGGTGCTGAGGCTGCCGATGACGAGCTTCGCGCCGCGTAGCTTCACGAGCGCGACCTTGATGGCGTCGACGGATGCGACGCGACGGGCGAATGCGCGGGGGTGGCGCATCCAATCCGGGTCCGCGTCTGCCCACGTGCCGATGAGCATGACCGAGGGATGATGCCCGCCGGTCAGCCAGCTCGCGAGCACATCGACGTCGCTCTTGATGGCCGCGAGTTCGTCATGGTCGCCTGCGGCGACTCTGTCAGCGCGAAACAAGTACCAGACGCTTCCCGAGCCGTCGAAGGCCGTCTTCCAGTGCCCGTAGCCAAGCCCGGCGCCTCCCGGCAGGTCGCGGGGCACGGTGAACGGAACCAGGTGACCGTCTACCTCCAGCTCGAACTGCCCGCCGAGCGGAGACGCCGATGCAGGGAGCGCGTTGGTCACGCTCGGCTTCTGCAGTGTGGTCAGAAGCGCGGTCTTGCCCACGTGCTGGCGGCCGAGGATGGCGACGCGGGTCGCCGCGAGCTTCTTCGCGACGAGCGCGTCGCGCGTCTTGGCCCCCGCGACGACCGCACCACTCACGAGCGCGACGGCGCCGACTGCGAGCGGAATGAGAGGGAAAGGCACGTCGGCCTCCTTCACGGGTCGGTGATCGGACGCGACATCGCGGGCCGTCGCGTCGAGCGTACTGACGTACGTCCGACAGTGGATGCCCCAGAACGGGCGGGGATGGCTCTTCTGCCAGCCGCGAGGAGGTGGGGGCGCTTGGAACCCCACGGATGGGGCACTTGTGTCGTCGTCGTCGTCGCTCAGCCAAGGTGTACTCACTTCCCCGGACGGGGGAGTGAACCACCTCGCAATCGAAACCCGGATGGGCTTCTGGAACAGCGCATAGACGCGCACCTCTGAAGCCGACGCCACGTCGGCTTTTCGGTGCTCGATGAGCCCCACGGGCTCGCCGCCCATACCCAGATCCGCACGATCCGGAGCCATCTCGGCACTGTCGGCGGCTCGGGCTTCGTGAACCACTTCCTCTTAGCCACCTATCGCCTGCGCACCGACGTTCCGCGTCGCCCCGACTGGGCTGCGGCCCGCGAGCGCGCGAGCGGCCTGGTGGGCAAGCGGGGCAAGGAGTTCCTCCCGAGAGATCACGCGGCCTCGAGTTCGCCGGTGTTGTCGTGGTCGAGCCGGCAGACTTTCCCGAGAACTTCGGACGGCAAGGTGTGCTCTACACGGCCCTCACCCGTGCTAACCGCTTGCTGACCGTCGTGCACCGTCGTCCGCTCCCCAACGGATGAAAGTGAAGCCCCATAGCGGGGGACAGCCGCGACTGCCGTTCGGGGTCCCATTCAGCGCTTCGTGGCGGAGCGAGCTCAGCGCGGAGCAAACTCGACGAATACTGAGTCGTCCTTGTGCAATCTCGCAGGTCTCTCGCTAAACTTGAGCCACCTCAACTCAAGTCTCACTTCGGAGCAGCAATGGCGAACATGCAGGGCGCACCCTCCACCCAGGAGGAGACCAAGAGCGCCCTCGAGCAGTACGGGATCAACCTCACCGAGATCGCGAAGAGCGGCAAGCTCGACCCAGTCATCGGGCGCGACTCTGAGATCCGCCGCATCAGCCAGGTGCTGACGCGGCGCACCAAGAACAACCCGGTGCTCATCGGCGAACCGGGCGTCGGCAAGACCGCGGTCGTGGAGGGCCTTGCTCAGCGCATCGTCGCGGGCGACGTGGCTGACTCGCTCAAGGGCAAGCAGCTCGTCTCGCTCGACCTCGCGGCGCTCGTGGCGGGCGCCAAGTACCGCGGCGAGTTCGAAGAGCGCCTGAAGGCCGTGCTCAAGGAGATCAACGACTCCGACGGGCAGGTCATCACCTTCATCGACGAGCTGCACACCCTCATGGGCGCGGGCGGCGGCGAAGGCTCCGTCGCGGCGGCCAACATGCTCAAGCCCATGCTCGCGCGCGGCGAGCTGCGCCTCATCGGCGCCACGACGCTCAACGAGTACCGCGAGTACATCGAGAAGGATGCAGCTCTCGAGCGCCGCTTCCAGCAGGTGTATGTGGGCGAGCCGTCGGTCGAAGACACCGTTGCGATCCTGCGTGGCCTCAAGGAGCGCTACGAGGCGCACCACAAGGTCGCGATCGCCGACAGTGCTCTCGTTGCGGCCGCCTCGCTCAGCAACCGCTACATCACGGCCCGCCAGCTGCCCGACAAGGCCATCGACCTCATCGACGAGGCCGCTTCGCGCCTCAAGATGGAGATCGACTCGAGCCCCGTCGAGATCGATGAGCTCAAGCGCGCCGTCGACCGCCTCAAGATCGAGGAGCTCGCGCTCAAGAAGGAGAAGGACGCCGCCTCGAAGGAGCGCCTCGAGAAGCTCCGCGCCGACATGGCCGTCAGGGAGCAGCAGCTCGACGCCCTGCAGACCCGCTGGCAGGCCGAGAAGAGCACCCTGCACAGCGTCGGCAACCTCAAGTCGCGCCTCAACGACGCGCGCATCGAACTGGACCGCGCGATGCGCGAGCAGCGCTACCAGGACGCCTCCAAGCTCAACTACGAGACGATCCCCGCGATCGAGCAGCAGCTCATGCAGGCTGAGGCGATCGAGCAGCAGGGCCCCCGGATGGTCAACGATCAGGTGACGGATGAGGACATCGCCTCTGTCGTCGCCGCGTGGACCGGCATCCCGGTCGACAAGCTCCGCCAGGGAGAGACCGAGAAGCTGCTCGGCCTCGAAGCCGAGCTCGGCAAGCGTCTCATCGGCCAGCGCGACGCCGTGCGCGCCGTCGCCGAGGCGGTGCGCCGCACCCGTGCCGGCATCTCCGACCCCGACCGGCCCACCGGATCGTTCCTCTTCCTCGGGCCGACAGGCGTCGGAAAGACCGAGCTCGCGAAAGCGCTCGCCGCCTACCTCTTCGACGACGAGAAGGCTCTCGTGCGCATCGACATGTCTGAGTACGGCGAGAAGTTCGCCGTCTCACGACTCGTGGGCGCCCCTCCCGGATACATCGGCTACGAGCAGGGCGGGCAGCTCACGGAGGCCGTGCGCCGGCGTCCGTACTCCGTCATCCTGCTCGACGAGGTCGAGAAGGCGCACCCCGAGGTCTTCGACGTGCTGCTGCAGGTGCTCGATGACGGCCGCCTCACCGACGGCCAGGGCCGCACGGTCGACTTCCGCAACACGATCCTCATCCTCACGTCGAACCTCGGCAGCCAGGTGCTCATCGACCGCGAGCTCAGCTGGGAGAAGAAGCACGAGGCCGTGCAGGAGCTCGTGCGTCAGGCCTTCAAGCCGGAGTTCGTGAACCGCCTCGACGACATCGTCGTGTTCGCGCCGCTGTCGGAGGCTGACCTCGGGCAGATCGTGTCGCTCTACGTCGACCGGCTCGAGCGTCGCCTCGCGGAGCGTCGCCTCAGCCTCGCGGTCACCCCGGATGCGCGAGCGTGGCTCGCGGAGCGCGGTTACGACCCGCTGTACGGCGCCCGGCCGCTGCGCCGCCTCATGCAGCATGAGATCGACGATCGGCTCGCGAAGTCGATCCTCGCGGGCGACATCCGCGACGGCGACACCGTGCGCGTCGACCTCGACGGCTTCGGCGATGGGCTCTCGGTGACGCGGGCCGAACCGGAGTCGCCCGCCGCCTGAGTGCGCACATGACAGGAGCCCCGGGGTGAACGACCCCGGGGCTCCTGCGTGACGTGGCTCAGGTGGCGTTGCGTGCTGCGAGGCGAGCTGCATCGCGACGGTACATCGATGCGTGATCGAGGAAGTCTGCTCGACCTGTTTCGGCGGCCCGGGCATCGGTGAACTCCGCGAGCCGCTCCAGCCGGCGCACCATCATCGCGCGCACCTCGTCGTCGCCGAAGCTCCCGCCGTACGCGGCGACGAGCGCGCGCATCCGCTCGTCGGCGGTGCCATGCAGCGACGGGTCGAACCCGTCCGCGTCCTCGGCGAAGGGGGCGAGGCGGTACACGAGATACGCGAGATCCCACAGCCGGGAGCCCGGGGAGGCCATGTCGGCGTCGATGATGCCGACCACGTCGCCGTCGCGCTCGATGAGGTTGTACGGGGCGACGTCGTTGTGGCAGATGACCTCGAAGGGCGGATGCACGGGGCCGCGCCACACGAGGTCGGAGCCGACGAGGTGCGTGCTCGCGTCGTGCAGGCGCCGCAGCAGCCGTGCGCACTGGTCGAGCACGCGAGCCGACCAGAGGATCCGCGGCACCGCATCCGCGAGCACGTCGCCGTCGATGAAGCTCAGGATCTCGCGGCCGCGCTCATCGAACCCGAGCGCTCGCGGCGACTCGGCGATGCCCGCCTCGGCCCAGGCGTCGAGCAGCGCGTGCACGGCGGGCGTCCACGGGCCCGCCTCGCGGCGCACCGTGTCGCCGACGCGCACGACCGCCGTCATGTTGCCGCCCGGCAGCTCTTCCTCGGTCACCTCGTCACACTAGCGTCGGCTGGTGCGACGAAGGGCGCCGTGCGTGCGATTCAGGTCAGCGGGCTGCTAGCAGCGCCGCGAGGCGCGCCGGGCCCTCCGGCTCCTGGAGGCTCGTGGTGTCGCCGAGCGGGCGGCCGTCGACGATGTCGCGCAGCAGGCGGCGCATGATCTTGCCCGAGCGGGTCTTCGGCAGCTCCGGAACCAGGTGGATGTCGCGCGGCTTCGCGATCGGACCGATCGCCTCCGCGATGTGGCGCCGCAGCTCGGCGGCGACCTCGTCATCCGGGCCCGTCTCGCGAGACGGGATCACGAACGCCACGATCGCCTCGCCCGTGAGCGCGTCGGCAGCCGCCGTCACCCCCGCCTCGCCGACGAGCGGATGCGCGACGAGCGCCGACTCGATCTCGATCGTCGAGAGGCGGTGGCCCGAGACATTGATGACGTCATCGACGCGGCCCAGCAGCCAGATGTCGCCCTCCGCATCCTGCTTCGCGCCGTCGCCGGAGAAGAAGTAGCCGCGATCCGCGAACTTGCGCCAGTACGAGTCGAGATAGCGCTGCGGGTCGCCCCACACGGTGCGCGCGAGAGACGGGAACGGATCCGGGATCACGAGGAAGCCGCCCGCGCCCGGAGGAACTTCATCGCCGTTCTCGTCGACCACGAGCGTGCGCAGCCCGGGGAGCGCCTTCGTGGCGGAGCCCGGTTTGATGGTCGACAGGCCCGGGATGGGCGCCATGATCGAGGCGCCCGTCTCGGACTGCCACCACGTGTCGACGATGGGCGCGGAGCCGGCGCCGATGTTCTCGCGGAACCACATCCACGCCTCGGGGTTGATGGCCTCGCCGACCGAGCCGAGGAGGCGGATGCTCGACAGGTCGAACTCGCCGGGAACCCCATCCGGGAACCAGGTCATGAGGGTGCGCACGAGCGTGGGAGCCGTGTAGTAGACGGTGACGCCGTAGCGCTCGATGATCTCGAAGTGGCGGGTGCGGCGCGGGGCGTCGGGGGTGCCCTCGTAGATCACCTGGGTGGTCGCGTTCGTGAGCGGGCCGTAGAGCTCGTAGGTGTGAGCGGTGACCCACGCGAGGTCGGCGGTGCACCAGTGCACGTCGTCGGGCTTCGCGTCGAACGCGGCCCAGTGGGTCCAGCTCGCCTGGGTGAGGTAGCCGCCGGAAGTGTGCACGAGACCCTTCGGCTTCCCGGTGGTGCCGGAGGTGTAGATGATGAAGAGCGGCGTCTCGGCCGGGAACGCCTCCGCCTGGTGCGTCTCCGGCTGGCGGTCGACGACGTCGTGCCACCACACGTCGCGACCCTCGGTCCAGTCGATGTCGCTGCCCGTGCGGCGGTACACGAGCACGTGCTCCACGTGGTCGAGCCCGTCGACCGCGGCATCCGCGTTCGCCTTCACGGGCACCGCCTTGCCGCGGCGGAACTGGCCGTCGGTCGTGACGAGCAGCTTCGCGCCCGTGTCGGCGACACGGAAGCGCAGTGCTTCGGCCGAGAACCCGCCGAAGACGAGCGAATGGATCGCGCCGATCCGCGCGATCGCGAGCGTGATGATCACGGTCTCGAGCAGTACGGGCAGGTAGACGACCACGCGGTCGCCCTTGTCGACGCCGAGCTCGAGGAGCGCGTTGGCGGCCTTGGAGATCTCGCGCTGCAACTCGGCGAAGGTGAGGCTGCGGGTGTCGCCCGGCTCACCCTCCCAGTGGTACGCGACCTTGTCGCCGAGCCCCGCATCCACATGACGGTCCACGCAGTTGACGGCCACGTTGAGAGTGCCATCGGCGAACCACTCGGCCGCCGGGGGCCGCAGCGTGCCGTCCTCGGCGAGGGCGGGCGTCCAGTCGAGGGAGCGGGTGAACGGGGTCTCCCAGGTGAGACGGCGGGCGGCCGCCGTCCAGAACGCGATCGGATCCTCGGCAGCGCGCTCCCACGCATCCGGGGCCACATTGCTCGTCACCGCGAGCGCGGGCGGGGGAGCGAAGCTCCGGGTCTCGACCAGCAGCTCGTGGATGGGTGCGTTCTGTGTCACGCGATGACGGTAGCCCGGCACCCGCGCCCGCCCGAATCCGCCCGCAACGTTCCGTCACACGGGGTCGCCCGCGCCGGCGCCCCCGCGCCCCGCCCTGTTGCGGGCGCAGGTTGCCGCCGCGAGTGGAGGGGTCGCAAATGACTGCTCAGACGGCGTGTCGTTGGTGATTTGCGACCCCTCACCGGAGGAGGGGCGGGCCCGCGGTCAGGAGAGGGCGGGGATGACCGTCTTCTCGAACAGCTCGACACCCGAGCGGTCGTACGCCGATTCGGGGAAGTAGTGGATGCTGTAGCCGAGACCGAGCGCCTGGCGGTCGCGCAGCACCTCGATGATCTCGTCGGGAGTGCCGGCCATGCCCTCCTTCGACGGAAGACCCCGGTACTGCGACGCGATCTCGGTCGCCTTCTTCTCGCCGAGCGACTCCGCCAGGCGCGCCTCGTACGCGTCGACGCGGCGGTGCACATCCGCGCTGTCGACTCCCACGATCGTGTTGAAGTTGCTCGAGCGCGTGATCGAGTCGAAGTCGCGGCCGAGCTTCTCGCAGTGGCCGCGGAGCACCTCGCTCTTGTGGGCGAACTCCTCCGCGCCGCCGTTGAAGTTCGTGTACTGCGCGTACTGCGCCGCGATCTTCAGCGTCACCTTCTCGCCGCCACCCGCGACCCAGATCGGGATGCCGCCATCCTGCAGCGGCTTCGGCTGCACGATCGCGCCATCCACCTGGTAGAACTCGCCGTCGAGCGTCGCGCGGCCCGTCGTCCACGCCTGGTGCATGATCTCGACACCCTCACGCAGCATCCGCAGGCGCTCCGGCGCATCCGGGAATCCGTAGCCGTAGGCGCGGAACTCGTGCTCGTACCATCCGGCGCCGATGCCCATCTCGGTGCGTCCGCCCGAGATGATGTCGACTGTCGAGGCGACCTTCGCGAGGTACGCGGGATTGCGGTAGCCGTTGCACGTGCACATCTGGCCGAGTCGGATGCGCTTCGTGGAGGCCGCAAGGGCCGCCATGAGCGTCCACGCCTCGTGGGTGGCCTCATCGCTCGGCACCGGCGTCGTGTGGAAGTGGTCGTAGACCCACAGCGACTCCCACGGGCCCGCCTCGGCCGCCTGCGCGAGGTCGTGCATGACGCCCCACTGTCGGGCCGGGTCGATGCCGACGAGGTCGAAGCGCCAGCCCTGGGGGATGAAGATGCCGAATCTCATCCCCCCAGGCTAGGTGAGCGCGGGGCTCCTGGTGCGCGCCGTCTGCGCCTCAGTCCTGCGACTGCTCCTTCGCGATGAGGTCGTCGCGCACCTTCTTGCGCAGCACCTTGCCGATCATCGACTTCGGCAGCTCGTCGACCACATGCACGCGGCGGGGCACCTTGTAGCTCGCGAGCTGCTGCTTCGCCCACGCGCGCAGCGCCTTCGTGTCGACGGTCGCGCCCGGCTCCAGCACCACAGCCGCGACCACGTGCTCGCCGTCGCGGTCGTTCGGGATGCCGACGATCGCGGCATCCGCGATGCCGTCGTAGGCGCGCAGGGTGTCCTCGACCTCCGACGGTGACACGTTGAAGCCGCCCGTGATGACGAGCTCCTTGATGCGGTCGGTGATGGTGACGAAGCCGTCATCGTCGACCGTGACGATGTCGCCGGTGCGGAACCAGCCGTCGACGAACACGGCCGCCGACTCCTCGGGCTTGTTCCAGTAGCCGGAGAACACCTGCGGCCCCCGCACGATCAACTCGCCCGGCGTGCCCGGTTCGACGTCGCGCGTGGGCTCGTCGGGGTCGACGACGCGCAGCTCCGTTCCGGGGATCGGCAGACCCACTGTGCCCGCCTTGCGGTTGTCGGCGATGGGGTTCGCCATGAGAACGGGGGAGCACTCGCTCAGCCCGTAGCCTTCGACCAGGTAGCCCCCCGTGAGGGCCTCCCACGGTTCGACGACCTCCTTGGACAGCGGCATGGCACCGGAGATGGCGACCTGGATGCCCTTGAGCGAGATGCCCTTCTCCTCTGCCTCCTTGCGGAATCGGTCGTACAGGGGCGGAACGGCGGGAAGGAACGTCGGGGGGCGCTTCTTGAAGACGGGGAGGACGAGGGCCGGGTCGGGCTTCGGGAACAGCACGAGGCGCGCCCCCAGGCTCATCGCGAAGGTGAGGCTCAGCGTGAGGCCGTAGGCGTGGAAGAGCGGCAGCACGGCGTGCACCGAGATGCCCGCGTCGCGTGCCAGGGTCGGCATCACCCACGCCTGCGCTTGCGTGGCGTTCGCGAGCATGTTGCGGTGGGTGAGCACCGCGCCCTTGGGGTGGCCGGTCGTTCCGCTCGTGTACTGGATGAGGGCGATGCTGTCGCCAGCGGGCCGCGGAACGGTCTCGGGGATCTCGGGGCCGTCGAGCAGCTTCTCCCATGGGGTGGTGCCGTGCACCTGGAGCGTGAGCTCGGATCGGCTGCGGCGCGCCTTCTCGATGGGGAGCTTGAGGAGGGTGCGCATCTTGAGCGGGAACGCGCGGGTCATGTCGACCGAGACGATCGCATCGAGCGCGAGGTCTCTCGGGAAGTCCTGCAGCGTCGGCACGACCTTGTCCCACACGATCGCCACGCGCGCTCCGTGGTCCTCGAACTGGTGGCGCAGCTCACGCGGTGTGTAGAGCGGGTTGTGCTCGACGACGATCGCGCCGAGGCGCAGCACCGCGTAGAACGCGACGACATGCTGCGGGCAGTTCGGCAGGATGAGCGCCACGCGGTCGCCGGCCTTCACGCCGAGGCGGCGCAGGCCTTCAGCCGCGCGTCGGATCTGCGCGCCGAGCTCCGCGTAGGTGGTCTCGCGTCCGAAGAATTCGAGCGCCACGTTGTCCGGATATTTCTCGACGGATTCGGCGATGAGGTTCGACAGCGACCCCTCGGGCACCGTCACATCGTGGGGGACGCCGGGGGCGTAGGAGTCGAGCCAGGGCTTGTCTGCAGGTGAGCGGGTCACACGATAAGCCTACGTCGCCCCCGGATTCCGGGGTTCGACGGGCCGAGTCAGCGGCTGAGCTCCTCGCGGATCGCCGCCACGAACGCGTCGATGTCGGCTTCGGTGGTGTCGAACGCCGTCATCCAGCGCACCTGACCTGCCGCGCGGTCCCAGTCGTAGAAGCGGAAGCGCTCGCGGATGCGGTCGGCGGCGTCGTTCGGCAGCACCGCGAACACGGCGTTCGCCTGCGTCGCCTGGCTGAACGACAGGTTCCGGATGGAGCCGTCGGAGATACCCGCCTCGAGCGCGGTGCGCAGGCGAGCGGCCATCTCGTTCGCGTGGGTTGCGGCGCGAAGGCCCACGCCGTCGAAGAGCGCGAGCAGCTGCGCGCTGAAGAAGCGCATCTTGCTTGCCAGCTGCATGGACGTCTTGCGCAGACGCACCACATCGGAGACCCGCGAGGGGTTGAGCACGACGATCGCCTCGACGCCGAGCGCACCGATCTTGGTGCCGCCGAAGCTCAGGATGTCGACCCCGGCATCCGTGGTGAACTCGCGGAACGGCACGCCGAGCGCGGCTGCCGCGTTCCAGATGCGCGCGCCGTCCATGTGCAGAGCGAGGCCGGCGGCGTGGGCGGCGTCGGCGATCGCGCGCACCTCATCCGGCGTGTAGAGCGTGCCGAGCTCGGTGGTCTGCGTGATCGAGACGGCGGCGGGCTCGGAACGGTGCTCGTCGTCCATGCCCCACGCCTCGGTGGCGAGCAGCTCGGGGGTGAGCTTGCCGTCGGCCGTCGGCACGACGAACAGCTTGAGACCGGCGACCTTCTCGGGCGCGCCGCCCTCGTCGGTGTGGATGTGGGCGGTCGAGGTCGCGATCACCGAACCCCAGCGGGGGAGGAGTGCGGTGAGCGCCACGACGTTGGCTCCCGTGCCGTTGAACACCGGGAACACCTCGGCCTGCTCGCCGAACTCGGCGCGCACCACGTCGGCGAGGCGCGCCGTGTAGACGTCTTCGCCGTACGCGATCTGGTGCCCGCCGTTGGCGGCCGTGATCGCGTCGAGGATCTCGGGGTGGAGTCCGGCGTAGTTGTCGCTCGCGAAGCCGCGGAAGGCCGTGTCGTGGAGTGTGCTCACCGCACCATTCTCATCCCTTGAGCGCTTCGGTCAGCTTCACTCGCTGCCCCAGGCGCAGCAGCGAGTTCTCGTACATGCGCGACGCGATGAGGATGACGACGATCGCGGACGCGACGAGGATCGCGAGCGACAGGATCGGCTCCCACCATTCGGCCGTTCCCTGGAACAGTCGCAGCGGCATCCCGACGGGTGCCGAGAACGGCACGTACGACATGATGCTGACGACGAGAGGGTTGTCGTTGAAGAAGATGACGACGAAGTAGGGGATCATCACGAGCATCGTCACGGGGGTGGTCGTCGAGCCGATGTCCTCCTGGCGCGAGACCATCGCACCGGTCGCGGCGAACAACGAGGCCAGCAGCACGAAGCCGAGCGCGAAGAACAGGGCGAACCACAGGATGGGCGCCCCGAGCCCCAGCAGCAGCTGATCCTGGCCGGTGACGGTGAGGCCGATGATGGCGAGCCCCGCAAGCAGCAGCACCTGCCCGAGCGCGAGGATCGTGGTGCCGAGGATCTTGCCAGCGAGGAGCGTGCGGGTGGGGATCGTGGCGAGCAGGATCTCGACGACGCGCGTCGACTTCTCTTCGACGACGGACTGCGCGATCGTCTGGCCGAACGTCATCGCCGAGAGGAAGAACACGATTCCGAAGCCGACCGCCACGATGTAGCCGAGGAACCCTGCGGCGTTGGAGGTCTCGAGGATCTCGACGTCCGGCATGACGCTGAGCGACTGGATGATGCCGAGCGGGGGCGCGTCGTTGGCGATGACGAGGTAGCCGACGGGGCTGTTGTCGGGCACGATCGCCGCCTCGACGTCACCCGCGCGCACGAGCTCCTCGGCGGCGGCGCGGTCGGTGACGTTGGTGACGTCGAAGTCGAGGTCAGCTGGCAGCTGCACGCCCGAGACGACGGCGACCTTCGCGGGCTCGGCAGTGGTGGCGACGACCGATCCGACGACGACCGATCCGATGACGAGAAGCAGCATGATGCCGGTCGACACGAGGAAGGCGACGCTGCGCAGGCGCACCATGATCTCGCGCTTCGCGACGAGCCACACCATGGCGGGGGTCGAGTACGCCTGGGCGACAGCGGGGGTGCGGGTCGACGCGCTCATCGGATCACTTCCTTGAAGATCTGGGAGAGGGTGGGCTGCTGGCGGGAGAAGTCGGTGACGTCTGCGCGCGAGACGGCGTCGCGGAGCACGGCGGATGCGGTGCCGATCTCGTCGACCTCGAAGAGCCCGTAGCCGCCGTCGGCCTCGATCACGGTGACGCCAGGCACGTCGCGAAGCCATCCGGCGTCGCCGTCGGTCTGCAGCTGGTAGCGGAGCGTGGAGTGGCGCTCGCGCAGTTCGGCGCGAGGGCCGACTGCGCGGATGGTGCCGTCGGCGATGATGACGAGGTCGTCGCAGAGGCGCTCGACGATGTCGAGCTGGTGGCTCGAGAACAGCACGGGCACGCCCGAGCGGGCACGGTCGGCGAGCACCTCGACGACGACGTCGACCGCCATCGGGTCGAGGCCGCTGAACGGCTCGTCGAGGATGAGCACGTCGGGGTCGTGCACCAGCGCGGCGGCGATCTGCGCGCGCTGCTGGTTGCCGAGCGAGAGCTTCTCGACGGTGTCGCCCGCGCGCTCGCTGAGCGAGAGGCGCGCGAGCAGCTCATCGGTGTTGCGTCGCGCATCCTCGGCGGTGAGGCCGTGCAGGCGCGCCAGGTACACGAGCTGTTCGGCGAGCTTCATCTTGGGGTAGAGGCCGCGCTCCTCGGGCATGTAGCCGAAGCGACGGCGTCCGAGCGGACCGAGCGGTTCGCCGTTCAGCGTCACGCTGCCGCTGTCGGCGTCGAGCACACCCAGGATGATGCGCATGGTGGTGGTCTTGCCGGCGCCGTTTCCGCCGACGAAGCCCGTCATGCGGCCGGGGGCCACATCGAACGACACTCCATCGAGCACACGCCTCGTGCCGTAGCTCTTGGTGACGTCTCGGATCTCGAGCACTGGTCCTCCTCAGGTCGAGAACCACGTTACGAGCGGGGGCCGACCCGCGCCTCCCCCCTGAGGGGGACTCCCCGAGGGGGAGCCGCGTCAGGCGCGCACGAAGCCCGAACGGTGCGCGCGCACCACGGCCTGCACGCGATCGCGCACGCCGAGCTTCAGCAGGATGTTCGAGACGTGCGTCTTCACCGTCGCCTCGCCCACGTAGAGCTGCTCGGCGATCTCCGCGTTCGAGAGGCCGTCGGCGAGCAGCCGGAAGACGTCGGCCTCGCGTTCGGTGAGTCCCTCCACCTCCGGGTCGGTCGCCGTGGGGGCGGCCGCGGGGACGGCCGCGAACCGCTCGATGACGCGGCGGGTGACCGCGGGCGACAGCAGCGCGTCCCCCGAAGCGAGCACGCGAACCGCGTCGACGAGCTGTTCGGGGCTCGAGGTCTTGAGCAGGAATCCGGAGGCACCCGCTTCGAGCGCCTGGAACAGATAGTCGTCGCGATCGAAGGTCGTGAGCACCAGCACGGCGGGTGCATCCGGCTCGGCCGTGATCCGGCGCGTCGCCTCGAGGCCGTCGATCCCCGGCATCTGCACATCCATGCAGACGACATCCGGCGAGAGCGCGAAGGCGAGAGTCACCCCTTCGAGCCCGTCGGATGCCTCCCCGACGACCTCGATGCCAGGCTGCGCGGAGAGGATCACCCGGAAGCCTGTGCGCACGAGCGCCTGATCGTCGACGAGCAGAACGCGGGTCATGAGACGGCCTCCGGGAGGGGGATGCGGGCGCGCACGAGGTAGCCGCCGCGGCTTCTCGGCCCCACCTCGAGCACGCCGCCGGATGCGGCGACGCGCTCCCGCATCCCGAGCTGGCCGAGTCCGCCGGGCAGGCGGGCCGCGGTCGGCCCTCCCGTGTTGGACACCTCGAGCTCCACGTGGTCGGCGCCGTACCGCACCCGCACATCGGCGATCGCGTGGGGGCCGGCGTGCTTGCGCACGTTCGTGAGGGCCTCCTGCGCGATGCGGTACAGGTTGACGCTCGCGATCTGCGGAACGGAGACCGGCTCGCCGACGGTCGTGAACGCGGTGGGGATGCCCGCCTCGGTCGACGCGTGCACGAGATCGCCGATGCGCTCGATCCCGAACGAGGCCACATGCGAATCGTCGCTGTCGCGGAGCGTCGTCAGCATTCCGTGCAGCTCGGCGATCGTCTCGCGGGTCGTGGATTCGATGGTCTGCAGGGCGGCGCTCGCCGCATCCGGGTCGCTCGTCAGCACCGTGCGCGCAGCACCCGCCTGGATCCCGATGACGCTCACATGGTGCGCGACGGCGTCGTGCAGTTCGCGCGCGATGCGCACCCGGTCGAGCGCGACGGCCTGGGAGGCCGCAAGCTCGCGCGCCTCCTCGAGTTCGCGTGTGCGCTCCTCGAGCTCGGCCGTCTGCCGAGCGGACGCGAACGCCCGCTCGCCGAACCACCACGCGCCCCCGAAGTAGAGGGCATTGATGAGGATGTTGAGCAGCAGGTACGCCACGAGGGGCGAGAACGCGCCGGCGCGGGAGAGCCCGTCAGCGGCATCGGGGTCGGTGGCCGTGCGGAAGAGGCTCACGAAGAGCCACCCCGCCATGACGGAGACGATGGCCGCGCGAGCGATCATCGCGACCCGCCGCCGGGACTCCCACGCGCCGATCGCATAGATCGCGGCGAACAGCGCGATGTTCGTCACCAGGAACTCGGGCACCCCGAGCTCGCCCACCGCGATGAACGCGATCGAGACAGCGGCACCCACGGCCACGGGGTGCGTGCGTCGCCAGGCGAGCGGCAGGGTGACGGCGGCGAGCAGCAGGATCGTCGTGATGCCATCCGCGGGATTCGCGTTCACCCCAGCGACGCGGTACAGCTGCTGGCTGAGGATGCTGTCGAGGAACAGGAATCCGGCGAGAGCGACGTCGACGAGACGGCCGCGGCGGTCGGGCGCGGGGCGGCTCCAGGCGACGGGGCGGACGGTGCTCACCCCGCGAGCCTAGGATGCGTCGGTGTCGCCCGCCTCCGTCTCGCGGGGGAGGGCGGTGTCCTCGAGGAGGGTCGTCGTGGGCGCGAGTCCGGCGCGCGGCGTCGGGGCGACGCCCGCTTCGATGAGCTTCTCGCGGATGCGCTGCGACACCCGCTCGACGACCTCGAGCTCGTGGTCGTCCATGAGGTCGAGGAACCACTCGGTGATCGCGGCGCCGTGGTCGCGCCCGGAGGCGTTGAGCACGCGCGAGCCGGAGTCGGTGAGCGCCACCCACACGCCGCGGGCGTCGTCGACGCATTCGCGGCGCTCGAGGAATCCGCGGTTGACCATGCGCGACACCTGGTGCGAGACGCGGCTCTTCTCCCAGTTGAGGTCGTGTGCGAGTTCGCCGGTGCGGAGCTGCTTGTCGGGCGCGCGCCACAGCGCGATCAGCACGAGGAACTCGGGGTGGGAGATGCCCACGTCGTCCTGGAGGCGGCGGTCGAGGGCGGCGTTCAGCTCGCGTCCGGCGCGGAAGAACTCTCGCCAGACGTTCCACTGGGTGGCAGTCGGCGCGGGAGCGCTCTCGGTGGAGGGGGTGTGCGAGGTGTTCATGAGTGACTCGCCAGCTTCGTCGGGGGAATGGTCCGTGGTGGAGGACATGCGGGACAGGATAGCGGGTCAAGTGACGATTTTTCCGTCAATCTGTGATGATTCACCATCCGGCGACGGCCCTGCGCGTCACACCCGGTCCCACGCAATGGAATCGCGTGCCGCGCACAGACAGTGCGCGGTGGCCTCGTCTACTCTCAACATCATGGCGGTGCCCCCCGATCTGCCCACGACCGATGAGACGATCGCCCTCGTGAGGCGCTGGCTCGCGGCCTCCGCGCACGACGAGTCCGACCCGAGCGCTCGTCGCCTCGCGGGACTTCTGAAGGATCCGGTCGGCCTCGAGTTCACCCTCGGATTCGTGGACCGTGTCGTGAGACCCGACGATCTGCGGGTCGCGGCACGCAACCTCGAACGGCTCTCGCGCCGGGTTCCGACGTTCCTGCCGTGGCATCTGCGCGCCCTCATCGTGCTCGGCGGGGGCCTCGGGCTGCTCATGCCGTGGCCCGTGATCCCCATCGCGCGGCGTGTGCTGCGCTCGATGGTGTCGCACCTCGTGATCGACGCGACCCCGAAGAAGCTCGACAAGACCCTCGCTCGGCTGCACGAGCGGGGTGCACGCCTCAACATCAACCTCCTCGGCGAGGCCGTGCTGGGCAACGCGGAGGCCGCTCGTCGATTGCAGGGCACCCGCGAACTGCTCGCACGCGACGACGTGGACTACGTCTCCATCAAGGTGTCGTCGGTGGCGGCACAGCTGTCGATGTGGGGCTTCGACGAGACCGTCGAGCGCGTCGTCGAGCAGCTCACCCCGCTCTACGAGCAGGCAGCGCGCTCACGCACGCGCAAGTTCATCAACCTCGACATGGAGGAGTACCGCGACCTCGATCTCACGATCGCGGTCTTCACCCGACTCCTCGAACAGCCCGACCTGCACCAGTTCGAGGCGGGGATCGTGCTGCAGGCGTACCTGCCCGACTCGGTCGCGGCGCTCCAGGAGCTCACGGCCTGGGCGAAGCGTCGCGTCGCGGCAGGCGGCGCGGGCATCAAGGTGCGCATCGTCAAGGGCGCCAACCTCGCGATGGAGCGGGTCGATGCGATCGTGCACGGTTGGCCCCTCGCCACCTGGCCGAGCAAGCGCGCCACCGACACGAACTACAAGCGGATGCTCGTGGCAGCGCTCACGCGCGAGTCGACTGAGGCTGTTCGCATCGGGGTCGCCGGGCACAACCTCTTCGATCTCGCGTTCGCATGGAAGCTCGCGATCGCCCGCGAGGTCGAGCACCGCGTCGACATCGAGATGCTCCTCGGCATGGCCACCGCGCAGGCGCGAGCCGTGCGCGCCGACACACGTCGACTCCTCCTCTATACGCCTGTCGTGCACCCGGACGAGTTCGACGCAGCCATCAACTACCTCGTTCGGCGTCTCGAAGAGAACGCGAGCGACGAGAACTTCATGTCGGCGGTCTTCGACCTCGCAGAATCCGAGGCCGCGTTCGCCCGCGAAGCACAGCGGTTCGCGGAGTCTCTCGCCGACCTCGATGACGAAGTTCCGCCGCCGAACCGCTACCAGAACCGCCTCAGCCCGCCGCTGCCGCGCACGCCCCGGGCCTTCCGCAACGAACCCGACACCGATCCGTCGCTCGGAGCCAACCGCGTGTGGGCGAGCAGCGTGCTCGAGCGCTCCGCGTCGAGCCTGCTCGGCGAGGACACGATCGCAGCGGCCCGGATCGACGACCCGGAGCGCCTCGACGCCGCGATCGCCGCCGCGTCCACCGCGGGGCGTCGCTTCGGCGAGGTGCCGGCGCACGAGCGCGCAGAGCTGCTCGATCGCGTGGGCGAGGTGCTCTCGGTGTTCCGCGGGCGCTTCGTGGAGGTCATGGCCTCCGAGACCGGCAAGACGATCGCCGAAGCGGATGTCGAGGTGAGCGAGGCGGTCGACTTCGCCCACTACTACGCCGAGCGCGCGCGCGAGCTGGGCCTCATCCGCGATGCTGCGTTCTCGCCCGTGCCGCTCACCCTCGTGACGCCGCCGTGGAACTTCCCCGTGTCGATCACCGCCGGCGGCGTGCTCGCGGCGCTCGCGACAGGCAGCGCCGTCATCCTCAAGCCCGCCCCGCAGGCTCGCCGCTGCGGCACCGTGCTCGCCGAGGCTCTCTGGGAGGCGGGTGTTCCGCGGGACCTGCTGACGCTCGTCGATGTCGAGGAGGGTGAGCTCGGTCAGCGTCTGGTGACGGCTCCCGAGATCGGCCGCGTCGTGCTGACCGGCTCCTACGAGACCGCGGCTCTCTTCCGCTCGTGGCGCCCCGATCTGCCGCTGCTCGCCGAGACGAGCGGCAAGAACGCGATCATCGTGACGCCCAGCGCGGACGTCGATGCGGCTGTCAAGGACGTCGTGGCGAGCGCGTTCGGCAACGCCGGGCAGAAGTGCTCGGCGGCGTCGCTCGTGATCCTCGTGGGGTCGATGGCGGAGTCGGAGCGCTTCCGTCGGCAGCTCGTCGACGCGGTCAGGAGCCTCGCGGTCGGCTGGCCGCAGGACGCATCGACGACGGTCGGTCCGCTCGTCGAGCCCGCATCCGGCAAGCTCGCGCAGGGCCTCACGAAGCTCGCCGAGGGGGAGAGCTGGCTCGTGAAGCCCCGGCAGCTCGACGACACCGACCGGCTGTGGTCGCCCGGTGTGCGCGATGGCGTCGCGGCGGGCAGCGAGTTCCATCTCACCGAATACTTCGGGCCCGTCCTCGGCCTCATGCACGCCGCGAGTCTCACCGAGGCGATCGATCTGCAGAACGAGGTCGACTACGGACTCACCGCGGGCATCCATTCGCTCGACCCCGACGAGGTCGCCCAGTGGATCGACACCGTGCAGGCGGGCAATCTCTACGTCAACCGTCCGATCACGGGTGCGATCGTGCGTCGGCAGCCGTTCGGCGGGTGGAAGCGCTCGTCGGTGGGCCCCGGTGCGAAGGCGGGAGGGCCCAACACTCTCCTCGTGATGGGCGACTGGCGACCTGTGCGCGCGGAGCCCGACGGCGACCTGCGGCTGGATGGGCTCGCACCGCGCGTGCGCAGGCTCATCGAGGCGTTCCAGCCGTCTCTCGACTACGCGGGCTTCGATGCCGTGCGTCGTGGGGCGTACTCGGATGCCGCGGCATGGGATGCCGAGTTCGGCACCGCGCGCGACGTCTCCGATCTCGGCGTCGAGCGCAACGTGCTGCGGTACCGGCCCGCCTCCGTCACCGTGCGCCTCGCCGAGGGAGGCGCTCTCGCGGATCTCGTGCGCGTGCTGGCCGCGGCGACGCGCGCGCGCGCTGAACTCGTCGTGAGCTCGGCGGTGCCGCTGCGGATCGGGCGCGACGCCGACGAGCACGACTGGAGCGTCATCGTCGAATCGGATGCGGCGTTCGCCGCGCGTGTGGCGGGCGAAACCCCGTCCCGGATCCGCTACATCGGCGAGCGTGCGGGTGACCTCGCGGTCGCGCTGCAAGGGCGGCCCGACGTCGCGGTGTATGCGGGTGCGGTCACCGCCGCGGGGCGGATCGAACTCCTGCCCTTCCTGCGTGAGCAGTCGGTCACGATCACGGCGCACCGCTTCGGCAACCCGGATCGCGCGATGATCACGCTCCCCGTCTGACCTCCCCCGGCCCACTGATGGGTGAGGGGTCGCAGATGGCCGCTTCATCCGGCGTGTCTGCGGCCATCTGCGACCCTCGTGGGTGGGGCGGAGGGGGCGTAGCGTGAAGGGATGAGCGTTCCCGGCATCACCCTCAACACCGGTCACGAGATCCCGCAGGTCGGGCTCGGCACCTGGCCGCTCGACGACGCGCAGGCCGCCGATGCCGTGGCCGCAGCCGCCGAGCTCGGCTACCGGCACATCGACACCGCCACCAAGTACGGCAACGAGGCAGGCGTGGGGGAGGGGATCCGCCGAAGCGGCATCCCCCGCGAGGAATTCTTCATCACGACGAAGCTCGACGGCGCGTTCCAGGGCGACGACAAGGCCGTCGGGGGCCTCGAGGCCGCGCTCGATCGCCTCGGCACCGACTACGTCGACCTGCTGCTCATCCACTGGCCGCTGCCGGGACGGGGGCTCTTCGTCGACACCTGGCGCACCTTCGAGCGCCTCCACGACGACGGGCGCGCTCGTGCGATCGGCGTCTCCAACTTCCGACCCGAGCACCTCGACACCCTCCTGGCCGAGACGCGCATCGTGCCGGCTGTCAACCAGATCCAGCTGAACCCGCACGTCACGCGGGAGGATCACCGCGCGTTCCACGCGGACCACGGCATTGTGACCACGTCGTGGAGTCCGCTCGGCGGCGACGGCGCGAGTGTGCTGAACCACCCCATCGTGAGCCAGATCGCCGAAGCGCACGGGCGCACCCCCGGGCAGATCGTGCTGCGCTGGCACGTGCAGAACGGTCTCGTCGTGATCCCGAAGTCGGCGTCGCCCGAGCGGATGCGGGAGAACCTCGACGTGTTCGACTTCGAGCTCACCGAGACGGATCTCGTCGCTCTGGGAACCGTGTCGCAGGGACCGGACGCGGGAGTCGATTCGAACCGCACCGGTCACTGAGGCGCTCGCCGCGTCAGGCGCCGAGCGCGCGCGTCACGATCTCGAGTGCGCGGGCGGCGGACACCCGCTCCTCGCGCGCGGCGGACGCCAGCTGGGCGGCGAGCATCTCGATGCGCCGCTCGGCCGCATCCGTCGACCATGCGACGACGGTGCCGCCGCGCCCGCGAGTCTCGACGGCTCCGCTCTCCTCGAGCTCCTTGTAGGCGCGCGCGACGGTCCCGGCGGCGACGTTCAGCTCGGCTGCGAGCTGCCTCACGGGCGCGAGGCGCGTGCCCGCGGGCAGCGTGCCGTCCTGCATCTGCGTGAGCAGCTGCACGCGCACCTGCTCGAACGGGGGCGTGGTCGAGCGGGGGTCGATGCGGATATCGGCGCGGATGTCGGTCATCGGGGCGGTGCTCAGTCGTAGTTGCGGTGGATGAGGCGGGTCAGGACGATCGCGCTGCGTGTGTGGTCGACGCTCGGCGCGATGCGCACGCGCTCGAGGGCGTCTTCGAGGCTGGGGATATCGCGCGAGCGGATGAGCACGATCGCATCCGCGTCGCCGGTGACCGTGCTCGCATCCACCACCTCGGGCACCTGCGAGAGGATGCGCTTGAGTTCGTCGGGGGCCACGGTGCCACGGCAGAACAGTTCGACGTAGGCCTCGGTGGCCATGCCGTCGACGGCCGGATCGACCTGGATGGTGAATGCGCGGATCACGCCATCGGCCACGAGACGGTCGACGCGGCGCTTCACCGCCGACGCCGAGAGGCCCACTCGGTCGCCGATGTCGCCGTATCCGGCACGGGCGTTCTGGCGAAGCAGATCGATGATGCCGTAGTCGATGTTGTCCACGCCGCAACGGTACGCCGGTTCATTGTGTGGATCCAGAGTTATGCGCAGGAATAGTGCAGACGACGCCGCCAACTGTCGGATGCGTGCGTGCGACACTGGCGAGATGACCATGGTCGACCCCTCCACGACCCGTTCCGAGCGCCGCGCGACGACGCGCCGCGTGCTCATGTGCCGCCCCGAGTTCTTCACGGTGAGCTACCGCATCAACCCGTGGATGCACCCCGAGAACCCCACCGACACCGGCACCGCCCTCGACCAGTGGGAGACCCTGTACCGGCTCTACCTCGAGCTCGGCTTCGAGGTTGAGCTCATCGACCCCGAGCCGGGACTGCCCGACATGGTCTACGCAGCCAACGGCGGGATGGTGCTCGACGGAATCGCATATGGCGCGCGCTTCCAGTTCCCGGAACGCGGACCCGAGGGCCCCGCCTACATGCGCTGGTTCGCTGAGGCTGGCTTCGAGGTGCGGGAGCCCGTCTCCACCAATGAGGGTGAGGGCGACTTCCTGCTGGTGGGCGAGACGATCTTCGCGGGCACCGGGTTCCGCTCCGACGCCGCAAGCCACGAGGAGCTGCGCCGCATCTACGACCGCGAGGTCGTGACGCTGCGCCTCGTCGATCCCGCGTTCTACCACCTCGACACCGCGTTCGCGGTGCTCGATTCCGCGGGCGGCCCCGACGCGGTCGCGTACCTGCCGAGCGCTTTCGACGACAGCAGCCGCGCGATCCTCGAGGAGCGCTTCCCCGACGCGATCCACGTGGGGGAGGCCGACGCCGCGGTGCTCGGCCTCAACTCGTTCAGCGACGGACGCAACGTCGTGATCGCCTCCCGTGCGGCCGAGTTCGAGGCGGCGCTGCGCGAACGCGGCTACGTGCCGCACGGCGTCGACCTGTCGGAGCTGCTGCTCGGCGGCGGCGGCGTGAAGTGCTGCACGCTGGAGCTGCGCTGATGAATGCGCGCGAGATCGCGGTCGGCACCGCCGGATACGTCGAGCAGATGGAGCGGGTCAGCCCGCACAACTACCACCCGCTGCCGATCGTCGTCGCGGAGGCTCAGGGCGCGTGGGTCACGGATGTCGAGGGCCGGCGCTATCTCGACTGTCTCGCCGCGTACTCCGCGCTCAACTTCGGGCACCGGCATCCGGCGCTCGTCGCCGCCGCGAAGGAGCAGCTGGATCGGGTGACGCTCACGAGCCGCGCGTTCCACAACGACCAGCTCGGGCCGTTCCTCGATCGGCTCGCCGCGCTCGCCGAGAAGGACATGGCGCTGCCCATGAACACCGGTGCGGAGGCGGTCGAATCCGCCATCAAGATCGCGCGGGCGTGGGGGTACCGCGTGAAGGGCGTGCCGCACGAGCGCGCCACGATCGTCGTCGCCGACGGCAACTTCCACGGCCGAACGACCACCATCATCAGCTTCTCGAACGACCCGGACGCGCGGAACGACTTCGGTCCGTACACGCCCGGTTTCGTCTCGGTGCCGTACGGCGACGCGGAGGCGCTCGCCGAAGCCCTCACCGATGACGTCGTCGCGGTTCTCCTCGAACCGATCCAGGGTGAGGCGGGCATCATCATCCCACCCGACGGCTACCTGGCCGAGGTGCGCCGCCTCACCCGTTCCGCGAACGTGCTGTTCATCGCCGACGAGATCCAGTCGGGACTCGCGCGCACGGGTGCGACCTTCCAGTGCGACAACGCGGGCGTTGTGCCCGACCTCTACCTGCTCGGCAAGGCGCTCGGCGGCGGCATCGTGCCGGTGAGCGCCGTGGTGGGCGACGTGGGTGTACTGGGCGTGCTGCGTCCCGGCGAGCACGGCTCGACCTTCGGAGGCAACCCGCTCGCCGCGGCCGTGGGCCTCGCGGTGGTCGAGCTGCTCGAATCGGGGGAGTTCCAGCGGCGGGCCGCCGAACTCGGCGAGCGGATGCGCGCACGCCTTGATGCGCTTCGCGGGCATGGCGTGGTGGCCGTGCGCTCCGCAGGGCTCTGGGCGGGCGTCGACATCGACCCCGCGCTCGCGACGGGGCGGCGCGTGGCCGAGCTGCTCGCGGAGCGCGGGGTGCTCGCGAAGGACACCCACGGCTCCACCATCCGGCTCGCCCCGCCGATCGTCATCGAGCCCGACGAGATCGATTGGGCCGTCGACCAGCTGGAGGCCGTGCTCGCCGATCTCGCGCGCTGACCCCCCGCCCGCCCGCCCCCACCCACCTGAGGTGTCAGTTTGTGCCGCCTGCCTGCGAGCCCAGGCGGCACAAACTGACACCTCGGGAGGCGGTAGCGTGCGGGGATGAGCTTCTCGCGCTTCCCCGAGCCCACCCACGTGCCGCTGCGCGGCGGACCCGTTCTGCGGTGGGGCGTGCTCGCGCCAGGCGTGATCGCCAACGACTGGGTTGCCACGCTCCACGCGAACACAGACCAGCGCGTCGTCGCGGTCGCATCCCGCACCCCCGAGCGCTCGGCCGCCTTCGCGGCGAAGCACGGCATCCCCCGGTCATACGGCGGATATGAGGCGCTCGTCGCGGATCCGGATGTCGACATCGTCTACATCGCGGCGCCCCACACGGAGCACCGCGCGCTCGCGCTGCTCGCGATCGACGCCGGCAAGCATGTGCTCATCGAGAAGCCCATCGCCGTCTCGGCCGAGCAGGCGACCGAGATCGCGATCGCCGCGCGCACCGCGGGCGTGTTCGCGATGGAGGCGATGTGGTCGCGCTTCATCCCGCAGACCACCGTGATCCGGCAGCTGCTCGACGATGGTGTCATCGGGGAGCCGTTCGGGGCGTCAGCGACCTTCGCCGCGCAGTTCGGCTACGACCCCACGAGCCGCGCATTCGATCCGGCGCTCGGCGGCGGAAGCCTGCTCGACCTCGGTGTCTACACGCTGTGGTGGCTGCACTTCTGCCTCGGCGCGCCCGACTCGGTGAGCGCGACGGGCGAGCTCGCCCCCACGGGCGTCGACGCGGATGCGCGCGTCGTCTGGGCACGCGGCGGCGACGTCACCGGAAGCTCGTTCACGAGCATGATGACCGACCAGCCGATCCTCGGCGAGGTGCAGGGGCGCGATGGCCTCCGGATCTCGGTGGAGCCGTTCATGGCGCAGGGCGGCTTCCGGATCGAGCGGCCGGGCGGCGGTGCCGCCCACTGGGAGGACGAGACCGGGCTCCGCTGGCGCGACGGCCTCTGCTTCCAGGCGACGGCCGTGGCGTCCCACATCGCGGAGGGGCGTCTGGAGGCTCCCGAGCATCCGCTGCAGACGAGCATCGAGGTGCTCGCCGTCATCGATGAGGCGCGTCGGCAGCTCGGCGCCGCCTGACCGGCGACCGCCCCCGTCTCGGCGGCCATGCCACGTGGCGCGTAGCCTGCTGGGGTGAGTGTGCTGACTGAGGAGCTGCTCGCGGGGATCCGCTCGCGTGCCGCCGACTACGACCGCGAGAACCGCTTCTTCGACGAGGATCTCGCCGCCCTGCGCGAGGCCGGCTACCTCCGCCCGCGCAGCCTCTCGCAGGCGATCGCCGATCAGCGCCTGCTTGCCGCATACGCGCCCGCGACGGCGCTCGCCGTCAACATGCACCTCGTCGTCGTGGGGATCGCGCACACGCTCGCCGAACGGGGCGATGATTCGCTCGCGTGGATCCTCGCGGATGCCGAGGCGGGGGAGCTGTTCGCGTTCGGCAACTCCGAGCCCGGCAACGACCTGGTGATGTGGGACTCGCTCACGACCGCGGAGCGCGTGGACACCCCCGTGGCCGGTTACGCCTTCACGGGCACCAAGATCTTCACCTCGCTCGCCCCCGCGTGGACGCGCCTCATCGTCTTCGGCAAGCAGACCGAGGGCGAGGGCGCCCCGCGTCTCGTGCACGGCGTGCTCACGCGCGAAGACGCGGGCGTCACGAGCCTCGACGACTGGGACACCCTCGGCATGCGCGCCACCCAGTCGCGCACGACGAAGCTCGAGGGCGCCGTGATCCCGGATGAGCGGATCGTGCGGTTCCTGCCTGTCGGCCCGAACGCGGATCCGTTCATCTTCGCGCTCTTCGCGAACTTCCTGACGCTCATCGCGTCGGTCTACGCGGGCATCGCGGATCGCGCGCTCGAGCTCGCGGTGGAGGCGGCGCAGCGCCGCACGAGCCTGCAGCGCGGGGGCGCCAGCTACGCGACGGATCCCGACATCCGCTGGCGCATCGCGGATGCGGCGCTCGCTCTCGATGCGCTCGCGCCGCAGCTGGAGGTGGTCGCGCGCGATGTGGATGGTCTCGTGGATCGCGGCCCGCGCTGGTTCCGCGACCTCACGGGGCTCAAGCACCGCTCCACCGAGACCGCGCGCTACGTCGTCGATCAGGCGATGCGCGTCGCGGGCGGAGGCGGTTACCGCTCGTCGAGTGAGCTCGCACGCCTGCAGCGGGACGTGCTCGCGGGCATCTACCACCCCTCCGACACGGAGTCGGTGCACGCGACGGTCGCCGCGAACGTGCTCGGCGCGCTGGAGCTGTGAGCGAAGGCCGTTTCCGGCCTTCGCCGCGACGCCAGCGCCGCGGGCTGTCTCGGCCCGCGGAACCGTGTCGAGGGACACTGTGATCGTCGATCCGCCTAGAGTCGCCCGAGCCACTCCGCGCAGAGCCCCGTCCACACAGCCGCGGGCTCACCTTCGGCGAGCCCCAGCCCATGCGTGCCCGTCGGCAGCACGTGCGCTTCGTGTGGCACCGAGCTGCCAGCGAGCGCCATGCCCAGCAGGTAGCTGTGCTGCACCGGCACGACCGCGTCGTCGGCGGTGTGCCACACGAAGGTCGGCGGGGCGGATGCCGTGACGAGCAGGTCGAGGGATGTCGCCGCGCGCTCACTCCATGAGGCATCCTTCCCGAGGAGCTTCTCCCGGGATCCGCGGTGCTCCTCGAGCATCATCGACACGACGGGGTAGCCGAGCACGGCGACGTCCACACGCTCGGCGGGGGTCGCACCGGGTGCGAAGGCCGCCATGCCGGCCGCGTGACCGCCGGCCGAGAACCCCACGACTCCCACGCGCGCAGCCCCCGCCTCGCGCACCCGGCGGATCTCGGCGCGCACGGCATCGAGCGGTCCGGGGTGGCGGGTCTTCACGGGGTACGCGAAGACGCTCGCCTCGAAGCCGAGCCCCCGCAGCCACTCCGCGACCGGCTCGCCCTCGTGGGGGGCGTGGCGGCGATATCCGCCACCGGGCAGGACGATGAGGTGCAAGCCATCCATTCGTCCATCTTCGTCGTTACTCTGGCGGAATGACTCGACCGATCGTGTTCATCGGCGACTCCATCACGGACGCCCATCGCCGCGACGACCCGGAAGGGCTCGGCTTGGGCTACGTGCGGCTCGCGGCGGAGGCCCTGCAGGTGCGCGGGGATCGCCGCGAGGTCATCAATCGGGGCGTGAGCGGCGACCGCATCGGCGACCTCGCCGCGCGATGGGGGCAGGATGTCCTCGCGCTCGCCCCGGGGACTCTCTCGGTGTACGTCGGGGTCAATGACACGCTGCGTCGCTTCGATCAGGGGATCGTCACCGAGGCGAAGCAGTTCGAATCCGTCTACCGGGGTCTGCTCGAGCGCGCGGTGGTGGCGGGCAATCCGCGTCTGGTGCTCGTGGAGCCGTTCATCGTTCCGATCACGCAGGAGCAGTTCGGCTGGCTGGACGACCTGGAGGGCAAGCGCGACGCGGTGGCCTCGCTCGCGGAAGAGTTCCAGGCCGCCTTCGTGCCGTTGCATCGCATCCTCACGACGGCTGCCGCGCATCACGGGGCGGCTGAGATCGCGGCTGACGGCGTGCACCCCACGCCTCTCGGGGCGGAGCTCATCGCCGAGGCGTGGGAGGCGGCCGAAGGAGCACTCCAGCGCTGAGGGCGCGCCCCCTCTACTCTGGAGGAATGCTCCACCACGATCTGCAACCTGTCACGATCGGCACTTCGGGCCTCGGCAAGCGCCCGGGCGCGGATCTCGCCCTCGCGAAGACCATCCTCACGTCGTCGTTCCGCCAGGCCGACACCTCCAACAACTACGCCGACGGCAAGAGCGAGCGCCTCCTCGGTGAGGCGATCCTCGAGCTCGGCGGGCTTCCTGAGGGCCACGTCGTGTTCTCGAAGGGCGACCAGGACCCCGTCACCGGTGCCTTCTCCGGCGAGCGGATGAAGCGCTCGTTCGAGGAGTCCACCGAGCGCCTCGGTCTCGAGACTCTGCCGCTCTACCAGCTGCACGATCCCTACACGATCTCGGTCTCCCAGGCGATGGCGCCCGGCGGTCCCGTCGAGGTGCTGCTGAAGCTCCGCGATCACGGCCGCATCGGTGCGATCGGCATCGCGGCGGGCACTGTCCCGCTCATGGAGGAGTACGTGCAGACGGATGCGTTCGACGTCGTGCTCACGCACAACCGCTACACCGTCGTGAACCGCGCCGCCGATCACCTCATCGACCTCGCGACCGAGCGTGGCATGACGGTGTTCAATGCCGCGCCGTTCGGGGCCGGCATCCTCGCTGGCGAGAACTTCCGCGGTCGCACCTACGGCTACTCGGAGCCGAGCGCCGAGTTCCTGGCGCACGTCGACGCGTTCCGGGCACTGTGCGCTGAGTGGGGTGTCGAGCCCGCTGCGGCGGCTCTGCACTTCTCGATGCGCGACCCGCGCATCCACACGACCGTCGTTGGTGTGAACTCGGTGGAGCGCCTCGGTGAGCTGCAGCAGCATGTCGACGCGACGATCGACGACGGCTTCTGGTCGGCGCTCGATGCGCTCGGCGCGCCGCCCGCTCCTCCCACCGACTGAGCGGGCCGCGCCCTAGTCGAGCGGGAGGATCATCCGGAACTCGGTTCCGACGCCCACCTCGCTCGACACCTCCATGCGGCCCCGGTGCGCGGTGACGATGGCCTTCGTGATGTTGAGTCCGAGTCCGACGCCGGGCAGGGCGTTGCGGGTGGCGGTGGAGGCGCGGAAGAAGCGCGTGAACAGCCGGTCGAGTTCGTCTGCGGGGATGCCGACGCCGGTGTCGCGCACCGAGAGCACGATGTAGCGGGTGTTCTGCGAGAGCGTCACCACGACCTCACCCTCCGCCGGGGTGAACTTGAGCGCGTTCGAGACGAGGTTGTCGACGGCCTGCGAGATGCGCACCGGATCCACGCGCGCGATCACGGTGTCGAGCGAGCCGCCGATCCGGAGACGCACGCGTGCGGTGTCGGCGGCGGGCCGCGCCGATTCGACCGCCGCGACGATGAGCGCGCTGATGTCGACCTCACGCGTCTCCAGGGCGAAGTGGCCTGACTCGACCTGCGCGGTGAACAGCAGGTCGCCGCCGAGCCGCAGCAGGCGCTCCGCGTTCCGCTCGGCGATGCCGAGGAACTGCTGCTGCTCCTCGGTGAGCGGATTCTGGGGGTCGTCCCGCAACAGCTCCAGGTAGCCGAGGATCGAGCTGAGCGGGGTGCGCAGCTCGTGCGAGATCATGCCGACGAACTCGTCCTTCATCCGGGCGACCTCGATCGCGCGCGTCTCGTCACTCGCGACCAGCAGGTACCCGATGGGCGTGCGGGTGCCGTCGAAGCGCTGCGTGATGACGAGGCGGACGGGCACGGTGCTGCCGTCGTCCCGCAGCATGTCGAGCTCGCGCTCGACCGTCGCGCCGGCGTCGACCGCGTCGAAGAGCATGCGCAGGCCCGGGGGCAGCGGGTCGTGGGCGAGCTGCGCTCCGTGCTCGGGGAATCCCGCGAGACCATCGAGAACGGAGGGCGGGAAGAACGCCTCGATGCGCTCCGCGTACTCGGTGTCGAGATCCTCTCTGCCGAGCAGGATCGTGGCGCCGGGGTTCCAGGTGACGATGAGACCGGCGCGATCGGTGCCGATGATCGCCTGTGCGGTGATCGCATTCCAGACACTGCGGAACAGCTCGACGAGCTCGCCGTAGTTCTGCTTCGACTCTTGCAGCTGCTCCAGCACACGTTGGTTGCGCTCCAGCGCGGCGGCCCGTTCCGCAGCAAGCTGCTGGGCCTCTGCGGTGCGCAGACGGCCATTGCGGGCGATCTCGTTGATCATGATCGCGATGACGGCGTAGACGGCGGGCGTGATCACCATGCGCAGCCATTCGCTCGACGAGCTGGGGGCGTGAGTGAGCATCGGGAGCACCTGCAGGCCCGAGCCGAGCACGGTCACGATGATGACGTAGCGGTATCCGGGGAGCGCTGCGAGCCACACCAACGGGAGCAGCAGGAACACGCCGAAGAGCGACGTCGCTCCGCCCGTTCCTGCGCGGAAGAGCCCGAATCCGATGAGGTCCGCGATGGGGATGAGGGCCCCGATCCATCCGATCGCGATGCGCTCGCGCGTCGCGACGATGGCCACGATGGTCGCGCCGACGATGAGGCCGAAGCCCGCTGCGGCGAACGGGGTGAACGGAAGGTCGTCGAGCGCCATGGAGAGCGTGACGCCGACGATCAGTGCGACCGCAGATGGCGCCTGCCGCATGAGCAGGGTGGGTCCCGTCGAATCGATGTACCACAGGGTGCGCTGTCGCCCCAGCATCTCGCGCATGCGCACGCTCGTCAGCCGGCTCACTCGAAGAACTCCACTCTCAGCCAGATCACACCCGCGATCGCGAGGAACCCGACTGCCGCCTTCAGCAGCAGACGGAATTCGCGCCGGGTGTCGGCGCGGATCTCGGTGCGGGTGGGGGCGATGTCCTGCCGTGTCAGCTCGCTCATGCGGTCACTCGTCCCGTCTTGACGGTCTTCACCCACGAGGTGTCGGCCTTCTTCCACTCCTTGATGTACGAATCCGCGGTGATCGCGCACAGCAGCGGCCCGTAGCCGACGAGGTAGATGAGGAACGGCGACAGGAACCGGCCCGCGGGGAGCTTCTCGACCACCCGCGCGATCCACGCGCCCACCATCGACAGCGAGATCCACGCGTAGATGATGAGCGTGAGGGTCATGTGGCCGATCGGCAGCAGCTCGAAGCCGAACATCGCGGGGATGTGCTCCTCGACGAGGCCGGGGAACAGCGCCGCGAGCATCACGACGAACGACAGTGCGCCGGGGAAGAGGAACGCCTCCCGCCACGACATCCGGCCGACGCGTCTGTCGAGCTGGACTCCGAGGATCATCGCGAACAGGTAGGCGAGGGTCGCGCTGATCCAGAGGAGCTCGAACACGAGCTTCGAGAGGCCGCTCCCGAGGAGCAGCAGCCCGACGAGTCCGATCGACGACAGGATCATCGCGAACGGCAGCAGGAAGATGCTGAACCACGACGCCGCGAAGATGAGGCTGCCGAGGTTGTGCGTCCGGGAGGGGCGAAGCCACACCTTCCGGTACATCCTCGTGACCTGGACGTTGCCGCGCGCCCATCGCAGGCGCTGCTTCCAGAGACCGTCGATGGTGCTCGGCTCCTCGGCGAGGACGATCGCCGAGGGCTCGAACACCATGCGCTTGCCGTTCAGCTGCGATTCGAAGGTCGCGACGGTGTCCTCGGCGAGGCTGCCGGTGGGGATGCGCCCGCCGATGCCTTCGAGGTTCTCGCGCGAGTGCAGCTGTGCGCCGCCCGCGAGGCAGGCGTGGGCGCCGAGCACGTTCTGGGCGCGGCGCGAGGCGAGCTGCGCGAGCACGTACTCGATCGCGATGAAGCGCGTCATGTAGTTCGGGTCGCGGCTGCCTTCGGCGATGTAGGCCGACACGGCGCCGACCTTCGGGTCGGCGAGGTGCCGGGCCATGCGCCGCAGCGAGGTGGGCGTGAAGATGACGTCGGCGTCCATGATGAGGATCGCCTCCGCCCAGGTGTCGGCGAGCACGATCTCGATGCCGTGGTTGAGGGTGTGGGCTTTGCCCTGCCCGCCCTGCTCACGACGCAGCAGCACCACCCGGTCCGGATACTGCGCGGCCTTCGCGCGCACCACATCCGGGGTGTCGTCCGTGGAGGCGTCGTCGATCACATAGATGCGCACGCGGTCGCTGGGGTATTCGAGCGCGACGAGGTTGTCGATCGTCGCTCCGATGACGTTGCCTTCGTTCCACGCCGGCACCATGATCGCGACGTTCGGGAAGTGGGCGTCGGCCTTCTTGTTGTGGTTGAAGAACGCGTGCAGCGGCACCACGAGGAAGGTGAGAGCGGCGGTCACGACCGGCACCGCCCCTGTCGCGACGAAGGCGAGCAGGACGACCTGCAGGGAGGTCGTCGCTACCTCGAGCCAATCGATCATGTGCGCGCTGCGCCGACCGCGGCGCCGAGGAGCTGTGCGACACGGTCGTAGCGACCGACCTCCCGGGAGTCGTGGCTGTCGGTGGAGGCCACGATGCGCACGCCAGCTGCTCGGGCCGCGGCGAGAGCGGCGGGGCCGGGGCATGCCCACTTCTCGTTCACCTCGACCCAGGTGTCGGTCGCGGCCGCGGTCTCCGCCCACAGGCGCAGGCGCTCATCGCCCAGCTGGTCTTCGCGGAGCCCGACCTTCGGGAGGATCGAGAAGCAGTGTGCGAGCTGGTTTCCGGGGTGGCGCCGCATCGCGCCGGTGAGGCCCCCGATGAGGAGGTCGAGAGCGTCGTCCACGGTGAGTCCGTTCGCGATCCGCTCGATCGTCGTCGCGGGAGACCAGGGGCCGTCGGCACCCGGGAACTGATGGTCGGCGATGAGGATGCGGTCGATGCCCTCGACGCCCGTCGGGATGTCGAGCGTCCCCGACGCGTCGAGGATCTTCGCCTCGACTCCGGTGTGCACGGTGAGCCCCGCAGGCACATCGAGGGCGGCGACCGCGGCGACGAACTCGGGCACCCACGTGGTGCTCGCGCGCACATGGTCCACGAGGCGGATCTCGGTGAGCCCTGCGGCGTGCGCCGCGTCGACGTTCTCCTGCAGGCTCGAGACGGCGTCGTCGGAGAACGTCGAGTGCACGTGGAAGTCGCCGCTCAGTTCGGGGTGCATCAGGCGTCTCCCACCTGGTGGGCGGCGTGCTCGGAGACGAGCAGTTCGGCGGGATCGAGGATGACGTCTTCGAGGAAGCGCACGACGGCGCGTTCCTCGAACTCGATCCGTGAGGGCAGCGGCACGCCGGTGAACAGGTCGACGACGAGCGATGGGATGTCGACGCCCGCCGCGATCGTGAGCGGCAGAGCCCCCGGGAACCGGGGGTTGACCTCGAGGAGCTTCGCGCGGCCTGCGCGGTCGCGGCGCAGCTGCACGTTCGCGACGCCGACGAGGCCGATGGCGCGGGCGATGTCGGCCGCGGTCTGCTCGAGTTCCGCGTCGTGCACGGTGCGGCCTGCGATCGCGACGCCCGAGTCGACGCGCTCGCGCGTGCGCGGCACCGCGGCGACGACGTGGCCGTTCGCGTCGGCGATCACATCCACCGAGTACTCGTCGCCCGGAAGCAGGTCCTGCACGATGAGCCCGTCATCGGTGGGGAGGGCGTCGAGCGCGGCACGGTCGGGCACCATCCGGATGCCGCGCCCACCCGCGCCGCTGCGCGGCTTCGCGAAGACGGGGAACTCCCAGTCGACGGCGGAGGCATCGGGTCCGGCGAGCACGGTGCGCGGTGCGTGGCCGGTCGCGCCGCAGCGTTCGGCGAGTGCGAGCTTGTCGAGGCACGCCGCGAGGGTGTCGGCCGAGGGGGCGGCGAGCACGGCGGGCGCGAGTTCGTGGCGGCGGGCGGCGAGGGCCGCGAGCTCGACGTCGACCGTCGAGATGACGACGTCGATCCGGTCCTCGGCGACGATGCGGGCGAGTCCGGGGACGAAGCCGTCGGCGCGGCCCGGCTCCACGAGCCGCCGCTGTTCGGCGGGGACGAGGTAGATGCCCGCCGCCCAGCCGTCCATGTCGGCGGCGAACACGGTCACATCGGCGCGGTGCAGCAGCGAGCGGATGACGGCGACGCCCGCCGCCCCGCCCGCGCCGGTGACGAGCACGCGCGTCATCGGAGATCTCCGCGCGTCGACTGTGCATCCGTGCGGGTGCGCCGCGGGGTCGACAGGTCGGCGCTCTCGCGCACGATCTCGAGCGGCTCGACCTCGGTGCCGCCGCCGAACCGGGACCAGTAGCGAGCGGTCGCGCGCACGAACTCGGGGTCGAGGTAGCTGCGCCGGTCGGTCTGCGAGCTGAAGCACGCGAGCAGCTCGAGCTTGCGCTCCACGAAGCCGTCGATCGCGACGAAGCGGGTGGGGCGGAAGTCGATGGTCGCGGAGGGGGACTGGTAGCAGCCGACCGTGTCGATGGCGCGCGTCGCGACGACCGTGGCCGCGTGCACGGCGCGGTGGTCCTGGTGGCGGTCGTGGTCGGTGTGGGTGTAGACGATCATGGGGGCGACCTCGCGGACGACCTCCTCGATGAGCCGCACCGTGGGGCCGCCGCTCGTGATCTCGGTGTCCACGAGGTCGTGCAGGAAGAGGCGCGCGCCGAGCAGTTCGGCGGAGGAGAGCGATTCGCTCTGGCGGTCGGCGACGTCGCCGCCGCGGGATCCGCGCGAGAGCGTCAGGATCGTGACCTCGTCGCCTGCGGCGCGGTGGGCGGCGAGGATCCCGCCGACGCCGATCTCGACATCGTCGGGGTGCGCGCCGATCGCGAGCACGCGCTGGGCGGGAGGCTCATCGGCCTGGCGTGCGCGGCCTTCGTCGGCGAGCCGGGTGACGACCTCGACGAGGCGCGCCGAGTCGAGCGGCTTCGTGAGGAACTCGTCGGCCTGAGCGCGCAGTGCGGAGACGGCGTATTCGACGGAGACGTGCGCGGTCATCACGACCACGGGGAGTCGGGGGTGGTCGGCACGGATCGCGGCGATGAAGTCGAGGCCGGTGAGTCCCGGCATCTCGATGTCGGTCACGACGACGTCGGGGCGGAATTCCGCGACGGCGGCGACGCCGGAGAGTCCGTCGCCTGCGGTCCGCACGACGCACCCGCCTCGACGCTCGAGCACCGTCTTGACGTAGAGCGCGACGTCCGCATCGTCATCGACGACGAGAACCTTGCGGTGTTGATCCATCATCTTCCCCCTGCCCAGAGCCTACGGCGTCGCTCCCTCAGGTGCGACGCCGTAGTTCTACCCGGCAGGGCGGGAGATCAGGAGCCGGCGGGCTTGGCGTAGAAGGCCCGCGCGAGCGCGTCGAGCACCGCAGCCGAGCGGGGGCCGAAGCCCAGCACGACGCCATCGTCCATGTCGACGACGCGCTTGTTCTGGCCGGCGGTCGTGAGCGCGAGGGCGGGCTTCGCCTGCAGCAGTCCGTCGACACCGCCGGAGGACTCGATGCCGTGGCTCATCACGAGGATGAGGTCGGGGTCTGCCTCGACGATCGCCTCATCGGTGATGGGGCGCATGCCCTGCCAGCCGAGCTCGCCGGCGACATCGCGGGCGCCGAGCGAGAGGATGAGCTCGTCAGCGCCCGACTCCTCGCCGAAGAGGTAGTAGACCCCCGCGGTGCCGCGGATGTAGAGGAACACGACCCGCAGCTGCTTCTCGGGGTCGGATGGAGCGATCGCGCGGATCGCCGCGATGGTGTCGTCGACTTCCTGCGCGATGCGGGCGGCGAGCAGCTCTCCCGCATCCGGGACGCCGAGGACGGCGGCGACGTCGCGCGCGAGCTGGGAGGCGCCCTCGAAGCTCGAGACGTTCTCCACGAAGACGACCGTCACGCCCGACTCGCGCAGCTGCTGAAGCACGTCGCGCGGCCCGATCGATCCATCGGTGATGACCAGGTCGGGGCGGAGGGCCAGCACGCCCTCCGCGTTGATCGAGTGGGATCCGGAGGTGACGATCGGCAGATCCTCGGTGCCCGGGAAGGTGGTCGTCATGTCGCGGCCGATGAGACGGTCGCCGAGGCCGAGGCCCCACACCGTGGCCGAGAGCGAGCCGGCCATATCGAGCGCGAGAACGCGATCGGCTTTCGTGACGGTGACATCGCGAGCACCGTCCGCGTCGTGCGAGGTGACGGTGACAGGCAGGGCGGGCGAGGGGTTCTCGACGACCGGCACGATGCGGTCGTCGGCGATGTGCGCAGTGGTCGCCCCGGTGACTGCGCGGGGGTCGGGGTGGAGTTCGAGTTCCGAGAGGGGGCGTGTGTCGACGACGGTGTCGGCGTCGGGTCCGGAGCTGTTCGGTGCGGCGTTCGCGGCGCAGCCCGAGAGCAGGGCTGCCACGGCGATGGCGGCGACGAGGGTGCGGGTGCGGGCGCGTCGGGTCACCCCGGCATTCTACGGGGATTAGGTGAGCCTAACCTGAGTCCAAGGTCCCTCCCGAAAGTAGTTGACATGTGAACTATCACCGACGTTTTCCCAGGTGGCTACGGGGAGTCATCCAGCCTCGGTTCCTAACATGGAGACATTCCCGCGGCGGCGCTGTGGTGGTCGCCGCCGCGGGAGATCTCTCAGGGAATCCCTGAATTCCGCGACGGCCCGCCAGGTCCCCCCTATATGGCGGGCCGTCGCTCTTTTCCCTGGTCGACGATCGAAAAGCGACGGAAACGCGCTCGCAACATCGCATCCCTACTCTCGCGTCATGGGAGACCTGTTCGAGGGATACGGTGCCGTCGGCATCCGGCGCACCGGCGCCGCCCCGTGGGACGAGCTCTTCGCCTCCGAGGGCACAGCGCGCGCCCCCTACCGCGACATCCACGCCGCCCTCTCCCGCATGACGAAAGAGGAGCTGCGGGGCCGCACCGACGCGCTCGCCGACTCGTACCTCGCGCAGGGCGTCACCTTCGACTTCGCGGGCGAGGAGCGACCGTTCCCCCTCGATGCCGTCCCGCGCGTCATCGAGCAGAGCGAATGGACGCGCGTCGAAGCGGGCATCCGTCAGCGGGTGAGAGCTCTCGAAGCCTTTCTCTCGGATGTCTACGGCACCCAGCGGGCAGTGCTCGACGGTGTCATCCCGGCCGGGCTCATCAGCTCCTCCCACCACTTCCACCGTGCGGCCGCCGGCATCGAGCCGACGAACGGCGTGCGCATCCAGGTGTCGGGCATCGACCTCATCCGCGACGAGCAGGGCGAATGGCGTGTGCTCGAGGACAACGTGCGCGTGCCCTCGGGTGTGAGCTACGTGATCTCGAACCGGCGGGTGATGGCTCAGACGCTGCCCGAGCTCTTCCACGCGATGCGTGTGCGACCCGTCGGCGACTACCCGCAGCGGCTGCTCGGCGCCCTGCGGGCAGCCGCACCGGACGGCGTCGACGATCCCACCGTCGTCGTGCTCACTCCCGGCGTCTACAACTCCGCCTACTTCGAGCACACCCTCCTCGCGCGCCTCATGGGAGTCGAACTCGTCGAAGGGCGCGACCTCTACTGCGCCGGCGGCCGCGTCTACATGCGCACCACCGCAGGCCCGACGCGCGTCGACGTGATCTACCGCCGCGTCGACGATGAGTTCCTCGACCCCCTGCAGTTCCGGGCCGACTCGATGCTCGGATCGCCCGGACTCATGCTCGCCGCGCGCCTGGGCAACGTCACCATCGCGAACGCAGTCGGCAACGGCGTCGCCGATGACAAACTCGTCTACACCTACCTCCCCGACCTCATCCGGTACTACCTCGGCGAGGAACCCCTCCTGCCGAACGTCGACACCTGGCGGCTCGAGGATCCAGGCGCGCTCGAGGAGGTGCTCGACCGGCTCGACGAGCTCGTCGTGAAGCCCGTCGACGGCTCCGGCGGCAAAGGGCTCGTGGTGGGGCCGGACGCGTCGCGCGCCCAACTCGACGAGCTCAGGGTGCGCCTGCAACTCGACCCGCGCGGATGGATCGCGCAGCCCGTCGTGCAGCTGTCGACCATCCCCACGCTCGTCGAGGAGGGCCTCCGCCCGCGTCACGCGGACCTTCGCCCGTTCGCGGTCAACGACGGATCCGACATCTGGGTTCTGCCCGGCGGGCTCACGCGCGTCGCGCTTCCGGAGGGTCAGCTCGTGGTCAACAGCTCGCAGGGCGGCGGCTCGAAGGACACCTGGGTGCTGGGCGTCGATCCGGTCGCAACGGCCGCATCCTCCATCTCGTCGCTCGTCGCCGAGCAGGCAGCGGTGACGAGCCCCATCCCGATCATCGCCGACGCCCACCCACGGGACCACAACCCGCAGGACGCACCCCGCCGCGACCAGCAGCAACAGCAACAGCAGCAGATCGGAGGTGCCGCATGCTGAGCCGCATCGCCGAGAGCCTCTTCTGGATCGGCCGCTACATCGAGCGCAGCGACGGCACTGCGCGCATCCTCGACGTGCACCTGCAGCTGCTGCTCGAGGATCCGTGGGTGGGCGAGGATCTCGCGTGCCGATCGCTCCTCGCCCTCATGGGGGTCGATGCCCCAGACGAGACCGAGTTCACCCGCGGTGACGTGCTCGCGATCCTCGCCGTCGACCGCCATCAGCCGGCCTCGATCGCCTACTCGCTCTCTGCGGCGCGCGAGAACGCCCGTCGCGCACGCGAGGTGGTCTCCACGGAGCTGTGGGAGGCCCTCAATACGACCTTCGCCCGCACCCCGCGCAAAGTCGCCCAGGAGAAGGTGCACGAGTACTTCGCGTGGGTGCGCGAGCGCGCGGCGCTCGCCGTGGGCATCATCGAGTCGTCGACGAGCCGCGATGAGGCGCACGGCTTCTTCACCCTCGGTCGCTCCCTCGAACGCGCCGACATGACCGCGCGACTGCTCGCCACCCGCTCCCTCACCGAGGCCTCCGGCCCCAGCTGGACCACGATCCTGCGCTCCGTCGGCGCGTACGAGGCGTACCTGCGCACCTATCGCGGTGTGCCGAGCGCCCGCAACGCTGCCGAGTTCCTGCTGCTGGACCGCCTCTTCCCGCGCAGCATCGTCTTCGCGGTGACGCGCGCCGAGCAGTGCCTGCGCGAGATCGAACCCCGCTCCGATCGCGTGGGCGTCTCGGACCACGCGCTGCGGCAGCTGGGCCAGATCCGCTCCGAGCTCGAATACCGCGGCATGGCCGAGATCCTCGACGATCTGCCGCGCCAGATGGATGCCGTGCAGGCCGCCACGAGTGCCGCATCCGAGGCGATCCGCCACCGCCACTTCCCGACGAACGCGGCCCCGAGCTGGGCGGGGGAGACCACATGAATCGCCTGCGCATCCGGCACGCCACCGGCTTCCAGTACGAGGGCGAGGCGACCGCCTCGTACAACGAGGTGCGCATGCTCCCCGCCTCGAGCGATGGCCAGCTCGTGCTCTACTCGAACCTCGAGATCTCGCCCATCTCGAGCACCCACAGCTATGTCGACTACTGGGGGACGCGCGTCTCGGGCTTCGAGATCCTGCACCCGCACGCCGAGCTCTCGCTCACCGCGACGAGCCTCGTGGAGGTGCGGCATCGGGAGGCGGCGGAGCCGGGTCTCGCCTGGGATGAGCTCTCACGCGAGACGGCCCGCGCCACCACCTACATCGAGCAGCTCGCCCAGACGGCGCGCACACGACCGCCTCAGGAGGTCGTGGAGCTCGCCGCCGCGATCATGCAGGCGGCCGGCGATCCGTGCGCGGCGGCGCACGCGATCTGCACCGCGATCGGCGAGCGCATCGAGTACATGCCGGGGGTCACCGGTGTGCACACGACGGCCGCCGAGGCGTGGACTCAGAAGAAGGGCGTCTGCCAGGACATCACCCACCTGGCGATCGGCGCCCTGCGCTCGGTCGGCATCGCCGCGCGCTACGTCTCGGGGTATCTGCACCCGAAGCCCGATGCCGCGATCGGCGAGACGGTCGTGGGCGAATCCCACGCCTGGGTCGAGTGGTACTGCGGACGCTGGCACGGCTTCGACCCCACCAACCGCATCGACATCGCCGACCGCCACGTGATCGTGGGCCGCGGCCGCGACTACACGGATGTCACCCCGCTGCGCGGCGTCTACGCGGGTCCGTCGAGTTCGCGCCTGTTCGTCACCGTCGAGATCACGCGCGAGGCGTAGCGTCAGGCGCGGGCCGTGTCGCCCGTTCCCGCGGAGATGTTGCGGATGAGCACGATGAGCCACGTGATGACGAGCGCGAAGCAGACGATCTCGGTGGCGGTGAGGGTGTAGATCCCGAACGCGAAGAAGAGGCTCGCGCCGATGATGACGGCGACGAACGCATACCCGACGGCCACGAACACGGCGGGGATCCGTGGGACGAGCAGCGGCAGCGCGATCACGAGCGCCGCGAAGACGACGACGAGCGCCGTGGCGAACGTGTTGTGCACCCACTCCACCCAGTTCACGTGGAAGACGCCGACGAGGGTGAGCGAGACGCCGAGCACGAGGAGCCCGATCCGCATCATCCGGATGCGCACCGATTCCCGGCGCTCGTCGTCATCGCGCGGGGACCGCGCCATGCCGCTCGCCGCGAGCTCGACCGCGAGGTAGTCGGCGAGGGCCGTGATCACCGCGCCCGCCACGACGAGCGTGATCGTGAAGACGATGCTCGCGATGTCGTCGGTGGCCCCGAGCGCCGAGATGTTCTTCTGCCACCATGCGGAATCCGAGGTGGACAGCATCGAGGCGAACACGCCCACCACGAGGAAGACGGCGAACACGGACGCGACGCGCGCCGCCGTCATCTCCGCGGCTGAGAGGAACGAGGTGTAGGCGGCCATGGCGGTGGCGGCGGAGATGACCACCATCGAGCTGAACGGGAACACGACCGCGCCGAGGAACGCCTGCGCCATGATGATCGACAGTCCCTCGAGCAGCAGGAGGGTTGTGAAGCCGTGGGCGAGCGCGAGCGCCGAGATGTCGAGGGTGAGGCGCCAGCGCGGCATCGTCGGCCGCAGGTGCCGGGTCGCGGTGGGCGCGGGCAGCAGGTAGCCGACGCAGAACGCGGCCGCGGCGGCGATGGCGGCGACCGCGGAGGTCCACGCTCCGAGCGACCAGGCCCCGGAGATCGGCAGCGATTGGAAGCGCACGCCGATGATCGCGGTGAGGAACGCGAGCGCGAATGCCGCGGCCGCGACCAGCAGCGCCCGTGACTCGGTCGTGCGGGCGGTCGCGACGATGCGCGTGCGGAGGGGCTCGAGGGGGGTCGGCGCGGCGGAGGCCATGCGCTCATCCTGCCCCCGTTCGGCGCACGCCAGAAGGGCCAGGTGGCCGCTGACGTGTCATCAGCTACCGGCGTAGGCTTGACGGGCTATGACGAACCCCGACGCTCCCGAGCTCGAGGCGTCCGACGAAGCTGTCCTCCGCCGCAGCCGGTTCGTCGACCTGACGCCGCTGCGCGACTACCCCGTCTTCCGCCGCCTCTGGATCGGCACATCGATCTCGGGCATCGGCGCCTGGATGACGATGGTGGCTGTCGGTCTTCAGATCTACGACATCACGGGCGACACCTTCGCCGTCGCCCTCGTGGGCGGCATCTCGCTCGTTCCGATGATCATCGCGGGCCTCTGGGGCGGCATGCTCGCCGACGCGTTCGACCGGCGCAAGGTGCTCCTCATCTCGAGCGTCGTCGCATGGCTCTCGGTGCTCGGACTCGTCGTGCTCGCCTTCGTCGATGCGGCCTACGTCGAGCGACCCCCGGTCTGGCCGTTCTACGTCTTCACGACGCTCAACGCGATCGCATCGACCATCTCGAGCACCACGCGCTCCTCCGTGACGCCGCGCATCCTCCCGCCGCACATGGTGTCGCGCGCGAACGCCCTCAACGGCATCGCCATGGGTCTGCAGATCACCACAGGCCCCGCGATCGCCGGCCTCCTCGTCGCCTCCACCGGATTCGCGGCCACGTTCGCGGTCGACGCGGTGCTCTTCACTGCGGGCTTCATCGGCATCCTCGGCCTGCCGAAGCTGCCGCCCCTCACCGCCACCGCCAAGCCCGGGCTCGAATCGCTGCGCGACGGGCTGCAGTTCCTGAAGCGCTCGCCGAACGTGCGCATGAGCTTCCTGGTCGACATCGTCGCGATGGGCTTCGGTCGCGTGGGCGTGCTGCTGCCCGCGATCGGTGCGATCGTCATCGGAGGTGGCGCTGTCACCGTCGGTCTGCTCACCGCCTCGATCGCGGTGGGCGTGCTGCTGGTGGGCGTGTTCTCGGGTCCCGTCGCGCACGTGCGTCGCTACGGCATCGCGATCAGCCGCGCGATCATGGTGTTCGGTGCGTTCACCGCGGGCTTCGGTGTCGTCATCGGCGTGACGGCCGCCGGATGGCTGGGTCCCGCGGGGCCCGAGTGGGACCAGGTGAACATCCCGGCGCTCGTCCTCGCGGCGGTCATGCTCGCGGGAACCGGCGCCGCCGACGAGGTGAGCGCGATCTTCCGCACGACCCTGCTGCAGACGGCGGCACCGGACGAGATGCGTGGCCGCATGCAGGGCATCTTCATCGTCGTCGTCACAGGCGGCCCGCGCGCGGGCGACATGATCGCCGGCTCCCTCGCGACGCTCGTCGCGCTGTGGTTCCCGCCGCTCGTCGGCGGCCTCGCGATCATCGCGATCATCGCCGTGCTCGTGCGCCTGCAGCCCACGTTCCGCCACTACGACGCGAGCGATCCGCAGCCGTAGAGGTGGACCGCGCGCGATCGTCGCCCCGGTGAGCTCACGGTCGGCATCGCGGCCGTCGGCGGAATCACCGGACGGGCGCGGCGGCGCGGATCGAGTGAGGGAATCGCGGGGAACGCTCGCAAGAAAGCGCTTTCTCGGGTACGCTGGCCGCGCAGCGAAGGAGCGCGATGATCCAGCCGAACGACGTGACGGGAGACCGTTCCGAGAAGCTCGCTCGAATCCGCTCGCTGCTCGATGCGCATGACGCCCCGCACCTCACGCTCGTCACTCCCGAGAACCTCACCTGGCTCTTCGATGGCGCGCGCGTGCAGGTGCCGTATGGGGGAGCCGCGATCATGCGCGCCGTGGTCGACCGTGACGGGCGGATCACCGCTCACGCATTCGCGAACGAGATCGACCGCCTCGCCGCCGAGGAGCTCGGCGGCCTCTCGCTCCACCCGGTGCCGTGGGATGTCTCGCTGCCATCCCCGGTGCCGGGTGGTCTCATCGACCGCGACCTCGTCGCCGAGATGCGTGCGCTGCGGGCCGTGCTGCTGGCGGAAGAGCGCGCGCGCTACGCGGCGCTGGGCGCGGAGGCCGCGAACGCGGTGAGCGCGGTGCTGCGCGAGGCACGACCGGAGCACACCGAGCGGGCGCTGGCCGCGGAGCTCGCACGTGCGCTCGTCGCGATCGGCGCCGAGCCGGTCGTGCTGCTCGTCGGTGGCCACGGTCGTCGCGCCCACCGGCATCCTCTGCCGACCGACGCCCTGCTCGGGCGTCGCGCGCTCGCCGTCGTCGGTGCGCGACGCCACGGACTCGTCGTGAGCTTCAGCCGCTGGGTGCGTTTCGAGCCGTCGGATGCGGGCGAGCGCGACGTCGAGGAGAGGCTGCTGCTCGTGGAGGCGGATGCCTTCGCGGCGACGCGCGCCGGGCGCACGCTCGCGGAGGTGCTCGCCGACGTGCGAGCCGCGTACGCCCGCCACGGATTCGACGCCGACGAATGGACCCGGCACCATCAGGGCGGCCCGGCCGGCTACCTCGGTCGTGACCCGCGTGCCACCCTCGACACCCACGACATCGTGCTCAGCGGCCAGGCATTCGCGTGGAACCCGACCGCAGAGGGCGCGAAGATCGAGGACACCGTCATCGTCGATGCCGACGGCGTGCACGTGCTGACGCGCGATCCGTCGTGGCCGGTGCGAGACGTCCGCGGCGTCCCTCGGCCGCTCGAGCTGGAGCTGTAGACCGCGAAGGCTCAGAAGACCGGCGTCGTGAAGCCGGGGCGGATGCGCTCGCCCGTCACGAGGTCGACACGTTCGTTCGGGGCGAGGGTGAGCGTCCGGGATCCGGAGCCGACCACGAGCTCGCCCGAGATGGGGACCGCCGCGAGCCCGACGGCGGCGCGCGGTGAGCCGGCCGCATCCGTCACGACCCGCCAGCCGCGCGGGAACTCGAGCAGCTGCTCGCCATCGCGCCACACGCGGATGCGGTCGTCGTCCCCGGCGAGCTCGATGAGCGCGCCCCCGATCCGACGAGAGAACGCGAGCGCCGATACGGCTGCACCGTGGTCGAGCCGCGTGGGGGTGAGGCCCGACAGCCACACCTCGCCGTCGGGGCGCGGCAGGATCCCGGATGAACGTTCGAGGGCGTCGAGGAAGAACAGCAGCGCGGGCGAGTAGGACTCGGTGTAGCCCGCATCGCCGCTGAACGGGTCGAGGCACTGGGGGAACCGGGCCGCTCGCGCGAGCGCCACGAGTGTCGAACCGGCGACGAGCGCATGCTCGGCGACGCGCCCATGGTGCTCGAACGGATGCGCGGAGCGGATCATGGACAGCAGGTTGACGGGTCCGCCCCACGAGTTTCGCGAGGCATCGCCTGAGAAGCGCGGGTCATCCATTGCGAGGGAGGTGAGTCCGGCGACGGAGAGGAACCGTCGCGTGTTGATCAGATCGCGTTCGAGAGCCGCCGCGAACTCCGCATCATCGCCGTGCTCCGCCTCGTAGACGCGCAGGATCACATCCGAGACGACCCGGCGCAGCTCGCCTCGCGCGTCTCGGTCGTAGTAGCGGCCGTCGTCCGCGAGACACTGCTCGACGAGTGCGGCTGCCGAGGTGGTGGCGCGAGCGCGCCATTCGGTGCCGTCGCGCCCGAGCGCCTCGGCGATGAGGGCGAGCTCGCGCCGCTGGGCCGCGACGTTGGCGGTGAGGTCGGGCGCGACGAAAGGGAGAGTCGGATGCGCGGGGTCGGCGAGCGCGGCGTCCGCTCGGAAGCAGCGATCGGGAGCGCCCCAGAACCGGGGCGATGCGTCGTGGCCGGTGTCGAACGTGCAGAAGGCTTCGACGCCGCCCGTGCCTCGCGTGTCGCGATGGCGGGCGAGCCAGTCGTCGTGTGCGGCGAGAGCTGTGTACATCGTTCGGAGGTATCCGAGATCGTTGCCCCCGCCGAGCCGGAAGGCGTTCCAGACGGTGCGCGCGAAGGGAGTCGCCATCTGGATCTGGCTGAACGCCGGGCCCTCATCCGTGACCTTGTAGGGGAGCAGGCCGTCCTCGCGCGCGCTCTCGGCCACCCGCAGGTGCGTCGCGCGGGTGACAGCGGGTGCGAACCGAGCGAGCACCTCCGCCGAGATCGACGCCGTGCTCTCGACCCACGCGCCCGGGTAGGCACCGCCTTCGACGAGCACCGGGTCGCCCTCGTCCGCCAGGGGGCGGATGCACGCCGAGAGCTCGCGAAGTGCCTGCGCGCGCCGCGCATCGAGCGGGCCGCCGACCGCGGCGAACCCGATCGCATCGGCCTCGAGCCCTGCGCGGAGAGGTCCATCGCCGATGTCGCCCGCAGGGTCGGCGTCACGCAGTGCGGTGACTGCCTCATCGATCGCGGTCATGCGCGCCTCCTTCCGAGAGTCTGGCGTATGCGACTGCGGGCGGCCCCCCAACCGGGACCGCCCGCAGTCGTGCGAGGTGCGGGTCAGCCAGCGGCGAGCGATGCACCCAGCTCGTCGATCCACTGCTGCGCGGCCGCGTCGAGTGCCGTGCGGCCGAAGTGGATGTCCGAGGAGATGCGCTGCGACAGCTCGTTGAGGATCGCGCCACCCGCAGGCTGCGGGGGAGCGACGACGCCGATCTCGAGCACCTTCTCGAGGTACTCCGCGGACTGCGCGTCGGACGGGGCGAGCAGGGGCTTCACGACCGCGAGGATGTCGGGGTTGAACTGCAGTCCGCGGTTGGCGAGGATGATCTCCGCCGCCGCGGGCTCGTTGAGCAGCCAGTCGAGCAGCATCGCCGAGGCCTCGGGGTGCTTGGTCTCAGCTGCGATCGCCCAGAACTGCGAGGGCAGCACCGCGACACCGGAGACGCCTGTGTTGCTCGGCGGCGGCAGGATCTGCACGTCGGCGCCGCCCGTGCCGGCCGCGTACGAGCCGATCTGGTTGCTGTAGGCGAAGGTGATGCCCGCTCGGCCGGTGCCGAAGAGCGTCTGGTCGGGCGTCAGGTTCTGGTTCTCGACGATGACCGACGCCTCAGGCAGACCGCCGCCGGCGATGAGCTTCTGCTCGATCTCGAACCATCCGGCGACGGTGTCGGCGTCGGTCGCCAGCTCGCCGTCCCAGTTGTAGATGCCGTCCTCGTTCTCCTGAGCGATGTAGGTGCCCAGGATGTCCTGGATGCGCAGGTCGAGCCCGTAGGTGCCGGCGGGGGTGCCCGCAGTGATCTGATCGGCGGCCGCGATGAGGTCGTCCCACGTCCAGTCGTCGTCGGGGATGGCGACGCCCGCCTGCTCGAACAGCGTGACGTTGATGAGCGTGCCGATCGCATTGCCGCCGGTCGGCAGGCCGTACAGGGTGCCATCCACGGTGGCGTTGGTGAGCGTGAAGTCCTCGTACTTCGAGGTGTCGAGGTAGTCGCTCACCGTCGAGAGGTCGAGGAGGGTGCCCGCGTCGCCGTACTCCTGGGGCTTCGCGCCTCCGAGTGCGAAGACGTCAGGGGCGGTGCCGGACGCGAAGTCGGTGGCGAGCCGGTTGAAGAGATCGTCGGGGGCGCCGACGGGCTGCTCGACCACGGTGATGTTGGGGTGCTCTGCCTCGAAGAGGTCGATCACCTCGGTCATGATGGCCGCGCGGTCGTCGTTGCCCCACCAGGCGATCGTGAGTTCGATCTCCTCGGCGGGGTCGTATCCGCCGCTCGTCTCGGGCGAGCTCGTGCAGCCCGTGAGGACGAGGGTGGCGGCGAGGGCGCCGCCGAGGGCAGCCTTCGCGGCGATGGAGCGTGCTGTACGCGTCATTGCGTCTCGTTTCCGTTGTGGTGGTGGAGCCACCGGGTTCTTGGCGGGATGTGAGGCTCGCTGCGACCTCGGGTCGCGGTCTCGGTGCGGATCGCTCCACGTCGAGAAACCGCTTTCTCGGGAAGCTAGCACCACGCTCCGAGAACTGTCAACGGGCAGTCGCACTCAGCTCGCGAGGGGTGCCGTCGAGCGCCGGACCTCGAGCCGCGGCTGGAAGAGCACGTCATGCTCGGGTTCCTGGTGGCTGATGAGGGCGAACATGCGGCGCCACGCCTGCACGCCCAGTTCGGCGTGCGGCACCGACGCCGTCGTGAGTGCAGGCGAGGTGTAGCGCGCGAATGGGATGTCGTCGAACCCCGTGACCGAGATGTCGTCCGGAACGAGGACGCCCCGCCCTTGGAGTCCGTCGATGAGCCCGATCGCGACGAGGTCGTTGTAGGCGAGGACAGCTGTCGCACCGGAATCGATGACGCGCTGCGTGGCGGCGTGGCCGTCCTCCGACGTGGCCCCGCCCGCGATCGTCTCGATCGAGATCCCCTCCGCAGTGGGGATGAACTGCTGGAGCCCGGCACGTCGCTGCGCATTCGATCGCGAGGTGGGAGGGCCCGCGAGATACGCGATGCGCCGGTGGCCGAGCTCGGTGAGATGCTGCGCGAGCTTCACGATCCCCGACTGATAGTCGATGGCGAGGGAGGGGGCGTCGAGGCCTGCGAGCGTGCGGTTGATGAGAACGAGCGGCTGCAGCTCGGAGGTCAGCTGCGCGAGCTCGGAATCGGACATGCGCGGCGCGCACAGCACGATCGCGTCGCAGCGGCGCCGCACCTCGGCGGCGAGCAGAGGCTCGTCACTCGGCGACTCGGCGGAGTCGGCGACGAGCACGCGGTAGCCGTCGTGGGCGGCGGTCTTCGAGAGGCTCGACAGCACTGCCTGGAAGGCGGGGTTCGCGAGGTCGGGGACGACGAAGGCGATCGCTGAGGTCTGGCCGAGCGCGAGGCTGCGCGCGAGGTGGCTCGGGCGGTAGTCGAGGCTTGCGGCAGAGGCGCGCACCCGCTCGGCGACATCCGGCTCCCCCACGAAGCGACCGTTCATCACACGAGAGACGGTCGCGGGGGAGACGCCAGCGTGCGTTGCGACATCTGCGATCGTTGCGGCGCGCGAGCGTCGTGCCATGCCGAGTCCTTCCGGTTCAGCGCCACACTAATGGTGTCGCGCGGAATGTTTGACGAGCACCCCCGCGACCTGCATACTCAGTTCACCGAGAAAGCGCTTTCTCGGTACACTACCCGCACGGCCGCGACGATCGCGGCCGAACCGCACGAGACGAGGAGGTCCGGCGTGAGCAGTCTGGGCGAATTGCGCAAGATGGCGCTCGACCGCAAGGCAGGCATCAAGGTCGCCACCCCCGACAACAAGGCCGCATACATCTTCCTCGCGCCGTGGCTCGTGGGGCTCCTGGCGTTCACGATCGGGCCCATGATCGCGTCGTTGTACCTCGCGTTCACGAAGTACAACCTGCTGAAGCCGCCCACCTGGAACGGCCTCGACAACTGGGTGCGCATGTTCAACGACGCGCGGCTCTGGAACTCGCTCGAGGTCACCGTCACCTACGTGGTCGTGGGAGTGCCGCTGCAGCTCGGGTTCGCCCTCGGCATCGCCCTGCTCCTGGACCGAGGGCTCCGCGGACTCGGCTTCTACCGTTCGCTCTTCTATCTGCCGAGCCTGCTCGGCGGTTCCGTCGCGATCGCGATCCTGTGGCGACAGGTGTTCGGCACCAACGGCCTCATCAACGAGATGCTCGCGTGGTTCGGCATCCAGGCTCCCGGATGGATCTCGCACCCCGACTACGCGCTCGGGACGCTCATCATCCTGCACATCTGGACGTTCGGGTCGCCCATGGTGATCTTCCTCGCGGGCCTGCGTCAGATCCCCGAGGAGTACTACGAGGCGGCGCAGATGGACGGCGCGGGCAAGGTCCGCCGCTTCTTCTCGGTGACGTTCCCGCTGCTCACGCCCATCATCTTCTTCAACCTCGTGCTGCAGCTGATATTCGCGTTCCAGTCGTTCACCCAGGCCTACATCGTCTCGGGCGGAACCGGCGGGCCGTCGGATTCGACGATGTTCTTCACGCTCTACCTCTATAAGCAGGCATTCACCGAGCTCGATATGGGCTACGCCTCCGCCATGGCGTGGTTCCTGCTCGTGATCATCGCCGGCTTCACCGCCTTCAACTTCTGGCTCTCGCGCTTCTGGGTCTTCTATGACGACTGAGCTGAGCCCCGCCGCCCGCCAGACCCCTTCGACGAAAGGCTCGACGATGAGCACCACCGAAGCCACCCGGCTCACGATGCGCGGGACCGCGCCCGCGCCGGCCCCACCGCGACTGCGTCCGTATCAGCGCCGCGCGCGCATCGTCGCCGTGTTCAAGCACATCGGTCTCGCGGCGCTGTCGCTCGTGATGATCTACCCGCTCATATGGCTCGTCGTCTCGTCGCTCAAGCCCAACGACCAGATCTTCGCGGACCTCAGCATCTTCTCGGCCGACCTCACCTTCGAGAACTACATCCGCGGATGGACGAGCCAGCAGCTGCCGTTCAGCCACTTCCTGTGGAACTCGGCTGTGCTCTCGTTCGGCGCGATCCTCGGCAACCTGATCTCGTGCTCGCTCGCCGCATACGCCTTCGCCCGGCTGCGGTTCAAGTTCCGCAACCTGTTCTTCGCGATCATGCTCGGCACGATCATGCTGCCGTTCCACGTGGTGCTCGTTCCGCAGTTCGTGATCTTCCGCGAACTCGGCTGGCTCGAGACGTTCCTGCCGCTCGTCGTGCCCAAGTTCCTCGCAACGGACGCGTTCTTCGTGTTCCTCATGGTGCAGTTCATCCGCGGTCTCCCGAAGGAGATCTTCGAGGCGGCGCGCATCGACGGCGCCGGGCATCCGCGGATGTTCACGCAGATCACGCTGCCGCTCATGACGCCGGCTCTCGCGACCACCGCGATCTTCACGTTCATCTGGACGTGGGGCGACTTCTTCGGCCCGCTCATCTATCTGAGAACGCGGGACAACTTCCCGGTGTCCATCGCGCTCAAGGGCTTCGTGGATGCGCAGTCGTCGTCGAACTTCGGGGCGATGTTCGCGATGAGCGTGGTGTCGCTCATCCCGCTGTTCCTCGCGTTCCTCGTAGGCCAGAAGTACCTCGTCAAGGGCTTCGCGACGACAGGCATCAAGTGAGCATCACCAGCTACGCCCTCATCGGGGTGGGCTCGCGCGCGCAGATGTACCTCGAGGCCATCGCGGGGCCGCACAGCGATTCCGCCCGACTCGTCGCGTGGGCCGACACGAATCGCGGTCGTGTCGCCTGGTCGGCGGCGCGGTTTCCGAGTCTCGGGGAACCCGAGGTGTTCGAGCTGGACGACCTGGAGTCGGTCGTGCGGGAGCGCGGCATCGACACCGTCATCATCACGAGCCCGGATGCGACGCACGCCGACTACATCGTCACGGCTCTCGACGCAGGCGCGGACGTCGTCGTCGAGAAGCCGCTCACGACGACGGACGAGGGAGTGCGCCGCATCGCAGAGGCGGTGGAGCGCACGGGTCGCTCGGTGACCATCACGTTCAACTACCGCTACGCCCCCCGCAATACGGCGCTGCGCCAGGTGATCGCCTCGGGCGAGATCGGCGAGATCACGAGCGTCCACTTCGAGTGGGTGCTCGATACGGGACACGGCGCCGACTACTTCCGGCGCTGGCACCGGGAGAAGGCCAACTCGGGAGGGCTGCTCATCCACAAGGCCTCGCATCACTTCGACCTCGTGAACTGGTGGATCGCCGATGCTCCCGTCAAGGTCTACGCCTCCGGCGGGCTGCGCTTCTACGGTGCCGAGAATGCGCAGGCGCGCGGACTCGGAGCGCGCCCGCAGCGCGGCACCACCGACTCGCCGCTGCGCGACCGGTTCAGCCTCGATCTGCGGCGCGATCCGCTGTTCAACGGGCTCTACTTCGAGCAGGAGCAGCACGACGGCTACCTGCGCGACCGCGACGTGTTCGACTCGGGCATCACGATCGAAGACAACCTGTCGGTCGTCGTGGACTACGCCCGCGGCGCGACGATGTCCTACTCGCTCAATGCCCACGCGCCGTGGGAGGGCTACGTGGTGTCCGTCAACGGCACCGAGGGTCGCGCCGAGCTCACCGTCGTCGAGCGCGGCGCCGTGATGCTCGACGAGGAGGGCGATGTCGTCGTGGACCCGAGCGCGCGTCCGGACCTCGTGGTCGACGAAGGGGCGCGTCCGGTCTCGGAGCGGCTCGTCGTGCAACGGCACTGGCAGAGTGCGCGCGATGTGGAGATCCCGCATGGCACGGGCGGGCACGGCGGTGGCGATGCCCTGCTGCTGCGAGAGGTGTTCGTGGGTGGTGAGTCCGATGGGCTCGGACGCGCCGCCACATGGAAGGACGGCGTTCGCGCCGTGGTCGTGGGGCTCGCGGGCAACCGCTCGCTCGACAGCGGACAGGCGGTGCGCATCGCCGACCTCGACCTCGGGCCCGCAACGCGCGACGTTTCGGGGGCGGGCGCATGACCCGCACGCTCGTCACCGGCGGCGCGGGGCGTCTGGGTCGCAGCGTCGTCGCTGCGCTCGCCGAATCCGGCCGTGAGGTGGTCTCGCTCGACCGCGTCGTCGCCCCCGGACTCGCGGCGCGGCAGGTCGAGATCGACCTGCTCGACGAGGGCGCGCGCGCCGCAGCCTTCGATGAGGTGCAGCCGCATGAGGTCGTGCACCTCGCCGCCATCCCTGCCCCGTTCCAGGCCCCCGAACACGAGACGTACGCCGTCAACACGGGCCTCGCGTTCGGGGTGCTGGACGACGCCCTGCGCCTCGGCGTGCGGTCACTGCTGGTCGCAAGCAGCCCCACGGTGCTCGGATACGGTGCCCCCGACGGCTGGCAGGCGGAGCGGCTTCCGCTCGACGAACGGCACCCTGTCGCGCCGTGGAACGGCTACGCCCTCTCGAAGGTCGCCGTCGAGGAGCTCGTTCGCATGACGGCGCGCCGTGACGGTGCACGACTCCGGACGGCCGCGTTCCGGCCCTGCTACGTGATCGCCCCGGAGGAGTGGGCCGGCGCGCCCACCCAGCAAGGGCACACGGTTCTCGAGCGCCTCGAGCGCCCCGAGCTCTCGGCGGTCGCGCTCTTCAACTACGTCGACGCACGGGATGCCGGCGACTTCGTCGTCGCATGGCTCGACCGCGCGCCCGAGGTGCCCAACGGCTCCGTCTTCTTCGTGGGAGCACCGGATGCGCTCGTCCGCGGGAGTGTGCCCGATGCGGTGCGCGCCCACCTGCCGCAGCTCGCCGCCGCAGCCTCCGGGTTGGGCGACACAGAGTCCCTCTTCTCGACGGCCCGCGCCCGCGAGCTGCTCGACTGGACCGCGCGCCGCACCTGGCGCACCGAGCTCCCGAAAGGCCCCCAGTGACTGAACTGCGCTTCGCCGACGGCGTTCTGTACTTCCCGGTGACGGCGTTCGACGCCGCCGGGCGCGTCGACCCGGATGCGACGGCCGCTCATATCGCCGATCGCCTCGATGCGAACCCCGGAGGCGTCTTCGCCGCCTGCGGCACGGGCGAGTTCCATGCGCTCTCGGCCGCTGAGCACGACGTGGTGGTGCGCGCAGCGGTCGAGGCCACTGCCGGACGCGTGCCGGTCGTGGCAGGAGCGGGCGGGCCTCTCGGGCACGCGATCGAGTGTGTGCGTGCCGCCGAGCGTGCGGGTGCCGATGGCGTGCTGCTTCTGCCGCCGTACCTCGTGAACGGCCCGCAGGCGGGCATCGTCGCCTACGTCGAGGCCGTGCTCGCCGCGACGGCTCTGCCGGTCGTGCTCTATCACCGCGGCGCCGGGGCTCTCACTGTCGATTCCGTCGAGCGACTGCTCGCGCACCCCGGTGTCGCGGGCATCAAGGACGGCGTGGGCGATATCGCGCTCGCCCAGCTGTTCGCCCGCGCGGCAGCACGTCGCGATCGCGAGACGCTCATGTTCAACGGGCTGCTCACAGCAGAGCTCAGCCAGGCTGCGTATCGCGCGATCGGCATCCCGCTGTACTCGTCGGCTGTCTTCGCGATGGCGCCCGAGATCGCCAACGCGTTCTACCGTGCACTGCAGCACGACGACCAGGAGACGCAGCATCGGCTGCTCGACGACTTCTACCGCCCGCTCGTCGCCCTGCGCGACGAGACGCCCGGATTCGCGGTGTCTCTCATCAAGGCGGGCCTGCGTCTGGCGGGAGCGCCCGTGGGGGGCGTGCGAGCTCCGCTCGTCGACCCGAGCGCCGTGCAGACCGAGCGTCTGGCGCGGATCCTCGACGACGGCTGGAGGGTCGTCGGCACATGAGCGCGCGCATCGACGACATCCGGGTGGGTCTCGTGGAGGTCGCCCTCGTGCGACCGTGGGCGTCCGACGTCACGAGCGTGTCGGTGCTGCCCGTCGAGGTGCGGTGCAGCGACGGCGTGGTCGGCTACGGGTTCAGCTGGACGCCGACGATCGGCGCGAGCGCTGTGCGCGCGCTCGTGCGCGATGACCTCACTCGCTGGTGGCTCGGCCGCGACGCCGACCCGCAGCAGTGGGGAGATGCATGGCGCCACCTTCATGAGGCGGGCGGAGGCGGCATCACGACGATCGCGCTCGCGGGAGTGGATCTGGCCCTGTGGGACGCAGCTGCGCGCCGAGCCGGTGTCGGCATCGCCGAGCTGCTCGGCCGAACGCACGAGCGCCTGCCGGTCTACGGCAGCGGTATCAACCTGCACTATGCGCTCGACGACCTGCTCGCGCAGGTCGAACGCTGGGTCGCCGCAGGGTACGAGGCGGTCAAGATCAAGGTCGGCCGGCCGGATGCGCGCGAGGACCTCGAACGTCTGCAGGCGGTGCGCGAGGTGCTCGGCCCCGACCGCCACCTCATGATCGACGCCAACCAGCGCTGGGATCTCGACACCGCCTCCCGCCGTCTCGATCTGTTCGCTGAGGTGGAGCCGTACTGGATCGAGGAGCCGCTCTGCGCCGACGACCTCGCGGGGCATCGCGAGCTGCGGCGCCGCACCGACATCCCCATCGCCGTCGGCGAGAATCTGCACACCGTTCACCGCTTCCGCGAGGCGATCGATGCAGGGCTCGATGTGCTGCAGCCGAATGTCGTGCGCGTGGGCGGTATCACGCCTTTCCTCGAGATCGCCGCACTGGTGAGAGCGGCCGATCGCACCCTCGCACCGCATCTGCTTCCCGAGCTCACCGCTCAGCTCGCGTTCGCGCTGCCCGACGTGTGTGCCATCGAGGACGTCGAGGACGCCCGGTTCGGCGACCTCGGAGTGCTCGCCGAGCAGCCCGCGCTCGACTTCTCCGGCGGCTGGGTGAGCGGGGGAGCCCGCCGCGGCCTCGGAATCCGATTCGACCAGACCCCCGTGGAGGCCTCATGAGCGACGACGTGCAGCACCTGGCGACGCGAGCGGCAGCTGCCGCTCCGCTCCTCGCCGCGATGAGCGCGGGAGAACGTGCGCGGATGCTCTCGGCCATCGCCGATGCGCTCGATGCTCGAGCCGACGATCTCGTCGCGGAGGCGATGCGCGAGACGGCTCTGGCGGAGCCGCGACTGCGCGGGGAGCTGGCGCGCACCACGACCCAGCTCCGCAAGTTCGGAGCGGTGGTGCTCGAGGGTTCGTATCTCGAGGCGACCATCGATCACGCCGACGCGGACGATGTACCCCCTCGACCTGACCTGCGCCGCATGCTGCGCCCGATCGGCCCGGTGGCGGTCTTCGCCGCATCCAACTTCCCGTTCGCGTTCTCCGTCGCGGGAGGCGACACCGCTTCGGCGCTCGCCGTGGGCTGCCCCGTGATCGTGAAGGCGCACTCGGGCCACCCGGCCACGTCGCGCCTCACGGCAGAGATCGTGACCGCCGCCCTCACCGCGCACGCAGCCCCGGAGGGTGCGTTCGCGCTCGTGAGCGGCCACGACAACGGGCTCGCGCTCATCGATGCCGAGGAGATCGAGGCGGTCGCGTTCACCGGTTCGGTGGCGGGGGGCCGCGCGATCCTGGATCGGTGCACCGCACGCACGCGGCCGATCCCATTCTTCGGGGAGCTCGGCAGCCTGAACCCCGTCATCGTGACACCGGCAGCGGACGCCGCGCGCGGGGAGGAGCTCGCGGCGGGGCTCGCGGGATCCTTCCAGCTGGGCGCCGGCCAGTTCTGCACCAAACCGGGGCTCGTTCTGGTGCCTGCGGAATCGCGTCTGGCGGAGGCGCTCCCCGGCCACGTGGAGAGATCGCGTCCCACACTGCTCACTGCGCGGATCGCCGAGGGGTTCGTCGAGGGGCGTGCGCTCGCCACCGCGGTCGAGGGGGTGCGGGTCCTCGCGGGTGGCGACGCCCCGACGGCGCCCACGGTGCTCGCGACCGATGCGTCCGTTCTCCTGGCGAACGCGGATGTGCTGCTGGGTGAGGTGTTCGGGCCCGTCACGCTGCTTGTGAGCTGTGCCGACGAGAGGGAGCGCAACCGGGTGATCGATGCGCTCGGGGGCAGTCTCACCGCGACCGTGCATGCCGAGGAGACCGACGACCTCGATGCGATCGTGGCGCGCCTCTCGAGTCTCGCGGGGCGTGTGCTGTTCGCGGGATGGCCCACGGGCGTCGCCGTGTCGTGGGCGCAGCACCACGGGGGACCGTGGCCCGCAACGAACACTCAGCACACGTCGGTGGGCGCGACGGCGGTGCGGCGGTTCCTGCGTCCGATCGCATTCCAGGATGCGCCCGCCCGTGTGCTGCCCGCCGAGCTGCTCGACGAGAACCCGCTCGGCATTCCCCGGCGGGTCGACGGCAGGATCGAACTGCCCGAGCACCCCTAGCTGTCGAACGCGCGCGCGAGCGGCGACGATGGATCGCGCACCGCGACCACGAAGCGGGACGCGATGAGGTCGAGTCCGCCCTGATCGGGGTGGAGCCCATCGTGGAGGTGATGCACATCCGCGGGGCCGAGCAGGTCGCGTCCGTCGATGACGTGCAGGTGAGGATCCGCGCGACGTGCCACCACGTCCGCGAGGATGTCGCGCGAACGCTCGAGCGTCAGTCCGGTGTCCTCCGCGGAGCCGCGACCCACCGCCCGCCCGTCGGCTCCTGCGCGGATCGGGCCCTGAGCAGATTCCACCACCGGGCAGGCGAAGGCGCCCATCACCACGATGGGAGTCTCTGGATGGCGGTCCCGGATGAGGTCGAGGAATGCGTGGGCCGCCGAGCCGAAGGCGCGCTGGCGCATGGCATCCGCACCGACGACATTGATGCCGAGCTCGAGCGTGATGACGTCGGCGTCCGTCGAGGCGATCGAGTGCGCTGTCATCGGATCCAGCTGGGCGTTGCCGCCGAACCCCAGATTCGTCCACCGAATGCCGAGGGTGCGACCGACCTGCGCGGGCCAGGTGCGACGGGCGTCGGCCGCGTCACCTCCCTGGCTGATCGAACTGCCGTGGTGCACCCAATGCCTGCCGGGAGCCGGCCCTGCCGGTGCGATCGTCGCGTCAGCGCGCACGTCGCGCACTGTGACCCCGGCATCGGTCGGGAACCAGATCGTGACCTCGCGCTCGCGGCCCGAATTCGGGACCTCGAGCACGATCGTCTCCGTCGGTGCGTGCTCGACGTCCCACGGCCCGCCATGCCGCTCTCGGACGAGCGACGTTCGAGCAGGGCGCGCACGCGCCGCGACTCTCCCGTCGATCTCGGCGAGGAACTCGGCCTCATTCGCGGGCGCGCCGAGATGCGCCATCACGAGCCGCTCGACGTCGACAGCGAGCTCGATCCGCGACGCCGCGGTGAGCAGCCGCAGCCGCACACCCGAGGTGAACGTGCCGATGAGGGCGAGCGGCTCGGGGGCGAGCGGCAGCTGATCCGCGGTCAGGCGCAGCGGGCGCACACCACCGTCGGGAGTCTCGACGACATCCACGACGCCCTCGAACGCCGACCGCGGCAGCCTCATGCCGCCATTCTGCCGCTCGGCGTTCGTCAGCGCTGCGTCTCGGCCTCGACGATCGCGATCTCCTGGGTCGCCGTGTCGCGATCGACGTCGACGGCGGAGACGGCGGTGATCGGCCAGCGGCGGGTGCGATCCCAGCGCAGACGGATCTCGCGGGTGCGCAGGAAGAAGATCGCCGCGATCGCCGCCGCGAGCAGCCCCGAGAGCGCGGCGACCCCGAGCGCCCAGCGCGGGCCCCACGCATCTGCCACGGCGCCCACGAGGGGTGCGCCGACAGGGGTGCCGCCGACGAAGATCGCCAGATACAGAGCCATCACGCGGCCGCGCATCGAGGGGGCGGTCGTGGTCTGCACGTAGGCGTTCGCGGTGTTCATCATCTGGATGCTCGAGAAGCCCACGAAGATCAGGACGAACGCGAAGGTCAGCAGGCTGGGCGCGAGCGCCGCGGCGACCGTGGAGATGCCGAAGCCGGCGGCGGCGAGGGTGACGGTGCGCAGGCGCGGACGCTCGCGGCGCGCGGCGAGCAGGGCTCCCGTCACGGATCCGATCGCGAGCACCGATGAGAGCACCCCGAACTCCTCGGGCCCTTCACCGAACTCGACCGCCGCCATCGTCGAGGTGAAGATCGCGAAGTTGAAGCCGAACGTGCCGACCAGGAAGATCATCGCGAAGACGAGCAGAACATCCGGTCGCCGCTTCACATAGGTGAAGCCCGCGCGCAGCTGGCCGGGGCCCTGCGCCTTCTTCGTGTAGGTCGTGAACTCGGCGGGCCGCAGCGCCCAGATCGAGATGAGCACCGGGATGAAGCTCACGGCGTTGATCACGAACACCCAGCCGGACCCGATGGCGGCGACGAGCACACCCGCGACGGCCGGGCCGATCAGGCGGGCGACGTTGAACGACGCCGAGTTGAGGGCGACCGCGTTCGCGAGCAGGCGGTCGGGCACGAGCTCGCCGACGAACGCCTGGCGCACCGGGGCGTCGAACGACGCCGAGATGCCGAGCCCGAGCGCGAAGGCGAACACCATCCACAGCTCCGCAACCCCGAACAGCACCAGCAGACCGAGGCCGAGCCCGAGGAGCAGGCTCGCCGTCTGGGTGACCGCGAGCACCGCGCGGCGGTCGAAGCGGTCGGCGACCCAGCCGGTGAGCGGCAGCAGCAGCAGCTGCGGGCCGAACTGCAGGGCCATCACGACGCCGACGGCCGTGGCGTCGTTGTCGGTGAGCTCGGCGAGCACCAGCCAGTCCTGAGCGATGCGCTGCATCCAGGTGCCGACGTTGGAGACGAGCGCGCCCGCGAACCAGATGCGGTAGTTCCGGCTCGCGAACGACCGGAACGTGGAACTCATCGTTCCATCATCTCCCGGACGGCAGGGATCCCGCTGAGAGACTCGCCCACCCACTACGCTCGCGGCAAGGAGGCTCCATGAGCGACACCACCCGCACAACCCACACCTTCGTCGATGCCGACGGCGTCACCATCCACTACTACGTGTGGAAGGCGTCATCGCCGCGCGCGGTCGTGCAGCTGCTGCACGGTGTGGGGGAGTACGCGATGCGCTACGAGCTCTTCGCGAGCACGCTCGCCTCCGCCGGCTACACCGTCTACGCCAACGATCACCGCGGCCATGGGGCCACGGGGATGGAGCAGCACGGCGGCGACGTCTCGAAGCTCGGCACGCTCGGCCCGCGGGGGGTGCGCGGCGCGATCGCGGCCGTCGAGCAGCTGACCGACATCATCCGTCAGGCCGAGGCGGGGCTGCCGCTCGTGCTGTTCGGGCACAGCCTTGGCTCGATCTTCGCGCAGAAGATGGTCGGCGTGCACGCGTCGGCGTACGACGGCGTCGTGCTCTCGGCGACCGCCTACCGCACGCTGCTGCACATGCGCGGCGGCGACCTCAACGCCCAGCACAAGCACCTCGGAACGACGGGAGCCGAGTGGCTGAGTCGTGACCCCGCGGTCGCCGCGGCGTTCGTCGCCGACCCGCTCACCTTCGATGCGCGCGTCATGGAGCTGTTCGGCATCGTCGACTCGCTGCGGCTGCTCGGAACGCCCCGGCGCCTCGACGCCGACATCCCGATGCTCATCATGGTCGGCGATGACGATTCGCTCGGCGGCCGCAAGTCGGTCGAGCTGCTCGCGAAGGCGTACCGCGAACGCGGCGGGCTCACGGATGTGACGCTCACGATCTACCCCGGCGGCCGCCACGAGATGCTCAACGAGACCAATCAGGCGGAGGTGCGCGCCGACATCATCGCGTGGCTCGACGCGCACTTCGGCGGCAGCTGAGATCCGCCCCCAGCTTTCGGTAAGGCTTGCCTAAGTCGCTCCACTAGGCTGGGACGGTGCATGGCGAGTACAAGGTCCCGGGGGGCAAGCTCGTGGTCGTCGACCTCGAGATCGTCGACGACCGTCTCGCCGACGTGCGCCTCTCCGGCGACTTCTTCCTCGAACCGGATGACGCCCTCCCGCTGATCGATCAGGCCCTCACCGGCCTCCCCGCCTCCGCTGACGGCCGCACGATCGCCGCTGCCGTCACCGCGGCGCTTCCCGCGGATGCTGTGCTGTTCGGGTTCTCGGCGGATGCGATCGCCACCGTCGTGCGACGCGCCGTCGGCCGCGCCACCGACTGGGACGACTACGAGTGGGAGCTCGTGCACCCGGGGCCCCTGGCCCCCGTCATGCACCTCGCACTCGACCAGGTGCTGGCCGAGGAGGTCGCCGCCGGTCGCCGTAAGCCCACCCTGCGCATCTGGGAGTGGAACGAGCCCGCCGTCGTCATCGGCAGCTTCCAGTCGGTGAAGAACGAGGTCGACGCCGAGAACGCCGAGCGCTACGGCATCCCCGTGGTGCGGCGCATCTCGGGCGGCGGCGCGATGTTCATGGAAGCCGGATCGATCATCACGTACTCGCTGTACGTGCCCGCCGACCTCGTCACCGGCATGACGTTCGCCGAGAGCTACGCCTACCTCGACGACTGGGTGCTGCAGGCGCTGCGCAGCCTCGGCATCGACGCCACCTACCAGGGCCTCAACGACATCGCGAGCCCCACCGGCAAGATCGGCGGCGCCGCGCAGAAGCGGCTCGCCGACGGAGCGGTGCTGCACCACGTCACCATGTCGTACGACATCGACGCCGCCAAGATGGTCGAAGTGCTGCGCATCGGGCGCGAGAAGCTCAGCGACAAGGGCACCAAGTCGGCCGAGAAGCGCGTCGATCCGCTGCGCAGCCAGACGGGTCTGCCGCGCGAGGAGATCATCACCCGGATGGTCGACACCTTCCGCACACTGCACGGCCTCACGCCGGGCGACATCACCGCCGACGAATACGCCAAGGCCGAGGCGCTCGTGGCAGAGAAGTTCGGCACCGAGGAATGGGTGAACCGAGTCCCGTGAACACCGCCCATCTCGGTCGGCGACGCACCATCGTCGGCATCAGCATCGCCGTGCTGCTCGTCGTCTCCATCCTCGTGTCAGCGGTCGTCGGCCAGTTCTCGGTGAGCATCACCGAGGTTCTCGGGTCGCTCCTGCGCGCCATCGGCATCGACAACGCCTGGGCGCCGACCGATCCGACCGCCGAGGCCGCGCTCTGGGTCATCCGCTTCCCGCGCATCGTCATGGCCATGGCGGTGGGTGCCGCGCTCGCCGTGGCCGGTGCGGTCATGCAGGCGGTCTTCGGCAACCCGCTCGCGGAGCCGGGCGTCGTCGGCGTCTCCTCGGGTGCCGCGCTCGGCGCTGCGCTCGCGATCGTGCTCGGCCTCACCGCATACGGCGACTGGGGCATCGCGATCCTCGCCTTCGCGGGCGGTCTCGGGGCCACGCTCCTCGTCTACGGGGTCTCGCGCGCCAACGGCCGCACCGAGGTCGTCACCTTGCTGCTCACCGGCATCGCCGTGAACGCCTTCGGCGGCGCAGGGCTCGCCTTCCTGCTGTTCGTCGCGGGATCCGCGAGCCGCGAGCAGATCGTGTTCTGGCAGCTCGGAACCCTCTCGGGCTCGATGTGGCACGAGACCGTCATCGTCGTGGTCATCGCGGTGCTCGGCACGGTGATCGCGCTGTTCCTCTCGCGCCAGTACGACATCCTGTCGCTCGGCGAGCGGAACGCCCGTCACCTCGGCATCGACGTCGAGAGCCTGCGCCTCTGGTCCGTCGTGCTCGTGGCGCTGCTCACCGGCATCGGCGTCGCGTTCGTCGGCATCATCTCGTTCGTGGGTCTCGTCATCCCGCACCTCGTGCGCATGCTCCTCGGCCCGTCGCACCGTGCGCTCATCCTCGCGAGCGCCTTCGGCGGCGCGCTGCTCATGGTGCTCGCCGACCTGCTGGCACGCACGATCGTGCCCGCCGCGGAGCTGCCGATCGGCCTGCTCACCTCGCTCGTCGGAGGCCCGTTCTTCTTCGCGCTGCTGTGGCGCCAGCGCAAGGCCTCGGGAGGCTGGGCATGATCGCGCTGCGGGCCGAGGGCGTCACCGTCGAGCTCGGCGGGCGCCGGGTCGTCGACGATGTCGACCTCGACATCGAGGCGGGTGCCGTGCTCGCGCTCGTCGGGCCGAACGGCGCCGGCAAGTCGACCCTGCTGGGCATCCTCTCGGGGGAGCGCGCGCCGAGCGCCGGACGCGTGCTCATCGGGGATCGCCCCATCCGCGATGTCGACTCGCTCGAACTCGCCCGGATGCGCGCGGTGCTCACCCAGGACAACGCCGTGAGCTTCCCGTTCCTCGTCGGCCAGGTGGTGGAGATGGGTCGCAGCCCTTGGAACCGCACCGCGAACCGCCAAGAGGACACCGCGGTGATCGCCGATGCGCTCGAGCGCACCGACGTGACGCACCTGCTCGGCCGACGCTTCACGCAGCTCTCCGGCGGTGAGCGCGCTCGCGTCTCGCTCGCGCGCGTGCTCGCGCAGGACACCGATGTGGTGCTGCTGGACGAGCCCACCGCGGCCCTCGACCTGCGCCACCAGGAGGACGTGCTGCGCATCGCGCGCGATCTCGCCTCATACGGTCGCACGGTGATCGTCGTGCTGCACGACCTCTCACTCGCGGGCGCCTACGCCGACCGCATCGCCCTGCTGCAGAACGGCCGCCTGCGGGCTGTCGGGACGCCCGTCGAGGTTCTCACCGAGGAGCTCGTCTCGGAGGTCTACGGGGTCGAGGTCGAGGTGATCATGCGCGGCGGCCGTCCGCTCGTCATCCCCCGCCGCAGCTGAGGGATCGTTAGCCTGGGTGGATGCCCATCGCCCTCGTCACCGGAGCCGCCCGCGCGAACAGCATCGCCGCCGGGATCGTGCCGCGTCTGCGCGCGGACGGCTGGATCGTCGTCACGTCCGACCTGCATGAGGGTGACATCCCGTGCGACCTGTCCCGGCCGGATGAGCCCGAGCGGCTCGTCCGCGAGGCGGCGGCGCTGCACGGCCCGATCGATGCGCTCATCCTGAGCCACGCGCACGACATCACGACGGGGATCCTCGATACCACCGCCGAGAGCTTCGACCTGCACGTCGCGGTGAACGCCCGGGCGGCGCTGCTGCTCATCGCCGCGTTCGTGCGGCAGGCGCCCGAGAGCGGGGGAGCGGTCGTCGCGCTCACGAGCGACCACACGACCGGCAACCTGCCGTACGGTGCGTCGAAGGGCGCCCTCGACCGCATCGTCATCTCGGCCGCGCGCGAGCTCGGCCCGCGGGGGATCTCGGCGAACGTGCTCAACCCGGGGCCCATCGACACGGGCTGGATGGACGACGCGGTGCGCGAGAGTCTCACCCCGATGCATCCGCTCGGTCGGCTCGGGACCCCCGCCGACATCGCGGCGCTCGTGGCGTTCCTCGTCTCGCCGGAGGGCCGGTGGGTGAGCGGGCAGCTGCTTCAGGCCGATGGCGGTTTCTCGGCCAGGTTCTAGTTCGGCACGGGTAGCGTGTCCGGGTGAGCCGCATTCGCTACGTCGCCATCGGGGACTCCTTCTCGGAGGGAGTCGGAGATGAACTCCCCGACGGAACCGTGCGCGGCTGGGCGGATCTGACGGCACTCGGATGGTCGACGGCGCTCGGTGAGCCCATCGAGTACGCGAATCTCGCGATCCGCGGGCGTCTCATCCGCCCGATCATCGAGCAGCAGCTCGAGCCGGCTCTCGCGCTGAAGCCCACGCACCTGTCCTTCGCCGGGGGCGGGAACGACATCATGCGTCCGCGCGCCGACGTGCCCGCCATCATCGACCTGTTCGAGCACGTGCTGCGTCGCTGCGACGAGGAGGGTGTGCAGATGATCCTGCTCTCCGGTGCCGACCCGACTGCTCAGCTTCCGATGGGTGGCCTCATGAAGCGCCGCGGAGACGAGATGGCTCGGCTGGTCGACGAGCGCCTCGCGAAGCGCCCAGATGTGATCCGCGTCTACAACTGGTTCGACGGGGAGCTCGCAACGCCGCCGTTCTGGGCGGCCGACCGCCTGCACATGAACACGCGGGGCCATCACCGCGTCGCCGCACGAGTGCTCGAATCGCTCGGGGCCGACGCGCCCGCCGAATGGTGGCGGCTCGATCGCATCCCCGAGCAGGAGCGCCTGCGCGGGATGCGCTACTACCGCGAGCACGTGGCGCCGTGGGTGCGGCGACGCCTCACGCGCACCTCCTCGGGTGACGGTCGTGAGCCGAAGTTCGGCGGCACCTGGGCGAGTATTCAGCCCGCGTCCTGACGGCTCGCGTACCCTGGCGCGCATGCCCTGGTTCGGATGGATGGCGCTCAGCGCCCTCTTCGTCGTCGGCATCGCCGTCGCGCAATGGCGCGGCTGGATCGAGCTGCGGGGCAACGCGCGCGGCACCGGCACCGGTGCAGGCGGTGCGATCGGCGCGCTCGACGAGGTCTTCGCGCCCACCCGCCATGAGGCGCAGCGTGAGCTGCAGCAGCAGACCGAGCTGCCTGCGCCGGCGCCCGTGCCCGGCGAGGGCCCGCTCGATCTCGATGCGGGCCGCGTGCGCATCACGCTCGACCCCCACTGAGGTGTCACTTTGTGCCGCCTGCCGATGCCACGCAGCGGCACAAAGTGACACCTCGGAGAAGGACGGCGGGCGTTGAACCGGATAACGCGAGCGAGCGCTGACCCCGAACACAGCGACGGGCGCTGACCGGACCGTGAGGCCCAGCCAGCGCCCGTCGCGCTGAGTGCTCTAGAACCAGCCGAAGATGATCGGCAGGTAGGTCACTCCGAACAGGAACATGAGGCACAGGCCGAACCACGGCAGCATCGCGGGGATCGCCTGGGACACGGTGATCTTGCCGATCTTGCACGAGACGAGCAGACACAGCCCCACGGGCGGCGTGAGCAGTCCGATGCCGAGGTTCACGACCATGATGAGGCCGAGGTGCACCGGGTCGATGCCGACCGCGGTCGCGACGGGCAGCAGCAGCGGCACGAACACGATGAGCGCGGCGTTGCCCTCCATCACGGTTCCGATCACGAGGATCAGGATGTTGATGAGCAGCAGGATGATGAGCGGGTTGTCGGTGAGGCCGAGCAGCCACGTCGAGATCTGCTGCGGGATCTGGCCGGAGACGAGCGCCCACGAGTAGATCTGCGCGGCGGCGATGACGAGCATGATGACGCCCACCAGGATCGACGACTCGAGCAGCGCCTTCATGAACTTGCGCATGTTCATCTCGCGGTGGATCGCGAATCCGATGAAGACGGCGAGGATCACCGCGACCGCACCACCCTCGGTCGGCGTGAAGATGCCGAGGCGGATGCCGCCGATGATGACGACGGGCAGCAGCAGCGACCAGAGCGCCCGGCGCAGCGCCGTCCCCGCCTCGGGCCACGTGGCGCGACGCTCGGCGGGCTGCTTCTTCACGACGGCCACGACATAGCCGACGATCAGGAGCGTCGCCACGAAGGCGAGACCGATGATGAGACCGTAGAAGAACAGGTCGGAGATGGATGCCTGGGCGAGCACGCCGTAGACGATGAGGTTGATCGACGGCGGGATCGTGACGAACATCGCACCGGCGGTCGCCATGAGCGAGACCGCGTAGCGGGGGGCGTAGCCGCGCTCGACCATCTGCGGGATCATGATGCGCCCGACGCTCGAGGTGTCGGCCACCTGCGAGCCTGAGATGCCGCCGAAGATCGCGGTCGTGAGCACGGTGACGTGGCCGAGGCCGCCGCGGATGGGGCCGACGAGCACGCGAGCGAAGTCGATGAGACGCTGCGTGATGCCGCTCGCGTTCATGAGCGATCCGGCGAGCACGTAGAGCGGGATCGCGAGCAGCGGGAAGCTGCGCACACCCGCGATCATGCGCTGCGCCGCGATCTCCAGCGGCACGGACGAGAAGAGCTCGAGGCCGATCATCGAGCTGAGCGCGAGCGCAATGCCGATGGGGAGCCCGAGGATGAGGAGAACGGCGAAGCCGATGCCGAGTGCGTATCCCACGGTCAGTTCTCCTTCGTGGACGTGGTGGAGGCCGAGCCGGTGTCGCCGAGTTCGGCGTCGAGCTCGTCGATGACGGCCTGGTCAGCGTCGACCACGAGCGCATCGAGGCGCCCACGGAAGAACTGGATGGCCCGTTCGGTGGCGAAGACCGCCGAGAGCACACCGCCCACGGGGACGGCGAGGTAGACCCACGACACCTTCGCCTGGATGCCGAGACCCCCGGCGATGCCGGCGAGCAGCTGGCGGTCGGCGGGGCCGAGGAGGCTGAGCGTGAGGTAGCCGAGGAAGAGCATGACGGCGCCGGTCGTGAGCGCCGTGATGAGGGCGACCCAGCGGGTGGTCTTCGCCGGGAGGTACTTGCCGAGCACGTCGAGGGTGAGGTGCTCGCCGCGGCGGAGGCCGAGCGGGATCGCGAGCATGGTCGACCACACGAAGAGGCTGATCGCGAGTTCCTCGGACCAGATCGTCGGGCTGTTGAAGGCGTAGCGCGCCACCACCTGGATGGCGATGACCACGGCCATGCTCGAGAACCCGACGATGCAGAGGATCGCGACCACGCGGTCGACGCCGGCGAGGAATCCCTTGGTCATGTTCGCTGGCTGGGCGATCCAGCGATCGTCGTCGGACATGTGCGATCTCCTTTGAAAGCGTTCGGGGGGAACGGCGCTACGGGGCAAGCCACCGCAAGTGGTTGACCAGTTGAACCTAAGTGGTTTACCAATAATGTGCAACAACGCGAAAGATGATCCGTCAGTTGCCTGGGAAAACAGGGGATTTGACGGCGAGTGGTTGACCAGTGTTCTATCTGAATGCAAGATGTTCGAAGTCGGATGACGCAGTTTCGAAGCAACGGGCAGCCATCCGCGCTCAAAGGAGAGAGACACACCAGTGAAGCGATACGCACGGCTCGCCATTGTCGGAGCGGGCTACATGGGCGGCGGAATCGCGCAGACGCTTGCGCAGTCCGGCGTTCACTGCACGCTCCTCGACGCCGTCGACGGCGCCGCCGCGGCGCGTCGCGACCAGATCATCTCCTCCGCGCCGCAGCTGGTCGCCGACGGCTTCCTGGATGCCGACGCCGCGGAGCGCCTCACCTCCCACCTGCACGCGAGCGACGACTTCGACGCCGTGCTGGCTGAGTCCGATTTCGTCTTCGAGGTCGTGTTCGAGCGCATCGACGTCAAGCACGACGTGCTCGCGCGCATCGAGAAGGCCGCAGGCCCCGACACCGTCATCGCGACCAACACCTCCGCCATCCCGATCGGCGAGCTCGCGACCGTGCTCGAGCGACCGGAGCGCTTCCTCGGCGTGCACTGGTTCAACCCCGCGCCGCTGCTCCCGGGCATCGAGATCATCCCTCACGCCACCACGGATCACAGCGTCATCCCCGGCATCATCGAGATGCTCCGTGCGGCGGGCAAGGAGCCGGCCGTCGTCTCCGACACCCCCGGATTCGTCTGCAACCGCCTGCAGTTCGCCCTCTTCCGCGAAGCGGCGCGCATGGTCGAAGACGGCCACGCCGAGCCGGCCGAGATCGACAAGATCGTGCGCGCCTCGTTCGGATTCCGCCTCGCGCTCTACGGGCCCTTCGCCGTCGCCGACATGGCGGGCCTCGACGTGTACGCGAACTCCTACGTCTCGCTCGAAGCGGCGCTCGGCGACCGCTTCACCGTGCCGCCCTCGCTCAAGGAGCGCGTCGACGCCGGAGATCTCGGCATCAAGACCGGCGGCGGATATCTTGGGCTCTCCGAAGAAGAAGCCGCGCAGCTCGTGCATGATCGCGATCGCGCCTACCTGCAGCTCGGCAAGCTTCGCACCGAGCTGAGCGGAGAGACCACCACATGACCGAACGTTCCGACGTAGCCGAATACACCGCCCAGCTTCCCAGGCTCGACGGCGACGGGTCGATCTCGACCCAGATCATCCACACCCTCACCGAGTACTTCTTCTCGGGCGAGTTCAGCTCCGGCAGCAAGCTGCCGAGCGAGCGCCAGCTCGCGGCATCGCTCGGTGTCAGCCGCGCCGCGGTGCGCGAGGCCGTGCAGTCGCTCGGGCTCCTGGGCGTCGTGGAGATCCGGCAAGGCGACGGAACGTACCTGCGGTCGTCGGGATCCGACATCCTCCCTCGCGTCATCGAGTGGGGCCTGTTCCTCGGCGAGCAGCGCGTGACCGACCTCGTCGAAGCGCGCCAGCACGTCGAGCACTCCCTCGCCGGTCTCGCGGCTCGCCGACGCACCGACGAGGAGCTCGCCGAGCTCCGCCGCCTCGTCGAGCGGATGGATGCGGCCGAGTCGGTCGACGAGTTCATCGATCTCGACGTCGAGTTCCACTCGAGCGTCGCGCGATGCTCGCACAACTCGGCCCTCTCCGGGATGCTCACCAACATCACCTCGCTCCTGCGGGTGTGGATGGGGCGGGCCCTGCGACTTCCCGACCAGCTCGAGCGTGCCAACGCCGAGCACCGCGCGATCCTCGACGCGATCGCCGCCCAAGACCCCCGTGGGGCGCAGAGCGCCATGCGGAAGCACCTGACGAACGCGGAACGCCGACTCAGGAGAGCACTCACAACCCGTCCGGGAGTCGCGCAGTAGAGGGCGCCCGGAGAAAGACCACGGGCCCCCGATAGTCGGAGGCCCGTGACCCGCCGTGCGGCGCTGCAACGCCGACACGGTCATGAAACACGCATGCGTGCATAAGAAAGGTATGTCCAATGAAGCACAGCACAAAGCGCGCCTTCGCCCTGGGCGCCGCGGCGCTCATGGCGACCGGCCTCGTGGCCTGCTCGTCCGACGCTCCGGCGACCGGCGGCGACGACTCGAGCATCTCGCCGATGTCGCTCACCCTCGGCCACGCGTACGCGCCTGACTCGCTGCAGCACCGCGCGGCCGAGCAGCTCGCCGAGCTCGTCTCCGAGAAGACCGACGGCGCCGTGACCATCAGTGTCTTCCCCTCCGCTCAGCTCGGCAGCTGGGAGGAGATGCAGGAGGGCCTCGAGATCGGCTCGGTCGACATCGTCATCGAGAGCCTCGGTTCGCTCGAGCGCTACACCGACCTCGCCGCCATCGAGGGTCTGCCGTTCCTCTACGAGGACGCCGACCACTTCTTCGAGGTGTGGGACGGCGACATGGCCGACGACATCCTCACCGCCGTGCGCGAGGACTCCGGCTTCCTCCTCATCGGCGACCTCTACCGCGGCGGCCGTCAGCTCAACTCGACGCGTCTCGTGGAGAGCCCGGATGACCTCAACGGCCTGAAGCTCCGTGTCCCGAACCAGCAGACCTACATCTCGACGTGGCAGGCGCTCGGCGCCGCGCCCACGCCGATGGCCCTCAACGAGGTCTTCTCGGCTCTCGAGCAGGGTGCGATCGAGGGTCAGGAGAACCCGATCGACGTCGTGCGCTTCAACTCGTTCTACGAGGTCGCGCCGTTCGTCGCCGAGACGAACCACCTCTTCGGCAACTTCCACTTCCAGCTGTGGGGCGACACGTTCGACTCGTGGCCGGCTGCCGTGCAGGAGGCGCTGCGCGCCGCCGCCGACGAGGTGTCGTCGTCCTACCGCGAGACCTCGATCGCCGAGGCCGCTGACCACAAGCAGTACCTGACGGGTGAAGGCGTGACCTTCTCCACGATCGACATCGCCGAGTGGCGTGCGCCGGTCTCGGACCTCGTCTCCGCCGCGAACCCGCAGGTTCGCGAGTGGGCCGAGGCGATCATCGCCCTTCGCTGAGTGAACCCGGGTGCCCGGTCCGATAGCCGGGCCGGGCACCCACCCCCCTCTTCCACGACAAGGAAAACCCCCATGACCTCCACCCCGTGGCTCGGAGTCGTCGCCGACGACTACACCGGCGCGACCGACCTCGCCGGCATGATCGCGCGCCAGGGCCTGCGCGTCGTCCAGTACCTCGGGGTTCCCGACGAGGTGCTCGCCGCCGACGTCGACTGCGTCGTCGTCGCGCTCAAGAACCGCTCGACGCCCGCCGCAGAGGCGGTCGCCGAGGCCCGCGAGGCAGCCGAATGGCTCCGCGAGCTCGGCGTCGCACAGCTCTACTTCAAGTACTGCTCCACGTTCGACTCGACCGACGCGGGCAACATCGGACCCGTCGGAGACGCGCTCGCCGATCTGGTCGATGCGCGCGCCGTGGTCTTCTGCCCCGCGACTCCCGAGCACGGGCGCACGACCTACCTCGGTCACCACTTCGTGCACGACACCCTGCTGTCCGAGTCGCCGCTGCGCGACCATCCCCTCAACCCCATGCGCGACCCCGACCTGCGCCGCGTGCTCGCGCGCCAGACGTCGACCCCGGTCACGCACCTTCCGCTCTCCGTCGTGCAGTCCGGAGCCGCGGCCGCCGCGCTCGACGCGCACACCGAGCGCGCGTATGTGATCGCGGACGCCGCGACCGACGACGACGTGCGCGCCATCGCCCGCGCGGTCGCATCCGCTCCGCTCGTCACGGGCGGTGCCGCTCTCGCCGCGATGCTCGCCGAGCTGCACATCGCGGAGCGCGCAGACGCCGCACCCGCCTCGGTCGAGATCCCCGCCGGCCGCGCAGTGGTGCTCGCCGGAAGCTGCTCCGCGGCGACCCGGCGCCAGCTCGACCGCCTGGGCGCCCACCAGCCGCGCTTCCAGATCGACGCCTACGCGCTCGACCGCGGTGAGGATGTCGTGGGTGCGGCCCTCGCGTTCGTCGCCGAGCACGCCGATGCCCTGCCGATCGTCGCCGCCTCGAGCGACCCCGAGACGGTCGCTCGTGTGCAGAGCGACCTCGGGCTCGAGCGCTCCGCGCGTCTCGTCGAGGATGCCCTCGGCCGCATCGCGCGCGGCGTCGCCGACGCCGGCATCCGCCGCATCCTCGTCGCAGGCGGCGAGTCCTCCGGTGCTGTCGTCAACGGTCTCGGCGTGCGCGCCCTGCACATCGGCCGCGAGGTCGCTCCCGGAGTGCCGTGGACGGTCTCCGCGGGGGACGAGCGCATCGGCCTCCTGCTCAAGTCGGGCAACTTCGGCGGCGACGACGTCTTCACGACCGCACTCGAGATGGCGGACGCGTCGTGAGCCTCGTCGAGGAGTGGCGTCGGATCGCGGACGCCGGTCGGCTGCTCGGTTCCGCGGGACTCACGCCCGGCACCACCGGCAACGTCTCCGTGCGAGTCGCTGACGGCATCCTGACCTCGGGCACCGGCACGCGCCTCGGAGCCCTCGGCGCGGACGACTGGGCGCTCATCGACATCGACGGGCAGGCGCTCGACGGCATTCGGCCCACCAAGGAGGCCGGGCTCCACGCCGGAATCTACCGGCGCCGTGCCGATGTGGGGGCGATCGTGCACCTGCACTCGCCCGCCGCTCTCGCGGTGTCGTGTCTGGCAGCTCTTGCGGTCGACGAGCCGCTTCCGGCCTACACGCCCTACTTCGTGATGCGCGTCCGCGGTCTCGGCACGGTCGACTACTTCCGCCCCGGGCACGCCGACCTCGCCGGCGCCGTCGCGCTGGCGCTCGGCGAACGAGACGCCGTCCTCCTGCGCCGCCACGGCCTCATCACCGTCGGCGCGACGCTCGCGGATGCGGTGGCGGCGGCCGAAGAGCTCGAGAGCGCGTGCGCGCTCCACCTCGAGCTCGCCGGGCGCGACGTCATGCCGCTCAGCCAGGCGGAGATCGCCGAACTCCGCAGCCACTGACCACCACTCCAGGAAAGGCGCGACGATGGGCCGCTACACCTACATCAACCCCTCGATCCTCATCGGGGAGCTCCCGCTCGAGGAGCAGCTGCGCCTCGTGCGCGAAGCGGGCTTCTCCGGCGTCGAGCTCTGGTGCCCCTTCGACCGCGCTGACCCGAGCGACGCCGACATCGAGCGAGTCATCGGCATCATCCGCGACTCCGGGCTGCAGCTGATCGGCCTCAACGCCTACGAGGGCGGCATGGCGATCCGGAACCGGGGGATCGCGTGCTGGCCCGACGCGGACCGCGAGTTCGACGCGTCGATCGAGGCCGCGCGCCGCGTCGCCGTCGAGTCCGGCTGCCGCAGCATCAACGTGCTCCATGGCGTCCGGCACCCGGACGAGCCCGCTGAGGTGCAGGACGCCCGTGCCGCGGTGCGCACCGCCCGTGCCGCCGACGCTCTCGCTGCCGACGGCATCACCGTGACGCTCGAACAGCTGTCGCACATCGAGGGCTACGGCCTGCGCACGATCGAGGAGCTGCATGACGCGCTCGACCGGGCGCGCGCGCACCTCACGAGCGGCAGCATCATGATCCAGGTCGACCTGTTCCACCTCTTCAACACGGATGTGGATGTGTCGCGCTACTTCGCCGAGCGCATCGCGGACATCGGGCACGTGCAGGTCGCGGACTTCCCCGGGCGCGGCGCTCCCGGAACGGGCGAGCAGCCTATCGACGCCCTTCTCGATGAGCTCATCGCCCACGGCTACGACCGGCTCATCGCCCTGGAGTACGAGCGCTCCGAGGGGGACGACCCGTTCGCAGGCGTGCGTCCGTGACTCATCCGCGGCTCGCGGTGATCCACACGGTCGCGAGCGTGAGCGAGGACATCCAGCGCCGGTTCGCAGCTGCGGGGCTCCCCGAGGCGAAGCACGTGCTCGACGCGAGCCTGCTCGATGACCTGCTGGCGGGTGTCGATCCGGCGGATGTCGAGCGGCATCTTCGCGCGCACGTCGACGCGCTCGCATGCGCGGAGGTGGTGGCCTTGTCGTGCTCGTCGCTCACGCCGATCGTGCGCGGCATCCGCTCGCCGCACGGTGCGCGGATCGTCACGATCGACGAGCCGATGGCCGCGATCGCCGTGCGGCACGCGCGACTCGGCGTGCTGTGCACGTCGGCCGCGACGGTCGCAGGCTCGACCGTGCTGCTCGAGCGCGCGGCGGCCGCGGCTGGTCGCGCCGTGCAGCTTCGGGTGCGCTTCGTCGACGGAGCCTACGATCGCCTGCGCGCGGGAGACCGGGATGAGCATGACGCGCTCGTCCTTGGCACTGCGGCCGATCTCGCCCCGGATGTCGACGCGGTGGTGCTCGCTCAGGCGTCGCTCGCGCGACTCGAGCCGGTGATCGCCGCGGCGACGGGCCTCCCGGTGCTGTCGTCACCCGACCCCTTCATCGCCGAGATCCGCGCACAGCTCGGGCTCGACGAGGCTGCGCCGAGCGCCCCCTGAGTCTCGCCTGCGTCAGTCCGAGAGCAGCGGCTGATACTGCGGGTGCCGCTCGATGTACGCGGCGATGAACGGGCACTGAGCCACCACACGCGTGCCACCCTCGGCGGCGACGGAATCGAGAGCCGCGCCGGCGAGCATCGAGCCGAGTCCGCGTTCCTGGATCTCCGGTTCGATGACGGTGTGGGTGAACGTGATGGTGTCGCCGGTGCGCGCGTAGAGCGCCTTCCCGACCTCCACGCCATCGCGCACGAGCACGAACCGATTCCGTTCGGGGATGTCGACGACCTGGTCGGAGGTGTTCTGAGCGTCCGTCATCCTCCGACGTTAGACGCCTATTCCGATCCGCGCTCGATCACGCGCGTCGGCATCATCGTGATCGTGGGGGCGGTGCCGCCGTCGATGAGGTGCAGCAGCACGTCGACCATGCGCCGGCCCTGCTCGACGGTGGGCTGCTCGACGGTCGTGAGCGGCGGGCTCGACGACTGGGCGGCGTAGTCGTTGTCGAAGGTCACGAGGCCCAGGTCGTGCGGCACCGACTTGCCGCGCGAGCGCAGCACGGTGAGCGCCCCGGAGGCCATGAGCGAGTTCGCGGCGAAGATGCCGTCGATGTCGGGGTCGCGTTCGAGCAGCCGGCGCATCGCGGCCTCGCCGCCCGCGGGCGTGAAGTCGCCGTGCTCGACGAGGTCCGTCGCGATGCCCGCAGCCTGGAGCGTCTGGTTCCAGCCTTCGAGGCGGTCGACCCCGGCCGACATGTCGGAAGGGCCTGCGATCGTGGCGATGCGGCGTCGCCCCTTGTCGACGAGCTTCTGCGTGACCGTGCGGGCGGCTTCGACGTTGTCGACGTCGATGTAGTACGCCGACGTGCTCTCGTCGCTCATCGGCCGACCGCCGAACACGACAGGGATCGCGTTGGCGAGCTGCGTGTACGAGCGGTCCTCCGAGTGGTGGGAGAGCAGCAGGGCCCCGTCGACGTTGCCGGCCTGGAGGTAGCGCCGCGTCTTCTCGGCGTCCTTCTCGGACGCGATGAGAAGGCTCAGCGTGTAGTCGGTGTCCGACAGGTACATCGCGATGCCCTGCACGACCGTCGCGAAGTACGGGTCGGCGAAGAACTTGGCGGTGTTCTCCGGGATGACGAGCGCGATCGACTGGGTGCGTCGGCTTGCGAGGATGCGGGCTGCGCGGTTCGGCACGTAGCCGAGCTCGTCGATCGCCTTCCGCACGGCCGCGAGCGCCTCGGGCGTGACCTTCGGGGAGTCGTTGATCACACGCGACACCGTCGAGCGCGACACGCCAGCGGCAGCGGCGACCATCTCGAGGGTCGGTGCTCCACCGTGCGTATCGGCGCTCATCGGGGGGTCCTTCGTGACGATGTCAACGTGTGCTCATCCTAGAGGGGGTCGTGCGGGAGGCGCAGTCAGCCGGCGACGCGCGCGGCGCGCGCCTCGGCGGCGATCGCGGCGAACGTCTTGCCCGAGTCCTTCACGGTCCGCTTCTGGGTCTCGTAGTCGACATAGACGATGCCGAAGCGCTTCTCGTAGCCCCAGGCCCACTCGAAGTTGTCCATGAGCGACCACGCGAAGTAACCGCGCACATCCGCCCCCTCGGTCATCGCCTGCGCGACCGCCTCGAGATGACGTTCGAGGAAGTCGACGCGCTGTGCATCGTGCACCTCGCCGTCCTCCGCGATGACGTCGTCCCACGCCGAGCCGTTCTCGGTGATGTAGAGCGGCGGCAGGTTCGGGTACTCCTCGCCGAGGCGCACGAGCAGCTGGCGCAGGCCGTCGGGGTTGATCTCCCAGCCCATCGCCGTCTGCGGGAGGCCACGGGTCGGGCCCGTGATGAACTCCGAGCCGACGAACCAGTTCGACGTCGTCTTCTCCGTGGGGCGAAGGCCCTTCGGGTGGTCGGCGGGCAGAGGATGCCCCGACACGTTGTCGTCGTGGTAGTGGTTCACCCCGAGGAAGTCGATCGGCTGGTGGATGGTCTCCAGGTCGCCGTCGTGGATGAGCTCCTCGAAGCGGTGATCCCTGACGTCCTCCAGGAAGTCCGCCGGGTAGGAGCCGCGCAGGATCGGATCCATGTACGCGCGGTTCCAGATCGCGTCGAGCCGGCGGGCCGCATCGAGGTCGACCGGGTCGGTCGGGTCGTTCGGGATCGCGTTCGTGAGGTTGAGCGTGATGCCGAGCTCCTGGGCGCCGCGCGAGCGCAGCTCCTTCACGGCGAGACCGTGCGCGAGGTGCTGGTGGTGGATGGCCGCGAGGCCGGCGCGCGGCTCCTGGCGTCCGGGAGCGTGCTCGCCGCCGGCGTAGCCGATGAGCGACGAGCACAGCGGCTCATTGAACGTCGTCCAGTGGTCGACGCGGTCGCCGAGCTTCTCGTGCACCGCGATCGCGTAGTCGAGGAAGCGCTGCGAGGTGTCGCGGTTCGTCCATCCGCCGGTCTCCTCCACCGCCTGGGGGAGATCCCAGTGGTAGAGCGTGAGCCACGGAAGGATGCCGTTGGCGAGGAGCTCGTCGACGAGCCGGCTGTAGAAGTCGAGACCCTTCGCGTTGACCGGGCCGTCGGCGGGCTTGACGCGCGCCCAGCTCACCGAGAAGCGGTACGAGTCGAGCCCGAGCGACTTCATGAGCTGCACGTCCTGCGGCATGCGGTGGTAGTGATCCACCGCGACCGAGAGGTCCTCGCCGTTGGCGATGTTGCCGGGAGTCTTCGCGAAGTGGTCCCAGATGGAGTCGAGCTTGCCGTCCTCGTGGGAGGCGCCCTCGATCTGCGCGGCCGCCGTGGCGGCACCCCAGAGGAACCCGTCCGGCCACTGGAAGCCGTCGGGGAGAGCCAGCGCCATCAGCCCTTCACCGCCCCGGACATGATGCCCGCGATGAGCTGCTTGCCTGCGATCAGGAACAGGATGAGCAGCGGGATGATCGAGATGATCGCACCCGCGAGCACCATCGAGTGGTCGGGGGTGTGGCCGCCGGAGGCGGAGAGGGCCGCGAGCGCCGTCTGCACGCTGGGATTCCTCGGCCCGAGCACGAGGAGAGGCCACAGGAAGTCGGTCCAGGTGCCCATGAAGATGAACAGAGCGAGCACGGCCATCGCGGGACGGGCCGACGGGAGCGCCACGTGCCAGAACGTTCCCCACATCGAGGCGCCGTCCATTCGCGCGGCCTCGATGAGCTCGTCGGGGATCGTGTCGACCAGGTACTGGCGCATGAAGAACACGCCGAACGCGCTCACGAGACCAGGGATGATCACCGCTCCGAGCGTGTTGGTGAGCTTGAGCTCCGAGACCATCATGAACAGCGGGATGATGCCGAGCTGCGTCGGAATCGCCATGGTCGCGATGACGGCGATCATGAGCGGGTTGCGCCCCTTGAACGTCAGCTTCGCGAACGCGTAGCCCGCGAGGGTCGAGAAGAAGACGACCGAGACGGTGATCGCGCCCGAGATGATGACGCTGTTGAGCAGCGCCTTGGCGAAGTCGACCGTCTCGAACACCTTGACGAGGTTCGTGAGGAAGTTCGGCCCGGGGATGACGGCCGGCGGCACGAGGTTGATGTCGGACGCCTGGCGCGAACCCATGACGAACGACCACCACAGCGGGAAGACGGAGCCCAGGAAGAACGCACCGAGCAGACCGTAGGTCAGCCAGCCGGGCTTGTCGTAGAAGCGCGCCTTGCGCTTCTTGAGCTCGCGGTCATCCGCGGGCGGCACGGTCGCGCGGCGGGTGGGGTTGATGGTCGTGGTCACTTGCTGCCCCCGATTGCACGGTGCGAGCTCGCCTTGGGCGGGCGCACGTTCTTGATGTCCTGGGTGGCGATCATGCGCGAGAGCGCGTAGTTCACCAATCCCACGAGGATGACGATGAGGAAGAGGATCCATGCCGTGGCGGCGGCGCGGCCGAAGTCGCGGCGCGGGAACGCCATCTCGTACAGGTAGAGCACGATCGTCTGGAACTGACGGTTCGCGCCACCGTACGAGGCGGGGTCGAACAGCGTCGGCTCGGTGAAGATCTGCAGACCGCCGATGGTGGAGGTGATGACGACGAAGATCATCGTCGGGCGGATCATCGGGATCGTGATCGACCGGAAGCGACGCACGCGGCCAGCGCCATCGAGGGCTGCCGACTCGTAGACGTCACGCGGGATGGCCTGCATGGCGGCGAGGAGGATCAGGGCGTTGTAGCCGGTCCAGCGCCAGTTCACCATCGTGGCGATCGCGAGGTGCGACGGGAAGGGATCGAAGCCCCAGCGGATCTCGGGCAGATCGAGCGCCTCGAGTGCGCCGGCGATGGGCCCGCCGTGCTGGTTGAAGATCTGGGTGAAGATGACGGCGACGGCGACCGGGGCTGCGATGTAGGGCAGCAGCACGGTCATGCGCCAGAAGGTGCTCGCGCGGATCGCCTGGTCGAGGACGGCGGCGATGATCGTCGCCATGATCAGCTGCGGGACAGCCGACAGCAGGAAGATGCTGAACGTGTTGAAGAACGCGTTCCAGAACATCGGGTCGTTGAGGGTGAGCTCGAAGTTCTTGAGGCCCACGAAGTCGCCCTGGCCCTTGAGCAGGTGCCAGTCGTAGAGCGAGACGTTCACCGTGTAGATGATGGGGAAGAGCCCCAGCACCGCGAACATGATGAAGAACGGCGAGATGTAGAAGTACGGCGAAGCCTTGTAATCGAAGTTCGAGAGCTTCTGCCGGAACGTCAGCTGCGGGGCTGAGCGTCCTGCTTGGAGAGTGCTCATCGGCGTTCCTATCTGAATGGTGCGGTGCTAGCGGTGCGGGTGGGAAGCGGCCCCCGGGTGTGGTGCCCCGGGGGCCGCTCGGTGGTGGAGTTACGGAACCAGCTGGTTCAGCAGCGTGATCGCCTCGTTCCAGGCGGTGTCACCATCGGTGATCTCGCCCTGGCTGATGCGGTCGAGGACCGGTCCGAAGACGTTGTCCTGGATGACGGAGTCTTCCTCGCCCTTCACCTGGGCGACGACGCCCTTGGCACGGTTGGTGAAGATCTGACCGACGGGCGCGTCGTTGAAGAACGCGCTCGTCGAGTCAGCGACGAGCTCCTGGCCCTCGATGGTCGAGGGGAACGGACCGGCAGCCTCGAAGGCAGCGGCCTGCTGAGCGGGAGCGGCGAGCCAGAGCGCGAGCTTGGCGGCCTCTTCCTTGTGCTCGCTCGACTCGGAAACACCGAGGAACGCGCCGCCCCAGTTGGCTGCGCCGCCGGGCAGGACGTCAGCGAAGTCCCAGCCGGTGCCGGTGGTGCCGGCGTCGTAGTAGCCGCTCACAACACCGAGCATCCACGACGGGCAGACGTAGACCGCGAACTCGTCGTTCTTGGCCTGCTCGCCCACGCCCCAGCCGCCGAGGCCGGCGCCGATGTTGGCGTTCTCGACGATGAGGTCGAGCTGCGCCTTCATGGCCTCGTTGCCCTCGATGTTGAGGGTCACGCCGTCCTTCTTGTAGTAGCCCTCTTCCTGCTGGTTCACGAAGGAGTTCCACATGAACGAGGGGTTGTGGTAGAAGGCCTTGCCCGAGGCAGCGGTGTACTGCTGACCGAACTCGAAGAACGACTCCCAGGTCGCGTCCTCTCCGCCGATGGCGGCGGCGAAGCCCTCGCGGTCGCCGGGCAGGCCGGCCGCCTCGAAGAGGTCGCCACGGAAGCAGAGGCCCTGCGGTCCGATGTCGAGGCCGGCGCCGAAGACGCGGCCCTCAGCGTCGGTGCCCTGCTTGTACTTCCAGTCGAGCCACTGGTCCTTGGTGTCCTCGATGCCGTGGTCGCGCAGGTCGACGAACGCGTCGGACACCGCGGCGATGGTCGAGAGCCAGCCCTCTTCGATCGCGACGACGTCGCTCAGGCCGGTGCCGGCAGCGATCTTCGCGTAGGCGTCGTCGCGGCCAGCGCCACCGTCAGCGAGGTTGGTCGCCTCGATCTTGATGCCGGGGTTCTCCTTCTCATAGGCGGCGTAGTTCACGTCGATGCCCATGGTGCCGAAGGTGGTGATGGTCAGGGTGATGGGCTTGTCGCTCGAACCGCCGTTGTCCGTGCTGCTGCATCCGGAGAGGATGAGCGCAGCGGACCCGGCGATCGCGGCGACAGAGGCGGTGCGTCGTGAGAGCTTCACGGTCACTCCTTTGTGTGCGTGGATGGGGATGATTTCGTTGAGAGCACTCGTGGTGGTGCGTGTGGGAGCGCTCTCACGAAATCGTGGGTAACGATAGCCACGTATTCGAACCAGTGTCAACACGGAGTTGTGCAACGATCAGGCAACGGCGGAAAAGTCCTGATCAGATGGCGCTTCCTTGGTGCCCTGCGCGCCGAGGGAGCGCTCCCACAGCGGGGGTAGAAAGGGGTGTCTGCCAGATGCCTCGGCATCCGGGAGGTATGGAGGTCGTGTCGCTACCATGGGCGCGTGAGTGTGCTCGAGAGGGACCCGGCAGACGCCGCACCCGCCCCCATCCGACCGCGTCGCGACCCGCGCGTCGAGCGCCGACATCGACTGCGTCGCACGATCCTCGTCGCCGTCGGAGCACTCGCCGTGATCGCGATCGCGATCGGCGTCATCGTGCTGCCTCCCGTGGTCGCGCGTGCGAACGCCGTGGCGCGCTATGACAGCGCCCGCACCGAGATCCAGAGCATCCGCACCACCCTCGACGGCGTGCTCGGCGCGGATGCCAGCGGGCCCGCGGCCTCCCTCGAGCAGCTCGACGCGGTGCTCGCCGTCGAGAGCACCCTGATCGACGCCGCCGCTCGCGACGAGCTGCGCAGCACCGTCGAGAGCGCGACCGCCTCGATCATCGGCGACGACGCATCCGCTCTCTCGCGTCCTGCGCTCGACGTCGAAGAGGCCACCGTGGAGCAGCTCGAGGCCGAATCCGCCGCGCTCGAAGCGGCGCTTCCGGCACTGCGTGACGCCGTCGCCGCCGCCCCCGCGAAGGCTGACGAGGCCGCCGCGCAGATCGGGGCTGCCTTCACCGCCTTCACCGACGGCATCCGCAGCCGCGGCCAGGAGCTGTACAACCAGTGGTCGGATGCCGAGAAGAGCACCGAGGACGCCTTCTTCCAGAGCATCGACGCGGCTCTCGCCGCCGCACCCGAGGAGCTCGGGGCCGCGCTGCAGACCGCCGAGGCGGCATCCGAGGCCATGATCGCGAGCGCGCAGGCCTACCGGGACGAGATCATCGCCGCGGCGGACGGGGTCAGCACCCAGCCGACCGGCGGCGACGTGAACGCCCAGATGAGCTACCTCCTCACCTGGTGGGAGACCTACAACGAAGCCGAGTGGGGCGACTACAACCCCTACGGCGGCGACTGCGTGAACTTCACCAGCCAGGGCCTCATCCAGCGCGGCTGGCAGATGGACGACACCTGGAATTCGCCGGGCGCGAAGGGCTTCGCCTCGAAGGCGTGGATCTCGACCACGGCGATGGAGGCGTACCTCAAGAAGCTCGGCTTCCGCTCGAACGACAACGATCACCTCGACCGCGTGCGCGTCGGCGACGTCGGCATCTTCGACTGGGGCGAGCGCGGCGGCGGCGTCGACCACACGATGACCGTGTCGAAGGTCGAGTACACGGCTGACGGTCCCGTCGTGTACTTCGTGAGCCACAACGCCGACGGCGACTACCGCGAGCTGCAGCACACGCTCTTCGAGCAGCACTCGGACTCGCTCGTCCGCATCTACTCGATCCCGTAATCCCCGACGCCGGTCACCCGCCCCAAGGAACGGGCGGGGAGGACGCGGCGCGCAGGGAGGCCGCGGGGTCAGGCGGGGCGGTCAGCTGCCGAGGGCGGCGTCGACGATCTGCTTCGCCTCGGCCTGCACCTGGGCGAGATGCTCGGGGCCCCGGAACGACTCGGCGTAGATCTTGTAGACGTTCTCGGTTCCCGAGGGCCGCGCCGCGAACCAGGCGTGCTCGGATTCGACCTTGACGCCGCCGATCGCCGCGCCGTTGCCGGGCGCGTGCGAGAGCTTCGCCGTGATCGGGTCGCCCGCGAGGGTCGTTGCGGTGATGTCCTCGGGGGAGAGCTTGCCGAGCCGCGCCTTCTGCTCCGGGGTCGCTGCGGCGTCCACACGCGCATACGCGGGGTCGCCGAACTCCTCGGTCAGCTCGCGGTACAGCTCGCTCGGGCTCTTGCCGGTGACGGCGCGGATCTCGGCCGCGAGGAGCGCGAGGATGATGCCGTCCTTGTCGGTCGTCCACGCCGTACCCTCGAGCGTCAGGAAGCTCGCGCCCGCCGACTCCTCGCCGCCGAAACCGACCGAACCGTCCACGAGACCCGGTACGAACCACTTGAATCCGACGGGAACCTCCCAGAGCCGCCGCCCGAGCGCGGATGCGACACGGTCGATCATCGAGCTCGACACGAGCGTCTTGCCGATCGCGGCATCCGCGCCCCAGCCGGGCCGGTGCTCGAAGAGGTACCTGACCGCCACCGCGAGGTAGTGGTTCGGGTTCATGAGTCCGCCGTCGGGGGTGACGATTCCGTGTCGATCGGCATCCGCATCGTTGCCGGTGAGGATCGCGAAGTCGCCCGCGCGCGCCACGACGGAGGCCATCGCCGACGGCGACGACGGATCCATGCGGATCTTCTCGTCCCAGTCGAGCGTCATGAAACCCCAGGTCGGGTCGACGATCGGGTTCACGACCTCGAGGTCGATCTCGTACCGCTCGGCGATCGCCTTCCAGTAGTTGACGCTCGCGCCGCCGAGCGGGTCGGCCCCGAGCTTGAGACCGGATGCGGCGATCGCGTTCATGTTGATGACGTTCGCGAGGTCCTCGACATAGGCGCCGCGGAAGTCGTAGGTGTCGATCGCGCTCGGCTCGGCGAAGCGCACATCGCGGCTGCCGTTCTCGATGATCTCGTTGGCGCGATTCGCGATCCAGGAGGTCGCGTCGGAGTCGGCGGGGCCGCCGTGCGGGGGGTTGTACTTGAAGCCGCCGTCACGGGGCGGGTTGTGGCTGGGGGTGATGACGATGCCGTCCGCCTGCGGCCCGCCCGGGTGCTCCGTGTTGTAGCGGATGATCGCGCGGCTGAGTGCCGGCGTCGGCACGTAGTCGTCGAACTCGTCGACGAGCGCATGCACCCCATTGGCTTCGAGGACGCCGAGCGCGGTCGTCTGCGCGGGGGCGGAGAGCGCGTGAGTGTCGGACCCGATGAACAGCGGACCGGTGATGCCCTGCGCGGTGCGGTACTCGACGATCGCCTGCGTGATGGCGGCGATGTGGGTCTCGGTGAACGCGCCGTCGAGGCTCGAACCCCGGTGCCCGCTTGTGCCGAAGGCGACCCGCTGCGCGGGATCCGACATGTCGGGCGTGCGGTGGTAGTACGCATCGATGAGCTCGTGCACGTCGATGAGGTCGGATGCGAGGGCGGGGGTTCCAGCGCGCGAGGTCATGTGTCCATCCTGCCGGGTAGGCTCGCCGAGGTGTACAGCTATCTCGGACCGGCGGGAACCTTCACCTGGGCTGCCTTGAAGCAGGTGCCGGAGGCGGCGGGTGCCGAGTGGCGTGCCGTCAACAATGTCGGCGAGGCGCTCGATGACATCATCTCGGGTCGCAGCGTGGCCGCGATGATCGCGATCGAGAACAGCATCGAGGGCGGGGTGAGCGCCACGCAGGATGCGCTCGCGAACCTCCCCGGTGTCCGCATCATCGGCGAATACCTGGTCAACGTCGACTTCGAGCTCGTCGCGCGCGCGGGTACGCGGCTCGAGGACGTGCGCACCGTCAACGCCCATCCGGTCGCGTACGCGCAGTGCCGTCTGTGGCTCAACGAGCACCTCCCGAGCCACGGACACATCCCGTCGTCGTCGAATGTGGCGGCCCCCGCGGATCTGCTCGACTCGGCGAACGCGGATGCCGCGATCGCGCCGCCCGGCATCACCGATCTGCTGCCGCTCGAGGTGCTCGCCTCGGATGTCGCCGACAACAAGGATGCGCAGACGCGCTTCGTGCTGCTGTCGACCACGAAGCGGATCCCGCCGCGCACCGGCGCCGACAAGACGAGCATCATCGTGGAGCTCCCGGACGACCAGCCGGGTGGCCTCGTGGAGATGCTGGAGCAGTTCTCGACGCGCGGCGTCAACCTGAGCCTGCTCGAGTCGCGTCCCATCGGCGACGCCTTCGGGCGCTACCGCTTCATCGTCGACCTCGACGGGCATGTGGAGGACGAGCGGGTTGCGGATGCGCTTCTCGGCCTCAAGCGCTTCAGCCCGAACGTGCAGTTCCTGGGTTCGTACCCGCGCGCCGATCGACAGCGCGTGGAGGTCGTGAGTCGCTACACCGACCAGGTGTTCATCGACGCACGAGACTGGCTGCGCGACATCCTCACCGAGGCCCCTGAGGTCTGATCCGGCGTCGTCAGCTCTCGCGCGGCAGGCGCACGAGGAGCGACGCGGGGTCGACGTGCGCCCGGAATCCGGTGACCATGCCGAACTCGTCGCCGTCGAGCTCGAACTCCTCCGGGTGGTCGAGGGTGAGCTCGTAGCTGCGCCCGCGCAGGTAGCTGAGGGCGCGCACCTGGGTGCTGCGCAGGGTGAGGAGCTTGCGCCCGGCGCTCGAACGCCGCAGCACGCCGTTCTCCCACACGATCCCCCACCACACGCGGAACCACCCGAAGAATCCTTCGGGGCGCAGTGTGACGATGTCGAGGAGACCGTCGTCGACCTCCGCGTCGGGCAGGAGCGCGATGTTGCCGGGCAGCTGCCCGCAGTTGCCGACGAGCACCGTGTGCACACGCGAGGTGCGCTGTTCGTGGCCGTCGAGGCGGTACCGCACGCGCAGCACCTCCCTGTCGATGAGGACGCGGCCGATCGCACCGACGTACGCGAGCCATCCGACCCGGCGCTTCAGCTCGGGGTCGGTGTTGGCGATCATCTTCGCGTCGAGGCCGATGCCGGTCATCACGAGGAACACGTGCGTCTCGCTCGGGGCGTCGCCGGGGCGCTGGATCACGATCGTGCCCGTGTCGATCGCGTGATCGACGCCCGTGAAGGCGATCTCCACGAGCGCGTCGAGCCGCGACGGGTTCACGTCGAGACCCAGGTTGCGGGCGAGGAGGTTGCCAGTGCCGGCGGGAACGAGCGCGAGCGGCACACCCGTGTTGCGCAGCGCCTCGCCGACGAAGCGCACCGTGCCGTCGCCTCCCGCCGCGATGACGAGGTCGACGCCTTCCGCGACGGCACGCGCCGCAAGTCCGCCGCCCGGCTCCGCGACGGTCGTCTCGAGCCACAGGCTCTTCGCCCAACCGGCCGCGCTCTCGGCGGCGGCCACGGAGGCGCGCAGACGCTCGACATCGGCCTTGACCGGGTTGAAGATCACGGCCGCGCGTCTCGGCTGGTCGGCGGCTTCGGGCATGGCACAAACGTAGGGGATCGGCCTGAGGTTCGGGGGAACTCCTAGACTTGACGGGTGATCGACCCCCAGCTGCTGCGTGAGACGCCGGAACTCGTGAAAGCTTCGCAGGAACGTCGAGGCGAATCCGTCTCGCTCGTCGACGAGGCGCTCGCCGCCGACACGGCGCGCCGAGCCGCGATCTCCGCATTCGAGACCCTGCGGGCCGAGCAGAACGTGTTCGGCAAGACGGTTGCGAAGGCCGCCAAGGAAGACAAGGCAGCGCTCGTCGCCCAGGCGCAGGAGCTCGCGGCGAAGGTCAAGGAGGCGCAGAAGGCGGCGAATGACGCCGAGGAGCGCTTCACCGAGCTCGCGCGCGCGATCCCGAACATCGTGCTCGATGGTGTTCCCGCGGGCGGCGAGGATGACTTCGTGACGCTGCGCGAAGTGGGCGGCAAGCCCAGCTTCGACTTCGAGCCGCTCGACCACCTCGCGCTCGGCGAGAAGCTCGACGCGATCGACATGGAGCGCGGGGCGAAGGTCTCGGGCTCTCGCTTCTACTTCCTGAAGGGCGTCGGTGCGCGCCTCGAGCTCGCGCTCATGCAGCTCGGCCTGCAGCGCGCGGTCGAGGCGGGCTTCACGCCGCTCATCACACCCACGCTCGTGCGCCCCGACATCATGTCCGGCACGGGCTTCCTCGGCGCGCACGCCGACGAGATCTACTACCTCGAGCGCGACGACCTCTACCTGACCGGCACGAGCGAGGTCGCCCTCGCCGGCTACCACAAGGACGAGATCCTCGACGTCTCGAACGGCCCGCTCCGCTACGCCGGATGGTCGACCTGCTACCGCCGCGAGGCCGGCTCGGGCGGCAAGGACACGCGCGGCATCATCCGCGTGCACCAGTTCCAGAAGCTCGAGATGTTCAGCTACATCGACCCGGCTGACGCCGAGGCGGAGCACGAGAAGCTCCTCGCGATGCAGGAGGGCATGCTGCAGAGCCTCGGCCTCTCGTACCGCGTGATCGACACCGCGGCGGGCGACCTCGGCTCGAGCGCGGCGCGCAAGTTCGACGTCGAGGCGTGGGTTCCCACGCAGGGCGCCTACCGCGAGCTCACCTCCACCTCGAACTGCACGACGTTCCAGGCGCGCCGCCTCGACACCCGCTTCCGGGGCGAGAACGGCAAGACGAGCCCTGTCGCGACGCTCAACGGCACCCTCGCGACGACCCGGTGGATCGTCGCGCTGCTCGAGACGCACCAGCAGGCGGACGGCTCGGTCGTCGTGCCGGAGGTGCTGCGTCCGTTCCTCGGGCTCGACATCCTGGAGCCGGTCGCGTGACGGCCCTCGCCCCCGCGGATCGTCGCCTCGTCGGACTCGATGTCGACGGCACGGTGCTGACCGAGAAGGGCGAGCTGGGCGACGACGTCGCTCGCGAGATCCGTCGAGTGCACGACGCCGGACACGAGGTCATGCTGTCGACGGGCCGCTCGGTCTCGTTGACCCTCCCGGTGCTCGATCGCCTGCACATCGCCCCCGAATACGTCGTGTGCGCGAACGGCGCGATCGTAATGCGCCGCGACCCGAGCGCCCCCATGGGCTACGTGCGCGACCGGGTGCAGACCTTCGACCCCCGCGAGGTGCTCACGACCGTGCGCGGCCACCTCGAGGAGGCGAGCTTCGCCGTCGAAGACGAGGAAGGGCTGTTCCGCTTCACGGGGCGCTTCCCGGAGGGCGCGCTCGCCTCGGGGCGCCTGCAGGTGGAGTTCGATGACCTTCTCGGGAAGCCGGCGACGCGCGTCGTGGTGCTGTCGCCCGGTCACGCGATCGAGGACTTCCTGTCGGTCGTCGAGCGCATGGGCCTGCACAAGGTGAGCTACAACGTCGGGTGGACCGCGTGGCTCGACATCGCGCCCGACGGCGTCAACAAGGGCACGGGCATGGAGTACGTGCGCGAGAAGCTGGGGATCCCCCGCGAGAACGTCGTCGTCATGGGCGACGGACGCAACGACATCGACATGTTCGAGTGGGCGGCAGCCGGAGGCGGTGTCGCCGTGGCGATGGGCCAGGCTCCACCCGAGGTCATCGAGGTGGCCACCGAGGTGACCGGAGCCGACCTCGAACAGGGCGTGGCCAGCGCGCTCGCACGACTTTTCCAGGCTTGAGCTCACAGGCTCCGCTAGGGTCTGTACGTTCCTATACCTGGAGGGCTGTCCGAGCGGCCGATGGAGCCAGTCTTGAAAACTGGTGGGCAGAAATGTCTCGTGGGTTCGAATCCCACGCCCTCCGCTCACGGTCTACCCGACCGACCGTGGACAACATGAGATGAGGTGCCCGTGACCGAGACCGAGCCGATCCGCGACCGCTCCCGGGCGGCCCGCGCTCCGCGCCCTGTCACGATCGCCCGCCACGGCCGCCTGAGCCGAACGGGTCCGTGGCGCACGGTTCTCGGCCTCATCGGCGGTGCCATGGCGGTCACGCTGGTCTCGGGAGGTGCCGTCGTCGGAATCGCAGCGACGCAGCTCCAGTCCGACATCGCCAACAATTCCGTCGCCATCAACGAGACCGAGGCGCCGATCCCCGATCTGGGTGCCTATGACGGAGGCTTCAACATCCTCATCGTCGGCAGCGATGAGTTCCACGACCGCGACTCGGTGCTCAACGACGTCAACATCATCGTGCATGTGGCAGCCGACCACTCGAGCGCCGTCGCTGTGAGCCTTCCGCGCGACATGGTCGTGCCCTACCCCTCGTGCACCAACGAGAATACGGGCAAGAAGACGAGCGCGGCGAGTGGTCTCCCGATCAACAATGCGCTGTCGATGGGTGGCCTCGGCTGCGTCGTCTCGGTTGTCGAGAACTTCACCGGGCTCGACGTGCACTTCGCGGGCATGATCGGCTTCGAGGGCGTCGCCGCGATGTCGAGCGCCGTCGGCGGCGTCGAAGTGTGCGTGGAGAGCCGGATCAAGGACCGCTACACCGGCCTCGACCTTCAGCCGGGCACCCACACGCTCGAGGGCTGGGAGGCGCTGATGTTCCTGCGCACCCGTCACGGTGTCGGCGACGGATCGGACCTCACGCGGATCAGCTCGCAGCAGGTCTACATGTCGTCACTGGTGCGGAAGCTGAAGTCGGAGGACACTCTCACCAACGCCACCAAGCTGTACGGTCTCGCGCAGGCCGCGACGAAGAACATGACGCTCTCGACCGAGCTGTCGAACCCGCTCACGATGATCTCTCTCGCGAAGGCGCTCAGCCGCATTCCGATGGAGCGCATCACGTTCGTGCAGTACCCCGGTTCGACCGGCGGGCCCACGGGCGGTGTGACACCCAACAAGACGCTCGGCAACAAGCTCATGGATGCGATCCGCGCCGACCAGGCGATCGCTCTCGACTCTGAGGGCGATGGCCGCGGTGCCGTGCTCGACCCGAACGCTCCGGTGGAGCCGGAGGCGCCCGTCGAGGAGCCGGGTGCCGTGGAGCCGGACTCGGGCACGGTGACGCCGGGCGCGGAGGTGCCTGCGACTGCTGAGCCTCCCGTTGGAGAGGCCGTCAAGATCTCGGGTCTGCGTGGCCAGACGGCCGCGGCGCCCACCTGCTCGAAGGGCAACTGAACCAGGCCATCGGGGGCGCGTGAGCACCCCCGATGCTGAGGGCATCAGGGGCGGAGGATGACGCGCAGGTCGTCGATGGCACGTTCGATGAGCTGGGCGGCCGACTCCGGATCGAGGAGTGTCGCCATCCATCCGCCGGGGATCGTCGAGACCCCCGCGTAGTAGGCGTTCGAGGCGAAGCTCGCCTCCACCTCAGGCGCCTCGGGAATGCGTGCGTGCTCGGGATGCGCGATGAGCCATTCCTGCAGCAGCGTCATGATGTCGGTGCCCGTGTCGGTGAGCATCGCGGTGCTGAAGACATGCGCCTCGGGTTGTTCCGTGACGAGCCGCGCCCGGGCCGCGACGATCTCCGCAGCGGTCTCCCGGGCGCCCGCCGAGGCGACCACCAGATGGTGGACGCCGAGCGGCAGGTTGTTCGCGTGTGCGTCGAACACGCGGTGCGCCTCGTCTGGCGCGAGCAGTTCGAGGGGCCGGCCGAGCACGGCGGAGTCGCGCGCGTGGAAGTGGGTGAAGAATGTGCTGCGCGCGATCGAGGCGCGCGAGCAGATCTCCTCGATCGTGACGTTGTCGAAGCCGAGCTCGAGGGCGGCAGTGACGGCGGCGACTTCGATGCGCTGCTCGGTGTCGCGGCGACGCTGATCGCGCGGAATCCGGGGTGCGGTGGTGCCGGTCATGAGGTCGCCCCAATCGTTCGGGCGAGGCGGTCGATGGCGAGATCGATGGCCTCCGCTGGCTTCTCGATGGCGGCGAACGGGATCGTCCACGCTTCGGTCACGGAGTAGAGCACGGCATTCACGGCGGTCACGACGAGTGTCGCTTCGCGTTCGAGGTCGTCGGGGAGTGTCGCCTCCTCCGGATGCGCGGTGAGCCACGCGAGCGTGGCCTCGGTGAGCCGCTGCTGGGTGCCGATGAGCGCGTAGGAGTAGTGGCGCCGTGCGGTCTCCTGCTCGGCGATCAGCTGCCAATGCAGCCGCGCAGCGGCGGAGGCCTCAGGGGAGGGCTCCCGTGCGCCGACCGCCAGGAGGGCGATCGCACCGCGCACGGTGTCGCCGGGGTGTGCTGAAAATGCGGCGTCGATCTGCTCGGGGGTGCGAGCCAGCATCGAGCGGCCGACGATCGCGCTGTCGCGGGAGGGGAAGTAGTTGAAGAACGTGCTTCGGGAGACGTCGGCGCGATCGCAGATGGCTTCGACGGTGACGTTCTCATAGCCGCGCTCGAGGGCGAGCTGGATCGCGGCCAAGGTGATGGCTGCCTCGGTCTCCCGGCGCTTTCGCGCTCGGCGACCCTCGGGGGCGGGTTCGCTGGGCGTGGTCATGGGTCGTCTCTCGAAAAGTGAGTGGAAGGAGTCCACATTAGTGCGGATCAGTCGACAGAGGGAGAGGGCTCCTCGTTTTCCGTCACATTGCGCAGTCCGCCGATGAGGATGTCGAGCACGTTCTCGACGAGTCGGGGTGTCGCCTGGCGGATGACGTCGGGCTGGGGGCGGGTGATCATCCCCAGCAGGACGACGAGTTCGATGGCGCTCAGCTCGGCGCGCACCTGCCCGTATCGCCGGGCGGCCGCGAGAACCTCATCGACGCGCGCGAGCGTCTGGGTCTGCATCTCGAGGACGCGCTGCGAGAGGCCCTCGGCGACGAGATCGCCGAGTCCTGCGGTGAGCGCGCCGAGGTCGAGGTCGATGAGCTCCTCGAGGTAGGTGCGCCAGGTGCCGACCGGGTTCTCGGTCATGCGTTCGAGGGCGAGCGCGGAGGCGTAGCGGATGTCGGAGAGGATCGCGAGGGCGACCTCCTCGGCGAGGGCGAGGCGCGAGTCGAAGTTGCGGTAGAGCGTGGCGATGCCGACCTCGCTGGCATCGGCGATCGCTTCGAGGGCGATGCCGCTTCCGTGCGCCGCGAACATGTGTCGCGCTTCGCGCACGATCCTGTCGCGGCGGCGCGCGGCGTCGGCTCGCATGTGCAGCTCCCTGGTGGTCTCTCGGAGGGGTGGGCGGGGCTCACAGCCGAAGCGGAGGATCCTCCTCCATCATTACTGGAGGAAATTCATCCATTTCTGCTCATCCGAAGGACACCGCCTTGGCTCTCGACCCTATCGCCGCCCCCCAGGAGACCGCTGGAAAGCCCCAGCGGACTCGGCACCCGATCGTCGGGCTCGTCGGTCTGACCGTGGGGCTCGGGGTCGTGCTCGTGCTGCTGCTGATGGTGTTCATCATGCCGTCGCTCAAGAGCGGACCGAACCAGCTCCCGGTGGGCATCGTCGGCCCGACCGCCGCCGTCGCCTCATGGGATGACGCGCTCGAGCAGGCCAGCCCTGCCGGCTATGACCTGTCGATGTACGCAAGCGAAGCGGAGCTCGTCGAGGCGATCGAGAACCGTGAGATCGTCGGCGGCATCGCCCTCGCCGAGGATGAGGTGCGCGTCTCGGTCGCGAGCGCCGGCTCCGCCGTGATCTCGGGCACGATCGCCACCACGGCGCAGGCGATCGCCAGCGCCTCGGGGGTGCCCGTGACCGTCACCGACGTCGTTCCGCTTCCCGCCGCCGACCCCTCGGGCCTCGGAATCGGCGGTCTCGCCTTCCCGCTCGTCTTCGGCGGCATCGTGCCCGCCGTCGCATTCCGCTCGGTCTTCAAGCGCAGTCTCGGCTGGGCGATCGCCGGCATCTCGATCTTCTCGGTGGTCGGCGGCGTGCTGGTCGCCAGCGTGCTCCAGTTCCTCTTCGGCAGCATCGACGGCGCCGCGTTCTGGCCTGTCGCCGCGGCGATGGCGCTCGGCATCGCGGGCCTCGCGATCCCGCTCGCTGGGCTCAAGGAGGCCGTGGGCGGCGCGGGCTTCACGATCGGCGCCGCGAGCATGATGTTCCTCGGCAACCCGTTCGCGGGGATCTCCACCTCGGCGGCCTGGCTGCCTGAGGGCCTCGGCCTCTTCGGCCAGCTGCTGCCCCCGGGGGCTGCGGGAACGCTCGTGCGCTCTGCGGCCTACTTCGACTGGACTGGGGGAGCGGGCGCCGCCGTCACGCTCGGCCTGTGGGTCGCCGCGGGCGTCGTGCTGCTCATCATCGGCGCGAAGCGCAACCGCGCGAAGGCGGTCGCGGCCGACTGAGTCCGCCCATCCCGCTCGCATGACCCCCCATTCGGGGGTCGGTCGGGGATACTCGGAGGATGGACGTTCTCAACGACGTGATCCTGTCCGGCGGAGATCTGCTCTGGACCTGGATCGTGATCCCGGTCCTCGGCCTCATCGGGGTCTACTTCACGGTGCGCTCCGGTGTCGTGCAGCTGAGGATGATCCCCGAGATGTTCCGGTCCATCACCGACAAGACCCCCCGGGACGAGTCGGGTGAGACCCAGTCGGTCTCGGCGTTCCAGGCCTTCACGATGTCGGCGGCCTCGCGCGTCGGCGTCGGCAACATCGCGGGCGTCGGCACCGCGATCGCCGTCGGCGGGCCTGGCGCGGTGTTCTGGATGTGGACGATGGCGTTCGTCGGCGGAGCTGCCAGCTTCGTCGAATCGACGCTCGGGCAGCTCTACAAGGTGCGCTACCAGGACGGATTCCGCGGGGGGCCCGCGTACTACATGCAGTACGGGCTCGGCGCGAGATGGATGGGCATCGTGTTCGCCTGCATCCTCATCGTGTGCTTCCCGTTCGCGTTCAGCTCGCTGCAGGCCAACACGATCAGCGCCACGCTCCAGGGCAGCCTCGGCGTCGGCTCCGGCTGGGTTCCGTGGGTGGTGGGTGGCGTGCTCGTCACCCTCACGGGGCTCGTGATCTTCGGCGGACTGCGGCGCATCGCATCCGTGGCCCAGACCACGGTGCCCGCCATGGCGCTGCTCTACCTGCTCATGGGGCTCGTCATCGTCGCCCTCAACATCGAGCGACTTCCCGAGGTGTTCGCCGCCATCTACGTCGAGGCGTTCGGTTTCGGACAGTTCACGGGCGGGCTCATCGGCGTCATGATCATGCAGGGCGTCAAGCGGGGCATGTTCTCCAACGAGGCGGGTCTCGGGTCGGCGCCGAACGCGGGAGCCGCGGCCGCCGTCACGCATCCGGTGAAGCAGGGCCTCGTGCAGACGCTGGGGGTCTACTTCGACACGTTCCTCGTGTGTTCGATCACGGCGTTCATCATCCTCGTCGCGATCCCGGATCCGGTGGGTGCCGAGAAAGGCGTCGCGCTCACGCAGGCGGCACTCGTGTCGAACCTCGGCGAGTGGTCCAACATCCTGTTGAGCCTCATCATCTTCCTGCTCGCGTTCACCTCGATCATCGGCAACTACTACTACGGCGAGTCGAACATCGAGTTCATCACCGACAAGCCCTCGGTCCTCTTGGGCTTCCGTGTGCTCGTGCTGGTGGCGCTTTTCGGTGGCGCGCTCGCTTCAGCCGACATCATCTGGAACACGGCCGACGCGATCATGGGCATCATGGCGCTCGTCAATCTCGTGGCGATCACCCTGCTCTCGGGTACCGCCTTCCGGCTGCTGCGCGACTACTCGAGGCAGAAGGGCGAAGGTCGGGATCCTGTCTTCACACGGGACCTGCTGCCCGACCTCTCCGGGATCCAGGTGTGGGAGGACGAGCGCTCGGTGACGGGCGCGGTTCCGGTCTCTCGGCCGCCGCGCCGGCGCCGCTAGGAGCGCGGCGCGCTGAAGCGGCCCGAACGCGTGGCGTCCAGGCCGCTTGCGGATGACGGGGAGCGCTACTTCTTCTTGCTCTCGCTCTTCGACTTGCCCGACCCGCTCTCGTCCTTCGAGCCGCCGGATTCGATCTGGATGGTGCGAGGCGAATCGCCGCCGGAGAGCGGCACCCTGACCTTGAGGACGCCGTCGGAGAAGTCCGCCGAGATGGCATCCTGGTCGGCTTCCTCAGGAAGCGGGATGCTGCGGTAGTAGCTGCTGCTGCTCTCGCGGACGACGTACTTGCGCTCCTGGTCCTCCTGCTTCTCGCGGCGCTCAGCCTGCAGGACGAGCGTTCCGCGATCGACCGTCACCGTGACGTCCTTCTCGGAGAAGTTCGGGAGATGCGCTTCGACGACGAGCGCCTTGTCGCCGTCGGTGTACACGTCGGTCGTCGGGCCCTTACCAGGGCGAGGCGCCAGGAAGCCGTCGTCGAACAGCTGCCGACGCAGGATGTCGAATCCTCCGAGCGGGTCGAATTGGACCAGTGTGCGAGCCATCGTCTTTCCTTTCATTCACGCGATCGCCGACATCTTCGGCGCCGTTCGTGTGTACGGGTGCGCACGATCCACCCTCAACCTCGGCGGGTTCCGCGGGGTAGAGCCGTTCGGCCCGGGGCGTACTGCTCTGTTCAGCGGGGGCGCGCGCGACGGAAGGTGAATCGACAGGAAAGGTGGAACTCCATGGAAAACCGAAACTACGAACTGCTCGTCGGCCGCTACGGCGACGAAACCGCGGCGCGACAGGACTTCGAGGCTCTTCGATCGATGGACGACGTTCACGTCGTCGCGTCGGTCGTTCTGTCGCGGAAGAGCGACGGGAAGGTCGAGGTGAAGGAGCACGGCGGACGAACGGTCGGTCTTGGCGCGGGCATCGGCGGCGTCGCCGGGCTCGTGATCGGACTCTTCGCGCCGCCTCTGCTGCTCACGGGCGTCATCGGGCTGGCTCTCGGAGCGGGCGTCGGCGCGATCACCGGTGAGATCGTGAAGCGGCACGAAGAGAAGGAGATCGGCGTCGACGCCGAGGAGTGGCTGCCGGCGGGATCGTCCGCAGTCGTGGCCGTCGTCGATGACCGCTACCTCGACCGACTCGACAAGGCACTCGAGCGGGCCGACAAGAGGATCAACAAGGCGATCGACAAAGGCGACTACGAGGCCGTGGTTCGCGCGATCTCCAAGAGCGACGACAAGATCCTCAAGGCTCTCGAGTCGTAGTCGACCACCACAGAAAGGGCCGCGCGGCACTCGCTGCGCGGCCCTTCTCTGTGGTGTCAGCTCTCACTCCAGGAGCGAGCCCTCGGCGACCAGCTCACGTCGACGCGAGGCGCCGTACGCGGCGAAGGCCAAGCCCAGCAGCGAGGCAGCCAGGGCGAGCGGGAACGCGACGGGCGAGTTCACCGCGAGGAGTCCCGTCACCGCCAGTGCTCCCACCACCGGGATATCCAGCACCCCGACGCCGGTGACCGTGTTCGTGAGGACCGCCTCAGACACCTCGACCGGTGCGATGGTGACCGCCACGGGCCCGTCGGAGGCGACCGTGACGAGGCTGTTCGCACCCGTCAGGGTCTCACTCACGGTGCACGTCGTGCCCGCGGGGATCTCCTCGAACACTTCGCGGTAGTCGCCCGCCGCCGACCCTGCCGGGATCGTCAGCGTCTCCTGCAGCGCATCGCCGCAGTCGATCGACACCTCGATGACTCCCTGCAGCCCGGCAGCCGGGCCCGTGATCACCTTTGCGACCTCGAGCGAACCCGGCCGGAATGTCGCCGTGTTCGTCAGAGTCGCGGTCGCGGTCTCGCCGGGCTCGATCGTCACCTCGGCCGGGCCGTCGGTGACGACCTCGACGGTCGTCGTGGAGCCCGACTGCGTATCGGTGATGGTGCACTCCGTGCCCGCAGGCAGATCCGTGTAGGTGTTCGTGTAGTCCCCAGCGGCAGATCCCGCAGGGATCGCCACGGTGTCCTGCAGCGCCTCGCCGCAGTCGACGGCGATCACGATCTCCCCCTGCTCGCCCGCTTGGCTGCCCGTGATCGTCTTGGTGAAGACCAAGCCTCCGGGAGCGAACGTGTAGGTGTTGGAGATGGTGACGCTCGTGCCGCCGTCTGGCATCACGACCTCCTGTGGAGCGTCGGTCGTCACAAGTACTGCCGTCGTCGCCCCCGTGGTCGGTTCGGTGATGACGCACGTATTGTCGACGGGTATGCCGTCGAACGTGAATGTCTGCGTCGTCGTCGCACCTGCCGGGATGTCGGCCGTGAACTCGTATCCTTCGCCGCACGAGATGGCCAGCTGTGCCGCCCCCTGCTCACCCACCGCCTCTCCCGCGAGAGTCTTGCTGACCTCGAGCGAGCCGACCGCGAAGAACTCGGCTGTCGGTGCGGCAGTGGTGTCCAGTTCAGTGGTAGCTGCCAGGATGAGCCGCTGCGCATCGGTGATCGCGCTGCCCGCGTTGCCGTCGTAGACGTAGACCTGTCCTCTCTGCACCGTCACGGCGGCTCGTGCGGCCAGCAGCACCTCGGCTGGATCCGTGCCTGTTCGACTGACCCAGACCTGTGTGCCGGCGGCGATGGTGGCCGGATTCTCGAGCGCCATCGTTCCCTCCGCATCGGCGTACAGGGTCGCATTTCGGTCGAAAGGAATGCTCACGGTCACTTCGGCCGCGTCCGTGTTGATCGTGAACGGGCCAGCCAGTTGGCCGACAGGGACGCTGGTGCCCGCCGCATCGATGGAGAGGTTCGGCGGATCGGGCTCGGTGACCGGACCGTTCTGCTGCGCGTCGGCGACGATCGCGGCGACCGCTGATCTGAGGTTGGATCCCGGACCAGTCGTTCCCAGGACAAAGCCGTCGGTGAAGTACCAGATCGCCGCCTGGACCGCTGCGGCCTGCTGGTCGGTGTTCAGCCCGGCGGGTGCCGCGACGTTCGGGTAGTAGTTGTTGAGGATGTAGGCGACGTGTCCGACGTTCGGTACAGTCGACTCCTCCCACGGCGACTCCTCGTACCCGATCCCCTGCTGCGTCGTGACGCGGATGTTGATGCAGTACATCTCACCGGTCAGGTCCTCGTCGGAAACGCTCTGGGTGGTGATGATGCCGGCGAAGGTCGTGACAGGTGTGTATCCCGGGGGGTTAGAACCGGGGTAGGGCGCCGTTGGATCCTGCGTGATCGGCGTGGGGGGTTGGAAGCCGCGCACCGTGCTGCCCGCGCCTGTGCCCGTCATGATGAGGTCGGTGTTCGGGCCGGGTAGCCCGTTGATTGGGGGGGCGTTGGGAACCCGAGCCTGCGCCGCTCCGCCTATCGACACGACCGCGAAGGCCGACACGACGAAGGTCGCGATCGTCGCCCAGGCGATCGAGCGCCCGCGCGATCGGCGCCGCATCGACGGCCCCCGCCCCGGCGGACTCGCCGAGGGGCGCGACGTCGAGCGCCTCCGCGCGTGATCCGCACGTTTGGAAGGTGTCGAATCGGACGAAGCAGAATCCAGCTCCGGCAGGTCGCCTGCCTGCATCGGCTGGGTGTCCTGCGAGCTGAGACGCTGCCGCCGGGCGACCTCGTCCTGGGTGAGAACCCGCTGCTCGTCCTGTCGTGCGTGGCGTGCGTGCGGCGTGTTCATTTCGTGTTCGCTCATGGCGCCCCCGTTCGGTCTGCGAAGGACTCAAGTGCAACCCGGAGGGGAGCGGCACGGTAGGGCCGAATGACTGGGTGCCGCTAACACGCTGTGGATTTCGGTACAAGCCCTCTACAGGGGGACAAACGGGTGATATGCCTGAGGCATCCGCGGGATTCACTCCGGCGGAGAGGGTGGGGATGAAGAGATGGCTGGGGAAGAGCGGCGAGGGCTGCAGGGGGCGGAAGCTTCCGACAGGTGGCACCGTGACGGCACGGGAACCAAGGTCTTCGTGGTGAACGCGCGGGAGATCACACGGCGTGGTCTGAGGGCGCTGCTGGACGAGGATCCGGACATCGAGGTCGTGGGGGAGGCGGAGTCGCTCGCGTCGAGCGTGCGCGACATCGTCGCCACGCACCCGGATGTCGCGATCATCGACGTGGCGATACCGGCGAACGGCCCGCTTTCCGGCGAAGGTGCACGCGGTGAGGTGGCGACGGTGGTGTGCGTGACATTCGGGCGCTCGGATGACGAGAAGCTCCGACGGGCGGCGCAGGTCGATGGATCGAGCGCGTACCTCAGCGATGACGTCGGCGGCCGCATCCTGCGCGAGATCGTGCGACGCGTCGCACGCGGGGAGCCGCTCGCAGAGTTCTCGGCGCTCGCGTCGCGGGTCGAGGCCGAAGACGCCCCGCGCCTCACGATGCGCGAGCACGACGTGCTGCGGCTCATCGCACTCGGCCTGACCAACAAGCAGATCGGCGAACGGCTCGGCCTCTCCGAGAAGACGGTCAAGAACTACGTCTCCGGATTGTTCTCGAAGCTCCACATCGCACGTCGTGCGCAGGCGGCCGTCTACCAGGTCACCCACAGTGAGCCGCTGGGCTCGGGGGGCACGGGCGGCAGGCGCGCAGTCACCGCACCGCCGCGCGTCGGCCTGCGCCCTCACCGCTCGTGATCTTCCGGAGGCTTTCGGCCCTGGGCGGCCGCAGCGCGGGCACGGTGAGGTGAGTCATGACCGAGTCGGCGGGGCTGAGGGGGAGAGGATCCGGTGACTCCGACGGAGGGTTGCTGGACCGTCTGCTGCATCGCCGTCAACCCGCGCTGAATGTGGCCATCGACGAGGGTGAAGGCCCCGTCGTCGTCCTCCTGCACGGCATCGCGTCGTCGCACGTGACGTTCGAGTTCGTCGTTCCGCTTCTGCGTGCGGATCATCGCGTCATCGCTCTTGATCTGCTCGGGTTCGGCGGGTCGTCGGCGCCCGAAGGGGCCACCTTCACCCTCGATGAGCATGCGCTGTGGGTGCGCCGCACCGTCCGGCGTCTCGGGCTCACGGAGCCGATCGTGCTCGTCGGCCACTCGATGGGGGCGCTCGTCGCGAGCCGGTTCGCCGCCCGCTACGCGCACCGCGTGTCGCGGCTGGTGCTCGTGAGCCCGCCCATCTACCTCCCGCCCGATGTCGTCGGCGATCCGGTCGATCGCGCGGCGATGAGGTTCTACCGCGAGGCCTACGACTACCTGCGTGCCAATCCCCGGTTCACGATGCGGGCCGCGAGCGTGGTGGGCCGACTGTCGCCGATCAAGGACAACCTCCTGATCAACGAGGGCAACTGGACGCCGTTCGTGCTCTCGCTGCAGAACTCGATCGAGTCCCAGTCGGCGATCACCGACATCGCGACGGCTGACGTGGAGACGCGCGTGGTCTACGGCACCCTCGATCCGTTTGTGGTGCCGGGCGCGATTCGCCTCATCGAGCGGCTGCGCCACGTGACCGTGCAGAGGGTGCCGGGAAACGACCACGTCGTCCGGCCTCGGATGGCGCGCGCCGTCGCGGCGGCGGTCGACGGGCGGCCGCCGGGCAGTTCAGCGGTCCAGGGCGGCTCAGGGGCTGAGTGAGCGCCAGCTGTCCACAGGCGGGCGCAGGTTGGATCGCACGGTGAAGGTGCGTGCATGCGAGCGCGAGTACACCGACCGGAGCTGGTCGATTCCGTCGGGTCCGGGCGCCTCCTCCCGCCAGGGTCGGTTCTCGACCCGGAAGATTCCGTGGCCGAGCGTGACGAGGCGACGCACCGGTCGGACCGGCGCGTGCGCATCCGCACCTTCGACGCGGATTCTGTCGGGAAACGCGCTCGCGGCGCTGGAGGCGACGATGGCGTGGTCGGTGCGGATGGGGGCGAGGATCAGCTCATTGCCGAGGAACACCGCCAGCGCCAGGTGCCTCGCGTAGTCGGCCGTGTGGGTGGCGGCCATCGCGACGATCGCCACGACCCCGAGCGGCTCGACGAGGCGGACCCGCAGCCGGCGCGGCTCGATCAGCTCGACCAGCGCGAGGGGCCGTTCCTCGTACGCTGCGGCCACCATCCGCAACGCTGTCGCGAATTCATCGCGTGAGCGGTGAATCGCACGGGTGGCCGCAAGCGCCATCCCCGAGGGCGACTGATCCATGCGGTCAGTCTGCGACCGCGCGATGCGGCGACAGAAGTGCCGAACGGCCCCGCGGGCAGGGGTGGGATGCCCGTCGTTGGGCCGGTCTCACGGCGCGGGAGGTCCGTCCGGTGTGGGTATGATGGGCAGGCAATGTCTGGAGACGTCGCATAGTCAGGCCTAGTGCACCACCCTGCTAAGGTGGAGTCCCCCCAGGGGGACCGAGGGTTCGAATCCCTCCGTCTCCGCCACGAAGAAGCCCCGCTCCGGCGGGGCTTCTCGCATTCCTGGGCGAGCCCGCGCCGGAGCTGAAGACCCTGTCCATCGTTTGACAGAGTCCGCCGTAGGCTTGGGGGTGAGGTCGCGGCACCTCGCGACGAGGAATCGGCGGGTATCTTCCCCGCCTCGCCGCGACGCCGCTCGAGTCGCAAGGGGGAGACAACGCGATGGCGCGTGCACGGTGGACGGCAAAACGCTGGTGGATCGTCGGAGGCGCGATGGCCACGGTCGTCGGACTGATCGCCGCCTACGTCGTGATCTTCGCGATGCCGAAGTACGGTGAGTTCGACCAGCGGATCGAGGCGGGCTGCGAACCCGTCATCGTGCTCGCCTTCCGCGGCAGCGGCGAAGGCAATCTCACCCCCGGTGTCACCGCCAACTCCGGCGCACCCCACCGCTACGGCGACAGCGACCTCGTCACCAACGGCTGGGAGGGCGTCACCCTCGACGGTCTGTTCGATGCGCTCTCCACGACGGTGTACGGCGGCTTCGAAGCCGACCAGATCCCGGTCGTGTCCATCGGCCCCGCGGGCGAAGATGAGCCCTTCGGGTATGAGGCGATCCGAGCGGAGTTCGAGGCGAGCTCGCTCGACTCGGCATTCACCTACTCGTCATCCAAGCTGCTGCACTCCGCTTCGCGCGGCGCGGAGGCGGCGACGCACCTCATCTCCGAGCACCTGCGCGCCGCTGAAGGATGCCCGATCGAACCGAAGTTCATCGTGGTCGGGTACTCACAGGGTGCGATGGCCGCGCGCCACACTGCCGAGCTGAACCAGGACGACGTCATCGGCGTGTTCACCATCGGCGATCCGTACCAGCAGGCCGAGGCGCCCGGCGTGCGGGATGCGGGTGCCGTGGGAACAGGGATCATCCGCTGGAAGGCCGATGAGGCCCAGCGCGCCGCACTCGACGCCTTCTACCGTGCCGTCGGGCACCACTCCGGGATCTGCCACGCCGACGACCCCATCTGCCAGTTCGTGCCGTTCGCGGCGCTGGTGCGCCTGGCGCTCGGCGACTACGCCCCGCACCTCGACTACTACTCCGACGGGTCGGCCCCGGAGTCGCGGCAGGATGCGCTCGAGATCGCCCGGCTCGCGGCCGAGCGGTGGAAGCTGGCTCTGGATGCCCAGCGCGGCGGATCCTCGCTGGGTTCGGCATGCGAGCGAGCCAGCGAGGCAGCGCCGGCTCTGCGCACCACCTCGCTGGCTTTCGCCGGCACACCCACCCTCGTCTCGGCATCCGCCTCGGCGCGCGGATGCGACGGCGTGCGATTCGAGTTCGATCTCGACGGCGACGGCACGTTCGAGACGACATCCACCACGGGATCTGTGTGGGTCGACTTCGGGGAGCCGGGCATGCGCGGCATCGGCGTGCGGGTGACCCATCCTGTGACGGGGCCAGGGCCCGAGCGGCGGATCACCGTTCCCGTCGCCCCCGCGGGATCGGGAGACCTCGACTTCGACGAGACCGGTCTGCGCACACCGCCGCCCGCAGCGGAGCCGACGACGCCCGTCGCCGATCCGCCGCCGCCGCGCACGGCGCGCCCACCGGCCCAGCGGCCCGCGCCCGCGCCCGCTCCCGCGCCCCCGTCGGCTCCTGCTCCCAACCCGGAGCCCGAGCCGAGCCCCACCCCGGCGCCGAACCGCGGATCGCTCGTGATCGATCCCGATCCCCTCTACAACTACTGGTACTTCGTCGCACGCGGAGCCGGATACCCGCCGGGGGTCGAGCTGCTCGTCTCGTGGGCGGAGGAGTACGAATCCACTGTGTGGACGGATGAGTCGGGCGGGTTCGACATCGAGCTGGATGCGGGTCCCGCGGCGAGCCCGAAGCTGCTCATCGTGGAGAGTGTCGAAGGTGCCGTCGAGGTCTTCCGCGACGTGTTCGAGGTCGAGGTGCTGGAGGGGGCCTTCGACTGACGGAACAGCTGAACGAGGAGGCCCCGGTGGATCTCTCGCCGGGGCCTCCTCGTTTGTCGGCAGCTCCCGGTCCGCAGGTGAGCACCGATCACAGTTGGACTGTGTCCAAGTTCGTGTGACACTAGTGCGTTGCCCCTCGTCGCCCATCATTCGGAGTCATCGATGACCACCCTCCGCACCATCTCCGCTGCCGCTGCCGCACTCACCACAGCGGGCGTCTCGACCCTCGGGTTCGGCGCCGATGCCGCACACGCCGCCGCCCCGCAGGTCGCGTGCGACGCGGGCGGAACGCTCATCGCCGCCGACATCTGCGAGCTCGCCTTCACCGCGACGCCCGGAACGCCGTTCGTGCCCACGACTCAGATGGGAACCCTGGAGGCTCTCCTGGTGGGCGCGGGCGGCGACGCGGGGGCGCCGTCCGAACCCAACGACAGCCAATACGCGGCCGCTGGCGGTGGCGGCCAGGTGACGATCATCGACGCGACCGGAGGCGAGGCCGTCGAGGTCGTCGTCCCAGCTCCGGGAGTCTACGGAGGCGTCACCGTCGACGGCACCGCCCACGGCGTCGCGAATGGATCCAACGGTCGCGCCACGTCGAACGGGAACGGCGGCACATCCGGTGGTGGCGCTCTCGGCACGAGTGCATCCAGCCTCTCGGGCGGCGCGGGCGGAGGCGCCGGCGGCGCAGCCTCCGGCATCCATGGCGGTGCAGGTGTCGTCGTGGCCGATCTGGCGTCGAGCGGCTCTCTCTTCGCAGGGGACACACGCTGCTTCGGCGGCGGAGGTGCGGTGCTCGACCGCAACGAGGAACCCGACGAGCTCTTCGGCCGGCCGGGCTGCGGTGGGGGGAGTCTCACCGGCCGGGATGCCGCGGGAGTCATCGCACCCGCTGCGAACAGCGGTGGCGGCGCGGCCGGCACGACCGTCACGGGTGACGGTGTGGCGCGCGCGGGCGCCCACGGGTTCGTCGCCCTGCGGTGGCGTGTGGTCGAGTTCCCTGTCGCTTTCGTGATGAACGGGCACGGAACCGCCCCCGCAACCCAGATCGTCTCGGTGGGCACGGCGCCGACCGCTCCGGCTCTGCCCGCGGCCGAGGGCTGGGAGTTCGGCGGCTGGTTCGCCGATGAGGCTCTCACGGTGCCTGCCGACTTCTCGCAGCCCATCACCGGCTCGACGGCCTTCTATGCGAAGTGGACGGCCGCTCTGGCGGCGACCGGTGCCCGCGATGCCACCCCGCAGCTCGCGCTCGGAATCGCCGGTGCGCTCGCGGGCGTGGTGCTGCTCGCCGCGATCCGGATGCGTCGCCCGCGCGAGAGCTGAGCTTGGGGCTCAGCGTTCGGCGTAGCGCTCCGAGAGCTCGCGGCGCAGCGGCTTGCCGGCCTCGGTGCGCGGGATCGCATCCAGGCGCGCGAGCAGGGTGGGTGCCGCGGGCCCGAGTTCGGTGCGCAGGTGCTGGATGAGCGCCTGGCGGTCGAAGTCCTCGTCGGTGACGATGGCGAGGCCGATGCGGTCCACTCCCTCGGTCGTGGGCGTCGCGAATCCGCATGCGTCGCGGACCCCGGGGAAGCGCAGTGCCGCGTGGTCGAGTCGCACGGGGTCGAGCTTCGTGCCGCCCGCGTTGATCTGCTCGGCTTCGCGCCCGAGCACGGTGAGCAGGCCGTCGGCGTCGAGGATGCCGCGGTCGCCCGGGTAGAACCAGCCGCCTCGGAACGCACGCAACGTGGTCGCCGGGTCGCCCAGGTATCCGTGTGCCATCACGGGGGAGCGGTGGCGGATGCGGCCCGCCTGGCCAGCGGGGAGCGGCTGATCGTCGTCGCCGACGACCTCGATCACGGAGCCGGGGAGCACGCGCCCCGCGAGGGCGGGCTGCTCGATCTGGTAGACGCCGCGCGTGCCGGGTCCCGCTTCCGTCGATCCGTACGAGACCGTGATCGAGCATCCGCCGGTGATCTCGAGCATGTTCTCAGCGGTCGTGGGGGACAGCGTTCCCCCTGAGACGGCTACGGAGTCGATGGCCGGAAGGCCGCGGCCCTGCCGTCGGGCTTCTGCCATGATCGCGGCGAGCTGCGCGGGAGAGCCTTTGAGGTGGGTGATCCCCACGGTGTCGATCAGCTGGATGAGCTCGGCAGGCGTCGAGCTTCCCGCGCTCACGTAGGGCTGGCCCGCAGCGACACTCAGCATGAACTCGCCGAAGCCGCCCGCGCCCGAGGTGCTCATGAGGTTGAGCGTGGGGCCGCCCGTGAACCATGACGGCAGGCCGCGCATGAGCATGTCGTACATGCGGGTGTCGATGGCGATCGCCTTGGGGGTGCCCGTCGTGCCGCTCGAGAAGATGATGCGCAGGGTGTCGATAGGCGCGTCGCTCGGCCGGATGCCGTAGGGGTTCTCCTCGATCCGGCGGAGGAACGCGGCGTCGACGTCGATGACGGTGCCGGCTCGCGGCCCATCTGGGCGCGTGGTGAAGGTCCAGGAGACGGGGAGCGATTCGGCGGCGTCGAAGCCGCGGGGCAGCATGGTGCTGATCGCGGCCTCGTGGTAGATCGCCTCGACGAACAGCAGCCCCAGCTGGTCGGGCAGGTCGAGCGAGACGATGTCGCCGGGGCGCACGCCGATGCGGCGGAGCTCATAGGCGATCTGGGTGGCGGCGACGAGTGCTGCGGCGTTGGTGGTCGTGTGCTTCGCCGAGAGGGAGAAGATCCCGTTCGGCGCGTTCTCGGCGTTTCGGCGCAGGTGCTCGAACGGGCGGGGGGATGACACGTCGCCAGAATAGCGGTAGTTGATATATCAACCATGCCGACGAGGTGGCGGTATCGAGCGGCGGACACACACTCTCCACCCGCCATAACCAGGATACGGTCGAGGGTGGGGCTTGCCACAAGGCCCCCTGTGGGGCGCATGCTCGACGTTCCGCTGCGAGAGGACCTGCTGCTGTGACCGGATCGACCTCCGTCTTCTCCCTGCCCTCCGCGCTCGCCGCCAAAGCGGACCCTGCGCTCATCGGGGCCGACGAGGAGCGCTTCGCCGTCATCGCCGAGACGCGCGCGCGCCGCGTCGCCGACCTCGAGGCGCAGCTCGCTGAAACCCTCGCCCGCGAGGGGGGCGAATCCCCGCATGCCGTGCAGCGCGACGACGAGGTGCGGCGACTCTCCGCGCAGCTGCAGGCGCTGCGTCGGGTCGGACTCGACATGGTCCTCGGGCGCATCGTTCCGGCAGACGGCGGCGCGCCCGTCTACATCGGCCGCTTCGGGCTCACGGATGCCGACGGTGAGCGACTGCTCGTCGACTGGCGCTCGCCCGCCGCCGAGCCGTTCTTCGCCGCGACCCACGCCCAGCCCGAGGGTCTCGCCAGCCGCCGCCGCTACCGCTGGAGCGGCGGGCGCGTCACCGACTACTGGGACGAGGTGTTCACCGCCGAAGGGCTCAGCTCCACCGCCGCGCTCGACGACCAGTCCGCCTTCATCGCGAGCCTCGCCGCCAGCCGGTCCCCGCGCATGCGCGACGTGCTCAGCACGATCCAGGCCGATCAGGACGCCATCATCCGTGCAGGATCCCGCCGTGCGCTCGTCGTCGATGGCGGACCGGGAACCGGCAAGACCGTCGTCGCCCTGCACCGAAGCGCCTACCTGATCTATGCCGACCCGCGCCTCGCGACCAACCGCGGAGGCGTGCTGTTCGTCGGACCGAGCGCGGGCTACCTCTCCTACGTGTCGGATGTGCTGCCGAGCCTCGGCGAAGACGGCGTCCAGCTGTGCACACTGCGTGAGCTCACCGCCGAGGGGGCGCACGCGCGTCCCGAATCCGACCCCGAGGTGGCGCGCATCAAGTCGGATGCGCGCATGGTGCGTGCCATCGAAGCCGCCGCGCGGTACTACGAACGCCCGCCCACACAGCCGCTGCCCCTCTTCATCGAGGGCGTCGAGCTGTGGATCGACCAGGGCGACTGGGAGGACGCGTTCGATGCGCCCGACCCCGGGACGCCGCACAATGACGGGCGCGACGCGGTGTGGGAGGCGCTCGTCGGCATCCTCATCGACAAGCTCGACATGCCCGAGGTGCCCGAGCGGCTCATCCGTCGCGCGCTCGCCCACCACCCCGACCTGCGCCGCGCCTTCACCCGTGCGTGGCCCGTGCTCGACCCGGCGGGCGTCGTGGGCGATCTGCTGTCGGTCCCCGCGTTCATGCGGCTGTGCGCACCCTGGCTCACGCCCGAGCAGGTCGAGCTGCTGCACCGCGAGGATGCGCGCGCCTGGACCGAGGCCGACCTGCCGCTCATCGACGCGGCGCGCATGCGCATCGGCGACCCGGAGCGCATCCGCGTGCGCCGCCGCCGGGAAGCCGCGCTCGAACGCGACCAGGAGATGCGTCAGCGCGTCACGGATGATCTCATCGCGGGCGACGACGACGGCGACGGGCTCGTCACCATCCTGCACGGCGAGGATGCGCAGCAGAGCCTCATCGACGAGTCGCTGCTGCCGAGCCTCGCGCCCGACGAGCTCGAGGGGCCGTTCGCGCACATCGTCGTCGACGAGGCGCAGGAGCTCACCGATGCCCAATGGCAGATGCTCATCCGGCGCTGTCCGTCGAAGAGCTTCACGATCGTGGGGGACCGCGCGCAGGCGCGGCACGGATTCGCCGAGACGTGGGTGGAGCGTCTCTCCCGCGTGGGCGTCACCGCGGTCGAAGTGGCGCACCTGAGCGTCAACTACCGCACGCCCGCCGAGATCATGGCCGAAGCCGAACCCGTCATCCGCGCCGCACTGCCGGACGCGAACGTGCCCACCTCGATCCGAGAGAGCGGCATTCCCGTGCGCCACGCCTCGGTCGCCGAGCGCGACGCGATCCTCGATGCCTGGCTCGCCGAGCACCCGGAGGGCATCGCGTGCGTCATCGGAGACCCGACGTTCGCGTCGCGGCCGCGCGTGCGCTCTCACACACCCGAACTCTCGAAGGGTCTCGAGTTCGACCTCGTCGTGCTCGTCGACCCCGAGAGCTTCGGCGAGGGCATCGAGGGGGCCGTCGACCGCTACGTCGCGATGACGCGCGCCACCGAGCGGCTGGTCGTGCTCACCCGCTGAGGGGCGCGGCCCGCGCCGGATGCGGCAGGATGATCGCGTGATCGCCGCAGATGCATCCGCGCCCGTCGTCATCGTGGGGGCGGGGCCCGCAGGACTCGCCGCCGCGCGCGCACTTCGGCTGCGCGGCATCCCGTACCTCCAGTTCGAGCGACACAGCGACGTGGGCGGGCTCTGGGACATCGACAACCCCGGCACCCCCATGTATCGCTCGGCGCACTTCATCTCGTCGCGGGACGCCTCGGGCTTCTTCGATGTGCCGATGCCGAAGCGCTACGCCGACTATCCGTCGCGCCTCGAGATCCTCGAGTACACGCGCGCGTTCGCCGATCGGTTCGGGCTGCGCGACGGCATCCGCTTCGGTGTCTCGGTCGACGCGGTGCGGCAGGAGGACGACGGCTCCTGGACGGTCGAGACCTCCGCCGGGGTCGAGCGCGCCGCGGCCGTGATCTGCTGCTCGGGTGTCAACTGGGATCCGCGGATGCCGGAGGTGCCGGGTGAGTTCACCGGGCAGGTCATCCACTCCCGCGACTACCGCGACGCCGCCGAGTTCGCGGGGCGACGCGTGCTCATCGTGGGGCTCGGCAACTCCGGCGCCGATATCGCGTGCGACGCCGCGACGACCGCCGAGGCGGCGTTCATCAGCGCTCGCCGCGGCTACCACTTCGTGCCGAAGCACATCCTCGGCAAGCCCACCGACGAGAACAACTCGCTGCCGCTGTGGGCCGAGCGCGCGCTCTATGCGGTCATGCGTCCGATCGTCATCGGGGATGTGACGCGCTGGGGTCTGCAGAAGCCCGACCACCGGCTGTTCGAGACGCACCCGCTGCTCAACACCCAGCTGCTGCACCATCTGCAGCACGGCGATGTGCGCGCGAGGCCCGGCATCGAGCGCTTCGACGGCGACGGTGTCGTGTTCGCGGATGGCTCGCGTGAGCAGGTCGATCTCGTCGTCTTCGCGACGGGCTACGACATGTCGATCCCGTACCTGCCGGCCGACTACCTGCCGTGGCAGGGCGGTCGCCCGCGCATGTATCTCAACGCGTTCGCGCGCGAACGCGAGGGGCTGTTCGGAGTGAGCTACATCGAGACCAACTCGAGCGCGTACACGCTCTTCGACCACGTGGCGAACCTCGTCGCCTCGCATCTCGCGGATGTGCGCGACGACCCGGCGCGAGCGGCGCGGTTCCGCGAGCTCGCGTCGACCGACGATCCGGATCTCACGGGTGGCATCCGATTCGTCGAGTCGGACCGGCACTCCGGCTATGTGGAGGTGCACGCGTTCACGAAGGCCATCGCGCGCACGGTGAAGCGCATGGGGTGGAAGCCGCTGGCCCCCGGCATGTTCGCCGCTCTCGAGACGCGGGCCGCGGATGCGCGCTGAGCGGCCGCTCGCGCTCGTCACGGGCGCGGCGGGTGGCATCGGCACGGGGGTGTCGCGGATGCTGCGCGAGCGTGGCTTCGAGGTGATCGTCGTGGACGTGGATGACGCGGCCGTCGTCCGGGCGGTCGCCGCCCAGGACGGCGACGCGATCGGCATCGCGTGCGATGCGCGCGACGGTGCCGCGGTGCGCGCGCTCGCGGAGCGCATCCGGGGTGAGTGGGCGGGGAGGCTCGAGGTGCTCGTGTGCAACGCCGGCATCATCGTGCCGGGCGACGCGGCAGATGCGACCCCTGATGACCTCGACACCCAGCTCGATGTCATGCTGCGCTTCCCCGTGCACCTGCTCGCAGCGGGCGCGGCGGCGATGCGCGCGCGTGGCCGCGGCCACCTGCTCGCGACGGTCTCGATGGGCGGAATCGTGGCACTGCCCGGATCCGCGACCTACTCGGCGGCGAAGTCGGGCCTGCGCGCCTACCTCTGGGCCCTGCACGCCGAACTCGCCGGCACGGGTGTCAAGGTCTCGGGCATCTATCCGAGCGGCGTCGACACGGCCATGCTCCGCCACGAGGCGACCCACGGCGGCTCGATGCTCAACTTCGTCGGGAAGGTCTTCACGGTCGACGAGGTCGTGCGGGCCTATGCGAGGGCGCTCGACCGCGGGCGGCTCGAGGTGTACCTGCCGGTGTCGGATGCGATCTCGTCGCGCCTGTCGTCGTTCTCGCCCGCGAATGCGAACCGACTCATCCCGCTGCTCGAGCGATGGGGCCGCCGCGGCCACGCGAAGTACCTCGCGCGCATCCAGGCCGACTGACCCATCCACGAGGGTCCCCTGGGATCGTTGACGCCACACAACCATCGGCGTATAGTTGACCCCTCTCAACCGTTGATCTCTGTCAACGATCTGCGTCAGTGACGACGCCCTCCACGTCACCTCGCACCATCCGGAAGGCCCGCATGTCCACCCCTGCTCCCGCGCCCATGAGCCACAAGCGCGTGCTCGAAGCGCTCTCCGGTCTGCTGCTCGGCATGTTCGTCTCGATGCTCGCGTCGACCGTGGTCTCCACGTCGCTGCCGACGATCATCCACGACCTGCAGGGCGACCAGGCCGCCTTCACCTGGGTCGTCACGGCCACCCTGCTCACGACCGCGATCTCCACACCGGTCTGGGGCAAGCTCGCCGACCTCGTGAACCGCAAGGCGCTCTACCAGCTTGCGATCGTCATCTTCATCCTCGCGACGATGGCCGCCGGACTCTCGACCAGCACCGAGATGCTCATCGCGTTCCGCGCCGTGCAGGGCATCGGCGCGGGCGGAATCGTCGCGCTCAGCCAGGTGATCATGGCCGACATCATCAGCCCCCGCGAACGCGGCCGCTACATGGGACTCTTCGGTGCCGTCATGGCGGTCGCCAACGTCGGCGGGCCGCTGCTCGGGGGCGTCATCACGGATGCGTGGGGCTGGCGCTGGAACTTCTACGTCGCCGTGCCGTTCGCCGTCGCCGCGCTCATCATCGTGCAGCGCACCCTGCACCTGCCGAAGCTCGCGGAGCGCAAGGTCTCGATCGATTACGTCGGCATCGTCACGCTCTCCGCCGCCGTCTCGCTCCTGCTCATCTGGGTGACCCTCGCGGGCAACTCGTTCGACTGGTGGAGCCTCGAGACGATCCTCATGGTCGGCGGCGCGATCCTCTTCGCGGTCGTGTTCGTGATCGTCGAACTGCGCTCGAGGGAGCCCCTCATCCCGCTGTCGATGTTCCGCAACTCGACCTTCACGCTCTCGGTCATCGCGTCGATCGCGACCGGCATCGCCATGTTCGGCTCGGCCGTCTTCCTCAGCCAGTACATGCAGCTCGCGCGCGGCGCGACCCCCACCGAGGCCGGCCTCATGACGATTCCGATGATCGCGGGGCTCCTCGTGGCCTCGGTCGGCGTCGGCGCTCTCATCACGCGCTACGGCAAGTGGAAGGGCTTCGTGGTGCTCGGATCCGTGCTGCTGGTCGCCGGATCCGTGACGCTCTCGACGCTCGAATACGACACCCCCTTCGTGCTCGTCGCGCTCTATCAGGTGCTGCTCGGAGCCGGTGTCGGCATGACGATGCAGAACCTCGTGCTCGTGGTGCAGAACAACATCGCACCCACGATGATCGGCGTCGCGAGCTCCGGCGTCACCTTCTTCCGCAGCCTCGGCGGTACGGTCGGCGTCTCGGTGATGGGCGCGGCTCTCGCGTCGCGCGTGGTCGAGATCGTCGCCGACCGGCAGGACGACATCGCGTCCGCGCTCGCGAGCCTCGGCGCGGACGCCCCGCACTGGGCCGAGCAGCTGCAGTCGGGCACCCTCCCGGCTGTCGCATCGATGCCCGAGCAGCTGCGTCTCGTGTTCGAGGACATCTACGCGAACGGCATCTCTCACGCGTTCCTCTTCGCGGTGCCCTTCGCCGTGCTGAGTCTCGTCGCGATCGTCTTCCTGCCCAACAAGCCGCTCACCACGATGACGACGAGCGAGCGCATCCACGCCTCGGAGGCCGACCTCGCGACCGTCTCGGTGCCGGCGGACATGAACTCCCTCACCGCGACCGCCGGCAGCCGCGTGGCCGAGGCCGAGGGCGGTGGCGCCTCGCCGGGTGACGCCGACGCCTCTGACGCGGCAGACTCGGAGTCGCACGACGAGAAGGGATCGCGATGACGAGCGACGAGCAGGTTCGCCGCGACGCGGTGCGGCGGCTCGAAGGCGCGTTCAGCACGATCATCGGCGAATTCCGTCGCGTCTACGCAGGCATGGCCGCCACTGCGAGCCCCGGCATGCTGCCCGGCACCTTCAAGGTGCTCTCGGTGATCGAACGCCGCGGCCCCGTGACGGCATCCTGGCTCGCCGAGCATCTCGCCGCCGACAAAGGCCAGGTGAGCCGCCACATCTCCGAGCTCGAGGCGCTGGGGTTCGTGACCCGCACCCCGGATCCCGACGACGGCCGCATCAGGCTCATCTCGGTCACCGAGGAGGGCGCGGCGCGCCTCGCCGCAGCGCGCGAGCCGTACGAGGAGCGCCTGCATGAGGTGCTCGCGGGGTGGCCCATCGAGTCGATCGACCGGCTCGTCGAACTGCTCGGCGCGCTCGCCTCGGGGGATGCCCCCGAGTCCTGACGCATCGCTAGCATCAGGTGATGGCTCACACAGAAGTGCACCCGACGGCCGAGACCGTGATCGCGATCGATGCCGGCCAGACCGGCATCAAGGTGCGTCTCCTCGTGCCCGACACCGAGCCAGCTGAACGGCTGTTCGACGGTGTGCGCACGGATCGCCCGCTCCTGCCGCAGCTCGCCGACGTCGTGCGCGCCGTGGCACCCGCGGTGCCTCTCGCCGCGGTCGCCGTCGGAACGTCGGGCCTCACGAGCGCCGAAGCGGATGCCGGAGCGCTGCGTGCTCTCATCGCCGACCTCGCCCCCGGCCGGGTGCTGCTCGCGCACGATTCGGTGACCTCCTACCTCGGCACGCTCGGCGACGCCCAGGGCGTCGTCGTCGCCGCAGGCACCGGGGTCGTGACCCTCGCCGTCGGGCCGCACACGGTCGCGCGCGTCGACGGCTGGGGTTACCTCATGGGCGACGCCGGCAGCGGGTTCTGGGTGGGCCGGCAGGCGCTCGACGCCGTGATGCGCGCCTACGACGGCCGCGGCCCCGCGACCGCGCTCACCGCCGTGGTGCGGGAGCGCTGGCCCGACCTCGAAGATGCCTACGTGCAGCTGCAGTCGGATGAGGCGCGCGTGAGCGTCGTCGCCTCCTTCGCCCGCGCCGTGGCCGAGCTCGCCGACACCGATGAGGTCGCGGCGCGCATCTGCGCCGAGGCAGCATCCGAGCTCGCCCTCTCGGCGATCACGGCGCTCCGCCGCGTCGAGCTCGACGGCCGCACCTCCCCGCTCGTGAGCGCCATCGGCGGCGTGTTCCGCTCACCGCACGTGCGCGGCGGGTTCGAGCGCTCCGTCTCCGCCGTTTTCCCCGATGCGGTGTTCGAGGCCCCGCACGGCGCCGGTCTCGATGGCGCCGAGGCGCTCGCCGCGCTGCCCGAGACCCACCCCCTGCGCGACCTCATCTCGGTCGCCTAGCGACCGCCCCCCGCGCACCCCCCCCGCGCGCGCGCATCCGGTGACGCCGGATGACGGCCTGCAACACCCGACGACGGCCCGCGTCGGCGTCTCGTCGAATGTGACGCCGCGCGGTTGCCGCGCGCGTTCGACCCTGCGTGTAATGGGCGCTCCCGAACCCCGGGACTCCATCGAGAAGGGAACCGAACGTGTCCGACCAGAAGTCGACGCCCGACGGTCAGAGCGAGCTGCGCTCGGCTGTCGCGGCGAACAGCAGGAAGAAGCGCACCATCATCGTCGGTGTCGCGAGCGTGCTCGCCGCGGCGCTCGTGGCGGGCGCCATCGCCATCGGCGTGAGCCTCAGCCAGACGCCCAGCGCGCAGGCCGGATCCGGCGGTGCCGCCGACGAGCGCATCAGCGTGAAGATCGCGACCGCCGAGGACACCCAGTTCCAGGACGCCATCAAGGAGGTCGCGGCCGAGAACGGGCTCGACGTCGAATGGGTCAACGTCGATGACTGGGTGCTGCCCAACACGGAGCTCGCGGCCGGCACGGTCGACGCGAACGCGTTCCAGCACATCCTGTACCTCTCGGCGTTCAACGTGGAGAGCGGCGCCGAGCTCACGCCCGTGTTCTCGACCGTCATCACCCAGTGGGGGATCTTCTCCGCGACGCTCGACGACCTGACGGAGATCCCCGACGGCGGCCGCATCGCGATCCCCGACGACCCCTCGAACGGCGGTCGCGCGCTCGTCATCCTCGAAGCGGCCGGGTTCCTGGAGCTCGCGGACGATGCGGGCGACTTCCCGACCGTCGAGGACGTGACCTCCAACCCGAAGAACCTCGAGTTCGTCGCGATCGGCGCCCGCACCATCCCGCAGCAGTTCGACGACCCGAGCCTCGCGGCCGTCGTCGTCGGAACGGCCTACTTCGAGCCCGCGCAGGGCATCGGCAAGGACGACGCCCTCTACCTCGACGACTCGCTTGCCGAGCAGAACCTGCCCTACGTGAACGTCGTCGCGGTGCGCTCGGATGATGCCGACAACCCCGCGTGGAAGATCCTCGAGAAGGCCTACGCCGACCCGCGGGTCGCCGCAGCCCTCGATGACGAGTTCTTCGGGAACACGGTGCTCGTGAACGTGCCCGTCGAGACGCTGCGCGACAAGCTCGCGGCGCTCGAGAAGCTCGCCGCCGAGAACCGGTGATCCCATGCCCACCGCGATCTCCTTCGAGGGCGTCTCCAAGACGTTCGAGGTGAAGGGCCGCCAGGTCGATGCGCTCCGCGACGTCGATCTGGCGGTCGAGGCCGGCGAGATCTACGGCATCGTCGGCTACTCCGGAGCCGGCAAGTCGACGCTGCTGCGCACCGTCAACGCCCTCGAACGCCCCACCAGCGGGCGCGTCGTCGTCGACGGCCGTGAGATCTCGGCACTGCAGGGGCGCGAGCTGTTCGCCGCCCGACAGCGCATCGGCATGATCTTCCAGCAGTTCAACCTGCTGCGCTCGCGCACCGTCTACGCCAACATCGCCTACCCGCTGAAGCTCGCCGGGTTCTCGAAGGCGGCCATCCTCGATCGCGTCGAGGAGCTGCTCGACTTCGTGGGGCTCACCGACAAGGCGCTCGCGTATCCGTCGCAGCTCTCGGGCGGACAGAAGCAGCGAGTGGGCATCGCCCGTGCGCTCGCGACCCGGCCCGAGGTGCTCATCTCGGATGAGTCGACGAGCGCCCTCGACCCTCAGACCACCGGCGAGGTGCTCGAGCTGCTGCAGCGCACCAACCGCGAGTACGGAGTCACCATCCTCCTCGTCACCCACGAGATCGACGTCATCCGCGAGATCGCCCACAAGGTGGCCGTGATGGAGGCGGGGCGCGTCGTCGAGCACGGCAGCGTGTACGACGTCTTCTCGGCGCCGCGCACCCCCACCGCCAGACGCTTCGTCTCGTCGGTGCTGCGGCACATCCCCTCGGCGGACGTGCTCGACCACATCCGTGCCGTGCATCACGGGCGCCTCGTGCAGCTGCACGTGGAGGACCGCGACACCAACCACCCGTTCCTCTCGCAGGTGGCGCGTGCCCACGGCGTCGATCTCAACGTGGTCTACGGCGGGGTCGACGAGCTGCAGGGCAAGCTGTTCGGCAGCCTCACCGTCGAGCTTCTCGGGGCGGAGACGGATGTGGATGCCGCGATCGCCGACCTGCGGCTCACCGCGCATGTCACCGAGCTGACGCTGCCCGAGCGGGAGGTCGTGCATGCGTGAGTTCGATCTCGACGCCTTCCTGCCCCGGTTCCTGAAGGCGCTCGCCGAGACGGGGATCATGGTGTCGGTCTCGTTCCTCGGGGCCGCGATCATCGGCCTGCTGCTGGGCCTGCTGCTCTACGCGTCGCGCCCCGGCAATCTGCTCGAGAATCGCTCCGTGTTCGCGGTGCTGAACGTCGTGATCAACGTGGTCCGCCCCATCCCGTTCCTCATCGTGGCGATCGCGCTCATCCCGCTCACGCGGCTCGTGTTCGGCACGGGCCTCGGTCCGCTGCCCGCCGCGCTGCCGCTCATCCTGGTGGCGAGCGTCGCCATCGCGCGCGTCTCCGAGTCGAACCTCGTGGCGGTCGACCCCGGCTCGATCGAGGCGGGCGCCGCGATGGGCGCGAGCCCCGCGCGGGTGCTGTTCACGATCGTCGTGCCCGAGGCGCTCGGGCCGCTGACGCTCGGGCTCACCTACATCCTCGTGGCCCTCGTGGATGCGACGGCCGTCGCGGGCGTCGTCGGCGCGGGAGGCCTCGGCGATCTCGCGATGAAGTTCGGCTACGCGCGCTTCGACTGGATCACCGTGATCGTGGTCGTCATCTCGCTCGTGCTGCTCGTGCAGCTGGCGCAGTGGCTCGGCAACTCGATCGCGAAGCGCGTCATCCACTGACCCTCAACCGGAAGGCCCTCATGAGCAGCTTCACCTCGCTCGATCTCGGCGCTCAGGGATTCGGCGGCATGGCGCTCGCCGACGCCTACGGGCCCGCCGACCAGACCGCCGCCCTCGCCACCCTCCACCACGCGGTGGATGCGGGCATCCGACTCATCGACACGGCGGATGTCTACGGCGGCGGCTCGAACGAACGGCTCGTCGGGCGGCTGCTGCGTGAGCGTCGCGACGAGGTCGTGCTCGCCACCAAGTTCGGGTTCGTGCGCCCCGACGAGCATGACGGCCGTCGGTTCCGCGGCGACCCCGCCTACGCGAGGCAGGCCGCGCAGGCGAGCCTCGCGCGGCTGGGGGTCGAGCGCATCGACCTGTACTACCTGCACCGGGTCGACCCGCTCGTGCCCATCGAGGAGTCGATCGGCGCTCTCGCGGAGCTCGTCGCGGACGGCATCGTGGCGCACGTGGGCGTGAGCGAGGTGACCGCATCCGAGCTGGAGCGCGCGCACGCGGTGCACCCCATCACCGCCGTGCAGAGCGAATGGTCGGTGTGGAGCCGCGACGTCGAAGATCAGGTGGTTCCCACGGCGGCCCGGCTCGGGGTGGGCTTCGTGGCGTACTCGCCGCTAGGGCGCGGGTTCCTCGCATCCCGCGAACCCGTCGCGGAGTTCGCCGACGGCGACCTGCGCCGCAGCTTCCCGCGGTTCGATCCTGAGCACCTCGACGCGAACGCGCGGATCGCCGGCGTCGTGCGTGCGGCGGCCGCGCGGCTCGGCATCACGCCCGCGCAGCTCGCCCTCGCGTGGCTCGCCGAACGGGGTCGTGCGCTCGGCATCCCGCTCGTCTCCATCCCGTCGACGCGGCGGCCCGATCGCATCGACGAGAACCTCGCGGCGCGCGAGATCCGGCTGGACGCCGAGACGCTCGCAGAGCTGGATGCGCTCGCCGCCTCCGTGGCGGGTGACCGAGCCCGGAACGCCGCCGACATCTCCCAGGGCCGCGAGCGACTCGAGGCGGTGCGATGAGCACCGCGGAGGCCGTCGCGGCGGAGACGAGGGCGACGAGCGTGGAGGCGTTCGCCGAAGTCTTCGACCGGGTGGGGGAGGACGCCGCGGAGCGCGAGCGGGAGCGACGCCTGCCGTTTGCCGAGGTCGAGCTGCTGCGCGATGCGGGCTTCACGCGCGTGACGCTGCCGCCCGAGCTCGGCGGCGGCGGCGCGGATGAGCAGACGCTCTTCGAGCTGCTCGCCGAACTCGCACGCCGCGACCCGAACCTCGCGCAGCTGTTCCGCTCGCATTTCTCCTTCATCGACCGCGCGCTGCACGCGCCGCCCTCGGATGCCCGAGAAGCGCGCCTCGCACGTCTCGCTTCCGGCGCCATCCACGGCAACGCGAGCTTCGAGAAGGGCGACGCCAAGGTGGGCGGCTACGCGACGCGCCTCACCGCCGATGCCGCCGGGTTGCGGCTCGACGGCCGCAAGTTCTACAGCACCGGGACCCTGTTCGCCGATCTCGTGTCGGTGCTCGCGTTCCACGACGGCGAGCTCGTGAGCGCCCTCGTGCCCACCGATGCGGCGGGAGTCACCCGCCTCGACGACTGGGACGGCTTCGGACAGCGGCTCACCGGATCCGGAACGACCGTCTTCGAGGGGGTGCGCGTGGACGCATCCGATGTGATCGAACGCGACGGCGCACCGAGCCACGCGGGCGCGTTCGTGCAGCTCGTGCTGCTCGCGGTTCTCGCCGGCATCGGGCGCGCGGTCGTCGACGACGCCGTGCGGTTCGTGCAGGAGCGCACCCGCACCTACTCGCACGCGAGCGCCGCACTGCCGCGCGAGGATCCGATCGTGCAGGAGACCGTCGGCGAGCTGTCGGCGCTGTCGTTCGCGGCGGATGCGGCGCTCGCCGTGGCCGTGGGTGCGCTGCAGTCATCGAGCGACGCGATCCGGGCGGGAGCGCCCGCGGAGGAGATCGAGCGACGGATCGCGGAGGCCGACCTCGCGGCGACCCGCGCGCAGCTGGTGATCGTGCCGAACGTGCTGAAGGCGGCGACCGAGCTGTTCGAGGTGGGCGGTGCGAGCGCGCTGTCGCAGAAGCTCGCGCTCGACCGGCACTGGCGCAACGCCCGCACGGTCGCCTCGCACAATCCGGCGCGGTTCAAGGCGCGCGTCGTGGGCGACCACCTGCTCAACGGCACGCCCGTGCTGTCGTGGTGGACCAACGGCGAGGCGTGAGCCGGCGACAGCCCTCAGCGGAGGTTGCCGCCCACGATCGTCACATCGGGGTGCGGGTCGAGGCGGTAGCCGCGGCGGCGGATGGTGCGGATCACTTCGCCGTAGGGGGCGAGGCGGCGGCGCAGTCGCTGCAGGTAGACGTCGATCGTGCGCTCGCCGATGTCGTCGGTGCCGTCCGCCGCCGCGAGGGCCGCGAGCAGCGCGGGGCGGTCGTGGGTGACGCCCTGGTTGCGCACCAGGTGGTCGAGAAGCGCCTGCTCGCGGTAGGTGAGCCGCACGGGTGAGCCGTCGATGCACACGCGGTGGCGGTCGAGGTCGATGTGAAGGCCCGTCTTCGGCGGCGTCGCGCCCGCCGGAGGTGTGGGCGCGGCAGCGCGACGCGCGCTCGGCTCGCCGAGGGCGGTGCGCACGGCGATGAGGGGCGGCGCATCCGTCTCGGGCCCCAGCACGATCGAGGCGAAGGTCTCGGCGCCGGGGATGTCGGTGAGGGCGCGCTGCACGTCGTCGACGAGCGCGCCGATGTCGACTCCGGCATCCGCCGCCCGGTGCTCGTCGATGCCGACATAGATCCCGAACCCGCGGTACCCGAGCCCGGCAGGCGGGGCGAGGGGCGCACGCGAACGCGATCCGCCCTCCCAGGGGATCGCCACGAACTCCGCACTCATCGGTTCCACTCCTCGGTCTTCGCGCACCGCGGGGGCGATGCGCACTGTCCGCTGTCGAGTGTGCCTCGCAGCGCGCGGGGGCTCCACTGGCGTGACGATGTGAGACAGCGTGCGACGAAACACGACGCACTGTGACGCTGTGTGAGCACGGTGGGATGCGCGGGCCAGCAGGCGGCGGGGTGGCCGCGTGGCAAGAGCAGGCTGAATCGCCTGATATAGTCATTCAGTTGGTTCTTGTAGCCAGCAGGCGCCCGTAGCTCAATGGATAGAGCATCTGACTACGGATCAGAAGGTTAGGGGTTCGAGTCCCTTCGGGCGCACAAACTGGTTGAGACAGTTACGGAAAGCGGTTCGCGAAAGCGGGCCGCTTTCTTGGTTTCCCGGAGCGGACGTGAAGCCAGAGCACCCTCTGAGGGGGTCACGTCAACCCCTCGTCCGGCGCGCGGCGCGGGCGTAGCGTCACGGCATGTCCAGAACACGGGGTGGCCGGATGCTGGTGCTGCTCGCCGCGCTGTGCGTCGCGCTGACCGGGTGCGGGCTGCAGATCCCCTCGGATCCCGACGGCACGCTCGACCGGGTGAGCGGCGGCACGCTGAGGGTCGGGGCGTCGCCGAACGGCGAGTTCGTGCGCGTCGACGACGGCGAGGTCTCGGGCAGCGAGGCGGAGCTCGTGCAGGCGTTCGCGGAGAGCCTCGACGCGCGCGTCGACTGGACGGCGGGGTCGGAGGAGGCGCTCGTGCGGGAGCTCGAGCGCGGCGACCTCGACCTCGTCATCGGCGGCCTCACCGATGCGACCCCGTGGACCGACCAGGCGGGGATGAGTCGGCCCTACGCCGAGGTGACCGACGTCACCGGCGCCACCCACCGTCTCGTCATGCTCGTGCCGCTCGGCGAGAACGCGTTCCTCAGCGAGCTCGAGACGTTCCTCACGGAGCACGCCCCGGAATCGGAGGCCGCAGGATGAGCGTCACCTTCGGCATCGCCGAGCTGCCGGAGAAGCAGGCCCAATCGCTGCGCCGCGCCATCCGCCTCGAATGGATCACGATCGCCTTCCTCGCCGTGACCGTCACACTCGTGTTCCTCGTGCTCGGCAACTCGCAGGCGATGAGGGCTGCATGGATCGAGGATCTGCTGTCGTTCATCCCGCCGATCGCGTTCCTCATCGCGGTCCGCGTCAACCGCTGGCGGCCCACGCGCGCCCACCCGTACGGGTACCACCGCTCGATCGGCGTCGGGCATCTCGTGTCGGCGGTGGCGCTCACGACGATGGGCACGTTCCTCATCATCACGTCGGCGGCGGGGCTCGTGAGGCTCGAGCATCCGACGATCGGCACCGTCGAACTGTTCGGTCAGAGCATCTGGCTCGGCTGGCTCATGATCGGCGTGATGGCGGCGACCGCGCTGCCGCCCGTGTTCATCGGGCGGATCAAGATGGCCCTCGCGAAAGACCTGCACAACAAGGTGCTCTACGCCGACGCCGACATGAACAAGGCCGACTGGATGACCGCGATCGGCACGATCGTGGGCGTCTCGGGCATCGGGCTCGGCATCTGGTGGCTCGATGGCGCGGCCGCACTCTTCATTGCGGGCAGCATCCTCTGGGATGGTGTGCGCAACCTCAAAGCGGCGATCCTCGACCTCATGGATGAGCGCGCGACGACCTTCGACGAGCGCAGACCCCATCCCGTCGCCGCCGAGATCGAAGGATATCTGCGCTCGCTGCCGTGGGTGGCCGAGGCCGGCTGCCGGGTGCGGGATCAGGGGCATGTGTTCCACGTCGAGGCGTTCGTGGTGCCGCGCCGGAGACGGATGCCGAAGGTCGCCGAGCTCGAACGCGCGCGAGAAGCGTGCATCCGGGTGGATTGGAAAGCTGCAGATGTGGTGATCGTGCCTGTCCCCGTGCTGCCGGCTGTGGTGCGCGACGACGCAGAGACCGGATCCCGCTAGCCCGTCGCCTCGCGCGCGCGCCGCCGCTGGGCGCGGCGCCCCAGACGCACCGTGCGCATCCCGCGCCAGATGCGCTTCGCGAACGAGAACGGCGAACGGAACGGGCGCGCCGAGATGTGGATCGCAAGGCGGTCATCGACGGCGATGCGAGCGCCCGGGGGGAACGCGAAGGTCAGGTCGAGGTCGTCGTGCACGTTCGGGTCGTGGCGGTGCACGTGCTCGCGTGCCGCGAGCCACACCCTCCGGCGCATCGCGAAGTTCGAGCCGAACAGCGGCGGCTTTCCGGCGGCGCGCCCCATGAGCCGGAAGTAGGCGCGCATGTAGCCGAGGTCGGCGAGCCGGGCGAGCGGTGTCGGCAGGGCGTCGAAGGTGCCCGGGCCGGTCACGGCGGCGAGGCCCGGGTCGTCGCGGAACAGCTGCACCACATCGGCGAGCCAGTTCGGGTGCGGCACCGAGTCGGCGTCGATGCGGGCGATGAGGGTGCCGTGGGCATGGTCGTAGCCGGTGGATGCGGCCGCGGCGATGCCCGGGAGCTCCTCCCGCACGTACACCACCGGCCAGCGGCGGGCGACCTCGGGGGTTCGATCGGTGCTCGCGTTGTCGACCACGATCACCTCGTCCGGGCGCAGGGTCTGCGCCGACAGCGCCCGCAGACAGTGCTCCAGGAGCCCGGCGTCGTCCTTCACCGGGATCACCACCGAGATGGTGAAGTCGTCGCTCGTCACCCACCCAGTCTCGCGAGGAGCGGGTTCCCGCGAACGGGGGTTGCGGGTTCGGCCCGCTCTTGCATTGCCGCGTCCTCGTTCGCGACGACGACCGCTCGCGCGCGCGCGCAAGTATCCCTCCGAGCGCGCGCGATGTCCACCCGGTGTGGATGCGCGACGCACGGGCGCAGGGTCGAAAGGGACGGCACGGGGCCGTCGCCGACGAACGGGGCAGGGATGTTCTTCCACGTGCAGCGCTTGATCAACGAGATCGCTCAGGACGAACCGGATCCGGCGGCCGCGAACGCGCTGCAGGAAGGTCTCGGCGGGCAGTTCGGCGAGATGCGCACCATGATGCAGTACCTCTTCCAGGCGATCAACTTCCGGGGGCCAGCGGCCAAGCCGTATCGCGACCTCATCCAGGGGGTCGGCACGGAGGAGATCAGCCACGTCGAGCTCATCGGCACGACCATCTCGCGCCTGCTCGACGGCTCGCCCGAGTACTCCGGCAAGGTCGGCGATCCGCTCGACACGCCCGGCGCAGGCGGGGCCACTCCGCTCAAGATCGCGCTCTCCGAGGGCAACATCCACCACTACCTGGTGGCGGCGCAGGGCGCGCTCCCGGTCGACGCGGCGGGCAACCCGTGGAACGGCAGCTGGGTCTACAACTCGGGCAACCTCGTGCTCGACCTGCTCTACAACCTCATGCTCGAGTCGACCGGTCGGCTGCAGAAGTGCCGCATCTACGAGATGACCTCGAACGCGACCGCGCGCTCCACGATCGCCTACCTGATCGTGCGCGACCAGGCGCACGAGAACGCGTTCGCGAAGGCGCTCGAGACGCTCGGGGTGGACTGGCGAAAGACCCTCCCGATCCCGAAGACCAACGCCGAGCGCTTCCCCGAGGTGAAGTTGCTGCTGGACGCAGGGCTGCAGAGCAAGCAGTACACCTTCGATCTCGCGGGGCAGTCGGAGGCCGGCCGCATCTTCCAGGGCGCGTCGCCGTCGAACGACGGAACCGAGCTCCAGGCTCGCGAACAGGCCCCGGAAGGGGTGCCGTCGATGATCGCGCCCGACCGCCTGGAGGAGTTCTCCTCAGGCGCCGACGCGGATCTGCTGGCGCTCATCCAGGCGACCGCCGAGATGGAGCTCGCCGAGATCGACGCGATGTTCGGACCCACCTCCGGTGCCGCCCGATGAAGGCGATGACGTATCGAGGTGCCTACAAGGTGCAGGTGGCCGAGAAGGACCTCCCGCGCATCGAGCATCCCAACGACGCGATCGTGCGAGTGACGCGCGCCGCGATCTGCGGATCCGATCTGCACCTGTTCCACGGGCTCATGCCCGACACCCGCATCGGGTCGACGTTCGGTCACGAGTTCATCGGCGTCGTGCATGAGGTGGGCTCGAGCGTCGAGAACCTGAAACCGGGCGATCGCGTGATGGTGCCGTTCAACATCGCGTGCGGCTCGTGCTTCTTCTGCGCGCGCGGCCTGTACTCGAACTGCCACAACGTGAACCCCAACGCGACAGCGATCGGCGGCATCTACGGCTACTCGCACAGCACCGGCGGATACGACGGCGGCCAGGCGGAGTTCGTGCGCGTGCCGTTCGCGGACGTGGGGCCGATGGTGATCCCCGAGTGGCTCGACGAGGAGGACGCCCTCATGATGACGGACGCGCTGGCCACCGGATACTTCGGTGCGCAGATCGCCGACATCGAGGAGGGCGACACAGTCGTCGTGTTCGGGGCGGGGCCGGTGGGGCTCTTCGCCGCGAAGTCGGCGTGGCTGATGGGGGCAGGGCGCGTGATCGTGATCGACCACCTCGACTACCGGCTCGCGAAGGCGCGTGAGTTCGCGCACGCCGAGACGTACAGCTTCACCGAGGTGCCGGATGTGGTGCTGCATCTCAAGCTCATCACCGACGGTCTCGGAGCGGATCGCGTGATCGATGCGGCGGGCGCGGAGGCCGACGGCGCCTTCGTGCAGCACGTCACCGCAGCGAAGCTCAAACTGCAGGGCGGTTCGCCCATCGCGCTCAACTGGGCGATCGACTCGGTGCGCAAAGCCGGAACGGTCTCGGTGGTCGGCGCGTACGGTCCGTTGTTCAGCGCCGTGAAGTTCGGCGACGCGATGAACAAGGGCCTCACGCTGCGTATGAACCAGGCGCCGGTGAAGCGGCAGTGGCCGCGGCTGCTCGAGCACATCCGCGCCGGGCACCTCTCGCCGCGCGACATCATCACCCACCGCATTCCCCTCGACGACATCGCCGAGGGGTACCACATGTTCTCAAGCAAGCTCGATGACTGCATCAAGCCGGTCATCGTCGTCGGAGAGGAGTGATCATGCCGTACACCGCCGAGCGGCCCGGCCCCCGCGAGACGAGCGATGAGCTTCGCGCGCGCATCCCCGGGTGGGGCAGTGACGTCGACCCGGCCGACAGGCCGTCATTTCCGCGCGAACGCCCCGAGCACACGGGTGCGCACTGGCGGATGCCGGAGCACCAGGGAGAGGACGCCTCGCGCGAGCGCTCCATCGAGCACCTGCAGCTGACACCCGTGTACGGCACCGCTCAGCCGCTGCACGGCGTCTCAGGTGTCGTGCGCCGCTTCGCGTATGACCACTACAGCGAAGGCAAGGCCGCCCACTGGCTGCTGCTCATGCTGGGCGACCGCATCGACGCCGCCGGCGCGCACGCCCAGTCCATGTTCACCACCCGGCCCGACAACCCCATCACGCAGACAGGCGTCCTCGCCGAGGGCGAGCTGGGCGGCATCCGCTCGCGGTTCGGGCGTGGGCGCTACGACGTGCGGCACATCTGGCTCGATCCGGTGATCGTCGCCGCGCCGTGGCTCATCACGGGTGCTGCGACAGCGGTGGTGCTGCGGATGCTGCTGAAGAAGAAGCGCTAGGCGAATTCCCATCTTGGGCGAGCTGCGGGCTCTAACATCAGCCCGTGGACTTCTCTCTCGAGCTCTCGCCCGATCTTCTCGCCGTCTTCCTCACGCTCTTCGTTCTCGAGATCGTGCTGGGGGTCGACAACGTCATCTTCATCTCGATCCTGGCGAGCAAGCTTCCGGTCGCGCAGCAGGCGAAGGCGCGCAACCTCGGCCTCACCCTCGCGATGGTGATGCGCCTGGGCCTCGTGTTCCTCGCCGGATGGATCATCACCCTCAAGGAGGACGTCTTCTTCATCGCAGACGCGGGCTTCTCGGTGAAGGATCTCATCCTGATCGCGGGCGGTCTCTTCCTCGTCTACAAGGCGGTGCATGAGATCCACCAGAAGCTCGAGGGTGACGAGGAGGAGCACGCGGGCGGCAAGGTGGCGACCACCACGTTCGGCTCCGTCATCGTGCAGATCCTGCTGCTCGATCTGGTGTTCTCGCTCGACTCCGTCATCACCGCCGTCGGCATGACGTCGAACATGATCGTCATCATCACGGCCGTCGTGGTGTCGTTCGGCATCATGCTGTTCGCCGCGAAGTTCATCTTCGAGTTCGTCAACAAGCACCCCACGGTGAAGATGCTGGCGCTGTCGTTCCTGCTGCTGATCGGTGTGTTCCTGATCGCCGAGGGCTTCGGCATCCACATCGACAAGGCCCTCATCTACGGCCCGATGGCGTTCGGAATCCTCGTCGAGGCGCTCAACCTGATCGCGGCGTCGCGCAAGAAGAAGCGTCGAGCTGCCGCTCACCCGGTGACGCTTCGCCCCACCTACCCGGCCGAGTCCTCGGCCGCCGCGATCGCTGCGGCGACCGGACGAAGCGGAGGCTCCGTGGGGCTGTCGCGCCGGCCCGTGGCGACCGAGGACACCGCGGACGTGGAGCGCGGCGGCCTCGGCTGACGGTCGGCGACCGGCGCGGATCAGGCCCCGATCAGGGCACGTTCGCGCCGCCGTTGACGTTGATCACCTCGCCCACCACGAAGCTCGACTCGGGCGACGCGAGGAACACGTAGGCGGGCGCCTGCTCGACCGGCTGGCTCGTTCGCCCGAGCCACGAGGAATCCCCGAAGCCGTTCAGCTTCTCGGTGGGCTGGCCGTCGCTCACCTGCAGGGGCGTCCACACCGGACCGGGCGCGACGGCGTTCACGCGGATGCCGCGCGGCGCCAGATCCTGCGCGAGCGCCTTCGTGAAGCCGATGATGGCGAACTTGGTGGAGGCGTAGTTGATGATCATGGGCGACGGGTTGTAGCCCTGCACCGACGTGGAGTTGATGATCGTCGCGCCCGGCGGCAGGTGGGGGAGCGCATCGCGGGTGATCCAGAACATCGCGTAGAGGTTGGTCTGGATGGTGCGGTCGAGATCCGCCTCGTCGAGCTCGTCGAATGACGGGTGGTACACCTGGTGCGCAGCGTTGTTGACGAGGATGTCGAGCCCGCCGAGCCCCGCCACGGCATCCGCGACGAGCTGGCGGCAGAACTCGCGGTCCCGGATGTCGCCCGGCAGCAGCACGCAGGTGCGGCCCTCCGCGCGCACGATGCGGGCGATCGCCGCGGCATCGATCTGCTCTTCGGGCAGGTAGCTGAGCGCCACATCCGCCCCCTCGCGCGCGAACGCGATCGCCACGGCGGCGCCGATGCCCGAGTCTCCGCCCGTGATGAGCGCCTTGCGCCCGGGAAGGCGGCCCGTGCCACGGTAGCTCGTCTCGCCGTGGTCGGCTTTCGGATCGAGCTCCGCATCGAGGCCGGGGAGCGGCTGCCAGGAGGCGTGCGGCTTGATGTGGGAGTGCCGCTCGACGGGGTTGTCGAACGTGAGCTGATCGGACAAATCGTCGTCTCCTTCGGGGGCGCGGGGCGTTCGCGACTCATGCTGCCGCGAGTGTCGCGTTTTGTTGGGAGTCGCAACTTTATCGGATCGATCGCGAGCTCCGCCCGACCCTGTTCTCGTCGCAGCGCCGGAGGTATCGTGGGGCATCGTCGAGAGGATGCCGACATGCGCTCTTCAACACCGAACGGATTCGATCTCTGGGATGCCGTCGACGGCATCCGCGAGACCTTCGCGGCCACGCACGGCCGGCGCGATGGGCCGGGCGACATCCGCGCCGCCGTCCTCCTCTCACTCCTCGAGGGGCCTCTGCACGGGTACCAGATCATCCGGGCGATCGAAGCCCGCACCGGCGGGGCGTGGGCTCCGAGCGCCGGCGAGGTCTATCCCACCCTGCAGCTGCTCACCGACGAACGGCTGGTGAGCGCGGAGCAGGTGGGTGAGCGCAAGGTGTACGCGCTCACCGAGGCGGGCCGCGAGGTCGCGGCCGACGCCGTCGACACGGCTGATGCGCCCACCGACAGCGAATCGGCGCGCGCGCGAGTCGAACGCAACCTCGCCCTGCCCAAGGCGGGGATGAAGCTCGCGCAGGCTGCTGCGCAGGTCGCGCAGAACGGCACTCCGGAGCAGACGGAGCGGGCGGTCGCGATCGTCGACGAGGCGCGGCGCAAGCTGTACGCGATCCTCGCCGAGGACTGACCGGATGCCGCGAGACGGCGGCACACCGCCCGCCGAAGCGGCGGATCGGGCACTTCAGGCTCGCTACCGCCGCATCATGCGTTTCGCCGGGGGCGCGTTCGCGCAGGCGTGGTGGTTCGAGATCCTGCTCCCGCGGATCGGTCTTCGCGCCGTCGCGGAGCGCGGCCGGATCAAGCGGATGCGACGCCTCGCTCAGCGCTTCCACGATCTCGCGGTCGACCTCGGCGGCCTCATGATCAAGGTCGGGCAGTTCCTGTCGTCGCGGCTGGACATCCTGCCGCCCGAGATCACGAACGAGCTCGAGGGTCTGCAGGATGAGGTCGCGCCCGAGACGTTCGAGAGCATCCGGGTTCAGGCGGAGGCGGAGCTGGGTGTGCCCCTCGATGTGGCGTTCGCGTGGTTCGAGCCTGTGCCGATCGCCGCCGCATCTCTCGGACAGGCGCATCGCGCACGCCTGTCGCCCGGCATCGCCGCCGACGTGGGGTTCGCGGATGTCGTGGTCAAGGTGCAGCGACCCGGCATCGAGGAGGTCGTCGGCGTCGATCTGGCCGCTCTGCGCCGCGTCGGCCGCTGGCTCGCGCGCGTGCGTTTGGTGTCGCGACGGGTCGACGCCCCCGCGCTCGTGGAGGAGTTCGCCGCGACGAGCCTCGCCGAGATCGACTACCTGCACGAGGCGGCGAACGCCGAGCGCTTCGCCGCCGACTTCGCCGGCGATCCGCGGATCGCCACCCCCGTCGTCGTCTGGGAGCGCACCACCCTGAGGGTGCTGACGCTGTCGGATGTGACCGCCATCAAGATCACCGATGTCGCTGCGCTCGCCGCGGCGGGCATCGACCCGGCGGCAGTGGCGCAGGAGCTCGCTCGGGCGACGTTCCAGCAGATCTTCGTCGTAGGGTTCTTCCACGCGGATCCGCATCCGGGCAACATCTTCGTCACTCCCGGCGCGCCCGGCTCGGGGGAGTCGTGGCAGCTCACCTTCATCGACTTCGGGATGATGGGCGAGATCACCGACACGCTCCGCGCGGGGCTGCGGGACTTCATCCTCGCGGTGGTCGCCCGCGATGGCAGCGCGCTCGTCGCCTCGATGGAGCGCCTCGGCGTGTTGCTGCCGGGCGCCGACACTGAGGAGCTCGAACGCGCGATGACGGCGTCGTTCGATCGGTTCGGGGGAATGGGCGTCGCTGAGCTGCGCGAGCTCGACCCGCGCGAGCTGGAGGCTTTCGCGCGCCAGTTCGGCGACACGATCCGGTCGCTGCCGTTCCAGCTGCCCGAGAGCTTCCTGCTGCTGATCCGCACCATCTCGCTCATCTCGGGCGTCACGAGCGCGCTCGATCGCGACTTCAACATGTGGGACGCGGTCGACCCGTTCGCGCGCACGGTGCTGACTCGCTCGACGGGAGATCTGCGCGAGGTGGGCAGGCGGGCGCTCGGATATGCCGCCACGGTCGCGCGCCTGCCCGCCCGTGTCGACCAGCTGGTGTCGCGCATCGAGCGAGGGCAGCTCGCCATCCGGGTGCCCGACGTCGAGCGGCGGCTCGCATCGCTCGAGCACCACTTCGCCGGCCTCACGTGGGCGATCGTCTTCGCGGCGATGCTGTTCTCCGGGGTGCTGCTGCGCCGCGCGGACGAAGAGTTCGGCTGGGTGCTGATCGTCGGATCCGTCGTCCCGCTGCTGAACGTCGCGCTGGTCTGGCGGAGGCGCTGAGCCGCGACCTGGCGGCCCGCCATCTCGTCTCAGCCAGCTGCCCTCTGCCCTCTGCCCGGCAGATGTTGACGCAGTCACTTCTCGCCCCTAAGGTGATCCTGTCGCCTGAATTCTGTATACAGAAGACAGAAGTCAGTCGGCAGTAGAGACCTGCATCACATAGGCAAGGAGGCCTTACTTTGATTCGCACGGCATTCACCCGCGGAAAGGTCGCGACCGCACTCGCGCTCGGCACCGCACTCGCACTGACCGGATGCGCCGCATCCGACGACACCGGCAGCTCGACGGGCGACGGAGGATCCGACAAGGTCGTCCGCATCGGCTACATCGGCCCCCTCTCGGGCGGATCGGCCTCGCTCGGCGTTCCCTCGAAGAACGCCATGGAGCTCGCGGTCGCGCACGTCAACGAGTCCGGCGACCTCGGCTTCACGCTCGAGCTCATCACCGTCGATGACGAGGCCGACGCGGCCAAGTCCTCGACCGCCGCTCAGCGCATGGTCACCGAGGACGGCGTCGTACTCGTCGTCGGAGGCCCGAACTCGGCCCCCGTCAAGGCGAACAACGCCATCATCACGGGCGCTGGCGTTCCCAACGTCATCTCGATCGCGCAGTCCGACAACCTCGTCGACCCCGCGAACCCGGGATACGACCTCACCTACCGTGTCACCGAGAACAACAGCTACGACGTCGGCGCCATCGTGAGCCTCTTCGTCGCTGGCGACTACGACAACATCTGCATGGTCGCCGACACCACCGAGTACGGCCAGAACGGCATCGCGGCGACCGAGTCGGTCTTCGCCGCCAACGGCCTGACGCTCGGCGGCACCGCCCAGCACGACGCCAACGCGGCCGACCTCATGCCGCAGGTGCTGCAGCTGCGCGACGCGAAGTGCGACGCCGTGTACCTGTACACGCTCGGCCAGGATGCCGCCCTCTTCATGAAGACGGTCAACCAGGTCGGCTGGGAGGTTCCGGTCATCGGTGCTCGCGCCCTCGCGCAGCAGGCGTTCATCTCGATCGCGGGCAAGGACGGCGACGGCATCATCTTCCCGAGCGTCATCGACCCCGGGAAGAAGGCCGCGCAGGACTTCATCGCCGCGTACGACGCCGAGTTCGGCGCCGACAGCGACCCCGCGCACGTCTTCTCCTCGGTCGCCTACGACACCATCCAGATGGTCGCCGCGGCTCTCAAGGCCTCGAACGGCGAAGGCGGCGAAGCGCTCGTCAAGGCGCTGCAGAGCGTCGAGATCGAGGGCGTCTCGGGTCGTGACGGCTCGAAGCTCAGCTGGAGCGCCGACAAGCACGAGGCTCCGGGCGAGGACTACCTCACCTTCTGGACCATCAAGGACGGCAAGTACGAGTTCTACTCGAGCGACGTCGAGTCCGGCCGCTGAGTGACGGACGAGCGGTAACGGCACCATGGAGACATTCCTGCAGCTAGCGGTGAGCGGCATCGCCACCGGCAGCATCTACGGACTGATCGCACTGGGATTCCTTGTGGTCTACCACGCGACAGGGCTCGTCAACTTCGCCCAAGGCCAGATCCTCATGGTCGGGGCGATGGCGATCTTCATGTTCGTCATGCAGCTCCGCCTCGACTACTGGGTCGCGATCATCGCGGTCCTCGGGGTGGCTCTGCTGCTGGCGCTCGTGCTCCGCTTCGGAGTGCACGTGCCGCTCGTCCGCCGCAACGCACCCAGCCACGACATGGTCGTCGCGACCATCGCGTTCGGCCTCGTGCTCACCGAGGTGGTCGCCCTCACGATCGGAAACGCCCGCTACGGCGTCGACCCGATCGTGACGGGCGCCCCCCTCGCGGTGGGCGGCATCACCATCCAGATCCAGTCGCTCATCATCGTCGTCGTCGCTTGGGCGCTCGTCGGCGGCATCTGGATCTTCTTCAACAAGACGCTCACGGGCATCTCGCTGCGGGCGGTCGGCCTCAACCGCACCGCCGCGGCGGTGAGCGGCGTGCGCGTCGGGCGCCTCATCACGATCGGCTTCATCATCAGCGTGGTCGTGACGGTCGTCGCGGGCATGCTCGTGGCACCCGTCACGAGCGCGACCGCCCACATGGGCATGGAGCTCGCGGTGAAGGGCTTCGCTGCGGCCGTGCTCGGCGGCATGTCGAGCGTCTACCGCGGCATGGTCGCGGGCGTCGCGATCGGCCTCATCGAAGTGCTCTCGTCGTACTACATCTCGGGGGCCTGGTCGGGACTCATCGCCTTCACGGTGCTGTTCGTCGCCCTCGTGCTCATGCCGTCCAAGGTCCGTATGTCTGGAGCTCACGCATGACCACCACGAACCTCACCGTCATCGGCGCAGCCGACATCCGGCCCTCCTCGGGGCGCGGCCGGCGCACGCAGTTCCTCATCGAGATCGGCGCGACGGCGCTCGTGCTGCTGCTTCCGATCCTGCTCTCGGGCAGCCCCTACGTCCTGCGCATCGTGCAGGACGTGGCGATCTGGAGCATCCTCGCGCTCAGCCTCACGCTCATCTTCGGCTTCACGGGTCAGATCTCCCTCGGCCAGGCCGTGTTCTTCGCCCTCGGGGCGTACGGATCGGCGGTGCTGCAGACGAAGCTCGGCGTGCCGTTCCCGATCGCCTGGATCGTGGCTGTGCTGCTCGCGATGCTCGTGGCCTACCTCGTGGCGCTGCCTCTGCTGCGCATCCACGGCCACTTCCTCGCCCTCGGCACGCTCGCCCTCGGCCTCATCGTCTCGACGCTGCTCGTGCAGATGCGCGACATCACGAACGGCTACGACGGCATCCTCATGCCGGGCATGGTCGTGCTCGGGCAGTGGCTCTTCCAGAACTTCGCGTACGTGATCCTCGGGTTCCTCGCGCTGTCGTACTGGATGGTGCGCAATCTCACCAGCCGCGGCATCGGCCGCGCGCTGTTCGCTCTGCGGGACGACCCCGCGGGAGCGGCCGCGCTCGGCATCCCCGTGACGCGCTACAAGGTGCTCGCGTTCATGATCGGCGGCGGCCTCGCCGGCCTCGCGGGTGTGCTCTACGCGCACCACTCGCAGGTCATCACCCCGGAGGCCTTCACCTTCGACGCCTCGATCCACGTGCTCCTCATCGTCGTCATCGGCGGCATGAGCAGCCGTCTCGGTGCGATCCTCGGCGCCGCCATCGTCGTGGCGCTGCCCGAGGTGCTGCACGCTCTCGAAGAACCGAAGAACCTCATCTTCGCGCTCGTCGTGCTCGCGATTCTGCTGTTCATGCCCGGCGGCATCGTCGGCGGCGTGCAGCAGCTCTGGCGTCGCGCGGCGACGTTCATCTCCCGCAGGAAGGGGGCAGGCGCATGACCCTGCAGATCGCATCCGTCAGCAAGCGCTTCGGCGGTCTCATGGCTCTCGACGACGTGAGCTTCACGGTTCCCACCGGTCAGCTCACGGCCCTCATCGGCCCGAACGGCGCCGGCAAGACCACGATGTTCAACTGCATCGCGGGCCTGCACAAGCCCACCACCGGCACCGTCACCCTCGACGGCCGCGACATCACGGGCCTTCCGCCCGCGAAGATCCTCGAGGCGGGCATCGCACGCACCTTCCAGCTCGTGCGCTCGTTCCGCGGGCTCACGGTGCTCGAGACGATCATGACGGCGGGGCACGCGCGCTCCGGCCAGGGGATGTGGGGTTCGATCTTCGCGCTCCCCTCGGTGCGGCGCAGCGACCTGGTGCTTCGTGACGAGGCGTTCGGAACACTCGAAGCGCTCGGGATCGCGCACCTGCACGACTCGTACGTGCACGAGCTGCCGTACGGCCAGCAGCGACTCGTCGAGATCGCGAAGGCCCTCATGACAGGATCCGAGATCCTGCTGCTCGACGAGCCGGCCGCGGGCCTGCACCACGACGAAGTCGCTGCTCTGCGCGCGCTGCTCGTGGCGCTGCGCGAACGCGGGACCACCATTCTGCTCGTCGAACACAACATGCCCTTCGTGCTCTCGATCGCCGACCGCGTGGTCGTGCTCGAGTTCGGCCGCAAGATCGCCGAAGGCACGGCGGATGAGGTGTCGCGCGACCAGCGCGTCATCGACTCGTACCTCGGAAAGGAGGAGGACGTTGCTTGAGGCGACTGGACTCCGCGCGGGCTACGGACGTGGCCCGGATGTGCTGCTCGATGCCGCAGTGAGCGTCGGCGACGGCGAGATGGTGGCCCTCATCGGGCTCAACGGCGCCGGCAAGTCGACGACCGTGCGCACGATCGCCGGGTTGCTCCCGGCGCGCGCTGGCAGCGTCACCTTCGATGGCGAGGACATCACGAACCTGTCGACGGATGCGCGCGCCCGCCGCGGCATCGTGCTCGTCCCCGAGGGCCGTGAGCTGTGCCCCACCATGACGGTCGAGGAGAACCTCCTGCTCGGCACCGTGCCGGTGGCGCGCGCCGACCGTCGTCGCGTGACGGCCGAGAACAGCGAGCTCGTCTACGGGCTGTTCCCGATCCTGCTCGACAAGCGCAAGGATCCGGCGGGCAGCCTCTCGGGCGGTCAGCAGCAGATGGTGGCGGTGGGCCGCGCGCTCATGTCGTCGCCGAAGCTGCTCATCCTCGACGAGCCCTCGCTCGGCCTCGCGCCGCTGCTCGTTCGCGAGATCTTCGACGCCGTGAAGGGTCTCAACGACAAGGGCCTCTCGGTGCTGCTCGTCGAGCAGAACGCCACCATCGCGATCGCATTCAGCGACCGGGCCTACCAGCTGGAGCTCGGATCGGTGACCCCGACCGATGCTTCTGCCGCCCAGCGCTCGCTCATGCACGCGGAGACGGGACTCGATGCCGGCGAGGTGGAACGCGCCCCGCTGCGGCTTCCCGATTACCAGTGGATGGCCCGCGGATCGCGGGCTGTGCGGCCCGAGGTCGCGCAGTGACCGAGCCGATGCAGTCCGGGGCAGAGCTGTTCCACACTCGCAAGTTCTCGGACATCGCGGGGGAGATCATCCGCGAACGCATCATGTCGGGGGCGCTCGCCCCCGGTGCGCGCATCAACGAGGTGGTGCTCGCCGACGAGCTCAAGATCAGCCGCCCGCCGTTGCGCGAGGCGCTGCGTGTGCTCAGCGGTGAGGGCATCGTCGTGATCGTGCCCGGCAAGGGCGCGTTCGTCGCCGACCTCGACCTCGAGTCGTTCGTGCACGTCGCCGAAGTGCGCCTCGCCCTCGAGGTCGAGACGGCGCGGCTTGCGGCGCAGCGCATCGAACGCGACGACGTCGCGGTGATCGAAGACCTCATGGCGCAGCTCGAGACGGCTCTCGCCGGTCAGGCGTCGGCATACCCGCACCACATCGAGTTCCACCACGCTCTCGCCGTCGCCACCGGCAACCCCCACCTCACGACCGCGCTCGGTGAGGTGATCCGTCAGATCCGTCTCGCCAGCATCCAGACCAATGAGGACCCGCAACGGGCCCATCAGGTGATCATCGAGCACCGCGTCATCGCCGAGGCGGTGCTCGCTGGCGACGCCGACGCGGCCGCCGATGCGATGCGCACACACATCCGCAACAACACCGAGGCGACGGTCGAACTGCTGCGAAAGAGCGAAAGGGCACAGTCCTCATGATCGAGACCCGCATGGTGATCGGCGGCGAGCTCGTGGCCGCCTCCGACGGCGCGACGTTCGACGCGATCGACCCGTTCACGACTCAGGCGTGGGCCACGGCTCCCGCCGCGACGGACGACGACGTCGATGCCGCCGTCGCCGCAGCATCCGCCGCCTTCCCCGCGTGGCGCGACACACCCGGGTACCGTCGCGCCGAGCTGCTGCACGCGCTCGCCGACGCCGTCATGTCAGAGGCCGACCGGCTCGCCGTGTGGGAGACGACCGACAACGGCAAGGTCATCCGCGAGACGCGGCCGCAGATGGCGTTCGTGGCGCGCAACCTGCGCTTCTTCGCCGGGTACGCCGACAAGCTCTACGGGCGCACGATCCCGCTCGACAACCCCGAGATCTTCGACTACACGGTGCGCCGCCCGTACGGGGTCTGCGCCCTCATCACGGCGTGGAACAGCCCGCTGTCGCTGCTCGCCAACAAGCTGCCGCCCGCGCTCGCCGCGGGCAACACGGTCGTCATCAAGCCGAGCGAGCACGCGTCGATCACGACGCTCGAGCTCGCCCGGCTCGCCACCGAGGTGGGCTTCCCGCCCGGCGTCATCAACGTGGTCACGGGCGACGGGATGGTGGGCGACCGCCTCACCCGCCACCCGGAGGTCGCGAAGATCAGCTTCACGGGCGGTGGCCCCACGGGCAAGCGCATCGCCGCGAACGCTGCGGAGCGACTCGTGCCCGTGACGCTCGAGCTCGGCGGCAAGAGCCCCAACATCATCTTCGCCGACTCGGATCTCGACCGTGCGATCGTCGGCGCGGTCGCCGGGATCTTCGGCGCCGCCGGGCAGACGTGCGTCGCCGGATCCCGCCTGCTCGTGGAGCAGAGCGTCTACGCGCGCGTGCTCGACGAGGTGAGCGAACGCGCTGGCCGCATCCGCCTGGGCGATCCCAAGCTCGCCGACACCGAGATGGGCCCCGTCGCCAACCGTCCGCAGTACGACCGCATCCTCGGCATCATGGCCGCGGCCCAGGAGGCCGGAGCGCGCGTCACCGCGGGCGGCGGCGCCGCGACAGGAGAAGGGCTCGGAGAGGGGCTCTTCGTGCAGCCCACCGTGCTCGCCGATGTCGACCCCGACAGCCGGATCGCACACGAAGAGGTGTTCGGTCCGGTGCTCTCCGTGATCCCCTTCGAGACCGAGGCAGATGCCGTGCGCATCGCCAACGGCACCGAGTTCGGGCTCGCCGCGGGCATCTGGACGAACGACCTCTCGCGATCGCACCGCATGACTGCGGCCCTCGACGCGGGTGTCGTCTGGATCAACACCTACCGCACGAGCGCCGCGCAGGCGCCGTTCGGCGGCACCAAGCAGTCGGGTTACGGACGCGAGCGCGGCGAGGACGTGCTCGCCGACTACACCTACGTGAAGAACGTCATGGTCGACACCTCCACCGCGGCGCGCGACCCCTTCGCCATCCGGACCTGAGGCCCGGAACCCCTTCGTCATCACACAGCTAGTCAAGGAGAGAACAGTGTCGTCACATCACTTCGACGTCGTCGTCGTCGGCGCGGGCAATGCCGGTCTGACCGCAGCGCTCGCGGCCCAGGAGGCGGGCGCGCGCGTGCTCGTGCTCGAGGCAGCCAGCCTGGAGCAGCGCGGCGGCAACAGTCGGTTCACGGGAGGCATCTTCCGCACCACGCACGACGGCCTCGAGGCCATCAAGCCCGTACTGCACAGCGACAGCGACAAGTACCTCGACAAGGTGACGGTCGGCCCGTACACGGTCGAGGACTACACCAAGGACTGGTCCTCGACCTCCGAGGGACGCCAGGACGCCGACCTCATGCGCCTCACCATCGAGCGCTCGTGGGAGACCGTGCAGTGGATGCACGGCAAGGGCGTCGGGTTCGAGATCACCGCCGACAAGCTCGTCGACCCCTCGAAGCAGGAGGCCGACAAGACCTACGCGCTCGCGCCCGGCGGAGCGATCCGCTCGTGGGAGGAGGGCGTCGGCCTCATCGAGAACCTGTTCGCCGCGGTCGAGAAGACCGACATCGAGGTCTGGTACGACGCACCCGGCCACGAGCTCATCACCGAGGGCTCGACCGTGGTGGGAGTGCGCGTGCGCCGCGACGACGCCTTCGTCGACGTGCACGGCCAGGTGGTGCTCGCCGCAGGTGGCTTCGAGGCCAACCCCGAGATGCGTCTGCGCTACCTCGGCCCCGGCTGGGACCTCGTGAAGGTGCGCGGCACGCGCTACAACCAGGGCGTCATGCTGCGCCGCGCGATGGACGCGGGCGCGAAGGCCGTCGGCCACTGGGCCGGATGCCACGCGGTGCCGCTCGACGCGAACGCGCCCGATGTGGGCGACCTCAAGCTCAAGGACAAGACGAGCCGCTACTCCTACCCCTACGCGCTGCTCGTCAACCGCGAGGGCAAGCGCTTCATCGACGAGGGCGAGAACAACGTCTTCCTGACGTACGCGAAGACCGGCCGGGCCGTGCTCGCCCAGTCGGGCGGCGTCGCGTACCAGATCTTCGACCAGAAGGCGCTTCACCTGCTCGAGCCGCGCTACTCGACCGGCACGCCCGTCGTCGCCGACACCCTCGAGGAGCTGGGCACGAAGCTCGGCATCGACGCCAAGGCGTTCGTGCAGACGGTCGCCGACTACAACGCTGCCGTGCCCGCCGACGCGGCCGACCGCAACGACCCGTTCACGCTCGACGGCGTGCGTGCCGAGCCCGAGGGGCAGCCGGCGAAGTCGAACTGGGCGCTCACCATCGAGCAGGGCCCGTTCGTCTGCTACCCCGTCACGTGCGGTGTGACCTTCACCTACGGCGGCATTAAGATCGACACCGAGGCGCAGGTCATCTCGAACGAGGAGAAGCCCATGCCGGGCCTCTACGCCACCGGCGAGATCTCGGGCGGATTCTTCTACCACAACTACGGTGCCGGAGCCGGGCTCATGCGCGGCGCCGTGTTCGGCCGCATCGCGGGCACGAACGCCGCGCGTCGCGCCGCCGAGCTCGCGGCGGCGAAGGCCGCGTGATGAGCGAGCTCCGCGACTTCGAGAAGGCGGGCTTCATCGGCCTCGGCGTGATGGGGGGCCCGCAGGCCGCCAACGTCACCCGCATGTCGGGCCTCGACGTCACCGTGTTCGACCTGGTTCCGGAGGCCATTGCGCGCCTCGAGGAGCTGGGTGCGACCGCGGCGCCGACGGTCGCGGAGCTCGCCGCCGCATCCGACGTGATCCTCATGTCGCTGCCGGGGGCACCCCAGGTCGAGAAGGTTCTCTTCGGGGAGGGCGGGGTGTTCGACTCCGCCCGCCCCGGCACCGTCATCATCGACCTCTCGACGAGCCCTGTCGCCCTCGCTCAGCGCGCGGGCGCCGAGGCCGCCTCACGCGGGATGCACTTCGTCGACGCACCGGTCGCGCGCACCCGCCAGGCCGCGATCGACGGAACGCTCAGCATCACGGCGGGCGGCGACGCCGAGGTGTTCGCGGCCGTCGAACCCCTGCTGCGCACCATGGCATCCGACGTGCTGCACTGCGGCCCGAACGGTGCGGGCGCGCTCATGAAGGTGCTCAACAACATGGTCGTCTTCGAGACCGTCGTCGCGCTCGCCGAGGCCATCACGGTCGTGCGTCGCAGCGGACTCGTCGACCCTGAGCTTGCCTGGAACGCTCTCGGCAACGGGTCGGCTGCGAGCTTCGTGCTCGAGAACCACGGTCGCAAGGCTCTGCTTCCCGACGTGCACGGCGAGGGGATCTTCCCGACGAACTACATGATGAAGGACCTCGCCTACGCGCTCGAAGCCGCGCGCGACCTCGACACGACGCTCCCCGCAGCGGCGCTCGCGCACGAGCTGCTGCAGCGCACCGCCGAAGCCGGTTACGGTGCCAACTACCACACGGCCGTCGTGCGGGTCATCGAGGGGGAGTAGCGGATGGGCGAGGCGGTGCACGAGGTCTACGGGATCGCGTTCGCGCGCAATGAGACGGGCCGTCGCGGCCGGTACTTCCTGGGCGCGGCCGCCGAACCCGCCGACGAGCCGAAGCACCTCGCGTACTACACGTGGGTTCTGCGCTCGGATGCGGGAGACGTGGTCGTCGATGTGGGCTTCACGGCGGAGACGAACAAGCACCGCCCGCGCATCCTCCTCGAGAGTCCGAGCGCCGCGCTCACCCGACTCGGCACCGACGCCGCCGACGTGCGGCTCGTGGTGCTCTCGCACTTCCACAACGACCATGTCGGCGACGTCGAGCCTTTCGCGAACGCCGAGTTCGTCGCCCAGCGTGCCGAGTTCGAGTTCTGGACGAGCGAGTACGCCTTCCGCGGCGAGCTGGGGCATCACGCCGAGCGGGACGACATCGACCGGCTCGCGCGGTTGCACGACGACGGCCGACTGCGGCTCATCGACGGCGATGCCGAGCTCGTGCCCGGCGTCAGCGTGCACCACACGGGCGGGCACACGCCCGGCACGCAGGTGGTGCGGGTGGCGACCGCATCCGGTCCCGTCGTGCTCGCGGCCGACGCCTCGCACTTCTTCGAGAACGTCGAAGAGGATCACGCGTTCGCGGTGCACACCGACCTCATCGGCATCTACCGCACCTTCGACCGCATGCGCGAGCTCGCGGGCCCTGACGGCGTGGTCGTCGCGGGCCACGACCCGGATGTGCTCCGCCGCTTCCCCGCCGTCCCCGGCCTCGAGGGCCGCGCCGTCCGCATCGCCTAGGACCACGATGAACTTCCACTCCGAGCGCCCACGCGTTCCCGCCGTGCTCATGCGCGGCGGCACCAGCAAGGGCGTGTTCCTCCACGATCGCGACCTGCCCCCCGCGGGCCCCGAGCGCGACGATCTGCTGCTGCGCATCATGGGCAGCCCTGACCCGATGCAGATCGACGGACTCGGCGGCAGCTTCTCGAGCACGAGCAAGGTCGTCGTCGTCGATAGTGTCGACCGCGATCGCGTGCGCTACTGGTTCGCGCAGATCGGCGTCGACACGGCGACGGTCGACTGGTCGGGCAACTGCGGCAACCTCACGACCGCGGTCGGCGTCTTCGCGATCGAGGAGGGGGTTGTGGATGCGGGCCCCGACGGCATCCGTCGTCTCGTGCTCCACAACGCGAACACCGGGGTCGACATCGAAGCCGAGATCATCGTCTCGGGCGGCGTGCCTGCGACGCGCGGCAGCCTCGCGATCGCGGGCGTCCCCGGCACGGGCGCGCCGATCGTCACCCGCTACCTCGAACCTGCGGGTGGCGTGCTCGGCGCGCTGCTGCCCACCGGGTCCGCTGTCGATCGCCTGGTGGTCGATGGTGTTCCCGTCGACTTCTCGCTCGTCGACGCGACGCACCCGTACGTGTTCGTCGACGCGGCGGATGCGGGACTCGCCCACGACGACGCTCGCACGCCCGAGCAACTGGGCGCGGATGCCGCGTTCCTCGACCGTGTGGAGCGGATCCGCGCCGCCGTCGCCGTGCGCGCGGGTGCCGCGCCCTCGCTCGCGGCAGCCACCGCGGAGTCGCCCATCGTGCCTCGCATCGTGCTCATCCACCCGGATGCCGATGCCGATCTGCGCGTCACGGCGTTCTCGATGGGCCGCGTGCACCGGGCCGTGCCGATGACGGCCGCCCTCTGCATCGGCGCCGCCGCGCGCATCCCGGGCACGCTCGTCGCCGAACTCGCGGGACTCGCCAGTTCGGCCGGGGCCGAGAACCAGGTGCGCATCCGCCACCCGAAGGGCGTCGCGACGGTCGTCGTCGAGACGCGTGGCGGTGCCGACATGATCCGCTCTGTCGGGGTGGTGCGCACCGCGCGGCGTCTGATGGACGGCCACGTGTACCCGCGCGAGCACTGACGTGAACGACGCCGCGGCCCGGCTGCTGCAGCCGATCCTGGGCGGTCTCCTCTGCCAGGTGGTCGTCGGCATCGCGCGGCCAGCCGTCTCGTATCGCGCCCTCGAGCTGGGAGCCGATGAGTTCCTCATCGGCGTGCTCGTCGCGGCCTTCGCCGTGCTGCCGCTCGTGGCGGCGATCGCCATCGGACGGCTCGCGGGCCACGCCCGGTTCGTCGCGATCGTGCCGATCTCGGGCGGTGTGCTGCTCGCCGGAGCCGCGGCTCTCGCGGCGCTCGCGGGTGACCTCGTGGCGCTCGGCGTCGCATCCGCGCTCCTCGGGCTCGGCAATCTCGTGGTGCTGCTCGGCGCCCAGTCGTGGATCTCCCGCGCGGCGACGACCACCCGGTACGACGCCGGCTTCGGGTGGCTGACGGCGGGGATGTCGGTGGGGCAGGCGATCGGCCCGCTCATCACGGGGATCGTCGTCGGTCAGCGCGACACGGATCCGGACGTCGTCGCGCAGGCCTTCTGGGTGGCGGCGGGCTTCGCGCTCGTGCTCTCCGCGACCTTCATCTCACGTGCGACGCCACGCACCGGAACCGGTGCCGAACCTCAGGTGCTCTCTCCTGCGGCGATCCTGCGTCGCCCCGGCGTGCTCACCTCGATGGCGGTGAGTGTGAGCCTGCTCACCTCTGTCGACATCCTCGCCGCCTACCTTCCCGTCATCGGGGAGAGCACGGGCATGCGCCCCGAGGTCGTGGGCGCTCTGCTGGCGATCCGCGGCATCGCCTCCGCGGTGCCTCGACTTCTGCTCGGGCTGCTCACCCGGCGCTGGTCGCGCACTCTGCTCGTCGCCGCGAGCACGATCGGCGGCGCGGCCACGATGATCGCCGTGGCGCTCAGCGGCAACACGATCGCGCTTGCGATCGTGATGCTGGCCGGCGGATTCCTCATCGGGCTCGGCCAGCCGCTCACCATGAGCCTCGTCGCGCTCGCTGTGCCGCGGGAGATGCGCTCGGAGGCCCTCGCCGTGCGGCTCGTCGGCAACCGGATAGCCCAGACGGCTATTCCGCTCATCGCGGGCGGGCTTGCGGTGGGGGCCGGGACGGCGGCGGTATTCTGGGTGCAGGGCGTGTTCCTGGCATCCTCGACGGCGTGGTTTCTGGCAGAAGACCGCCACCGTCACCGGAAAGACCAATAAGATGCGCCCCGTGAGTGAGCAGAGCTTCACCGTCCGTCGGTTCTCCGACGATCTGACGCGCATTCTGCGTGAGCGCATCCTCACGGGCGATCTCGGCGTGGGCGAGCGTCTCAACGAGGTCAAGCTCGCCGAACAGTACGGCATCAGCCGCTCACCCGTGCGCGAGGCGATCCAGGTGCTCGCCGCAGAGGGACTCGTGCAGCTCGTCGCCGGACGCGGCGCGTTCGTCGGCGGGTTCGACGCCGACGAGGTGCGCGAGCTCGGACAGGTGCGCGAGGCCCTCGAATGCCACGCAGCACGCCTGATCACCGAGCGCGCGTCAGAATCCGACATCGCCGAGCTCGAGCGCAGCGTCGACGAGCTCGAAGACACCGATCCCGACGAGGACTTCCATCGCGTGCTGCTGCGCCTGTCGCGCAACAGCCGCCTCGAGCAGCTCGGCACGTCGGTGTCGGCGCAGCTGCGCCTCGCCCGCTCCCGCTCGGCTCAGCGTCCCGGTCGTCTCGCGGAGGCCGCCGCCGAGCATCGCGAGATCATCGCCGCGATCCGCACCGGCGACGTCGACAGGGCGGCAGCGGCCGTGCGTGCGCACGTCTCCGCCGCCACGGAGAGCGCCGCGTCCTGAGTCGCCGCGGGTAGTCCACGGGTACCCTGAGCCCGTGGATCCCGTCATCGCGACCTTCGTCATCCTCGGGGCGGCTGTCATCGCGTTCATCACGGGGCGAGTGCCGCTCGCCATCGTGGCGCTCGGGGTGTCGCTGGCTCTCTGGGCGACGGGAGTGCTCGGCATCACCGAGGCGCTCGCCGGATTCAGCGATCCGACGGTCATCCTCATCGCCTGCCTCTTCGTCGTGAGCGAAGCCCTCGACGCCACCGGTGTGACGGCGTGGGTGGGGCAGGTCGTCATCCAGCGTGCCGGCACCGCCCGGATGCGGCTCACCCTCGTGATCGCGCTCATCTCGGCGCTGCTCTCCGCCTTCATCTCGATCAACGGCGCGGTCGCAGCCCTCATCCCCGTCGTCGTGGTGGTGGCGACGCGCGCGGGTCTCGTGCCATCGAAGCTGCTGCTCCCGCTCGCCTTCGCCGCGAGCGCCGGGTCGATGCTCACCCTCACCGGAACACCCGTGAACCTGCTCGTCTCGGAGACCGCCGCATCGTCGGGCGGTCGCGCGTTCGGGTTCTTCGAGTTCGCGCTCGTGGGCATCCCCCTCGTGCTGTGCACGGCGGCGACCGTCGCGCTTGCGGGCGGGCGACTGCTTCCGACCCGCGAGCCCGAGCACCTCGTCGAGGGAGTGCACGACGGACACTCCGCCACCCGCACCCTGCGCAAGGCGTATCGGCTCCCCGAGGAGCACAAGCTCATCGACACCCGGGAGGGTGTGGCCGAGGTGATGATCACCCCGCGGTCGCGGCTCATCGGACGCGAGGTGAGCGTCGGCATGACGACCCGCGACGAGGAGCTCGTGATCCTCGCGGTGCGCCACGGCGGCGTCGACGCGACCGAGGTGATCCGTGACGAGATGAGCGGCAAGACCGTGATCCAGGCAGGCGACGCTGTGCTCGTGCAGGGACCGTGGGATGCCCTCGAGCGCTACGTGCGCTCGTCGGATGTGATCCCCGTCACGGCGCCGCACGTGCTGCGCCGCACGGTGCCGCTCGGCCAGGGCGCGAAGCGGTCGATCGCCGTGCTCGTCGTCATGGTCGCGCTGCTCGCCACGGGAATCGTGCCGCCGGTCGTCGCCGGCCTCGTCGCCGTCATGGCGCTCGTGCTGCTGCGCGTGCTCTCGGTGCCGCAGATGTTCCGTTCGGTGGCGTGGACGACAGTCGTGCTCATCGCCGGGATGATCCCGCTCTCGACGGCATTCATCTCGACCGGCGCCGCCGGACTGATCGCGGACGGCGTGCTCGCGATCGTCGGCGACGCCTCCCCGCACCTCGCCCTGCTCGTGCTGGGGGTGATCACGATCATCCTCGGACAGTTCATCTCGAACGTCGCGACGGCTCTCGTGATCGCGCCCATCTCGATCGCGCTCGCGCAGTCGCTCGAGGTGAGCGTGCTTCCGTTCATGATGTCGCTCACCGTCGCCGCGGCGGCATCGTTCTTCACGCCCATCGCAACGCCCGCCAACATCATGGTGATGCAGCCTGCGGGCTATCGGTTCGGCGACTACTGGCGACTCGGGCTGCCGCTCGCGGCGCTGTTCCTTGCGTTCGCGGTTCTGTACGTGCCGCTCATCTGGCCGTTCTGACGGGTCGTCCGGGGGCGCGGCCGACTCGCGCACGAGGGTAGCGGCGCGTGTGCGCGATGTCAGCCCCCTCCCGAATCGCGCCTGCGTCGGCTGGGCTGGAAGCCCACTCGGCCTCACGGCCGCCCCAGCTGAGGAGCCCCCGATGTCCGAACCTGTGACCGATTCGCACGATTCCGATTCGCCCGACTCGAACACCCACGACCCCGAGTTCGACGGACCTCCCACAGGCCCTGCAGGCGCCGAGAGCGCCGACGCGCCCATTCCCGGGATGCCCGAGGGCATCCGGTCCGACGGGCGCATCGACCTCGATGAGTCGCGTGATGAGAGCGGCGACGGCTCGGACGACGGCCCCGAGATCCAGGTTCCCGCGCCGTAGGCGGTGGCGACTCGTTCAGGCGAGCCGCACCGTCTCCGTCGTCTCGACGAGCGGACTGAACACGGCGCGCTCGTTGGGGGTGTCGTTGGGCTGGTGCAGGGTGAGCATGAGCTCGCCCGCGAGCGTGCGGAAGATCATCCCGTGGCCTCCGTCTGCCGCCCACAGCGGCGTCGGCTCCTGCGTCCACGGACCGGCGATGGTGCCGGAGGACGAGCGCGCGATGCCCATCGCGTATCCGCTGTCGCCGAAGCTCGACCAGAGCATGATGAGGCCGCCCGATGCGAGCCGGTGCAGGAACGGGCCGTCGGTGACGTACGCCAGGCGGTCGGCGGGCACCCGCGGATGGGCGATCGGCCGCGCCCACGCCGCCTCGGAGGCGCGGAACAGCACGGTCGGCTCCCCGACAGCGCCGCGCAGGTCGGGGGAGAGGCGCTGCGCGACGACCTCGCCGTCCCAGACCTGCTCCCACTCGTGGCAGAACACGATCCACGGCTCACCCGACTCGTCGACGTGGAGGGTTCCGTCGAGACACTCCCAGTCCGCGGGTGTCACGCGGCCGTCGCTCCATGTCCGGTACGGCCCCTCGGGATCGTCCGCGACGAGGATCTGCGTCCCCCGGGGCACACCCTCGGCCTTGAATGTGGCGAACATGTAGTGGCGGCCGTCGTACGCGTGGACCTCCGGTGCCCAGAAGTTCCGGTCGCTCCAGAACCCCTCATCCGGGCGGAAAGCCGCGAACGGACCATCCCAGTGCTCGAGATCGGTGCTGCGATAGCAGTCGAATCCGGTCGCGGGGGGTCGCCAGATATCGGCATCTGTGCTGCCGAAGAGATAGGAGACGCCCTGGTCCGGGAGGGTCAGCACGTACGGGTCGCGGATCTGGATCTCGGCGGTGGTGGGCACGCCCCCATCCTGTCGGAGGCCTTGTCGTCGCAACAGGGGCGGGTTCGCGGGATGGTAACCCGACCCCTCGCCGGCTGTCACCCCCCTCGCCCAGGTCGCGGATCTGACGTGGAGTAGTCGCGGAGGCGATTCGACCCATGAGCCGATACGACGAGATCGAACAGGACCACCCGCTCGACGAGAGCACGTCCGCGAAGGTGCAGCACTTCAATTCCGAGGGGTATGTGCTCCCCGATGAGGCTGCGGCGTCACCGACCGAGATCCCCGACGTGCCGGGGTCGCTCACGGGGCCGGCTGCGGCATCCGAGACCGACGAGCCCGACGCGGACGACGGACTGTTCCACGACCAGCAGATGCCCACAGCCGACGGCGAGCTCTCCGATCCGGATCCGGATGAGGGACTCGCCGACGAAGAGACCGAGAGGACGACCCCATGACCAACGCAGACGGATCGCTCGACGACGGAAGCCTGTCGCAGCCGGACCGCGTGATCGGCGTCGACGACCCCTCCGTCGGTCCCGGCCCGGATCCGGTGCCGGCGGCACCCGACGGCGTGCCGATCGACCCCGACTACGTGCCCGAGGTGCAGCCCGACGTGACGCCGGCTGAGCCGTTCCCTGGCGGCCCCGACGAGCCGGCCCCCTCGCTCCCCGATGACGACGGACGTGGTTCGGGTGATGCGCGAGATGTCCCGAATCCGGTGCTCTGATGAGCATCGAGAAGGATCGCGCCGTCGGCCGGCGCTTTGTCGAGCCGGGTGAGCTGAGCGCGCGCGAACGGGTGCGCGACACCTATGTGCGCGGTCCGCGCCGCGCGCCGCGCCTGCCTGTCATTTCGCGCGACCCCGCGCTGCGGGACGTGGCGGTCGTCGATCCGCAGGGCACGTTCGGCGAGCGGCCATCGCCGCCGCCGCCCGTCGCGCCTGGCCCCGCGGCCCCCGCGCCGGTGGTGCTCCCGCCCGACGTGATGTGAGAAGACCTGGCAGCCCGAGCGCACCGCACGCGCTCGGGCTGTCATCTGTGTGCGGGGCGACTCAGATCCGCGCTCACTCGGGGGAGTGCGCCTCCAGGAACTCGTACACCTCGGTGAGGTCGACGCCCGTGAAGGTGCCGCTCGGCATCGCCGCGAGCAGCGACGAGTTGAGCCGCGCACTCGGCCACGCGACGGGCGCCCACTTCTCGGAGAGGTCGGCGGGGGGCTGGCGGCAGCACGCCGGGTCGGGGCACGTCGAGGCGTGTCGCGTGGGGGTGTCGCGCCCGCGGAACCACTTCACATTCACGAACGGCGTGCCGACGCTCACCGAGAACGATCCATTCGGGGTGGACTGGATGCTCGACGTGCACCAGTAGGTGCCGTTGGGCTTGTCGGTGTACTGGTGGTACGGGCTGAAGCGATCCTCCACGTCGAACACCTGCCGGGCCGACCAGTAGCGGCACACGATCTGACCTTCGACCGCACCGAGGGCGTCCGTCGGGAAGTACGCGCCGTCGTTCTCGTACGCCTTCGAGATCGCCCCCGATTCGTGCACCTTGAGGAAGTGCACGGGGATGTCGAGGTGCCGGGTGGCGAGGTTCGTGAAGCGGTGCGCGGCGGTCTCGTAGCTCGTCGAGAACGCATCCCGCAGATCCTCGACCGAGAGCTCCCGCTTGGCTTTCGCGGCCGTCAGGAACGCGACTGCGCTCGCTTCGGGGATGAGCAGCGCGCCCGCGAGGTAGTTCGTCTCGACCCGCTGGCGCAGCAGCTCGGCGTAGTCGTGCGGCTCCTGCTTGCCGAGCACGTGCGCCGCGAGCGCCTGCAGCAGTGCCGAGCGCGGGTCGGAGGTCTGCCGCACGGGCAGGTAGATGCGCCCGTTGGCATGGTCGGTGACGGATCGCGTGGTCGCGGGCAGATCGCTCACGTAGTGCAGGGTGAAGCCGAGGTGGCGCGCGAGCTCGGAGGCGACGCGCTGGGAGAGCGGGCCGCCTTCGTGCCCGACGGCGGCGAGAAGCTCGCGCGCTGTGGCCTCGAGCTCGGGGAAGTAGTTGGAGCGCGCACGCTGCTCGCGACGCAGCTCGGTGTTGGCGCGGCGGGCTTCCTCGGGGGTGGCGGCGCGCTCGCGGTGCAGACGGTCGAGCTCGTTGTGGAGGGTGAGGATCGTCCGGATCGCATCATCGGAGAGCGTCTTGCGAATGGGGACGGGCGCAAGGCCGAGGCTCGAGAACAGCGGTCCGCGGCCGGCGCGTTCGAGTGCGATCTCGAGGGCCGCGCGCTTCGACGGCGGCTCGGGCTTCAGCAGGTCGTCGACGCTGGTGCCGAGGATGCGGGCGAGCTTCTGCAGCTCGCCGAGCTTGAGCTCGCGCTTGCCGTTCTCGATGAGCGACAGCTGCGAGATGGCACGGCCGAGGCCCGTCGCGACCTCATCGAGAGTGAGGCCCCTATCGACGCGAAGCTGCCGGATCCGCCGGCCGATCGTGAGGGAGTCGAGCACCTCTTCATCGTCGAAGGCCAGGGCGGCGGAATCGCTCATGCACCCACGCTGTCATCCCGCGTTCTTCTGATCAATAGAAAAACCTGGGTATTTCATGTCGAGATTCACGAGAAAAGCCCTTGAGGTGGGCGCAACATCGAAACCACACCGCAGACGCGGCGCACGAAAGGACCTCGACGATGAGCACGACCACTCGCCCCGGCGACCAGACGCAGACCGCAGAGCAGCTCGCCCACGAGTGGGCAACCGACCCCCGCTGGGCCGGCGTCCGTCGCGACTACACGGCCGAGGACGTCATCGCGCTCCGGGGTCCCGTCCGCGAGGACGCGACACTCGCCCGCCGCGGCGCCGAGCGTCTGTGGGAGTCGATCCAGGTCAACTCGGAGAACCCGGAGCACTGGATCCGCGCCCTCGGCGCCCTCACCGGCAACCAGGCCGTGCAGCAGGTGCGCGCGGGGCTCGAAGCCATCTACCTCTCCGGCTGGCAGGTCGCGGCCGACGCCAACCTCTCGGGTCAGACCTACCCCGACCAGTCGCTCTACCCGGCCAACTCGGTGCCGGCCGTCGTGCGCCGCATCAACAACGCGCTGCAGCGCGCCGCCCAGATCGAGTTCGCCGAGACCGGCAGCACGAGCCGCGACTGGATGGCCCCCATCGTCGCCGACGCCGAGGCCGGCTTCGGCGGCCCGCTCAACGCCTACGAGCTCATGCAGGGCATGATCGCCGCGGGAGCTGCGGGCGTGCACTGGGAGGACCAGCTCGCGAGCGAGAAGAAGTGCGGCCACATGGGCGGCAAGGTGCTCGTCCCCACCAGCCAGCACATCCGCACCCTCAACGCCGCGCGCCTCGCCGCTGACGTCGCGGGGACCCCGACGGTCATCATCGCGCGCACCGATGCGCTCGCCGCGACCCTGCTCACGAGCGACGTCGACGACCGCGACCGCCAGTTCACCAACGGCACCCGCACCCCGGAGGGCTTCTACGAGGTGCAGAACGGCATCGAGCCCGTGATCGCCCGCGGACACGCATACGCGCCGTACGCCGACCTGCTGTGGGTCGAATCCGCCGAGCCCGACCTCGAGCTCGCGCGCCGCTTCGCCGAGTCGATCCACTCGGAGTTCCCCGACCAGAAGCTCTCCTACAACTGCTCGCCGAGCTTCAACTGGAAGCGCCACCTCGACGACGCCCAGATCGCCACGTTCCAGCGCGAGCTCGCGGCGATGGGCTACGCGTTCCAGTTCATCACCCTCGCCGGGTTCCACTCCCTCAACCACGGGATGTTCGAGCTCGCACTCGACTACAAGGACCGCCACATGTCGGCCTACGTCGAGCTGCAGGAGGCGGAGTTCGCCTCCGAGGCGAAGGGCTACACGGCAACCAAGCACCAGCGCGAGGTCGGCACCGGCTACTTCGACCGCATCGCGACGGCTCTCAACCCCGAGTCCGCGACCCTCGCCCTCGTCGGCTCCACCGAGTCCGACCAGTTCCACTGATCCATCCCCTCCCCAGGCATAGACGCGTCTGTGCCCCACTCGCTTCTCACGTAAGGACCAGAACAATGACCAGTCGCATGGAGGTGCTCGGCCCGCAGGGCGAGCGCTTCGACGAGATCCTCACCCCCGAAGCCCTCGGCTTCCTCGCCGAGCTGCACGACCGCTTCGTCGGTCGCCGGCACGGAATCCTCGCCACCCGGATGGAGCGTCGCCGGGCGATCGAGAACGGACGCGACCTGCGCTTCCTGCCCGAGACCCGCGAGATCCGCGAGGACCCGAGCTGGCGCGTCGCGGGGGCCGGCCCCGGCCTCGAGGACCGACGGGTCGAGATCACGGGCCCCACCGACCGCAAGATGACCATCAACGCGATGAACTCGGGTGCGAAGGTCTGGCTCGCGGATCACGAGGACGCGACGAGCCCCACCTGGGCGAACGTCATCGGCGGCCAGATCAACCTCTCGGATGCGATCCGCCGCCGCATCGACTTCACGAGCGAGGAGGGCAAGGAGTACCGCCTCGCCGAGGAGAACCCGACGATCGTGTTCCGTCCGCGCGGCTGGCACCTCGTCGAGAAGCACCTCCGCTACACGGACGTGCCCGGCATCGCCGCCCCCGCATCGGCGTCGCTCGTCGACTTCGGTCTCTACCTGTTCCACAACGCGCACGAGCTCATCGAGCGCGGAACGGGCGCCTACTTCTACCTGCCCAAGCTCGAATCCCACCTCGAGGCGCGGTTGTGGAACGACGTCTTCACGTTCGCCGAGGAGCGCCTCGGCCTCGAGCACGGCAGCATCCGCGCGACCGTGCTCATCGAGACGATCCCCGCTGCGTTCGAGATGGAGGAGATCCTCTACGAGCTGCGCGACCACTGCGCGGGTCTCAACGCCGGCCGCTGGGACTACATCTTCTCGATCATCAAGAACTTCCGCGGACGCGGAGCGGCGTTCACGCTTCCCGACCGCGCGAAGATCACGATGACGGTGCCGTTCATGCGGGCCTACACCGAGCTGCTCGTCGCGACGTGCCACAAGCGCGGCGCGCACGCCATCGGCGGCATGAGCGCGTTCATCCCGAACCGCCGCGACCCCGAGGTGACGCAGCGTGCGCTCGAGCAGGTCGCGGCCGACAAGCGCCGCGAGGCGGGCGACGGCTTCGATGGCACGTGGGTGGCCCACCCCGACCTCATCGCCACGGCGCGTGCCGAGTTCGACGCCGTGCTCGGCGACAAGCCCAACCAGGTGGATCGTCTGCGCGACGACGTGCACGTCGAGGCGCGTCAGCTCATCGATCTGCGCATCGACGGCGAGGTGACGGAGGCGGGTGTCGCCGCGAACGTGTCGATCGCGCTGCGCTACGTGGAGTCGTGGCTGCGGGGCGTGGGCGCTGCGGCGATCGACAACCTCATGGAGGACGCCGCGACTGCCGAGATCAGTCGTTCGCAGCTGTGGCAGTGGATCCGTCAGGGCACGGTCACGAGCGAGGGGACGCGCGTGACGGCCGCCTCCGTGGAGCGCCTGCTCGACGCGGAGCTCGAGGCGCGACGCACCCCGGGTGGTCGCTTCGACGACGCCGCGGAGCTCGTGCGCAGCCTCGTGCTCGAGGATGACTTCCCGACGTTCCTCACGATCGAGGCGTACTCGCGCTACCTCGTGGAGCCGGAGGTGACGGCCGCGCTGTCGGCGCTCACCGGCTCGCTCCCGACGCCTGCGAGGGCTGCCTGATGCGCGTGCTGCTGCTGGGCCAGGTTCCCGCTGATGTGGTGACGCGTCTCGCCGAGTGCCTGCGGGTGCCGCACATCGCGGCAGCCGCGGGTGCCCGGGCATCCGAGCTCGATCTGCCCACCCCCGGCTTCGTGCTGGAGCAGTTCCCGCGCACCGCCGACGAAGCGCGTGAGCTCGACCGCATCCTCGATGCCCGCGCCGCGGGCCTCGACGCGGTCGTCAACATGGGCGGTGACGACGCGCTGCTCGCGCACTACCGCGGCCGCATCGTGGAGGCCGACGCATCCGGCTCCGCCGAGGATGTCTTCGACCGCATCCTCGGCGGGCTGCGGGAGGCGCTCATCGCCGCCTGATCAGAGGCGGGCTCGGCCCGCGCCCCCCCCCCCCCGAGAGCCCCGGGCGACGACGGTGTCGCCTGGGGCTCTGCCATGCGGCCCGGAGCTCTCTGCGAATTGTGGTCAACGCTGTTGACACCCCTCATCTTCGGGCGGACAATCGTGGTGACGGCCCCTGAGGTACACGAGGGGCGCAGCGAAAGGAACGCACATGGCCACCAAGCCGATCACCGCCAAGAGCACCGTAGGAGCCTGGCTCAAGCACCCCGTCGGAGGCCCGCTCATCCGCCAGATGCTCGCCGCCGCGGGCGTCGACGCGAAGGTGCTCACCCCCGTGAAGCTCCTCCCGCTGCAGAACCTCGTCGCCATGAGCGGCGGCAAGATGGAGCAGTCCGTCGTCGACACCCTCGTCGCGACCGCCAACAGCGATGACCCCGCCGTCATCGAGGCCGCGCTCGCGGGCATTCCCGCCGCGACCGAGACCGAAGATGATGCGCCCGCCGCTGACGCATCCGACGACGACTTCGAGCCCGAGCCCTGGGAGGAGGTCACGACCCCCGGACGCTTCGCCGGCAAGACGATCATCGTGACGGGAGCGGCGTCCGGAATCGGCCGCGCCACCGCGAGCCGCATCGCGCGCGAAGGCGGCCGCGTCGTGGCCGTCGACATCTCGGCCGAGAAGCTCGACGCGCTGAAGGCCGACCTCGCACCCGCCGACGTCGTGACCGTCGCAGGCGACATCACGAAGCAGGAATCGGTCGACGCGATCGTCGCCGCCGCGGGCGACCGCATCGACGGCCTCGCGAACGTCGCCGGCATCAACGACGACTTCTCGCCCCTGCACGAGACCGAGGACGCCATGTGGGATCGCGTCATCAGCGTGAACCTCACCGGCACCTTCAAGCTCAGCCGCGCCGTCATCCCTGTGATGCTCGCCGCTCACGCGGGCTCGATCGTCAACGTCTCCTCGGAGGCGGGCCTGCGCGGCAACGCATCCGGCAACGCATACACGGTCTCCAAGCACGGCGTCATCGGCCTCACCCGCTCGGCTGCGTTCATGTACGGCCGCGAGGGCATCCGCGTGAACGCCGTCGCACCCGGCGGCGTCGCGACCGGCATCCCGTTCCCCCCGAACGTGTCGAAGTCGGGTTCGGCCAAGCTCAGCCCCTACCAGAACCAGATCCCGACGCTCGCGACGGCCGAGCAGCTCGCTGCGTCGATCACGTTCCTGCTGTCGGATGACGGCGTCAACATCAACGGCGCGGTGCTTGCGTCGGATGGCGGCTGGTCCGTCCAGTAAGAGGTTCGCAGGCGCTCGACCCGCTCGCCCTACGGGGTGATCAGCGTCTGCAGCAGTGCGCCGTAGCGGCGCACCAGTTCGGAGTGGTCGGCGGCGAGGAGCTCCTCGTCGCCGACCACCCACATGCTGTACAGCAGGCCGCCCACGAGTGCGGCCGCAAGTCGCGCGCGCAGCGCCGCATCCGGGCCCTCGAGCCGCGCGGCGAGCGGGGCGACGAACGCCGCCTCGTGCATCTCGCGCAGTCGCGGCGCCACCCCCTCCGAATCGCTGGCGCGCAGCAGCGCCAGGAACGTGCGTCGCACGTCGTCGCCCGAGGCGAGCACGTACGCGATGAAGGTCTCGCCGAGGGTCTCGAGAGGCGCCTGGGCGAGAGGCTGCTCTGCCGTCGCCACGCTCATGACCTCGAGGAACAGGGTCTCCTTCGATCCGAAGTGCCGGATGATGAGTGCGGGATCGCACCCCGCCTCTGCGGCGATGTCGCGTACGGTCGTCGCCGCATATCCCTTCTCGGGGAACAGCCGCTGGGCGGCGGCGCGGATGGCCTCTTTCGTCGGGGTGCGTGCGGGGGTCACGCCCGAGACTCTACGCGGAGGCGGCCTCGTCGGTGGCGACGCTCCCTCGCGGCGCGGCGAGCTCGGGTTGGATGCGGAACTGCCCGGTGGCGACGAGCACGATCGTCACGAGCGCGACCACGATGATGCCCGCGACGCCGACCGGACCCGCGAGGGCCATATCGAGGGACTGGTCGGCATGCGCGAGCAGCAGGATCATCCCCGCTGCGCCGTTGAGCGAAGCATGCCCGACCGCGGCCGGCCACACCGATCCGCTGCGCAGGCGCAGCCACCCGAAGAGCACACCCCAGGCGATGCACGCGAGGGTCATGAGCGCGACGCCCGAGAGGTCAGTGAGGCCGTAGTTGTAGCCCAGCAGGATGGCGGGAGAGTGCCAGAGGCCCCAGATCGCACCCGAGAGGACGAGCGCGGGCCAGGTGCCGAGGGGGCGCAGTGCGGGCAGCAGCCAGCCGCGCCAGCCGAGCTCCTCACCGAGCGCGGGCAGCAGGTTGAGGATGCTCCCGAGCGGCACGGTCAGCAGCTGCAGGGCGACGAGCACGCCGATCGGCAGGGGAGGCTCGCCCGCGCCGAGCGAGTCGAGCACGGCGGCGAACGCGCTGAAGTTCTCGAGATCCAGCCGCACCCACCCGAACGCCGCAGCGACCGCGATCGACGCGAGCACCAGGGCGATCGGGCCGAAGACGGCGGCGATCACGAGGCCGATGATCCGCTTCGCGGGTCGCAGCGGCCAGAGGCCCAGGTAGCGAGCGCGGGCGACGGCGGGCGCGCGGAAGGCGAAGGTCACGACGAGCGCGGCGATCGTGGGCGTGAGCATCATCCCCGTGAGCACGAGCGTGGCGAAGGGCGAGGCGAGGCCATCGCCGAGCCAGAGCGGCAGTGCGAGGAGCCAGGCGAGCGAGAACGCGATCACGACGAAGGCGATCACGGCGGTCCAGTTGGTGCGAGCTGCGGCCATATCAATAGTTATAGCCGAAATAGAACTTCCCGCGGAGTGTCCCGACTCTGTCTAGGCTGAACGCGCGGCGTTGATGCCGTGTCAACGACGGGTGGGGCGATGGCGACACAGGGAAGTGCGACCGGCGAACTCTCGGCGCGCTCGGGGGGGCCGGCGCGTGCGCTCTGGATGCTCGATCCGGGGGTCGTGCACCTCAACCACGGGTCCTACGGCGCGGCACCGCGTGCCACCGTCGATCATCGCGCGCGCCTGCTGGCCGAGGTCGAGTCCAATCCGCTCTCCTGGCACACAGGGCTCGTGCCGAGGCTCACCGTCGCCAAACGCCAGGTGGCCGAATTCGTGGGCGCCGATCCCGCGGAGCTCGCGTTCGCCGCTACGGCGAGCGCCGGCACGACGGCGGCGATCAGGGGCCTGCTGGATGGCGAGGTGGTCCTCACCGATCACGCCTACGGCGCACTCGCACAGCACGTGCACCGCGAGGCCTCTCGCGTCGGCGTGAGAGTCATCACTGCGCATATCCCGCTTGCCGCGAACGCTGCCGACGCGGCCCAAGCCGTCAACGACGCGATGACTCCCGCGACCCGCCTCGTCGTGCTCGACCAGGTCACGTCGGCGTCCGCGCGCCTCCTCCCCGTACAGGCGATCGCCGATGCCGCGCACGAGCGGGGCGCGCGGGTCGTCGTCGATGCTGCGCATGCGCCCGGCATGCTGGCGTCCCCCCTGATCGAGAGCGCGGATGCGTGGATCGGCAACCTGCACAAGTGGGCGTGCGGGGTGAGGGGTTCCGCGGTCGTGCGTCTCGCGCCCGACGTGGCGAATCGCGTGCGGCCGCCGATCGAATCGTGGGGCGGGGATCGGTTCCCCGAGTCGTTCGATGTGCAGGGCAGTGCCGATGCGACCGGCTGGATCGCGACGGCGGATGGCCTCGGGCTGCTCGAGGAGCTCGTGGGTTGGGACCGCATCCGCGAGTACCAACAGGCTCTTGTGGGGGTCGCACGGGACCACATCGCGCGCGCGTTCGCCGAGCTCACCGGTGAGGACCACACAGTCGACGTGGGGATGCCCGCCCCGGCGATGGCGCTCGTCGGGCTGCCTCGCGGTCTCGACCGCGCGGAGCGGGCGGGTGAGCTTCGGCAGCGGATCGCCGAGCAGCTCGGGTTCGAGACCCAGATCGCCGGATGGGGCGGGGTGGCGCGACTGCGGCTGTCGGCCCACGCGTACTCGACGCTCTCCGACTTCGAGGCCTTCGCCGAGCGAGCGGTGCCCGCCCTGGTCCGATGGGCCGCACGCGAGGGCGGGCGGTGATGCGCCGCGCCGTCGCCGGATCGTTGTTTGACGGTCTCGCCGAGCGGGACGTATAGTCATCGCACGAACAGTTGCGAAATCGATTGTTCACCGGAGGGGAAACCCTGCACATCACACCCGCCCGCAGTAGGGCATCTCAATGAGGAGATGGGAAGCACGTGTTCACACAACGCAAGTCCAAGGGCCTGAAGGTCGCCGCAGTCGCGGCGAGCGCGGCCATGATGATGTCACTCGCGGCCTGCGCCTCGGACGACAGCACGGGCGACGCTGACGCCCCGATCGAGCTGCGCATGGCGTGGTGGGGCGACGACAACCGTCATGCCGTCACGAACGCCGCGCTCGATCGCTTCGAGGATCTCAACCCCGGCATCACCGTCGTCCGCGACTTCAGCGGCTTCGACGGCTACCTCGACAAGATCACCACGCAGTACACCGGCGGCAACTCGCCCGACGTGTTCCAGTTCTACAACGAGGTCCTCGTCGAGTTCGCTTCGCGCGGTCAGCTCTCCGACCTGAGCGCCAGCGTCTCGCAGGACGGCTGGGACAAGGAGCTGCTGCAGGCCAGCACCATCGACGGCGAGCTCGCGGCCATGCCGTTCGGTCTCTCGACGCAGGGCTTCATCTTCGACACCACGTCGGTCGAGGCACTCGGCCTGACGGCGCCCTCGGGCGACTACAGCTGGGACGACCTCGCCGACTTCGCCGCGCAGGTGCGCACCGCCTCCGGCGGAGCGCTCGCCGGTGTCACGGACCTGTCGCACGGCTACCAGGTGTTCGAGGTCTGGGCCAAGCAGCAGGGCGAGGACTTCATGGACGCCGAGGGTCTCGCCTTCAGTGAGAAGACCCTCGCCGACTACTGGCAGTACTGGGCCGACCTCCGCGCGAGCGGCGGCGCCACGGCACCCGACATCACGTCCGAGTACCAGGGCACCCCGTACGACGCGGTCGTTGCGGGCGTCGCAGCGTCGACGTTCCTCTTCACCAACCAGTACGACGGCGTTCAGGGCCGCACGCCCAACGTCATCTCGCTCGAGCGCTTCCCCGGTGAGGGCGACTCGGCTGGCCAGTACATGCGCACCGCCATGAACCTGGTCATCTCGAAGCAGTCGAAGCACCAGGAGGCCGCCGCCAAGCTCGTCGACTTCCTGCTCAACGACGAAGAGGCCAACGGCATCCTCGGACTGAACCGCGGATTCCCGGCCAACGCCAACGTGATCGGCGCCGCGTCCGAGGGCGCGAACGAGAACGTGCAGCGCGCGATCGAGATCTTCGAGTCGGTCCGCGAGAACGGTGCTCCCGCGCCGGTTCCCGCCCCTGCTGGCGCCGGCACGGTGAACACCCTGTTCGCCGAGATCGCACAGCAGATCCAGTTCGGTCAGACCACCCCCGCCGAGGGCGCCAAGGCGTTCATGGCGCAGGCGGCTTCCGAGCTCGGCTGACACACCCACTCACACAGATAGACAGCTCATGACAACGCTCATCGATCCGACCGACGCCCCCGAGGCGTCGTCGGAGGAGCGCATGGGCGAGGCCCGTGCGCGGGGGTCGGAAGGCCCCCGCGCACGGAAAGCCACGTCCCTGCGCAGAGCGATCCTCGCTGAGAAGATCGCGCCCTACACGTTCCTGCTTCCGTGGCTGATCGGCTTCTTCGTCATCACCCTCGGGCCGATGCTGTTCTCGTTGTACCTCTCGTTCACGAAGTTCAGCATGCTCGCCCCCGCGGAATGGGTGGGGCTCGACAACTACATCAAGCTCTTCACGAACGACCCGAAGTACCTCGACTCGATCCGCGTCACGCTCGTGTACGTGCTCGTGTCGGTTCCGCTGCAGCTCGCCTTCGCGCTCGCGGTCGCCATGGTGCTCAACCGCGGCCTCCGCGGGCTCTCGCTCTACCGGTCGATCTACTATCTGCCGAGCCTCATCGGGGCGAGCGTCGCGATCGCGGTGCTGTGGCGGCAGATGTTCGGATCGAACGGCCTCATCAACCAGGTGCTCGATTTCTTCGGCATCGAGGGGATGAGCTGGATCGGCAACCCCGAGACAGCGCTTGGCACGCTCGTCGTGCTCAACGTGTGGACGTTCGGCTCGCCCATGGTGATCTTCCTCGCCGCTCTGCGTCAGGTGCCGCAGTACCTCTACGAGGCCGCAGCGGTCGACGGCATCGGCAGGTGGGGTGCGTTCCGGCACATCACGCTTCCGATGCTGAGCCCGATCGTGCTCTTCAACCTGATCCTGCAGATGATCGGCGCGTTCCAGGCGTTCACGCCCGCGTTCGTCGTCTCCGGCGGAACCGGCGGGCCGGTCAACTCGACTCTCTTCTACACGCTGTACCTCTACCAGCGTGGATTCACCGGATTCCAGATGGGCTACGCGAGTGCCATGGCCTGGGTCCTGTTCCTCGTCATCGCAGTGGTGACGGCCGCGAACTTCTGGTTCTCGAAGTACTGGGTGCACTATGACGACTGAGGCCAAGTTCGACCAGCGCACCGCCGCGATGACGGTCGGCACCAAGCAGAGCATCGCGCGCAGCTCGTTCAAGCACACGCTGCTGATCGCCTTCGGCCTCGTGATGCTCTACCCGCTGATCTGGATGCTGGGGGCATCCTTCAAGGACAGCGAGCACATCTTCTCGGAGGTGTCGCCCATCCCGAACCCCTTCATCCTCGACAACTATGTGCGCGGATGGGATGGCGCGGGCGTCGGGTTCGGCACCTTCATGATCAACTCGACGATCGTCGCGCTGCTCTCGGTCATCGGCAACCTCGTCGCCTGCACCCTCGCCGCCTACGCGTTCGCGCGGATGCAGTTCCGGGGCAAGACGTTCTTCTTCGCCTGCATGATGGCGATGCTGATGCTCCCGCACCACGTGCTGCTCATCCCGCAGTACATCCTGTTCGCGAACCTCGGCTGGGTGAACACGTTCCTGCCGCTCGTGATTCCCAAGTTCCTCGCCGTCGACGCGTTCTTCGTGTTCCTCATGGTGCAGTTCCTGCGCGGGATCCCGGTGGAGCTCGACCAGGCGGCGAAGATCGACGGCGCGGGCCCCTGGAAGACGTTCTTCTACGTCATCCTTCCGCTGCTGAAGCCCGCACTCGCGACCTCGGCGATCTTCACCTTCATCTGGACCTGGAACGACTTCCTGAGCCCGATGATCTACCTCCAGGACCCGCGCAACTACACGGTGCCGCTCGGCCTCAACGCGTTCCTCGACGCGAGCGGCGACAGCGCCTGGGGTGCCATGTTCGCCATGGCCGTCATCTCGCTCGGTCCGCTGTTCGGCTTCTTCCTCGTGGGGCAGAAGTATCTCGTCCAAGGCATTGCCACAACCGGTCTGAAAGGCTGAATCACCCCATGTCATCTCGAGCACGGATCGCCGTCATCGGCGCCGGCGGCATCGGTGCCGCAGCTCATCTGCCCGCCATCCAGGCGCTCGCCGACGAGGTGGAGCTCGTCGCGATCGTCGACCCCGACGAGGCGCGCCGCACCTCCGCGGGCGAGACGTTCGGATGCTCGGCGCTGTTCTCCGACGCGACGACGATGCTCGCCGAGGTGCAGCCCGACATCGCGGTCGTCGCGACGCCTCCGCACCTGCACGAGCCGCTCGCGATCGAGGCGATGCGCGCGGGGGCGTGGGTGTTCTGCGAGAAGCCGCTCACCGGGTCGCTGGCATCGGCGGACCGCATCGCGGCGGTCGAGGCGGAGACCGGCAGGTGGTGTGTGACGGTGTCGCAGTTCCGCTACTCCGGGGGCTCCCGTCAGGTGGAGGCCGACCTGCGCGCCGGACGCTGGGGGCGTCCGCTCGTGGGCATCGCGCACACCAACTGGTATCGCGGCCCTGAGTACTGGGATGCGCCGTGGCGCGGCAAGTTCGCGACCGAGTTCGGCGGATCCACGACGACGCAGGCGTATCACGCGGTCGACCTCATCCTGTGGCTCATGGGCGGTGACTGGTCGAGCGTCAGCGGCATCGCCGAGACGGTGTCGCGTCCGATCGACGTCGAGGATGCGAGCGTCGCGAGCGTGCGCTTCGAAAGCGGTGCGATCGCGAGTATCGTCTCGACGGTCGTGAGCCACGCCCCCGAGACGAAGCTGCAGATCATCGCCGAGAAGGCGAACGTCACGCTCGACACGCTGTACCTGCCGCTGCTCGAGGAGTGGTCGGTGAAGACCATCGCCGAGGGCGATCTGGCGCAGGTCGTCACCGACTGGGCCGCAGTTGAGCCGCCCATGCACGTCAACGCGCACCGCGCCCAGCTGGCGGACATCGTGGCGAGCTGGCGTGCGGGTGAGAAGCCGCAGCTGACCACCATGGAGTCGCGTGCGACCCTCGAGTTCCTCACGGCGCTCTACAAGTCGTCGGCGGAGGGTCGCGGCGTCGCCCGCGGTGACATCGTCGCGGGCGACGCCTTCTACGAGGCGCTCGACGCCGCCGGGCCCGCACGGGCGGAGGCGCGTCGTGGCTGACCTCGCGCTCACCGAGCACCCGCACGACGAGCGCGAGCTGCTGCTCGACGGTGCGCCTGTCGCGTACTTCGGTCTCGGCCACGGCATCGGGCCCATCGACACCCCGAAGCCGTTCATCCATCCACTCCGCACGCCGGCGGGCGTCACGGTGACAGGCTTCGCGCCCGAGGATCACACGTGGCACCACGGGCTGTCCTTCGCGTTCCCGCGGGTCGACGCCCACAACCTCTGGGGCGGCGGCACCTACTTCAGCCCCGAGGAGGGCTACCGGGTGGTCGAAGACCAGGGGCGCATCGACCACCGTGCGTGGACGTCGGAGTCGGCGGGTGGCTCGCGGGCTTCGCTCGCGGAGGACGTCCGCTGGGACGGCCATGAGGGCCAGCCGCTGCTCGACGAGCAGCGCACCTGGACCTTCTCGGCGGCCGAGGTCGGCGGGGAAGCGGCTCTGGTGATCGACTTCGCGACCACGCTCACGAGCGCCACCGGCGCGGATGTGGCCCTGCAGACTCCCGCCCAGCGCGGGCGCCCCGACGGCGGCTACGGCGGGCTGTGGCTGCGTCTCTCGGAGGACTTCCGCGCGGCCGTGATCGACGGCGATGGGGTCGACCTCACCGAGTCCGGCGGAGAGTCGCGCACCATGATCGTGCACGGCGTGACGGCTGACGGCGACGAGGTGACCCTCGGCCTCGCCTTCGGTGAGGAGCCGACGGCGGGTCACCGCCGCTGGCTGCACCGCTTCGAGCCCTTCTCGGCGATCGGCTGGGCGCACGCCTACATCGATGGCCTCACCGTGCCGGCCGACGGCGAGCTGCGCTTCGAGCACCGGCTCGTCGTCGCCGACGGGCACCTCGACACGGCTGCGGTGCGGGCCGCGTTGTAGCCGCGCGGGTCGACGCTCTGGCGGCGCTCATCCCTCATCGGGGTGGGCGCCGTCGGCGTATGCCGTTTCAGGGCGGATCGATCCGCAGGTCAGGCGGATGGAGCGGCCGTCGAGGCCCGCACGATCAGCTCGGGCGCCGGATCGGCGAGCACCCGGTCCTCGAGCGCACCGCCGTCGAGGTGGTCGAGCAGCATGTCGGCGGCGAGCGTGCCCGCCTCGACCATCGGCATGCGCACGGTGGTGAGAGCGGGAACCGTGTAGGACGCGATCCAGGCGTCGTGGATCGCGACGATCGACAGGTCGTCGGGGATGCGCACGCCGACGTCGGCCGCCGCATGCAGAGCGCCGACGGCGGCGTTGAGGCTCGCGACGACGACTGCGGTGGGTCGGTGGTCGAGCTGCAGGATGCGCTCCATCGCGGTCTGGCCGGCCGGGGCCTCCCAGCCTCCCTCCTGGATCCACTCGGGGTGCGCGGAGGCGTTGTCGGTGTAGGTGCGGAAGGCTTCGAGTCGCCGGGCGGCGGCGTCGTGGTGGGCGGCACCCGCGATGAAGCCGATGTCGGTGTGGCCGAGCGCGCGCAGATGCTCGACGGCGATGCGCACCGAGGCGGGGTCGTCGAGCACGAGCGAACCGGCACGTCCGGGCAGCCGAGAGTTGAAGAGTACGACGGGCACCGAGATGTCGATCGCCGCCGCGAGCGATGCATCGTCGTAGTTCTCGGCACGCTGCAGCACGACGCCGTCGACGCGGCCGTTGCCGATGAGCTTCGAGAGAGCGTCCCGGCCGAGGTCGGAGGCGTTCAGCTGACCGAGCAGCACGGCCGTCTTCCGTGACTGGCAGGCGTCCTGGATGCCCGCGTGGAGTCCGCCGAAGATGGCGTTGTTGACCTCGGGCACGATGAGCGCGATCGCGCCGGAGCGCGAGAGGCGCAGGGCGCGCGCACGATGGTCGGGCTGGTAGCCGAGCTCAGATGCCGCGGCGACGATGCGTGCGCGGGTCTCGGGGCTGATGCGGGCCTGCGAGTCATCGGTGAGGGCACGTGATGCGACGGAGACCGACACTCCCGCTCGTTCGGCGACGTCCTTGAGCCTCACCATGATGTCGAGGCCCCTCCCGTTCGGATCGCCGTTGACGACTGCGCGCACATCGGTGTTCGCGCATCCGAACATTCTGCCCTATCGCGGTCCGTGTCCAAGGGACGGATCGCGGTGCTCACGCCTCGCCCCGCCAGTCGACGCGCGCCGCGGGTGCCCAATCGCCGTCGAACGGCGATTCGAATCGGTGTCGTCCGTGCTGCACGTCGTAGGTGTCCCAGCTGTGGCGCTCGGCCTCGCCTGCGGTCGCGCGGGTGTGCACGACCGGCACGTGCACGCGCGCAGTGTGGCCGGGAGGCACCTCCACCTCCAGACGCAGCACGCCGTCGCGGATCCGCCACTCGACCGCGAGCATCCCCGCCGGGAGGGTGCGCTCGACGCGGCAGTGCGTGACGCCGCCGCCGGGGTGCGGGCGGATGACCGCGTGCGCGAACCCGGGCGAGGCGGGGTCGGGGCGCAGCCCGCCCATCCACTCGTACATCCACTCGCCGACCGAGCCGAAGGCGTAGTGGTTGAACGAGTTCATGGCGGGTGTCTGGAATCCCTGTTCAGGTGTCCAGCCGTCCCACCGCTCCCACACGGTCGTCGCCCCGGCCGCGAGCTGGGCGAGCCAGCCGGGATGTCCCTCACGCAGCAGCACCCGGTAGGCGCAGTCGAGCTGTCCGCTCACGGTGAGCGCCGGGAGCAGGTGGCGCAGGCCGTGGATGCCCGTGTCGAGTGCACCGCCGGCTGCGTCGATGAGAGACGCGAGGCGGGCTCCCGCGCGACCGAGATCGCCCTCGCTCAGCAGCCCGCACATGATCGCGAGCGCGTAGGCGGTCTGCGTCTCGTCATGGAGGAGCCCGTCGTCGCCCACGAAGCGACCCCGGAAGGCGGTGCGGATGCGATCGGCGAGGGCCTCCCATCGAGCGGGGTCCTCTCCTGTGAGGCGGGCGCTCGCCGCGAGGGCGTCCGCGCAGCGGGCACTGTAGGCGGTCGCGACGAGCGTCTTCGGGGTCGGCGGGCCGAGCGACACCCAGTCTCCGTAGTTGCGCTGCAGTGCGTGCTCGCGGATGCCGGAGGGGTTGTCGCGTTCGAGGGAGCTCATGAAGCGCTCCATCGACTCGCGGTGCTCCTCCAGCAGATCGATGCGTCCCGTGTAGAGCGCCGTCGTCCAGGGAACGAGGACGCCCGCGTCCGCCCACCCGGGGGAGCCGTCGACGTCGACCACGATCCGCGGGGCGACATCCGGATACGCGCCGTCCTCTGACTGCCCGTCGCGGATGTCGACGAGCCATTTGCCGATGAACTCCGCCACGTCGAACTGGGCGTTCGCGGTGCGCATGATGAGCTGCGCGTCGCCCATCCAGCCGAGGCGCTCGTCACGCTGCGGGCAGTCGGTGGGCACTGAGACGAGATTGCCGCGGATCGTCCAGGCGATGTTGCGCTCGAGCTGCTCGAGCCGCGGATCCGAGCACGCGAACGACCCCACCCGGTGCACATCCGAGCCGATGACGATCGCGCGGATGTCGTCGGGTTCGAGGGGGCCCGGGTGTCCCCGCAGCTCGGCGTAGCGGAAGCCGTGGAACGTGAAGGCAGGCTCGACATCACGGTCCGCGCCATCGGCGACGATGATGTCGTGTGCGCGCGCGGTGCGCAGGTTCTCGGTGTACAGCTCACCGTCCGAGAGCGCCTCGCCGTGCCGGATGTGGATGCGCGTTCCCGGCGGCACGCTGCGCAGCTGCAGGCGCACGCGGCCCACGAGGTTCTGGCCGAAGTCGACGAGGTGACGGCCGCCGGGCAGCGCATCGATGCGCACGGGCGGGAGTGACCCGGTGGCCCGGATGCTCGGGCCACGCTGAGGATCGAGCCGCACCCCGAGTGCCTCGTCGCACCACGCGGGCGCGAACTCCGCGAGGTGCGAGACGTCGGGCGCCGTCGACCAGCCGAGAGGCTCGGCGCTGAGGTCGGTCATCTGGCCCATGAGCAGGTCTGCGTAGCGGATGTGACCGGTGCCGATGAGCCACCCCTCGCCCGTGAGCACCGTCTGCGTGCGCTCGGCGGCGCGGCAGACGAGCGCTCCGCGGAACGACGGGGTGTCGCCATAGACTCCCGCCTGGTGGCGGCGATCCATGCCCAGGTAGCCGCTCCACCATCCGTCGGCGAGCTCGACAGCCCATACGTTCACCCCCGGCCGCAGGAGTGCCGCGACCTCATGGTGCTGCACATGGACGCGGTGTCGGTAGTCGGTCCACCCGGGTGCGAGCTCGTCGTCGCCGACGCGCACGCCGTTGAGGAACGCGCGGTAGACGCCGCGCGCGGTCGCGGCGAGCCAGGCCTCGTCGGGCACCACGTCGAGCGCGAACGTGGTGCGCAGCAGCCGACCCGGCGGCAGATCGCGGGCGATCCCCGGACGGTCGTCGAATATGGGCGGGAAGAACTCGGGCACCGCATGCGGATCCATGCCCACCCACGACGCACGCCGCAGCTGCGCGTCGAGCTCGGCGGCGGTCGCCGCATCTGGGGATGTCATCGGGTGGTCAGAGGCTGCTTCCGGCGCGCCGCATCGCCCGCTGCACCTCGGCGACATCGATGTCGCGGAGGGGCGTCTCCGTCTCGAGCGACAGCAGTGCTGCGCGAGCGGCCGCGTGGCCGTACTCGAAGCACTGCGCCGTGACGCGCGCGGAGGCGAGAGCCTCATGCTCGGCCCCCAGGCATCGGCCCGCGACGATCACATCGTCGAGGCGCGTCGGGATGAGACTGCCGTACGGCACCTCGTACCAGTCGTCGATGAGCCAGTGCAGCTTCGGGCGCTCGCCGTCGTGCAGCTCGATGGGCCACGGGGAGCGCACGATCGCATCCTCGCGCTTGCGGCACGAGACGACGTCGTCGTTGGTGAGGGGAACCTCCGCCACGATGCTGCGAGTCTGCCGGATGCCGACCTCGACCCCTGTGTCGACGACGAACGCGTCCGCGCATCCGGGAAGCGAACGGCGCAGGAAGGTCTCGTAGGCGCGCACCTGATGACGACCGCTGATCTCGGCGAACGTGAAGTCCTCAGGATCGATGACGTTGAGCACGCGCCCATCGGCACCCGCCAGCCGCGTGGCGTTGACGAGCAGCTCGCCGGGGCGCGTCGTGCGGAAGATCCACACCTTCTCGCGAGGAAGGTCGGCCCCGTCGGCGCGCGCAGCGCGGATCGCCTCGGTCACCCACGGCGGACAGATCGTGTCGTCACCGTAGGCGCTCCAGAAGGCGTCGGTGTCGACGCCGCCCAGCCGGAAGAACATCGTGGGGTTCTGGATGCGGCCACCGTCGCCGAAGAAGTAGTCGCCCCCCGCGCGCGCAACCACCGCCGCATCACCCGACGCGTCGATCGTGCGACGGGCGTGCACGGCGACGCGGCCCGCGTTCGATTCGAGGACCGCACCCCGCACGGCGTCGCCCTCCATGATGGCCGCGACGACCACGGTGTGGAACAGCACCCGCGCACCCGAGGAGGTGAGCAGCGCATCCGCGGTCTCTCGCCACATGAGCGGATCATGCGCAACCGTCCAGGTCTTCCCGTACAGCTGCGGCTCGGTGAGCCCGCCGCGCGACTCGAGTGCGGCCCGGAACCGCTCGGTGAACCCGGCGACGACCTGGGTGGGGCCGTCCGCGGGCTCCTCGGATGCGAGATACAGCCCGCAGATGGTTCCCGACATGCCCGCGACGGCTGCGCCTCCCGCGAAGCCGTAGCGCTCGACGGCGAGGACGCTGCGTCCCTCCTCGGCGGCGACGGTCGCGGCCGCGACGCCAGCGGCGCCGAGCCCGACGACGAGCACGTCGACGTCGGCGAGCACGGGCAGGCCGTGGTCGAGGCCGACGGTCGCGTCGAGCCGCCAGGTATCGAGATGCGGAGAGGTGTGTGCGGGCAGGGTCATGAGGCTCCTCAGGCTCCGGTGAACTGGGCGGGGCGCTTCTCGACGAATGCGCTGATGCCTTCGGCGCCGTCGTGCGAGGCGAAGAGCGCCATGAGCTCGGCGGTCTCCCGCTCGGCTCCCACGGTGGGCCACGTGTCGGCGACGGCGGCGGCGATCGCCCGCTTCGCTCCTGCGAGGGCGAGCGGGGCTCGCGTCAGCAGATCGTCAGCGGTCGCCTCGAGCGTCGGACGCAGCTCATCGGAGATCACGACGCGTGTCACGATGCCCCAAGCGGCAGCCGTCTCGGCGCTCACGACGGATGCCGTCAGCACGAGCTCGCGCGCCCGCCGCGGTCCGACGGCCTCGGTGAGGCGCTGCGTGCCGCCCCATCCGGGGACGAGTCCGAGGCGCGTCTCGGGCAGACCGAAGCGCGCCGTCTCGGCGGCGATGATGAGGTCGCAGGCGAGCGCGATCTCGAACCCACCGCCCAGGCATGGTCCGTCGACGGCTGCGACCGTGACCGCATCGAGGGTCTCGATGGCGCGGCACAGGTCGCGGGCCGCGCGCGTGAACGCCTCGAGTTCGTCGAGTCGGCCGTGCGGATCGGTGTAGGAGCGGATGTCGGCACCGGCGCAGAAGAATCCTCCCGCTCCGCTGATCGTCACGACGTCGGTTCGGGTCGCGCGCGCATCCTCGATCGCCGCCACGAGCGCATCGAGCATCGCCGGTGAGACCGCATTGCGGGCGGACGGCCGGTTGAGCTCGATCGAGAGCAGGTGCCCGCGGCGCGTGACGATGAGCTCGTCGGTGCTCATCAGCCCACGGCCCCCGAAGCGAACAGCGCGTCGGCCTCGGCGGCGTCGTAGCCGAGCGAGGTGAGCACCTCCCGCGTCGACTGCCCGAGCTCCGGCGGTGCCGTGCGGATGCCGGGGCGCTCGCCGCCGTACATCACGGGGTGTTTGAGCGTGCGGATGGTGCCCGCTGCGGGGTGCTCGTAGGCGTCGAAGCTGTCGTTGTGCAGCACCTGCGGGTCTGTCATGACGTCGTCGTAGCCGTTGACCGGGGCGAACCACATCCGGTGGGCGGCGAAGTGCTCCTCCCATTCGGCGGTCGTGCGGGTGCGCATGTGCTCGGCGACCTTCGCGTTCACGTCGTCGCGCACCTCGTACTTGCTGCTCGCGTCGACGCCTGCGAACCACGCGTCGTCGAAGACGCGCTCGAGCGCCTCGAGGCTCGTGAGCGAGATGCACAGGTAGCCGTCGGAGGTCTCGAAGACGCCGTACGGCGCCGTGTAGAAGGGCGACGACACTCCGCTCGGCGAGCGCTCGTGGTCGAATCCGTTGAGGGCGTACGTGAGCGGCTCGATCTGCAGGTCGAGCGCGGCATTGAGCAGGTTCGACTCGACGATCGTGCCGTGGCCTGTGCGCTCGCGGCCGTGCAGGGCCGCGAGGATGCCGAACGCGCCGAGCACGGCGGCGTGCTGGTCGACGACGCACGCGCCGACGGGCGTGGGAGCTGAACCGCCGCGTCCCGTCGCCATCGCGAGACCGGAGAGCGCCTGGATGAGCACATCCTGGCCCGGGCGGTCGCGGTACGGACCGTCGGTGCCGTAGCCCGAGAGCGACGCGTAGACGAGCCGAGGGTTGACCGCCGAGAGGCTCTCGTAGCCGAGGCCGAGTTTGTCCATCGTGCCCGGTCGGAAGCTCTCGATGAGCACGTCGGCGGTGCGCAGCAGATCGCGCACGACGCTGAGCCCGCCGGGGTTCTTGAGGTCGACGACGATGCTGCGCACGTTCCGGTTGCCGAGCGAGAAGAACGGCGAGACGCCCTCCACGAACTTGTCGGGTCCCGTCCAGCTGCGCTCGAACGCACCGCCCTGAGGCTCGACCTTGATGACATCCGCGCCGAGGTCGGCGAGCAGCTGGCTCGCCGAGGGCCCCTGCAGGAAGTGCGTGAAGCTGACCACCGTGATGCCGCTGAGCATGCCCGCCATCAGAAGATCCCGTCCCGCACCTGGAACTTGCTGGGCTTGCCGTAGAGCGGCATGTCGCGGTCCACCCAGTCCGCGACCCAGTCGATCATCCGCTCGAGCGGCACCACGGGGTTGCCGAGCTCGGCAGCCGCACGGTCGCAGTTCACGTAGAGCGCCAGGTCGGTCTCCTCGCCGACGAACACCGGCTCTACGCCGAAGCGCGCCCCGAACGACTCGGCGACGCGGCGCACCGAGACGTTCTCGGGTCCGCCGATGTTGATCGGGGACGCGGGGGTCTCGACGCGTGTGAGCAGACGGGCGAAGTGGTTGATCGAGTCGCCCTGCCACTGCACGTTGACGTTGCCGGTGGCGAGCGGGATCGGCGTGCCGTTCTTCACCCACGAGGCGATCTCCTGGAGCACGCCGTAGCGCATGTCGATCGCGTACACGAAGCGCACGATGCGACCCGGGTTGCCGTGGATGCGCGAGAAGTACTGGAAGGTGCGCTCGCGTCCGACGACCGAGTTGGCGTACTCGCCGGTGCGCGCGAGAGGCGGCATGTCCTCGGTGACGCCACCGCGGCGCGGGTCGCTCCACGGGTAGACGTGGATGGTCGAGAGCGCCACGATTCGCGAGTCGCGGAACGCGTCGCCGACATACGACGGCACGAGGGTGTTCATGGCCCAGAGGAAGTCCTCGCGACCGCGGTAGTCGAACTTGAGGCCCGCCATGTAGATGACGTTGGGGAGCTTGGGGAGCGCGTCGACCTCGTCGCGGTTGAGCAGGTCCGCCTGGATCGCCTCGACGCCCGCTTCTTCGAGCTTCTCGCGGGTGCCTTCCTCGCTGAAGCGTGCGACGCCCACGACGCGCTTGTGGGGCGCTGCGCGCTTGATGAGGCGCGCGAGGCCGATGCCCATCTTTCCCGCGACGCCGAGGATGATCACGTCGCCGTCGAGCTCGGAGAGCTCGCGCACGGTGTCCGCCGTGGGGCGCGACATGAACTCGTCGAGCTCTTCGACCGTCGCGAAGCGCTCCGGAAGGCTGTCGAAGGTCAGCAGTTCGGTGTGTGTCATGGTTCCTGTTTCGATCGTGTGGGTGGTCAGGCGAGCCAGCGCTCGAGTCCGGCGGCGACGAATTCGTCGTCGTTGAGTTCGGGGTAGTCGCGATACGCGCGGTCGATGAGGTCGAGCTGGCCGGGCGAGAGCTGCTCGTTCGGGTCGAGGCACCAGGTGCCGGCGAAGAGCCCTTGGCGACGCAGCACCTCGTGGCATCCGGGGATGCATCCGGCGAAGTCGTTGCGTGCGTCGTAGACAGCGGCGTTCGCGTCGGTGACGGCGGTGTCGAGCGCGAGCAGATCGGCGGGGATGTCGGCGCCGTCGGGGAGGGCGCGCAGGCGTTCGAACTGCTCGACGGCGCGCTTGGTCCAGACGCTCCAGTGCCCGAGGAGCCCGCCGCGCACGCGCACGGTGACGGTCTCGCCGTCGCGGGGGACCGCGAAGGGCTGCAGGAGGTCGGCGACGATGTGGTCGTCGTTGCCCGTGTAGAGGGTGATGCGCTCCTCGGCGCGGGCGTCGACGACGCCGCGCACGATGTCGATCGTCCGGTAGCGGTTGAAGGGGGCCATCTTGATGCCGACGACCTGCGGGATGCTCGCGAACTCGGCCCAGAAATCGCGGCTCAGGTGGAAGCCGCCCACTTCGGGCAGCAGCGCGAATCCGACGATCGGCATGATCTCGGCGATCTCGCGCACGTGGGCGAGGGTCTCGGCTTCGGGGCGCTCTCTCCACGCAGCGACGTTGAGGAGCGCCGCCGTGTAGCCGAGACCCGCGGCGGCCTGGGCCTCGGCGGCGGCCTGGCGGGTGTCGCCCGTGACGCCTGCGACGAGCGCGATGGGTCGGTCGGTCCAGTCGTGTGCGGTCTCGGCGGCAAGGCTCAGCACGTCGCCGTAGAGGCCGGCCGCGCGGATCGCGAACTGGGTGGTGTGCACGCCGACCGCGAGTCCGCCCACTCCCGCGTCGAGGTAGTAGCGGGTGAGGGCGCGCTGGCGGCGTTCATCGATCCGCAGGTCCTCGGTGAGCGAGAGCACATGCGCGGGGATCACGGTTCCGCTTCGGAACACCCCGAGCGGGGTGTCGGGAAGGGGAGGAGTCGTCATTGACAGGCCTTTCGTTGGTGACAGCAAAGCACTTCCCGCCCCGATGCGCAACCGATTGTTCATCAATGATGGCGCGGCTTCGGGCGGGCAGGCCATCGCGTTCAGGCGAGCGCGGCGGCGCTCGCGGGAGTGAGGGGCTCCAGATTGATCAGAACGGGCTCGGGCGCCAGGCCGAACGGAGCCGCGAGCGCCGAGTCCAGCGAGAGCCGGCCCTTGGTGATCCGCAGCCGTGCGACGCCCGCGGAATCCTCGAACAGATCCGGATGAGCTGCCACCGCGCGCGCCGGAAGCTCCCGGTCGAACGGCGCGAACCGGGCGAAGTAGTGGTGACCATTGCGCTCGATATGAGTGAGCCCCATCGCCGACGCGACCACGAGATCCTGCGGCACCGTGAGAGGCGGAATCGTGCTGAGGTCCTCCGCCGTCAGCACCGTCGGCCGACCGGGGGTCGCACGATGCCGGATGAGAGCGGCGTTCGCAAGACCGCGGAACACGCCCTTGCATCCCTTGTAGGTGCCGCCTGCATAGCCGAGGTCCATCGCCTCGCGGACCGTCGCGAAGCCGTCGTCTGACTCGTCGATGATGACGGGCGCGAGCGATCCGACCTCGGCGAGTGCCGTCCGTGCCTCCTCACCGAGCGCCACCGAGCGGTACATCGGCTGCTCCACGGCGTCGAGTCGCGCCCGCAGGACGTCGCCCACCGAGCTCGCGAAGAGACCGCGCATCCAGCCCGCCATGTGATCGGCGGTGCGCATCGTCTCGTTGCCGTCGATCGTGAAACGCGCATCCGCGAGCCCCGCGCGCTGGCACACCTCGACCAGCTGCGCGATCCGCGCGACATCCGCGTCCACATCGCCCTGCGTCTTGAGTTTGAACCGCGAGACGCCGTACCGGCGGATCGCCGACTCGACGCTCACCGGAAGGCCATCGCCCGGGTCGTCGGACACCTCGGCATCGACGAGGGGATCCGCGAGCCCCACCGTGTGACGCACCGCGATCGAACGCCCGCGACCTGCGCGGAACGGGCCGGCGCTCGCGAGCTCGGGATGCACCTCCGCGGCGTCGAACCCGAGCAGACCGGAATCCAGTGCGTCGGCGAACGGGGTCGCCGCGAGACGACACACCGCGTCGATGACCGCCCGCTCGACGAGCGCGACGCCGAGGCCCGCCACAAGGCCCGAGACGCCCGCCTCGGCCGCCCACGCCATCTGACGCGCATCGAGGTCGCGCGCCAGACCGAAGGCATGCGGCGCTCGCAGTCCGCCGGTCGCGTCGGTCGCAGCGAGGATCGCGCTGGCCAGCGTCGACACCTCATCGGCGAACGGCAGCTCGGCGTCCTTGATGAACCACTTGGGAGGCAGGTGCTCGCTCGCGAACCCCGCCGCCGATCCCGCATCCGACTCGATGCGCACACGCAGGACGACGTGCGGGGCGTTCACCATCTCCGCGATCCCGTAGCGGAACGGGATGCGGGTCGCGACCGGCACGACGAAAGCGTCCGCCTCGACGATTCTCAGCACGGGATCTCCTTCCGCACGCTCTTCGAGCGTAGATGGGCGGTGCGCGGCATCAGGCGCGCGCTCCCGGGGTGAACGGCGCGCGCGCCGCGGGCACGGCGTAGCGTCGCAGCGCCGCCGCGAGCACGCTGAATCCCTCGACGAGCTGGCCCTCGTAGCCGCTCGGGGTGCCGTCCGCCATGCGCCAGTCGCGACCGCTCCCGAGCCCGCCGAACGACGAATCGTCCCCGATCGTCTCGCACAGCTGGGCGAGAACCTGTTCGGCTTCGTCGACCATGCCGCAGCGCTCCAGCGCATCGACGACCACGCGCGCACCGTGGTGTGAGTATCCGCCCTGCTGGTATCCGCCCATCGGCAGACCGAAGACGACCCCTCCGATGTCGTGCTCGGGGATGCGCCAGAGGTTGAGCGGGATGCCGTTGCGGACGTCATCGAGACCGGCCTTCGACCACGCCGCGAGCAGCGCGGTCATGATCTCGGCCGCCCGATCCAGCGGAACCGCATCAGTCGCGCAGGCCTGGGCGACGACGATCGAGAACCCGTAGTCGTGCAGTTCGCCGTCCAGCGAGCGCCATCCTGCGATGAGCCCTGTCTCCGGGTTGAGGAAGGTGGGAAGGAAGCTCTCGATCAGCGCCGTGCGAGCGGCGGCGATGCGGTCGGCGAGGTCGGTCTCGCCGTGCCGGCGCAGCACCGGGTCCCACTCCCGCCACACCTCGCAGAGGACCGCGTTCGCCCATGCGTCCTTCCACCCGAACGACAGCACATCCGACCAAGCGGTGCTCCACTGATGCTCACCGGAGATGCCGCGACGCAGGGTCGACTCGATGAGTCCATCGCCGTCGACGTCGCGCGCGAGCATGTCGGCGAGCTCCCGGATGATGCCCCCGCGATTACGGGCGAACCACCCCTCGTCACCGGAGGCCGCCAGGTAGCGCCCCATCGCGAGGAGGGTGTTGGCCGCCATGTGCACGTACTCGTCCTCGAGTCGGTGGTCGCCGTGCGAGGTGGTGCCGGATCCGTAGCTCGGGGCCCCGTCGAGCCAGCGCTGAAGCGAGTCGCCGACCCAGGCAAGCGGCCGGAGGCCCGGGGCGTCGCCCAGCTGAACGGCGATCGCGGAGACGTCGGCGAGCGAGGTCGTGCAGTGCATCGAGGCGCCGTTGTTGGAGTAGGTGGTGGTGTCGGCGCGGAACGGCAGCGCGGTGAGCGTGTGGCGCTCGAGGGCGCGGCGAACCGGCACAGGCGTGTCGTCGGAGAGGTGGGCGAGGGTCGGCGATGCGACACGCATCGTGAGCTCCGCACGATGCGCGCCCGCCGGGAGCAGGTAGTCGCCGAACGGCGTCGGCTCTTCGCCGAGCTTCAGCTCGAGCGTGTTGGTGTCGAGCGGACGCACCGAGTCGCTGCGCCACAGCACGTTCTCGCCTCCGTCGAGCATGAGCGTGCCGTATCGCGGGAAGTGCCACGAGACGGACCCCGTGAGCAGACCGGTCTCGCCGCGGAAGGTGGGCTCGCCGAGCGCGCACGGCGGGGTCACACGGTTGTCGAGCGCGACATGCCAGGCCGAGCTCTGCCAGGCGCGACGCGTCTCGGCGCTGTGGCGCTCGGCGACCAGCTCGATGCGGTCCGCATGCACGGTGAATTCGAGCACGTAGCGCTGACCCGCATCCGGGATCGTCACGTCGTAGCGCACGGTCGAGCCGGTCACGGTCGTCGTGCCCTCGTAGTCGCGGTGCAGGAACCCCATGTTCAGGACGCCGTCGGTTCCGGCGAAGCGCGGACCCTGGGCGAGATAGTCGGCGTTCTGGTCGCGCATGACGGGGTACACCCCCGAGGGGTAGACGCCCGAGCGCACGATGTCCATCGAGCGCGGAAGCTGCAGCAGGTTGTCGTGCACGCGGCCAGCACCGTCCTGGTCGATGCTCAGGTGCGACCATGACGGGCTCTTGAGTCGGAACCCGACCGCCAGGTGTCCGCTCGAGAAGCGCACCTCGGTCGCGGTGTGGTGGGCGGTGACCCCGGGCTGGGCGCCGCGGGTGTCGATCGCGCCCTCGGTGAGCCAGCCGTCGCGTCCGGGCGTCCAGGTGCGGTCGAGCTCGCCCGTGAGCGTGAGTCCGGTGGTGGCGAGGTTCCATCCGGGCCACCAGTAGTCGGTCGCGGCGCGACGCACCTCGGCGACGAGTGCGGTCGTCATGAGCCCTCCGAGATCCAGGTGTGCGCCGCCCTCAGTGATCTGAGCGACACTGGTGCGCAGGTGCCCGACCTCGTGCCAGCCGTAGCGATCGCCTCGGGAGACGACGACGTCGAGCGCGGCATCGCGCTCCTGGCCGGAGGCGCACTTGTGGTACCCCGGACCCCAGCCGACGGCGAGGCGGTCGAGGCGCGCCGGGTTCTGGGTGAAGAGCGCGCGCTGGTGGATGATCCGCCGGTCGGGAGCGCCGGATTCGTGCTCCTGGGGTGTCGTCCACAGGGAGCGTGTCGCGAGGCGCAGCGCGGCTGCAGGCTCCGACTCCCAGGCGGGTGTCGCGAGTGGGTGCAGGAAGAGGTTGGACTGCACGGATCTCCTTCGATCGCACGTTTCGATCGAGAATAGACCAGATTTGCAATAACGATTGCGCACCTGTGAAATCAGGCTTATCGCGAGCGCATCGTATAACCCGCGCGGCACACAGGCGTCATCGGCGAGTCGTCCTCCGCATCGAGTCAACCCCATCGCGATACCCGGGTGCCGCGCGCACGATGACGGCATGAACGACAAGAGAATCGATCCGGGAATCAACGCGAGCGGCAACCAGTCGGGTGACGACGCGACGACGTACGACGTCGTCGACAGCGGTCAGTCCGAGGACATCGAGAACAGCCTCACCGGTCAGGGCACCTCCGACCGGATCACGCTCACCGACATCCACAAGTCAGGCGACACCGAGCTCGAAGCGCCCGACGAGTACGAGGGCTGACTCAGTCTGCGGGCGGCAGAGCAGGAGGAGACGCGGGCTCCGCTCTCCTGGGGGCGGCCCGCGGCTGGACGCGCATGACACGGCGCAGCTCCCAGCGGCCCGGGCTCGACTGCTCGAACGTCCAGCTTGACGAGCTGCGCGCGCTGCCTGCCTCCGCTCCCGCCGCGCGGCGCCCCATGATGAGCGCCTCCGCGAGCGCGCGCAGCACCACGAGCACGATCGCGACGATCGCGGGCAGCTGCAGGGTGATGATGAGGAACACGCCCAGAAGGATCGTGAGGTGCAGCACCACCACGCGGCCGTACGCTCCACCGACACCGTCGGTGAAAGGCGTCTTCGAGAAGGCCGCGAGCGCCCACTGCACGAGGGATGCGGCGCCCCACGCGATCAGGATCGGCACAAGCGGCAGCGGCTCGGCCTCGGCTGCGGGGCCGATTCCGGCTGAGAACGACTGGGCGCCCATCACGATGATGAAGACGAACACCCCGTGCACGGTGGTGAAGATCCCGTAGTGCAGGGCGAAGAACAGCGGGTGCATCGACGACGGCACCTCGCCCGCTCTGCGGCGACGCACGAGCGAGATGAGCGTGAGCACCCCGATCGTGATGTTGTCGAGCCAGAAGAGCACGACCACCGGGCGCCAGTCCCAGCCCCACGCCAGGATGCCGAGGGCAGGCAGGAGCACATACAGGGCGATGTCGACGCCGATGCCGAATCGGCGTGAGGGGATCATCGGGCGGCCCTTCGAGGTGGGAGTGATGGTGCCCGTATCGTAGCTGCATGCCCACCGCACTCGTCACCGGCGGCACCGCCGGCATCGGCGCCGCCTTCGCCCGCACTCTGGCCGCCCGTGGGTGGGACCTGGTGCTCGTCGCGCGCGACCTCGAGCGTCTCGAGCAGAACGCCGCGACGCTGCGCGAGCGCGGCATCCAGGTGGAGGTGATGCGCGGCGACCTCAGCAGCCAGGTGGACGTGCACCGGATCGCGCGGCGCCTCGCCGACCGTGAGCACCCCATCGATCTGCTCGTCAACAACGCCGGATACGGGATGCGCACCACCCTGCGCGAGGCCGACCTCGCCGAAGCCGCGGATGCGATGACGGTCATGACGCACGCGCCGCTCGTGCTGTCGGCGGCGGCGATGCGCGGCATGGTCGATCGCGGGCACGGTGCGATCGTCAACGTCGCCTCGGTCGCCGGCTACGTGCCGATGGGACTCTATTCGGCGATCAAGGCGTGGCTGCGCGTGTACAGCGAGTCGCTCGCGAACGAGCTGCACGGAACGGGCGTCACGGTCACAGCGCTCATGCCCGGATGGGTGCGCACCGAGTTCCATGAGCGGGCGCACATCCGCTCGGCGTCGATCCCCGCCTTCATGTGGCTCGACGCCGACAAGCTCGTCGCGGCGTGCCTGCGCGACGTCGAGCGCGGCAAGGCGATCTCCACACCGAGCCTGCGCTACCGGTTCGTCGCGTGGCTGCTGCGGCACCTTCCGCCAGCGCTTGTGCGCCGGATCGCGCGCGGGATGTCGAGCGAGCGCCACCGCGTCTGAATCGTTGTCAACGTGAGAGGTTGACATGTCTGGCGCGACACTAGCCTCGTGCCATGACCGCCTTCCACGTCTCCGGTGAGGTCGCCGACGCGCTCGCCGCAGGCCGCCCCGTCGTCGCGCTCGAGTCCACGATCATCAGCCACGGCCTGCCGCGGCCGCGCAATCACGAGGCCGCGCTCGAGTTCGAGCAGATCCTGCGCGATGCGGGCGTGACCCCGGCGACGATCGCGGTGCTCGATGGCGTGCCGCAGATCGGGCTCGATGCGGAGGGTGTGCGCCGCATCGCCGAGGATGACCTCACGAAGGCGTCGGTGAGGGACCTCCCGATCCTCGCCGCACTGGGGCGCTCGGGCGCGACGACTGTCGCCGCGACCGCCTACCTCGCCTCCCTCGCGGGGGTGCGCGTCTTCGCGACGGGCGGGCTCGGCGGTGTGCACCGCGGCGCGAACGAGACCTTCGACGAATCCGCCGACCTCACGACCCTCGCGGGGGTGCCGATCACCGTGGTGAGCGCGGGCGTCAAGAGCGTGCTCGACATCGCCGCCACGCTCGAGCGCCTCGAGACGCTCTCGGTGCCCGTCATCGGGTACCAAACGGATGCCTTCCCCGCGTTCTGGCTGCGCGAATCCGGTCACACCCTCGACTGGAAGGTCGACACGGCCGACGAGGTCGCCGCCGTCATGGCCGCGCGCGATGCCTTCGGCGCCCGCACCGGCATCGTGCTCGCGAACCCCATCCCGCTGGAGAAGCAGTGGGACCCCAGAGAGCACGACCGGGTGCTCGCCACCGCGTTCGCCGCAGCGGAGGAGGCGGGTGTGCGAGGCAAGGCCGTCACCCCTTTCCTGCTCGGGTACATCGTCGAGGCGTCGCGCGGCACGAGTCTCGAGGTGAACCTCGACCTCGCGCGCAACAACGTGCGCGTCGCGGCCGAGGTCGCGACCGCCTGGTCCCGGATCGCGCCGCGCGCATGACCGGGCGTCGCGTCGTCATCGTCGGCGACGTCATCAACGACATCGTCGCCGTCACCCGCGAGCCCGTGCGCGCCGACACCGACACGTCCGCGGTCATCCGTGCGACGTCCGGGGGGTCGGCGGCGAACACCGCGGTGTGGGCCGCGTCGTGTGGCGCACAGGTCGACTTCGTCGCCGCTGTCGGCGCCCATGATGCCGCCGCGCACATCGACGAGCTCACGAGCGCCGGGGTGCGGCCGCAGCTGCAGATCGAACCGGATGCGGCGACCGGAACCATCATCATCCTCGCCCAGGGCGAGCAGCGCGCGATGCTCACCGAGCGCGGAGCGAACTCGCTGCTGCGGGCGTCGTCCGTCACCGACGAGCTGCTCGCTGAGGCGGGCGTGCTGCACGTGAGCGGCTACAGCATCCTCGACGGCTTCGGTGTCTCGGCGACGCGCGAGCTCCTCGCTCGAGCATCGGAGGTCGGGGTGCCGGTGTCGGTGAATCCCGCGTCCGTCGGCTTCATCAGCGACTTCGGGGTGGAGCTGTTCCGGCAGGCGATCGGCGGGGTGTCGATCCTCATCCTGAGCTCCGAGGAGGCCCGCCTGCTCACCGGCATCGACGACGACATCGCGGCTGCGTGGGCGATCGCGCGCGAGGTGCCGATCGTGGCGCTCACGCGCGGTTCGGCGGGCGTGCAGGTGTTCGTCTACGGCACGGAGCCTGTCGCGGTGCCGGTGATCCCGGTCGAGGTCGTCGATCCGACGGGAGCGGGGGACGCCTTCGCGGCCGGGTTCCTCGCCGAATGGGTGCGCTCAGGCGATGCCGTGCAGGCAGCGCGCGCGGGTGTCGAGGTCGCCGCGCGCGCGGTGCGGGTCATCGGCGGGCGGCCGGTCGGCTGATCGTCTCGTAGGCGGCGAGGGCGTCGAGGCGCGACGCCGCGAGATCGACGATGGGCGCGGGGTAGGCATCCGTGCCCCACTCGGGCAGCCAACGGCGCCGGTACGCGCCATCCGGGTCGAAGCGCGCAGCCTGCCGCTCGGGGTTGAAGATGCGGAAGTACGGTGCCGCATCCTGGCCGCTGCCGGTGACCCACTGCCAGTTGCCGGGGTTGCTCGCCTCGTCGGCGTCGACGAGCGTCTCCCAGAACCACTGCTCGCCCACGCGCCAGTCCACGAGAAGGTTCTTGATCAGCAGGCTCGCGGCGCTCATCCGCACCCGGTTGTGCATGGTGCCGGTGTGCCAGAGCTCCCGCATCCCCGCGTCGACGAACGAGATGCCGGTGCGCCCTCGCTGCCAGGCGCGCAGCTCCCCGGGGTCGGGAACCGACCACGGGAACGCGTCGAACTGCGGGCGCAGGTTCTGGGTGGCGAGGGTCGGCTCGTGGAATAGCGTGTGCCGGAAGAAGTCGCGCCAGCCGAGTTCGCGCAGGAACTCGTCGGCCTGCTCGCCGCCCGCTGTGCGGATGCGGTGCCACACCTGCGCGGGAGAGAGCTCGCCCCAGCGCAGCCGCGGGCTGAGCCGCGAGGTCGCGTCGATGGCGGGCAGGTCGCGATCGCGGTACCCATCGACCTCGTCGGCGAACTCCTCGAGGCGGCCCTGGGCGGCGACCTCGCCAGGCGTCCACGTCTCGCGCAGCCCTTCCGCCCAGTCGGGACGTGCGGGCAGCAGCTTCCACGCGTCGAGCTCGTCGCCCGCGGGAGCGTCGGCGGATGCCGTGACCGGCTCGGGCCGGGGGAGCGGCGACCGCACGGGGTAGTGGCGCAGTCCGTTCCAGAACGGCGTGAAGACCTTGTAGGGCGTGCCGGATGCCGTGCGCACATCCTGCGGTTCGGCGAGCACGTCGCCCGGGTGCGAGGTCGCGGCGATCCCCGCGTCTCGGAGGCCGGCCTTCAGCCGCTGGTCGATGATCCGTGCGGGGGAGTAGCGGCGCAGCCAGTGCACGGCGGTGGCGTCGGTCTCCGCCACGAGCGCGGGGATGATCTCGGCTGCGACCCCGCGTCGCAGAACGAGCGGGATGCCGAGTTCGGCGAGCCGCTCACGGTGGGCGGCGAGCGAGTGGTGCAGCCACCAGCGTGCGGCGGCGCCGGGCGCACGGATCCCGTCGCCGTGCTCATCCAGCACGTAGACCCCGATGACGGGGGCACCGGATTCGACGGCGGCGTGCAGCGCGGGGTGGTCGAGGGTGCGCAGATCGTCCCGGAACCAGACGATCACCGGGCGGGTGGGCATCCGGCTACTCGGTGCGGGTGTCGTCGTCGGCCGCGCGGAGCTTGCTCGTGAGGGCGGTGAGCTGGGCGAGCTCGTCGGCGTCGAGCACGCTCATGCGCCCGGCGATCGCGCGTCCGTGGGCCGAGCCGACTCGGCGGAACACGTCGACGCCCTGCTCGGTGAGCTGCACGATCATGCCGCGGGCGTCGTCGGGGTCGCGCCTCTTCGAGACGAGACCGCGAGCCACGAGCCGGTCGATGAGACGGCTGACGCTCGGCTGAGTGAGCAGCAGGTGCTTGTTGAGCTCACGGATGCGGGCCGCGCGCTCGGGCTGCTGATAGAGGTTGAAGAGCACGTCGTATTCGGTGAGTGACACCTCGTTCGGGAACTGGGCGCGCAGATCGCGCAGCACGGCGACCTGCGCCCGGTAGAGGGATTCCCACGCGGCGACGGGGTCCGAAGTCTCGCTCACGAAACCACCCTACGAGGTCTGCCCCGGAACGTGATTGAGGGCCGGCCGCAGAGGCAAGCGGCCGACCCTCTCCCTTGCACCAAGAGTGTCCTGCAATCACATTCCACTTGCTCCGCCACAGCAAACGAACCAAGTGAGATGACTGTATAACGACAAGGTAACGCTGTCTAGTTATCTTTCCGTTATTTTTTCCGCGGCCCCGAAAGCGGGCGGTGTCGGTGCGTCACTCGGGGATGCGGTAGATCAGCTCGCCGTGCAGAATCGAGATCCACCCGTCCTCTGCAGAGGCCCAGGCGCGCCATGCATCGCTGATCTCCTGCAGTTCGGCTTCGCTCGCCAGCCCCCCGTCGATGAGCTGACGGTGGATCGCGGACGACAGGATGCGATCCGCCCACATCCCGCCCCACCACTCGCGCTCGGACGGCGTCGCGTAGCACCAGGTGCTCGATGTGGCGACGGCGCCGGCGAGCCCCGCCTGCCGAGCCCAGGAGAGCAGGCGCCTTCCCGCATCCGGCTCTCCGCCGTTGCGTCGAGCCAGCGAGCGGTAGAGCCGCAGCCACGAGTCGAGCGGGGGGAGCGCCGGCCACCAGCAGAAGCCGGCGTAGTCGCTGTCGCGCACCGCGACCACTCCGCCCGGTTTCGTCACCCGCGCGAGCTCGCGGAGCGCCTGCACGGGATCGGCGACGTGCTGGAGGACCTGGTGCGCGTGCGTGACGTCGAAGGTTGCGTCGTCGTAGGGGAGCGCGTGGATGTCGGCGGTGTCGAGAGTGACGTTGTCGACGCCCGCGTCGAGCAGCGTGGCTTCCGTCAGCGCCAGTTCGTCGGGGCCGATCTCCGTCGCCGTCACCCGCGCGACGAGCCGAGCGAGGTCGGCGGTGATCGTGCCGGCGCCCGCTCCCACATCGAGGAGATGGTCTGTCGGCGTGAGCAAGGGCAGCAGGTGCGCCGCCGAGTTCGCCGCCGTCCGTGTCCGGTGCGAGCGGAGAACGGATTCGTGGTAGCCGTGCGTGTAGGTGGCCATGGAGTCTCCCAGAGCTGGATGGGGTGGTGTGGTGTGCTGTCGTCCATCATCGGACGGGCGGCGCTCAGAGAAGGAGACCGGCGTCTTCCTAGGAGTGGCGCACCCACCGGATTCCTGTGCGCATCGGAGTCTGCGACAGTTGGGCCATGGCTCATGAACTCGGCGACTTCCTTCGCGCGCGCCGTGCTGATGCGTCACTGGAGCCGCCACGCGGATCGTCATCTCGACGCCGCGTCAGCGGGCTGCGCCGCGAAGAGGTCGCGGCGGCGTCGGGCATCAGCATCGACTACTACACGCGCCTCGAGCAGGGGCGCGAGTGCAACCCGAGCGACAGCGTGCTCGAGGCGCTGTCGCGGGCGCTGCGGCTCACGCCGGATGCGACCGAGCACCTGTATCGACTCCGGGGTCGCATGGCGCCGACGTCACCGGGCCCGCAGGAGGATTCCACCGCCGTCGCCGATCGGATGGATGCCCTCGTGGGCGCGCTCCGCCCGCATCCCGCCTATGTGCTGGACCGGCTGAGTCGAATGGTCGCGGCCAACCCCGAGGGTCTCGCCCTCTACGACGGCTTCGCCGGGCTCGCCCCCGATCAGCGCAACACATGTCGCTACCTCCTCACCGATCTGCGTGCACGAGAGGCCTTCGTGGAGTGGGAGCACCTCGCGCGCGGCTCGGTCGCCCACCTTCGAGCCGCCAATGCGGACAACCTGCACGACCCAGAGCTGCAGGCCCTCGTCGCCGAGCTGAGCGCCGCCAGTCGCCTGTTCGACGACTGGTGGAGTGGCCACCTCGTCGCGCGGAGGCGCACGTCGGTCTCTCACGTGCGCGGGCCCGATGGTGTCGTCGCGCGCCGACACGAGGTTCTGTATCTCCCCGAGGAGCGGCTCCGGATGACGGTGTGGCTCGATGCCGAAGCAACTGATGATTGACGGCGGGTCAGCGATCGGCGCGCAGTCTGGCCGGACGGTCCGAATTCGCTGATCGACCTCCCGCACGGCTCAGACGGGGATCGGGCGACCGTTCTCGGTGCGGAATGCGCCCGGTGACATCCCCGTGCGCTTCTTGAAGTAGCGGCAGAAGTAGGCGGTGTCGGCGAAGCCCACCTGCGAGGCGATCCAGCCGACCGTTCCGTCGGTGCGAGTGAGGAGCTCCGATGCCATATCGATACGGCGCTTCTCCACGAGCTGGTTGAAGCTCTCGCCGGTGGCTTCGCGTACCACGTGTCCGGCACGCGAGACCGAGAGCCGCATTCGGGTGGACAGCTCCGACAGTGATGGCCCCGTTGCGAGCGACTCCCGAAGGTATTCCTCGATGATGAGCGCCATCGGTCCGCGCCAGCTGACGCTCGCCTCCTGGCCGAGTTCGGTGAAGATCTCCATCAGGCGGGCGCGCAGGGCGTCGAGGGCTGACGAGAGCGTCGCGGTGTCGTGCTCCGGGGCCGGGCGGTCTGCGGCGGCGCGGCTCGCCGGCGTGGAGAGGAGCCCGAGGAAGACGACCCCTGTGAGGCTGCCGTCGCTGCGCAGCGGCAGGATCAGCTCATCGGCCCCGGCGTGGCAACGACGCACGAATGCCTCGTTGCGTCCTTCGCACGCCAGAAAGGCGTCCTGATTGTCACAGCGCATGCAGGCAGGCAGGTTCTTCGCCTTCTGCTCGATGCAGAACGGGGAGCGGTGATCCGCGTACGGCTCGATGCGGCCGTGGTCGCCGAGCGCGTTCCATCGCTGGGCGACGGGCCGGAAGCACAGCAGGGCATCCGTGAGGGTTTCGAAGGTCGCCAAAGCGCGTTCGATCGCAACGGTGAGCCGGTCGCTCGGGAGCTTCTGGTCGTGCATAGCGGCTTTATTCAATCACTCGACGGATTCGTGCATTGGCGAGCGCAGTGCCGTCGGCTGATGCTCATAGGGTGATCTCCCGCCGCTGCGTCGCAGTCGACGCCAGGGCGACGATCTGGCCGGGGCGCGTCGATGTCGACGAGTTTCGGCTGCCACAGCACCGACATGTTGACATGTCACGCCTATTTCCCTTGAAAGGATCCGATGTCCACTCACATCTCGCGGTCCGCCATCGCCCTCACCGCGGTGGCTTCCGTTGCGATCGCTCTCTCCGGCTGCGCTGCCGCTGAGACAGCTCCTGAGGCCGAAGTCTCGACCCAGATCACCGATGAGCCCGTCACGCTGAAGTTCGTCTACTTCGACGACCCGCCCGCGACGCAGCTCATGGACGCGTTCACCGCCAAGCACCCGAACGTCACCTTCGAGCCGCAGCACATCCCCTTCGGCGACTACGTGACCTCGATCAAGCTGACCCTTAACTCGGCCGATGCACCTGACCTCGCGCAGTACAACGCGTCGGCGATGCGTCCGCTCATCAAGGGCGGCCTCATCCGCGGCCTCAACGAGTGGTCCGAGGCGTACGGCTGGGACGAGAAGTTCCCCGAGGCCAGCCTCAGCATGCTCACCGCTGACGAGCAGGCCTCGACGTATGGCGTCGGCAACCTGTACGCCATCCCCGCGGGCACGAAGTTCGTCGGTCTGTACTACAACGCCGACATCCTCGCTGAGGCGGGCGTCGAGGCACCGCAGACCATCGCCGAGCTCGAGACGGCGCTCGACGCGGTCACCGCAGCCGGCTACCGAGGCATCTCGGTCGGAGGCCTCGAGACCGGCATCGTGCACCTGTGGGCGTCGTTGCAGAACGTCTACCAGGACGCCGCCGACTATCAGTCGTGGGTCTTCGGCCAGGACGGCTCGACCATCGACACCGCCGGCGCCGCGGAGGCGACTGACGTGCTCGCCAGCTGGGCTGCCAAGGGCTACATCGCCGACGGAGCCGCGGCCGTGTCTGACACGGACGCGCTCGCCGAGTTCGTGAGCGGACGCAGCGCGTTCGTCATGTCGGGCAACTGGGCCGCGAAGGGCATCTCGGAGGGCATCGGAGACGCCGCAGGCTTCGTTCCGGCCCCCGCCGCAGCTGCCGGCGATCCGCGCATCGCCGCAGGTGGAAGCCTTGCCTACGCGATCCCCGCCAAGTCCAAGAACGCCAACGTCGCCGCCGCATTCCTCGACTTCATGGCTGAGCAGACCGCTGCCCAGATCCAGGTCGACGCGGGCCTCATGCCTGTGGGCGTCGGCACCGACGTCACAGCTGAAGGGCTGCAGGGAACGCTCGTCGAGGCGTACCAGCAGATCGTCGACGGAGTCGGCGTCGTCGCCTTCCCCGACTTCGCCACCACCGGCATGTTCGATGTCATCAAGCCGGGCCTGCAGGGCATCCTTGCTGGCCAGATGAGCACCGCTGACTACATCGCCTCGCTGCAGGCGGAGTGGGACAGCACGCATGCCTAAAGCCGGTATCGGCACTGCACCGGGGCGGGCTTCGGCCCGCCCCGGTCGTGCCGGGCGCCCCACCGCGCGTCGAACGATCGGCAGCGCCCACGCATTCCTCTACCTCGCCCCCGCCGCGCTCATCTACGTCGGATTCGCCATCTGGCCCGCGCTCCACACCGCCGGACTCTCGCTCTTCGAATGGGACGGCATCCTGCCTCCCGTGTGGGTGGGCCTCGAGAACTACGCCGAGGTCTTCACCAAGCCGCTGCTGCTGAAGTCGCTCGGCAACTCCTTCGTGCTGATCCTCTTCTTCAGCGTGATTCCGATCATCCTGGGCCTCATCATGGCTGGGCTCCTCATGGGCTACGCGCGCCGGGGGCTGACCTTCTTCCGGGTGGTCTACTTCCTCCCGCAGGTGCTCCCCATGGTCGTCGTGGGGATCACCTGGCGCTGGATGTACAGCGAAGACGGAACCCTCAACCAGGGGCTGCGCCTCATCGGCCTCGACTCGATCACGCGCGTCTGGCTGGGCGACTTCTCGTTCGCGCTCATCGCCCTCGGCTTCGTCGGAACATGGTGCCTGGCAGGTCTGTGCATGATGCTGTTCCTCGCGGGCGCTCAGCACATCGACACCTCGCTGTATGAGGCAGCCAAGCTCGACGGAGCGGGCCCGTTCCGTCGCTTCCTCTCGGTCACTCTTCCGGGGATCCGCGGCGAGGTCACGATCGCGTCCGTCATCTGCACGATCGCCGCGCTGACGAGCTTCGACCTCGTCTACATGACCACCGATGGCGGCCCGGCGAATCAGACCGTCATCCCGGGCCTGCTGGTCTACCGCCTCGCGTTCAAAGACGGCGAGATCGGAACTGCGGCAGCGCTCGCCGTCACCCTCACTGTGCTCGTGATCCTCGTCATCGGAGCCATCCGCCGAGTTGCGAAGGAACGCGAATGAAGCCGTCACCCGCGGTCGACACCGCACGCACCGTCGTCCTGATCATCTTCGCCGCAGCCGTGCTGCTCCCGTTCGCGAGCGTCATCCTGTCGGCACTGCATCCGGCAGGCAGTGCCGTAGGCGGTCTCGCGCTTCCCCCGCAGCTCGCGTTCGAGAACTTCGCCACAGCGTGGGAGAAGGGCCGATTCTCGCAGCTCATGGGCTCGAGCCTGTTGGTGGCGCTGTGTGTCGTGCCGCTCACGATCGCGTTCTCGACACTCGCCGGATTCGCACTCGCAGTGCTGCGTCCGCGCGGGTCGCGCTGGATCTCGGTGGCGTTCATTCTCGGGCTCACACTGCCCACCGAACTCGTCGTCGTCGCGCTGTACTACAACCTGTCGGCGATGGGCCTCGTCAACACCCACGTCGGTGTGATCCTCGCTGAGATCGCTCTCTTCCTGCCGTTCGGCGTGTACTGGATGCAGACGCATTTCGCGTCACTCCCGCGCGAGCTGGTCGAGTCGGCCCGCATCGATGGTGCACGCGATCTCATCGTGCTCCTCAAGATCCTGCTGCCCATCTCGGGGCCCGCGCTCACCACGATCGCCGTGCTGTTCTTCATGTGGTCGTGGAACCAGTTCCTGCTGATCATCGTGCTCATCCAGGATCCGTCGCGTCGCACCGCCCCCGCGGGTCTCGGCTACTTCGTCGGAGAGCACTCCACCGATGTGCCGCTCCTCGCGGCGGCCAGCATCCTCGTCACCATTCCGATCGTCATCGTCTACCTCGTGTTCCAGCGCAGCTTCGTCTCGGGAATCACGCAGGGCGCGATCAAGGGCTGACCGCCCGTCTTCTTGGAGTCTTCTGTCATGTCTTGGGTCTCGGTGTTCGACACCGATTTCGATACCGTCGTCTTCGGCGGGGGCTACGCCGGCGTCGCGGCCGCGTTGGAACGGCGCTCAGTCGGCGACCGTGTTCTGCTCGTCGCCACGCGCGGCGACATCCTCTGGGAGTCCGGTCAGGCGTTCGCGCGAGAGATCGGCGAGTCTGCATCGTTGCACTGGCAGGAGCTCATCGAGCATGTCGCTCGCCGCGGTGGACGCGGCGAGGAGACGCTCGATGGCGCGATCGCCGAGCTGGTCGGCATGCGGATGCTGCAGGATGCGGGAGTGCGCCAACTGCATTTCGCGCGCCCGGTGGCGGTGTCGCCCGGGCACAGCGGAATCGGTGCGGTGACCGTTGCGGGCAAGTTCGGCACGCGCACCGTGCGCGGGCGTGGCTATGTCGACGCGACGGAGACAGGTGAGCTGCTGCGACTCATCGACCCGGCCGTCGTGATCCCGGGTGCGGCGCGCGTGCGCGCCACAGCGATGCTGCAGCATCCCGACTGGCCTGCGGCGCTGGAGGCCGAGCTGTCCCGCACCGCCTGGGACGGGGAACGGGTCGTCGAGGTGGAGACGGGCGAAGCGGGATGGCGCGATGTCCTGCTCGCCGAGGTGGATCGCGTCTGCCGAAAGCTGGGCGAGGACGCGCGTCGCGTGTGCGTCAGTCACCTGAGCGGTGTCCCGCTTCCGATGTACGACACCCCCGTCGAAGCTTCGGCTGCGGCCGCCAATGTCGCCGCGGCCGTCCCTGCGCTTGCGGCGGCGTCGGGCCCGGGTGCTCGTTTCGACCTGGGTGCGGCAGCCGCGGGGGTGCTCGTGCAGGCGCCGTCGTCTCCCGATGCGCGCGGAGGCGACATCGCCGTGATCCGGGAGCTCTCCGCCGAGGTGGTGGTCGCCGGCGTCGGCACCGGCGGGGTGCTCGCCGTTGCGGCAGCAGCCGAGCAGGGGGCGACGGTCATCGGCATCGAAGCCCTCGCGTTCCCGGGAGGTGTCGGGCCCGCGGCCGCGATCCACGCCTACTGGTTCGGAGCACCCGGTGGGATGCAGTCTGAGCTCGACGAAGCGACCCACGACGTCATGAAGCAGCATGACCGCGGACCGTTCCGTGACGGCCCCTACAATCCGTGGGCTAAGCGGACCGCGGTCGAGGCGACCCTCGATCGCGAGGGTGTGCGCATCCTCGCGGACGCGGTCGTCTTCGCCGCCGAGCGCGACGGCGATGCTGTCGTGAGCGTGCTTGCCGCGACCGCCGACGGTGTGGTGCGCGTGCACGGGAAGGTCTTCATCGACGGCACCGGCGACGGAGACCTCTGCGCGCTCGCGGGTGCCGAGTTCGAGGGCGGCCGCGTCGGCGATGCACTTCTTCACGCCTACTCGCAGTCGGGCGGTCGCCTGCGAGAGGTGGGCAGCGAAGCTCGCATGGATGTCATCAACTTCGACGCAGGGTACTGCGACCCCACCGACCCCGATGATCTGACCCGCGCCCGCATCGATGGCGTGCTTCTGTACCTCGTGGACGGGGCCTATTCGAACCTGGATCGGCCCACCTATATCGCACCGCTCGTGGGGGTGCGCCAGGGACGCCGCGTCCGCACGGACCTCTGGATCGAGCTCGATGACGTCGTCCGTCGTCGCCGGTTTCCCGATGCGATCGGCTACACCGCGTCGCACATCGATTCGCACGGGAGCGACTTCGAGTTCGACACCGATGAGTCGGTGTTCTGGCAGCAGCTCATTCGTGCGTGGGGGGTGTCGGTGAGCAGCGAGCTGAGCTATCGGATGCTGCTCCCTCTCGGTCTCGCCAACGTTCTGATCGCGTCGCGCTGCCTGGGCGCCACGCAGGACGCGGGCTACGCCGTGCGCATGCAGCGTGACATCCAGCGCATCGGCGAGGTGGCTGGTCGCGCGGCTGCGCTGGCACTCGACTGCGCGGGGGACGTGCGAGAGATTCCGCTCGAGGAGCTGCAGCGGCAGCTCGAGGTATCTGGGGCGCTCGGCCGACCGCCTCGGGCACTCGAACGCGGGTTCGGCGTCGCCCATGACACCGCAGACGCCCCGCACGAGCGCACGGGTTTCGACGTCGGCGCCGCGGACGCCCGGGAGGACGGCGGGCTGCTTCTGCGCCGCGCGCTGAAATCCCTCGACGAGGGGACTCCGAGCGAGGCGATCTGGTGGCTGTTCCGTCACGAGGAGATCGCCCGTGAGGCGGTGCTTCAGCGCCTCACCGACCCGCGACCGATGACGAGCTGGCTCGCGGCGGGCATCGGCGCCATGTGGGCGGACCCCGCGGCTCAGCCTCGCCTGCTGCACGCGATCGCCACGGCGGAGTACGGCTTCGACGACCTGGCCACCCGCGTGCCGGCGGGCACGGGCAAGTACGTGCCCAAGGACCCCGAACCCCTCACCTGGCACAAGCTCACACCCAACTGGCTCACCGCGATCGCTCTGCTGCGTCGGTGCGGCGACGCGGAGGCGATCTCCGCCCTCGAGCAGTTCATCGAAGGGTCCGAGCGCCTCGGACTCAGCACAGCGACCACGACGCTCCTCACGATCGAGCGCCTCTTCGAGAGGGGGGTGGGTGCCGCGGAGCCCCAGCGCATCGCCGCGCTCGTGGACGCGATCGAGGCACTTCCCCTCGAGGGCGTCGTCGACTACACCTCGCGGGCGTCCGGGTATTTCGCGGAGGCGGCGCTGCGCGGCCAGACCCCCGAGGACTGGGCGGACTTCTCAGGTCTGAACGGAGTGAAGGCGCAGCAGCTGCGCAACATGTATGTCGACATGAGCTGGCAGGTCGCACTCGTCGCTGCGCGGGTCCGATCGCTGCTCGGCCAGCGTCCCGACATCGAGCGCTATCTGGTCGACCCGCGCGGTTTCGTGCGCACCGCGTTCCAGCTGATCGCGGAGGGTGAGGAATGATGCGCGCTCGTGTCACGGGCCTGACCGTCGATGAGCAGATCGGCCTGACCTCCGGTGAGGGTTTCTGGCGCACCAAGGAGATGGGCGCAATCCCGGCGGTCGAGGTCGCGGACGGTCCGCATGGTGTGCGCAGCCAGGTGGCGAGCGCTGACCAGCCGGGCATCACGATCGCGCCTCCGGCCACCTGCTTTCCTCCGGCCGTCGCGCTCGCGCAGACGTGGGATCCGCAGCTCGTCGAGCGGGTCGGGGCCGCGATCGGCCTCGAGGCGCGACACCTGAGCGTCGACATCGTCCTGGGGCCCGGCATCAACATCAAGCGCGACCCCCGTTGCGGACGCAACTTCGAGTACTACTCGGAAGATCCTCACCTCACGGGTGTTCTGGGTTCCGCGTGGGTGCGCGGCGTCCAGTCGCAGGGGGTGGGCACCTCGCTCAAGCACTTCGCGGTGAACAACCAGGAGACCGATCGCATGAGCGTGAGCGCGGATGTCGATGAGCGTCCACTGCGCGAGATCTACCTGCGTGCGTTCGAGAGGGTGATCCGCGACGCCGCCCCGACCACCGTGATGTGTTCGTACAACCGCATCAACGGAGTGCTCGCATCCCAGAACCGCTGGCTGCTCACCGACGTGCTGCGCGACGAGTGGGGATTCGAGGGCGTCGTCATGAGCGACTGGGGGGCAGTGCACGATCGCGGCGCCGCTATCGCCGCGGGTCTCGATCTCGAGATGCCCGGCACGAATGGTGTCACCGATGCCAGCGCGAGGCGGGCGGTGGATGACGGCACGCTCTCGATGGATGATGTGTCACGAGCCGCCGCCCGCGTCGCCGATCTCGCCGATCGTCTGGCGGGCGAGCGGAAGGCCATCGTCGCTGCACCTCTCGACCATGAGGCGCACCATGAGCTCGCCCGTCAGGCCGCGGAGCGTGCGATCGTGCTGCTGTCGAATCGCGACGCGGTGCTGCCGATTCGACGCGGCCGCAGCATCGCGGTGATCGGAGAGCTGGCAGTGCGGCCGCGCGTGCAAGGGGGTGGCAGCTCCCGCGTCAATGCCACGCGCACGGAGATCCCCTTCGACGAGATCGCTGCATGCGCCGAGGCCGACGTGACGTGGGCCGCGGGGGTCGTGCACGGTGCCGACGAGGCGCATGCCGCCGAGCTGCGCGCCGAGGCCGCGGACCTCGCGGCGTCACACGATGTCGCGGTCGTGATCGTCGGGTTGGGTGATCAGGACGAGGTGGAGGGCATCGATCGCACCGACATCGCGCTCCCGGCCGGGCATGAGGAACTGGTCGAGCAGGTCGTCGCCGCCCAGCCGAACACGGTCGTGATCGTCGTGCACGGTGGAGTGGTCGCGCTCGCGCGCCTCGCCGCGGCGTCGCCCGCCCTCGTGGACGTCGCGCTGACCGGCCAGGCGTCCGCGTCCGCGCTCGCCGCCGTCCTGTTCGGGGATGTCAATCCCTCGGGGCGTCTGGCCGAAACCGTTCCCGCGCGCCTCGCAGACTGCCCGTCATTCACGAGCTTCCCGGGCGAAGGCTCGCGCGTGCGGTACGGCGAAGGAGTCTTCGTCGGCTACCGCTGGTTCGATGCGCGCGAGCTCGACGTCGTCTTCCCTTTCGGTCACGGACTCTCGTACGCGACGTTCGCGTACGACGACGCGTCTGGCCGGAGAGACGGCGACCACCTCATCGTGAGCGTGCGCGTGACGAACGTCAGCGAGCGTTGTGGACGGGAGGTTGTTCAGGTCTACGCTGCGCGCCCGTCGTCGGAGATCGCCCGCGCCCCGCGCGAGCTCGTCGGGTTCGCATCGGTGGAGCTGGAGGCGGGAGAAGGGCGTCACGTCGAGGTGCGCATCCGCACGCAGGATCTGGCTGCATGGCACGAGACTCAGAGTGGCTGGTGGGTGGAGTCCGGCGTGGTCGAATTCCATGTCGGGGCCTCGAGTCGAGACATCCGGACGAGCGTCGCATTCCACGTGGACGGCGACCATCCTCGGCGGTCGCTGACCCTCGATTCCCGCTTGGTCGATGTGCTGGAGCGGCCGGAGGCCGCGCAGGCGCTGGCGCAGAAGGTGGACTGGCTCACGGGCGGAGCGGCCGGTGAGGCGGTCGGTGTCACGATGGCGACGCTCATGGCATCGCTTCCCGTGCGCCGTCTGGCGGCTTTCACGGGAGGCGCCATCACGTTGAGCGAGATCGCGGAGATCGTGGAGATGGCGAACGCACGCGACACGTGAGTGGCTCCGGAGGGGCTGCCACCAGGAGATGCCAGTGCCCGCCCCGAGCCGCTCACCCCAGCGCCGCGACGATCGCGGCGCCCAGCTCGGCGGGGCGCGTGAGCTGCGGCCAGTGGCCGGTCGGCAGGTCGACGAACGACACGTTCTCGAGCGCCACGAGCTCGGCGAAGAAGGGCGCTTCGAACCACTCGCGATACTCGGATTCCGAGCGTGAGGTGGCGATCACGGTCGAGGGGATCGCTCGACGCGCGAGCTCATCGCCGAGCGGCGGGGTGTCGCGCGCCGAGCTCTCGGGCTCGGGGACGGCGATCGATGCGAACCGGGCGCGGGTCCCTTCGTCGAGGTCGCGCAGATCCTCGTCGTCGAACATCGACCAGTCGGGCAACGGGATGACGCCGTCGATGACGGGCAGATCCGAGCTGACCGCGGCGCCCGCGGGAAGCGGCCAGGTGTCCACGTAGACGATGTGCGCGACGCGATCCAGGCGCCGCTCGGCTGCCGCGTACGCCATCGGGCCACCGCCCGAGTGGGCCACGAGCGCCACCGGCCCGTCGACCTCGTCAATCGCCCAGACGATCGCGGCGACCTGATCCTCGAGCGTCACGGCCGCGGCGTCGTCTCCCTCGCCGAGCCCTGGGCGCGTGATCGGATGCGCGCGGTGCCCCGCCGCCTCGAGCACGGGGATCACGTCGCCCCACGAGTCGCCGCGCAGCCAGAATCCGGGCACCAGGATGACATCCATCCCGTCACGCTACGCCCGACGGGCGACGCTCGACAGGGCCTGCTGGCCGCCTGCATACTGCACGCATGCCGCGCCTTCTCGTCCGTCGTCCCTCGCCCCGCCTCGCCGACGGCGAGCTCACCCATCTCGATCGCCAGAGCGTGGATCCGGAGCTCGCCGAGCGGCAGTGGGAGGCGTATGTCGCCGAGTTCGCGGCGCGCGGCTGGGAGATCGTCGAGGTCGCGGCGGCGGATGAGCATCCGGATGGCGTGTTCGTAGAGGACGCGGTCGTGATGTTCGGCTCGCTCGCCGTGCTCACGTCGCCCGGGGCCGAGAGCAGGCGCGGCGAGATCGCCTCCGTCGAGGCGGCGCTCGCGGGACTCGGGCTCGAGGTGGCGCGCATCGAGCTCCCCGGAACGCTCGACGGCGGCGACGTGCTGAAGGTCGACGCGACCGTCTACGTGGGTCGGTCGTCGCGCACGAACGACGAGGGCATCCGCCAGCTCGTCGAGCTCGTCAGCCCGCGCGGCTGCGAGGTCGTGCCGGTGCCGGTCTCGCGCGTGCTGCACCTCAAGTCGGGCGTCACCGCGCTGCCCGATGGCACGGTCATCGGATTCGAGCCGCTCGTCGACGACCCGTCGCTCTTCCCTGCGTTCCTGGCTGTGCCCGAGGAGACGGGCACCGCGGTGGTCGTTCTCGACGATCGCACCGTGCTGATCTCGGCGGCCGCGCCGCAGACCGCGGAGCTGTTGGCGGCGCGCGGCCTCGACGTGGTCACGGCACCGGTGAGCGAGTTCGAGAAGCTCGAGGGCTGCGTCACCTGCCTGTCGGTGCGCGTGCGCTGAGCGCGTCGCCGACGGGCGATTTCAGCTGTCGGTGTCGCGCGCGAGGAGCCAGCTGCGCAGGATGCGCTCGAGCGCCTCGCGGTCCTCGGGCGGCACGTCCGCGAGCAGCCGGTGCTCGTTCTCCATATGGTCGGTGTAGGCGGCGTCGATGACCCGCAGACCGCGTTCGGTGAGCGCAACGCGTCGGATGCGCGCGTCGTCATCGTCGACCCGCCGCTTCACGAGGCCCGCTCGTTCGAGGCGGTCGAGGCGCTTCGTCATGCCGCCCGTGGTCACCATCGTGTACTGCGCGAGCTCGCCGGCGAGCAGTTCGTATGGCGCGCCGACGCGGCGCAGTGAGGCGAGCACGTCGAAGTCGCCCTCGCCGAGCCCGTGCTGGCGGAACACGACCACGAGATCCTCGCGCAGTGCATCCGCGAGGCGGTGGAGGCGCCCGATGACCCCCTGCGGGCTCGGATCGAGGTCGGGTCGCTCGCGGCGCCACTCGGCCTGGATGCCGTCGACCTGATCTTCCACCATTCGGGAATAGTAACTCCGGATCACCGGTTAGTCACTTCCATGGAAGGTAAGTGGAAGTGGGTGCTGCTCACGGCGATCGCCCCGATCGCCTGGGGGAGCGTCTACTTCGTCACGAGCCACTGGCTGCCCGCTGACCAGCCCTTATGGGGCGCGGCTCTTCGAGCCCTTCCCGCGGGGCTCCTTCTGCTCCTCATCGCCCGACGCACCCCGCGTGACATCGGGTGGTGGCGCACCATCGTGCTCGGCGTGCTCAACGTGGGCGGGTTCTTCCTGCTGCTCTACATCGCCTCGCAGCTGCTGCCCACCTCCGTCGCCTCATCGATCATGGCCGCGTCGCCGCTCGTCTTCGCGCTGCTCGGATGGCTCATGCTCAAGCAGAGTCCCACCGTGCACATGTTCATCGGCGCGGGGGTCGGCATCCTCGGCGTCATCCTGCTCGTCGGCGGAGCGGTCGGTGCGATCGACGGATGGGGTGTCGCCGCGTCCGTCACCGGCCTCCTCACCTCCGCGGTCGCGCAGATCCTCACCCGCAAGTGGGGCGCCACTGCCGACCCGATCACCGCGACCGCGTGGCAGCTCGTCGTCGGAGGCGTGCTGCTGACCGCCGTCGCGATCGGCGTCGAAGGTCCGCCGCCCGCCCTCGACGCATCCGGATGGCTCGCCATGGCCTATGTGGGACTCATCGGCACCGCGATCGCGAACGTCGTGTGGTTCGTCGGACTCGAGAAGCTCCCCGCGGGAACCGTCGGCATCATCGGTCTCCTCAACCCCGTCACGGGCGTGCTGCTCGGGGTGCTGCTCGGCGGCGAGCACCTGGGCGTGCTGCAGGCGATCGGCATCGCGCTCGCCCTCGCCGGCATCGACATCGGGCAACGCCGCGCGACCCGGAAGCCGCGCGCCGTCCCCGACTGATGCGGAGTCAGCCTCCCAGTGCCGCCACGCCAGCCGGCTCCTCGACGAGGATCTTCACCGCCGTCTCGTTCCGGTGGATGAGGGTGTCGAAGCCGTCCTCCACGAGCCGATCCAGCGGGATCTTCGCCGTGATGAAGGGCGCGAGATCGATCTTGCCGTCCTGCACGAGCTTGATCGTCGCCGGGTGGTCGTTCACATAGGCGATCGTGCCGCGCAGGTCGATCTCCTTGAGCACGAGCTTCTGCATGTCGATCGTGGCCGGGTGGCCCCAGATCGACACGTTCACGATCACGCCCGCGGGGCGCACCGCGTCGAACAGCTGATCGAGCACGACGTTGACGCTCGTGCACTCGAACGCCACATCCACTCCCACACCGTCGGTGAGCTCGTGCACGCGCTCGATGAGGTCATCGGATCGCGGATCGATCACGTGATCGGCGACGCCCGTCTCCCGTGCCTTCTGCTTGCGTGCCTCGCTGAGCTCCGACATGATCACCGTCACGCCCTCGGCCTTGAGGACCGCGCCGACAAGCAGGCCGATCGGCCCCGCGCCGCCCACCAGCGCCACGTCGCCCGCCTTCGCGCCCGAGCGCACCACCGCGTGGTGCGCCACCGCGAGAGGTTCGATGAGGGCCGCCTGATCGAGGGGGATGTCACCCACGGGGTGCACCCAGCGCTCGTCGACGACGATCTTCTCGCTCAGTCCGCCGCCGCCGCCCGCGAGGCCGATGAAGCCCATCTTCTCGCACAGGTGGTAGTTGCCCGCCGTGCACTGGGCGCACTCGCCGCACACGAAGTACGGCTCGACCACGACCGAGTCGCCCACCTTCAGATCCTTCGTCACGCCCTCGCCGAGAGCCGTCACGATCCCCGAGAACTCGTGGCCGAGGGTCACCGGCGCCTCCTCACCCGAGAGCGGATGCGGGTGGCCGGGGGCAGGCACGAAGATCGGGCCGTCGAGGTACTCGTGCAGGTCGCTGCCGCAGATGCCGCAGAACGCGACGTCGATCGCGACAGCACCCGGACGCAGCTCCGGCTCCGGGACGTCTTCGATCCGGACGTCTCCACGGTCGTAGTAGCGCGCAGCCTTCATGATGACTCCATCCCGCCGGGAAGGGGGCGGCGCATCTCGCCGTCATGCCCGGCGTCCGGATCGACGCTACGCCCGGGGGCGGCCGACCCCCAGGGGCTTTCGTCTCACCGGGGACTGTGCACGGGCCTGTGCTGGCGCGGGGCGGGCTGCCGGATCAGAAGACGTCGGGCGACGGCGTCGAGGCCCAGCGGATGGTGACATCCGCGTGGCGGTCGAAGCGGTATCCGGATCCGCGCACGGTGCGCACGATGTCCTCGTAGGCGCCGAGCTTCGAGCGCAGGCGGCGCACGTGCACGTCGATCGTGCGCTCGTTGGGGATGTCGTCGCCGCCGTCCGCCCAGAGGGTGCTGATGATCTCCGCGCGTTCGATCGTGCGGCCTTCGCGCAGCACGAGGAACTGCAGGAGTTCGAACTCCTTGTAGGTGAGCGGGGCGGTGTCGCCGTCGAGCTGCACGCGCTTGCGCGAGATATCGATCACGACGCCGCCCTTCGGCTCCGGGGCCTCGGCGGGCACGGTGGCCTGGCGGTGCTTCGCGAGCGCGGCCGGATCCTGCAGGGCGAGGCGCACCACATCGACGTCGCGACCGCCCGCACCCTCGGGTGCGAGAGCGACGGCGGCGTAGGTGCCCGCGTCGGGGACGAGGTCGGCGATGGTGCGCTTGAGCGTCTCCACGAGCTGCGGAAGCGAGACACCCGCTGCAGCGGCCTTCTGCTCGTCGACGCCCACGTAGAGGGCGAAGCCGCGGGCCTCGGTGCCGTCGGGGACGGCGCGGATGCGCGGGCGCTCGGGCTCGGGGGCCGGCGTGTGCGCGGGAACGATGCGCGGAGCGGGGTAACGACGGGCGGTGGGACGAAGGGTGTCGAGGGTGGCGAGAGACATGTCGTCGAATCCTTGGGAGGTGTCGGCGGCTGCGTCAGAGGCAGCGGGCCGGGTGCTGTCGAAGAGATCGCGATCGTCGGGCGCGGACGGGCCGGACGTCGGAGGGTTCACCATGTTCGCGGGTGAGTGAAGGGCGGAGGAGGGAAGGGCCTACGCGCACATTCGACAGCACATGACCGCACGCGCCGACATCATGTCGGCAGTCCCGAGGGCCTCGAAGGAGGTCGTGGGGCGTGCGATAGCGGTCATGCGCATAAGTCTGGGTGAGGGTTACGTCGTGTGTCAACTGAGGCACTCCGCGACGTAACACAGCGCGTAACACGGCGGGCCCGGATCCGCGGATGTGCTACTCGCCTGCAGGCAGGGCCGGGAACGGCGACGGCCCCGCCATCGCGGGTGCGATGCGGGGCCGTTGCGAAGATTCGGATCAGGCGAGACCGTACAGGCGGTCTCCGGCGTCGCCGAGACCCGGAACGATGTAGCCGAGTTCGTTGAGCTTCTCGTCGACAGCGCCCAGGACGAGGGTGACCTCGCGACCTTCGGTGAGCTCGCGCACCTTCTCGATGCCCTCCGGGGCGGCGAGGATGCAGATCGCGGTCACATCGACGGCACCGCGCGCGAAGAGGAACTCGATCGCGGCACCGAGCGATCCGCCCGTCGCGAGCATGGGGTCGAGCACGAAGCACTGGCGGTTCGAGAGGTCGTCGGGCAGGCGCTCGGCGTAGGTGGTGGGCTCGAGCGTCTCGTGGTCGCGCACCATGCCGAGGAAGCCGACCTCGGCCGTGGGAACGAGCTTGACCATGCCTTCGAGCATTCCGAGGCCGGCGCGCAGGATCGGTACGACGAGCGGCTTCGGCTCGGAGATCGACAGACCGGTCGCCTGGGCGACGGGCGTCTGCACGGTCACCTCCGTGGTGCGCACATTGCGCGTCGCCTCATACGCCAGCAGCGTCACAAGCTCCTCGGTGAGCGCCCGGAACACCGGGGCGGGGGTGCGCTGATCGCGCAGCACCGTGAGCTTGTGGGTGATCAGGGGGTGGTCGGCCACGTGCACTCGCATAGGCTTCAATCTATGCCCTCCGACCTGGAGACCATGCGAGCAGCGCTCGCGGATGCGGAGCTCGCCCTCCGCACGGGCGACGTGCCGGTGGGTGCCGTCATCGTCGATCGCGACGGCACGGTGCTCGCTCACGGTCGCAACGAGCGCGAGAAGCACGCGGATCCGACGGCCCACGCCGAGGTCGTCGCCATCCGCCGCGCGGCGGAGAAGCGCGGATCCTGGCGCCTCGACGATGTGACGCTCGTCGTCACGCTCGAACCGTGCGTCATGTGCGCGGGGGCGATCCTCGCGGCCCGCATCCCGCGCGTCGTGTTCGGCGCATGGGATGAGAAGGCGGGTGCCGCGGGGAGTGTGCACGATCTGCTGCGCGACCGCACCCTGCCCTACCGTGTGCGCGAGGTCGTGACGGGCGTCCTCGAGGACGACTGCGCCGCCCTGCTGCGCGAGTTCTTCGCGGGCGCCCGCGCCACCGAGCTCTAGCCTCGCCGCATCCGCCGCCAACCCCCCTCTCCGAACCCCGAGGTGTCAGTTTGTGCCGCCCAGCGGCAGCCGTAGGCGACACAAACTGACACCTCGAGGCCGGCTGCGCTGAGCGGGGCCGGCTCGGCGCGCCGAGGTGGCCCCGGAGCTAGTCGGTGCTGCGGATGACGATCGCGTCGGTCGAGGGGTTCTCGCCGCGAGCCACGTAGATGTCGGGCTCGAGGTAGATGACGCGGGCCGCGGGCACCGCTTCGCGCACACTCGCCTCGACGGCGTCGATCGCGGTCGCGAGGTCGGCGGCGCGGAGGGCGCCGGGCACCGCGATCTTCGCGCCCACGAGCAGCTCGTCAGGGCCGATGTAGAGCGTCTTCATGTGGATGACGGCCTCGACCTGCGGGTGGTTGTTGAGCGCCGCGAGGATCTTCGCGTGGTCGTCGGGGTTCGCACCCTCGCCCACGAGCAGGCTCTTCGTCTCGATGCCCAGGATGACCGCGACGGCAACGAGCAGCACGCCGATCGCGATCGTGCCGATGCCGTCCCACAGGTTGTCACCCGTGAGGATCGTGAGGCCGACACCCGTGAGCGCGAGCACGAGGCCGAGCAGCGCGGCGACATCCTCGAGCAGCACGACGGGCAGCTCAGGCTGCTTCGCGCGGCGCACGAACTGCACCCAGCTCTGGCGCCCGCGCACGTGGTTCGCCTCCTTCACCGCGGTGCGCAGCGAGAACGACTCGAGCACGATCGCGATGAGCAGCACGACGATCGGCACCCACGCGTTCTCGAGCGGATGCGGATGGGTGAGCTTGTCGATGCCCTCGTAGATCGAGAACACGCCGCCCACGGAGAACAGGATGATCGCGACCACGAACGCGTACACGTAGCGCTCGCGTCCGTAGCCGAACGGATGCTCCGCATCGGCCTGCTTGCGGGCCTTGCGCCCGCCGACCAGAAGCAGCAGCTGGTTGCCGGCGTCGGCGACCGAGTGCACGCCTTCGGCGAGCATCGAGCTGGAGCCCGAGAGGGCCCATGCGATGAACTTCGTGACGGCGATTCCCGCATTGGCGAGGAACGCCGCGATGATCGCCTTGGTGCCGCCTGACGCGCTCATGGAGCGATTCTAGGATGAGCACATGTCGACGCATTCACCCCTTGCGGTTCTCGGAGCAGGTTCTATGGCCGGGGCCATCACCCGCGGGCTGATCGCCTCGGGCGTCGACCCGAGCACGGTGACGGTGAGCACCCGTTCGACCGCATCCGCCGAGTCCTGGCGCGCGGAGGGCGTGCGCGCGTTCGCACTCGAGGAGCGCGCGGATGCGAACGCCGCCGCCGTCGAGGGCGCGGGTGTCGTGCTGCTGGGTGTGAAGCCCGCGATGGTGGTGGAGACGCTCGGCGAGATCGCCGACGCGCTCGCCCCGGAGGCGCTCGTCGTGAGCGTCGCGGCGGGCATCACGACGGCGACGATGGAGGCCTCGGTGCCGAACCCCGTCATCCGCACGATGCCGAACACGCCGGCCCTCGTGGGCCGCGCGGTCACGGGCATCGCGGCGGGCTCGCGTTCCGGTGATCAGCACCTCGAGGCCGCGCGCAGCCTCTTCGAGGCGGTGGGCGAGGTCATCGTGCTGCCCGAGGATCAGATCGACGCGCTCTCGGCGATCTCGGGATCCGGTCCCGCGACCGTCTTCTTCCTGGTCGAGCAGCTGACGACCGCCGCCGAGCGACTCGGATTCGACCGCGCGACCGCGAAGACGATGGCCGAGCAGACGCTCATCGGCTCGGCACTCATGCTCGAATCGACGGGTGAGGAGCCCGCCGAGCTGCGCCGCCGGGTGACGAGCCCCAAGGGCACCACCGAGCGCCTCATCGCGGTGCTCGACGAGGCTAAGCTCGCCGACACGTTCGAGGCGGGAGCGCACGCGGCGATCGCGCGCGCGCGAGAGCTCGCCGCAGGCGCCTAGGCCCTCGCGCTCAGCCGAGTGCCGCGAACCTCTCCAGATCCTGCGTCGACCCGCTCGCGATGATGAGGTCGTGGTTCGAGATGAGGGTGTCGGCCGTCGCGTACGTGAACTCTTTGCCGGGGCTCTTCACCCCCACCACCGTGATGCCGTACTTCTCGCGCACACGCGACTCGGTGAGCGTGAGTCCGCGGATCGGCTTCGGCGGGTACATCTTGACGATCGCGAAGCCGTCGTCGAACTCGATGAAGTCGATGAGGCGTCCGGAGACCAGGTGCGCGACGCGCTCGCCCGCCTCCGCTTCCGGATAGATCACGTGGCTGGCGCCGATGCGCGACAGGATCTTGCCGTGTGACTGGCTGATGGCCTTCGCCCAGATCTGCGGCACCTTCAGGTCGACGAGGTTCGCGGTGATGAGCACGCTGGCCTCGATCGAGCTGCCGACCGCGACGACGGCGATCTGGAAATCATCCGCCCCGATCTGCCGCAGTGCGTCGATCGAGCGGGCATCCGCCTGCACGGCATGGGTGACCCGCTCGGACCACTTCTGGACGAGAGCCATATCCTCGTCGACGGCGAGCACCTCGCGGTCGAGGCGCTGCAGCTGGCCGGCGGTCGCCGCCCCGAACCGGCCGAGGCCGATCACGAGAACGGGTGCGTCGTGGGCGATCTTCTCAACCAACGATGGGCCTTTCCTCCGGGCGACGGAACAGCTGCCGTCGCGTTGATGCCGCGAGAGCCGCGGCGAGTGTCACAGTGCCGATGCGTCCGAGGAACATGGTCGCAGCGATGACCGCCTGCGTTGCTTCCCCGGCGCTCTGGGTGAAGCCGGTGGTGAGCCCGCATGTGGCGAACGCGCTGATCACATCGAACAGCACATAGTCGAGCGGGGCGTCGTCGTTGATGAGCAGGATGATGATGCTCGCGGTCGCGACGATCGTGGCGCCCCACAGCACGACCGAGACGGCGAGACGCAGCACATCGATCGGGATGCGGCGTCCGGCGGCCTCCATGTCGTCGGCGCCGCGCGCCTCGGCGAACGCCGCGAGGAACAGGATCGCGAGGGTCGTCACCTTGATGCCGCCCGCCGTGGACGCCGAGCCGCCGCCCACGAACATGAGCATGTCGGTCACGAGCAGGCTCGATCCGTCGAGGGAGGCGATGTCGATCGCCGAGAAGCCTCCGGAACGCGACATCACCGAGATGAAGAGGCTGTGGAGCACGCGCTCGCCGAGATCCATCGACCCCATCGTGTCGGGGTTGTCCCATTCGAGCGCGAGGTAGGCGACGGTGCCGCCCACGATCAGCAGCCCGAACGTCACGAGAGTGAGCTTGACGTGCAGCGACCAGCGGTGCGGGGCGAAGAGGCTCTTGCGCAGCGCGTAGATCACCGGGAACCCGATCGCCCCGAGCACTGTCGCGAGCATGAGCGCCCCGAGGAACCACCAGTCGCTCGCGAACATCGAGATGCCCTCGGGCGCGGGGGAGAAACCGGTGTTGGTGAACGCCATCGCCGAGAAGTAGATCGATTCCCACAGCGCCGTGAGCGGATCGACACCCGCGATGAGCAGGCGAGGGAAGATGAGCGCCGCGATCGCGAGTTCGATCACGATGACGCTCACCGCGACCGTCGCGAGCAGGTTGCGCGTCTCGCCGAGACGCACGGCCTGGCCCTCGGCGACAGGGCCCCGGCGGATGCGCAGGGGGTTCGCGTCGCCCGCGGCCATGAGCTTCTGGCGCAGCCCCATGCGCCTGCTGATGATGAGGCCGAGGATCGAGGCGACCGTCAGCACGCCGATCCCGCCGATCTCGACGCCGATGAACACGAGAACGTGCCCGAAGGGCGACCAGAACGTCGCCATGTCGACCGTGGACAGGCCTGTGACGCAGATGACGGAGATGGCGGTGAAGAGCGCGTCGATGAGGTCCGGCGTCCTGCCGTCGGCGGTCGCGATGGGCAGCGAGAACAGGATCGTGAAGACGATCACGAGGCTCGCGAAGACCGCGATGGCGAAGCGGGCGGGGGTGAGCGTCGCGAAGTCGCCGACGCGATGGGAGACGCGGGCGATGAACGGATCTCGCCGCACCGACGTGGCGCGCACGGCTCTCCTTCTGCTCACGGGTCGGAACAGCAAATGGTACTCCCGGATCAGCCTGGCTATCCTGTCGGAATGGCCGACATCTTCGACGTCCTCTCGGATGGCACGCGACGCGAGATCCTTCGCTCCCTTCTGGAGAGTCGGGGCGAGCTGTCGGTAGGCGATCTCGTCACCGAGCTCGGGGTCGCGCAGCCGACCGTCTCGAAGCACCTGAAGGTGCTGCGCGAGCACGATCTGGTGTCGGTTCGCGAAGAGGGCCAGCACCGCTTCTACCGTCTCGACGCGAGCCCCCTCGAGGAGATCGAGGTGTGGCTCGAGCCGTTCACCGACTTCACCGTCGGCAGGGACGAGTCGGGGGCTACGACCGTCTACGCCGCATGGGCGGGGGCCGAGTTCGGCGACCGTCTCGGTCGCACCGCCGCCGAGACGGCGAACGCCGCCCGATCCGCGTTCGAGTCCGCGCAGGAGAAGATCGAGGGCGCGCGTCAGCGGGTCTCCGAGAAGATGCCGCGACGCCGCAAGGGCTGAACTCTCCCGTCAGTCGCGTGCCGCGAGCTCCTCGCGGATGCGCCGCAGATCCTCGAGCAGCGAGCCCACGAGGATCCAGTGGTCGGATGACGGCTCGTGCTGTGTGAGCGGGGCGCTGACGAGGGGGATCCGCTCGCTGAGGTCGGTCGACCCGCTGTCGGTGGATGAGGTGCCGGGGGCTGCGGTCGCCGACCTGCGTCGCACATCCTGTGCGGCGAGCTGCAGCTGCTCGGCGATCGTGCCAGCGCTCGGCTCGCTCGCGAGTGTCTTGTCGTAGTGGTCGTAGACGGCCCGCGTCATGCCCATGACCTGGGAGACGATGGGGCGAAGCAGATTGCGGGTCGTCTCGATCTGCTCGAGGTCCTCACGGTGCTTGCGAGCGCGCGGGTTGAGGGTGAGGGATTCCTGGGCGTCGGCGATCGCGTCGTCTGCGGCTGACACCATCGGTCGCAGCAGGCGCACCTTGATCATCAGCTCTTCCAGCTTCGCTGGTGTCTGGAGCGACGTGAGGCTCTCGGAGAGGCGCTCCATCGATTTCGCGACCTCCTCACCCAGGGCGGAGACGGCCTGCTTCGCAGGCGCGAGCGCGACGGGCGGCACGATGATCAGGTTGACGACGAAGCCGGTGGCCGCGCCGATGATCGTCTCGACGATCCTGTCGACCGCGTAGTTGGGTGTCGACGAGCCGAGCGAGATCGCCAGCAGCGCCGAGATGGCGATCTGGTAGGTCGTGCCAGGGGTCATCCGAAGCAGCCAGGCGAGCACGAGTGCGGCGGTGACCGCGACGAGCGCGACCCAGGGAGCCTGCCCGAAGACGACCGTGAGACCGGAGGCGATCCCCACTCCGGAGATCACTCCCACCGAGCGCTCGATCGCCTTCAAGGCTGACTGGTTGACGCTCGGCTGCACGACGAGAAGGGCTGCGATCGCAGCGAAGACGGGCAGGGCTCCGTTGACCACCCAGGTGGCGATGAGCCACGCCGCGATCGTGGCGACCGCGGATTTGGCGACCTGTGTCGCTGGCTGTCGCCGAGCGCCGAGGAAGCCCAGCAGCATCTTCATCGCCCCAGCGTCGCATGGCGCCCGGGTGCCGGGCAGGGCCTCTGGACAGGGGTCGAATGAACCTCTACTCTGTGGCAGAGCACTCGAGTCACACCAGTCACACGAGTCACACCCACAACAACGATGCACAGAGGCGGAAATGGTTCGCGACTTCTCGGACATGCGCTTCCTGACGGTTCAGGAAGTCGCGGACATGATGCGGGTGTCGAGCATGACCGTCTACCGCCTCGTTCACTCGGGTGAGCTGCCCGCCGTGCGCTTCGGGCGCTCGTACCGCATCCCCGAATCCGCGGTCGCCCAGGTGATCGGCATGACCGATTCGGACGTGCGCGCCGGCTGAGTCCGCTCGCCTGCAGCTCCGTGTGGAGCGAGCCCGTTTCGGGCTTTGATAGAATCTCCCGGTTAGGCTTCCCGCGGTCGTACGGACCAGGGGTCCGAGATACGAACGATTGGGGTGAACTATGGGTTCAGTCATCAAGAAGCGTCGCAAGCGCATGGCGAAGAAGAAGCACCGCAAGCTGCTGCGCAAGACTCGCCACCAGCGTCGCAACAAGAAGTGACCGCGTGAGCCCCGGGCCGAACGGCCTGGGGCTCCGTCATGTCCGGGCCTCCCGGCTCCTGCAGCTCGGCGTCTCCTCCGGCTTCTCGGCATAGACATGTCTGCGCTGCTTTGGACACCCGCGTGCGGGTGTCTGGGAGCACGCGCGGATGTCCGCGGCGGCAGAGACATGTCTATGGCGCCCTGAGAAGGCAGGTGGCTCTCGGCGGGGGCGGATGCGGGGGCGCCGTCAGGCGGGCTTGACGCGCTTCGCGTCGCGGCGCACGCGCCGGAGCTGCGCCTTGATCGACGACGGGTCGAGCGTCATCGTGGGCCAGCCGTTCTCGGCGGCGTAGCGCGCGAGCCCGGAGTCGGGGTTGACGGCGATGCGGTTGCCCACGAGTTCGAGCAGCGGGATGTCGTTGCGGCTGTCCGAGTACGCCCACGACGCGTCGAGATCCGCACCGATCTCCGCCGCGAGGGCCCGAGCAGCGACCGCCTTCTGCTCACCGTGCATCACGGTGCCCTGCAGGCGGCCCGTGTAGTGCCCGTCGACCTTCTCGACATCCGTGCCGATCGCGCCGGTGAGGCCGAGCTTCTCGGCGATGATCTGGCCCACCTCGGTGGGGGTCGCGGAGACGAGCCACACCTGGTGGCCCTTCGCGAGGTGCTCGTGGGCGAGCGCGACCGTCTCCGGCCACATCCGGGGAGCGAGTCGCTCCTCCCAGATGGCTTCGCCGATCTCGCGCACCTTGTGCTCGTGGTGGCCGGCGATGATGCCGAGCGCCCGTTCGCGGGCCGACGCCATGTGGTGGTGGTTCTCGCCCACCTTCGTGAAGCGCCGCTGCTGCCAGGCGAAGCGCATCAGATCGCGCCAGCCGACCATGCCCTGCACCCAGGCCTCGCGGCCCACGTGGAAGATGCTCGCGCCGCGCATGAGCGTGTTGTCGACGTCGAAGAACGCGACCACCGGGCGCGGCGACGTTGCGGGCTGTTCCTCGGGCATGACCCACATAGTCTAGGTGTGTGCCCGCCCCGCGCCTCACCCTTCTCGGAAAGCCCGGATGTCATCTGTGCGATGACGCCCGTGCGATCGTCCTCGAGATCGCCGCTGAACGCGGCCTCGAGCTCGAGGAGCGCAATATCCTCGACGATGAGGCGCTCACGGTCCAGTACGCGGAGGAGATCCCCGTTCTGCTGATCGATGATCGCGTGCACACCATCTGGCGCGTCGACCCGACCCGGCTGCGACGCGCGCTCGACGAGAAAGAGAACACCGCATGATCCGCCACATCGTCTCCTGGAAGCTCGCCGCCGAAGACGCCGCCCAGCGCGCCTCGGACGCTGAGGGCATCCGCGAGCGCCTCGAAGGTCTGCGCGGCCAGCTCGCCGCGGAGCTCATCGAGGTGGGCTTCGACCTGAACGACAACGACGGCAACTGGGATGTCGTTCTCAACTCGGTGTTCGCGTCGCGCGAGGACCTCGCCGCCTACCAGGTGCACCCCGCGCACGTGGAGGCCGCTGGCTTCATCAAGTCGGTCGTGTCGGCGCGCTCGTGCGTCGACTACGAGTTCTGAGCCTCCGCAGCCTGATCCGGCGCTAGTCGGCGTCGCCCGGCCACAGCAGCTGGACGTGCTCGCGCGCGGCCGCGAATGCGGCGCCGTCGAGTTCGAGCGACCCCTCCGGGATGTCGAGCGCCTGCCACATCCAGTGCAGGGTGAACGGCTCGGCGGGCGGCGCGGGCCACAGCCAGAAGCCGAATGTCAGGACGTAGCTCTCGGTGCCGCCACCTCCACCGCTCTCGCGCCGGGTGAGCATCGGCCCGTCGGGCGTCGACTCCGGGTGCATCCACTGCGGGGCCTCCACTCGACTGCCATCAGCGAAGCTCACCCCGATGCGAAGCACCTCCGTCGAACGACTGGGGTCGCTGTCCGAGCAGGCCGCAGTGAGTTCGCTCCACGCAAGCAGATCGAGCTCCCGCCTCACGATCAGCACCTGGAGCACGAGGCGGATGCCGTTCCGGTGCACCTCGATCGGGCGGAGCACGAAGGCCATGTTCGCCGTTCGGGCGAGAACGCGGTCCATCGGCACCGAGGCCGGCAGCTCGCCGAGCGGGGGCTCCATCCACTCCGGTGGAATCCAGCGCTGCTCGTGGATCTCCTCCGGTTCGGGCAGCGGCGCGAAGAACATGCCGAGAGCGTAGTGACCGCGACCGGATATGAGAAGGGGCGCCCCGGATGGAGCGCCCCTTCTGTTGTCTGCGGCCTTACGGCGTGAGGCGGTTCGGTCCGCGGAATAGGTAGGTGACCTCGCGGATCGAGGGCTGGTGCAGCATGAGCATGATCACGCGGCTGAGGCCCATGCCGAATCCGCCGTGCGGGGGCACGCCGTACCGGAAGAAGTCGAGGTAGAACTCGAGCTCCTCCGGGTCCATGCCCTTGTCCTTGGCCTGCGCGACGAGCACGTCGATGCGGTGCTCGCGCTGGGCGCCGGTGGAGATCTCGGTGCCGTTGAACAGCAGGTCGTAGCTGTTGGTGAGGTTCTGGTCGTCCTCGTGGCGCATGTGGTAGAACGGCCGGATGTTCGAGGTGTAGTCGGTCACGAACACGAACTCGTGGCCGAGCTCCTCGCGCACGTATTCGCTGAGCTTGCGCTCGCCCTCGGGGTCGAGGTCGCCGTCGGCGCGGGGCACCTTGTAGCCGCGCGACTCGACGATCTCGTGGGCCTTCGCGAGCGGGATGCGCGGGAACGGCAGGCTCGGCACGGTCACGTCGACGTCGAATGCCGCCTTGATCTCGTCGCCGTGCTTCTCCCTGACGGCGGTGAGGCCCGCGACGAGCAGCTGCTCGTGCATCGCCATGACGTCTTCGTGGCTCTCGACCCAGCTGATCTCGGCGTCGACCGAGATGAACTCGGTGGCGTGACGGCTCGTGAAGCTCGGGTCGGCTCGGAACGCGGGGGCGACCTCGAAGACCTTGCCGAAGCCGGCCGGCTGGGCCATCTGCTTGAAGAACTGGGGGCTCTGCGCGAGGTACGCCTTGGTGTCGAAGTACTCGACCTCGAACAGCTCGGCACGGCTCTCGGAGGCGGACGCCATGAGCTTGGGGGTGTGGATCTCGACGAAGTCGTTCTCCACCCACCAGGTGCGCAGCGCATGCAGGAACGTGGTCTGCACACGGAAGATGAGGTTCTGCTCGGGGCGGCGCAGGTCGAGGAAGCGCCAGTCGAGACGCTTGTCGATGGACGAGTCGTCGGCGATGGGGGAGTCGAGGGCGACGGAGGCGACGTCGATCGACTCGATCTTCACCTCGAGGCCGCCGAGCTTGACGCGCTCGTCGTGCTTGAGCTCACCGGTGACGGTGATGAAGCTGCCGGTGCTGAGGCCGGAGATGGTGGTCGCGATGGGGTCGCTGCCGGGCTCGTCGACGTCCGTGCGGGGGTGCACGAGTTGTGCGGCACCCGACTCGTCGCGCAGCACGACGAACTGCACCTTCTTCTGGTCGCGCACCGTGTCGACCCATCCGGAGACGGTCACGGTTCCGGCGGGGGCGGCGGCGAGGTTCTTGATGAGGGTGCGGTCGGTCACGGTGGCCAAGTCTAGTCGGGCCGCCTGCACGCGAACCGCGCGGCCTCGGGCGTCAGGCGGGGAGGCCCCGCAGCACCTCGAGCTCGTCGTCGAGGGTGAGCTCGACGCCTCGAGACCGCGCTCACGCGCCTCGGCGTCTGAGGCGGCTCAGGACGCGCGTTCGTCGGCGCGGGCGGTATCGAGGAGACCCTCCCATCGGTGCGACCATTCCGCGAGCGGCTGGAGCGACTGCAGGAGTTCGCGCCCGGCCGGCGACAGCTCGTACCGCACCTGCACGGGCGTGGTGGGGACGACGCGTCGCACGATGAGCTGCGCGGCCTCCAGTTCCCGCAGGCGCTGGGCGGCCATCCGATCCGAGAGGCCGTCGACCGCGGTGACGATGCGGCTGAATCGGTGCGCGCCGCGACCGATCGCGAGCATGATGCCGGGGCTCCAGCGTCGGCCGATGAGCTCGGCGGATGACAGGAAACGGCGGCATGCGTCGTCGTCGATGTGCAGAAGGTCGGCCTGAGGATCCACTCACTCAATGTAAGTCGCTTACGTCGATGTTGCAGGATCGCGAGCATGCGTCGAGGCTGGGGGCATGCCCGACTACGGCCACCCCCTTCGCTTCGGAACATTCATCACGCCCTCCGCCGTGCGCCCCGACGCGCCCGTCGCGCTCGCGCAGCTGAGCGAACAGCTCGGCTTCGACCTGGTGACCTTCCAGGACCACCCGTACCAGCCGGCGTTCCTCGACACGTGGACGCTCATGAGCTGGGTCGCGGCGCGCACCTCGCGCATCGAGATCGCGGCGAACGTGCACAACCTGCCCCTGCGGCCGCCCGCCGTCCTCGCGAGATCGGCCGCGAGCCTCGACCTGCTCTCGGATGGTCGGGTCGCTCTCGGCCTCGGTTCCGGGGGCTTCCCCGACGCCGTGGCGGCGATGGGGGGACCGCGACGCACCCCCGGCGAGGCCGTTGCGGCACTCGAGGAGGCGATCGAGCTCATCCGGGCGATCTGGGACGTCGACGAGCGCGGCGGAGTGCACGTCGACGGCGAGCACTATGCCGTCGACGGTGCGAAGCGCGGCCCCGCTCCCGCGCACGAGATCCCCATCTGGATCGGCGCGCTCAAGCCCCGCATGCTCCGACTCATCGGCCGACGAGCAGACGGGTGGCTCCCGAGCCTGGCGTATCTCGAACCCGGCGGCTACGCCCGGGGCAACACCGTCATCGACGAGGCGGCGCAGGAGGCGGGACGCGATCCGCGCGAGATCCGGCGCATGCTCAACATCGGGGGGCGCTTCCAGCGCGAGTCGAGCGGGTTCCTGCAGGGCACGCCCGAGCAGTGGGTCGAGGATCTGCTTCCGCTCGTGCTCGACGACGGGGCGAGCACGCTCATCCTCGCGACCGACGACCCGGCGGCGCTGCGGCAGTTCGCCGAGGAGGTGGCGCCCGATCTGCGCGAGCGCGTCGAGCGCGAACGCGGAGAACGCGGCACGCGGACCGTCTCGCGCATCCGATCGACGGCGGCGCTCGCCGCCCGTCGTGACGGGATCGCCTACGACGAGGTTCCCGCCGCCCTCGCCGCGAACGCGGTCGAGCCCGGCGACCGGGAGTACGCGAAGGTGCGCTCGGGGTATCTGCGGGGAGGTTCCCCGGGACTCGTGCTGCGGCCGCGCACCGTCGAGGAGGTCGTCGAGGCGGTCGCGTTCGCGCGTCGCCACCGAGATCTGCCTCTCGGAATCCGCAGCGGCGGTCACGGCATCAGCGGCCGCTCGACGAACGACGGAGGACTCGTGATCGACGTCGGCGCGCTCGACGACATCGAGGTGCTCGATGAGCAGCGGCGCCTGGTGCGCGTCGGCCCGGGCGCGCGGTGGCAGGAGGTCGCGGCGGCACTCGCCCCTCACGGCTGGGTGATCTCCTCAGGCGACTACGGCGGGGTCGGGGTGGGCGGGCTCGCGACAGCCGGAGGCGTCGGCTACTTCGCCCGTGAGCACGGCCTCACGATCGACCGGATGCGCGCCGCCGAGCTCGTGCTCGCCGACGGGCGGACGGTGCGCGTCGATGCCGAGGACGACCCCGAGCTCTTCTGGGGGGTCCGCGGCGCGGGCGCCAATCTGGGAATCGTGACGGCGTTCGAGTTCGAGGCGTCCCCAGCCGGGGACATCGGCTGGGCGCAGCTCGTCTTCGACGCGAGCGACACCGCCGCTTTCCTCACGGCGTGGGGCGAGGTGCTCGAGTCGGCGCCGCGGGATGTCTCGGGCGAGGTCATCCTCGGAGCCCCGCGTGGCGGGCGCATGTTCGCCCAGGCACTCCTCGTCGTCGACTCCGACGATCCGGAGACGATCCTCGAGCGACTCCAGCCCTTCGCGCAGCTCGCTCCGCTCGTGGACCAGTCGGTGCAGCTCGCGCCGTACTCGGCCGTCATCGCGAATGCGGCCGACGGGCCCCACGGTGGTCAGGGGAGTCCCGCGTCGCGCGGCGGGCTCGTCGAGCACCTCACCCCCGCGCTCGCGCACGAACTCGCAGCCATGCTCACCAGCGGCCGGGTGCAGTTCTTCCAGGTGCGTGCGCTCGGCGGGGCGGTGGCGGACGTGCCAGAGGATGCGACGGCGTGGGCGCATCGCACGGCGAACTTCTCGCTCGTGGCGATGGGGTCGGACGGGACGTGGCTCAATGACGCCTGGGACGCCCTCGAGAGCCACGTGCTGGGCGTCTACCTGAGCTTCGAATCCGACGCGAGAGGCGACCGTGTGGAGCGGGCCTTCCCGCCCGCGACCCTCGAGCGTCTCCGCGCGCTCAAGCAGCGCGTGGATCCCTACGGTCTCTTCCGGGACAACTTCGCGATCCTCCGGGATGCAGAGCGCGACGCCGTGCGCTGAGCGGCAGCGGGGGCGGCGCTCCTAGACTGGCCGCGTGCCCGCCGATCTCGTCCATCTCGTTCGCCACGGCGAAGTCCACAACCCCGATCGCATCCTCTACGGTCGGCTGCCCGGCTACGGCCTCTCGGAACTCGGACACCGGATGGCGCTGCTCTCCGCCGAATCGCTCGCGGGGCGACAGATCACCACGGTGACGGCGAGCCCTCTGCAGCGCACGCGCGAATCCGCGGCCCCGTGGGGGAGTGTCTTCGACCTCGATGTGAGCATCGACGAGCGCCTCATCGAGCCGCGCAACCGCTTCGAGGGCACGAACATCCGTCGCGGCATCCGTCAGCCCCGCAACTGGCCGTACCTCGTGGGGCCGTGGCGTCCCACGTGGGGTGAGCCGTTCGTGTCGATCCGCGCCCGGATGATGGAGGCCGTCGCCGACATCCACCGCTCGACCGACCACGGCGAGGCGGTCATCGTGAGTCACCAGCTGCCGATCTGGATGGTCGCCCGCACGGTGCAGGGCAAGCGTCTCGCCCACGATCCGCGAGAGCGCCGCTGCTCGCTGTCGAGCATCACGACCCTCGCGTTGCGCGACGGGAAGTTCGTCGAGGTGGACTATCAGGAACCTGCGGCAGAGTTGTTGGCGCAATCCATCGACCTGGGAGCAGTGTGACCGCCCGCACCACACCCGCCCGCCGCTTCGGCGCGCGCCTCATCGTCCCCGCGATCGCGACGGCCCTCGTTCTGAGTGGCTGCACGTCGCAGGCGAGCCACCTCACCGACGTCTACGAGTCGGGATCCGGCGACTACATCTCGGGCGATGGTCGCCTCATCAGCCTCACCGCCGACTCGCGTGAAGCCCCCGTCGACTTCGCCGGCCCGCTCGACACGGGCGAGCAGTTCTCATCGGAGGATGTGCGCGGCCAGGTCGTGATCGTCAACTTCTGGTACGCCGCGTGCCCCCCGTGCCGCATCGAGGCGCCGGATCTCGAGGAGATCCACCAGACCTACCTCGACGCCGACGTGACCATGGTGGGCGTCAACGTCTACGACTCCGCCGACACCGCGCTCACCTTCGCTCGCGAGAACAGCGTCACCTACCCGTCGCTCATCGACGCCGACACGAACGACGTGCAGCTCGCGTTCGCGGGCGGCAAGCTCAACCAGAACGGCGTGCCGACGACGCTCATCCTCGACAAGCAGGGCCGCGTCGCGGCGCGCTTCAGCGGCCTCATCACGAGCCCGAGCGTCATCACCGAGATCGTCGACGAGCTTCTCGCCGAGAAGGCCTGACGTGAACCCCGGCGAGATCGTCGTGAGCGGCGGGCTGTGGCTCGCGGTGCCGATCGCGCTCGCCGCAGGGCTGCTGTCGTTCCTGTCGCCGTGCGTTCTGCCGCTCGTGCCGGGATACCTCGGATACGTGTCGGGGGTGACCGACGGCCGCGAGAAGTCGCGCAGTCGGATGACGCTCGGCGCGCTGCTGTTCGTCGCCGGGTTCTCACTCGTGTTCATGGCGGTGTTCGTGCTCGCGGGCACTGCTGGCCGTTTCCTGCTGCAGTACGACGACCTCCTCATGCGCATCGGCGGTGCGCTCATCATCGCCATGGGGCTCGTGTTCATCGGCCAGGTGACGGTGCTGCAGCGCAATGTGAAGCCCGCCTGGCGCCCGCGCACCGGGCTCATCGGCGCGCCGCTGCTGGGCATCGTCTTCGCGCTCGGCTGGACTCCCTGCATCAGCCCGACTCTCACGGCCGTCGGCTTCCTCGCGGGCTTCGGCGGCGATCCGGGCCGCGCCGCGCTCATCGGCCTCGGCTACTGCATCGGCCTCGGCATCCCGTTCGTGCTCGTCGCTCTCGGCTTCGGCTGGGTCGGCTCGAGCCTCGGATGGGTGCGCCGCAACATCCGCGCCATCAACATCGTGGGCGGCGCGCTCCTCGTCCTCATCGGCGCTCTCATGGTCTCTGGCCTCTGGGGCGTCCTCATGTCGAACCTCGGGATGGTGATCGGTGGCTTCAGCACCCCGCTCTGACACGTCGGCCTCGTCGGACCCGCTGCGTCCGTCGGATCACTTCGACGCGGCGCAGCCTGCCCGCGACGAGGGCGTCACGCAGCCGAAGCTCGGCTTCGTCGGCAGCCTGCGCTTCGCCTGGCGTCAGCTCACGAGCATGCGCACCGCGCTCGTGCTGCTGCTCATGCTCGCCCTCGGCGCCGTGCCCGGTTCGCTCGTGCCGCAGCGCTCCTCCGACCCGAACGGCGTGCTCCAGTACGAGCGTGAGAACCCGGAGGCGTTCGAGATCCTCGACGCGCTCGGCGTCTTCTCGACGTTCAGCTCGCCGTGGTTCTCGGCCATCTACCTGCTGCTGTTCATCTCGCTCGTCGGCTGCATCCTGCCTCGCACGAAGCATCACCTCGACGCGCTGCGTTCGCGCCCGCCGAAGACCCCCGCGCGCCTGTCGCGGCTCGTCGGCTTCACCGAGCGCCGCACCGACGCGGATGTCGAGACCGCCGTCGCGGAGGCCCGTTCCACCCTCAAGGGCCTCGGCTACCGTGTCGAGCGCTACGGCGACTCCATCTCGGCGGAGCGCGGCTACCTGCGCGAGACCGGCAACCTCATCTTCCACGCGGCGCTCGTGGGCGTGCTCGTGGCGGTCGGCATCGGCAGCGGATTCGGCTACCACGGCCAGAAGGTGATCGTGCAGGGCACGGCCTTCACCAACACGCTCGCCGGCTACGACTCGTTCAACCCCGGCCGCTTCTTCAGCGAGGACGCGCTCCAGCCGTTCTCGGTGCGTCTGGACGACTTCGAGGGCGTCTTCGAACTGGATCCGAAGTCGGGCGCGCATCAGCCGGTCGACTTCACGGCGCACCTGTCGACGCGCGAACCGGGCGGCGACTGGACCGCGGCCGACCTCAAGGTCAACCACCCGCTGCAGGTCGGCGGCATGAACATGTACCTGCTCGGCAACGGCTATGCGCCCGTCGTCACGGTGCGTGACGCGGAAGGCGAGGCCGTGTTCACGGGGCCGGTGGCGTTCCTGCCGATGGACAACAACCTCCGCAGCCGCGGCGTCATCAAGGTGCCCGACGGCCTCGACGAGCAGATCGGGATGATGGGCTTCTTCTACCCGGATCCCGTGCAGCTCGTCGATCACACGTACACGTCGATCTCGCCCTACTCGGGCGACAACTCCCTGCTCACGCTCACGGTGTGGACGGGCGACCTGGGGCTCGACGAGGGCGTCTCGGTGAACGCGTTCTCGCTCGACACCGACTCGCTCGAGCAGATCGCTGGCCCCAAGGCCGACGCCGCCTCGCTCGAGATGCGCGTCGGCGACACCGTCGATCTGCCGAACGGCCTCGGCACGATCGAGTTCACCGAGCTGCGTCGCTTCGCGAGTGTCGACTTCCACCACGACACGACCGAGACGTGGGTGCTCGCGTTCGCGATCCTCATCCTCGGCGGGCTCATGGTGGGCCTCTTCATCCCGCGTCGACGCATGTGGATCAAGGTCATCGCGGATGACGACGGCGCCCGCATCGAGTACGCCGGACTCGCCCGCGGAGAGGATCCCACCCTCGCGGACGCGGTCGCCGACCTCGCCCGAAAGCACACCGAGAAGCTCGAACGTAGGATTGAGAAGTGACTGACACCCTCGCCGCGTATTCGCTGCTCGCCGTCTACTCCGCCGGCGTCATCTACGTCATCGCGTTCATCGTCTCGATGCTCGACCTCGCTCGTCACGGGCGGGGCCTGGAGCTCGAGCGGTCGAGCACGGCGGGTCGCGTCGCGTTCGCGCTCACGATCCTCGGCTTCATCGTGCACGTGCTCGCGGTCGTGCTGCGCGGTGTCGCCGCCGGTCGCGCGCCCTGGGCCAACATGTTCGAGTTCGCCGTCACGGGAACTGCCGTCATGGTGGGCGTCTATCTGCTCGTCAACATCTGGCGGAACGTGCGCTACCTGAACGCGTACATCACGGGTCTCGTCGCCCTGCTGCTCATGCTCGCCGCGCTCAACGTGTACGTCGACGTCGTGCCGTTGCCGCCGCCCCTCCAGTCGGGCTGGCTCATCGTGCACGTGTTCGTGGCGACGCTCGGAACGGGCTTCTTCGGCGTCGGTGCGGGCATCGCGATCGCGCAGCTCCTGCAGGAGCGCCGCGAGCGCAAGGGCGCCGACACGATGCGCTTCCTCAGCCGCTTCCCCAGCTCGACGAACCTCGAGAACACGTCGTACTGGGTCAACGTCGTCGGCTTCGCCTTCTGGACCTTCACCCTCATCGCGGGCGCCATCTGGGCGCAGTTCGCGTGGGGTCGCTACTGGGGCTGGGACACCAAGGAGGTCTGGACCTTCATCATCTGGGTCGTCTACGCGGGGTACATCCACGCTCGCGCGACGCGCGGATGGCGGGGGGCCCGCTCGGCCTGGCTGTCGATCATCGGCTTCGCGGCCGTGCTGTTCAACTTCACGATCGTCAACCTGTTCTTCAAGGGCCTGCACTCCTACTCGGGCCTCTGAGCCCAGGGTCTATGCCCGCGTGAGCTCCGCATAGGCGGCGCGTGCCCGCGCGTGCCACCAGGCGCGACGCTCGGGTTCGGCCGCGTGCTCCCGCAGCAGCGCCGCATCCGGCACGACGTCGCGCACCGGGATGGCGCCGTCTCGGGGGACGAGCGGCTCGCGCGTCACCTCGGCGGTGAAGAGCGCGGCCGTGCCGAGACCGCAGTCGAAGTCGAGCTCGGGGAGTGCCGCAGCGAGCCGGGCGCCCATCGCGAGCCCGACCGAGGTGTCGAGAGCGCTCGACACGACCGCGGGCAGTCCCGCCTCGGCGACGATCCGGAGCGCCCGGCGCACACCGCCGAGCGGCTGCACCTTCACGACGATGAGGTCGGCGGCGCCCGCCCGCGCGACCGCGATCGGATCCTCCGCCTTGCGCACGCTCTCGTCGGCCGCGATCGGCAGCTGCCAATCCCGCAGCCGCTCCCGCAGCTCGGCGAGCTCGGGCACGGTCGCACACGGCTGCTCGAGGTACTCGAGATCGAAGGGGGCGAGCGCGTGCGCCGCGTGCTCCGCCTGGTCCAGGTTCCATCCGCCGTTCGCATCCACCCGGATGCGTCCCTCCGGCCCCAGGATCCGGCGCACCTCGCGCACCCGGGCGACGTCGGCGTCGAGGGTCTCCGCCGGATCCGCGACCTTCACCTTCACGGTGCGCACCGCCCCGTAGCGCGCGAGCACCTCTGCGATGCGGGCGATCGGCACCGTCGGCAGGGTCGCGTTCACCGGCACGCTCTCGCGGGCGACCGGCACCGGCTCGCCCCACGCGTGGTCGATCGCGGCCGCGAGCCACGCGGCGGACTCGGCGGCGTCATATTCGAGGAACGGCGAGAACTCGGCCCACCCGTGGGGTCCCTCGATGAGCATCGCCTCCCGCTCGGTGACACCGCGGAAGCGGGTCGACATCGGCAGGCGCACGACGTGCGCGGCGGCGAGAACCTCATCGATCTCCGGGGTCATGCCCTCATCCTCCCTCAGCGCGCGCGGATAGGGTGGAGGGGTGACGGACGGCCTGAAGATCTTCGACGAGGCGCAGGGCATCGACCCCGCGCAGGTCGCTGCGCCGAAACGCCGACCGCGCTGGCCCGGCGGACTCGCCGGCGGCGTCGCGATCCTCATGGTGTTCTCGTGGGCGGCGGGGCTCGCGCTCCTCTCCGCGGGGAGCTTCGAGTTCGGGATGGGGCTCACGATCTCGGCGATCCTGCTGAGCGCCATCGCCATCGTCGCGGGGCTCATCGCCACGATCGGCGACTTCGGTCGCGGCTGGGGAATCGCCGCGATCACCGTCGGGGTGCTGCTGAATCCCGTTCTCGTTCTTCTTCTGCTCAGCTGGCTGGGGGCCCTGTGACCGTCTCGGAGATCTTCGACCCCGCCGTGTGGCGCGAGGTGCCCGGCTTCGAGCAGCTCGGGGATGTGACCTACCACCTCGACACGACCGGCCGCATCGCGCGCATCGCGTTCAACCGACCCGAGGTGCGCAACGCCTTCCGCCCCCAGACGGTCGATGAGCTCGCGCGCACGCTCGATCACGCGCGACAGAACCCGAAGGTGGGCGTCGTGCTGCTCACCGGCAACGGCCCGAGCCCGAAGGACGGCGGCTGGGCGTTCAGCTCGGGCGGCGACCAGCGCATCCGCGGCAAGGCGGGCTACGAGTACCGCGAGGGTGAGCCCGGAGACGCCGGCCGCCTCCACATCCTCGAGGTGCAGCGCCTCATCCGCTTCATGCCGAAGGTCGTCATCGCGCTCGTCCCCGGCTGGGCGGCGGGCGGCGGCCACTCGCTGCACGTCGTCTGCGACCTCACGATCGCGAGCCGCGAGCACGCGCGCTTCAAGCAGACGGATGCGGATGTCGGGTCTTTCGACGCCGGCTACGGCAGCGCGTACTTCGCCCGCCAGGTGGGCCAGAAGTTCGCGCGCGAGGTGTTCTTCCTCGCCGAGGAGTACGACGCGCAGCGCGCCCATGAGATGGGTGCCGTCAACGCCGTGGTGCCGCACGCCGACCTCGAGAAGGTCGGGGTCGAGTGGGCGAACACGATCCTCGGCAAGAGCCCCACCGCGATCCGCATGCTCAAGTTCGCGATGAACGCGGTCGACGATGGGCTCGTCGGTCAGCAGGTCTTCGCGGGCGAGGCCACCCGGCTCGCGTACGGCACGGATGAGGCGGCCGAGGGCCGCGATTCCTTCCTCGAGAAGCGCGACCCCGACTGGGCGCCGTACCCCTGGCACTTCTGAGCAGATGAAGACGCTCGCGCGACTTCCCGCATCCGCCGGTCATCAGGCGGTGCTGGAGGCGCTGCACCGGGCGTTCGCGGGTGGTGACGCGCTGTTCGTCGCCTCGGGGGCTGCGGGGGCGAGTGCCGAGCCGCTGCCGGAGCGGGTGCCGCAGCGCACGGGCCTGATCGTCGAGACGAGCGGCTCCACCGGTCGCCCGAAGCGCGTCGTGCTGTCGACGGATGCGGTGCTCGCGTCCGCCGCGGCGAGCGAGTCGGCGCTCGGCGGGCCCGCGCAGTGGGTGCTCGCGCTGCCGGTGAACTACATCGCGGGCCTCAATGTGCTCGCGCGTTCGCTGTGCGCCGAGACGGAGCCGGTCGCGGTCACGGGGGAGCGCTTCACGGTGCAGGGCTTCGTCGACGCGACGGCGCGGCTCTCGTCCCTCGATCGCGCCACCGCGCTCGTGCCCGCGCAGCTGGCCATGCTGCTCGAGGATGCCCCCGCGCGTGACGCGTTGCGCACCTTCCAGGCGGTGCTCGTGGGCGGGCAGTCGACCCCGCGCGCGCTCCTCGACCGCGCGCGCGAGGCGGGCGTGCACGTCGTGCGCAGCTACGGCTCGAGCGAGACGGCGGGCGGCTGCGTGTACGACGGGGTGCCGCTCGGGGGCACCCGCGTCGCGATCGTCGACGGCGAGGTGCGCCTGGCTGGGCCCACACTCGCGGAGGGCTACCTCGACGATGAGCAGCTCACCTCCGAGCGCTTCGTGGAGGCCGACGGAACCCGCTGGTTCCGCACGGCGGATGCGGGGGAGTTCGCCGACGACGTGCTGCGCGTGGTCGGCCGACGCGACGATGTGCTCGTCTCGGGGGGCGTCAAGGTCGCGCTCGGCGCGATCGAGGAGGCGCTTGCTCGGCACCCGGGGTTCGAGGAGGTCGTGGTCGTCGCGGTCCCCGATGAGCGGTGGGGTGAGCGCCCGGTGGCCGTCGCCGCGGGGCCCGAGACCGATGACGATGCGGCCATCGCAGCCGTCGCCGAACGCCTCGGACCGGTCGCGCGCCCCGCGCGCGTCATCCGCGTCGACGCCCTTCCACGGCTCGCGAGCGGCAAGCCGGACCGACGCGCGATCACGCTGATCGCGACGTCCGGCGAAGGTCACTAGGCTTCCTGTTCGTGGCCAAGCAGCAGCGGTTCGATCCCCGTTCCCTCGAGCGCGCGAAGAGCGCGAAGTCAGCCGATCGCGGCCAGGGGGCCGCTGTCAGCGGACCCGTGTCGAGCGGCTCGGGGGCGAAGAAGTCGTCCAGCGCGACGAAGAACGGGAAGAAGGCCTCAGCCGGTCGCTCCGGAGGCCGTCAGCGGCCCGCTCAGGTGAAGCCCGCGACGCTCGGCACCTGGATCGCCGCCGCGCGCCCCCAGACCCTCGCCCTCGCCCTCGGTCCCGTCGCGCTCGGCACGGGTGCCGCGGCGCTGCACATGCCCGACTGGACGCATCACTGGGTGCGCGCGCTCCTGTGCCTCGCCGTGGCGGTGCTGCTGCAGATCGGCGTCAACTACGCCAACGACTACTCCGACGGCATCCGCGGCACCGACGACTACCGGGTCGGTCCCGCTCGGCTCGTCGGCTCGGGTCGCGCGAAGCCGAAGCACGTGCTCATCGCCGCGCTCGTCTCGTTCGGCCTCGCCGCCGTCGCGGGCCTCATCCTCGTCATCCGCACCGAGCAGTGGTGGCTGCTCGCCGTCGGCGCCGTCGCGATCGTCGCCGCGTGGTTCTACACGGGCGGCAAGCGACCCTACGGATACGCGGGCCTCGGCGAGGTCATGGCGTTCGTGTTCTTCGGCGTCGTCGCGACCGCAGGCACCATGTTCGTGCAGGTCGGCTTCGTCAACGCGGAGGCGTGGCTCGGCGGCGTCGCCGCGGGATGCTTCGCCGCGGCGGTCATGCACGTCAACAACACGCGCGATCGGGAACAGGATGCGCTCGCCGGCAAGCGCACCGTGGCCGTCCGCATCGGACGCACCGGGTCGAAGGTGCTGTACGTGCTGCTCATGGTGGTGCCGTACCTGGTGCTCACGTTCTTCGCGATCTTCCACCACTACGCGCCGTACGTGTACTTCTCGCTGCTCGCAGCCGCCCCCGCGGTTCTCATCGTGCTGACGGCGCGCACGGCGCGCGAGCACGTCACGGCGCTCAAGCTCACGCTGCTCGCCGCGGTGCTGTTCGAGGTGGGGCTGGGCGCCGCCTTCGCGTTCTAGTCGCGGTCCTCAGCGCGCTCGTCTTCGCCGCGCTCGTCGTCGGTGCGCTCGGGCTCCGGGGCGGTGCGGCGGCGGCTCGCGGCGATCTCCTCGGAGACGCGACCGTGCAGCGGCGCGAAGAAGATGTACGCGATCGTCAGGCTGATGACCGCAGCGAAGATCGCGGCCAGCCAGTAGTCGATGCGCAGCAGCCACAGCAGCGCGAAGACGCCTCCGAAGAGCGCGAGACGGAGCAGGGTGTACGGGATCCAGGCGGGCACGTGGACATCCTAGATCCGAGCGTCTGCACATACGCTCGGCCTACACTCGGTGCTATGGCCGCCCTGCTCCGCTACCTTCCGTTCATCCTCGCGGTAGTGCTCCTCGTGGCTGCGCTCGTGGATCTCATCCGCATCGACCCCTCTCGGGTGCGCGGCCTCCCGAAGCCCCTGTGGGTCATCATCGTGGTGTTCGTCGTGATCGTCGGTCCGATCGTCTGGTTCTTCGCCGGACGCGAGCCGCTGACGCCCCGCGGATCCGCACGCTACCGCGCCCCCGTCGCCCCCGACGACGACCCCGAGTTCCTGCGCAAGATCGCGCACGATAAGGAGCAGGAGCAGCGCATCCGCGACCTCGAGAAGCGCCTCTCCGAGCTCGATGACGACTCGGACGCCGATGCGGGTGCCGGCGACGAGAAGCCGAAGCGCTGAGGTGACCCGCCCGTCGGGAGACGCTCCCGCGAGCGTCTATTCGGTTGCGCTCCTCGCCGGCCTCGTGCGCCGCGGCGTCACCGACATCGTGGTGTGCCCGGGTTCGCGCTCGCAGGCGCTCGCCCTCGCCGCCGCACGCTTCGAGCAGGTGGGGCTCGTCAACCTCCACGTGCGCATCGATGAGCGCTCGGCCGGTTTCCTCGCCCTCGGGCTCGCCGCCGAGTCGGGCATTCCCGCTGTCGTCGTGACGACCTCCGGAACGGCTGTCGCCAACCTGCACCCCGCGGTGCTCGAATCCGCCCACTCGGGGGTTCCGCTCGTCATCGTCACGGCCGACCGGCCCGAGGAGCTGCGCGGCGTGGGTGCCAACCAGACCACGCGCCAGCCCGGAATCTTCGGCGACCTCGCGGGCTCCTGGGACGTGCCGGCACCTGAGGGACTCGACGTCGAGGAAGCCGCCGCTGATGCGCTCGCCGCCGAGCTGCTCGACGGCATCCGCGGACCCCGCCACCTCAATCTCGCGCTCCGCGACCCGCTCTCGTCGGCCGTGCGTCTGCCCGACATCGAGCCCGGCGCCTGGGTGCCCACTCCGAGAGCGGATGTCGACGTGCTCGTGCTCGCGCCGCGCCCCGGCACGGTCGTCGTCGCGGGCGCCGGAGCGGGAGAGGATGCCGAGCGCATCGCCCGTGAGCTCGGCGCTCCGCTGCTCGCCGAGGTCTCGAGCGGCGCGCGCTTCGGTCCGCAGCTCGTCGCCGCCTACCGCGAGCTTCTGGGTGCCGCGGGCTTCGGCGACCGCGTCGAGCGCGTGATCGTCTTCGGGCACCCCACACTCAGCCGCGAGGTTCCCGCGATCATCGAGCGCCGCGGCGTGGAGACGATCGTCGTGCGCACGCCGGGTGTCGAGGACTACAACCCCGGACGCCGCGCGGCGCACATCGTCGACCGTGTCGAGGTCGAGGAGGGCCACGCCGTCGATCCGTCGTGGGCGCGCCGGTGGGTGCACACCTCGCGGATGCTGCTCGACGCCGCGGCCGATGAGTCCACTGCCCCGCTGTCCTCGACGACCGAGACGAAGGACTACGCCGAGCGGGCCCGCTTCGCGCGCGAGCAGCTGGCGCGGATGCGTGCGCCCGTCACCCGCAGGCAGCTCGCGGAGGCCGTGTGGGCGTCATCGTGGCCGCACGACCGGCTCGTGCTGGGCGCGTCGCGCCTCATTCGCGAGCTCGACAAGGTGGCAGCAGGCCGCCGCATCCGCGTGCACGCCAACCGCGGCCTCGCGGGCATCGACGGCACGATCGCAACGGCGACGGGCATCGCGATCGCCTCTCAGCGCGACGAGACGCGCCCCGGCGTCACCCGCGTTCTCGTGGGCGACCTCACGCTCCTGCACGACGTCGGCTCGCTGCTCGGGGGGGCCGGCGAGGACACCCCGCGCATGCAGGTGATCGTGGGCAACGACCACGGCGGCACGATCTTCGACGGCCTCGAGGTGGCGCAGTCCGCGGATCCGGCCCTCGTCGAGCGCGTGCTGCTCACGCCGCAGCATGTCGATCTGGCCTCCCTCGCCGCCGCCTACGGGTGGGAGCACCGCCTCGTCACCGAGGCGGGTCAGCTCGACGGCGCCCTCACCGCGACACCCGGCCGCGTCCTCATCGAGGTCGTGCTCGACCGCTGAGCCCTGCGCCCCTAACGTGGACCCATGGCTCTCGACAGCGCAGCGATGCGCATCGGCACAGGGTTCCGCCTGCGAGACGTGGACCCCGCATCCACCCCCGGTTTCGAGGGAGGTCGCCGGGAAGGCGAGAAGCGCCTCGCCGAGGTCGAGAAGACCCTCGGTGAGCTGCAGGAGCTGCTCTTCGCCAATGCCGCACATGATCCGCGGAGTGTGCTGCTCGTGCTGCAGGGGATGGATACGGCCGGCAAGGGCGGGATCCTGCGACACGTCGTCGGCACGGTCGACCCGCAGGGGGTGCGGATCCGCGCCTTCACGAAGCCCACGGACGAGGAGCTGGAGCACGACTTCCTCTGGCGCGTCCGCCGCGAGATCCCGGGTGCGGGGCTGATCGGCGTGTTCGACCGCTCGCACTACGAGGACGTGCTGATCGGCCGTGTGCGACAGCTCGCCGAGCCGGAGGAGATCGAGCGACGATACGGCGAGATCGTCGACTTCGAAGACGAACTCGCCGCGTCCGGCACGGTCGTGGTGAAGTGCATGCTGCACATCTCGCGGGATGAGCAGCACACGCGGCTCGCCGAGAGGCTCGACAACCCGGATAAGCACTGGAAGTTCGACCCCGCCGACGTCGCCGAGCGCGCCCACTGGGACGCCTACCAGGAGGCGTATCAGGTCGCCCTGGAGCGCACCACGAGCGAGTCAGCTCCGTGGCATGTCGTGCCCGCTGATCGCAAGTGGTTCGCACGGCTCGCGGTCGCAGAGGTGCTGGTGGAAGCGCTGGCGTCGCTCGGGCAGAGCTGGCCTCCCGCCGACTTCGATGTCGAGCAGCAGCGTCGGGAGCTCGCCGCGCTCGCCTGAGCGCATGCGCGCACCACGGCCCGCGAGGGCGCCGGTCTACGCGAACGCGTCGACGATGGGGCGGAACTTGAGCTTCGTCTCGGCGAGCTCGGCATCGGGGTCGGACTGCGCGAGGATCCCCGCGCCCGCGAACGCGCGGATGCCGCCGTCGGCGTCGATCTCGGCGGAGCGCAGCGAGAGCGCCCACTTGCCGTCGCCGTTCGCATCGACCCACCCGACGGGTCCGCCGTAGCGCCCCCGGTCGATCTGCTCGAGCTCGCGGATGAGCGCGGTCGCCGCGTCGGTGGGGGTTCCCGCGACGGCCGCGGTGGGATGCAGCGCAGCGGCGAGGTCGAGCACCGAGGAGCTGTCGCTCAGCGTGCCCTCGATGTTGGTGGCGAGGTGCCAGAGGTTCGGGAGCTTCAAGGTGAAGGGGATCTCGCTCGAGGCGATGCCGCGTCCGTCGCCCTCCGCCGCGTGCGGGGCGAGCGCCGCGAGCACGCTCTGCACGGCGTAGCGGTGCTCGTCGATGTCCTTCGTGGAGGTTGCGAGGCGCAACGCGGCGGCCTGATCGGTCTCCGCATCCGCACCGCGGGCGATGCTGCCGGCGAGCACCCGCGCCGACACCTTGCCGTGGCTCACACGCACGAGCGTCTCGGGGCTCGATCCGATGTGGCCGTCGACGGCGAAGGTCCAGGTGTCGGGGTAGCCGAGCGCGAGATCGACGAGCACGCGGCGGATGTCGCCGCCGGCGGGCATGCGCCCCACGAGGTCGCGGGCGAGCACGACCTTGCGCAGCTCGCCCTCCTGGATGCGCTCGACGGCGGCGGCGACGATCTCGCGGTAGCGCTCGCCCGTGATGGTGCCGGGCAGCATCGAGAGTCGGAACTCGGAGCCGAGCGGGCGCGCCACGGGCTGGAGGGGGGCGGTGTCATCGCCGTCGACCGAGACATGCGTGATCCACGAGACGCCGTTGCGGCGCCCGATGATCGTGCGCGGCACGATCAGGGTGCTCGCATAGCCCGAATCCTCGGCGAACGCGAACGCGCCGAACGCCACGAGCCCGGATCCCGCCTGGCCGACGAGGTCGTCGATCTCCGCGGCCGCCGAGATGCGGCGCCAGGCGTCAGCGGCCTGAGCGATGCGGTCCGCGCCCGTGAACTCCAGACGCAGAGCCTCGCCGATGCCCGCGACGCCCTCGCCGCGGCGCACGAACAGCAGCGGAGAGGCCGCATCGAGGTACGGGATGAGGGAGGGCGCCGACTCCACCGCGCGGGTGCGGGCGGTGAGATGGGGCGTCGAACCCTCGGATGCGGTCACGTTCCCACCTTAGGACGGAGGTCCAGACCGCGAAGAGTCGAAGGGCCCGCCCCGCGCGGCATCCTGCCTCAGTAGGATGGGCGTGGTGAACAAGGCGGACATGGAGAAGAAGCCGGACGAGGTGTCCGGCATGTTCAGCGACGTCGCGCGCGGATACGACCGCACGAACGACCTTCTGTCGGTGGGCAACTCGATCCTGTGGCGCATCGCCACGGTGAAGGCGATCGACCCGCAGCCGGGCGAGCGCATCCTCGACGTCGCCGCGGGAACCGGCACATCGTCCGCGGCGATCGCGAAGTCGGGCGCCACGGTCGTGGCCGTCGACTTCTCTCCCGGGATGATCGAAGAAGGCCGCCGCCGTCAGCCCGGCATCGAGTTCATCGAAGCCGACGCGGAGCGCCTGCCGTTCGGCGACGAGGAGTTCGACGCCGTCACCATCAGCTTCGGGCTGCGCAACGTCAACCGTCCGCTCGTCGCCCTCAGCGAGATGTACCGCGTGCTCAAGCCCGGTGGCCGCCTCGTGATCTGCGAGTTCTCGCACCCCACCAACTTCGTGATGCGCACCGGCTACGACGCGTACCTCAAGATCGCGATGCCGCTCGTCGCGAAGCTCGCGAGCTCCAACCCCGACGCCTACACGTACCTCGTCGAGTCGATCCAGCAGTGGCCCGACCAGTCGACCCTCAGCAAGTGGATCCGCGGCGCCGGCTTCACTCGCGTCGCCCACCGCAACCTCACCGGAGGCGTTGTGGCGCTCCATCGCGGCCGGAAGCCGATCGACCCCGCTGTGCGGGCGTCGGCCGCCCGACGGCGCGCGACCCGCAAGCCCTCCACCTGAATCAGGACACACACCCCGTGACCTCGACCTCATCCATCACTCGCCGACGCACGCTCAGCGCCACGCTGGGCCTCGGTGAGACGCTGTTCGCCTCGAGTGAGGAGCGCAGCTTCGCCCGCGCCATCGAGGACGGCCTCGAGAAGGTCGAGGCCGGGCTCTCCGCGCAGCTGATGTTCGCCGACGACATCGCGGATGCCACCAGCCGCTACCTCATGGACGCCGGCGGCAAGCGCGTGCGCCCCGTGCTCGCGCTGCTCACGGCGCAGCTCGGCGAGGGCATCAACCCCGACGTCATCACGGCGGCGCAGGCCATCGAGATCACGCACGTCGCCTCGCTGTACCACGACGACGTCATGGACGACGCCCACATGCGCCGCGGAGTGCCGAGCGCACAGACGGTGTGGGGCAACTCGGTCGCGATCCTGACCGGCGATCTCATGTTCGCGCGCGGTTCGAAGCTCATCGCGAGCCTCGGCGACCGCGCCCTCACACTCCAGGCCGACGTCTTCGAGCGCCTCTGCCTCGGCCAGCTGCACGAGACGGTCGGCCCCAAGGAGGGCGACGACCCCATCGAGCACTACCTCGATGTGCTCGCCGACAAGACCGGCTCGCTCATCGCCGCCGCCGCGATCACGGGCGTCATCTTCTCGAACGCGCCCGAGGAGTACCGCACCCCCGTCGAGCTCTACGGAGAGCGGATCGGCGTCGCCTTCCAGCTGGTCGACGACGTCATCGACCTCTCCTCGGCGATCGAGGAGACCGGCAAGTCCGCAGGCACCGACCTGCGTGCGGGCGTGCCCACGCTGCCGCTGCTGTACCTGCGCCGTCTCGCCGAGACGGATGAGGCGGCCGCCGCGCTCCTCGACCGACTCGAGACCGCATCCGCAGCCGACGCCGACCCCGCGCTGTTCACCGCCGCCGTGCGCGAGCTGCGCGAGCACGCCGTCACGGCCGAGACGCTCGCCGAGGCCCGCCGCTGGTCGGATGAAGCCATCGCCGCGCTCGCGCCGCTGCCCGAAGGCCCGGTCAAGAAGGCCCTCACCCGTTTCGCCGAGGCGATCGTCCAGCGATCCGCCTGACCCACCCCGGCGCACCCGCGCCCAGGAAGGACCTCCCATGAAGCTCCGCCTCGCCATTGTGGGCGCCGGGCCTGCCGGCATCTACGCCGCCGACATCCTGCTCAAGCACGAGCGCGCCTTCGAGGTCTCGATCGACCTGTTCGATCAGCTTCCTGCCCCGTACGGACTCGTCCGCTACGGCGTCGCTCCGGACCACCCGCGCATCAAGGGCATCATCAACGCGCTGCGTGACGTGCTCGACCGCGGCGACATCCGCATCTTCGGCAACGTGCGCTACGGCACCGACATCACCCTCGACGACCTGAAGCACCACTATCACGCGGTCATCTTCGCCACGGGTGCCGTGCGCGACGCCGAGCTCGATATCCCCGGTGTCGAGCTCGAGGGCAGCTACGGCGCCGCCGACTTCGTGAGCTGGTTCGACGGGCACCCGGATGTGCCGCGCGAGTGGCCGCTCGAGGCGCAGTCGATCGCGGTGCTCGGCAACGGCAACGTCGCGCTCGATGTGGCCCGCATGCTCGTGAAGCACCCGGAGGACCTGCTCCCCACCGAGATCCCGGCGAACGTGTACGAGGGGCTCAAGGCCTCGCCCGTCACCGACGTGCACGTGTTCGGACGCCGTGGCCCGATGCAGGTGAAGTTCACCCCGCTCGAGCTGCGCGAGCTCGGGGAGCTGCGCGACGTCGACATGATCGTCCACGACGAGGACTTCGACTACGACCCGGCCTCGAAGGCCGCGATCGAATCCAACAAGCAGGTCTTCGTGATCGACAAGGTGCTCTCGCAGTGGCGTCAGCGCGAGGTCGGTCAGGCGTCGCGACGCCTGCACCTGCACTTCTACGCCAAGCCCATCGAGATCCTGGGAGAAGACGGCAAGGTCACCGGCTACCGCTACGAGCGCACCGAGCCGGACGGCGAAGGCGGCGTGCGCGGCACGGGCGAGATCCGTGAGATCCCTGTGCAGGCCGTGTACCGCGCGATCGGCTACTTCGGATCGCCGCTCGACGGCATCCCGTTCGACAAGGACCACGGCGTGATCCCCAACCACGAGGGTCAGGTGCTCGACAACCACAACAACGTGGTGCCGGGCGTCTACGCGACCGGCTGGATCAAGCGCGGACCGGTGGGGCTCATCGGCCACACCAAGTCGGACGCGATGGAGACCATCTCGCACCTGGTCAACGGCCAGGCGTCGTGGTGGACGCCCGCCGAGCCCGACGAGGCCGCCGTGGTGCGGATGCTCGACGAGCGCGGCGTGAAGTACACCGACCTCGACGGCTGGCACCGCCTCGACCAGTACGAGATCTCGCTCGGCGAGCCTGAGGGTCGCGCGCGCATCAAGGTGGTCCCGCGCGAAGAGATGGTGGCGGTGAGTCGCGGCGAGGTGTGACACTGGTCGCATGAGTCGCGCACTCCGCGCGGGGAGTGTCGTGGCGGCCCTGGCCGTCGCGCTCCTCGGATGTGCGTCCAGCAGCGTCGGCACGAAGGTCGATGTCGCGATCCCCGATGACGCGACGATGCAGCAGCCCTACGGGCCGTGGGCGTTCGTCGTCGACGGAGATCTGCACGTGGGGATGTCGGGCAGTTCCACGTGCCCGCCCACCCCGACGAGCCTCGACGCCGACGGTGATCTGCTCGTCGTGACGATCGGCATGCCGACCGACCAGGAGATCTGCACCAACGACCTGGTGCCCGCGATCTTCGAGCTCGACATCGACGACACCCCCGAACGGGTCGAGTTCGTGTACGGCGACGACCGCACGACCGTCGACGTCGTCGACTGACGCGAACTACTGCAGGGCGGCTGTCAGGCGGAGGACGTTGTCGAGGATCGCGATGCGCGCGGGGCGCTTCTCCCACTCGTCAAGTGAGAGCGGCCGGCTCACGGCGCGATACTCGTCCTCGATCTTCTTCAGTTCGCGCAGGAACGAGTCGCCGTGCACGAGCACCGAGACCTCCAGGTTGAGGGTGAACGAGCGCATGTCCATGTTGCTCGACCCGATGACCGCGACCTCGCCGTCGAACGTCATGTGCTTCGCGTGCAGCACCGTCGGTGCGGGGTACAGGTAGATCTTCACGCCCGCCCTCAGCAGCTGCTCGTAGTAGCTGCGCTGCGCGTGATAGACGAAGAACTGATCCCCGATCTCGGAGACGAACAGCTCCACCTCGACGCCCGACTGCGCCGCCGTGGTCACCGCGTACAGCATCGAATCGTCGGGCACGAAGTACGGGCTCACGAGCACGATGCGTCGCTTCGCCGAGTACACGAGCGAGTTGAGCAGGCGCAGGTTGTTCTCGCCGGGGAAGCCGGGGCCGCTCGGCACGACCTGGCAGTCGAGGTCTCCCGTGCCGGGGCGCATCGCGGATTCGACCTCGCGCACGATGAGCTCATCCGTCTCGGAATACCAGTCGGTCGCGAAGATCGCGTCGAGTGCCGCGACGACGGGCCCCTCGAACCGGGCCCAGTAATCCTTCCAGCGGAGCCCCCGTCGGCGGTTCTTCCGCTTCTGGTAGGACTCTTCGATGATGTTGAGCGAGCCCGTGTACGCGATCTCGCCGTCGATGATGACGATCTTGCGGTGGTTGCGCAGGTCGGGGCGCCGCAGACGGCCGTGCAGGGGCAGGAACGGCAGCATGAGGTGCCACTCGACGCCGATCGCATCCAGACGCTTCTTCGTGCGGCGGTATCCGGGGTACTGCAGGTTGCCCAGGTGATCCAGCAGCACCCGCACCTTCACCCCGCGTGCCCGCACCTCGGCGAGGGCGTCGAAGAACGGCTCCGTCGTCTCATCGAGCGACAGGATGTAGAACTCGACGTTGACGATGCGACGCGCGGCGCGGATGTCGGCGATCATCGCGTCGAGCGCTTCCTGATTGTCGTGCCACATCCGCGCACTGTTGCCGCTCGCCATCGGCACCGATGTGAGGCTGCGGTTGAGCTCGGTGATCGCCGGGAGCCAGTCGGGCCAGGAGTTCTCGTCGTGCACCAGCACGGAGCCTTCGGTCGCGTCGCGGATGTAGGCGTTGATCTCGCGCTGCTTGCGCCGGCGTCGGCGAGGGAGCCGGGCGCTGCCGAAGATGAGGAAGAACACGAGGCCCGCGTACGGCACGAAGAAGATCGCCAGCAGCCAGGCCATCGCCGTCTGCGGGCGGCGGTTGCGGGGAACGATGATGAGCGCCGCGATGCGGATCGCAAGGTCGACAGCCACGAGCAGGATGACGATCGCGAGGCTCAGCCACGCAGTCAGCTCACTCGACACCGTCACAGTCTGTCAGCAGTTGTCGTTCGCCGTCCGGAGGCGCGAGCGCCGCCACGACGACAGACGGCCCGCACCCGAAGGTGCGAGCCGTCTGTCAGACCGCGAAGGTCAGCGGAAGTTGATGAACTGCAGGGCGACATCCAGATCCTTGCCCTTGAGCATCGCGATGACGGCCTGGAGGTCGTCGCGGCTCTTCGACTGCACGCGCAGCTCGTCGCCCTGGATCTGCGACTTCACGCCCTTCGGGCCCTCGTCGCGGATGATCTTGGAGATCTTCTTGGCGTCCTCGCTCGAGATGCCCTCCTTGATCTTCGCCTCGATGCGGTACTCCTTGCCCGAGGGGAACGGCTCGCCCGCGTCGAGCGAACGCAGCGAGACGCCGCGCTTGATGAGCTTCTGCTCGAAGACGTCGAGCACCGCCTTGACGCGGTCCTCCGAGTTCGCCTTCATGAGGATCTTCTCGCCCGAGAACTCGATCGAGGCACCCACGTTCTTGAAGTCGTAGCGCTGGGCGATCTCCTTCTGGGCCTGGCTCAGCGCGTTCTGGGTCTCCATCGGGTCGACCTTGCTGACGATGTCGAAAGAAGAATCTGCCATGTGGACATGGTAGGCGTTAGGGGTGTCGCCTGTCCGTCGAACTGTGCTCGTGGTCGTCTCCGTCCTCGCCTCTCTCGGCGTGCTCGCCGCGGCGATCATCTGGTTTCTCGCGCCCCGCAGCACGCCGACGCCGACCGAGCCCACGCCGGATCCGCTCCCCACGTGGGCGCCGCCCGCGGGTCAGGCCCCGCGCGCGATGCAGCCCTACGACGGGGTGTCCGTCGTCGGGCTCGCCGACCCCGCCTGGCTCGACACCGTCTCGGAGGCGACCGGCATCCCGCGGCGCGCGCTCGCCGCCTACGCGGGCGCGACGATCATCAAGGAGGACCACCGGCCCGACTGCCGCCTCGACTGGGCGACTCTCGCGGCGATCGGGGCAGTCGAGAGCGACCACGGCCGCCACGGCGGATCCTCGATCGGCGACGACGGGCGCGTGACGCCCCCCATCTACGGCGTCGCCCTCGACGGGAACGGCGTCGCTCTCATCCCCGACAGCGATGGCGGCGAGATCGACGGGGATCCGGAGCTCGACCGAGCAGTGGGGCCGCTGCAGATGATCCCGCAGACGTGGCGCAACTGGACCGTCGACGGCAACGCCGACGGCGTCGCCGATCCGCAGAACATCGACGACGCGGCGCTTGCAGCGGCCAACTACCTGTGCCGCGCCAGCAGCGACTTCGACACCGAGGACGGCTGGCGCGCGGGAGTGCGCGCCTACAACGTCCCCGAGGTGTACCTGGGCACCGTCGCGAAGTACGCGCGCGCCTACGCCGCGGAAGCCGCTGAGGCGCTCCACGGGGCGTCGCCGACTCCCACGCCGACGCCCACCCCCTGACGCCGGGGCCCGGCATCCCGAGAATCGTGCGAGATCGTCGATTCCGGGCCCCTGAATCGACCAACATGCACGATTCGCCGGGGGTGGGTGCTGGTCAGGCGCGGCGGGCGGTGCTGCTGCGGATCACGAACTCGTAGGGCAGCTCGATGTTGAGGCTCGCGGGGGTCGCGTGCTGCGGCTCGAGCTCGTCCATGAGCACCTCCACCGCCATCCGTCCCTGCATATCGGGGAACTGCGCGATCGTCGTGAGACCGAAGAACTCGGCCAGCTGGTGGTCGTCGATGCCGATGATCGAGACGTCGCCCGGCACGTGCATCCCCAGATCCTTGGCGGCGAGGATCGCGCCGATCGCCATCTCGTCGGATGCGGCGAAGATCGCCGTCGGACGCGTCTGCGGGTTGCCGAGCAGCTGCTTCGCGGCTGTGTAACCACCCTGGAGGGTGAAGTCGGCCGGGTGGAAGCGGTGGTCGGGGGTGGAGAGTCCTGCGCGATGCATCGCGTTCTCGTAGCCGTGTCGCCGGTTGGTGGGCAGGTGGAAGTCGAGGTCGAGCTCATCGCCGCCGATGTGGGCGATGTCGGTGTGGCCGAGCGAGATGAGGTGCTCGGTGGCGAGCTCGCCGAGCCGCACATCGTCGATGCTGAGGGTGCGCACGCCCGGCAGCGGACCGCCGACGCCCACGATGGGCTTCTTCATGTCGAGGAGACGCTTGACCTCGCCCTCGGTGAGTTCGAGCGAGACGGCGATCACGGCATCCACGCGCTTGCGCAGCAGGAAGTGCTCGAACACGAGTCGGCGCTCTTCGTCGCTGCCGCCCAGGTTGTAGAGCGTGAGGTCGTAGCCGCGCTCCAGCAGCGCCGACTCGGCGCCCTCGACGACGGCTCCGTAGAACCAGCGGTTGAGGAACGGGATGACGACGCCCACGTTGCGCGTGCGCCCGGTGGCGAGACCGGATGCGCTCGACGAGACGACATAGCCGAGCTCGTCGGCTGCGGCGACCACGCGGGCCTTCGTCGCGGCCGACACCGAGCCGCGCCCCGAGAGCGCGCGCGACACCGTCGCGGCGGAGACGCCCGCAAGCTGGGCGACCTCGTGGATGCCGGGCACGCGTCCTCCGATCGGCTGAGTCTGCGCCGATCCTATCGATCGTGTGGATTCCGGCCCGATCTGGGGCCGAAAGTGGTCAAACCTGGCTCCGGGAGCTTGTATCCTTGATCCAGCACATTCGGTTGGTGATTACACGAGTCGGGCGTGCACCTGGCGAGTTACCCAAGCGGCCAAAGGGATCTGACTGTAAATCAGACTGCATTGCATTCGGGGGTTCGAATCCCTCACTCGCCACCAACGAACGAAGCCCCGCCTCGGCGGGGCTTCTCGCGTATCGGGGTGAGGTCCCTGGCCACGGAACCGCCTCCTCGCCAGACTGGGGCTGTGTGGACACGCAGCCGACGCGCTCTCGCCGCAGCCCTCCCGGTGGGTGCGGCGATCGGCGGCGCGATCGGCCTCGTGTTCTGCCTCGGCATGCTGGGCCGGTTCCAGGATCAGGGCGGATGGGGCGCGCTCGCGTACTCGGTCGCATTGGGCACCGCCCTCGGTCTCGCGACCGCGGCCGCGGCCGCGGCAGGTGCTGCGCTCGCCGTACTCCTGACCCGCTCGTCGTCGCGCCGCAACGATCTGTTCCGGCGAACGGTGGTCATCGGCGCGGCGTGCGGTGCCGCGCTGCTCTGGATGGGCCTCGGCGTCGTCGACGGCGCCTTCTTCGACGGCTGGGCCGGGTTCGGAGTGTTCGGCGCGGTGGGGGTCGTCGCCGGGATCATCGCGGCGATCGCCTCCGAGGCGCTGATCGTCCGCGCTGAGCGTCGCGAGCACGAGACCACGCTCGAACGCGCATAGAGACGCCGATCCGGCGCGATCCTCTGTTCCGCGACGGCCGGACGAGCAGATTCCTCCGGATGGTCGATCGCGCGCGTAGGCGCCCACGGCAGGGCGGACGATGCGTCGCCTAGGTCGCATCCGGGCGAAGGTCAATCCCCGTGCGCACAAGGGCTCGCGCGCGGAAGGTGGGGGTATGACAAACCACGACGAACACGAGAACGACACGATGGATGAGGCCTTCGCCTCCCAGACCCTCGGCGGCCATGACGACCGCACGACCCATGGGGACGCGGTGCAGGGTGAGGCGGCGGAGCCGACCCTCGATCCGAGCGACTACGACCAGGCGGATGTCGAGGTCTCGGACACGGGCAAGGTCGCGTCGCAGCCGCAGACCGAGTCCGGTTTCGCGAATGAGACAGCGGCGACGCAGGCGCTCCACGACGGCCCCGTGCTGGATCCGGTGGATGACGCCGACCCCGAGACCACCGGCGCAGGCTGAGCCAGCTTCCGGGATCGGCGGGGGCACTCAGGAAACCCGCAGGAAGAAAATTCGATGCGGATGCATCCGTCGGGGGCGTCCGGGGAGAAGTACTCCATGACAGGCGATCCCCGCCTGGAACCTGGAGGACATCATGCGGTACAAGCTTCTCGCCGGTCTCGCGGCCGGCTCCCTCGCTGCGGCAGCTGCCGTCGCACCCGTCTACGCGATCTCGCCCACGAGCTCTGACGTGTACGTCGTGCACGGCATCCCAGGGCTCACCGTCGACGTGTACGTGAACGACGCCCTCACGCTCGAGGACTTCACCTTCGGCACCGTCGCTGGACCCCTCGACCTGCCCCAGGGCGACTACAAGATTCAGGTGTTCACGGCGAACGACGATCCCGCCACGGCCACCCCCGCGATCGACGTGCCCGCGGCATCCGTGCCGGCGAACCAGAGCGTCTCGCTCGTCGCCCAGTACAACGCAGAGGGTGACCCCACCCTCGGCGTCTACGTGAACGACATCTCGACGATCCCCGCAGGCCAGGGCCGCCTCACGGTGCGTCACGCCGCGCAGGCAGGTGAGGTCGCGATCGTCGCGAACGGCGCGATCGCGTTCGACGACGTCGCCAACGGCGACCAGGCCTCCACGCTGCTCCCCGCGGGCACCATCACCGCCGGAGTCGCGGGCGCAGGAACCACGACCCCGCTCGTGATCCCGGCGTCGGGTGAGCCCGCGTCCGTCTCGATCGTCGAGGGCACCAACCTCATCGTCTACGCGGTGGGACCGGAGGACGACCTGCAGCTCATCACGCAGTCGATCTCGGGACTGCACTCTGCGCCTGACGGTGTGCGCTCGGGAACCGCTGGCTTCGCGGCCGACGCCGACCCGAACGCCGGCATCGCCGGATCGGTGGCGCTCGTCGCCCTGCTCGGAGCGCTCGCGCTCGTGGCTGTGCGGATGCGCGCCGCACGCGCCGCCGCCGAGTGACGGCACCCCGCATCCGACAACGCTGACAGACCCAACCGAGGGAGAGGAGCACCGTGAACGTGCGCATCATCCTGATGGCCGCCGCCGCGGCGCTTCTCGCGGGCTGCTCGACCACTCCGGCCGAGCAGCCCGCATCTCCGGCGCCCTCGCCCACGCCCACGCCCACGGCAGTCGCTCCCGATATCCCCATCGTGAGCGGCGAGCTCTCGGCCCCGCGTGAGCCGGTTCCGCCGGTCGCGGTCACCATCCCGTCTCTCGGGGTGGGGGTGGATGTTGTGCCGGTGGACCTCTTCGAAGACGGCACGATGGAGCTGCCCGAGACGCCGACGACCGCCGGCTGGTATCGCTTCGGGTCCGATCCCCGCAGCGAGACGGGCACCGTGGTGGTCGCAGCGCACGTCGACTCGGCGCGCTACGGGCTCGGCCCGTTCGCCGAGCTCAAGAACCTTCCGGTGGGCGAACGCATCGATGTCGTGGTCGCCGACGGCGGCACCGTCGCCTACCGGGTCGAATCCGTGTGGAGCGTCGGCAAGGCCGAGCTCCCCGTCGACGACCTCTTCGATCGCGACGGTGCTCCTCGCCTCGCCCTCATCACGTGCGGCGGAACCTTCGACGCGAATGCGTTCCGCTACAGCGACAACGTGGTTGTGATCGCCGTTCCCATGGACTCGTGATGCACATCGAGACCCCCGACGACGACGACCTCATCGCCCGCGACTTCGTGGCCGGCGGCGACCGCGCTCTCGAACGCGCGTACCTGCGCTGGTCGTCCCTCATCTACACTCTCGCGGTGCGCTCGCTCGGCGACGTCGGCGACGCCGAGGATGTCACACAGAAGACATTCGTCGCCGCGTGGACCGGCCGCAGCGGCTTCCACGCCGACCGCTCCCTCTCGGCGTGGCTCGTGGGCATCGCGAAGAACAAGATCGCGGATGCGCACGAGGCTCGCGCCCGCATCCGTCGCCTGCGCGAGCAGCTCGAGGCGGCATCCGCGCCGAGTGACTGGGTGAGCGAACCCGTCGACCTCGCCGACAGCCTGCTCGTGGCCGACCAGATCGCGCAGCTCGACCCGGATGCGCAGGCCGTGATCCGGATGGCGTTCTTCGATGACCTGACGCACCACGAGATCGCCGAGAGGCTCGACATGCCGTTGGGTACCGTCAAGAGCCACATCCGCCGAAGTCTTCAGAGAATGCGAACCCGATTGGAGGTGAGTCGTGAACCACATCGATCCTGACGTGCTCGCCCTCCTCGCTCTCGGGGAGGCGGCCGATGACAGCCGCGACGCCGAGCACCTCGCGACGTGCGATGAGTGCCGCGCCGAGGTCATGATCCTGCGTCGCGCGGCGGTGGTGGGGCGTTCGACGATCGACGCGGGCGAGCTGCTCGTGCCGTCGCCGCGCGTGTGGGCGGCGATCCAGCGCGACATCGCAGAGGCAGAGGCGGAAGCAGAGGCAGAGGCAGAGGCAGAGGCAGAGGCGGAGGCGGAGGCGGAGGCGGAGGCGGAAGCCGAGGCCGACGCCGGCGCCGACGCCGACGCCGATGACGATAGCGACCCCGCATCCGGTGCGACGACCGAGAACTCGGAGTCGCCCGGTGCGCGCGTCACGCCGCTGCGACGCCGACTGTGGGTGCCGCTCGCCGCGGCCGCCGCGGCGCTCGTCTTCGCGGTCGCGGGTGGTGTGTGGTGGGCGACGCGCCCCGTGCCCGCGACGGTGCTGGCCTCGGCGACGCTCGACGCGTTCCCCGACTGGCCCGACGCCACGGCGTCGGCGACCGTCGAGGAGCTGCCGGATGGGGCGCGCGTCGTCGAGGTCGATCTCGACGCCCCGCTCCCTGACGACGGTGACGCCTACCGCGAGCTCTGGCTCATCTCCTCTGAGGGCGACGCGCTCGTGAGTCTCGGGATGCTCGACGGCACCCACGGCACGTTCGTGATCCCCGCCGATGTCGACCTCTCGCGCTTCACCCTCGTCGACATCTCCCAGGAGCACTTCGACGGGGATCCGGGGCACTCGGGCGACTCGATCGTGCGCGGAGAGCTCTCACCAGCCTGACCGGGTGGGAGGGTGAGGCCGCCCCGCGGGCTGGCTATCAGGTGTAGCCGCCCGCGGGGTCGCCCGCAACCCCCGTGAGCGGCAGGCACTCGCGCACTTACGCTCCCGGCATGAGCCCTTCGACGAGCCCGTCTCTCTGGATGCGCACCGCGCTCCCGATCGTCGTGCCCGATGAGTCGCCCCCCGGGTATGCGGATGTGGTGATCGCGGGGGCGGGGCTCACGGGGCTCAGCCTCGCGCGGATGCTCGCGCACGCGGGTGCGCATGTCGTCGTGATCGAGGCGCGCACGGTCGGAGCCGTGGCGACGGGCAACACCACCGGCAAGCTCAGCCTCGTGCAGGGCTCCGTGTACTCGGAGATGCGCTCCGCGACGGATGACGACACGGTGCGCGCCTACGCGGACGCGCAGCGAGCCGCCCAGGATTGGCTGCTCGCTGTCACGGGCGACGCTCCGGGCTGCGCGCACGAGGCCGTGTCGACGGCCTATTCGCTCACCGACCACGGCATGGAGACTCTCGAGGAGGAGTTCGCCGCGCTCGCGCTCGCGGGCATCGTGCCGCGCGTCGCGCAGACGGGGGAGCGCATCGAAGGGCTCCCGTTTCCGGTGCGCTCGGCGCTGCTGCTCGACGGGCAGGCTCAGCTGCAGCCGATGCGCGTGCTCGGCGAGCTCACTCGCCAGGCGACTGTGGCGGGTGCCCGCATCATCGAGCGCTGCCGGGTGACGGGGGCCGAGGTCGACGGCAATGTCGTGCGCATCGAGACGACCCGCGGCTCCGTCGTCGCCGATCGCCTCGTTCTCGCCACCGGGTATCCGATCCTCGACCGCGGCTTCTATTTCGCCAAGCTCAAGCCCTCGCGCTCGTTCGTGGGGGCGTACCGGGTTTCCGACGAGACCGCCCTGCCCACGGGGATGCACCTCGGTGTCGACAGTGCGGGGTACTCGCTGCGCGTCGACCCCGGACCGGACGGCACACCGCTTCTCGTCGTGGGCGGGGGCGCGCACGTGACCGGCCGTGAGGAGCGCACGAGTCGTCTCGTCGCCGAGATGGATGCGTGGACGGCCGAGCAGTGGCCGGGCGCTCGCCGCGAGCTGCTGTGGGCAGCCCAGGACTACCGCACTCCCGACACGGTGCCGTTCGCGGGCGAGCTGCCCCGCGGCGGCGACCGCATCTTCGCGGCGACGGGCTTCAACAAGTGGGGCATGACGAACGCCGTCGCCTCGGCACTTCGCATCTGCGGCGAGCTCCTCGGCTCGACGCCCGCCTGGTCGGAGGTTCTCGCGCGCGGAGCCCGCGGGTGGACGGCCGCCTGGAACCTGGTGCGCGACGGCGCCGAGGTGGCGAGCGAGCTGGCCTCCGGGTGGGTTCAGGCTGAGATCGCCTCGAGCGACGGCGTGCCCGCCGAGGGCGAGGGACGCGTGCTGAGCCGGGGCCTGCGTCCCATCGTGGAGTCGACCGTCGACGGCGTCACGTGTCGCCTCTCGGGCGTCTGTACGCACATGGGCGGCGTGCTCGGCTGGAACGACGTCGAGCGCACCTGGGACTGTCCGCTGCATGGCTCCCGCTTCAGCAGCGAGGGCACCGTGCTCGAAGGGCCTGCCGTGCGCGACCTCGAACCCATCGAAACCGAACCGCATCACGAGAGCAAGGAGACACCATGAGCACCGATGACAACCAGAAGGCCGGCCCGAGCGACGACGACCCCCAGGGCATGAAGGGGCAGCTCGACGACTCGATGAACGGACTCGACGAATCCGATCACGACGTGGACGAGGCCTCGCGCGGCATCCCGCAGGCGCCCGACGCCGACTGACTCCGCCGCCCCTTGAGAATCGTGCGAGATGGTCGTTTCAGCACCCCGATATCGACAATCTCGCACGATTCTCGGGGGTCCCGGAGGCGAGGGGTCCCGGAGGCGAGGGGTGCCGGAGGCGAGGGTCAGCGCCCCGCGCCGAGGAAGATGACGTAGAGCAGCGCCGCCCCCACGAGCGCCATCGAGAGCATGATGCCGAACTGCAGCCGGGAGTGGGCCCGCGGCACCCCCGTTGCGAGCCCTGTCACGACCATGGCGGTGAACCAGATCGCTGTGATGACGATCCCCACGGATGCGACAGGCGCGTCGATCGACGTCGTCGCGACGAACATCACGATGAGGATCGCGGCGAGGAGGCCCCCGGGGATGAGCCAGCGCGCCCTAGCGCGGCCGGTCACCCGGTGCACGCGTGCGCCGGGCTCGGTGCATCAGGGGAGCGCTCGACGCGCCCAGAATCTGAGGGCGTGGACATGCCAACCTCCATCCGCTGGTGTTCCGCCACGGTACGGCGCGCACGCGCTGAGCGCGCGGGGGTTGACGGTGCCCGGACACACCTGCAGGGGCTCGCGGGTTGCAGCGAGCCCCTGCAGGGTCGGGGGGATGAGGGGTTTCGGGGAGCGCGCGACCTCAGTCGTCGAGCTGCTGGCCCGAGCGATCCTTCGCGAACAGCACAGCGACGATCGAGATGATGGCGCACGCCGCGATGAGCACGGCGACGCCCGCGTACTGGTTGCCGTCGGCGACGATCGCCGTGGCGATGAGCGGCACCGGGCCGCCCGCGATCGCGGCACCCACCTGGTAGCCGAGCGAGGCTCCCGTGTAGCGCACATCCGCGGGGAACGACTCGGCGAAGAACGTGCCGAGCACCGATCCGTAGCTCGCCCAGATGATCGAGAAGCCGATCACGAGCGCTGCGAGCAGCCAGCCGAAGCTCTGCTGGTTCATCATCCACAGGAACGGGTATGCGTAGAGCGCCACGGCGATCGCACCGCCGATGAAGACCTTCTTGCGGCCGATGCGATCCGACACACGGCCCCAGAACAGCATCACCGGGATCGCGAGCACTGCCGCGATGAGGACGGCGTTGAGCGCCTCGACGCGGTCGTAGCCGAGCGAGTTGACGGCGTAGGAGACCGAGAAGGTGGCGAAGAGGAAGAAGGTCGCCGTCTCGATGAACTTCGCGAGGATGACGATGATCACCTGGCGCCAGTTGCGGCGCAGGACGAGCGCGAGCGGCACCTTGGCGGTCGCGCGCTCGGCCTGAACCTTCCGGAACGACGGGGTCTCATCGACCGCGTGACGGATCCAGAGGCCCACCGCGAGCAACACGATCGAGATCACGAACGGGATGCGCCATCCGATCGTGAGGAACGCATCCTCGGGGAAGATCTCGAGGCTCGCGGTCGCGGCGAGATTGCCGAGCGCGAGGCCGAGGAGGGCGCCCGTCTGCGGCACCGCACCCCAGAGTCCGCGCTGCTTGCGCGGGGAGTACTCGACGGCGAGCAGCAGCCCACCACCCCACTCGCCGCCGAGAGCCAGGCCCTGCACGAGACGCAGCAGGGTGAGCATGATGGGTGCCCAGATGCCGACCACCGCATACGTGGGCAGCAGACCGATGAGCACCGTCGAGGCGCCCATGAGCGTCAGCGTCACGACGAGGGTCTTCTTGCGGCCGATCCTGTCGCCCATGTGGCTGAACAGGATGCCGCCGATGGGGCGGATGAGGAACGACAGCGCGAACGCCGCCATGGCGAGCATCGTGCTGAGGGTCGGGTCATCCGACTGGAAGAACAGCGGGCCGAAGACGAGTGCCGACATCGTCCCGTAGAGGAAGAAGTCGTACCATTCGATCGCGGATCCGACGGCGGATCCTGCGAGCGCACGGCGTCGCTCGGACGCCGGGACGAGGGCGCTGGGTTCAGGTGTCTCCGTTGCCGGAGTCGGGGGGATCACCTGGGTCATTATCGCTACTGCCTCTCTTCGTTGAATGGGTAGTCGGGGGTCATCTCAGGCCCCTTCTCGCTGCGCGAGGAGGTCGAGAGCCACGTCGACGATGAGGTCCTCCTGGCCGCCGACCAGACGACGCCGTCCGACCTCGAGGAGGATCTCGTGGGCGGGCACGCCGTAGGTGGCGGCCGCACGTTCTGCGTGCAGGAGGAACGAGGAGTAGACCCCCGCGTATCCGAGCGAGAGGGTCTCGCGGTCCACCTGCACGGGGCGCACCTGCAGGGGGCGCACGATCTCGTCGGCGGCGTCCATGAGTGCGTAGAGGTCGGTGCCGTGATTCCAGCCGAGCTTGTCGGCGACGGCGATGAAGACCTCGAGGGGCGCGTTGCCGGCGCCGGCGCCCATGCCCGTGAGGCTGGCGTCGACGCGGTTGGCACCCGCGCGCACGGCGGCGACCGAGTTGGCGACGCCGAGCGACAGGTTGTGGTGCGCGTGGATGCCGATCTCGGTCTCGGGGTTCAGCACGTCGCGCAGAGCGGTCACGCGATCGGTCACGTCGTCCATCGTCTGCGCACCGGAGGAGTCGACGACGTAGATGCACTGGGCGCCGTATCCCTCCATGAGCTTCGCCTGCTCGGCGAGCTTCGCGGGGGTCGCCATGGCGCTCATCATGAGGAAGCCCGTGGTGTTGAGGCCGAGCTCGCGCGCGGTGGCGATGTGCTGCGCCGAGGTGTCGGCCTCGGTGCAGTGGGTGGCGACGCGCACATAGCTGACGCCGGCGGACGCGGCGCGCTGGAGGTCGTGGATGGTGCCGACACCCGGCAGCAGGAGGGTGGCGATCGAGATGCGCGTCGCGACCTCGGCCGCCGCTTCGATGAGCTCGACGTCGGAGTGGCGTCCGAATCCGTAGTTGACGCTCGAGCCGTTGAGGCCGTCGCCGTGGGCGACCTCGACGGAGTCGACGCCTGCCGCATCGAGCGCGGAGACGATGTCGCGCACGTTGTCGAGGGTGTACTGGTGGCGCACGGCGTGGCTGCCGTCACGCAGGGTGACGTCCGAGATGTAGAGCTTGTCGGTCGTGGGGTCGAACACGGCTTATGCCACCTCCTGCGCCCGCAGTGAGCGGGTCGCGATCGTCTCGGCGGTGCGCAGGGCGGCCGAGGTCATGATGTCGAGGTTCCCGGCGTATGCGGGGAGGTAGTGGGCGGCGCCCTCGACCTCGAGGAAGACGGATGTCTTGAGGCCGGTGAAGGCTCCGTGCCCGGGTACGTTCACGGGCTCGGTGATGTCCTCGAACTGCACCTTCTGCTTGAGGCGGTAGCCGGGCACATAGGAGTTCACGCGCTCGACCATCTCGGTGATCGAGGTCTCGATCGCGGTGCGGTCGGCGGGCGCCGAGAGCACGTAGACGGTGTCGCGCATCATGACGGGCGGCTCGGCGGGGTTGAGGATGATGATCGCCTTGCTCGCGGCGGCGCCTCCGACGCTGCGGAGCGCTGCCGAGGTGGTCTCGGTGAATTCGTCGATGTTGGCGCGCGTGCCGGGGCCCGCGGACTTCGACGAGATGGAGGCGACGATCTCGGCGTAGGCGACGCTCGTGACCGCCGAGACGGCGGCGACGATCGGGATGGTGGCCTGGCCGCCGCAGGTGACCATGTTGACGTTCTCGGCGTCGAGGTTCTCCTCGAGGTTGACGACGGGCACGCAGTACGGGCCGATGGCGGCGGGCGTCAGGTCGATGAGACGGATGCCGGGCTTCGCGGCGCGCAGCTTCGCGGCGTTGGAGATGTGGGCGCCGGCGCTCGTGGCGTCGAAGACGATGTCGATGGAGTCGAACACCTCGTGCGCGATGAGGCCGTCGACGCCGGTGGCGATCGCGGTCACGCCGAGTCGGGCTGCGCGGGCGAGTCCGTCGGAGGCGGGGTCGATGCCCACCATGGCCGCGGCTTCGAGGATGTCGGAGCCGCGGAGGATCTTGATGAGCAGGTCCGTGCCGATGTTGCCGGAGCCGATGATGGCCGCGCGGGTGCGTGTCATCCGAAGCCACCTCCTTGTGTGCGAAATAACGGAAGCCGTTCGAAATATCGACGACGGCACGGGATATAGAACACCCATTCCACTGATGTGTCAACTTGGTGCCGTTTGGTTGGGGCCCCGAAACCGCCTATACATAGGTGTGTGGCCCGACTGACCCCCGCTGTGATGCGCACGTTCGACATCCTCGAACTGTTCGTCGACGGCCCGGCCGAGCTCACCGCCGCCGAGATCGGCGCGCGCACCGGCTTCCCCCGCACGAGCATCCACGAGCTGCTCGCCACGCTCGTCGAGCGCGAGTATCTCGTGCGCGACCCACGCACCGGCGGGTACCGCCTCGGCGTCAAAGTGCTGCACCTCGGCAACGCCTACTCGGCGCAGTTCGACCTGCTGGGCGCCGCGAGCTCCGCCGCACGCGCCCTCGCCGAACGCAGCGGCGAGACCGTGAGCGTCGCCGTACGCGAAGGATCCGACGTTCTCTACCTCGCCAAGGTCGAAGGCCGCGACACCCTGCGCCTGCCCTCGAGCATCGGCCAGCGCCTGCCCGCGCACGTCACCGGCCTCGGCAAGGCGCTCCTCGCATCCCTCCCGCGCGAGACCGTGCGTGCCCTCTACCCCGACCCCGACAGCCTTCCCGCGCTCACGCCGCGCAGCATCCGCACACTCGACGAACTCGAGCGGCACCTCGATGAGACACGGGACCGCGGCGGCGTGGCGTTCGAGGTCGAGGAATCCGCCGCCGACATGCGCTGCGTCGCCGCGCCCGTGCGTGCCGCCGATGCATCCGTCGCCGCCGCGATCAGCATCTCCGTGCCGCTCGCGCGCTGGGCGCAGCACCCCGACGAGCACTGGATCGCCCTCGCCACCGAGGCCGCTGGCGAGCTCTCCGCCCAGCTCGGATACCGCGCGCGCTGACGCGTTCCACCGCATCGCGCATCCGCACTCCGGCGCGATTCGCAGGAGCCCAGGGAGGGGCATCGTGGGAGGCTGGGCCCATGAGCACGGAACTCCTCGAGATCGCTCGCAGCATCGCCGTCGACGCAGGTGAGCTGGCTGCCCAGCGTCGCCGTGAGGGCGTCGAGGTCGCTGCCACCAAGTCGAGCATCGTCGACGTGGTCACGGCGGCCGACCGCGAAGTCGAGGAGCTCGTGCGGGCACGTCTCGCCGAGGCGCGGCCGGATGACGCGATCCTCGGCGAGGAGGGCGGCACGACCGGCGGCTCGAGCGGCATCACGTGGGTCGTGGATCCCATCGATGGCACCGTCAACTACCTCTACGGCATCCCGCACTACGGCGTGAGCATCGCGGCCGTCGACGGCGATGGCGACCCGCTCACCTGGACAGCGCTCGCGGGCGTGGTCGTCAACCCGGCATCGGGCGAGGTGTTCACGGCGTCTCGCGGAGCCGGGGCGCACCTCGACGGGCGACCCATCCGGGTCGCGGATCCGACCCCGCTCGAGCTCGCGCTCGTCGCGACGGGCTTCGCCTACGCGGTCGAGACCCGCGAACGTCAGGGTGCCGCGTTCGCCCAGCTCATCACCCGCGTGCGTGACATCCGCCGTGCGGGCGCGGCGTCGCTCGATCTCGCCGCGGTGGCATCGGGGCGGGTGAATGCCTACTTCGAACGCACCCTCAGCCCCTGGGATCACGCCGCGGGTGCGCTCATCGCGGAAGAGGCGGGGGCGGTCGTGAAGGGGCTCGGCGACGCGCGAGCGGACAGTGAATTCCTCCTCGCCGGGCACCCCCAGATGGTTGCGGAGCTCGAACCGCTGCTGGTGCGGCTCGGAGCGTAATCCCAGGCTCGAGGGTGGCCGGGCCTATATCGGTTCGATAACATCAGAAGTACCCCCTCGTTGAGATCACCGTCTCGGCGTCGACCCACCGGCACTGAACACGCTGCGAAGGAGAAGCGCATGACCCGAATCGCGCCCTTCACTGCGCCGTGTGCGTCGGCCTGGGACCTGTGACGGACAACGATCACTCGCTCCCCCCGGCGACATCACGACGCGAACTCCGAGAGCGGGAGCGCGGAGCGCTCTCGACCCCGCCTGTCACCGCTGAGACTCCTTTCTCCGCTGGAGCACCTTTCTCCGCTGGAACCGCATTCGTGATGCCCTCGAGTGCGGCCGGGATGCTCGGAGGCGGTGCCGCGTCGTCGGCGCCCGTCTCGATGCCTCCGATGGCGGCGTCCGCGTCCGCGCCCACCTCCGCATCCTTCAGCGTTCCCCCGCAGGCGGCCTACGCCGCCCCCGCGGCGCCGGCGTCCGCCGCATCCCACCCCGACGACGCCCACGCGGCACCCCGTCGCAGCCGTTTCACCGCGCGCCGCCGCACGCGCGGATCCGTCGACACCCGCACCGTCGTCGCGTCGCGCAGCGTGCGCGGCGGCGTCACGTCGAAGCTCCTCTCGGGAACCGCGATGCTCTTCGCCGGCGGGCTGCTCGTCGGCACCACGCTCCCCGCCAACGCCCTCGACGTGTTCACCGTCTCAGAGGCGGGCGACACGTCGATGCTCGCGTCGGCCATCGAGGTGCAGGGGCAGAAGATCGAGGTCAGCGAGGACATCGCCCCGATCCTCGTCGAACGCGACAGCTTCGAGGTGAAGTCGTGGGCCGACCAGCTGCGCGACCGCTACGGCACCCGCGGCAGCTACACCTACTCGGTCGGAGCGGGCGGCACGGTTCGCTGGCCGTTCCCGTACTACGTGCCGATCTCGTCCGGCTACGGCGAGCGCGCCGCACCCTGCCGTGGCTGCTCGACCACGCACAACGCCATCGACCTGACGCCCGGTGCCGGCGCCCCGATCTACGCGATCGCCGACGGCGTCGTCATCCGTCGCGAGCCTCGCGGCGGCAGCTGGGGCAACAACCTCACCATCGAGCACAAGGTCAACGGTCAGACGGTCACCTCGAGCTACGCCCACATGCAGTGGGACTCCTCGCCCGTCGAGCTCGGCGACACCATCAAGGTGGGCGACTTCCTGGGCCTCGTCGGCGCGACCGGCCAGGCGACGGGCGCGCACCTGCACCTCGAGATCAAGGTGAACGGCTCCTACGTGAACCCGTACACGTGGCTCAAGGAGAACGCGGGCTGACACCAGCCTGACTGCCGGGTGCGCGCCGACTAGCGTTGCTGCATGACGCGCGTCCTCCCGCCCCTCGCCGCCCAGCCGCACCACGATGGCTCCCCGCTGTTCGTCTCGACGCAGGAGCCGCAGCTCGGTGAGCGCGTCTCGGTGCGTCTGCGGGTGCCGTACGCGTTCGGTGCTCTGCGCCAAGCGCGTGTGCGCTCGAACCCGGATCGCGAGCCCTCCTACGCCGACGCGCGCCTCGTGCACGCGGATGACGCCGCGGAGTGGTGGCAGGCGGAGTTCGCGGTCGAGAACCCGGTGCACGGGTACCGCTTTCTGCTCGAGGATGCGGCGGGGTCGACATGGTGGCTGTCGGCGAAGGGGCTCTCGACCACGGAGACCCGTGACGTCGACGACTTCCGCCTGGTGACGTATCCGGCGCCCCCGGCGTGGGCGCGCGAGGCCGTCATGTATCAGGTGTTCCCCGACCGTTTCGCGCGCTCGGCGGCCGCGGATGAGCGCGAGCTGCCCGAGTGGGCGGAGCCCGCCGAGTGGGGCGACGAGGTCGTGTACGTCGGGCCGTCCACCCCGCGCCAGCTCTACGGCGGCGACCTCGACGGCGTGCGCGAGCACCTCGACCACCTCGTCGACCTCGGCGTCACGCTGCTGTATCTGACGCCCGTCTTCCCGGCGCGCTCCAACCACCGCTACGACGCGCTCTCGTTCGATCACGTGGATCCGCTGCTCGGGGGCGACGAGGCGCTCGTTCGTCTCGTCGAGGAGGCCCATGCGCGCGGACTCAAGGTGATCGGCGACCTCACGACCAACCATTCGGGAGACGCCCACGAGTGGTTCCGGGCGGCGCTCGGCAACCCGGATGCACCCGAGAGCGACTTCTACCTGTGGCTCGACGAGCAGCAGACCGACTACGTCTCGTGGCTCGGGCACGCGAGCCTGCCGAAGTTCGACTGGAGCTCCGCCGAGCTCCGGCGGCGCTTCATCGAGGGTCCGGACTCGGTGGTCGGCCGCTTCCTGCGCCCGCCGTTCTCGCTCGACGGCTGGCGCATCGACGTCGCCAACATGACGGGCCGCTACCGCGACCGCGACCTCAACGAGGAGGTGCGCACCACCATCCGGCGCACCATGGTGGAGGTGAACCCCGACACGCTGCTCGTGGGGGAGTCGACGAACGACGCGAGCTTCTCCGACTTCCAGGGCGATTCGTGGCACGGCGCCATGACCTACGCGAACTTCACGCGTCCGGTGTGGAATTGGCTCTCGGTGCCGGGCAGCCCTGCAGGCGGCGGGCTCGGGATGACGCTCGGCCGCACCGTCGACTACACGGCCGCGGATGTGGTGGCGCAGCATCGCGAGATGGTGGCCGCCTTCCCGTGGCGAGTGCGCCAGCACCTCATGAACGCGCTCGACACCCACGACACCCCGCGCTTCCTCACCTCGGCGCGCGACGGCGTGCTCCCGGTGGCGGTGGGGCTCGAGATGACGATGCCCGGCATCCCGGTCGTGTGGGCAGGAGACGAGTTCGGGCTCACGGCGGTCGACGGCGAGCACGCGCGCACCCCCATCCCGTGGGACCGCGTCGCGGATGCGGGCGAGACGATGGAGCTCTACCGCCGGATGGTCGCCCTGAAGAGGGAGCATCCTGCGCTCGCCGACGGGGGTCTGCGCTGGCTGCTCGCCGACGACGACGCGATCGCGTTCGTGCGCGAATCCGCAGACGAGTGCCTGCTGGTGCTCGCGGCCCGCGCGGCGACGCGAGCGCGGCTCGGCGCGGAGCTTCCGGATGACGCGGAGCTGCTCGCCGGCGACGCGACGTGGGCGGATGGCGAGGTCGCGGTCGAGGGCCCCGCGTTCCTCGTCTGGCGGCTTCCGGGGGTCGACTCCGCCGAGTGGTGAGCGGTGCGAATGCACCCTCTGGGGGGTGGTACGATTTTTGAGTCCCGCGGCGTGAGTCGCGGAGCGCCCCGATAGCTCAGTGGTAGAGCACTTCCATGGTAAGGAAGGGGTCGTCAGTTCAATCCTGACTCGGGGCTCTGTTCGCCGGAAGGGGCTCCACCCCCTCCGGTGGACGTTCGGCTGAGTAGCTCAGTTGGTGAGAGCGCACGACTCATAATCGTGAGGTCGCGGGTTCGAATCCCGCCTCAGCTACCGAAACGGATTGCGCCCCGCCCCTCACCAGGCGGGGTTTTCTGCATCCCGGGGTGTCCGCGCGGTGCACCGCCGCATCCGCTGCACATTCGTGCGTTCCCGTGTCGCACGCGCCCCGCGGCGGTACTCTGGTCGAGGCGTGTCGGGAAGTCTGGTCGACGGTGATGTCGGCGTACCCGCCGGCGGCATCCGACGCCTGGAGTGAGTATGAGCAGCCCCGTGAACCCCACCGCCCCGACCCCTCGGCCGAGCCGCCGCGTCCGCCTGCGCAACTGGGTGACGCTCGAGACGACGAGCGGCTTCCTGCTGCTCGGCGCCGCGCTGCTCGCTCTCGCGTGGGCGAACTCGCCGTGGCGCCAGGTCTACCAGGACGTCTCAGCGTTCAGCTTCGGCCCCGAGGCTCTGCACCTGAATCTGACCGTCGCGCACTGGGCCTCCGATGGCCTGCTCGCGATCTTCTTCTTCGTGGTGGGTGTCGAGCTCAAGCATGAGATCGTCGCGGGCAGCCTCAGCAGGCCGCGTGAGGCCGCGGTGCCCGTGCTCGCAGCGGTGGGCGGCATGGCGGTGCCCGCCATCTTCTTCGTGATCATCGTGACGGCCTTCGGGGACACCACAGCGCTCGCCGGCTGGGCCATCCCCACCGCCACCGACATCGCCTTCGCGGTCGCCGTGCTCGCGATCTTCGGGCGTGGGCTGCCGCGCGCGCTGCGCACCTTCCTGCTGACGCTCGCAGTCGTCGACGACCTGCTCGCGATCATCGTGATCGCCGTCTTCTACACGGCGACGATCGATCTGCTGGCGCTTGCGGCGGCTCTCGGATTCGTGGCGCTGTTCGCGGTCGTCGTGCGGATGCGCCGCCCCCGCTGGTGGCTGCTCGTGCCGCTCGCGCTCGTCGCGTGGGGCTTCATGCACGCCTCCGGTGTGCACGCCACCATCGCGGGTGTGCTTCTCGGCTTCACCGTCCCGGCGCGGATCATGCACGGCGAGGCCGAGACCCGCACGCACCGTTTCGCCGACGTGGTCGGCCCCACCTCATCCGGCATCGCGCTTCCGCTGTTCGCGTTCTTCTCGGCGGGGGTGAGCCTCATCGACGGAGACGGCCCCGCATCCGTGATCGCCCAGCCGGTCGTGCTCGCGATCATCGTCGCGCTCGTGCTCGGCAAGCTCCTGGGTGTGCTCGCGACGACCGCGATCGTCACCAAGCTCACCCCGCTGCGTCTGCCGGATGCCATCGGTCTGCGTGATCTGCTGCCCATCGGGTTCCTCACGGGCATCGGATTCACGGTGTCGCTGCTCATCACGGAGCTGTCCTTCCCGGACGCGGGGCACACCGGCGGCGCGAAGGTCGCGGTGCTCATCGCCTCGGTGGTGGCCGCGATCCTCGGTGCCGCGATGCTGCGCTGGGATGCCCGCAGGGTCCGTCGGGCAGACATGAACGAGGACGGCGTTCCCGACATCGACACGTCGGTGATCGGCGGACCGCGCGACGACTGACGCGACGCGCGCCCGGTTTACCGCAACCCGGGGATGGCGCTCAGCATCTGCATCGTCACGACGAGCGTCCAGACGAACGACGCCACGATCGTCACGGCGTAGAGGGCCACGTGGGTCCACAGCGGCGCGCCGCCGCTCGCCCTCATCGTGCGCAGCACCACGTGGCGGCCGATGAGGTACACGAGCGCCCACGGGATGAACGCGAACGCCCAGTGGAAGGGGCGCACCGCGCCGAGAGCCAGCAGGTGCTTCCAGTCGACGTACGCCGCCACCACGGTCGCCGCGTAGGCGGCGAACGCCAGGCCGTACGCCGCGATATACAGCCCCACGAGCTCGCCGCTGAGCGAGCTGGAACCGCTGCTGCCAGCGCGGATCGCGTCGTCGAGGAACGCCGACGTGTCGAAGAAGAACAGGGGGATGACCGACGCGAATGTCGCGATCGACACCACCCAGATGGCGACCGTGTTCACGCGCACGCCAGCGGGCAGCTCGGGGCGGGCCGGCGTGCCGTACGCGAACGCCGCCGCGGGCACGGCGGGCCCAGCCACATGGTCCGTCCAGGCGTAGCCGTCCCACCAGCGCTGCTGCCCCTGGGCGTCCGGGTACCAGCCGGGCGCTGCGGTCGCCTGCTGGGTCAGATGAGCAGCTGCCTGGGCGGCGTCGTATCCGGACGCGGTCGGGTCGGTCATGGCGCTCCTTGAAGTGGTGGTCAGAGGGTGGACGAGATCGCCTGCAGCGCAGCCGCCACGGTGACGCTAGCCCAGATCCCGAAGATGGCGTAGTAGGCGAGGTAGAGCGCGGCCGAGACCACGAGCGGGGCCGCCGACGGCCGAGCGACGGTGCGCAGCACCACCGTGCGGCCGATCAGGTACACGAGGCCCGCGAGGGCCGCGAACCCCCACGGGAACGGGCGCACGACGCCGATCGAGCGCAGATGCCGCGCATCCCGGTGCGCGAAGAGCAGCGCGAGCGCGATCGTCGTCAGCGAGCTCGCGGTGATGATGCCGAGGTGCAGGATGATGTGGGCGAGCGCGCTCGCGTCGTCGCCCACCCAGAGGGCATCGATGACCGCGTCGATATCGAACAGGAAGATCGTCGAGGAGAGCACCCACGGCACCGTCACGATCATCCACACCCACAGCGTGGTCGTGCGCGCATCCGGCGCGATCGGCGGTCGCACGTGCGGGGCGTGCATCTCCCGCATGGCTGACGGAGGGGCGACGAGGATGCCCGCGGGGGAGGGGGCGGCCATCGTCGGAACGGATGCGGGCGCCGCCGCGGGCGCGCTCCCGAGCTCGTCGGGGGTGGTCGTGGTCACCGTGCCTCCTCTCGCGAGAGAGTACCGATCTCGCCGCGCTTCGGTCAGTCGCCCGATCGGGGGTGCCGCCCTCCTGGGAGCGTTCCCGACAAGGGGTCGGTAACATGGTCGGCATGGAACCCCTGATGATCGTCAAGAACGTCGTCCTCGCACTGCACATCATCGGCATCGTCGCCCTGCTCGGAGGTGTGCTGTTCCAGATGAAGGACATCCGCGCGGGCAAGGGTCGCGTGCTCCCTGCCATCATGCACGGCGCGTGGACCATGCTGCTCACCGGTGTGATCCTCGTCGGCATGGCCTACCCGCTCGGGTTCGAGCCCAACAACGCCAAGATCACCGTGAAGCTGCTCGTGCTGGTCGCGATCATCCTGGTCGCGTTCCTCAACCGCAAGAAGGAGACCGTCGCCGGATGGGTGCTGCCGCTCATCGGCGGACTCACCGTGGTCAACATCCTTCTCGCGACGGTGTGGAAGTCCTGACGCCTCCAGCTCGCTGATATCCGCATATCGCCCGGTCTCTCAGGAGGCCGGGCGATAATGGTCTGGTGCCGAAGATCTCCGCGCCCACGGTGGCGGAACACAGGGCAGCGCAGCGCGCTGCCCTTGTTCGTTCCGCTGAGGAGCTGCTTCTCGATGGCGGCGTGGCCGCGGTCAATGCGCGGGCGGTGACCGAGCGCGCTGGCCTCGCGCGGTCGAGCTTCTACGACTACTTCCCGTCGCGTGACGACCTGCTCGTGGCGGTGGCGATCGATGCGATGGAGCGCTGGGACCAGGAGATCGAAGCCGCGCTCGTCGGCGTCGCGCCGGGGCTCGAGCAGCTGCGCGTGTTCGTCGACGCGACGATGCGGATGACGGGCGATGGAACGCATCGGCTCGCGGGCATCCTGCGCCAGGCCGAACTCGCCCCCACCAAGTACGAGGACATGATGGCCCTGCATGACGCGATCATGCGTCCGCTCGTGACCGTCGTGACCGATCTGGGCGTTGCGGAGCCGCGGCGCACCGCGCTTCTGGCGCAGGGGGTGCTGTCGTCGGGCATGCAGTTCGTCGAGCATGGCGCCGACGCCGACGAGATCGCGGCGAGCGTCTACCGGATGCTCGTGGGCGGCATCTCCGCCTGAGAGGCGCGTCCTCTCGCGCCTCGCCCGTGAGGTGTCAGTTCGTGCCGCCTGGGAGGGGGCCGCGGCGGCACAAAGTGACACCTCGGGGGTTCTCGGCGTTCGCGCATGCAGGGGTGGGCCGCTGGAGGTGTTGCCGACTGGTGTCGATAACTGAGCTTCTCGCGAAGCGCGCCCACGAGTTGGGCGTCGCAGTGGTCATGGTGACTCACGATCGCGACGTTCTCGAGCACTGCGACCGCATCCTCGAGATGGTCGACGGACGCCTCACGGAGGTCGTTTCCGTCAGCTGATGTCGGTCGTCCGTGGTTGACTTCCACAAAGTTCGCGCGACACGCCGAACCACTACATGTAGGGGAATGACACGCGTGGAATTCCCGTTATATAGTGAAGATCCACTCGGGGCAGGCGCTCCGAATCCATGAATCTTTGAGGGAGGTTGCCATGAACGACGTCGACACCGTCGGTGGCTACGCAGTTCCGGTCGACCCTATGGACGACCTCATGTGCGAGTCCTGCCAGTAAGGCAGCGCCACCACAAGCCACGGAGCCCCGGCAGACTTCACGTCGCCGGGGCTCTGCTGTGTCCAGGGGCAGATCGCTCTGAGCAGATCACCGACTCGGAGCGACCCGCATCGCACGCCGATAGGCTCGGAGTCGTGAGCGTCAACCCCGAACTCCAGGGTCGCAGCTACCCCGCGACCGCCCCGTACCTCGTCGGCCGCGAGAAGGTGCGCGAGTTCGCGCGCGCCGTCCTCGCAGACAGCCCTCTCAACCACGACCCCGAGGCCGCCCGCGCCGCGGGGTACGCGGATGTCGTCGCACCGCCGACGTTCCCCGTCGTCGTGCAGGAGCACGCGCTCGCCCAGCTGCTCTCCGACCCGGAGGCGAGCATCGACTTCTCGCGCGTCGTGCACGGCGACCAGCGCTTCCAGTACAGCCGCCCCATCGTCGCGGGCGACGAGCTGACCGCCGTGCTCACCGTGACCTCCGTCAAGAGCCTCGGCGGTCACTCGATGGTGACGGCCGACACCCTCATCGCCGACAGCGAAGGCACCCACGTCGTCACCGCGACATCCACTCTCGTTGTGCGAGGAGACGAATGAGCACGCCCACCCTCTCGAGCCTCACCGTCGGCGACATCGTCGCCGAGCGCACCGTGCATCTCACCCGCGACAGCCTCGTGCGCTACGCGGGGGCATCCGGCGACTTCAACCCCATCCACTACCGCGACGACGTCGCCGCCTCCGTCGGCCTGCCGGGCGTGCTCGCGCACGGCATGCTCACGATGGGCTTCGCCGTGCAGCCCGTCGTGGACTGGGCGGGCGACCCCGGGCGCATCGTCGACTACCAGGTGCGCTTCACGCGGCCCGTCCTCGTCGATCCCGAGAGCGGCGCGGATGTCACGATCGTCGCCAAGGTCGGCCGCATCGACGAGGCCGCGGCGCGCATCGATCTGACTGTCACGTTCAATGACGAGACCGTTCTCGGCAAGGCCCAGGCGGTCGTCCGGCTGGACGCGTGAGGCCTGTGACCGACCTCGCCGGTTACACCACCCTTCGCGTCGGCGGTCCGGCGCGCGAGCTGCTCGAACCTGCCACCCGCGACGAGCTCGTCCAGACGGCGCTCGACGTGTGGGAGACGGGCGACGAGTGGTTCCTGCTCGGCGGCGGCTCCAACGTCGTCATCGCCGATGAGGGGATCGACGGCACCGTCATCCGGGTCGCCACGCGCGGCATCGACATCCAGATGGACCTCGACGGACAGCACGCGCGCGTGCGCGCCGAAGCGGGCGAGAACTGGGATGCGCTCGTCGCGGCGACTGTCGAAGCGGGGCTGAGCGGCATCGAAGCGCTCTCCGGGATTCCGGGAACCGTGGGTGCGGCGCCCGTGCAGAACATCGGAGCCTACGGCCAGGAGGTCGGCGAGCGGCTCGTCGGCATCGAGTTCCTCGACTACGAGACGGGCGAGGTGCAGCGTATCGACGCCCGCGACCTGGGTCTCGGCTACCGCACGAGCGCCCTCAAGCGCGGCCGTGCCGGCGTCGTGCTCGCGATCGAGCTCGACCTCGACGCCGGCGGATGGTCGGCCCCTGTCGCGTACGCGCAGCTCGCCTCCGCGCTCGGCGTCGAACTCGGCTCCCGCGTGCCGGTCGCCGATCTGCGCGCCGCCGTGCTCGCGCTCCGCGCCTCCAAGGGGATGGTGCTCGATCCGAACGACCCCGACTCGGTGAGCGCCGGATCCTTCTTCACCAACCCGATCGTCTCCGAGAGCTTCGCGCGCGCGCTGCCCGCCGACGCCCCCCGCTACCCCGTGGAGCCCGAGGAGGGCGACCGCCTGCTCGCTCCCGGCGAGTACGTTCCGCCGATGCCGTCGCGCGAGTACCAGGTGAAGCTCTCGGCAGCCTGGCTCATCGAACGCTCCGGCATCCCGCGCGGCTACCAGCTGCCCGGATCGCGGGCCGGCATCTCCACCAAGCACACGCTCGCCATCACCAACCGGGGTGGCGCGACCGCCGCTGAGATCACGCAACTCGCGAACTACGTGCAGACGCGCGTGCTGTCGCAGTTCGGCGTGGTGCTGCATCCCGAACCCGTCTTCGTGGGGGCGGAGCTGTGAGCCGCATCGTCGTGCTCGGCAGCGCCAACATGGATCTCGTCGTGCGGCAGCCGCGGCTGCCCGAACCTGGCGAGACGATGTTCGGCAGCACGTTCTCGACCATCGCGGGCGGCAAGGGCCTCAACCAGGCCGTCGCCGCTGCGCGCGCCGGCGGCGACGTCGCCTTCCTCGGGGCCGTTGGACGCGACGCGTTCGGAGGGGAGCTGCGTCGCGTGCTCGCGGATGCGGGAATCGACGTGGCGGGGCTCGCGGAGGTCGACGTGGCATCCGGCACCGCCCACATCTCGGTGCTCGACGGCGGCGAGAACGCGATCGTCGTCGTCCCGGACGCGAATGGCGTCGCGCTGCCGCTCGACGACGCCGCGAAGGCGCTCATCGCGTCCGCCGGCTATCTCGTGGTGCAGTTCGAGCGCCCGATGCCGCTCATCGCCGAGGCGATCGCGTACGCACGCTCGCACGGTGTGACGACCGTGGTGACCCCGGCTCCCGTCATGCCGCTGCCGGAGGGGTTCCTTGCGAACGTCGATATCCTCGTGCCGAATGCGGGCGAAGCGCGCGAGCTCGCGGGCGTCTCGGATGAGACCGAGGCCGCGCTCGCGCTCAGCCGTGCCGTCGGCACGGTCGTCGTGACGCGCGGATCCCGTGGGGCGCTCGTCGCCCGCGGCGGCCAGATCGTCGCCGAGGTGCCCGTGCACCCCGTCGAGCCCGTCGACACCACCGGTGCGGGCGACACCTTCACGGGTGTGTTCGTGGCGCGTCTCGCCGCGGGGGACGCGGAGGTCGACGCGCTGCGCGCCGCATCCGTCGCCGCCGCGATCGCCACGACGCGCGCCGGCGCATCCACCTCGATGCCCACCTGGGCGGAGGTCGCGCCGCTTCTCTGACCCACCGCCCCCTCGCGGTGGGTCCCCGACTTCCCCGGGGTGAGGGGTCGCACATGACGGTTCCCGCGGCGTGTCGGCGGTCAATTGCGACCCCTCCCCAGACCGGGAGTGACCGGGACGCATGCGAGCGGCGGGGTGCGTGGCCGGGGTCGCGTCATCCGTCTCGTAGGTCGTGAGGACCAGCAACCGCACATCCGGGTGCGCGGCGAGGATGCGGGCCGTCGCCTCGTCGCCGTCGATGCCCGGCATCCGCAGGTCCATGACGACGAGCGCCGGCGACGGCGACGACCGCCGACCACCAGCGCGACCCGATCATCTACCCATCTTTGCGGATCCAGCGGAACGTCAGACGGGTGACGATGAGGCCGACGACGAGCCACACGCCGCACACGATGCCGACATCGGTGAGGTTCCAGGCCTCGCCCGCCTCGAGCACCTTGAAGCTCTCCGGCAGGAACACCGAGCGCATCCCGTGTGCGAGCCACGCGAGCGGGAACAGGTTCGCCACGTTCTGCAGCCACTCGGGCAGCATCGAGAACTGGATGTAGACACCCGAGATGAACTGCAGGATGAGCACCACCGGGATGATGACGGCGCTCGCCGACTTGCCGGAGCGGGGCAGCCCGGAGAGGCCGATGCCGAGGATCGAGCACGTCGTCACTCCGACCAGGAACACCCACGCGAAGGTGAGCCAGGCATCCGCATCCGTCGGCAGCGCGACGTCGAACACGAGTGCGGCGACCGCGATGAGCACCGCAGCCTGCAGCACCGCGGTGACGAGAACCTGCCCGATCTTGCCGATGAAGTAGCTGACGGGCGACAGCGGGCTGCCCGCGAGACGCTTCAGGGTGCCGTCGCTGCGCTCCATGGCGATGTCGACCGCCATGTTCTGCAGTCCCGAGAGCAGCACGCCCGCCGCCAGCATCGCCGGCAGGTAGTACGCGGCCGCGGTGAGGGGCTCGCCGTCAGGGGTGCGCCCGAACTCGCCCTCGCTGAACGCGACCGAGAAGATCGTGAGCATCACGACCGGGAACAGGAACGTGAAGAACACGGTGTCGCCCTGGCGGAAGTACGCGCGGATCTCGTAGCCGGCGCGCGCGATGCCGAGTCGGATGGTGCGCATCGGGCCGAAGCTGGGCGCGGCGGTGCGCGCGGGTGCGGTGGTGCTCATTCGGGGCTCCCTTCGAGAGCGGGGGCCGAGGGCACGGTCGCCGTCACGCCGACGAGCCCCAGGTAGATGTCCTCGAGGCTCGGGCGGATGACCTCGAGCCGTTCCGGTTCGCCCGTGGCGGCGAGGCGTGCGACGAACGCGCCGGGCTCTGCCGTGCGGACCTCCCGCACCGCGCCGTCCTCGATCCACCGCACGATCGGAATGCGCGCCTCCGCGCCGCCGATCTCGTCGATCGCGCCGATCGCCACCAGTTCGCCACCCGCGATGATGCCCGCCCGATCCGAGAGCTGAGCGGCCTCGTCGAGGTAGTGGGTGGTGAGCAGGATGCTCGTGCCCTCATCCGAGAGGGAGCGGATGAGGTCCCAGAACTGGCGTCGTGCCGCGGGGTCGAATCCGGTGGTCGGCTCGTCGAGGAACAGCAGCTCGGGGCGTCCGATGATGCCGAGCGCCACATCCACACGGCGCTGCTGGCCTCCCGAGAGCTTCGAGATGCGGGTGGACGCCTTCGACTCGAGCCCGACGGCGGCGATCACCTGCTCCACGTCGCGCGAGTTCGGGTACATGCCCGCCGCCTGGCGCAGCGCCTCGCGCACCGTCGCGGTGCCCGACTCGCCCGAGCCCTGGAGCACGATCCCGAGCTTCGCCTTCCAGGGGAGTCCGCCGTGCTGCGGGTCGACCCCGAGCACGCTCACGGTGCCGCCGGTGCGGTCGCGGTAGCCCTCCAGGATCTCGATCGTGGTGGACTTGCCAGCGCCGTTCGGGCCGAGCAGGGCGAAGGTCTCGCCGCGGCGGATGTCGAAGTCGATGCCGCGGACGGCTTCGAAGCCGCCCTTGTATCGCTTGCGGAGATCCCGCACTTCGACGACGTTCTCGTGGGTCATATCTCTATGGTGGGGCGTCGCGGGGGCCCGCACTACATCCACTCGACTGCCTCGGCCTCCACCGTTCGGTGGATGGTGGCCGCAGTGTGCAGCCAGCGTGGGGGCTGGGGCGTCGGCCGAGGTGCCCGGCGCTGCCTCAGGGGAGGGGTCGCAATTGACCGTTCTGTCGGCGTGTCGATGGTCATTTGCGACCCCTCGGGCTTCGGAGTCGGCGGCGGGGCGGCGAGGAGGGCTCAGTCGCGGGGGCGCGGGCGCTGCAGGCGGCGGAGGACGGCCGCGAACGAGACCAGCACGATCACGGAGCCGACAGCGATCGCGACCGCGACCGTCCACTCGAGTGGGGTCGCGGTCAGCACGGCCTCGCGCGCCGCCTCGCGACGGGTGCGGTCGGCTGCCGTCCAGAGCACCCACGCACCGAGGCCCGTGAGAACGAGGCCCCAGAGCAGCGCGCCGACACGGATGCGAGGGCGGGGGAGCGGGGCGGATGCGGCGGGCGCGGGCGCTGCCTGCGCGTCGGGCGCGGCGCTGCCATCCTCAAGGACCTCGGTGGTGGCGGTCTCGCTCACGGGGCGACTCCTTCGGCGGATTCGGTTGATTCGGGCGCGGGCTGGGGCGCGGGCTGGGGCGGGGAGGCCTGATTCTCGGATGCGACATCCTCGCCCGGAAGGAGCGGCTTGAGGCTGTCCCCGTCCCACGAGTGACGATCCACGTGCCCCGGTGCGGGATCGACAGGGAGCGCGCTGCTCGCTGTGAGGTGGGGGTAGACCTGAATGCCAGCGTGACGCGTCCAGAGCTTGAGGATCACATCCGGATCGCCCTCGCCGATGGTGACGGACGCGCGTCCGTCACCATCGCCGAAGAACGAGTACTGGTACGACTCGTCGTCGAACCACTCTTCGAGGATCAGGCTGAGATGGCCGGAGTCGCTGGTGGCGTCGATGCGCACGGTGGCGCCCTCATCGAGTTCGATGCCGATGCCGCCACTGAACTGCCAGAGGTCGATGACGCGAGCGGCACCACCAAGATCCTCGACGAACACGTGGGTGCTGCCGTTGAACTGGGCGTACCGACCGGGATTGTCGAGGCTGCTCCCCCCGCCCAGCAGCAGCTGCCGGTCGCTCGGCACGACCACCGTGAACGCGAGCAGAAGCACGGCGATCGTCGAGAAGAACGCGAGCCCCCCGCTGCGGCGGCGGCAGAGCGCCACGATGACGGTGCCGAGCCCCAACACGCCGACGAGGGTCGCCGCGCCGATGATCCACGCGGCGCTTGCGGTGCCGGCGAGTCCGCGCGTCTGGCTCCCGAGGAGGGTCGCGACCGCGGCGGCCACGACACCGACTCCGAGCACCAGGAACACGACCCCGGCTCCCGCACGCGGATTCGTCAGCCGTCGGATGCGCGCCCGCTCGCGCGAGGCATCCGCGGCTTCGACGGCGCGCTCGTGCGCCTCGGCCTGGCGGCGCTCGCGTTCGGTGCGGCGCTGCTCCGCGGCCCATTCGGCACGCTGCCGCTTCCACTCCTCCTGCTGGCGCTTCCATTCGGCGAGCTCCTCGTCGGAGGCATCGACGGGACGTGGCGGTTCGGCGCCCGGGTCGGGCACGATCGCGCGGGGCGCGGCCGCATCGGCGAGGGCTGCGGTGCCGGCGCCGGGGACCGCAGCCGCGGGTGCCGCAGGCACCGTCTCCGGTCGGTCGTCGGTGGTCGCCGGCACCTGCACGGGCTCGCCGGAGGCCCGCCGCGCGAGCCACACGACGAGCACGATCGCGGCGATCAGCACCACGCCGGTCCATGCCGCTCGAGCGATCGCGCCGCCCCATCCGATGTCGTCGAAGTAGAGAGCGCCGACATGCCAGAACCCCTGAGTGACGGGCAGGAACGACAGCAGGAACAGGGCGACGATCCCGGGAAGCGCGCGCGTCACGGTGCCCCGCAGCAGCTCCTGCACGTGGATGACGCCGTTCTCGTCCGGCAGAAGCGCCCAGGCGATCGCGTACAGCAGCACAACAGGTGCGCCGATCACAGCCAGCACGACCACGATGCCGCGCACGAGGATCGGGTCGAGACCGACCCGATCGGCCACGCCCGCGCACACGCCGCCGAGCCATCCCGTGCGGCGCTCGAGACCGAGCCCGCGGATCCAGGCGAAGAAGGCCGTCTCGGAACTCGAGGTCTCGGGGGCCGCGGTCCCGGCCGCAGGGGGGTCGACGGGCGGTGTCTGGTCTTCGTCGGCGGGGGCCTCGGATGCGGCGGAACGTGGGGTCATGCTCCGATCGTGGCGTGGGCGGCGGCGCGCCTCTATGGGGTGAACCCCTGATCGTCCCCTGATGTGCGGCGTGCGGGGGCATCCGCCGTGCTTGGATCGTCGCATGACCTCCCGGGCGATGCCTCCGTTCGCGGTGAGGCGCACCCCTCTGGTGCGGCCGCGCGCCGTTGCGCTCGCGGGAGTGAGCGTCGCGCTCGCGAGGCACCTGCGCATGCCGACCGTCGGTGTGCGATGGATCTTCGCCGGCAGCGCGCTGTTCGCCGGACTCGCGGCCTTCGCCACGACGATGTATCCGGCGATGGCGGTGCTCGTCGCGCTCGCCGTGGCGCCGAGCCTGCTCTACGCGTGGCTCTGGGTGTTCGTGCCGCGCGAAGAGGGAACCTCGGATGCGCCGCGCGCGCGTCGCCTGCCTGTCGCCTCGCTGCTGCTCGTGGCAGCGGCGGTGTGCGCACTCGCGCTCGTGCTCACGACGACGTGGCCGATGCAGATGCCGCCCGGTGCGATCGAGGCGGCGGTGCTCGCTTCGCTGGCGATCGGCTGGACCGTGGCCGTGGATGCGCGGGACCACACCCGCGCGGCCAACGCCCCTCGCGTCCGCGCCCTGGCCGCGGGATTCATGATCCTGCTGGGTGCCGCCCTTCTGCCGTTCTCGATCAGCGCCGGGCGGCCGGTCATCGCGGTCTTCTCGGTCGTCGTGGTCCTGCTCGGCGCGCTCTCGTTCGTGGTGCCGTTCGTGATCGATCGCATCAATGCCCGCAGCGCCGAGCGCGCGACGCACGCCCGCGACGAGCAGCGCGCCGAGATCGCCGCGCACCTGCACGACTCGGTGCTGCAGACGCTCGCGATCATCCAGAACCGCGCTGGCGCCGGATCCGAGGTGGCCCGCATTGCGCGCGCCCAGGAGCGCGAGCTGCGCGACTGGCTCTTCGCGGGCACCGACCCGTTCGCGGGTGACCTCGCCACCGAGCTGCGCACGATGGCGGCGGAGCTCGAGCTCGAGTACGCCGTGCGCATCGAGGTGGTGACGGTGGGGGATGTCGCCGCCGTCGAGTCGGCGGCGCTCGCGGGGGCCGCACGCGAGGCGCTCGTGAACGCGGCGCGGCACGCGGGCGGCGACGTCACCGTGTACGCAGAGGCGCGGCCGGATGCGGTGGAGCTGTTCATCCGCGACCGCGGGGCGGGGTTCGATCCGGATGCCGTTCCGGATGGGCGACTCGGCATCCGTGAGTCGATCGTCGGGCGCATGACGCGGGCGGGTGGCGCTGCGAGCGTCGCATCGAGCGCGGCGGGCACCGAGGTCCAGCTGAGACTGCCGCGACGTGCGGTGGGGAACGGAGCCATCTCGTGACGCGCGTGATCATCGTCGACGACCATTCGATCTTCCGCACCGGTCTGCGCACGGATCTCGGCGACGCCGTCGAGGTGGTCGCCGAGGCGGGCGACGTCGACGCGGCGGTGCGCGCGATCGCCGAGCTGCGACCTGAGGTCGTGCTGCTCGATGTGCACCTGCCGGGTGGCGCGGGCGGCGGGGGAGCGGAGGTCGTGCGCCGATGCGCCGACCTGCTCGCCGAGGTGCGGTTTCTCGCGCTGTCGGTGTCGGACTCCGCGGAGGACGTCGTGGGCGTCATCCGGGCGGGGGCCCGCGGCTACATCACGAAGGCGACGAGCGGCGCGGAGGTTGCGGCGGCGGTCGGCACCGTCGCGGCGGGCGATGCGGTGTTCTCGCCGCGGCTCGCGGGGTTCGTGCTCGACGCGTTCGGCACCGCGGCGGGTGCGCCCGCTGTCGCCGCGACGGATGACGAGCTCGACCGGCTCTCGGCCCGCGAGCAGGAGGTGATGCGGCTCATCGCGCGCGGCTACGCCTACAAGGAGGTCGCATCCGCGCTCTTCATCTCGATCAAGACGGTCGAGACGCACGTGTCGAGCGTGCTGCGCAAGCTCCAGCTGTCGTCGCGCCATGAGCTCACCGCCTGGGCGCTGGAGCGCCGCCTGCTCTAGGGCTCGGGCCTCGTCTCCTCAGGTGAGAGGGGGCGCAGATGACGGTTGCGGCGGCGTGTCGCTCGTCATGTGCGACCCCTCAGAGGTGGATTGGGGGGTCTCCCGCGAGAAGCCTGCGGATGCGGGCGACGAGCCGGTCGGGGTCGCGCATGTCATCAGCATTGATGTACCCGACTCGCCACCCCACCGACTCGAGCTCTGCGATGCGCGTCATGTCGGCCCGCCACTGTCGGGTGTCCCGATGGATGTCGCCCTGATACTCGAGAGCGACCATCCGGTCCTCATGCGCCAGGTCGATCCGGCGCATTCTGCCCGCAACGTGCACGCGGAGGTTGGACCGGAATCCGGAGATACCCGCTCGTACGAGCAGCACCCGCAGGGCGCTTTCGGCGGGGCTCTCGGCGCCCGGATCGAGAAGCGCGAAGACGGCCTCGAGTCGTTCGCGGGTGCGCTTGTGCGGGTGGCGCTCCAAGGTGGCGCGAAGTCGTGCCGCGCTGCTGAGGCGATTCGCCGGGCGGATGAGGTGATCGCCAGCAGCGACCAGGTCAGTGGTGTCGAGGATCGCCCCGAGCTCGCACCAGGACCGCTCGGGTGAGCTGACCCGCAGGCCCGAGAACTCGACGACTTCGCCGCGGGCCGGATGAACGACGAACTTGTGACCGATGATCCCTTTCGATCTCGGGGCACGACGCGGGTTCGGCACCGCGACATGCAGACGGCGATCGTCTTCGAGATCGAGGGGGAGCGGGATTTCGTGAAGGAGCGCCGCGGTAGCGGAGCAGAAGAACTCGTCGGGGCGCATCCGCGCCGCATAGGTGCGGCAGCGCTCTTCCAACGTGAGGGCCGGGGCGATCTCACGGACGCCGTGAAACGGTCGCGCAAGGTCCACTTTCCTGAGCCGGGCCGGGTGGACACCGGCCTCGAGCGCGGCCTTCGTAGAGAAGGCGCGACCGAGCCCATCAGGCAGTTCGACGAGGCGCATCCGCACATCGTGCTCGCGCGCGACACCCCGGGGACGGCCGCTGCCGTTCGATTGCGGAGCGTCCTCCCCTCGCGTTCCTGAGGAGGACGCCCCGTCCTCGCCCTCCCCCGAGGGGACGCAAATGACCGTCGACACGCCGGGGAAACCGCCATTTGCGACCCCTCTCAGAGCGGAGCGGGCCCGCCGCGCCCCACGTGGGCGGCGCCAGCCCAGGGCCGAGGCAGCCCGGGGCCGAGCCAGCCCAGCCCGAGGCCAGCCCAGGGCCGAGGCCAGCCCAGGGCCGAGCCAGCCCAGGGCCGAGGCCAGCCCAGGGCCGAGCCAGCCCGGGGCCGAGCCAGCCCAGCCCGAGGCCCGCCCAGGGCCACGAGCCCCCCCGCCCGCGTCAGTGGCCGGAGCCGGTGAACAGCGGCAGGGCCACGAGCGCCGCGAGGGTGAGCATGACGCACGCGATGAGGGCGTCCAGGATGCGCCAGGCGCGCGGGCGGGCGAACACGGGGGCCAGCATCCGGGCCCCGAATCCGAGCGTCGCGAACCAGATCATGGATGCGGCGACGATGCCCGCGCCGAAGAACCACCGCGCATCCCCGTAGCCGTTGGCGAGGGTGCCGATGATCGCGATGTCGAGGTACACGTGGGGGTTCAGCCAGGTGACCGCGACGGTTGTCGCGATGGCTGTGAGCAGGCTGCTGCGGCTCGTGCGCGGTGCCTCCGCGGTGTCGTCGGAGGCGGCCTGCAGTCCGTCCGCGGCGGGCCGCCACGCCCGGCGGGCGGCGAGCACGCCGTAGCAGGCGAGGAACACGGCCCCGCCGATGCGCACCACGGTCAGCAGCCAGGGGGCCGCGGTGAGCACGGCGCCGGTGCCGGCGATGCTCAGGGCGATGAGCGTCACATCCGACAGCGCGCAGATCGCGACGACGACGAGAACGTGTTCGCGCCGGATGCCCTGACGCAGAACGTGGGTGTTCTGCGCGCCGATCGCGACGATGAGGGAGAACCCAAGCGACGCTCCGGCGAGGGCGGCGAGCAGGGCGGCGGATGTGGTCACGGTGTGACGCTACGGCCGGTCCATCCATCAATCCAGCTCATGATTCTTCACAACCATTAGCGTTGCTTCATGAATCTGGATCGCGAGCACCTCGCCACTCTGCGTGCGGTGATCGACGCGGGCACGTTCGAGGCGGCGGCGCGCGCCCTTCTCGTCACGCCATCGGCGGTGAGCCAGCGCGTCAAGGCTCTCGAGCAGCAGCTCGGCCGCGTGCTCATCGAACGCAGCAAGCCCGTGCGCGCGACCGAGTCGGGCGAGGTGCTGCTGCGGCTGGCGCGCGAGATCGCGCTGCTCGAAGCGGACGCCGCGTCCGCCCTGCGCCTCGAGGGCACAGAGGGCGCCTTCGCGAATGTCACGCTCGCCGTCAACGCCGACACCCTCGGATCCTGGTTCCTGCCCGCCATCGCTCCCGTGTGCGCCGAGCGGCGCATCCTCGTCGACATCAGCCGCGAGGATCAGGACCGCACGGCGGCCCTGCTCGCCGCCGGTCGCGTGATGGCCGCTGTCACCTCGCAGGCGCGCCCGGTGCCCGGCTGCACTTCGACCCCGCTCGGCTCGATGGTCTACCGCCCGGCCGCCTCGCGCGCCTTCGCGGAGCGCTGGTTCCCCGACGGGCCGACGACCGCGGCGTTCGCGGCGGCGCCTCTCGTCGACTTCGACCATGAGGACGACCTGCAGTCGCGCTGGCTGCGGCGCGTCTCGCGTGCGCCGCTCGATCCGCCGCGGCACGTCGTGTCCGGATCGGGCGACTTCGAGCAGGCGATCGCGCTCGGTCTCGGATGGGGGATGCTGCTGGAGCACCAGCTCGCGCGGGCCGCACCGGGGCAGTTCGTCGAGCTCTCGCCGCCCGATTCGGGAATCGAGGTGCCGCTGTTCTGGCAGCAGTGGAACCTGCGCTCGCCAGCACTGGATGCGATCGCGGAAGCCGTTGTGGAGGCGGCGGCGCGGGCACTGGACGCACCCCGCAGTCGCCGGTGACGGAAGAGCCCGTCGCGATGCCGTACACTTGACCGGGTTGCCTGAACAGCCAAGCTTCGCCGTGCCCCGCAGTGGGTCGGCAGGGTACGGTGGGTGACATAGGGCGGTGGCTCAATTGGTAGAGCAGCGGTCTCCAAAACCGCAGGTTGCAGGTTCGAGTCCTGTCCGCCCTGCGAGTCCCCCTCGCGAAAGTGATGGGGATCGCCGGCCGAAAGGGTACTGAGAGTGGCACGCAAGGTGATGGACGAGCCCAGTGAGGACATCGTCGCCAACGCCAAGCGCGATCGTGCGCAGCGGAGGAATCCGTTCGCGCGCCTGATTCTCTTCATCCGTCAGGTCGTCGCCGAACTCAAGAAGGTCGTCACCCCGACGCGTCGTGAGCTCTTCAGCTACACGGGCGTCGTGCTGGTGTTCGTCATCATCATGATGGGCATCGTGTGGGGCCTCGACCAGGTCTACACCTGGCTTGTGCAGTTCACATTCGGAGACGCAGACGCCCTCTGACCGACGACGGCCTGAACCCCCAAGAAGGAAAGAAAGCACTGTGACTTCAGAACCGCGCGACATCGACCTCGCCACCGCCGCCGAGCAGTCCTCCGAAGAGGACGAGGCGCAGGAGGGCAACGTTCTCGCGCACGAGGTGAGCAGCAGCGAACCCGTCGAGAGCCACGCTGTGCACATCATCGACGACGCGGATGTCGAGTCGGGCCTGGAGAGCGCGCTCGACGCGCTCGAGGCGGCGACCGACCCCGAGGCTGACGCGATCGTCGACGACGCCCTCGACATCGACTCCCCTGACGAGGCCGACGCCGCTGCCGCGGCCACCGCCGACGAGCAGGACGACGAGGACGAGGCTGAAGAGGTCGTCGTCGACCCGTACGAGGAGTTCCGCGCCGAGCTGCGCATGAAGCCGGGCAAGTGGTACGTCATCCACTCGTACGCGGGCTTCGAGAAGCGCGTGAAGCAGAACATCGAGTCCCGTCGCACCTCGATGGCCATGGAGGACTACGTCTTCGAGGTCCAGGTGCCGATGGAAGACGTCGTCGAGATCAAGAACGGCCAGCGCAAGCTCGTGAACCGTGTGCGCATCCCCGGCTACGTGCTGGTGCGCATGGAGCTCAACGAGGACTCGTGGTCGGTCGTGCGTCACACCCCCGGCGTGACGGGCTTCGTGGGCAACGCCCACAACCCCACGCCGCTGCGCTTCGAAGAGGCATTCAACATGCTCAAGTCGCTCGTGCAGGTCGTCGAGGCCCCCACGAAGGGCGGCTCGACGAGCAAGGGCGGCGCGACTGTCGCACGCTCGATCCCGGCCGAGGTCGACTTCGAGATCGGCGAGACCATCACGATCAAGGAGGGCTCGTTCGCGGGTCTTCCCGGCACGATCTCCGAGATCAAGCCGGAGTCGGGCAAGCTCACCGTCCTCGTCTCGCTCTTCGAGCGCGAGACGCCGGTCGAGCTCTCGTTCGACCAGGTCACCAAGCTCTGAGTTCGTGGCGGCTCTCCGCACACTTCTCGACCTGCTTCGCGGCGGACTGATCGGGGTCGTCGAGACGATTCCCGGTGTCTCGGGCGGCACGATCGCGCTCGTCATCGGCATCTACGACGACCTGATCCAGTCGGCGGGGCACCTGATCCGCGGCGTGCTCGGATGGGTGCGCGGCACGATCGCGCGCACCGACCGCTCGGTGGCGCGTGCGCACCTGGCCGCGGTGCGGTGGCGCGTCGTGATCCCCGCACTCGTGGGCATGGCCGTGGCGCTCGTGATCGCTGCGAGGGTCGTCGAGCCGATCGTGGAGGAGCATCCGGTCGAGACGCGCGCGCTGTTCGCGGGCCTCATCCTCGCCTCGCTCATCGTTCCGATTCGGATGGTGGGCGGATGGCGTCGCCGCGATGTCGCGTACGCGATCCTCGCCGCTGTCGTCGGTTTCGCCTTCGCCTCGATCCCCGCGGCGGATGCGATCCAGCCGCCGATGTGGCTTGTGGCGATCGCGGCCGCGATCGCGGTGTGCGCTCTCGTGATGCCGGGCGTCTCGGGGTCGTTCATCCTGCTCGTGATGGGTCTCTATGCGCCGACGCTCGGCGCGCTCAACGATCGCGACTGGGCGTACATCGGGGTGTTCGCGCTGGGTGCGGTCGTGGGTCTCGGGGCGTTCATCCCGGTTCTGCAGCGGCTGCTGCGCACCCGTCGCAACGTGACGCTCGCGGTCATGACGGGGCTCATGGTGGGTTCGCTGCGCGCCCTGTGGCCGTGGCAGGACGCCACGGGCTCGCCGATCGCTCCCACGGGTGAGGTGTGGCCCGTCGTCGGCCTCATCGTGCTCGGTGTCGTGATCGTGCTCGGCCTGATCGCCGTGGAGCGCGCGGTCGTGGGCGGGCGTCAGGCGCGCGAGCTCGAGGACATCGTGGACGACACCCGGGAGATCCCGCGTCCGGACGCGTCCGGCCGCTGAGTCAGCTCTTCGCGCCGGTGGCGAGCATGATGCCGCCGAGCCCGATCATCATGGCGCCGCCCGCATGTGTGCGACGCCCAATCATCGCCGAAACTAGACGGTCTTCGCGGTGAGCCTGCACAGGACGCGCACGTGAGGTGGAGCGTCAGCATTCACTCGCTCCGCAATCGCCGACACACGCCACCCTCCCTGGATCCCATCGTGAATCTCCCCGCAGAGCCAATCTGGCACGAAGCCGATGCGTCGCCCATCATCGGCGTTGATGAGCACAGCTTTCGGGTTCTTGGGGTTTGCGCGATCCAGCTCAAGAGCAAGTGAGTCCCCGGCCGCGAGGTGCGCAATCACGGCTGCCGCGTCATCGACGTGGCGGATGCCCGACACGAAGAACCGACCGGTTAGCTTTCCCTGATGTAGGCGTGGCTGGTCCACGATGTGGAAAGTATCGGTTGCTCGCCCACCTCCGGTGCGCGCAAGCACCTCCACGGGGATGTCGTAATCGTCGAGATCCGCGATGCCCAGCCACTCGATGTACTGCGAGAAGTTTGGGCGATCAGACGACAGGACTCGATTCGCGAAGAATGCGGGAAGCTCATTTGAAACGTACGCGACGTCTAGCAACGGGAACTCCGCCACTGGCGCGAACCCTGGGTGAGTGGCCTCGGGGAGGTAGTGGAACGCGTACTCATTGCCCTCAAGAGCATCGAGCTGACCCATTTTCATGAATCGACGGGAGTTCGGGTCTTGCCAGACCAGCAACAAGGTGCGCCGGCTTTTCGCGAGATTGGTTGCGTTGATATCAACGACTTTTGTAGCCATCGAGCAACCTCCTCCGGTTTTCCTCAAGCAGCCGAACCACAAACGTATGTCCTACCTCGGACATTGTGTCAGTCGGAACTGCTGAGACTACTGATTCGACATCTGACGTAATGACCGCGTCGAGTCTCTCGATCCAGAACTGCTGAGCCTGCAAAGAGGCGAGGCGCAGTGCGCTGAGAGCGAGGCCCACCAGGGTCGGCCTGTCAGCAAACTGTCGGCTGGCGCCGCGGCTGGCCCACGTTGCCAGGGTGTCTTCCTGGAGGTGGCGGAGGCGAGCGTCGTCTCTGAGTTGAAACCCAAGGGCGTTCCCATGGTCGAAGGACGGCGCTAGACAGCGAAGATCGTCGCGCTGGATTACCGCCCAGTTCTCATCGTGACGGTCCTGTGCCGCAAGCCATGCGTCCATTACGACGTATCCGCACCAGGCGTCGTAGGCGGTGAAGTCGCTGAGCTCGACGTTCTCCGTCGGAGGGCGCACGCCATCAAGCGCCGCCTTTACGTTACCGACGGTGTAGTTGACGTTGTGCCCCTTGACTTGCGTGTAGTCGGGTACGGCACCCGCCAGCAGGCTGTTGCCGTGCTCGAGTCGCTCGTCGGGGCCACTCAGCATGCTCCGAGAAACGCATGCGCGGCTTCCCTCGAATCTTGATGGGCGAATCGTCGCGGCGGGTACGCCGAGTAGGGCGGCAAGATGCTGCACGAGCCACTCAGCCCAGTCTTCCCCGGATGTGAATCCGTCGTTCGCGACTCGGGAGAGCTTCATGAGCCAAAGGCGATCGTCATCCGGGAGCCTTACCCAGTACTTGCTCTTGGTTCCCATCTGTTCTTCGGCGTCATCCTCGGCGAGATCATTCATGCCCAACTCGGTGACCGTCCACGCGAGCTCAAGCATGGTCTGACAGTATCGAGAAATCCCCGAAAATGGGCTGACGCGTCCGGCCGCCGAGTCAGCTCTTCGCGCCGGTGGCGAGCATGATTCCGCCGAGCCCGATCATCATTCCGCCGCCCGTGGCCCGGAGTCCCGCGATCCGGCCGGGCGAGGTGGCAAACCAGCGCCGCGCTGTTCCTGCCGCGAGTGCCCACACCGAGTCGAGCGCCATCGCCATGACGACGAACACCAGGCCGAGCTGAGCCAGCTGCCAGGGGATCGCTCCGGCGGAGTAGTCGACGAACTGCGGCAGCACGGCCACGAAGAATGCGATGGTCTTGGGGTTGGTGACGCCCACCACGAAGCCCTCCCCGAGCAGCACCCACGGTGAGCGCCGTGCGCCCGAATCCACCTCGATGTCGACGCGTCGGTGTCGGATCGCCTGGATGCCGAGGTACACGAGGTAGGCGGCCCCTGCGACCTTGATCACGGTGAAGATGACGGCCGACTGCGCCACGAGGGCGCCCACCCCGAGCGCCACCAGCGCCAGCAGCGGCACCATCCCGAGCGCGTTCCCGATGACGCTCAGGACGCCGGCGAGGCGACCGTAGGCGATCGTGCGCCCGATGACGAACAGGATGCTCGGTCCGGGCATCAGGATGAGCACGGCCGCGGCGACCGCGAAGGCGCCGAGGTGGGTGAGCGGGACCATAGCGAGAGCGTAATGCGGAACTCGGCGGCATCACGTAGGATGTTGAGGTTGCCCTGGCGTCTTCGCGCGCCCAGGTGACCGAACCGCATCCAACCGGATGTCGGGAGAGTGAGGCCGATCGGCCTCGTTCGATGAGAAGAGAAGAGATATGGCACCGAAGAAGAAGGTGACCGGCCTGATCAAGCTCCAGATCAACGCCGGCGCCGCCAACCCGGCCCCGCCCATCGGCCCGGCCCTGGGTCAGCACGGCGTGAACATCATGGAGTTCTGCAAGGCGTACAACGCCGCGACCGAGAACCAGCGCGGAAACGTCATCCCGGTCGAGATCACCGTGTACGAAGACCGTTCGTTCACGTTCATCCTGAAGACCCCGCCCGCCGCCGAGCTCATCAAGAAGGCTGCCGGCGTCGCCAAGGGTTCCGCCACCCCGCACACCGTCAAGGTTGCCAAGCTCACCGCCGACCAGGTTCGCGCGATCGCTGAGCAGAAGCAGGCCGACCTCAACGCGAACGACGTTGACGCGGCAATGAAGATCATCGCGGGCACCGCCCGTTCGATGGGAATCACGGTGGAGGCGTAATCATGGCTCAGAAGTCCAAGGCATACCGCGCCGCCGTCGACAAGCTCGAGGCTGGCAAGTTCTACGGTCCCGACGAGGCTGTCGCCGTCGTCCGTGAGACCGGTTCGAAGAAGTTCGACTCGACCGTCGAGGTCGCGCTGAAGCTCGGCGTTGACCCCCGCAAGGCAGACCAGATGGTGCGCGGCACCGTCATCCTGCCCCACGGCACCGGCAAGACCGCTCGCGTCATCGTGTTCGCGACGGGCCCCGCGGCTGAGGCCGCCATCGCTGCTGGCGCTGACGAGGTCGGCGGCGCCGAGCTCATCGAGAAGGTCGCCGGTGGCTACACCGCGTTCGACTCGGCCGTCTCGACGCCCGAGCTCATGGGCCAGGTCGGTCGTCTGGGTAAGGTCCTCGGTCCGCGTGGCCTCATGCCGAACCCCAAGACCGGCACCGTCACCCCCGATGTCGCGAAGGCTGTCTCCGACATCAAGGGCGGAAAGATCGAGTTCCGCGTCGACAAGCACGCCAACGTGCACTTCGTGATCGGCAAGGCGGGCTTCACCGCCGAGCAGCTCGCGGAGAACTTCAAGGCCGCTCTCGACGAGATCAACCGCGCCAAGCCGTCCAGCTCGAAGGGCCGCTACATCCAGAAGGGGTCGCTCTCGACCACCTTCGGCCCGGGCGTTCCGCTCGACCCGGCTGCGCTCTGAGCTTCGTGCTCTGAGCTGCGCGTCTCGCGCATGAGGGGGTCCGCTTCGGCGGGCCCCCTCTCACGTTTCAGGAGAGGATGATCTGGTGAACCAGCCCATCGCGGCCGACGCTCCGGTGACCCGCATCCCCCACCTCGCGCGCATCACGGGGATCTGGTTCTTCGTCTTCGGGTTCGTCGCCCGTCTGCCGTTCGCGATGAACATCGTCGGTCTGCTGACGCTCGTGACGGTCGTGCGCGACTCGATCGCGGAGGCGGGTCTCGTCTCGGCGGCATTCGGAATCGCGACGGGGCTCGGCGGCCCGCTGCTGGGGGCGATCGCGGATCGCCGCGGCCAGCGCGGCGTGCTGCTCGTCGCCTCGGTGGCGCACGCAGCGCTGCTCGTGGTGATCGTCGCCGCCGTGTACGGCGACGTGCCGTTCGGGGTGGTCCTGCTTCTCACGCTGCTCGCGGGCGCGACGCTGCCGCCGGTCGCGGCGTATGCGCGGGCGCGCTGGCTCGCCCTGCTCGCCGACGACACGCGTCGCGGGGGCCGGGGCGTCTCGACGGCGCTCGGCTACGAGTCGATGGTCGAGGAGATCACCTTCGTGGGTGGTCCGGTGCTCGTGGGTGTGCTCGCGAGCCTGATCTCGCCCGCCGCCCCCCTGATCATGGCCGCTGCCGTCGTCTTGGTGTTCGGGACCGCGTTCGGCCTGCACTGGACGGTGCGCGCCGTGCATCCGGGTGCCACCCCCGCGGGAGCGATCGTCGCTCCGCGCCGCTCGCTCGTCGCGCTCTCGGTGCTCCTGCCGGTCGCGGGGATGCTCTTCATGGGTTCGTTCTTCGGTTCGACGCTCGCCTCCCTGACCGCTGTCATGGACGCCCAGGGTCTCGGCGAGAGCACCGGCCTCATCTACGGCGTCATGGGCGCCACCTCCGCCGTCGCCGCGATCACGGTCGGTCGCCTGCCGGCGAGCTTCTCGCTGCACACCCGGTGGGTGCTCGCCGCGGCCGTGATGCTCGTCGCCGGCCTCGTGCTGTGGGCGGCGCCTGAGCTTCCCGTCATCGTCGTCGTCTTCGTGATCGTCGGGGTGGCCGTGGGTGCGGCGCTCGTCACGATGTTCACGATCGGGGCGCACGTCGCGCCTCCCGGTCGGCTCGCGACCACGATGGCGATGCTGTCGAGCGCGGTCACGATCGGCCAGGGTGTGACGGTCGCGACCGTCGGCGCCGTCGCCGAGGCGTCAGGGCCGGGTTCGGTGTTCGCATCGGTGGCCGTCGCATCGGGCGGGATGCTGATCGTCGCGCTTCTCGCGGCGCTGCACCAGCGCTCCGCGCTCACGCGTCTCGCCCGCTGAACGCAGAATCGGCGGCCGCCCGCAGGCGACCGCCGATCCGATTCAGTGTGCCGCGCTCACTCCGCCGAGGGCGGCAGCACGTAGATCTTGCGCAGCGTCTCGTGCACCGTCCACGTCGTGCCCATGCCGGCGTCGAGTCTCACGACGGAGCCCGCCGAGACCTCGATCGCCGGGCGGCCGTCGGCGAACTCGATCGTCGCGCGCCCCTTCAGGACGACGAAGATCTCCTCCTCCTCGACGTCGCGCACGACACCGGGCGTGATCTCCCAGACGCCCACCTCGGCGTTGTCGACCGTCGTGCCGATGTCGAGGTAGCCGATCGTCGGCGAGCCCGACACGAGCTCATCGCCCTCCACGGGCTCATGCGGGACCTCAGCCTCGAGGGCCGCGAAGACAGCTCCAGAATTCACGAATCGAACCCCAATCCGAGCGCATCCAGTGTGCGCAGCAGTATGTTGCGTCGGCCTTCCGTGTGGTCGGCCCGGTCGAGCGACCATCGGGTCGCGTTGATGCCCATGGATGCCGCCGGTTCCGGAGGGAACGGCAGCGGGCGCTTTCGCACCATCTCGAGCTCGGTGCGCTCGGTGGGTTCTCCATCGAGCAGGTCGAGCATCGTGTCGGCGGCGAAGCGGGTGGCACCCACGCCGAGGCCGGTGTAGCCGGCGGCGTAGGCGATGCGCCCCTTGCGGGCGGTGCCGAAGAAGGCGCAGAACTGGGTGCTGGTGTCGATGGCGCCCGCCCACTTGTGGCTGAACTGGAGCCCTTCGAGCTGCGGGAACGTGGTGAAGAAATGCGAGGCGAGCTTCTCGAAGCTCTGCGGGCGGTCTTCGTACTGTGCGCGCACGCGTCCGCCGTAGTGGTAGATCGCGTCGTAGCCGCCGAACAGGATCCGATCGTCGGCGGTGCGGCGGTAGTAGTGGAACTGGTTGGCGAGGTCGCCGATTCCCTGGCGGCCCTCCCACCCGATGGAGGCGAGCTGGCCGGGCCCGAGCGGCTCGGTCATGACCACATAGTCGTACACGGGCACCGTCATGAGGCGGTTGCGCGTGAGGAGCGACGGGTAGACGCTCGTGCCGAGCGCCACGTGGGAGCCCGTCACGGATCCGGCGTCGGTGACGACGCGCACGCCGGTGGCGGAGTCGTCGAGTCGGCGCACGGGCGAGTGCTCGTGGATCTCGACGCCGAGCTCGGTCGCGAGGCGCGCGAGCTCCCGCACGAGCCGGCCCGGGTGCACGAGCGCGACCTCGCGCTTGCGCCAGGTGCCGGCGAGGTAGGTGGGGGAGTGGATCTGGGCCTGCACTTCGTCGCGGTCGAAGAGCACGACATCCGAGTCGCCGTCGGCGGGTCGTGTGCCGTCGAGCCACTCGACCTGGTGCGGTTCCGTCGCGACGTCGAGCTCTCCCGTGCGCTCCCACTGCACGTCGAGGGAATGCTCGAGGATGGTCTGCTCCATCGCGTCGAGGTTCTCCATGCCGAGGCGCGCGAGCTGCTCGTACTCGTCGGCCCAGCGGCTGCGGCCGTTCTCCTCGCCGTGGGTGATGCTCGCCTCGACGAACCCTCCGTTGCGGCCCGACTGCGCCCATCCGAGCCGCTTGGCCTCGAGCAGCACGACGCGGCGCTCGGGGTCGCGCTGCTTGGCGCGCACCGCCGTCCAGAGGCCGGTGAAGCCGCCGCCGACGATCACGAGATCGGTCGTGGTGTCGCCGACGAGGGCGGGGTGCTCGGGGCCATCGCCCAGCTCGTCGAGCCAGAACGGCGACTGCCTGGCCCCCTTCAGAGAGTGCGCGACGACGGAGGCCGGCGCCGGATAGCGTTCGAATACGGTGTCGTGCGGTGACATCTCAAGACTCCCAGGGTCGGCACCATTCAAGCGGAGAAGCGTTCGTGTTGCAACGGATGCAGTGGCTCCGAGCGTTTTGGGCAACGGATTCCGACGCGTTATGCGCTGCCTGCGACGGAACGCGTTGCTCGCCCGTCGCGGATATCCTGATGGGGTGATCCTCGTGCGCCCGGCGGTGCCCGCCGATGTCCCGGCCCTCGCCGACCTCGCCGCGCTGACATTCCCGCTCGCGTGCCCCCCGCACGTCACCGCTCAGGCTGCGGCCGCGTTCATCGCCGCGAACCTCACCGCGTCCCATTTCGCCCGCGCCCTCGACGACCCCACGCGAGAGGTGCTCGTGGCCACGGTCGGCGACGCCCTCGCGGGCTACGTGCTGCTGGTCGCGGGTGAGCCGACGGATCCCGACGTCGCCGCGGCTGTGAGCGCGCGCCCCACCGTCGAGCTCTCCAAGTGCTACGTGCATCCCGAACATCACGGCGGCGGAGTCGCGAGCGCGCTCATGACGGCGGGTCTCGATACGGCACGCGCACGCGGGGCGGCGAGCGTGTGGCTCGGCGTCAACCAGCTGAACGAGCGCGCGCAGCGCTTCTACGCCAAGAGCGGTTTCGAGCGCGTCGGCACGAAGCGCTTCCTCGTGGGTGACCGCTTCGAGGACGACTTCGTCTTCGAGCACCTGCTGTGAGGCCCTGAGCGTCAACGGGCGACGCTCAGCACGAGCTTCCCGCGCGTGTGCCCCGTCTCGATGAGGCGGTGTGCCGAGGCGGCATTCGCGAGCGGCAGCACCCGCTCGACGTGCACCGTGAGGTCGCGCGCGTCGATGAGGCGCGTGATGACCGCGAGCGTGGCGGCATCCGGCGACACCCGGAAGTCGGTCGCGCGCACTCCCGCGGCGTCCGCCTCCTCGTGCATGGTCGGGAAGGATCCGGTGGGCGCGTTCACGTAGAGGCCGGCCGGGCGCAGGGTGCGCAGCGAACGCGACCCGGTGTCGTTCGCGGTGTTCCCGATGAGGTCGATGACCGCGTCGACGGTACCGACGGATTCCTCGAACGGACCCGCCGTGTAGTCCACGACCTCCGCGGCGCCGAGGGCGCGCACGAAGTCGATGTTGTCTGCTGAGCAGGTGGCGATGACGTGCGCGCCGAAGAAGCTCGCCAGCTGCACCGCGAAGTGCCCCACGCCGCCGGCGCCCGCGTGGATGAGCATCCGCTGGCCCTCGTGCGCCTTCGCGATCTCGACGACCATGCCCCATGCGGTGAGTGCGGCGAGCGGCACAGCGGCCGCCTCGATGAAGTCGGTGCGCCGTGGCATCTTGGCGAGGCTCGTCGCGGGCAGCGACACGTACTCGGCGTACGCGCCGGGTGTGCGCGGCACCATCCCCATGCCGTACACGCGCGTTCCGGGGGAGAGCGGATGCGCGTCGTACGGCGCCTCGACGACAACCCCCGCGACGTCGTTGCCGAGCACCGTCGGCAACCCGTGGGCCGCGGGCCAGGCGCCCCGCCCGGCGCGGGTCTTCGCATCGACGGGATTGACGCCCGCGGCGTGCACCTGGACGAGCACCTCGCCGTTCACCCGCGCAGGGATCGCGATTTCAGTTAGTGTCAGCGCCTCCGGGGGGCCCGGTGCGTCGAACGTCACGGCATGCATCGTCGTCATGGTGTCCGCCCTCCAGCAATGAGTTCCATTCAAAGCGCGGCATGCTTCGGCGGTGTTTCGGGGCCGTCACCGTACTGCTAACTTCGGCTCGTGCGCATCGCGGCGGTCGTGCTCCGGATCCTCGGCGTCATCGCGGTGATCGCCGCGGTCGCCGGGCAAGCTCACCGTCAGCGTGGGGTACTGGAACAGGATCGAGGTGCGCGACCTCCTAACTCGTGACGACCGGCGTCGTCTACAACGTGCTGCTCCGCGGCGTCGAACGGCCCCCGGACTCGTGGCTTCCGTGGTCGAACGAGGTGCTGCACGTCGCCATGCCGCTGCTCATGCTGCTCGACTGGATCCTCGCGCCCGCAACTGGCTCCGCTGGCGGGTGGTCGGCTTCATCGTCGTGTACCCGCTCCTGTGGACCGTCTGCGCGATGCTGCGCGGGCCGCTCGTGTTCAGCGATGTGCGGCAGACCTACGGCTGGTACCCGTATCCGTTCATCGACCCGGCGAACGGCGGGTACGGATCCGTCGCCGTCTTCGTCGTGCTGATCGGCGCGAGCATCGCGGGCGCCGGCGCCGCAGTGATCGCGGTTTCGCGCGGGAGCGCCGCTGACGAGCAGCGCGCGCGGGCTCACTCCACTGTCGTGGGCAGTTCCGGATACTGCTCGTGGTACAAGCCGCAGTTGAGCGCCCAATACCTGTGGAGGTCCGTACCGTCGCCGAGGGATGCGCGTGTGAACATATTCAGGAGGTGGGGCTGAAGGGACGCAGGGTCGGCATCATTCTTGAACCAGTACGTGTCGACGACCGTCTCGAGCTGCTGCAGGGCGGGGAGCGGATCTTCACCGTTGGCGTTGAGATGGAGCCACTGTCCCATCCACAGGCAAAGCCACCCTGTGGTGGCGTCGCCTCGTCCGTAGCCTCGTTCGAAGGCGTGGGTTTCGAGTTCGCCCGCGGCGTTGTAAACGTCAGGGAACGGTGCCGGCTCGACGAGGGCGCGGCCGTCGGGGATGACCAGGGTGGCGGCTTCGGTGTGGAACTCGTCGAGCAGTTCGGAGAAGCACATGAACTCGCTCGACGGGTCGGGAGCCCTCCCACATCCGCGCTCCGATTGGGGAGCGGGTGTGGCCGAACAGCCGACGAGCGCGGCGGCGGCAACTGCCGCCGCAGCAAGGCGCATACTGGCGCGCATCAGAAGGTGAGGGTTCCCGAGAACTGACGGTCGCCTGTCACCGAGGAGTAGCCTTTCGCGCCGAGACGGAAGGTTACGCCCGTTGCGATGCCGCTGATCAGAGTCTTCGAGGGCATCGTGTTGGTCCAGTGGGTTTCCGATGACAATGCGGCGTTGCTTGTGTTGTTCAATCTCAGGGTGAGTGCCGAAACGGCGGGCGATGCGACTTGGAGAAGAAGGTTGGAGGGCTGGAAGCTGATGGTGCTCATCGTGGATACCCGATTGTTTGTGAAGTGAGTCCATGAGGTGGTCGGGTCCACGGTGGCATTGTTGATGGGCACCGTGGCCGCGTGCGCCGGAACGACGCCGGCTGCAACGACGAGGCAGGCTGCGACAGTGATCGAGGCGAGTGCTGAGCGAACGCGCATGATGTTCCTTTCGTGTGGTGGACCGACAGGGACTCATTGACTCCCTCTCAGCTTTGTGTGTCACACTAGCCGTGCCCCCCCCCGCATGAGTCAAGATGTTGTCGGGTGTGGCATCCGAGACTCGCCGTCGACCGAGATGTGAAGAGCGCTCGAGGATCGTCAGTACTGTCAGCTGACGGTCCACCACCACAGATCGGGGCACAGATGCTCAGGCGAACTTCACGTCTTCTCGCCGGCCTCGCGTGTGCAGTCGTGCTGGCCGCATGCAGCGCAACCCAGCAGCAGGTGCCGCGTCCGGCGACTGGTGTTCCTGTCGACCCGATCTCGCCCACCCGCGGAGACATCACCGCCATCCTCACCGTAGAAGCGGACGCGGTGGCCAACCCCAGCTACAGCGTCGACGCCCCGAACGGTGGCCGTGTCACCTACCCCCCAAAACCCGGCCCCGGGCAACCCTTCGACACCGGCGTCAGCGTCGCGAACATCGACGGCGTGCCACTCTCTGCTGCCGGATATGGTGTCGTGCTCGAACGGCTCGCCCCTGCCGCTACTCGAGTGGGTGCAGGGGCGCCCGTCGTCGCGCTCCGCTACGGCGGCTTCGGCGTGACAGGGGTGATCCCCGTCGAGCAGGCCTACCGCCTCTACTCCGGTGCCACCACCGCCCGCGTGCAGTTCGACGGCGGGCCCGCCGCCACCGAATGCACACCCGCAACACCCCACAACCCGGCGGCCGCCGCAAGCGACACCCCAGGTGTCGTCGTGCTGTGCCTGCTGCCCGACACCGCCGGGCTGCTCGCCGGGATGACCGGCACCATGGCGTTCGCCACTGGGTCGGCGCAGGACGTCATCCGCGTGCCCCTCGCCGCTGTTGCCGGCACTGCGGGCAGCGGGCGCGTGGTCGTCGTCACCGACACCGGCACCCAGACCCGCGACGTCGAACTGGGAATCAGCGACGGCATCAACATCGAGATCCGATCCGGGCTCGCCGAGAACGAACGCATCCTCCCCTACGGCCCCAACCTGCGGCAAACCATCAGATGACACACGCGCTCGCCCTGCGCGACGTCACGCTCGACCTCGCCAGCACCCGCCACCACAGCATCCGCCTGCTCGACCACGTCGACCTCACCGTCGAGCGCGGAGAGTCGGTGGCGATCGTGGGGCGCTCGGGCTCGGGCAAAACCAGCCTGCTCGCCATCATGGGGCTGCTGTCACGCCCTCACAGCGGCAGCGTGCACATCGACGGAACGGACACCGCTCGGCTCTCCGACCGGCACCGCGCACAACTGAGAAACGACACTCTCGGATTCGTCTTCCAGTCGTACTCGCTGGCCCCGCACCTGAACGCCTACCGCAACGTCGAACTGCCGCTTCGATACGGGCGCCATGCCCGGAACCGCAGGCAAGCCGCCCGCGACGCGCTCACCTCGGTGGGATTAGGCGAGAGGCTGCGTGCCCGCCCCCGCCACCTCTCGGGCGGCGAGCAGCAGCGTGTGGCGATCGCCCGAGCACTCGTGCGGCGACCGAAGCTGATCCTCGCCGACGAACCGACGGGGGCCCTCGATGTGACGACGGCAGAGAGCGTGCTCTCCTTGCTCGTCGCCCAGACCGCAGCGCATGGTGCCGCGCTGATCCTCGTCACCCACGACCCCGCCGTCGCAGCCCACGCCGACCGTGTGCTGCAACTCGACGACGGCCAGCTGCAGCAGGTGCGCTGATGAATGCCCTCTTCCATGGTCTGTTCGAGTTACGCTCCCGGCCATGGCGCGCCGTACTTTCGGGGCTGAGCGTGCTCGTGGGCTCGTCGGCCATCGTCGCGATCTTCGCCATCGGATCGGTCACCAAGGACGTTTTCATCGCCGCATCCGAGCAGATCGACGGCCGGGCATCCACCTACGCCATCGACGTGACAGGGGTCGCTTCGGCCGAGCAACTGCGAGAGTTGATCGAACGTGCCACGGCGCTCGTCGGCGACGATGGCGGCGTCGCCGTCATCTCGCACTCGACCGATGTCATGGGAGTTCAACACGCCGTCCTCGCACGGTCGGGTGAGCCGCTCGTGCGCGCCCCGTTCGTGATGATTGCAGGCGACCTCACCAGCATCAGACGACTGCCGGTGATCGATGGCGCGTGGCCGACGACGGCAGACCTCCCGGTGGGCATCGCGGTGAACCAAGCAGCGGCTGAGCAATGGGGCGGAGTGGGAACCGAACTGGCGCTGCTCGTCAGCCGCGCCGGCGCGAGCGTCGATGGCCTCGTGCAGGCTGTTGTGCTCGACGGCACGATGGAGCCCACCATCTATGTCGCGCTCACGGGCATCAGCGCTCTTCGGTCGGCGGCGCTCGGGGGCACCGTCTCTCTGTACATCCATCAGGCCCCCGGTGAGGCGCAACCTCTCGGTATCGCTCAGATCGCTGCCGACTCTGTGGGGGCCGTCGCCGATCCCCGGACGCTGCGACAAGTCGACCGCATCGACGAGATGCTCAGGCAGCTGCAGGTGCAACAATCGGCGTTCGCGCTGGTCGCGCTCGTCGCCCTGGCGACTGCGGTGATCGGCATCCTCAACATCGGCCTCGCCACCGTATCCGAGCGCGCCAAAGAGCTCACCATCCGAAGAGCAGTGGGGGCGACCCGGGGCCAGCTCGCTGCCCAGCTGCTGATCGCAGCCATCGCCATAGGAGCGATCGCCTCTGCCGTGACCGCAGTTCTCACCGTGGGGGCGATCACCTGGCTCGGCCCCTCGATGGTGCCGCTCAACGCGGCGATCGATCCGCCTCGTGTTCCCTGGGAGGCGCTCGGGTGGGGGCTGCTGGCTGCGTGCGGCGCGACGGTGGTGGGGTCGCTGATCCCCGCGATCATCGCCTCCCGGCTCGAGATCGCCTACTCGCTGCGAGATTGACTGACGAGAATGGCTAGCGCCGCATCGCGCGGAGCACCTGGTCGGCCAGGTGCACGAGCTTCGCGATCTCGTTCTCGTCGCGATCGACCCACCGGCTCTCGGGCACACCGCTCACGGGCACGAAGTCGTCGTGCTGCTCCCACACCACGAGGGTGCGCTCAGCGCCCAGCACGTACTGCTGCCACCACACCTGGCGCAGGTACTGGCGGGGGATCGACTTCCAGGCTGAGCGCGTGGTCTTGATCTCGCACAGCTCGAGCGACCCCTCGCGGTCGCGCAGGCCGTCGGGCGTCGCGAGGTGCTCCCGCATGCCGTCGGCGTGGAAGAGCGCGCTGTTGCTGCGCATACCCGGATGGTGGCGCGCCACCCAGCGGCCGATCTCCGGCTCGCGCACGCGGCCATGCTGCGTGTAGGAGTTGCCCGAGAAGCGCGAGCCGAGGAGCTTGTCCTGCACGACGGCGCGCACCGACTTGTCGCTCGTGAGGCGGGCGACATCCGTCGCCGTCACGCCGCGGGCGCGCTCGCGCAGCCAGCTCACCCGATCGGAGGCGTCGGCGACGACACGGTCCCGATACGGGACAGGTGGAGCGTCGAAGAGCTCGAGGGTGGGCTGGGGCACCTCTCTATTGTGCGCGCCCTCGCCGACCCTCGCGTCCGGCCGCGCCGCCGCGCCGCACCGACACGTGGAGGCCCCACAGGCGCGGCATAGCCAACGCTCAGGATGGAGGAGAGAATCGGGAGCATGAGCTCGTCCACGCCCTCCGCTGTGCCCGCACTCACGCGGCCGGACGGCACACCCATCCGCGCACTCGTCGTCGACGACGAGCCGGCGCTCGTCGAGCTCATCCAGATGGCGCTGAGGTACGAGGGCTGGCAGGTCGAGACCGCGTCCGACGGCGCCACTGCGCTCAGCAAGGCGCGCAGCTTCGAACCCGATGTCATCGTGCTCGACATCATGCTTCCGGGCCTCGATGGCCTCGACGTGCTGCGCCGGATGCGCGCCGCGGGCGACGATGTCGCCGTGCTGTTCCTCACCGCGAAGGACGCCGTGTCGGATCGCGTCGTCGGTCTCACGGCGGGAGGCGACGACTACGTCACGAAGCCCTTCAGCCTCGAGGAGGTCGTCGCGCGTCTGCGCGCACTCCTGCGTCGCACCGGGCGTGGGATCACGGGCTACACCGACCCCATCCTGCGCGTCGGCGATCTCACGCTCGACGAGGAGAGCTACGAGGTGACCCGCGGCGGTCGCCTGATCGAGCTCACCGCGAAGGAGTTCGAGCTGCTGCGCTACCTGATGCGCAACCCGCGCCGCGTGGTCAGCAAGATGCAGATCCTCGATCGCGTGTGGAGCTACGAGTACGAAGGCAGCCCCAGCATCGTCGAGATCTACATCTCGTACCTGCGCAAGAAGATCGATGTCGACGCCCCGCCCATGATCCACACCGTGCGCGGTGTCGGCTACCTCATCAAGCCCGCATCGTGAGCCGGCCCGAGCAGCCCCCCGCGCACTCCGACGCGGAGGCCGTCGACGTCGACGACATGGAGGAGGCGGACGACCTCGCGCCCGACGACGTGCCCCGCACGCGCGCGCCGTGGTCGATCGAGCGCCGCATCGTCCTCGGCGTCGTCGCGCTCGTCGCGCTCGTCACGATCATCGTGGGGGCGGTGAGCGTGCTCGCGCTGCGGCAGAGCATGCAGGAGCGCCTCGACGAGCAGGTGATGAGCCTCATGCGGGCCTCCCTCACGCCGCACGGCAGCCTGCCGGATGCCGACACCACGAGCAGCGGACTCCTCATCGCCGTCTCCTCGCAGACGAACGTGCAGGGCGTCATGGTCACGGGGCCCGGCGAGACCCGACCCCTCAGCCCCGCCCAGCTCGTGCGCGTGCTGTCGGTGCCCGATGGCGAGATCCAGACCCTCGATGTCGACGGCATCGGCGGGTTCCGCGTGCAGGCGACGCACCTTCCTGACGGAACGATCGTCGGCGTCGGGCTGTCGACCGCCGACCTCGACGCCACGACCTGGACCCTCGTCGGCATCTTCGCACTCGTCACCGGCGGGGTGCTCGTGATCGCCGCGCTCGGCGCCATCGGCGTCGCACGGGTGGCTCTGCGCCCGCTCGGCCGCGTCATCGAGACCGCGTCCCGCGTCTCCGAGCTGCAGCTCGCCTCCGGCGACGTCGCGCTCGCCGACCGTGTTCCGGAGGCGGAAGCCGATCCGCGCACCGAGGTGGGTCAGGTGGGCGCCGCCCTCAACCGCATGCTCCACCACGTGGAGGAGGCGCTCGTCGCACGCCAGCGCACCGAGGAGAAGGTGCGCCAGTTCGTCTCGGATGCGAGCCACGAGCTGCGCACCCCGCTCGCCTCCATCCGCGGCTACGCCGAGCTCACGCGACGCATCGAGACGGAGCTGCCGGAGGGGGCCGTGCGCTCGCTCGACCGCATCGAATCCGAGAGCATCCGGATGACGCGCCTCGTGGAGGACCTGCTCGAGCTCGCGCGTCTCGACGAGGGCGAGGTGCTCGCCGTGGGCGAGGTCGAGCTCGTGCGGCTGCTCGCGGATGCGGTAGGCGACGCGTACACGGTTGCGCCCGAGCATGACTGGGAGCTCGTGGCTCCCGACGGCCCGGTGATCATCGAGGGCGACGCGGCGCGGCTCGAGCAGGTCGTCGTGAACCTGCTCGCGAACGCGCACCGCCACACCCCGGAGGGCACCTCGATCGTCGTGACGCTCACCGAGCATCCCGAGACCGACGAGGTCGAGCTCGTCGTCGCCGACGACGGCCCCGGTATCGACCCCGAGCTGCAGGAGCACCTCTTCGAGCGCTTCGTGCGCGGCGACGGCTCGCGGTCGCGGGCGACCGGCTCGACGGGGCTCGGTCTCGCGATCGCCTCCGCGGTCATCGAGGCGCACGGCGGCACCATCGATGTCGCCTCGCAGCCGGGCGACACCCGCTTCACGGTCCGGCTGCCGCGGCATCGGCCTGCCGCACCCGACCAGGGTGTTCCCTCGGATGGGGCCGACCTGCCAGACTGACGCCATGCGTTCAGCCCCCAGAACGCTCGTGACCCTGCTGGCCCTCCTGGTGCTCGTGAGTGCGCCCGCGTCGGCATGGGCGAGTGACGGATCGGTGCCCCCCGAGGTGCGCGCCTACGTCACGGGCGGCGGTCTCGCCGACGAACTCGATGACGTGTACGGCGACAACGGCGCAGGCGCGGGCATCCCGTTCGGCGAGACGACGACCGCCGGCCCCATCTCGCGCGTGTTCCACTTCACTGAGGAGCGCATCGTGGGCGACCTCGCGGGGAAGCCCACGCGCATGGTCAACGAGTGGGCGGTGCCGGTGTCGGTCGCCGAGGAGCCCGTCGGGGTGGCGATCGTCTGGATCAACACCGACACCGAGCTGCCGGAGCTCGCCGAGTTCCGTGCCGATGCCGAGGAGGCGCTCGCGCTCGCCGAGGTGCCGGATGCGGCGCGCCTCGTGCGCGACGTGGCCAGCGGTGCCTGGTTCGCCCTCGAGGGCGAGCTCCTCATACCCCTCGTGACGGGTGCGAGCGGTGTCGTCGAACCTGTGCCCGTCGACGAGGTCGAGCTCATCGATCCGGCTGCGCAGCCGCTCGCATCCGAGTCAGCTGATGGCGCCGGATTCCTGCTCGCGCTCGGCGTCGTTCTCGTGCTGCTCGCCGTGGTGATCGTGGCGCTGTTCCTTCCCGGGCGCGAGCCGTCGAGGGTCGAGAGCGACGCGGGCGACGCCTCCGCTGCGGGGGAGCCGACCGAGGAGCTCATCACCCGCGACGTGTGATAATCTCGACGTACCGAAGACCGCTGGTCTCTGTGTGCCTGCTTGCAGGAGCGCAGACGAAGTCCTCATCGAGGGGCCCGCGCAGGTGTGTGAAGTGACCGGGATTCCGGTTCAGCTCCGTGCGCTTGCGCCGGAGCTTTTTTCATGCGGGCGGACAGCATCTTCGGTGCTCATCCACAATGACAAGGAGCGCCATGGCGAACAAGGAAACCACGGTCGCCGAGCTTGCGGAGCTTTTCCGCAGCTCGAACGCGGTCGTGCTCACCGAGTACCGCGGCCTGACGGTGGCACAGCTCAAGCAGCTGCGCACGAACATCCGCCAGGACGCGAGCTACGCCGTGGTGAAGAACACGCTGACCAAGATCGCAGCGAAGGACGCCGGCGTGGAGGGTCTCGACGACCTTCTCGAAGGCCCCTCGGCGATCGCATTCGTCCACGGTGACACTGTCAACGTGGCGAAGGCCATCCGTGACTTCGCCAAGGCCAACCCTCTTCTCGTGATCAAGGGCGGCTACTTCGATGGCGCCGCTCTGACCGCTGCGGAGGTGGGCAAGCTCGCCGACCTCGAGACCCGTGAAGTTCTGCTGGCGAAGCTCGCCGGTGCCTTCAAGGCCTCGCTGTTCGGAGCTGCCTACCTGTTCAACGCGCCGCTGTCGAAGGCCGTTCGCACGGTCGACGCACTGCGCGAGAAGCAGGAATCCGCGAACTGATTCGGTTCGCACCTAGACACGCCCGGCGAGCCCTCGCCGGTGTGACGATCCCCGGGGTGACACCCCGAAAGCTAAGGAGAAAGAAATGGCTAAGCTCAGCACCGACGAGCTGATCGCAGCGTTCAAGGAGCTCTCGCTCATCGAGCTGTCCGAGTTCGTCAAGGCGTTCGAGGAGACCTTCGAGGTCACCGCCGCCGCTCCCGTCGCCGTTGCCGCTGCGGGTGCCGCTGGTGGCGCCGCTGCCGCTGAAGAGGTCGAGGAGAAGGATTCCTTCGACGTCGTCATCGAGTCGGCCGGCGACAAGAAGATCCAGGTCATCAAGGAGGTGCGCGCGCTCACCAGCCTCGGCCTCGGTGAGGCGAAGGCTCTCGTTGACGGCACCCCCGCCACCGTGCTCGAGGGTGCGAACAAGGAGACCGCCGAGAAGGCGAAGGCTCAGCTCGAAGAGGCTGGCGCCACGGTCGTCCTCAAGTAATCTCCGTATTACGCGCGAAGGGCGCCACTCCCGCTGGGGGGTGGCGCCCTTTTCGCATGCCGCGGCACCGGCGCGACGCGTCAGGCGTATCCAGATCGTGACCCGTCTGGGGGTAGACCGGTGAGTGCACGCTCGCCTAGCGTGGAGCGGGAAACGGTTCCCTTCGCTGTGAACGCTCCGAAGGGGGCGATCTACCCTGCACCATCCGCACCTGGCCCGCTCCGCGGACGAGGCTCAATGAGGAGGAAGAATGCGCTCACGGGTGAACCGCCGGCTCGTCACCGGATTCGCGGCAATCGGGATCGGCGCACTCGCGCTGTCCGCATGCACGGGCGACGTCGGAACGGACGACGACCGAGAGGTCGACTGCGGACTATACGAGGAGTACGGCACGTTCGACGGTGAGACCGTCACGATCGGCGGCACCATCCTCGACCTCGAGGCCGACCGTCTCGTCGAGTCCTGGAAGGACTTCGAGCAGTGCACCGGCATCGAGGTCAACTACCAGGGCACGAGCGAGTTCGAGGCCCAGATCGCGGTGCTCGCCGAAGGTGGCAACGCCCCCGACATCGGCATCATCCCCCAGCCGGGCCTGCTGCAGCGTCTCGCCGCTGGCGGATGGCTCATCCCCGCCTCCGAGCCGGTCGTGGCGAACATCGACGAGTGGTGGGACCCCACGTGGAAGGAATACGGATCGGCTGACGGCGTGGTCTACGCCGCCCCGCTCATGGCCTCCATCAAGGGCTACGTCTGGTACTCGCCGGCCGAGTTCGAGGAGAACGGCTACGAGATCCCGGAGTCGCTCGATGAGCTGATGGAACTCTCGGAGACGATCGCGTCCGACGCCGGACACCAGCCGTGGTGCGTCGGCCTCGAATCCGGTGAGGCCACCGGATGGCCGGGAACCGACTGGATCGAGGACTTCGTGCTCCGCCAGGCGGGGCCGGAGGTCTACGACCAGTGGGTCACCCACGAGATCCCGTTCAACGCCCCCGAGATCGTCGCGGCGTTCGACTCGGTGGGCCAGTACCTCAAGAGCGACGAGATGGTCAACGGCGGCATCGGCGACGTGTCGACGCAGATCAGCGAGCCGTTCCAGACGGCGGGCCTGCCGATCCTCGACGGCGAATGCTCGCTGCACCACCAGGCGTCGTTCTACGAGACCTTCTGGAACCCTGAGGGCGGCGACGAGAACACCGTCGCATCCGACGGCACCGTGTTCGCGTTCCTGCTTCCGCCGGTGAATGCCGACGACACGCAGGCCGTGACCGGCGGCGGCGAGTTCCCGGTGGCATTCCGTGACGCGGAAGAAGTGGAGGCGGTTCGCGCCTACCTGTCGAGCGACACATGGGCGAACGAGCGGGTGAGCCTCGGCGGCGTCATCTCGGCCAACAAGGGAGTCGACCCGGCGAACGCCTCGAGCGAACTGCTCGAGCAGTCGATCGAGATCCTTCAGGGTGACACCACGTTCCGCTTCGACGGCTCGGACCTCATGCCGGGTGCTGTCGGTTCCGACTCCTTCTGGAAGGGCATCGTGGCATGGGTGAGCGGGCAGTCGACGCAGGCCACCGTCGATGCGATCGAGGCCAGCTGGCCCACCAGCTGACCTGACCGACACGATCGGGGGCGGGCCTGGTGACAGCCCCGCCCCCGATCTTCCGGAGCAGAGCCAGCTCTGATCCACCTTCGCTGAAGCTCTTCGACGACGAAGAAAGGCACGTGATGCGATGACCACCGCGGATCTGATCGGGAAGATCCTGCAGGTCGTGATGGGACTGGCGGTCTTCGCCGCCGCCATCGGCCTGCTCGTGTTCCTCATCGACAAGGCGCCCAAGCGCGGGCGCGACTACTGGCAGCTCGTCGGCTTTCTGGCGCCCGCGGTCATCTTGCTGGCGATCGGGCTCATCTATCCGGCGATCCGCACGACCGGGCTCGCCTTCCTCAATAAGTCGGGGGACTTCAGCTGGGCCAACTTCATCTGGCTGTTCACGCAGCCGGCAGCGCTTCGCACCCTCGTGAACACCATCATCTGGGTGGCGCTCGTGCCCACCCTGTCGACCGTGCTCGGCCTTCTCTATGCCGTCTTCATCGACAAGTCGAAGGGCGAGCGCATCTACAAGGCGCTCGTCTTCATGCCGATGGCGATCTCGTTCGTCGGTGCCGGCATCATCTGGAAGTTCGTCTACGAGTACAAGTCGTCAGGGCGCGAGCAGATCGGTCTGCTGAACGCCCTCGTGGTGGCCTTCGATGGCGACCCGGTGCAGTGGCTGCAGACCGACCCCATCAACACGTTCCTGCTCATCATCGTGATGATCTGGATCCAGACGGGATTCGCGATGGTCGTGCTGTCGGCGGCGATCAAGGGCATCCCGACCGAGCAGATCGAGGCGGCGCAGCTCGACGGCACGAACCCGTGGCAGCGGTTCCGCAACGTCACGATCCCCGGCATCCGCGGGTCGCTCGTGGTCGTGCTCACCACGATCTCGATCGCGACCCTCAAGGTGTTCGACATCGTGCGCACCATGACCGCCGGAAACTTCAACACGAGCGTCATCGCCAACGAGATGTACACGCAGGCGTTCCGCGCCTCGGAGGTGGGGCGAGGGTCGGCACTCGCCGTCATCCTGTTCGTGCTCGTTCTGCCGATCGTCATCTACAACGTCAACATCATGCGCAAGCAGAGGGAGATCCGATGAGCAGCGTAGCCCCCGTCGATCTGCCCGTACCCGATGGCTCGACCGCGGCGGAACTGGCCGCGGAGGGGCTGAAGACCGAGCGGGTCAAGCGCCGGCTGACATCCCGTTGGGCGACGTTCGCCGCGCTCGTGATCGCGGTGCTGTGGACGATTCCCACGTTCGGCATCTTCGTGTCGTCGTTCCGTCCTGCGGATCTGATTCAGACGACCGGGTGGTGGACGATCTTCCAGAACCCCGGCTTCACCCTCGACAACTACCAGGACGTGCTGCTCTCGCCCTCACAGTCGTCTCCGCAGCTGGGTGCGTACTTCGTCAATTCGCTCTTCATCGCCATCCCGGCGACGATCTTCCCGATCGCGATCGCCGCGATGGCGGCGTATGCGTTCGCGTGGATGCGCTTCCGGTTCATCGGTCCGCTGTTCGTGTTCGTCTTCGCGCTGCAGATCGTGCCGCTGCAGATGGCGCTCGTGCCGCTGCTGCAGTTCTTCTCGACGTGGCTGAGGCCCGGCCAGCAGTGGATCCACGACGTCATCCCGATGATCCCCGAGCAGAACTATCTGCCGATCTGGATCGCACACACGATCTTCGCGCTGCCGCTGGCGATCTTCCTGCTGCACAACTTCATCTCGGAGATCCCGGGAGATGTCATCGAGGCCGCGCGCGTCGACGGTGCGACGCACGGCCAGATCTTCCTGCGGGTCGTGCTGCCGCTCGCGGTTCCGGCGATCGCATCGGTCGCCATCTTCCAGTTCCTGTGGGTGTGGAATGACCTGCTCGTGGCGCTCATCTTCTCGGGCGGCACGCAGGACGCGGCGCCCCTCACCCAGAGGCTCGCCGAGATGGTCGGGTCGCGCGGGCAGGAATGGCATCGACTGACGGCGGGCGCATTCGTGTCGCTCATCGTGCCGCTGATCGTGTTCTTCTCGCTGCAGAGGTATTTCGTGCGGGGCCTGCTCGCAGGCTCGACGAAGGGCTAGTCCGCGTTCGCAGGTGCCCCTCGGTCCAGGCGACCGAGGGGCACCTGTGTGAGCAGAGGGTGCGATTGGCCATCGCGTAACGATATATCGTAGAATATCGCGAAGAGGCGAGAGTGAGGTGCTGCATGAGCATGCACGGAGGAATGGGCGGGCCCGGCGGCGGCCGCGGAGTCGGCAATCGTGACGAGACGGTGCAGCGGGCCGCGAACGCGACCGCGCCGCGCATCCCGAACCTGATCGGCCGCATCGGCGAGCTCTTCGCTCCCTACCGCAGGGAGCTCATCATCACGATCGTGCTCGTGCTGATCTCGGCCGCGCTCGGCGTGCTGCCCCCGTTGCTCACGCAGCGTGCCTTCGACGATGGGCTCTTCCCGCCCGACGGAGCCGGTCCCGACGTGCCCGTGCTGCTGGTGCTCGTCGGCACGATGGTGGGGCTCTGGCTCCTGTCCGCGGCCCTCGGGGTCGCGCAGACCTACTTCACCGCGAAGGTCGGCAACTCCGTCATGGGCGCGCTGCGGGTGAAGCTCTTCAGCCACCTGCAGGCGATGGAGCTCGGCTTCTTCACGCGCACCAAGACGGGCGTCATCCAATCCCGCCTGCAGAACGACGTGGGTGGCGTCGCATCCGTGCTCAACAACACGATCTCGAGCATCGTCGGCAACACCGTCACCGTGATCGGCGCCCTCGTGGCGATGCTGCTGCTCAGCTGGCAGCTCACGGTCGTGGCGATCATCCTGCTGCCCGTGCTCGTGTGGGCGCAGCGGCGCGTCGGCCAGGTGCGTGCGCGCATCGCGACAGAGACGCAGGAGTCGCTCTCGGAGATGACCTCGATCACCCAGGAGACGCTCTCGGTGTCGGGCATCCTGCTCGCGAAGACCTTCAACCGTCAGCCCACCGAGATCGGCCGCTATGCCGACGAGAATCAGCGCCAGATCGCACTGCAGGTGCGTCTGCAGATGTCGGGCCAGTGGTTCTTCGCCGTCGTGAGCGTGTTCATGTCGGTCATCCCGGCGATCATCTACCTCGTGGCCGCGTGGCTCATCCTCGATGGCGTCGAGGTGACCGCCGGCACGATCGTCGCCTTCACGACCGTGCAGGCGAGGCTCATGATGCCGCTCATGGGTCTGCTGCGCGTCGCCCTCGACCTGCAGACCTCGCGCGCCCTCTTCGCGCGGATCTTCGAGTACCTCGACCTCGTGCATGCCATCACGGACGCCCCCGACGCGCGCGACGTGGACGCGGCGCACCTCGGCGAGGTGGAGTTCCGCGACGTGACGTTCCGGTATCCGGATGCCGACCCTCGCTCGCGCGGAACGCTCGACGACGTCTCGTTCCGGATCGAGCCCGGGCAGTACGTCGCGTTCGTGGGCCCCTCGGGCGCCGGCAAGACGACCGTGTCCTACCTTGTGCCGCGACTGTACGAGGCGTCCGAGGGGTCTGTGCTCTTCGCGGGCACGGATGTGCGGAAGCTGCGCCACGCCTCGCTCGTCGAGCACGTGGGCGTCGTGAGCCAGGAGACCTACCTCTTCCACTCGACCATCGCCGAGAACCTGCGCTACGCGAAGCCCGAGGCGACCGACGCCGAACTCGAGGCCGCCTGCCGCGCCGCCAACATCCACGCGACGATCGCCTCATTCCCTGACGGCTACCAGACCGTCGTCGGGGAGCGCGGCTACCGGCTCTCGGGCGGGGAGAAGCAGCGCATCGCGATCGCGCGCGTGCTGCTGAAGGATCCGGCGGTGCTGATCCTCGACGAGGCGACGAGCGCGCTCGACACGATCTCCGAGCGGGTGGTGCAGTCGGCGCTCGACGAGGCCTCCCGCGGCCGCACGACGATCGCGATCGCGCACCGGCTCTCGACCGTCGTGGACGCGGACGTCATCCACGTGCTGAAGGCCGGCCGGATCGTCGAATCGGGCACGCACCCGCAGCTCCTCGCCGAGGGCGGTGAGTACGCGCGTCTCTTCGCCGAACAGCTGACGGCATCCGCGGGCGCCACCGCAGGCGCCGGCGCAGGTGCCGGTGCGGGTGCCGGTGCTGGTGCTGGTGCCCCCGCCCCCGTGAGGTAGGAACCCGGAACGGTTATGCAGGACCCGGGATCTGTTGTGCAGGAACCGAATCCGCTGTGCAGCAAGCGCTCCGCCGCCGTCCCCGGAATCACAAGGCGGTCGCGGATGTCGGTCCGTCGGCATCCTGCGCAACTGCAGCCGGTTCCTGCACAACAGATCGGCGTTCCTGCATAACCGTTCGGCGTTCCTGCATAACCGTTCGCGCGGGGCGGGTCGGCGGGGTCCCAGTCACCCCGGGGCCCCCGGTAACACAAAGCTGGCCCGAGTAGGCTCGGGTGCATGAAATACGCCGAGACCGTGCTCGACCTCGTGGGCAACACCCCGCTCGTGAAGCTCAACAAGGTCACCGACGGAATCCAGGCCACCGTGCTCGTCAAGCTCGAGTACGTGAACCCGGGCGGATCGTCGAAGGACCGCATCGCGACGCGCATCATCGATGCCGCTGAGCGCGAAGGGAAGCTGCAGCCGGGCGGCACGATCGTCGAGCCGACGTCGGGCAACACCGGCATCGGCCTCGCGCTCGTCGCCCAGCAGCGCGGCTACAAGTGCGTGTTCGTGTGCCCAGACAAGGTGTCCGAGGACAAGATCAACACCCTCCGCGCGTACGGCGCCGAGGTCGTCGTGTGCCCCACGTCTGTCGCGCCCGAGAGCCCCGACTCGTACTACTCGGTCTCGGACCGCCTCGCGCGCGAGATCCCGGGCGCCTTCAAGCCCGACCAGTACTCCAACCAGAACGGCCCGCTCAGCCACTACGAGACCACCGGTCCGGAGATCTGGCGCGACACCGACGGCAAGGTCACGCACTACGTCGCCGGCGTCGGAACGGGTGGAACGATCTCGGGTGCCGGGCGCTACCTCAAGGAGCAGAATCCCGACATCGTCGTGATCGGCGCCGACCCCGAGGGCTCGGTGTACTCCGGCGGCTCGGGTCGCCCGTACCTCGTCGAGGGCGTCGGCGAGGACTTCTGGCCGACCGCCTACGACCCCACCGTCGTCGACGAGATCATCGCCTCGAGCGATGCCGAGTCGTTCGAGTTCACGCGTCGACTCGCACGCGAGGAGGGCCTGCTCGTGGGCGGGTCATCGGGCCTCGCCGTCGCGTCGGGCCTCAAGGCCGCGAAGGACCTCGGCCCCGACGACGTCATGGTCATCCTGCTGCCCGATGGCGGCCGCGGCTACCTCGGCAAGATCTTCAACGACCGCTGGATGCGCGCCTACGGATTCCTGCCCGCGGAGCAGGAGAAGACGGTCGCCGACATCGTCGGCACCAAGGAGGCGGAGCTCGCGGGGCTCGTGCACGTGCACCCCACCGACACCATCCGTCACACGGTCGACAAGATGCGCCAGTTCGACATCTCGCAGATGCCCGTGCTGACCGCCGAGCCCCCCGTCGTGATGGGCGAGGTCGCCGGGTCGATCGACGAGAAGAGCCTCATCGACGCCGTCTTCTCGGGTCGTGCCAAGATGTCCGACCCGCTCGCCGACTTCGTGGGCGCCCCGCTTCCGCTCATCGGCATGAACGACTCGATCGACGCTGCGCGCGACGCACTCGCGTCGACCGATGCGCTCCTTGTCACCGCCGACGGCAAGCCCGCCGCCGTCGTCACCCGGCACGACCTGCTCGCGTTCCTCGCCGAGTAGTCACGCCCCCGCTCCACAGACACACCCTCGAAAGCAGAACCGCACATGTCGACCGACGCACGCTTCTCCGACTTCGCCACCCGCGCCATCCATGCAGGTCAGGACGCCGACCCCACGACGGGCGCCGTCATCCCGCCGCTCTACCAGTCCACGACGTACAAGCAGGATGGCGTCGGCGGATTCCGCAACGGCTACGAGTACACGCGCGGCACCAACCCCACCCGCACGGCGCTCGAGACGCAGCTCGCCGCCCTCGAGGGGGGTGACCGGGGCTTCAGCTTCGCGTCGGGTCTCGCCGCCGAGGATGCGCTGCTGCGTTCGATCCTGAAGCCGGGCGACCACGTGCTCATGGGCAATGACGTCTACGGCGGCACCCACCGTCTCGTGAACCGTCTCGTCGTGCCGTGGGGCCTCGAGCTCTCGACCGCCGAGATGACGGACCTCGATGCGGTGCGCGCCGCGATCCGCCCGAACACCCGCGTGCTGTGGCTCGAGACGCCGTCGAACCCGCTCATGAAGGTGAGCGACATCGCCGCGCTCGTCGAGATCGGCCACGCGGCGGGCGCGGTCGTCGTCGTCGACAACACGTTCGCATCGCCCTACCTGCAGCAGCCGCTCGCGCTCGGCGCCGATGTGGTCGTGCACTCCACGACCAAGTACATCGGCGGCCACAGCGACGTGCTCGGTGGTGCCGTCATCCTCAACTCGGGTCTCGAGGTGCAGGGCGAGGATCTCGCCGACCGCATCGGCTTCACGCAGTTCGCCGCGGGTGCCGTGAGCGGACCGATGGATGCCTGGCTCACGACCCGCGGACTGAAGACTCTGCACCTGCGCATGGAGCGCCACTCCGACAACGCGCAGACGATCGCGGAGGCGCTCGTCGGTCACGCCAAGCTCGACGCTGTGTACTACCCGGGCCTGCCCGAGCACCCCGGCCACGAGCTCGCCGCGCGCCAGATGCGCCGCTTCGGCGGAATGATCTCGCTGCAGCTGAAGGATGCTGCCTCGGCCGTGACGTTCGTCGAGTCGACCGAGCTCTTCACGCTCGCGGAGTCGCTCGGTGGCGTCGAGTCGCTCGTCTGCTACCCCTCGGAGATGACGCACGCGTCGGTGCGCGGCACAGCCCTCGAGGTGTCGCCGGCCGTCGTGCGTCTCTCGGTGGGCATCGAGGGCGTCGACGACCTGCTCGCCGATGTGCTCGAGACCCTCGATCGCGTGTAGTCTCGCGCTTCGCCAGCACCCGCTGGCCGGATCGGCCCGACGTGTGGCAGGGATGAGCTGGTGCGCGCGAAACCGCCACGCCAGGATGATGCTGTGACCATCACGCAAGCGCCCGCCACCGTGCCGCACGAGGGGCGCATCGGGCTTCCTTCCGCCTCCGCGCTGTACATCGCCGCTGTGCTCGGCACGGGCGTGCTCGTGCTGCCGGGGGCTGGCTTCGCGGCTGCGGGTCCTGCGTCGATCCTCGCGATCGCGATCGTGCTCGTCGCCAACATCCCCCTCGCGGGCACCTTCGCCGCGCTCGCGGGTCGGTATCCGGATGGGGGAGGCGTTGCCACCTACGTGCGCCTCGCGCTCGGCGAGACCGCGGCGCGCGCCTCCGGATACTGGTTCCTGTTCGGCGTCGGATTCGGGGCGCCCGTCGTCGCGACGCTCGGCGGGGAGTACCTCGCCGCCGCCTTCGGGCTCGGCCGCGGTGCCGTGCCGATCATCGGGCTGGCGTTCCTCGTGATCGCATTCGCGCTCGCCCTGACGGGCCTCAAGGTGTCGGGTGCCGTGCAGCTGCTGCTCTCGGCGGTGCTCGTGGGCATCGTCGTATTCGTCATCGTGACGGCCGCCCCCGCGATGCAGCCGGGCCGCTGGGAGCCGTTCATGCCGAACGGGTGGGAGGGCGTCGCGCTCGCCGTGAGCCTCTTCGTCTGGGCGTTCGCGGGTGGCGAGGCGATCACCCACATCGCTCACGAGTTCCGCAATCCGCGCCGCACGATCGTGTGGGCGACCGTGATCGCGCTCGCCGTCGTGGGGGCGTCGTACCTCGGCCTGCAGTGGGTCACCATCGGCGTGCCCACCGCCGCTGGGGCGAGCGCGGTGCCGCTCATCGACCTCGTGAGCGTCACGATGCCGGCCGCAGGCCCGATGATCGTCGGCGGCATCGCGACGCTCGTGGTGTTCGGGGTGCTCAACGCCTACATGCCGGCCTTCGCCAACCTCACCGCGTCGCTCGCCCGTGACGGCCACCTGCCGCGCTGGTTCTCGAAGGGCTCCGAAGCCGGTCAGGTGCCGCGGCGTGCGCTCCTGCTCGTGGCGGGCGTGATCCTCGGCTACAGCGCCGTGTTCTTCGGATTCCAGCTCGAGCTCGAGACGTACATCCTCATCCATACGAGCGCGATGGTCGCGATCTACGCGATCGGAATGGTGGCCGCTGTCGTGCTGCTCGAGCGCTTCACGCTCGGCTGGTGGCTCGCGATGGTCTCGGTCGTGCTCACCGCGGGGCTGCTCGTGCTCGCGGGCGCCCACCTCGCGATCGTCGCCGTGCTCGCGATCGTCGCCGTGCTCGTCACGGTCATCCGGAAGGTCCGAGCCCGTCACTGAGCAGCGACGCCGCGTCGTGGATCTCAGCCGGGTGATCCGTGACGGCCTCGTGAGGCTCAGCCCGCGGACGTCGACCAGCGCGCCGCCTCGCGCGGGGTCGGTAGGCTCGCTCGCGTGAATGCGCGGATGCGGATGGTCGCCGCCGGGGCGGCGTGCGCCGTTGCGCTGGGTGCGCTCAGCGCCTGCACCACGGCACCCTCCGGGCCGCCCGTGGTCGTGCTCTTCCCGGGGACCAGCACCGACATCTGGGGTACGACCGCGGCCGTGCTGCGCGCCGAGCTCGAGGACGACGGCTACGCCGTCGACGTGCGGCATGCGGGCGATGACATCCCGGCGCAGCTGTTGCAGCTGCGCGCCGCGTTCGAGGCGGCGCCGACGGCGATCGTCATCGCCCCCATCGAAGCCACTGCGGTCGCCGCGGAGCTCGCCAAGTCGGATGACCCGGACGTCGCCGTCATCTCCTACGACCGTCTCATCCTCGATGCCCCCGAAGTCGACTACTTCGCGACCTTCGACCACGCGGCGAGTGGACGACTGCACGCAGAAGCACTGCTCGCTGCGCTCGACCTCGACAACCGCGATCCGCAGCTCGGACCCGCGCAGGTGGAGCTGCTCGCGGGATCCGGCGACGACCCCGCGGCGCAGGCCGCGTTCGCGGGAGCGCTCGAAGTGCTGCGGCCGGCGCTCGGTGCGCGCAGCATCGTCGTGCCGTCCGAGCGCCTCGGCATCGACCAGACCGCGGTTCTGCGCGGCGCCCCCTCGACGGCGGCTGACCGCGTCGTCACCCTGCTCGACGAGGGCCACAGCCTCGACGGGGTGCTCTCGCCCGATGACGCGATGAGTGCCGCGATCGCCGAGGTGCTGGTCGAGAGCGGATGCGAGATCGTGCGCGCGCCGGATCCGGCGGCGGAGACTCCGGCACCCGAGCCGCTTCCCACCGAGGACGCCGCGGCGGCCCCCGAGACCGACCCGCCGCCGGTGGACGGTCAGCCCGAGCCCGCGGACGAGCCCGCGGACCCGCCGTGCCGCGTGGCGCTCACGGGCGGGGGCACCTCGCGTGACGGCGCCCGCGCGATGCTCGCGGGGGTGCAGAGTGCCGCCGTCTACGAGGATCCGCGCGAGCTCGCGCGCATCGTCGCCGCGATGGTGAGCGAGGTCGTCCGCGGCATCGAGCCCGCCGTCACGCTCGGCGCGGTCACCGACAACGGCGCGCGCGAGGTTCCGACCCTGCTGCTGGAACCGGTGCTGCTCGATCGGGCGTCTGCGCGCCTTCTCGTCGAGTGAGGTTCCCTGCGCGGTCGAAGCTCAGAGGTCGGGTGCCGGAGGAGCTGGCTTCCCGGCGAGGTTGAGGCGCGCGAGCATGGAGCCCCGACCCGGGAGCCACAGCGCTGCGGCGCTCACCAGCAGCGCACCGCCCAGCACGATCACCGCCACGCCCACCCCGTACTGCTCCGACAGCGCGCCGCTCAGCATCGCGCCGATGGGGAAGCCCGCGATGTAGACGGAGGAGCGGATCGCGATCCCGCGACCCCGCAGCCTGCTCGGCAGCAGCATCTGCAGGGACGTGTTGATTCCGACGATCATGAACAGGAAGCAGGCGCCGGCGATCGTCAGCAGGATGAGTGCGACGCCATACGACGTGGTGACGCCGAGGGCCACCATCGCGCCGCCGAAGCCGATCAGGCCGCACAGCACGGTGGTGGACAGCGGCAGAGAGCTGATCCGCCCGGAGGCGATCGGAGCGGCGAGCACCGCCCCCAGGCCCAACGCGGCGTTCAGCAGGCCGAGGCCGAGCGCATCGACGCGGAAGACATCGTCGGCCAGCACGACCGTGAACGTGAAGATCGGGTTGGCGAACACCCCGACGAGCGCCGAGAGCACGAGCAGAAGGGCGATGCCGCGGTCGCGCAGCATCATCGATCCGGCTTCCCAGAGCTGACGGGCCGCGTTCTCGTGGGTGGCGGGAGGGATGTACGGGTGGAGCGCGCGCACCACGATCAGCACGCCGATGACGACCACGAAGCTCGCCGCGTTGATCAGGAATGCCGCGCCCGCACCGAGTGTGGCGAGCAGTCCGCCGGCGATCACCGGGCCCAGTGCGCGCGCGAGATTGAGCTGCAGAGACTGGAGCGCCACCGCGGATCGCAGCGCGCTGCGGGGGACGAGGTCGTGCACGAAGGCCTGCCAGCTGGGCATGTTCAAGCCCTGCGCCGCGCCGCTGACGGCGACGGGGATCATCAGGACCCCCGGATCGCGCACGCCCGCCGCCCACACCGCCCAGAGTCCGATCGCGGCGACAGCCTGAATCGACTGGGTGACGATGAGCACGCGTCGGCGGTCGATGCGGTCGGCGAGGACTCCGCCGATGATGCCCATGAAGACGCCGGGCACGAAGCTCGCGACCGCGACGAGGCCGACCCACCAGGCGCTGCCGGTGATCGAGAAGATCACGAACGGGACGGCGATGTTGCTGACCCACGCGCCCGTGTTCGAGACGAACGCGGCCGCCCAGAATGCCGCGAAGGCGGGGATCCTGAGGGCGTTCTCGGTGTCCTCGGCCGGGGCCGGGGATGCGTGCGCGCTCACGGGCGGCTCAAGGTGACGACGCGTTCCTCGCTCATGTCGCGGATCGCGTACTTGGGGCCTTCCGTCCCGCCGAATCCGCTGCGCTTGAGGCCGCCGAACGGCATCATGTCCACTCGGCTGCTGGAGGTCTCGTTGATGTGCACCGAGCCTGCCTTGAGGCGGTCGGCCGCGGCGAGTGCGGTGCCGACATCGCGGGTGAAGATGCCGGACGCGAGCCCGTATTCGGTCGCATTGGCCTGGGTGATGGCTTCGTCGAGCGTGTCGAACGGGCACAGGCTGACGACGGGGCCGAACACTTCGCTGCGCATGACGGCGTCGTCCGCGCGCGTGTTGCGCAGCACGGTGGGCGAGACGACATTGCGGTCGGAGGTGCCGCCGGCGACGACGTCGGCGCCGCGCGCGACGGCCTCGTCGATCCAGCTGCGCACGCGCTCTGCTTCGCGGGGCGCGATGAGCGGACCCACGTAGGTCGAGCTGTCCCGAGGGTCGCCTGCTCGGAGCGGGGCGAGGCGCTCCGCCATCAGCTGCGCGACCTCGTCGATCACATCCCGGTGCACGTAGAGCCGCTGCACGGAGGTGCAGACCTGGCCGGACTTGCGGAACGACGCGTTGGTGGCGAGCATCGCCGCGCGTTCGAGGTCCGCGTCGGCGCAGATGATGGTGCTGGCGATGCTGCCCATCTCGAGCTGGGTGCGTCGCATGCCGACCGAGCGGTGAAGCTCCTCGCCCACGCGGGTGCTGCCGGTGAAGGCGTAGTAGCCGGGTCGAGGGTCGGCGGCGAGTGCGTTGCCCACGATGGAGCCGGAGCCGTAGACGACGGAGATCATCTCGGGCGGCAGGCCCGCTTCGAGCAGGATGCGCAGGAGGGCGTCGGCGCTCAGAGGTGTCTGGGATGCGGGCTTCAGGATCACGCTGTTGCCTGCGCCGATCGCCGGTCCCACCTTGTGGGCGACGGTGTTGAGGGGCGAGTTGAAGGGCGTGATGGCGACGACGATCCCGATGGCGTCGTAGCGGGTGAATGCGATGCGGCCCTCGTGACCGGCGACGCCGGAGAGGGGGAGCATCTCGCCGACGAGACGCGTGGTCTCTTCGGCGCACAGGCGGAGGGTCTCGCTCGTGCGGTCCACCTCTTTGACGGCGTCGGCGAGGGTGAATCCGGCATCGAGCTGCACGAGGGCGATGAGCTCGTCGCGGCGCGCGGTGACGAGCGCCGATGCGGTGTGCAGGATCCGGGCGCGCTCCGCCAGGGGGAGGGCCGGGCCTTCCGCGCGCGCGGCGGCGGCGTCGACGAGCGCGGTCACCTGGGCAGGGCTGGAGGCCTGCACATAGGCGACTGTCTCGTCGGTGAACTTGTCGGCGAGGGGAGAGATGGCGTCATCGCCGTCGATCCAGTCGCCCGCGATGAAGGGGCGGAGGGTGGGCAGTGCCGGATTCTGGGCCATCTCGCTGTTCGCTCCTCGGGTCGAAGGCCCTTCGTCTGAGATAGTTGACGTGCCATCAAACGGCTGTTGCAGACGGTGGGAACCTTGTGTAGTCTGCCTGACTATACACCTGTATACAGAGGTGTACTAAGCGATACTCACTCAAGGACGAGGAGCGACACCCCTCATGTCACACAGCCCAGGCTCCGAGGCCGTGGTCGACACCGACCCCGTGCTCTCGTCTCCGAAGCGCCCCAAGATCACGGTGAGCGGCGTCACCAAGTACTACGGCCGCCACAACGAGGTCCGCGCGCTTCACGACGTCGACCTCGTCATCAACGAGGGGGAGTTCGTCTGCCTCGTGGGCCCCTCGGGGTGCGGCAAGTCGACCCTGCTGCGCATGTTCGCCGACCTTCATCACCCGAGCGCCGGCACCGTCGAGATCGAGCGCACGAGCAGCGGTCACACCGCGGCGATGGTGTTCCAGAACTACAGCATCTTCCCCTGGAAGACCGTGGCCGAGAACATCACCCTTCCGCTGCAGGTGAACGGCACCCCCAAGGCCGAACGCGAAGCCCGCGCCCTCGCCCTCATGGAGCGCATGGGCCTCGAGGAGTTCGCGAACGCGCGCCCGGCGGCGCTGTCCGGCGGTATGGCGCAGCGCGTCTCCATCGCGCGCGCACTCGCCGTGCAGCCCGAGATCCTGCTCATGGATGAGCCCTTCGCCGCCCTCGACGCGCAGATGCGTCGCGTGCTGCAGGACGAGCTCCTCTCGATCTGGCAGGAAGACCAGCGCACCGTCGTCTTCGTCACCCACAGCCTCGAAGAGGCGATCCTGCTCGGCGACCGCGTCGTCGTCATGTCCGCCCGGCCCGGCCGCATCATCAGCGACCACCACGTTCCCTTCGAGCGCCCGCGTCGCCCCGAGCTGCGTGGAACCAAGGAGTTCGCGGAGCTGGAACAGAAGATCTGGGCCGAGATGCGCATCGAAGTCGAACGGAGTGAAGACCAGTGAGCGCCCCCATCACCACAGCGACGGGTGCCGTGAGCACCGGACCCCGCACGTCGATCCTCATCGCGCCCCGCCCGCAGGAGACCGACCCCGACCGCTTCTTCCGCTCCCGCAAGCGCACGGCGGCCATCCTCGGCCTCGGCACCCCGATCGTGCTCCTGCTCGCGTGGCAGGTCGCCGGCATGACGAATGCCGTCGATGTGCGCTTCTTCCCGCCGCCCTCGGCGATCTTCGCCGAGGCGATCAAGATGATCGAATCGGGCCGCCTGTTCGGTGATCTGTGGGCCACCGTCCGCAGCATCCTGTTCGGCTACGCGCTCGGACTCGTGACCGGAATCGCCACCGGAACGCTCCTCGGGCTCTCGCGCTGGGCCCGTGCCGCGCTGGAGCCGATGCTGTCGGCGATCTACACGATCCCGAAGCTCGCGATCCTTCCGCTCCTGCTGCTCATCTTCGGCCTGGGCGAGCTCCCCAAGATCCTCCTCATCGCCCTCGGCGTGTTCTTCGTGATCTGGGTGAGCGTGCTCGAAGCGCTCGACGACATCCAGCCCGCGTACGTCGAAGCCGCGCACATCTTCAACATCCGCGGCTGGGCGCGCTTCCGTCACGTGCTCATTCCGGCGATCCTGCCGCAGCTGTTCACCGGCATCCGCATCGCGCTCGGCACCTCGGTGCTCATCGCTGTCGGCACCGAGTTCGTGAACGGCGACGAGGGCATCGGATTCCGCATCTGGCACAGCTGGTCGCTGTTCCAGGCCGGTCAGATGTACGTCGGCATCGTCGCGGTCGCCCTCATGGGCTTCCTCCTCACCGCCTTGGTCAAGTTCCTCGGATCCAAGCTCGTGCCGTGGGCTCCTCGCGAGTCGCGCCGCGCCTCCGGCAACTGACCTCACGGAAGTCGGCCGGGCCAACCCGTGTGGCCCGGCCGATTGTTTCACCACTGCAATCACACAACATTCAAAGGAGAATCGTGAAGCGTTTCATGAGTCGGGCGATGCTGCCCGGGGTCGCTCTCGCAGCCCTTCTCGCAACCACCGGTTGCGCGACCACCACCGAGCCCGCTGCGCCGCAGGTCGAGGTCGAGGAGGGCGGACTCGCCGAGATGACGACCGTCAAGGTCGGCCTCTCCGGCAAGATCGCGTACTACCTGCCGTACCTCATGGAGGAGCACTGGGGCGAGTTCGCGAAGCAGAACATCAAGCTCGAGATCGAGTACGCGCCGGCGCCCGACGCGCTCGTGCTCATGTCGACCGGTCGCATCGACGCGATGGTGACCGGACCGAGCGCCAACATGCTCAACGCCGTGGCCATGGGCACCGAGCTGCGCATGGTGGCCCCCGGTGGCGTCGAGGATGACGAGTCGGTCAACGGCTGGTACGTCGGAACCAAGGCTCTCGATGGCGCTGAGTTCGACGTGAGCATGCTCAAGGGCAAGACGCTCGCCTCCTCCTCGGGCGTCGCCGGACCCCCGCTTCTGACGCTGTCGGAGACGCTCGCCGAGGCGGGCCTCACGCTCGCCGACGTCGAGATCGCCTCGATGAAGCAGACCGACGCGGTCATCGCGCTCGAGAACGGTGCCATCTTCGGCGCGACCGCGTCGCACCCGAACACGGCCACCATCGCCGAGGCGAAGTCCGGCATCATGTTCGCCCGCAGCGCGCCCAAGGGCTGGCCGTCGACGAACGTGTTCTTCGGCCCGAACCTGCTGAGCGACAAGCCCGAGGTCGGCGAGGCCTTCGTGCGCGCCCTCGCGAACATCTACAAGAACCACATGCAGGGTGACTTCATGCACACGCCCGAGAACATCGAGCTGATCGCCGCGGCCCTTGAGACCGACGTCGACGTCGTGCGCGACATCCCGTCGGCGGTCTACCCGACCGAGCTGTCGTTCCCCGATGACTACTTCGAGGCGTACGAGAACGTGTACCGCCAGATCCCCGAGGTGCTGTCGTACGACGCCGACACCTCTGTGGCGGACCGTCTCATCGACATGCGCTTCATCGAGGCGCTCAAGAAGTAGCACGTCATGTTCGGGTGGGTGCGTCGGATTCGTCCGGCGCACCCTCTCGGCGTATCTGCGGAAGGAACCCCGATGGCGGCTCAGCGGCCTCCGATCACTCGCGCGCTCGCCGCGTGGTGCGCATCCGTTCGATGGGATGCGCGCTCCACGACGGAGCAGGCGCGTGTGCTCGATTCTCTGGTGGACACGGTGGGTGTCGCTGTGGCGGGTGTCGGAGATGCCGACATGGTGCCCGTTCGCGCTTTCCTGGCGGCCACGGGAGCGGATGCGGAGGGGGCGTCGCAGCTCTGGGGCGAGGGGCGGAGCGTGCGTGCCGCCGCCGCCGCGCTGTTCAACGGCACGTCGGCGCACGTGATGGATTTCGATGACGTCCACTATGTCGTGCACGGACATCCCAGCACCGTGCTGTTCCCGGCGCTGATCGCCGTGGCGCAGGAACGCGGCATCGGCGCGGTGCGGATGCTCGAGGGGTACGTCGCCGGACTCGGTGTGATGTCGGCGGTGGCGACGGCGTACGGCCCGCGTCACTACACCGCCGGCTGGCACTCGACGTCGACGACGGGTGCGGTGGGCGCGGCGGCGGGTGTCGCCACGATGCTGGGCCTCGATGAGCAGGCGATCGCCCGCGCGATGAGCGCCGCGGTCTCGATGTCGATGGGGTCGCGTGCCAACTTCGGAACCCATCTGAAGCCGTTGCATGCGGGGCTCGCCGCGCGCGCAGGTGTCGAGGCGGTGCAGCTGGTCGAGGCGGGCGCATTGCCCGTGCTGAACGCGCTCGAGGCGCCGCTCGGCGGTGTCGACATCTTCGGGGACGGCTCCTGGCCGCTCGAGCACGCTGATCCTCTGGCCGCTGTGCTGACGGCGGCGGAACGCGGCAGCGATCAGCTGGGGCTGAAGATGTATCCCTGCTGCCGTGGCGCGCATTTCGCGGTCGACGCGGCCCTGGAGGTGCGCGAGCAGCTCGGTGCGGTGGATGAGTTCGCGGCGGTCGAGGTGGACGTGCCCCTGGGGGCGAAGGTCGCGTTGCTCTACGACGACCCGACGACCGGGCTGGAGGGCAAGTTCAGCCTCCCGTACGCCGTCGCCACGAGTCTCGTGCGCGGCCTGCCGACGCCGGAGCACTTCACGGATGCCGCCGTCGGCAATGCGCGTGTCCGCGAGCTGATGAGCATCATCTCGGTCACCGAGGATCCCAGCGGCGGCGACCTGTCCGCGGGAATGGAAGGACGCTATGCGGTGGTGACGGCGCGGTCAGCGGATGGGCGTGTGGCGTCCGCGCGTGTCGACGATGCCCGCGGATCGTGGTCCCGACCGCTCTCGGCGGCGGAGGTCGATGAGAAGTTCCTCGCGTGCACCGTGCGCGCGTGGGGTGACGAGGCTGCTCGTCGCACCCTGGATGCGCTGCGGCATCCGTCCGAGGGTTCGCTTCGGGATGTGCTCCCCGACGCGCGTGCAGCGGATGTCGTCAGCTGAAGTCTTCGGCGAACATCTGCACGCGGATGTCGCGGGCGGTCGCGAAGTGGTCGTAGGCGATCTGGTACGCCGCGTCGGCATCGCGGCGCTCGATGGCGTCGACGAGGGCGGCGTGCTCGGTGTGCGCGACGGGTCCGCGGCCAGGCGAGCTGAGCGTCGGGCGGTTGCCGGAGTACCGGGAGAGGTGGAGGTTGACCCGGTCGAGAAGGTCGCTCAGGGCCTCGTTGTGGGCGGCGCGCTGGATGTGCTGGTGGAAGACGCGGCTGTGCCGGACCAGTTCGGTCGGGTCGCCGGTGATGGCGTCACCCTGTGCGAGGGTGGCGCGGAGCAGCCGGATGTCGTGGTCGGTGCGTCGTTCGGCGGCGGTTCGCGCCGAGAGTGCTTCGAGCGACATGCGGACCTCGTAGATGTCGAGGATCTCCTCGGCGCTGTGCTCGCGCACGATGAGGCCCCGTTCGCCCCAGGCGACGAGGCCGTCCTGCTCGAGCCGGCGGAGCGCTTCGCGCACGGGCGTGCGGCTCACTTCGCACCAGGCGGCGAGTGCCGATTCGACCAGTGGTGCTCCGGGCTCGAGTTCTCCGCTGACGATCGCGTCGCGGATCTTCTCGTACGGGGTGGTCTTGCCGGCGGTCGCGCTGGGCATGTGAGGTCCTCTGTTCGGCTCCGCAGCGGAGGGGGAGCGCAGGTGGTGGCACCTCCGAGTCTAGATGCGGTATACCACGGGACACCAACTGATCTTCGGCGCGAGCGCGCGGGCCGCCGAACCCCGGCCTGTGTTCAGCGATATGCTACGGTATACACCGGTATATAGCCGCTCACGAGAGACGGAGTTACAACAATGGGGTATGTAAGCCAGACGCTGTGCTTGTCGCACAGCCCCGGGTTCGCGCGTGACGACGACGAGCAGTTCGGCGACATCTTCCGTGCAGGGCTGCACCAGGTTCGCGCGGCCGTCGCCGAGTTCGCGCCCACCCTCGTGATCTTCTTCGGATCCGACCACCGCCGATCGTTCACCGAGATCCTTCCGTCGATCTCCGTCGTCTACTCCGCCGAAGGCCTGGGCGACCTGCGCTCGCCCACCGGGGAATACGACGTCCCGCTCGATCTCGCGAAAGAGCTCACCGCCGAGCTCATCGCGCGCGACTTCGACATCGCCATCACGCGCCGCGTCGCCCTCGACCACGGATTCGGGCAGACCGTCGCCGACGTGATCGGCCCGCTCGACTCCGTGCCGATCATCCCGATCTTCATCAACTGCGCGACCCCGCCCCTCGGGCGCCCGGCACGCGCGGTCGAGCTCGGCCGCGCCATCGGCGAGATCCTCTCGACACGTGACGAGCGCGTGCTCTTCATCGGATCCGGTGGCCTCTCGCACAACCCGCCCACCCTCGCGCTCGTCGACGACGGGCTCTCCGAGGAGGAGCGCCGCGCCATCAGCGCCCAGCACCGCGAAGCCGCCAAGGACGCCATCCGGCCCGACTGGGACGAGTGGTTCCTTGCGCAGCTCGGCCAGGAGGACACCGCATGGGCCGAGGCGCTCACCCAGGAGGACCTCAACCCCGCCGGCGTCGGCGTCAACGAGGTGCGCACGTGGCTTGCCGCGTACGCGGCGGGAGCCAAGCCGCTCGACCGCGTCGCCTACGAGCCCGTCCGCGAGTGGATCACCGGCATGGGCATCGCCATGTCGGAGTTCGCTGCGCGCAGCAACTGAACGAACCAGGAATCCGCAGTGGCAGCTCACGACACGTTCGACTGCGATGTCGCGATCGTCGGCCTCGGTCCGGTGGGAGCCTTCATGGCCAACCTGCTGGATGAGGCCGGCCTCGCGGTCATCGCCATCGACCGCGAACCCGACATCCTCCCCATCCCGCGTGCCGTCGGCATCGACGGCGAGATCATGCGCGTCGTGCAGGCCGTGGGCCTCACCGACGAGCTCGAGCCGCTGCTCAAGGTCTTCCGCGGAACCGAGTACCGCGACGTGGACGGCAATGTCGTCACCACTCGTCCCGGTGTCGCCGGAGAGGGAACCCAGGCCTGGCCCGACCGCTACAACGTGCATCAGCCCGACCTCGAGGGTGTGCTGCGCGACGGTCTGGCCCGCCGCGGCGTGACGCTCCTGCTCGAGCACGAGGTCATCGACGTGCTTCAGGACGACGAGGCGGCGACCGTCGTCGCGACCGACATCCGCGCCGGAGAAGAGCGCCGTCTGCGCGCCCGCTACGTCATCGGATGCGACGGCGGACGCTCGATCGTGCGCCGCACCATGGGTGCTGAGCTCGAGGACTTCGGCCTCAACCAGCCCTGGATCGTCGCCGATTTCGCGATCGACGACACGGCAGACCTCCCGGGCGTCAACGTGCACTTCGCCGACGCCGAAGCGCCGATCATCTACATCAACGTCGTCCGCAACCTCCGGCGGTTCGAGTTCCGCGCCCGTCCCGACGAGGATCTCGACCGCGCGGTCGAGCCCGAGCTTCTGTGGAAGCGCGTCGAGCGGTGGATCACGCCGGACAACGCCGAGCTGCTGCGTGCCGCCGTCTACACCCACCGCTCGCTGGTCTCTCGCACATGGTGGAGCGGCCGCCTGCTGCTCGCCGGCGACGCCGCCCACCAGACCCCGCCGTTCCTCGGCCAGGGCCTCTGCACCGGTGTGCGCGACGTCTCCACCCTCGCGTGGCGCCTCCAGGCGGTCATTCGCGACGGCGCCGACCCGAGCATCCTGGCGGGCTACGAGAACGAGCGTGCCGAGCATGCGCGGTTCTACATCCGCACGGCGACGGCGCTCGGCTCGGTGCTCACCGCGCCCGAGAAGTCCAAGCTCACCGCGCTCAACCAGCGTGTGGGTCGTGAGGGATCGGGAACTCCGCCCCGTCTCGGCACGGGGGCGTTCATCGAGAGCGACGAGCTCGCGGGAACGCTCGCGCCGCAGGCTCGGCTCGCCGACGGCACCCGCCTCGACGACACCGTCGGATACCGTTTCGCGCTCGCGATGACCGAGGAGTTCGCCGCGTCGCTCGACGAGGAGCTCATCGCCCGCATCGACCGCGCAGGCATCGCGCGGGTCGTCGCGACGGGAGATGCGCGCCTCTGGCTCGACCGGCTGCGCGCCTCGGCTGCGATCGTGCGCCCCGACCGCTACTACTACGGCATCTTCACCGCGGTGGACGACGTCGTGTCTGCCGTCGACCAGATCGGCGCTCTGCTCGGCACCGGCGAACGCGAGACGAGCCATGCGCGATAACGGGTTCCTCGCACGGCTCGGCGGCGACAGCACGCAGTTCGGGGTGTGGACCGTTCTCGGCGCATCCGCCGACGTCGTCGAGCTCACCGCAGCGAGCGGCTTCGACTGGATGCTCATCGACGCGGAGCACAGCCCCCTCACCCACCGCGACGTGCTCGACGCACTGAGGGCGGCATCCGCGCACCCCACCGACGTCATCGTGCGCCCCATGGAGGGCAGCCATGCCGAGATCGTGCGGCTGCTCGACATCGGCGTGCAGAACCTGCTCATCCCGATGGTCGAGACGGCGGACCAGGCTCGCGCGATCGTCGCGGCGACGCGCTACGCCCCCGAAGGAACGCGTGGTGTGTCGTCGCAGACGCGCGCCGGCGACTGGGGGCGTCGACCCGGGTATCTCGCGAGCGCCCGCGACCAGATCTGCCTCATCGTGCAGATCGAATCGATCGAGGGTGCCGACCGCATCGACGAGATCCTCGCCGTCGACGGCATCGACGCGGTGTTCATCGGCACGGCCGACCTCGCCGCCACGATGGGGCACCTCGGCGAGCCGGGCCACCCGGACGTCGTGGCCGTCGTGGAGGAGGTCGAGCGCGCCGTGCTCGCCGCCGGAAAGCCGCTCGGCGGGCTCACCCGCGACCCGCAGCAGGCGCTCCGCCTCGCCCGGCGCGGCTACGCGTTCGTCGGATCCGCGACCGACAGCGCCCTCCTCGCCAGCGCCCTGCGCAGCGTCGTCGCCGAGCTGCGCGCCGACCCCGACCACACCTGAACGCGGTACATCGCCGTACTGAATCCGAGAGGACCGAAGACATGACTGAGACCGAGACCGACCTCGAGCCCACGGAGGAGTTCCGCAGCATCTGGAGCTCGCTGCGTGACGTCGCCTTCACGCAGCAGTGGATCGATGTGGATGGGGTGTCGACGCGCGTCGTCACGGCCGGCGACCCCTCCAAGCCCGCGCTGCTCATGCTGCACGGCACCGGCGCCCACTGGGAGGCGTACGCCCCCAGCCTCAAGGCCTTCAGCGCGGACTACTACTGCATCGTCCCCGACATGGTCGGCAACGGCTACACCGACAAGCCCGACTACGACTACGAGATCCACACCTACGTCGCACACCTCGAAGGCGTGCTGCGGGTGCTCGACGTCGAGCGCGTGCACATCTTCGGCATGTCCCTCGGCGCATGGGTCGCCGCGCGCTTCGCCGTGAAGAACCCCGAGCGCACGGGCAAGATCGTGCTCATGTCGCCCGCGGGCCTCCTCGCGAGCGCCGAGAAGATGTCGCGCATCCGTCGCCAGCGCATCGCCGCCGTCGAGACGGCCGACTGGGAGTCGATCCGCGCGATGTTCGTGCACCTCATCGCGGACGAGGCCAACCGCCTGCCCGACCTCATCGCGCTGCGCCAGGCGATCTACCGTCTGCCCGAGACCCGCGACACGATCGAGCACCTGCTGATCCTGCAGGACTCCGAGGTGCGCAACCGCAACCTGCTGAGCATCGACGAGTGGAAGTCCATCCAAGCTCCCGCGCTCGTCATCGCCTCCGGCAAGGACTGGGGCGAGTACACCTCGACCGCGCGGCAGATCCTGGAGCTCATGCCGAAGGCGCAGCTGCTGGAGATGGCGCACGTGGCCCACTGGCCGAACTTCGAGGACCCCGAGATGTTCAACCGCGAGGCGCTCGCCTTCCTCGCCGCGGAGGTCTGATCATGCTCGACGATGCCGCGATCCAGGACCTCGCCCGTCGCCTCGACGAAGCGGAGGACGTGCGCGTGCCGATGACGCAGCTCTCGGTGCAGCACCCCGACATGACGATCGATGAGGCGTACGCGATCCAGCGCGCCTGGCGCGACATCAAGCTCGGCCAGGGGCGCACCCTCGCGGGCCGCAAGATCGGACTCACCTCGCGGGCCATGCAGAAGGCGCAGCACGTCGACGAGCCCGACCGCGGGTTCTTCATGGACGACCAGATGTGGACCGATGGCGCCATCATCCCGATGGAGCGCTACATCCAGCCGCGCATCGAGGTGGAGCTCGCGTTCATCCTCGGCAAGCCGCTCACCGGCCCCGGGGTCACGATGCTCGACGTGCTCGACGCGACGGCGTGGGTGCAGCCGGCCCTGGAGATCCTGGACGCGCGCCTCGAGATGCGCGACCCGGTGACGGGCGGCACCCGCAAGATCGTGGATGCGATCGGCGACAACGCCGCGAACGCGGGAATGGTGCTCGGTGGGCGCCCCGTGCGCGTCGACGAGGTCGACCTGCGCTGGGTCGCGGCCGCGCTCTACCAGAACGGCACGGTCGAGGAGTCGGGCGTCTCCGTCGCCGTCATGGGGCACCCTGCCTCCGCGGTCGCGTGGCTCGCCAACAGCCTCACCCCCTATGGGGAATCGCTCGAGGCCGGCCTGCCGATCCTGTCGGGTTCGTTCACCCGTCCCGTGTTCGTGAACTCGGGCGACGTCGTGCACGCGGATTACGGCCCGCTCGGGGTGGTGTCCTGCCGCTTCGAATGATGCGCGATCACTGACCAGTCGGCGGTCGTCCCGGAGGGGGCGGCCGCCGATTGCCGTTCCGCGGACCGCGTCAGCGCGTGGGGCGGTCGCGCTCGTCGCGCGCACGGATGGCGTCGGCGAGCTCGTCGACGACGAGCGTGTCGCGGTCGAGCGTGCCGTTGCGGTAGGCCTGCCGACCCACCATGTGCGCGGAAAGAGGTGCGGTCGCGAACTGCACGAGCACGATCACCACGAGGAACGCGACCACGTGCCACTCGCGGATGGAGAGGGCCATCGCCGTCGCGATGAGGATGAGCCCGAGCACCTGCGGCTTCGTCGCAGCGTGCAGTCGTGAGGGCACGTCCTTCAGACGCAGCAGACCGATCGCGGCGATGAGGCACAGCAGCGCACCGCCGAAGAGCAGCAGCAGCGAGACGAGGTCGAGCACGGCGTCGAGGGTCATGATCCGCTGTTCTCCTTCACGGCCACGAACCGCGCGATCGCGATCGAGCCGAAGACGCCGACCGCCGCGATGATGAGCAGGATCGGCAGCGAGCGGGTGTGGTGGTTGATCGCCATCTCGGCACCCAGCACGCACACCACCTGCGTCAGCAGCACATCCGACGCCACCGCGCGGTCGAGGATCGATGGACCCGCGACGATGCGCACGATCGTGAGCAGCGCGGCGATCCCGAACACGGCGATGATCGCGATGAGCAGGACGTTCACGATGCGGCCTCCTCTCGACGGAGTTCGGCGTACTGCTCGCGCGAACCGAAGGCGCGCACGAGCCGCTTCTCCCAGTTGAGCACCTTCTCGCGCTGCACCTCGACATCCGCGAGCGAGTGCACGCCGATCACGTGCAGGTACATGACGCGGCCCCGGCGATCGATCTCCGTCACCAGGGAGCCGGGGATGAGGGATGCGGTCACGCCCACGTGGGTCATGATGAGGTCGTCGTCGGTGCGCAGCGGCACGGCGATCACCGCGGTCCCCGGTTCGCGGCGCGGGTTGAGCACCACCCAGGCGACCTGCAGCGAACCGGCGATGACCGCGCCGAAGAACAGCACCGCGAACACGAAGGCGTACCAGAGGTTGATGCGGCCCGAGAGCTCGACGGGGGGCAGCCGGAACACGCGCGTCACGAACACGGCGACCACGATGCCGGAGACGGCCGCGAGCACCGAGAACTGACCCCACAGCATCATCCACACGGCCACGAGCCACGCGAAGAACGGCAGTTGCGCCCAGGCGCTCCGCAGGCGCGAACGGTGGGTCTGCGGGGTCACGATCCTGTCTCCTCATCCACCTGGGTGACGGTCACGGGGGTCAGGAGCGCGTCGCCGATGCGCTCGCACACGGCGTAGAGCGGGCCCGCGAAAACCGTGAGCAGGAGGGTCGCGCCCACCATGCCCGTCGTCGCGAGAGTCATGATGCGTGGGATGACGCGGCGCTCCGACTGCTCTTCGACGGCGGGCGCGTTGTTCAGGTAGGAGATGCGCGCCTCGACCTCGGCGGCCTCCGTCGGCTCGGCCGACTCGTCGTCCTCGCGCCAGAACGACAGGTTCCAGGCGCGCATGAGGGCGTACAGGGTGAGCAGCGACGTGACGACGCCACCCACGATGAGCACGAGCATGACGGGAGTGCCGACGGTCGCCGCGGCATCGAAGAGCGCGTACTTGCCGATGAACCCCGAGAACGGCGGCAGGCCGCCGAGGTTCACGGCGGGGATGAAGTACAGCACCGCCATGATGGGCGCCGCCTTCATGAGCCCGCGCACGCGCAGGATCGAGGTGCTGCCCGCGCGACGCTCGATGAGGCCGACGGCGAGGAACAGCGTCGTCTGCACGATGATGTGGTGCACCGTGTAGTAGATCGTCGCGCCGATCGCCTCCGGTGTGCCGATCGCGAGCCCGAAGATCATGTAGCCGACGTGCGAGACGAGCGTGAACGACAGGATGCGCTTCAGCTCCGCCTGCGCCACAGCACCCAGGATGCCCACGATCATCGTCGCGAGCGCGATCACCATCAGCAGCAGGTTGATGTCGCTCTCGGCGAAGAGCTGGGTCTCCGTGCGGATGAGCGCATACACGCCGACCTTCGTGAGCAGGCCGGCGAAGACGGCCGTGACGGGGGCCGGAGCGGTCGGGTACGAGTCCGGCAGCCAGAACGACACCGGGAACATCGCGGCCTTGATGCCGAACGCGATCACGAGCAGCAGGTGCAGCACGAGCTGGGTCTCGACGGGCAGCTGTGTCATCCGCTCGGCGATCTGCGCCATGTTGACGGTGCCGAGTGCGCCGTAGATCGCGGCGATCGCCGAGAGGAACAGGATCGACGACACGAGGGAGACGACGATGTAGATGACACCCGCGCGGATGCGCTGCTCGGTGCTGCCGAGCGTGATGAGCACATACGAGGCGACGAGCAGGATCTCGAAGCCCACGTAGAGGTTGAAGAGGTCGCCCGCGATGAACGCGGTGAAGATGCCCGTCGCGAGCAGCAGGTAGCTCGGATGGAAGATCGAGACGGGGGTGTCGTGGTCGCCGTCAGCGGCACCCTGGCCGACCGCGAACAGGAGCACCGCGAGCAGCACGAGGCTCGACACCATGACGAGCAGCGCCGCGAGGCGGTCCACATAGAGCACGATGCCGAACGGCACCTGCCATCCGCCCACCGAGACCGCGATGGGGGCTCCGCCGTCGACGGTGACGAGCAGCACCGTCGCGATCACGAACACGACCGACAGGGTGATGATCGAGATCGCGACCTGGATGCGACGGAAACGACCGAAGATCAGCGCGACGCCCGCGCCGAGCAGCGGGAGAGTCGCGATGAGCGGCACGAGAGCGCTCATCGGTCTCCTCCTTCTGCGGGGTCAGCGGGATCTGCGGGGTCTGCGGGATCGGCCGGTTCGGCCGGTTCGGCGGGCTTGGCCGCGGCGACGATCTCAGGTGGCACCTGGACGGGTTCGCCGCGCACGATGATGATCGGCGAGGTATCGACGCCGACGAAGTCGGTGGTCGCCTCGTCGTATTCGCCGTCGTCGTCGTCCATCTCGTCCTCTTCGGAGCGACGCTCGCGCAGAGCGAGATCCTCTTCGTCGTCCTGAACGGTGTCGGCCTGGCCGAGCTGCCACGAGCGGTAGATGAGCGCGAGCAGGAACGCCGAGACGGCGAAGGTGATGACGATCGCCGTGAGGGTGAGCGCCATCGGCATCGGATCCGACATCTCCGACGCCTCGGCGTCGCCCGCGAACGGGGCGATGCCGGGGGCGCCCATGACGATCAGCAGAAGCAGGTTGGTGGCATTCCCGAGCAGCAGGAAGCCGATGAGCACGCGTGTGAGGCTGCGTTCGAGCATCGCGTAGACGCCGCACGCATAGAGCACTCCCATGATGATGACGAGCGCGAGGGAGACGTTCATCGGGACACCTCCGCATCGCTGCGCGCGGTCGACTGTCGGTCGACTTCGGCGCCGAGGCTGCGCAGCACATCGAGTACGAGTCCGATGACGACGAGGTACACCCCGATGTCGAAGATGGTCGAGGTGACGAACTCGATCTCGCCGATGATGGGCAGATCCCACTCCCAGTAGGTGCTCGTGAGGGGGTCAGCGCCGAAGAACAGCGGCACGATCGCCGCGCCGACGGCGGTCATCATGCCAGCGCCCAGCAGCGAGCCCGCGTCGGTGGGGGCGGCGGCGCCCAGCTCGTGGCGGCCGCCCGCGACGTAGCGCATGACGAGCGCCATGCCCGCGACGAGCCCGCCGGCGAACCCTCCGCCGGGCAGGTTGTGGCCCGCGAAGAGCAGGTACAGCGACAGGACGATGATCGTGTGGAACAGCACCCGCACGATCACCTCGAGCATGAGCGAGCGGTTCTCGGGGCGCATCCGCATGCCGGAGATGAGCCACGCACGCGGCGCCCCGCGGTTGTCGGCGGTCTGCAGCGAGATGCCCTGCGTCGTCTCGACGAGCGGGCGACGGTCGGTGCGGCGGCTCTTCGTCGCCGGCACGGCGCGGGTCTGCGACAGCAGGTCGGCGCGATCGGTGACGAACACGAGGGAGGCGACGCCCGTCGCGGCGAGGATGAGCACCGAGAGCTCGCCCATCGTGTCCCAGCCGCGCAGGTCGACGAGGGCCACGTTGACGACGTTCTTGCCGTGTCCGATCTCGTACGCCAGCTGCGGCCACTCGAGCGAGATCGGGTCGGCGACGCGGGCGCCCGTCGCGACGAGCACGACGACCGCCATCGTCACACCGACACCGACGGCGAGCACGGCGCGCGCGATCGGCCACACGCTGTCGTTGTGCGTGCCCATCCGAGACGGGATGCGGCGCAGCACGAGCGCGAAAGCCACGAGCGTGACGGTCTCGACGAGGATCTGCGTGAGCGCGAGATCCGGAGCGCCGCTCGACGCGAACAGCGTCACCATGCCGAGGCCCGTCACCGACACGAGCACCACGCTCGTGTAGCGCTTGCGCGCACGCACCGCGAGCACACCCGCGACGATCATGAGAGGCGCGACCACGAGCTGCACCGGGTCGTGCCACGCATCGAAGTCGGCCCGCCACTCGGGGGAGGCGAGCAGAGCCGTGCTTTCAGCGGCGATCAGCACGATGAAGATCGTGCCCACGTACACCGGCAGCGAGCCTCGCTGGGTGATGCGCGTCGTCGCGACCGAGAGGCGGTCGATGCCGCGCACGATCGCGAAGTAGACGTCCGATGCGGTGAAGCGCAGCATGCGCGGAGCCGTCGACCAGCCGGATGCGATGCTCGCCCAGAACACGAAGGCACCCGTCGCGAGGATGCCGATCGAGATGAACAGCGCCGGCTCGAATCCGTGCCAGAGCGCCAGATGGTACGCGTGCTCGGGTGCGGGGATGCCCGGGGTCGCCTCGGGGGCAGAGGCCGCATAGACCTGGAGGGCCCGGTCGACGAGCGGCGTGACGACTCCCGCGGCGAGCGAGAGCACGGCGAGCACGCCAGGGGCGCCGATGAACCACACGGGCGGGTCGGGCCACTCGGTCGCCGGCAGCTTCTCCCCGGTCGCGGCGCGCTTCGTCGCGAAGGCGCCCCACACGAAGCGGATGCCGTAGGCCGTCGTGAGCACAGATCCGATCACGAGTCCGACGAGCGCCACCCAACCCCACACGGAACCCTGGGTCGCCTCGTAGAGGAACGCGGTGAGCGCGCCCTCCTTCGCCGCGAATCCGAGCGTCGGCGGCAGGCCGATCATCGACGCGACAGCCACGATGCTCACGACCGCGAGCGTCGGCGCCTGCCGCCAGAGCCCGCTGAGCTCGGTGATGTCGCGAGTCGAGAGCTGGCGGTCGATGATGCCGACGATGAGGAACAGGGCCGACTTGAACAGCGCGTGCGACACGAGCAGCGCGAGGCCCGCGAGAGCCGCGTCGCGCGTGCCGAAGCCGAGCACCACCGTGAGCATGCCCAGCTGGCTCACGGTGCCGAACGCGAGCACGCGCTTGAGGTCGGTCTCACGCAGCGACTGCACGCCGCCGAGCAGCATCGTGAACACACCGAGCGAGATGACGATCGGACGCCACGGGTCCGCATCCGCGAAGTCGGGCGCGAAGCGCGCGAGCAGGTAGATGCCGGCCTTCACCATCGCGGCGGCGTGCAGGTACGCCGAGACGGGCGTCGGCGCCGCCATGGCCCCCGGAAGCCAGAAGTGGAACGGGAAGATCGCCGACTTGCTGAGCGCCCCCACGAGGATCAACACGAGAGCGGCGCTCACGATGCCGCCCGACGGCGCCTCGGCGAGAATCGTCGACATCGAGGTCGTGCCCGTCTCGACCACGAGCAGCACCACGCCGATGAGCATCACGAGGCCGCCGAGCGTCGTCACGAGCAGCGCCTGCAGGGCCGCGCGGCGACTCGCGGCGCGTGCGTGGTAGTAGCCGATGAGGAGGTAGGACAGGATGCTCGTGATCTCCCAGAACATCACGAGCACGACGATGTCGTCGGTGAGCACGAGCCCGTACATGGCCCCCGCGAAGGCGAGGAGCACCGCGCTGAAGAGACCGAGGCCGGCGCGCTTGCCGTCGAAGTACCAGCGGCAGTAGAGCATCACGAGCGCGCCCACGCCGGTGACGATGAGGGTCATCACCCAGCCGAGCATGTCCATCCGCATCGACAGCTCGATATCGAGCGAGGGGATCCAGCGGAACGACTCGAAGATGACGTCGCCCGCGAGCACTGCGGGCGCGAAAGTGAGTGCGTGGACGAACGCGGCCAGCGGGACGAGGGCCCCCACGGTGAAGGCGCGCGCGCCGATTCGTCGAGCCAGCCACGCCAGGGCAGGCGGGAAGAGCGCAAAGGCGGTGAGGACAATCAGCATGCGCGATCTCGTGCTCGTCGGCCGCGCGAGCGGCTATGGCGGGCAGATGGTCATTCCATTATCGGGGGTCTGAGAGGGCCCCGCGTGCGCTGGCTGCGAAATCAGTCGGGAATCGGCTGCGACCGGGCCGCGTACTGCTCCCGGATCACGCTCGCCGTCGACGCTGTGGGGCGTGCGAGCGTCGCCACCTCCCAGCGCGGGCGGGTTCCCGTGAGCACCCACGCCGCCTGGACGGCGGCACCGGCTGCCACATACTCGCCTGGCTCCGGCACCTCCACGGGGGCGTCGAAGACCTCGGCTGCGATGTGGGAGACCGCGGGGTTCGCCGCAGCTCCGCCCACGAGCAGGATGCGGGATGCGGTCACGCCGAGCGCGCGCACGGCGTCGAGGCCGTCGGCGAGGCCGCACAGCATGCCCTCGATCGCGGCGCGGGCGAGGTTCTCGCGGGTGGTCGACGCGAGCGTCATGCCGAACAGCGTCGCGGTGGCGTCCGGCAGGTTGGGGGTGCGCTCGCCTTCGAAGTACGGCTGCAGCACCAGGCCACCCGCTCCCGGTGCCGCGGCGAGAGCGAGCTCGCCGAGCCCCGCGTGATCCACGCCGAGGAGCGCCGCGGTCCGGTCGAGCACCCGAGCCGCGTTGAGGGTCGCGACGAGCGGCAGGTAGACGCCGGAGGCGTCCGCGAACCCCGCGACGGTGCCCGTGACGTCCGCCACGGGGTTCTCGGTGACGGCGAACACCGTTCCGCTCGTGCCGATGGAGACGACGACGTCGCCCGCCTGTGCGCCCAGGCCGAGCGCCGCCGCCGCGTTGTCGCCCGCGCCGGGACCCACGAGGACCCCCGCGGGGATGCCCTCCTGAGCGACCGTCTCGCCCATCGCCTCCCCGGGAGCCACGATGCGCGGAAGCTGCGCGTCATGGCCGAGGGCGCTGATGAGGATGTCGCGGTCGTAGTCGCCGGTCGCGGGATTCCAGTAGCTCGTGCCGGAGGCGTCCGAACGGTCGGTCGCGAGCGCGCCGAGATCCGGGCCGAGAGGGCTCTCGTCGGCGGGGCCGTAGCCGCGCAGACGCCAGCTGAGCCAGTCGTGGGGGAGCGCCACCGCGGCCACGCGCGCCGCGGAGTCGGGTTCGGCGTCGCGCAGCCACCGGAGCTTGGTGGCGGTGAACGAGGCGACGGGCACGCTGCCGGTGCGGCGGGCGAGCTCGTCGGCACCGAACTCGGCGATGAGGTCGCGCGCGGCTGCCGCCGAGCGCGTGTCGTTCCACAGCAGGGCGTCGCGGATGACGCGGCCCTCGGCATCGAGCACGACCATGCCGTGCTGCTGTCCGCCCACCGAGATCGCGGCGACGTCGTCGAGGCCGCCCGCATCCGCGATCGCGGCGCGCAGGGCATCCCACCATGCGGCGGGCGGCACCTCGGTGCCGTCGGGGTGGCTCGCGCGCCCCGTGCGCACGACGGCGCCGGTCTCGGCGTCGCGGACGACCACCTTGCAGCTCTGGGTCGAGGAGTCGACGCCGGCGACGAGGGTCATGCGGGGTACAGCCTTCCGTGAGGTGTCAGTTTGTGCCGCCTCCCGCACCCCCGAGGCGGCACAAAGTGACACCTCGGGGAGGGCAGGGGTGGGAGGGAGGCGGCACCCCGGGGGACAGGCCGCCTCCTCGGGTCAGCGGGCGCCGAGCAGGTGCTCAGTCGCGAGCTGCTGAAGCCGGACGAAGCCGAAGCCCTTGCCGTCGAAGTACGCGTTGGCGTCGAAGTCCTCCCACGCGCTGCGGTCGGCGACGAGCGTCTCGATCGTCTCGCCGTCGGCGAGCGTCGGCACGGAGAGCTCCGGCACGCGAGCGGCTTCGAGCGCCTCCTGCACCTCGGGGTCGGCGCGGAACGCCTGCGCGCGCTCCTTGAGAAGCAGGTAGGTGCGGATGTTGGCCTTCGCCGAGTCCCACACGCCCGTCTCGTCTTCGGTGCGGCTCGGCTTGTAGTCGAAGTGGCGAGGGCCGTCGTAGGAGGGGCCGCCGTTCGGGCCGCCGTTCTCGAGCAGGTCGACGAGCGCGAACGCGTTGTGCAGGTCGCCGTGACCGAAGACGAGATCCTGGTCGTACTTGATGCCGCGCTGGCCGTTGAGGTCGATGTGGAAGAGCTTGCCGTGGTAGAGCGCCTGGGCGATGCCGGCGGCGAAGTTGAGGCCCGCCATCTGCTCGTGACCGACCTCGGGGTTGAGGCCGACGAGCTCGGGGTGCTCGAGCTCGTTGATGAAGGCGAGCGCGTGGCCGACGGTCGGCAGGAGGATGTCGCCTCGGGGCTCGTTGGGCTTCGGCTCGATCGCGAAGCGGATGTCGTAGCCCTTGTCGATCACGTACTGGCCGAGGAGGTCCATCGCCTCCTTGTAGCGCGCGAGCGCTGCGCGGACGTCCTTGGCCGAGTCGTACTCGGCGCCTTCGCGGCCACCCCAGAACACGAGCGTCTTGGCGCCCAGCTCGACCGCGAGGTCGAGCTGGCGGATGACCTTGCGCAGCGCGTAGCGACGCACGGCGCGGTCGTTGCTGGTCACGCCGCCGTCCTTGAAGACGGGGGCCGAGAAGAGGTTGGTGGTCGCCATCGGGATGATGATGCCGGTCGCGTCGAGGGCGCCCTTGAGGCGGTCGATCTGCTTCTGGCGCTCGGCGTCGGTGGAGCCGAAGGCGAAGAGGTCGTCGTCGTGGAAGGTGAGCCCGTAGGCCCCGATCTCGGCGAGCTTCTCGACGGCGTGCACGACGTCGAGGGGCTTGCGGGTGGGGCCGCCGAACGGGTCGGCGCCGTTGTAGCCGATCGTCCAGAGGCCGAAGCTGAACTTGTCGTCACGGGTGGGGGTGGGCGCGGTCATGGCGGGCTCCTGTAGCTCCTCATCGAGAAATGTTGCGAAAGCAAACATATACCAGGGATGCTGGTTCGCAACAGTCCGAAAGTCACGGGCGATAGTTTCGCGAAAGTCGACATAGACTGGCGCGGTCGAAGGGAAGACGATGACCAACGTGGCATCCGGTGAGCGCGTCACGCTCGCTCGCGTCGCCGAGGAAGCGGGCGTCTCACTTGCGACCATCTCGAAGGTCGTCAACGGTCGCCCCGACGTCTCGGCCGCCACCCGCGCGCGCGTCGAAGCCCTTCTGGCGAAGCACGGATACTCCCGCCGCAAGGGGCCGCAGTCCTCCACGGGACTTCTCGAACTGGTGTTCCACGAGCTCGAGTCCGCCTGGTCGATGGAGATCATCAAGGGTGTCGAGAAGGTCGCGGCCGAGCACGGCATGAGCGTCGTGCTCACCGAGAGCGGAAGCCGGCATTCCCCAGGAGCCGAGTGGATCGAGAGCGTGCTCCGCAGGCGACCTGCGGGCGTCGTGCTCGTGTTCTCGGATCTGCCGAGCGAGTATCGCGACACGCTCCGCGCCCGGTCCATCCCGTTCGTGATCGTCGACCCCGCCGGTGACCCGTCGCCGGAGGTGCCCTCGGTCGGATCGGCGAACTGGTCGGGCGGGCTCATGGCCACGCGCCACCTCATCGAGCTCGGGCATACGCGCATCGCCGCGATCACCGGCCCCGACGACATGATGTGCTCGCATGCGCGCATCGACGGCTACCGCTCGGCGATGGGTGCTGCGGGGCTCGCGATCCGCCCCGAGTGGGTGCGCTTCGGCGACTTCCACACCTCGGGCGGATACGAGCACGGGCGTGCACTCCTCGATGCGGATGACCGCCCGACCGCGATCTTCGCGGGCAGCGATCTGCAGGCTCTCGGGGTGCTGGAGGCGGTTCGCGAGCTCGGCATGCAGGTGCCGCAGGACCTCTCGCTCGTGGGGTACGACGACATCCCGATCTCGATGTGGGTGAGTCCGCGCCTCACCACGATCCGACAGCCGCTGCGCCGGATGGCCGAGGAGGCCGCGCGCCTCGTGGTGCAGATGGGGCAGGCGCCGCTCGAGTCGGTGCCGCGGATGGACCTGGCGACGAGTCTCGTCGTGCGGGAGAGCACCGCGCGCCTCGCGCCGGATGCGGCCTGAGGCCGATATTTTCGAGATTTTTTCGGTCACGATTCGGTAACGTTAAGTTGCGAACCGCAACATAAGCCTTGTTCGCGCGAGCAGGGGATGCCTACCTTGGGCGCACTTCCCCCCACGCGCAAAGGAGCGCACCGTGAAGAGACTGCCCCCCATCGACAGGCTCACCGCGACGACAGCCGTCATCGCACTCGCCGCCGGATCCGTGCTCGCGCTCGGCGTCTCGGCGGCCGCAGCACCCACCGTCATCACCTCGACCGGCTTCCAGGACGGCACGCTCGGCGATTGGTCGCCGAACCGCCCGAGCGGCGCCGAGGTGGTGAGCCTCGGCAAGGTGCTGCAGGTGCAGAACCGCGCCGCGGACTGGCAGGGCGTCGCACTGCCGCTCGCCCTCGAGGAAGGCGTCACGTACGACTTCTCGATGCTCGCGCGCCTCGCCTCCGACGCGCCCGCGACCACCGGGATGCGCTTTGTCGTGAATGCGGGCAGCGAGTACCACTGGGTGGGCGACGCCGCCGTGAATGCCGACGACTGGACCACCGTCGAGGGCACCTACACCGCCACGGCGACCGGCCTCGCGACCGTCTTCATCGGATCGGCCGACGCGGCGGACGGCGCGCCCTACGGCTACCTCCTGGACGACATCCGCGTCTCCTCCGGCGGCACCGAGCTCACCGCTGCGGACTTCGAGGACGGCACGCTGGGCGGATGGGCCGCGAACAGCTCCGCAACCGCTGCCGTCGTCGACGACAACGCGCTCGCCGTGGTGGCGCGCACCGCGGACTGGCACGGCATCGAGCTGCGCCCCACGCTCGCGGCGGGCACCGCGTACACCCTCTCGATGCGCATCCGTCTCGACGCCTCGGCAGGTGCGCAGACGACCTCTGCGCGCTTCGTCGTCTCCGATGAAGCCACCTTCTGGGACTGGGTGGGCAACACCGAAGACGTCTCCGCCGACGGCTGGACGACAGTGACGGGCACCTACACACCGACCGCCGACGGCCAGCTGCAGGTGTTCATCGGCACCGCCGCGATCGAGGGACTCGACGAATACGGCTACCTCGTCGACGACATCCGCATCACCACGGATTCCGACAGCACCGACCCCGGAACCGATCCGAGCATCGTGCCGGGCGGGGCCATCAACCCCACCACCACGCCTGTCTCGGCGGCGAACGGCTCCGGGAACGTCGTCGCGCTCACGTTCGACGACGGGCCGAACGGCGCGGCCACGACCGAGCTGCTCGACTACCTCGGCGAGAGAGACATCCGGGCGGTGTTCTGCGTCATCGGGCAGAACATCCAGGCGCCCGGCGGCGCCGAGCTGCTGACTCGCATCGTCGCCGACGGTCACGTGCTGTGCAACCACACAACGGGGTATGACGACATGGGCGCGATGAGCGCCGACGATGTGCGCGCCGACCTGATCGAGAATCTGCGCATCATCCGCGCGGCGCTCGGCGACCCCAACGCGCAGGTGCCCTTCTTCCGCGCCCCGAACGGCAGCTGGGGTCAGACGCCCGCCGTCGCCGTCTCGCTCGGCATGCAGCCGCTCGCCGTCACCAACACGATCGGCGACTGGGCCACTCAGGATGTCGAGGAGCTGACCGAGAACCTCCGCAACGCGATCACGCCCGGCGAGCTCGTGCTCGTGCACGACGGCGGCGGCGTGGATCGCTCCGGCTCGATCGCGGCGACGAAGACCGTCGTCGCCGAGCTCCTCGCCGACGGCTGGACCTTCACGTTCCCGGTCGGAACACCTCCTCCGCCCGGCAGAACCGTGCTCTCCACCGACTTCGAAGACGGACTCGACGGATGGGGGCCGCGCCAGGCGGAGGAGGGCGACCCGGTCGCCGTCGAGCTTGTGGGCGAGCCCGTGCACGGCGGCATTCAGGCCGCCGCGGTGACGCAGCGCTTCTCGCAGGGATCCGGGATCGGGCACGACGTCACGGGGCTCCTCGACGAGGGCGTCACATACGAGTTCACCGCCTGGGTGCGCTTCGCCGCCGGTGAGACTCCCGGCGACGTGTGGCTCTCGATGCAGCGCACCACCGGCGGCTCGCCGACGTTCTCGACGCTCGGCCAGTTCACCGGTATGTCGAACAGCGAGTGGGTGCAGGTGCGCGCGACGTTCACGATGGCGGCCGCGGAATCCGCGTACCTCTACCTCGAGACCGACTACAACGGCGCCAACACGTCGACGTTCGTCGTGGACGACATCGTCGTCCGCACGCCCGAGCCGGCCGTCATCCAGGACCTCACCCCCATCAAGGACGCGGTTCCCTTCCCGATCGGCGTCGCGATCGACTCGCGCGAGACGTTCGGCGCACCCCAGCAGCTCACGCTGCGCCACTTCGACCAGATCACCGCCGAGAACCACATGAAGCCCGAGGCCTGGTATGACGCGAGCGGCGCGTTCGCCCCGAGCTCCGAGGTGGCGGCGCTCATGGACTTCGCGCGCGACAACGAGCTGCGGGTATACGGGCACGTGCTCACCTGGCACAGCCAGACACCCGCGTTCTTCTTCCAGGACTCGGCTGGCAACCCGCTCACGACGAGCGAAGCCGACAAGCAGGTCCTGCGCGACCGGCTGCGCACGCACATCCGCGAGATCGGCCAGTACCTCGCCGACGGCTGGGGCGAGTTCGGGGGCGACAACCCGCTCGTCGCGTGGGATGTCGTCAACGAGGTCGTCGCCGACTCCGGCGAGAACGCCGACGGTCTGCGCCGCAGCGAGTGGTACCGGATCCTCGGCGAGGAGTTCATCGACCTCTCGTTCCACTACGCGGAAGAGGTCTTCAACGGCGAGTTCGCCGCGTCCGGCGCGGACCGGCCGGTGACGCTCTTCATCAACGACTACAACACCGAGCAGTCGGGCAAGCAGGATCGCTACCTCGCGCTCGTGCAGCGACTGCTGTCGCGCGGGGTGCCGCTCGATGGCGTGGGGCACCAGTTCCATGTGAGCCTCGCGATGCCCGTGTCGGCGCTCGAGTCCGCGATCCAGCGGTTCCAGGGACTCGGGCTGACGCAGGCCGTCACCGAGCTCGATGTCACGACGGGAACACCTGTCACGCAGGCGAAGCTCGTCGACCAGGGTTACTACTACCGCGACGCGTTCCGCATCTTCCGCGCACACGCCGCCGACCTCTACTCGGTCACGGTGTGGGGCCTCAACGACAGCCGCAGCTGGCGGTCGAGCAATGGCGCCCCGCTCGTCTTCGACGACGCGCTCCAGGCGAAGCCCGCCTACTACGGCATCGTCGACGACGAGCTCCCGGCGCCCCTGCGCACGGCGAACGTCTTCGCGGCCGACATTCCAGCCGCCGCGGGAGCCGCGAACGCACCCGAATGGCAGCGGCTGCCTCTCATCCCGATCTCGGACGCGGCCGCCTTCCAAGCGCGCTGGCACAGCGACCGGCTGACCGTCCTCGTGGAGGTGGAGGACACCACGCCGGGCTCGGATGCGGTGGAGTTCCAGCTCGGAGATACGACGGTGACGCTCGGGCGCGACGGAGCGGGTACGGCGACGGGGGTCGTCGCGGAGACGACGACCGGTTACCGGATGGTCGTCGAGCTGCCGCTCACCGGGGCGGCGCAGGGAGGCACGCTCGAGTTCGATGTCCGGGTGCGCGACGGGCTCTCCGCCGCAGGCTGGAATGCCACCGGGGTGCTCGGCACGCTCACGCTGCTCGAGTCGGTGTCGTTCACCGAGGTCGTGCAGGCCGCGACGGCGCCCGTGGTCGACGGCGAGATCGACGCGGCGTGGGACGACGCGAATGCGGTCGCGACGTCGAAGAAGGTCGAGGGCGACGGAGCCGAGGCGACCGTCCGTACGCTGTGGCGCGACGGGCGGCTGTACGTTCTCGCGGTCGTCGCCGACCCGATCGTGGACGTCTCGGGATCCGATCCGTGGATCCAGGACTCGATCGAGCTGTACGTCGACCCCGGCAACGCGAAGTACGGCTCGTACCGCTACGACGACAGCCAGATCCGCATCTCGGCGGCGAACGTCGTGTCGTTCGGAACAGGTGACGAGGCCTGGCAGCGGGCGCGCATCGAGTCAGCCACATCGACCATCGACGGCGGTTACATCGTCGAGGTCGCCGTTCAGATCGGCGACCCGGCGACGCTCGGCAGCTTCCAGGGCCTCGACTTCCAGGTGAACGACGCCCAAGGCGGCCAGCGCATCGGCATCAGCAACTGGGCAGACCCCTCGGGCGCCGGCTATCAGTCGACGGCTCGCTGGGGCGTCGGACAGCTCGTCGGTCCCGTCGACGGACCGGGCGACGGCGGAGGCGAGCAGCCGGACCGCCCGACGATCGTGCTCGAAGCGGGAACCGTGCGCGCGGGTGACACCCTCGACGTCGCGCTCTCGGGCTTCGACCCCGGAGCGACCGTGCAGCTCGTGCTCGACCGACCCGCGAACGCGCTCGGCGGAGGCGGCGGCATCGCGGGCATCGCGGCGACGGCGCGCGGAGCGCTCGCGGCGCCGGTCCTGCCTGCCGTGCTCGCGACGATCACGATCGGCGCCGACGGCACCGCGACGGGAACCGTGCGGATCCCCGCCGACACCCAGACCGGCAGCTATCGCCTCGCGGCAGAGGTCGAGGGTGTCTTCCTTGCCAGCGCTCAGCTCACGGTCCTCTCGGCTCTCGCCGGAACGGGTGCGGACATCTCGGGCGCGCTGATCCTCGCCCTCGTGCTGCTCGCCACGGGAGCCGTGGTCATCGGGGCGCGGGCGCGCGCACGGGCTCGGACCCGCGTCTGACCTGAGCGGTGAGGGGTCGCAGATCACCACCGACACGCCGTCGGAATGGTGATCTGCGACCCCTCACCTGCGCGCACGGACCGGACCCATGCCCAGGCTGCCTGCGGCGGGTCGGACCCGGGGTCGTCAGTGGAGCGTCACGGGCGCGAGGGGCTCATCGGAGCCTGCGCGCTCGATCGCGAACGCGGCGCTCGCGCCCGCCGCACTCACGCGGTAGTCGCCGAGGAATCCGGAGACCGTGAGGCGTCCGTCCGCGTCAGTGCGGGCGCGAGTGGGGGAGAGCCACCACTCCCCGCGCACGAGCTCCCGCAGCGCCTCGAACGCGGGCTTGCGCGAACCGTCGGGGCGCAGCAGCCCTGCGGGGGCCCCGAGCCAGGCACCGCGATCCGCGATGCCCCAGTAGGTGATCGCCTGCACCGACGGGTGCTCGACGAGTGAGCGATAGTGCCGCACGATCTCATCCGCCTGTCGTGCCTCGCCGTCCTCCGTCGACGGCCACGATGTCGGCTGATAGTCGTTGAGGTCGACGATGTGGGAGGGCATGAGCTCGCCCGACAGCAGCGTGTTCTCGGTGAGATGCAGCGGCAGACCGTACCGCGCGAAGCGGTCGACCATCGTGAGCATCGTCTCCTCGCCCCAGTACCCCTGGTGCATGTGGGTCTGCAGCCCGATCGCATCGATCGGCACACCCGCCTCGAGGAGACCCTCGACGAGGCACTCGTATGCCGTCGACAGATCGAAGTCGTTGATCAGGAGCCGCGCCGAGGGGTCGGAGGCCTGGGCGGCCTCGAACGCGTCGCGGATGAGCGGGATGCGTCCGTTCGCCCGCGCGAGCTTCGTGATCGCGTTCGGCACGCCATCCGGTTCGTTCTCGAACACGGGCATGATGACGGCCTCGTTGACGACATCCCAGCAGCCGATGAGTCCACGGAACGCGGTCACGTCGCGGCGCACCCGATCGATGACGAGACGCTCGACCTCGTCGAGGGGAAGCGGATCCATCCACGCGGCCTTGACCGTGTGCCACACGAGCGGATGGCCCTTCAGGCGCACGTCGCGGTCGGCGAACCACACAGCGGCCGTCCGGATGCGCTCCGTCTGTGTGATGCCCGGCTGCGGTTCGAAGTCGCCCCGATAGAACGGCAGCGTGGCGGTGTCGAAGAGGGCGAGCCAGTCGTCGACGAGCGTCCCGGCGTCCTCGACGCCGTTCGCGTGATCGATGAGCTCGAACCCCGTCGAACCGAACTCGAACGCGTGGCGCGTCTGCTCGACCTCGACCACGCGGTCCGCGAGAGGGGAACCGGACGCGTCGGCGAGCTGCAGAGTCAGCTCGCCGACGCGGTGGGCCGGTCGGGGGGTCCGGTGCCCGGTCACGACCTGCTGATCGTGACGTCTGCGTGGAGCGCACGGGTGTGGTCGACGACGCGCGTCTCGCCCGTGAGCTCGACCGCGTGCGAGAACACGATCTCTCCCGCAGAGCGCGCGACGCCGAACTCGAGCAGCCCGGGCTCCACGATGCGGCGTCCGTCGATGCCGGTGAAGGAGGCGAGGTCGGCGGGAACGCGGAACGCGATCGTCGCCTCCTCACCCGCGGCGAGGTCGACGCGCGCATAGGAGATGAGCCGCTGCACGGGACGCACGACCGACGCGACCGGGTCATGCAGATACAGCTGCACGACCTCGGAGCCGTCGCGGCCGCTCGAGTTGGCGACCTTCACGCGCACATCGACCGTCTGCGAGAAGAGCTTTCCCGAGACACCGAGGTCGCTCCATTCGAACGTCGAGTACGAGAGCCCGTGGCCGAACCAGTACGCCGGTGTGGTGTCGATGTTCGACACCCCGCTGCTGCGGCTGAGCTTCGCGCCGAGGTAGGTCGACGGCTGCGCACCAGGGGTCGCGGGGATGCTCACGGGCAGGCGCCCGGCCGGGTTCACCCGACCCGAGATGGTTCCCGCGATCGCACGCGTTCCCTCCTCGCCGAGGAAGAAGGCCTCGAGGATCGCGTCCGCGCGCTCGGTGGCAGAGCCCAGGGCGTAGGGGCGCCCCGCGAGCAGCGTGACCACGCTCGGGGTGCCCGCGTCGAGCACGGCGTCCAGCAGTGCCTGCTGGGCACCGGGGAGCGCGAGGCTCTCGGCGTCGCAGCCCTCACCGCTCGTGCCGCGACCGAAGAGGCCGGCGCGGTCGCCCAGCGCGACGATGACGACGTCGGCATCGCGAGCTGCGGCGACCGCCGCCGGGATCTCGGCTGTCTCCCCGCCGTCGACGGTCGTGCCGCGGACGAACACGATGTCGGCGTCCGGGAACTCCACGCGCAGCGACTCGAGCAGGGTGGGCAGCTCGATGCCGAGCGGAACCTCCGGATGCTGCACGCCGACATGCGCGGGGAACGAGTAGCAGCCGAGCACCGCATACGGGTCGTCGGCCGTGGGGCCGACGACCGCGATGCGGCGGGGGGAGGCGAGCGGGAGCACGCCCTCGTTGCGGACGAGCACGATCGCGCGCTCGGCGAGTTTCGCCGCGAGGGCGCGATTCTGGGGGGAGTCCAGGTCGACGGAGCCGCGCAGCGCCTCCGGCGCGGTGCCCCCGGACGTGTCGGCGAGCGCGGGCGGCACGGCCGACCACGTGTCGTCGAGCAGGCCCAGCTCGACCTTCTGCAGGAGCACCCGGCGCAGCGCCCGGTCGACGAGCGACTCGTCGACGCGACCCGCGCGCACCTCGGCGGCGAGGGGAGCGCCGTAGCCGCGCAGGGTCGGCAGCTCCACGTCGATGCCGGCCGTGAGCGCGGCAGCGGCGGCAGCGCCCCAGTCCTCAGGGGCCACGATGCCGTGCTGCACGGCGAGGAAGCCCACCGCGAAGTAGTCGGCGACGACGGTGCCGTCGAAGCCCCAGGTGTCGCGCAGAAGCTCGGTGAGCAGACGCACGTCTGCCGCACTCGGCACCCCGTCGAGGTCGGTGTAGGCGTTCATGACAGAACGCACCCCGCCCTCGCGGATCGCCATCTCGAACGGCGGCAGCAGCACATCGGCCACCTCACGCGGTCCGATCGAGACGGGCGCGAGGTTGCGCCCGGCACGCGAGGCCGAGTACCCCACGAAGTGCTTGAGCGTCGCGACGATGCCGGCCCGTTCGAGACCCTGCACGTACGCGGTGCCGATCGTGCCGATGAGGTACGGATCCTCGCCGATCGTCTCCTCCACGCGACCCCACCGGGCATCGCGCACGACGTCCAGCACGGGCGCGAGGCCCTGGTGGATGCCCACCCGGCGCATGTCGGCGCCGATGCGGCCCGCCATCTCGCGCACCAGGTCCGGGTCGAAGCTCGCCCCCCACGCGAGAGGCACCGGATACGCGGTCGCACCCCACGCGGCGAAGCCCGCGAGGCACTCCTCGTGCGCGACGGCGGGGATGCCGAAGCGGTTCGAGGCGACGATCCGCTCCTGGGTGCGCTGCAGGGACAGCGCGCCCAGGGCCGGGTCAACGGGGGCGGTGCCGAACGGCCGGGTCAGCTGACCCAGGCCCGTCGGCAGCAGCTCGTCGATGTCGATGTCGGCGGCCATCTCGTTCTGGTTGGGGGCGACCTCGCCACCGGACGCGTCCGCCCCCACCCAGATTCCGTACAGCTGCCCGAGCTTCTCCTCGAGCGTCATCTCGGCGATGAGCGCCTCGACCCGCTCGGCGGGGGGCTTGCTGGTGTCACGCCAGACCGGCGCGACATCGACGTCGAACGACACCGTCTATCCCTTCACGGCGCCGGAGAGGCCGCCGACGATGCGGCGCTCAGCGGCGAGGAAGAACACGAGAGCAGGGAGCATCGCCAAAGAGGTGTAGGCGAGTACGGCACCAGTGTCCTGTGAATACTGCGTCGAGAACTGCTGCACTCCGAGCGGGAGCGTCCAGAAGTCCTGCGGCATGCCACCGGCTCCCAGCACGAGCAAGGGGAGCAGGTATCCGTTCCACGAACCGAGGAAAGCGAGAACGCCGACGGTGATCAGACCCGGAAGCGACAGGGGCAGCACGATCCGTGCGAAGAATCCGATGCGGCTGGCGCCGTCGAGCTGTGCGGCCTCCTCGAGTTCCTGCGGGATCGCCCGCAGGAACGGCACAAGGATGATGATCGTGACGGGCAGCGCGAACGCCACCTGCGGGATGATCAGGCCGATGAACGTTCCGTTGAGGCCCAGGTCGCGCAGCAGGATGCTGAGCGGCAGGGCCGCGACCGTCACCGGGAACATGAGGCCCGCCGAGAAGAACGTGTAGAGCCCCTGCCGCCCGCGGAAGTGGTAGCGGGCGATCACGAACGCCGCACAGAGCCCGAGCAGCACCGTTCCGGCGGTCGTGCCGACGGCGACGAGCGACGACGAGAACAGCGAACCCCAGAACCGGGTGCTCGCGAGGACGCTCGCGAAGTTGTCGACCGACCACGGGTTGGGCCAGCCCGCCGGGTTGGCGTTGAGGTCGGCGCTCGTGCGGAATCCGCCGATCCATACATAGATGACGGGGATCACGGACACGGCGACGGCGGTGAGCGCGACGACGTAGACGAACGGCTGGCGCCACGCCGATGCGGTGCCGACGGGTGTCGCCGTGGGGACGGCGGTGGTGTGGAGGCTTGTCATCTGTCGGATCCCTTCGCGTTGCCGAGATCGCGTTGCATCGCGTGGCGCTGGTAGAGCACGGCGATGACGAGCGAGATGAGGAAGAGGATCACGGCGATCGCGCTTCCGTATCCGGGCTGTCCCTGGCCGTACTGGATCATGTATGTCGCCATGGTGCTCGTGGCGCCCACGGGGCCGCCCTTCGTCGTCACCCAGACCATGTCGAAAAGCTGGAGAGATCCGATGATCGACAGGAAGGCCCAGATGCGGATCGTGGGGCCGAGGAGCGGAATCGTGATATGCCACTGGATCTTCCACCAGCTGGCTCCGTCGATCGCGGCAGCCTCGGAGAGCTCATCCGGAACTCCTTGGAGTCCGGCGAGCATGAGCAGAATCGCGAAGCCCAGGTACTTCCAGCTGAGGATGCCGAACATCACCCACAGGGCGATGTCGGGGTTGGCGAGCCACGGCTGGGCGAGGTCGCCGAGTCCGACAGCTTCGAGCACCGCGTTGACGCCGCCGCGCGGGGAGAGCAGGAGCTTCCACGAGAGGCCGGCGATCACTTCGGCGATGACGTAGGGAACGAAGATCGCCGCACGGACGATCGTGCGCCCGCGCATCCTGCGGTTGAGCAGGAGCGCGACGAAGATCGCGATCGGTCCCTGCACCACGAGCGACGCGATGGCGACGGTGAAGTTGTTGCCGATCGACTTGATGAAGAGCGGGTCGTTCAGAGCGCGGGCGTAGTTGTCGAATCCGATGAATCGCTCGAGCGGCGTGAGGCCGTTCCAGTTGTAGAAGCTGTAGACGGCGGCGAGAACCACCGGGAGGATCACGAAGCCGACGAAGACGATGAGCGCGGGGCCGGCGAACAGCGCGATCTCGAGCCACTTGCGCTTGTCGGTCTTGCGGGCTGCGCGGGCTCTATGGGCGGGTGTCTGTGGGGCGGCAGGGCCCGCGGTGACCGCGGGCCCTGCCTGAGTGATGCTGGTCATGCTGTATCAGTCAGCCTCTCTCAGAGGGTGGCTGCCGTGTCTTCCAGAGCCTTGACGATGTCGGCCGGCGTGCCGGTTCCGGCCATCAGGTTCACGATCGCCTGGTTGAGCGGGTTGCCGAAGGTCGGGCCGAGGTCGCTGTCGAGCCAGATCGCCACGTAGGACGACTCGGCGAGACCGGCGGCGACGGCCTGGAGGCTCGGGTCGGTGAGTGCCTCGACTGCACCCGGGTGAGCGGGGATGCCGGCACCGGTCTCAGCGAAGCGCTTCTGCACATCGACGCTCGCGATGTACTTGAGCAGGTCGACGGCCTCCTTCGGGGCGTCCTTGTGGATTCCGAAGCCGTCGCCGCCACCCATGGTGATGGTGGGGTCACCAGCGGTGCCGGGAACGCTCACCATGGGGAACCATCCGAGCCACTCCGGAACTTCCTTGTCGGGCGTCAGCGAGCCGATCTGGCCAGCGTTCCACGCACCCATGAGCTCCATGGCGGCGTTTCCGTTGGCGACGAGACCCGCGGAGCTGTCAGCGCCTTCCTGGCCGGAGGAGGCGAGGAAGCCGTCCTGGAACGGGTTGGTGGCGACGAAGTCCTGCAGGAGCTCACCTGCTTCGAGCCAGCAGGGGTCGGAGAAGTCGAGTGCGGGGATCGCGGTCTGCAGCGTCTCGGTCGAGCACGCTGCGAGCGCGAACTGGTACCACCAGTGGCCGGCCGGCCAGAGCGATCCGGCACCGACGGCCATGGGCGTGAAGCCCGCGGCGCGGAGCTTCTCGTTGGCTGCCTCGAGCTCGGGGAGCGTCTCGGGAACCTCGGTGATGCCTGCTTCGGCGAACTGGTCCTTGTTGTACCAGATTCCCTCGATTCCGAAGGTGTAGGGGATGGCGTACTGCTTGCCTTCGGACTGCCACGGCTTCACGGTTGCGCCGTACTCGGAGATCGTGTCCGACATGACGTCGGTGAGGTCCAGGAGGTGTCCGGCTGCGGCCTGCGAGCGGACCTCGCCGCCGGGCCACACCATGAAGATGTCGGGAGCGTCGCCCGAGGCGAGCGCGTTGGGGATGAGGGTGCGCTGCAGGTCCTCGTTCTGGTAGCCGGTGACCTCGACCTTGACGCCGGGGTTGGCCTCCTCGAACTCCTTGGCGACTTCCTCCCACATCGACTTCTGCGGATCGGCGGTGGCGTTGTGCCACCAGGTGATGGTGACGTCGCCGTCGTTGCTGTTGGCGTTGTCCGTGGTGCAGGCGGTGAGTCCGCCGACGGCCAGGGCGGTCGCCGCGGCGACGGCTCCGACCCGGGTGATTCGGGCTTTGTTCATCTTCGAACACCTCTCGAAAGTTTCGACACCTGCGTCGAAAGTGGTTGGGATGCCGCGATCATACGCAGAGCGCCGAATTGCCGTCAAGCACAACAAAATAACGGTTCGGTACCCGTCTCTCGTGCGGTCGCCTCCCATGGTGGTGCCGGGGAGGCGCTAATGTCATCCAGGTGAGCACTCTGGGCGACACCGTCGACTCGGTCCGGCGTCGAAACCTTTCGACGGTACTGGAGCTCGTGCACCGTCGAGGCGGCCCCTCGCGTGCCGACCTCACCGCACTCACCGGTCTCAACCGCTCCACCATCGGCGCGCTCGTCGCCGAACTCGCCGAGCTCGGGCTCGTCCGCGAGACCGACCCCAGCGTCACCAATCGGGTCGGCCGGCCGTCGCGGCGGGTCCTGCCGGATCCGCGCCCCGCGATCATCGCCGTCAACCCGGAGATCGACGCTGTCAACGTCGCGGTCGTGGGTCTCGGAGGCACGATCGAGAACCGCATCCGGCACTCCGTGGACGACGTCACGGGGCCCGAAGAGACCGCCGCCATCATCGGCGCGCTCGTCGACCAGCTGCGCACCGGCCCCGCGCGCGAGCGTCACATCATCGGCGTCGGCCTGGCCGTCCCCGGTCTCGTGCGCGCCAAGGACGGACTCGTGCGCTGGGCTCCGCACCTCGGATGGCGCGAGGTGCCGTTCCCGGCCCTCGTCGAATCCGTCGTCGGGCTGCCGACCGTCGCCGACAACGACGCGACCCTCGGCGCGCTCGCCGAGCGGCTCTTCGGCGTCGGGCGCGACGTCGATCAGATGGTGTACCTCAACGGCGGTGCGAGCGGCATCGGCGGCGGCGTCATCATCAACGGCCAGCCCTACCGCGGCGCTCACGGCTACGCGGGGGAGTTCGGGCACAACCGTCCGCGCCTCGACGACCCCGCCCATCGCGCCACCGTCGGCGGAACCCTCGAAGACGAGGTGAGCCGCGCGAGGCTGCTCGCGATCCTCGGCGAGCGTTCGCTCGACGAAGCGCAGTTCGAGCAGGCGGTGCTCTCGTCGAGCGACCCCGCCCTGCACGCCGAGCTCGCCCGTCAGCAGATCGTGCTCGGCGGATCGCTCGGCAACGCGATCAACGTGCTCGGCCCTGAGCTCGTCGTCCTCGGCGGGTTCCTCGCGACCCTGCTTGCGTGGGATGCGCCCGGTCTCGAAGCGGCCGTCGCCGCTCGCACGCTGCCTGCCGCATGGGAGGGCACGCGCATCCGACCCGCAGGCCTCGCGCGCGACCGCCTCCTCATCGGCGCCGCAGAGCTCGCGTTCGGTCCCGTGCTGCGGGATCCGGCGAGCTTCGCCGAACTCGCACACTGAGCATCCGGCACCGCGGTTCGAGCTCTCAGCAGAGCCCGCCCGGGCGTGCCCACCGGATGTGAGAGCGCTCCCACGTATGGCACGATGCTGTCGTGACCACCACTGGAACTCCCGACTACCGCGACAGCGGAATCCACTTCCCCGAGAACTTCATCATCGGATCGGCGACCGCCGCCTTCCAGATCGAAGGCGCCGCGCGCGAAGACGGACGCGGCCCCTCCATCTGGGACACCTTCAGCCACACGCCCGGCCGGGTGTGGAACGGCGACACCGGCGACGTCGCCGACGACCACTACCACCGCTGGGAATCCGACCTCGACCTCATGAAGGAGCTCGGGCTCCAGTCGTACCGTTTCTCCATCGCGTGGCCGCGCATCCAGGCCACCGGAGCCGGTGCGGTCAACCCCGCCGGGCTCGCGTTCTACAGCAAGCTCGTCGACGGGCTGCTCGAGCGCGGCATCCGCCCCATCGCCACGCTCTACCACTGGGACCTCCCGCAGGCGCTCGAAGACCTGGGCGGCTGGGCCAACCGCGACACCGCGTACCGCTTCGCCGAGTACGCCGCGCGCACCGCGGAGGTGCTCGGCGACCGCGTGCACACCTGGACGACCCTCAACGAGCCGTGGTGCTCCGCCTACCTCGGGTACGGATCCGGTGGTCACGCCCCCGGCCGCACGAGCGGCCCCGACGCGCTCGCCGCCGTGCACCACCTGAATCTCGCCCACGGTCTTGCGGTGCCCGAGATCCGGCGTGAGGCGACGAACGACCCCGAGGTGTCGATCACCCTCAACTTCCACGTGATCCGCGAAGGCGACGAGCAGACCGGGGCCGAGGCGAAGCGCCGCATCGACGCCCTCGCCAACCGCGCCTTCACGATGCCGCTGCTGCGCGGCGAATACCCCGCCGACCTGCTCCAGGACACCGCGGAGGTGACCGACTGGGCGTTCGTGCAGGGCGGCGACCTCGCGCAGATCGCCCAGCCGCTCGACTTCCTCGGCGTCAACTACTACTCGACCGTGACCGTGAAGATGTGGGACGGCGTGAGCCCCCGCTCGCGCAACGACGGACACAAGGATGTCGGCGGATCCGCGTGGCCCGGCAGCACGGATGTCGAATTCCTCCCGCAGGCGGGGCCGTACACCGACATGGGCTGGAACATCGCTCCCGACGGCCTCGAGGAGCTGCTGCTGTCGCTGAGCGAGCAGTTCCCCGAGACGCCGCTCATGATCACCGAGAACGGCGCCGCGTTCGCGGATGAGGTCGTGCAGACCGAGAGCGGGCCCCGCGTCCACGACGCCGAGCGCGTCGACTACCTGCGCCGCCACTTCACGGCCGCCCACCGCGCGATCCAGCAGGGCGTCGACCTGCGCGGCTACCAGGTGTGGTCGCTGCTCGACAACTTCGAGTGGGGCTACGGCTACTCGAAGCGCTTCGGCATCGTGCGCGTCGACTACGACACACTCGAGCGCATCCCGAAGGACTCCGCCTTCTGGCTGCAGGAGCTGCTGCGCACGCGCGCCCTCCCCGACGTGCCGGGCCTCCCCGCCTGAGCCCGTCATCCTCCCGAGCGGTGGAGTGGAGGCGGATGCGGTGACCCGCTAGCCTCGCGACGTGAACACCGCTCGCGTCGTCATCGACCCCGCTCGCGCCGTCGGACCGATCGATCGGCGGGTGTTCGGCGGATTCGTCGAACACCTCGGCCGCCACATCTACGACGGCATCTTCGAGCCCGGCCACCCGAGCGCTGACGCCGACGGATTCCGCACCGACGTCATCGATCTCGTGCGCGAGCTCGGTGTCAGCACCATCCGCTACCCCGGCGGCAACTTCGTGTCGGGGTTCCGCTGGGAGGACAGCGTGGGCCCGGTCGCCGAGCGCCCGCGTCGCCTCGACCTCGCCTGGCATTCCACCGAGACGAACCGGGTGGGCCTCCACGAGTTCCAGTCCTGGCTCGACAAAGTCGGATCCGAGCTCATGCTCGCCGTCAACCTCGGCACCCGCGGCACGCTCGAGGCGCTCGACCTGCTCGAGTACGCCAACATCCGGGGTGGCTCCACGATCAGCGATACCCGCCGCGCGAACGGGCGCGAGGAGCCGTTCGATGTGCGGATGTGGTGCCTCGGCAACGAGATGGACGGTCCCTGGCAGCTCGGCCACCGCTCGGCTGAGGACTACGGCAAGATCGCCTCCCAGACGGCGAAGGCACTGCGTCAGCTCGATCCGCGCGTGGAGCTCGTGGTGTGCGGGTCGTCGGCCCGCGACATGCCCACGTTCGGTGAGTGGGAGCGCACGGTGCTGCGCCACACCTACGACGATGTCGACTTCATCTCCTGCCACGCCTACTACGAGGAGGTCGACGGCGACCAGGCGAGCTTCCTCGCATCCGGGGTCGACATGGACCTCTTCATCGAGGAGGTCGCGGCGATCGCCGACGAGGTGCAGGCTGAGCGTGGAAGCGAGAAGCGGGTCGACATCTCGTTCGACGAGTGGAACGTCTGGTACATGCGCCGCTTCATGGCGGAGGACAAGATCACCGACATCGAGCGGTGGCCGGTCGCGCCGCGGCTGCTCGAGGACGTGTACTCGGTGCTCGACGCGGTCGTGTTCGGGTCGCTCATGATCTCGCTGCTGAAGCACGCGGATCGGGTGCGCAGCGCCTCCCTCGCGCAGCTCGTCAATGTGATCGCCCCGATCATGACGGAGCCCGGCGGCCCCGCGTGGCGGCAGACGACGTTCTTCCCGTTCTCGCTCACCTCCCGCCTCGCGCGCGGGGTGGCCGTCGCGCCGCTCATCGATGCGCCGACGGTCGAGACCGCGCGCTTCGGCGCCGTCCCGGCGCTGGATGCGGTGGCGACGCTCGACGCTGAGGCGGGTCAGGCGGCCCTGTTCCTCGTCAACCGCTCGCTCACCGAGCCGCTCACGGTTTCGGTCGCCCTCACGGGGCTCGGCGAGGTGCGCATCGCATCCGCGGTCTCCCTCGCGGATGACGACCTCGCCGCCGCGAACACACTCGAGAATCCGGATCGCGTCTCGCCCCAGCCGAACGCCTCGGCGCGCGTGGATGCGGGCGTCCTGTCGATCGAGCTGCCGCCGGTGTCGTGGTCGGCAGTCGAGCTGGAGCTGCCCCTCCCCTCCGCTAGGGCGGATGGGGCTGAGACGGGCTCGGTGACGGGCATGCGCGAGCGGGACGCCGGCAGGTCGTAGACTCGTCATTCTGCGGAGAGGCATGTGCCTCTCCTTTCGCGTTTCCCCACCACTACGCACCGCCACGCACCGCCACTGCACTCGCACTGCGCCCACCCGCAGCCCACCCGCAGCGCTCAGCACCGCCCCGCACCCGCCCACCCTCCTTCCACCCGGAGACCTCCTGTGACCGTCGCGTCCGATATCCGCACCCATCCCGGTGACGACCTCACCCGCAGTCAGCGCCTCACCTATGTGCTCGTGCTCGGCGCGCTCACCGCGCTCGGCCCGTTCACGATCGACATGTATCTGCCCGCGTTCCCCGTGCTGGAGCGCGAGTTCGACGTGAACGCGGCGGCGATCCAGCTGACGCTCACCGGCACCATGGTCGGCTTCGCGGTGGGGCAGCTGCTGGTCGGCCCGCTCTCGGATCAGATCGGCCGCCGCCGCCCGCTCATCGCCGCGACGGCGCTGCACATCGTGGCGTGCTTCGCGGCCGCGTTCGCTCCCGACCTGTTCTGGCTCGGCGTCGCGCGCGTGCTCCAGGGCCTCGGGGCGGCAGCAGGTGCTGTCGTCGCGACCGCGATGGTGCGCGACCTGTTCGGCGGCTACCCGCTCGTGCGGATGCTCGCGCACCTGTCTCTCGTGAACGGTCTCGCGCCGATCCTCGCGCCCGTCATCGGATCGCAGCTGCTGCTGTTCGTCGACTGGCGGGGCCTGTTCTGGTACCTCGCGGCCTTCGGTGCGCTCGTCGTGGTCGCGACGGCTGTCTTCATCCGCGAGACGCTCCCGGCGGAGCGGCGCCGCATCCGCGGGCATTCGAGCGTCGCCGAGCGATACGGCGCGCTGTTCCGCGACCGCATCTACGTGGGCGCCGTCGTCATCGCCGGCATGAACTTCTCGGCGCTGTTCGCATACCTGTCGAGTTCGTCGTTCCTCTTCCAGGATGTGCACGGGCTCAGCGCGCAGGAGTACGGGCTGCTGTTCGGGCTGAACTCGATCGGCGTCGTGGCGGGCGTGCAGATCTCGAGCCGCATGCAGAAGCGCATTGGACCGGCATGGATCATCGCGGGCGCGACGATCGTGCAGGCGATGAGCGCATTCGCGATGATCGTGCTCGACCTCTCGGGCGCTGGCATCTTCGGCACGATCGTGCCGCTGTTCGTCTTCATCGCCGCGTGCGGGTTCAACTTCCCCGCGATCTCGGCGCTCGCGCTCGTGCGCCACGGCGCGGAAGCCGGAACGGCGGCGTCGGTGCTGGGGGCGGCGAACTTCGGCGTCGCCGGCCTCGTGTCGCCGATCGTGGGGCTCTTCGTCATCCGGGATTCGATTCCGATGGCTGCCGTGATGCTCGTCGCGATCGCCGTCGCGATCGTCGCGCTGTGGACGATCGTGCGACCTCGCACCGTGCCTGCACTCGACGCGTAGGCAGGCGTTGTACGGTGTGCGCATGAGTCAGCGTCGCCGGAGGGATCGGGTCGCGCTGCTGGGTGCGGGCATCGTGTGCATCGCCCTGACATTCGCGCTCGGCTTCTACGTGGCCGCGGGCGGTGCGGAACCCCCCGGACTCGACGCCTCGTGGATGGACGACGTGGTGGGGCTGCGCGCCGATGTGGTGCTGTTCGCCTCGAACCTGTTCAACCACATCGGCGGAGGCTGGTTCGCGATCCTCGTGGTGCCGATCGGCGGTGCGGTGGCGTTCGTGTTCGCGCGAAGGCCGTGGTCGGCTCTCGTGTTCATCGTCGCGTCGGCGGTGTCGGCGGGCCTGTGCCAGGTCCTGAAGGCGCTCTTCGGTCGCGCGCGGCCCGAGGAGATCCTGCTGCCGCTGCACAACGGGTCGTTCCCCTCCGGGCACGCCACCAACGCCGCCGTCATCGCGGCGGTGCTGGGGCTGCTGCTGCGCCGCACCTGGGTGTGGGTGCTCGGTGCGATCTACATCGTGGCGATGGCGTTCTCGCGCACGCTCCTCGGAGCGCATTGGGTCTCCGACACCGTCGCGGGGGCGCTGCTCGGCGTCGGCACGGCGCTCATCGTGTACTGGGCTTTCCTGCCGCAGCTGAGAACCGAGCCGATCGGCGGCGCGCCGACCCCCGCTCAGCGCAGCGGGTCGGCCGCGAGGTCGCGCACGTAGTAGAACTCCTCATCCCACAGGGCGTAGGTGACCCAGTTGGGGAGGATGTAGGAGTCCTGCATGTAGTTCGCCTGCGATGCGTGGATGCGCCATCCGTCGTGCTTCTTGCCCACCTCGGCCGACATCGAGAAGTGCGGCTCGGGCTGGTTCTCGACGACGATGCGGCCGCGCTCGCCGCCGAACACCTCGAGCGCCTTCGTGGGGCTGACCGTGTAGACGATGTGCGCGGGCCCCGCGTAGCCGCTCGTGCGGGTCGCGAGCTCGGCGATCGCCTTCTCGGTGAGGGCGCCCATCTGCATGTGGTCCTTGTGGCCGGTCGCCCCGGAGGCGGGCCAGAACGCCACCACGACGTCCGGCTGCACCCGCAGCATCTCGGCGACGATCGCGTCCACGATCTCCTGCTCGTCGACCTCCGGAACCCCGCCGTCCGGGTAGTCCCACACGACGTGCCGGTCGACGCCCAGGTTGAAGCTGTTCATGAGCGACTCGGCCTTGCGGATGTCACCCAGGTCGCTCTGCCGACCGACGACCGGCGACTGGTCGCCCGCCTCGCCCCGTGTCGCGGTGATGATCGCGGTGTAGGCGCCGTCGCGATCCTTCGCGCGCCAGAACAGGCCGTTGACGGTCTGCTCGTCGTCGGGGTGCGCGAAGACGCCGAGCACGCGCGTTCCGCCGAGTTCGCCGATCACCGAGTCGACGTTCTTCGCGGTGGGTTCGTAGAAGAGCGAGCGTCCCGCCCAGTAGAGCCCGCCCACGATGAGCGCCAGCACCCCCAGGATGACGCCGAGCGTGATGAGTCCGCGCTTGCGCATGGTGATCCCCCTCGATCGGTCGCGATGCGACGTCGGGGCGGACGGGTGCCGCGAGGTGGTCGACGTCGACGCACGTGGCCGAGCCTAGCGGCGGCCGCCGCGCGCCGGGAGACACCCGAAGGAGAGCGTCGTCCTCCCCGACGAATGGGCAGGGGTGGGCAGAAGGCGGGCGGACGCGGGGATCAGTCGGCGCGGAAGCCGACCGTCTTGTGGGTGCCGTCGCAGTACGGCTTGATGAGCGACACCCCGCATCGGCACAGGGCCACGGTGCGGCGGGTGCGGGGGAGCGGGTTGCCGTCGCCGTCGAGGATCTCCATGTCGCCGCGCACGAGCAGCGGCCCGTCGGGGCACGCGGTGATCTGCACGGGGCGTGCGTGGGGAACGCCCGGGCCGCTCACCGGACTGCCTCGCCGAGCGGCGCCTGCGGCACCGCCAACGGGGTGCGCAGTGACGAGCGCCCGCCTTCCCAGGCTTCGAGGATCTGGTCGCCCGCCCATCCGTCGATCGTGAGACACGCGGCCGCCCCGAACAGGATGTCGCCCAGCAGCTCCGGCTCGTCTTCGGCGAGCGAGCCCGCGAGGTCGCGTCCGGCGATCTGCTCGTGCACGGCATCCGCTTCGACATGCTCGTCGTAGTAGGCGGTCACGTCGTCGCCGTATCCGACGCGACTCAGCCCGTCGGCGATCCGGCGGCTCGGGATCGACGACGTCATCTCGAACGCCGCGAGATGCCCGACGGCGGCACCCCGGAGGCGGCGGTTCATGCCGAACATGGTCATGAGGTTGAAGGAGGCGAGCGTGATCGCGGGAACCTGATCGACGTAGGCGCCGTAGGTGTCGTCGAGGCCGGCCCCACGCAGCGTGCGGGCGAACATGTTCTGGTGCATGCGCTCGAAGCTGCCGCCGCCGTACTCGTCGGCCTGGATCTCCATGAGCGCCGCTTTTGCGCGGCCCGTCAGACGGGGGATGGCCCAGGAGTGCGCGTCGGCTTCGCGCAGCGTGTAGATGCTGCGCTGGATGAGCAGCTCGCGCACCTGCACGATGTCGGCGCGCTTCGCGACGAACCTCGAGAGGCTGGGGCCAGGGCTCGGCGCGGTGAGTTCGAAGAGCGTGCGCGCGACGGCCTCTCGTTCGGGTGCTGGTGCCTCGGGCACGTCGACAGCCATCCGCACGGCCGTCTCGAACGCGCGCTCGAGCACGGTGCGCGCCTGGATGAGGTGCGGATCCCATTCGCGCTCGGCCGCCGCCTGGCCGAGCGAGCCGTAGGCGATCGTGTACAGCAGGAAGAGCGACAGCTGCAGGTCCTCGTCGAACACGGGGTCGGGGGTCTCGGCAGCGAGCCGCGCGAGGCCGGGCGTGTCGTCGGTGAGCTCGCGGGATCCGTCGATGACGGCGATGAGCGTCTCGCTCAGTGGGCCGCGTGACGCGATCCGGAGCGAGCGGACGGAAGCAGCAGTGGCGTGCATGGAGCTCCTTGGTCGGTTGCGGGCGCCCACGCGCCCGCCGACTCAGGATGCTGAAGGGCACCCATGGCGCGTCAGGCGGTTGACGCTCGTTGGGCGCCGTGTTAGCCGTGCGCGGGTGAGCAGACGTTCGCGCGCAGGGGATCCCGGCGGCTAGCCTCAGGGCATGAGAATCCTGCTGGTCGGTGCGGGCGGTGTCGGCGATGCCATCGCCAAGATCGCGGCCCGACGCGACTTCTTCGAGACGATGATCGTCTCCGATTACGACCTCTCGCGCGCCGAGCGCACGATCGCCTGGATCGAGGCGAAGCACGGCCCCCAGAACGGCCGCTTCGTGGCCGCGCGCATCGATGCCTCCGACCCCGACAGCGTGGCCGAGGTGGCGCGCGCGCATGGCGCCACGCACGTGATGAACGCCGTCGAGCCGAAGTTCGTGCCCACGATCTTCGCCGGTGCGCTCGCCGCGGATGCGAACTACCTCGATATGGCGATGAGCCTGTCGGAGCCGCACCCGGAGAACCCCTACTCGGAGACGGGCGTCAAGCTCGGCGACGACCAGTTCGCCCAGGCGCCCGACTGGGAGAAGGCGGGGCGTCTGGCGCTCGTCGGCATGGGCGTCGAACCCGGCCTCTCCGACGTGTTCGCGCGGTACGCATCCGACGAGCTGTTCAGCGAGATCGATGAGCTCGGCACGCGCGATGGCGCGAACCTCGTGGTGCGCGACGACGCGGGCAACGAGATCTTCGCTCCGTCGTTCTCCATCTGGACGACGATCGAGGAGTGCCTCAACCCGCCCGTCGTGTGGGAGAAGGACCGCGGATGGTTCACCACGCCTCCGTTCTCGGAGCCGGAGGTGTTCGACTTCCCGGAGGGCATCGGCCCGGTGGAGTGCGTCAACGTCGAGCATGAGGAGGTGCTTCTCATGCCGCGCTGGCTCGACGCCAAGCGCGTGACGTTCAAGTACGGCCTGGGTGATGAGTTCATCGGCGTGCTGAAGACGCTCAACCTGCTCGGGCTCGACAAGACGGCCCCGCTGCGGGTGCGCTCGGCGAACGGACCTGTCGAGGTCGCCCCGCGCGATGTCGTGGCGGCGGCGCTGCCCGACCCGGCGTCCATCGGCCCCCGCATGACGGGGAAGACGTGCGCGGGCGTGTGGGTCACGGGTCGCGGCACGGATGGCGAGCCCCGCGAGGTGTACCTGTATCACGTGTCCGACAACGAGTGGACGATGGCCGAGTACGAGAGCCAGTGCGTCGTCTGGCAGACGGCCCTCAACCCCACGATCGCGCTCGAGCTGCTCGCGACCGGTGTGTGGTCGGGTGTGGGCGTGCTCGGTCCGGAGGCGTTCCCGGCCACGCCGTTCCTCGAGCTCATGGCTCGCCCGATCGCCGAGGGCGGCTACGGGCAGGCGTGGGGGCTCGACGACCGCACGGCGCGCTGATCCGGTGACCGGCGTCATCCGGCGCTACCGGGCGAGTGATCTCGCTCGACTGCGCGAGATCTGCGTGCTCACCGGTGCGGCCGGAGGCGATGCCACGGGCCGCTGGACGAGCGACGACCTGCTGCCCGATCTGTTCCTCGAGCCGTACGTGACGGCGTCGCCGGACTGGGCGTGGGTGGTGGATCAGGGCGACGGCCCGGTCGGATACCTCGTCGCGGTGCCGAGCACACGTCGGTTCGTCGAATGGTGGAGGGCGAAGTGGTCTCCCTGGTTCGCGGACCGCTTCCCGCGGCTCGAAGCGCCCCTCTCGCCCGAGGAGGAGCTGCAGATGCGCGGGGTCGAGCCCGGCATCCTGCTCATCCCCGAGGTCGATGAGTACCCCGCGCACTTCCACATCGACCTGCTGCCTGAGGTGCAGGGGCGCGGGCTCGGGCGCGAGCTCGTCGAGCAGCATCTGGTGCGGGCGCTCGCCGAGGCGGACATCCCGGGCGTGCACGTCGTCACCGACGGTGAGAATGTGCGCGCCGGCCGCTTCTACTCGTCACTCGGCTTCGAGAAGCTCCCGTCGTCGACCCCCGACGGGCCCGCGTTCGGGCGCTGGATCTCGTCGCGGCGCTGACCCCGCGGCATGCGCTCGGATGAGCGTGCCGCGCGATTCGCGCGTCAGAGGAAGCGCACCGGCAGGCCGAGCGTGAGCATCACGGCGGCGACGATCGCGGAGCCGAGCACCACCGCGAGCGTGATGACCACGGCCTTCACGACGCCGTTGCGTTCGAACCAGAACGCGGAGCCGGGGTAGAGGCGGAAGAAATCGCGCACCGTCATCGGCTCGCGCACGCGCTCCGGTCGCACGGGGAGCGCGTTCGCGAGGGCGATGAGGTCGTGCTCATGCCAGTAGTTGCCGCGCATGCGGAACACCCGGTTGCCGTGGCGATCGGTGACGAGAAGCTGCAGCACGGGTTCCGGGGCGGCGCCGAGGTAGGTGGGCACGAGGCTCACCTCGCGGATGTCGGCGAGCGGCACGCGGACGAGTGGCGTGAAGATGCCGTTGCCGATGAGCTCGGTCTCGGTGACGGCGCAGAAGACCTGAAGCTGGCGCCAGACCAGCAGGAGCGCTCCCGTGACGACGGTGATGTTGGCGGCTGCGACGAGCGGGACGAGGCCGCGGCTCGCGGTGAACCAGTAGGCCACGGCGAAGATCGGCGCCGTGCCGAGGATGACGCCCGCGAACGCGTTGGCGAGCAGCGACCGCTTGGGTCGCACGCGGAGCGTGGTGGTGAGTGCGGCCATCTGCTCAGGCTACGCGCACGCGGTTTGCACCCGCGCTCGCGTGAGGTGTCAGTTCGTGCCGCTCGGCTCCCGCCGGAAGCGGCACGAACTGACACCTCAGTTGAGATAGAGGTTTGCGCGCGGATGTCATTACTCGCTATTATTCTAGCAACACTAGAACAAAGGGTTTCTGTGAACGACACGACCACCGCACTCCGCGCGAGCGGCCTCACCAAGGACTTCGGCGAGCGTCGTGCCGTCTCCGACGTGACCTTCGACGTCGCCCGAGGGGGTGCGTTCGGTCTTCTCGGCCCCAACGGCTCCGGCAAGACCACCATCATCCGACTGCTCAACGGCCTCCTCGCTCCCACGAGCGGCTCCGTCGAGGTGCTCGGCACCGCCATGACGCCCGCCAACGCCGACCGACTGCGCGAGCGCATCGGCGTGCAGACCGACACCAACCTGTACGAGTCGCTCAGCGTCGACGAGAACCTGCGCACCTGGGGAGCCCTGTACGGCATGTCGTCGGCGGCGATCGAGTCGCGCATCCGCGAGGTGCTCGACGTGCTCGGGCTCGGCGAGCGCCGCGCCTCGCTCGTCGGCCAGCTCAGCAAGGGCATGCGCCAGAAGGTCGCCATCGCGCGCGCCGTCCTGCACACTCCCGAGCTGCTGTTCCTCGACGAGCCCACCGCCGGCCTCGACCCCGAAGCTGCTGCCGACCTCATCGACTACCTGCGCGGCCTCATCCGCACGGGCGACACCACCGTCGTGCTCACGACCCATCAGCTGCACGGCCTCGAGACGCTCTGCGACCACCTCGGCATCCTGCGCGCAGGCGCGCTCGTCACCGCGGGCGAAGTCGATGAGCTCCTCGCGGAGCGCTGGCCGCACGCCCGCGTGCGTCTCGCACTCGCGGGCGACCTCACCGCTGCGCGCGCCGTGCTCGCGGAATCCGGCGTCGCCGACCCCGCGATCAGGGAAGACGGATCCGTGAGTCTCGAGCTCCCGGACGACCGCCGCGTCTCGGACCTCGTCGTCGCCCTCGTCGGCCGTGGTGTCGCGATCGACGCGGTCGTGCCCCACGTGCCCACCATCGAAGAGCTCTACTTCTCCGTCGTCCAGGAAGGACCCCGCGCATGATCGACCGTCGCCGCGTCGCCGCCGTCGTGCGGAAGGACCTGCGCGAGATCCTGCGCAACCCGCAGCTCGTCGCCCCGCTCGTCGTCGTGCCGCTGCTGTTCACGGTCGTGTTCCCGATCGCGATCATCCTGCTCGGCAACAACCCCGCCATCATGGCGAGCGTCAACGGCCTCGGCGCCTTCCTCGACAACCTGCCCGAGGGGATCGTCCCCGCGCACTTCACCGAGCAGCAGACGATCGTCTACGCCGCGATCGTGTTCTTCCTCGCCCCGATGTTCCTCATCGTGCCCGTCATGTTCTCGAGCGTCATCGCGAGCTCGAGTTTCGTGGGCGAGAAGGAGCGCCGCACCCTCGAGGGTCTGCTCTACACCCCGCTCACCAACCGCGAGCTCGTGCTCGCCAAGGTGCTCGTCTCGGTGATCCCGGCCGTCATCGTGTCGTGGGCGGCGTTCGTGATCTACGCGCTCATCGTCAACGTGCTCGGCAATCCCGTGATCGGCGATGCGTTCTTCCCGACAGCCACCTGGATCCTGATGATCCTGCTGCTCGTGCCGCTCGTCGCGATCCTCTCGACGAGCCTCACGGTCGCGGTCTCGGGCCGCGCCACGACGATGCAGGGCGCCCAGTCGGTGGCCGTCATCATCGTGCTGCCCGTCGTCGGGCTCGTCGTGTCGCAGGCCACCGGCCTCATGCTCTTCGACGTGTCCGTCGTGCTCGTCGCGATCGGCGTGCTCGCCGTGGTGGATGCGATCGTGTTCCTCGCGGTCGCCCGCACGTTCCAGCGCGAGCGGATCATCACCCGCCTGTAGGCACAGCTCGTACTGAGGTGTCAGTTTGTGCCGCTCGGCTCCCGCCGGAGGCGGCACAAACTGACACCTCAGGGTCGGCGGACGCGGCTGTCGCGTCTTTCCCCGCGTCGCGTCGGGGAGGGTGCTCAGCCCTCGTCGACCTCGACGGCCTCCTCGATGTAGGAGTCGTCGAGGTCGAGGCGCGTCGCCACACGACGCAGCAGCGCGTCGTTCGAGATCAGGAGGCCGTCGATGCCGGAGGCGCCGTAGGTCCAGTCGGCGCCCGGGTCGAAGACCACCACATCCGCCTGATCGTGAACCGCGGCCCAGATCGCGTCCTGAAGCGTGTCGAGGTCATAGATCCGCTCGCTCGCCCAGATCCATCCCGCGCGCGAATCCTCGCCCTCCGGGAACGGCACCGCGCGGCGCCACGGGAACGCACCCTGCAGACCGAACGGCGGCTCCTCAGCGGGCGGGGTGAGCTCCACCACGAGCAGCTGCAACGGCGCCGACGCGTCAGGCCCCTCGGCGCGCACGGCGGTGAGCGTCTCGAGGTGCCGCGCGATCACCTCCTCCGCATCGAAGCGGTTGCGGATGTTGGCTCGCCCGTCGACGAGCCCGGGGATCGTGAGCGCCGGCGATCCCTCGATGCGGTCGAGCAGGTCGTGCCAACGACGCTCGAAACGCTCGGCGGAGACGGTGGCTTCGGCCTCCTCGAAGCGGCGGTCGGCCGCGTCGACGACATCGGGGTCCGGGTGTTCCCGCGCCCGCTCAGGCGACAGGGGCACGCGGTCGAGGCGCAGGGGCGTGAGGCGGGGTTCGATCGCGGCGTACAGCTCCCACGCGATGAGCGGGACGGCCTCCGGATCGGCGGCGCGCACATCGTCGAGCAGCCGCTCCACCTGCGACACCGGGTCGTCGTCATGGGGTCCGGAGAACCGGGGTGCCGCGATGAGCGGGGCAGCCTCCGGGTCGCTCGCGCGCACACTGTCGAGCACCTCATCCAGCTCGGAGGTCGGTTCCTCATCGCCGAGCCCCGAGAGCAGGGGCGCGCCCCGCCAGTACGCGAGCAGCGCGGCCGCGCCGACTGCGGCATCGCCCTCGCCGCGGGCGGCATCCGTGCGGGAGGTGGGCTCCCACTTCGCATCCAGCAGAACCTCGCGCAGGCGCATCAGGTCACGCACACCCAGACGGCCGAGGCGATCGATCGCCGCCGCATCGGCGAGCTCCTCGAGCAGCTCCAGAGGCTCAGCGGACGGGTTCTCGCGCCGCCGCCGCAGGAACTCCGACGATTCCCACAGCTCACGCGTCAGCTCAGTCATCCTCGAAGCCTACGGGTGGGTGGGCACGGCGCGGCGCGGATGAGGCATCCTGGGATCGTGTCCGACACCGCCTTCGCAGACCTCGCCCGCGCCACGTACGTGCTTCTCACCACCTACCGTCGCTCCGGTGACCCCGTCTCGACGCCCGTGTGGATCGTCGGCGACGGCGACCGACTGCTCGTGACCACGGGAGCGAAGTCCGGCAAGGTCAAGCGCCTCGCCCACACGTCGCGCGTCACCCTCACCCCGTGCGACGTGCGCGGCAAGGTGAAGCCGGGCACCGCGGAGGTCGAGGCGAACGCCGTCGTCGACGACCGTCCCGAGACGCGCGACGCGCTCGACGCCGCCCTCCTGAAGAAGTACGGCCTCCAGTACCGCCTCATCCGGTCGCGCCAGAAGAAGAACCCGCACGACTCGGTTCCGGTCGTCATCACGCGCTGAGACGCGGAGGCGTCGCCTGAGGGTCAGCGGATCACTGGGCGGTGGAGAACTCCACACCGAACGTGTTCTGGTCGGCCACCTGCTGGGCGACCACCGAACCCTGGGGCCCGTGCGCCGTGAACATGTACGGCTCATCCTCGGTCGACGCGTAGGTCGCCCAGCCGGACCAATCCTGGCGATCCGTCCACCCGGCGAACGCCTCGGCCGCGTCTGCCGAGCTCACGAGTGTGAGCGACTTCGGGGAGCCGGCATCGTTCATGTAGGAGACCGAGGTCCACTCGACGAGCAGAGCCAGACCGGCGATCTGCACCCCCAGGGCCATCTCGTCGTCGGCGGTCGCGAACGTGGGGTCGATGTCGACCTCGGCGCTCTCGTTGTCGGCGCCCTCGTTATCGGGGGTCTCGACGCCGACGGCCTCATCGGGGGCGGCGTCACTGCTCGGGGCGGCGCAGCCGGTGAGAAGCAGGGCGCCCATGATCAGTGCGGCGGCTGCGGTCATGCACTTCGTCATGCGTTGTCCCCCCGGGTAGTGGGCGCCCGCGGGTCACGGGCGTTCTGGACTCTCGGAGACGACGGTAGCTGACAACGTGGCGCGACGGCGAGAACCACGCACAGGGTGGGCGACCCTCACAGGTTCGCCCCGGGACCGCATCCGTCGGTTCGGATCCGCTCCGTCGAACATGAAGAAAGCGACCCACCCTTCGGGCGGATCGCTTTCTTCATCTGCGGAGGATGGGGGATTCGTCCCCACCGCACGGCCGTCCCGCGACTGCGTCGCGCGCCGGAACCGGCGGCGTGGGCCCACCCGGGGGTTCGGATCCGCTCAGCCGGACATGAAGAAAGCGACCCACCCTTCGGGCGGATCGCTTTCTTCATCTGCGGAGGATGGGGGATTCGAACCCCCGAGGGCTTTCACCCAACACGCTTTCCAAGCGTGCGCCATAGGCCACTAGGCGAATCCTCCTGAAGACCCCTCACGCACCCGCCAGAGCCCGGTTACCCTTGCTGCGTTTCCGCCCTGGGGGAGTTGGCCTGGATAGCGCCACGTGAGGAGCCGTGCGACAGTCTATCGGGAGAATCCTGCGAGCGTGACCGCGCCGTCACGCAGGCCCCGCTGGCACCCGGTCCCCGAGGACCCGCCGGAGGTAGTCTCGGTCGGTGCCCGAGCTCGATCCGCCCCGATTCCGCCGTGCCGAACCGGCGGATGCGGAGCGCCTGCTCGAGATCGAGCGTGCTGCCGGGCTCGCCGCGATGGGCCACATCTTCCCGCGCGATCGCTTCCCGTACCCGACCGACGCCGTGCTCGCACGCTGGCGCCGCACGCTCGTCGAACCGGGTGTGACGGTGCTCGTGGACGCGGGGGAGCAGCCGGTCGCGTTCGTCGCGTTCGACGCCGACATCATCCGTCACCTCGCGGTGCACCCGGATGCCCAGGGGCGCGGGCTCGGGCGCGCGATCGTCGACGCGGCGGTTCCGCACCTCGCGGAGCCGCGCCTGTGGTGCCTCGAGGAGAACCACGCCGCGCTCGCCTTCTACGCCCGCACCGGCTGGTCGCCGACAGGTCTCACGCGCCCGTCCGACTTCGAGCCGCACCCCGCGGAGCTCCAACTCGGTCGCACCCGGCCGGGCGTCAGTCGCGCCGACTACTCTTGACGCGTGGTCACCGCCCTCTATCGCCGCTATCGCCCCGAGACGTTCGCCGAGCTCATCGGGCAGACCCAGGTGACGGATCCGCTGCGCACCGCTCTGCGCACCGACCGCGTCAACCACGCGTACCTCTTCTCCGGTCCCCGCGGCTGCGGCAAGACCACGAGTGCGCGCATCCTCGCCCGCTGCCTCAACTGCGCCGAAGGCCCCACCGACACCCCGTGCGGCACCTGCCCCAGCTGCCGTGAGCTCGCGCGCGACGGCGGCGGATCGCTTGACGTCGTCGAGATGGACGCCGCGAGCAACGGAGGCGTGGAAGACGCCCGCGATCTGCGCGAGCGCGCCGCCTTCGCTCCCTCTCGCGACCGCTACAAGATCTTCATCATCGACGAGGCCCACATGGTCACGTCGGCGGGCTTCAACGCGCTGCTGAAGCTCGTCGAGGAGCCGCCCGAGCACGTCAAGTTCATCTTCGCGACGACCGAGCCCGAGAAGGTCATCGGCACGATCCGCTCGCGCACCCACCACTACCCGTTCCGCCTGGTGCCGCCCGCACTCATGCTCGACTACGTGCAGCAGATGTGCGTCGAGGAGAGCATCGAGGTCGAAGGCGGCGTGCTGCCGCTCGTCGTCCGTGCAGGCACCGGATCGGTGCGCGACACCCTCTCTCTGCTCGACCAGCTCATGGCCGGATCCGAGGACCGTCTCATCTCCTACGAGCGCGCCGTCGCGCTGCTCGGCTACACGCACGGCGCCCTGCTCGACGAGATCGTCGACGCGCTCGCCGCACGGGATGCGCAGGGCGTGTTCTCGGGAATCGATCGCGTCATCCAGACGGGTCAGGATCCGCGTCGCTTCGTCGAGGATCTGCTCGAGCGTCTGCGCGACCTCATCGTCGTCGCCGCCACCCGCGACCACGCGGCAGCGGTGCTGCGCGGTGTGCCCGCCGACGAGATCGAGCGCATGCAGCACCAGGCGAGTGCGTACGGCCAGGTCGAGCTGTCGCGCGCAGCGGACGTAGTCAACTCGGCTCTCACCGAGATGACGGGCGCCACCTCACCGCGCCTGCACCTCGAGCTCATGGCCGCGCGCCTGCTCGTGCCCTCGTCGGATGACACCGAACGCGGCGCCCTCGCGCGCGTCGAGCGCCTGGAACGTCGCATCGGCATCGAGGGTGCGGATGCGGGGCCCGTCGTGGCTTCCGCGCCGCGCGCGCCCGCGGCCGCGGGCGCTCCCGCACCTTCGCCCGCGGCTTCACCTGCGGCGGCGCCCGCACCTTCGCCCGCGGAACCGGCGGCGTCGGCCCCCGCCGCGGAGAGCCCGGCACGCGCCGCATCCGCCCCGGCCGCATCGGCTGCGGCCGCATCGGCTGCGCCTGCCCCGGCTCCCGCTGCAGCAGCACCATCCGCCGCCCCGCAGCGCGCCCCGCGCGATCCGTCGGCGCCGCTCACCGTCCAGCAGGTGCGCGACGCGTGGCCCGAGATCCTCGAGGTCGTGCAGTCGATCAAGCGCCAATCCTGGATGGTCGTCTACACCTCGTCGGTGCGGGCGTTCGAGGGTGACGTGCTCACCCTCACCTTCCCGAGCGACAACGATGTGCAGAGCTTCCGTCAGGCGCAGGGTGCGGGCGAGAGCGTGAGCGAGCACCTGCGCACCGCGATCAGCCGCGTGCTCGGCGCTCGCGTCAAGTTCGTCGCGCGCGTCGAGGGCGCCCAGGCCGCCGCTGCCCCTGCGGCCGCAAGCGCTGCCGCGGCGCCGGCGGCGGCGAGCACCGCGGCTGCCCCCGTTCCCCAGCCGAAGGTCGCGACCACCGGCTGGAATGTCACCGCGATCCCCGGAGCCACCGAGTCGGGTGCGAACACGGACGCCGCTCCCGCGTCTGCGCCGTCTGCGCCCGCTTCCGCTGCCGCACCGAAGGCGGCTCCTGCCTCATCCGCCCCCGCGAAGCGCGCCACGCAGCCCGCCGATCCTGGTGTGGATGACGACATCCCGCCGCTCGACGACGCCGACGCGCCCCCGGAGGAAGGCGCCCCCGAGCCCCCCGCTGACCGCGGCTTCGGCGGCGGTGGCCCGGGCCGCCAGCAGGCTGCGCGCCCGCCGGCCGCGCGTCCCAGTTCGCAGTCCGCCCACGCTCAAGCGGCGGCCGCGGCTCCCGCCAAGGCGGCAGCTCCGGCGAAGCGCGGACCCGCGCCCGCATCCTCGAATCCGAACCGTCCCGGGCGCTACGGCGAGGCTGTCGTGCGCGAGGTTCTCAAGGCGAGCTTCATCGAGGAGGAGCAGCTGGCACCGCAGGATCGGCCTGTGCGTCTCGTGGAAGAGCCGGGGCAGTAAGGCATGTACGAGGGAATCGTCCAGGACCTCATCGACGAGCTCGGCCGTCTGCCGGGCATCGGCCCGAAGTCCGCACAGCGCATCGCGTTCCACATCCTGCAGACCGAGAGCTTCGACACCACCCGGCTGGCGGAGATCCTCACCGTCATCCGCGACAAGGTGAAGTTCTGCCAGGTGTGCGGCAACGTCTCCGAGCAGGACCTGTGCGGGATCTGCCGCGACCCGCGACGCAACAGCGCCATCATCTGCGTCGTCGAGGAGGCGAAGGATGTCGTCGCGATCGAGCGCACGCGCGAGTTCCGGGGGCTTTACCACGTGCTCGGCGGCGCCATCAGCCCGATCGACGGCATCGGCCCCGATGACCTCCGCATCGGCCAGCTGCTGAAGCGCCTCGCATCGACGGATGTCACCGAGGTCATCATCGCCACCGACCCGAACCTCGAGGGGGAGGCGACCGCCACCTATCTCACGCGACTGCTCGTGCAGCCGGGCCTGCGGGTCACGCGACTCGCCTCGGGCCTGCCGGTCGGCGGCGACCTCGAGTACGCAGATGAGGTCACGCTCGGTCGCGCCTTCGAGGGGCGTCGCGTCGTCGACTGAGTCGCCGCATCGCTCATACGTAAATACGCACTTATGTAGCATCTCGGTATGAGTGCCGAGAATGACGACCTTCGCGCCGAGCTGCGCCGCCTCTCCGAGAGGCTCGACCGACTCGAATCCCGCGGTACCGCGAACGCTCATCAGGCGACGCCTGCGCTCGATCCGGACGTCTTCTGGGCACTCGGAGGCCTCCGCGAGCGGCTCGCGGCCGATGGCGACGACGCGCGCGGCGCGGTCATGCTCGTGGGCGAGCTCTCGCTTCCCACCGGCGAGCCCGTGTCGTGGCAGCAGGGTGCGCATGCCGACGCGCTGCTCGAATCCGAGTGGACCGAGCGCGCCTCGGCCTTCGCCGCACTCGGCCACCCCGTGCGCCTCGAACTCCTGCGGCACATCCTCGCGGGGACGCGCGCGACCTCCGAGCTCGCGGCGATCGACGGCCTCGGCACGACGGGCCAGCTGCACCACCACCTGAGGCAGCTGCTCGCGGTGGGATGGCTGCGGCAGGCGGGACGCGGAGCGTACGAGGTGCCGGCGCAGCGCGTCGTGCCTCTGCTCGCGTGCCTCGTGGGGGCGGAGCGGTGATGCGCGCGCTGCATGCGGCGTACCGCGTGCGGGGCGTGCTGCTGGCCATCGGGGTACCGCTGCTGGTCGCGATCGCCGTGACCGCGCCGTTCGAGTTCCCGGCAGGCGTCGAGCGAGCGAGAGGGGTGCTCGGCACCCTTGGCGTCGGTCTGTTCGCGGCGGCCCTCATCCTGGCTGCGCTCGGCGCGCGGCTGCTGCCGGAGCGGACGCCGATCGTCGTTCGCCCTCCGGTGAGCGGGCGGTGGCTCGCACTCAACAGTCCCGCCTCGCAGGTTCCCAGCCATGGCGTCCGGGCGTACGGACAGGCGTATGCGATCGACCTCGTCGCCGTGCCCGACGACGCCGAACGACCCCCGTTCGGCGCAGGGGGTGCCTGGCGCTCGTCGGCCGACTATCCCGCCTTCGGCGCCCCCGTGCACGCGATGATCGACGGCGTCGTCGTCGCCGCATCCGACTGGCGGCGCGACCACCGCGCACGCTCGTCGATGATCTCGGTGCTCTACATGATGGTCGTCGAGGGGTCGATCCGCGAGCTCGGCGGGCCCGGCTTCGTCATCGGCAACCACGTGATCATCCGCGGCGATGATGGGGTGTTCGCGCTGGTCGCGCACCTGAAGCAGGGCTCGGCTGCCGTGACGGTGGGGGAGCGTGTGGAGGCCGGCCAGGTGGTCGGGCTCTGCGGCAACTCGGGCAACAGCAGCGAGCCGCACGTGCACGCGCAGCTCATGGATCGGGCGAACCCCCTCGTCGCGCAGGGGCTTCCGATGCGGTTCGCCGACATCCGCGTCGACGACGAGAACCTCGCGGAGGGGATGCCGGCGAACGGCGAACGGCTCCACGCGTGACGAGTGCGATGTGGGCGCCCCGCTGCACGCATGTGCATGCCGGGCTCGCGTGTGCGCAAGCGCGTATCCGGGCCTCGGTAGGATGAGTCCGTTCCCCTCAACCTGGAGTGCTCACGCGTGTCTCTCATCGTCCAGAAGTTCGGCGGCTCAAGCGTCGCTGACGCCGAAAGCATCAAGCGGGTCGCCAAGCGCATCGTCGAGACCCGGAAGGCCGGCAACGAGGTCGTCGTCGCGGTGTCCGCGATGGGCGACACCACGGATGAGCTGATCGACCTCGCCCACGAGGTCTCGCCCATCCCCGACCCGCGCGAGATGGACATGCTGCTCACCACGGGCGAGCGCATCTCGATGGCGCTGCTGGCGATGGCGATCCGCGACATGGGCTTCGAGGCGCGCTCCTACACGGGCAGCCAGGCTGGCATGATCACGGATGCGCGCCACGGTTCCGCGCGCATCGTCGACGTGACGCCGGGGCGTGTGCGCGAGGCGCTCGATGAGGGCGCGATCGCGATCGTCGCCGGATTCCAGGGCTTCAACCGCGACAGCAAGGACATCACCACCCTCGGTCGTGGCGGCTCCGACACCACAGCCGTCGCCCTCGCGGCCGCGCTCGGTGCGGATGTCTGCGAGATCTACTCGGACGTCGACGGCGTGTTCACCGCTGATCCGCGCGTCGTTCCGAAGGCGCACAAGCTCGACAAGGTGACGAGCGAGGAGATGCTCGAACTCGCCGCCGCCGGCGCGAAGGTGCTGTACATCCGCGCCGTCGAGTACGCGCGTCGGCACGGCGTGACGCTGCACGTGCGCTCGTCGTTCAACAACAACGAAGGAACTCTGGTTCTGAACCAGGAGGGAGTATCCGTGGAAGAGCCCATCATCACCGGTGTCGCCGGAGATCTCTCCGAGGCGAAGATCACTGTCGTCGGCGTGCCCGACGTCCCCGGCAAGGCGGCTGACATCTTCACGATCGTCGCCAACACCGGCGCCAACATCGACATGATCGTGCAGAACGTGTCGGCGGCGGCCACCGGCCGCACCGACATCTCGTTCACGCTGCCGAAGTCGGACGGCGAGAAGGTTCTGCAGGCGCTGCGCGCTGCTCAGGACGACACCGGATTCCAGTCGCTGCAGTACGACGACCAGATCGGCAAGCTCGCCGTCGTGGGTGCTGGCATGCGCGCGAGCGCGGGCGTCTCCGCGCAGCTGTTCCGTGCCCTCTCGGACGCGGGCATCAACATCGAGATGATCTCGACCTCCGAGATCCGCGTCTCGGTCGTGACCCGCGCCGACACCCTGCACGAGGCGATGCGCATCGTGCACACGGCTTTCGGTCTCGACGGCGACGCCGAGGCTGTCGTCCACGCCGGAACCGGTCGCTGAGAAGCGTCAGCATTCGAGCCGTCGGCGCCCTTCGGGGCCCCGGCGGCTCGCTGCTTGTCACGGCGCTTCATCGAGCGGGCAGAAACGACCTCTCCCGCGTTCCGTGTGGAGCCGATTCTGCCCACTCGGCGCGACCGGATGCGACACGCAGGGCATCTGAGCGTCGCGCGACTCCCGTCTACACCGACTGGCGGATGACGCTCCAGCCGCCTTCCACCACGTCGACCCGCAGCTGCGAGGGGATCTGCTCCTTCATCGCCTCGACGTGACTGATGAGCCCGATGGTGCGGCCACCCTGGCGGAGGCCATCGAGGGTGTGCATCGCCACTTCGAGGGTGTCGGCGTCGAGTGAGCCGAAGCCTTCGTCGATGAAGAGCGTGTCGAGGCGGATGCCGCCTGCGCGCGCCGTGACGACCTCGGCGAGGCCGAGCGCGAGGGCGAGGGAGGCGAGGAACGTCTCACCGCCGGAGAGCGACCGCGGCGGACGTGCGACGCCCGTGTGCTGGTCGATGACGGCGAGGTCGAGGCCCGCCTGGCCGCGCTTCTGCTCGCGCTGGTCGGTGTGCTCGAGCAGGTACCGGCCGCCGCTCATCGCGGCGAGGCGCACGTTGGCGGCGTCGACGATCTGCTCGAGCTCGGCCGCGAGCACGAAGGACTCGAGCCGCATCCCGTAGGTGTTGGGCGGCAGTCCGCGCACGGTCGCCGCGAGGGTGCGGATGACATCGGCGCGCTCGGCGAGTTCGCCGACGCTCGCGTGCTCGCGCAGCAGGCGAGCGCAGAGGTCGGTGGCACGCGCGGCTGCATCTGCCTGGCGCGCGTGCGCCTTGGTGGCTTCGTCGCGGACATCGTTGGCGGCATTGCGCGCCGCGGTCACCTCGGTGAGGTCGACCGGCTCGGCGGGCAGATCCCGCAGCTCGGGCGCCTCCAGCAGCGCCTTCACCGTCGCGAGCTCGACATCGGCGCGTTCGAGGTCGGTGCGCATGCGGGCTCGCTCGACGTCGGTGCGGGTGGCGGCGACCACTGCGTCGTCGTCGTCGAACCGGTGCGCCCCGCGCTGGTCGCCGTAGGCGGTCTCAGCAGTGATGGCGGCCCGCTCCGCTTCTGCACAGGCATCGCGTGCGTCGATGAGGCGCTGCGTCGCTGTCTTGAGGCTCTGCAGCCCGCTCACGAGCGCGGCGATGCTCTCGGCTTCCCCTCGGCCCTCGGTGACCTGGGTGACGGCCTGCTCGAGGCGGGTGGTGGCCGCTGCCCGCTCGGCCACGAGCGTCTCGCGATGCGCCGACGCCGAAGCCTGCTCCGAATGAATGCGCGCCTCGTCGGCGTCGAGCGTCTCGCGCTCGGCGAGGAGCGCTGCGAGTCGCGCCTCGGCCGCGCGGGCCGACTCGACGCGCGCCCGCGCCTCTGCGAGCTCGGCACGCAGAACCTCGGCGGTCTTCTCGTTCGCGAGGCCTCGCTGCTTCGCGAGCTCTGATCGGAGTTCGGCGGTGCGGGCATCGGCGGTGGTCACCGTCGCGCTCGCACGCTCGAGGGCCGACTCCGCCGCGTCGACGTCGTCGTCGGTGACAGGTTCGCCGTCCCATGTGGCGGGCGCGGGGTGCTCGGCAGAGCCGCACACGGGGCACGGCTCGCCCGGCACGAGCTCGTGGGCGAGCGTCGCAGCTTGGCCGTCGAGGCGGCGGCGCCGCAGTTCCGTCGCACGGGTCGCAGCCGACTCGCGGGCCTCAGACGCTCGCAACGCGGCAGTGAGCGCTTCGGCGAGCTCCGTGTCGAGTCGGGCGGCGCGCTCGGCGGCCGCGAGTGCTGCGGTCGAGATGTCGACCGTCTGCTGGGCGGCGGCACCCGGGGCGGCGGCATCGCGCGCCGCCGTCTCGTCCGCCTCGATCGAGGCGCGACGCTCCCGGATGCCGGCGAGCTGCGTCTCGAATCCCGCTGTGCGCTCGTCGTGAGCGGTCAGAGCCAGCTCCGCCTGCGTCACGTCTCGAGCGAGAGCATCGATCCGGCCTTCGAGCTCGACGAGCGGTGCGAGCACGCCGAGGCGCTGGTCGGTGTCACTCAGAACAGCTGCCAGGTCGGCCGCCGCATCGCCCGGGTAGCCATCGGTCGCCGTCTCAAGCGCGAGTCGTGCCCGCTCCGCGGCGTCGCGCGCGCGCATCGACTCGGCGCGGAAGGGCGCCACAGCTGCCGCGCGGTCGGCGGCGTCGAGTTCTCCGCGCAGAGGCTCCACGGCCGACACGCGATCCTCCGCAACCGCGAGCCGTGCCACGCCCTCCGCGCGGCGACGCTGACGCTCGGCGGTCTGCGCTGCGGCTTCGTGGGCGGCACTCGCGGCCTCAGCAGCCGCCACCGCCTCGATACGTGCCGCATCTGCCTCCGCGGCCGCTCGCACGAGCTCCGCAACCCCGGTCCCCGCCCAACCCGGCAGCTCGTTCGTGGCGCTCGGCGCCTCCGCCTCGACCAGTTCGCCCAGCTGGGCGACGAGCGAGTCGAGGTCGCGACCAGCGTCGCGCAGCTGCTCATCGACGGCCTTCCGCCGCTCCTGCAGCTGCTGGTCGTACTCATCGAACCGACGTGTGCCGAAGAGGGTGCGCAGCAGCTTCTGCCGGTTCTCGCTCTCGGCGAGCAGGAACTCGTGGAAGCGGTTCTGCGCCAGCAGGATGACCTGCAGGAACTGGTCGCGCGTGAGCTGCACGATCCGCTCGATCTGCGCGGCGACGTCGACGGGGCGCGCGGCGATGCCCTCCCACGCGCCGTCGGCGTGACGCACCGACAGTTCGGCGGTGGCCTTCTGCAGGGTGAGACCCTCACCGCGGGCCTTGGGGCGCTGATAGTCGGGGGTGCGGGTGATGCGGTACTCGGTGCCGCCCACCTCGAAGACGAGGGTGACGCGCGTGGGCTCGTCGGGCCCCACGTGGTCGCTGCGCAGGCGCGGGCTGCCGCCGTCGTAGCGCGGGGCGCTGCCGTACAGGGCGAAGCACACGGCATCCAGGATCGACGTCTTGCCGGCGCCCGTGCGCCCGCCGATGAGGAAGATCCCGTCGGATGCGAACGCGTCGAAGTCGATCAGCTGGCGCGACTTGAAGGGGCCGAATCCCTCGACCTCGACGGTGAGGATCCTCACTGGGCGGACTCCGTGGCGCGCTGCCCACCGACGACCTCGCGCACGATCTCGAGCTCGCTCTCGGTGAGCCCGGATCCGGCGCGCACGTGCTCGAGGAACGCGGCGACGATCTCCTCGTCGGTGCGCTGCTCGACACGTTCGGCGTAGGACACGGCGCCGTCACCCGGAACCGCCTCGGGATGGTGCGAGACGTGCGCGCAGAACGGGAAGCGGGCCTGCAGGCGGCGCATGGCATCGAGGGGCCGAGTGGCGTCGGTGAGCACCGCGCTCACCCAGTGCTGCTCGTGGGCGGTGTGCGTCGCATCCGAGAGCAGCTGGTCGATGGTTCCCGTGAGCACGGCGAGCGGGCGGGGCACCGGCAGGTCGACCCACTCGACCTCGCCGAGACCCGCGGCGTCGAGTTCGACGATCCAGGCCCCGCGGGGTTTCGCCGCCTCGGAGAAGGAGTAGTGCAGCGGCGCCCCCGAGTACCGGACGCCCGGAGCCAGCTGAGATCGTCCGTGGATGTGACCGAGCGCCGTGTAGTCGATGCCCTCGAACACCGTCAGCGGCACGACGTCGACCCCGCCGACGGTGATGTCGCGTTCCGCGTCGCTCGCCTCGGCAGCGCCGCCGGAAGCGAAGGTGTGGGCGAGCACGACGGAGCGCACTCCCGGCCGGCGGGCGTTGTGGATGCGGCGCATCGCCTCGCCGAGCACGTCGGCTTGACTGCGCAGCTCGGGCTGCTGCCAGCGATGACGCAGCAGAACAGGCTCGAGGTAGGGGATGCCGAACACGTCGATCTCGCCGTGCTCGTCGGCGAGCGTGACGGGTGCATCCAGCTGGTCGGGATCCGTGATGACGTGGATGCCGGCGAGCGCCGCCCACTCCGACTGGAATCCGAGGCGCGCGGGGGAGTCGTGGTTGCCGCTCGTGAGGATGACGCGCGCACCCGCGTCGCGCAGGTCGCGGAGGGCGTTCGACAGCACGCCGAAGGCCTCACCCGAGGGCGTCGCCGAGTCGAACACATCGCCCGCGACGAGCACCGCATCCACGTCGCGCTCGCGCACGATGGCGACGAGCGCGCCGAGCACGTCACGCAGCGCATCGAGGGTCGCGTGCCCGTGGAAGGTGCGCCCGATGTGCCAGTCGGAGGTGTGCAGGATGCGCATAGTCCGCACGATACCCGCGACCGCCGACACCGCCCGACGCCCTGCCGAGGAGCGTCAGCTCCCGCCCGATCGCCCCGCGCACATCGGCTCGGAGCTCATCGCGGGACCCCGTCAGCGGATGCGTCAGACCCGCTGGCGCGGGGCGTGCGAGTTGCGGCCGCGGATCCAGCGCTCGGTCGTGCCGTTGTTGGTGCCGACCTTCACGTCGTCTCCGGTGAGGTTCGACACCTCCACGAGCGTCTCGTGCTCGAAGGCGTGGCTCTTGTCGGTGTTGCGGTAGTAGCGGTACATGCCCCAGTAGAACGCGGTCGCGCCCGCCGGGCCGAGCGCCAGCAGCCAGCCGACATCCGTGTCGGAGTCGAGGATGATCGCGGCGACGATATCGATCACGGTGCCGTCTCCGATCAGAAGGTGAGCACGATCCAGAGGGCGAGACCCTCCAGAACCGTGCCGATGGTCATGGATGCGAGCAGGAGCTTGGGCACGCTCACCGGGATCGAGCCCATCGTCTCGCCGGTGCGGCCGTTCACAGCGATGTAGTGCAGGAACTCCGAGCCGTTCGACTTCTTCTCGTAGTACGAGTAGAGCCACACGGGCAGCAGCACCGACACCCAGCGGGTGCCGTGCACGTCGAGAGACTCACCCTCCCACCGGATGCCGCGGTCGTAGGCGGGCGCCGAGTCGGTGGCCTTCTGGCGCGCGATCGACAGCATCTGGTCGTGCACGCGCGGCGTCATGTCGTCGACGTTGAGGTCGCGCTTCTCGGAGGTGAACTCGCCCATGTAGTTCGCGTTGTAGATGACCGCGTTGTGGGTGTCGAACGGGAGCACCGTGTTGATGACGTTGTTGGTGTTGCGCTTGGTGTTCTGGTCGGAGCGGTTCGAGCTCGATTCGACGGTGAGGTCGTCGACGGTGAAGTCGAACGAGCGGGTCACCCGGTACACGTCGGCGTCGTAGTAGGTGCGCTTGTTGTTGTCGCTGCCGCGCACGTACTCGCGCGTCTTGATCTCGCCGTGGCCGGCGACGTCGGCGTGCAGATTGCCGTCGACGATCATGTACGGCATGTACACACCCACGACGTTCTCGGGGCTGAATTCGGCCTTGAACCTCTTGTGGGCGAACATGCGCCGGCTGCCCGCGAATCTGCGGATGTGCTCGACCGCCTGGGCGTGCGTCACCGTGAACGGCAGGATCGCATCGGGCACGGCGCCGTTCGGGATCTGCGTGTTCTGCGACAGCGTCTGGCGGCACCAGTGGCAGCGGGCCTGCAGCTGCCGCTCGGTGTTGATGACGACCTCGGCGCCGCACCCCTGGCACTTCATGGTGATGAGGTTCTCGGCACCCGAGTCGATGTCGGAGACGCCGGTGGTGAGGATGGTGCCCTTCAGCTCGCCCACGGGGGAGTCGAAGCCGACCGACGCCATGAAGCTCGCCGGCTCCCACTCGAAGCGGCAGAAGCTGCAGCGGAGCTTGTGCGTGCCCACGATGGGGCCGATCTCGCTCGAGCCGCACTTGGGGCACTTGTCGAGCCCGTCTCTGCGGTTGTTCGAGGTGTCGACCGGGGCCGGCGGCCCGGGCTCCGCGATCTCCTCGAGGGGAGACTGCGGAGCCGCGGGCGCGGCGGCGTCGGCGGCTGCAGGCACCGGGGGAACCGCTGCCGCGCCGTCGGCGGGCAGCTGGTTCGGGTCGGGCGTTCCAGGCGTCATCGTCATCGGATGTCGGATGCTCTCGTCGGGAACCGTCGTGTCAGCGGGGAACGGTCAGGATCCGAGGACCTTCGCCTTGATGCCGTCGTAGTCCTCCTGCGTGATGAGGCCCGCGTCGAGCATCTGCTTGGCCTGCGTGAGCTTGGCCATCGGGTCGTCGGCGGCCGGAGCGGCCGGAGCCGGGGTCGCGGCGGGGGCGACGGGCTGCTGCAGTCCGCCGAGGCCCATCGTTCCCGCTGCCATGCCCATGCCGATGAGGCCAGCACCGCCGGCGTTGTCGCCAGCCGACTCGAAGCCCTGCGCGACCGAGGCCTGCAGGTTCGAGTTGCCGCGCGCACCCGAGAGGGCGTCGGCGCGCTTGACCTTCGACAGCAGCTCCTGCGTGTCGGCGTCGTACTCGATCGCGATGATCGCGGTCGACACGATCTCGAGACCTCGAGCCGACTTCCAGTTGTAGCCCTCTTCGACCGCCGCGCTGAGCGACTTCGCGAAGCCGAGGGAGTCGGACTGGATCTGCGTGATGCGGCCCTTGGCGGGGTCGTTGGTGTACTTCGAGAACGCGGGCGACAGGGCCGAGACGACCTCGTTGAACAGCTGCGTCGCGGCGTCGTTGTCGAGGTCGGTGAAGTCGAAGACCTGGCCGCCCGTGAGGTACGTGGCGGGGAGGTACTGCTTCACGAACAGGATCGGGTCGACGATGCGCAGCGTGTAGGTTCCGCGCGTGACGGCACCCACCTGCGTGCCGAGCCACGCGTCATCCCAGTAGATCTCGCTCTGGGTGCCGAAGCGGTTGTTCGGGAGCTCCTTGAGCGCGACGTAGTAGGCCGCCTGCTGCGAGCCGGGGATGCCGCCTCGCTTGAAGCGCTCCCAGGTCTGCAGGATGAGGGGGCTGAGGAACCCGTTGCCCGCGAAGATGGACTGGCTGTTGACGTCGTCCGACTGCCACGTGTAGCCACCGGGCTCGGCGACGAGACCGGTGATCTGGCCGTCCTGCAGGGTGATGAGGCCGTAGCCCTCGGGCACGACGATCTTCGAGCCGTTGGTGATGATGTTGTCGGAGCCCTTGGTGTTGGCGCCGCGGCCCGCGTTGGTCTCCTGCTTCACGGCAGGGAAGAACGCCGCGGTCGGTGCGAGGCCGTTGGGGATCGTGTAGAAATCGATCCACTGGTCCGCGAACATTCCGCCGACAGCGCCGGCGAAAGCCTGGATGAAGCCCATCGTTCACTCCTTCGGGTGGTGTGAGGCCCACATTATCGGTTCCCCACGGCGCGCGGATGCGGGGATGGTGTGGATAACCCCCGAATTCGGGAGTCGCTGCGTGCGGCGCTCGCGGCGGTGTCGGATCACGCGGTCGCGAAAGCTGCGGACAGCCTCCGCATACGGGGAGTCGTGTCCGGCGACGCGCCTGCGGAGCTCACTCGACTGGGACGCACGGCGAGGTCCCGTCGAGATCGGTCACCCGATCGTTTGCCCCGAATGCGAAGTACAGCCCGCTCGCATCCCGTTCATAGCGCACCTCCACCACGCCGAATTGGGCGTCGCGCATGCTGACCTCGTAGCCGAGCTCGCGCCACGCGGCAGCCACCGCGTCAGCAGTGGCGCGCGGATCGTCCGCGGCCGGGCCCTTGCCGTCGAGGCTGTACATCTCGCCGTCCTCGCACGTGCTGGGTACCCGGTCGGTCTTGAGATCCCATTCCCCGCCGGAGGCGCGCACCGCCGCGTCGAAGACCTCGAGGAGGACTGTCTTGGATTCGTCGAGCGACATCATGGATGCCTCCTGGCTGGGGTGGGCGGGCGGATTCGGTGCTGCGCATCCGCTCAGCAGAAGCAGAGCGGCAGTCGCGATGGAGATGGCGCGCATGCTCAGGGCGAGGGGGGAGTCGGCGCGGGACCCGGGGAGGGTCGCGGAGTCGGCTCGTCGAAGAGGTTCGCGATCTGGTCGCCCCTGCCGAGCGCGGTGAGCGCTGTGTTGTAGAGAGATGTTGTTCCCTTCTCGAGATATCCCGACTTCGATGTCTCGGGGAGATGGGTCTCGTGCACGTTCGTGCCTTCATAGAGCGTGCCATCGATGGTCTCCGCGTTCGGATACCAGATCTGTACGCCGTCGATCGTCGACGGATCCTGGCGGCCGCTGCCGCCCTGGCCGATGGAGGCCCACGGAATCTGCTCGTTCGCCATGGCCGAGTAGACCTCGCCCGGCGGAACCAGGAGGTCGTCTCGGCTGATCGACCTCTCGATGCCCGCGCTGCCGAGCATCGTGAACGCATCGACACCGACCTGGGTGAGCGCGTTCGCTGCCGTCGTCGTTCCGTACGAGTGTCCGGTGACGCTCAGGAACGGGTCGTTGGATGTCGCCGAGCGCACCGTGAGCAAGCCTTGGAGGTCGCGGGCCAGGTTGTCGCCCCCGGAGCGGGCATAGTCGCCCATGACCACGCCGAAGTCGGTTCCCTGGGTGACGGGAATCGGCGGGGCCTCATACCCCAGCCAGGCGATGACCGCGCTACCTCCAGCGATGCCGGTGCGATCGGCGATACGAGTCTGCTCAAAGTGCATCCACTCCGCCTGGTTTGTCCAGCCGACGGCATCTCCCGCGGTCGTGGTGCCCATGCCGGAGATCATGTAGTTGACGTACATGGCGTTGTCGAGATCGCCCACCGAGATGGCTCCGAGTGGCGGCGAACCTGGTCGGAACGAGATGAGCTGGTGCACCGGATCATCGGGGCCAGCTGCCAGGGCGGCGAGGAGTGCTTCGGCGGCGGCGCGATTCGCCTGGGCGGTCACGGAGGTTGACGGGTCGTCGATGATCTGCCGCAGCCGGATGCGGTTCGCGACATCGCGCCCGGCATAGGAGACGCCGTCGAGGTTGCCGAAGACGTCAGGGGCGAGTTCGAGGAGGTCTCGCTGGCGCGCGTTGAGAGCTCCCGGGCGAGCGCCCGGGTTGAGTGAGAGCCACCAGGCGGCGACGTCGGCGGCGCGTGGAGGGCTGGAGACGAGCGTGCTGAGTGCGTTGGGGTTGTCCTCGAGCCACACTGCGCGTGCTGCCGGAGTCATCCCGGAGAGCAGATGGAGCAGCTCCATTCCGGCGGGATGCGATGACGTCAGCAGCCCCGCCGAGGCGGTCACGCCGAGCAGATCCGAGCTGGAACCGCCGAAGCCGTCGCGCGGCAGCAGCCCCGTGGGCACCGCCGCCTCGAGTGCAGCGACGAACGCCGCATCTGCCAGCGTGCGGCGGTCCGCGAGCGCATCGAGCGAGCGGGCATTGAGCGCGATTGACTGCTCGATCGCCCCGACATGCTGGCGGGCGCCTGTGAGGCGCAGTCGCTGCTGCTGCATCTCGTGCGGATCTCCCGACATGCGGGCGCGCTCGAGGTCGTTCTCGGCATCGTCCGCGCGCCACCGGGCCGAGGTGAGCTGCTGTCCGAGATCCTCACTGGCGGCGCGCAGGCTCGTCGCCGTCTCCTTGATCGCCGAGAGCTCACCCAGGTACGCATCGTGGGCGGTGGCGTCGCCGTCGAGCCAGGCGCGCAGCAGCTCGAACTCAGGGGCGATGGTCGAGAGCTCGAACACGACCGCGTCCGCTGCGGTTCCCGTCCAGTCGCCGCTGACGGCGTTCGACATGGACGCGGCGGTCGTGATCGCCGTGGCGAACGCGTCGGCGTCGTGCCGGAGACGCGTGGATTCGCTCGAGAAGACGCTCAGTTCGCCGTCATCAGCCCGCGTCACGGCAGCGGCTCCGACAGGCTCTCGTCCGTCTCCGCGAGCACGAGGCCTGCGGTGTCGACGGAGCGGGCGAGGTCGACGATGTTCTCGCGGATGATGTCGGTGAGGCGTCGCCGCAGCTCCTGTGACTGGCTGATCGCGGAGGCGACACTGTACGAGCCCGTGTCCTGCACGGTGTACCTGCGGATGGCGGGTGACAGCGCCGGCTCACCCGCGAGGTTGCGGATGAGCTGGGAGGTGGAGCTGATCACCGCATCCGTCACGATGAGGTCGGCCATGGCGATCACCATAACGGTGATCGGCACGGAACGTGAGGGAAGTTCTCCCCATTCGTGGCGTTTTCTCGCCGCACGCTGGCAGGCGCTGTGGCGGACGCGTCATGCGGCTCCCGGTACGATCTGTCCTTATGAGCAACCAGGGAATTCGTCTCGGCGTCGTTGGCGCCACAGGTCAGGTCGGCGCCGTCGTGCGTCGTCTTCTCGTGGAGCGCGAATTCCCGATTTCGGAGATTCGCTTCTTCGCGTCGGAGCGCAGTGCAGGCACCACGCTCGAGTTCCAGGGCGAGCAGATCGTCGTCGAGGATGCCGCCACCGCGGACCCGTCGGGCCTCGATGTCGCCATCTTCTCGGCGGGCGGTGCCATGTCGAAGATCCAGGCCCCGCGCTTCGCCGCGGCGGGCGTTCTCGTGATCGACAACTCGTCGGCCTGGCGCATGGACCCCGAGGTTCCCCTCGTCGTCTCCGAGGTCAACCCGCACGCGATGGATGAGGCCGTCAAGGGCATCATCGCCAACCCCAACTGCACGACGATGGCGGCCATGCCCGTCCTCAAGGTGCTCGACGCCGAGGCCGGCCTCGAGCGTCTCGTCGTCTCCACCTACCAGGCGGTCTCGGGCGCTGGCCTCGCGGGCGGCACGGAGCTGCTCGAGCAGGTGAGCGCCGCGGTCTCGCAGGACGCGATGGGTCTCGTGCACGACGGATCCGCCGTCGAGCTGCCCGCCCCTGGCGCCTTCCCGCGCAACATCGCCTTCAACGTCATCGCCAAGGCGGGCTCGATCGTCGACGACGGCGAGCGCGAGACCGACGAGGAGAAGAAGCTCCGCAACGAGAGCCGCAAGATCCTCGAGCTCCCGGAGCTGCTCGTCTCGGGCACCTGCGTGCGCGTGCCCGTGTTCACCGGCCACTCGCTCTCGATCAACGCGACCTTCCGCGACCCGATCACCCCCGAGCGCGCCGAGGAGCTCCTCGCGGCCGCCCCCGGCGTGCAGCTCTCCGAGATCCCGAACCCGCTCGAGGCGGCCGGCGCCGACCCCAGCTTCGTAGGACGCATCCGCCAGGACCAGTCGGTTCCGGAGGGCAAGGGGCTCGCGCTGTTCATCGCCAACGACAACCTGCGCAAGGGCGCGGCGCTCAACGCCGTGCAGATCGCCGAGCTCGCCGCCGCGAAGGTGCTCGCAGCAGCCTGAGTCGTCGAACCTCGTCACTGATCCCGGGTGCGTCCTCCGACGCCCCGGGATCAGTCGTCTCCGGATGCGGGGTGCACGGGACCTAGGGCCCGGACTTCGCACCTGCGGGGCGACGTAAGATGTTCGTCGTGTCTGAACCGGTGGATGTCGTCCTGATTGGTGGGGGCGTCATGAGCGCCACCCTCGGCTCGCTGCTGCAGCAGCTCGAACCCGACTGGTCGATCACGATCCTCGAGGCCCTGCCGCACGTCGCCCAGGAATCCTCGAACCCGTGGAACAACGCGGGCACCGGCCACTCGGCGCTGTGCGAGCTCAACTACACGCCCGAGAAGAACGGCGTCATCGACACCACCAACGCCGTCAAGATCAACGAGCAGTTCCAGGTCTCGCGCCAGTACTGGTCGTTCCTCGTGTCGAAGGGCCTCCTGCCGGAGCCCGACAAGTTCATCAACCCGGTGCCGCACATCAGCTTCGTGTGGGGCGAGGACAACGTCGACTACCTGCGCCGCCGCTACGAGGCGCTCAAGGACCACCCCCTCTTCCCGGGCATCGAGTTCTCGACCGACGCGTCCGTCATCCGCTCGTGGGCGCCGCTGCTCATCCCCGGCCGCAAGAAGAGCCAGCCGATCGCCGCGACCCGCATCGTGGGCGGAACGGACATCGACTTCGGTGCGCTCACCTCGAACCTCATCGACGGCCTCGTCGCCAACGGGGCGACACTGCACACCGGTCGCCGCGTCACCGGCCTCAAACGACAGAAGGACGGCACCTGGCGCATCACCGGTCGTCGCGACGTCGGGCAGACGCCGTTCACGATGGATGCGCGCTTCGTCTTCGTGGGCGCGGGCGGCGCCGCACTGTCGCTGCTGCAGCGCTCAGGCATCAAGGAGATCCGCGGCTACGGCGGCTTCCCGATCAGCGGCCAGTTCCTGCGGACCGACAACCCCGAGGTGGTCTCCAAGCACCAGGCGAAGGTCTACGGCAAGGCGTCTGTCGGCGCTCCGCCGATGTCCGTGCCGCACCTCGACACGCGCGTCGTCGACGGCCAGAAGAGCCTCCTCTTCGGGCCCTACGCCGGCTTCACGCCCAAGTTCCTCAAGACGGGCTCCTGGTTCGACCTGTTCGGCTCGATCCGGCTCCACAACCTCGGCACCATGATCGGTGCGGGCATCAAGAACCTCGACCTCGTCTGGTACCTCGTCACCGAGCTGCTCGCGAGCCGCAAGAAGCAGCACAGCGTGCTGCAGCAGTTCGCGCCGAACGCGAAGCAGGACGACTGGTACCGCATCACCGCCGGCCAGCGCGTGCAGATCATGAAGCGCGATGCCAACGGCAAGCCGATCATCCAGATGGGCACCGAGGTCGTCGCGGGCGGCGACGGCACGATCGCCGGACTCCTGGGCGCGTCGCCGGGCGCATCCACGGCCGTGCCGATCATGCTCGACGTGCTGAACACCTGCTTCCCCGACCGCATCGCGGAATGGAAGCCGCAGCTCACCGCGATGATCCCGTCGTACGGCACCAAGCTCACCGACAAGCCGAAGTCGGCGGCCAAGATCCTCAAGGGCACCGCGAAAGTGCTCGGCATCGAGGAGTGACGCCCGCGCGCTGACCGCGTCCGCTCCTCCCGGGTGTTCTCTTCGGGAGGAGGACACGCCGCGCCTTGACACACATTCGAACAGGTGTTCGAATGCGTGGATGAGGTGGAGCGGACAGGAGCTGACGGCGGAGGCGGATGACGCCCTCCCGGGCTTCGCGCGCCTCGGCAACTTCGTGCGCACCGTGCAGACGCCCGAGTTCGCCGGCATCACCTTCCACGAGGTGCTGGCGAAGTCCGCGCTCAACCATGTGCCGGGAGCCGCGCGCTCCCTGCCGTTCGGGTGGACCATCAATCCGTACCGCGGATGCTCGCACCAGTGCCGCTTCTGCTTCGCCCGCAACACCCACACCTACCTCGACCTCGACGCGGGCCGCGACTTCGATTCGCAGATCATCGTCAAGGTCAACATCGTGGAGGTGCTGGAGCGCGAGCTCGCGCGTCCCAGCTGGGAGCGCCCCTCTGTGGCGCTCGGCACCAACACCGACCCGTACCAGCGGGCCGAGGGGCGCTACCGGCTGATGCCCGGCATCATCGCCTCGCTCGCGGCATCCGGCACGCCGTTCAGCATTCTCACCAAGGGCACGCTGCTGCGTCGTGACATCCCGCTGCTGCAGGCGGCAGCCGAGCGCGTGCCGGTCGAGACGGCGATCTCGCTCACCGCGTTCGATGAGACGCTGCAGAAGTCGATCGAACCGGGCACGCCCTCCACCGCCGCTCGCCTCGCCACGGTGAAGGCCGTGCGCGAGGCAGGGCTGCCGTGCTCGGTGTTCCTCATGCCGGTGCTGCCCTACCTCACCGATTCGCGTGAGCACCTGGCGCTCGCGCTCGAGCAGATCGCCGAGTCGGGCGCCACGAGCGTCGCCTACAGCGCGCTGCACCTGCGCACCGGGGCGAAGGAGTGGTTCGCTGCATGGCTCGTTCGCGAACACCCCGAGCTCGCGCCCCGCTACCGCGCGCTCTACGGAGACGGCGCCTACGCGCCGAAGGAGTACCGACGCCAGCTCGCTGCGCGCATCCGACCTCTGCTGCGCCGCTACGGGCTGGACCGGCCGCGTCTCGACCCCGCAACGGGCACCCCCGCGGCAATGCGCGGCGTCCGCACTGCCGCCTCGGGCGAGGCGTCGCGCGCTCTCGCAGCCGAGCTCAGCCCCGCGGCGGCTGCCGCGCTCCAGCCGACACTCTTCTGACGCGACGCGATGTGGGGCACCCGGAGGGATGCCTACCGTTCGGTAGGCTCGAGCGCATGGCAGCGACCCCGTCGAGCGCAGTGCGTCGAGGTGAACCCGCAGCTGCACCCGTTCGGCTCGCGATCCTCGATGACCACGAGGTGCTCCTCGAAGCGCTCACATCGTGGGTCGCGCAGAACGCACCCGACTTCGATGTGGTGCTCGCGGCGTCCAGCTGGCTCGAGCTAGTGCAGAGCCCGGCGTTCCCCACCGATCTCGTCTTCATCGATCTGCAGCTCAACGAGGCGATCTCGATCGAGGCGCGTGTGCGCACCTGCCGTGCCGCCGGCGCCAAGGTGATCGTGCTCTCGAGCCTCGACACTCGCGAGGCGCGCGAGCGCGCCGCCGCCGCCGGAGCTGCCGACTTCCTCGCGAAGTCGCTGCCGATGTCGGCGGTCATGGCGTCGGCGCGCCGCGTGATGGGGCTCGGCGCCTCCACCGTGACGCCCGAGGTCGATCACTCGCAGCACCCGCCGCTGCCGCGTCTCAAGCCGAAGCTGAGCCCGGGCGAAGAGGACGCGCTGCGCCTCTACGTCGCCGGCTACAGCACCAACGCGGTCGCCTCCCAGATGGGTGTGCAATATGAGACTGCGAAGACGTACCTGCGCCGCGTGCGCGAGAAGTATGCCAAGGTCGGCCGCCCGGCCGGCAAGAAAGCCGAACTGATCCGGCGAGCAGCCGAGGACGGATACCTGGAATAGTGGCGAAGCTGTACTTCCGTTACGGAGCGATGAACTCCGGAAAGAGCACCGCGCTCCTGCAGGCCGCGTACAACTATGAGGAGCGCGGCCACGAGGTGCTCCTGGCGAAACCTGCGATCGATTCGAAGGGCGACGACGAGATCGTGTCGCGACTCGGCGTCTCGCGCACCGTCGATTTCACGATCGCCCCGGGCGACGATCTGCTGGAGCTGTTCACGCGCGAACGAGCATCGGCTGTCGAGAAGCGCGGCCGCGAGATCAGCTGCCTGCTGCTGGATGAGGCGCAGTTCCTCAGCGAAGGTCAGGTCGACGATCTGCTGCGCATCGCCATCCAGTTGAGCATCCCCGTGCTCGCCTACGGGATCCGCACCGACTTCCAGACGGTCGCGTTCCCCGGCAGCCGTCGGCTTCTCGAGATCGCCCATTCGCTCGAGGAGCTGAAGACGATCTGCCGCTGCGGTCGCAAGGCGGTCTTCAATGCGCGCAAGGTGGGTGACCAGTTCGTCTTCGACGGCGACCAGGTGGCGATCGACGGCGTCGGTGCCGGCTATGAGTCGCTGTGCGGCGCGTGCTACCTGGAGGAGTCGGGCGGCGTTCTCAATCGCGGGTGGCGCCCCAAGCTCGACTTCAGCTACAAGGATGCGCCGGATCCCGACTTCATGTGATGGGGACGTCCCAGAATCGGGTATCCTTGACAAGTTGCCTCTGGCAGCACCGGGGTATGGCGCAGCTTGGTAGCGCGCGTCGTTCGGGACGACGAGGCCGCAGGTTCAAATCCTGTTACCCCGACCAATGAGAAAAGGATCGCCGCAAGGCGGTCCTTTTCTCATTCCCGGACTGCACAGCCTGCCCGCCCTGGGGTGTCAGTTTGTGCCGCCGGGCGGGCGCCCGCGGCGGCACAAACTGACACCTCAAGGCCGGTTGCGTGCAGGTTGGCGGTGGGCGGCGGCACAGCCCGAGCCCATCCGGCTCGCCTAGACTCGGGACCATGCCGATGCGACTCTCCGGCCTGCTCCGCGACCTTCCGGAGGGGATGCTCCTCAACGTCACCGGCGACGCCGAAGTTCTCGCGTCGCCTGTCGAGCGTGCGGACGAGGTGCAGCCGGGTTCGGTGTTCATCGCCCGCCGCGGCAAGGTCGTCGATGGCCGTGAGCTCGCCGCTGAGGCGGTGCGCCGCGGCGCGGTCGCGATCGTGAGCGACGTCGACTCGATCGACCTCGGCGTGCCCTACGTGCGTGTCACCTCCGCGCAGCAGGCGATCGGCTACCTCGCGGCGTCGTGGGCCGGCTGGCCGACGCGCAAGATGGAGGTCACGGGCGTCACCGGCACGAACGGCAAGACGACCACCACGATGCTGCTCCGCGGAGTGATCGGCGCCGCGACGGATGCCCCCGTGGGCCTCATCTCGACCATCGGCACCGAGTACGGCCAGGGCTTCATCCCCGTGGGTCTCCACGTGACCACGCCGGGCGCGCCCCAGGTGCAGGACATGTTCCAGCAGATGGTGGCGAACGGCTTCCCCGAGGCGCTCGTCGAGATGAGCAGCCAGGGTCTCGAGCAGGGGCGCCTGAACGGCATCGGCATCGATTCCGGCGTCTATACGAACCTCACGCACGAGCACCTCGACTACCACGGCACGATCGAGGCCTACCGCGACGCGAAGGCGATCCTGTTCGAGCGCGTCGGCGAGATGGGCGGACTCTCGGTCATCAACGCTGACGACCCCTATGGTGCCTGGATGCGCGACGCCTCCGCGGGCGCCCGCGTCGTCGAGTACGGCATTCACAGCGGCGACTTTCGCCCACAGAACGTCGTGATCGACGGATCCGGCATCCGGATGTCGGTCGACGGCGACGAGTACCGCACAGGGCTCACGGGCGATTTCAACGTCTACAACACGCTCGCGGCGATCGCCTACGGGCTCGGCCGGGGGTGGACGCCGGAGACGATCCAGCGCGGCCTCGATCGTGTGGAGGGCGTCGACGGGCGCATGCAGCTCGTCGACGAGGGGCAGCCGTTCACGGCGCTCGTGGACTTCGCGCACACCCCGGATGCCTACGAGCAGCTCTTCCCGTCGCTGCGGCGCCTGGTGGCACCCGGCGGGCGACTGATCGCCGTGTTCGGCTGCGCGGGGCTCCGCGACACCGAGAAGCGCCACACGATGCCCGCGATCGCCGCACAGCAGACCGACCTCATGATCATGACGGCGAGCGACCCGCGCACCGAGCCGGTCGATGAGATCCTCGACACGATGGAGGCCGCGGCGGCCGGGGCGGGTGCGGTGATGGGCGAGTCGATGCTGCGCATCGTGGATCGCGGCACCGCGATCCTCACCGCCGTGCAGGCCGCGCAGCCGGGTGACGTCGTGGTGGCGTGCGGCAAGGGGCACAAGCAGAGCATGTCGATCGGCGGCGTCGAGCTGCCGTGGGATGACCGGGTGGCACTGCGACTGGCCCTGCGCGGTGTCGCGCTGGGCGGCCTGCCGACCTCACCCGTGGGCGCGCCGACGGTCGCCGAGGCGCGCGCCATTCTGGCCGCCGGAGGCTGATCCCGCCCAGCTGTGCCGAGCGGTCGATCAGGCGGCGTCGGCTGCCGTGAGCGTCACCACGACCGCCTCGGGCGGGCACGCGAACCGCACGGGCGCATACATCGACGTGCCGAGGCCAGCCGACACCTGCAGGTGGGCGGCGCCGTCCATCGTGTGCCACATGCTGAGTCCCTGTGCCTGCGCGTGGGGGATGTCGCAGTTCGTGACGAGCGCGGGGCGCCCGGGAATGCGCACCTGGCCGCCGTGGGTGTGGCCGGCGAAGATCACGTCGGAGCCCACGTCGACGAAGGCGTCGAGCACGCGCTGGTAGGGCGCATGCGTGACACCCACGGTGAGCGGCGGAACGGCGTCCGTCTTCGACCAGCCCGAGTGCTCGCGCATCCGCGCCACTGAGCCCGGCACCTCGTCGGTGCTGTCCCAGCCGCGGTGCGCGTCGGCGGTGCCGACGAACTCGATGCGCGAGCCCTTGAGCTCGACGGCGCGTACGGCGTTGTTGAGGTCCCACCAGCCGAGCTCGTCGCCCAGGAATCCGTTGAGAGCTTCGGTGTCGAGCCGCTCGTGGTTCTCATCGCTGGTGCCGCGCGAGCTGGGCCCGGCGAAGTAGCGGAAGGGATTCTTCAGCTGGGGCCCGAAGTAGTCGTTCGAGCCGTGCGCGAAGACGCCCGGCACTCCCGCGAACGGCTCGAGCGCGCGTCGCACGCCCTCGAGTCCGTCGCGGTGGCCGAGGTTGTCACCCGTGTCGATCACGAGGTCGGGTTCGAGGGCCGCGAGGGAGCGCACGAAGTCCTGCTTCGCGCGCTGCGCTGGCAGCATGTGCAAGTCACTCAGATGCAGGATCGTGAGCGGCCGCGATCCGGGGGCGAGCACCGGCACGGTCTCGTGGCGCACCGTGAAGCGGTTCCGCTCCACGAACACACCCCACGCGAGCGTGGCGAGACCGGCGACAGCTGCCGCCCCCAGGATCGAGCCTGCGACCCGTCCAGCACTCACGGGCTGCCGGGCCCGCCGCCGCCCGGACCGCCTCCGCCGCCCGGACCGCCGCAGTTCGCCTTGCGCACGGTGAGGCGCACCTCGTTGGCTTTATTCACGACCGAGCCTGCTGCGGGGTTCTGGGCCACGACGGTGTCGAGGCTCGACGGGGGATCGGAGGGGCTCGATGCCTCACACGCCTGCGTCACATTCGTGAACCCTGCGCTCTGCAGGGCGTTCCATGCGTCGCTGAACGACTTGCCGGCGACGTCGGGCACGCTCGTGGCCTGACCGTTCGAGGTGAACACGCGCACCGCGGATCCCTTCGGAACCGATGCACCCGAGCCCGGGTCGGTCGCGGCGACGGTGCCCTTGGGCAGATCGGAGTCAACCTCGCCGCCGTCCTCGTAGGTGAGCTTGGCGAGCTTGAGTGCCTGCATCGCCTGCTCCGGGGTGCCGCCGACGAGGTTGTCGGGCACGATCACGGGCGTTCCGGTCATGAGCGACTGGTCGGGGCCGGGGAAGGCGCTTCCCGGGTAGATGCCGTCGATCGCCTGCGCGATGGGCTTGAAGATGCGGTGACGGATGGTGCCGCCGTAGACGCCCTTCACGCTGATGGCACGCAGGCTCTGGTTGCCGCTGATGTTGCCGACCCACACGGCGGTCGAGACGCGCGTGGAGGTTCCGGCCATCCAGGTGTTCTGGGCCTTGTTCGCCGTTCCGGTCTTGCCGATGTAGGGGGTGCCGTCGCGCGGGTTCGAGGCGCTACCTGTACCGCCCGTCATCACCTGCGCCATCGCGTGGGCCGCGGTGTTCGCGACAGCGGGCGAGGCGAGGCTCGGGTTGCAGCTGATCGGCTGGCCGCCGATGTCCTCGCCCGACTGGGTGAGGATGCGGTCGATGATGATCGGCTTGCAGTAGGTGCCCTGGTTGGCGATCGCCGCGTACGCGGCCGAGATGGTGAGCGGCGACAGGTTGTTGTCGCATCCACCGAGCGCGCACGAGGGGTTCGTGTACAGGTCGGAGCCGTCGGGCGCACCGTCGGCGCGGTGCACGCCGAGCGAGCGGGCCATATCGCGGATCTCGCACTGGTCGAGCTCGGCCGCCATCTGAAGGAAGACGGAGTTCACCGACGCCGCGGTTCCGCGGATGGTGTTGTAGAGCCCGCGCTCGCCGGAGTCGTTGCGGAAGGTGTAGTCGGGTCCGCCCCAGACGCCGCCGGCGTTGCAGGTGTCGCGGAACGCCGACATGGGCATCTTGAGGACGCTCGCATCGAACGTCTCCATCGCGCCGTGACCGGCCGCGAGGAACGCGAGGAGCGTGAACGGCTTGTACGTCGATCCGGGCTGCGCGCCCTTGTTCGCGCCGTGCGACGCATCGGCGGAGAAGTTGACGGCCGTGGTGATCTGCTTATCGCCTGCACCGGTGTCGTCGAAGGTCTTGTTCTGCGCCATCACGAGGATGCGGCCGGAGCCCACCTCGACGCTCGAGACGCCCGCACCCAGCTGCATCCGGGTCTCCCCCGGGTCGGCGTACTGAGCGGCGGTCTGCGTGGCGACGGCGTTGAGGCTGGGCACGACCGACAGGACGACCGTGTAGCCGCCCTTCTTCCAGTTCTCCAGCTGCTGTGCCTTGGTCGCGCCGAGGGCGGGAACCTCGCCGTTGTAGATCGACTTGAGTGCGTAGTCGCACGGGAAGCGCAGGTGCTCAGGCGCCGAGGTGCAGCCGTTGCGCGGAGCGTTGTTCATGACGGTGGTCTCGTCGACCGGGGTCGCCTTCGCTTCGGCGTACTCGTCGTCGGTGAGGTGACCCTCCTTGTGCATCCAGTACAGGATGATGTCGCGGCGCTCGCGGTTCTTCTCGTAGTTCTCGGGGTTGCCGAGGTTGCGCGCGGAGGGGTACTGCACGATCGCGATGAGGCTCGCGGCCTGCGCGGGTGTCAGCTCGCTCGCCGTGGTGCCGAAGTAGCGCTGAGCGCCGGCCTCGACGCCGTACGTCGTGCCGCCCATGAGCACGATGTTGAGGTAGGCGGCGAGGATCTCCTCCTTGGTGTACTGCTTCTCCAGGGAGATCGCGTACTTCATCTCCTTGAGCTTGCGGCCCATGTCGGGCCACGTGGCGGCCTTGACCTCCTCGTCGCGCATCTCCTTGGTGTATGTCGCGGAGAGCGGCGTGTTCTCGGCACGCGAGACGAGGATGTTGCGCACGAGCTGCATGGTGAGTGTCGAGGCGCCACCCGCGTCGTTGCCGGTGACCTGGCCGAGCGCGGCGCGCGCGACGGACGGGATGTCGACGCCGCCGTGCTCGTAGAAGCGGCGGTCCTCACCGTCGATGGCGGCCCAGATGAGGTCCTGATCCATCTGGTCCAGCGGCACGTCTTCGCGGTTCTGGTCGAAGAGGTCGGCGACGTGCACCTCGGTGCCGTCCGCTTCGTACGCGATGAACTGGTTGCGCTGCGGCTGGGATTCGAGCGTGATGTGCTCGGGGAGGTCGTTGAACACGTTCACCGAATTCGCGGCGGTCATGCCGGTCACGGCGATCGCGGGTGCGACCATGACGGTGACGAGCAGACCGGCGATGGCGCTGAATCCGATGAGGCCGAGACCGGCCCCGAACAGACTCGTAGCCGATGATCTTTGAGCGGGCATAGGGTTCAGGGTAGGGGACGTGACCCTCTCAATTGCTGAACGGAAGCCTCAAAATTGCAGACATGGGAATATCTCACTACGCCATTGCTCATCCACAACACCACCGCGATCCTCAATAACTGGGGTTCTCAGGGCTGGGAGCTGGTCCAGATCGTGACCGGTCCTGAGGGTGGACTTGTGGCATATCTTAAGCGTCCTATCGAAGGGGGAGACCTGTGAGCATCGCCGACCGTCTGACCGAACTGGGGCTTGCGCTGCCCCCTGTCGCTGCCCCCGTGGCCGCATACGTGCCCGCCGTCGTCTCGGGCAACCACGTCTACACCTCGGGCCAGCTGCCCATGGTGGGCGGCGTGCTGCCTGCCACCGGCAAGGTCGGCGCCGAGGTCTCCGCGGAGGAGGCGAAGGAGTTCGCCCGCGTCTGCGCGCTCAACGCCCTCGCGGCCGCCGAGTCGGTGATCGGGTCGCTCGATCGCGTGACGAAGGTCGTCAAGGTCGTCGGCTTCGTGTCGTCCGCGCCGGAGTTCACGGGCCAGCCGGGCGTCGTCAACGGCGCGTCCGAGCTGCTCGGCGAGATCTTCGGCGAGATCGGCGTGCACGCGCGGTCGGCTGTCGGCGTCGCGGTGCTGCCGCTCGACGCGCCCGTCGAGGTGGAGCTGCTGCTCGAGTTCGCCTGACCTGAGCACGCGAAGCGGGGGCCGGATCCGATCCGACCCCCGCTTCCTCATTCGTCGGCGGCGTCGAAGATCTGCTCGATCGGCAGTTCGAATGCGCGCGCGATGCGGAACGCCAGCGGCAGGGAGGGATCGAAGCGCCCGCGTTCGATCGAGATGATCGTCTGCCGGGAGACGCCCAGTTCGTCGGCGAGCCGCTGCTGCGACCATCCGCGGTCCCGCCGCAGGTCGGGGAGGCTGTTGCGCACCGCTCAGCCCCGTCGGCGCTGGATGGCGTAGCGGATGCCGAATGCCCCCATCGCGACGAGCAGCACCGCGGCGAGGGCGAGGGTCGTCGGGAACTCCGCTCCCGTGAGGGCGACGGCGGCGGTTCCGAGACCGACGATGAGCAGCACGTCGGTGAAGGCATCGCTGCTGGCGCGCACGTACCACGCGGATTCGACGGTCTGCTCGGGGTCGCGGGCCGCGCCGCGCAGGGTGTCGCGGTCGACGAGGGCGATCCATGCGAACCCTGCCAGCGGCGGTGTCAGCAGGATCGCGATGAGGATGCTTGCGATCAGCGGATGCGGGCCGGCGTTTCCGGTGGTGCCGATGATCGCCCCTGCGGCGATCGCGAGGGTGGCTCCGATGGGCAGGGCGACCGCCATTGCGGATGCGCGCCTGCTGCCGAAGCGCACACGGCCCCAACGCGAGCGGGTGTCGGTGTCGTCCTGTTCGAGCATTTCCGCCTCCCTGTAAAGCGAGCTTGACGTGTTGCATCAGCGTCCCATGTCAAGCGTGCTTGACGCAAGGGGAGTTCTGCGGGAGGAACGCAGAAGGAGGGAGCCGGATCCGATCCGGCCCCCTCCTTCCCTGTCACGTCAGACTGCGGCGCGCGTCCGCATCTTGTCGCTGATCGTCTGCATCACCATCGTGTCCGCGAGCGTCGTGGTGTCGCCGATCTGGCGGCCCTCGGCGGCGTCGCGCAGCAGGCGGCGCATGATCTTGCCGGAGCGGGTCTTCGGAAGCTCCGTCACGATGAAGATGTCGCGGGGGCGGGCGATCGCACCGATCGCCTGGGTCACATGCGACTTCAGCAGTGTGACGAACTCCTCGTCCGTGTGCTCCTCGCGGTGCGACTGCTTCACGATCACGAACGCCACGACCGCCTGGCCGGTGGTCTCATCCGAGGCGCCGACGACAGCGGCCTCGGCGACCATCGGGTTGCCGACGAGCGCCGACTCGATCTCGGTCGTCGAGAGGCGGTGGCCCGAGACGTTCATGACGTCGTCGATGCGGCCGAGCAGCCAGATGTCGCCGTCCTCGTCCACGTGCGCGCCGTCGCCCGCGAAGTAGCGCCAGCCGTCGTCGCGGAACTTCTCCCAGTACGTCTCGACGAAGCGGTCCGGGTCGCCCCAGATGCCGCGCAGCATCGACGGCCACGGGTCGCGGACCGTCAGCAGGCCGCCGTTCGGCGGATCGACGCGCGTGCCGTCATCCGAGAGGATGTCGACCTTGATGCCGGGCTGCGGCACCTGCGCGCTGCCCGGCTTGACGGCCGTGATGCCGGGGAGCGCCGCGATCATGATCGCGCCCGTCTCGGTCTGCCACCAGGTATCGACGATGGGGGTGACTCCCGCGCCGATCACCTCGCGGTACCAGATCCACGCCTCCGGGTTGATGGGCTCGCCCACCGAGCCGAGCAGGCGCAGGCTCGACAGGTCGAACTCCTGCGGGATCTGGCGTCCGAGCTTCATGAACGAGCGGATCGCGGTGGGCGCGGTGTAGAGGATCGTCACCTTGTGCTTCTCGATGAGCTCCCACCAGCGGCCCGGGTGCGGGGTGTCGGGGGTGCCTTCGTAGATGAGCTGGGTGGCGCCGTTCGCGAGCGGGCCGTAGACGACGTAGCTGTGGCCCGTGATCCAGCCGATGTCGGCGGTGCACCAGAAGACGTCCTTCTCGGGGTGCAGGTCGAAGACGTCGTGGTGGGTCGCGGCGGCCTGCGTGAGGTAGCCGCCCGACGTGTGGACGATGCCCTTCGGCTTTCCGGTGGTGCCCGAGGTGTAGAGGATGAACAGCGGGTTCTCGGCCTCGAAGCCCTGCGCCTCGTGCTCGTCGGATGCGGTGTCGACGACGTCGTGCCACCAGACGTCGCGGCCCTCGGTCCACGCGACGTCGTTGCCGCCGCGCTTCACCACGAGCACCTTCTCGATGCTCGTCTCGCCCGAGACGGCCTCATCGACCGTGGGCTTCAGGGCGAAGACCTTTCCCTTGCGGTAACCGCCGTCGGCCGTCACCACGACCTTCGCCTGGGCGTCGTCGATGCGGGCGCGGAGGGATTCGGCGCTGAAGCCGCCGAATACGACCGAGTGGATCGCGCCGAGGCGGGCGATCGCGAGCATCGCGATGAGGGCTTCGGGCACGAGCGGCATGTACACGGCGACGCGGTCGCCCTGCCCCACGCCGAGGCTCGCGAGGGCGTTGGCGGCGCGCTTCACCTCACGCGTGAGCTCGGCGTAGGTGAAGCTGCGGCTGTCGCCGGGCTCGCCCTCCCAGTGGATCGCGACGCGGTCGCCGCGCCCCTCGAGCACATGGCGGTCGAGGCAGTTGTAGGCGACGTTGATCTCGCCATCGGCGAACCACTTCGCGAACGGGGGGTTCGTCCAATCGAGGACGGATTCGAAGGGCTTGTGCCAGTGCAGCTCACGGGCGCGGTCGGCCCAGTAGGCGAGACGGTCGTCGTTCGCGCGGGCGTAGAGTTCGGGGCTGACGACGGTGTCAGCGGCGAACTCGGGGCTCGGTGCGAAGCGGCGGGTCTCGGTGAGCAGGCTGTCGATCGAGGTCATGGACGTCATCATCCTTGTGTCGAATCGCGACTGTGCCTGTAGTCGCGCGGAGTCTTCCGGGGAACGCTCTGATCGTACCTGCGCAGCCGACGTGCCGGCGACGATCGCGCGGATGCTGCGATGAGCGGTAGCGCGGGGCAGGTGAGCGGAGCGTGCCCTGTGGATCGACCGTTGAAATGCGGCGCGATCTGAGTAGGATGAGGCCCACCGAGCGAATAGTTCTCGGATTCGCGGTGCCACGATCTCCCCCATCCTGGCACCGTAGTGGCGGCGCCCTCTTCCCCCCAACTGGGCGCCGCCCCTCCGTCTCTCCCGCGTTTCCGGCGCTGTCGGCCGCTCCTGCGGAGGGTCCTCCCCAGGGGGTGTGCCGCGCGTTCCTCCCCGATGTCACGGGGGCGACTCCGCTTGCGACCGGCGCGCGCGCACGATCGAGCGATGTCGCATCCGACGCCAGAACTGCTCGGCCCGCTCGCGCCCTACTTCGCCGACCCCGACGTGACGGATGTGTTCGTCAACCCCGACGGCGGTGTGTGGGTCGACCGCGGGAAGGGAGCCGTGCCCGAGCCGGTGCGCATCCCGAGCGGGGAGTCGCGCGACCTCGCTGTGCGTCTGGTCGCGGCGGGCGGGCGGCATCTCGACGAGGCGACTCCGTGCGGCGATGTGCGCCTCGGCGACGGCATTCGCGTGCACGGGGTCCTTCCGCCGCTGGCGCGGCCAGGAGCCGCACTGTCGATCCGCGTGCCGCGTGCCGTGCCGCTGTCGCTCGAGGGCCTTGCCGCTGGCGGATTCTTCGCGCGGGTGCCGTTGGATGCGGTCGCGCGTCTCGTCGCCGATCGAGCCAACCTGCTCATCACGGGTGCCGCCGGAAGCGGCAAGACCACGCTCCTCGCCGCGCTCCTCGCGCATGCCTCCCACGCCGACCGCATCGTCGTGGTGGAGGACGTCGCCGAGCTTCGCGTCTCGCACCCGCATGTCGTGCGGCTCGAGTCGCGCCAGCCGAACCTCGAGGGTGCGGGCGGGATCGGGCTCGACCGGCTCGTGCGTGAGGCCCTGCGGATGCGCCCAGACCGGCTCGTGGTGGGGGAGTGCCGCGGGCTCGAGTTCCGCGAGCTCGTGAGCGCGCTCAACACCGGTCACGACGGCGGTGCCGGCACCCTGCACGCCAACTCGCTCGCCGATGTTCCCGCTCGTCTCGAAGCTCTCGGCGCGCTCGTGGGGTGGTCGCCGGATGCCGTCGCGCGCCAGGCCGTGAGCGCGTTCGACACCGTGCTGCACCTGGAACGCACGCCCGAGGGCGTGCGGCGGGTCGCCGAATGCGGGGTGCTGCGCATCGACGCAGCGGGGCGGCTCCTCGCGGAGTCGACATGAAGGCCAAGGGTGACGCCGGTGCGCCATTCGAGGAGCTTGCCGCCGAGGTCCACTGGCTGAGCGTGCTTCTGGCGGCTGGACTCGACCCGATGACGGCCGTGCGGGCGCTCGCCGAAGAATCACCCGCGTGGCGGGCGGCGGCAGGGTGCGCGAGCCCCGCCGAAGTGCCGGATGCTCTGCGCGGTGCGTCGGGGGCGGGGGCGGGGGTGCCGGCGGGATCCGGACCGCAGCGCGCATGGGCGACGGTCGCGGCTACGTGGTCGGTCGCGGTCGAAACCGGTGCGCCGCTCGCTGCCACGCTCGAACGCTCGGCGCACGATCTGCGGGCACACGCCGATGTGGAGCGCCAGATCGACGTCGCACTCGCAGGCCCCATCGCGACGGCGCGCACGGTCGCCTTCCTGCCGCTCGCCGGCTTGGGGCTCGGTGTGCTGCTCGGCGTGGATGTGCTCGGCATCGTTTTCGGCAGCGTCCCCGGCGCCGCCGCGGCGGCGCTGGGCATCGGCGGTCTCGTGGCGGGCACGCGCTGGAACCGCAGGCTCATCGCGGCGGCGCGCATCCGCGACGTGCACGCGGGCATCGGACCTGAGCTGCTTGCGCTTGCGCTGTCGGGCGGGGCGCCACCCGACCGCGCGCTCACGCTCGTGGCCGAGGCGGCGCGCGAATGCGGGGTGGAGGCCGCGGATGCGGAAGCGGAAGCGACGCTCGCATTCGCGCGGCGGGCGGGCGTTCCCGCATCCGCGCTGCTGCGGGGGGATGCCGCCCGCGCTCGCCGGGTGGCCCTCACGGATGGGCTGCGGTCCGCGGCGGTGCTCGGCACGCGCCTGCTCGCACCGCTCGCCGTCTGCTTCCTCCCCGCTTTCGTGCTCCTCGGCGTCGTGCCGCTCATCCTCGGTATTCTGCGCGACGTGCTCGCAGCGTTCTGACCCAGAGGTGGGGGGCGACAGCGATCCCGTCCCGTTCGAGACTGGAGGGATGGAAACCGCACCGATCCTGACCTGGACTCTCCAGCAGGAGATCCCCGTACCCGCCGATGTCGACTCCCTTCTCGTCGAAGGCGAGCAGGCTGTCGCCTCGTTCAAGACCTTCCGCGACTCGGCGACCTTCACCACGAAGCGCCTCATCGTGCGCGACGCGCAGGGCATCACCGGCAAGAAGGTCGAGATCTACTCCCTCCCGTACAACGCCATCAACATGTGGTCGTCCGAGAACGCGGGCACGCTCGACTGGAATTCCGAGATCGAGCTGTGGACGCGCGCCGGGCACATCAAAGTGAAGGTCGGCAAGGGCGCCGACATCCGTCGCATCGACAGCCTGATCGCGTGGGCGGTGCTGCAGCACTGACTCCGAGTGCCCACCGTCGCCCCTGCTCTCCTCCCGAGGGTGGGGGCGTCGTCGTCGTGCACGGGTGCGGGTGAACGGAGAATGAGCAGCCCCGCGCTCGACGACGATCGAAGGGTCGTGCCGACCACCTTCCGATAGAGGAGTACGGCATGCGGTTGATGCGGTTGAGCGAGCGGATGCAGCGGCGGCTGCGGCGGCTGCAGGATGACGACGGGGCGGCCACAGCCGAGTACGTCATCACGATCATGGCGGCAGTGGGCTTCGCGGGGCTGCTGGTAGTGATCCTCCGATCGGGTGAGGTGCAGCAGATCCTGACCGACCTGGTGCGCAATGCGCTCAGTGTGGGCGGATGACGCCGGCAGCGCCGCCGCTGAGTTCGCGGTCGCGCTGCCCGCTGTCGCGCTCGTGCTCGGGCTGTGTGTGAGCGGGGTCGCGGTGAGCGCGCAGCAGGTGCGCCTCCAGGACGCCGCGGCCGATGCGGCGCGGTCGCTCGGTCGGGGCGAATCGGCGGCGGTCGCGGCAGGGCACGCTGCTCGCGGGATCGCAGGGGTCGGTCTCGAGAGCTGGATGTCGGGCGAGCTCGTGTGCGCGCGGGTCAGCGCGCCCGCGGCCGGGCCGATCGGGGCGACCGGCCTGCGCCTGCAGGCGACGAGCTGTGCGCTCGATGGGGGCCGATGATGCGACGTCCGCGACGTCCGCGACGACCGCGGCCGCCGTCTCGGATGCGACGGCGGGTGCTCCGGCGACTCGTGCTGATGCGGTGGCGAGCAGACGACGGCGCGGGTTCGGTGCTCGCCCTCGCGATCGTCGCGGTCGTGGTGCTGGTCGCGCTCTCGCTCATCGTCGCGACCGCCGCCTTCGCCGCCCGGCAGCGGGTCGTCGCGGCGGCCGATGCTGCGGCGCTTGCCGCCGCGGACGTGCGACTCGGAGTCGTCGCGGGAGATCCGTGTGCGGTCGCGGACCGCGTCGCGCGGGCGCACGGTGCGCGGCTCACGTCCTGTGCGCTCGACGGAGCCGTCGCCACGGTCGAGGCCTCCGCCGAGCTCCTCGGAGTTCCGATCCGCATCACGTCTCGCGCAGGGCCGCCGTGAGTGGCGCCGGACACGGCTGGCTCAGCCCGCGCCGCCGCCCGAGCTCTCGCGCACGACGAGGCGGTAGGGGGCGGTCGCGAGTCCCTCGGGGCGCTCGCCGCCGTCGATGAGGGCCAGCAGGGCGTCGAAGGCCTGCGAGACGATCGCATCCTTGCTGGGGGCGACGGAGGTGAGGCGGGGGATCGAGAACTCCGCTTCCTGCACATCGTCGATCGCGGCGATCGCGACATCCTCCGGCACACGGACGCCGGCATCCGCGAGGGCGCGCATCGCGCCGAAGGCGAGCATGTCGGTGAAGCACATGATGGCGTCGAACTCGACGCCTTCGCGGAGCGCGCGCTCGACGCCTGCGTAGCCAGCGCGGCGCGAGAACTCGTCGGTGTAGAGCACGAGCTCCGGGTCGAGCTGGAGGCCCGCCTCGGCGATCGCCTGCTCGTAGCCTTCGAGGCGCAGCGCCGAGCTGCGGTAGAGGTCGGAGTGGTACGCGCCGAGGGTGGCGATGCGCGTGCGGCCCGAGGCGATGAGGTGTGCGGTCGCGTCGCGGATCGCAGCGACGTTGTCGATCGCGATGCTGAGGTAGCCGGGGGAGGTGATCTGCTCGCCGATGAGCACGAGCGGCACCTGAGGTGTCGCGGCGGCGAAGTCATCCTGCGACAGGCCCATGGGGGAGAAGATCACGCCGTCGATCACCTGTGTCGTGAACTCGTCGAGGGCACGCCGCTCTCGCGTCGCGTCCCCGCCGGTCTGGGTGGCGATGACGGTGTAATCCCGGCTCTGCGCCTCTGCTTCGATGAGCTCGCTCAGTTCGGCGAAGTACGGCTGCGAGAGCTCCGGCACCACGAACCCCACGATCCCGGTGCGGCCCTGGCGCAGTCGCCGGGCCGCGATGTTGGGGCGGTAGCCGAGCTCCTCGATCGCCGCGAGCACCTTCTCGCGCGTCTGCGGGCGCACATGCACGAAGTCGTTGACGACGTTCGAGACGGTGCGCGGCGAGACGCCGGCGCGCTTGGCGACGTCATGGAGGCTGGCGGCCACGGCAACTCCTGGGGGTGGTTGTGGGAGCCACTGTATCGGTGCCTCCAAGCAAGTTGACAACTCAAGCGAGTCGGCCGCACAATACTCCGGGCACACAATTGCAACGTGGCAAAAATGGAGGACAAGTGACGACAGCGGCAGAGGCCAGCGGGACGCGCACCATCCCCGCACGTCGGACGACGATGCGTGCACGGAACGCCAAGTATGGCTTCGCCTTCATCGCGCCGTTCATCGCGCTCTACCTCGTGTTCGTGCTGTGGCCGGTCGTGCAGGCCGTGTGGATGAGCTTCCACGACTGGGACCTGCTCAACGGCAACGACGGCTTCATCGGCCTCGAGAACTACGTCACGATGCTGTGGGGCGAGAACCTGCAGTGGAACATGACGCACCTGCTCGTGTGGCGGGTGCTGCTCGTGCTCGCCGCCTTCGCGATCCTCATCCCCGCGATCATGCGCCGTCGCATCGGCGGCTGGGGCATCGCGAGCGTGCTCGGACTCGTCGGCATCGCGTTCGCGCTCGGCTTCCACCCCGGCCCCAACGGCTACTGGTTCGATCCCACGTTCTGGGTCTCGCTGCAGAACACGCTGCTGTTCACGGCGGTCTCCACCCCGCTCATCGCCGGCCTCGGACTGCTCATGGCGCTCGCGCTGCAGGGCCAGCGGCGCGGCACGGCGCTGTACCAGATGGCGTTCTTCCTGCCGTACATCCTCCCCGTCTCGGTCGTCACGCTCATCTGGGCGTACTTCCTCTCGCCCAACCAGGGGCTCCTCGCTGAGCTGCTCGGATTCTTCGGCATCGAGCCCATCGCGTGGCTGAGCGACCCGAGCGTCGCGATGCTCGCGATCGTCATCACCACCACCTGGTGGACGGTCGGCTTCAACCTCGTGCTGTTCGCCGCGGGTCTGCAGGACGTCGACCAGAGCCTCTACGAAGCCGCCTCGCTCGACGGCGCCGGACGCTGGCGCAAGTTCACGAGCGTCACGCTCCCCGGCATCCAGCACGTGCTCCTGCTCGTGCTCGTGATGCAGGTGATCGCATCGTTCCAGGTCTTCGGCCAGATCAACATCATGACCGGCGGCGGACCGGGCACCTCGACCATGGTGCTCATCAAGCACGTCTACGACAGCGGATTCCGCGACTTCGACCTCGGGTACGCCTCGGCGGTCTCCCTCTTCCTGTTCGTGCTCATGCTCATCGTGTCGCTCGTGCAGATGCGCTTCCTCGGGAAGGACAACACCAAGTGACGACGACCAGCATCATCACGACCCCGGCCGGACGCCGTGCGCAGCAGCGCCCGGCAGGCGCCCGCCGTCGCGGAGCCGTGCTCGGCACGAGCCTCTATCACGTCGCCATGATCGTCGCGGCGCTCGTGTGGCTCATCCCCATGATGTGGATGGCCGCGCTCGCGCTCACCGACAATCGCGCCCTCGTGCGCGAGACGACGTCGTTCTCACCCGAGAACTTCACTCTCGACAACTTCCTCGGCGTCTTCAACATCGGCCTCACCGCGCAGTGGTTCATCAACAGCGCGATCGTCACGGGCATCACGACCGCCGCCACCGTGCTGCTGTGCGCCATGGCCGGCTACGCCTTCGCGAAGATCGACTTCACGGGCAAGGCGATCGTGTACGCGAGCGTGCTCGCGGGACTCATGATCCCCAAGGAGGCGATGTTCATCCCTCTGTTCTCGATGGTCGCCGAATGGGATCTGCACAACACCTACTCCGCGCTCATCCTGCCCAGGATCGCGGCGCCGCTCGGTGTGTTCCTCATGACGCAGTTCTTCTCGAAGGTGCCCGATGAGGTCGAAGAGGCCGCACGCCTCGACGGCGCGGGCCCCTGGCGCATCTTCTTCTCGGTGATGCTGCCGCTCGCGCGCCCCTCGATGGTCGCGCTCGCGATCTTCACCTTCGTGCAGACGTGGAACGACTACCTGTGGCCGCTCGTCTCCGCGACGCGCGCCGAGATGTTCACCATCACGACGGGTCTCGCATCGCTGCAGGGCAACTTCGCCCAGGCGACCGAGCTCGGCAGCCTCATGGCCCGCGGTCTCGTCGGGTCGCTCCCGCTGCTGATCATCTTCATCCTGTTCCAGCGGCACCTCATCCGCGGTATCGCGATGACCTCCGGAGACAAATAGCCGGAACCCCAAGACCCCGACGGCCGCGATGCCGCCGGTAATGGGCGCCTGCGAAGGCGCAGTCCCACAGGCGCGATGCGCCGCACCAACCACAAGGAGAAATCCATGCGACACACCAAGGCCCTCACGGCCACCGTCGCCCTCGTCGCGGCGGGCGCTCTGCTCACCGGCTGCGCCGCGGGCGGAGGATCCAACGCCGGATCCGACTCGGACGAGGCACTTGCCGACAAGATCGCGGCCGTCACCGCCGACGAGCTGAAGGGCACGACGATCACCATGTCGCGCATGTTCGGCGACTGCGAGGAGACCACCGAGGGCGTCACCGACCTGGCTCTCGCGACCACCGAGTGCGAGGCCATCCAGATCCTCACCAACAAGTTCAACGCCGAGAACGAGCACGGCATCACCATCGAGCGTCTCGGCGGCGCCGACTGGCACTCCTACTACGACGCGTTCAACGCCTCGGTCGCCGGCGGCTCGCCCGCTGACATCGCGAACCTGCACGACTACTCGATGTCGGACTACGCCAAGCGCGGTCAGCTCGTCGCGTTCGACCCGAGCGACTTCGGCATCGACCTCGCCGACGCCACCGAGCAGGCGCAGTCGTCGGTCGTCTGGGATGGCGAGACCTACGCGGTTCCGTTCGACTCGCACGCGCTCCTCGCGCACGTCAACACCGACGTCCTCGCGGCCGCCGGCTACCTGGGTGCAGATGGCCGCCCGGTGATGCCGACGAGCGTCGACGAGCTCCTCGAGATGGGCGCCGCGGTCAAGGCGGCCACCGGCAAGTACCTCTTCTCGCTCGGTGTCGCGAACGACGACATGGCGTGGCGCACCTTCTACTCGCTCGTGCGCCAGCAGGGCTCGGACCTCATCGACGCTGACGGCCAGCCCACGATCGACACGCCCGAGGCGGCTGCCGCTCTCGAGCTCATGAACCAGCTCATCGAGGCCGGCTACATCCACGTGAAGGCCGACTACGCGGGCAGCATCGACGAGTGGATGGGCGGCAACTCCGCCATCCTCCTCAACGGCACCTGGGCCGTGAACGAGTACGCGGCCACCGCGCCGTTCGGCTACACGGTCGTCGACCTCCCGACGATCTTCGACGAGTCGGCCGCGTGGGCGTCCTCGCACATGTGGGTCCTCCCGCGCCAGAAGGGCGACGACCCGGTCAAGTACCGTGCCGCGATCGAGTTCGCCGCGTACCTGTACGACAACACCGACACCTGGTCGCGTGCCACGGGGCACTTCTCGCCCCGCGTCTCGGTGACCGAGTCTGCGGAGTACCTGCAGGCGCCCGAGCGTGAGAACTACACGGCGACGGCGGTCAGCAACATCCGCTTCGTGCCGCAGATCGAGAACTGGACGTCGGTGAAGACCCTCATCCACCAGCAGCTCGACGGCATCTGGTTCGAGGGCAAGGACATCGCCGCTGCCCTGGCCGAGGCGCAGCAGCGCGTCGCGCAGGAACTCAAGTAATTCGCGGCTGAGCCCGCATCACGGGGGCGGCTCGAGCCATCGAGCCGCCCCTCCGCATGACAGGAACCACGCATGACCTCCTCACGCATCGTCACCGACCTCGGCGGCACCTGGGATCTGGAGATCCTCGGCGCCACCCCGAGCAGCCACGACGTCACCGTGCCGGGCCCTTGGACGACGCAGATCGCCGGTTTCGGCGACTCCCATGAGACGGTGCGGTACCGCCGCACGTTCGACGCGCAGCCGAGCGCCGACACGCGTCAGGTGCTCACCTTCGGCGGCGTCAACCACACGGCAGTCGTGAGCGTGAACGGCGTCGAGGTGGGCAGGAACGTCGGAGCGTGGAGCCGCTTCGAGGTCGACGTGACGGATGCCGTGGTCGCGGGGGAGAACACCCTCGAGGTCGTCGTGAGCTACCCGCCGCGTCTGCGCGAGGGCGATGAGCCGAGCTTCCTCGAGGTGCCGCACGGCAAGCAGTCCTGGTACGGCACGACGGCGGGCATCTGGCAGCCGGTCGCGCTCGAGACGCGCCACGCGGCGCACGTGCGCTCGATCAGCGTGCACGCGGATGCCGCATCCGCCTCGATCGAGATCGCCGCCGAGCTCACGGATGCCGCGCGTGCCGCGACGGTGCGCGCCGAGGTGCGCTTCGCGGGCGAGGTCGTCGCGGACGGCGAACTTGTCGACGGTGCTGCGACGCTCACCGTGGACGCCCCCGTCCTCTGGGGCCTCGACGCCCCGAACCTCTACGACGTCACCGTCTCGGTCATCGAGGGTGCCGACGTGCGCGACGCCGTCTCGGTGCAGACCGGCTTCCGCACCTTCGAGGCGCGCGACGGCTCCTTCTTCCTCAACGGCCGCGAGATCGAACTGCGCGCCGTGCTCGACCAGGACTACCACCCGGGCTCCTCGTCGATCCCCGAGAGCACGGAGGCGCTCGAGGAGCTCTTCCGCCGCACCCGCGAGCTCGGCTTCACCATGCTCCGTGTGCACATCAAGCGCCCCGATCCGCGCTACTACGAGATCGCCGACCGCCTCGGCATGCTCGTCTGGACGGAGCTTCCCAGCTGGCTCACCTGGACCCCCGCGGGCGCCGAGGCAGGGCTGCAGCTCCTCGAGGACTTCATCCGCGAAGACGGCCACCACCCCTCGATCGTCACCTGGACGGTCATCAACGAGTCGTGGGGCATGGATCAGAAGAGTGCCAAGCAGCGTGCGTGGCTGCGCGACGCATTCCACCGCATCAAGGCGGCCGCCCGCGGCAGCCTCGTGGTCGACAACTCGGCGTGCCGCCCCAACTTCCACCTCGAGACCGACATCGACGACTACCACATGTACCGCGGCATCCCCGAGTCGCGCCGCGAGTGGGATGCGCTGATCTCCGAGTTCGCGTCGCGTCCCGACTGGACCTTCACTCCCTACGGCGACGGCGTGCGCACCGGCGTCGAGCCGCTGATGCTGAGCGAGTTCGGCAACTGGGCGCTCCCGCACACCCTCGACCAGTTCGAGGATGGCGCCGAGCCGTGGTGGTTCGGATCCGGTGCCGACTGGGCGTTCGGCGCGGGTGAGGGCACCCGGCTGCTCGAGCGCTTCCGCTCACTCGGCCTCGAGGACGTCTTCGGATCGTGGGAGGCGCTCGTCGAGGCGCTCCACGAGTCCCAGCTCGTCGCGAACCGGTACCAGACCACGAGCATCCGACTGCACCCCGAGATCAGCGGCTATGTGCTCACGCAGCTGAGCGACGTGCAGTGGGAGGCGAACGGTCTCTTCGACATGAACCGCACCCCCAAGCGCGGCACCGCCGAGTGGGGACTCAGCAACCAGGACGCCGCGGTGGCGCTGCGCACCGACGCCTACAGCGTCTTCGGCGGCGGCGCGGTCGAGCTCACGGCCACCGTCATCCCCATGCGCGGTGTCGATGAGGCGCGCCCCGCGACCCTGCGCCTCCTCGCCGACGGCGAGCCCGTCGCCGACTTCGCCGTCGACGCGACGGTGCGCAGCGCGCACACGTTCTCGCTCTCTGCCGCACTGCCCGCTCGGGCGATGCGCGTCGAGGCCGAACTGCACCTCGATGGCGCGCTGCTCGCGCGCGACGCGGCCGAGATCCTCGTGATCGACCCCACCGACGACGCCGGCATCGCGGTGCGTGCCGCGGATGCCGCGGTCGCCGCCTGGGCGACCGCGCAGGGCATCGCCCTCACCGACGACGCGGATGCCGTGCTCGTGACGCGTGCGTTCGACGAAGCGGCGCAGCAGACGGCGCGCGACGGCGGGCGCGTGCTCGTGCTCGTCGAGGACGAGCACGCGTTCTCGGACGCACTCGACTACCTGCCCTCGGCGCGACTCGGATCCCGCAGCGGCGACGGCGACTGGGTGCCGCGCACCGAGTGGCTCGACCGCCGCGGCGCATTCAGCACCGTGCCCGGTGGCCCGATCCTCTCGATCGCGTTCGAGGACCTCCTCGGCCCGCTCGTCATCAACGGCATCCCGAACGCAATGCGCTCCGCTCGCGTGCACTCGGCGATCTTCTCCGGCTGGCTGCGCGGAGCCGCGACGACCACGACGACGATCGCGTGGAGCGAGGGGCAGGTCACGTTCACGACGCTCCGCGTCCGCGCCGCTGCCGACGTCCCCGTCGCTCGCTCGCTCGCCCACGCTCTCGTGCGCGCCGCCGCCGAATGACCCCGGGGTGCGAGCGGGCGCGCTCCGCTCGCACCCACCGCTCGCGCCTCGGCCATGAGGGGAACATGAGCGACCTTGACGGGATGCCCTCAGGACTCTGTGTGTATGGTGTGCACCGACAGGAAGGACCCACCACGTGTCTAGCAAGAAGCTCGTGATCGTCGAGTCGCCCGCAAAGGCGCGCACGATCGCGCAGTACCTCGGGGATGGCTACGAGGTGCAGGCGTCGGTGGGCCACATCCGCGACCTCATCGATACCAAGAACCTGCCGCCCGAGCTCAAGAAGGGCAGCGTCGGCAAGTTCTCCGTGGACATCGACAACGGCTTCGAGCCGTACTACGTCGTCTCGGACAGCAAGAAGAAGACCGTCGCCGAACTCAAGCGCGCCCTCAAGGACGTCGACGAGCTCTACCTCGCCACCGATGAAGACCGCGAAGGCGAGGCCATCGCGTGGCACCTGCTCGAGGTGCTGAAGCCCAAGGTTCCGGTCAAGCGCATGGTGTTCCACGAGATCACCAAGGACGCCATCCAGCGCGCCGAGCAGAACACCCGTGAGCTCGACACGGCGCTCGTCGACGCGCAGGAGACCCGCCGCATCCTCGACCGTCTGTTCGGATTCGAGATCTCGCCCGTGCTGTGGCGCAAGGTGGGCCCCGGACTCTCGGCCGGCCGCGTGCAGTCCGCTGCGACCCGCCTCATCGTCGACCGCGAGCGCGAGCGTCTCGCGTTCGTCTCCGCGTCCTACTGGGACCTCGTGGGCGAGTTCGCGCCCCAGGGCTCGCAGGATGCCTTCACGGCCAAGCTCGCTCGCCTCGGCGGCAAGCGCATCGCCCAGGGCGGTGACTTCGACGACCGCGGCGTGCTCTCCAAGCCCGACGTCGTGACCCTCGACGAGAAGGCGGCCGACCTGCTCGTCGACGCCCTCCGCGCTCCGACCGCGTCGTTCGCCGTCTCGTCGCTGCAGACGAAGCCGCTCACGCGTCGTCCCGCCGCGCCGTTCACCACCTCGACCCTCCAGCAGGAGGCGTCGCGCAAGCTCCGCTTCTCGGCCCGCACCACGATGAGCCTCGCGCAGTCGCTCTACGAGAACGGCTACATCACCTACATGCGAACCGACTCTGTCTCGCTCTCGCAGCAGGCGATCGAGGCGGCGCGCACGCAGGCGGTCAAGCTCTACGGCGCCGACTCGATCCCCGAGAAGCCCCGCGCCTACTCGTCGAAGTCGAAGAACGCGCAGGAGGCGCACGAGGCCATCCGCCCCTCCGGCGAGGTGTTCCGCACGCCGAGCGAGCTGCAGTCGAGCCTCCGCGGCGACGAGTTCAAGCTCTACGACCTCATCTGGAAGCGCACCGTCGCCTCGCAGATGGCTGACGCGAAGGGCTCCACGGCGACCGTCACGATCGCCGCCGACGGCGGCCCGGACGCGCAGGCCGAGTTCACCGCATCCGGAACCGTCATCACCTTCCGCGGCTTCCTCGCCGCCTACGAGGAGGGCCGCGACGAGGTCCGCAATGCCGATGCGCAGGCCGAGTCGAAGCTCCCGCCGCTCGAGGAGGGCCAGGCGCTCAGCCTCGCCGAGCTCGAGGCCAAGGGTCACGAGACCACCCCGCCCGCCCGCTACACCGAGGCGAGCCTCGTGAAGGCGCTCGAAGAGCTCGGCGTCGGACGCCCCTCGACCTACGCGTCGATCATCTCCACGATCATCGACCGCGGCTACGTCACGCCGCGCGGCCAGGCCCTCGTGCCCAACTGGATCGCGTTCAGCGTCGTGCGTCTGCTCGAAGAGCACTTCTCCGATCTCGTGCAGTACCGCTTCACGGCCGAGATGGAGGACGACCTCGACAAGATCGCCAACGGCGAAGCGGACCGCGTGGACTGGCTCACGAAGTTCTACTTCGGTGGCGGCGATCACCCGGGTCTCCGCGAGGTCGTCGAGAACCTCGGCGACATCGACGCGCGCGCCGTCAACTCGATCGTCATCGATGAGGGCATCACGCTGCGCGTCGGCAAGTACGGCCCCTACATCGAGGTCGAGGACGGCACCGATACGCCGCGTCGCGTCAACGTGCCCGACGACATCGCGCCCGACGAGCTCACCCCCGCCAAGGCGCGCGAGCTCATCGACGCGCCCGTCGTGGGCGACCGTGTGCTCGGCATCAACCCCGACAACGGCAAGACGGTCGTCGCGAAGGACGGCCGCTACGGCCCCTACGTGACCGAGGTCGACCCCGAGCCCGAGGTGCCTGAGACGGTCGAGGATGTCGCTGTCGACGCCGCCACCGGTGAGGTCGTCGAGGCCCCGAAGCCGAAGAAGAAGGCCGCCAAGAAGGCGCCCGTCGAGAAGCCCCGCACCGCGTCGCTGTTCAAGACGATGGACCCCGCGACGGTCGATCTCGAAACCGCACTCAAGCTGCTCGACCTGCCGCGCACCGTCGGACTCGACCCCGAATCGGGCGAGCCCATCACGGCCCAGAACGGCCGCTACGGGCCGTACCTGAAGAAGGGCACCGACTCGCGCTCGATCGAGAGCGAGGACCTCATCTTCACGATCGAGCTCCCTGCCGCCCTCGAGATCTTCGCGCAGCCGAAGTACGGGGCGAAGCGCCCCACGAGCGCCCTCAAGGAGTTCGAGGCCGACCCCGAATCGGGCAAGCCGATCCGCATCCGCGACGGCCGCTTCGGCCCGTACGTGACCGACGGGGTCACCAACGTGACGATCCCGCGCGGTGTCACGATCGAGGAGATCGACTTCGATCGTGCGGTGCAGATGCTCGCCGACAAGCGCGCCAAGGGGCCCGCCAAGCCCAAGGCCAAGACGGCGGCCAAGAAGCCCGCCGCCAAGAAGCCGGCCGCGAAGAAGCCTGCGGCCAAGAAGAAGGCCTGACGTGCCGGACGCTGAGCGCGGTCTGTTCCTCACCTTCGAAGGCGGGGACGGATCGGGCAAGACCACGCAGTCGACCCTGCTGACCGACTGGCTCACCGCATCCGGACGCACCGTCGTGCACTCGCGCGAGCCCGGCGGCACGGAGCTCGGGCTCGAACTGCGGGAGATCATCCTGCACCGCCGCGGCTACATCGCGCCGCGTGCCGAAGCCCTGCTGTACGCCGCCGACCGCGCGCACAACATCGCGACCGTCGTGCGGCCGGCGATCGAACGCGGCGACATCGTCATCCAGGATCGCTACCTCGACTCCTCCGTCGCCTACCAGGGCGCGGGGCGCGTGCTCGACGGCACCGAGGTGCGCGACCTGTCGCTGTGGGCGACCGAAGGACTGCTGCCGGATCTGACGATCCTGCTCGATGTCGACGTCGCCGTCGGCCGCGCGCGGCTCGACGAGGCGCGCGGCCGCTACGACCGTCTCGAGGCCGAGGCCGCCGACTTCCACACGCGCGTGCGCGAGTCGTATCTCGCCCTCGCGGATGCCGAGCCTCGGCGCTTCCTCGTGCTCGACGCGACGCTGCCGATCGACGAGCTCGCTGCCGCCATCCGCAGCCGAGTGTCGGACCTGCTCGCGTAGCCTTCAGACATGACCGGCATCTGGGACGATCTCACGGGCCAGGCGGATGCGATCCGCGTGGTGCGTGCCGCCGCTGCGGGCGACGGGCTCGCGCACTCGTGGCTCATCACGGGCCCTCCCGGTTCCGGGCGCTCGACGCTCGCCTACGCGTTCGCGACCGAGCTGCTCGCGCGCGGAGAGTCGGACCTCGAGGCGACCGCCGCGCAGGTGGCCGCCCGCACCCACCCCGACCTCAGCGTGCTCAGCACGGAGGCCGTCATCATCAAGATCGAGGACGTGCGCAAGCTCGTCGCCTCGAGCCAGTTCTCGCCGGCGGTGGGTCGCTACCGCGTCATGGTCATCGAGGACGCCGACCGCATGACCGAGCGCACCTCCAACGTGCTGCTGAAGGCGCTCGAAGAGCCGCCGGAGCGCACCATCTGGATCCTGTGCGCCCCGAGCGAGGCCGACCTCCTGCCCACGATCCGCTCGCGGGTGCGCTCGCTGCGGTTGCGGGTGCCGAGCGTCGAGGACGTCGCGGAGCTCATCGCCCGCCGCGACGGCGTGAGCCTGCCCGAGGCGACGCGCGCCGCCCGCGAGGCGCAGGCGCACATCGGCATGGCGCACCGCCTCGCGACCGACGAGAGCGCTCGCGAGCGCCGTCGTCGCACGCTCGAGATCGCCCTCGGCATCCGGGGCGTTTCGGGCGCCGTCATCGGCGCCGCCGAACTGCTCGAGGTGGCGGGCTCGGATGCGAAGGCCATCACCGAGCAGCGCGATTCCGAGGAGCGCGACCAGGCTCTGCGCTCGCTCGGCGTCGAGCCCGGTGGGACCGTGCCTCCCGCGCTGCGTGCCCAGCTGAAGGCCCTCGACGAGGACCAGAAGCGTCGCGCGACCCGCAGCCTCCGTGACGGCATCGACCGCATCCTCGTCGACCTGCTGTCGCTCTACCGCGACGTGCTGCTGCTGCAGCTGGGTGTCGAGGTGGAGCCCGTGAATCTGGCGATCTACAGCGATCTCACGATCGCCGCGCAGCGCTCCGCGCCCGCGCAGACGATCGCGACGCTCGATGCGATCGCCGAGGCGCGTGCCCGCATCGAGGCGAACGTCGCGCCCGCGCTCGCGCTTGAGGCGATGCTCGTGAGCGCGATCCGCCGCGACCCGGCCGGGGTGCGATGAGGCGTCGCGCGTGGGCGTCCGCTCTCGCCGCGCTCACGGTCGCGAGCCTGCTCACGGGGTGCGTGTCCTGGTTCCAGGGCAACCGCGCACCGACGACCTCCACGCCCACTCTCGAGCAGGTCGATGCGGCGCTCGAGCCGTTCTATCACCAGGTCGTCTCGTGGACCGGGTGCGGGGGAGGGCTGCAGTGCGCGTCCGTCACCGCGCCCATGGACTGGGACGACCCGGCCGGTGCCACGATCTCTCTCGCTCTCGCGCGACAGTATGCGACCGGCGGCGAACCGCGAGGCTCGCTCCTCGTGAACCCCGGTGGGCCGGGGGCCTCGGGCGTCGAGTTCGTGCGGGAGTCGCTCGACTACTCCGCGAGTGAGGCGCTGCGGCGCGAGTACTCGGTCGTGGGCTTCGATCCCCGCGGCGTGGGTGCGTCGACCGCGGTGTCGTGCGCCTCGGATTCGCGTGAGCTCGATGCGTTCTTCTACGGCGACCTGCGTGAGATCACCGCGGCGCCCGAGGGCTCCGACGAGTGGATCGCCGCCTCCCGGGCGGAGGCGCAGGCTTTCGGCTCGGCGTGCCTCGAGCACACGGGCGACCTTCTCGCGCACGTCGACACCGTGAGTGCGGCCCGCGACCTCGATCTGCTGCGTGCCGTGCTCGGCGACGAGAAGCTCACCTACCTCGGTTTCTCGTACGGCACCTACCTGGGCGCGACATACGCGGAGCTGTTCCCGGATCGCGCGGGACGCCTCGTGCTCGACGGCGCGATCGATCCGTCGACGAGCGAAGCCGATGTGACCCTCACACAGGCGCGCGGCTTCGAGGCCGCGCTCGACGCATACCTCACCGACTGCCTGGGCCGCGAGGGGTGCCCCTTCTCGGGGTCGGTGGAGGCAGCACGTGCGACGATCGCGGATCTGCTCGCGCAGCTCGACGAGAACCCGCCTGCCGCGGAGGACGGCCGTCTGCTGTGGGCGGGCACGATGACGACGGCGATCATCCTGCCGCTCTACAACGAGAGCAACTGGACCTTCCTCGACGACCTGTTCTCCGAGACGCTCGACGGCGGCACTGAGACCGCGTTCTTCCTCGCGGACTACTACAACGATCGCGGGGCAGGCGGGCGCTACACGTCCAACAGTTCGGAGGCGTTCGTGGCGATCAACTGCCTCGACTACGCGAGCGACGGCGACCCCGAGCGGATGCGCGCGCAGGCCGCGGTGCTCGCGGCGGAGGCGCCGATCTTCGGACCATGGATGTCGTACGGCGGCACGACGTGCGCCGAGTGGCCATTCGTCTCCGACAAGGAGCGTCGCGAGATCCACGCCCCCGGTGCTCCCGACATCCTCGTCGTCGGCACCACGGGCGACCCGGCGACGCCGTACGAGTGGGCCGTCGCGCTCGCCGACCAGCTCGACCGCGGCCACCTCGTGACCTTCCAGGGTGAGGGCCACACCGCCTACGCGGCGAGCGAATGCGTCACGGATGTGGTCGACGCGTTCCTCATCTCGGGCACGGTGCCAGCCGACGACCCCATGTGCTGACGCGGCCGCGGAGGTCGCTCCGCGTGGACACGACGTCCTGACGGATCGAGTATGCTTGTCAGTCGTGCGAGGGATCATCCCGGACACATGCCGCCTTAGCTCAGATGGCAGAGCGATTCACTCGTAATGAATAGGTCGTGGGTTCGATTCCCACAGGTGGCTCTGCGAACCCCCGCCCCCGTCAGGTGCGGGGGTTCTCTTCATCTCCGGGCTGGCCCAGATCGCCGTTGACGCATCACCTTTGCACGGGTGACCCCAGGAATGGGGGCGCGAATTCCCAGGTCAGCGGCCTATTCTCGCTCCCGTGACGTCTTCCGTGGGGGAAGGCGTCATCCGACTCTCGTGGGGGGAGCTGGCGCATCTCACGTCCGGGGGCTCGCGTGCTCAAACGCACACTGCTGGTGGGGAGCGTCTTCGGCGCCGTGCTCACCCTCGCGCTCCCGTTCGTCGGGGGCGCCGGCCCTTCCCTCGAAGAGACGGCTCATGCGGGCAGCGCATCCGAGCGGCCGGTCGCCGCCACCGCGAGCGTCGCGAGCATGAACCCCGTCGCGAAGCTCGCCGCCACCGTGAGGCTGGACGACACCGCCGTGACGGTCGCCTCGATCGACCTCACCGTCGACCGCGAGCACATCGCCCAGAAGCCCGTTCCGCCGCCCCCTCCGCCCGTCGTCGAGACCCCCGCCGCGAAGCGCGCGGGGACCGCCGCACGTCAGGCGGCACGCGCCGCGGCGGGCCAGCGCTGCCCCGCACCCGTCGGCGGCTCCACCGCCGGCGCCCCCGGTCAGACATCGGCCGCCGGCGTCGGCGGCACCACGAGCGCCGACCTGCAGTCGTTCGCCGAGACGTTCAACGCGATCCGCGTCGCCAACTGCCTCGAGCCGATCCCGATGTCCAACATCCGCTACGACTCGTGCCTCGAAGCGCGACTGTTCTGGATCGCGGAGGACCCCTCCGAGGACACCAGCTCGGCCTGGGGCCACAACGGCACGCAGCGCTCCGACGGCGTGCCCGCGACCGGATGCGACGGCAACCTCGCGGGAGGCTCCGGCAACACGGGCGCGACCGTCGCCCAGAAGTGGTGGAACTCGGCCTCCCACCAGAAGTCCCTCTATCGGCTCACCCACACCGGCAGCGCCTCCGGTGTGGTGATCTGCTTCGCGATGGTGCACGGCGGCGTTCCCGCCGACCCGTACAGCTTCACGCGCGCCGCAGCGCGCTGGGGCGGCTGCTGACCTGCCGCCCACCGGCCACTCGCCCCTGCCGCGCGGCACCCCCGCCCCCTACGCTGAGGGCATGACTGCACTGCGCTGGGGCATCCTCGGAACCGGCGGCATCGCCCGCCTCTTCACCGCCGACCTGAACACCGCCGGCCTCACGGTCGCGGCCGTCGGATCCCGCACCCAAGCGTCCGCCGACGCATTCGCGGCAGAGTTCGGCATCCCCGCAGCGCACGGCAGCTACGAAGCGCTCGCCGCCGATCCGGATGTCGACGTCATCTACATCTCCACCCCGCACCCGTTCCACGCGGAGGGCGCCGCGCTCGCACTCGAGCACGGCAAGCATGTGCTCGTCGAGAAGCCGTTCACCCTGAACGCCGAGGAGGCCGAGCGCGTCGTCGCGATCGCGGCACGCAAGGGCCTCGTCGTGCTCGAGGCGATGTGGACCCGCTGGCTGCCGCACATGGTGCGCGTGCGCGAACTGATCGCCTCAGGACTGCTCGGAGACGTGCGCACCCTCATCGCCGATCACACGCAGAAGCTGCCCACGGATCCCGCCCACCGCATCCAGTCGCCCGAGCTCGGCGGCGGCGCCCTGCTCGACCTCGGCATCTACCCCGTCTCGTTCGCGTGGGGCCTCTTCGGCCAGCCGATCGCCGTGCACGCCATCTCGTCGCCCACGCCGACGGGCGTCGACCGCCAGACCGCGATCATCCTCGGCTTCGAGGGCGGGCGGCAGGCGGTGCTGCACACGCAGCTCGACGCGCGCGGCCCCAACACGGCGGTCATCCTGGGTACGGAGGCTCGGATCGAGATCGACGCCGTCTGGTACACGCCCACGTCATTCCGGGTGATCGACAACGCGAACAACGTGCTCGAGAGCTACACGTCCGAGGTCGCGGGACGCGGCATGCAGTATCAGGCGATCGCGCTCGAGCAGATGGTCGCCGCAGGGCAGACCTCGACCGACGTGCTGCCGCCCGCCGAGTCCATCGGCATCATGGCGACGCTCGACGAAGTCCGCCGCCAGATCGGTCTGCGCTACCCGTCGGAATGACGCGATCACAGAGGCCGGACGCAGAGCCCGCCATTACACTGTTCCGGTGACCGACGAGCAACCGCTGTCGCGCCGCGACGCCCGCGAGGCGCGCAAGGCGGCCGGATTCCCCGCCGCAGCCGACACCTCCGCAGACTCCCTCGGCGCGGTGCCCGCGCCGACATCCGGCGAGCCCCAGACGCCCCTCACTCCCACCGACGCGCCCACGACGGCCTTCCCGACCGCGGGAGACGCCGTGACGGGCGAGCCGCAGCCCTGGGATCAGCCGACGGTGCTCGCACCGACCGTCGCGTGGCCTGCGGGAATGGCCGTGAGCCCCAGTGCGGCTCCGTCGACGCCCCCCGCACCTGCAGACCCCACCCTGGTGCTGCCCGCGGATGCCGGCGCCACCCAGCTGCTCGGCGCCACCCAGCTTCTCGGCGCCGATCCCACGGCGGCCGCCGCCGACTCCGGGGAGGGCCAGAAGACCGATGCCTCCACGGGCGGCATCGGCGCGTTCTTCCGCAAGCACCCGACGGCATGGATCGCCACCGCGTCGGCTGTCGCCTTCGCCCTGCTCGGCACGGGTGCCGTGTTCGCGGGTATCGCTGTCGCCTCGGCGGATGCCGGGCCCGTCGCCACTCCCACGCCCACGGTCACCGAGGAGCCCGCGCGCGCTGTCTCCGACCTCCCCGCCACGGCGAGCCGCCTGCGCACCTGCTCGATCGCCGGGCCCGCCGCCGACGGCCGCCTCGCCACCCTCTACGGCTCGATCATGCGCGCCGACACCGGCGAGGTCCTGTTCGACCGCAACGCATCGGCGGCGGCACCCCCCGCCTCCGTGCTCAAGCTCTTCACCGCTGCCGCGGCCGTGGGCGCTCTCGGCCCCGATTTCCGCATCCGCACGAGCGTCGTCGACGGATCCACCCCCGGCGCGGTCGTGCTCGTGGGGCGCGGCGACGCGACGCTGTCGGCGCTTCCCGTCGGCCAGGAGAGCGCGTACGCGGGTGCACCCAAGCTCCAGACCCTCGCCGAGCAGACCATCGCGAGCTACGCCGCCCGGTTCGGCGAGGACGACGAGATCGTCCCGATCTCGAGCGTCGTCCTCGACGCGAGCTACTGGAACCCGGGGGACTCGTGGGAGCCGTCCTGGCGTGAGGATCAGCGCTCACGCGGCTACCAGTCGGCGGCGACCGCGCTGCAGGTCGACGGCGACCGCGCCGACCCCCGCCGGGACGTGTCCCCGCGCGGCTCCGACCCCATCGCGACGGCGGGCGAGAAGTTCATCCAGGCGCTGCGTGCAGCCGACCCCACGGGTGACTTCGTCGCCGACGAGGTCACGACCTCCACCGGCAGCGCCGTGAGCCAGAACGAGCTCGCCTTCGTCGAGTCGCAGCCGGTGCGCACCCTCGTGTCGCAGATGCTGCTGCCGAGCGACAACACGCTCGGCGAGATGCTCGCGCGCATCGTGTCGCGCGAAGCCGGGCAGGGTGGCAGCGCCGCCTCGCTGCAGAGTGCCATCGTCGGCCAGCTCGGCCGCTGGGGCGTGCCGCAGGCGGGCATCGTCATCAAGGACGGATCGGGCCTCTCCCCGCAGAACGCGGTGCCCGCGTCGGCGGTGTCGACGCTCCTGCGTGCCGTGCACTCCGGTGTCGACGGCCTCGACGTCGTGCGCGATGGGCTGTCGATCGCCGGCCAGTCCGGCACGCTCCGCGAGCGCTTCACGGGCGCCGACGCCGTCGGACGCGGCAACGTCGCAGCGAAGTCCGGCATGATCCGCGGCTCCTACACGCTCGCGGGCCAGCTCACCTCGGAAGACGGGACGCCCCTCGTCTTCACCTTCTATGCGGCAGGCGAAGGCGTCGGCGACGACGCCCGCAAGGCCATCGACTCGCTCACCACTGCGGCGCTGCGCTGCGGGGACAACCTCTCCAACCACTGACGGAGGAAACCATGACGCGTGCACTTCTCGTGATCGACGTGCAGAACGACTTCACCGAAGGCGGTGCGCTCGGCGTCGACGGCGGCAGCGCGGTCGCGCAGGGCATCACCGAATACCTCGAGGCCAACCGCGACCGCTATCAGTACGTCATCGCCTCGCGCGATTGGCACAACGGCGACGACGACAACGGCGGGCACTTCGCCGTCGATGCGGCTCCCGACTTCGTCGACACCTGGCCCGCGCACTGCGTCGCGGGCACGCGGGGGGCCGAGTATCACCCCGCGCTCGACACCTCGCTCATCGACCTGCACGTGCAGAAGGGCCAGGGCAAGCCCGCCTATTCGATCTTCGAGGGCACGCTCGACGACGGCGCCGCATTCGCGGAGGAGCTGGGACGCCTGGGGGTCACGAGCGTCGACGTCGTCGGCATCGCCACCGACTACTGTGTGCGGGCATCGGCGCTCGATGCGCTCGCCGCGGGGCTCGACGTCAGCGTGCTCTCCGACCTCACGGCCCCCGTGGATCCTGTGACGGGCGCCCGCGCGCTCGCCGAGGTCGGCGAGGCCGGCGCGCACGTGGCGGTGTCGGCGTGAGCCGGCACGCCGCGGAGACCACCACCACCGACGCGAACCCCGAGACCACGTCCACCCGCCGCGCGCCCCTCACGCGCGTCCTGCGGATCCTCCTCCCCGCCGTCCTCATCCTGGTGTGGCTTGCCGCAGCGGGAGTCGGCGGCCCCTACTTCGGCAAGATCGGCGAGGTCTCGTCGAACACCCAGTCCGACTATCTGCCCGACAGCGCTGACGCGACGCGCGTCACCGAGCTGCAGAAGGAGTTCGCGGGCTCGAACGAGATCCCCGCGATCGTCGTGTTCGCGCGTGACGGCGGCCTGACCGACGCCGACAACGCCTACATCGAGGACGCGCTCGCCGAGATCGCCGACTTCCCCGGGGTCGGCGAGCTGAGCCCGGCGATCCCATCGGAGGACGGCGCGGCCGTCGAGGTGTTCGTGCCGATCGACGCCGACGGCGAGATCAAGGAGCCCGTGGAGGAGATCCGCGCGCTCTTCGCCGACGCACCGGACGGGCTCGAAGCCGCCGTCACCGGCCCCGCCGGCTTCTCGACCGACCTGGCCGCCGCATTCACGGGCATCGACGGCCTTCTGCTGCTCGTCGCCCTCTCCGCGGTGTTCCTGATCCTGCTGATCGTCTACCGCTCGCCGCTGCTGCCGGTGCTCGTGTTGAGCACCGCGGTGTTCGCGCTCGCGGCCGCGATCCTGCTCGTGTGGTGGCTCGCGAAGGCCGAGATCGTGCAGATCAACGGGCAGGTGCAGGGCATCCTGTTCATCCTCGTGATCGGCGCGGCGACCGACTACTCGCTGCTGTATGTCGCGCGCTTCCGTGAGGCTCTGCGCACCTACGAGGACCGCTGGGATGCCACCAAGGCCGCCGTGAAGGGGTCGATCGAGCCGATCGTCGCCTCCGGCGGAACCGTCATCGCGGGCCTCCTGTGCCTGCTCTTCAGCGACCTCAACTCGAACCGCTCGCTCGGGCCCGTGGGCTCGATCGGCATCGTGTTCGCGATGCTCGCCGCCCTCACTCTGCTGCCGGCGTTCCTCTTCTGGGCAGGTCGTGTCGCGTTCTGGCCGTTCCGGCCGAAGGTCGGCACGGCCGAGAAGGACTCCAAGCTCTGGATGCGCGTCGCGAAGCTCGTCTCGACTCGCCCGCGCACCGTGTGGATCACCTCGACGCTCGTGCTGCTCATCGCCGCGGTCGGCGTCACGCAGCTGAAGGCCGACGGCGTCGCGCAGTCCGACCTCATCCTCACCGAGTCGCAGGCGCGTGACGGCCAGGAGCTGCTCGGGGAGCACTTCCCGGGCGGATCCGGCAGCCCCGCCGTGATCGTCGGGCCCGAGTCCGATCTCGACGCCCTCGCGGACGCCGCGCTCGCGCTCGACGGCATCGATTCCGTCGTGGTGCTCTCGGACGACAGCCCGACCGGCACGATCCCCGCCGGATCCGACGCCGAGCCGCTGCCGATCCCCGGAGCGGAGGCGTTCGAGCCCACCGTCGTCGACGGCGAGGTGCTGCTGCAGGCGACCCTCAGCTCGGCAGCCGACTCGGCGGACGCCGAGAAGACGGTGCGCGAGCTGCGCGAGGCCGTCAAGGATGTCGACGCGGATGCGATCGTCGGCGGGGTGACCGCGACGGCGATCGACACGAATGACACGTCGATCCACGACCGCAACCTGATCATCCCGATCATCCTCGTGGTGATCTTCCTGATCCTCATGCTGCTGCTGCGCTCCATCGTGGCGCCGCTGCTGCTCATCGGAACGGTGGTCGTGTCGTTCGCCGCGGCGCTCGGGGTCTCGGCGCTCGTGTTCAACCACCTCTTCGGCTTCCCCGGCGCGGATCCTGCGGTGCCGCTGTACGCGTTCGTGTTCCTGGTCGCGCTCGGAGTGGATTACAACATCTTCCTGATGACGCGTGTGCGCGAGGAGACTCTCGTTCACGGCGCCCACCACGGCATCACGCGCGGCCTCATCGTGACGGGATCCGTGATCACCTCGGCGGGTGTCGTGCTGGCCGCGACATTCGCCGCTCTCGGCGTCATCCCGATCCTGTTCCTGGCGCAGATCGCCTTCATCGTGGCGTTCGGCGTGCTCGTGGACACGATCATCGTGCGGTCGCTTCTGGTGCCCGCCGCGGGGCACGACCTGGGCCGGACGCTGTGGTGGCCATCGAAGCTCTTCAAGGGCGCCCACGGCGACTGATTCGCGTGCCCTGACGCGCCTCCGAGCGGGAATCCGCGAGATTCCCGCTCGGAATGTGCGGATTTCGTTGTGCGTTTCGCCCTTGCGTGCGAGATGATGGGGGCATGATCTCTGCGAACGAGCTCCTGGCCAAGGTCCCCACGAAGCTGTACATCGGCGGAAGCTGGGTCGACGGGACGTCGGGTCGACAGATCACGGTGAGCGATCCCGCCACCGGCGAGAGCCTCGCGACCATCGCCGACGCATCGCCCGCCGACGGCATCGCCGCGCTCGACGCCGCCGTCGACGCCGCAGCCTCCTGGGCCGCGACGCCCGCGCGCGTGCGCGGCGAGCTGCTGCGGAAGGCGTGGGAGCTGCTCATGGAGCGCGCCGACGAGTTCGCCCTGCTCATGACGCTCGAGATGGGCAAGCCGCTCGCCGAGGCGCGCGGCGAGGTCACCTACGGCGGTGAGTTCCTGCGCTGGTTCGCTGAGGAGGCTCCGCGCATCCAGGGGCGCTACGGCCCGAACCCCGAGGGCACCGGGCGGATGATCATCACGCAGCGCCCCGTAGGCCCGTGCTTCTTCATCACGCCGTGGAACTTCCCGCTCGCGATGGCGACGCGCAAGATCGCGCCCGCGCTCGCCGCCGGCTGCACGGTCGTCATCAAGCCCGCAACCCTCACGCCGCTCACAACCCTCGCCTTCGCCGCGCTCCTCGAAGAGGTGGGCGTGCCCGCGGGCGTCGTCAACGTCATCACCACGTCGACCTCGAACGCCGTGTGCGAGCCGATCATCCGCGACGCGCGCCTGCGCAAGCTCTCGTTCACCGGCTCCACCGAGGTGGGGCGCACGCTGCTCGAGCAGGCGGCGCAGAACGTGCTGCGCACCTCGATGGAGCTCGGCGGCAACGCGCCCTTCATCGTCTTCGAGGATGCCGACCTGGACACGGCAGTCGACGCCGCGATGCTCGCCAAGTTCCGCAACATCGGCGAGGCCTGCACCGCCGCCAACCGCTTCCTCGTGCACGCGGACGTGGCCGACGAGTTCACGCGCCGCGTCACCGAGCGCGTCGCCGCGATGAAGATCGGACACGGCACCGAAGAGGGCGTGCAGATCGGACCCCTCATCGACGAAAAGGCTGTCTCCAAGGCGCACGACCTCGTCTCCGACGCCGTGGCGCGTGGGGCTCAGCTGACCACGGGCGGCGAGGCCCTCGACGGCCCCGGCACCTTCTACCGCCCCACGGTGCTCGCGGGCGTCACACCCGGATCCGACATCCTTCGCGAGGAGATCTTCGGCCCGGTGCTCGCGATCTCGACCTTCACGGATGAGGCGGATGCCGTGCGCCGTGCGAACGACACCCAGTACGGCCTCATCTCGTACGTCTTCACGAAGGACCTCGCGCGCGGACAGCGCATGATCGACCAGCTCGAGACGGGCATGATGGGCCTCAACGTGGGCGTCGCCTCGAATGCGGCCGCGCCGTTCGGCGGCGTCAAGCAGTCCGGACTCGGTCGCGAGGGCGGCGTCGAAGGCATCCACGAGTACCTCGACACGAAGTACACGCTCACACCGATGTCCTGAGGCTCATGAGGTGAGCCAGCAGCGACGTCGGCGCTCCTGGCTCATCTCATTTCGGGGCGGCGGGGCGCCAGTCACCGAGGGTCAGACGAGCAGCTGGTGCTTCGCGAGGTCGCGGTAGAGGGGCACCTCGGCGACGAGCTCCGAATGGGTGCCGACGCCGGCGACGCGGCCGTCCTCGAGCACCACGATCGCATCCGAGTCGACCACCGTCGACAGGCGGTGCGCGATGACGAGCAGCGTGCGATCCTCGGCGACCGCATCGATCGCCTCACGCAGCAGCTGCTCGTTGACGCCGTCGAGCGAGGCGGTGGCCTCATCCAGCAGCAGGATGGGCGACTCGGTGAGCAGCGCCCGCGCGATCGCGAGGCGCTGGCGCTCGCCTCCCGAGAGCATGACACCCTCCTCGCCGACCGCTGCCGAGAGTCCCGCGGGGTCGCGGTCGAGCACATCGCCGAGGTTCACGGCGCGCAGCACCGCGATGCACTGCTCGTCGGTCGCATCGGGGGTGCCGAGGGTGAGGTTGTCGCGGATGCTGCCGGCGAGCACCGGCGCGTCCTGCTCCACGTAGCCGATGCGGGCGCGCAGCTCGGTGCGGTCGAGCGCGCGCACGTCGATGCCGTCGATGCGCACGGCGCCGCCCGTGACGTCGTAGAAGCGCTCGATGAGGGCGAGGATCGTCGACTTGCCGGCGCCCGAAGGGCCGACGAGCGCGACGCGCTTTCCGCGCGGCACGGCGAAGCTCACGCCGCGCAGCACCTCACGGTCGGCTGCGGGGGCGGCGGCGACATCCGTGTCGGCATCGTCGGCTGTGTCGCTGTCATCGCCCGCGGGATGTGCGCCCGCAGGGTAGGAGAATCGCACATCCTCGAAGAGGATCGCGGCATCCGTCTCGACGGGTGCGGCCGCGAGGTGCGCGGCATCCGTCTCGTCCTCCGAGGGGATGCGCATGATCTCCTGGATGCGTCCGAGCGCGCCGAGCGCCTGGTTGACCGACATGACGGCGCCGAACGCCGAGCCGAGCGGCATGATCATGAGGAACAGGAACAGGATGAACGCCACGAGGTCGGCGATCGTGATGGCGCCCGACGCCACGCGGTAGCCGCCGAGGCCCAGCACCGCGAGGAACGACACGTTCATCGCGATCGAGGCGACGGGAACGACGAACGCCGAGACCTTGGCCACCCGGATGCCCGCATGCCACGCCTGCTCGGCATCCTGCTCGATCGCGACGCTCTCGCGTTCGGTCGCACCCGCAGCGCGCACCGTGCGGATCGCCGAGATGGCGCGCTGCACGCCCGCGGCGACATCGCCCACCTTCTCCTGCTGCACGCGGCTCGCGATCCGGATGCGGCCTGAGAGAGCGCCGACGACGGTGATCGCGATGGCGATCACAAGCACGGTCGTGCCGAGCAGCACGGGGTCGATGATCGCCATGCCGATGAGCGCGCCCACGAACACCACGGCGCCGCCGAGCGCGTCGACGAGGCCCTGCGTGAGCACGGCGTAGAGCAGTGTCGTGTCGGAGCCGACGCGCGAGACGAGATCGCCCGTGCGGCGTGTGTCGAACTCGCTGATCGGCAGGCGCAGGACGCGGCGGATGAGTGCGCGGCGCGACGAGAAGACGACGCTCGTGCCGGCGCGCTGGAGCAGGTAGTGCTGCACCGCGCTCACGACACCGCCGAGGATCACGATGGCGACGAGGGCCCAGGCGAGGGCGCCGAGTGCGCCGCCCGCCTGCACGACGGTGATGACCTGGCTCACGAGCGCGGGCTGCGCGAGTGACAGCCCGGCGCCCACGAGGCTCAGCGCGACCGCGATGCCGAGCACGGCCTTGTGTTCCGCGAGGTACGGAACCAGCTCGCGGAAGGAGGCCCGAGGTCCGTCATCGGCGGTGCGGCGGAAGGGATTGCGGCGCGCGGGTGCAGCGGGGGAGCTCACAGCATCCACGTTACCGGGGCGATCCTGAAGCGTCGGGGAGAGCGTGTCATCCGGCGACGCCATGTTCGGCCGAAACACCCATCCCGTGAGCGAACCGCGTCGGTCGTCGCGCCTAGGCTCGTCGAGTGAGCGTCATCTCTGCCTCCGGTCTCGTCAAGCGCTACGGGGATTTCACCGCCGTCAACGGCATCGACTTCGAGGTCGCCCCCGGCGAGTCATTCGGCCTGCTCGGCCCGAACGGCGCCGGCAAATCCACGACCATGCGGATGGTCGGAGCAGTCTCCACCCGCACCGAAGGCTCGCTCACGGTGCTCGGGCTCGACCCGAACGACCACGGCCCCGAGATCCGTTCCCGGCTCGGCGTCGTGCCCCAGCTCGACAACCTCGACAACGAGCTGCGGGTGCGCGAGAACCTGCTCACCTACGGTCGCTACTTCGGTCTGCCGCGACACGTCGTCGCCGAGCGCGCCGACGAGCTACTCGATTTCGCGCAGCTCACCGACCGCGCGAAGGCCAAGGTCGACGAGCTCTCGGGCGGCATGAAGCGCCGCCTCACGATCGCACGTGCCCTCATCAACGCGCCCCGCATCCTGCTGCTCGACGAGCCCACGACCGGCCTCGACCCGCAGGCCCGCCACATCCTCTGGGATCGCCTCTTCCGGCTCAAGGAGCAGGGCACGACCCTCGTGCTCACCACGCACTACATGGATGAGGCCGAGCAGCTGTGCGACCGGCTCGTCGTCGTCGACCAGGGCCGCATCATGGCTGAGGGCAGCCCCGCCGCGCTCATCCGCGAGTACTCGACGCGCGAGGTGCTCGAGGTGCGCTTCGGCTCCGAGCAGAATGCGAGCGCCGCCGAACGGGTGGCCGACATCGGCGACCGCGTCGAGGTGCTGCCGGACCGCGTGCTCATCTACGCGCACGACGGCGAGGCGGCGCTCGTCGAGGTGACCGCGCGCGGTCTCCAGCCGCTCACGAGCCTCGTGCGCCGCTCGAGCCTGGAGGATGTCTTCCTCCGCCTCACCGGACGGTCGCTCATCGAATGAGCACCGACCGCATCCTCGGAACCGGCGCCGTGCAGCCCTCCCTCGACGAGCTCGCCGCGGAGGCGCGGGCTGGCGGCGCGCTGCCTCGCCGCATGGGCGCCTGGTTCGTCGTCGAGCATCTGGCGCGCGTCTGGCGCCGCTACCTCGACGTCAATATCGCGCGGGCGATCGGCGAGCCGGTGCTGTACCTCTTCGCGTTCGGCGTGGGCCTCGGGGTGCTCGTCAACGCCTCCACGGGCGAGACGGGCGTCGACGGTGTGCCGTACCTCACCTTCGTGGCTCCCGCGCTCATCGCGATGACGGCCGTCTCGATCGCGATGACCGAGTTCACCTTCCCCGTCATGGGCGGCTTCAAATGGAACCCGATCTATGTCGGCATGAATGCGGCCCCGCTCTCGGCTCGACAGATCATGGACGGCACGGTGCTGTTCGCGACCATCCGGATGCTGGCGACGCTGCTCGTGTACTTCGCGATCATGGCGGCCTTCCAGGCGGTGCCTGCGCCGACCGGCATCCTGACGGTTCTCACCGCGACCCTCACCGGGCTCGCGCTCGGCACGCCGATCCTCGCCTACGCCGCCTCGATCACCGAGGATCGCGGCCAGTTCGCGGTGCTGCAGCGCGTGATCGTGCTGCCCCTCACGCTCTTCAGCGGAACCGTGTTCCCGCTCGAGCAGCTGCCCTGGTTCCTGCAGTGGATCGGGTGGCTCTCGCCGCTCTGGCACGGCACCGAGCTCGGCCGCGTCGTGGCGTACGGCGCTGAACGGCCGCTCTGGCTCGTCGCCGTGCACGTGGTGTACCTGGTGGCGCTGGCGATCATCGGATGGCGCGTCGCGGTGCGCATCGCCACGAGGAGGCTCGCCGTATGAGTGCATCGACGCGCGACGTCCCGCAGACCGGCCTCCGTGGGGGCGGCGTGAACGCCCTCTATGCGGGCAACGCCCGCTCGGTGGTCGCGCGCGGCCTCACCGCCACGAAGACCAGCAACTGGATCGTCGTGGCATCCGGGGTCTTCGAGCCGATCTTCTATCTGCTGTCGCTCGGCGTGGGGCTCGGCGGCTACATCGGCGCGGTGACGGATGTGCACGGCAACGAGATCCCGTACGCGGCATATATCGCCCCCGCCCTCCTGGCGGTATCCGCGATGAACGGCGCGGTGTACGACTCCACCTGGAACGTGTTCTTCCGCATGAACTACGGAAAGCTCTACCAGGGGATGCTCGCGACGAGCCTCGGGCCGCTTGATGTGGCGATCGGCGAGATCACGATGGCGCTCATGCGCGGAGCGGCATACGGGTTCGCCTTCCAGCTCGTGATGCAGGTTCTCGGGCTCAATCTGTCGTGGACCGCGCTGCTTGCGGTGCCGGCTGTCGTGCTCATCGCCTTCGGCTTCGCGTCGATCGGCATGGGCATCACGAGCTACCTGAAGACGTTCCAGCAGATGGAGTGGATCCCGTTCGTGCTGCTGCCGATGTTCCTCTTCTCGGCGACGTTCTATCCGCTCTCGGTCTACCCCGAGCCTGTGCAGTGGTTCGTCCAGGCGCTGCCGCTCTGGCACGGCGTGGAACTCATCCGTGGGCTCACGACGGGTGTGATCGGCCCGCTGATGCTCGTGCACGTGCTCTACTTCGCCGTGATGATCGCGCTCGGCATGCTGCTCACGACGCGCCGCCTCCGCGCCCTCTTCCTCGACTGAGGTGTCAGTTTGTGCCGCCTGCGCGCGGCGCAGAGCGGCACAAACTGACACCTCGGGGGTGGGGCGTGGGGCTTGCGCCGGGGAGGCGGTTTCGGGATAGCATACCGAGCGGTCGGTTTTTCCGGTCCTGACGCCCAATGGAGGACGCATGCGCCGATTCGACGGCAAGCTCGCCCTGGTCACCGCCGCGAGCCGAGGCATCGGCTACGCCATCGCCGAGCGGCTCGTCGATGAAGGTGCTCGCGTCGTCATCACCGCCCGGCACGCGGATGCGCTGCAGGAAGCCGCACAGCGACTGGGCCCCGCCGTCAGCTGCGTCGCAGGCCGGGCTGACGACCCGGAGCATCGTGCAGCGGTCTTCGCACACATACAGGGGCTCGGCCCACTCGACCTGCTCGTCAACAACGTGGGCATCAATCCCGTCTACGGCCCGGCGCTCGAGATCGACGCCGCCGCCGCGCGCAAGATCCTCGACGTCAACGTCGTCGCCGCGCTCGAGTGGACGCGAGACGCGGTCGCTGCGGGCCTGCGCGTGCAGCACGGTTCGATCGTCAACATCGCCTCGATCGCCGGCATCGGCGCGAGCCCGGGCATCGCCTTCTACGGCATCTCGAAGGCGGCCGTCATCTCGCTCACCACGCAGCTCGCGTGGGAGCTCGCCCCCGACATCCGCGTCAACGCCGTCGCGCCGTCGATCATCAAGACCGACTTCGCCAAGGCCCTCTACGAGGGCCGGGAGGCGAGCGTCGCCGCGCAGTTCCCCCTCGGGCGTCTCGGCACGCCCGCCGACGTCGCGGGACCGGTCGCGTTCCTTCTCTCGGATGACGCGGCCTGGATCACCGGGAGAACTATCGTGATCGATGGCGGGGGTTCGCTCCGCCCGGTCGGGTAGTCGGCGCAACGAGGGAGCATCGCGTGAAGGAGTTCAACGTCCGGGATCAGGTGGCGAGCGCGGCTGTCGCGCTCTTCGCCGAGAAGGGCTACGCCAACACCTCGGTGCAGGAGGTCGTCGCCCGTGCGGGCGTCACCAAGGGCGCGATGTACCACTACTTCCGATCGAAGGACGACCTTCTCTTCGGCATCTACGAGCGCATGCTCCAGCTGCAGAAGGATCACCTCGATGAGATCGTGGCGCGCGGTCTGCCCACCGATGACACCCTGCGCGCCGCGTGCATCGACGTGATGGAGACGTCGATCGACTTCCTGCCCGAGGGCACGGTCTTCTTCCGGTCGGTGCACATGCTCGCTCCGGAGCGCCAGCGGGAGGTCACCCGGCGCCGGCGCGAGTACAACGACACGTTCGCCGAGATCATCAAGCGCGGACAGGCGGAGGGGATCTATCGCACCGACATCCCCATCGCGGTGCTTGTCGCCAACTTCTTCTCGGACGTGCACTACCTCTCCAACTGGTACTCGCCGTCCGGCGCCGAGACCAAGACGCAGGTGGCGGAGCAGATCACCGACCTCTTCCTGAAGGGAATATCGACATGACATCACGGGCGTGGCAGACGACGGCGTACGGCGAACCGGGCGATGTGCTCGAGCTCGTGGAGCGCCCCATTCCGCAGCCCGGGCCCGGTGAGGTGCTCGTGCGGACGTCGGCCATCGCCCTGAACTTCCCGGATGTGCTGCTGTGTCGCGGGCAGTACCAGGTGCGGCCCGAGCCGCCCTTCGTGCCGGGGATCGAATGCTGCGGCACGGTGCTCGCACTCGGCGAGGGCGTCGAGGGCATCGCTGTCGGCGACCGCGTCGTCGGCACGCGCATCGGCATGCTCGCCGAGCATGTGCTTCTGGAGGCGAATGCGACCTTCCCCGCACCGCCTGCGCTCTCGGATCTCGAGGCTGCGGCGCTGACGGTGGGCTACCAGACCGCGTGGGTGGGGCTGCATCGCCGGGCCGAGCTGCGCGCGGGCGAGACGGTGCTCGTGATGGCGGCGTCGGGCGGGGTGGGCTCCGCTGCGGTGCAGCTCGCCTCCGCGGCGGGCGCTCGCGTGATCGCGGTGGTGGGCTCTGCGGCGAAGGCCGACCTCGCCCGGCGTCTCGGCGCGGATGTCGTGATCGACCGCAGCAGCGAGGACATCGCGGCGCGCGCCCTCGAGGCGACCGACGGACGCGGGGTCGACGTCGTGTTCGATCCGGTGGGCGGCGACAGCTATCGCGCGGCTCAGAAGGCGATCGCCTTCGAGGGGCGGATCGTGCTGGTGGGCTTCGCGGGGGGCGAGATCCAGGACATCAAGGCCGGCATCCCGCTCGTGAAGAACTTCAGCATCGTGGGGCTGCACTGGGGTCTGTATCTGCAGAAGGCCCCCGAGGTGCCGCGTCAGGCGCATGCCGCGCTCACCGAGCTCGCCGCATCGGGTGCCGTCACGCCTGATGTGACGCCCGTCGCCTTCGAGGATGTGCCGGAGGCCCTCACTCGTCTGGCCTCGGGCTCGACCATCGGTCGCCTCGTCGCCGTCATCGCGGACGACTGATGACATCCCTTGCCGGACGCGTGGCGCTCGTCACCGGCGGGTCGCGCGGCATCGGAGCCGCGATCGTGCGCGCTCTCGCGCGCGACGGTGCGGCGGTCGTCATCGCGGATGTGCTCGATGAGCCGGGGGAGGAGCTCGCCCGCGAGCTGGGCGCGGAGTATCTGCGCCTGGATGTGACCGACCCCGAGGCGTGGGCATCGGTGGTGGGGGAGATCGTCTCCCGTCATGGTCGGCTCGATGCGCTCGTGAACAACGCGGGCATCGCGACGGCGGCGTCGATCGCGAAGCAGCAGCTCGATGAGTGGAACCGCGTGCTCGACGTGAATCTCACGGGCGTGTTCCTCGGCATCCAGGCGGTCTCGCCGGTGATGAAGGAGCAGCGCTCGGGCTCGATCGTGAATCTCTCCTCGGTCGATGGCCTTCGCGGCTCGATCGCGCTGCACGCGTATGTGGCGAGCAAGTTCGGGGTGCGCGGCATCACGAAGTCCACGGGGCTCGAGCTCGCGCGGTACGGCGTGCGTGTCAATTCCGTGCACCCGGGCATGATCGCGACGCAGATGACGGCGCACCTCGATCCCGAGCAGATGGGGATTCCGCTCGGACGTGCCGCGGATCCCGCGGAGGTGGCGGAGCTCGTCGCGTTCCTCGTGAGCGACGCGTCGAGCTATTCGACGGCGTCGGAGTTCGTCGTCGACGGCGGCATCACCGCAGCTCTGCCCCACAGCTGAGGGGCCTGAGAGGCCCTGGCTGTGCACCCCGTGAAGGCGTCGCACAAAAACATACCGGCTGGTCGGTTGGTCTGCTACAGTGACCGCAACGACGACCCCGACGACACGATGGAGTGCGCAATGTCCGTCGCCGAACCAGGCACATCTGCATCCGCCGCGCGGCTCTCCGTGCGGGAAGTCACCGCGCGCTTCGGCGGCCTGATCGCGCTCGACCAGGTGAGCTTCGACGTCGCTCCCGGCGAGATCGTCGGGCTCATCGGGCCCAACGGCGCCGGCAAGACCACGATGTTCAACATCATCTGCGGCCTCGCCCGTGCTCGCAGCGGCGACGTGCTCATCGACGGCGCACCCCGTCCGCGCGCACATCGCCTCGCGGCGGCGGGAGTGGCCCGCACCTTCCAGGGGCTCGCGATGTTCCCCGGCCTCACGGTGCGGCAGAACGTCATGACGGGTCTCTCCGCGCAGGCGCCCGGCATGGTCACCGGCCTGCTCGGGTTGCGAGCCGGGCAGCGTCACCTCGCGACCGCAGCCGCCCGCGCCCAGGCCGCCCTCGACGGGCTCGGCATCGGCGACACCGCGGACCGGCATCCCGACGCCCTGCCGTACCCGCTCCAGAAGCGCGTCGCACTCGCGCGCGCACTGGTCTCGGCCCCGACCCTGCTGCTGCTCGACGAGCCGGCCGGCGGACTCGGGGAAGACGAGATCACCGAGCTGGGCGAGCTCATCCGCGATGTCGTGCGAGAGAACCCGCAGACCGCTGTGCTCTTCGTCGAGCACCACGTCGACCTCGTCATGGCGGTGTCGGATCGCATCGTCGTGCTCGACGCCGGACGCCGAATCGCAGAGGGCACGCCCGACGAGATCCGCGTCGATCCTGCCGTCGCCGAGGCGTACCTCGGCCATGACATCGAGGAGGGTGTCGCATGACCGCGATGACCGAGGTGCGCGCCGCGCTCGAACTCGAGGGGGTCGTGGCCGGATATGGCCAGAATCCCGCTCTGCACGGCATCGACCTCACGCTCCCGGAGGGGTCGATCGTCGCCGTCGTGGGGGCGAACGGCGCAGGGAAGTCGACCCTGCTGCGCACCATCTCCGGCCTGCTCGTGCCGACCACAGGCGCCATCCGTGCGGGCGGGGTGTCGCTCGCGGGTGTGCCCGTCGAGGAGCGCATCCGCCGCGGCATCGTGCACGTGCCCGAGCGGCGTCAGGTGATCGCCGAGCTGACCGTCGAGGAGAACCTGCGCCTCGGCGCGCTCTGGCGCAAAGACCCTGCGGAGCGCGCGGCTGACGTCGAGGAGGTGTTCGAGTTCTTCCCGGCGCTCGCCGACCGGCGCACGAAGGCCGGCTCGACGCTCTCGGGCGGGGAGCGTCAGATGCTCGCGATCGGACGGGCGTTCATGGCCCACCCGAAGGTCATGCTGCTGGATGAGCCCTCGCTGGGGCTCGCCCCGAAGGTCGTGGTCGACATCATGGCGATGCTCGCCTGGATGCGCAGCGAGTTCTCGATCACGATCCTGCTCGTCGAGCAGAACGTGCGCACCGCACTCTCGATCGCCGACACCGGCGTCGTGCTCAACCTCGGCCGCGTCGTGGCCAGCCGTCCCGCCGCAGAGCTCGAAGCCGACGAGCAGCTGCGCCATCTCTACCTGGGGTTCTGATGTCGACCTTCCTGCTGCTTCTCGGTGCCGGCCTCGCGCGCGGTGCGGTGTTCGCACTGTTCGCGCTCGCGCTCGTGCTCATCTGGCGGGCGACGCGCATCGCCAACTTCGCGCAGGGGGCGATGTCGGTGTCCGCCGCCTATGTCGCCTACCTCGTGCTGATGGGCACCGGTTCCTTCCCTCTCGCGATCCTCACCGTCCTGCTCGCCGGAGCCGCGATCGGCTTCGCGATGGAGCGCGCACTCATGCGGCATGTGCCGAGCCGCTCCCCGCTCAACTCGATCATCGTCGCGATCGGAGTGGTGATGGTGCTCACGGGTGTGCTCGGGATCCTGTTCGGCGCCGACTACAAACCGGTGGCCGTTCCCTTCAGCCGTCAGCCCCTCGAGATCGGGGATGTGGCGATCGTCTCGCCGTACACCCTCTTCGTGTTCGTCGTGGTCGCGGTGGTCGTCGCGGGGATCGCGCTGCTGTTCACGAAGACATCGCTCGGGCTCGCGATGCGCGCGTCCGCGTTCGACGACGAGGTCGCGCGGCTCAACGGCGTGCGGGTGGCCCGGATGCGCACGCTCGGCTGGGTCCTCTCCGCATCGGTCGGCGGGCTCGCGGTGCTGCTCGCCGTGCCGACGGAGCTGGGCCTCAGCCCGCACTCGGGCGACCTGCTCTTCGTCAACGCCTTCACGGTCGCGATCATCGGCGGCCTCGATTCGCCCGTCGGAGCCGTCATCAGCGGGCTCTTCGTCGGGCTTCTGCTGACCTTCGTCACGACGGCGTGGGGCGCGACGATCGGACCGATCGCCGTGCTCGTGCTGCTCGTCGTGGTGCTCCTGGTGCGCCCGCAAGGGGTCTTCTCGCTGCGAAAGGCACGACTGGCATGACCACGACCGCTCCCATCGACACCGCCGACGCCGAAGCCGGGCGTCCCCGCCGCCCGCGCGGCGCCCGCGCCCGACTGTGGATCCTGACGCCGGGCTCCTGGACCCCCGCCCAGCGCTGGATGATCACGGGCCTCGTGCTGCTGGTGGCGCTCGGAGCCACCTTCCTGCTCGATCCGTACCGCAACTTCCTGCTCGCGACGGCCGCGGCATCCGTGTGTGCGATCTCGGGTCTCTCGCTGCTCGTGGGGCGCACCGGTCAGCTGTCGCTCGGGCATGCCGCGCTCATGGCCGCGGGAGCGTACGCGTTCGCGTTCACCTCGAACGCCCTCGGCGACGCGGGGATCGACGGCCCCGTGCGGCTCGTGCTGCCGTTCCTCGCCGCTCTCATCGTGGCGGCGGCGCTCGGCGGTCTCGTGGGCATCGCGGGTGCACGCCTTCACGGGCCGTACCTCGCCGGCCTCACCCTCGCGCTCGTGCTCGCCCTGCCCGCGCTCGCGAGCACCTTCTCGAACGTGCTCGGCGGAGACGCCGGCATCTACGTCTCGGTCGAGCGTCGACCCGAATTCCTGTCGACGATCATCGCCACCGAGCAGTGGCAGGCGTGGGTCGCGCTCGCGGTCGCGGCGATCGTGCTCGGCACGTTCGCGCAGCTCGTGCGCAGCCCTGCCGCTCTGCGGATGCAGGCGGTGCGCGACGACGAATCCGCTGCCCGTCTCTCGGGCATCGACCCGGTCGCCGTGCGCGTCGGGATGTTCGCCGTCAGCGCCGCGGCGGCGGGACTCGGCGGCGGTGTGCTCGCGTACATCACGCAGTCGGTCTCGCCGGGCGCCTTCGGCCTCACCTTCTCGCTGTTCCTGCTCGTGGCCGTCGTGATCGGAGGTGTCGGCACGCTCGCCGGCGCCGTCTGGGGTGCGATCGTCATCGTGGCGGTGCCCGAGATCACCTCCGCGATCACGGAGGTCCTTCCGCTTTCCGCCGAGCTGTCGCAGCGGCTCGACGGGAATCTGGCGATCGTGGTGTTCGGCGTGATCCTCGTCGTCGTCATGCTCGCCGCCCCCCGCGGCATCCACGGCGCCGTCGCCGACCTCGTCGAGCGACTGCGCCGTCGTCGTTCCGCGGATGCACCACACATTCCCTGACCATCACGAAAGGAACGACGATGACGCAACCGCACGCACGTGCGACGACGGTGTCCGCGATCGCGCTGGCTGCTGCCTGCGCACTGGTGCTGTCATCCTGCAGCACTCCCTCGCCTGAGGCGCCGCAGCCTGGTGTCACCGAAGACACCATCACCATCGGAACGCATCAGCCCCTCACGGGAGCGGCCGCAGCCTCCTACGCCCCGATCTCCGCCGCCACCTCGGCGTACTTCGACTACGTCAACGACCAGGGCGGCATCAACGGCCGCACGATCGAGTACATCGTCAAGGACGACGGCTACAACCCCGCCACGACCCAGACGGTCGTGCGCGAGCTCGTGCTCGAGAACGAGGTCTTCGCGATCCTCGGCGGCCTCGGCACCCCCACCCACAGCGCCGTGCTCGACTTCCTCACCGACAACGAGGTCCCCGATCTCTTCGTGTCGTCCGGATCGGCGGCCTGGAACCAGCCCGAGAAGTATCCGCTCACGTTCGGGTTCCAGACCGACTACGTGACGGAGGGCATGGTTCTCGGGCAGTACATCGCCGACGAGTTCCCGGGCAAGAAGGTCTGCCTCTTCGGCCAGGACGACGAATTCGGCACCGATGTGCAGGCAGGACTCGAGCTCGTGCTCGGCGAGGACGGCCTCACCGAGGTGCAGACGTATTCGGTCTCGAACCAGGATGTCGTGGCGCAGATCGTCGCTCTGCAGAGCGCTGGCTGCGAGGTCAACGTGCTCGCCACGATCACCGGATTCACGGCGATCGCCATCGGCACCGCGGCGCAGCTGAAGTACTTCCCGCAGTGGGTCTCGTCGTCGTCGGGTGCGGACTACCCCTCGCTCGCCGGGTACCTCGGCGAGGCGGCACCTCTGCTGCTGGAGGGCTTCGTGAGCGACAACTATCTGCCGTCGGCCTCGGAGGAGGACAACGAGTGGATCGCGCTCTTCCGCCAGATCAACGACGAGTACAACGACGGCGCGCCTTTCACGGGCAACACCGTCTACGGCATGGCGATGGGCTACCTCTTCGCCGAGGCGCTCGCGCAGGCGGGCGAGGATCCGACGCGCGAGTCGCTCCTCGAGGCGATCCGCTCGGGCAAGGTCGAAGGCTCGGGCCTCGTTCCGGTGGGTCTCTCGGATGAGAACCACAACGGCTACATCGGCGCGGGAATCACCGTCGTCTCGAACGGCGTGCAGGCGGCGATCGGCAAGAGCTGGGTGCGTGACGGCGACAAGGTCGTCGTGTTCGATGGCGACCCCGTGAAGATGCCGGCGAAGGGCATCCCCGGCTGAGTGGGATGAGAAGAGGGGCCCGGGTCGATGACCCGGGCCCCTCTTCTGTGTCTCAGGCGTCTGCGTCAGGCGCTCGTCTCCGGGACGGGTGCGAAGCGCGCCACGAGCTCGCGCTTGAGCACCTTCCCCGACGGGCCGAGGGGCAGCTCCTCGACGATGTGCACGACGCGCGGGTACTTGTAGGCCGCGATGCGCTCGCGCACGAACACGATGAGCTGGTCGGTGTCGAGGCTCTCGTCGTGCGGGATGACGGCGACGTGGATCTCCTGGCCGTGGGTGTCGTGCGGCACGCCGAAGACGGCGGCGTTCACGACCCCCTCGTGGCGCAGGAGCACCTGCTCCACCTCGTTGGGGTACACGTTGTAGCCGTTGCGCACGATCATGTCCTTCTTGCGGTCCACGATCGTGATGTAGTCGTCGTCGTCCTTCGTGCCGAGGTCGCCGGTGCGGAACCAGCCGTCGGTGAAGGTCGCTTCCGTGTCCTCCGGTCGCCCGAGGTAGCCGGCGAACAGGTTGTAGCCGCGCACGACGATCTCGCCGAGCTCGCCGTGGGGCAGCAGCACGATCTCGTCGTCGTTCTCGGCGTCGGCGATCTCGACGTCGACTCCCCAGTTCGGCTGCCCGACCGTGCCCGGACGCGGCGTGCGCCCCACGTAGTTGAACGACACGGTGGGCGAGGTCTCGGTGAGCCCGTAACCCTCGTGGATGGGGGCGCCGTAGAGCTCCTGGAACCGCTCGAGCACCGCCACGGGAAGGGCGGCGCCGCCCGAGACGGCGTACCGCAGCGGCGGGCGCGCATCCGTGGTCTCGGCCGCCTGCAGCATGCCGATGTACATCGTCGGCACCGCGGTGAAGGTCGTGGCTCCGTACTGCACCATGAGCTCGAGCGCCTCGGCGGGGTCGAACTTCGGCAGCAGGATGATCGAAGCGCCGCGCCGGAACGCGACGTTGAGCACCGCCATCTGCCCGAAGATGTGGAACAGCGGCAGGCCGCCGAAGACGACGTCGTCCGGCTGCATGGGGAAGGTGTCGAGCAGCGCCACATTCACCTGCTCGATCATGTTGAGGTGGCTTCCGACGGCACCCTTGGGTGTCCCCGTCGTGCCGCTCGTGTAGAGCACGGTCGCGGCATCCATCGGATGCGTCGACGTGTAGCGATCGATCGGGGTCGCGCTCGCGGCCTCGACTTCGAGGCGCGCGATGCCCTTCTCGGCGGCGATGTCCTCCGGCAGCAGCACCGTCGTGAGCGGCACCTGCGCGCGCACGGCGGCGACGGCCGCCTCAGCGAGGACGGGAGCGGCGACGACGGCGAGCTTCGCGCCCGAATCGCGCAGAACGTACTCGATCTCGTCCGCCTTGAAGAGCAGGTGCACGGGTACGACGATGGCACCGAGCGACAGCACCGCGTAGTACACCCGCACGAAGTCGGGCACGTTGGGGATGATGACGGCGACGCGGTCGCCGCGTCCGATCCCACGGTCGCGGAGGGCTCCCGCGTAGGCGCGGGTCTGATCCCACAGCGCTCCGTAGGGGATCGTGTGCCCCATGAAGTGCAAGGCAGCGCGTTCGGGGGAGCGGTGGGCCGTCTCGGCGAGGATCGCGGCGATCGACATCGTCGCGTGGTCGCTGTCGACGAGCCGCCCGCTGGTGGGTGCGTTCATGGCGTTCCGTTCCTTTCGGGGTCGGGCCGTCGACGATGACGGCGCGCTCAGTCGGCTTCGCGCAGCATCGCGCGGCCGAGGGATTCGAGATGCACTTCGTCGGGGCCGTCGGCGATGCGCAGCGCCCGCGCACCGGCGAAGAACTCGGCGAGCGGGGTGTCGCCTCCGACGCCTGCGGCGCCGAACAGCTGGATGCAGCCGTCGATGATGCGCTCCACCGCCGCGGGCACGGCGATCTTGATCGCCTGGATCTCGGTGCGCGCCCCGCGGTTGCCCACGGTGTCCATGAGAGCGGCGGTCTGCAGCACGAGCAGCCGCAGAGCGGAGAGCTCGACGCGTGCGGCGGCGAGACGCTGGCGCACCACCTGGTGCTCCGCGAGAGGCCGGCCGAACGCCACCCGGGTGCGGGCGCGCTCGCGTGCGAGCTCGATCGAGCGCTCGGCCATGCCGAGCAGCCGCATGCAGTGGTGGATGCGCCCCGGCCCGAGGCGAGCCTGCGCGATCGCGAATCCCTCGCCGGATCCGCCGATGAGGTTCGAGGCGGGAACGCGGGCGCCGTGGAAGGCGACTTCCGCATGGCCTCCGTGGTCGCGATCGTCGTAGCCGAACACGGTGAGCGGTCGCACGATCTCGACGCCGGGGGTGTCGCGGGGCACGAGCACCATCGACTGCCGCTGGTGGGCGGGTGCATCCGGATCGGTGACGCCCATGACGATCAGCAGCGCCGCATCCGGGCTCATCGCGCCGGTCGACCACCATTTGCGGCCCGTGATGACGAGCTCGTCGCCGTCGCGTTCGATGGCGGTGCGGATGTTGGTCGCGTCGGAGGAGGCGACGTCCGGCTCGGTCATGCAGAACGCCGAGCGGATCTCCGCCTCGAGCAGAGGCGCGAGCCAGCGGCTCTTCTGCTCGGGTGTTCCGAAGTGGTGCAGCAGTTCCATGTTGCCGGTGTCGGGGGCGGCGCAGTTCATGGCGACGGGTGCGAGCTTGGGGCTCCATCCGGTGAGCTCGGCGATGGGGGCGTAGTCGAGGTTGCTGAGGCCTCCGTCGCCGTGCGGCAGGAAGAGGTTCCAGAGTCCTCGGGCGCGCGCCTCGGCGCGGAGCTCGCGCACGATAGGCCGGAAGCTCCAGTCGTCGGGGGAGTCGGCGAGCTGCTCCGCGAGCACGGGTTCCGCGGGGATGACGACGGTGTGCAGAAACTCGTGTGCGGCCTCGGCGAGCTGAGCGCCGCGGGTGCTCGGGGTGAGATCGGTCATGCGGGTACCTCCTCGAGGAATCGGGATCCGGCGCGTGCGAGCGGTTCGACCAGGCCCCCCACTCGGTCGAATCCCGCCCCGACCGTCTCGCCCTGGTCGTGGCGCAGCTGGATGCCCTCGAGGATGATCGCGAGTTTGAGGGCGGCGAAGGCGCGGTACCACCCGAGCTCCGGCACACGGATGCCGCGGCGGCGAGCGTAGGCGTCGGCGAGTTCGGCGAACTCGGGGTAGCCAGCGGCCGGGTCGACGGCGCTCACGGCGGTGCCGGTGTCGCTCGCGATCTCGGCGATGTCCCAGTAGAGCGCGAGGAGGCCGAGATCCGTGAGGCTGTCGCCGAGCGTCGCCATCTCCCAGTCGAGGACGGCGGCGATCCGCGGGCCCTCGGGTGTGCGGGCGACGAGCGCGTTGTCGAGGCGGTAGTCGCCGTGGACGATCGAGGTGTGGGTGGTCGCGGGGAGGCTCTCGCCGAGGCGAGCCAGGAGTGCGTCGAGCTCCGGGAGCTCGCGGAACCGGTTGCCGGCGTACTGGGTCGTCCAGCGGCGCAGCTGCCGTTCGAGGAACCCGTCGGGTCGTCCGAAGTCGGCGAGGCCGAGGCGCGCGGGGTCGAGCTCGTGGAGGTCGGCGAGCGCGTCGACGAGCGCGAAGCTCACAGTGCGCAGCTCCTCGGTGCTCCGACCGGTGTTGTCGTCAGGGGACGCGAGCGTCTCACCCTCGACGTGCTCCATGAGGTAGAAGGGCGCATCGACGCCGCTGGTGGGGTCGGCGTGGTCCTGCAGCAGGTGGGTGCGCGGCACGGGCACCGGGGTGTCCTGCAGTGCGGTGATGACGCGGTGCTCGCGCACCATGTCGTGCGCCGTCGAGAGCACGTGCCCCAGCGGCGGGCGGCGCAGCACGAGCGGGGAGGGCCCGCCCTCGATGCGGTAGGTGAGGTTGCTGAGGCCGCCGGTCAGCAGGCGCGCGTCGAGCGGGCCGGCGCCGCGCAGCTCGGGGGCGCGCTCTGCCAACCACACGTCGAATGCGCGGATGTCGAGCCCTGCCGGTGACGTGTCGTCGCCCATCCTGCCGACCTTCCACGACCCCTCGCGGACGCGCCGTCGCGTCCGGGGTGATCGTGCGCCGATCGTACCATACCGGCCGGTCGGTTTTATGCCGGGATCGTGAGCTCCGACTCCAGGAGCGCGCGGGTCGCATCCGCGATCGGCACCGGCCGGCGAGAGGCGCGATCCACGAACACGTGCACGAACGTCCCCGTGGCGAGAACCTCCTCACCGCGCAGGATCGCCGTCTCCCAGGTCACGCTCGAGGTGCCGATGCGCCCCGCCCGCACCCCGACCTGCAGCACCTCGGGGAACGAGCCCGACGCGCGAAAGTCGCAGGACGACGCCGCGCACACCGCGATGAGGGCGCCGTCGATCGGATCGATGACGCCATTCGCGATCATCCAGGAGTTCACCGCGGTGTCCATCGCCGCGTAGTACACGACGTTGTTCACATGGCCGTACACATCGTTGTCGTTCCAGCGAGTCGGGAACGGGTGCAGGTAGGGGTACTCCGCGGTGCTCATGCGGTCTCCTCGGGGTCGGCGGTCGTGGCTGGTGCGGTTCCGAGCAGCAGGGCGAACGCGGCGCGCGCGTGCTCCGCGCTCGGCTGCTCGCCGGCGATGACATCGGCGTACGAGAACGACTCCGAGATGCGCACGATGAGATAGGCGAGGTCGTGCAGCGAGAGCCCGCGACTGCCGGCATCCGGGGCGTGCGCCTCGAGCAGCCACTCGACGGCGGCGACGTAGCGGCGCTGGATCTCGGAGTCGCCCGTCGTCATGAGGCGGAGGGCGCGGGCGGGTTCCCGAGCGAGGAACTCGCGGAAGTAGTCGGCCGTCACGAGGCCGTCGACGAAGCGCCCGAGAACGTCGACGATGCGCTCGGGGCCCTCCGCGGCCGACTCCTCGGCGGCGCGGTCGAGCGTGCGCTCGGCGAGCGACCACAGCACCTCGCTCAGGAGGTCGTCGCGGTTGCCCACCCAGCGGAACAGCGATGTGCGCTCGACGCCGAGCTGTGTCGCGAGCGTGCCCATCTCGATCCGATCGCCCGCGATGAAGATACGCCGGGCGAGACGGAATGCCCGCAGGGCGTCGGCGTGAGGGGCCGGTCCGAACAGGCGCAGCGACAGCGCACTCGGCACCGCGAGGGTCGCGCGGGAGCCGATCTGCGTCTCCGCGGTCAGCGTGGCGTCGTCGAGCATGTGCCGAATCTAGCCGGAGAATCCATGCTTGCAACATATCCGAATATGTTGCATAGTCGTCGTCGTCAGGACCGAAGACCGCGATGGAGCGATGATGACGACTGCAATTCTCGAGAGCGCCGTGCTCGACGCCGACTTCTACCACGTGCAGGAGCTGCTGAGCGATGAGGAGCAGGGGCGCGCCGTGCGCATCCGCGAGTTCCTCGACCGCGAGGTGACGCCCATCATCGAAGACCACTGGGAGCGCGCCGAGTTCCCTCACCAGATCAAGCCCGGCTTCCCCGAGCTCGGCGTCTACGGACCCCTCTGGGAGGAGTCGCGGCTGTGGGAGAACACCGCGCTCTACCGCGGCTGGGTCGCGCTCGAATTCGGGCGCAACGACGCCTCCGTCGCGACCTTCGTGGGTGTGCACTCCGGCCTCGCCATGAACGCGATCGGCATGTGCGGCGATGCCGCCCAGCGCGCCGAGTGGCTGCCGCCGATGGCACGCGGGGAGCTCATCGGCGCGTTCGGGCTCACCGAGCCGCTGCACGGCTCCGACACCGCCCGCGGGCTCGAGACGACCGCGCGGCGGGTGGGCGATGAGTGGATCCTCAACGGCGCCAAGCGCTGGATCGGCAACGCCACCTTCGCCGACGTCGTCGTGATCTGGGCCCGCGATGTCGACGACGACCAGGTGAAGGGCTTCATCGTCGAGACCGCGACGGCACCCGGCTTCACCGCCACCAAGATCGAGCGCAAGCAGAGCCTGCGCGTGGTCCAGAACGCCGACATCACGCTCGTCGACGTGCGCGTCCCCGAAGAGCGCCGCCTGCAGCTCGGCAACGGGTTCCGCGACACCGCCCGCGTGCTCGCGCTCACCCGTGCCGAAGTCGCGTGGCAGGCGGTCGGCAACGCCGTCGGCGCCTACGAGGCCGCCGTGCGGTACGCGCTCGAACGGGAGCAGTTCGGACGCCGCCTCGGCTCGTTCCAGCTCGTGCAGGATCTGCTCGCCAAGTCGCTCGGCAACATCACCGCCTCGATCGCGATGTGCACGCGCCTGTCGCAGATGATCGACGAAGGCCGACCCTACGACCAGCAGGCGGCACTCGCGAAGGCGTTCGTCACGGCGCGTGGCCGCGAGGTCGTCGGATGGTGCCGCGAGGCGCTCGGCGGCAACGGCATCCAGCTCGACCACGGGGTCGCGCGCCGGTTCGCCGACGCAGAGGCTCTCTACACCTACGAGGGCACCTACCAGATGAACAACCTCATCGTGGGTCGCTCGATCACCGGGATGAGCGCGTTCGTCTGAGCGCCCGCTCGACCCCGCACACCCCGCATCCGCTCGCCGTCGCATCCGCATCGAAGGAGATCCCATGCCCGACGCCGTCATCGTCTCGATCGCCCGCACCCCCATCGGGCGCGCGTTCAAAGGCTCGCTGCGCGAGGTGCGCCCCGACGACCTCGCCGCCTTCGCGGTGCAGGCCGCGCTCGACGCGGTCCCCGGGCTCGATGCCTCCCAGGTCGACGACCTCATGCTCGGATGCGGGCTCCCCGGAGGCGAGCAGGGGATGAACATGGCGCGTATCGTCGCGGTCATGCTCGGACTCGACTCGGTGCCGGGCACGACCGTCACGCGCTACTGCTCGTCGAGCCTGCAGACGACCCGCATGGCCCTCCACGCGATCAAGGCGGGCGAGGGCGACGTGTTCATCTCGGCTGGCGTCGAATCGGTGTCGAGCTCGGTGCGCGGCAACAGCGACTACGTGGACGGGCAGGACTACACCAACCCCCGATTCGCCGGGGCGATGGCGCGCACGGCCGAGCGGGCGGTGTCGGGCGCACCGTGGAACGACCCGCGTGAGAGCGGTGCGCTTCCGGATGCGTACATCTCGATGGGGCAGACGGCCGAGAACGTCGCGCAGCTCGCGGGCGTCAGCCGGGCCGAGCAGGATGAGTTCGCGTGCCTCAGCCAGAACCGCGCGGAGGCTGCCATCGCGTCCGGGTTCTTCGAGCGCGAGATCACGCCGTTCGCACTCGCCGACAGCACCGTCGTCTCCGCCGATGACGGTCCGCGCGCGGGAACCACCATCGAGGCGCTCGCGGCTCTGCAGCCCGCGTTCCGCCCCGACGGCACCGTCACAGCGGGGAACGCCTGCCCGCTCAACGACGGCGCCGCGGCGATGGTCATCATGAGCGACACGAAGGCGAAGCAGCTCGGGCTCACGCCCCTCGCGCGCATCCTCTCCACCGGTGTCACCGGTCTCTCGCCCGAGATCATGGGACTCGGTCCCGTCGGAGCGAGTCGGCAGGCGCTCGAGCGCGCCGGCCTCACGATCGACGACATCGACCTCGTCGAGATCAACGAGGCCTTCGCCGCCCAGGTGATCCCCTCCGCGCGCGAACTCGGCGTCGGATGGGACACGCTCAACGTGCACGGCGGCGCCATCGCCCTCGGCCACCCGTTCGGCATGACGGGCGCGCGCATCACCGCAACCCTGCTCAACGGCCTGCGCACGACCGACGGCACGCTCGGCCTCGAGACGATGTGCGTCGGCGGCGGCCAGGGCATGGCGATGGTCATCGAGCGGCTGAGCTGAGCGGAGGCGGCGACGATGCGGATTCGGGGAGCGGTGCTGCGGCGCACGGGTGAGCCGCGCCCGTACGCGGGATCGCGGCCCATCGAGGTGGCGGAGCTCGAGCTCGCGCCGCCCGGCCCCGGTGAGCTGCTCGTGCGCATCGAAGTCGCGGGCGTCTGCCATTCCGACCTGAGCGTCGTGGACGGCAACCGGCCCCGCCCCCTCCCGATGCTGCTCGGGCATGAAGCTGCTGGCATCGTCGAGGCGATCGGGGAGGGCGTCGACGACGTCGCACTCGGCGACCGCGTCGTCATGACCTTCCTTCCCCGGTGCGGCGACTGCGCGGGCTGCGCGAGCGGCGGCCGGATGCCGTGCGAGCGCGGCTCGGCCGCGAACGCCGCGGGCGAGCTGCTCGGCGGAGGTCGCCGTCTCAGCGAGGACGGAGAGCCGATCCACCACCACCTCGGCGTCTCCGCGTTCGCCGACCATGCCGTCGTCTCCCGCCGATCCGTCGTCGTCGTCCCGCCGGATGTTCCCGCGGAGGTCGCGGCGCTGCTCGGCTGTGCCGTTCTGACGGGCGGCGGGGCGGTGCTCAACGCGGCCAGGCCTGCACCCGGCGCGACCGTGATGGTCGTCGGGCTCGGCGGCGTGGGGATGGCCGCGCTGCTCGTCGCGCGCGCCCTCGGCCACCCGGTGATCGCCGTCGACGCACGTGACGACAAACTCGCCACGGCCCGTGCGCTCGGCGCGGAGCAGGCGCTGCTTTCCGACGACGTGGTCGCCGCCGGTGTGCGCGCGCCCGTCGTCATCGAAGCGGCGGGGCACCCGCGTGCCTTCGAGACCGCATTCGCGGCGACCGCGCCCGGTGGGGTCACGGTCACCGTGGGCCTCCCCGCCCCCGATGCGCGCGCGAGCATCTCGCCCCTCGCCCTCACGGCCGAGGCGCGCACCGTCATCGGCAGCTACCTCGGCAGCTCCGTGCCCGAACGCGACATCGCGCGCTACGTCGAGCTGTGGCGCACCGGCTCGCTCCCCGTCGATGCGCTCGTGAGCGACCGCATCCGACTCGACGACGTCCCCTCCGCGATGGATGCGCTCGCCGAGGGGCGGGCGCTGCGCCAGCTCATCCTGTTCGACCCACCCGCAGGCGCCGCACCTCACGGCATCTCTGCCCGCGAGACACAGCACTGAAGCCACACCGAGAGGACATCATGACCCAGAGAATCGCCATCGTCACGGGAGCCGCGCGCGGCATCGGCGCCGCCGTCGCCTCGCGCCTCGCCTCCGACGGAGCAGCCGTCGCCGTCGTCGACCTCGACGAAGCCTCCACCGCCGCAACCGTCGACGCCATCCGCGCGGACGGCGGACGAGCCATCGGCATCGGAGCGGATGTCGCGAACGCCGAGCAGGTCGCCGCGGCGGTCGAGCGCACGGCTGCTGAGCTCGGCGCGCCCACCATCCTCGTGAACAACGCGGGCATCCTGCGCGACAACCTGCTGTTCAAGATGACCGACGACGACTGGGACGCCGTCATGAACGTGCACCTGCGCGGGGCCTTCCTGATGTCCCGTGCGGTGCAGGCGCACCAGGTCGAGCAGCAGTGGGGCCGGATCGTCAACCTGTCCTCGACCTCGGCGCTGGGCAATCGCGGGCAGGCGAACTACTCCGCCGCGAAGGCCGGAATGCAGGGGCTCACGAAGACCCTCGCGATCGAGCTCGGGCGCTACAACGTCACCGCCAACGCGATCGCCCCCGGCTTCATCGAGACCGACATGACGGTCGCGACCGCGCGGCGCATGCGCATGGAGCCGGAGGAGTTCTTCGCGCTCATCGCGAAGGAGGTTCCGGTGGGGCGCGTCGGCACCCCGGCCGACATCGCTGCGGCTGCATCCTTCTTCTGCTCGGAGGAAGCCGGATTCGTCTCGGGTCAGGTTCTCTACGTGGCGGGAGGGCCGCGCGCATGACGACGACGTTTTCGCACCCCCGCGAGCTGCTGGATGCCGTCGGCACCGAGCTCGGACCGGGGGAATGGTTCCCGATCGAGCAGGATCGCATCGATCGCTTCGCCGACGCGACCGACGACCACCAGTGGATCCACGTCGACCCGCAGCGCGCGGCATCGGGGCCCTTCGGTGCGCCCATCGCGCACGGTTACCTGACACTGTCGCTGCTGCCCTCGCTCACCCACGCGCTCCTCGATGTGGGGGGCATCGCGATGGCGGTCAACTACGGACTCGACTCCGTGCGCTTCCTCCAGCCGGTCGTCGCCGGGTCGCGCGTGCGCGCCCGTTCGACCGTCGTCGACGTGTCGGAGACCCCGCGCGGCATCCGCGTCACCCAGCGGGTGACGGTCGAGATCGAGGGCGCCGACAAGCCCGCTCTCGTCGCCGACGCGATCGCCCTGCTCGTCCCCGCGGGCTAGCCCGGCGGGGCTCCCCCCTCTTGTGGAACTGAGGTGTCAGTTTGTGCCGCCTGCGCGAGGCGCGCGGCGGCACAAACTGACACCTCGGGAGGGGGCGCCCCGAGGAGCGGCGACGCGCTACGGAAGCGCTTCGGGGATCTCCACCTCGGCGTCGTCCATCTCGACGTCCTTCGTCTCCTTGCCGAGCAGCAGCGAGATGAGCGTGAGCACCGCCATCACCGAGAGGTAGACACCCACCCAGAACGGGCTGCCTTCGCCCGCCTGCCACAGCCACACGGCGATGAACGGTGCGACGGCCGCACCCAGGATCGACGACACGTTGTACGCGATCCCGGACCCCGTGTATCGCAGCGACGTGGGGAACAGCTCAGGCAGCAGCGCACCCATCGGACCGAAGGTGAATCCCATGAGGGTGAAGCCCAGGATGAGCCACAGCTGCACGCTCACGGTGCCGCCCGCGAGCATCGGCACCCAGGTGAGGCCGAAGATGATGATCGCGATCGTGACGATGATGAGCGTCGGGCGTCGGCCGAAGCGGTCGGCGAGCGGACCCGACACCAGAGTGAAGATGCCGAAGAACACCACACCGATGATCATCATCACGACGAACGTGTTGTAGGCGTACCCGAGCCCTGCGGGCGACGCATCCGTCGGCGTGCGGCCGTAGGTGAGCGAGAACGTGGTCATCAGGTAGAAGAGCACGTAGGTCGCGAGCATGTAGAAGGTGCCGAGGATGAGCTCCTTCCAGTGCGTGCGGAAGACGGCCGCGAGCGGCACCCGGGCGAGCTTGCCGGAGGAAGCGGCCTTGGTGAACGCCTCCGACTCGACGAGCCGCAGTCGCACCCAGAGCCCCACGGCGACCATCACAGCCGAGAAGAGGAACGGGATGCGCCAGCCCCAGTCGAGGAACGCATCCGACGGCAGCGACGGGTCGTCGCTCGGCAGCGCCGCGGCGATGATGAGGAACAGGCCGTTGGCGATGATGAAGCCGATGGGCGCACCGAGCTGCGGGAACGTGCCGTACCAGGCGCGCTTGCCCGCTGGAGCGTTCTCTGTGGCGACGAGCGCCGCGCCCGACCATTCGCCGCCGAGCGCGAAGCCCTGCGCGAGACGCATGATGACCAGCAGCAGTGGGGCGAGCCAGCCCGCCACGGCGTAGGTCGGCAGGACGCCGATGAGGAAGGTTGCGATTCCCATCGTCAGGAGCGCGCCGACGAGCGTCACCTTGCGCCCGCGCTTGTCGCCCAGGTGCCCGAAGAACACCGCACCGAGCGGACGCGCGACCATCGCAGCGCCGAACACGGCGAACGAGGCGAGTGTGGCGGTGGTCGGATCGCCCGTCGGGAAGAAGAGGATCGGGAAGACCAGGACGGCTGCCGTAGCGTAGACGTAGAAGTCGTAGAACTCGATCGTGGTGCCGATGAGACTCGCGACGATCACGCGAGATCGCGTGTTCGCAGGAGTCGCGGCCCGGGGGGTGGCGCTGCTCATGCCTCCTAGTCTTTCACGAGTAGAACGGCCCTTCTGCCCCTGAAAGCAAGGAGAAAAGTGGACACCCTCATCAGCGTCGACGAGCTGGCCGCCGAGCTCGCATCCTCGCGGCCGCCGCGCGTGCTCGATGTGCGGTGGAGGCTCGATGCTCCCGACGGGCGACCGGCGTATCGCGAGGGCCATATCCCCACAGCGGTATATGTGGATCTGGAGGGCGAGCTCGCCCGGCACGGTGCCCCCGCGACGGAGGGACGCCACCCGCTGCCGTCACGCGACGAGCTGCAGGCGGCCGCCCGCAGCTGGGGCGTGAACACCGGCGACCGCGTCGTCGTGTACGACGATCTCGCCGGGATGTCGGCCGCGCGCGCCTGGTGGCTGCTCACTGACGCCGGACTCGACGTGCGGGTGCTCGACGGCGCCCTCGCCGCCTGGAAGGCAGCGGGCAAGCTGCTCGAGACGGGTGACGCCGTCGTCGCGGAGGGGAACGTCGATCTCGACGCCGGGCACCTGCCCGCCCTGACGATCGACGCGGCCGCGGCTCTGCCCCAGACGGGCGTGCTGCTCGACGCGCGCGCGGGGGAGCGCTACCGCGGCGAGACAGAGCCCATCGATCCGCGCGCGGGCCACATCCCCGGAGCGGTCAGCGCACCCACCGCCCAGAACGTCGGAGCTGACGGCCGCTTCCTCTCTGCCGAGGAGCTCCGCGCGAAGTATGCCGCTCTCGGAATCGATGACGGCACGGCTGTCGGCGTGTACTGCGGATCCGGTGTCACCGCCTCGCACCAGATCCTCGCGCTGCGGATCGCGGGACTCGATGCGGCGCTCTTCCCCGGATCGTGGAGCGCCTGGTCGAACACCGACCGCCCCGCGGCGACCGGCCCGACAGCAGAAGGCGCGCACCCCGGAGCGTAGACCCCGAGGAGCGCGCCTCCCGAATGCAGCGGCGTCAGCCGCGCAGCTTCTTCAGAACGTTCGCGGTCGCGAGCACCGCCTCCGCGGCCTCGGTGCCCTTGTCCTCCTTCGACCCGGGGAGCCCTGCACGGTCGATGCCCTGCTGCTCGTCGTCGAGGGTGAGCACGCCGAAGCCGACCGGCTTGCCCGTGTCGAGCGCGACGCGCGTGAGGCCGTCGGTCGCCGCGTTCGACACGAAGTCGAAGTGCGGGGTGCCGCCGCGGATGATCACTCCGAGGGCGACCACGCCGTCCGCGCCCTCCTCGAGCGCCGTCTGCGCCACGAGGGGCAGCTCGAACGAACCCGGAACGCGGATGACCTCGACCTCGGCTCCTGCGGCTTCGAGGGTGCGCAGTGCGCCCGCCAGCAGCCCGTCGGTGATCTGGGTGTGCCACGTGCCCGCGACGACGGCGATGCGCAGTCCCGTTCCGTCGTATTCGAGCTCGGTGGGGCGTCCGTCGCCGCTCATGCAATTCCTCCGGAGGTGTAGGGGATGGTGATGTTGTGGGTGGTGATGCGCGCGCTGAGCACCTCGCTGCTGGGGAGTGCGTGCCCCATCCGGTCGCGCTTGGCGTCCAGGTAGCCGGTGTTGTGCTCGCCGACGCCGACGACGAGCGGCATGAGCTGGGTGACCTCGATGCCGCGGTCGGTGAGCTGACGCGCCTTCTCGGGGTTGTTGGTGAGCAGGCGCACGGAGCCGATGCCGAGGTCCTTGAGGATCGCGACGGCCGCGCCGTAGTCGCGCGCGTCGGCGGGGAAGCCGAGCGCGAGGTTCGCGTCGAGCGTGTCGAAGCCGTCCTCCTGCAGGCGGTAGGCGCGCAGCTTGTTGATGAGGCCGATGCCGCGCCCCTCCTGGCCGCGCAGGTAGACGACCACGCCGCCCTCCTGCTGGATGGCCTCGAGCGCCGCGTCGAGCTGCGGGCCGCACTCGCACTTGAGCGAGCCGAAGGCTTCGCCCGTCAGGCACTCGGAGTGCACGCGCACGAGCGCGCCGTCGCGCGGCTCGCCGGCGATCCACGCCACGTGATCCGCCCCGGTCGAGCGGTCGCGGTAGGCGCGCACCCGGAAGCTGCCGTGCACGGTGGGAACGTGGGTCTCCACCTCGAAGCTCACGCGCTGCCACTCGGGGATCTCGACGACCGCCTGCGGGTCGTGCTCGCAGCGCTTCTCCTCCATGAACCGGACGAGGGCCTCGATCGTGATGACGGGGATGCCTTCGCGCTCGCCCAGGCGGATGAGGTTGGGCAGGCGCATCATCTCGCCGTCCTCATCGACGATCTCGGCGATCGCGCCGACGGGCGTGAGGCCGGCGAGCTTCATGAGGTCGACCGCGGCCTCCGTGTGACCGTCGCGCTCGCGCACACCGCCGTCGACGGCGCGCAGCGGCAGGATGTGGCCGGGGCGCGACAGGCTCGCGGGGGTCGAAGCCGGGTCGGCGAGCACGCGCAGCGTGTGGGCGCGGTCCGAGGCCGAGATGCCGGTGGAGAGCCGCTCGGCCGCGTCGACGGAGACCGTGTACGCGGTGCCGCGGGGGTCTTCGTTGTGCTCCACCATCGGCGGGAGGTTCAGCCGGTCGGCGATCTCGTTCGTCATGGGGGCGCAGATGAAGCCCGAGGAGTGCTTGACCGTCCACGCGATCCACTCCTGGCTGGCCGTCTCGGCGGCGAGGATCACGTCGCCTTCGTTCTCGCGTCCCTCGTCGTCCGCCACGATCACGGGGCGGCCCGCGCGCAGGGCGGAGAGGGCGGTGGGGATGTCACTGAGGCTCATCGTGCCTCCTCCTTCGTGAATGCCAGCATCCGTTCGACGTGGCGGGCGACGATGTCGGTCTCGAGGTTGACGCGGTCGCCGGGGGTGAGTGCGCCGAGGGTCGTCGCGGTGAGGGTCTCGGGGATGAGGGACACCTCGAACCACTGCTCCGCCTCGGAGGGGTCGGAGACGGCGCTCACGGTGAGCGAGGTGCCGTCGATCGTGATGGAGCCCTTGCGGGCGACGAGCTGGGCGAGCTCGGCGGGGAGGGCGAAGCGCACGACGCGCCACGCGGATCCGTCGGTCACCGAGAGCACGTGCGCCCGGCCGTCGACGTGTCCCTGCACGATGTGGCCGCCGAGGCGTCCGCCGGTCGCGGCGGCGCGCTCGATGTTGACGCGGTCGCCCACGACGCGCTCGCCGAGGGTGGTGACCTCGAGCGACGACGCCATGACGTCGGCTGTGAACCAGTCGTCGCCCTGATCGATGACGGTGAGGCACACGCCCGACACGGAGATCGAGTCGCCGTGCCCCGCGTCTGAGACGGCGAGCGGCGCGCGCACGGTGATGCGGGCGGCGTCTGCCCCGCGCTCGAACGCGGTGATCTCGCCGAGCTCTTCGATGATGCCGGTGAACACGGTCAGCTCTCCTTCTGGATGGGTCGAGCGACGACGAGGATGTCCTCGCCGAGCTGCTCGACGCCGATGATGTGCAGGCGTCGGGCCTCGGTGATGGTGCGGATGCCGAGGTCGCCCACTGCGAGGCGGTCGCCCCCGAGCAGCGCGGGTGCGAGGTAGACGAGATACTCGTCGGCGAGACCCGCTGCGATGACGGCGGAGGCGAGCGTGGGCCCGCCTTCGACGTAGACGCGGCGGATGCCGCGGGCGTACAGGTCGTCGAGCACGGCAGCGAGGTCGCGCGTGCCGGTCTCGATGAGACCCGCGGGGTGGCGGTGCAGCGCGGCGTTCGCGGGAACGGGCGTCGTGCCGACGACGACGGGCACCGGCTGGTGAACCAGCAGTTCGCCGCCATCGCCGCGTGCGGTGAGGCTCGGGTCGTCGGCGAGCACGGTGCCGGTGCCGACGAGGATCGCGTCGGCGGCGGCCCGCTGCTCGTGCACACGCTGGCGTGCCGCTGTTCCGGTGATCCACTGGCTCGTGCCGTCGGCTGCGGCCGCGCGGCCGTCGAGGGTGGAGGCCCACTTCACCGTCACCCAGGGGCGGTGCCGGGAGACAGCCGTGAGCCACACGTGCAGCAGCTCGCGAGCCTCCTCGGAGAGGACATCCCCGATGACCTCGATCCCGGCGGCGCGCAGGCGCTCGGCGCCGCCCCCGGATTCGTGACCCGGATCCGAGATCGCGTAGACGACGCGAGTGACGCCCGCGTCGATGAGCGCCTGGGCGCACGGACCGGTGCGGCCGGTGTGGTTGCAGGGTTCGAGGGTCACGACGGCGGTGAGTCCGCGGGTATCGGCGGCGTGGCTGAGCGCCTCCACCTCCGCGTGTGCGGTGCCGGCGCCATGGTGCCATCCTTCGGCGACGACGGCGCCGGTCTCGTCGAGCAGGACGCAGCCGACCTGCGGGTTGCCGCCCGTGACGGGGCCGCGCGCAGCCAGGTCGAGGGCGCGGCGCATTGCGGCGTCGTAGGCGAGCTGGTCGACCATCGCGTCCTCTCCGGGTCCTCCGGGGATGCGCGACGAGAGTCAGCGCCGTCGAGAACGGACACTCCGAGCTCGACGCGTGCTTCCTTCCATCCGGACTATCACCGTCGGTCCCGGAATTCCACCGGATCGGCCTCGCCCCTTGCGGGTCGAGGTTCGCGGACTATCACCGCCGGTGCGGATTTTCACCGCCCCCGGAGCACGTGCTTGTTGCTTCGGAGTCTACAACGCGGTGCCGAGCGCCGTATTCCCGCCGACTCCCGGCGTCATCGGCGAGGCCAGGGAGAGCCGCGCCAGGTCAGCCGAGCAGCGCGGGCAGCTCGGCGAGGCCGTGGATCACGTGCACGCCTTCGGACGCAGCCTCGGCGAGCTGCTCGGGGGTGGCGACGGCGCGGCGGTCGATCCACACGCCCACCATGCCCGCGCGCGCGGCGCCGATCGCATCCGTGTGGAGGCGGTCGCCCACGTAGCAGGCGGATGCCACGGGCACCCCGAAGTGCGCGGCGGCAGCCTCGAAGATGCGGGCATCGGGTTTCGCGACGCCCACCTCACCGGAGGCGATGACGGCGTCGAGGGGGATGAGCTCATCGAGGTGCGTGCCGAGCACCTTCGCCGACTGGAATCCGAGCTCGCCGTTCGTGATGATGCCGAACTGCCGCGGTGCGAGCGCGGCGAGGCAGGGCGCCACATCGGCGTGCAGCGTCCAGCTCTTCTCGTACTCGGCGAGGTAGCCGTCGAACCACCGGAGGGCCTCGTCGTCGTCGAGTTCGATGCCGTAGTCGGCGACGAAGCCGCGTGCGCGTGCACGACGCTGCTCGTGGAAGTCGACCTCGCCCGAGAGGTAGCGGTGGTAGTGCTGCTCCTCGAGCGCGTTCCAGCGCGCGAACTCGGTTGCGGGGTCTGCGGAGGCGAGCGGTTCGCCGAGCGCGGTGCGGTAGGTGTGGATGCCGCGCTCGACCGATTCCCGATGGGCGAAGAGGGTGTCGTCGAGGTCGAACAGCACGAGATCGATCGCGGTCATGGCAGCATCGGCCATTCGCTGCGGGTGCCGCGGTCATCGGCGCGCATCGTGGCGGTCCACGAGGGCACGGGCTCGCCGTCGCGGCCCAGCACCTCGCCGGGGCGCTCGCCGCGGTAGCGGAATCCCACGGCCCGGGCGAGGGCGGCGGACGCGGTGTTGCCGATCGCCGCCTCCCACGTGAGCCGTTCGAGACCCGCGCCGTCGGGCGAGAGCGCCCACTCCGCGACGAGCTCGAAGGCCTCCGTCATGAGGCCGCGCCCGCGGTGCGGGGCACCGAGCCAGAACCCCACCGAGCCGCTGGGGATGCGCACCCCGATCGCGCCGAGGAGCTCGCCGTCGATCTGCTCCCGGATCGCCCACGTCGCCTCGTCGCCGCGCTGCCATCCGCCGCCGGCGTAGTCGCGCACGAAGAACTCCGCGTGCTCGCGCTCGTACGGCCACGGCGTCGCCATGTACTGCTCGAAGTGCGGATCGCGACAGTACTCGAGGACGCGCTCGATGTCCGCTTCCCGCAGCTCGGTGAGAACGAGGCGCCCTCCCGTGAGGATGACGGGGGTCATGGTCGGCGCTGGAGGAACCCGAGGCGGTCGTAGACGCGCGCAAGCGTCGCGTCGGCGATCTCGTTGGCGCGCTCCGCGTTCACCGCGAGAGCACGGTCGAGCTCGGCCGGGTCGTCGAGCAGCTCGAGGGTGCGCTGGCGCACCGGCTCGAACTCGGCGACGACGGCATCCGCGACGGCTCCCTTGAGGTCGCCGTAGCCGCGGCCCGCGAACTCCGTCTCGAGCGCCTCGATCGACGAGCCGCCGAGCACCGAGAGGAGCGTCAGCAGGTTCGAGACGCCGGGCTTCGACTCGGGGTCGTAGCGCACCGATCCGTCGTTGTCGGTGACCGCCGACTTGATCTTCTTGACGAGCTTCTTCGGCTCGTCGAGCAGCCACAGGATGCCGTTCTCGGTCTCGCCCGACTTCGACATCTTCGATCCCGGGTTCTGCAGGTCGTAGACCTTCGCGGTGTCCTTGACGATCGAGACCTCGGGCACCACGAAGGTGCCCTCGCCGAAGCGCGAGTTGAAGCGCTGCGCGAGGTCGCGGGTGAGCTCGATGTGCTGACGCTGGTCTTCGCCCACGGGCACGATCTCGGCGTCGTAGAGCAGGATGTCGGCGGCCTGCAGGATCGGGTAGGTGAAGAGACCCACGGATGCGGCTTCGGCACCCTGCTTGGCGGTCTTGTCCTTGAACTGGGTCATGCGGCTCGCCTCGCCCATGCCCGTGATGGTGTTGAGCACCCATGCGAGCTGCGCGTGCGCGGGCACGTGCGACTGCACGTAGAGGGTCGAGACCGAGGGGTCGATGCCGGCGGCGATGTACTGGGCCGCGGTGCGGCGGGTCTTCTCGCGCAGGGTCGCGGGATCCTGCGGCACGGTGATGGCGTGCAGGTCGACGACGCTGAAGACGGCGTCGTACTCCTGCTGCAGCTTCTTCCACTGCAGGAGGGCGCCGATGTAGTTGCCCGCGTGGAGCGAGTCGGCGGAGGGCTGCATGCCCGAGAACAGGCGGGGCTTGGTCATGGTTTCCGGGTTCCTCAGAGCTGGTAATCGACGACGACGGGGGCGTGGTCGGACCATCGCTCGTCGTAGGCCGCCGCGCGGTCGATCGTGTACGAGACCGCCTTCTCGGCGAGTGCGGGGGTGGCGAGCTGGTAGTCGATCCGCCAGCCGGTGTCGGTGTCGAACGCCTTCCCGCGCTGCGACCACCAGGTGTAGGGGCCCGGCACCTCGCCGGCGAAGCGGCGGCCGATGTCGACCCAGCCGAGGCCGGCACCGCGGTTGTACTCAGGGTCGTCTTCGGCACCCAGGATGCGATCGAAGTACGCGCGCTCCTCGGGCAGGAAGCCAGCGTTCTTGACGTTGCCCTTCCAGTTCTTGATGTCGAGCGTGCGGTGACCGACGTTCAGATCGCCCATGACGACCGCGAGCGGGTTGTGCGCCTGCAGCAGGGGAAGGCGCTCGACCATCGCGTCGAGGAACCTGAACTTCTCGACCTGCTTGGGGGTGCCCACCTCACCGGAGTGCACGTAGGTGGAGACCACGGTCACGATCGTGCCGTCGACGTCGTAGTCGGCCTCGAGCCAGCGCCCGGCGGAGTCGAAGTCGTCCGGGCCGAACGTCACGCGGTGGATCTCGGCCTTGCGGCGGCTCGCGATCGCGACACCCGCGCGGCCCTTCGCGGTGGCGGGGTCATGCAGGATGTCCCACTCGCTGCCGAGGAGCGCCTCGAGATCGGAGGTCTGGGCACGCACCTCCTGCAGTGCGAGGATGTCGATCCCGCGGGGGGCGAGCCACTCGCCCATGCCCTTGCGGAAGGCGGCGCGCACGCCGTTCACGTTGACACTGGCGATGCGGAGGGGGCGGCTCACGCCTCAACTCTACTCAGCGCGGCCGACGCGCTCAGCGCGCGCGGCGTCCGAAGATCCGCTGCCAGAGGCTGCGGCGGCCCTCGGCGGCGATCTCGGCGCGCAGCTCCTCCTTGAGCGCCATCCGCTCGAGGGCGGCTTCGCGGGCGAGGCGCGCCGCCTCCGTGGAGTCGAGCGGGAGGTTGGCGTCGCGCATCCCCACGAACACCCAGCAGGCGGCGACGAGGATCACCTGGCACACAAGCGTGAACCAGATGAGAAGCCCCGCGATCACCGCGAACGACGCCAGGAGCGGATTGTTGGTTGCGCCGCCCAGCAGGCTCGTGCCGAGGAACTTCAGCGCGCCGAGCGCTGCAGCGCCGAGCAGCGCCCCGGGGGCGAGGTGCCGGAAGGGGATCGGCACGCCCGCGAGCACGCGGTACAGCGCCGCGAGCACGACCGCGTCGAACAGGAACATGATCCCTGTCGAGAGTGCGCGCCCGGCGAGCGTCGAGGCGGTGCTGTCGCGGATTCCCAGCAGATCGAGCACCGTGCCGAGGAGCTCCGACGAGAGCACAGAGAGCGCCGCCGAGATGACGAGCAGCAGGCCGAACCCGATCGCGAGCCCCAGATCCTTGAGCTTCAGCAGCAGGAAGTTGGTCGTGGGGGCGGGCAGGTCGGCCATCATCCGGATCGCGTCGCGGGCCGACGAGAGCCATCCGATCGCGGTGAACACGAGACCGGCGAGTGCGATGGCGCCCGTCCAGCCCAGCACTGTCGTGTTGACGAGATCGGAGGGGCGGACCGCCCCGCCGTCGCCCTGGTCGATGAGCCCGGGAACGGTCTCGGAGATGATCTCGAAGAGCGCCTCCTGCAGGCGCGGCGTGTTCGAGACGATGATGCCGAACACCGACACCCCCACCCAGAGCGCCGCGAACACGGCGAACAGCGCCTGATTCGACAGCCCCGAGGCGAGCAGCGGCCCCCGGCGCTGACCGTACTCGGTGAACACACGCACCGGCTTCAGCCGCATCACCCACGCGACCACCCGCTGCACGAATGCGATGAACGCGGGCGGCTGCTTCTGCGTCGAGGTCTCCTCCGCCATGCCCTCACGTTAGCGGCGCACGCTCGGCGACACGGGGGGCTTGCGTCACGCGCCATCCGTGTCGCGGCGGTGCGTCATGCGCCGTCCCGGAACGTCGCCGGATGTCGCATCCGGTAACGCGGCGGTCCCGCAGCTGTCGTGCCGCGTCATCCGCTTGGCGCGCCGCGGGGTCGCTGATCGGATGGTCGCTCGCCCCCGTCTCGAAAGGCTCCGATGTCCGTCACCGATCGCCAGCGCCGCGCCCGCCTGCGCGAGATCTTCGACCCTGTTTTCGCCCGCATCGCCGAGGGGGCCGTCGAGCGCGAGCTCGCGCGCGACCTGCCCTTCGAGCCGATCGCCTGGCTGCGTGAGGTGCGCTTCGGTGCGCTCCGTGTGCCTGAGGAATTCGGCGGCTACGGCGCGAGCGTCGCCGACCTGCTCGAGCTGCTCGTCGCCCTCGCGGAAGCGGATTCGAACGTCGCGCACATCTTCCGCGGGCATGTCGCGGTCGTCGAGGAGCTGCTCGCCGCACCGGATGGCGCGTACCGCACGCGCTGGCTCGAGCGATTCGCGGCGGGCGAGATCGTCGGGAACGCGATGACGGAGCCCGGTGATGTCGAGCTCGGTCGGCACCAGACGGTCGTCGCCGAGCGCGACGGGCGCCATGTGCTCACGGGGGTCAAGGCCTATTCGACGGGCGCGATCTTCTCCGACTGGGCCGACGCGACCGCCACACGGGAGAGCGACGGCGCTGGCGTGAGCCTGTTCGTGCGCCTCGATCAGCCGGGCGTCGAACTGGTCGACGACTGGGACGGCTTCGGGCAGAAGCTCACCGGAACGGGCACCACGCGGTTCGACGGAGCGCACGTGGAGGCGGAGAGCATCCGCGAGCGCACCGAGCGCGTCGCCTACCTGAGCGCCCTGTTCCAGCTCGCGCTGCTCGCGGTCGTCGCGGGGGTGGCGCGCCGTGCCTCCCGCGACGTCGCCGGGCTCGTGGCGCGACGCACACGCATCTACGGAAGCGGCAACGCCGACCTCGCCCGCGACGACGTGCAGATCCAGCAGGTCGTGGGGGAGCTCTCCTCGGCCGCTTACGCCGCGCACTCGCTCGTGACCGGGCTCGCGGGGGTCGTCGAGGAGGCGCTCGCTCAGGCGCGCTCGGGTGACGCGGAGCTGGCGAGGGACGCCGCCCGCGTCGTCGACTACGACGTCTATCGCGTGCAGGTCGTGCTCGCCGAGCTCGTGCCGACGGCTCTCTCGCGCGGATTCGGCGCACTCGGATCGAGCGCCGTCCGGGTGTCCGCCGCCCTCGACCGCCACTGGCGGAACGCCCGCACCGTGCTCAGCCACAACCCCGTCGTCTACCGCGCCAGGCTCATCGGCGACCTCGAGATCAACGACCGCGTCCCCGAATCCACCGCCGGCATCGGCGTCGCCCCGAGCACTCTCGCCGCGCTGCGCGCCGCCGAGATCGCATCCGCCACCCACACCCAGGAGCACGCATGACCGCACCGCTGCACTTCAACGCGTTCGTGATGAACACCGCGAGCCACATCCAGCACGGACTGTGGCGGCACCCCGACGCCCGCCAGCACGAATTCGACGACATCGACCTCTGGATCGACCTCGCGAAGACGCTCGAGTCGGGCCTCTTCGACGCCGCCTTCTTCGCGGATGTGGTGGGCGTCTACGGACCGCGCGGCGGCTCCTACGCGACCAACGCGCGCGAGGGCCTGCAGATCCCCAGCAACGACCCCTCGGTGCTCATCGCGGCGCTCGCCACCCACACCACCCACCTCGGCCTCGCGTTCACGAGCTCGGTGCTGCAGGCGCATCCCTTCGAGTTCGCTCGCCGCGTCTCCACCCTCGACCACATCAGCCGCGGGCGTGTGGCGTGGAACATCGTCACGAGCACCCAGGAGAACGCCGCCCGCAACTTCGGCCTCGACCGACTCACCGATCACGACGAGCGCTACGAGTGGGCCGAGGAGTACGTCGACGTCGCCTACAAGCTGTGGGAGGGCTCATGGGATGACGACGCGCTGGTGCGCGACAAGGAGGCGGGCATCTTCTCGCACGGAGACCGCATCCACCGCATCGATCACATCGGGCCGCGGTACCGCGTCGAAGGCCCGCACCTGCCGTCGCCGTCGCCGCAGCGCACGCCGCTGCTGTTCCAGGCGGGCTCCTCGGGTGCAGGCCGCGGCTTCGCAGCGCGCAACGCCGAGGCCCAGTTCATCGCGCCGCCGCATCCGGCCGCCGCGCGCGAGCTCATCGGCGAGACCCGCCGCCTCGCGCAGAGCTTCGGGCGCGAGCCCGGCGACATCAAGTTCTTCCAAGGGCTCAGCTTCATCATCGGCAGCACCGAGGAGGAAGCGCGGCGCAAGGAGCGCGAGCTCGACGAGTGGACCAGCGTCGACGGGTTCCTCACCCACTCCAACCTCGGCGTCTCCCAGGAGAACGGCACCCCGTACCCGCCCGCGACCCTCCTCCGCGATATCGAGACCAACGGCGGCCAGAGCGGCATCGAGTGGCTGCGCGCCGCGAACCCGGATCGCGAGCCCACCGTCGGCGACCTCGGGCGCCTCGTCGGCAACCGGCTTCGGCGCGTGGTCGGCACACCCGACCAGATCGCGGATGCGCTCGCCGAATGGCAGCAGGCCGGTGTCGACGGCATCAACGTCATCAACTGGACGCTGCCCGGCAGCTACGTCGAGTTCGTCGAGCACCTGCTGCCCACGCTGCAGGAGCGCGGACTCGCGAAGCGCGAGTACACGGAGGGCACGCTCCGCCGGAAGCTGTTCGGAGCCGATCGGCTCAACGACCGCCATCCGGCGGCCCGCTACCGCGGCGCGTTCGGCCGACGTGAGACGGTCGGGGCATCCGCCTGAACCATCCGCGGATGCACGAAGCCCCCGGCCAACAGCCGGGGGCTTCGTCGTGAGCTTGTGCTCAGGCCTTCGGGAGGTCGGGCTTGCCGCGCAGAACGGCAGCCTTCACCTCGGCGATGGCCTTCGTGACCTCGATGCCGCGCGGGCAGGCCTCGGTGCAGTTGAAGGTCGTGCGGCAGCGCCACACGCCCTCCTTGTCGTTGAGGATGTCGAGACGCACCTGGGCGGCATCGTCGCGCGAGTCGAAGATGAAGCGGTGCGCGTTGACGATCGCGGCCGGGCCGAAGTACTGCCCGTCGGTCCAGAACACGGGGCAGCTCGACGTGCACGCGGCGCACAGGATGCACTTGGTGGTGTCGTCGAAGCGCTCGCGCTGGGCGACCGACTGGATGCGCTCCTTCTCGGGCTTGCTGCCGCCCGCGATGAGGAAGGGCTGGATCTCGCGGTAGGAGGCGAAGAACGGCTCCATATCGACGATGAGGTCCTTCTCCAGCGGCAGACCCTTGATGGCCTCCACGTAGATGGGCTTCGTGATGTCGAGATCCTTGATGAGCGTCTTGCAGGCCAGACGGTTGCGGCCGTTGATGCGCATCGCGTCCGAACCGCAGATGCCGTGCGCGCACGAGCGGCGGAAGGTCAGCGAGCCGTCGACCTCCCACTTGATCTTGTGCAGCGCGTCGAGGATGCGGTCGGTCGGGTACAGCTCGACGTCGAAGTCCTGCCAGTACGGCTCGGCGTCCTTCTCCGGGTCGAAGCGGCGGATGATGAGGGTGACCGTGAACGACTGGATGGGGGCTTCCCCACCCGTGCCCGCGGCAGGCGTCTGCTCGAGCGCCTCGAGAACGGCGGCCATCAGTACTTCCTCTCCATCGGCTGGTAGTTGGTGATGACGACGGGCTTCCAGTCGAGCGTGATGTGCTCTTCGGCGGGCGTCTCGGGGTCTCCCGTGAGGTACGCCATGGTGTGCTTCATGTACGTCTCGTCGTCGCGGTTCGGGTAGTCGTCGCGCATGTGACCGCCGCGGCTCTCCTTGCGGTTCTTCGCGGAGAGCACGACGACCTCGGCGAGGTCGAGCAGGAAGCCGAGCTCGATGGCCTCGAGCAGGTCGGTGTTGTAACGCTGACCCTTGTCCTGGACCGAGATGTTCTTGTAGCGCTCGCGGAGGCTGTGGATGGTCTTGGTGACCTTCTCGAGCGACTCGTCGGTGCGGAACACCTGCGCGTTGCGGTCCATCTCGTCCTGCAGCTCCTTGCGGAGCGTCGCGATGCGCTCGGTGCCGCCCGCGTTGCGCACGCCCTCGACCATGCGCTTCACGAAGTCCGCGGCATCCTTCGGCAGCGGCGTGAAGTCGACGGTCTCGGCGTAGTCGACGGCGTAGTTGCCGGCGCGCTTGCCGAAGACGTTGATGTCGAGGAGCGAGTTGGTGCCGAGGCGGTTCGAGCCGTGCACCGAGACGCACGCGCACTCGCCGGCGGCGTAGAGGCCGGGCACGACGGTGTCGTTGTCGCGCAGCACCTCGGCCTTGATGTTGGTCGGGATGCCGCCCATCGCGTAGTGGGCGGTCGGCATCACGGGCACGGGCTCGTACACCGGGTCGACGCCCAGGTAGGTGCGGGCGAACTCGGTGATGTCGGGGAGCTTCGTCTCGAGCACCTCGGCACCCAGGTGCGTGCAGTCGAGCAGCACGTAGTCCTTGTGGGGGCCGGCGCCGCGGCCTTCTGCGACCTCCTGAACCATGCAGCGCGAGACGATGTCGCGCGGCGCGAGGTCCTTGATGGTGGGGGCATAGCGCTCCATGAAGCGCTCACCGGAGGCGTTGCGCAGGATGGCGCCTTCACCGCGGGCGCCCTCGGTGAGGAGGATGCCGAGGCCGGCGAGGCCCGTCGGGTGGAACTGGAAGAACTCCATGTCCTCGAGCGGGAGGCCCTTGCGCCAGATGATGCCGACGCCGTCGCCCGTGAGGGTGTGCGCGTTGGAGGTCGTCTTGAAGATCTTGCCGAAGCCGCCCGTCGCGAAGACGATCGACTTGCCCTGGAAGACGTGGATCTTGCCGGTTGCGAGCTCGTACGCGACGACGCCCGAGGGCTGCTCGACGCCGTCGACCTCGGTCATGACGAGGTCGAGAGCGTAGAACTCGTTGAAGAAGTTGACGCCGAGCTTGACGCAGTTCTGGAACAGCGTCTGAAGGATCATGTGGCCGGTGCGGTCGGCGGCGTAGCAGGCGCGGCGAACGGGCGCCTTGCCGTGGTCGCGCGTGTGACCGCCGAAGCGACGCTGGTCGATCTTGCCGTCGGGCGTGCGGTTGAAGGGGAGGCCCATGTTCTCGAGGTCGAGGACCGCGTCGATGGCCTCCTTCGCGAGGATCTCAGCCGCGTCCTGGTCGACGAGGTAGTCGCCGCCCTTGACGGTGTCGAAGGTGTGCCACTCCCACGAGTCCTCTTCGACGTTCGCGAGCGCTGCGGCCATGCCGCCCTGCGCCGCGCCCGTGTGGGAGCGCGTGGGGTAGAGCTTGGTGATCACCGCGGTGTTGGCGCGGGGCGCTGCTTCGATGGCCGCGCGCATTCCCGCGCCGCCGGCGCCGACGATGATCACATCGTGGCGGTGGTAGGTGACCCCGTCGATGACGTCTCCGTCTTCGAACTGCAGGTAGTCGCTCACAGTGCCGTTATCCCTTCGCCGCGCAGATCTCGCGGATGGTCTCAGATGCGGTGTCTCCGCCGATGCACGGGTCGAACGTGGTGAGCACGAGCGAGCCGAGGACGAGGATGACGATCGTCACGACGAGCAGCGAGCCGAGGAGGACCTTGCGGGTGCGTCCGGTCGCGTAGTCGTTGATGAGGGTGCGCATGCCGTTGGCGCCGTGGATCATGGCGAGCCACAGCAGGAGCATGTCGTAGACGATCCAGAACGGGTGCGCGAGCTTGCCGGCGACGAACGCGAAGTCGATCGCGTGCACGCCGCCTTCCTGCAGCATCAGGTTCCAGAACAGGTGGCCGAAGATGAGGCCGACGAGCAGCACACCCGAGACGCGCATGTAGACCCAGCCGGCGGCTTCGATGTTCATGCCCTTGCGGCGGCCGCGCTGGTGGGTGCGAGGCGCTTCGATGGTCGAGGTGCTCATCACAGGCCTCCGAAGACGTTCATGAGGTGACGGGGGACGAAGCCGACGAGGAGGATCACCCAGAGCGCGATGGCGATCCAGAACATCGCCTTCTGCGCGCGGGGGCCCCACGAGAACAGGTCGATGCAGATGATCCGCAGGCCGTTGAGGGCGTGCAGGCCGATGGCGGCGACGAGGCCGATCTCGCCGATGCCCATGATGGGCGTCTTGTACGCGCCGATGACGGCGTCGTAGGCCTCGGGGCTCACGCGGATGAGCGCGGTGTCGAGCACGTGCACGAGGAGGAAGAAGAAGATCGCGGTGCCGGTGATGCGGTGGAGCACCCACGACCACATGCCTTCACGGCCGCGGTAGAGCGTCCCTCCGGGGACTCGCCGCTTCTTCGGTGCGGGTACCGAGACCTCCGGGGCCTCGGTTGGTGCGGCCTGGGTCGTCACGGCGCTTCTCCCTCGCGTCTCGCTCGTCCTTGGAACGGGTTCCAGTGTATGCCCGTGCATGGGGCCCCGCAGGTCAGGGGACCCTCACTTTGTCTCGATATCGAGATACTCGCATGACATGTCCCAGAGATCCGCACAGGCGCGCCTCCCTAAGCTGAGCGCATGACAAGCCCCGTCGACCGCTTCTACGGCATCATCCCCGCAGGAGGGGTGGGTTCTCGCCTCTGGCCTCTCTCGCGAGCAGACGCCCCCAAGTTCCTCCACGACCTCACCGGCAGCGGGCGCACCCTCCTGCGCGGCACGTGGGAGCGGCTCGCCCCCCTCGCAGGCTCCGAGCGCATCATGGTCGTCACGGGGCGCGCCCACCGCGCGGCGGTCGAGGCGCAGATCCCCGAGCTCACCGACGCCAACATCGTGCTCGAAGCGGCCCCGCGCGACTCGACCGTCGCGATCGGCCTCGCGGCTGCGATCCTGCTGCGCCGCGAGCCCGACGTGATCATCGGCTCCTTCGCCGCCGACCACGTCATCACCGATGAGCCGGCGTTCCGCGAGAGCGTCGAGCAGGCGATCGCCGTCGCCGACACCGGCGCGATCGCGACGATCGGGATCCACCCCACCGAGCCCGCCATCGGATTCGGCTACATCCGCTGCGGCGCGGCCCTCGAGGTCGCCGACGCTCCCGACGCGCTCTCGGTCGAGAGCTTCGTGGAGAAGCCGGACCTCGCCACCGCTCAGAGCTACCTCGCCGACGGCGGCTACCTGTGGAACGGCGGCATGTTCATCGCGCGCGCCGACCGCCTGCTCGCCGAGATCGAACGTTTCGATCCGGTGCTGCGCGCTCAGCTCGACGAGCTCGCGGCCGCCTGGGATTCGCCCGCCACCCGCGGGCCCGCCGTCGACCGCCTGTGGCCGCAGCTGCGCAAGATCGCGATCGACTACGCCGTCGCCGAGCCAGCTGCGGCGGCGGGCACGCTCGCCGTCGTGCCCGGGCACTTCGGATGGGACGACGTGGGCGACTTCGCATCCGTCGCCAAGCTCAAGTCGGGCGGGCGCTCGAGCGACCTCTCGATCCTCGGCGAGAACGCGCGCGTGCTCGCCGATGCGTCGAGCGGCATCGTCGTGAGCCACAGCGACCGCATCATCTCGCTCATCGGAGTCCGGGATATCGTCGTAGTCGACACCCCCGATGCGCTGCTCGTGACCACGACCGAGAACGCCCAACGGGTGAAGAGCGTCGTCGACGCCCTCAAGCTGTCCGGACGAGACGAGGTTCTGTAGAGATGTCCCGCATTCCCCTGGTGATCGACACCGACACTGCGCAGGATGACTGCGTCGCGCTGCTCATCGGCCTCCTCGACCCGGCGGCCGACCTGCGCGCGATCACGATGGTCGCCGGCAACGTGGGCTTCGCCCAGCAGGTGCGCAACGCCCACCTCACGCTCGCCGCGGCCGGTCGCCTGGGTGAGGTGCCCATCCACCTCGGATGCCAGCGGCCGCTCGTGCGCGAATGGGTGTCGGCCGAGAACGTGCACGGCGACGGATCCGGCGGCCTCTCGCTCGACGACGCCGACACGCTGCCGACATCCGATGAGCACGCCGTCGACGCGCTCATCCGCCTCGCAGCCGAGAACCCGGGCGAGCTGCGCATCGTCGCGATCGGACCGCTCACCAACATCGCGACGGCGCTCGTGAAGGATCCCGACTTCGCAGCGAACGTCGGGTCGCTCTGGATCATGGGCGGTTCGAACAACGGTCGCGGCAACATCACCGCGGCGGCCGAGTACAACTTCTACGTCGACCCGGAGGCCGCCAAGGCGGTCTTCGCCGCGGGCTTCGACATCACGGTCGTGCCGTGGGATCGCCTCACCCTGCGTGACGCGGTGTTCAGCCGCGACCAGCTCGCCGAGATCGGCCGCATCGGCACGCCGCTCGCGACCTTCTTCACCCACATCGTCGAGACGACCCTCGCGTTCGACGAGTCGGTCGGCATCCCCGGATCCACGCACCCCGACTCGCTCACGGCCGCCGTGCTGCTGCACCCCGAGCTCGTGATCGACGCCGCGGAGTATCACGTGGACGTCGAGACCGGCTCGGACCTCACCCGCGGATACTCGGCGATGTCGTGGGGCGTGCATGGCCTCGAGGCGAATGCGCGCGTCATCGAGCGCGTGGATGCCGATGGCTTCTACCGCTACATCTCGGCGCTCGTGAGCTCCGATGTGCGCCCGAGCGCTCCGATCCGAGGGCTCGCGGTCGCCTGATCATTTCGCGAACGTTTCCGCATGATCGCCACTTGGTAACCATTCGGCCGCAATCCGGGGAGACGTCATCCGAACGCTGGTCATCCGACGTAACGTGATGTCACCCGGCACCCCGGGCCACCATGTCATGGGAGGACATCTGTGAACACGATCACCCGCAAGCGGGTCCTCGGAGGCGTCGCACTCGTCGGCGTCGCCGGCCTGCTGCTCTCCGCCTGCTCCGCCGCCCCCGAAGAGGGCGGGTCCGCCGGAGACGACGCCAAGGACTTCCTCGCCTGCGCCGTCTCGGATGAGGGCAGCTGGAACGACAAGTCGTTCAACGAGGCCGCATACGAGGGCCTCGTCAAGGCCAAGGACGAGCTCGGCGTGAGCATCGCCGACGCAGAGTCGCACAGCCCCGAGGACTTCGAGGGCAACCTCAGCGCCATGGTCAGCGAAGGCTGCGACGTCACGTTCGCGGTCGGCTTCAACTTCTCGATCAACGACGTCATCTTCAACTTCGCGGACGCCAACCCCGACGCGAACATCGTCTGGATCGACGGCTGGAACCAGGGCCAGTCGAACCTCAAGCCCATCGGCTACTCGATGGCTGAGTCCAGCTACCTCGCCGGCTACCTGTCGGCCGCCTACTCGACCTCCAAGGTCGTCGGCACCTACGGCGGACTCAACATCCCCGCCGTCACCGACTTCATGACCGGCTTCTACAACGGCGCGAAGGCGTACGAGGTCGAGACCGGCACGCCGGTCACCGTCGTCGGCTGGGACCCCGCGACCCCCGACCAGGGTGACTTCGTGGGCGACTTCGCCAACACGGGTGTCGCCAAGTCGATCTCCGAGGGCCAGCTCGCCGCCGGCGCCGACGTGATCTTCCCCGTCGCCGGTGGGCTCTTCACCGCGACCGCCGAGGCGATCCGCGAGGGCGGCAACCCCAACGCGGTCATCCTCGGTGTCGACAAGGACATCGCGACCACGCAGCCTGAGCTCGCGGACCTCACCCTCACCTCGGTCGAGAAGCGCATGACCGCCGCGGTCTACGACGTCATCGCCGAGCTCGTGGAGGGCGGCGAGTTCAGCGTCGACCAGTACACGGGAACGCTCGAGAACGAGGGCACCGCGCTCTCCGCCTTCGGCGACTTCGACTCGAAGGTCCCTGCCGACCTCAAGGCGAAGCTCGACGAGCTGAAGGCCGGCCTCATCGACGGGTCGATCGACCCGCTCGTGACGCCCACCGCGTAACACCTCACGCCAGACGGCAGCGCCGGGGCGGCTATCAGCCGCCCCGGCGCTGTCGTCTACGCCAGCCTTCCGGCAGGATGGACACACCATGAAACTCGAGCTGCGCGGGATCACGAAGCGCTTCGGATCCCTGGTCGCCAACAACGCCATCGACCTCGTAGTCGAACCCGGTCAGATCCACGCCCTTCTGGGCGAGAACGGCGCCGGCAAATCGACCCTCATGAACGTGCTCTTCGGGCTCTATCAGCCCGATGCGGGCGAGATTCTGCTGGACGACGAAGTCCGGCACTTCTCCGGCCCCGGTGAGGCCATGGCCGCTGGCATCGGCATGGTGCACCAGCACTTCATGCTCATCCCCGTCTTCACCGTCGCCGAGAACGTCATGCTCGGCCACGAGCCGACCAAGGGCGGAGTGATCGATCTGCGTGAGGCTCGCCGACGGGTGCGCGAGATCTCCGACCGCTTCGGATTCGACATCGACCCGGACGCGCTCGTCGAGGACCTCCCTGTCGGCGCTCAGCAGCGTGTCGAGATCGTCAAGGCGCTCTCCCGCGAGGCGAAGGTGCTCGTGCTCGACGAGCCCACCGCCGTGCTCACGCCGCAGGAGACCGACGAGCTCATGGTCACGATGCGCAACCTCGCCGATGCGGGTACGTCGATCGTGTTCATCACCCACAAGCTCCGCGAGGTGAAGGCCGTCGCCGACACCATCACCGTCATCCGACTCGGCAAGGTCGTCGGATCGGCCGAGCCCACCGCCTCCACCGACGAGCTCGCCTCGCTCATGGTCGGCCGCGCCGTCGAGCTCACCGTCGACAAGAACCCGCCGAAGCTCGGCGAGGAGGCGTTCGTCGTCGAAGGGCTCACGCTCTTCGGTCCGGGAGGCACGCTCCTGCTCGACGACGTGACCTTCAGCATTCGTGCTGGTGAGGTGCTCGCGATCGCCGGCGTCCAGGGCAACGGCCAGACCGAACTCGCCGAGGCGATCGTGGGTCTGCGCGAGAAGCTGCGCGGCTCCATCCGGCTCAGCGGGCGCGAGCTCATCGGTCTCAGCGTGCGCGACGTGCTCGAAGCGGGAGTCGGCTTCGTGCCCGAGGACCGCAAGGTCGACGGCCTCGTCGCGGAGTTCTCCGTGGCCGAGAACCTCATGCTCGACCGCAGCTACGGCCCCCCCTTCGCGAAGGGTGTCGGCATCGACTTCGACCACCGCGACCGCTTCGCCGACGCCGCGATCGAGGAGTTCGACATCCGCACCCCCGGACGCGAGACCCTGGTGGGGCGTCTCTCCGGCGGCAACCAGCAGAAGGTCGTCCTCGCGCGCGAACTCGGACGCGACCTCAAGCTCTTCGTGGCCTCGCAGCCCACCCGCGGCGTCGATGTCGGCTCGATCGAGTTCATCCACGAGCGCGTCGTCGAGGTGCGCGACTCCGGCGTGCCCGTGCTCGTCATCTCGACCGAGCTCGACGAGGTCGTCGCGCTCGCCGACCGGATCGCGGTCATGTATCGCGGCTCCATCATCGACATCGTCCCGGCAGATACCCCGCGCGAACAGCTCGGTCGCCTCATGGCAGGAGTCCACGAATGACGACGATCACCCCGGGCGCCGAGCCCGAGATGGATCAGCGCCGCATCAACTGGCGTCACGTGATGCACGACATCGCGGCCGGCTCCGTCCTGCGCACGCTCCTGGCGATCGTGCTCGCGTTCGCGATCGCGTCGCTCCTCATCGTCTTCACGAACGAGGATGTGCCCGACACCCTCGGCTACTTCTTCTCGCGCCCCTCCGACTTCTTCGCTGCGGCGGGCGAGGCGCTGCAGCGGGCGTACGACGCGATGTTCCGCGGCGCGATCTTCAACACCCGCGCCTCGTCGTTCGAGGCGGGAATCAAACCGCTCATGGAGACGCTGAGGTTCTCCGGGCCGCTCATCGCGGCCGGGCTCGGCATCGCCCTCACGTTCCGCTCCGGCCTGTTCAACATCGGTGGACAGGGTCAGCTTCTGATGGGTGCCGTCTGGTCAGCGTGGGCAGCGTTCACTCTCGACCTGCCGTACGGTCTGCACCTCATCGTCGCGATCATCTTCGGCTTCGTCGGAGCGGGCCTGTGGGCCGCGATCGCGGGCTTCCTCAAAGCCAAGACGGGCGCCCACGAGGTCATCGTGACGATCATGATGAACTACATCGCGATCTCGCTCACCACCTACCTCATGCGCACGCCTGTGCTGCACGACATGGACTCGGGCAGCAACCCATCGACGCGCCCCCCGCTTCCGTCTGCCGTGTTCCCGCGGCTCTTCGGCGAGGCCTACGAGCTGCGCTGGTCGTTCGTGCTGTGCATCATCGCAGTCGGCGTGTTCTGGTGGCTCATGGAGCGCTCGCCGCTCGGCTTCCGTCTGCGGATGGTCGGCCTCAACCCCGACGCCGCGCGCGCCGCAGGCATCAACACCTCGCGGATGACGATCATCGCCATGACGCTCTCGGGTGTGTTCGTCGGGCTCGCGGGCATCAACCAGTCGCTCGGCCGCGACGGCAACTTCGCCCCCGGAATCGATGCGGGCATCGGCTTCGAGGCGATCACCGTGGCGCTGCTGGGCGGCTCCCGTGCCATCGGCGTGCTCTTCGCGGGTCTGCTGTTCGGAGCGCTCAAGGCCGCTGGCCCGTCCATGCAGGTCGCCGACGTGTCCCCCGACATCCTCGGCGTCGTCCAGGGACTCATCGTGCTCTTCATCGCCGCACCGCCGCTGGTGCGCGCGATCTTCCGATTCCTTCCCCAACCGCGTGAGATCACCGTGATCGGCACCGACAGGAAGCCCGCTCTCGAGCAGAAGGGAGGCGAGTGATGTCCGTCGTCGCCCCGACCGACCAGCCGTCGACCGGCCACACGGCCGCTCTGCCGCCGCGCTCCTGGCGCGTGCCCGTCATCCTCGCCGTCCTCGCCGGCCTCACGTTCGTCGTCTTCGGCCTCTTCGGCAGCGACGAGCTCGTGCGCTTCGTGTGGTCGGGCAACCGAGAGGCCATCCAGCTCGAACCCTCGACCTGGTCGCCGCGCCTCGTCGGACTCGTGGGCGGCGTGATCGCGCTCGCGGCCGCCGGGCTCGCACTGTGGTTCGCCTGGAACCGCCGCAAGGTCACCGTCTGGTTCTCGCTCGTCGTCGGGCTCGCGTTCCTCCTCGCCCTCGTGGCGTGGGTGGGCGCGGGCGGCAGCGTGCCGGTGGTCTTCCTGCTCACCGGTGCGATCGGCCTCTCCACCGCGATCGTCTTCGGTGCCCTCGCGGGCGTCATCGGCGAACGCGCGGGCGTCGTCAACATCGCCATCGAGGCGCAGCTGCTGGGCGGCGCGTTCACCGCCGCGGTCGTCGCGTCGACGACCGGCAACTACCTTCTGGCGCTCATCGCCGCGATGGTCTCCGGCGCGCTCGTGTCGATGGTGCTCGCCGCATTCTCGATCAAGTACCTCGTCGACCAGGTCATCGTCGGTGTCGTGCTCATCGGTCTCGTCACGGCGATCACCAACTTCTTCTACTCGGCAGTGCTGTCGCCGAACTCGGGTGCACTCAACAACCCGGGAACGCTCCCGCGCATCCGGATCCCGCTGCTCGCCGACATCCCGATCCTCGGACCGGTGCTCTTCGACCAGCGCATCACGACCTACCTGATGTTCATCCTGGTTCCCGCGGTGTGGTTCGTGCTCTTCAAGACGAAGTGGGGTCTGCGTCTGCGCGCCCTCGGCGAGCACCCGCTCGCCGCTGACACCGTGGGCATCAACGTCAACCGCTGGCGCTTCTGGTCGGTGACGATCGCCGGCCTCATCGCCGGCCTCGGCGGTGCGGCCCTCACCATCGGATCCGTGGGCGCGTTCGTGCGCGAGATGAGCGCCGGACAGGGATTCATCGCCCTCGCCGCCGTCATCCTCGGTCGCTGGCACCCGTTCTACGCAGCGCTCGCCGCACTGCTGTTCGGCTTCGCGTCGAACTTCCGCATCTGGGCGGGCCAGGCCGGATCCGCGATCCCGAGCGACCTCATCGCGATGACGCCGTACATCGTGACGATCCTCGCCGTCGCCGTCGTCGCGGGGCGCATCGTCGGCCCCAAGGCGGCAGGCAAGCCGTACCTCAAGGAGTGACGATGACCGACATCGACTGGCAGACGCTCCGCTCCGCCGCGATCGAGGCGATGCGCAAGTCGTACTCGCCCTACTCCAAGTTCCCCGTGGGGGCCGCCGCGCTCGTCGACGACGGCCGCATCGTCACGGGAGCGAACATCGAGAACGCGTCCTACGGCATCGGCCTGTGCGCGGAATGCTCGCTCGTCTCCGACCTCATCATGGGCGGCGGTGGCAAGCTCGTCGCCTTCTCGTGCGTCGACGGCAACAGCGGCGTGCTCATGCCGTGCGGCCGCTGCCGTCAGCTCCTCTACGAGCACTCGGCCGAGGGCATGCTGCTCGAGACGGTGTCGGGAGTGAAGACCATCGACGAGGTGCTGCCGGATGCGTTCGGGCCGCGCCAGCTGGAGGAGTACGCATCATGAGCATCGAGCCGTTCGACGCCGTCGACCTGATCCGCGCCAAGCGCGACGGAGGGCGGCTGGGAACGGCCCAGATCGACTGGCTCGTCGACGCCTACACCCGCGGGTATGTCGCCGACGAGCAGATGTCGGCGCTCGCGATGGCGATCCTCCTCAACGGGATGGATTCCGACGAGATCCGCGATCTGACGCTCGCGATGGTCGCCAGTGGCGAGCGTCTCGACTTCTCCACGCTCGGCAAGGTCACCACCGACAAGCACTCGACCGGGGGAGTGGGCGACAAGATCACCCTCCCGCTCGCGCCGCTCGTCGCCTCCTTCGGGGTCGCGGTGCCGCAGCTCTCGGGCCGCGGGCTCGGGCACACGGGTGGCACGCTCGACAAGCTCGAATCGATCCCCGGATGGCGGGCGCAGCTGTCGAACGAGGAGTTCTTCGCCCAGCTCGGCTCCGTCGGCGCGGTCGTGTGCGCCGCATCCGCCGATCTCGCCCCTGCCGACCGCAAGCTCTACGCGCTCCGCGACGCCACCGGCACCGTCGAGGCGATCCCGCTCATCGCGTCGTCGATCATGTCGAAGAAGATCGCGGAGGGCACGGCGTCGCTCGTGCTGGACGTGAAGTTCGGCTCGGGTGCGTTCATGCGCGACCCCGCGAAGGCGCGCGAACTCGCCGAGACGATGGTGCGACTCGGCCAGGACGCGGGCGTCGCGACGCGCGCTCTCCTCACCGACATGAACGTGCCGCTCGGACTCGCGATCGGCAACGCCAACGAGGTGCGCGAATCCGTCGAGGTGCTCGCCGGAGGCGGGCCCGCGGATGTCGTGGAGCTCACCGTCGCGCTCGCACGCGAGATGCTCGAGCTCGCAGGGCTTCCGGATGCCGACCCGGCGGAGGCACTCGCCGACGGCCGTGCGATGGACACCTGGCGCGCGATGATCGAGGCTCAGGGCGGCGACCCGGATGCGGCGCTGCCGCAGCCGCGCGAATCGCACACCGTGTTCGCGGATTCCGACGGCGTGCTCGCCGAGCAGGACGCCCTCGCTTTCGGCATCTCGGCCTGGCGCCTCGGCGCGGGCCGCGCACGCAAGGAGGATCCGGTCGTGCATGCGGCGGGTATCGACCTGCACGCGAAGCCGGGCGACGAGATCCGCAGCGGCCAGCCGCTCTTCACGCTGCACGCCGACGACGCAGCTCGCTTCCCGCGTGCCCTCGACGCCCTCGAGGGCGCCTACCGCGTCGCCGCCCCTGGCGCGACCGTCGAGGAGCGGCCGCTGATCGCGGCGCGCATCTCCTGACGCCCCGCCTCCGCCCCGCTCCCCGCCCCCGCCCCGCTCCCCGCCCCTCCGCACTGAGGTGTCAGTTTGTGCCGCCTGTGCCGTCCGGCACGCGGCACAAACTGACACCTCACGGGCGGGTGGGGTGCCAGCCGCGGCCACGGAGGCGCCCCGCGACCCGCTCGATGAGCTCCGCAGAGCTGATCAGGTCGTCACCCGTCGCCCGGATCATCGACCAGCCAGCGTCTTCGAGTGCGGACATGCGGCGGAGGTCGTGCCCCCACTGGCCGCGCTCGACGCGATGGTGGTCCCCTTCGTATTCGACGCCCACGCGCTGGTCCTCGAAGGCGAGATCGATCCTCGCGCGGCCGCCGTCCGGGCGCTGAACCTCGAGGTTCGGGGTGACGCGGGGAAGGCCGGCGGCACGGAAGCGGATGCGCAGCGTGGACTCGGCTGGGGAGTCGGCGTCAGGCGACAGCATCGCCAGTGCGGCTCGTCGATCTGCGCGCCCTCGGCGTCCCGGGTGCACATCCGCGAGAGCCGCGATCTCGCCCAAGGTGGCGAGCGGCGCGCGCGACCAGATGAGTCGGTCGCCCGCTGCGACGAGCTCCTCGAGAGAGAGCGTGCCCGCGAGGTCGCACCAGGTGCGTGCCGGAGTCGTGACGGGGATCCTGCTGAGCGAGGTGAGCTCGGCAGGCGTGATGACGAAATGATGGCCGACGACCCCGGCGAGGCGCGAGGGGCGCACGCGATGGGGGTGCCCGACGTGGAGCTGCGACTGCCGCTGAAGCCGTCGGGGGAGTGGGATCTCCCAGAGGCGCGCAGCGGTCGGCCCGCAGATGAACGCGTCCGCTCGGAGCACGGGAAGCGCGGCGAGACACAGTTCGACCACCTCTCGTGGCGGTGTGGTCGTCCGAGCTCCCCGGAACGGGGTGACGAGATCGCTGCGGCGAAGCCGGGGGCGCGGGATGCCGAGGGTCGGGGCGTCGCGAACGGCGAACGCGGGTGGGGTCGAGGGAGGCAGCGGACGCGGAGCGGGCATGCCCGCATGCTTCCCGGCGGGTGCACGCGGGCGTCGCGGCCTCCGCTCATCCGTTGACAGCGGCGCGGCCGCCGAGATGGGGGGGCCGCCCCGCCCCCGCCCTCGCCCACACCGAGGTGTCAGTTTGTGCCGCCTGGGCCGTCCGGCAGGCGGCACAAACTGACACCTCGAGGAGGGGGGAGGTGGGGCGGGGGTGCCCCGCGTTCAGCTTCGACACGGTTTCGAACCGGATGCGCCGACTACGCTGGAGCCTATGAGCGACGCTGCACACGAAGACCACTATGTCGACACGTTCGACCTTCGTACCCTTCCCAAGGTGTCGCTCCACGACCACCTCGACGGGGGACTGCGTCCGCAGACGATCATCGAGCTCGCCGAACCCCTCGGCATCGAGCTTCCGGCGACCGACGCGGGCGAACTCGCCGCGTGGTTCGCGGAGAAGTCGGACTCCGGATCCCTCGTCGAGTACCTGAAGACGTTCGACGTGACGCTGTCGGTCATGCAGACCCGCGAGGGCCTCGTGCGCGTCGCGCGCGAATTCGTCGAGGATCTTGCCGCTGACGGCGTCGTCTGGGGCGAGGTGCGCTGGGCACCCGAGCAGCACCTCACGCGCGGACTCTCGCTCGATGACGTCGTCGAGGCAGTGCAGCAGGGCCTCGAGGAGGGCGTCGAGAACGCCGCCGCGACAGGCCACGGCATCCGCGTCGGCCAGCTCGTGAGCGCCATGCGACACCTCGACCGCGGTCTCGAGATCGCGCAGCTCGCGCTGCGTCACCGCGACCGCGGAGTCGTCGGCTTCGACATCGCGGGCCCCGAGGCGGGCTTCCCCGCGAGCCGCTTCGCCGACGCCTTCGATCTGCTCGCGCGCGAATGCTTCCCCGCCACGATCCACGCCGGCGAAGCCGACGGCCCCGAGTCGATCCGCAGCGCCCTCGTCGACGGCCACGCGCTGCGCCTCGGCCACGGTGTGCGCATCGCCGAGGACATCACGATCGAGTCGCAGGACGACGAGGCGAGCTACGTGAGCCTCGGCTACCTCTCCCAGTGGGTGAAGGACCGCGGCATCGCCCTCGAGACGAGCCCCAGCTCGAACCTCCAGACCGGCGCCATCGCCGCGTGGGGCGACGACATGACCGCGCACCCCTTCGACCTGCTCTACCAGCTGGGCTTCCGCGTCACCGTCAACACCGACAACCGCCTCATGAGCTCCACCACGCTCACCCGCGAGCTCGGGCTGCTCGTCGACGCGTTCGGCTACGACCTCGACGACCTGCTGACCTTCCAGCTCAACGCGGCCGAGGCGGCGTTCCTCCCGCTCGAGGAGCGCGCCGAGCTCATCGAGCTCATCGAGGACGGATTCGGCGCCGCCTGATGGACAGACCGAACGACCTCCCCGCGCTGCCCGACACCGGCATCGTCCTCGCGGCGGCCGCCGGCGATTGGCGCTCCGCCGTCGAGATCGCCGGTGACGCGCTCACCGCATCCGGAGCCACCGAGGCCGGTTACACGTCCGACATGGTGCGGATGATCGAGGACCGCGGCCCGTACGTCGTCGTCGCGCCGGGCCTCGCCCTCGCGCACGCACGACCCGGAGTGACCGTCAAGCGCGACGGCGTCGCGATCGTGACGCTCGCCGAGCCGGTCGATTTCGGTCACCCCTACAACGACCCGGTGCGTGTCATCGTCGCCCTCGCGGGCGCATCGAGTGCGAGTCATCTGCGCCTCGTCGCCGAGAGCGCGAACATCTTCAACGACACCGACGCCGTCGAGCGCCTCGCGGCCGCCACGGACGCCGACACGGTGCGCGAGATCCTCGGCGTGCGCGCCGAGGGCTGACCTCGCCAGTCACGACGCCGCCCGGCGCACCCCGCGCGAAGGTCGGAGATGACCTTCGCTACACCAGCAGGGCGCGCATTCCCTCGTCGAGAGCCGCGAGAGCGGCTTCCGCCTTCTCGTGGCGCTCGGCCGCCGTGCCCTCGTCACTGAAGGTGTCGAGGTAGCACTTGAGCTTCGGCTCGGTTCCCGACGGGCGCACGATCACGCGGCTGCCGTCGGTGAACCAGAATCGCAGGATCTCGCTTGCCGGGAACGGGCCGAACCCGTCGGCGAAGTCGTCGATGCGATCGACGCGCAGGCCTCCGACCTCGCTCGGCGGAGTCCGGCGCAGCTTCTCCATGAGCGCGGGGATGCGGGCGAGATCCGAGACGCGGATCGAGATCTGACCGGATGCGAACGCGCCGAAGCGGTCGGCGAAATCCTCGCGGTGCTGGTCGAACGAGATCCCCTGGGACGCGAGTTCCGAGAACAGCGCGACGACCTCCGCGGCCGCCGAGATGCCGTCCTTGTCGCGAACCTTCTCGGGGTCGACGAGGTAGCCGAGGGCCTCCTCGTAGCCGTAGACGAGTCCGCCGGCGCGCGAGATCCACTTGAATCCGGTGAGCGTCTCCGCGAAGTCGAAGCCGTGCTTTCGCGCGACGACGCCGAGCGCCGGCGAGCTCACGAGGGAGCACGCGAACGTGCCGTCGCTGATGCCCGCCGCTTCCAGGCGACGCACCGCGCGCCAGCCGAGAAGCCAGCCCACCTCGTTGCCGGAGAGACGGGCCCAGCCGCCGCGTCCGTCCGGAACACCCACCGCGACACGATCCGCGTCGGGATCGTTCGCGAGCACCAGGTCGGCGCCGTGCGCGGCGGCCGCTGCGAACGCGAGATCCATCGCGCCCGGCTCCTCCGGATTCGGGAAGTCGACCGTGGGGAACGCGGGATCCGGATCCTGCTGCTCGGCGACCGAGATGACGTTCGTCACGCCCGCGGCGTCGAAGACGGCTTTCGCGACACTCCAGCCGACGCCGTGCATGGCCGTGTAGACGACGGTGAGCGGCTGCGGCTCGACGATGAGCGCGGCTGTGCGTCGCACGTACTCGTCGACGATGGCCTCGTCGGCGTAGGTGATCTCGGTCGAGCGCGGGTAGTCCGTGATGGGACGCTCGGCGGCCGCGGCGATCGCCGCATGGATCTCGGCGTCGGCGGGCGCCACGATCTGCGAGCCGTGGTCGGGGCCGCCGAGATAGACCTTGTAGCCGTTGTCGGCGGCGGGGTTGTGGCTGGCCGTGACCATGACACCCGCGGTGGTGTCGAGGTGCCGCACAGCGAAGGCGAGAACCGGCGTCGGCAGCAGGCGGGGGAGCAGGATCGCACGCACGCCGGCGCCTGCCATGATCTCCGCGGTGTCGCGGGCGAAGATGTCGGAGTTGCGCCGGCCGTCGTACCCGATGACGATCGACGGTGATTCCTCGCGAGCGAGCAGATATGCGGCGAGACCCGCGGCGGCCTGGCTCACGAGCACCCGGTTCATGCGCAGGGGGCCGGCGCCGAGCTCGCCGCGGAGGCCTGCCGTGCCGAACGTGAGACGCCCCGCGAAGCGCGACGCGATCTCAGCGTGCGCATCCGGGTCGCCGGCGTCGGCTCGGGCCAGAAGCGCCTCGAGCTGGGCGCGCGTCACCTCATCCGGATCCTGCGCGGCCCAGGCGCGTGCGGCGTCGATCGGCTCGAGGGCCGCCATCAGAGCTCTCCCACCACACGGGCGAGGAGCTCGCTGATGCGCGATTCGGCGTCCTTGCCGGCCTGCAGCACCTCGGCGTGGCTGAGCGGCTCCGGCGAGATGCCCGCCGCGAGATTCGTGATGAGCGAGAACCCGAGGATCTCCATGCCCGCTTCGCGCGCGGCGATCGCCTCGAGCGCGGTCGACATGCCCACGATGTGACCGCCGATGGTCTTCGCCATCTGCACCTCGGCGGGTGTCTCGTAGTGCGGACCGCGGAACTGGCAGTACACGCCCTCGTCGAGGTCGGGCTGCACCGTGCGGGCGAGGTCGCGCAGACGCTGCGAGTACAGGTCGGTGAGGTCGATGAAGGTCGCACCTTCGAGCGGCGATGCCGCGGTGAGGTTGATGTGGTCGCTGATCAGCACGGGGGTGCCGGGGCTCCAGGTCTCCTTGATGCCGCCCGCGCCGTTGGTGAGGATCATCGTGGTCGCGCCGGCGGCAGCGGCGGTGCGCACCGAGTGCACGACGCGTCGCACGCCGTGGCCCTCATAGAAGTGGGTGCGGGCGCCGATCACGAGCGCGTGCTTGCCGTTGGGCAGCCTCACGCTGCGGAGCGTGCCCACGTGGCCCGAGAGCGCGGGCTTCGAGAACCCGATGATCTCGGTGGCGGGGATCGTCGCGACGGTCTCGCCGATGAGGTCCGCGGCTTTCGCCCATCCGGATCCGAGAGTCAGTGCGATGTCGTGCCGTTCGACGCCTGTCGCCTGTGCGATCTGCTCGGCGGCGGTCTTCGCGATGGCGAAAGGGTCCGCGCCCTCGACGTCGAGAGGATGCTGGGTCTGCATCCCCTCACTCTATGCGCGACAATTGAGCCATGCCCTACGAGTTCGAGCGCACCCAGAGAATCGCTGTCCTCGGAGGAGGGCCAGGTGGATACGAGGCCGCTCTCACCGGCGCCCAGCTGGGCGCCGACGTGACGCTCGTGGAGCGCGCCGGCGTCGGCGGCTCCGCGGTGCTCACGGATGTCGTGCCCTCGAAGTCGCTCATCGCGACCGCCGGTGCGGCGTCGGATGTGGGCCAGGCCGCCGACCTGGGCGTGCAGTTCTTCACGCGCGGCGAGAACGGGCGCGCGGTACGTCCCGAGGTGACCGTGAACCTGGGCGCTGTGAACCGCCGGCTCATGCTGCTTGCGCGGCAGCAGTCCGAGGACATGAAATCGCAGCTGGTGAAGGCGGGCGTGCGCATCGTCACGGGCGACGGCCGCCTCGACGGGCCGAACCGCCTCATCATGTCGACCGGCAAGGGCAAGAAGCGCGTCGACTTCGACGAGGTCACCGCCGACACCCTCGTCGTCGCGGTCGGCTCGAGCCCTCGCGTGCTCCCGAGCGCCAAGCCCGACGGCAAGCGCATCCTCACATGGACGCAGCTCTACGGCCTCGACGAGGTGCCCGAGCATCTCATCGTCGTCGGATCGGGTGTCACGGGAGCCGAGTTCGCGTCCGCCTACCGTGCCCTCGGCGCGCAGGTGACGCTCGTCTCGAGCCGCGACCAGGTTCTCCCCGGTGAGGACGCGGATGCGGCGCGCGTCATCGAGAACGTGTTCGTGCGCGGCGGTATGACGGTGCTGTCGAAGTCGCGCATGCAGTCGGTGGAACGCGCGGGCGACGGCGTCGTCGTCACGCTCGCCGACGGCCGCACGGTCGAGGGGTCGCACTGTCTGCTCGCCGTCGGCTCGCTGCCGAACACCGCGGGGCTCGGCCTCGAGGAGGCGGGCGTGCAGCTCACCGATTCGGGTCACATCCGCGTCAACCGCGTGGCGCGCACCTCGATGCCGATGGTCTACGGCGTGGGCGACTGCTCCGATTCGCTGCCGCTCGCCTCGGTCGCTTCGATGCAGGGACGCACGGCGGTCTATCACGCGATGGGCGACGCCGTCACGCCGATCGAGCAGCGGAACGTCACGAGCAACATCTTCACGCATCCGGAGGTCGCGACCGTCGGATGGAACCAGAAGCAGATCGAGGACGGCCTCGCGCAGGGCGAGATCTTCAAGCTGCCGCTCGCCTCGAACCCCCGGGCCAAGATGGAGAACATCAAGGACGGTTTCGTGAAGATCTTCGCGCGCACCGGATCCGGAACCGTCATCGGCGGTGTCGTTGTTGCGCCGAAGGCCTCTGACCTCATTCTGCCGATCGCCCTCGCGGTGGAGCACCGCCTCACGGTCGACCAGCTTGCGCGTGCGTTCTCGGTCTACCCGTCGCTCTCGGGCGCCGTCACCGACGCCGCGCGCGCGATGCACATCCTGCCCGGCACCGACGCCTGACCTGCGCGCCTCTGGTGCGTGCGCGCCTCCGAGGCGCCAGCGCGCCCTGAGGTGGCTACGCGCACTGAGGTGTCAGTTTGTGCCGCCTACGGTACGTCCCAGGCGGCACAAACTGACACCTCAGGGGCAGCGGGTCAGTCGGTGATGGTCAGGAGGCGGTGACCGGCGGAGACCGTGGTGCCGACGGACGCGTCGATCGCGCCGACCGAGCCGTCCTTGTGGGCGGCGATGGGCTGCTCCATCTTCATCGCCTCGAGCACGACCACGAGGTCGCCCTTGACGACCTTCTGGCCCTCCTCGACGGCGAGCTTGACGATCGTGGCCTGCATGGGCGCCTTCACGGCGTCGCCCGTCGCGGTCGCGACCGCGCGTCCGCCGCCGCGGCGACGCGGAGCCTGAGGTGCCGCCATGGATGCGCCGGGCAGGAGCGTGGTGGGCAGCGAGACGGCGACGCGCTTGCCCTCGACCTCGACGACGACGGAGTGACGCTTCTCGGCCGCTGCGGGCTCGGCGAGAACGCCACCCCACGGCTCGAGGTCGTTCTGGAACTCGGTCTCGATCCAGCGGGTGTAGACGCCGAACTCGCCGTTCTCAGCGGTGAACGCGGGGTCGCGCACGATCGCGCGGTGGAACGGGATGACGGTGGGGAGCCCAGCGACCTCGAACTCGTCGAGGGCGCGGCGGGCGCGCTCGAGCGCGTCCTGGCGCGACGATCCCGTGACGATGAGCTTCGCGAGCAGCGAGTCGAAGGCGCCCGAGATCTCGTCGCCCGTCGTCACACCCGAGTCGACGCGGACGCCTGGACCACCGGGGATGCGCAGCGACTGCACGGGGCCGGGGGTCGGCATGAAGTTGCGGCCCGGGTCTTCGCCGTTGATGCGGAACTCGATCGAGTGGCCGCGGGTCTCGGGGTCGGCGTAGTCGATGAGGCCGCCCTCGGCGATGCGGAACTGCTCGCGCACGAGGTCGATGCCGGTGACCTCCTCCGAGACCGGGTGCTCCACCTGGAGGCGCGTGTTGACCTCGAGGAACGAGACGGTGCCGTCGACGCCGATGAGGAACTCGCATGTTCCCGCGCCGACGTAGCCGACCTCCTTCAGGATCGCCTTCGACGACGAGTAGAGGAGCTCGCGCTGCTCGTCGCTGAGGAACGGCGCGGGCGCCTCCTCGACGAGCTTCTGGTGGCGGCGCTGCAGTGAGCAGTCGCGCGTCGAGATGACGACGACGTTTCCGGCGGCATCCGCGAGGCACTGGGTCTCGACGTGGCGCGGCTTGTCGAGGTACTTCTCGACGAAGCACTCGCCTCGGCCGAAAGCCGCGACGGCTTCGCGCGTGGCCGACTCGAAGAGCTCGGGCACCTCCTCGCGGGTGCGGGCGACCTTGAGGCCGCGTCCGCCGCCGCCGAAGGCGGCCTTGATCGCGACGGGGAGCCCGACCTCGTCCACGAACGCGAGCACCTCGTCGGCGTCGGCGACGGGGTTGAGGGTTCCGGGTGCGAGCGGGGCACCGACCTTCTCGGCGACGTGGCGCGCGGAGACCTTGTCGCCGAGGCGTTCGATCGCATCGGGGGAGGGGCCGATCCAGGTGATGCCGGCGTCGATGACGGCGCGAGCGAAGTCGGCGTTCTCGGCGAGGAAGCCGTAGCCGGGGTGGATCGCGTCGGCGCCGGAGCGGCGGGCGATCGAGAGGATCTTGTCGATCACGAGGTAGGTCTCGGCGCTCGTGGTGCCTTCGAGCGCGTACGCCTCGTCAGCGAGGACCACATGGCGGGCGCCGCGATCCTGGTCGGAGTAGACGGCGACGGAGCCGATTCCGGCGTCCTTCGCGGCCCGGATGACGCGTACGGCGATCTCTCCGCGGTTGGCGACCAGAACCTTCGTGATGCGAGCCATAGTGCTCAAGCCTAGGGGCGCACATATTCCCGACCGTTGGTAGGCGCACACAAAGGCACGCCGAATCGTTGGATGTGCTGCACAATCAGCCCGCCCATCCGCTCACATCCCGTGAGCGGATGCTCACCGCGGGGAGGTCAGCGGTTCCAGAGCGAGTGCCAGTCGACGCCGAGCGTGCGCACGAGGGTGCGCAGATACGGCACGGAGAGGCCGACGACGGTGTGCGGGTCGCCTTCGATGCGGTCGATGAATCCGGCGCCCTTGCTGTCGATCGTGAAGGCACCCGCGACCTGGAGCGGCTCGCCGGTGGCGATGTAGGCGTCGATCTCGTCGTCGTCGATGTCGGATGCGAAGTGCACGACCGCGGAGGTCGCTCCGCCGATCGCCGCGCCCACCTGGCCCCCGCGCGCGTCGATGAGCCAGTGCCCCGAATGCAGCACGCCGGAGCGCCCGCGCTGCGCACGCCATCGCTCGCGTGCCACCTCGGGCAGGTGCGGCTTGCCGTGCACGACGCCATCGACGACGAACGCCGAGTCGCCTCCGAGGATGAGTCCGTCGAGGTCGCCCCCGTCGACGAGCCGTTCGGCGACAGCCTCCGCTTTGGCGCGGGCCAGCAGGGTGACGAATTCATCGGGCTCAAGGGGGCCCGCGGCTGCCGCGACGGCATCCTCGTCGACGTGCGACGGCACGGGCACGGGCTCGATCCCCACCGCTCGGAGGGTCGCGAGGCGGGCGGGCGAGGTGGAGGCCAGGTACAAGCGCACAGCCACTCCTTCTATGCTCTTGAGGATGGGTGACATGCAGGGCCGTGAGGTCGAGATCGAGGCTACCAACATCGCACACGGAGGTTTCGGCGTCGCCCGACTCGATGGTCGCGTGATCTTCGTGGCCGATGCGATCCCCGGCGAGCGGGTGCGTGCGCGCATCTTCGACGACCGCAAGAAGAGCTTCTGGCGCGCCGACACGATCGAGGTGCTCGAGCCGAGCCCGCACCGTCGACCGCACCTCTGGGCCGAGGCGGATGTCTCGCGCGATCCCGGCATCCGTCCGGGCGGTGCCGACTTCGGCCACATCGATCCCGCGCACCAGCGCGCGCTCAAGGCGCATGTGGTGGCGGATTCGCTGGCGCGCATGGGTCGCATCGAGCGCGAGGTCGAGGTGGAGGCTGTCGACGGCCCCGCGGACGGCGGCGGGTGGCGCACGCGCGAGCGGCTGCACGTCGCGGAGGACGGCACGGTCGGCCCGTACGCGGCGCGCACGCACCGTGTGATCAAGGTGTCGGACCTGCCGCTCGGCACGCCGGAGCTGCGCCAGGTCGCGCCCATCGGCGAGAAGATGCAGGACCTTGCCGGGCAGAGCGTGGAGATCATCGCGCCGTCGGTGGGTGGCGCGCGCCTCATCATCGGCCAGCAGGCCCGCAGCGTGATCCGCGAGCGTGTGGGCGACCGCGAGTTCCTCGTCGATGACGGCGGCTTCTGGCAGGTGCATCGCGCTGCTCCGCAGACGCTCACGAGCGCCGTGCAGGAGGCGATCGATCCCGCGCTGTTCGACCCCAAGGCGGCGAACCTCGATCTGTACGGCGGCGTCGGACTGCTCGCCGCAGCTGTCGCCGACCGGTTCGGCCCGTCAACGCGCATCACCTTGGTGGAGTCGGATGAGCGCGCCACCGAGCATGCGCAGGAGAATCTCGCCGAATGGGTGGGCGCGCAGGCGCTCACGGCGCGCGTCGAGCGCTGGGTCACCGGCCTTGCGGATGTGTCGGCGCTCGAGCGTGCGCGCCTCGAGGCGGCCACGGTCGTGCTCGACCCGCCTCGGTCGGGTGCCGGCCGCGCGGTGCTCGAGGCGCTCGCCGCAGTGCGCCCCGCGCAGCTCGTCTACGTGGCGTGCGACCCGGTGGCGTTCGCGCGTGATGCGGGAATCCTCGCCGAACTCGGCTACGAGCTCACGGGGCTGCGCGCGTTCGACCTCTTCCCGAGCACCCACCACGTGGAGGCCGTCGGCGCCTTCACCCGCATCTGACGGGGTTCTCGGGGCTCCCCGCCGGCGGCCCGGGGGATACGATGAGCCGCGCGGACAGACTGAGGACAGGAGCCTGGATGACCACGGTGAATGACAGCGCGCCTGCGGCGCCCGACGCTCCCTCGGTGCGCGTCGCCGTCGTCGACGACCACGAGTCGGTGCGGGTGGGTCTGAAGGCCGCGTTCGTGGAGGCCGGCCACCAGTTCATGCTGGCCGCGCCGAATGTGGCGGACCTCATCTCGGGTCTCGCCGGCACCGAGGTGGATGTCGTCGTGCTCGATCTGTCGCTCGGCGACGGCTCGAGCGTCACCCGCAATGTCAAGAGCGTGCAGGCCATCGGGGCCCCCGTGCTCGTGCACTCGATCGCCGACCGCGTGGATCTGGTGCGTGAGGCGCTCGCGGCGGGAGCCGCGGGGGTCATCCCGAAGTCCGCGTCGATGAGCACGGTCGTGAAGGCCGCCACCACGGTTGCGCGCGGCGAGGTGCTCAACAATCTCGAGTGGGCGACGGCGATAGACGCCGACCGCGACTTCGCCAAGGCGGAGCTCGGGCGCCGTGAGCGCGAGATCCTGCACCTGTACGCATCAGGGCTCCCGCTCAAGCTCGCCGCCGAGCAGCTCGGCATCGGCTATTCGACCGCTCGCGAGTATCTCGACCGCATCCGGGCGAAGTACGTCGAGGTGGGGCGCCCCGCCCCGACGAAGGTCGACCTGCTGCGTCGTGCCGTGGAGGACGGTGTGCTGCCCGGCCTCGATCAGGATGTCGATGGCTGACGCCCCACCGACCATCCGGTCGGTGCCTCGCGGACGCCTCGTCCGCAATCCGCTCAGCATCGTGCGGGTCGACACGGCGATCGCGCGATCCGCCGCAGGCTTCGGCTTCGCGTTCATGCTGCAGTCGCTGCCGGCCATGTTCGCGCAGCTGCCCAACATGCGCGACGCGTGGTCGCTCGTGATCGTTCCGTCGCTCTTCGTGGCGCTCGTGCTCACGGCGGTCGCGTCGGCGATGCGCTACCGGGTGCGCGCGGCCCACATCACGTTCGCGCTCGTGTACCTCGTGGCGCTCGTGACATGGCCTTTCGCGGTGATCGACCCGGCGGCTGCGCCGAAGGAGAGCTACTGGCTCTACTACCTGCTGACGGTCGCGACGGCGATGGCCACGGTGGGGATGCGCGTGCGCGTCGCGACGGCGTACCTGATCCTCGTGCCGACGCTCTACGCGATCATCCGCGTGACGCCGTGGGGGGGCGGGGTGACGGTCGAGCAGGCGGCGCTCGACTCGGTGTACTCGATCATCCTCGGCGGGGCGATCACCGTGCTGACGGCGATCCTGCGTGGCGCGGCCTCGACGGTCGACCGTGCGCAGTCGACGGCGCTCGAACGCTACGGCCACGCGGTGCGCGAGCATGCGATGGAGGCGGAGCGCGTGCACGTCGACGCGATCGTGCACGACGGCGTGCTCACCACCCTGCTCTCTGCGGCGCGCGCCCAGACAGCGGAGGACAAGGAGATCGCGGCGCGGATGGCGGGTGATGCGATCGGCTACCTGCGTGATGCGGTCGCCGACGAGCCGTCGAGCGACGAGGACATCTCGGTCGCGGTCCTCGCGACGCGCATCGCGGATGCGGCATCGGCGATGTCGTCGACGGTGCGCACGGACGCGCGTGAGGCACGAGATGCCGAGGTGCCGTTCGCGGTCGCCGATGCGCTCTACTCGGCGGCCGTGCAGGCGCTCGTCAACAGCCTGCAGCACGCGGGCGACGACGTGCGGCGCTGGGTGCGCGTGGGCGCGCGCGACGGGGTCGTCATGGTCGAGGTGGGCGACAACGGCGTCGGCTTCGATCTGCACGCGGTGCCGACGGGGCGGCTCGGCGTGCGGGTGTCGATCCTGGAGCGCGTCACGAGCGTCGGCGGCTGTGTCGACATCACCACGTCTCCTGGCGGCGGCACCGTGGTCACGCTCCACTGGTCGGAGGAGGCGCCGTGAAGATCATCGTGCCTCGCGCCCTCGTCGTCGCGCTCGCCGCTCTGTTCTCGGCGTACCACCTGCTGCTGGCCGCATACTCGCTGCAGTTCGACTATGTCGACGACGTCGTGCCGGTCCTCATGGGGATGCTGCTGTACGCGGTCGGCACGGCCGTGGTGCTGTGGCCGAGTCGAGAGCACCGGATGCCGGTCTGGATGGCGTCGTTCGCCCTCGGTGTCGCGGTGGCGCTGCCCCCGCTCATCACGACGCTCCTCGACGCCGACCGGCCTGGCGGCAACGGCTATGCCACCTGGTACGTGGCCGCCGTCGGCACGCTCATGACGATCATCGCGGTGCGCCTGCGGCCCGGCTATGCGTGGGCAGGCATCATCTTCCTCGTTGTGCAGACCCTGTTCTGGGCGGGCCCCGGCGCGCTCGCGACGATCGGCGTCATCGGCTCGGCGTCCTGGGTCGCCGTGGCGCACATCCTCACCAACACGCTCGCGAAGGCTGCGCGCGATTCGGAGAGGTTCGCTCGGGCCGAGCGGGAGGCCGCCGAATGGCAGGCGGCGCAGGAGGCGCACCTCATCGAGCGTCAGGTGAGGCTCGCGCAGACGAGCGCGATGGCGATGTCGATGCTGCGCACCATCCGCGCGTCGAACGGCGATCTCACGCCCGAGCAGCGTGCCGAGTGCGTGCACCTGGAGGCGGCGATCCGCGACGAGATCCGCGGCCGGCGCCTGCTCGACGACGAGGTGCGCGAGCAGGTGATGCGCGCGCGCCGACGGGGCATCGTCGTGACGCTTCTCGACGAGGGTGGGATCGATGATCTCTCAGCGCGGGAGCGGCAGCGTGTGCTCGGGCGTCTCGCGCTCGCACTGCGCACGACGACGGCAGACCGGGTCATCGCACGCACGGTGCCGGAGGGTTCGGACGTCGCGGTGACGGTGGTGGGACTCCGCACCGCCGATGATGAGGCGGCGGCGCTTCTCGGAGGCGAGCGCGACGACGAGGTCGAGCTGTGGCTGGAGATCCCGCGCACGAGCTCCGACTGAACCGGCCGGCCCGTTCGCGGCTCGTTCCCCAGCACCGAGGCGTCTGGAAAGAAGGCGAGGGGCCGGATGAACATCCGGCCCCTCGCAAGATCCGAGTCAGGGCGACAACCCGAATATCGCCCTGACTCGCCCCCACATCAACGGCCTGCTTACCCATGCGACCGATGATGCTGTGTAACTCAGTGAGAGGTACACCTGCTGTATCAAGTATGTGCGGATGCCCACCCCTGTCCTAGTCGTCATTTCGGAGGACAGATGGGGTACAAATCTACGCATTTCGCACGATCGGGCTCGAAATAATGCTCAGATCAGGGGTGCAGCGGACTTTTCGCGCCGTTTGGGTGCGCCGATGCCCTGAATCTCGACGGGATCCGTCGGAGAACATCTGCCGCGGCAGGTTCTCAGCTACCCCAGGTGGTCCACGCGCCGCGCTCAAGTGGGGTGCGCAGCGGTCGTCGGCCGCGTTCCCACGATGAGGGCGCGGTCTGCTCGACGCGGTGCACGCCCGCGAGCTCGTCGAGCGCCGCCTGCATGACGGCCGTCACCGCCGCGAGTTCCTCGGGGCTCGGGTTGCCGGCCGTCACGCGGATCGCGGAGGCGGCGTCGGGCGTCTCGGTCACAGGGGGATGTTCCCGTGCTTCTTGGGCGGGAGTGCCGCGCGCTTCGTACGCAGCGCCCGCAGCGCCTTGATGATCACGAGTCGCGTCGCGGCAGGCTCGATGATGCCGTCCAGCTCTCCGCGCTCGGCGGCGAGGAACGGGGAAGCCACGTTGTAGGTGTACTCGTTCGCGAGGCGGGTGCGCACGGCACCCACGTCCTCGCCAGCGGCTTCCGCGGCCTTGAGCTCGTTGCGGTACAGGATGTTGACCGCGCCCTGGCCTCCCATGACCGCGATCTCGGCGGTCGGCCAGGCGTAGTTGAGGTCGGCGCCCAGCTGCTTGGAGCCCATGACGATGTAGGCGCCGCCGTAGGCCTTGCGGGTGATGACGGTCACGAGCGGCACGGTCGCCTCGGCGTACGCGTAGAGCAGCTTCGCGCCGCGACGGATGACGCCCGTCCACTCCTGGTCGGTGCCGGGCAGGTAGCCGGGCACGTCGACGAGGGTGATGATCGGGATCGAGAACGCGTCGCAGAAGCGCACGAACCGCGCGGCCTTCTCGCCCGCCTCGATGTTGAGGGTGCCCGCCATGGCGTTCGGCTGGTTGGCGATGATGCCGACGGAGCGGCCCTCGATGCGCGCGAAGCCGATGACGATGTTGGGTGCGAACAGCGGCTGCACCTCGAGGAAGTCGCCGTGGTCGACGACGTTCTCGATGATGTCGAGCACATCGTAGGGCTGGTTGGCGGAGTCCGGGATGATCGTGTTGAGACGGCGGTCGGAGTCGGTGATCTCGAGCTGCGCATCCGACTCGTACACCGGCAGCTCCGCCTGGTTGTTGTCGGGCAGGTAGCTCACGAGCGAGCGCGCGTAGTCGAGCGCGTCGTCCTCGTCGGTCGCAAGGTAGTGCGAGACGCCGCTCGTCTTGTTGTGCGTGAGCGCGCCGCCGAGCTCCTCGAAGCCCACGTCCTCGCCCGTGACGGTCTTGATGACGTCGGGGCCGGTGACGAACATGTGCGACTTCTTGTCGACCATGATCACGAAGTCGGTGAGCGCAGGCGAGTACACGGCGCCTCCGGCCGCGGGGCCCATGATGATCGAGATCTGCGGGATGACACCGGATGCCGCGGTGTTGAGCCGGAAGATCTCGCCGTACTTGCCGAGGGCGACGACGCCCTCCTGGATGCGCGCACCGCCCGAGTCGAGCATGCCGATGATGGGCACACCGGTCTTGAGGGCGAGCTCCATGATCTTGATGATCTTCTCGCCGGCGACCTCGCCGAGAGATCCGCCGAAGATCGTGAAGTCCTGTGCGTACACGGCGACCTGGCGTCCGTGGATGGTGCCGGTTCCGGTGACGACCGCGTCGCCGTAGGGGCGGTTCTTCTCCATGCCGAACGCGTGGGTGCGGTGGCGCACGAACTCGTCGAGTTCGACGAAGGAGCCGACGTCCAGCAGCTGCTCGATGCGCTCGCGGGCGGTCTTCTTGCCCTTGGCGTGCTGCTTCTCGATGGCCGTCTCGCCGCTCGCGGTCACAGCCTCGTGGTAGCGCACCTTGAGATCGGCGAGCTTCCCGGCGGTGGTGGAGAGGTCAGGGGTGAGGGTCGCGTCGGTCACGGCGTTCAGCCTATCCGTCGACCTCATGCGCTGGGTGTTGTGGACGGGCGACAACACCTTTCCCGTACGGTTGGCGGTTGCGTCGCGGTCGGATGCCGCGCACGGCGCGGATGATGCCCCACGCGGTGACCCGCGCCATCGCCTCCACGACCACGGCGCCCGTCATCTTCGAGGTCCCTGCGCGACGCTCGACGAACGTGATCGGGTGCTCGCGGATCGCCCACCCGGCGTCGGCGGTGCGGATCGTGAGGTCGATCTGGAAGCAGTAGCCGCGTGAGTCGACGACATGGTGGGCGATCTCGTCGAGCACGGCCGCGCGGTACACCCGATAGCCGGCGGTGATGTCGCGCACGGGAAGACGCAGCATGAACCGCGCGTAGGCGTTCGCGGCTTTGCTGAGCCGGCGTCGGTATGCGGGCCAGTCGACGAGCTGACCTCCCGGCACCCACCGGGAGCCGATCACGAGTCCCACCCCCGGCTCGCTGAGGAGCGTGAGCATGCGGGGCAGCTCGGAGGCGGGGTGGGAGCCGTCGGCGTCGAACTCGACGATGGTGTCGTAGCCGCGCGCCAGAGCCCACGCGAAGCCGGCGAGGTAGGCGCGGCCGAGGCCGTCTTTCGCGCTGCGGTGCAGCACGTGCACGCGGGCATCGGATGCGGCGATCCGGTCGGCGATGTCGCCGGTTCCGTCCGGGCTCGCGTCATCGACGATGAGGATGTCGGCGTGCGGGGCATGCGCGATGAGCGCCGCAACCGTGTCGGCGATGTTGTCGGCCTCGTCGTAGGTGGGTGTCACCACGAGGACGCGCCCGGATGGGGAGGCTCCCGCGGACAGCATGCTGGACATCTTAGGCTGGCGTGCATGAGCTTCGACCGGTGTCGGGAGGTGGTTCCCGTCCTCCACGAGCTGGCATCGTCCAGCTCGACCAACGGCGAGCTGTCGGCCCGCGCCGACCGCGAGGGGCTCAGCGACTTCACCGTCCTGCTCACGCGCTATCAGAGTGCGGGGCGCGGCCGCCATGGCCGCGCGTGGACGGCTCCCCCGGGGGCGAGCGTCGCCCTCTCAGTTCTGCTGCGTCCGCGGCTCCCCGACGGCTCACCCCCTGACGCGAGCGCGCTCGGCTGGATTCCGGTGCTCGCGGGAGTCGCGATGGTCGAGGCCGTCTCGGGTGCACTGCCCGATCGCGAGGTGGGCTTCAAATGGCCGAACGACGTGATGGTCGATGGGCGCAAGGTCTGCGGCATCCTCGCTGAGCTGCTGCCGTCGGGCGCGGACATCGTGGTCGGTTCGGGCCTCAACACGCGGATGACGTCAGAGGAGCTGCCTGTGCCCACGGCGACGTCGCTCGTCATCGAGGGAGCCGAGGTCGACAGCGACCTCGAGGACATGGTGTTCGCGGCGTACCTCGAGGGCCTGCGCGTGCGCCTGGGGCGTTTCCTCGCGGCGGGCGGCGACGCGGATGCGTCGGGTCTGCGCGCGCAGGCGCGTGCACGATGCCTCACGCTCGGCCGCCCGGTGCGCATCGAGCTTCCCGGCGACGTGCAGCTCTTCGGCACCGCCACCGATCTGGACGTCGACGGTCGACTCATGGTCGCGTGCGACGACGGCGTCACCCGGTCTGTCGCGGCTGGCGATGTGACGCACGTGCGATAGGAAGAGTGCATGCTGCACGCCGACGCTCCTGACACGGCTCCGGGCACCCGTTCGGTGCAGCCGGAGAGCGTCGTCGCGCGCCTGCGCTCCCACGGGCGAGCGATCTTCTTCCCGTGCGTGGTGCTCGTCGCGGATGCCGCGGCGGTCGGCTACTTCGCGGGGCGCATGCCGGAGGCCTGGCAGAACTGGCTCGTGCTCGTCGGGGCGCTGCTGATCGCGGTGCTGCTCTTCCTCGTCCCGGTGGTCGCGTGGCTCGGCCGCAACTACACGATCACGACGCGACGGATCGTGCTCCGCGGGGGCCTGCTGGTGCGCACCCGCCAGGAGCTGCTCCACTCGCGCGGCTACGACGTGACAGTGCGCACCAACGCCCTGCAGGCGCTCTTCGGCTCAGGCGACGTCCTCATCAACACCGGTCTCGAGCGCCCGGTCGTGCTGCGGGATGTTCCGGGTGCGAAGCTCGTGCAGTCGACGCTCCATGACCTCATGGAGCACTCGGTCACATCGATGGGCTCACGTCGCCAGCAGGAGCAGTCGCGCCCGCACGACGAGACGACGTATCTGGGCGGCCGCTGACCACGCCGTCGGCGCCGCCGCGCTCGTGCGCATCCGGGAAGACCGGCACCGGCTCCCCGCGCCTCGGGGCGAACACCCACATCCGGTAGAGCGTGAAGCGGAACGCGGTGCCGAGTGCGAGGCCCACGACGTTCGACGCGATGTTGTCGGCGAGCACGCTCGTGAAGCCGAGCACGTAGTGCGAGAACCAGAGGCAGAGCACGCCGATGGCCATGCCTCCGAGACTCACCGTCACGAACTCGGCGAACTCGCGCCACGGCTGGCGGCCGCGCTGCGCACGGAACGTCCAGCAGCGGTTGCCGATCCAGTTCGCGACGATCGCGACGCCGGTCGAGCAGACCTTCGCGAGGAGCGGACCCTCGGCGATCAGCTCGGGGCTGAAGATCGTGAGGCGCAGCAGGTTGAACAGCGCGATGTCGATCACAAGACCCACGAGCCCCACGACGCCGAAGCGCGTGAACTGGGCGAAGAGTGCGCGCATCCGTCCTGCCTCGCCCGCTCGGGCATCTAGGGTCGTAGAGGCGGCAGTCTAACGGCCGTGATCGAAGCCAGGATGAGAGGACGCACATGCGTGTCGGTGTGATCGGCGGCGGACAGCTCGCCCGGATGATGGTGCCGCCTGCTGTGGCGCTGGGGCTCGACATCCGCGTGCTCGCCGAGGTCGGGTCGAGCTCGGCCGCGATCGCCGCGACCGCGGTGGGCGACTACCGCGACGAGGCGACGGTGCTCGCCTTCGCGCGCGACGTCGACGTCATCACCTTCGATCACGAGCACGTGCCGCAGTCCGTGCTCGACGCGCTCGTCGCCTCCGGCGTCGCGGTGCACCCCGGCCCGCATGCGCTCGCCGTCGCACAGGACAAGATCCTCATGCGCGCGCGCCTCGGCGAGATCGGTGCACCCGTGCCCGACTGGGACCGCGTGCACGGCACAGCCGATGTGCGCCGCTTCCTCGACCGTCACGACGGCGTCGCGGTCGCGAAGACTCCGCGCGGCGGCTACGACGGCAAGGGTGTGCGCGTCATCCGCGATGCTCACGCGGTCGACGACTGGTTCGAGACGGCGGGCGAAGATGGCCTGCTCGTCGAGGAGTTCGTGCCGTTCCGCCGCGAGCTGTCGCAGATGGTCGCGCGACGCCCCTCCGGTCAGACCGTCGCATGGCCGCTCGTCGAGACGGTGCAGAAGGACGGCGTGTGCGCCGAGGTGTTCGCGCCCGCTCCGGGCAGCGAGGCGCTCGCCGAGGAGGCGCGTGCGCTCGCTGAGCACATCGCCACCGAACTCGATGTCACGGGCGTGCTTGCAGTCGAGCTGTTCGAGACCGAGGACGGCGGGCTTCTCATCAACGAGCTGGCGATGCGCCCCCACAACACCGGCCACTGGACGATCGACGGCGCCGTCACGAGCCAGTTCGAGCAGCACCTGCGCGCCGCCCTCGACCTGCCCCTCGGCGACCCGAGCCCGATCGCCCCGGTGAGTGTCATGATCAACGTGCTCGGCGGTCCGGCGGGGGAGCGGATGGCCGACCGCTACGCGGAGGCCATGACGGCGCACCCCGACGCGAAGCTGCACTCGTACGACAAGGACTCGCGTCCCGGCCGCAAGGTCGGGCATGTGACGCTCGTCGGCTCCGACTTCGAGGACGTCGTCGCTCGTGCGCGCGCCGCGGCGGCCTTCTTCCAGGACTGACACGTAACATGTCCGGGTGCCAGATGTGAAGCCGCTCGTCGGCGTCGTCATGGGATCAGACTCGGACTGGTCGGTCATGCAGGACGCCGCATCCGCCCTCGCCGAATTCGGCATCCCCCACGAGGTCGAGGTGGTCTCCGCCCACCGCACCCCCCGCAAGATGGTCGACTACGCCACGGATGCGGCCGCGCGCGGCCTGCGCGTGATCATCGCGGGCGCGGGCGGTGCCGCGCACCTGCCCGGCATGCTCGCCTCCCTCACCACTCTGCCTGTCGTCGGCGTGCCCGTGCCGCTGGCGAAGCTCGACGGCCTCGATTCGCTGCTCTCGATCGTGCAGATGCCCGCGGGCATCCCGGTCGCGACGGTCTCCATCGGCGGCGCCCGCAACGCGGGGCTGCTCGCCGCGCGGATCCTCGCCTCGGGCGACCCCGAGCTGACGGCGCGTCTCGCCGACTACGCCGAATCCCTCGAGGCTCTCGTCGCCGAGAAGAACGCCGCGCTGCAAGCGAAGCTCTGACCATGACGAGCGTCCTGCGCGATCCGGATCGCTCCGACACGGCGTTCATGACGAAGCGAGCCTGGTGGCTCGTGGGCCTCAACGTGCTCGTGCCGGGGTCGGCTCAGGTGCTCGCCGGCGATCGGCGACTCGGCCGCTTCGGTCTCGCGGTGACTCTCACCGTGTGGGCCCTGCTCGCAGCGGTTCTGATCACGAGCCTCATTGCTGGCGACTGGCTGCTCTCGATCGCGACCAACACGATCCTGCTGGGTGTCGTCGTCGTCGGGCTCGCGTTCCTCGCGGTGGTGTGGCTCGTGCTGACGATCGACACCATCCGACTGGTGCGCTTCGTGCGCGTCCAGCCGAACATCCGCCCGCTCGTGGCGGGACTCGCGATCGCCTCGCTCGTGCTGACGACGGGTGGGGCCGCGTACGGCGCTGTCACGGTGACCGCTGGCATCGGCCTGCTCGACACGGTGTTCGCCGAGCGTCCCTCTGAACCGCCGATCGACGGCCGCTACAACATCCTGCTGCTCGGCGGAGATGCGGGCCCCGACCGCGAGGGCCTTCGCCCCGACTCGATCACCGTCGCGAGCGTCGACGCCGAGACGGGCCAGCTGACCCTCATCGGGCTGCCGCGCAACCTCCACGACGTGCAGTTCTCGGACGACTCGCCCCTGTGGGACAAGTTCCCGAACGGCTACTCGTGCGGGTCGGACTGCCAGCTCAACTACCTCTACACCTACGCACAGGTGCGTCACCCCGAGCTCTACCCGAACGCGAAGGACACGAACTCGACTCCGGGTATCGAAGCGGTGCGCGACGCTGTGGAAGGCTCGCTCGGCATCCCGATCCAGTACTACGTGCTCATCGACATGCAGGGCTTCGCCGAGCTCATCGACGCCCTCGGCGGCATCGACATCACGGTCACCGAGCGTGTGCCATACGGCGCGAACGAAGACGAGAAGGGCAGGCACAAGGAGCCGGACGGCTGGATCGAACCCGGCGAGTACCGCATGGATGGTGCGACCGCTCTGCTCTACGCCCGCACACGCTACGCGACGAGCGACTACACGCGGATGGAGCGCCAGCGGCAGGTGCAGCAGGCGATCCTCGATCAGGCGGATCCCGCCACTGTGCTGACCAACTTCGTGGCGCTCGCGAACGCCGGGTCGAACATCGCCCGCACCGACATCCCCAAGCAGATGCTCGGCTACTTCGTGCAGCTCGCCGGGAAGTCGAAGGAGCACCCCATGGTCACCTTCGACCTCACGCCGCCCGCGGTCGATCCCGAGAATCCTGATTTCGACGCCGTGCGGGTGACGATCCGCGAGCTGCTCTGGCCGCCCGTGACCGAGACGCCCGCGCCGTAGCGACGGCGTCCGGCAGGTTCGGACGCGGCCGGGCGTTCGGCGTCAGAGGTCGGCGTGCAGCTGCCAGACCTTCGCGGCCGAGTCGCGCCAGCTGAACGCACGCGCTCGATCGCCGGACGCGATGCTCAGCTGCTCGGTCGTCGGGTCGTCGAGAGACCTGATCGCCTCCGCGAGGCGTGACGCGAACCCCTCACCCTCGAGCGGCACGATGAGCGCCGCGTCTGCGGTGATCTCCTCCAGAACGGGAAGGTCGGTGTGGATGACGGGCAGTCCGAATCCGAGTGCCTCGATGACCGCGAGCCCGAGCCCGGCGGCGATGCTCGGCTGCACATAGGCGTGGGCGTGGTGGTAGACGACGCCGAGATCGGTGTCGTGGAGGTTGCCGAGGAGCCGGACGTCCGCTGTCGGCGTGCGCTCGACGTGCTCGCGCAGCTCCGGGGGCACAGCTCCTGCGATGACGAGAGGCATGCCGGCGACGCCAGCGGCATCGACGAGTGAGGCGAGGTCGTTGCGTGCAGGGTCGCCCGCGATGGTGAGCACGTAGCGATCGGGCAGGTCGAGCTTCTGACGACGAGCCTCTGCATCGTCGCCGGGGATGAGCGACGGGCTCGGCGCCCCCGGGATGACGCGGATGCGATCGCCGATCGCGATGTGCCCGGCGAGAGCATCCGCGACGGAGTGGCTCGGCACGACGACGGCATCAGCGTGGCGTTCCGCGCGTCGTGCCATGGCTCGGATCCACGCTCCGCGGCGGGCAGGGACGAGCTCCGGATGTGTCCACGCGATGGCGTCATGGATCGTCACGGCGACTTGGTCGCTGGGGCGGTGGACGCGGTCGTGTGGACCCAGCGGCGCGAGCAGCGAGGTGGCGTGCATCATTCCGGCGCCCGCCGATCGACCGAATCCCGCCCGCCAGAGCGCTTCGAGCTCGCGCTGGGCGAGAACGCTCTTCTCCAGGCGCGCGAGCCCTGGGAGCTTCGACTCGATCCGGTCGTACGCGGCCTGAGGCGAGGAGGGCACGACGCCGATGACGACGGCGCCGTCAGGGGCGGTCGCGATCAGCCCGCGCGCGAGCTCACCCGCGTAGCGCGACGCCCCGCCGGCGGGGGAGTCCGCCAGCGCGTCGAGCGTCACGCGCAGTGTCGTCACTCGATGTCCAGAGCTCCCGAGGCATATGCGGCCTGCAGGGCGTCGCGCCAGTGGCGCGGAGCAGTGAGGCCCGCACGGTTCCAGGCGCTGTGGCCCAGCACCGAATATGACGGACGCGGAGCGGGGCGCACGAAGGCGCTGCTGTCGGTCGGCAGCACCCGCTCAGGGTCGAGGCCCGCCACCTCGAAGACGGCGCGAGCGAAGTCGAACCAGCTCGCCTGCCCTCCGTTGGTGCCGTGGTAGCTCCCGGCCGGGGCGTCGGCGTCGAGCAGCGAGACGATCGCGGACGCGAGGTCACCCGTCCACGTGGGCTGACCCACCTGATCCGTCACGACGCTCACGGTGTCGCGGTTCGCAGCGAGCTTCAGCATCGTGTGGGCGAAGTTGCCGCCGTTCTCGCCGTACAGCCACGCCGTGCGCACGATGTGCGCTCCCGGGTGCGCGGCGCGCACGAGGCGCTCGCCAGCCGCCTTGGTGCGTCCGTAGGCGCCGAGCGGGTCGAGCAGCGCGTCCTCGTCGTACGGCGTCGTCGCGTTGCCGCGGAACACGTAGTCCGTCGAGACCTGCACCATGCGGGCCCCTGCCGCCGCCGCGGCTTTCGCCAGGTTCTCGGCGCCCGTCGCATTGATCGCGTACGCGGCGTCCTCATCCGACTCGGCTGCATCGACCGCGGTGTACGCGGCGGCGTTGATCACGACATCGGCTCCCGCGACCGCCTCCGACACGGCGTGCGCGTCGGTGATGTCGAGATCGGTGCGTGTGAGGGCCACGACGTCGCGGCCGTCGAGGGCGCGACGCAGATCGTGGCCGAGCATGCCGCCCGCGCCTGCGATCAGGTAGCGTGTCACGCCTGCCCCGCTGCGCGGTACTTCGCCTCGGTCTCGTCCTTCTGCGGCGCCCACCACGCTTCGTTGTCGCGGTACCAGGCGATGGTCGACGCGAGGCCGGCCTCGAAGTCGGCGTAGCGCGGCTGCCAGCCGAGCTCCGTGCGCAGCTTCGTGGAGTCGATGGCGTAACGCAGGTCGTGGCCAGGGCGGTCGGTCACGAGGTCGTACGCGTCGGAGGGCCGACCGAGCTCGGTGAGAATCAGCTCCACGACCTCCTTGTTGTTCTTCTCCCCGTCGGCGCCGATGAGGTACGTCTCGCCGATCACGCCCTTCTCGAGGATCGTGAGCACGGCCGAGGAGTGGTCGTCCGCGTGGATCCAGTCGCGCACGTTCTCGCCCGTTCCGTAGAGCTTGGGACGCTCGCCGCGCAGCACATTCGTGATCTGACGCGGGATGAACTTCTCGACGTGCTGGTAGGGCCCGTAGTTGTTCGAGCAGTTCGAGATCGTGGCCTTCACGCCGAACGAACGCACCCACGCGCGCACGAGGAGGTCGCTGCCGGCCTTCGTCGACGAGTAGGGGCTCGAGGGGTTGTAGGGCGTCGACTCGGTGAAGCGCTCCGGGTCATCGAGCTCGAGGTCGCCGTAGACCTCGTCGGTCGAGATGTGGTGCAGGCGGATGTCGTGCTTGCGTGCTGCCTCGAGGAGCGTGTACGTGCCGACGATGTTGGTGTGCAGGAACGGGCTCGGGTCGTTCAGCGAGTTGTCGTTGTGGCTCTCGGCCGCGTAGTGCACGACGGCGTCATGCTCGCCGAAGAGGCGGTCGACGAGCTCGGCATCGGCGATGTCGCCCTTCACGAACGTGAAGCGGTCCTCGGGCAGGCCCTCGAGCGAGGCGAGGTTGCCGGCGTAGGTGAGCTTGTCGAGCACGGTCACCGTGTGGCCGGTGTGCTCGATGAGGTGGTGCACGAAGTTCGAGCCGATGAAACCGGCGCCGCCGGTGACGAGGATTCGCATGATGTCAGCAATTCTAGGACGCCGAGGCTCCCGATGATCTGTGGGCACTCGGTCGTCGGTCGAACCGACGGGCTGGGGTCGACGTCGTCGTGGTCAGTTCGACGCGCGGCGAGCTCGCCGAATCGCGAGCGCTCCCCGCATCCGCAACCCGAGCGACAGGGACGCCCGGATGGGCCACAGAAGCGGCCCCGGATACTTCTTCGACAGGAATCGTCGAGCGCTGTCGTGATGCGCGATGATCATGCGCTCCGAAGCGCGGCCGGTGGAATGGCCGCCCTCGTGCGTGACCGCCGCCGCAGGCTCGTACACGTTCCTGTAACCCGCTCGACCGATCCGCGCGCCCAGATCGACGTCTTCGAAGTACATGAAATAGCCTTCGTCGAATCCGCCGATCTCGTCGAACACCCGTCGTCGGACCAGGACGCAGGCGCCTGAGAGCCAGCCGGCGTCGCGGAGTGCGGGCGTCTCGGTGCTGTCCTTGCGGTAGGCGCGCGTCCACGGATTGCCCGCCCAGACCGGCCCGATCAGCGCGTGGCCGACTCCGGTGCGCAGCGACGGCACAGCTCGAGCGGACGGGTAGGCGGTGCCGTCGGGGTTGCGCACGAGCGGCCCGACGGACCCCGCATCCGGATGCGCCGCGCCGTATGCGACGAGCGCGGCGATGGAGCCTGCGTCGAGGGCGACATCGGGGTTCACGATCAGCACCCACTCGACGCTCGCCGGGAGCATCGCGACTCCGGCGTTCATGGCACCGCCATAGCCGGGGTTCTCCGGAAGGGGCACATACGTCGCGCCGAAGCGGCGGGCGATGCCCTCGGAGTCGCCCTCCGACGGCAGATTGTCGACGACGACCACCACAGCGTCAGCGCCGCCTGCTGCCGCAGGAATGCTGGCAAGCAGCCCGGGCAGCACGTCGTCCGATCCGTAGCTCACCGTCACCACTCCCAGGCGGGGAGGCGTGGTTGTCGTCTCGTCGGTCATGGCCCGCCCATCGTACTCGTGCGCGCTGGACGCCTGCTCCGACGCGATCGCGAGGGCGGGTAGCATCCGAGGCATGGTTCTGAGCGACTCCCCGCGCATCTCCGTGGTGATGTGCACCTACCAGGGAGCCGAGTTCGTGGCCGAGCAGGTTGCGTCGATCCTCAGCCAGACCGTGCCTCCTCACGAGCTCGTGGTGGGCGATGATGCGTCGCGCGACGCGACGCTCTCGATCGTCCGCGAGCTCGTCGACGAGCACCACCGCTCCGGGGGAGCGCCGCTCGAACTCCGCATCCTGACGCGGGACCCGGCCGAGCATCCGGAGCCGTTCGGCGTCGCCGGCAACTTCGCGCGGGCGCTCGCCGCCGCAACGGGGGACGTGATCGTGCTCTCCGACCAGGACGACCGCTGGGTTTCCGAGCGCATCGCCGTGAGCCTCGCGGCGCTCGCCGCGCACCCCGACGCGGGGCTCATGCATGCGGACGCCCGCCTGGTGGACGCCGCGGGCGAACCGCTCGGAGTGACGCTCTTCGAGGCGCTGGGGGTGCGGGAGAGCGAGCTCGCCGAGATCGATGCGGGCCGCGGCTTCGATGCGCTGCTGCGCCGCAACCTCGTGACGGGCGCGACCGCCGCCGTGACACGAGAACTGGTGCGGGCGGCGCTCCCGATCCCCGACGGCTGGATCCATGACGAGTGGATGGCGGTCGTCGCCGGTGCGCTCGGGCGCACAGTCGTCGTCCGGGAGAGCGTCGTCGACTATCGACAGCACGGGCGCAATCAGATCGGGGCGCGCAAGCTCGACTGGTCGACGCGCGTCGCCCGTCTTCGAGAGCCCCGCACGCAGCGGAATGAGAGGCTCGTCCGGCGTGCTCGATCCCTCGTCACGCGCGTCGAGGAGTTCGGTGACCGGATCCCTGCAGAGCACCTGGCCTCCGCGCGCGAGAAGCTCTCACACGAGCTGGCTCGCGAGCGCCTGCCGGCGGTCCGGCTTGCTCGAGTGGTGCCCGTGCTGCGGGAGTGGCGCACTGGGCGCTATCGCGAGTTCGGGCTCGGCGCGCAAGACGTGCTGCGCGACCTGGTCCAGCCTGTCTGAAGTGCCACTCAGCGGGCCGTCGGTATGCTGTGCGGGTGGAAATTCGGCCTCTCGGCATCGCTGGCGCATATGAGCTGACCCCTCGACAGTGGGAGGACGACCGCGGTGTCTTCCTCGAGTGGTACCGGGGTGATCTCCTCGACGAGCAGTTCGGCGTGGGCATCGGGTTGCGTCAGGCGAACACTTCCGTCTCGAAGCGCGGGGTGCTGCGCGGCGTGCACTACGCCGACGTCCCGCCCGGACAGGCGAAGCACGTCACCGCGACGCGTGGTGCTGCTCTCGACATCATCGTCGACATCCGCGTCGGCTCGCCGACCTTCGGACGCGTGGAGTCTGTACTGCTCGACACCGTCGACCGCCGTGCGGTGTACCTCGCCGAGGGACTCGGCCACGCGTTCATCGCCCTCGAGGACGACACGACGGTGAGCTACCTCGTCTCGAGCACGTTCAGCCCGGGGCGCGAGCACGGCATCTCCCCGCTCGACCCTGCCCTCGGTCTCGAGCTGCCGATCGACCTCGCCGAGGTCATCGTCTCCGAGAAGGACCGCCAGGCCCCGACACTTGCCGAGGCGCTCGCCGCCGGTGCACTCCCCCTCTGGGAGGACGTACGCACGTACGCCGGCAGGGAATGGAGAGACTGACATGCGCGGCATCATCCTCGCCGGCGGAAGCGGCACACGGCTCTGGCCCATCACCAAGGGCATCTCGAAGCAGCTCATGCCCATCTACGACAAGCCGATGGTCTACTACCCGCTGGCGACGCTCATGAGTGCGGGCATCCGCGAGGTCCTCGTGATCACGACACCGGAGGACCAGGACGCCTTCCGCCGCCTCCTCGGCGACGGCAGCGATCTCGGCATCCGCCTCGAGTACGCCGCGCAGCCGAAGCCCGAAGGGCTCGCCCAGGCCTTCATCATCGGCAAGGACTTCATCGGCGACGAGAAGGTCGCGCTCGTCCTCGGCGACAACATCTTCCACGGCGACACCCTCAGCAGCAGCCTCGTGGGGCACAACGACGTCGACGGGGGCCTCGTCTTCGCCTATCAGGTGCGCGACCCGAGCGCCTACGGCGTCGTCGAGTTCGACCAGGACGGCCGCGCGATCTCCATCGAGGAGAAGCCGCTCGAGCCCAAGAGCCGCTACGCGGTTCCCGGACTCTACTTCTACGACAACGATGTGGTCGAGATCGCGGCGTCGATCACCCCCAGCGCGCGCGGCGAGCTCGAGATCAGCTCGATCAACGACCGCTACCTGCGTGAGGGGCGACTGCAGGTCGTCGTGCTCGACCGCGGCACCGCGTGGCTCGACACCGGCACGATCGAGTCGATGGTGCAGGCCACCGAGTTCGTGCGCGTCATCGAGGACCGACAGGGCGTCAAGATCGGCTGCATCGAGGAGATCGCCTGGCGCAACGGCTGGATCGACGACGACGAGCTGCGAGCCCTCGCGGCACCGCTCGTGAAGTCCGGCTACGGAAGCTACCTGCTGGGGCTTGTGTCATGACACGTGTCCTCGTCATCACGGGCGGAGAGCTGGGCGCCCGGATGGCGGGGCCGGCGATCCGCGCCCGCTCGATGGCTCGTGTCCTGGGAGATGCGGGGCACGAGGTGGTGCTCGCCACGACATCGACGCTCGAGGCGGAGGCGGAGCCGGGGCCTTATCGGATGCTGTCGCTGCGGCCAGGGGATGCCGCGGCCTTCGCGGAGCTCGAACGCGAGACGGATGTCATCGTCTTCCAGGGTCATGCGATGGAGCAGTTCCCAGCGCTCGCGGAGACCGACCGGGTCGTCGTCGCCGACTGCTACGACCCCATGCACCTCGAGATGCTCGAGCAGGGGCGGGAGCAGCCCCGCGCCACCTGGGAGATGCTCGTCCGCTCGCGGACGGCGCTGCTCAACCAGCAGCTGTCGCGCGCTGACCTCATCCTGTGCGCGTCGCCGCGCCAGCGGCTCTTCTACCTCGGCCAACTCGCCGCGCTCGGCCGGATCTCGCCCGTCACGTACGAGGACGACCCGCATCTCGAGCGCCTCATCGCGCTCGCTCCCTTCGGCCTCGAGAGCGTGCCGCCGCGCCACGAGCGCGACGTGCTGCGCGGCGTGGTGCCGAATCTCGCCGCCGACGACCGCATCGTCGTGTGGGGCGGCGGCCTGTACAGCTGGTTCGACCCCCAGACTCTGATCCGGGCCGTCGCGTCGCTCGCTGAGCGTCGCCCGCAGACGCGGCTCGTGTTCCTCGGCACGAAGCATCCGGGCGTCGCGCCGATGGGAATCGTCAAGGAGTCGATCGATCTCGCGACCGAACTGGGCGTGCTCGGTCGGGAAGTGATCTTCAACGAGGGATGGATCCCCTACGACGAGCGGCAGAACCATCTCACGGAGGCCGACGCGGGCGTCTCGACCCACCACACGCACATCGAGACGGAGTTCTCGTTCCGCACCCGCATCCTCGACTACCTGTGGGCGGGGCTTCCCATGGTCGTGACCGAGGGGGACTCCTTCGCTGACCTCGTCGCTGAGGAGTCGCTCGGCGTGGTCGTGCCGGCGAACGACGTTCAGGCGCTCGCGGACGCGCTCGAAAAGGTCCTCTACGACGCCGAATTCGCGGCGGCTGCGCGGGAGCGTGTGGCCGAGGTGCGCGAGCGCTTCGTGTGGGAGCGTGCCATGGCTCCGCTGCTCGCGATCGCGGCCCAGCCGCGACGAGCGGCCGATGTGGAGGTCGCGGGTTCTCGCGCGGCGCTCGCCGCGGCGTCGGGCCTGCGCGCGGAGCCGGAGGGTCGCCCGGGTCTCGCCCACGATCTGAGGATGGCCTGGCATCATCTGCGCCACGGCGGCATCGGCGAGCTCGCCCGCCGCGTGCGCGGTCGGCTGAGGCGTCGATGACGGAGGCGGTCACTCCGCCTCCTGCGGGCGGCGCGCAAGGGCTCATGCGCCGCATACTGGCGTTCGCCGGTATCCCGTTCCTCTCTCTGCTCGCGCCATTCCTCTTCCTGCCCGCCCTCGCGCGCGTCGCAGGCGCGGACGCCTGGGTCGCGATCGCACTCGGACAGTCGATCGGCGGGTTTGCCGCGCTTGTCGCAGGACTCGGCTACCCCACGCTCGCTCCTCCGCGGGTGGCGCTCGCGCACGCGCTGGACCGGCGCCGGATCGTGGCGACGAGCCTGCACGCTCGCGTGCCGGTGTGGATCGTCGCAGCCATCGCCGCGGCGTTCATCGCGTACCTGGTGGCGCCTGCGAGCCACCGCGGCGAAGCGGTCGCGATGGCGATCGTCATGAGCGCCGCTGCGCTCTCGCCGACCTGGTACTGGATCGGCGTCGGCCGAGCTCTGCCGATCCTCGCCGCGGAGGTGGTGCCGCGCATGCTGGCCTCTCTCGCCGCCACGGTCGTGCTTCTGAGCGGTGGGGGAGCGATCTGGTATCCGCTCCTCCTCGCCGTCGCGATGATCGCCGGCCCGGCGTGGGTCTATGTGCGCATCGCGGGTAGCGAACTCATCTCGGTGTCGCGAGCTGAGGTCGCCGGGGTGCTTCGCGCGCACCCCCCGGCGATCGTCGCGGAGTCGGCAGCCGGGGCGTATAACGCGCTCGCTGTCACGCTCGTGGCTGCCGTGGCTCCCGTCATGCAGGCCGCAGCCTACGTCTCCGGCGACAAGACCTACCGCATCGGCCAGTACGCGGTGTCCTCACTCGGAAACGCGCTTCAGGGTTGGGTGGCGGAAGGGCTCCGCGAGCCAGCGCTCCTCGTGCACCGGATCCGGGTCGCCGTCATTCTCCACGCAGGGCTCGGTACGGCCGGACTGCTGGCCTTCGCGACGCTGGGGCCATGGCTCACGCGCCTGCTTTTCGGCGAATCGGTCGCAATCGACCTGCCGACCGCGCTCGGCTTCGGAGTCGCGACCCTCGGCATCGCGCTCGGGACCGCGTGCGGCCGGATCGGACTCATCACGCTGGGTGCACGTCGCACCTTCATGTTCTGCGTGCTCGCGGCCTCCGGCCTGGGTGTCGCCGGACTGCTCGCTGGCGGCACGCTGTGGGGTGCGGCTGGCGCCGCATGGGGACTCGGGATCGCGGAACTCGCCTCCGGGGTCGGGCAAGGGCTGCTGCTGCTCGGGCTGCTCCGCCGCTCCTCGTCTTCGTCATGACATCCGTCCCCCGCTGACGCGCCTCAGGCGAATTCTCGGGAAGCCCGTCTACCGTGGATTCGGTGGCGAGACGAGTGCAGAGATTCGTGACCTCCCGACGACTCATCCTTCTCGCGCCGGCACTTCTCCTCCTCACTCTCATCGCGTGGGCGTTCTCCTCCCCGGTGGGGTCGTCTCCGGACGAGGACTATCACCTCGTGAGCATCTGGTGCGAGACGGAGGATCCTGCGGCGTGCGAGATGAGCGCAGACGAGGACTCAGCCACGGTGCCCGAGGCGCTGCTCGAGGTCGCCTGCTTCGCGTTCGACTCCGACACGAGCGCCGCATGCCAGCGGGGGATCGACTTCACCGGTGCGCCTGACTCCGAGACGGAGCGCGGCAACTTCTACGGCGGCTACCCGCCCCTCTTCCACAGCGTCCTGAGCCTGTTCGTCGGCGATCACATCGAAGTGTCGGTCCTGACGATGCGTGTGGCGATCTCGATCATCTTCACCGCGTTGGCGAGTGCGCTCTTCTATCTGCTCCCCCCGCATCGGCGCCCCACGCTCGTGTGGAGCTGGGCGGTCACCATGGTCCCCATCGGTCTCTTCATCGTGGCTTCGGTGAACCCCAGCACGTGGGCGATCGCCGGAGTCGGATTCGGATGGCTGGCCCTCGCCGGATTCTTCGAATCCCAGGGGTGGCGCAAGGTCGGGCTCGCAGCCCTGTTCGCGCTCTCCGTCATCATGGCGACCGGCTCGCGAGGAGACGCGTCGATGTACATGGCACTCGCCATCGTCGCGACGATCGTGCTGACGGTCCGCCGGAGTCGGCGATACCTGCTGGAGTCCATCCTCCCGCTGGCGGCTGTCATCTACTGCGCATTCGCATTCCGGGTGTCGCGGCCCCCAGAAGCCATCACGCAGGGCCTTCCCAGCGGAGGTGGCGGGGGAGGAGAAGACAGCCCCGTCGTCTCAGTCTTCTCACGGGTGATCCCGACGCTGTTCGACATCCCCGGTCTGTGGATGGGCGTCTTCGGCAGGGGCTGGGGGCTCGGGTGGGTCGACACCGCAATGCCGGCGCTGGTCTGGGTTGCGGCGCTCTCATGCTTCCTCGGCGCCGGTCTCACTGCCGGGACCCGCGCGGATGTGCGCAAGGCGCTCGTTCTCGGCGGAGGCGTCATCGTCCTTCTCGCCTTCCCGACGGCCGTGCTGGTCGCGGCGGGCGAGGCGGTGGGCGAGAACCTCCAGCCGCGCTACCTCCTTCCCCTCATCGTCCTGTTCGCGGGCGTGCTCTTCTGGGTGCCCGAGGGAAAGTCGATCACGTTCAGCCGGCCGCAACGGCTCATCGTCATCGGTTCGCTCGCGATGGCGCACGCGGTGGCTCTCTTCCTGCAGCTGTCGCGCTATGTGACCGGGTTCGACGACCTCGGGGTCGATCTCGACGGAAGCATCGAGTGGTGGTGGAGCGGATTCGCATCGCCGCTCACCGTGTGGGTGCTCGGCTCGCTGAGCTTCGCCGTTCTTCTCGTCCTCACGCTCGGGCGAGATCACGCTGTCGAGCTCGAGCGACGTGAGCGCGCGTTCGAACAACGTGAGGACGTCGTCGAACAGCTCGCCGACGCGCTCGACCTGCAGGAGGTGCGTCGATGAAGCGTGCGATGAGACGGATCCCCGTGATGGCGCTTGCGCCGGTGCTCGCGTTCGTCGCGCTCGTCTCGTGGGCCTTCGCCTCGCCGATCGGAGCCGGGCCGGACGATGACTACCACCTGGTGAGTTCATGGTGCGCCGGCCCGACCGCGAGCGAGACCTGTGCGTCTGCTCCCGACGAGGGCGACGGCGTCCACCTGGTGCCCCGCGCACTCGTGGACATCTCGTGCTTCGCGCGAGACGCCACCGAGAGCGCGGCATGCCAGGACGAGCTGTTCTCGGACGATCTTCTCGACTCGGTCGTCGCGACGGATCGCGGCAACTTCACCCGGGAGTATCCCCCGGTCTACCACGCCGTGACGGGCCTCTTCACGAGCCTCGACATCCAGGCGTCCGCCTTGGCGATGCGCATCTTCACGATCGTGCTGTTCGTGTCCATGATGACCGCGCTGTACCTGCTGCTGCCGGTGGCTCGTCGATCGACGCTCCTGATCGGCTGGGTCATCACGACCATCCCACTCGGCGTCTTCATCCTCGCCTCCAACAACCCGAGCGCGTGGGCGGTCATCGGCGTCGGAACGGCGTGGATCGCTCTTCTCGGCTACTTCGAGACGACAGGTCGACGCCGGATCGCTCTCGGAGCCCTGTATGCGCTCGCTGTGGTGATGGCGGCCGGAAGTCGTGGAGACGCCGCGGTGTATGTCGGGTTCGCGACGGCGCTCGTGCTCGTGTTCACGTTCCGGCGGCAGAAGAGCTACTTCATCCAGGCGATCCTTCCCGCAGTGATGGGACTCGTCGCTCTCGCGTTTCTGCTCGCGTCGAGGCAGGCGGGCTCGGTGCAGGGTATGACCGACATGGCCCCGATGAGCGGAGGACGGGGCTCGGGAGACCTGCAACCGATGAATGGTTTCGCTCAGCTCGCGTACAACCTGCTGAACGTGCCACTGCTGTGGCTCGGCGCATTCGGGGAGTGGGGTCTGGGGTGGCTCGATACGGCCATGCCGGCGGTGGTCATCGTCTGCGCCGTCGCTGCTTTCGCGCTGGCTGGGTTCCTCGGCATCGGTCAGCTCAATCCGCGCAAGTCCATCATTGTCGCCGCGACGGTGCTCGTGCTGACGATTCTGCCGGTGTACGTGCTTCAGCAAGGGGGGCACATCGTGGGTGAGCAGGTTCAGCCTCGGTATCTGCTTCCCCTCATCGTGATGCTCGGCGGCCTCCTGGCCCTCGGTGCGCCTGTGATCGCATGGACCCGTGCGCAGCTTCTGATCGTCGCGTCCGTGCTGAGCGTCGCGCACGCGGTCGCGTTGCATATGAACATCCGCCGCTACCTCACGGGCGCAGGAGTGGGGGGCCTTGATCTCGATGCGTCGCCCGAGTGGTGGTGGGATATCCCGGTCGGACCGATGGCTATCTGGGCGACGGGAGCGATCGCCTATACGGGACTTCTTGTGCTCCTCGCCCTCCGAATGCCCCGTCTAGCCCTTGATCGAGTGGCAGACTATGAGCGGCAGCTGGCCTAGGCTGGGTCGTTGTGAGGTATCTCGTCGCGATTCCGGCGCTCAATGAGGAAGCGGCCATCGGATCGGTCCTCGAGTCGCTCTCGAAGGTCCATCCACTCGATGACGTCGTCGTGGTGGATGACGGTTCTCGAGACGACACTTCCCGTATTGCCCGTGCCGCTGGCGCACGGGTGCTGTCACACGCCATCAACCTCGGGGTGGGTGCCGCCATGGGCACCGCGTTCAGATTCGCCGCGCAGAACGGCTACGAGGCTGTGGTCCAGTTCGACGGCGACGGGCAACACCGCCCTGAGCACATTGCGGAGCTGATCGACGCGCTCGAGGATGCCGATGTCGTCATCGGCAGTCGCTACGCCGGTGTCGGTGACTACCGCTCGTCGGCCGCTCGCCGAGGAATCCAGCGGGTCATCGCGTGGGTGGTCTCGTTGTATGCGCGGACGAAGCTCACAGACGCCACGAGTGGCTTCCGCGCGGCAGGTCCACGCGCGCTGCGCGTGTTCGCGCAGCATTACCCTGTCGAGTGGCTGGGCGACACCGTCGAGTCGATCGTGCTCGTGACCCGTCAAGGGCTTCGTGTCAGTGAGGTTCCGGTGGGCATGAACGCACGCGCCGGCGGCAATCCCTCGCAGTCGGCTCTACGGGCTATGCTCCACACGGCCCGCATTCTGTTCATCCTTGTTCTCGCAGGGATCCGCAGCGTTCCGCCCCAGCTCCGCCAGATGGCGGCGCGCAATGACGCAGGTGAAGTCTCGTGACTCCTCAGATCCTGGCCATCGCCCTCGCCGTCGTATTCCTCATCTCGGTGATTCTCCTGCTGCGCTCCTATGTGCTGCCAGAGAAGTATGCGGTCGTCTGGCTGGCCGCTGTGGTGGTGGCGATCGTCCTGTCCGCGTGGCCCGGTCTGCTCGACGCAGTGAGTCGTTTCTTCGGCATAGAGCAGCCCATCAACCTGCTGTTCGTCGGTGCCTTCTTCGTAGTGTTCCTGCTCCTCATGCAGATCACTCTTGAGCTCGCGCGAACGCGCGACGAGTTGCGCCAGGCGCTCCAGCAACTGGCGCTCGAACTCGAGAAGCGCGAGTCCCGTGACGACATCTGATGTGAGTCGCACTGCGGTTCCGCGTGCGACTCTGCTACGGCGACTCTTCGTGCCGCTGTTCGCCTTCCTCGCGCTCGGAGCGTGGGCTTTCGCGTCGCCCATCGGAGCAGGGCCCGATGACGATTACCACCTGGTGAGCATCTGGTGTGCCAACGGCGGCAGCGAGCAGTGCCAGCCCGGTTCTGACGAGAACACTCGCATACTGCCGACGGAGTTCAAGCACGTCGACTGCTACGCGCAGAATGGCGATGCGAGCGCCGCATGTCAGGAACAGCTCTGGGCCGACGATGATTTCTTCGAGACCACCCGGGGGAACTTCTCCGGCGAATACCCGCCTGTCTACTACTCGGCGATGCGGCTGCTCGCAGGTGACGATCTTCAGGTCAGCGCACTGGTGATGCGCATGGTCAACGCGGCCATCTTCGTCGGAATCGCAACCGCGCTCTGGTGGCTGCTTCCCCCGCGTCGCAGGCAGACACTCCTCTGGGCGTGGCTCGTCACACTTGTGCCATTCGGGATGTTCATCATCGCCTCCAACAACCCGAGCGGTTGGGCGACGATGGGAGTTGCGACCGCGTTCCTCGCCATGCTCGGCTGGTATGAGACGGATGGTCGTCGCCGCTGGGTACTGGGCGCCATGTACCTCGTCGGGATGACGATGGCGGCCGGGTCGCGGGGCGACGCCGCGGTCTATGCGGTCGGGGCGACGGTCACCGCGATGATCATCGCGGCCCCGCTCACGCGCGAGGCGGCCAAGCGTGCGCTGTTGCCTGCTGTGGGTATCACCCTTGCGATCGTCTTCTTCCTGACAGCGTCGCAGTCCGGCGTCGGCGCGGTCGGCTTCAGCCCAGGAGGCGGCGACCCGACGGGACAGCTGACAGGGGGAGATGAGACGCCTGGGCACTCCGGCTTCGCGCTTCTGGCCTACAACCTCCTCATGCTCCCGTTCCTCTGGACGGGTGTGTGGGGAACATGGGGCCTCGGATGGTTCGACACCAGCCTTCCCGCAATCGTGCCCTGGGCGGCAGTTGCCGCGTTCGTCGTCGTTGTCTTCACAGGGCTCGGACGGATGGATCGTCGGAAGCTCATCGCGGCGTCGGGTGTCTTCGCCGTGCTCGTCGTCCTGCCTGTGTACGTGCTGACTGTCGGAGGCAACCAGGTCGGCGAGCAGCTTCAACCGCGTTACCTGTTCCCGCTGATCGTGTTGTTCGCACTCGTGATGCTGACCACCCCCGGTCCGAGCCGCATTACCTTCACACGCGCCCAGCTCGTCGTCATCGGAGGTGCCCTCGCTGTCGCGCATCTCGTCGCTCTTCAGGTGAACATCCGTCGGTACGTCACGGGTGCCGACGCGCAGGGAACGAACCTCGACGCCGGCGCCGAGTGGTGGTGGACAGGCGTCGCGTTCGGGCCGATGTCGGTCTGGGTGGGCGGATCCGCCATCTTCATCGCACTGATCATCACGGTACTGCGGGTGCTAGGTGGACTGACCTCGACCGTTGTTGATTCGGTCGATGGGGGGTTGGCCTCCGACGCCGAGGTGGCGCCTGTCTAGGTTGTAGGAGTCAACCCATCCGGGCAAGGCTGCGGCCCGGTCGGTGTTCGTGGTCCAGGATCGGGCGTAGGCCCATTCAGTGGCGAGGGTGCGGTTTAGGCGTTCGACCTCGCCGTTGGTCCCCAGGGGCAGTGCGGGCGGATGGACTTGTGCTGGATGCCGTGCGCGTCGATGACGCTGCGGAATGCGGTCGAGTGGCGGTAGGCGAACGCGTTGTCGCTGATGACGCGCTCAATCCTCACTTCGAGGCGCGCATAGAACGCGATGGCCCGTTCCAGCACACCGGCGGCAGTGGTGCCTTTCTCGTCGTCATGGATCTCGGCGTAGGCGACCGGGACTGGTCGTCGATGACGGTGTGGACGTAGTCGTAGCCGAGCCCTCGTTTCCGGTTGGGGTGCTCACCGCGTCCGTGATGCGGCCGAGTTTCTTGACATCGACGTGGATAAGCGAGCGGGGCTGATCGTGTTCATAGCGTTGCGCGGAGTTACGGGTGGCGCGGATCCTGAGCCCGCTGAGCGGGTCCAGCTCACGCAGCAGCGGCGCCCGATGACGGCGCAACACACGACCGACAGTCGACGCCTGCATCCCGAGCCTGCCAGCGATGAACACCGGCCCGCGGCGGGTGAGATGCCGCATGATCCACACCCGCGTCTGCAGGCACGGCCCGGTCCGCCGCGGATGCGACCGGGCAACATTGGACCGGTCGACCGGTCCCGCCCGCCCTCGGTCGCGAAAACGCCGCCACCACCGCCACGCCGTCGTGCGCGAGAGGCCCATCTCCGACGCGACACGCGCGACCGCACGCCCGGATTCGATGCGCTGAACCATGATCAACCTGCGAGCCGGAGTAAGCCCGGTATTAGCGTGAGACACGAGAGACCTCCGTTGCTCCGAGTCGAAGAACTAGACAGCTCCAACTCGACCCCGGAGGTCTCCCCTACGTCAACAACGATCCGGCTCAGTACAGCTAGGGGGCGCGCGGGACCGTCAGACGGTCGAAGGCTGAGGCACATCGTCGGCCGAGCAGCGGCCGAACATGATCACTGTCGATCAGCTCGCGTCGACTCCGTTGAGCGCCACCCAGCGGCGGAGGTTGATGAGGCGCCAATGTGAGCGGCCTCCCCAACGGATCTCAGCCTCCCGCAGGCCGCCCGTGAGCGTGTCGCTGCGACCCGCCCGAAGGAACCCGATCGGGTGTTCGCGGTCGACGGTGCGGGAGCCGAGCCGAGACAGCCAGTCGTTCTCCGGGGTCTCGAAGCCCACCTTGTCGCGCCGATCGATGATCTCGTCACCGACCAGGCCGCGCACTGCGTCACGGAGGATCCGCTTCGACGTTCCGTCAGGGCCCGTCAGCCAGTCCTCGGGGACGGTCATCAGAAACTCTGCGAGTCTTCGGTCAAGGAAGGGGACACGACTCTCGATCGAGAACCGCATCGAGTTGCGGTCGCCGTGGCGCAGCAGCGCAGGGAGGCCGTAGCCCGTCATCGTCGAGCGCAGATGCGTCTTGAGCCGCTCGCGGCGAATGGGTTCGGCCCCGACTGCGGGGAAGCCGAGATCCACGCCTCGCTCCGCAAGTGCCCGATAGTCCAGCAGTGGGGAACGCAACGGGCGGCGCACAGCGTGCCGTGTACGCAACGGTGCGAACTGCGCGGCGGTCTCCACTGCCATGAACCCGAGACTGCGATCGGGCCAGGTCGCCCAGGCACCCGCATATTTGGCGGCCGTCGCCCATCTCCCCGACTCGATGAGGGTGTGCATACGCTGGGCGGGGTAGCCGGAGTATCCGGCGAAGAGCTCGTCGCCGCCCTGTCCGTCGAGTGTGACCACCACGCCGTGCTCGCGTGCGAGACGGAACACGCGATACTGCGCGTAGATGCTTGTGGACCCGAAAGGCTCGCCCTGAGACTGGATCAAGTCATCGAGATCGTGTTCGAGGTCCTCGGGGGAGGCCTGCACGGTGTGCGAGGTCGCTCGCAGGCTCGTGGCGACGCGCTCGATCCACTCGTGCTCTGAACGCGCGAAGCCGGGTGCGATGAAGCTGAAAGCCTGAATCGGCAGGTCGGGCTCGAGGCGGCGCACAGCACCCACGATCGCTGACGAATCGATGCCCCCAGAGAGCGCGATTCCCAGGGGAACATCGCTGCGCAGGTTGCGATTCACCGATTCAAGGAACATCGAGCGGACGCGTTCCACTCCGTCGCCATAGGAACCGTCGAAGCTCGTCTGCACGTCGGGCCACCAGTAACGCTCTGGCCCCCCGGTCGCGCCTGTCCCTACATCGAGCACCAGAAGGTGCCCAGGGCGCAGCTGCTTGACGCCAGAGAGGAAGGTGGCCGAAGTGTGGTCGTATGATCCCCACTGCAGGTAGTCGACGGCCGTCTGCCAGTCGAGTCGCGGGGTTCTCCCGAGCGATGCGGTCAGCCCTGCGAGCTCGCTGTTGAAAACGAGTCGATCGGAGGTGAGCGCATAGAACAACGGCTTGATGCCGAACGGGTCGCGAACGAGGGTGAGAGTGCCTTCGCGGGTGTCGAGCACCGCGAATGCGAACATGCCCTCGAGCCGATCGAGCGCGGCGCGGCCCCAACGCGCCCAGGCTTTGAGCAACACTTCGGTGTCGGTGCGCGAGCTGAAGTGCTCGCCCAGGTCGATGAGCTCCTGCCGGATCTCGACGTAGTTGGTGATCTCGCCGTTGAAGCTGATCGTGAACCGGTTGTCGGGAAGCGTCATCGGCTGATGACCTGCCGAGCTCAGATCCAGAATCGCGAGGCGCGTCAGCCCGAGGTCGACGCGCGCGCCGGAGACCGGGTCCTCCCAGTGAAACTCTCCGAGGTCATCAGGTCCGCGATGCCTGATCGCGTCGAGACCTGCACGCAGCCGCGCGCTGTCCCCGGAGCTCCCGACGCGGGCCCAGCCTCCTGCTATGCCGCACATGGGTGCGCCGCGCCGGTCAGGAGGCGGTGGTCGGCGAGGTGCCGATCACACGGTAGACCGCATCTGGCCAGCTGTCCGCGTTCAGCGCACGGCGACCATCGACGATGGCTCGGACGCCGGGGATGTCCGACGCCGTGAGTTCGCGGTACTCCGGGTGGTCGGCCTGTACGACGATCGCGTCGGCGGCATCCCCCATGTGGTGCGGCGTGAAGCCCAAGCGCTCGAGCTCCTCAGGTGTGTACAGCGGGTCATGGACTGTCACCGTGGCACCTCGTGCGTTGAGTCCGGCGACGGTCGCGAAGACCCCGGAGAACGCGGTCTCCTTCACTCCGCCGCGGTAGGCGGCGCCGAGAACGACAACTCGGGCGCCCGTCAGATCGCCGTACGCGCCTTCGAGGAGAGTCACCGCATAGTCAGGCATGCCCGCGTTCGCCTCACGTGCTGCCCGCACGACCGTCGCGTCCGGGTCGTTCCAGAGGTAGAGACGGGGGTAGACGGGGATGCAGTGGCCCCCCACCGCGATTCCAGGCTGGTGAATGTGGCTGTACGGCTGTGAATTCGAGGCCTCGATAACTTGATAGATGTCGATGCCGTTCGCGCCGGCGAAGCGAGCGAACTGGTTCGCGAGGCCGATGTTGACGTCGCGGTACGTGGTCTCGGCAAGCTTCGCGAGCTCAGCAGCCTCCGCGGAGCCGAGATCCCACACCCCGTTGGGACGAGGCAGGTCAGGGCGCTCATCGAAGTCGAGCACAGCCTTGTAGAACTCGACAGCTTGCGCAGCTCCGGCGGGGGACAGGCCTCCGACGAGCTTCGGGTACTTGCGCAGGTCGGCGAAGATGCGGCCCGTGAGGACGCGCTCCGGGGAGAAGACCAGGTGGAAGTCGCGTCCCTCGACAAGCCCAGAGACCTCTTCGAGCATCGGCTTCCAGCGCGTACGCGTCGTCCCCACGGGTAGCGTGGTCTCATAGGAGACAAGGGTGCCCGGGGTGAGGTGTGCGGCGAGCGAGCGGGTCGCGCCGTCCATCCATCCGAAGTCGGGCTTCGCTGTCTGCTCGTCGACGAACAGCGGCACGACCAGGACGATGGCGTCTGCGTGGGGCACTGCATCGCCATAGTCGGTGGTCGCACGCAGACGGCCCGCTGCCACGAGCTCCTGAAGTCGCTCCTGCAGTTCGGCTTCGCCGGGGAAAGGCTCGATTCCCTGGTTGATGAGATCGACGACGTTCTGGTTGACGTCGACACCCACCACATCGTGCCCCTTGCTCGCAAACTGGACAGCCAGGGGCAGGCCGATCTTTCCGAGGGCGATTACGGCGATCTTCATGCGTTCTCCAGTCGGCGGGTCATGAGGGAAATCCTATCGTCGGATGGCTTCGAGGCTGCTGTCGGCCACCCTGCTCGCGAGTGCGGTCAGTGAGTACCGTTCGCTCGCCCAAGAGCTCAGCGCCGAGCGTGCGTTCGGGGCGAGGGGAGCCCGCGCGGCGGCTAGCATCGCCTGCGCGACAGGAGTCACAGCGTATTCGACGGCGACCCCGACGTCCGGATTCCCCGAATCTCGCAGGAAGGGGACGGTGGGCCCCACCCCGGCGAAGATCACCGGGCACCCGGCCGCCAAAGAGGAGTAGACCTTGGTGGTGAACGCGTAGTCGTAGCCTTGCTTTGGCTTGAGGCTCGCGAGTGAGGCGGTCGCGCCAGCGAGGATCGGAGCCAGTGCGGCGGGATGGATGGGCGCGTGGAAGTCGACGGAGTCCGCGATGTCGAGCTCGACCGCTCGAGACTCCAGTGCCTCCCGGTCCTGTCCGTTGCCGATGAAGACGAGGCGGGCGGAGGGGGATTCCTCGAGGACGTTCGCGAAAGCGTCCACGAAGATGCCTGCGCCGTGCCATTCGGAGTGCGTCCCCGCGTACACGAAGGTCGGGTGCGCGGGCGGCGGCTGCGGCGCGTAATGGAAGACGCGGGTGTCTGCGCCGAACCCGATGGGGGTAGCGGGAGTGTCGATTCCGACATCGCGGAAACGGTCGACGAGAGGCTGATGGGCCGCGAAGAGATGTCGGGCGCCGCGCAGTCCCCAGCGCTCGATCCACCGGAGCAGGGTGAGCACGATGCGTGAGTCGGTCGCCATCGCTGCGGCATCCGACCACAGGTCTGCGGCGTCGACGACGTACGGTGTGCGCTTGAGGGCCGCGATCACCCGCACGACGGCGACCGTCGTGGGCGGCGGCTCGACGACGTACAGATCGGAGCGACGCGAGAAGAGGAGACGGAAAGCAAGGGGGATATCGAAGCTCATGTATGAGAGATAGCCCCGCACGTACTGCTGCCGGTCGCGGATGACTGGCGCGCGCCGTACAGTGATCCCCTCGGGATCAGACAGCGGTATGCCCTTCGGAGGCTTCGCCGTCACGACAGTGACCTCGGCGCCCCGATCGCGGAACGCCTCTGCCCAGCTTTGGAGGATCCCCGAGGCAGCCGACACTTCGGGTGCGTAGACGCGGCTGATGATGGTGACGCGCATTCTCAATCGGCCTTCACGAGTCCGCTGATGACGGAGCGAAGCGTCGCGATATCGGTCCCGTTGCTGAGCGCCGTCGAGGATGCGTGTGACGCTGCCTTGAACCCGGCCACGTCGTCGTCCGACAGCGTCGCGAGGGAGCTGACGAGCGCTTCGGCGGACCAGTCCCGCGTAACGACGCCCAGACCGTGCTCGCGGATGAGCCGATCGGTCTCGAGTGCGGGGCCGAACACGACACCGAGTCGTGCCTGGACGAAATCGAAGAACTTGTTGGGAAGCATCAGGCGCATATTGATGGTGCGGGGCGGAAGGAGGAAGACACCGAGGTCGTACTTGTTGAGGGTCGCGGGGAGAGCGTCGGGTGCGACAGGCTCGTGGAAGGTGATGCGCGGATCGCCTCCGGCACGCGCGCGCAGCTGCGCGAGTTGCGCGTCGCTGCCGATGAGATATAGATCCAGGCTGAATCGCGCTGGAAGCGCCAACGTCGCGTCGATGAGAGCCTCGACATTGCGTCCGGGAACTGCGATGCCGCTGTGCACCAGCCGCACGCGACCCGGTTCAGCAGGGGACGGGGACAGAACGCGGAACTGGCCAGCATTGCGGACAACTGCCGCACGCACGCCGAAGCGCTGCTGATAAAGGTCGGCAATCGACTGGTTGACCGTTGTGACGGCTGCCATGTGAGGGAGCTGGCTCCTGCAAAGCCATGTCATGTACGGCTTCACGAGCACGCGCCAGATCAGATTGGTGGCGTTCTCCTCGGGAGCCCACTCGTGCAGATCAGCGAGGATCGGCGCGGATCCGGCGAGTGCACGCGCGAGCGGGAGTGCGCGGGCGTCGTTCGCCACGACGAGGTCGTACGGCCCATGCCCGACTGCCCTATCGAGTGCGGCTTTCTCCCCCGGCGCGGTGAGCGGGAGAGTCGCGTACATGCGCAGGGCAAGACGGAGGACACCGATCGGCGTCTGCGGGAGAGAGGGGGCGGATGTCGGGATCTCGATGTGATCCACGGCGCCCTCCGGCGCGGAGCCGTATCCGATCGTGGTGACGTCGCCGAAATCACGAAGAACGCCGATCTGCCGTTGCACCCTCGCGTCCTGTCGCAGAGGCGAGAACGAGATGCAGAGGATGCGTCCGCGCGCGGTGGTGGCGGGCTCGGGTTCGGGCATGCGTACGTACTCTCCTCGTCGGGACGAACCCACCCTACCGCCGCGGGATGGGACGTCCCCGGGAGCGGCAGCCGGAGATCACACAGGCAGCGGTGAGTAGGATTGCCGGGTTCAGCAACTCTGGAGGGCCGCTGTGAAGTCCGTGATCTCGCTCTACCGGCAAGTCCTCGAGGTCTTCCCTGAGGGAGGGCGGAGCTTCCTGCTCCGCTACTCGTGGCTTCTTGCTTCGCTTGCCGTTTTCGACGCGGCCGCGCTCGGTCTTCTGGCGCTCGTCATCGCGCCAATCTCGGCTGGTGTCCCCGTCACGATTCCTCTCATCGGTGAACTCGACGACACTGGAGTCGTCTGGGCGATCGCGGTCATCTGCGTGCTGATGGTGCTGAAGGGCGTGCTCGCGACGCTCGTCACCTGGTGGGCAACTCGGCGAATCCCTCGATATGAGGTCGCGATCGGCGACCGGCTGCTCCGTGCGTACCTCAGAGCACCGTGGCGCGATCGTCTGAAGAAGAACTCGAGCGACATCATGCGGTTCTCGGACGGTGGCGTCGACATCACCGTAAACGGCTTCATCCTCCCTGGCGCCACGCTGCTGAGCGAGCTGGTCAGCCTGGTGGTCGTCGTGGTCACGCTGAGCGTCGTGCAGCCGTTCCTGGCGCTGACGACACTGGTGTATTTGCTCCTCCTCGGTGCGGTGCTCTACTTCTGGATCGCCCGCCACGCGCGCGTAGCAGGCGAGGTGAACATCGAGAACTCGATCCGCACCTCCCGGCTCATCCTCGAGATCATCTCTGCGATGAAGGAGGTGACCCTCCGTAACAAGGAGAACGAGGTCGCCGATATCGTCGAGCGCACGCGAACGATGAGCGCCCGCGCCCGCGCGAACATCTACTTCCTCGGGCAGCTTCCCCGCTACGCGCTCGAGGCGGGACTCATCGGTGGCTTTGTGGTGGTCGGTGGAGCAGGCCTGCTTCTCGGAGGATTCGAGCAGGCGATCACCGCGGTCGCTCTGTTCGCGCTCGCCGGGTTCCGGGTGGCGCCCTCGATCATTCGCTTTCAGACCGTTGTCTCCCACATGATCGCGATCTCCGAGTTCCCGAAGCAGGTGCTTGCTGAGCTGAAGGATGCTGAGCGTGGACAAGCGGAGGTCACCGAGCGCACCGTCCGTTCGTTGCCGGAGTCCCCTCGCGCCATCACGCTGAAGAACGTCACCTTTAGCTATGCGCCTGATGCCACGCCCGCAGTGAAGAACGTCTCGCTCGAGATCCCTCTCGGATCCACCGTCGCCTTCGTCGGGGCATCGGGCTCCGGCAAATCCACGATGATCGATCTTCTCCTCAGCTTGCTGGAGCCCACTGCGGGCACGGTCAGCATCGACGGGATTCCGCTGACGGAGCTGCGCACTGCGTGGCGCTCCCGGATGGGATACGTGCCGCAGGAAGTCGCGCTCTTCGACGCGAGCATCGCCCAGAATGTGGCGCTCACGTGGGGCGACGACTACGACCCTCAGCGGGTGCAACTCGCTCTCGAGCGTGCGCGCCTGTGGGATCTGGTGTCGGCCCGTGAGGGCGGGCTTCAGTCTCGGGTCGGTGAGCGCGGCCTCTCACTCTCTGGAGGTCAGCGCCAGCGCCTCGGCATTGCCCGTGCCCTCTACTCCGAGCCGTTCGTACTCGTCATGGACGAGGCCACGAGTGCACTCGACACCCATACCGAGTCGCAGGTGACGGAAGCCATCCGGGGGCTTGAGGGGATCACGAAGATCGTCGTCGCGCACCGTCTGGCCACGATCATGCACTCGGATCGCATCTTCTTCATGCGCGACGGGGTGGTCGCGGGCGAAGGCACCTTCGACGAACTGGTGGAGCAGCACCCGGACTTCGCCAAGCAGGCGCAGCTGGCTGGCCTCGTCTGACACCGACCCGCCGCGTCCCGTGGAGGAAACTCCCGAGTCGTTGGGCCTAGGATTGTGGCTTGCCTGCCCGCAGCCCCGCTTTTCGAGCGCGCGGCCAAACGCGACCGCAGGCTCCTCAGCTCGCGAGAAATGGACTCCAATGGAAATTGCAGGCAAGCACATCGTCGTGATCGGCGGCGCAGGATTCATCGGCAGCCATGTCGTCGAGGAGCTTCTCGCGACAGATGTCGGGCGAGTGACGGTCTACGACAACTTCGCTCGCGGCAAGCGCTCGAACATCGCGAAGATGCTCGAGGACCCGCGCTGCAGCATCTTCCCCGACGGCGGCGACATCCGCGAGATCGATGTCCTCAACGCCGCACTCAAGGACGCCGATGGGGTCATCGACCTCGCCGCGATGTGGCTGCTGCACTGCAAGGATTACCCGCGTACGGCGTTCGATGTCAACGTTGCGGGCGTGTTCAACGTCCTCGAGGCCTGTGTTAACAACGACATCGAGCGTCTCGTCTTCTCGAGCTCGGCGAGCGTCTACGGCGACGCCGTCACCGTTCCGATGACGGAAGAGCACCCCTTCAACAACCGCAACTTCTACGGCGCTACCAAGATCGCCGGCGAGGCGATGGCCCGCGCGTTCAACGACCGCTACGGCCTCAGCTACGTGGGCCTGCGCTACATGAACGTCTACGGCCCCCACCAGGACCAGACGGCCGCCTACACGGGCGTCATTCCGATCATGCTCAACAAGATCGAGGCCAACGAGCCCCCCGTCATCAACGGCGACGGCTCGCAGGCGTATGACTTCGTGACCGCCCGCGACGTGGCGCGCTGCAACGTCCTGGCGCTCAAGAGCGAAATCGCCGACGAGTTCTACAACGTCGGAACCGGCGTGCAGACGAGCATCCGCGAGCTCTGCGACCTCATCCTCGAGCTCACGGGCTCCGACCTCACGGTCGACTACCGTCCGTACAGCGAGGAGGACGCGCGTCGACTCGTGCAGAACCGAATCGGCTCGATCGACAAGGCCGAGCGTGACCTGGGCTTCCACTACCAGGACTCCCTGCGTGACGGGCTCCAGGCGCTCATCGACTGGCGCGCCTCGAACCCGGGCGCCGAGTAACCCCGAGGGGCCGCTTCATGTGCGGAATCGCCGGAATCGTCAACCTCAACGGGGACGGCGTCTCGCCTGTCCTGCTTCAGGCGATGACCGACGCCCTGGCCCACCGCGGCCCGGACGGTGAAGGTCACTGGATCCACGAGAACGTGGGTCTGGGGCACCGGCGTCTCGCGATCATCGACCTGTCGCCCCTCGGGCACCAGCCGATGGTGTCGCGCGACTCTCGGTACGCGCTCACGTTCAACGGGATGATCTACAACCACCGAGAGCTCCGCGCGGAGCTCGAGGCGCGTGGTCATCGCTTCCGTTCGACGAGCGACACCGAGGTGGTGCTGAACGCCCTCATTGAGTGGGGTCCCGACGCGCTCCTGCGCTTCAACGGCATGTTCGCGGTCGGGTTCTACGATTCGCTCGAGCGCAAGCTCCTCCTCGCACGCGACCGGTACGGCATCAAGCCGCTGTACGTCAGCGAGCAGGGCGGCGTGTTCGCCTTCGGCTCCGAGCAGAAGGCGATCCTCGCCCGGTCGTCGTTCGTGCGCCGCATGGACAAGTCGGCGCTCATGGAGTACCTGACGTTCCAGAACATCATCTCGGAGCGCACCCTCCTGCAGGACATCGAGCTCCTCCCGGCGGGAACGTATGGGTACCTCGACCTGCGAGCGACCACGCCGCGACTCACCGTCAGCCGCTACTGGGACTTCGACTTCCGCGAGGAGTCGCCCGAGGGCACCCACGCGGAGTACGTCGAGGAGCTCGACCGCCTGTTCACTCAGGCCGTCAACCGTCAGCTCCTGAGCGACGTCGAGCTCGGCAGCTACCTGAGCGGCGGCATGGACAGCGGTTCCATCACTGCGGTCGCTGCGGCGTCGATCCCGAACCTCAAGACCTTCACGTGCGGCTTCGACCTGAGCAGCGCCTCGGGCATGGAGCTCTCGTTCGACGAGCGCGCCGCCGCCGAGGCGATGTCGGCCGTGTTCAAGACGGAGCAGTACGAGGTCGTCCTGAAGTCGGGTGACATGGAGCGGTCGATCTCGGCGCTCAACCACCACCTTGAGGAGCCGCGCGTCGGCCAGAGCTACCCGAACTGGTACGCGGCGAGCCTCGCCAGCAAGTTCGTGAAGGTCGTGCTCTCGGGAGCTGGCGGCGACGAGCTGTTCGGCGGCTACCCGTGGCGGTACTACCGGGCGACCAACCACGCGAGCTTCGAGGAGTACGTCGACGCGTACTACGGCTACTGGCAGCGCCTCACGCGCCCCGATGAGCTGCAGGCCTTCGTCTCACCGATCCTCGACGAGGTCGCCGGCGTCTCGACGCGCGACGTCTTCCGTAGCGTCTACCCGGCCGACCCGGGTTCGCTGGACCGGCCCGAGGACTACATCAACCAGTCGCTGTACTTCGAGGCGAAGACCTTCCTTCACGGTCTCTTCATCGTCGAGGATAAGATCTCGATGGCTCACGGCCTCGAGACGCGCGTTCCCTTCATGGACAACGACCTCGTCGACTTCGCGATGCGCGTGCCGGTGAAGTACAAGCTCAACAACCTCGCCGAGGTCACCCGTCTCAACGAGAACGAGACGGGCGCCAAGGCCGAGAAGTTCTTCCAGCGCACAAAGGACGGCAAACAGATCCTGCGCGACGCGATGGCCCGCCACATCCCCGAGTCGGTCACGGGTCGCGAAAAGCAGGGCTTCTCGTCGCCCGACGCCAGCTGGTTCAAGGGGGAGAGCATCGACTTCGTGCGTCGTCAGCTGAACGGCGCGAGCCCCATCTACGACATCCTCGATCACGACGCCGTGAACGTGGCGCTCGAGTCGCACCTGAGCGGTGCCGAGAACCGCCGCCTGCTGGTGTGGGGCCTGCTGAGCATCCACGAATGGATGACTCAGACCCGTCCGAGCGCCTGACTACTCGTCGAGGCGACCTCCGAACGACAGGGATACATCTATGAGAGTCCGGCACCTGGGGAACACCGCGAACAACGCGTTCCACAACGTGTGTCTGTTGCGCCGCTACGAGGGCATCGAATCGACCCTTCCGATCTCCATGTTCGGGCTCGGCCACGGCATGTCCGCCCCCGCGTGGGAGGTGCACGACTTCGCCGTGCCCACCGCCGAGTGGGTCAGCTCCCCGGACTGGTCGATGTTCCCCGAGGCGGTGGCGATCAACTCCGAGTACTCGGACATCGCCGCCCCGTCGGTCTTCGGCGCGGAGCTCGACGCGCACATCATCCCCGACCGCTTTCCACGGGCGATGGACTGGGTGCGCCGCAACCTCGTCGCCCCCATGCGCGGCAAGCGCTGGGCCGAGCCGATCTTCGACCTGCGCGATCGGCAGATGCTCGCGCGGCGCAACGAGCTCACCGAGCCCGATGACCACATCAACATGCTCTACGGCGGCGACTCGTTGGCGTGGGTGAAGATGCCCCGATCACCCAAGCGCACGGTGTACCTGGAGCACGGCACCATCCGCTGGAGCGCCGACGGCGGTGCGGACTCCCGCGCCCTGCGTCACGCGTACCGTCGGCAGGTGAAGGCGTCGCAGCATCTGTGGGTCACCAACCTCGACCCGCGCACGCTGGAGATCGCCGAGGACCTCGTCCCCGGACGCTGGTCGGTGCTCCCGCATCCGTTCATGCCCGACGAGCGGGTGCCGTTCGCCACGTCGCAGGAGGCGCGCGACGAGCTGCTCGCACAGACCCGCTCTCAGCACCTCGTGCTGCTCCCCTCGAGCCAGAACTGGAGCAAGCAGCACGACAAGGGCTCGATCAAGGCGCTCAACGCGTTCGTCGAGCTGCGCAAGCGCGGCATCGACGTCGGACTCGTCGCCGTCGAGTGGGGTCTGCAGCTCGCGGAGTCGAAGGAGTTCCTCGCGAAGGCCCGCGTCGGTGACAACGTCGCCTGGATCGCGCCGATGGCGCGCTTCGGCCTGCAGCGGATGATGGCGAACGTCGACGTGGTGTGGGACCAGTTCGGCCTCGACGCCTTCGGCGCGCTCGCGCTGCGGGCGATGGAGCAGGGTACGCCCCTCGTGAGCCGCGGACTCGCCCCGATCGGCGAGGCGCTCATCGGCGGCCCCGTCCCGTGGCTGAACGCGACGACGACCGACGACATCGTGCGCCAGACCAGCGGCGTGCTCGAGGACATGGTCGCCCGCGGGCGCGACACCGTCATCGACGAGACGCGCGCCGTCTACCGCACGTGGCTGCTGGAGCGCCACTCTCCGGCGATCACCGCCGCCCTCCAGCGCGAGCTCTACGATCAGCTCATCGACGGCTCCTACTCGCCCGGTTCCGCGGATCCCGGGCGCTGGGCTGCACTGCTCAACACCTCCCGCCTCGAGAACGGATGATGCTCGCATGAAGACTGCACTGGTGACCGGCGCCGCCGGACTTCTGGGGAAGGCGACCGTCGACGCGCTCGCGGATGCGGGTGTCGAGGTCCACGCACTCGTCCGCGATGCGTCGCAGGGCTTCCGCGACGACGTCCAGTTCCACAGCGGCGACCTGTCACAGCCGATCGACTCGAGCGCGCTGCCCGCGCAGGTGGATGCGATCTTCCACCTCGCGCAGGCGCGCGAGTTCCGCGACTTCCCCGGCGGCGCGCCGGCGACGTTCGCGATCAACGTGGCGTCGACCGTCGGCCTGCTCGACTACGCGGGCAAGGCTGGCGCGTCGAGCTTCGTGTACGCCTCGTCGGGCGGCGTCTACGAGGGCGCGGCGGGTGAGCCGCTCACCGAGGACGCTCCCGTGCAGCGCCCCGAGAAGCTGGGCTTCTATCTCGGCACCAAGCTCTCGAGCGAGGCCCTCGTCAACAGCTACGCCTCCGAATTCTCGACCGCGTGCCTGCGCTACTTCTTCATCTATGGCCCTGACCAGGCCCGCGGCATGCTCGTGCCGCGACTGTACGACCGCGTGCGCAACGGCGAGGCCATCACTCTGCAGGGCGAGCACGGCATGCGCATCAACCCGGTGCACGCGGCGGACGCCGCCGCCGCCACGATCGCGGCTGCCGCGGTCGAAGGACGCACCACCTCCAACATCGCGGGGCCGCAGGTGGTCTCGCTGCGCGAGGTGGGCGAGATCTTCGCGAGCGACCTTGGCCGCGCTGCCGTCTTTGAGGGGAGCGAGGGACCGGCCACCGACTTGATCGCATCGATCGACCGGATGAGCGAGCTGCTTGCTCGGCCGACCATCACACTCCGTGATGCGCTCGCCGACATCCGCGGCTGATGCGGGTCCTCCACCTTCCAACAACAGTCGGGGGCAATCCCTCCGGTCTTAGTCATCAGCTGCGGCAGCTGGGGATCGAGTCCGAGGTCTGGACGATCACGCAGAACTACCTCAACTATCCGGCTGACCGCGTCATCGCCGACGAGAGCCTCCCCTCTCCGGTCCGGGCGCTGAAGGCGATCGCGGCGCTGCGGTACGTATTCGGGCGCTGGGACGTGGTGCACTACAACTTCGGCAGCACGCTCTTCTCGGCGCGGCTTCCGCTGGCCGGCCGCGGCGCTGCTGGACGCATCGCGGCGCGGCTCGTCAACCTCGCGCTCGGCGCGCTGCAGCGGATCGAGCTCGGCGTTCTCCGGATGCGCGGGATCCCGTTCTTCGTGCACTATCAGGGCGACGACGCGCGGCAGGGCGACTACTCGCTCGAACACTTCGAGATCAGCATCGCCACGCAGGTTCCGCCGGGCTACTACACCCCCGAGTCCGACGAACGGAAGCGTCGGCAGATCGCGTTCCTCGCCGCGCGCGCCGCGGGCATCTACGCGGTCAACCCCGACCTCATGCATGTGCTCCCGCCGTCGGCCGAGTTCGTGCCGTATGGGCACATCGATCTCGACGCGATCGCCCCCGCCTACACCCAGGAGCAGCACGAGCGGCTCGTGTTCGCCCACGCGCCGAGCAACCGGCGGGTGAAGGGAACCGACCTCATCCTCGGGGCCCTCGACGAGCTGCGTGCCGAAGGCCGCGACTTCGATGTCGATCTGATCGAGGGCATCGGCAACGACGAGGCGCTCGCACGCTACGCCGGCGCCGACGTCGTCATCGACCAGCTGTATGCCGGATGGTACGGCGGGGTCGCGCTCGAGGCGATGGCGCTCGGCAAGCCGGTCGTCGCCTACATTCGCGAGCAGGATCTGGTGCACCTGCCCGCGGGGATGGCCGAAGAGCTGCCGCTCCTCGTCGCGACGCCCACAACGATCACGCAGACGCTGCGGCGCATACTTGATATGCCTCGCGCGGAGCTCCTCGAGCATGCGCGGAGGAGCCGCGCTTTCGCAGAGCGCTGGCACGGTCCACGTCAGATCGCCACCCGCATCGCCAACGACTATCGGCGCGCTCTTGGCGCCGAGCACAACAGAACTGGAGACGAGAAGTGACGCGCAGAACTGTCACGATTATCGGCGGAGGGATCATCGGGCTCGCCCTCGCCCACCGCCTCTCTTCGAGCGGATTCGGCGTGACCGTGCTCGAGAAGGAAGCGCACTGGGCTGCGCATCAGACCGGGCACAACTCGGGCGTCATCCACGCCGGGCCGTACTACAAGCCCGGCTCGCTCAAGGCGACCATGTGCCTCGCCGGCAACGTCTCCATGACCGAGTTCGCCCGCGAGCATGGCATCGCCCACGAGAAGAACGGCAAGCTCATCGTCGCCACGGCCGACGACCAAGTGGCGCGTCTCGACGCCCTCGCCGCGCGGGCCTCGGCGAACGGCGTGACGTGCCGACTGATCTCGATGGAGGAGGCACGCGAGTTCGAGCCGCACGTCGGCGGCGTCAAGGCGCTGCGCGTTGAGAACACGGGCATCATCGACTACAAGGCCGTCTCCGCGAAGCTGGCGGAGCTCGCCGCCGCCGATGGCGCGGAGCTGCTCCTCGGCACCACGGTGCGCTCGATCCGCAACTCCGGATCCCAGGTGGTCGTCGGCCACGACAACGGCGAGGTCACCTCCGACCTGCTCATCAACGCGGCCGGACTGCACAGTGACTCGGTCGCCCGTCTCGCGGGCTTCACACCCGAGGTGCGGATCGTTCCGTTCCGCGGCGAGTACTTCGAGCTCAGCGACTCCAGCAAGCACCTGGTGCAGGGACTCATCTACCCCGTTCCGGATCCGGACATGCCGTTCCTCGGGGTCCACCTGACGCGCATGATCGACGGCGCGGTGCACGCCGGCCCCAACGCCGTGCTGGCGCTCGCGCGCGAGGGCTACACGTGGACGAAGATCTCGCCGCGCGACGTGTTCGCCACGCTCAGCTACCCCGGCTTCCTCAGGTTCGCATCACAGAACGTCGGGACGGGCATGAACGAGATCGTGCGGTCGTTCTCCCAGAAGACCTTCGCGCGTGACCTCGCTCGGCTCGTACCTGAGATCACCACCCGCGACCTCGTACCGTCGGGGGCGGGAGTCCGTGCGCAGGCGTTCAGCCGCGACGGGCGCCTCGTCGACGATTTCGTGATCCAGCAGAATCGCAACCAGATCCACGTTCTCAATGCGCCTTCCCCCGCCGCGACGAGCGCTCTGGAAATCGCTGCGCACATCGCGAGCCTCATCGACTGACCCCGCCACACAGGCGCGTCGTACGACCGAGGGGTTGCCCTCCCGTCAATATAGAGAGAGCCTCGTCGGAGGCAGGACAGCGGGGAACCATGCGGGAGAGCAGACGTGGCAACGCGATGAAGCATCGAATTCGGGGTATCGTGAGCACGGTGCTGGCGGTGACCCTGCTGAGCGCCGTTTTCGTGTCCGCCGACGCGCCCGAGCCCGCTGAGGCAGTCGCAGCGGCGGACTTCAACCCCGGCGTGATCATCAGTGACACGCTGTTCTACGACCGCACTGCGATGAGCGAGAGCGACATCCAGGCCTTCCTCGTTGCGAAGGGCAGCGCCCTCGCGGGGATGACGTTCAGCGTCGGAAGCCGAGCCCGATCGATCTCTGCTGACACCGGGAACGTGAAGTGTGAAGCATTCGAGGGCGGTTCCTCGCTTCTCGCCTCGACGATCATCTATCGCGCGCAGACCTCCTGCGGCATCAGCGCCAAGGTGATCCTCGTCACTCTGCACAAGGAGCAGGGGCTCATCACGGCCCGCAACCCCTCGCAGACGGCGCTCGACCGCGCGATGGGCTATGCGTGCCCGGACACAGCGCCGTGTGCGCCGACGACGCTCGGCTTTGGGAATCAGGTCTACGCGGGCACGCTCCAGCTCAACACCTACAAGGCGAGCCGTTTCGGGCGTCAGCCCGGCGTGCACCAGATCCAATGGCATCCGAACGCGGCGTGCGGTAGCTCGGCGGTTTACGTCCAGAATTACGCGACCGCGGCGCTCTACAACTACACCCCGTACCAGCCGAACGCGGCCGCGATGGCCAACATGCCGGGCATCGGCGACTCATGCTCTTCGTACGGAAACCGGAACTTCTGGTACTTCTACCAGACCTGGTTCGGCAGCACGCAGTCGATCACTGAGCCGCACGTAGTGGTGGGCCCGACGATCTCCGGCGCCTCCTCCGTCGGCTCGACGCTGACCCTCAACGCGGGTGCCTGGACGGGTTCCCCGACCTTCACACAGACCTGGGTGTCGTGCGCGAGCAAGCCTGGGACGTTCCTCGATCAGATCCCCGCAGGCTGCACGGCGATCTCCGGAGCGACGGGGCCGACGTATGTGACCACGGGCTCGGACGCCGGGAGGTTCATCGGGGTCCTCGTCACCGCGACGAATTCCTACGGCGCGATGTCCGCTGGCGGTGTGTACGCCAGCGCGATCGGCACGCCCGTCAACACGGCCGTTCCGACGATCTCCGGGATCGCCGCGGTGGGCAGCACGCTCACCCTGAACACCGGCGGCTGGGCTGGCACGCCGACGCCCACCATCGCGATCTACTGGCTGCGGTGCCAGATGCCCATCTCGGCGACCTTCACCACTGTCCCGGTGGGGTGCGCCGTCATCCCGGGGGCGAACGGAACCACGTACACGGTCACGACTGCTGATCGCGACACCTATCTGACTGCGCAGGTCGCGGGCAACAACTCCCTCGGATTCGCGCTCGCGGGCGCCATGTCGCAGCGCCCGGTCGGATTCCCAGTGAACGTCTCCGCGCCCACGGTCTCCGGTGCTCCGAAGGTTGGCGCGACCTGGACGGCGAACCCGGGAACGTGGGTGGGTGATCCGACGCCGACGATGGCGATCCACTGGCTTCGCTGCTCGCAACCGATCACGACCGGCTACACGACCGTTCCCGCGGGCTGCGTCGCCATCAGCGGGGCGACCTCTGCGACGTACGTGACCACGCTTGCCGACGTCGGTTTGTACCTGACGGCGCAGGTAGCGGGTAACAGTCCGCTCGGGTTCGCGATCGCGGGTGCCCTCAACTCCACGCAGATCGTGTCTGCTGCTGCTGCGCTTCCGGCGAATGTGGTGAAGCCGACGGTGTCGGGTAATGCGGCCGTGGGCTCCGTGTGGACGGTGAACACGGGTACGTGGTCGGGCAACCCGGTGCCGACGATGGCGATCTACTGGCTGCGGTGCGATCAGCCGATCACGGTGACGTACACGACGGTTCCGGCTGGCTGTGCGGCGATTCCGGGTGCGACGTCGACGTCGTACACGGCTGCGTCGGGGGATGTCGGGAAGTATCTGACGGCGCAGGTAGCGGGTAACAGTCCGCTCGGGTTCGCGATCGCGGGTGCCCTCAACTCCACGCAGATCGTGTCTGCTGCTGCTGCGCTTCCGGCGAATGTGGTGAAGCCGACGGTGTCGGGTAATGCGGCCGTGGGCTCCGTGTGGACGGTGAACACGGGTACGTGGTCGGGCAACCCGGTGCCGACGATGGCGATCTACTGGCTGCGGTGCGATCAGCCGATCACGGTGACGTACACGACGGTTCCGGCTGGCTGTGCGGCGATTCCGGGTGCGACGTCGACGTCGTACACGGCTGCGTCGGGGGATGTCGGGAAGTATCTGACGGCGCAGGTAGCGGGTAACAGTCCGCTCGGGTTCGCGATCGCGGGTGCCCTCAACTCCACGCAGATCGTGTCTGCTGCTGCTGCGCTTCCGGCGAATGTGGTGAAGCCGACGGTGTCGGGTAATGCGGCCGTGGGCTCCGTGTGGACGGTGAACACGGGTACGTGGTCGGGCAACCCGGTGCCGACGATGGCGATCTACTGGCTGCGGTGCGATCAGCCGATCACGGTGACGTACACGACGGTTCCGGCTGGCTGTGCGGCGATTCCGGGTGCGACGTCGACGTCGTACACGGCTGCGTCGGGGGATGTCGGGAAGTATCTGACGGCGCAGGTAGCGGGTAACAGTCCGCTCGGGTTCGCGATCGCGGGTGCCCTCAACTCCACGCAGATCGTGTCTGCTGCTGCTGCGCTTCCGGCGAATGTGGTGAAGCCGACGGTGTCGGGTAATGCGGCCGTGGGCTCCGTGTGGACGGTGAACACGGGTACGTGGTCGGGCAACCCGGTGCCGACGATGGCGATCTACTGGCTGCGGTGCGATCAGCCGATCACGGTGACGTACACGACGGTTCCGGCTGGCTGTGCGGCGATTCCGGGTGCGACGTCGACGTCGTACACGGCTGCGTCGGGGGATGTCGGGAAGTATCTGACGGCGCAGGTAGCGGGTAACAGTCCGCTCGGGTTCGCGATCGCGGGTGCCCTCAACTCCACGCAGATCGTCTCGGGTGCGGTCTCGGCGCCGCCACCGCCTTCCACGCCGACCCTGCCCGCGAACGTTGTGGCCCCGACAGTGTCGGGCGACTCGACCGTGGGCTCCGTGTGGACGGTGAACACGGGCTCGTGGACCGGCAGCCCCACGCCGACGATCGTCATTTACTGGCTGCGGTGCGACCAGCCGATCACGACGGCCTATACGACCGTGCCCGCCGGGTGCACGGCGATCCCGGGTGCGAACGGGACCACGTACACGGCGGTCTCGGCGGATCGCGGGAAGTACCTCACGGCGCAGGTGGCCGGCAACGGCACGCTCGGGTTCGCCCTGGCGGGCGCCCTCAACGCGACCGCCATCGGCGCGCAGTAGCGCACGCACAGCTTACGCGGCGCGTTGTGTCATTGCATCGCGTGAGCACCCGCGCTTCGCGCGCGAACCGGAACGGTTCCGCGCCCTCCGGTCGAGGATGCGGAGCCGCAGCCTGTCAGTCGCGCACGTAGTGGCTGAAGCCGAGCGTCTCGTCGGTTCCCGCCAGCCGGAAGCCGGCGCGGGTGATCTCCCCATGCAGGCGTCGGGGCCATGACCGTCGCCGTGACCGCGGCTCGTGGAACGGGTCAGCGTATCCGGGCGGCGTCCAGAGGACGACGCCGTTGTCGTAGAGGCGCACGCGCTCGCGCATGAAGTTGCTGCGGAAGTCGCGGATCTTCGACGACAGCGGCGAGGGTAGCACGAGCCCGATGAGCACGTTGAGCAGGTGCTTCGCGCGGGACGGGAAGATGTGGTCCCACACCATCAGGTCGCCGCCCGAGCGGGTGACGCGCGCGATCTCCGCAAGTGAGCGACCGAGGTCGAGCGTGTGGTCGAGCGCGGTGGCGGCGATCACGAGGTCGACGCTCGCGCTGCGAACCGGGAGGAACTCGCCGACTCCCTGGACGAAGCTGCCGTTCCAGCTGCTCTCGAAGGGGTCGACTCCGATGAGGGTGGCGTCAGCAGCAAGCGCCGGCAGATACGCGGGGCGCTCGAGCGGGCCGCAGCCCAGGTCGAGCGCGACCTTCGTATCGGCGCCGATGCGATCGGTGATGAAGTCCGCGAACTGGCGTGCGTCCTCGCGCCCGTCGACCGAGCACGAGCTGCCCTTCATGAGGGAGTACGAGACGAATCCGTTGTTCTGGGCAGCCGACCAGCGGAGGAACCGTTTCTGGTCGATGGTGCCGAGGAGCTGACGGTACGGATAGGCGAAGCGGCGCGACCCGACGTTGGCGTAGGGGAGGCCGCACTGGGCGCACGCCCCGGGGTAGTGATCGAGCGACGCCGACGTGTGCACGGTGCGCGTAGCCGCCTCGAGGGGGAGGGTGTGGTCGCCCGACGTCGCCAGCGTGCTCGGGTCGAGCTCCGCGTGGCAGCGTGGGCACGCCCAGAGGGGCGACTGCTCGGATGCGCTGTTCATATCGTCTTGCCGGCGCGTCAGGTGAGGCGCCAGTTCAGGCCTTCGGCTACCATCTGCTCGGCGATCTCGACCACGCGAGTGCCCTCGGCGAGCGTGACGATGCCCTGCGGCGAGCCGGCGAGCACGGAGTCTCGGAACGCCTCGTGCTCGGCGACGAGCGGCTCCTTGCGCTCCAGCGCGAATCGTGTGACATCGCCCTCGGTGACTCCTCGGAACGATGCCGCTTGATCCCAGGTGTTCTGGATCGTGCCGTTGATATAGAAGGTGAGATCAGCCGTCAGGGTGTCTGCGACGAGGACGCCCTTCTCGCCGGTGATGATGGTGACACGCTCCTTGAACGGGGTCAGCCAGTTCACCGTGTGCGAGGTGATGGTGCCGCTCGACAGCGTGCCGACGGCGACGACCATGTCCTCGTGCGGGCGGCCGCTGCGGTGGGTGGTGCGCGCGTTGACGGAGACGAAGGACTGCTGTGCGACCCATGCGGTGAGGTCGATGTCGTGGGAGGCGAGATCCTTGATGACACCCACATCGGCGATGCGACCGGGGAACGGCCCCTGGCGACGCGTCGTTATCTGGTAGATGTCGCCGATGAGCCCGTCTTCGATGCGGGTGCGCGCCGCCTGCAGGGCGGGGTTATAGCGCTCGATGTGTCCGACGCCGCCAATGAGTCCCTTCTCGGCGAACAGGTCGCGAAGCGCCGTGGCGTCCTCGGACGTCGAGGCGACGGGCTTCTCGATGAGGGCGTGGATACCCTCGTTCGCGAGGCGCGTGGCCATGTCGAGGTGGTACACGGTGGGCGCCGCGACGACCGCGTAGTCGAGCTTGAGGTCGATGAACGCATCGAGGTCGCCTACTACGGGACGGTCGTGCACGGTCGCGGGGACGTTGGGCGCCGGGTCGAAGACACCCGCGAATTCCACGCCCTCGAGCCCGGCGAGCACGCGGGCGTGGTTGCGTCCCATCACTCCGAGGCCGAGGACTCCGGCGCGCAGCGTCATCAGGCGCCCGCCTTCGCGACCGCATTGACGGCTTCGACGATCGTCGACAGCTCATCCTCGGTGAGGCTCGGGAACACGGGAAGCGAGAGCACTTCGCGCGCCGCGCGTTCGGTCTCGGGAAGGTCGAGCTCGAGTCCGAACGACGGCAGGCGATGGATGGGCGTCGGGTAGTAGACGCCGCTGCCGACCCCGCGCTCGGCGAGCGCAGCAGCGAACGCGTCGCGGTCGTGGTCGACGACGCGGATCGTGTACTGGTGCCAGACGTGGACGGCGTTCTCGCGCACCGTGGGGACGACGACGCCTTCGAGGTTCGCGTTGAGGAACTCGGCGTTCTGCTGGCGCTTCGCCGTCCAACCGGCGAGCTTGGTGAGCTGCACGCGGCCGATCGCCGCGTGGATGTCGGTCATGCGGGTGTTGAAGCCGATGACCTCGTTCTCGTAGCGGCGCTCCATGCCCTGGTTGCGCAGAACGCGCACGGCGCGGGCCAGCTCGGCGTCGCCCGTGGTGACGATGCCTCCCTCGCCGCTGGTCATGTTCTTGGTGGGGTAGAACGAGAACGACCCGGCCACGCCCCAGCTGCCGACAGGGCGACCGTCGACGGCGGCGGCGTGCGCCTGCGCGGCGTCCTCGAAGAGGAGGAGGTCGTGTCGTTCGGCGATCGCCGAGATCGCGGGGAGGTCGGCCGGGTGGCCGTACAGGTGCACGGGCATGACGGCGCGGGTGCGCTCCGTGATGGCGGCTTCGATGGCTGCGGGCGACGCATTGAATGTGTCGGGCTCGATGTCGACGAAGACGGGCGTCGCGCCTGTGAGGCCTACGGCGTTCGCGGTCGCGGCGAAGCTGAATGACGGCACGATGACCTCATCGCCCGGGCCGATGCCGGCTGCGACGAACGCCATGTGCAGCGCAGAGGTGCCCGAGTTGACGGCCACAGCGTGCGTACCGGGAACCACCTCGTCGGCGAACTCCTGCTCGAACGCGGCGACCTCGGGGCCCTGCGCGAGCATGCCGCTCATGACGACGCGATGAGCCGCGTCCGCCTCGTCGATTCCGATCTCGGGGCGTGCTGCGGGAATCATGATGACGTCTCCATCTCGATGAGCGTGTTGTCGTCCGTCTGACGGTAGAGAGAACCGTCGACGGGGCACTTCCAGGTTCCGTCGCCCGCGTCGGTCAGCGGCTGGCCGGCCTTGCCGACCCAGCCGACACGGCGAGCGGGGCTGCCGACGACGATGGCGAACTCGGGGACATCCTTGATGACGACGGAGCCGGATCCGACGAGAGCCCAGCTGCCGATCGTCACCGGGGCGACGCATGTCGCGCTCGCGCCGATCGAGGCACCGTCGCCGATCGTGACGCCGACGGCCTCCCAATCGGATGCCGACTTCTGGGAGCCGTCCGGGTTGATCGCGCGGGGGAAGTGGTCGTTGGTGAGCACGACAGCCGGGCCGATGAATACGCCATTGCCGAGCTTCGCCGGCTCGTACACGAGGGCGTAGTTCTGCACCTTGCAGCCGTCGCCCATCTGGACGCCGGTTCCGACGTAGGCGCCACGGCCGACGATGACGTTCGAGCCGAGGCGCGCTCCCTCGCGCACCTGTGCGTAGTGCCAGATCTTCGATCCGGCGCCGAGAGTCGCGTCGGGAGAGACATCCGCAGTCTCATGGACGAACGTGGACGATGCCATCTGCGCTCCAGCGGATCGGGAATCGGGCCGAGCGGCCCGCGAACATCTTAGCGGCTCGCAATGGGGTGAATCGCAGGGTGTCAGTCCAGGAGGTGTGGCAGATCGTCGACGGGAGGGGGCGGTGAGAGCGCCTTGCGCCAACTGAGCTCGCGTGATGCGCTGACGCAGCAGACGGTGAACGTGAGCCATCCGAAATCGGTGAGGATCGAGCTCTCGGCGAGCGCGACCACGAGGAGCGCGATCATTACGAGCGCGGGCCACGCGTAGAGGATCGAACGGCGGTGTCCTGCAAGCAGCCAGGAGCGCACGAACGCGAGGCCCAGAACGCCGACGAAGATGACGAGCCCGACGATGCCTGCCTGGAAGAGCACGTCGAGGTAGGCGTTGAGGGCGGATGACGCGGGCCGATGACTGCTGGTGGTGAGTGCGATGTACGGCGGCACATCCGCGTGCCAGCGACCCGTCCAGCCCCACCCTTCGATGACGTTGCCGGGCAGAAGCGCGACGATCTTCTGCCAGAGGTTGAGTCGGTAGGTGAGAGCGCCTTCCGCGTTGAAGAGCGTCACGAGCGCTCCGCGCAGCGCCCACGCACTCACGATGAGTGCGACAGTCAGCCCCAGGAGCGTGAACTGCCACGCCTGCCGATGCTCGGGCCGCACGCGCCGCACACCGTACAGGACGGCGGCCGCGACGGCGATGATTCCAGCTGCGGCGATGATGATGGGTGAGCGCGTGAACACGATGATGAGTCCGGCGCCGACGAGCGAGAGCACCCCGGTCAGCGTCCGGATCGAGCGGGTGCGCAGCTCGGTCGCGAACGTGACGGCGCCGACCAGCGCCAGAAGCCCCAGCTGGTTGCGCGTCTGCAGCAGGCCCGAGATGGGTCCGAGCTCGGCGATGCGCGCCTGGATGCTGAGATACGGGATCGCGGTGTCGATGATGATGCCAGCGAAGATCTCCATCGCGAGGGATCCGCCGAGCACGACCCGAAGCACATCGCCCCATGTGCGCACCGTCTGCAGGGTGTCGCGCGTGTGGGCGATGAAGAGCCCGATGAATGTGAAGGCGAGGAGCGAGGAGACGCCGCCGAGCGTCACCCACTGGTACTCGCTCCAGATGACCGATATCGCGACCCACCCGAGGAAGGCGAGCAGCGAGAGCGGCGGCACGTCGTGCTCGATCTCATCCCAGCGGGCCCACAGCACGCCGACCATGAGCGCGATGACGAGTGTCAGTGCCGCCAGGTAGCCGGGCCAGCCCATGAGGCGCACGAGCAGGAACCCGAGTGCTGAGATACCGACCCCGATCGTGGCGAGCGCCGCCGCGAACCGCGGGTTGCGCGCCAGCGCGACAAACGCGGCTCCGATGCGAAAGCGGTCGGCCGGGGTCACGGTCGAGCCGACCTCGAACGCTCGCTGATCCCGTTCGCCGTTCCCGAATCGCGCACGCCGGTCTTGATAGCGATGAGGCACAGGAGGGCGAAGCCGAGTTCGATGAGCATCCGGCTCTCGGCGAGGCTCTGCACGAGGAGCGCCACCATGAGCAGGAAGGGCGCGATCGCGAGCGGCCAGCGCAGGGTCACGGTGCCCATCCGGGGGTGAGGGGTCTCGATCGCGAGGCCCCAGCTGCGCAGGAATGCGCCGAGCACGAAGGCGCCGAACACGAGCACGCCGATGACGCCGAGCTGCAGGAAGACGTCGAGCCAGGCGTTGTGCGCCTGCAGGTAGGTGACGCCCTTGATCGTCAGCAGGTTCTCGAACGGCTCGACCCACGGTGCCCAGTAGCTCACCCACCCCCAGCCGGCGACGGGGCGCTGCACCGCGAGCTCGGCGACCGTCTCCCAGATCGTGAGCCGGTTGGTGAGGTCGGGGGAGCGGCCGAGCAGCGACAGGAGCACGTCGCGGGCGAGGTACACCCCGGCGCCGCCGACGACAGCGAGACCGACGCCGCCGACGATCACGGCGCGGCGCGTGCGTCCGCTCGTGGCGCGGACGATGAGCACGAACACCGCGGCGACTGCGACGACGACGGCCGTCGCGATGATGGTGGCCGAGCCGGTGAGCACGAGCGTGATGACCGCCGCCCCGATCCAGAACCAGCCCCATCCGCGGGCGCCCGAGTGGGCGAGCAGGCGCGCAACGAAGACGATGAGACCGAGCAGAGCCACCATCGCGAGCAGGTTCGCGTTGCCCACGACGCCCTGGATGCGGCCGCCCTCGAACAGCAGATTGCGAGACCAGTAGAAGGCCATCGGGATTTTCTCGAGGTCGCTGTAGTCCACCCAGAGCGGCAGCACGGGGCGGCGGATGATCGTGGCGACGACGAGCTCGAACAGCAGGGAGAGCCCGAGCACCCAGCGGATCGCCGAGCTGAACACCTCGAGGATCTCGTCCCACGTGAAGCATGCCGCGAAGAAGAGCGCGCCCGCGGCGGTGGCGATGGTCACGAGCGAGCCGATCGCCGAGGCGCCGGGGTACGCCGACCACGCGATTGAGAGCACTGCGAGGCCCAGGAACACCTTGAGCGTCAGCGGAACCCGACGGATGTCGGTGCGAGTGCGAACGAGCTCGACGATCGAGAGCGCCAGCAGCGCACCGATGACGGCCCCCCAGCCCCACCAGCCGAGCAGGTTGCGCCACAGGTCGCCCGCGGCGAGGGAGAAGAACCCGAGGCCCGCCAGAGTGCGCTGGTATCGGCTGGCGGTTCGCATGACCTCAGGCTAGCGCCGCGGAGGTAGCAGACGCGCGAAGCGCATACCCTGGGGTCATGCCCGAGCGTTACACCCTCGGCCACCACGAGAGCGTGCTTCGCTCCCATCGGTGGCGTACTGCCGAGAACTCGGTCTCCTACCTGTTGCCGTACCTGCGACCGGGCATGAACGTACTCGACGTGGGATCGGGGCCCGGCACGATCACGGTCGACCTCGCTCGACTCGTGTTCCCGGGCCGCGTGATCGGCATCGACGCCTCGGAGGCCGTCGTCGACGAAGCGACGCGACTCGCCGAGGCGCAGGGGGTGGAGAACGTCGAGTTCCGCGTCGCGGACGCCTACGACCCGGGATTCGATGAGGGCTCGTTCGATGTCGTGCACGCGCACCAGGTGCTGCAGCACCTCGGTCGGCCTGTCGAGGCCCTCGCCGCCTGGCGCCGACTCGTCTCGCCCGATGGCATCGTGGCCGCGCGCGACTGCGACTACGTCGGCAGCATCGTCTTCCCGGATTCCGAGGGCATCGCAGCCTGGCGTGACACGTACGTGCGCCTCGCGCGTCAGAACGGCGGCAGCCCGGATGCGGGCCGCCGGATGAAGTCCTGGGCTCGTGAGGCGGGCTTCACCGAGGTCGAGGCGGGAGCCTCTGTCTGGTGCTGGACTGATCAGCCCACGCGCGACTGGTGGGGCGGCCTGTGGGCCGACCGTGCGGTCGAGTCCGAGTACGCGGCGGGTGTCATCGCGACGGGCATCGGCGACCGTGCGACGCTCGACCTCGTGCGCGACGGATGGCTCGGCTGGCGCGATGACGCCGACGGGTGGATGCTCATGCCCCACGGCGAGATCATCGCGCGAGGCTGACGCAGACCTCAGAAGGGGGCGGGACCGATAGGTCCCGCCCCCTTCTCGTTGGCCTGTGCGGCGCGAGAAGACTCAGACGAACGCAGCCTTGCCGGTGAGGGCGCGACCGACGATCAGGGTGTTCATCTCGCGTGTGCCCTCGTAGGAGTAGAGGGCCTCGGCGTCGGCCATGAAACGTGCGGCGTCGTAGTCGAGCACGATGCCGTTGCCGCCCATGATCTCGCGGGCACGCGCCACGATCTCGCGCATCCGGGCCGTCGTGTAAGCCTTCGCGAGCGCGGCGTGCTCGTCTTTCTGGGTGCCCTCGTCGAGCATCTCCGAGACGCGCGTGCACATGGCGATGCACGCGGTGATGGCGCCCATCATCTCGGCGAGGTGCTGCTGCACGAGCTGGTGCGCGGCGATGGGCTTGCCGAACTGGATGCGCTCGTTCGCGTAGGCGAGGGCGGCCTCGTAGGCGCCGATCGCGACGCCGACAGCCGACCACGCCACCTCCGCGCGGGTGAGTCGCAGCACCGCGGCGGTGTCGCGGAACGAGTTCGCGTTCTGCAGGCGCAGTGTCTCGGGGACGCGCACATCGGTGAGCACGATGTCGGCGTTCTGCACGATGCGCAGGGACTGCTTTCGCTCGATCTTGGTGGCTGCGTATCCGGGGGTGGCGGTCGGGACGATGAAGCCCTTCACCTGGCCGTCGGCGGTGTCCTTCGCCCAGATCACGACGATGTCGCTCCAGGTGGCGTTGCCGATCCAGCGCTTCTCGCCGTTCAGCACCCACTCGTCGCCGTCGCGTGTGGCCGTCGTGCGCAGACCCTGCGCGCTGTCGGATCCGGAGAGCGGCTCGGTGAGGCCGAACGCGCCGATCACCTCGCCCTTCGCGAGCTTCGGCAGCCACTCTGCGCGCTGCTCGGGAGAACCGGTCACGGCGATCGCACCGAGCGCGAGGCCGTTCTGCACGCCCACGTAGGTCGAGATCGACGCGTCGATGCGGCTCATCTCGAGCGCAGCCCACCCGCGGTACACCGCAGAGTTCTCGAACGCCTTCGTCTCATCCCACTGCATGCCGAAGACCGGCTGCTGATGGAACGCGGGGAGGATCTGCGTGGGGAACTCGGCGCGGTCCCAGTAGTCGTTGACGACGGGCTTCACCTCGGCTTCGAGCCAGGCGCGCAGGCCGGTGAGTGCGTCGCGCTCCACATCGGTGAGCTGGTTCGAGAAGCCATAGAAATCGCTGGCGAGCGGCGTGAAGGTCATGCGGGAGACTCCCTCGTATCCGGATGTGGGTACTCCGGAGCCTATGGAGCGGTCGGGTGCGCTCCAAGGGGATTGGTACTTTGATCCAATCCGCTCGCGCAGAGGAGGCGCCATGTTCGTCGAGATCACCAACACCCCCCGCGATTACGCGTGGGGGTCGCGGACGGCGATCTCCGAGCTGCTCGGCACGCCCGCCTCCGGCGCCCCCGAGGCGGAGCTGTGGCTCGGCGCGCACCCGGGTTCCCCCGCGCGCCTCGTGGGGGAGGAGCGCACGCTGCTCGACGTCGCGGGCGACCGGCTTCCCTTCCTGCTGAAGGTGCTCGCGGCTGCCGCGCCTCTTTCACTGCAGGCGCATCCGACGATGGCGCAGGCCGCCGAGGGGTTCGCGCGCGAGAACGCTGCGGGGGTTCCGCTCGACGCTCCGCACCGCAACTACAAGGACGCCTTCCACAAGCCCGAGCTCATCTACGCGCTGTCGGACCCGTTCCGCGCGCTGTCGGGGTTCCGACCCGTTGCCGAAACGCGCGCCGTGCTCGCGCCGGTCGAGGACGACCCGCGCATGCGGCCTCTCGCGGATCGCCTCACGGGTGACGACGCACTGCGTGACGTTTTCGCCTGGCTGCTTGCGGGCGGCTCCGACGTCGACGACCTCGTCGCCGCGGTGGTCGAAGCATCGGCGACCGCGGACGGGCCGAGCTGGGAGACCGTCCGCACTCTCGCCGAGCACTTCCCGGGAGACCCGGGCATCGCCATCTCGCTCCTTCTGCACACGGTGGAGCTCGCCCCCGGTGAGGCGCTGTACCTGCCGGCGGGCAATATCCACGCCTACCTCGAGGGGCTCGGCATCGAGCTCATGGCCTCGAGTGACAACGTGCTGCGCGGCGGGCTCACCCCGAAGCACGTGGATGTGCCGGAGCTGCTCGAGGTGCTCGATTTCACGCCCGGGCCTGCCCCCTACCTCGCGCCCGAGGAGGTCGAGCCGGGCGTGCGCGCATTCCGGCCCGGTGTCCCCGATTTCCAGCTCATGGTGGTCGAATCGGACGCGCTGTCGCGCGGCCTCCGCATCCCGCTCGATGGCCCCGCGATCGCGCTGTGCACCGAGGGTGAGGTCGCCATCGACAACGGACCCATGCTCACGCGCGGCACGGCGGTGTTCGCGGGGGGCGAACCGAGTCTCGCGCTGCGGGGTTCGGGTCGGGTCTTCGTCGCGTCGGTTGCTCCCGCGGCCTGACAGAGGCGATCGGCCGTACGCGTCGCTCGCCATGACGGCTGCGATCGCCCGTCGCCCTCAGCTCGCCGCGCGCGCCCCGAAGGTGCGCCGGTAGGCGGTGGGCGTCGTCTGCAGCACCTTGAGGAAGTGGTGCCGCATGACGGCGGCGGTGCCGAAGCCGGCGCGCTGGGCGATCTGCTCGAGCCCGTCGTCGGTCTGCTCGAGGTCGGTCTGGGCGCGGAGGATCCGCTGGCGGTTGAGCCAGGCTGCGGGCGTGGTGCCGGTCTCGGCGCGGAAGCGGCGCGCGAAGGTGCGGCTCGACATGAGCGCGCGCCGGGCCAGCTGGTCGACGGTGAGCTCCTGGTCGAGGTTCTCGAGCATCCACTCGAGTACGAGCGCGAAGCTGTCGCTACGGCATTCGGGAACCGGGGTGGGGATGTACTGCGACTGTCCGCCGTCGCGCTGCGGCGGCACGACCATGCGCCGCGCGATGACGTTGGTCGCCGCGGCGCCATGCTCTTCGCGCACGATGTGCAGGGCGGCGTCGATTCCTGCGGCGGTGCCCGCGCCGGTGACGATGTTGCCGTCGTGCACGAACAGCACGTCGGGGTCGACGTCGATCTCGGGGAACTCGCGTGCGAGCCGGTCGGCGTACATCCAGTGGGTCGTGGCGCGGCGGCCATCGAGAACACCCGCGCGGGCCAGCGCGAACGCGCCTGAGCACACGCTCAGCACCCAGGCGCCCCGCTCCGCGGCAGCGCGGATCACCTCGAGGTAGCGGTCGTCGAGGTCGCCGAGACCGTACGCGGGGACGGCGACGAGGTCGGCGTCATCGGCGACATCGAGGCCCTGCTCGATCACGAGCGAGAACCCGAGGCTGAGCGGCACCGCCCCCGGCTCTGCGGTGGCGACGGTGAAGTCGAACACCGGGGCTCCCACGTTGCCGCGGTCGATCCCGAACACCTCGCAGATGACGCCGAACTCGAACGGGGCCATCCCGGGGATGGCGAGGCAGACGACCTTCTGGAGCACGCGGCCTCCTTGGCGGTTATTCGATGATCTGTGGCGATCATGCCACTCGTGGCGGGAACCTGCAATGCATAGATTTCCTGCCACGCCCCGTTACGCTGGATCCATGACATGGCTCGTGACCGGCGGTGCAGGCTACATCGGTGCGCATGTGGTGCGCGCCCTCCAGGAGGCGGGCATCGGCGCGGTCGTCGTCGACGATCTGTCGAGTGGGCACCGGAGCTTCGTATCCGCTGACACGCCCTTCATCGAGGGAACGATCCTCGACCGCGCGCTCCTCGTCGCCGCGATGCGCGAGCACGACGTCGCGGGGGTCATCCACGTGGCGGGCTTCAAGTACGCCGGCGTCTCGGTCGAGAAGCCGCTGCATACCTACGAGCAGAACGTCGAGGGCACACGCGTGCTGCTCGCGGCCATGGCTGAGGTGGGCGTCGACAAGATCGTCTTCTCGTCGTCCGCCGCCGTGTACGGCAACACCGACGTCGATCTCGTCACCGAGGACACGCCGAAGAGCCCCACGTCGCCCTATGGCGAGTCGAAGCTCATCGGCGAATGGCTGCTGCGCGACCAGGGCGTCGCGACGGGTCTCGCCCACACATCGTTGCGCTATTTCAACGTCGTCGGATCGGGTTACCCGGACGTCTTCGACACGAGCCCGCACAATCTGTTCCCGCTCGTGTTCGACGCCCTCGTCGACGGGCGCACGCCCCGCATCAACGGCGACGACTACCCGACGCCCGACGGCACCAATGTGCGCGACTACATCCACGTGGCAGACCTCGCGCTCGCCCACGTCTCCGCGGCTCAGGCGCTCGCGGAGGGGCGCGAACTCGCCCCCGCGTACAACCTCGGCTCGGGTGACGGCGCATCCGTGAGGCAGATCATGGAGGCCATGGCTCGTGTCACGGGCATCGACTTCACCCCGCAGATCGGGGCACGTCGCGCGGGCGACCCTTCGCGCATCGTCGCCTCGGGCGAACTCGCCGCGCGCGACCTCGGCTGGATGATGCGTCACACGCTCGACGACATGGTCGCGAGCGCGTGGGCGGCACGCACCGCCACGAGCTGAGAACTCATCGACAATCGCGTGCTCGGCGCGCCGCGACACGCCCGAACGCGCCGCCGGTACCATTCCGCGACTTGACGCGAGCGAATCACACGGGTGTAATTAGGGGCAGTGATCGGCCGGATCGCGGAAGAAGGAGGGGCGGATGTCGAAGAACGAGTACCAGCCCTCCGTCCCCGAGGACTGGTTCGTCGACCCCATCCGTCTCGGAATGCCCGGCATCCGCTCGGCCGTTCCCGACGAGGGCAGCGAACTCGCCTGGCAGACCGACGCACTGTGCGCGCAGACCGATCCGGAAGCCTTCTTCCCCGAGAAGGGCGGCTCGACGCGCGACGCCAAGCGCATCTGTCAGGGATGCAGCGTGCGCGGTGACTGCCTCGAATATGCGCTCTCCAACGATGAGCGCTTCGGGATCTGGGGCGGACTCAGCGAGCGCGAGCGCCGCAAGCTCCGCCGCAGCCGCATTGCCTGATTCGGGTTCGCACTTGCGTCTGACGCGTGTCGCGGACACGTCACAGCCTCGCCGCGCCTAGCGTGGATGCGATGCCCAGAGTCACCGCGATCCTCGTCGTCCAAGACGGCGCCCGATGGCTCGACGGCACCCTCGGTGCCCTCGCTGGCCTCGACCGTAGGCCCGACTCCGTCGTGCTCGTCGCGGAGCCGAGCCTCAGCTTCGACCCCGACGCGCTCGCCGCTGCCGGAATCACCCAGGTTGTCACCGCGACGGGCGGCTCCTATGGCGACGCGGTCGCCCGAGCTCTCTCGGCATCCCCCGCGCAGGGATCCGATGAGTGGCTGTGGCTCCTGCGAGCGGACACCGCGCCCGCCCCCGACGCGCTGCGCGCGCTGCTCGTGGCCGTCGAACTCGCGCCCTCCGTCGTCATCGCCGGTCCGAAGCTCGTCGACTTCGACGAGACGGCGCGGATCCGCTCCTACGGAGTCACCGTCTCGCCGCTCGGCGCGACCGTGAACCTCGTCGACGACGAACTCGATCAGGCCCAGTACGACAATCTCACCGACGTCATGGCGGTCGACGTCGCCGGATCGCTCGTGCGGCGCGACGTGTGGGCCGCGCTCGGGGGAGTGGATGCGGGGCTGCCCACGACGGATGCCGGACTCGATCTCGGCATCCGCGCGCGCCTCGCCGGCCACCGCGTCGTGCGCGTGCCCGAGGCACGGGTGGCCGTGGCGCGTCGCCCCGAGGACCTCGGCCGCCGGAAGCCCGCGAACGTGCGCGTGCGTCGCCGCATCGCCCGCACCGCGCAGCTGCACCGACGGCTGGTCTACGCTCCCGCGCTCGCTGTTCCGCTGCACTGGCTGAGCCTTCTGCCGCTCGCGCTCATCCGCGTCGTCGGGGATCTGCTCGGCAAGCGCCCAGGAGACGTCCCGGGCGAGATCGGCGCTGCCCTGCGTGCCGCCTTCGATGGCTCGATCTGGCGCGCGCGGCTGCGACTGGCGCGTTCCCGGAAGGTCTCCTGGCGCACGCTCGCCCCTCTGCGTATGCGCGGAGCGGCGCTGAGGGAGCACCGTGCGCACGAGCGCGACCAGGATGACGAGCGAGCGGGGCGCGAACCGGATCTCGTGCGCGCATCCTTCCTCGGGGGAGGGAGCTGGGTCGTCGCGCTCGCGCTCATCACCGGTGTCGTCGCCCTGTGGAGGCTCATCGGCGCGACGAACCTCGAAGGGGGAGCCCTCGCGCCCCTCGCGGGATCAGCGGGCGAGCTGTGGAGCCGCGTCGGCTGGGGCGAGCGCGAGATCGGCGTCTCGTTCCTCGGTGCCGCGGATCCGGCATCCGTGCTGTGGGCGATCCTCGGATCCCTCACCTGGTGGGATCCGTCGTTCTCGCTCGTGCTGCTGTGGCTGCTCGCCCTCCCGCTCGCCGCGCTCGGCGCCTGGTGGGCGGCGACGCGCCTCAGCGAGCGCGTGTGGCCCCCGGTCATCGCCGCACTCCTGTGGAGTCTCGCGCCGGCGTTCCTCGTCGCCCTGGGTGAGGGGCGTCCGGGTGCTGTGCTCGTCCACATCCTGCTTCCGTGGCTTGTGCTCGCCCTCATCGAGTCCGTGCACTCGTGGTCCGCGGCCGCCGCGGCGGCTCTGCTCTTCGCGGGGGTGACCGCGGCGTCGCCGATCCTGCTGCTGCCGCTCGTCCTCCTCGTCGTGGCGTGGGCGCTCGCGCGCCCACGCGGGTTCGCGCGCATCATCGGCGTTCTGATCCCCGCCGCCGCCCTCTTCGCGCCGCTCGTCATCGACGCGTTCCGTCGCGGTTCGCCCCTTGCGGTCTTCGCCGACCCCGGCCTCGTCGTGCCCTCCGATGCGCCGAGCGGCTGGGGGCTCGTGATCGGCCGCCCCGAGGCGGGCTCCGGTGGCTGGGACGCGCTCCTCGCGGAGCTCGGTGTCGAATCCGGCATCTGGAGCACGATCGTGCCCGCGGCGCTGCTCACACCGCTTGCCGCGCTCGCCCTGCTCGCGCTGTTCCTTCCCGGAGCTCGTCGTTCCATTCCCGCGCTCGTCGTGGCGACCGTCGGGCTCGCGACCGCTTGGATCAGCACCCAGCTCCACGTCGTGAGCCTCGGCCCGGACGTGGTGGGCCCGTGGGCGGGAGCGCCCCTCAGCCTGTATTGGATCGGCCTCGTCGGGGCAGCGGTCGTCGCGCTCGACGCGCTCGGCCGCGCGACAGGGCCGGTGGGCGTTCTCGCGCTCGCCGCCGCTGTGCTCGCAGTGCTCCCGGCGCTCGCCGCTCCCGTGTTCGGCAGCTCCCCGGTGCACCCCGGGGATGGACGCACGCTCCCTGCGCTCGCCGCGGTCGTCGCATCCGAGGATCCGGGGGTCGGAACGCTCGTGCTGACGCCGTACCCCGACGGCACGCTCGGTGCCACCCTCCAGCGGGGCGACGGGGCGACCCTGGACGACCAGTCGGCCCTGCATGCCGGACGCACGCAGCTCGCCGACGACGAGCTCGCCCTCGCCGAGCTCGCGGGAAACCTCGCATCACGTGGCGGCTACGACCCCGCGCCGGAGCTGCAGCGCCAGCAGATCCGCTTCGTGCTCGTCGAGCCGCTCCCCGCCTCCGCGACCGAGGAGGCCACCGCCGTCCGAGAACGCGCCGTCGCCGCGCTCGACGCATCGCCGGACCTCGCGGCGGAGAGCGACAGCGGATACGGAACCCTGTGGTCGTTCGGGGCGCTCGAGCGCACCCGCGATGCTCCCGCCGACGGAGGCGCATACGGCACCGTCGTGCTCGCGGTGCAGGCGATCATCGCGCTCTTCGCACTTCTGCTCGCCATCCCGACCCGCCGCCGACGCCGCGTCGTGCAGACCTCGTCGCTCGTCGACGAGCCGGTCGCGACGACCTTCGATGAGGACACCGATGGCTGACCACGACCAGACGCCGCAGGGCGACCAGACGCCGCTCGATCAGGAGCACGCCGTCGAGGTGCCCGCCGATGCGTCGCACGAGGACGCGGAGCTCGAACCTCAGGCCGCAGCCGACACGGAGCCCGAGTCCGCGGCGGGTTCCGCTGACCCGACGCCGTCACGCACAGTGAGCGACCCGCGTGGCCGAGACGCGGCGATGGTCTCGCTTCGCGTCGCGCGCGGACTCGTGGGCCTCGGTCTCGCCGCCGCTCTCGTGGCCGGCGTCGGTCTCGCGACCGCACCCGCCGTGAGCATCGCTCCGCTCGCGACGACCGTCGATCCTGAACCCGCAGACCTCCTGCGCGCGTGCGCGGGGCCGCTCCTGCGACTCGGCGACGCAAGCGGGGCCAACGCCGGGCAGAGCTATGCCGTGGGAGCCCCGGACGTCATCGCATCGGCGATCGGCGGCGACGTCGTGCGGGCATCCGCGGGAGAAGCCGCCGTACTGAACCTCCCCGCAGCGGACGGGGCCGCCCTCGCTGGCACCCAGTCGCAGCTCGCGGCCGGTGGTGACGGACTCGAAGGTCTCGCCGTCGCATCCTGCGTCGAACCCGCGAGCAGCGCCTGGCTCGTCGGGGGTGCGAACGCCACGGGCCGCACGACCCTCCTCGTGCTCACCAATCCGACGGAGGTCCCGGCGGATGTCACCGTGCAGCTGTGGGGCGAGAGCGGATCCGTCAGTGCGCCCGGCATGTCCGGACTCCGCGTCGCTCCCGGCAGCCAGCGCGTCATCCCTCTCGCCGGGTACGCACCCGAGCTGATCTCGCCGGTCGTGCGCGTCACGGCCCGGGGCGGACAGGTCGCGGCAACGCTGCAGACCTCCGTCATCCGCGTGCTCGACCCGGGCGGAGCCGACATCGTCGCTCCCAGCGCGGCACCGGCAACCCGCGTCGTCGTGCCGGGAGTGCGCATCTTCGACACGGCAGGCGTCAGCGGGGCCCTCGGTCGCCTCGACCACGAGGACCTCGATGCGATCGCACGCGTCGGCAACCCCGGAACCGCCGACGCCGAGGTGGAGATCAGCGTGCGCCCCGCAGGATCCGACGGGTTCGGCACCTCCTTCCAGATCGAGGTGCCAGCGGGACGCGTCGTCGACGTCGCGCTCACCGCAGGTCTCGCCCTCGGAGAGGGGCCGCTGGCCGACGGCACCTACACCGTGAGCTTCGCCTCCGAGGTGCCGGTCGTCGCGGGCGTGCGCGCCTCGACGACACCCGCAGTGCCCGAAGGATCCACCCGCCCCGGCCCGATCGATCTCGCCTGGTTCCCGTCGGCGACCGCACTGCGCGGCGACACCCTCATCGCAACCGCCGCGGCATCGTCTCCCGTCCTCACCCTCGAGAACCCCGATGATGCGGATCGCACCGTCACGATCGAGTCGCAGGCCGGCGCCGCACCCCTCGAGGTCGTCGTGCCCGCCGCGGGTTCGGCGGCGGTCGCCCTCGCCCCGGGGACGGGCTACCTGCTGCGCGAGGTATCCGGGATGCGTGTCGGCGTCTCCTACGCGCGCACAGGCGAGCTCGCCGCTCAGAGCGTGCGATCGCCTCGACAGGCCGAGAGCTCCATCGTCGTCCGACCCTGACGGGCGGCACCGCGACTCAGAAGTGGCGGAAGCGCTCCGGCGCGAGATCCCACGGATCCTTGCCCAGCAGCTCCGCGACAGCCCGGAACACGCAGCTCTCGATGTAGGAGCGGCGGTGCCAGTCATCGTTGCGGTGCAGGTGCGCGAGCCGCTGGATCGGCACCCGGAACAGCACCACCCGCGAGCCCGCACGGTCGATGCGCCAGCGCTCCACCCCGTCCGGATGCGCGGGCGCGGGCGGGAGAGCCATGACATCGAACCGAACGCTCGCGAGTTCATCCGGCCACACCGTGCGCAGATACTCCACAGCTGAGGCGACAGACGAGTCGAAGAAGTCGAGGCGCGTGTGCAGCATCGGCAGGTGCGGGCCCGTCACCGCAGAGCGGATGCCGCGACCATGACGGTCACGGTAGCCCGTCCGAGACGAGACACGACGCGTGGAGCGGGGCATGCAGCAAGTCTAGGTGCGGGCGGAGGCGTAGGCTCGGAGCGATGAGTGCTCGACCGTGCAGCAAGGTGGCATGCGGCCGCGATGCGGTCGCGACCCTCACCTACGACTACGCGGATGCGATGGCCGTCCTCGGCCCGCTCGCCATCCGCCGGGAGCCTCACTGCTACGACCTGTGCGTCGTGCACGCCGAGCGGATGTCCGTTCCGCAGGGCTGGCAGGTCGTGCGGCACGTCGAGGTGAGTGGACTACAGTCGTGACCCGTGAGCACCACTGATCTCTCCGCTTTCGTCAAAGCCTACGACGTCCGGGGGCTCGTCGGCACTCAGCTGACCTCCGACGTCGTCGAGGCGCTCGCAGCGGGCTTCGTGGATGAGCTGGGGGCGGCAGGCAGCGCCGTCATCGTCGGCCACGACATGCGCGACTCGAGCCCGGAGTTCGCCGCAGCGTTCGGCCGCGGCGCGACATCCCGCGGTGCCGACGTCATCAACATCGGACTGTGCTCCACCGACGAGACCTACTTCGCCTCCGGGAGCCTCGACGCCCCCGCCGCGATGTTCACCGCGAGCCACAACCCCGCCACCTACAACGGCATCAAGTTCTCCCGCGCGGGTGCGCAGGGCATCTCGCTCGATACCGGGCTCGCCGCCATCCGCGACCGCGCCCAGGCCTACCTCGACGCCGGGTCGGTCCCTGCTGTCGCCGCGCCCGGGGCGATCACGACCCGCGACGTGCTCGGCGACTACGCCGCCCACCTGCGCGGACTCGTCGACCTCAGCGGCATCCGCCCGCTGCGCGTCGTCGTTGACGCGGGCAACGGCATGGGAGGCATGACCGTGCCCGCCGTGCTCGGCACCGCCGCCGGCCTCCCCGAGCTCCCGCTCGAGATCATCCCGCTCTACTTCGAACTCGACGGCACGTTCCCCAACCACGAGGCCAACCCGCTCGAGCCCGCCAACCTCGTCGACCTGCAGAAGGCCGTCGTCGAGCACGGTGCCGACCTCGGTCTCGCCTTCGACGGCGACGCCGACCGCTGCTTCGTCGTCGACGAGACCGGTGCCCCTGTGACACCAAGCGCCGTCGCCGCGATCGTGGCCCGGCGCGAAGTCGCGCGCGTGCGCGCTGCGGGGGAGACGGGCGACATCTACGTCATCCACAACCTCATCACCTCGTCGTTCGTTCCGGAGGCGATCCTCGACGCGGGCGCCATCCCGGTGCGCACCAATGTGGGCCACTCGCTCATCAAGGACCGCATGCACGAGACGGGCGCCGTGTTCGGCGGCGAGCACTCGGCGCACTACTACTTCCGCGACTTCTGGGGAGCCGACAACGGCATGCTCGCGGCCATGCATCTGCTCGCCGAGTTCGGCGCCCAGCCGCTGCCGCTCTCGCAGTTCGCCGCCGAGTACGATCCCTACGCGCTCTCGGGTGAGATCAACTCGACCGTCGCCGACATCCCCTCCGCCTACACGCGCATCGTCGATGCCTTCGCGAGCCGTGGCGAATTCGACGAACTCGACGGCCTCACCGTCACCGGTGCGCCTGACGAGGGCTTCTGGTGGTTCAACGTGCGCCCCTCGAACACCGAGCCGCTCCTGCGCCTCAACGTCGAGGCAGCTACCGAGAGCCAGATGGCGGCGATCCGCGACGAGGTGCTCGCGCTCATTCGCGCCTGACGCCCCCGCCCCGCCGGCCCGCGCCGCCCCGCCCCGTCCCGGATCTGTTGTGCAGGAAGCGCCATCCGTTGTGCAGGATCTCGGATCCGTTCTGCAGGACGTTCCCCCGGCATCCGGTGGCGACTCCTCTGGTTTGGCGGGGATGACTGCGACGCCGTCCTGCACAACGGCAGTGGTCTCCTGCACAACCGCGGCCCCTTCCTGCACAACCGCGGCCGCTTCCTGCAGAACCGCAGCGGGTTCCTGCGGAACTGCTTGGGCCGGGCGGCACCGCGCGCAGGTAATGTTCGGGCGCTCCTGCGAGAATGGGGGCATGAGTGTCTCCACCTCCACCGCCCTGCCCTTCAAGGTCGCCGACCTCGGCCTTGCCGAGGCGGGTCGCCACCAGATCCGTCTCGCCGAGAACGAGATGCCCGGTCTCATGTCGCTGCGCGAGGAGTTCGGCGCGAGCCAGCCTCTCAAGGGCGCGCGCATCGCCGGTTCGCTGCACATGACGGTGCAGACCGCTGTGCTGATCGAGACGCTGACGGCGCTCGGCGCGCAGGTGCGCTGGGCCAGCTGCAACATCTTCTCCACCCAGGATGAGGCCGCCGCGGCGGTCGCCGTCGGCCCGACCGGCACGGTCGACGCACCCGCGGGTGTTCCCGTGTTCGCGTGGAAGGGCGAGACGCTCGAGGAGTACTGGTGGGCCACCACGCAGATCTTCGACTGGAGCGCGGAGGCGGCCGCTGAGGGCGCTGACTGGACGGGCCCGAACCTGATCCTCGATGACGGCGGCGACGCCACCCTCCTCGTGCACAAGGGCCGCGAGTTCGAGCTCGCGGGCGCCGTGCCCGAGGCGCAGGCGGGCGACAGCCACGAGTGGACGATCATCCTCGACACGCTGCGTCGATCGCTCGCGGAGGACCCGCAGCGCTGGACGCGGATCGCCGAGGGCATCCAGGGTGTCACCGAGGAGACCACGACGGGCGTGCACCGCCTGTACGAGCTGCACCGCGATGGCGAGCTGCTGTTCCCCGGCATCAACGTCAACGACTCGGTCACGAAGTCGAAGTTCGACAACAAGTACGGCATCCGCCACTCCCTGCCCGACGGCCTGAACCGTGCGACCGACATGCTCATGGGCGGCAAGGTCGCGTTCGTGTGCGGCTACGGCGACGTCGGCAAGGGCGCCGCTGAGGCGCTGCGGGGCCAGGGTGCCCGCGTCATCGTCTCGGAGATCGACCCGATCAACGCCCTGCAGGCGGCGATGGACGGATTCCAGGTCACGCGCCTCGAGAACGTCATCGGCGAGGTCGACTTCGTGATCACGACGACCGGCAACAAGGACGTCGTGCGTCTCGAGCACATCCTGGAGATGAAGCACCTCGCGGTCATCGCGAACGTGGGCCACTTCGACAACGAGATCGACATGGCAGGGCTCGAGTCGCTCGAGGGTGCCGAGAAGATCGAGATCAAGCCGCAGGTGCACGAGTGGCGCCTGCCGAGCGGCCGCAGCGTGCTCGTCCTGTCGGAGGGTCGCCTCATGAACCTCGGCAACGCCACCGGTCACCCGAGCTTCGTGATGAGCAACTCGTTCGCCAACCAGGTGCTCGCGCAGCTCGAGCTGTGGACCAACCTCGAGGCCTACCCGGTGGGCGTCTACACGCTCCCGAAGATCCTCGACGAGAAGGTCGCGCGTCTGCACCTCGGCTCGCTCGGCGTCGAGCTCACGACGCTCAGCCCCGAGCAGGCCGCCTACATCGGCGTGCCGGTGGAGGGTCCCTACAAGGTGGACCACTACCGCTACTGATCGCGGATCGGATCGCGCGAGGGCTCCCGGTGACGGGGGCCCTCGTCGCGTTCCGGGTGGCAGCGGCCGACGTCAGCGACCGACGTGTCGCGAGGCTCCCGCGGAGCCGAGGAGTCCGCACACCTGCGCGGCCGTGTCGCTGAGCCGTGCGAGCGTCTCCGGGATCAGCTCCTCGAGTGACGACGCTCCGCGGGAGAGCGAGAAGGCGGCGGTGATGCCTTCGCGGCGGCAGCGTTCGGCATCCAGCTCGACACCGCCGGCGATCACCACCACGGGTACGCGCCGGGGTGTCATCCGGCGCACGGCATCCACGACCTTCCCTCCGAGCGACTGCTCGTCCAGCCGCCCTTCCCCGGTGATCACGAGGTCCGCGCGGTCGAGTGCGTCGGCGAGCCCGACGGCGTCGGCCACGAGCTGTGAGCCGGCGACGAGCTCCACCTCGGCGATCGCGGTGAGCGCGAGGGCAAGCCCGCCGGCGGCCCCGAAGCCGGGCGCGGCGAGAAGCTCGTCGGCGTCGGTGCCGCGCGCGTCGGCGACCACGCGAGCGAAGTGGGCGAGACCCTCATCGATCATCGCGATGTGCTCGGGGGCCGCGCCCTTCTGCGGACCGAAGACGGCCGCCGCGCCGCGAGGGCCGACGAGCGGGTTGTCGACGTCGACCGCCACGCGCCAGCGCACCGCGGATGCCGCGCGATGCAGCTGGGTGGTGTCGATGGAGTGCACCTGAGCGAGGCCGTGCGCTCCCCGTGCGACGTCCCGACCGTCGGAATCGAGGAGGCGAGCCCCGAGCGCCCGGAGGACTCCCGAGCCTCCGTCGCTGCTCGCCGAACCTCCGACGCAGAGAAGCACCTCGCGCACCCCCGCGTCGAGCGCGGCGCGCGCCAGCATCCCGACCCCGAAGCTGTCCGCTCGCAGCGGCTGCAGCGCAACGTCGCGCACGTGGGGCAGACCGTTCGCCTCAGCCGCCTCGATGATGCACTGCTCGCCGTCTGAGGAGAATCCGATGCGACCGCGGCGAGGCCGGTCGAGGGCGTCGACCGTGTCGACCGCGGTCGCCTGCACACCCCAGGAGGCGAGCACCGCGTCGAGCGTGCCCTCTCCGCCGTCGGCCATCGGCATGCGCACGACCTCCGCACCCGGGAGCGCAGCGAGGACGCCTCGTGCGATCGCGTCGGCGGCGTCCGAGGCGGTGGCGCTGCCCTTGAATGAATCCGGGGCGGCCACGACGACCGGGGTGCGCGTGCTCATGTCTCGACAGTAGGCCGCGGCGCCCGCGTCACGGTCGAACCTGCGATCGGGTCGCCGAGTTGTGGGCGGTGCGGCGCGGCCAATAGCCTGCCCCTCGACACATCCCCTCAACGACGAAGGAGTCGCGGTGGCAGACGACCAGGTGACCTACACGCTCGGACCGGACGAGGAGGTGACCCACTGGTACAACATCGTCGCCGACCTGCCGACGCCGCCTCCGCCGCCGCTGCACCCGGCGACGCACGAGCCGGTCGGTCCGGAGGACCTCGCGCCGTTGTTCCCGATCGAGCTCATCATGCAGGAGGTCACCACCGAGCGGTATGTGCCCATCCCGGAGCCCGTGCTCGAGGTGTACCGCCAGTACCGCCCTGCCCCGCTCATCCGCGCCCGCATGTGGGAGCAGAAGCTCGGCACCTCCGCGCGCATCTACGTGAAGTACGAGGGCGTCTCGCCCGCGGGCTCGCACAAGGTGAACACGGCGGTGCCGCAGGTGTACTACAACTCCCTGCACGGCATCCGGCGCCTCACGACCGAGACGGGTGCCGGCCAGTGGGGCACCGCGCTGTCGTACGCGAGCTCGCTCTTCGGGGTGGAGTGCGAGGTGTGGCAGGTGGGCGCCTCGTTCGACTCGAAGCCACAGCGCCGCACGCTCATCGAGGTGTTCGGCGGCAAGGTGCACCGTTCGCCGTCGCGGCTCACCGAGTCGGGCAGGGCGTTCCCAGAGGGGCACCCGGGCTCGCTCGGCATCGCCATCTCGGAGGCGGTGGAGGTCGCAGCCCAGGCGGACGACACCAAGTACGCGCTCGGGTCGGTGCTCAACCACGTGCTGCTGCACCAGACGGTCATCGGCGAGGAGGCCCTCAAGCAGCTTGCGAAGGCAGGCGAAGGCGCCCCGGATGTCGTCATCGGATGTGCGGGAGGCGGCTCGAACTTCGCGGGGCTCGCGTTCCCGTTCCTGCGCGAGAATCTTGTGAACGGCGCGGGCACCCGCATCGTCGCGGTCGAGCCGAGCTCGTGCCCCACGATCACGCGCGGCGAGTACCGCTACGACTTCGGCGACACGGCGGGGATGACGCCGCTCATGAAGATGTACACGCTCGGCCACGACTTCGTGCCGAGCCCCATCCACGCGGGCGGCCTCCGCTACCACGGCATGGCGCCGCTCGTCTCGCACGCCGTGCACGAGGGGCTCATCGACGCCGTCGCCATCCACCAGAGCGAGTGCTTCGAGGTGGGCGTCGAGTTCGCGCGCACGCAGGGTATCGTGCCGGCACCCGAATCGGCGCACGCGCTCGCGCTTGCCCGGCGCGAGGCGCTCGAGGCGAAGGAGGCGGGCGACGAGCGCGTCATCGTCGTGGGGCTCTCGGGCCACGGGCTGCTCGAGCTCGGCGCCTACGAGTCCTACCTCGCCGGTCGCCTCTCGGACGACCCTCTCTCGGAGGAGGAGCTCACCGCATCGCTCGCGGGAGTGCCCGAGATCTGAGCCGATCCGGTGCTGCGTGTCAGCGGGCGGTCGCCCGGTCGTCGCGCAGCACCGGTTCGAGCCGAGCCAGGCGCTCGGCCTCGAGCTGCAGCGCCCGCATCTCGCGATCGCGACGCAGCACCGTGACGCCCGCGAGGAACAGCTCCGGCTGCACCGCGGGCAGGGGCGAGACGAACTGCGACGCCTCATGCGCGAGCTGCTGCGCGAGGTAGCCGCGGCGCACCGGGTCGAGATCGCGCGCTGTCGCGAGGAAGGTGCCGATGCGCCGGGCGAGCGGATCGGGCATGCGGGCGACGTCGGCGACGCTCGCCCAGTCGGCGAGCTCGATCGGCATGCCGTACACCGGGGTCGCGACGCGGGGTGCCCGCTCGTACTGCGCGTAGGTGCCCGCGATGTGATCGCCCAGCCGCTTCGATCGCGGAGACATCAGGCCGACGAGCGCCGCGATACCGCCGAGCGTCATGAGGATCTCGATCACGCCCACGAGCGCGCGGATCGCGGCGTGCCGGAAGCCGGCCGCACCGCCGTCGTCGCGCACGATCCGGGCACCCACAGCGAGTCTGCCGAGCGATTTGCCCTTCGTGAACGTCTCGACGAGGCATGGTGCGACGACGAACGAGAGCACGAGCGCCGTGATCATCATGGCGGCCACCCACGCCTCCTCGAGCTGCGCGCTCGCGGCGATCGACACGAACGCGATCAGGATCGCGGTGAAGAGGATGTACGACGCGATGAGGTCGATGATGGCGCCCGCCGCGCGCAGAGCGAATCCGGTCGGGCGCAGGTCGAGTGCGACAGCCTCGCCCGTGAGCAGGCCGTCGTCCTCGCCGAGGGTGTCGACCCAGTCGTCGTCGAATCCGGTCGCCATGAGTATCATTCAAGCAGATGGATCTCGACGCCTACTCTGCCGCCCATGGTGCGGAGTGGGTTCGTCTCGCCCAGCTCGCGAAGCAGCGGCACCTCACCGGGGCCGAGGCGGATGAGCTCATCGATCGCTACCAGTCGGGGGCCTCGCAGCTGTCAGCAATCCGTACCTCGATCGGAGGAACGGCGCAGGGGGAGCACCTCTCGCTCGCGCTGTGGCGCGCACGGCTTCGGTTCACGGGAGCGCGACGCAATCCGCTGCACGGCGCCGCCCTGTTCTTCCTGATCCAGCTCCCCGCCGCGCTCTACCGCATCCGCTGGGTGACGCTCGTGGTGACGGTCGTGACGATCGTGATCGCCGCGGCGTACTTCGTGTGGCTCTCGACGGATGCGCGCGCATTCGCCGCCCTCGGTCTGCCGGATCAGCTGCAGCGCTACGCCGAAGAGGACTTCGTGGGGTACTACTCCGCGTACTCGGAGGCAGGCTTCGCCGCCCAGGTCTGGACGAACAACGCATGGATCGCGGCGCAGTGCATCATGTTCGGCATCCTGGGGCTGTGGGTGCCGTACGTCATCTTCGCGAACGCGCAGGGGCTCGGGACCTCGGCCGCGGTCATGCACCGCCACGACCGTCTCGACCAGTTCTTCCTCTACATCGCGCCGCACGGTCAGCTCGAGCTGTATGCGATCTTCGTCGCGGCGGCGGCGGGCCTCATGATCTTCTGGGCCTGGATCGCGCCCGGTGCGCGCACGCGCGCGCAGGCGCTCGCGCAGGACGGGCGCGCGTTCTTCACGGTCGTCGTGGGGCTCGTGATCGCGCTCGGCGTCTCGGGGCTCATCGAGGGCTTCGTCACGCGACAGGACTGGCCGTGGGCACTGAAGATCGGCATCGGCACGGTCGCGCTCGCCGCATTCCTCGCCTACCAGTGGGTGCTCGGTCGTGCGGCGGCCCGCGTCGGCGAGACGGGCGACCTCGAGGAATTCGAGACCGGCGCCCGCACGATCGTCTCGGCCTGATGGCGCGCCGCCCGTCTTTCTGAGAGTTCTCTCATCTGGGTGGCGGTGCTGTCTCATCCGCGCGCGTGAGGCTGGACGCATCCGAGATCGATGCCGAAGGGATGCGCAGATGTCGAGGCTGCAGGTGTTCACACTCGCGGGGGTGTGCGCGCTCGCCGCAACAGCTGTCGTGGGAGCCGCCGGCCTCGCCGCCTCGCTCGAGGTGGTCGACACGGCGGGCGTCGCCACGTCGCGCCCGGGGGTCAGCACCGTCGACCGGCCCACGGCTCAACCCGATCCGGATGCCGCGGCGACGACGGACTCGGCGGCGCGCGCCAAACCGCACCTGACCCTCGGTGAGCCTCCCGCGGTCGCAGCGCCCGCGGTGGAGGAGCCTGTCGTCGAGGAGCCAGTCGCCGAGGAGCCAGCCGCCGATGAGTCGGTGGCCGAAGTTCCGCCGCCGCCGCCCGTCGTTCTTCCGGGCGCGGGCGACGGAAAAGACCCTCACCGCAACGGGAAGGGCGGCGGAGGCCGCGGCCACGACGGCTCGTGGAACGGGGCACAGGGTGGCGGCAATGAAGACTCCGGCCGCAGCTGGCCTGAGCGTGACCGCGGAGGATGGTCGGGCGGCCACGGGGACCGCGGCCACGGGGACCGCGGACACGGGAGCGGTCACGGCGGCGGGCGCCGCTGATCCACGTGACCGCGGCGGTGAGGTCGGCCCCACCCTGAGGGGGCCGACCTCACATCGCGGGTTCCGCCTCGCTCGTGAAGCGGTAGCCCATGCCGCGCACGGTGCGCAGATGCCCTGCGCCGATCTTGCGACGCAGGTAGCGCACATAGACGTCGACGACGTTGGAGCCCGGGTCGAAGTCGAGCCCCCACACCCGGCTCAGGAGCTGCTCACGGCTGAGCACCTGCTCGGGGTTGCGCAGGAACTCCTCGGCGAGAGCGTATTCGCGTGCCGAGAGGTCGAAGGTGCCCGCGGGGCCAGTGATGCGACGGGTGCGCAGATCGAGCGTCACGACCCCGCAGGTGAGCACCTGCAGGGCGCCGGGCTGCTGCCGGCGTTCGGCGTCATGCAGCCGCACGCGCACGCGCGCAAGCAGCTCGTCGAATCGGAACGGCTTGGACATGTAGTCGTTCGCCCCGCCTTCGAAACCGGCGACGGCGTCGTCAGCGGTGTCGCGCGCGGTGAGGATGATGACGGGCAGCGCCGCATCGTTCGCGCGGAGGCGCCGCAGCACGTCGTGGCCGTCGAGGCCCGGGAGGCCCAGATCGAGCAGCAGCAGGTCGTAGTCGCCGCTGCGGGCCTCCGCGAGGGCATCGACGCCGTCCTCCACCGTGTCGACGTGGTAGCCGGCCGAGGTGAGTCCGCGTTCGATGAACGACGCGATACGCGGCTCGTCCTCAGCGACCAGGATGCGCGGCATCCGCTGCCTCCTTCCGGGTCGGGCTCGAGGGCGCGGTCAGGATGATGCGCGAGGTGCGATCCAGTGGCAGCCAGATCGCCACCCGGGCGCCGCCCCCCGTCGGATTCCGGGCATAGGCGGCACCTCCGTGGGCGCTCGCGATCGCGGCGACGATCGAGAGCCCGAGCCCGGAACCAGCCACCCCGCGGCCCACCTCGACGCGCGCGAAGCGATCGAAGATCCAGTCCAGCTGGTCCTGCGGAACGCCGGATCCGCGATCGCGCACCCACAGTTCGACGCGAGGCGATTCGTCGTGCGTCACGACGCTGCCGATCTCGATGACGGTGCCCGGAGGTGCGTATTTGGCGGCGTTCTCGGCGAGCTGCAGCCACGCCTGGGTGAGACGCAGCGGGTCGGCATTGATCTCGACGTGCGCGGATCCGGCTGCTCGCCACTCGTGGTCGGGGCTGAGGGCTGCGGCTTTGGCGACGACGCTCTCGGTGAGCTCGGCGACATCGACCGCGGTGCGCCGCAGGAAGTCGGGGCGTGTGGTCTTCACGAGGAAGGCGATGTCGTCGATGAGCATGTTCATGCGATCGAGCTCGTCGATCGTGAGGGTGCGCGTCGCGTCGACGTCGAGCGGGTCGGTGGCGTCGAGCAGCTCCAGGTGGCCGCGCACGATCGTGACCGGTGTGCGCAGCTCGTGGCTCACGTCGTCGAGCAGGCGGCGCTGGGCGTCGAACGAACGCTGGAGGCGATCGAGCATCGCGTTGACGCTGCGGGCGAGATCGGAGACGTCGTCGGATCCGGATACGGGCACGCGGCTCGCGAGGTCGTCTTCGCCGATCGCCGCCGCCGTGCGTCGCAGCAGGCGGAGGGGCCGCAGCAGGCGCCCGGAGACGAACCAGCCGGCGAGCCCGACGAGCGCGAGGGTCCCGACGGCGACGATCACATAGGTGCCGAACGCGTCGGTGATCTCGGCGAGCTCGGCGTCGAGGTCGAATGCCGAGACGTAGAGTCCCTGGCGCGGGTCGTCCTGGATGGCGACGGGGATGATGACGTATCGCAGCATGCCGGCCTGCGCCTCGGCGGTGCCGCGCACGACGGCGTCGGGTTGCGACTCGGCGATGAGCCTCGCCACGAGGGCGGGGTCGTCGTCGAGACGGAACCGGATCCCGCTCGAGGGAACGTAGCGCGGCGAACCGTCGATGAGTCCCAGCGTGGACTCGTTGTGGGCGGGCAGCACGCGCCGCATCGCCAGTTCGAGGAACTCATCGACCCCGGTGGGGGCGGGCGTCTGGTCGTCGCCGGTCGCGATCGTCTGGAGTCCGGCGACGGTGGCGTCGAGGCGCTCGTCGATCTGGGCGAGCATGCGTTCGCGCTGGATGAGGTAGGCCGTGAGCCCGGCGGCCGCCATGCCGAGGGCGGCGACGAGCAGCATCGAGGCGAGGATGCGCACGCGAGCCGACCGCGCGAGCGCGCGGCCGGCCTGAGCGATGCGTGCGGCTGGGGTCAGGGTCGCCCCTGCCTGCCGAAGAGGGGACCGGCGATGAGTCCGCCGAGCAGGCCTCCGATGAGCGGCGCGAGGATCACCGCCCACACCTGGCCGAGCACTTCGCCGCCGCCCAGGAGCGCGGGTGCGAGTGCGCGGACGGGGTTGAGGGAGGCGTTGCTGATGGGGATCATCACCATGTGCAGCATCGAGAGGGCGAGGCCGATGGAGAGCGCCGCCAGCCCGATGCCTCCCGTGCGCGGCGCCGTGGATCCGAGGATCACGAGGACGAACAGCATCGTCGCGACGATCTCGGCGACGAACACCGCGCCCAGGGTGAAGCCGAGCGGCGAGTGCTCGTCGTAGCCGTTGGAGACTGCGGCGAAGTCGAGAGTGATGTCGCCGAGCACCCCGAAGAGTCCCAGGGTGAGGGCTGCGAGCACGCCGCCCACGAGCTGGCCGCCCCAGTAGGGCCCCACATCCGACCACGGCGTACGTCGTGCGATCGCGGCACCGAGGGTGACCGCGGGGTTGAAGTGGCCGCCTGAGATCGCGCCGACGGCGACGATCCCGATGAAGACGGCGATGCCGATGGCGAGGGCCACCGGCAGGGCGCCTCCGTTCTCGGGGGTGAAGAGCAGCGCCGAGCCGAGCACGCTGAATACGAGCAGGTACGTGCCGAATGCTTCGGCGGCGACTCGTCGCGGAAGTGCTTCTCGGGGGGCTTCGTCGATCACGGTCTCATCCCTTCGTCGCGATGTGCGGACGCGGTCAGAGTACCCCGTTCGGGGGGTTCCGGCGAGGGGTGTCTCGGATGCTTTTTTGAGTCGTTCACGATAAGATGGCTGAGATGTCCACGATCGAGTCACCCGCCGAGCGCCTCCGCGGCGCCGGCCTGCGCGCGACCGAGCCGCGCATGGCGGTGCTCGAGGTGGTCGATGCGCGCCCCCACGCCGATGCGGACAGCATCCAGCAGGCGCTCGCCGTGCAGCATCCGAAGCTCTCCGTGCAGTCCGTGCACAACGTGCTCCGCGACCTCACGCGACATGCGCTCCTGCGCCGCATCGAACCCGCCGACTCGGCGGCGCTCTACGAGTCGCGCGTCGGCGACAACCATCACCACCTCGTGTGCCGCGGCTGCGGCACCGTGCGCGACGTGCCCTGCGTCACCGGGCACGCACCCTGCCTCGAACCGTCGGATGCCGGCGGATTCGACATCGACCTCGCCGAAGTCGTGTTCTGGGGCGTATGCCCCGGATGCCGCGACGCCGGCTACCAGCCCGCATATCCAGCCGAATCACCCAGGAGAAACCATGACTGACGTCACCGACCACGAGTCGCCGATCATCGCGGACGGGCCCGAGGCCCCCGTCGACAGCTGCCCCGTCATCCACGGAGGCACGCAGCCCCACCCCACGCAGGGGTCGCAGAACCAGCAGTGGTGGCCGAACCGCCTGAACCTCAAGATCCTGGCCAAGAACCCGGCGGTCGCCAACCCGCTCGGCGAGGAGTTCGACTACGCGAAGGCCTTCCTCGGCCTCGACCTCGCCGCCGTCAAGGCCGACATCGCCGAGGTGCTCACCACCAGCCAGGACTGGTGGCCCGCCGACTTCGGCAACTACGGCCCCTTCATCATCCGCATGGCGTGGCACTCGGCCGGCACCTACCGCGTGGGTGACGGACGCGGTGGTGCGGGCGCCGGACAGCAGCGCTTCGCCCCGCTCAACTCCTGGCCCGACAACGTCAACCTCGACAAGGCCCGCCGCCTGCTCTGGCCGGTGAAGAAGAAGTACGGCCAGGCGATCTCGTGGGCCGACCTCATGATCCTCGCCGGCAACGTCGCGCTCGAGCAGATGGGCTTCCAGACCTTCGGCTTCGCCGGTGGTCGTGCCGACGTGTGGGAGCCCGAGGACGACGTCTACTGGGGTCCCGAGACCGAGTGGCTGGCCGACGAGCGCACCACGGGCGACAACGAACTCGACAACCCGCTCGCCGCCGTGCAGATGGGTCTCATCTACGTCAACCCCGAGGGCCCGGCCGGCAACCCCGACCCGATCGCCTCGGCGAAGGACATCCGCGAGACCTTCGCACGCATGGGCATGAACGACGAGGAGACCGTCGCGCTCATCGCCGGTGGCCACACCTTCGGCAAGACCCACGGCGCCGGCCCCGCCGACAACGTGGGCGACGACCCCGAGGCCGCCCCCATGGAGGCGCAGGGCTTCGGCTGGAAGTCGAGCTTCGGCACAGGCAAGGGCGACGACACCATCAGCTCGGGACTCGAGGTCACGTGGACCTACCACCCGACGCGCTGGGACAACGAGTTCTTCCACATCCTCTACGCGTACGAGTGGGAGCTCATGGAGAGCCCCGCGGGTGCCAAGCAGTGGCGTCCCATCAACGGCGGCGGCGCCGACATGGTCCCGCTCGCGCACTCCGACGGCCGTCGCGAGCCGCGCATGCTCACGAGCGACCTGGCGCTGCGCTTCGACCCCGAGTACGACAAGATCTCGCGCCGCTTCAAGGACGACCTCGACGCCCTGTCGGACGCCTTCGCGCGCGCCTGGTTCAAGCTCACCCACCGCGACATGGGCCCGCTCGCGCGCTACCTCGGCCCCGAGGTGCCGAGCGAAGAGCTCATCTGGCAGGACCCGCTGCCCGCCGTCGACCACGAGCTCGTGGGCGAGGCGGAGATCGCCGACCTCAAGAACCGCATCCGCGAGTCGGGCCTCACGGTCGCGCAGCTCGTCTCGACCGCGTGGGCGTCGGCTTCGACCTTCCGCGGCGGTGACAAGCGCGGCGGTGCCAACGGCGCGCGCATCCGTCTCGAGCCGCAGAAGAACTGGGAGGTCAACAACCCCGCCCAGCTGCAGACCGTGATCGCAACGCTCGAGGGCATCCAGGAGGCGTTCAACGCCGCGCAGACCGGCAACGTCCGCGTATCGCTCGCCGACCTCATCGTGCTCGCGGGTGGCGTGGGCGTCGAGCTCGCGGCCGCCGAGGCGGGACGCACCGTCGAGGTGCCGTTCACGCCGGGTCGCACCGACGCCTCGCAGGAGCAGACCGACGTCGAGTCGTTCTCGCACCTCGAGCCCAAGGTCGACGGCTTCCGCAACTACGCGGGGCGCGGCTACCGCATGCCGGCCGAGTACCTGCTGCTCGACCGCGCGAACCTGCTCACCCTCTCGGCTCCCGAGATGACGGTGCTCGTCGGCGGTCTGCGTGTGCTCGGCGCCAACTGGGACGGCTCGAAGCTCGGCGTCTTCACCGAGACCCCCGGTCAGCTCGACAACGCGTTCTTCGTGAACCTGCTCGAGCTCGGCACCGAGTGGGCCCCGCTCGACCCCGGCTCGCACGCCTTCCAGGGCACCACGGCCGACGGCCGCACCTGGATCGGCACCCGCAACGACCTCGTGTTCGGCTCGAACTCCGAGCTGCGCGCGATCGCCGAGGTGTACGCGAGCGACGACGCGCGCGACAAGTTCGTCGCTGACTTCGTCTCCGCGTGGGTCAAGGTCATGGAGCTCGACCGCTTCGACCTGAAGAAGTAGGTCACATCCGTCTCGAAGGCGGCGGGTCGGCAGCAGCCGGCTCGCCGCCTTCGGCGTTCCGCGGCCGTCCCGGGGGACAGAGCGCCCTACAGGCGCCCCGCGGCCTTGAGGGCGAGGTAGTGGTCGGCGAGGGCAGGCGGCAGATCGAGCGGGGCGGCCGTCACGACCTCGCCGCCGAGACGCCGGATGGCGGACGCGACGCGCGCCGTGTCGAGAAGCGCGCGCTCCGCGGAGGCCGCGCGGTACACCTCGTCGCTCGTGCGGCGCTCGGTCGTGGCCGCGAGCACATCCGGATCGCTCACCGACGCGACGAGCACCGTGTGCCGCTTCGTCAGCTCCGGGAGGATTCCGAGCAGCGGCTTCGCGGCGCCGGGGGCGTCGATCGAGGTCAGGACGACGACGAGTGCGCGGTGCGGCGTGATCGAGCGCACGAGCCCGGGGAGGCCGTGCCAGTCGGGTTCGATGAGCTCCGGTTCGATCGGCGCGAGTGCGTCGACCATCTTCGTCAGCAGCTGCGCGCCGGTGGCGCCCTGCACACGGGCGCGCACACGGCGGTCATAGACGGCGAGGTCGACGCGGTCGCCCGCGCGCGTCGCGAGCGCCGCGAGGAGCAGGCTCGCCTCGAACGCGGTATCCAGCCGCGTCTCGTTCGCGATGCGAGCCGCAGAGGTGCGTCCCGAATCCACGACGAGCACGATGCGGCGATCGCGCTCGGGGCGCCAGGTGCGCACCACGAGCTTCGCGCCGCCGCCCGCGGAGTCACGGCGGCGGGCGGTCGCACGCCAGTCGATCGAGCGCACGTCATCGCCCCGCACGTACTCGCGGAGGCTGTCGAACTCGGTGCCCTGGCCGCGGATCATGAGGCTCGTGCGGCCGTCGAGCTCGCGGAGGCGGGCGATGCGCGACGGCAGGTGGCGCCGCGAGTGGAACGGCGGAAGCACGCGGATCGCGCCGGGCGCCGGGAGCGTGCGCTGTCGCGCCACGAGATGCATGGGCCCCCACGACCGTACCGTCACGCCGGCGGCGCGCAGCTCACCGCGACGCACGGGAGTGAGGCTCGTCTGGAGGCGGCGGCGTTCACCGGCGGGGATCGTCAGGCGCTGCCGTGTGGGGGCGGCGCCTGCTGATGGCTGCCACGCGTCGCGCACGAGGGCGCGCACCGTGCGCGAGCCGGTGTTGGTGAGCAGCAGGCCGGTTGCGACGCGCTCGCCGAGGCGCGTGCGTGCTGGCACATCCCGCACGGCGCGCACAGTCGCGGGGGAACCGGCGAGCACGACATCCGCGACACCGAGCACGAGCAGGAACCCGAGCCACACGCCGAGGCCCGTCCACCCGCCGAGCACGACGACGGGAACGGCGCCCAGTGCGAGCACCGCCACGAACCAGCCCGAGATCGCCATCGGATCAGATGGGGACGCGGACCTGCTGGATGACGGCGCGCAGCACCGCATCCGGCCCGACGCCTTCGAGTTCGGCCTCGGGTCGCAGCTGCACGCGGTGGCGCAGCACGGGCAGGGCCATCGCCTGGATGTGATCGGGGGTGACGCCCTGCGCACCCGACAGCCACGCCCAGGCGCGCGACGCGGCCAGCAGAGCCGTGGTTCCGCGAGGGCTCACGCCGAGGCGCACCGACGGGCTCTGGCGGGTGCCGCGTGCGAGATCGACGGCGTAGCCGAGCACGTCCTCGCTCACCGGCATCCGCGCCACATCTGCGCGTGCCGCCTGGAGGGTTGCGGCGTCGAGCACGGGCGTCACGCCCGCGGCCTCGAGGTCGCGGGGGTCGAAGCCTGCCGCGTGGCGGGTGAGCACCTCCACCTCGGCGTCGCGCTGGGGCAGGTCGAGGACGAGCTTCAGCAGGAAGCGGTCGAGCTGCGCCTCCGGAAGCGTGTAGGTGCCCTCGTACTCGATCGGGTTCTGCGTCGCGGCGACGAGGAAGGGCGTCGGCAGCTTGCGCGTCACGCCGTCGGTCGACACCTGGCGCTCCTCCATCGCCTCGAGCAGCGCCGACTGGGTCTTCGGGGGCGTGCGGTTGATCTCGTCGGCGAGCAGGATGTTGGTGAACACCGGGCCCTCACGGAACTCGAACTCGCCCGACTTCGGGTCGTAGACCACGGATCCGGTGATGTCTCCCGGCATGAGGTCGGGCGTGAACTGCACGCGTCGTGTCTCCAGCGACAGCGCCCGGGTGAGCGAGCGCACGAGCAGCGTCTTCGCGACCCCCGGCACGCCTTCGAGCAGCACGTGGCCGTTCGCGAGCAGCGCGATGAGCAGTCCCGTGACGGCGCCGTCCTGGCCCACCACTGCCTTCCCGACTTCGACGCGGACACGCGACAGGGCGTCGCGGAGTTCGTTCGTGGTGGTCATGTCGTCCATTCTGTCGGCGGGTGGGGCGGCGGATGGGGCCGTGCGGTCAGCGGGGTGCGACTCCGCGCGCGACGTCGTTCTCGAGGGTCAGGAGGGCGTCGGAGAGTCGGAGGAGGGCGCGGTCGTCTGCGACGGGTGTGTCGCCGAGGAGCGCGGTGAGCTCGCGCACATCGCGACCGCTCGCGCTCGCGGCGGCGACGATGATCTCATCATCGCGCGCGGTGCGCGCAAGCCCGAGCACCCGTGCCAGGCGTGCGAGGGTCGCGGTGCGGAGGGTGCGGATCGTGTGGTCGCGCGCGCCGGTGCGTTCATAGAGGCGCGCCCGACCCTCCATCGTCTCGCTCGCGCGCACCTCGACCGGGAGCCGCTCGACGACGACAGGCCCCATCCGGCGGCCCTTCCACAGCACTGCGGCGATGCCCACGAGCAGCAGCAGCACCGCGAGCGGGGTGAACCACGGCGCCTGGTAGCGCGCGAGGCTGTCGCTGCGCTCGAACGCGAGGTCGTCGATGTCGGGCTGGTACCAGACGAGGCGGTCGCGCTCGCCGAGGAGGCCGAGCACGAGGGCGGCGTTGCCGTGCTCGGTCACGGTGTCGTTGCGCAGCACATCGCCCGCGCCGAGCAGCGTCACCGTGGTCGGTTCGTTCTGCATCTGCACGAGCGCGTGACTGCCGCTGTCGGTCGGGAAGCAGCGGATCGCCGAGGACGGCGCGCTGATCGCGTCGCCGGCCGCATCGACGCGTCCCGCGCGCTCGGCGGCGGGCAGATCGCACTCGGCCTGCGCGACGCCCCCGCCGAAGCCCGCGTACTCCGCGCCGGGGGCGAGGATCTCGAGCGCCGTGTCGGTGGGCATGACGACGACGATCCGGTCGGAGGCGGCGAGCACGAGCTCGTACGCCTCCTCGGTGAGCACCCACAGGTCGTCATCGAGGAGCAGGGTCGACGCGCCATCGAGCGCGCGCTCGGCGTCGGGGAACGAGTGCGCGACGATCACCTCGACACCCTGCTCGCGCAGCACCTCGGCGACCGCGAGCGTCCCGCGGTCGGATGGGTCGAGCGGCGATCGCGTGTGGAGTCCTGAGTCGGAGGTCTGGCCGGCGGCCCACATCGCCGCGAGGGCGATCAGCACGACGAGAGCGAGGCCGATCCCCCCGAGGCGCGGGCTCGTGCGCCGCGTCATCGGGGTGCCTCGAATCCTGCGAGAGCGTCGGCGTGCTCGTCGGCGTCGAGGTCGGGCCGTGCGCGTCGCACATCCTCGTCGAGTGCGGTGAGGCGCGCGTAGCGGTCGCGGTCGCCCGGATCGCCGAGGTAGCGCACCGCATCGAAGTCGTCGGCGGCATCCGAGAGTGCGCTTGCGAAGGCGGGCAGGGCGCGCCCTGCCCGCCGCGCGACATCGTGCGAGGTGCTGCCGGGCACCGAGCTGAGGAGTGTGCGCTCGTGGAGGCCGCGGATGAGCGCGCGGAACCGCTCGGCGATCGCGAGCGGCCAGTCATCGGCCGCGGCGGCGGCGTCGGCGGCGCGGCGCATCGCCGCCGAGCCGCGCTCGTCGTCGGCCTCGAACACCTCACCCGTCGCCACGGCGCTGCGTCGGCGCAGGCGCGGCAGACCGAACACGAGGATGAGCACCACGACCATCGCGATCGCGAGCACGATGAGCGCGGCCGACCACCCCGGCGCGGTGCCTTCGCCTCCGAGCGAGTCGATGAAGGCGGTGATGCGCTCGATCAGGTCGCGCAGCCAGTTCGATGTCTCTTCCGTCTCGGCCGGCTGGTACTTGGTCTTCTCGAGTTCGTCGGCGAGCCACCCGGATGCCTCGTCGGCGTCGGGCTCCACGGGGACATCGAGGGGGAGCAGCCCTGTCGGCCTCACCACGGTGTCTCCGCCGATGCGGGTGCGGGCAGTGCGTCCGGGCTCAGGTACGGATCCGGCTCGGTCGGGTCATGCCTGGTGCCCGGGCGGCGCACCTCGAGGAAGCGCGCGAGCTCCAGGTCGAGGCCTTCGCGGCGCATCCGCAGATCGAGGTAGAGCAGCGCATCCGTCGACGTCGTCACGACGAGTCCGATGGCGCCGATGACCGCCGACGCGACGACGAGCACGAACGAGCCGAGCTCCTCGATCGCGAGCAGGTCGGCCACGGCGCCGTTTCCCGCGAGCAGCGTCTGCAGCAGCTGCAGCAGCAGCACCACAGGAAGGGTGATGAGCATGCCCGCGATCCAGATCATCGTCCAGGCGAGCAGCCGCGTGCCGAAGGTGCGCCAGAAGGCGCGGCGGGTGAGCGCGAACGAGCGTCGGATGGCACGGCCGAGCGGCAGACGCTCGACGGCGAGCACCGACGGGACGAAGGCGAGACGCGTGCCCGCGAACGCGAGCGCGACGCCTCCGAGCACGTAGACGAGCGCGGTGACGGCGATCGCGCCGGGCCCACCGGCGAGCGACGCCGCCCCGATGAGGGACGCAGCGATCAGCCCGGCGACCAGAAGGACGGCGAGGCAGATCGCGACCCAGGCCCACTGCCGCGCCCACGTGCCCGCCGTGCGCCGACGCAGCCCGCCGGGCGTGAGGCGTCGTCCGACGACCGCGTGCGTCACGAACGACGCGGCCACTCCCTGTTGCGCGAGGCCCGCGGCGAGCACCGCGGAGCGCAGCACGATCCAGCTGATGAACCCCGCCCCGAAGCCGGCGAGCCAGTGGTACAGCGAGACCGAGCCGGAGCTCGCCCCGAGCGCGTCCACGGCCGGATCCACCACGAGCCACGACACGAGGCTCGCCGCGAGCGTCGCCCCCACGGAGAGCATGATCGCGGGGCCGAGGGTCGTGCCCCCGCCCGTGCGCAGCGCGCGGACCGCTCCCGAGAGGATCTGACCGAGCGTCAGCGGGCGCAGCGGAACGAACGGCTCGCGCGCGGGAGGAGTCCAGGTCGGCGACGGGAACGCGTCGGCGGATTGCGTCACCCGGCCCCCTCTCGATACGAGTCCCGCTCACAACAGCTGGGCCATATGCTTTCACACCCCGGCTAGTGTTGTCCTGACCCCATACGGCCCCCGTTGCGGGGCGAAGCTGAAACGGACGAGGTCCATGAACGCCCGAATACTCGTGGTCGACGACGACCCCGCGATCGCCGAGATGATCGGCATCATCCTGCAGGGAGAGTCATACGAGCCGGTCTTCGCCGCCGACGGCATGACGGCTATCGACACCTTCCGCGCCGAGCGCCCCGAACTCGTGCTCCTCGACCTCATGCTCCCGGGCATGAGCGGCATCGAGGTCTGCCGCACCATCCGCGCCGAGAGCGGGGTGCCCATCATCATGCTCACCGCCAAAGGCGAGGCGACGGATGTCGTCCAGGGCCTCGAATCCGGTGCCGACGACTACATCGTGAAGCCCTTCAATCCGAAGGAGCTCGTCGCGCGCATCCGGGCTCGACTGCGCCCGCTGACGTCGGCGACCGTGGAGCGCGTCGCCATCGGCGACCTCGTCATCGACGTCGCAGGCCACGAGGTGCGTCGTGGAGACGCCCGCATCGGGCTCACGCCGCTCGAATTCCAGCTGCTCCTCGCGCTCGCGACGAAGCCGCAGCAGGTGTTCACGCGCGAGATGCTGCTCGAGCAGGTGTGGGGCTACCACTACAAGGCGGATACGCGACTCGTGAACGTGCACGTGCAGCGGCTTCGCGCCAAGGTCGAGCACGATCCCGACAACCCCCGCATCGTGACGACCGTGCGCGGCGTCGGATACCGCGCAGGCGCCGTCACCTAGAGTCGAGCCCATGCAGTGGGACTGGCGCGCCTGGGGCGCACGCTTCGCCGGTCTCTGGCGGGGTTCGCTGCGTGCGCGCACGATCATCATCACGGTCGTCCTCTCCGCGGTTGCTGTGACGATCATCGGCGTGCTCCTGTCGTCGTCGGTGCGCAGCAACCTGTACGAGTCGCGTCGTGATCAGGTGATCGACGAGGCAGGTCGCGCCGCCGAGCAGGCCCAGCGGATCTTCACGGATGCCGCCGAGCTCGGCGAATCCGGCGACGTCCAGGACACCGCGGAACGCATGCTCGACGCGGTGCAGCGCTCGACGACCGCCCGCTACCTCGCCTTCCTCTGGGTCGACGGGCAGGACGTGCCCCGCATCATCGACCCGCGCGCGAGTCCCATCTTCGAGACGGGCGAGCTGCGCATCTCGCGCGCGCTGTCCGATGCGACCGCCGAGGCGGACTTCGCGCAGATCACGTGGCAGTCGATCGGCGTCCCCTCCGCGAATGGGCGCGTGCCCGGAATCATGACCGGCGCGACGCTCGACACGATCAACGCGGGGCGCTACGAGCTCTACCTCGTCTACGACCTCTCGGATGTGCAGCGCACGCTCGACTTCGTCCAGTCGACGCTGCTGCTCGGCGGCATCGCGCTCGTGCTGCTCTTCGGGGGTGTCGCCTACCTCATCGTCCGGCTCGTCGTCGGCCCAGTGCGGGTCGCCGCCGATGTCTCCGAGAAGCTCGCCGAAGGGGAGCTCGAGCAGCGTCTGCCCGTCAAGGGCACCGATGAGCTCGCGACGCTCGCGCGCTCGTTCAACCGGATGGCGGATTCGCTGCAGAGCCAGATCCGCCAGCTCGCCGACCTCTCGCGGGTGCAGCAGCGCTTCGTCTCGGATGTCTCGCACGAGCTGCGCACGCCGCTCACGACCATCCGGCTCGCGGGCGACGTGCTCTACGACCACCGTGACGAGTTCGAGCCCACGACCGCCCGCACCGCCGAGCTGCTGCACACCCAGATCGAGCGCTTCGAGTCGATGCTCGCCGATCTGCTCGAGATGAGCCGCTTCGACGCCGGCGCCGCATCGCTCGAGACCGATCCCACCAACCTGGTGCGACTCGTCGAGGAGTCGATCGACGCCGTCCGCCCGCTCGCCGACGAGAAGGGCAGCGAGATCCGGCTCGTGGCGCCGGGCGGCTACTTCGAAGCCGATGTGGATGCGCGCCGCATCCGCCGCATCCTGCAGAACCTCCTCGGCAACGCGCTCGACCATGGGGAGTCGCGGCCGATCATCGTCTACATCGACTCGAACGAGTCCGCCGTCGCGATCGCCGTCCGCGACTTCGGGGTGGGCATGTCGCCCGCCCACGTCGAGCGGGTGTTCGACCGCTTCTGGCGCGCCGACCCGTCACGCCAGCGTTCGACGGGTGGCACGGGGCTCGGGTTGGCGATCTCGCTCGAGGATACGGCGCTGCACAGCGGCGAGCTCGACGTATGGTCGGAGCCGGGCGCCGGCACGTGCTTCCGGCTCACCCTGCCGCGCCGCCGCGGCGAGGCTCTGGTCGGCACCTCGCCCGTGCCGCTTCCCCCGGACACGGAGGTGCCCGAATGACCGCTGTCGTCGGCCGGCGCGCCCTCGCGGCGATCGTCGCGCTCCTCGTGCTCGCGGGATGCGCGGGCATCCCGCTCGACGGGCCCGTCCGCAGTGTCGACGTCGGGACCGACGAGGGGGGCGGCGACCTCGTCACGATCGCCGAGGGACCGCTGCCGGGTGCCACTCCCGAGCAGCTCATCAACGGCTTCCTCACGGCGCAGCGCGCCCCGGCGCGCGACTACAGCATCGCGCGCGACTTCCTCACGGAGGAGTTCCGCACCACCTGGTCGCCGACGTCGGGTGTGCTCATCACCTCGGGCGCTGTGCCCCCGACCTCCAGCTCCGAGAACTCCTTCGCGCTCTCGGTCAACGTCGTCGCGGTCGTCAACTCGACGGGCAACTACCGTGAGCTGCAGCGCGCGGAATCCCAGCAGCTCGAATACCGTCTCGAGCTCGACTCGGAGGGGGAGTGGCGCATCGCCGAGGCCCCCCAGGGCACCGTGCTCTCCGCGAGCCAGTTCGCCAGCACGTTCGCGCCGTATCCGCTCTACTTCTACGAGCCGCTGGGCCGCTACCTCGTGCCCGACGTGCGCTGGTTCCCGGCGACCGCGTCGCGTGCGAACCGCATCGTCACGGAGCTGCTGCGTGGGCAGTCGCCCTGGTACGCGAATGGGGTCCTCGTGACGGCGTTCCCCGCCGACACGAAGCTCGACCAGGGCGTGCAGATCGCGGGCGGCACCGCGAGCGTCGATCTGTCGAACATCGTGGCAGGCGCCTCGCGCGCGGAGCAGTTCCGGATGCAGCAGCAGCTCGTCGCGAGCCTCGCGCTCTCGGACGTGAGCAACGTGCAGATCACCGTCGGCGGTCTGCCGCTCGACATCGGCACGGGGGAGGTCCCCGAGTGGGTGCTCTCGGTGCCGTCGGGCGTCGTCGGCGACGTCGACGGCGCATTCGGGGCGGTCAGCGGGGCGGGCGTCCAGCGGCTGCCCGGCATCAGCGACCGCGTGATCTCGCTCGACCTCACGGGTGCCACGATCGCGCGCGGCGGCGCAGCAGCCGCGGTCCGCACGCCGCAGGGCGTCTGGTCCCTCCCGCAGGCGCAGGACAACGCGATCCTCATCGACACGCGTCCGGGGCTCACGGATCCGAGCATCGACGGCCTCGGGTACATCTGGTCGGCGCAGTCCTCTCCCGCCGACAGCATCATCGCGTTCGGGCCCGACGGCACCCCGCATGCGATCCCGGCGCCCTACCTGGACGGATCGATCGTCTCGCTGGATGTCTCCCGCGACGGCGCGCGGCTCCTCATCGCCGCGCAGGGCTCCGACGGCCCCACCGTCGTGATGGTCGGGGTGCTCCGCGACGGCGCGGGTGTTCCGGTGGCGCTCGGGGAGCCGCTCGAGCTCACGATCGGGTCGCGCCCGCTCGTGGATGCGACGTGGGTCGATGCGTCGACGATCGCCACGCTCTCGACCTCGGCGTCCGCGACGAACGTGGACCTCTACCGCATCGGGGGGCGTCACGAATCGTTCGGTTCGCTGCAGAACGGCGTGCAGATCGTGGGAGGCAACATGGTCGAGGGTCTGCGGGTGCGCGACATCGATGGCCGAGTCTGGCGGCACAGCTCGAGCGGCGGCTGGCAGGCGACGGCGCTCGTCGTCTCCTTCCTCGCCACCCAGCAGTGAGTTCGTCCCCGGCCTGAGGCGCACACGGCGCACGCCACCGCCGCTGCCGGGAGCCTCATCGGATGCGGATGAGCCGGGATATGCGAGAGGCGCTGCTGGATGCCCTCGCGCTCGTCGTCCCGGTGGAGTGCGCCGGATGCGGTCGCCCTGACCGCTCGGTCTGCGAGGCGTGCCGTCGCGCGCTGGCACCTGCGGCGCGGCGCGTCGCGGTTCCTGGGGTGCCCACCGTGTGGGCAGGGGCGAGGTATGAGGGCGCCGTGAGAGGTGCGCTGCTGGCGCTCAAGGATGGGCGCACATCGCTCGCCGATCCGCTCGCGCCTCTGCTGGTCGCCGCTCTCGGGCAGCTGCGTGCGGAGGCATCGCTCGAGACAGGGGCGGAGGTCGAGCTGTGCCGCGTCCCCACGAGTCGCCGGGCATTCCGGCGGCGCGGATTCGATCCCGTGCGCGTGCTCACCCGCGCCGCGGACCTCGACACCCGCCGCGTGCTGCGTGCGGCCGCGGGCCACAGCGACCAAAAGGGCCTGGCGCGGAGCGAGCGCCTGCAGAACCTCGCCGATGTGCACCGCGCTCGGGGCTGGCTCGCGGGTCGCCGCTTCGTCATCGTCGACGACATCGTGACCACGGGCTCCACGCTCCGCGCCGTGGCAGACGCGCTCCGCGCCTCAGGTGGACATGTCATCGGAGCGATCGCGGTGGCAGCGACGCCGCGCACAGGGCACGCTTCCGAACCTCTCGGCAGACATCCGGCGCGTGATGGTGACAAGAGAAGGTCGGCCCACTACGGTGGGCGAAAAGGCGAGAAGGGAACGACCGCCTGAACCGAATGGCGGCACCTCTCGCCGGTCAGGAGGTCTCCATGGATGTCACCATCACCGGACGGAACGTCGAGATCCCGGACCGCTTCGAGGACTACGTCAACGAGAAGTCCGAGAAGGTCGAAAAGCTCGCCGACAAGGCGCTGGCACTCGAAGTCCGGGTCATCCGTCACGCACGCGAAAGCGGCGCCTCGGGGGACGACCGCGCCGAGCTGACGCTCATCGGCCCCGGACCGGTCGTGCGCGCGGAGGCGGAAGCACGGGACAAGTACGCGGCCTTCGACCTCGCCTACGACAAGCTCATCGAGCGCATCCGCAAGGCCAAGGATCGCCGCAAGGTGCACCGCGGCAACCACCGCCCCGCCTCGCTGAGCGAGGTATCCGCCACCGGATTCCGCAGCGTCGACGTCGAACCCGCGAGCGCCGAAGTGATCGAGAAGGTCGCCACAGGCTCGATCCCCACCATCGAGGAAGAACCCGAGAAGGAGTGGAGCCCCGTCGTCATCCGCGAGAAGATCTTCCCCGCCGAGCTCATGACGAGCGAAGAGGCGGTCGACCGGATGGAGCTCGTCGGCCACGACTTCTTCCTCTTCATCGACGCGCGCACCGATCGCCCGAGCGTCGTCTACCGCCGAAAGGGCTGGGACTACGGAGTGATCGGCCTCGACAATGAAGCGGTGGTCGCCTCCGAACGACGCTGAGACGTCGCCCACCACGCACCCAGCCCAGCCCCGCTAGGCTGGGTGCGTTCATGGGCGCTTCCGCGTGCCCGAAATCACGACTGGAGGCCATTTCGTGGCGAACGTTGTCGAGAAGGTCCTGCGCGTCGGCGAAGGCCGCGTCATCCGACGGCTGAAGGCATACGCCGCAGCCGTCAACGAACTCGAGGACGCGTTCTCCGAGCTCACGGACGAGGAGCTGCGCGCCGAGACCGCGGAGTTCCGCGAGCGCTACGCGAACGGCGAGACGCTGGACGACCTCCTGCCGGAGGCTTTCGCCGCCGTGCGCGAGGCATCCAAGCGCACCCTCGGCATGCGGCACTTCGACGTGCAGATCATGGGTGGTGCCGCGCTTCACCTCGGCAACATCGCCGAGATGAAGACCGGTGAAGGAAAGACCCTCGTCGCGACGACGGCCGCGTACCTCAACGCGATCGCCTCGCGCGGCGTGCACGTCATCACCGTCAACGACTTCCTCGCGAGCTACCAGTCGGAGCTCATGGGTCGTGTGTTCCGCGCCCTGGGTATGACGACGGGCTGCATCCTCGCCGGCCAGACGCCTGCCGAGCGCCGTGAGCAGTACGCCGCCGACATCACGTACGGCACCAACAACGAGTTCGGCTTCGACTACCTGCGCGACAACATGGCGTGGCAGTCGAGCGACCTGGTGCAGCGCGGCCACTTCTTCGCGATCGTCGACGAGGTCGACTCGATCCTCATCGACGAGGCGCGCACCCCGCTCATCATCTCCGGCCCCTCGTCGGGTGAGGCGAACCGCTGGTTCGGGGAGTTCGCGAGCATCGCCAAGCGCCTCGTGGAGGGCGTCGACTTCGAGGTCGACGAGAAGAAGCGCACCGTCGGCGTGCTCGAGCCCGGCATCGAGAAGGTCGAGGACTACCTCGGCATCGAGAACCTGTACGAATCGGCGAACACCCCGCTCATCTCGTTCCTCAACAACTCGATCAAGGCGCGCGCGCTCTTCAAGCGCGACAAGGACTACGTCGTCATGAACGGCGAGGTGCTCATCGTCGACGAGCACACGGGCCGCATCCTGCAGGGCCGCCGCTACAACGAGGGCATCCACCAGGCGATCGAGGCGAAGGAAGGGGTGCAGATCAAGGCCGAGAACCAGACTCTCGCGACCGTCACCCTGCAGAACTACTTCCGCCTCTACAACAAGCTCGCCGGCATGACGGGTACCGCCGAGACCGAAGCGGCCGAGTTCATGTCGACCTACAAGCTCGGCGTCGTCGCGATCCCGACGAACAGGCCGATGATCCGCAAGGACCAGCCCGACCTCATCTACAAGAACGAGCAGGTCAAGTTCGAGCAGGTCGTCGAGGACATCGTCGAGCGCCACCGCACGGGCCAGCCGGTCCTCGTCGGCACGACGAGCGTCGAGAAGAGCGAGTACCTCTCGAAGGCACTCGCCAAGCGCGGCGTGAAGCACGAGGTGCTCAACGCCAAGAACCACGCTCGTGAGGCCGCGATCATCGCCCAGGCGGGTCAGCTCGGTGCCGTGACCGTCGCCACCAACATGGCCGGTCGTGGAACCGACATCATGCTCGGCGGAAACGCCGAGTTCCTCGCTGTCGCCGAGATGAACAACCGCGGGCTGAGCCCCACCGAGACTCCGGAGGAGTACGAGGCGGCGTGGGACGGCGTCTTCGAAGAGGTCAAGGAGCGCGTCGAGAAGGACGCCGAGAAGGTTCGCGAGGCCGGCGGCCTCTACGTGCTCGGCACCGAGCGTCACGAATCGCGACGCATCGACAACCAGCTGCGCGGCCGCTCCGGTCGTCAGGGTGACCCCGGCGAGAGCCGCTTCTACCTGTCGCTGCAGGACGACCTCATGCGCCTGTTCAACACGGGTGCCGCCGAGATGCTCATGCGCGGCGCACCCGACGACCTGCCGATCGAGTCGAAGGCCGTGTCGCGTGCCATCCGCTCGGCCCAGACCCAGGTCGAGCAGCGCAACGCCGAGATCCGCAAGAACGTCCTCAAGTACGACGACGTCCTCAACCGCCAGCGCGAGGCGATCTACTCCGACCGCCGCCACATCCTCGAAGGCGACGACCTGCACGACCGCGTGCAGGCGTTCCTCGAGGACGTCATCTCGGACGTCATCGACCAGCACACCGCCGACGGCCACAGCGATGACTGGGACCTCGAGGCGCTGTGGACCGAGCTCAAGACCCTGTACCCGGTGTCGATCACGGTCGACGAGGTCATCGGCGAGGCGGGTTCGCGCGGCGGGCTCAAGGCGAAGCTGCTCAAGGAGGAGGTGCTCTCGGATGCGCGCATCGCGTATGAGCGCCGCGAGAACCAGCTCGGAGCCCCGGCGATGCGCGAGCTCGAGCGTCGCGTCGTGCTGAGCGTCATCGATCGTCGTTGGCGCGAGCACCTCTACGAGATGGATTACCTCAAGGACGGCATCGGCCTGCGCGCCATGGCGCAGCGCGACCCGCTCGTCGAATATCAGCGTGAGGGCTACGCGCTCTACCAGAGCATGATGGGCTCGATCCGCGAGGAGTCGGTCGGCTTCCTGTTCAACCTCGAGGTCGAGGTGACGGGCGCCGATGGTCAGGCGCGCGTCGCGGCCAAGGGGCTCGGTGCGCAGGCACCGCAGCAGGGGCTCAGCTACTCGGCGCCGAGCGCCGACGCGGCGGGCGGCGTCGAGGTGCGCAACCAGCGCGGCCAGGTGGAGCGCGCCGCGACGGCGCGTGCCCAGCAGGCCGCCGCGCGCCAGGCGCAGGCTCCCGCCGAGCGCGGAGCGTTCGGCCAGGTTGTGCAGGGTGACGCCGCGGATGCTCCGCAGAACCGCGCGCAGCGTCGCGCTCAGGAGCGCAAGGGCAAGTAACCGGCATCGCCGGTGGTGCAGGCGGGGCGGGCTTCTGCTCGCCCCGCCTCTTCCGTCTGTGGGCTGTGCGCGCCTCAGAGCACGTGAAGCGCGGTGGCACGCCAGCGGCGGTCGAGGCCTTCGAGGCGGATGGCGACGGCGCGAGCCCGAGCGCGGCCCACGACCACGACGACCGCTTCGACGACGCCGTCGCGCGGTTCGCACACCACGAGCGATCCGATCGAGAACACCGGACGGGTGGCGGGGCGGCCCGTCGTCTGGCGGGCACGCGTCGCGAACATGACGCGTGTGAGGAGCGTCTTGTAGACGCTGTCGTCGACCCATCGTGCGATCTGCTCGAGATCGCGAGCGCCCGCGAGGATCTCGATGACGCAGCGGGTGAGGTTCTCGAGCAGCGGGCGTGGATCGGGCAGCTCGCTGCTCCTCGCGGGCTGGGGGCCGAAGTGCTCCTCGTCGGAGACGCGGCGGGGGAGGGGGCGTGCGGCCGCCGCGGTGGTCGCCATGCCTGCAGTGGCCATCGTCGTCCTCGTACTCGGTCGGGGGGTGGTGGTGCCGAAGGAACGTTCTGCCCCCATCTGGGGGACACCGCTCACCCTGGCATATGACAGTTCCTCGTGTCGAGGGGCAATTGCGATCTGTGGAGAACCGGAGGGCCGCGCATCGACGGAGGGCTAGCGTCGTCGCGTGCGCTGGGACGAACTGTTCGCCGACATCGAGAGCCAGCTCGAGCAGGAGCTCGATGCCGAGCGTCTCGAGGAGGCCGTCGAGGAGGAGCGGCTCCGCCTCGGGCGGCTCACCCTGCGCGAACGCATCGCCGCGATGAGCGCACCGGATCGAGCCCTCGGAATCGAGACGGTCGACGGGGAGCGGGCAGAGGTCGTGATCGAGACCGTGGGGCGGGACTGGTTCGCTGGCACGATGCAGCGAGGAGCCGTGCGCGCATCGATCATCGTGCCGCTGCACTCCCTCTCATCCGTCGTGCCATCGGGCGACCAGATCCCTCGAGGACTGCGGCCGCAGCCCGCGCCCACCGCGCTCTCGGCGCAGCTCGGCCTCGCATTCGTGCTGCGCGACCTCTGCCGGCGGCGGCTCGCCCTCGACGTGCGCACGCGAGCGGGAACCTGGCACGGCACGATCGATCGCGTCGGGCGCGATCACCTGGACCTCGCCGAGCATGACCGGGGCGAACCGAGGCGGGAACGGGTCGTGCGGCGCATCCGGCTCGTGCCGTTCGACGCCGTGCTCGACCTCCGCTTCTGAGACGAGCCCGCCCGCGCGGGCGGGTCGATGCCCTCAGTCGAGGCGGGGAGCGCGCGCGAAGATCTCAGGAAGCTCCGTGAAGTCGGCTTGCTGCCACAGACTCATCCGGCGGGTCTCCTCGTACTTCGCGGCGATGTAGCCCTCGAGCACGTCACGCTCGACGCGCCACTGACCCTGCCGCCCGATGCGGATGGCGGGCAGTTCGCCGCTTCGCACGATCGCGTACACCTGGCTGATCGAGATGTTGAGGATCTCGGCGGTGTCGGCGACGGTGAGGAAACGGCCGAGGCCGGAGTCGTGCTCCGTGGTCATGACCCGATTATGAGCGCGCGCGGCCCGGCGTGGGCCGTGATCCGCCGACTGTGGATAACTGCCGCCGCGGTGTGCGGGCGGCGGGCACCATGGAGCCTCCGTCGAGAGGAGACTCCGTGCCCCGCACCGTCGATCAGGCCGCGCGCCGCCGATCTCTCGACCCTCGTCTGCTCATCGGGGTCCTCCTGGTCGCGGGATCGGTCGCGGGCGTCGTCGGTCTCGTCACGGCCGTCGACACCCGCACGACCGTCTACGCCGCGGCGTCGACGCTCGCACCGGGCGACCGCATCGATCGCGCCGACCTCGTCGAGCGGGCGGTCTCCATCGACGGCGCGCACGACCTGTACCTCGCGGCCGATGACGTCCCCGACGATGGACTCGTCGTTCTGCGCTCCGTGCGCGAAGGAGAGCTCCTGCCGCGCTCGGCTGTGGGGGACCGCGCGGGGGCTGCGTCGACGGCGGTCGTCCTCGAACTCTCGGGGCCCGTGAGCGCCTCGGTCGTGGCGGGGTCGACGGTGGACGTGTGGGCGACCGCGATCGACGGGACGACCCGCGAGTTCGGAGCCCCTGCAGTGCTCGTGCCCGATGCGGTCGTCGTGCGGCTCGTCGCCGCGGACGGGCTCGTGGCGCGAACGGGCTCGGCGGGCATCGAGGTGCTCGTGCCGCGCGACCGGGTCGCGCGCGTGCTGCAGGCGCAGGCCTCCGGTGACGCGATCGCGGTCGTTCTGGCCGGAATGCCGGTGGAGGACTGACATGCTCATCGCCCTCGCCGTGCCCTTCGATGTCGAGCAGCGGCTGACCGAGTCGGCCGCACACCACGGGCACGAGGTCGCCGTGGTCGCATCCGGGGGAGACGAGCTCGCGCTGCGCCTGCCGCACCTGCCGGTGGAGAGAGTGCTCGTCGCGGCGACGCCGCAGCATCTCACCGCGCGGCTCATCGAGGCGTGCGATTCGCTGGGCATCCGGATGCTCGTGGTCGCCGATGACGCCGACGCTCACCGCCACGCCACCCGCGTCGGCATCGCCGATGCCGTGGACGGACCGCTCGACTGGAGTCTGCTCGATGGCCGCCCGCGCGTGGACGAGCGCCAGCTCCCCCCGGTTCCCGTCGTGCAGCCGGGAGGCGCATCGCGCCGCGACGGTCGGGTGATCGCGGTGTGGGGCCCGCACGGCGCCCCTGGGCGCACGAGCGTCGCGATCTCGCTCGCAGCGGAGCTCGCCTCCGCGGGGCTCGGCGTCGTGCTCGCCGATGCCGACACGCATGCCGCCTCCATCGCCCCTGCCCTCGGGATGCTCGACGAGGCTCCCGGCTTCGCCGCTGCCTGTCGGCTGGCGGGCATCGGCGGGCTCGACGCGGCCCAGTTCGACCGGCTCGCGCAGCCGCATCGCGCCGGGGCATCCGTGATCCGCGTGCTCACCGGCATCGGCCGGGCGGCGCGCTGGCCCGAGCTCGGGGGAGAGCGCGTCGCGGGTGTGCTGACGGCGGCACGGCGGATGTGCGATGCGCTTGTCGTCGACGTGGCGGCGAGTCTCGAAGACGACGATGAGGTCGTGAGCGATCTCGCGGCGCCGCGCCGGAACGCCGCGACCCTCGAGGTGCTGCGCTCCGCTGACGTCGTCGTCGCGGTCGCCGCCGCCGATCCTGTCGGCATCGCCCGGTTCCTGCGGGCACACGCGGAGCTCACGGAGGTCGTCGACCTCGAGCGCATCGTGATCGCCGTGAACAAGGTGCGGGCGAGCGCGATCGGGCTGAACCCCGGCGGCCAGGTCACCCAGACTCTCGCGCGATTCGGCGGCATCTCGGACGTCGTGCTCATCCCGTGGGAGCCTGCGGGTTTCGACTCCGCACTGCTCGGCGGCGCCACGATCATCGACACGGCGCCGCGCTCGGCGGCGCGCGCCGCGATCCGTGCGCTCGCCGAACGCACCCACCCCACGCTCGCCGCGAACGGGGCGCGGCGGCGCCGCACGCGGCGACTAGCCTAGGAGCGTGTCAACGCTCTCCGAGCTCATGCTCGCCCAAGGTCGCTCGACTGAGGCCGATGTCGAATGGCTCCACCTGCTCGTCGCGGACGGTCAGCTGCTCGCGGACCTCGCCTTCGCCGACATCGTGCTCTGGGTGCCGAGTGCATCCGGCAGCTTCGTCGCGGTCGCGCACTCGCGCCCCTCGTCGGCGGCAACGCTGTTCTACCGCGACTTCGTGGGCCAGGAGATCAAGCCGGAGTGGCGTGCGCAGGTGACGCAGGCGTTCGAGGAAGTGCGCATCGTGGACACCTCGGCACCCGACTGGTACGAGGAGACCCCTACGCGCGTACGTGCCGTGCCCGTGCTCCGACGCCTCAGCCCGTCCGGTTCGGCGACCACCGACGAGCCGATCGCGGTGCTCACCCGCCACACGAACCTCTCCGAGGCGCGCACCCCCAGCCGTCAGGAGCTCACCTTCAACCAGTGCGCAGACGACCTGTTCGGCATGATCGCTCGCGGCGACTTCCCCGACCTCGGTGCCCCCACCCTTCCCCGCCGTGGGGCGCCCCGCGCGGCGGACGGCCTCATCCGCCTCGACGTGGACGGCATCGTGACGTTCGCGAGCCCCAACGCCCTCTCGGGTTTCAACCGCATGGGTTTCACGGATGAGCTGGAAGGCGAATCGCTCGCCGAGGTGGCGACGACCGTGCTGCAGGGCAAGCTCACCGTCGACGAGTCGCTGCCGCTCGTCGTCACCGGTCGCGCGCCCTGGCGCACCGACATCGAGGCGCGCGGCATCACGATCACCCTGCGTGCCATCCCGCTGCGCATCAAGGGCCAACGTGTCGGCGCGATCGTGCTCACGCGCGACGTCACCGAGGTGCGTCACCAGGAGCAGGAGCTCATCACCAAGGATGCGACGATCCGCGAGATCCACCACCGGGTGAAGAACAACCTGCAGACGGTGGCCTCGCTGCTGCGCATTCAGAGCCGCCGCACCCACAACGACGTCGCCCGCGACGCGCTCACGCAGGCCATGCGCCGCGTCACCGCGATCGCGGTCGTGCACGACACGCTCTCCACAGGGCTCAGCCAGAACGTCGACTTCGACGACGTCTTCGATCGCGTGCTTCTGCTCGTGGCCGAAGTCGCGTCGAGCCACAACACAACCGTGCGGCCCCGCAAGACCGGCTCGTTCGGCACGCTGCCCTCGGAGTATGCGACGCCGCTCGCTCTGGCCCTCACCGAACTGGTCACGAACGCCGTCGAGCACGGGCTCGCGGAGCGCGACGGCGAGGTCGTCATCTCGGCGAAGCGCAAGACCGATGGCCTCTCGGTGCGCGTGCGCGACAACGGCGTCGGCCTGCCGGAAGGCAAGGTCGGATCCGGACTCGGCACGCAGATCGTGCGCACCCTCATCCAGGGCGAACTCGGCGGAACGATCGACTGGCACACGCTCGAGGGCGAAGGCACCGAGGTGACCATCGAGGTGCCGCTGCTCTACCTCAACAAGTCGCAGGCGTAGTCGAGACCCCGGGCGCCACATCGCCCGATGCAGACGAGAAAGGCCTGGCCCCGGATGTGATCCGGGGCCAGGCCTTCAGTTTCTCGGTCTCAGTGCTGCCGACCGCTTCGGGTGCGTTCGGTTGCGGCAGTGCGCGGCGTCAGGAGGCGCGGCGCGCGCGGGCGGCGCGGCGCTTGAGTGCGCGACGCTCGTCTTCGCTCAGACCGCCCCACACTCCCGAGTCCTGGTTCGTCTCGAGTGCGTACTGCAGGCACTGTTCGGAGACAGTGCACCGACCGCAGACACTTTTGGCCTTCTCGATCTGGTCGACGGCGGGTCCGGTGTTCCCCACAGGGAAGAACAGCTCGGGGTCGACGGTGAGGCAGGCGGCCTTGTCACGCCAGTCCATGGTGCAGTGCTCCTTTGAGTGTGATGCTGTTGACGCTGAACGAAAACGGCTGGGTGGCCGTTTTCGGGCATGGCTGAAGAGGGTTCGAATTGGTGTGGGGGAATGTTGATTCGAACGCACTCACCACGTCGTGAGCGTCACATCAACCATCGACAACTGTTTCATACTTGTTACGACTGATCAATAGGTCTGAATGGGATAACTCTGTGAGATTCAGCACGCGTCCGCCCTTGTTCTGGGGCCTTGCGGCTCTGCTCATCCTCGAGCTCGCAGCCGTCACGGCGGCCGCCGTCGTGCTGCTGATCGACCTCATGGTGCTCGAGCCGACCTCGTGGGGATCCGCCATCGCGCTCACGGTTCTGGTCGTGCTCGCCGTGGTGTGGATGGCCGCGACGGTGGTGGGTCTGTTCCGCGCGCAGGCGTGGGTGCGAGCCTCCGCGACGGTGTGGCAGGTGCTGCAGTTCGCGATCGGCGCGGGTGCCCTCCAGGGCCCCACGGCGCAGCCGGCATGGGGCTGGCCCATCCTGCTCGTCGCGGTGGTGACGTTCGCGATCCTCTTCGCGCCGAGCGTCGTCTCGTCGACGCAGAAGCGGGCCGAGCGCGACTAGCTGGCGAGCTTCAGTCGCTTGCGCAGCATCGCGACGTGACCCGTGGCCTTGATGTTGTAGAAGGCGCGCTCGATGATGCCCTGCTCGTCGATCACGAACGTGGCGCGGATGACGCCCTGCACGGTGCGCCCGTAGAGCTGCTTCTCGCCGAAGGTGCCGTACAGCCCGTGCACCTCGCGGGTCGGGTCGGCGAGCAGCGGGAAGGTGAGACTCTCCTCGCGCACCATCTTCGCGATCGCAGGCACCTCGTCGCGCGAGACGCCGATCACCTGGTAGCCCTCGGCGGCGAAATCGTCGAGGCGGTCGCGGAAATCGCACGCCTGGGCGGTGCACGCGGGGGTGCCGGCCTCGCCGTAGAAGTAGAGGATGACCTTGCGGCCGCGGAGCTCGGAGAGCGTGACGGGGTTGCCATCCTGGTCGGAGAGGGTGAAGTCGGGGGCGTCGATTCCCTCAGCAAGACGGACGGGACTGGGCGTGATTTCAGACATGACTTTGGTCATGGTATCGTTGTCTCTCGGCGCTGAAAGGCACCGAAGCAAGCCGCAAGGCATGCACCTCTAGCTCAATTGGCAGAGCAACTGACTCTTAATCAGTGGGTTCCGGGTTCAAGTCCCGGGGGGTGTACGAGATAGCCCCGCAACCTCTCGCCAGGTTGCGGGGCTTCTTGCATGTCCGGTGAGATGGCGGCATCCTCAGTCGCGCGGCGCGTAGCGCGTGAGCGGGAACGTGTCGGCCACGAGGGTGCGGAGCACCGCGAGATCGCCCTCCACGAGACCGTGGGCGCGCGCCTGCACGAGCACGTTGCCGATCGCGGTCGCCTCGACAGGGCCGGCGATCACGGGGAGGCCCGTGGCGTCGGCGGTGCGTTGGCAGAGCAGCGTGTTCTGCGATCCGCCTCCTACGATGTGCACGGCTCGAACCTCGACGCGGGTGAGTTCGGATGCCTTGCGGATCGTCTGCGCATAGGCTGCGGCGAGACTCTCGATGATCGAGCGCACGAGCTCCGCGCGCGACCCCGGGGGAGTGAGCCCGCGATCCGCGAACCACGCGCGGATGCGGTCGGGCATGCTGCCGGGTGAGAGGAACGTGGGATCGTCGGCGTCGAAGAGCGGCACCGCGGCTGTGACTGCCTCCGCCTCGGTGAGGAGCCGGACGAGGTCGATGCGCTCGCCGGATCGCTCCCAGTCGCGCACCGACTCGGACAGCAGCCAGAGCCCCATGACGTTGTGCAGGTACCGTACGCGCCCGTCGACGCCGCCCTCGTTCGTGAAGCCGGCGGCGCGTCCCGCCTCGCTCAGAACAGGCTCGTCGCATTCGACCCCCACGAGCGACCAGGTGCCGCACGACACGTACGCGATGTCGCGATCCCTCGACGGCACGGCGACCACAGCGCTCGCCGTGTCGTGCGAGCCGACGGCGGTGACCACCGCATCCGTCGCGCCGGTGCCGCGCAGCGCGCTGGGCAGCAGCGGGCCGAGCACCGTGCCCGGCTCGACGAGCGGGGACAGGATGCTGACCGGCACGCCGAGGCGTTCGGCGAGCTCGGCGTCCCACTCGCGCGTGGACACGTTCAGCAGCCCTGTCGTCGAGGCGTTCGTGCGCTCTGCGACAGCGGTGCCGGTGAGCCAGAAGGCGAGCAGGTCAGGCAGCAGCAGCAGGCCGTCGGCGAGAGCGAGGGTGCCCGCGGTGCGGTCGGCGGTGAGTTGGAAGAGTGTCGTGAACGGCAGGTGCTGCAAGCCGTTGCGGGCGTACAGCTCCTCGGCGCTCACGAGGCGGTGAACGATGTCGACCGCGGCGTGGTTGCGCTCGTCGCGGTACGAGTACGGTTCGCCGAGCGTTCGCCCCTCGCGCAGCAGCGCATAGTCGACGGCCCACGAGTCGATGCCGATCGAGACGAGGTCAGGGGCGCGCCGCGCCGCCTCCGCCAGTCCTTCGACCACGTCGCGGTACAGCTGGCTGACCGACCAGTGCAGGCCGTCGGGCGTGCGCACGGGCGCGTTCGGGAACCGCGCGACCTCCTCGATCCTGATGCCGTCGCGTGAGATCCGCCCGAGAACCACTCGACCGCTCGTCGCCCCCAGATCGACGGCCGCCACGACGCCCTCGCGGACGACGCTCATCGCAGGAACGCCGCTGCGACTCCCGCATCCACGGGCACGTGCAGCCCCGTCGTGTGAGAGAAGTCCGGGCCGGTGATCGCAGCGACCGCGTTCGCCACGTTCTCGGGCAGCACCTCGCGTTTGAGGATCGTGCGCTGCGCGTAGAACTGGCCGAGATCGTTCTCGTCGATGCCGTAGGTCTTCGCGCGGTTGGCGCCCCAGCCGGATGCGAAGATGCCGGATCCGCGCACGACGCCGTCCGGGTTGATGCCGTTGACGCGCACCCCGTGCTCGCCGAGCTCGACCGCGAGCAGGCGCACCTGATGGGCCTGGTCGGCCTTCGTCGCCGAGTAGGCGATGTTGTTGGGTCCCGCGAACACCGCGTTCTTGGAGGCGATGTACACGACGTCACCACCGAGCTGCTGCTCGATGAGCACCTTCGCCGCGGCTTTGGAGACGAGGAAGGAGCCCTTCGCCATGATGTCGTGCTGGAAGTCCCAGTCGGCTTCGGTGGTCTCGAGCAGCGGCTTGGAGAGCGAGACGCCCGCGTTGTTGACGACGAGGTCGACCCCGCCGAACGCGAGCACGGCATCCTGGATCGCGGCCTCCACCTGGGCGGCGTCGGTGACGTTCACCTGCACGCCGATCGCGACGTCCATCGAGCCGAGCTCGGCGGCGGCGGCCTGCGCTGTGTCGAGGTCGAGGTCGGCCACCACGACGCACGCGCCGGCAGCGGCGAGGCGTGTGGCGATCGCCTTGCCGATCCCGGACGCCGCGCCCGTCACCAACGCGATGCGGCCGACGTGGGTCTTCGGCCTCGGCATGCGCTGCAGCTTCGCCTCCTCCAGCGCCCAGTACTCGATGCGGAACTTCTCGGCATCCGAGATGGGTGTGTAGGCGGAGATCGCTTCGGCGCCGCGCATGACGTTGATGGCGTTGAGGTAGAACTCGCCCGCCACACGGGCCGTCTGCTTGTTCGCGCCGAAGCTGAACATGCCGACGCCCGGCACGAGCACGATCGCCGGATCCGCGCCCCGCATCGCGGGGGAGCCGGCGACTGCGTGGGCTTCGTAGTAGGCGGCGTAGTCGGCGCGGTAGGCCTCGTGCAGCTCGAGCAGGCGCGCGATCGACTCCTCGACGGAGGCGCCCGCGGGCACATCGAGCAGCAGCGGCTTCACCTTGGTGCGGAGGAAATGGTCGGGGCAGCTCGTGCCGAGCGCCGCGAGCTGCGGCGCCTTCTCGGACGCGAGGAACGCGAGCACGCGCTCGTCGTCGGTGAAGTGCCCGACCATCGGCTTGTCGTACGAGGCGACGCGGCGGATGGTGGGGGCGAGCGCGGCGGCCTTCGCGCGGCGCTCCTCGGCGGGAAGCGCAGCGTTCTCGGGCACAGGCGCGCCGAACGGCTCGGGTTGACCGTGCTCGTCGATGTAGGCCTGCGCGGTATCGATGATCCACCGGCTGCGCTTCTCGGCCTCATCGCTCGTGTCGCCCCACGCGGTGATGCCGTGACCGCCGAGGATGCAGCCCACGGCCTGCGGGTTGTCGCGGCGGATCGCAGCGACGTCGAGGCCGAGCTGGAAGCCGGGGCGGCGCCACGGCACCCACACGACCCGGTCGCCGAAGGCGGCGGTGGTGAGGTTCTCGCCGTCGGCGGCGGTCGCGAAGGCGATGCCGGCATCCGGGTGCAGGTGGTCGACGTGCGCGGCGTCGACGAGCGCATGCATCGCCGTATCGATCGAGGGAGCCGCCCCGCCCGTGCCGTGCAGGCAGTAGTCGAACGCAGCGACCATCTCGTCTTCGCGCTCGACCCCCGGATAGACGTCGACGAGCGCGCGCACGCGGTCGAGGCGCAGCACGGCGAGGCCCCTCTCGGTGAGGGTGCCGAGGTCTCCGCCGGAGCCCTTCACCCACAGCAGCTCGACGCCGTCACCCGTCACCGGGTCGGTCGCCGTGCCCTTCGCGGAGGTGTTGCCGCCCGCGTAGTTGGTGATCTTCGGGTCGGAGCCGAGGCGGTTGCTGCGCGCGATGAGGTCGGCGACGACGCCCATGCTCACGCCCCCCATCCGGCCTGCGCGCCGCCGACGCGTGCCTCGGCGACCGAGGCGGCGTAGCCGGACGCGGCATAGGTGGCCATCGGGTCGGCGGGAAGGCCTTTCGCCTCGCGGTAGGCGGTGAGGCCCGGGCGGACATCCGTGTAGAAGGCGTCCATGAGGATGCCGTGTGCCGCGAGCACGTCGCCCGCGGCCTGGGCGGTATCGAGCGCGCCGTGGTCGACGAGCAGAGCGCGCGCCGTCATCTCCTGCACGTTGAGCACACTGCGAATCTGACCGGGGATCTTGTCCTCGATGTTGTGGCACTGATCGAGCATGAACGCGACGTCGGAGTCGTCGCCGTACCCGCCGCCGCGGATGACCTCCACGAGGATGCGGAACAGCTGGAACGGGTCGGCGGCGCCCACGATGAGGTCGTCATCAGCGTAGAAGCGCGAGTTGAAGTCGAACGAGCCGAGCTTTCCGAGGCGCAGCAGCTGCATGACGATGAACTCGATGTTGGTGCCGGGCGCGTGATGGCCGGTGTCGAGGCACACGACGGCGCGCTCGCCGAGGGCAGCGACCTGGGCGCAGGCGGTTCCCCAGTCGGGGACATCGGTGTGGTAGAAAGCCGGCTCGAAGAACTTGTACTCGAGGACGAGGCGCTGCTCGTCGCCGATCCGCTCGTAGATCGTCGCCAGGGAATCGGCGAGGCGGTCCTGGCGTCCGCGCATATCGTCCTGGCCGGGGTAGTTGGTGCCGTCGGCGAGCCAGATCTTGAGGTCGCGGCTGCCTGTCTCTCCCATGATGTCGATGCACTCGAAGTGGTGGTCGATGGCCTTCTGGCGCACGTGGGCGTCGCGGTGGGCGAGTGACCCGAGCTTGTAGTCGTCGTCCTGGAAGGTGTTCGAGTTGATGGTGCCGAGCGCGACGCCGTGCTCTTCGGCGTGCACGCGCAGGGCTGGATAGTCGTCGACCTTGTCCCATGGGATGTGCAGTGCGACGGTCGGGGCGATGCCCGTGAGCCGGTGCACCTGGGCGGCGTCGGCGATCTTCTCGAACGGATCGCGTGGCACGCCCGGCTGCGCGAAGACCTTGAAGCGGGTGCCGGAGTTGCCGAACGCCCAGGAGGGCAGTTCGATCGCCTGCTGGTCGAGCAGGGGAGCGATGGGGGCCAGATCGGTCATGGGTGGCGCGTCTCCTCGTTGAAACGTTTCATTCTCTGGGTACCGTAGACAGCGGAGCCGCTGGTCGTCAAGGGTCGACTAGCGTGGGCACGCCACCGGGAGGCGAAGGAGTGCACATGGCCGTCTCGATTCGCGACGTCGCCGCGCGCGCTGGCGTCTCAGTGGGCACCGTCTCGAACGTGCTCAATCGTCCCGAGCGCGTCTCCGCCGCCGTCGTGGAGCGCGTGCATGACGCCATCCGCGCCACAGGCTACGTGCGCAACGACGCAGCCCGACAGCTGCGCGCCGGACGCTCGAGCTGCGTCGGGCTCGTCGTGCTCGACGCCCGCAATCCGTTCTTCGCCGACATCGCCCGCGGCGCCGAAGAGGAGGCGGACGAGCACGGCGTCTCGATCCTGCTCGGCGACGGTGGCGAGAGCGCCGACCGTGAGTCCGCATACCTCGACCTCTTCGAGGAGCAGCGCGTGCGCGGCGTGCTCATCTCACCCCTCGGCGACCTCGAGGAGCGGGCTGCCCGCATGCGCGAGCACGGCACACCCGTGGTGCTCGTCGACCGTGTGGCCGAGGGTGGCGCCCTGAGCTCGGTGTCGGTCGACGATGTGGCGGGTGGGCGTCTCGCGGTCACGCATCTGCTCGAGCAGGGCAGGCGCCGCATCGCATTCGTCGCCGGCCCCCTCGGCATCCGCCAGGTGGCCGACCGTCTGCAGGGAGCGCGCGCGGCGATCGCGGAGGTCCCGGGCGCCGAGCTCGAGGTGCTCGAGGGATCGGCGCTGTCGGTCATCGAAGGGCGACGGCAGGGGGAGCTGCTCGTCGCTCGGCCCGCCGCCGAGCGCCACGACGCCGTCTTCGCGGCGAACGATCTGCTCGCGGTCGGCCTGCTGCAGGCCTTCGTGATGCGCGGCGACGTGCGCGTACCCGAGGACGTGGCGATCGTCGGCTACGACGACATCGACTTCGCGAGCTCCACGATCGTGCCGCTCAGCTCCATCCGCCAGCCGTCGCACCTCATCGGTCGCACGGCCCTCGGCATCCTTCTCGAGGAGGCCGACGACCCGGGCCTCATGCCCCGCACCGTCGTGTTCCAGCCGGAGCTCGTGGTGCGCGAGTCGAGCGTCGTCACTCGCTGAGGCGGTCGAGAAGCGGCGCGAGTCGCGGCGGGATGACCTCGTCGAGCGAGACCGCGGTGTTCGTGCGCTGCACGCCCGGGATGTCGAGGAGCATGTTCGTGAGCCGGTGCAGATCGGCGGTGTCGCGAGCGAGGACCTTGATCAGCAGGTCGGCGCCGCCCGTGGTCGCGTGGGCCTCGACGACCTCGGGGATCGCGCCGATCGCGCTGTAGGCGTCGCGCATCGTGCCCTGGCTGATCTCGATCTCGATGAACGCGACGAGCGGATAGCCGAGGGCTGAAGGTCGCACGCGTCGCGTCACGGGGCCGAGGGCGTCGCCTGACTCGAGGCGCCGCAGTCGTGCGTGCACCGTGTTGCGGGCGAGGCCGAGGGAGCGGGAGAGTCCGAGGACGGTGGCGTGCGGATCGTCGTCGAGCGCGGCGAGAATGCGAGCGTCGGTGGCGTCGAGAATGATCTGACTGGTCACGATGTCTCCAAACCTTCGTCTCATTGTGCATTATGCGCAGTGCGCGCGGGCACATTTGCGCGTAATGCCTGATCGAGTGAGCATCAGACGGTGACCACCCACCCCCCGCAGGCTCCCGCGACGGCGAGCCCCGCTCCGGCACCGCAGCGGCACACGGTGCTCGAGGACATCGTGGGGCTCGCGACCGGCACGGTGCTCGTCTCCCTCGGGCTCTTCCTGCTGCACTCCGGCAACCTCGTGACGGGCGGCACGGCAGGGCTCGCACTGCTCATCGGCTACGCGACCGGCATCCCGTATCCGCTGCTCTTCGTGCTCGTGAATCTGCCGTTCTTCGTTCTGGCGGTCCGTCGCAAGGGATGGGATTTCACACTCCGGACCGCTCTCGTCGTGAGTGCCGTGTCTGCCCTCGCCTGGCTCTACGGGCTGCCGGGCTTCATCGGCGACCTCGACCTGAACCCCGTCTTCGCGGCGATCCTCGCGAACCTGCTCGTGGGTGTGGGCGTCGTCGTGATCTTCCGTCACCGGGCGAGCCTCGGCGGCTTCAACATCGCAGCGCTCGTGGTGCAGGAGCGCACCGGCTTCAGCGCCGGCTACACGCTCATGATCCTCGACGGGCTCGTCGTCGCCACGTCGCTCTTCGTCGTCGAGCCCTCCCTCGTGCTGCTGAGCGTGCTCGGTGCGGTCGTGCTCAACGGCAGCCTCGTGCTCAACCACAAGCCGGGGCGCTACCTGGGCGTCTGAGGTTCGCCTCTCGTGGTGGACGGCGTCGGATGCGAGTCCTACGCTGTCGCCATCATCACGTGAGGAGCCCCCGATGACCGAGCACGTCTCCGACCTCGCATCCGCGCGCGCGTCGACGGATGCCGTCGTCCTGCTCCCCGGTGACGAGGAGTTCGAGGAGCTCCGCACCGCCTACGCGGGGGCGGGCGCCCCGGCGATCATCGTGCGGCCGACGAGCGCCCAGCAGATCCGCGAGGCCCTCGCGATCGCCCGGGAGAACGGGCTCGGCGTCTCGGTGCGCAGCGGCGGGCACGGTGCGAATGCGTTCCCGAATCCCGGAGGCCTCGTGATCGATATGCGGGAGTTCCGTGACATCGAGGTGCGCCAGGGCGGCACGGTGCGCGTGGGCACAGGCGCCACGTGGGGCGAGGTCGCCGAGACTCTCGAGCCCCACGGGCTCGTCGTCACCTCGGGCGACACCCGCGATGTGGGGGTGGGCGGACTTGCGCTCGGCGGCGGCATGGGATGGCTGCTGCGCTCGGTGGGGCTCACGATCGATTCCCTGGAATCCGTGGAGCTCGTCACGGTGGATGGGCGCGAGCTCATGGCGTCTGCGGACTCCGAGCCCGAGCTGTTCTGGGCGCTGCGAGGCGGCGGAGGCAACTTCGGCATCGCGACCCATTTCACCTTCCGCGCGGTGCGGCTTCCTGCGGTCGTCGGCGGCAGCATCCAGCTGGCCCTCTCGGATCTGGGTCAGCTGCTGCGCGCCTGGCGCGATGTGATGCGCGCCGCTCCCGACGAGCTCACGACGACGTTCCTCGCGCTGCCGCCGATGGGGCCAGGGGAGGAGCCGAGCGCCCAGCTGCTCGTGTGCGCCGCGACCGATGATGAGGATCAGGGTCTCGCGCTCATCGCTCCGTTGCTGGAGCTTCCGGGGGTCCTCTCCTCGGACATCGCGAGGAGGCCGTACGCCGAGCTCGTGGCGGAGGCGATGGCGCCACCGCCGGTGCGGATGGTCGGCGGGCACGGCTTCGTCGACCTCGACGATGAGACGATCGACGACTACGTCGCCGCAGTCGCGGGCTTCCCTGCCCCGACGGTCGCCTCGGTGCGCTATCTGGGCGGAGCCTTCTCCCGGGTGCCCGCAGAGGCGACGGCGTTCGCGGTGCGCGATCGCGAGGCGATACTGTTCCGCGTCGTGATGCTGTCGCCGGATGCGGACGATGACACCGTGTTCGCTGCGGGTGCACCGTGGGAGCCGGTGGCTGCGCGCGTCACGAGCACCTACGGCAACTTCGTCGAGCACGCCGAGCCCGAGCATCTGGGGCTCATCTACCCGCCCGCGACCCTCGAACGCCTGCGCGCGGTGAAGCGCGCGTTCGATCCGGACAACGTGCTCGCGCGCAACCACAACATCGCGCTCTGACGACGGGGTGCGGCCCGCACCTCATCCGAGGTCGGGCCGCACCGTCTGCGCGGATCAGGGGCGATCGCTGCCGAACACCTCGCGCTCCATCGCGTCGTAGCCCTCCTTCTGCGGGTCGCCGTGGAGTCCTCCCGAGAGGGCGTACTCCTCCTCCGGCGAGAGCACGAGACGATTGCGTCCCCACAGGGCGAACCCGAGCAGGATGAGGATGTAGACGATCGCGATCGCGATGATCGCCGGCTGGAACGCCTCGTTGAGCAGGAAGCCCACGAAGATGAGCGCCGAGATGCCAGCGGCGATGGCGGCGCCGGGCACACCCCACGGGCTCACGTACGGGCGCTTCGCCTGGGGGTAGCGCCGCCGCAGGATGATGAACGAGATCATCTGCAGCAGGTAGGCGAGCACGGCGCCCCACACCGCGATGTTCAGCACGATCGCGCCGACGACAGCACCGGCGTCGGCGCTCAGCTGGCTCACGATGTCGAGCACGACGAGGGCGACGAACCCGATGACGGCCCCCACGACGAGCGCCACCCATGGGGTCTTCCGTGCTCCGGTGAGCGAGAAGAACTTGGGGTAGTAGCCCGCCCGCGAGAGCGAGTACATGTTGCGTCCGTAGGCGAACATGATGCCCTGCAGCGAGGCGAGCAGTCCGATGAGTGCGAAGAGCGCGAGCACCGCGGCCCATGTGTCGCCGACGATCGCCCGGAACCCGTCGAGCAGCGGTTCGACCGACACCCCCATCGCCTCGGCGCCGATGACGCCCGTGTTGAGGAACAGCACGAGCAGCCCGGTGACGATGAGTGTGCCGCGTGCCCAGAATCCGGCGCGCGGGATGTCCTTCACGGGATCATGCGCTTCCTCGGCGGCGAGCGGCAGCTCCTCGATGCCGAGGAAGAACCACATGGCGAACGGCAGGGCGAAGAGGATCGGCAGCGGACCATTCGGGAGGAACGTCGACGAGCCGGCCACAGCGGGATCGGGCTCGATGTTCCAGAGCGAATCCCAGCTGAAGGCGCCCGAGAACGCCGCCATGAGCGAGAACACGAGGATGATGCCGATCGAGATGATCGAGACGATGATCGCGAAGCGGAACGAGATCGCCGAGCCGGCTGCGTTGAGTGCGATGAACACGAGGTACAGCACGATCCACCAGATCCACATGCTGCCGCTGAGGTCGAAGTTCAGCAGCTCGGCGGTGATGAAGTTGGCGTACTGGGCGGAGAAGAACACGATGACGGCCGTCGTGGCGACGTATTCGATCGTCTCGGCGAGACCCGTGATGAGGCCGCCCCAGGGGCCCATCGCGCTTCGTGCGAACGAGTAGGCGCCTCCCGTGTGCGGCATCGCGGAGGCCATCTCGCCGATCGAGAAGATCATCCCGTAGTACATGACCACGAGGATCGCGAAGGCGATGAGCATGCCGCCGAAGCCGGCGAAGTCGATGCCGAAGTTCCATCCCGAGAAGTCTCCCGAGATGACGGCGGCGACAGCGAGACCCCACAGCCCCCAGATGCCCGCCGACCGGGTGAGTCGGCGCTTCTCGAAGTAGTCGGACTCGGCGGTGGTGTAGGTGACGCCACCGACCTTCTTCTGCTCAGACATCTACGGTCCTTCCGCTGGGGGGTGCGGGGTTCCACGGCACTGCCGTGTGCTCGCTTTGGGGGATAGGATGGCGCTTATTGGTACCTGCTGTCTACCTTTAGGGTCAATGACTTCGCTCCGTCCGGGGGTACCCGAGCGCGACTGAGGTTTCAATGGTCGACATTCGGTCGGCTGGCGGAAGGGAACACACATGGCAGTGCGCTCCGGCAACCTCGACCTCGACGAGCTCGAGACCCGCATCCAGACGCAGGCGATCGACACCGTCATCGTGGCGTTCCCCGACATGCAGGGCCGCCTCATCGGCAAACGCGTCTCGGCGAGGCTGTTCCTCGAGGAAGTCGTCGAGCACGGTGCCGAAGCGTGCAACTACCTGCTCGCCGTCGACGTCGAGATGAACACCGTCGACGGCTACCGGCTCTCCAGCTGGGAGACCGGCTACGGCGACATGGTGCTGCGCCCCGACTTCGACTCGCTGCGGGTCATCCCGTGGCAGCCGGGCACCGCCCTCGTGATGGCTGAGCTCACCATGGTCGACGGCACACCCATCCGGCAGAGCCCGCGCGCGATCCTGCAGGCGCAGCTCGACCGGCTCGCCGAACGCGGGCTCACCGCCTTCGTCGGCACCGAGCTCGAGTTCATCGTGTTCGACGACGGCTACCGCGAGGCGTGGCGCAAGGGCTACCGCGACCTGACCCCCGCATCCGACTACAACATCGACTACGCGATCCTCGCTTCCACGCGGATGGAGCCGCTGATGCGAGACATCCGCCTCGGCATGGACGGCGCGGGCATGTACTGCGAAGGAGTCAAAGGCGAGTGCAACCTCGGTCAGCAGGAGATCGCCTTCCGCTTCACCGAGGCGCTCGCAACGTGCGACAACCACACGATCTACAAGAACGGGGCGAAGGAGATCGCCGACGCGCACGGCAAGGCGCTCACCTTCATGGCGAAGTTCGACGAGCGCGAAGGCAACTCGTGCCACATCCACCTGTCGCTGCGCGACGCCGATGGCGCACCCGTCATGGCGGGCGATGGCGCACACGGGTTCTCGCCGCTCATGGAGCACTGGATCGCGGGCATCCTCGCGACGATGCGCGAGCTCACGCTCTTCTCGGCGCCCACCATCAATTCGTACAAGCGCTTCGTCGCGGGCAGCTTCGCGCCGACGGCCATCGCGTGGGGGATCGACAACCGCACCTGCGCGCTGCGCGTCGTCGGACACGGACCCTCGCTGCGTGTCGAGAACCGTGTGCCGGGCGGCGATGTGAACCCGTATCTCGCGGTCGCCGCGATCATCGCGGGGGGCCTCTACGGCATCGAGCATGAGCTCGAGCTCGAACCGATGCTCGCGGGCAACGCCTACACCTCAGGGGCGCCGCGGGTGCCCGCGTCGCTGCGGGACGCGGCCGAGCTGTTCGAGAGTTCGGTCGTGGCGCGTGACGCGTTCGGCGCTGACGTCGTCGAGCACTACCTCAACAACGCCGGGATCGAGATCGCGGCGTTCGATGCGGCCGTGACCGACTGGGAGAGGATCCGCAGCTTTGAGCGCTTCTGACTCCGCATCCGGCGCGCCGATCATCGGGCTGACGACCTACCTCGAGGCCGCCCAGCAGGGGGTGTGGATCACACAGGCGTCGTTCCTGCCGGCGCAGTACTTCCAGGCGGTCACGCGCGCTGGCGGCATCGCGGTGCTGCTGCCGCCGCAGCCCGTCGACGAGCACACCGCGGCGCGGGTGCTCGACGGACTCGACGGTCTCATTCTCACGGGGGGCAAAGACGTCGAGCCGGCACGCTACGGGCAAGAACCCCACCCCGCCACCGATGAGCCGCGGCGCGACCGTGATGCGTGGGAGGAGGCGCTTCTCACCGAGGCGATCGAACGCGGGCTGCCGTTCTTCGGCATCTGCCGCGGGCTGCAGCTGCTCAACGTCGCGCGCGGTGGCAGCCTCATCCAGCACCTTCCGGATGTCGTGGGCAGTACGCGCTACAACGTGGGCGGAGGCGTGTTCGCCGTCAACGAGGTGGGCATCGAGTCGGGCACGAAGCTCGCCGAACTGGTGGCCGATGAGATCGTCGCGGTGAAGAGCTACCACCACCAGGCGATCGACGAGCTCGGTGACGGTCTCGTCGTGACCGCCCGGAGCGATGACGGCATCGTGCAGGCGGTCGAGCTCGCGGGCGCCGACTTCGGGGTCGCCGTGCAGTGGCACCCCGAGGAGGACGCCGAGGTGGATGCGCGGCTGTTCGCCGGACTCGTCGATGCCGCGCGCGACTACCGTGCGTCGAACAGGGGGATGTGATGTCGAGCACGACGCTCATCGATCCGGCGACCGAGGAGGTCATCGGAGAGATCGCGCACACGAGCCTCGAGGAGGTCGATGCGGCCATCGACCGCGCGAGACGTGCGCAGCGCGGCTGGGCGGCGCTCGCCCCGGTCGATCGCGCACGCGCGCTGCGCCGCTTCGCGGATGTCGTGGGCGACCACGTCGAGGAGCTCGCGCAGCTCGAGGTGCGCAACTCCGGCCATCCGATCACCTCAGCCCGCTGGGAGGCGGGGCACGTGCGCGACGTGCTCGAGTACTACGCGGGTGCGCCCGAGCGGCTCATCGGGCAGCAGATTCCCGTCGCGGGCGGCATCGATGTGACGTTCCACGAACCCATCGGCGTCGTCGGCGTCATCGTGCCGTGGAACTTCCCCATGACGATCGCGTCGTGGGGGTTCGCGCCCGCGCTCGCCGCCGGCAACGCCGTGCTGCTGAAGCCCGCCGACTGGACCCCGCTCACCGCGATCCGCCTGGGGGAGCTCGCGCGCGAATCCGGTCTGCCCGAGGACCTGTTCCAGGTGCTGCCCGGTCGGGGTTCGGTCGTGGGGGAGCGCTTCGTGACGCACCCGCACGTCGGCAAGGTCGTCTTCACGGGGTCGACCGAGGTGGGAGCGCGCGTCGCGGCTGGGTGCGCCGAGCGCCTGAAGCCCTCGACGCTCGAGCTCGGCGGCAAGAGCGCCACGATCGTCTTCGGCGATGCGGATCTCGCGCTCGCCGCGGCCTCCGTGCCCGGCTCCGTCTTCGACAACGCGGGGCAGGACTGCTGCGCCCGCAGTCGACTGCTCGTCGAGCGTGGCGTGCTCGACCGGTTCCTCGAACTGCTCGAGCCTGCCGTCGCGGGGTTCCGGGTGGGGGCGCCTGCGGATGAGGCGACCGAGATGGGCCCGCTCGTCTCGGCCGCGCACCGCGACTCGGTGGCGGCGTTCCTCGACGACACCGTCGACATCGCCTTCCGCGGAACCGCCCCCGACGGCCCCGGATACTGGTTCGCGCCCACCGTCGTGCTCGCCGGCCGCGGCGACCGCATCGCGACCGAGGAGGTCTTCGGTCCTGTCGTCACGGTGCTGCCGTTCGACGACGAGGCCGATGCGATCGCGCTCGCCAACGACTCCGTGTACGGTCTCTCGGGATCGATCTGGACGAGCGATCTCGGCCGCGGCATCCGCGTGGCGCGGGGCGTCGAGTCGGGCACCATCAGCGTCAACTCGAACTCCTCGGTGCGCTACACGACGCCGTTCGGCGGCATGAAGAGCTCGGGCCTCGGCCGCGAGCTCGGCCCGGATGCGGCACTCGCGTTCACCGAGACCAAGAACGTCTTCTTCAGCTCCCCCCCGGTCACCCCGGCCACCGCACCCTAAGGATCAGCTATGTCCGTCGCACCCATCGATCTCACCCAGCGCTTGGCAGGGCGGGTCGCCGTCGTCACGGGAGGCGCGAGCGGCATCGGCCTCGCCTCCGCGCGACGCCTCGCGGCGGAGGGCGCGACCGTCGTGATCGGCGATCTCGACGCGACCTCCGGCACCGCAGCAGCCGAGGATCTGGGTGGGCTGTTCGTGCAGGTCGACGTGGCCGACAGGGGGAGCGTCGACCAGCTCTTCGACACCGCTGCTGCGACGTACGGGAAGGTCGACATCGCCTTCAACAACGCGGGCATCTCACCCGCCGACGACGACTCGATCGAGACGACGGAGCTCGACGCGTGGGATCGCGTGCAGCTCGTCAACCTCACGAGCGTCTACCTCTGCTCGCGCGCGGCGCTGCGCCACATGGTGCCGGCGGGGTGCGGATCGATCATCAACACGGCCTCGTTCGTCGCCGTCATGGGGTCGGCGACGAGTCAGATCTCGTACACGGCGTCGAAGGGCGGGGTGCTCGCGATGTCGCGGGAGCTGGGGGTGCAGTTCGCGCGTCAGGGGGTGCGTGTCAACGCGCTCTGCCCGGGACCGGTGAACACGCCGCTGCTGAAGGAGCTCTTCGCCAAGGACCCGGAGCGCGCCGCACGGCGCCTCGTCCATGTGCCGGTGGGGCGCTTCGCGGAGCCCGAGGAGATCGCGGCCGCGGTCGCGTTCCTCGCGAGCGACGATGCGAGCTTCGTGACCGCGTCGACGTTCCTCGTCGACGGCGGCATCTCGTCGGCCTATACGACGCCGCTGTGAGCGACGCATCCGGCGACGCCTCGTCGCTCGTCCACGAACTCGTCTTCCGGCCGGTGCGCACCGGCAACTCCCTCGAGGACACGGTGTCGCGCCTCATGCAGACGATCCGTCTCGGCGTCGTCGCCCCCGGCGAGGCGCTGCCCGCAGAGCGCGAGCTCGCGGCGCGCTTCTCGGTGAGCCGCGACACCCTGCGCGAAGCGATCCGGGAGCTCACGGATGCGGGCTATCTCACCTCGCGCCGCGGGCGCTACGGCGGCACCTTCGTGACCGATCCGCTGCCCACCACCACGGAGGCGCCGCCGCCGGATCCGGCAGAGCTCGAGGATGTCGTGAGCGTGCGCGAGGTGCTCGAGACGGGCACCGCCCGCCTCGCCGCGGGGCGGGAGCTGGGCGCCGCCCAGCGCAGCGAGCTGTGGGCGCGCCTCGCGGATGTGCGCACTGCGTCGCCCGAGGACTACCGGCGGCTCGATTCGCGCCTGCACCTGACCATCGCGGAGCTCGCGGGCGTGCCGTCGCTCGTGGCGCTCATCGCCGACAACCGCACGCGTGTGAACGAGCTGCTCGACAGCTTCCCTCTGCTCACGCGCAACATCGACCACTCGAACCACCAGCACGAGCAGATCGTGCTCGCGATCCTCGCGGGCGACGAGGCGGGGGCCGAGGAGGCGATGCGGGAGCATGTGGCGGGCTCGGCGGCGCTGCTGCGCGGCTTCCTCGCGCATCCGGAACCGCGCGGCCGGGGCTGACGCGAAGCGCTATCGTCAGGATTCGTGACGAAACTCCATGCCGTCGGCGATCCCGTCGAGGCGCTCGCCGCACGCGCGGCCACGGACCCTCACCTCCCGGCTGTCATCACATCCGACGTCGTGCTCTCGGCTGGAGAGCTCTGGGACAGCGCGCTCCGCATCGCTGTGTGGCTCGACGAGCAGGGGATCAGGGAGGGCGAGGGGGTCGCGATCTCGCTCCCTGCCCCGCTCGAGTCGGCGTTCGCCGTCGGGGCGCTCGTCCATGGCGCTGTCGCCGGCGTCGCCGTTCCCGGTATCCGCGTGGGAGACGCGGCACCAGCGAAGCGCATCATCGCCGCGGCGCCGTTTCCGGGGGCGCATCCTGCGCACACGATCCTCGTCGACCAGTCGGTGCTCGCGCGGCTCGCATCGATCGATCCCGAGCGGGCCCCGCTGAGAGCGCATGATCCGCAGGCACCGGCGCGGATCGTGTTCTCGAGTGGCACGACGGGGGAACCCAAGGCTGTCGTGTTCTCGCGGTACGCGCTGCAGAGGCGCATCGTCGCCGCGCGCACCTGGATCACGGACCTCCCCTTCATGTCGCTGATGGGTCCTGCCTCGACGAGTGCACAGGCCACGTTCCTGCACGCGCTGGTTCATGGTGAACCGCACGTCGTGGGCGGGCGCGCCGAGCAGAATCTCGCGATGCTGCGAGAGCACGATGTGCGGGCCGCGCAGGGTTCGCCGCATCAGTGGCGAGCGGTTCTGAACATCGCGCGACGGTCGGGCGAGAAGCTCCCCGCGCTGCAGATCCTGCAGAGCGCCGGGGCGCCGATGCCGACGGCGCTCGCCGCCGAGCTCGCATCATGGTTCGGCGTGCAGATCCGCGAGGTGTACGGGGCGACGGAGGTCGGAGCTGTGGCGGTCGGAGACGGTGTGCGGGACGGGGGCCCGGTGGGACGAGTGCTCCCTCACGCCACCGTCGAGATCGAAGATGACGACGGGCGACAGGTGAGTGACGGCGTCGAAGGGTCTGTGCGCATCCGCACTGACGGTCTCGCCTTGGGCTATCTGGGGGTGGAGGGGCCCCGTGCTTCTGGACTGGCGGACGGATGGTTCCGGCCAGGTGATCGCGGGTTCCTGCAGGAAGGCGAGCTGTTTCTGAGCGGGCGCAGCGACGACCTCGTCAATGCCGCCGGGGTGAAGATCATGCCGCACCGGGTCGAGGAGCTCGCGTTGCAGCTGCCGGGCGTCGAGGATGTCTGCGTCTGTGCTGTGGTCGACCATCGAGGTGCGAGTCAGATCGCCTTGGCGTACGTCGGAGATCTCGGAGATCAGGCGGCCGCGGCGAGGGTGTTGCGGGCGGCGCTCGGAGATGCCGCTCCTGGCATCATCGTGCGGGTGGGTGAACTAGCGCGCACGGTGACGGGAAAACTGCGCCGGACGGAGATCCAGGCGGAGATCGAACGCCGGGCGCAGAGCTACGTCGGGATGTGAGCGGCGCGGAATCGCCGTGGTCATTGCGCCGCGGCCGCCGTGGCCATATCTTGTGCTGAGCGTTCTGAATCGATGCCGGGGGGCCGAAGATGCTGCATGACCTGAGTCTTCGGGGTGTCGGTCGCGGTTTCGCGGCTGTCGGCGCGATCGGCATGGGTGGAGTCGCTGCTGCTGGTGGCGCGCTGCCCGCAGCCGCTGCGGCGACGTGCGCGACGACGACGCCAGCGTCGACTCTTCTGAGCGGGGGCGAGCTGTGCGAGATCGTGATCACTCAATCGGGGACGTACAGCTTCCCCAACTCCATCGCGAAGCTCTCAGCCGTGCTGGTGGGCGGCGGCGCGGCGGGCGTCGTCGATGGGCCGAGCGCGGATGACTGGTGGAATTCCTACGGCGGCGGTGGCGGCGAAGTGACGTACATCGACGATGTCGCGCTCGGTGTCGACCACGAGGTCGTCGTGGGTGCGGGTGGCGAATGGGACACTGCATCGGAGGATGGGCAGTCGACATCGCTGGGGTCTGATGCCGCACAGGGCGCGACCGACACGGTGAGCGGCTCCGGGAACTCCGGCTCGGATATGGTTTACGACGTTCAGCCGTCGGAGCCAGAATTCAAGAGCGCTGGCGGGGGTGCGCGGACCGCCGGGGTTGCCGACCACGACACCGACGTGCTGACGGTGGGGGCGGGGTACTTCCTCTCCCAGATTCCCGGGGTCGACTCCGAGCTGTTCCCGGCGTCTGCCGACGGCGGAACCGAGTATGGACGCGGCGGTGTCTGGACCCTCGCTTCGGTGCCGAGCTCGGGACAGGGCGCGCCGGCGACGTTCGACAACCCCGACGGCATGGATGGTGTGGTGATTCTGCGCTACGCGGCCACCGAAGATGAGGCTGCCGTCGCGCCTGCGCTCGCCGAGACGGGTGCCGAGGTGCCCGCAGCGGCATTCGTCGGCTTCGCCGGCATCGCCGCGTTGGGCCTCGGACTCATGGCGTTCGCCCGCCGCGCGCGCCGCACAGCCGCGAACTGACTGAGCGAAGGCCGCCGACTCGGGGGAGTCGGGGCCTTCGTCGGATCCGGATGGCGTCCCGCTTCAGGTGCGGGAGGTCACCATTCGATCTCGTCGCGCTTGGATTCCTTGGCGACCGTGCCGACGGCGATCGCGACGGAGCATCCCCACGCGATCCACATGAGCGCCAGGCGCCAGTCGCGCGGGCCGTGCTGAGTCGCTTTGATGACGCCGACGGCGCCGAAGAGCGAGCTGATCACGCTGCCGTTGAACAGGAACTTGCGCACGGGGCCTCCTTGTTGGGTCGCCTCCCACGCTAGTACCCCGCATCCGGGCACCGCGAGGGGGTTGACGTTGCTGGGAATTCGCTCCTGGTCTGACCGCTTGGTCAAAACCTGACCGAGCGGTCAACTAGCCTCGGATGCATGCAGACGACAGCCACCGACCTGCGCACCGCCGCACTCGAGCAGTTCGCTGCCGCCGGCTACCTCGGCACCTCCATCCAGGACGTCGCCGACCGCGCCGGCGTCTCCAAGGCGAGCGTGCTGTACCACTACAGCTCGAAGGAAGCCCTCCTCGAAGCCGTGCTGGCACCCGCACTCGACGAGCTGCGCACGTTCGTGCCGCGCACGGCCGCGCTCTCGGGCGACACCGCAGAGCGCGTCGCCTACCTCTCCGACTTCGTCGACTTCCTCATGCGCAACCGACTCTCCGCGCAGATCTTCGTGACCCAGTCGGGCGTGCTCGGCGACCTGCCCATCGTGCAGCAGGCCCAGGAGATCATGGAGCGGATCGCCGACGAGCGATCGCATCGCTCGCTGGATGACCACGTTCGCTTCGCGATCGCCCTCGGCGGGGCCGCCTACCTGCTCGCGCAGATGGGACAGCTGCACCGGACGGGCGCCCCCGACGACGCGGATCTCCGCGCCTCCCTCATCCGCATCCTCGGCGAGCTGCTCGCCCCAGCCGCCTAAGGACCCCGTCATGGCCATCCTGCTCTCGCGCCTCGGGCGCTTCTCCTACCGGCACGGGCTCGCGGTCGTGCTCTCGTGGCTCGCGCTCGCCGCCCTCGTGCTCGGTGGTGCTGTCGCGCTCGGCGGCACCATGCAGGACTCGTACAAGATCCCCGGAACCGAATCGCAGGACGCCATCGACCGCCTCGCCGCGGTCTTCCCTCAGACGGCGGGCGCCAGCGTGCAGCTCGTCGTGCACGTGCCCGACGGCGTCGTCGATGAGGGAGCGATCGTCGACGACATCGACGCGATGGTCGCCGACCTGAACGACATGGATGACGTCGCCCAGGCGCTGTCGCCCTTCGACGAGTACGCCACGAACGCCGTCAGCGACGATCACCGCACCGCCGTGGTGCAGATCCAGATGACGGACTCGTCAGAGCAGGTCTCGGATGCGACCCTCGACGAGCTGCAGGAGATCGGGAACCAGATCGCCTCGGATGAGGTGGTCGTCGAATACGGCGGCATGGTCTTCCAGAACACGACGTTCGGCCTCACGGTCATCGAGGTGATCGGCGTGCTGTTCGCGGCCGTCGTGCTGCTTGTGACATTCGGCTCGCTGCTCGCGGCAGGCCTCCCGCTGCTCACCGCGATCGTCGCGCTCGGCGTCTCGATGGGCGGGGTGCTCGGCCTTGCTGCCTTCATGACGCTCTCCACGGCGACCCCCATGCTCGCGCTCATGATCGGCCTCGCGGTCGGCATCGACTACGCGCTCTTCATCCTCTCGCGGCACCGCACCCAGCTGGCCCGCGGCGTCGATCCCGAGGAGTCGGCAGCGACCTCCGTCGCGACCGCGGGCGGATCCGTCGTCTTCGCAGGCGTGACGGTCATGATCGCGCTCGTGGGCCTGCTCATCGTGGGCATCCCGTTCCTCGGCCTCATGGGCGTCACCGCCGCCGTCGCGGTGTTCATGGCGATGCTCGCAGCGCTCACCCTGCTTCCCGCGATCATGGGTCTGCTGGGGGAGCGCCTCATCCCGAAGCCCGGTTCGCGCGCGGCTCGCCGCGCCGTCGCCGAGCACGCCGACCCCCAGCGCGCCGTCGCCGAGCACTCCGCCTCCGCCTCCGCGCCGACGAAGAAGACCATGGGCGAGCGCTGGGTGGGCCTCGTCGTCAAGGCACCCGTCGTGTTCATCATCGGCGTGGTCGCGCTGCTCGGCGTCGCCGCCGTGCCCGCCGCCGACCTCGCGCTCGCCCTGCCCGACGGCAGCTCGATGACCGAAGACAACACCGCGCGCCGCGCTCACGACCTCACCGAGGAGGCGTTCGGTCCCGGCCGCAACGGCCCCCTCGTGATCGCCGTCGACATCACCCAGACGACCGACATCTTCGAGGACCTGGACGCGATCGCCGCCGAGGTGGCCGAGCTCGACGGCGTCGACTTCGTCGGCTCGCCGATCCCCAACCCCACCGTCGACACCGCGATCATCCAGGTCATCCCCGAGACAGGTCCGTCGGATCCCGCGACGACCGAGCTCGTGCACGCCATCCGCGACCTCGCCCCCGGCATCGAGGAGCGCTACGGCACCCCCATCTCGGTCACGGGCGCCACGGCTGTCGCGATCGACATCTCGAGCCAGCTCAACGGCGCCCTGCTGCCCTTCGGCCTCGTCGTCATCGGGCTCTCGGTGATCCTCCTGATGCTCGTCTTCCGCTCGATCGTGGTGCCCATAAAGGCCGCCCTCGGCTACCTGCTGAGCGTGCTCGCGTCGTTCGGCATCGTCGTCGCCGTATTCCAGTGGGGCTGGGGCGCCGAGGCGCTGCACGCCGTGCCCGGCCCGATCCTCAGCTTCATGCCGATCCTGCTCATGGCGATCCTGTTCGGACTCGCGATGGACTACGAGGTGTTCCTCGTGTCGGGCATGCGCGAGGCGTTCATCCATGGAGCGCCGCCGAAGCAGGCGATCGTGCGCGGCTTCTCGGAGGCGGCGCGCGTCGTCACCGCGGCAGCCCTCATCATGTTCTTCGTGTTCGCGGCGTTCGTGCCGGAGGGCGCATCCGTCATCAAGGTCATCGCACTGGGTCTCGCCGTGGGTGTCGCGATCGACGCGTTCCTCATCCGCATGACCCTCGTGCCTGCCGTGATGGCGCTCTTCGGACGCAGCGCCTGGTACCTGCCGAAGTGGCTCGACCGCCTGCTGCCGAACGTCGACGTCGAGGGGATGGGCCTGCGCGCCCACCTCGATGATGTGGCGTGGGCGCAGACGCGCGCGAGCGCCGGGGAGGCGGTCACGCTCGACGCGATCGTCGTCGGTGCGGAGGGTGCCACCGCCGGGCCGTATCGGGGATCCATCGCGGCGGGTTCGATCGCGCTCGTCGGCGGCGATGCCGCACGACGTCGCGTGCTCACGGCGACCGTCGCCGGGCGCCTGCCCGCCATCGAAGGTCGCGCGCAGGTGGTCGGTCGGCCCATCCCGAGCGAAGCCGGACGCGTGGAGCGTCTCGTGTCGTTCGCGGAGTTCGGGGGAGGCGCGCGCGATGTCGATGCCTCGCTCGGCGAGCTGCTCGAGGAGCGTCTGCGTGTCACCGGCCGCAGCTCCCGCGCCCACCGTCGCGCCGTGTCGTGGGTGGCCCGCATCCAGGACGTCGTCCGCGCTTCAGGCTCGAACGTGGCCGTCACCTGGCGCACCCCGCTCGGCGCCCTCCCGCCGCTCGAGCGGGCCATCGCGACCGTCGGCCTCGCCCTCAGCGAGCACACCCCCGTCGTCGTGATCGACTCCGTCGACCCGCTGCCGGGCACGGATGGCGGCGCCGGCTTCCTCGCCGCCGTCGACCGCCTCGCCCCCGCCGGCACCACCGTCATCCTCGGAGCCGCGAAAGCGGATCGCGCCGAGATCCCCGCACTCTCCCGGCCCGCGGCTGCGTTCCGCCCGGCCGAGCTCGCAGAAGGAGCACACCGATGAGCCAGGACAGCACCCAGCCCACGCGCGTCCGGCGGCCGTGGCGTCTCGTCGCCCTCATCGCCGCGGCCGTCGTGCCGCTCGCGTTCGCGGGGCTCACGATGGCGTCACTCGCCGACACCGAGGACGGCATCCACCGCATCCCCGCGGCGATCGTCAACAACGACGAGATGGTCACCCAGACCGCAGACGACGGCACCGAGACGATGGTGCTCGCCGGGCGTCTGCTCGTGACCGAGCTCACCGGATCCGACTCGCCCGGCATGCAGTGGCGGCTGAGCAACGCCGACGAAGCGGAGGAGCTGCTCGCCGCCGGCGAGGTGTACGCCGTGCTCACCATCCCGTCCGACTTCTCGGCGTCGGTGGTGTCGCTCTCGAGCACCGACCCGGTGCAGGCGCGACTCAGCCTCGAGACCGATGACGCCCACTCCTACCTCGCGGGGGCGGCCGCGCAGTCCCTCGGCGAGGGCATGGTCCGCACGTTCGGATCGCAGCTCACCGAGCAGTACATCTCGGGCATCTACACCCAGTTCGGCACCGTGGGCGAGGCGTTCACCACGGCGGCGGACGGCGCGACCCAGCTCGCCGACGGCGCCACGACCGCGGCGAGCGGCGCGACCGGCCTCGCCGACGGCGTCGACCAGTACACGAACGGCGTCGCCGCGCTCTCGCGCGGGCTGCAGACCATGACGCAGCAGACCGGGCAGCTCGGCACGCTCGGCAGCGGGCTGCAGGACTACATCTCCGGTGTCGGCAGCGCATCCGGCGGACTCACGCAGCTCACCGGTGCGATGGCGCAGGATCCGCGGTTCACGAGCGACCCCACGCTCGCCCCCTACCTGCAGCAGCTGCAGGCCATCAGCGGCGGACTCGCGACGGCGGCCCAGTCGGGCCCCGCGCTCTCGCAGGGCGCCGGATCTCTCGGTTCACTCGCCGACGGCATCGCGGACGCCGCGAACGGCGCGGCTCGGCTCTCTTCCAGCGGGCCCTCGCTCGATGCGGGCGCACGCGACCTCGCGACAGGGCTCGGGGAGCTCTCCACGGGGGCGACGACGCTCGCCGACGGACTCCAGAGCGGGGCGGCCCGACTCGACGGCACCGCCACGGTCCCGACCGGGGACGCCGCGGCCGTCGCCGCCGACCCCGTCGGGCTCGACGTGACGACCGTCAACCCGGTGTCCCAGATCGGGCAGGTCATCGGCACCTACTTCGTGCCGCTCGGCCTCTGGGTCGGCGCGCTCGCGATCTTCCTCGTGATGGCCCCGCTCAGCCGCCGCATCCTCGCGACGACCGCCGCCTCCGGGCGCGTGCTGCTGTCGGCACTCGCGCGCGCAGGCATCGTCGCGGCGGTGCAGGCCGTGCTGCTCGTGCTGCTCATGCACCTCGTCGCCGATGTGCAGTGGAGCCTGCTGCCGGTCACGCTCGCGTTCTCGCTCGTCGCAGCGACCGCCTTCACGGCCTTCCACCAGTTGCTCACGGTGGGCTTCGGTCGCGCAGGGCTCGTGCTCTCGCTTCTGCTGCTGTCGGTGCAGGTCGCCGCGGTCAGCGGGGTGCTGCCCGCTCAGGCGCTCGCCGGGCCGTTCAGCTGGCTCGGGGGCGCGCTGCCGCTCGGCTGGGCCACCACGGGTCTGCAGCAGATCGTCGCGGGCGGATCGGCGGCGGCGATCGCCGGAAGCATCGCCGCGCTCGCCCTCTTCGGGCTCGTCAGCATCGGACTCAGCCGCTGGGCGATCGGTCGGGCGCGGCGAGCGAACGCGCGCACCCTGCTGCTGCCCGCGACCGCGTAGCGGGAGCCGTCAGGCGCGGTCGGCGCGCTTCTGTGCGCGCCGCGCCTGACGGATCTTGAGCGGCAGGTTCATCTCGGCGTCGAGCGGCACGCGGGTGGCGTGGTCCTGGCTGAGGTGCTCGCGCGCGAACGCGACCGTCTGCTCGAGACGCTCGATGCGCACGGCCTCGTCCTTCTCCTTGCGCAGGCTCACCTCCGCGACGACGTTGCCTTCCCATCCGTTCGCGGCGAGATATTGCAGCGTCTCGGCGACCGGCTGGGTGCCTTCGCCGGGCAGCAGGTGCTCATCGAGCACCGCGCCGTCCGCGGCCGAGGTGGCGCCATCGCAGAGGTGGATGTGCCGGAGACGCGGGCCCATCGCCTTCGCGATCTCCAGCGAATCCAGCCCCGAGAGCGACGCGTGCGAGAAGTCGAGCGTCATCGCGTCGACATCCATGTCGAGCGGGTCGGGGCTCGGCGCGTACGCCTTCATCGCCTTGCCTCGCACCGTCCACGGGAACATGTTCTCCACCGCGACCTCGACACCCGAGTTCGCGGCGGTCGACCGCACGATCCGCTCGAAGTCCTGCGCGTAGCCGGACTGCCAGCGGAACGGCGGGTGCACGACCACCGAATCCGCGCCGACCGCGGCGGCCAGCTCGCCCGACTTCTCGAGCTTCACCTGCGGGTCGCGACCCCACACGAACGTCGTCAGCAGCAGCACGGGGGCGTGGATCGAAGCGATCGGCAGCTCGTACCGCGCGCTGATCTCGAGGAGCTTCTCGGCGTCCTGGGTGACCGGATCGTTGGTCACCATGATCTCCATGGAGTCGAAGCCTGCGAGCCGCGCAATGCGGAAGGCGTGCTCGACAGCGAACGGGTAGACGCATGTTGTGCTCATGCCGACGGAGATCACACGTCCACGCTAGTCATCCCTAAACGTGCGCGCACGAAGTCACAGGAATCGTCCAAAAGCAAGCCCCCCGAATCGATCAAGCGCGTGAGAAATCGTCTGTGTACGGTGGGGGGCATGGCCGACGAGACCTACAGCTTCGTCGTCGTGTCCAACCGACTCCCGGTCGACCGCGTCGTCGACACCGACGGCAGCTCCGGCTGGAAACCGTCGCCCGGGGGTCTTGTCACGGCGCTGGAACCCGTTATGCGCGAAGCCGATGGAGCCTGGGTGGGGTGGGCCGGCCAGCCCGACCTCGAGATCGGTCCGTTCGACCTCGACGGCATTCGGCTCATTCCGGTGCCGCTGTCCGAGTGCGATGTGGAGCTCTACTACGAGGGCTTCAGCAACGACACCCTGTGGCCGCTCTACCACGACGTCATCGCGCCCCCCAGCTACCACCGCGTCTGGTGGGAGCGCTACGTGCAGGTCAACCGCCGCTTCGCGGATGCGGCGTCCGCGGCAGCCGAGAAGGGCGCCACGGTGTGGGTGCACGACTACCAGCTGCAGCTCGTGCCGGCGATGCTGCGCGAGGACCGCCCCGACCTCACCATCGGGTTCTTCAACCACATCCCCTTCCCCGCATACGGGATCTTCTCGCAGCTGCCGTGGCGCACACGCATCCTCGACGGGCTGCTCGGAGCCGACGTCATCGGCTTCCAGCGCGCGATGGACGCGAGCAACTTCCAGCAGGCGGTTCGTCGTCTCAAGGGAGACGCCACCAAGGGCTCCATCATCGAAGTGCCGGAGACCAACGCGTCGCCGCACCGCCAGGTGGTCGCGAAGGCCTTCCCCATCTCGATCGATGTCGCCGGCTTCGAGGAGCTTGTGAAGCACCCGGATGTGCAGGCGCGTGCAAAGCAGATCCGCAGCGACCTGGGCGACCCGAAGACGGTGCTGCTCGGCGTCGACCGCCTCGACTACACGAAGGGGATCGGCCACCGCCTGAAGGCGTTCGGCGAGCTGCTGGAAGAGGGCCGCCTGTCGATCGAGGACGTCACGCTCGTGCAGATCGCGACGCCGTCGCGCGAGCGCGTGGAGAGCTACCGCCAGCTGCGCGACGAGATCGAGCTGAGCGTGGGGCGCATCAACGGCGACTACGGAACGATCAGCAAGCCGGCCGTGCGGTATCTGCACCACGGGTATCCGCGCGAGGAGATGGCCGCCCTGTACCTCGCCGCCGACGTCATGCTCGTGACCGCCCTGCGCGACGGCATGAACCTCGTCGCGAAGGAGTACGTCGCGGCGCGCATCGATGAGGATGGCGCGCTCGTGCTGTCGGAGTTCACGGGCGCCTCTGACGAGCTGAAGACCGCGCTGCAGGTGAACCCGCATGACATCGACGGCCTCAAGGACGCCATCATGCGCGCCATCGAGATGCCGCGCAGCGAACGCCGCAAGAGGATGCGCGCGATGCGCCGCCGGGTGACCGAGTACGACGTGAGCCGCTGGTCGGCGCTGTTCCTGTCAGCGCTCGACGAAGTGAGGTCGTCGCGTTCATGACCGGCCCGCTCCCAGAGGCTCTCGTCGAGGAGCTCCGCCGGATGGCGGACGTACGTCGACTGCTCGTCGCCCTCGATTTCGACGGCACCCTCGCGCCCGAGGTGGACCGACCCGAACACGCTCGTGCGCTGCCGGAAGCGCGGCGCGCTGTGCTGCGTCTGCTCGAGATGCCGCGCACGCGCGTCGCTCTCGTCTCGGGTCGTGCGCTCGCCTCCCTCATCGATGTCGCCGACCTTCCGGATGAGGCGCTGCTCGTCGGATCCCATGGCATCGAGCTGCGCCTCGACGACCCGCGTGCGCGCATCAGCCTCGACACCGCCGAGCTCGAACTGGTCGACGTGCTGCAGGAGGTGCTGAGCCAGGTCGCCGACTCGATCGACGACGTGTGGCTCGAGACGAAGCCAGCCGGGTTCGCCCTGCACACGCGACTCGCGACGGAGGCCGACTCGCGCCTCGCGCACCTCGTGGCGCTGCGCGAAGCGCAGGCGGAGATCGACGACCTCACGATCCGCACCGGCAAGAACGTGCTCGAGTTCGCGGTGCGCTCCACGACCAAGGGCGAAGCGGTCGAGCATCTGCGCCTGTACACCGCGGCCGACGCTGTCTTCTATGCGGGCGATGATGTGACCGACGAGGACGCCTTCGCAGCCCTCCAGCCTCACGACATGGGGCTGAAATCCGGCGACGGCGAGACGCTCGCCGGGTTCCGGGTCGCGGGGCCGGACGAGGTGGCGCACACGCTCACCGTGCTCGCCGACCTGCGCGCTGAGCGTCTGGGTCTCTGAGTCGGCGTCTCCCCGAGCATCCGCGCGGGAGTAACCTCATACGCATGGCGGAAAGCACTACCTCGGGCTCCAACGCGCCCATCGACCACAAGCCCCGTTCTCGCACCGTCACCGACGGCATCGAGGCGACCACGTCCCGCGGCATGCTGCGCGCAGTCGGCATGGGCGACGCGGACTGGAACAAGTCGCAGATCGGCATCGCGAGCTCGTGGAACGAGATCACGCCGTGCAACCTCTCGCTGTCGCGCCTCGCGCAGGCCGCGAAGGAGGGCGTGCACGCCGGGGGCGGCTACCCCCTGCAGTTCGGAACCGTGTCGGTCTCGGACGGCATCTCGATGGGCCACGAGGGCATGCACTTCTCGCTCGTCTCGCGCGAGGTCATCGCCGACTCCGTCGAGGTCGTCATGCAGGCCGAGCGTCTCGACGGCTCGGTGCTGCTCGCCGGCTGCGACAAGTCGATCCCCGGCATGCTCATGGCCGCCGCGCGACTCGACCTCGCCTCCGTCTTCCTCTACGCCGGATCGATCGCACCCGGCTGGGTGCGCCTGTCGGACGGCACCGAGAAGGACATCACCATCATCGACTCCTTCGAGGCAGTCGGCGGTGTCAAGGCGGGCATCATGTCCGAAGAGGACGCCCACGCGATCGAGTGCGCGTTCGCGCCCGGCGAGGGTGCCTGCGGCGGAATGTACACCGCCAACACGATGGCGTCGGTCGCCGAGGCCCTCGGCCTCTCGATCCCCGGATCGGCGTCGCCGCCCAGCTACGACCGCCGCCGCGACTACTACGCGCACCGTTCCGGCGAGGCGGTCGTCGAGCTGCTCCGTCAGGGCATCACCGCGCGCCAGATCCTCACCAAGAAGGCGTTCGAGAACGCCATCGCGGTCGGCATGGCGCTCGGAGGCTCGACCAACATCGTCCTGCACCTGCTGGCGATCGCCCACGAAGCCGAGGTCGACCTGACGCTCGAGGACTTCAACCGCATCGGCTCGAAGGTTCCGCACATCGGCGACCTCAAGCCCTTCGGGCGCTACGTCATGAACGACGTCGACCGCCGCGGCGGCCTCCCCGTCCTCATGAAGGCGCTCCTCGACGCGGGCCTCATGCACGGTGACGCGCTCACCGTCACGGGCAAGACGCTCGCCGAGAACCTCGCCGACATCGGACCCATCCCGCCGCTCGACGGCGACGTGCTGCGCACGCTCGACAACCCGATCCACGAGACCGGCGGCCTCACGATCCTGCACGGATCGATGGCTCCCGAGGGCGCGGTCGTCAAGACTGCGGGCTTCGACGCCGCGACGTTCGAGGGCCCGGCTCGCGTCTTCGAGCGCGAGCGCGCAGCGCTCGACGCCCTCACGAACGGCGAGATCGAGCACGGCGACGTCGTCGTCATCCGCTACGAAGGCCCCAAGGGCGGTCCCGGTATGCGCGAGATGCTCGCCATCACCGCGGCCATCAAGGGCGCAGGTCTCGGCAAGGACGTGCTGCTGCTCACGGACGGTCGCTTCTCGGGCGGCACCACGGGTCTCTGCATCGGCCACATCGCCCCCGAAGCCGTCGACGCCGGGCCTATCGCGTTCGTGCGCGACGGCGACCGCATCCGCGTCGACATCGCCTCGCGCTCCATCGAACTGCTCGTCGACGATGCGGAGCTCGCCGCGCGTCGCGAAGGCTGGGAGCCGCTCCCGCCTCGCTACACCCGCGGTGTGCTGGCGAAGTACTCCAAGCTCGTCCGCTCGGCCGCTGAAGGTGCCGTCACCGGCTGAGCCTCATCACCGCGACGCGGGGGTGTCGGGCCGAGGCCCTGGCACCCCCGTTCCGCGTCAGCTGGTCGCACGAACGTCGAGGCATGCCGGATCGGATAGCATTGCACCGATAGACACCCGGGTGGCACAACCAGTCCTGGCGTGGGCGCTCACCGCAACACCAGCGGTCTGCGACATCTGATCAGGGCTCCGGCGTCATTCGCGCGTTCCACGCCCTGGTTCCCACTGACTGCGACTTAGCCGGAAGGTCACTATGACGTCTTCACCTGCCCCATCCGCGCCTCCCTCTTCGGACAAGCGCGACGCCGCGCCGCTCATGACAGGATCGGGTCTCGTTCTCGCGAGCCTCGAGAAGCTCGGGGTCACCGATGTGTTCGGTCTTCCGGGCGGCGCGATCATGCCGTTCTACGACGAGCTCATGGCCTCGACCGCCATCCGCCACATCCTCGTCCGGCACGAGCAGGGTGCTGGCCACGCCGCTGAAGGCTACGCGTCCTCGTCGGGCAAGCTCGGCGTCTGCATCGCGACCTCCGGCCCCGGCGCGACCAACCTCGTCACGGCGATCGCCGACGCGTACATGGACTCGGTGCCGCTCCTCGCGATCACCGGACAGGTGTTCTCGACCTCGATGGGAACCGACGCGTTCCAGGAGGTCGACATCGTCGGCATCACGATGCCGATCACCAAGCACAGCTTCCTCGTGACCGACCCGGCGCAGGTGCCGGCGACCCTCGCGGCGGCGTACCACATCGCCACGACCGGCCGCCCCGGCCCCGTGCTCGTCGACATCACGAAGGACGCGCAGCAGAAGACGGCGCCGTTCGTGTGGCCCCCGAAGGTCGACCTCCCGGGCTACCGTCCCGTCATGAAGGCGCACGGCAAGCAGATCCAGGCCGCCGCCGACATGATCGCCGCTGCCTCGCGCCCCGTGCTCTACGTGGGCGGCGGCGTCATCCGCTCCGGTGCCTCGGCTGAGCTCCTGAAGCTCGCCGAGCTCACCGGCGCACCCATCGTCACCACGCTCATGGCGCGCGGCGCCTTCCCCGACTCGCACCCGCAGCACCTCGGCATGCCCGGCATGCACGGCGCCGTGCCCGCGGTTCTCGCGCTGCAGGAATCCGACCTCATCGTCTCGCTCGGTGCCCGCTTCGACGACCGCGTCACCGGCAAGGTGTCCGAGTTCGCTCCGGACGCTCAGGTGGTGCACGTCGACATCGACCCCGCGGAGATCGGCAAGATCCGCCACGCGGATGTGCCCATCGTGGGCGACGCGCGCGAGGTCATCATCGACCTCATCGACGCGTTCACCGGCGTCGACGAGAAGTCCGACCTCTCCGACTGGTGGACGCGCCTCAACCAGCTGCGCGCCAACTACCCCCTCGGCTACACCGAGCCCGAAGACGGGCTGCTGTCGCCGCAGCACGTCATCCAGCGCATCGGCGAGCTCTCCGGCCCCGAGGCGGTCTACGCCGCAGGCGTCGGGCAGCACCAGATGTGGTCGGCGCAGTTCGTCAAGTACGAGCGTCCGAACGCCTGGCTCAACTCGGGCGGCGCCGGCACCATGGGCTACTCGGTGCCCGCCGCGATGGGCGCCAAGGTCGCCCAGCCCGACCGTGTCGTGTGGGCGATCGACGGCGACGGCTGCTTCCAGATGACCAATCAGGAGCTCGCCACCTGCACGATCAACGACATCCCCATCAAGGTCGCGATCATCAACAACTCGTCGCTCGGCATGGTGCGCCAGTGGCAGACCCTGTTCTACGACGGTCGCCACTCGTTCACCGACCTCAACACGGGAGCCCTCGACGGAGATAACACCACCCGGATGGTGCCCGACTTCGTGAAGCTCGCCGACGCCTATGGCGCCCTCGGCATCCGCGTCACGAAGAAGGAGGACATCGACGCCGCCATCAAGCTCGCGCTCGAGACCAACGACCGGCCGGTCGTCATCGACTTCGTCGTCAGCCGCGACGCCATGGTGTGGCCGATGGTGCCTCAGGGCGTCGGCAATTCGCAGATCCAGTACGCCCGCGAACACGCGCCGGCGTGGGAAGAGGAGTAAGAACACATGTCGCACCACGTGCTCTCCCTCCTGGTCGAGGACAAGCCCGGTCTGCTCACGCGCGTCGCGGGGCTGTTCGCCCGCCGCGGCTTCAACATCAACTCGCTCGCGGTCGGACCGACCGAGATCGAGGGACTCAGCCGCATCACCGTCGTCGTCGACGTCGAGGATCTGCCGCTCGAGCAGGTCACCAAGCAGCTCAACAAGCTCGTCAACGTCATCAAGATCGTCGAGCTCGACCCCACGCAGTCGGTGCACCGCGAGCACCTGCTCATCAAGGTGCGCGTCGACAACACGACCCGCAGCCAGATCCTCGAAGCTGTGAACCTGTTCCGTGCACGTGTCGTCGATGTGGCGACCGATGCGCTCGTCATCGAGGTGACGGGCGACTCCGGCAAGGTGCAGGCGTTCCTGCGCGTGCTCGAGCCGTACGGCATCCGCGAGATCGCCCAATCCGGCCTCCTCGCGATCGGCCGCGGCGGCAAGAGCATCACCGAACGCGTTCACAAGAACTGACCCCCGAACCCCAACGAAACGAAGGACACACATTGGCTGAGATCTTCTACGACAAGGACGCCGACCTCTCGCTCATCCAGAGCAAGAAGGTCGCGATCGTCGGCTACGGCTCGCAGGGCCACGCCCACGCGCAGAACCTGCGCGACTCGGGCGTCGAGGTCGTCATCGCGCTCAAGGACGGCTCGAAGTCGGCCGCCAAGGCCCAGGAAGCCGGATTCGAGGTCAAGTCGGTTGCCGACGCCGCCGAGTGGGCTGACCTCATCATGATCCTCGCGCCCGACCAGCACCAGCGCTCGATCTACAACGAGTCGATCAAGGACAAGCTCACCGAGGGCAAGACGCTCGCCTTCGCGCACGGCTTCAACATCCGCTTCGGCTACATCGAGGCGCCCGAGGGCGTCGACGTGATCCTCGTCGCCCCGAAGGCCCCCGGTCACACGGTGCGCCGCGAGTACGTCGCCGGCCGCGGCATCCCGGACATCATCGCCGTCGAGCGCGACGCGTCGGGCCAGGCCTGGGATGTCGCCCTCTCGTACGCGAAGGCCATCGGCGGCACCCGCGCCGGCGTCATCAAGACGACCTTCACCGAGGAGACCGAGACCGACCTGTTCGGCGAGCAGGCTGTGCTCTGCGGTGGCACCTCGCAGCTCGTGCAGTACGGCTTCGAGACCCTCGTCGAGGCGGGCTACCAGCCGGAGATCGCCTACTTCGAGGTGCTCCACGAGCTCAAGCTCATCGTCGACCTCATGTGGGAGGGCGGCATCGCCAAGCAGCGCTGGTCGGTCTCCGACACGGCCGAGTACGGCGACTACGTCTCGGGCCCGCGCGTCATCGACCCGTCGGTCAAGGAGAACATGTCGGCCGTCCTCGCCGACATCCAGTCGGGCGCGTTCGCGAAGCGCTTCATCGACGACCAGGACAACGGAGCCGAGGAGTTCCTCGCCCTCCGCGAGAAGGGTGCCGCGCACTCGATCGAGGCCGTCGGCCGCGACCTGCGCGCCCTCTTCGCGTGGAAGCAGCAGGACGAGGACTACACCGAGGGTTCGGCCGCGCGCTGATCCTCGCCGTCACCTGACGCTCACGAAGGCGCCCCGGATTCGTCCGGGGCGCCTTTCGCGTCCCTGGGCGCCGCCGGACCCACCCGGAGAATCGTGCGAGATGGTCGTTTCACGGGCGGCGAAACGACCATGAGGCACGATTCTCGGGGTACGTGGGTTGTCGCGTTTGCGCGGCGTCGCTCATGAGCATCGACCCAGCGCTGGATGGCGAGCACCCCCCAAGGTGATTCGCGGCAGGATAGAGGGGTGAACACGCGCGCACCCGATCCGTTCGACGAGGACGACGAGGCTCTGCAGTGGGCGGGGGACGACGTCGCCGGGCGCGACGCCCCGCGGCTCGGCGGCTCCCTCGACAGTGACCCCGAATCCGATGCCGACGCATCCCATGAGGATCTCGACGACGCCGCCGACGCCGACGCTCCCGCGCGACGCGATGTGCCGACGCTCGCGGTGACTGCCGTCTTCGGCGTCCTCTACGCCGCCGTCACGCTCGGTTGGATCCTGTCGGTGCAGCTGCTCGGCTACCCCGCGATCGACCTGCCGGGCGAGATCATGTGGCAGTTCGGCGAGTTCCTCTCGCTCATCTCGGCCGGTGTGTGGTTCGCGGCCGTGCTCGCACTCACCCATGAGGGGATGCGCCGCCGCGCGCTCGTGCGCGCCGGATGGCTGGCACTCGGACTCGGTGTGCTCGTTCCTCTGCCCTACCTGCTGGGAGCCCTCGGATGACCGACGACCGCATCACCACCCTCGACTCCACCGACGAGCCGGTCTCGCGCATCGGCGCGATCGCCGTCGCCGTCGTGTTCGCGGCGCTCACCGGCTGGTTCCTGTACCAGGCGGCCGGCAACCTGATCAACACGCCCGTCGCATACGAGAACTTCGGATGGGCGGATCGTGTGCCGTGGGCGGTGCTCGTGCTCGGCGTCGCCCTGCCGGTCCTGTTCTACGTGGGGGCGCTCGTCGCGGTGCGACGGCAGCCGCTCACCAACCGCGTGCTGGTCTTCACGGCGGCACTCGCCGCAACGGCCGCCACCTATTTCAGCCTGTACGCGGTCGCGCTCTACCAGGTCACCAGCTGAGCGATGCCGGACCCCGGAGGGCGACCGTAACGGAATCCTGTGTCGGGTAGGCTCGACGTGCCGCGCCAGCGCAAGTCTCGGCGCACACCACCCGCGGCCAGCGGCCGCACCTCTCCCCGCACGAAGGAACCACTGTGGCCAAGCCGGTCGTCCTGATCGCAGAAGAACTGTCGCCCGCTACCGTCGAGGCCCTCGGTCCCGACTTCGACATCCGGAACGTGGACGGCACCGACCGCCCGGCCCTGCTCTCTGCTCTGTCTGAGGCGAGTGCCGTGCTCATCCGCTCGGCCACCCAGATCGACGCCGAGGCGCTCGCCGCAGCTCCCCAGCTGAAGGTCGTGGCGCGCGCGGGCGTGGGTCTCGACAACGTCGACATCAAGGCCGCGACGGCCGCAGGCGTGATGGTCGTCAACGCGCCCACGTCGAACATCATCAGCGCCGCCGAGCTCACGATCGGCCACATCCTGAGCCTCGCCCGCCACATCCCGGCCGCACACGCGAGCCTCGCCGCGGGCGAGTGGAAGCGCTCCAAGTACACCGGCACCGAGCTCTACGAGAAGACGGTCGGCATCATCGGCCTCGGCCGCATCGGCGCGCTCATCACGAGCCGCCTGCAGGCGTTCGGCGTCGAGGTCATCGCCTACGACCCTTACGTGTCGCCGGCCCGCGCCCAGCAGATGAACGTGCGCCTCGTGTCGCTCGACGAGCTGCTCGAGCAGGCGGACTTCATCTCGATCCACATGCCGAAGACTCCCGAGACCACCGGCATGATCTCGACCGAGCAGCTCGCCAAGATGAAGACGTCGGCGTACATCGTCAACGTCGCGCGCGGCGGCCTCATCGATGAGGATGCGCTCTACGAGGCGCTCACGGGCGGCGTCATCGCGGGTGCTGGGCTCGATGTCTTCAACGCCGAGCCGCCGGTCGACAAGAAGCTCCTCCCGCTTCCGAACGTCGTCGTCACGCCCCACCTCGGCGCGTCGACCGACGAGGCCCAGGAGAAGGCGGGCGTGTCGGTCGCGAAGAGCGTGCGTCTGGCGCTCGAGGGCGAGCTGGTTCCGGATGCGGTCAACGTCGCGGGCGGCATCATCGACCCGTTCGTGCGCCCCGGCATCGCGCTCGTCGAGAAGCTCGGCCAGGTGCTCGCGGCGGTCGCCGGTCACGGCGCGCTCACCGACCTCGAGGTCGACGTGCGCGGCGAGCTCGCCGCGTTCGACGTGAGCGTCTACCGTCTTGCGGCGCTCAAGGGCTACTTCACGAACCTCGTCACCGAGAACGTCTCGTACGTCAACGCGCCGCTCCTCGCCGAGCAGCGTGGGATCTCGTCGAGCCTCACGACGAACGAGGAGAGCAAGGACTACCGCAACACGACGACCCTCCGTGGTGTGCTCTCCGACGGCACCGCGATCGAGGTCGCGGGTACGCTCGCCGGCACCAAGATGACCGAGAAGCTCATCGGGCTGAACGGCTACGACATCGAGGTGCCGATCGCCGAGCACCACATCGTGATGTTCTACGCCGACCGCCCCGGCATCGTCGCGGTCTACGGCAAGGAGTTCGGCGACGCGGGCATCAACATCGCGGGCATGCAGATCGCGCGTCGCAGCGCGGGCGGCCAGGCGCTGTCGATCATCACGGTCGACTCGCCCGTTCCCGAGGAGATCCTCGAGCGCCTGCGCCAGGCGATCGACGCCGACGACGTGCGCGAGATCGACATCGTCGCCTCCTGAGGCGCGACGCATCCGACGTTCGGAAGGGCGGGGCTTCGGCCCCGCCCTTCCGCGCACCCAGGAGGGCGGTCTGCCTCCCGGCAACCGGCCCTCGCCCGCCCGGAGGCAGACGCCTATCCTCGGAAGATGAGCGAGCAGCCCCCCGCCGTGCCGACCACCCCCGCCTCCGCGCAGGCCACGGGACGCAACGGACTCGCCGTGGCGGCGTTCGTCGTCGCCGTCGGCTCGTACGCCGTGGGGATCATCGCCGGCCTCGCGGCCTATGGGGTGCTCGCGGCGGGGGACTTCGAGGTGTACACGGCGTCGATGACCATCCTCTCCGCGCTGCGTGTGATCGCGGCGATCGTCGCGATCGTCGTCGCGATCATCGCCCTCGGACGCTCCGGCGGCCGCCTGATGATCGGCGCGGCGCTCGGCATCTCGGGTGTCGAGATCCTCGCGATCGTGTCGAGCATCCTCAGCTCGCTCGTCCTCGACGTCATCTGACCCCGGGCGCGCCGCGCGTCAGCTCGCGTCGGATGCACCCTGCGGTGCTCTGGCCTCATCCATCCAGAAGTACTCGAAGATGTTCCCGTCGGGATCCTGCAGGTCGCGGGAGTACATGAACTCCATCTCCTGAGGGGGAACCGGCTCGCTGCCGCCCGCCGCGAGGCCCTTCGCGAGCATCTCGTCGACAGCTTCGCGGCTGTCGAGCGAGAGCGCGTTCAGCACCTGCACGTGCGTGCGCGGGTCGATGATCGTCTTGTCGGTGAATGTCTCGAAGAACGGCCGAGTGAGCAGCATCAGGTGGACGCTGCCCTCCTCGACGACGACGCAGGCGGCCTGCTCATCGGTGTAGCGCTCGTCGATGCGGTAGCCGAGCGCCTCATGGAACGCCTTCGCGCGTTCCAGATCGGTGACAGGGAGATTGATGAAGACGGACGTGCTCACGGTTCGCTCCTTCGCACTGGGGGGGATGGCGCCCATCCTCGTCGCGCCGCGGGCCGCTGTCCAGGGGGACTTCGGGCCCCGCATACCAGCGGCACGCACCCAGCCGAGGAGTGCGTGCCGCCGAGGAGACGATCGATGCTCAGAGCATCGGGTCCGTCTCCGTCGAACGCTGCTGGACCCGCGTGCCCGCCTGCGGGTCCACCGTGGAGCGTTCGGTGGTGATCGACTGGCGGCGACGCATCAGCATCGCCAGCCCGATGATCGTGATGACGAGACCGGCACCCATCAGCAGGTAGCCGACGAGGTCGATGTCGATCCATCCAGCCTCGAGGTTGAGTGCGAACGTCAGGATCGCACCCACCACGAACAAGAAGATGCCCAGACCGATGCTCATGCGAGCTCCTCTCTTCGGGGGACGCAATGACGATACGAAGGCTGTGGGTGCGCTCCCAGCCCGTTGACGACCGACCGCGCGCACGCTATACGTGCAGCCGGGCATCGCGCGCCCGATAATCTTGGAGCCATGAGCCGCACTATCGACCTCGCTGTGATCGCCGGAGACGGAATCGGACCGGAGGTCACCGCCGAGGCAGTCAAGGTGCTGACCGCCGCCCTCCGTGATGAGGCGACGCTGAACGTCACCGACTACCCGTTCGGAGCAGGGCACTTCCTGGAGACGGGCGAGATCCTGAGCGACGCCGACATCGAGGCGCTCGCCGCGCATGACGCGATCCTGCTCGGTGCCGTCGGAGGCGACCCGCGCGACGCACGGCTTGCGGGCGGCATCATCGAGCGCGGCCTGCTGCTGAAGCTGCGCTTCGCGCTCGATCACTACGTCAACCTCCGCCCCACGAAGCTGCACCCCACTGTCACGAGCCCGCTCGCCGACCCGGGCGAGGTGGACTTCGCCGTCGTGCGCGAAGGCACCGAGGGTCCGTACGTCGGCAACGGCGGCAGCATCCGACAGGGCACGCCGCACGAGATCGCCAACGAGGTGAGCATCAACACCGCGTACGGTGTCGAGCGTGTCGTGCGCTACGCGTTCCAGCTCGCCGAGAAGCGCCGCGGCAAGGTCACGCTCGTGCACAAGACGAACGTGCTCACCCACGCGGGCCGGCTGTGGTCGCGCCTCGTCGAGGCGGAGGCGGCCCATCACCCGAACGTGGCGTGGGACTACCTGCACGTGGACGCCGCGACCATCTTCATGGTCACCGACCCTGCTAGGTTCGACGTCATCGTCACCGACAATCTCTTCGGCGACATCCTCACCGATCTGGCCGGCGCCATCAGCGGCGGCATCGGACTGGCTGCCTCGGGCAACATCAACCCGGACGGCGCCTTCCCCAGCATGTTCGAGCCGGTTCACGGATCCGCGCCCGACATCGCAGGCCAGCAGAAGGCCGACCCGACCGCTGCGATCCTGTCGACCGCTCTGCTGCTCGACCACCTCGAGCTGCCGGATGCGGCCCGCCGGATCGAAGCGGCCGTCGCCGCCGACCTGAATGACCGTGGAACCACCCCGCGCACGACCTCCGAGGTCGGCACGGCGATCGCCGACCGGCTCGGCTGATCTCCGGCCAGCGGGCGCACAATAGACCTGAAGCCTTTTCGAGAGAGCGAACTATGACCATCAACCTCCTTCCGCTCGCACAGGACCTCACCTTCCAGGTGACCCGCAACGAGAACGCCGCGACTCCTGAGGCGCGCGCCGCGATCCTCGAGAACCCTGGGTTCGGGCAGCACTTCACCGACCACATGGTCGACATCTGCTGGTCGGAGCGGGGCGGGTGGCACCGTCCGCGCGTGCAGCCTTACGGTCCGATCTCACTCGACCCGGCCGCGTCGGTTCTGCACTACGGTCAGGAGATCTTCGAGGGTCTCAAGGCCTACCGTCACGCCGACGGCTCGATCTGGACCTTCCGCCCGGAGGCGAACGCCGCCCGTCTGCAGCGCTCGGCCCGTCGCCTCGCGCTGCCGGAGCTGCCCGTGCAGCACTTCCTCGACTCGCTCAAGCAGCTCATCGCGGTCGACGCCGACTGGGTGCCGACGCAGGATGAGACGAGCCTCTACATCCGCCCGTTCATGTTCGCCAAGGAGGCGTTCCTGGGTGTGCGTCCGGCGAAGAAGGTGGCCTACTACCTCATCGCGTCGCCTGCCGGTGCCTACTTCACGGGCGGGGTGACCCCCGTGTCGATCTGGCTCTCGACGGACTACGCGCGCGCCGCTCACGGCGGCACGGGAGCCGCCAAGACGGGCGGCAACTACGCCGCATCGCTCCTGCCGCAGGCGGAGGCGTACGAGAACGGCTGCGCTCAGGTGCTCTTCCTCGACTCGCAGGAGGGCACCTACCTCGAGGAGCTCGGCGGCATGAACATCATCCTCGTGCGCAAGGACGGCACGCTGCTGACCCCCGCCTCCGACTCGATCCTCGAGGGCATCACGCGCGACTCGATCCTGCAGCTCGCGGAGGACCGCGGTCACACGGTCGAGCGTCGTCAGATCGCCTACGACGAGTGGCGCGAGGGCGTCGCCTCGGGCGACATCGTCGAGGCGTTCGCGTGCGGAACGGCTGCCGTGCTCACGCCGATCGCCGAGATCAAGACGGCCGACGACCGCGGAATCGTGATGCCGGAGGTCGAGAGCCGCCTCGCGATGTCGCTGCGCGAGGAGCTCACGGGAATCCAGTACGGCCGCGTCGAAGACCGCCACGGCTGGATGTACCGCCTCGACGCCTGAGCTCGAACCGCACGCTCAGAACGGGCGGGTGCCGCTGCTTCGGCAGGGCGCCCGCCCGTTCCGCTTCTGCGGATCAGAAGCGCGCGCGGATCGCGTCGGCGACGGTCGTGAGGTTCTCGGCGAGGGAGTGGCCCGAGGCCTTGCGGGGCTTGAGGTCGTGGTCGCCGTCGGGTGCCCACAGGATGTCGATCGCGGGCGAGAGCACGTAGCTCCCGACCTCGTCTCGCGAGCCCATGATGTCGCGCTCGCCCTGGCAGATGAGGGTGGGGCAGGCGAGCTCGGCGAGGTGCGCGGTGCGCAGCTGCGCGGGCTTGCCCATCGGGTGGAAGGGGTAGCCGAGGCACACGAGACCGCGGATCGCGCCCGCGGCGAACTGCTCGTCGGCGATCAGGCTCGCCACACGCCCGCCGAACGACTTGCCGCCGATGAGGGGCACCGCATCCGTCTCGCGCCGCACCGCGGCGATCGCGTGGCGGTATTCGTCCTGCACGAGCTCCGCCTTCGGGGCTGGCTTGCGCGCGCCGTCGCGGCGAGCCGCCATGTAGGCGAACTCGAAGCGCGCCACCCGCACACCGCGCTCGCCGAGCAGCGAGGCGAGATCCTCGAGCCACGGCGAGTCCATGGGCGCCCCCGCGCCGTGCGCGAGCACGAGCACCCGGGCGGAGTCGGTGGGGCCGGTCCAGAGCAGCGACGTCATGTGGCCATCGTCTCAAACTCCGCTGGCCACCTTGTCCCGGATGCACAAGGGCCGGGCGCATACGAGGGTTAGGCTCAGAGAGTGAGAGTCGCACGCTTCAGCACAGGAGGCGACCCCCGTTTCGGCATCATCGATGATGACGAACTGGTCGTGCTCGCCGGTGACCCGATGTTCGCGGGCTACGAGACCACGGGCGAGCGCGTTCCGCTCGCGGACGCGCGCCTGCTGGCACCCGTCATCCCGCGCTCGAAGGTGGTGTGCGTGGGGCTCAACTACGCCGAGCACCGCGCCGATATGGCGAACGTCGACGCCCCCGAGAACCCGCTCATCTTCCTCAAGCCCAACACCGCGGTGATCGGCCCTGACGACCCCATCCGGATCCCGCCTGTGGAGGGGCGCATCACTCACGAGAGCGAGCTCGTGGTGGTCATCGGCAAGGTCGCCAAGCAGGTGCGTGCCGAGGACTGGGAGGACTACGTCTTCGGGTACACCATCGGCAACGATGTGTCGGCGCGCGACCAGATGTTCGCTGACGGGCAGTGGGCGCGTGCGAAAGGCTACGACACCTTCGCGCCCATCGGCCCCTGGATCGAGACGGAGCTCGACCCCACGAACCTCGAGATCCGGTCGTGGGTCGACGGCGAGCCTCGCCGCGCCGGCAACACGAAGGACCTCCTCCACGGCATCCCCGAGCTCATCGCCTACATCTCGGATGTCTGGACGATGCTGCCGGGCGACATCATCATGACGGGCACCCCCTCGGGCCTCGGCGGCTTCGTGCACGGGCAGACGATCGAGATCGAGATCGAGGGCATCGGGCGTCTCAGCAACCCGGCGCTCAACCGCGACGAGCGCCGGGCGTGAGCTCGACGCCGGTGCAGGGGGTTCCGCTCACTGACGAGGCGATCGCGGCGGCACGTCGCCGGACGCTGGGTGTGCTCATCGCCGGGCAGGTGCTCGCGGGGATCGGGGTGGGCGCGACGCTCTCGGCGGGCGCTCTGCTCATCACCGAGGTCTCCGGCTCGGAGACGCTCTCGGGGATGGCTGCGACCATGACGACGATCGGCGCCGCGGCGGCCGCCGTGCCGCTCGCGACCCTCGCCTCGCGCCGGGGCCGTGCGCCGTCGCTCGCGACGGGCGCCTTCGTGGCGGGGGCGGGTGCCGTGGTGGGGCTGCTCGCCGCGGTGCTCGTGAGCACGCCGCTGCTGCTGGCCGGGATGATCCTCATCGGCGTCGGCACCGCCGTCAACCTGCAGGCGCGCTTCGCCGCGACCGATCTCTCCGAGCCCGCGCGTCGGGGCCGCGACCTCGCGCTCATCGTGTGGCCGACGACGATCGGCGCGGTTCTCGGTCCGAACCTCATCGAGCCGGCGGATGCTATGGGGCGCGCCCTCGGCCTTCCCGCGCTCTCGGGTCCGTTCCTCTTCACGGTGACAGCGCAGCTGATCGCGGGCACCGTGTACCTGGTGGGGCTGCGACCTGACCCTCTGAAGCTCGCCCTGCGGCTCGGGGCCGAGAGGCCGTCGGCCGCGTCGGCGGTCGTGCGCACGGATGGGAATGGCGTCGCGACGGGCATGATCGCGCTCGCGCTCAGCCACGCCACGATGGTCGCCGTGATGGCGATGACACCCGTGCATCTCGTGCACCACGGGGCGACGCTCGCCGTCGTCGGCTTCACCATCAGCCTGCATGTGCTCGGCATGTACGCGCTCGCACCCGTGTGGGGTGCGCTCTCGGATCGCCGGGGGCGCGAAGCGGTGATCGCCGTGGGGCAGGGTCTTCTGCTCGCCGCGCTGCTGATGATCGCGGTGGGTGCCGAGTCGGAGCTGTGGGTCGCGATGGGGCTGTTCCTGATCGGAGTCGGATGGAGCGCATCGACGGTCGCCGGCTCTGCGCTCGTCTCCGATTCGGTGAGCGTGACGGTGCGCGCCCGCGTGCAGGGGAGAAGCGACCTGCTGATGTCGTCGGCGGGGGCGATCGGCGGGGCTGCATCGGGGCTCGTGCTCGCGGCACTCGGCTATGGCGGGCTCGCGCTCGCCGCGACGGGGCTCGTTGCGATCGTGCTCGTCGCGCTCGTCTCACGGGTGACCCGTGTGCGCCGCGAGGCGCGGGGGTGACGCGCGTCCGTTCGCTCCTCCCGGGCGTCCTCGCGATGCTCGGCGCCGCGGCTCTCGCGTGGGCTCTCTCGCTTGCGGTCCCGGCCGTGCCGTGGCTCTCCCTCGCGTTCGTGCTGGGCGTCGCGCTCGGCAGCATCCCGGTCGTGCGGCAGATGCTCGATGGGGCGCTGCGTGCGGGCACCGCGTTCTCGGCACGCACACTGCTGCGGGTCGGGATCGTGCTGCTGGGGTTCGATCTCGTGCTCGCGGATGTCGCCGCGCTCGGGGTGGTCGGGGTCGCCGCGATCGTCGTCCTCGTGGTGCTCGCCTTCGCGGTGACGTACGGAATCGCACGCGCGTTCCGGCTGCCGGGAGACGAGCCCATGCTGCTCGCCGCCGGTTTCTCGATCTGCGGCGTCTCGGCGATCGGGGCGATGGCGGCCGCGAGGCGCCGCGCCGGGTCCGCGGATGACAGCGCGACTCCCGTGGCGCTCGTCACCCTGTTCGGCACGGCGGCGATCGTCGTGCTCCCGGCAGCGGCATCCGCGGCCGCGGCGCTCGGTGCACCGCTGCCGCCCGAGCTCTTCGGGGCGTGGGTGGGTGCCAGCGTGCACGATGTGGGGCAGGTGGTCGCGACCGCCCAGACCGCCGGCACCGTCGCGCTCGCGATGGCGGTCGTCGTGAAGCTCACGCGCGTGCTCATGCTCGCCCCGATGGTCGCGGTCGCCTCGCTCGCGGAGCGCCGCCGCACCCGCCGCAGCGGCGAGGCGCGCGGGGATCTGCCTCCCGTGGTGCCCCTGTTCATCGTGGGCTTCGCGGTGCTCGTGCTCGTGCGGTCCGTCGTGCCGGTTCCCGAGGGCGTCGTCGAGGCCGTCGATCTCGTGCGCACCGTGCTGCTCGCGACAGCGCTCGCCGCGATCGGCGCGAACCTGCGGCTCGAGCGTCTCGTGCGCACCGGCGGGCGTGCGCTCGCCGCCGCGAGCCTGTCGTGGCTCGTCATCCTGCTGCTCGCGCTCGGCGCGGCTGTTCTCGCAACCGCCTGACACAGCCAGCGTGCGGCTCGCTCCCAGCGGAGTGACGCATGCTGGAGCCATGCCCGACGTGACGTCCCCCGCTTCCACGCGGGCGCGTTCGACCGCCATCCCGGCAGGCACCCGCTGGCTCATCGCCGGCGGCGCCGCAACGGTGATCTCGTTTCTCGCGATCGCTCCGCTCGCGCTTCAGAACCTCGGCCCCACGGGCATCCCGGGGACGGCGCTCGTCGTGATCGCGACCCTCTACGGCGGCATGGTCATCGTGCGGCATTCGACGCCGCGCGGCCGCCTTCGCAGCACCCTTCTCGCGCTCGATCTGGTGGCGATCGTGTTCGTCGCGAGCCTCACGCTCATGCTCGTGGCAGAGCGCCTCGCCCTCTGAGCGAGCGGCGTCTCACACGCTGCGCGTCGACGCGCGCAGCACGAGCTTCGTGGGCAGCGGGGTGTCCTCGGTGATCGTGTCGGGATCCTCGACCGCGAGCAGCACCTTCTGCATGATGAGCCCGCCGAGCGCCGCGAAATCCTGCCGCACCGTCGTGAGCGGCGGATACAGGTAGCCCGCCTCGGGCACGTCGTCGAAGCCCACGACGCTGACATCCGTCGGCACGGCGATGTCGCGCTCGCGGAACGCCGACAGCAGGCCGATCGCCATGTGATCATTCGCCGAGAAGAGGGCGTCTCCCGGGCGGATGTCGAGGTGCGTGCCGACCTCGAAGCCGCTCGCCGCCGACCAGTCGCCGCGCGTTGGCTCGATGATCTCGAGGCGCCGCGCACTCAGCTCGTCGCGCCATCCGCGCTCGCGCTCCACCGCGTCCGGGTTCCGGGCCGGCCCCGCGGTGTGCAGGATGCGCGTGTGCCCCAGCTCCGCAAGGTGGCGTACAGCGGCACGCGCGCCGCGGTACTGGTCGATCGACACCGTCAACGGGCTCGGTCGCGGCGACGCGGCCACCGCGACGAGCGGAATCGAGAGCTCGAGCGCGCGCACCACATCGAGCACCGCGATGTCGGCCACGATGAGCACGATCGCGTCGACGCGCTGTCGCAGGAGTGCTTCCACCACCGAGCGGATCGCCGACGGCTCCTCGTCGAGCGAGCTGATCGCCTCGACGCTGTAGCGCGCTGCGCGGGCCGCGAAGTTGAAGTGCATCGCCGTCGACGCGGGACCGTAATCGGAGACGCCGGGGGAGATGAGGCCGATCGTGCGGGTGCGTCGCGTGACGAGCGCCCGTGCCGCGGGGGAGGGGCTGTAGCGCAGCTGCGCGATCGCGTGCTCGACGCGCGCGCGTGTCGCGGGTCGCACGTTCGGGAGGTCGTTGAGAACGCGCGAGACCGTCTGATGCGACACCCCCGCGAGGCGGGCGACGTCGAAGATGTTGGCGGCGCGAGGAGCCGTCTTGTCGTCCGAGCTCACGCGGTGCCCTCATCATCCGGGCGGGCGACCAGGGCCAGCAGCGAGTCGACGGTGAGGGTGCCGGCCTCGTGCTGCGAGACGATCTCGCCGCTGCGCAGCACGAGCACGCGATCCGAGACGCGCAGCACCTCCTCGAGCTCGGCGGAGACGAACATCACGGAGAGGCCGTTGTCGGCGAGTTCGGTCACGAGGTTCTGGATCTCGACCTTCGCGCCCACGTCGATGCCGCGGGTGGGCTCGTCGAGCACGAGTGCGCGCGGTGCGAGGGCGAGCAGACGGGCCAGCAGCACCTTCTGCTGGTTGCCGCCCGAGAGCGTGCCTGCCGCGCGCTCGGGGTCGGCGGGGCGGATGTCGAGCGCGTCGATCCAGCTCGCCGCGAGTTCGCGTTCGCGCGCCGCAGGGATGCGCCGCCACATGCCGCGCTGGGCCTGCAGGGCGAGGGTGATGTTCTCGCGCACGGTCAGCTCGCTGATGATGCCGTCGGTGCGGCGATTCTCGGAGGAGTACACGACGCCGAGCGAGATCGCCTGCCGCGCACTGCGCGGGTGCGCCTCGCGACCCGCGATCCGGATGATGCCCGAGGTGAGCGAGTCGACCCCCGTGAGCGCACGCGCGAGCTCCGTGCGGCCGGATCCCAGAAGCCCCGCGACGCCCAGCACCTCGCCTTCGACGAGGTCGACATCCGCATCTGCGACGCCGGGCACGGTGACGCCGCGCGCGGTGACGAACACCGAGGCATCCGCGGCGAGCACGGAAGGCGCTGTCTCGGCGCGCGCGCGCACGGCGTAGTCGGAGGCCGCACGTCCGAGCATCTTCTGCACGAGGTCGATGCGCAGCAGCTCGCGGGTCATGTACTCGCCCACGAGCCGGCCGCCGCGCAGCACCGTGACGCGGTCGCAGATCTCGTACACCTGGTCGAGGAAGTGCGAGACGAAGAGGATCGCGACCCCGCGCGCGGTGAGCTCGCGGATCACCCGGAAGAGCTCCGAGACCTCGTCGAGGTCGAGGCTCGAGGTGGGCTCGTCGAGGATGAGCACGCGCACGTCGGTGGAGATCGCCCGGGCGATCGCGACGAGCTGCTGCACCGCGAGAGAGTGGGTGCCGAGCAGAGAAGCCGGATCGACGTCGAGCCCGAGGTCGGCGAGCACCGCGCGCGCGTCGCCGCGCATCCGCGACCAGTCGATCACGCCGAGGCGCCGCGGCTCACGCCCCAGGAAGATGTTCTCCGCCACCGACAGGTTCGGCAGCAGATCGATCTCCTGGTAGACGGTCGAGATGCCAGCTGCCTGCGCGTCGTGCGGGGTGCGCAGCCGCAGCGGCACGCCATCCATCCTCACGGTGCCCTCATCGAGCGGGATCGCGCCCGTGATCGCCTTGATGAGCGTCGACTTGCCTGCCCCGTTCTCGCCCATGAGCGAGTGCACTTCGCCCGGGAACATCCGGAAGTCGACAGCGTCCAGCGCGAGCTCGGCAGGAAAGCGCACCGTGGCGTCCACGACCTCGATGACGGGTTGGGTCTCGTCGACCATGGTGACTATCCTGCCGTGGTCGGGGCCCTCCGCGCGCCGCGGCGCGGCGATGACGCCTACCGCCGGTTCGACCGGGCGACGATGAGTCGCTGCACGACGACGAAGAGCAGCAGAAGCGCCCCGATCGAGATGCGCGTCCACGACTGCTCCGCTCCGAGGAACGAGATGACCGACTTGATCGTTCCGTACACGAACACGCCGATCATCGACCCGACGACGTACCCGGATCCACCGGTCAGCAGGGTGCCCCCGATGACGACCGCGGCGATCGTGTCGAGCTCGGTGCCGATGCCGTTGAGCGGATACGAGGCACCCGTGTACGCCGTGAAGATGACGCCCGCGAGACCCGCGCAGATGCCGCTCACGACGTAGGCGAGGATCTTCGTGCGCGCCACCGGCAGACCCATGAGCCGCGCCGACTGCTCGTTGCCGCCGATCGCGTAGATCGTGCGGCCGAAGCGCGTGTAGGCGAGCACGAGCGCACCCGCGGCGACCACGAGCAGCGCGATGATGCCGGTCGGGGTGATGTACCAGCTGCCCGGCGCCGCCTGGATGCGCGTCGACTGCAGCCACAGGATCGCCGGATCCTGGACCTTGATCGAGGCGAGGCTCACCATGAACGCGAGCCCGCGGGCGGCGAACATCGCCGCGAGCGAGGCGATGAAGGGCTGCACATCGAAGTAGTGCACGAGGATGCCGACCGCGAGGCCCATGCTGGCGCCGATGACGATCATCGTGGGCACGACGACGCCCACGGGCACGCCCTGGCTCAGCAGGCTCGCGCCGAGCATCCCCGTGAACGCCATGACCGCGCCGACCGAGAGGTCGATGCCGCCGGTGAGGATCACGAAGGTCATGCCCACCGCGAGGATGAACAGGTACGCGTTGTCGAGCAGCAGCGACGAGATCACCCGCGGCGTGAGGAAGTTGCCGAAGTAGCCCTGCGCGGCACCGAAGATGATGATCAGGATCGCGAGCGCGGCGAACACCGGGATCCAGGACGCGTGGCGCCCGAAGAAGCGGGTTGTGCTCGCGAGCACCGTGGGGCGCGAGAGGGCGGGTGCGGTGGCGGTCATCGTGCGGCCTCCGTGGTGGTGGGGCGGAAGGCGCTCGCCGAGCGGCCGATCCAGCCGCGCATCCGCGGCGACTGGATGAGCACGACCGCCACGACGACGAGCGCGAGGAACAGGGGGCTCACGGCGGGCGGAACGCCCAGGAACGTGATCGTGGACTTCAGGGTCTGGATGGTGAAGACGCCGATCACGGTGCCCGCGATCGAGAACTTGCCGCCCATGAGCGAGGTGCCGCCGAGCACGACGGCGAGGATCGCGTCGAGCTCGATGTAGAGGCCTGCCGCGTTCGCATCGGCCGCCATGATGTTCGAGCTGTAGAGCACACCCGCGAAGCCGGCGAGCAGGCCGCTGAGCGCGTACGCGCCCCAGATGATGCCGCGCGAGCGGACACCCGCGAGGCGGCTCGCTTCTGGGTTGATGCCGACGGCCTCGGTGAGCACGCCGAGCGCCGTGCGCCGCTGCGCGGAGGCGACCAGCAGGATCGCCGCGAGCGAGACGAAGAACGCGAACGGGAGCCCGAACACGTAGCCCTGCGCCATGAACTTGTAGGGCGCCGAGTTGATGGTCGTGATGAAACCGCCCGTGATGAGCAGGGCCATGCCGCGGCCCGCGAGCATCAGCACGAGGGTCGCGATGATCGGCTGCACACCGACGACGGCGACCAGGAATCCGTTCCAGACGCCCAGCACGAGCGCCACCGAGACACCCAGCAGGATCGCGACGAGCACGGTGCCGAGCGAGTTCGGATCCGCGGATCCCGAGATGAAGGTGAGCGCCACGGCGCCCGAGACCGCCATGATCGCGCCGACCGAGAGATCGATGCCGCGCGTCGCGATGACGATCGTCATGCCGAGGGCCACGAGCATGAGCGGCGCGCTGTTGCGCAGGATGTCGATGAGCGGGCCGTAGAGCTGGCCGTTCTGCACCGTGACGGCGATGAACGAGGGCCGCGCGATGGTGTTCACGATGATCAGGACGATGAGGGCGCATACCGGCCAGAAGAGTCGGTGCTTGACGATGTGGATCATGCCGCGTTCTCCGGGCTCTCGGCTTCGAGGGCGACGCCCTCAGCTGTCGTGGTGGTGGACTCGTCGGCGATGAAGGCGACCAGATCGTCGACGTCGATGTCGTGCGAGGTGAGTTCGCCGATCTTACGCCGGTCGCGCAGCACGACGATGCGCTGGGCGAGACGGATGACCTCCTCGAGCTCCGACGAGATGAAGATGACGGAGAGTCCCTGGGCGCTGAGCTCGGCGACCTTGCGCTGGATGTCGGCCTTCGCGCCGACGTCGATGCCGCGCGTGGGCTCGTCGAGGATGATGAGCTGCGGCGCCGTCGCAAGCCAGCGCGCGAGGAGCACCTTCTGCTGGTTGCCGCCCGACAGGTTGCGGATGAGCGCGTTGGGGTTCGCGGGACGCACACCGAGCGCCTCGATGTACTCGGAGACGATCGCGTCCTGCTCGGCCTTTCGGATCTTGCGCAGCGCGCCGCGCTTGGCCTGGATGCCGAGGATGATGTTCTCGGCCACGGTGAGGTCGCCGATGACGCCCTCGGCGCGGCGGTCCTCGGACGAGAACGCGATGCGGTGGTCGATGGCGTGGCGCGGGTTCGTGATGCGGGCGGGGGCGCCGCGCACCTCGATGCGGCCGGTGTCGGCGCGCTCCGCACCTGCGAGCAGACGCACGAGCTCGGTGCGGCCGGAGCCGAGGAGGCCCGCGAGGCCGACGACCTCGCTGTCGTACACCTCGAGGTCGGCGGGTTCGAGCACGCCCTTGCGGCCGATGCCGGTCGCGTGGATGACCGGCTCAGCGCTGCGGTCGATCTGGCGCTCGGAGCTGCGGGAGAGAGCGTCGAGCTCGTCGAGCTCGCGGCCGATCATCTTCGAGATGAGCTCTCCGCGGGGCAGTTCGTCGACGCCGTACTCGCCGATGAGCGCGCCGTTGCGCAGCACCGTGAGGCGATCGGAGATCTCGTACACCTGGTCGAGGAAGTGCGAGACGAAGAGGATCGCGACGCCGCGGTCCCGGAGGTCGCGGATGATGCTGAAGAGCTGGTCGACCTCGCCGCGGTCGAGGCTCGAGGTGGGCTCGTCGAGCACGAGCACGGTGGAGTCGGTGACCATCGCGCGGCTGATGGCGACGAGCTGCTGGATGGCGATCGAGTGGCTGCCGAGCGGCGAGCGGGTGTCGATGCCGAGTCCGAGGCTCGCGAGGTGGCGCGCGGCTTCGCGGTGGGTGGCGCGCCAGTCGATGCCCCAGGGGCGACGCACCTCGTGGCCGAGCATGACGTTCTCGCCGACCGTGAGGTTGGTGCAGAGGTTGACCTCCTGGTACACGGTCGAGATGCCTGCCGACTGCGCGTCGGCGGTGCCGTGGAAGACACGCTCCTCGCCGCCGACCGTGATGGTGCCTGCGGTGGTGGAGTAGACGCCTGTGAGGGCCTTGATGAGGGTCGACTTGCCGGCACCGTTCTCGCCCATGAGGCTGTGGATCTCGCCACGACGCAGCGTGAAGTCGACGCGGTCGAGGGCGCGCACGCCGGGGAAATCGATGGTGATGCCGCGCATCTCGACGACCGTGTCGGGGGCGGAGGTCTCGGTCATGGTGCTTCTTCCGTGGTGGGAGTCGGGGGCCGGCCGAAGCCGACCCCCGACGTGGTTCTACGAGACGGTCCGGATCAGTACGGACGGGTCGGGAGGAGCTCGATGGCATCCTCCTGCGTGAATGCGCCGTCGGGCACGATCGTGCGCTTGTCGACCGATTCGCCCGCGAGCACCTTCTTCACGAGGTCGGCAGCCTTCTCACCGAGGAGCGGGTTGCACTCGACGATGTAGTTGAACTTGCCGTCGGCGAGGGCCTGCATGCCGTCCTTCACCGCGTCGATCGTGATGATCTTGATGTCCACGCCCGGCGTGAGTCCGGCAGCCTCGATCGCGTCGAGAGCTCCGAGACCCATGTCGTCGTTGTGGGCGAACAGCAGGTTGATCTCGTTGCCGTACTTCTGCAGGAAGCCCTCCATGACCTTCTTGCCGCCGTCGCGAGTGAAGTCACCCGTCTGCGAGTCGAGCACGTTGATGGTCGAGCCTTCGATCGCCTCGGCGAAGCCGGTGGCGCGGTCGAGAGCGGCGGAGGAGCCCGTGGTGCCTTCGAGGATCACGAGGTTGGAGCCGTCGGCGTTGGCGACAGCCCACTCGCCGGCGGTGCGACCTTCGGCCTCGAAGTCGAGTCCGACCCAGCTGGCGTAGAGATCGTCGCTCGCCGAGACGGTGCGGTCTTCGAGGATGACGGGGATGTCGGCGTCCTTGGCCTCCTTGAGCACGTCGTCCCAGCCATCGGTGGTGATCGGCGCGATGACGATCGCGTCGACGCCCTGGTTGATGAAGCTGCGGACAGCCTGGATCTGCGCCTCCTGCTTGTTGTCGGCGGCGTTGAAGATCAGCTCGAAGCCGTTCTCCTTCGAGAATGCCGCCTTCATGGAGTCGGTGTTGGCGCTGCGCCAGCCGGACTCGGCTCCCGTCTGCGCGAAGCCGACGGTGATGAGTTCGTCGTCTCCGCCGCCTCCGCCTCCGCTGCCTGTGTCGGATGCGCAGCCGGTCATGGCGAGCGCGAGAGCGCCCGCGAGCGCGAGCCCTGTGAGGGACTTCTTCATTGCAGAACCTCCTCGTTCTGTGCCGGCGTCGATGCCGGCCTGTGGTGGGTTGCCTCTCGGCGTGTTGGGTGCCGCATCGCCGAACTCCGGGGTGGGGCAGTGCCCAAATGTTAGCCTTCACATTTCGCAACCGCACAAGGGAGAGCCGGTCACAGTTTGGTAACGCCCCCGGAATCGCGGGGAACACGGATGCCGATCCCGCGCATCCGGGGGCTCCACGGCGTGAGCCTTCACAAAGTCGTCACGCTGGTGTTAGCGTGAACGCCGGCGGTCGCGACGGAGCATCCGCCGAAGGACGACTACCACCATGACGACAGACGACACCCTGGCCCTCATCCGCGACGGCCGGGCTGCCCTCGGCATCGAGCTCGGCTCGACGCGCATCAAAGCGTGCCTCATCTCACCCGCGGGCGAGGTGCTCGCGACCGGCTCCCACACGTGGGAGAACGAACTGCAGGGCGGCATCTGGACCTACCGCCTCGCCGCCGTGCACGACGGACTGGGCGCCGCCTACGCCGACCTCGTGGCGACCCTCGGAGAAGCGCCGACACGCCTCTCGGCTCTCGGCGTCTCGGCGATGATGCACGGCTACCTCGCCTTCGACGCGCACGGCGAGCTGCTCGTTCCCTTCCGCACCTGGCGCAACACGAACGCCGCCGAGGGAGCCGCCGACCTCTCCGAGGCGCTCGGCGTCAACATCCCCGTGCGCTGGTCGATCGCGCACCTCGCGCAGGCCGTCATCGACGACGAGGCCCACCTGCCGCGCCTCGCACGCATCACGACGCTCGCCGGCTACGTGCACCGCCTGCTGAGCGGCCGCGACGTGCTCGGCGTCGGCGACGCATCCGGGGTCTTCCCCATCGATCCGGCGACGGGCGACTACGACGAGCCCCTGCTCGCGATCGCCGAGAGTCGACTCGCATCTGCGGGCCACCCCCTCGACCTGCGCAGCGTGCTGCCTCCCGTCGCCGCCGCGGGTGCCGACGCGGGGGAGCTCACCGCCGAAGGCGCCGCGCTCCTCGATGCGAGCGGTGCGCTCCAGGCGGGAGCGCCGCTCAGCCCGCCCGAAGGCGACGCGGGCACCGGCATGGTCGCCACGAACGCCGTGCGCCCCCGCACCGCCAATGTGAGCGTCGGCACGAGCGTGTTCGCGATGGTCGTGCTCGAGCAGCCGCTCGCGCGCGCCCGCCGCGAGATCGACATCGTCACCACCCCGGGCGGTGCGCCCGTCGCGATGGTGCACTGCAACAACGGATCGAGCGAGCTCGGTGCCTGGATGGGCGTGTTCGGCGAGTTCGCCGACGCGCTCGGCGTGAGCGCAAGCGCCGACGAGATCTTCGCCGCCGTGCTGCGCGGAGCGAGCACCGTCGATGCCGACACCGGCGTGCTCGCCTACAACCTCGTGGCCGGCGAGCCGATCCTCGGCACCGACGACGGGCGTCCGCTCGTCGTGCGCAGCCCCGGATCCCCGTTCACGCTCGCCGGGTTCGCGCGCGCGCAGCTGTACACGGTGTTCGCCGCCCTCAGCCTCGGCATGGCGACGCTGCGCTCCGAAGGTGTCGAACTCGACGGCGTCGTCGCGCACGGCGGGCTCTTCCGCTCGGGCGAGATCGCGCAGCGTGCGCTCGCGGCATCCCTCGACGCCCCCGTCTCGGTGGGCGACGGGGCGAGCGAAGGCGGAGCGTGGGGCATCGCGCTCCTCGCGCTCTACCGCCGCGCGGTGCTCGACGGCACATCCGACGGGCGCGACCTCGCCGACTGGCTCGACGCGCACATCTTCGCGGAGCTCCAGACGCACACGCTCGCACCGACCGCATCGGAGGTGTCGGCGTACACGACCTGGCTCGAGCGCTGGCAGTCGGGGTTGAGCGTCGAGCACGCCGCCATCCGCAGCATCCCCAGGGAGGGACTCACGTGACCGCATTCAGCGCCGACGTCGACGCCGCCATCGAGAAGGTCCGCCAGGATGTCGCGCGGCTCCACAGCGAGCTCACGCGCTACGGCCTCGTCATCTGGACAGGCGGCAACATCTCCGGCAGGGTCCCGGGTGCCGACCTGTTCGTCATCAAACCGAGCGGCGTCGACTACGACGAGCTCGCCCCCGACAACATGATCCTCTGCGACCTCGACGGCGCCGTGATCCCCGGCACCCCCGGCTCCGACCGCAGCCCCTCGAGCGACACCGCCGCGCATGCGTACGTCTATCGGAATATGCCGAACGTCGGCGGCGTCGTGCACACCCACTCCACCTACGCGACCGCGTGGGCCGCACGCGGAGAGGCGATCCCGTGCGTCATCACCGGCATGGCCGACGAGTTCGGCGGCGAGATCCCCGTCGGCCCGTTCGCCATCATCGGCGACGACTCCATCGGCCGCGGCATCGTCGCGACCCTCGACGGCCACCGTTCGCGCGCCGTGCTCATGCAGAACCACGGCGTCTTCACGATCGGCAAGGACGCCAAGGACGCCGTCAAGGCCGCCGTCATGTGCGAAGACGTGGCCCGCACGATCCACATCTCCCGCCAGCTCGGCGAGCCCCTCCCGATCCCTCAGGAGAGCATCGACGCTCTCTTCGACCGATACCAGAACGTCTACGGACAGAAACCGCAAGGAGCACTCGGATGACCTCCATCCTCCCCGACCTGAAGAGCTACACCGTCTGGTTCCTCACGGGAAGCCAGGGACTCTACGGCGAAGAGACGCTCCGACAGGTCGCGGAGCAGTCGCAGGAGGTCGCGCGTGCGCTCGGCGCATCCGCGGACGTGCCCGTGACGATCCAATGGAAGCCCGTGCTCACGGGATCCGACGCCATCCGTCGGGCCGTGCTCGAGGCGAACGCCGACGACAGCGTCATCGGACTCGTTGCGTGGATGCACACCTTCAGCCCCGCGAAGATGTGGATCGCGGGCCTCGACGCGCTGCAGAAACCGCTCCTGCACCTGCACACCCAGGCGAACGTCGACCTGCCGTGGGGCGAGATCGACTTCGACTTCATGAACCTCAACCAGGCCGCCCACGGCGACCGCGAGTTCGGCTACATCGAATCCCGGCTGGGTGTGCCGCGCACGACCGTCGTCGGTCACGTGTCGGACCCGGAGGTCACCGCCCGCGTCGGAACCTGGACGCGCGCCGCCGCCGGCCGCGCCGCCGCCCGCACCATGAAGCTCGCGCGCTTCGGCGACAACATGCGCTACGTCGCCGTCACCGAAGGCGACAAGACCGAGGCAGAGCTGCGCTTCGGGGTGCAGGTCAACACCTGGGGTGTGAATGACCTCGTGGCACGCGTCGACGCGGCCTCCGAGGCGGATGTCGATGCGCTCGTCGAGGAGTACCTCGCGAGCTACGACGTCGTGCCCGAGCTGCTGCCCGGCGCCGAGCGTCACCAGTCGCTGCGCGACGGCGCCGCGATCGAGATCGGTCTGCGCTCGTTCCTCGAAGAGGGCGGATTCCACGCGTTCACGACCTCGTTCGAAGATCTCGGCACGCTGACGCAGCTCCCGGGCCTCGCGGTGCAGCGCCTCATGGCCGACGGCTACGGCTTCGGGGCGGAAGGCGACTGGAAGACGGCCGTGCTCGTGCGGGTCGCCGCGGTCATGGGGGCGGGCCTGCCCGGCGGCGCGAGCCTCATGGAGGACTACACGTACCACCTCGAGCCCGGCAACGAGCTCATCCTCGGCGCCCACATGCTCGAGGTCGCGCCGTCGCTCTCGAGCGCCACGGCCTCGCTCGAAGTGCATCCGCTCGGCATCGGCGGCAAGGACGACCCCGTGCGCCTCGTGTTCACGGCCGACGCTGGCCCCGCCGTCGTCGTCGCGCTCTCGGATGTGCGCGACCGGTTCCGGATGGTGGCGAACGTCGTCGAGAACGTGGAGCTTCCGGCTCCCATGCCGAACCTGCCCGTGGGTCGCGCCGTCTGGAAGCCGGCACCCGACTTCCGCACCTCGGCGACCGCATGGCTCACGGCGGGCGCCGCCCACCACACCGTCATGACGACCCAGGTGGGAGTGGAGGCGTTCCGCGACTTCGCGAAGATGCTCGGCGTCGAACTGCTTGTGATCGACGAATCCACCACGATCCACGGATTCGAGCAGGAGATCCGCGCGAACGCCGCCTACTACCGGCTCGCCCAGGGGCTGTAGCGCCGCTCCATCCGGCACCATGCCCGCGTTATGCAGGACCGAGGATCGGTTGTGCAGGACCCGGGATCGGTTGTGCAGGAACTCGGATCGGTTGTGCAGGACCTGGGATCGGTTGTGCAGGAACTCGGATGAGGGATCCCCGACAGGGTGGGTTTCATTCGGATGCGGCTCCGCCGGTTCCTGCACAACGGGTCCGGCTCCGGCAAATCGGATGCGGACTCCTGCATAACGGCAGAAGTGGGCCGGAGCCGAGCTGGGACCGGGCGGGCACCAGCCGGGGTTGGGTGGCAGGGGGTCAGCGCGAGGAGTTGGCGGTGCGGCCGCGCACGATGCCGATGAACGTGTCGAGGCGTGCGTCGTCGGCGTCGCGTCGCCACACGAGGCTGATGCCCGTGTCGGGTGCATCGGTGAGCGGACGCGAGGTCACGTCGCGGCGCGAGTGCGCGCGCGCGACCGACATCGGCATGATCGCGAGTCCGACATTCGCCGCGACGAGCTCGATCGTGTCGGCATCCTGGCCGTCGAGGATCGTCTCGCCGTCGAGATCCGCGAGCGTGAGCTCATCGAACGCCCGCACCGCGTGGTCCTTCGGCGCGACGACGACGGGGCGCTCGCGGTAGAGCGGGATCGCGTGGAACTCGTCATCCGCGTCCATATCGCGCAGCAGCGCCATGTGCGCCTCGCCCGCGCGCAGTGCGGACAGCGCCTCATCCTGCGGCAGCGGCAGAAGCTCGAGAGCTGCGCGCCGCATCCGATCGCGCCACACCTTCTCCCACTTGCCGGGGGTCACGCCCGGCACGAAGGCGACGCGGAAGGGTTCGGTCGCGGAGTTGAAGGGCACGGGTTCGAGGCTACCCTCGAACCATGACCGATTCCGAGCCCCGCGAGGACCGCCGCCAGCAGCCCAAGCCCCCCAAGTCCCAGTTCCTCTCGGCGAAGACCGCGGCGAAGAAGCTCGGCATCTACCTGCCGGCGGCTCCCGCCGAGTTCCAGGAGAGCCAGCACTCGCGCGACGAGCTCGCCGCACTGCAGGCCGACCCGCCCGCGTGGCTGCAGAGCCTCCGGGTCGACGGACCGCACCCGCGCGACGAGGTGTCGCGTCGCCTCGGCGTCACCAACTCGAGCCTCGCCCGCTCGGGCGTCGCGGATGCGATGACGACCGATGAGATCAAGGCGCTCCTCGCCGATCCGCCGCAGTGGCTCATCGACGAGCGTCGTCGCACCAACCCCTGAGGCCCCTGAGGCCCCACCTCCCTTCTTCCTGAGGTGTCACTTTGTGCCGCCCACGGCCTGCGCCGGGCGGCACAAAGTGACACCTCGGTGGGGTTGAGGGGAACATGCCCGTCGCTTCATGAGACCTTTCTCACGAGACCTCACCCCCCGAACGGGGGTAGCGTCGCACCGTTCGTGCCGTCCGAAAAGGGAAGGCACACGGGAGAAGGGGAACACGTGAAAGCACCACGTAAGACGCTCATGTCGGCAGGAGCACTCGCCACGGGTGTGATCCTGAGTCTCGGACTCGCCAGCCCCGCGGCGGCGGGAGGCCCCGGACACGGAGGCGGCCACGGGCATGGAGGCCCGGGCAACGGCCACGGTCCAGGGGGCAAGGGCGACACCACGTCGCAGACGCTCCGCAACGCCGTCAGCGCCACATCGATCCAGAAGCACCTCGAGGCGCTGCAGCGCATCGCCGACGAGAACGGCGGCAACCGCGCCTCCGGAACCGCCGGCCACGAGGCATCCGCCGCATACATCGAGAAGGTGCTCAAGAGGACGGGCGCCTACAACGTCGAGCGCCAGCCGTTCAGCTACGACCTCGTCACCGTCGAGCGTGCGGAGTTCGTGAAGCTGACCCCGGATCCCGTGGACTTCGTGATCGAAGAGGACTTCTACCCGATGGAGTACTCGGGTGAGGGTGCTGTCGAGGGTGCCGTCGTCACACCGGTGGATGTGAACCTGGAAGGCGACCGCGCCAACACCTCCGGATGTGAGGCGGAGGACTTCGCCGACTTCCCGGCGGGCAGCATCGCCCTCGTCCAGCGCGGATCGTGCAACTTCGCGGTGAAGGCCACGAACGCGCAGGCTGCGGGCGCGGCGGGCGTGATCATCTTCAACCAGGGCAACGACGACCCGGCTGACGACCGATTCGGGGTGCTCATCGGAACCCTCGGTGCGGCGGACTACACGATCCCCGTGGTCGGTGCGAGCTTCGCCGTGGGTGAGGGCTTCGCGCTCGCCGCAGAGTCGACCGCGTCGATCATCTTCGAGACCAGCACCTCCACGGTCGAGACGTTCAACGTGATCGCGACGAGCAAGAAGGGCGACCCCACGAAGCAGGCGGTCATCGGCGCACACCTCGACGGCGTGCACGAGGGCCCCGGCATCAACGACAACGGCTCCGGATCCGCTGGCATCCTCGAGGTGGCGGTGAAGCTGGCCGAGACCAAGTCGACGCCCAAGAACCAGCTGCGCTTCGCATGGTGGTCGGGCGAGGAGGACGGCCTGCAGGGCTCGAACTACTACGTCTCCCAGCTCACGGAGGAGCAGGCGGCGAACACCGCGCTCAACCTCAACTTCGACATGATCGGCTCGCCCAACGCGGTGCGCTTCGTGTACGACGGCGACGGGGATGCGTTCGGCGATGCGGGCCCGGAGGGTTCGGCCGAGATCGAGAAGCTGTTCACCGACTACTTCACCTCGCAGGGTCTCGCGACCGAGCCGACGGCGTTCGACGGTCGCAGCGACTACTTCGCGTTCATCGAGGCGGGCATCCCTGCGGGCGGCCTCTTCACGGGAGCCGAGGACATCAAGTCCGAGGAGCAGGCGGCGATCTTCGGCGGCACCGCCGGTGAGGCCTTCGACCCCTGCTACCACCAGGCGTGCGACGACATCTCGAACATCGACCTCGTCGTGCTCGAGCAGATGGCGGACGCCGCGGCGCACGCCGTGCACACCGTCGGCCAGGTGACGACGAAGCAGTGGCACGGGCACAAGGGACCGAAGGGCCCCAAGGGCGGTCACCACTGGGACGGCCATGGCATGAAGGGTCCGCACGGCGGGCACGGGCACCACGGTCACGCTGGTCACGGCGGCAAGCACGGAGGAGGCAAGAGCTGAACGCGCACTGACAGCGCTTGAGCTGGCCGCCGGTCGGGAGAACTCACCCCCCACTCGACCGGCGGTCCTCCGCGTCCGGGCACGGACCTGAGGGATCGTGCCGGGCTTTCATCCAGCAGCGGGACATAGGCTCAACGGGTGTCGGAATGTATCCACGGGTTCGATGAAGGTCTCTGCGACAGCTGCTACCCCCGGGTAGCCCCGGAGCCGGTTCGCCCGGCGCGGGCGTCCCGTCCGGCGGGGACACGCCCGATGCGCACCGCACCCGCTTCCACGTCCAGTACGTCGACCTCCCGGAGCGCGGTGAGCGGAGCCCCGTCGTCGCTGCGTCTGTCTGGCCGTCGCGTCTTCCGCCCCACCCACCTGCGCACCCTCGGGGCGTCCCTCGAGGTGGGCGCGCTGCTCGCTGGGGCGGTGCCCGCGATCGATGTGCTCTCGCCGACGGCGCGCGAGCTGCGTTCGACCGCGACGGTTCCGGACGGGCGCGCTCTCTCCGAGTTCGTCGCCTTCTCGATCGCCCAGGATTCGACCCGCTGGCAGGAGCTGCGCAGCGGCGCCCGCGGCGCCCACTGGTCGCCGGCGGCGCGCGCACTGCGCGCGATCGACTTCGTGATCCTCGCGGTGCCGGTTGATGCTCTCGGTGAGGATGTCGTGTTCGCCGATCGCGACGCCGCCGCCGTCGACACGCGCTTCGCATCCGGACTCGAAGACGGCACGAATGCGCTGCGTCGTCTGCACGCGTCCGACCCCGAATTCCGCGACGCCGAGCTGCTCGTGCCCGGCCTCGTCGAGCTCTCGGACATCGCCATCATCACGGTCGCGAACGAGCGGGTGCGCGACCAGGTGCGCGAGCTGTTCGCGGCGGGTGAGATGCGCCCCCCGCGCATCGCCGTCTACCCGCCGGCATTCCAGCCGGTCGACGAGCTGGTCTAACCCGAGGTTCCCGAGGCGCTCAGAAGCGGTCGGGCTCGGGTGCGCGACGGAAGCGGCGGCCCGAGATCGACGTGGGGCGGATGCGCACCCACCGATACTTGAGCGTCGGGATCCAGGGGTGCAACGGCAGCTCCTCGGCGGCGTCGATCTCGACACCGTGTTCGAGGCGCTCGGCCTCGCCCTTCACGACGACGCTGAACGCCTCGGCGTCATCCCATCCGTCGATCTCGAGGGCGACGTGCGGGTTGACGGTCAGCTCGACGAGCTTCGTTCCGGGGGCGGTGCGGAAGTAGATGGCGCCCTCGTGCACGACGTAGTTCACGGGGAACACATCCAGCACGCCTGCCGGGGCGAGCGCGATGCGACCCAGCGGGGTCAGCTCCAGCAGCTCCCAGCAGTCGCGTTCGTCGAGCACTTCGATGACGTTCTCTTCGTCGGTCATGTTCGCCTCCCAGCTGGCGGGTCGGATGCCCTCAGCATGCGCGCAGGAACGGTGCGCGAACAGGGACCAATGTCCCCCCTCGCGCGGGCGGCGTGTGAGGAGTTGGATGGGTCGATGATCGTCGTCGCGGGGCTGGTGAGCGCGATCGTCTACGGGGTCTCGGACTTTCTCGGCGGGCTCGCGGCGCGCCGCATCCCGGCGATCCTGGTGAGTCTGGTGAGCTTCGTCGTGGCGACGGTGCCGATCGCGATCGCGACACCGCTCGTCGGTTCGGTGTGGTCGACGGAGGCGGTCGTGCTGGGGGTTCTCGCGGGCATCGTGGGCGCCGCGGCGATCTGGGGCTTCTTCGCCGCTCTCGCGATCGGCCCGATGAGCGTCATCTCGCCGACCGTCGCCGCTGTTGCGGCGCTCGTGCCCGCGGTGGGCGGCATCCTGCAGGGCGAGCGCTTCACGGCGCTCGGGTACCTCGCGCTCGCCGCGCTCATCGTCGCGGCGGTTCTGCTGGGCGTGACGGAGGAGCAATCCGGCGGGCGGCTCGGCGTGCGTGCACTGGTGCTCGCGCTGCTGTCGGGGCTCGGGTTCGGCGGCTACAACGTGGTCATGGAGCTGACCCCGCCGGAGTCGGAGCTCGCGCCGTTGCTCGTCGACCTCGTGGTGGGGGCGGCGATGTTCGCGCTCATCGTGGTCGGCATCCGGATGCGGCGCGGGACCGCGTTCCCGGTGCGCTCGGCCGACCGCGGGGGCCTTCGGCTCGCGGCGTACTCGGGCGTGCTGCTGGCGATCGCGAACGCCGTGCTCGTGTGGGGGCTGCACCAGGGGCAGCTTGCGATCATGGGGGTGCTGAGCGCCCTCTACCCTCTCGGCACCGTGCTGCTCGCGCTCGTCGTGCTGCACGAGCGGCTGAGGCTCGTGCAGTGGGTGGGTGTGGCGCTCGCGCTCACGGCATCCGTGGCTCTGGTGTTCGTGTGAGTCGCGCAGCGGCGGCTCGGGTGTGCGCCAGGATGGTCGGGTGACGGATACTCGCGCACCGTACGCGGCGCTCATCGGCATCGGAATCCTCGCGGGCTTCGCATCGGGACTGTTCGGGGTGGGCGGGGGGGTGCTCATCGTGCCGGGGCTCGTCCTGCTCGCGCACTTCGAGCACAAGCGCGCCACCGGAACGTCGCTCGTGGCGATCGTGCCGATCGCGATCACGGCGATGGTGTCCTACCTGGTCGCGGGCAACGTCGCGTGGGAGGTGGCTCTGCCGATCGCCGTGGGCATGATCATCGGCGGTGCGATCGGCAGCTGGCTGCTGGCTCGCCTGCCCACGAAGGCGATCGCGTGGGCGTTCATCGTGGTGCTCGTCGTGGTGGCGATTCAGCTGCTGCTCGACGAGCCGGCCAGGGGCGCCCAGGTGACGGTCGGCGCCGTCGAGATCCTGCTGTTCGGCCTGTTCGGGCTGGCCGCCGGCATCGTGTCGGGGCTCGTGGGCGTCGGCGGGGGCATCATCATCGTGCCGGCGCTGCAGGTGGGCTGGGGGCTCAGCGATCTGGTCGCCAAGGGCGCGTCCCTGGTGGCGATCGTGCCGTCGGCCATCATCACCTCGGTGCAGAACCATCGCCGGGGTCACACGGACATCCGATCCGGTCTCATCGTGGGCGTCGCGGGCGCGGTCACGTCGGTGCTCGGGGCGTGGGTGGCGAATGTCATCGATGCGCGGGCCGGCTCGATCGTGTTCGGGGTGTTCCTGCTGCTGGTGGCGGCGCAGATGGTGCAGAAGCGCCTCGCGGCCCGCGGGAAGCGCGAATAGCGGCGCCGCCCGTCGCGAACGCCGCGCCCATCCGGCGTGCATCCGACGCCGATAGAATCGGGGCACAATGTCGCTTCCCTTCTCTCAGGCCACCGGCGCCGACGTTCGCGTGCGGTTCTGCCCGTCTCCTACCGGCACCCCCCACGTGGGCATGGTGCGCACCGCACTCTTCAACTGGGCGTACGCCCGTCACACGGGCGGCAAGCTCGTGTTCCGCATCGAAGACACGGACGCCGCACGCGACTCGGAGGAGAGCTACCAGCAGCTCATCGAGGCGCTCACCTGGCTCGGCATCGACTGGGATGAGGGTGTCGAGAAGGGCGGACCTCACGGGCCGTACCGCCAGTCGCAGCGCACCCAGATCTACCTCGACCTGATCGAGAAGCTGAAGGCATCCGGGCACCTCTACGAGTCGTTCGTGACTCCGGAGGAGATGGAGGCGCGGAACGTCGCGAACGGCCGCGACCCGCGCCAGGGCTACGACAACTTCGAGCGCGACCTCACCGAGGCCGAGCGTGAGGCGTTCCGCGCCGAAGGGCGAGCGCCGAGCCTGCGTCTGCGTGTGCCGGATTCCGACCTCACGTTCCACGATCTCATCCGCGGCGAGATCACCTTCCCTGCCGGGTCGTTCACCGACTTCGTCGTGGTGCGCCCGAACGGTGCGCCGCTGTACACGTTCGTGAACCCGGTGGATGACGCGCTCATGGGCATCACGCACGTGTTCCGCGGCGAGGACATCCTGTCGTCGACGCCGCGCCAGATCGCGCTGTACCTGGCGCTCATCGAGGCGGGTGTCACCGACTTCATCCCGCAGTTCGCGCACATGCCGCTCGTCTACGGCGAGGGTGCGAAGAAGCTGTCGAAGCGCGATCCCGAGTCGAACCTGTTCCACCACCGCGAGCGCGGCTACATCCCCGAGGGCCTGCTCAACTATCTGGCGCTGCTCGGATGGTCGATCGCGGCCGACCGCGACGTGTTCACGACCCGTGAGTTCGTGGAGGCGTTCGACATCCGCGACGTGAACCCCAACCCGGCCCGCTTCGACCAGAAGAAGGCCGACTCGATCAACGGCGACCACATCCGCATGCTCGCGGCCGACGAATTCGCGGCGCGCATCGTGCCGTACCTCGACGGGTATGTGTCGAACCCGCCGACGGACGCCGAGGCGGCGATCCTCGCCGAGGCGGCGCCGCTCGTGCAGGAGCGCATGACGGTGCTGAGCGAGGCGCGCGACATGCTCGCGTTCCTGTTCACCGCGGATGACGAGCTCGAGTTCGCCGCCGACGCGCTGCCGAAGAATGTGGACGAGGCGATCGCCGTGCTCGACGCCTCGGCTGCCGCGCTCGGTGCTCTCGACACCTTCGGTCGCGCGGAGATCGAGGAGGCGCTGCGTGCGGCCCTTCTCGCCCCCGAGGAGGAGGGCGGTATGGGCCTCAAGCCCCGCCTCGCCTTCGGTGCCCTGCGCACCGCCGTCTCGGGTCGCCGCATCAGCCCGCCGCTCTTCGAGTCGATGGAGATCCTCGGCAAGGACTCGACGCTCGCCCGCATCGAGCGCTTCCGCGCCACGCTCTAGGAGTGTCACGAACCCCCTCCGGAGTGGGGTAACATTGACTCTCGGTGCCGATCTCGGTCAGCACCATTGGGGTATGGTGTAATTGGCAACACGGCGGTTTCTGGTTCCGTTGTTCTTGGTTCGAGTCCAGGTACCCCAGCAGTGAAAAACCCCCGCTACGGCGGGGGTTTTCGCGTTTATTTGGGGCACCGGCTTCGCTCAGAACGGAGCAAGCGGGCACTATATGACTCATGAGCAATGCTGCAGAGCCTCGTGTCTGGCTTGTCCGTGGGTCGAAGAACTGGTCATTCGACCGGTGGATGTTGGACGAGGGATACTGCGGCGTCGATTTTGCTGAGGTAGGCGACCTGCGCGTCGCGTCGGACCTCCCAGCGATGAAGGTCCTGATGGCTCAGTCACGGCCTGAAGCCGGTGACAAGACGAACGCGAACCATGCTGCGCAGCTGAACGCATTCGCCAACCGGATCGCGGTGGGCGACATCGTGGTGCTGCCGATCAAACAGCACGGCCAGTTGGCGTTCGGTGTGGTGACGGGCGAGTACGAATACCAGTCGGGTCCTGGTGTGCTCAATCACGTGCGCAAGGTGGACTGGAAGCGTCGCGATGTTCCTCGTACTGCAATCAATAAGGACCTGCTCTATTCCCTGGGTGCCTTCAGCACCGTCGTTCAGATCAGCCGCAACGATGCCGCGTACCGGTTCGGGCGCATCCTCGCCGGCGCTGAGACGGACCCTGGTGCGCGGGCCGGAGTGGACCTCGTGCTGCCGAAGGCGAGCGACGACGTGGTCGACTCCGACGAGGCGATGGCGAGCGACGGCCAGGACATCATCCGGTACTCGCGGGACCGCATTCTCAGTCGTATCCGTGAGCGCTTCGCCGGATACGACCTGCAGGATCTGGTGGCCGAGATCCTGCGGGCTGAGGGGATGACGTGCAAGGTGCCCCCGAAGGGTGCGGACGGCGGGATCGACATCATCGCCGGGTCGGGCGTACTCGGAATCTCGGCCCCGACGATCATCGTGCAGGTCAAATCCCAGGCCAGCCGCGTGGGCTCCGAGGTGTTGGATCAGCTCGGTGGTGTGGTCAGCCAGCACGGCGCTGACCATGGACTCCTCGTCGTGATGGGCGGTCTCACCCCTCAGGCCCAGCAGAAGGTGGACGCCCAACGGTTGAAGGTAGCCGTGTGGGATGCGGAAGATCTTGTCGACCGCCTGCTCAAGCACTACGACGTGATGCCCGCGAGCATCACCGATGCGATTCCTCTGCGGCGCGCGTGGCTGATCGACGAAGGCGGCGACCAATAGTTGGAGTGCGGACGCCTGAGAGATCCGGGCTAGCGCCATCACGAGCTTGCCCCACCGCGCTGTGCCCTCGCCCCTGCGACGCGGTGAAGGGGACTTGGGCCGCACCGCCGATAGGCTCTCTCTGTCCCGTGTCCTCGACCGAACTCGTCGTGACGATGGACGTCACCGGACCAGCCGACTACGAATGTCGGCAGGGCGGCATATCCTGATGAACTTGCCGTTTTCCTGAAAGGTGCCCAGTGAGCAGTAACTCGGCCGCAACGTCGCGCTACGCGCTGTCGTTTACGACCGGTGGCCTGCTGGAGAGACAGGCGCTCTTCTTGGCGCCCGTGTACGCCGAGCATCGTGACTGGAAGAAGGTGCGAGACATAGCCGTCGACCAGAATCTTCTCCAGGGCCGAACTCGCACCACTGGGGTTCGCCTTGTTCGGGAGACGGTCAGGCGGATGTCCGCGCTCGCGGATCGAGAAATTGAGATGCTCAGCGACGCGACAGCCTCGGAGCGGGGGCACCTTATGTGGGTTGCGGCTTGCCGCCAGTATGACCTCATCGGTGAGTTCGCAGAGGAGGTGCTCCGCGAGCGCTTCCTCACTCTGGCGGGCACTGTCTCGCACGACGATTACGACTCGTTCTACCGAACGAAGGCAATGTGGCACGAGGAGCTGGACGCCGTTTCATCTGCCACCTACAAGAAGCTCCGGCAGGTACTTTTCCGGATGATGGTCGAGGCAGGTTTGTTGACCCCGGACGGTGCAATCGAACCCGTGCTGTTGTCCGCTCGCATAACCGCTTCTCTCGCCGCTAGCACCCCGAGCGAGGTCCGTTTCTTCCCAACGAGGGAGTCCTGATGTCCCTGCACTCGAAGCCAACGCTGGCCCAGCACGAGGAACACCTGTTCAGAGTGCTGAGCAGTGAGCGATTCCTGAGGATGGAGGGGCTCGGCAATGAAGTCGCGCACTTCATCTACGACTACGACCCTGCATGGGCGCTCGACGTCGCCCGTGCCAAGAAACGCATCACGACGAAGCTCGACACCGAACGGGGTATCAAGGTCTTCGAGATCAATCTCTACGACCTGTGCGTCGAGCTGCTCAAGGCGCGTAACGTGTGGGAGCGCGTTCTGGCGGCGGAGTCGACGATGGATAAGCCCGACTTCCTCAAGATGCTCCAGAACATGCTCGACCCGCAGATGCACCTCGCCCCGGCGATCAAGGAGCGGATCGCCGGAGAGTCCTTCCAGATTCTCTTCCTGACAGGCATCGGCGAGGTCTTTCCGTTCGTGCGCTCGCACACGGTGCTCAACAATCTGCAGACCGTCGTCTCGGACAAACCGATGCTGATGTTCTTCCCCGGACGTTACGAGGTATCGGCCACGCAAGGATCGGCACTCGTATTGTTCGGCCAGCTGAAAGACGACTCCTTCTACCGCGCCAAGCGCATCCTCGACCAGGAAGCATGACCCGATGAAACTCAACGAGATCTTCCTCAAAGACGTCACTCGCTCGATCGAAGGCGTCGTCAAAGCTGACGACGCCGATCACTTGGCCATCGAGGTCGAGGAATACGTCTTCACCAATGACGCCGCGAAGGGCGTCGCGCCGCTGCTGGAGGAGTACACCAACTACACGAACGCCAACGGCGTATGGATCTCCGGATTCTTCGGCTCCGGCAAGTCCCACCTGCTCAAGATGCTCGCGCACCTGCTTGGCGACGTCGAAGGCCAGTCGTACCCCCGCGGAAAGGTGAGCGAAAGCTTCCTGACCAAGACCGATGACGCGATGCTCATCGCTTCACTTAAGAAGGCAGCGGCCATCCCCGCGAAAAGCCTGCTATTCAACATCGATCAGAAGGCGACTCTGATCGCCAAGGATCAAACGGACGCACTGCTCAAGGTCTTCGTCAAAGTTTTCGATGAGAGTCGCGGCTACTTCGGCAACGACGGCGCCGTCGCCCGGTTCGAGGAAGATCTGGACAAGCGCGGCCAGTACGAGTCGTTCAAGGCAGCGTTCGCCAAGTATGCCGGAATCGACTGGTCGCAGGGGCGTGAGCAGACGGCCCTCGAAGGCCACAACATCGACAAGGCGTTCGCCGAGGTCAACGGCGAGGCGAATCCGGGGATTATCGCGCAGTATCAGAAGTCCTACGCCGTTTCGATCGAGGACTTCGCCACCTCGGTCAAAGCCTGGATCGACACGCAAGAACCAGGCTTCCGGCTCAACTTCTTCGTTGACGAGGTCGGCCAGTTCATTGCGGACGACGTCAAGCTCATGCTGAACCTTCAGACGATCGCCGAGTCCTTGAACACAAAGTGCAAGGGCCAGTCGTGGGTCTTCGTCACCTCACAGGAGGACATGGACAAGGTCATCGGCGACCGCACCAAGCAGCAGGGCAACGACTTCTCCAAGATCCAGGCCCGGTTCAGTGCCAAGGTGAAGCTCACCAGTCAGGACGTCGAAGAGGTCATCAGTAAGCGTCTGCTCGAGAAGAACGACGCGGGTGCTGCTGAGCTCATGGCGATCCATGCCAAGGAAGCTGCAAATTTCAAGACGATCTTCGACTTCGTCGATGGAGCGAAGACCTACCGCAACTACGTCGATGGTGGACGGTTCATCAGCACGTACCCGTTCGTCACCTACCAGATCCCGATGTTCCAGGCGGCAATCGAGGGTCTGTCCGACCACAACATGTTCGAGGGTAAGAACAGTTCAGTCGGTGAGCGCTCAATGCTCGGCGTGGTCCAGGAGGTAGCCAAGCGCATCGGCACCGAGCAGGTGGGCTATCTCGCGACCTTCGACCAGATGTTCGCTGGCATCAGTGCCGCGCTGAAGTCGGCCGCTCAGAGCGCCATCCTCCAGGCTGAGAAGCATCTGCCCGACCCCGGCTCTGAGGTGACGATCCTCGCTAACAGGCTGCTCAAGGCGCTCTTCCTGGTCAAGTACGTCGATACGTTCAAGGCCACGCCCCGCAACCTCACCGTGCTGGTCTACGACCGCTTCGGGCTCGACCTCACCGGGCTGGGCAAGCAGGTGCAGGAGGCACTCAACCTGCTGGAGGCGCAGTCGTATGTCCAGCGCAATGGGAACGTTTACGAGTACCTCACCAACGAGGAGCAGGAGATTGAGAAGGAGATCAAGGCTGTCGACGTCGACTCCTCGGAGGTCTCCAGCAAGCTCTTCAAGTACCTCTCGACCGACATCCTCAAGACCAACAAGCTCAAGTACGCGAAGAACGGCCAGGACTTCTCGTTCGGCTACAAGCTCGACGACGTGCCCCACGGAAATCAGCGTGAGCTGACCATTCACTTCATCACGCCCGAGACAAGCTACAGCGACTCCGAAATCGCGGCCCAGAGCATGGGTCGGGACGAGCTGCGAGTGTTCCTCGGTCGTGACAAGCGGCTGCTCGCAGATCTGCGTCTGCTGCTCAAGACAGAGAAATACACCAAACAGCGAACCAACTCTGGGGCGACGCCTTCCATGCAGGCGGTCCTCCAGTCGAAGCAGGTACTGAACGCCGACCGCGAGAAGGAGCTCATCGAGCGCCTCCGCCAGGCTGTCGGCAAGGCGCAGTTGATCATCAACGCCGCCGAGATTCCCTCCAGCTCCCAGGATGCCGCGACTCGCGTGTCAGACGGATTCCAGGAGCTCGTCAGCCGGACTTACACGAACCTCGGGTTACTCGGCGGCAAGGTCTACCCCGAGCAGCAAGTAGCTGGCGCGGTCCAAAACGAGACGGGGCTGTTCGACGCGGCGGCGCTCAGCGCGCTCAACTCGCCGGGTGCGGAGATGGAGTCCTGGGTCATCAGCCAGACGGGCCTCGGCGAACAGGTGACGATCAAGAAGGTCACCGATCACTTCGAGACCAAACCCTACGGGTGGGACCTCGGCTCCATCGAAGTCGTGTTGGGATGGCTGGTCGGCAACGGCAAAGTGGCACTGAGCGTCGACTCCAACATGGTCGCCCGGACCGAAGCCGCGAGCCTCATCCGAAACACCGGCAAGCATCCGTATGTCGTCGTCGCACCCAAAAAGGCATACGACCACGCGAAGGTCGCCGCGTTCAAGAAGTTCTGCACCGACTTCTTCGACGAAGGTGCCGTACCGAGCGACCCCACTGAACTCGCCCGATTCGGCAAGGACAAGCTGACCGCCAGGCGCGACGAACTCAATGCGCTCGTCAGCAGTAGCCGGTACCCCTTCGTAAGCCAGCTCGCCGGCGTCGTCGCTCTGCTCGACAAGGTCGTTGGCAAGCAGGCCGACTGGTACCTCACCGACTTCGACACGGCCGACGAGCTGCTTGAAGCCAAGGAAGACCTGATCGACCCCATCAAGTCGTTCCTCAACGGTCAGCAGGCCACGATCTTCGACGAGGCCCAGGCCCTCCTGAGTGCCAACGCCGGAAATCTCGGCTACCTCCCTACGGGAAGCGCCGAAATGGTGAGAGCCCTGCTCGCGGATGCCAGCGCTTTCCGTGGCAACAAGATGAACCAGCTCAAGGCCGCAGCTGACACCTTGCGAGGGCAGATCAACGACATCATCGCCGTCAAGCGTTCGGATGTGGCCGCGGCGATCGAGGGGCGCCGGGCCGAGATCCTCGGCAGCACCTACTACGCCAACGCCACGCCCGCCGCACAGGAGAGCGTGATACAGCGGATCGACGGCATCCTTGCGCGTCTCAGTGGCGAGACGCAGGCCGCGCTCATCCTCCAGGCCGGCGTGACGTTCGAGCAGGACGACTATCCGGCCCTGCTGAGCCGACTCGTCGAGGCGCAGCAGGGCGGGGATGACGACGCTCCGCCGCCGAAGCCGATGGTGTCAGTCAAATCGATCAGCGTGCCCGGCGTCTCGGGTGTCCTGGAATCCGAGGCCGACGTCGATAGCTACCTCACCAAGTACCGCGCCGCGCTCGTCGCGACCCTCAACGACGGAAAGCGAATCACGCTCTGATGGACACCGCATCGCTCAAGTCTTTCGCCACGTCAGCGCGAGTCGAGCTCATTCGGGAGGTGGGCGCGCGCATCACCGCTGTGCTCGCACCAGGGTCACCCGAGCGCGTCGAACAGCCGGGATCCGTGAGCGCGCTGGAACGCGCGATCTCTACCGGGGGTGGCGGCGACAAGGGCCGGGCGCATGTGGCAGACAAGGTCGCCTACACCTGGTTCAACCGCATCATCGCCCTGCGGTTCATGGATGCCAACGGCTACACCGGCACTGGTATCGTCTCGCCCGCGACCGATCAGGTCGGCCAGCCTGAGGTGTTGGCCGCCGCCAAGCGCGGCCAGATCGACGGTGACGTGGTCAAGGGTGCAAGTGTTGCAACCATCACCGGGCTCCTCAACGGCACTCGGCAGCCCCGCCCCGGCATCGACGCCCAAGCCGAGGCATACGTCCTCCTCCTCGCGGACTACTGCCGCTATTGGAACCGGACCATGCCCTTCATGTTCGAGCGCGAGGGCGACTACACCGAGTTGCTTATCCCCGCCAACCTGCTCGCCGAGGGCTCCGTCCTGAACCGTTCCGTTGAGGTGCTCACCGAAGAGGTGTGTCGGGATGTCGAGGTCATCGGCTGGCTCTACCAGTTCTACATCTCCGAGCGAAAAGACGAAGTCTTCGCTGGTTTCAAGAAGAACAAGAAGGCCGGCGCCGACGAGATCCCTGCCGCCACCCAGCTCTTCACTCCGCACTGGATCGTCCGATACCTCGTGGAGAATTCCGTTGGCCGCCTGTGGATGCTCAACCATCCCGAGTCGCGCCTTGTCGACCAGATGGACTACTACATCGCCCCGGTTGACGAGGAAACCGAATTCCTCACAGTGGGCAAACCCGAGGAACTCAAGGTTATGGACCCCGCGTGCGGTTCGGGGCACATGCTCACCTACGCCTTCGACCTCCTCTACGCAATTTATGTAGAGGAGGGGTACGCGCCGTCGCAGATTCCGGAGATGATTCTCAAGAACAACCTCTTCGGCACCGAGATCGATCCGCGAGCGGGTGCCCTCGCGGCTTTCGCGCTGACGATGAAGGCCGCGGCCAGGCGCAAACTCTTCCTCAAGCACCCGGTCGAGCCGAATATCTGCGTGCTTGACCCGATCTCCTTTAGCGCCGACGAGCTGGGCTTCCTCGTGACGATGGACGGCGACAGCCAGGCGGAGGAGGCATTCTGGAATCAGTTCGCTGAGGCTGACACGTTCGGCTCCCTCATTCAGCCTGACTCTGCCCTGGCTATTCGGCTCGCCGAGCACCTCGCGACGCTCGACGATGACGGCGACATCCTCCGCGCTGACGCACTCCACCGGGCTCAGCGGGCGATCCGCCAGGCAGAGTTCCTTCTGCAGCAGTACTCGGTACTCGTTGCGAACCCGCCCTACATGGGTCGGGGAAACATGGCGGATCTGCTGACGAATTTCGTAGATTCCCGCTACGCCGACTCGGCCTGGGGTCTGGATGCCTGCTTCATCTCGCGAGCCGGCTCGCTGGTGGCTCGCGGGGGAATTAGCGCCCTCGTGACGATGCAGAGTTGGATGTACCTCTCATCATTCGAGAACCTTCGACGGCGCCTCCTTGAGACCAGGGCCATCGCGACGCTCTGCCACCTGGGTACCGGTGTGTTCGACTCCTTCGGCGGCGAGGTAGTCGCAGTTGTCGCGACGGTCTTCCGCCACGCGGCTGTACCTGCGCGCGGGACGTACCTGCGCCTTCTCGGCGAAGGAGACCGGAAACTTGCATTTCACTCCGCCGCACACGATCCGGGTGACCCGCGACGCTTCGAACGGTCTTCGGACGATTTCCTCGCCCTGCGCGGCGCGCTTCTCGCATACTTCGCGGAGGCCTCGATCTCGGACTTCTTGGCCGGTCCGCCCATTCGCAATTTCCTCGAAGCTGGCGTTGGTTCGCAGACAGGTGCCAATGGCCGGTTCGTCCGTTACTGGTTCGAAATTTCCCGAAGCGCGCTGAACCTTGCCGGGAAGGAGGGCATGGACCGCGCCAAGTGGACGCCGTCGACGAAGGGCGGCGAGTTTCGTAGGTGGTACGACCCTACTCTCAGTGTGATGGATTGGCGGAGCAACGGTGGACTGATTAAGCAGCACAGCCCGGGGGCAGTTATCCGTAACGCCTCCCTGTATTTCCGGGAGAACCTCTCGTGGACCAAGATCGGTACACGGATCCCTTCCTTCCGATACAGCGATGCACGAGTCGTTCACAACGATGCGAGTTGCTTTGTCGTTTCCCGCGGTACGCCCCTCGACAGCATTTCGGCCTATCTGAACTCTCGAACTGTGACGTCACTCGTGAAGGAGCTGAACCCGACGCTAAACCTGCGGCCAGCTGCGCTGCTTGATTTCCCGTTCGTAGAGGTGAGTTCGGGAGCGGGCAAGACCTGTCGAGAGTTGAGCAAGCTCGATTGGGATCGCGAAGAGGTGTCGCTGGACTTTGCGCGGTCCGCCCTTCTGGCGGATGGGCGGCATGAGCGACTGGTCGACTCAGTCGCTCACGTTCACGCCGAGAGCGCTGCGATGACCGAAGAGCTGGCCCGCTGTGAGAATGAGATCGAGAGGGAAGTCACGAAGGCCGCCGGATTGCCTGAACCAGAGGAGATCCCATGGAATGAGCACTCGTTGCTTGCTAACCCCAGCTTTCGTTACGGCCCGGGGCGGTCCACCGGTGAATACCGGTCGCTTGCTACTGCCGACTTGATTCGCGACTTCGTCTCGTACTCGGTCGGGTGCTTGTTCGGGCGCTTCAGTCTTGACGCCCCCGGTCTGATCCTCGCCGACCGGGCTTCAACCTTGCAGGACTATCTCGCGGAGATCCCCAACCCTACGTTCATGCCGGACAGCGACAACGTCATCCCGATCGTGGACGGTGACTGGTTCGAGGATGACATCGTCGATCGCTTTCGCCAGTTCCTTCGGGCCGCGTTCGGCGAGCAGTACTTCGAGGAAAACTTGCAGTTCGTCACCAAATCGCTCGGTGTGAAGAGCCTGCGCGACTACTTCGTGAAGTCCTTCTTCAAGGACCACGTCCAGCGATACAAGAAGCGCCCGATCTACTGGCTGTTCTCCAGTCCTAATGGCTCATTCAACGCCCTGATCTACATGCACCGTTACACGCCGTCGACGGTCTCGACGGTGCTGACCTACCTGCGTGAGTACGTGACCAAGCTGGAGTCCGCGCTCCAGCAGGCCGAGCGCGTTGGGAACGCGAAGGAAGCAGACCGACTCCGCAAGATTCTCGTCGAACTGAACGAGTACGAGCACGACACGCTATTCCCGAAGGCGTCTGAGAATGTCGTCATCGATCTCGATGACGGCGTGAAGGTGAACTACCCGAAATTCGGTGCCGCGCTCAAGAATATCCCCGGACTGGAGGCGGCGAGTGACTGATCTGACCTCAGTCCAAGATGCGCTCCGGACTCGACTCGCCTCCCAACGGGTAGTGTTCTGGCACGACTCCGCTGGAGGATACAGCGCGGAGCTGGATGCGCTAGATCTCGGGCCCGTGAAGGTCATCCGTGTCGACGGCAACGAGTTTGGCGTGAAGAACACGATCCTCGCCGATCACGTCAGCAAGCACGTTGTCTACCGCTCCGGCGACATCCCTCGCGGGACGGCGAACTGGCTGCTCGACCTCGAGCTTGCATTCGGAGTCTTCACGGCCGACAAGACTTCCATGCTCCAACGGGAGCTTGGCCTCAACGATCCGGCTCTGCTACCGGTGATCGAGCAGCACCAGAAGTTCTTCGCCGCGAACAGCCGCAAGCAGGCACTGGAAAAGCTGCTGGATGACAGAGACGACGCAGTCCGGCTTCGCGCCAAGATGTGCCAGGTGCTCGTGAAGGCATCGGGCAACAAGCTGACCGACATTATCCGGGAACTCTTGGTCGAGAACGCCGCCGGCAAGAGCTCCAAGTTCAACGAGCTCGTCACCTTCGATCTCGACCAGTTCTTCTGGGATGGGCTCGAGAACATCTACAAATACCGGAGTGTGTCTCCGACAATTGACGACTTCGTCTTGTGGATGTTCAGCCGCGCCGTCGAAGACTTCGCGTCGACCACTCCGGACGAGTTTCGCAACATCCGCAACGACTTCAGTGCCCTTCGCTACGACGTGCGCAGTCAGGACACGATGACGACGCTCGCCTCCCGTGCGGCTGAGGCGCTCGACGTGAAATCCAAGATCGAGCATCGGGACTACCGCGAGCTCGCCAGGATCACCCTCTTCGAGGAGATCGACCGCAAGGTCGTCATGGACCTTGCCGAGGCGGTCTCTGCGCAGTCAGTGACGCCGCGTGAGGTCACCGACATCGTGCGGCAGCGTCAGGAGAGCCTGTGGAGGGCGAAGTACGCGAAGCTCTACCAGGCCATCCAAAGCGCCTCAGAGCTGCTCGCGGCGATCGCGGGCCTGCCGCACGCCATTGCGTCGGTGGCTTCCGGATTGGAGAAGTACCAGTCCGATTGGTTCCGCATCGACCAGCACTACCGCTGGTTCACCTACGCCCACCAGACGGCGGAATTCCAGAAACCACTCGAAGCGCTTAAAGCTGAGGTCGATAAGCAATACGCCAACAAGTACCTGTACGACTTCGGAGGGCTCTGGCAGCAGGCTCTCGAGCCGATGAGCGAATGGAAGTCTGCGGTGCTCGCGCCGCAGGCGAAGTTCTTCGACCGTCACGTCGCGCCCGTGGTCAGGGACGGCCGTACCAAGGTGGTCGTGATCATCTCGGATGGTATGCGGTACGAGGTGGCCGAGGAACTCGCATCTATGATCCGCAGCGAGGACCGGTTCGATGCCTCGCTCTCGGCGATGCTCGGCTCGTTGCCGAGCTTTACCCAGCTCGGCATGGCGGCGCTGTTGCCCCAGTCGCGCCTAGAGCTCGACCCGCAGGGCCTGCCGGTGCTAGCAGACGGGAAGCCGACGAACGGCACCGCAAACCGCGACAAGATTTTGCAGGCTGTCAAGGGGCATGCCGTCACCGCCGCTGAGGTGCTGGCTATGCCCAGTAGCGAGCTTCGTGAGCTGTACACGAAGCACCAGATCTTCTACGTCTACCACGACCGAATCGACGCCGCAGGCGACAAGGCGCCGACGGAGCGGACCGTCTTCGACGCCGCCGAGGAGGCCCTCCGCGAGCTGCTGCTTCTGGTGAAGAAGTGGACGAACGCGAACTCGACGAACATCCTCATCACTGCTGACCACGGGTTCCTCTACCAGGACCTCCCCCTTGAGCAGGCGTACTACCTTTCGGAGAAGCCTCAGGGCGAGGCGGTCACCAAGACCAACCGCCGCTACGTTCTCGGCCGGTCGCTGAAGCCGTCCCCGTCCTTCATGACGTTCACCTCGGCTCAGGCCGGGCTCGCGGGAGACGTCGACATCCAGATTCCCAAGTCGATCCACCGCATTCCGCAACCTGGCGCCGGCACCCGATACGTGCACGGGGGCGCATCCCTCCAGGAGATTGTCGTCCCGGTGATCACGGTCAACAAGAAGCGCAAGAGCGACGTTCGCCCGGTGAACGTGGATCTCATGCCTGAGACGGACAAGATCACCACCGGTCAGCTCGCAGTCAAGCTGCTTCAGCGTGAGGGCGTCACCGAAAAGATTCAGCCGCGGCAGGTTCGCCTCGGCCTATTCGTCGGCGAGACGCTGATTTCCGACCAGCCCATCCTCACATTCGACAGCGCATCCGATGATCAGCGTGAGCGCTACCAGAGCGCTGTGCTGTACCTGACCGAGGACGCCGACCAGTTCAACAACCGGCCCGTCGAGCTGCGGCTCGAAGACCCGATCCCGAACACGTCGCAGTGGAGGGTGTTCTCGAAGGGGAACTACACCCTCAGGCGCTCGTTCACGACGGACTTCGATTTCTAGGAGAGTAATGACGAACCTCGAAGACGCACTCGGAGGGATCGACGTCCTCGCTGCTGAGGCAACCGCCACCGCCCCGGCCAAGTCCGCGCTCGACAACAAGATCAACGAACACTTCGCTGGCGCAGTCGTGCGCAAGGACCTCGTAAAGGCAGTCCGCGGAAACGCGGTCGTGCCCTCGTACGTGTTGGAATACCTGCTCGGTCAGTACGCCGCGTCGGACGACGAGGCGACCATCCAGGCAGGGATCGACAGCGTGCGCAAGATCCTCGCAACCCACTACGTCAACCGGAACGAGCACATGCTCGTGAAGTCGGAGATCCGGCGCAAGGGCCGCCACCGCGTGATCGACAAGGTCACCGTCACGCTCAACGAGAAGAACGACGTCCACGAGGCAGAGTTCGAGAACCTTCAGATCAAGGGCGTCATCATCGACGACGTCACCGTCAAACAGAACCCCAAGCTCCTCGTCGGCGGCGTCTGGTGCATCTGCGACATCGAGTACTTCCACACTGACGACCAGCGTGTCGTGCCATGGATTCTCGGCAGCCTCAAACCCATCCAGGTCTCAGGGGTCGACGTCGACCGCTACCACGAGGTGCGCAAAGAATTCACGACAGCCGAGTGGATCGACCTGCTCATGCAGTCGATCGGTCTCAACCCGGAGCAGTTCAACGATCGTGGCAAGCTCATCGCCCTGACCCGCCTCGTTCCCTTCGTCGAGCGAAACTACAACATGGTCGAACTCGGCCCGAAGGGCACCGGCAAATCGCACACGTTCAGCGAGTTCTCGCCGAACGGCATCCTCATCTCCGGCGGCGAGGTCAGCGTCGCCAAGCTCTTCGTCAACAACGCCAATGGTCGGATCGGCCTCGTCGGCTACTGGGACTGTGTGGCGTTCGACGAGTTCGCCGCCAACCGGCGCGCCGACCAGAACCTTGTCAACGTGATGAAGAACTACCTCGCGAACAAATCCTTCTCGCGGGGCACCAGCATCTACGGGGCCGAGGCATCGATGGCGTTCATCGGCAACACGACCCACACCGTGCCGTACATGCTCAAGAACTCTGACCTGTTCGACGAACTGCCCGACGCGTACCGCGACCCTGCGTGGCTCGACCGCATCCACCACTACATTCCGGGCTGGGAGGTCGCGCCGATCCGTTCGGAGATGTTCTCGATTGGGTTCGGATTCGTCGTCGACTATCTCGCCGAAATCCTGCGCGCGAAGCGCTCGGAGGACTTCTCCGACAAGTTCAAGGACTACTTCACGCTCGATACATCGATCTCGACGCGTGATCAGGACAGCATCCGCAAGACATTCTCCGGGTTGATGAAACTCGTTCACCCGACCGGCGACGCCACGGCGGATGAGATTCGGGCTCTGCTGGAGTTCGCGATCGAGGGCCGTAAACGCGTCAAGGACTCGATCCTGCGAATCGACTCCACAATGCGCGACACCGTAGTGCGCTTTCGCTATTCAAATCGAGCCGGTGAGTGGTTCGACGTCACCACGCTCGAAGAGAGCCAGTACCCACAGCTGTATCAGCGTTATTGGGGCGACGCGTCCGGGAGTGGCAACGGTGTGCACGGGACCGCCGACACGGACCTCCCTGCGGACGGGCTCGCTACGTCGTCATCCGGCGCTCCGCTGATCTCGGTAGACGCGACCGCTGGGCCGTCACCCTTGGCGGAGAAGTACCAAGACTTCACGGCCGGCCAGCGGGGCGTTTCGTACGAGACGCTCCTGCTGCCGTACCTGCGCGGTGCAACCAGGATCACGATCACGGACCCCTACATCCGAACGCCGCACCAAGGTCGCAATCTTGCAGACCTCCTTAGCCTCCTCGCTGCTGCCAAGGATGATGCTGACGAAATCGACGTAGAGCTCGTCACCACGGAGGAGCCCAACGTTGAGCACACGAAGCGCCAGTTGCTGATGCTCAAGTCGATCAAAGATGCGTCCGATGCGGTGGGAGTACGGCTCGGAGTGCGGCTCGATGACACGATCCACGATCGCCGCATCGAGACCAATCATGGCTGGCGCATCGACCTCGGCAAGGGGCTCGACATCTGGCAGCGGCCGAGTGACAACCCATTTGATTTCGGCCGGAGTCACCAGAAGTTTCGTCTCATTGCGTCGGCGTTCAGCGTCCACTACGTGAAGATTCCGGGCGAAAGCGCAGCCGAGAGCTGAACTGACGAGTCTGCGAACCTTGCCGGAGCCCTTGATCACCAGAGGCCCGACGCGCAGAGGCAGCACGACGCGGAGCGGAACAGTCGTTGGCGATTTGTCGCACGATCGACAGCTCTGGCAGCTCGTGCCCGATGCGCACCCGACGCTGCGATTTCCGTTGAGTATGTGCGGCACGCCAGACGCAGTACAGGTTGATCGAATCCTCGCAGGACTCGTGTCGTATGGTGCGCTCATCGACGTCCGCCGCGCGCAAGTGAGCCATTGTCGTACCCCACCGCTACCCTGAGCGGACCATGTCCACGCTGACGCGCGCACTTCGCCTGAAGCAGGCGATCGCGTCAGATGCTGCCTGGGACCTGCTGCGCAAAGACCGGGATCACGTACCGGTCGTTGCGGCGGTTCTCGCCGAGCATCTCGACGGCGAGGCACGACAGGTCGACACCTTTGAGCTGTATGAGAAAGTCGACGCCGATCTCGACGAGCTTCGCGCCCACGGATTCGACCTGCAGCTATCGGCCAAGGGATATCTCACCGATTGGGTGAAGGCTGGCTACCTGGTGCGTCGTGCGGTCGCCGCGACCCGAAGCGAGACGCTCGAGCTGTCATCCGAAGGCCTCGCCGCGATCCGCTTCCTCGAATCGCGTGACGCGCCCACCCAGACGATGACCGAATCCCGACTCGCGGCGCTGTCGAGGCAGCTGCGGCAAGTGGCGATCGACACCGATCCCGCCACCGAACGCCGGCTCGCGCGGTTGCAGGAAGAGCGTGACCGGATCGACGCCGCGATGGAGGCGATTCGCTCCGGAAACGACGAGACCATGTCGGATGCCCGCGCGCTCGAACGCATCCGTGACGTCATCGCGCAAGCGGCGAACCTTCCCGACGACTTCGCTCGCGTGATGGCCGAGTTCGAGCAGCTCAACCAGACGCTGCGCGCCAAGATCATCGAATCCGACGAATCGCAGCGTGCCGTGCTCGAAGACATCTTCCGGGGCGTCGACATCATCGGGCAGAGCCCCGCCGGCCAGAGCTTCAGCGGCTTCAGCAACCTCGTGCTCGACCCCGTGCTGGGTGCCGAGTTCGACGAAGACGTGCGCGACATCCTCGATCGCGATGCGGCCGCATCCCTCACCCTCGCCGAGCGGCGTCTGTTGCGGCAGCTGCTCGCGACGCTCAAAGATCGCAGCGCCGAGATCCACGGCGTCGTCACGTCGTTCGCGCAAGGTCTGCGGCGCTACGTGGTGTCGCAGGACTACCAGAAGGATCGCGTGCTGCGCGGAGTGCTGCTCGAGGCGCTGCGGCGCGGCCGGGAGCTCGTCAACATCATCCCGCCCACCCGCCACATCGGCGTCGACATCGACCTCAGCGCGGTGCGCATGATCAGCCTGGGTGCGATCCGACTGCACAACCCCGCCGACTTCGACACCTCGCACACGGCTGTCGAAACCCACCAAGCTGATCCGGTGAGCCTCGCAGAACTCAAAGCGATCGCCCGGAAGACCGAGATCGACTTCGACGAACTCAGCGACCACATCAACGCGGTACTCGCCGAGCACGGGGCAGAGGGCGAGCCCGGATCCGTGACCGTCGGGCAGGTGCTCGAGCGATTCCCCGCATCGCAGGGAGTCGCGAGTGTTGTGGGCTTGCTGTCGCTCGCCGCAGACTACGGCACGGCCAGCGACGGCGACGAGACCATCGGTTGGACGAGCCTCGACGGCGACGATCGCCACGCACGGATACCCGTTCACCGATTCGTAGGGAAGATCGATGGCTGACGACGACCTCACCGCCCCGCTGTGGACGGGCGATACCGGCACACTGCCGGCGCGGTCGCGGCGCACCCTCCTCGAACTCGTGAAAGGCCCCTACCTCTCTCGCACCGCATCGCAGCAGAACTGGGAGACGCTTCTCGCCGACGAGAGCAGCATCCGCTCACGACTCAACGACCTGTTCCTCGAGCTCGTCGTCGACCGCGAATCCGAGTTCGCCTTCGTGCGCAACGCCAGCTCCGACGAACACGACATCCCTAAAGCCGCACGCACGGCCTCGCTCACCTTCGAAGACACCCTCATGCTGCTCGAGCTGCGGCGCGCGATGCTCGCCAGCCAAGAGGCGCGGCCGTACGTCGACAAGGCTGATGTCTTCGCCCAGATGCAGGCCTACCGCCCCGCGAACAAAGACGAGATCAGCTTCACGCGCAACCTCAACGCGTCGTGGGGACGCATGCAGAACACGTTGCGGGTGACCCATTCGGTGGGACAAGGCGATGAACGTGTCGAGATCTCGCCCGTTGTGCGGCTACTGATCGACGCTGACCAAGCTCGTGCCCTCCAGGCGGCGTTCGAACGGACAGCCCTCGTGGGCACCGTTGACGTCGACGACATCGAGAGGGACGAAGAATGACGCTTTTGTTCGACGCGGCGGTCGAAAGCCCGCGTGACGACCATGCCGGCCAGTGGCGGCTCGCGCGCGTCGAGCTGGTGAACTGGGGCACATTCCACGGGCATCACGCAATCGATGTCGCGCGCAAGGGGCACCTCTTCACGGGGGCCTCCGGCTCGGGCAAGTCGTCACTTCTCGACGCGATCGCCGCCGTGCTCACCCCCGGTCGCATCCGCTTCAATGCTGCCGCGCAAGACACCGCCGAGCGGCACAGCGACCGCGATTTCGTGAGCTACGTGCGCGGCGCGTGGAGCCGCGAAGTCTCGGAGTACGAGAATCGCGCCGTCGCGGCATACCTGCGCGGTGGTGGGCCCACCTGGTCGGGCATCCTGCTGCGCTACGAGAACCTGGTCGACGCGCCCGTCACCCTGGTGCGCCTCTTCCACATGAAGGGTGCACTCAACGATCGATCCGAACTCGCTGATGCGTGCGTGATCGTGCGCACCCCGGCGAGCCTGCGCGACTTCGCACCCTATGTGCAGGGCGGGCTCGACGTGCGCCGACTCAAGGCGGAAGTCGGCCCCGTTCTCGTCACCTCGGGTGGCACCAACGGTCAGTACTTCGCCCGCATCCGCACCTTGCTCGACATCCAGAACGAGAACGCTCTCGTACTTCTGCACAAGACTCAGTCGGCCAAGAACCTCGGCAGCCTTGACGACCTGTTCCGCAACTTCATGCTCGAGCGGCCGAAGACCTTCACCCTTGCCGATAACGCCGTCACACAATTCACCGAACTGCGCGACGCCTATGAGCACGTCGTCGATCTCCGCAAGCAGTCCGACGCGCTCGCCCGCCTGCATGAAATCGCGACCGTGTACGAGACTGCGGATGCTGAAGCACGATCGGCGCGCGAGCTCACCCAGGCGGTGCCCAGTTACGTCGCGGCGGCACGAGTGCGACTCGCGACGGAGGCACTCGAATCCACACGGGCCGAGGTGGTGCGTCTTGCCGGCGCAACGGCTCGAGCGGCCGGCTTGCGCACCGAGGCAGAGGGTGTCCACGAGGCCGCGCAGGCCCGGCTGAACCAGTCGGGTGGAATCCAGGTGACACAACTCACGAAGCGCGTCGATGAGGCAGAGCAGGCGCGCCACCGTGTCGTCGCCGCGCGCGAGAGCCTCGCCACGCAGCTCGCCAGCATCGGAATCGCGATGCCGCAGAACGCGGCCGAATTCGATGAGCTTGTTGCGGTGGCGGTGCGGGAGAGCACATCGGCAGTGCCCGCGCCGGTCAGCGCCGATGTCTACGACTCCCACAAGACCGCGCGGGACAGCGTGCGACACCTCGAGAGCGAGCTTCGCGAGCTGCGCCAGCGCCGCAGCAACATCGAGGGGAAGCTGCTTCGGGCGCGTGCTGCCCTCGTGGAGGCGACTGGCCTGAGCGAGGGGGAGCTGCCGTTCGCCGGCGAGCTGATCGACGTGCGCCCCGATTGGGCCGAATGGACCGGCGCGATCGAACGGGTGCTCGGCTCGCTCGCGACCACGATCCTTGTGCGCGACGGCAACGCGGCCGTCGTGCGCCGCGAGATCAACGGCCGCCACTGGGGTGCCCGGATCGTGGTCGACGTCGTTCCCGCCCGATCCGATCCGCCGACCTCAGCCGGTGAACGCTCGCTGGTGCGCCGCGTCAGCGTCGTCCCCGGGGCATTCACCGACCACCTCAACAGCAGGCTGAGTCGCGAGTTCGACTACGCGTGCGTCGATCATCCTGATCAACTCGACGACGTCGACAAGGGCGTCACCGTCGAGGGCCTCGTGAAGCGCAGTCGGCGCGGCTTCGAGAAGGACGACAGGCACGGGGTCGGCGACCGCAACCACTGGGTGCTCGGGTCGAGCAACGAGCCGAAGATCCAGCTGCTCGAACGGCAGCTGGTGGTGGCACAAGCCGAGCTCGAGGCCATCGCGGCGCAGCTCGACCTGGCCGACGGTGAGCGTGTTCGCGCGGTCCAACGCCACACGACCCTCGCCAACCTCACCTCGACCGATCCGAACACCTACAACCTCGACGAGGCCAATCGGCGCGTCGATGCGCTGCAGCGCGAGCTCGAGACTCTCACGGCGTCGAGCGGTCTCGAACAGGCGACAGCTGCTGAGCGCGAGGCGCGCCAGGCGCTCACCGCGGCGCGCCAAGCAGCCGACGCCGCGCACGCGCACGAACTCAAGGCCGAAGCGGATGTCGAGCACTACGAGGCGCTCCTGCGGGACGCCGCGCGCACCCCGTTCGCTGAGCTCGCGGACACGTTGACGCAGGCGCTCGGTGTACGCTTCCGCACGGCTGCCCGCAAGCTCACGCTCGAAAACCTTGACCGTGTGCAGAGCGAAGTGAAAGACGCCCTCAACGATCTCGAACGACGCGCGGCCGGCAATCGCGCGCAGGCGGCGAACCGGTTCACCGAAGCGGCGACCGACTTCCGTCGCTCCTGGCCGGCCGTGGTGCCCGACCTGACGGCATCGGTGGATGATCGTGACGGATATCGGGTTCGACTGGGCGAGATCCGCGAGCGCGGGCTCCCCGAGTTCGAAGCGAACTTCCTCACGCTGCTGCGCGACCGCTCGCGCGAGACCGTGATCCACCTGCGTGACGAGATCCTGGGGGCACCCCGTCGCGTGCAGGACCGCGTAGACCCGGTGAACGACTCCCTCGGACGCTCGCCGTTCGATCGAGGGCGCTACCTCGCCATCATCGTCAAAGAGCAGCGCGGAGGCGAGGTGGCCGACTTCCTGACGGATCTGAGGGCCATCGTCGACGGCAACTGGGATACCGACGACATGGCAGGCGCCGAGCGACGGTTCGCTGTGCTCGCGAACCTCATGCGCAAGCTCGGCTCGAGCGAGAACGCCGATCAACGCTGGCGGCAGCGGGTGCTCGACACGCGTGAGCACGTCACCTTCCAGGCGCAGGAGCGAGACGCCGGCGGCACCGTGCAGAACGTGCACGATTCGGGAGCTGGGCTCTCGGGCGGTCAGAGGCAGAAGCTCGTGATCTTCTGCCTCGCGGCAGCACTGCGCTACCAACTCGCCGACCCTGACGAGTTCGAGCCTCGTTACGGGACGATCGTGCTCGACGAGGCCTTCGACAAAGCGGATGCCACGTACACGCGCATCGCGATGGACGTGTTCGTGGAGTTCGGCTTCCACATGATCCTCGCCACGCCGCAGAAGCTGTTGCAGACGCTCGAGCCATACATCGGCGCGATCACCAACGTGTCCAACCTTGACCGCAAGCAGTCCCAGCTGCAGGCCGTCGACTGGGAGCGGGTGAGCTGATGCCCGTCACTCCGGACGACGTGGTCGCCCGCGCTCGCAAGCGGGTGGATGCGGATCTGCGGGACTGGGTACTTGGATCCGTCGAGACCGCGTCGCTTGATCTGCCCCTTCACCCGCCCGCTGAACGTGACGTGATGGCAGACCTCGGCGCGGCCACGCGGTGGGTCGAGTCGTGGAGGGCCGCCGAGGCCAGGCTGCCGATCCACCTCGACTGGGTGACGAAGACATGGTCGCGAGTGGGAAATCAGAGCGTGCCTGCGCGAGCGCGGGTCACCGGAGTGGACGCCTTCATCGACCTGTGTGGCGAGCGCAAGCGCTGGGATCGTTGGGTCTTGCGAACGACGGCGCTGCGGGCCGCGCTCGGCGCTCGGATCGATGCCGCCCTTCGCACGCACATCCGCACACTCGGGGAAATCGATGAGACGGACTTCGCCCGGTTTTTCGAGGCGGTGCGCTGGCTGAGTCAGCATCCCGACTCGGGGTGTCGCATCCGGGAGCTGCCGATCCGCGGCATCGACACCAAGTGGCTCGAACGGCATCGGGCCCCGGTTGAAGCACTCACGAGGGCCGTCACGCAACGGGGCACTCTCGGGCTGAATGAACGCGTCGACGTGGGCCGCATCCGGCTGCTCGACCCCACTATGTCGGTCGGCGGCCTCGTCGACGTCAGCGCGCCGATCGGCGATCTCGCGACGCTCGCACTGACCCCCGAGGCGGTGCTCATCGTCGAGAACCTGCAGACGTTCCTCTCACTCCCGGCAATGCCGGGTGTCATCGCGGTGGATGGTCGCGGCGATTCCGTCGGGTCGTTCGCGCGCGTGCCGTGGGTTCGTCAATCACGAGTCCTTTACTGGGGCGATCTTGATACGCACGGATTCCGAATCCTCAACCGGGCTCGTTCGTCTGGTCTCGAGGCGGAATCGGTGCTGATGGATGTGCGGACCCTCCACGGGCATCGGGATCTATGGGTCAGCGAACCGAAGCCTTTCGTAGGGGCGCTGGCACTCCTCTCGACTTCCGAAGAAGAGACCTTCGCTGAGCTGCGTGCCAACGGGTACCCCCGGCTGGAGCAGGAGCGGATCCCCTGGCGGTACGCGCTCGAGCATCTTCGGCTTCGGCTTGAGCGTTGACGTGCCTCGGTGTCGCGCATCCGGCATGCTTGGAGCATGACGGATCACATTTCCACCACGCCCGCCGCCGCCCCCGCACCTGAGGCGGTCCTCGCAGCCCCCACCAAGACCACCAACGGCTGGGGTATCGGCGGCCTCGTGCTCGGCATCGTGAGCATGCTGCTCGCCTTCATCCCGTTCTTCGGCTTCGTGGCGCTCGTGCCGGCGCCGTTCGGCATCATCAGCTCGATCGTCGGGCTCGTCGTGAAGAACAAGAAGCGCGGACTCGCCATCACGGGCCTCATCCTGTCGATCCTCGCGATCATCATCGGCCTCGTGATGAGCCTCGGCCTCATGATCGCCCTCAGCGGCGGCGGCATCGACGGCTTCTTCGAGGTCGGCCCGGCGAGCACCATCGAGGTCTCGGAGAGCTGAGTCTCGCGGTGGTTCTCCCCATCTGTGCGCGCATTGCGCAACATGGGGAGAACTGCCGATGTGCAAAGCTCCCCAGCGTCGCCGCGACAGGGCAGGATGGAGCGCATGTCCGACTCACAGCTGCCGGGGGCCGACTCGGTTCCTCCCGTGCCTCCCGCATCCGATCCCGTGAGTCCGCTTTCGGACGACGCCCCGGAGACCTCCGTCGGCGCCGCGGAGGCTGCTGCGCCGACTGACGCGCCGGAAGCCGCGGAAGCCGCGGAAGCCGCGGTCGATGCGGCACCTCCCGCGCCGGCACCGCCCGCGCCGGCACCTCCTGCACCGGCACCCCCGGCGCCACCCGCGCCGCTGATCGTGAACCCCTACGTGCAGTCGCCGATGGGCGCCGCGTCGGGCTCGCCGAACCCGTACGTGACGCCCACGCAGCTGCCGGTCAGCCAGGTGAGCAACCCCTTCTCGGCTCCCGCGACGCCGACGTTCGGCCAGCAGCCTCCGCCGCAGCCGCTGGGAGCTCCCGCCCCGCCGCCCGTGTACCCGCCCGCGCCCCAGCCGCAACCGCAGATGGCGGGCTCGCAGCCGGGGTTCGCGCAGCCCGCAGGTCCGCAGGTTCCTGTCGCCGGGCAGCCGGCGCTCTACCCGTACCCGGGGCCCGCTCCCGTCTACGGCGCGCCTCCGCCCGGTGCCCCCGGCTATGCGGGTTACATGCCCGGTGCGACGCCGCCTCCGTCGACCTTCAACGTGCTCGGCCTCGTCGCGCTCATCCTCGGTGGGCTCGGGCTTCTCATCGGCATCGTGCCGTTCGTCGGCCTGATCGGCACGATCATGGCGTTCGTGGGCCTCATCCTCGGCATCATCGGCTGGGTCGCGAAGAACAACAAGGCGAAGGGACTCGCCATCGCGGGAACCGTCGTCTCGGGCCTCGCCGTCATCGCCAGCATCGCCATCTCGGTGTGGGTCTACGCGATGATCTCGCAGCCCTACAGCTACGACGACGGATGGGAACCCGGCACCAGCGAGTCCGATCTCTGGCTCGCGCCCGAACCCGAGGCCGCGGCCGACGACGAGCTCGGCGGAACAGGCCCCGGCTCCTCGACCGAACCGATCGCGGTCGGCGAGCCGATCATCATCGCGGATGCCGATGAGCAGTACTGGGAGCTGACGGTCGGGCAGCCGACGCTCGACGCGACGGCTGATGTGGCCGCCGCGAGCGACTACAACAACACGCCGCCCGACGGCTACCAGTACGTCACGGTGCCGATCACCTACACGTATCTCGGCGAAGGGCTCGAGAGTGCCTGGCTCGACTTCTACCTGCACGTGAGCGGATCCGACGGAAACGCCTACCCCGACGCCTACATCTACGAGTACCCGGATCACGTGACCGACGCCGACGACCTGGCGACAGGCGAGACCGCGACCCTCGTCACCATGTTCCTCGTGAAGTCGGATGTGGTCGACGGCAGTCTCCTGAAGATCACCCACTGGCGCGCCGACACGATCTACGTCGCACTCAGCTGAGTCGGAGAACGATTGCGGGGCCGGCGCGCGATGAGCGAGCCGGCCCCGCAGCATGTCGGGAGTTCTGAGGGCGTCAGTACCGGGGCATCTCCGGATCCACCTCGTCGGCCCACGCGTCGATGCCGCCCGCGAGGTGGCGCACATCTGCAAACCCGACGTGCATCAGATAGCCGGCTCCTTGTGCCGAGCGGATGCCGTGGTGGCAGTACACGACGATCGGACGGTCGGGGTCGAGCGCGTCGGTGAGCTCGGGCAGACGCCCGAGCGGCAGCAGCATCGCGCCGGGGATGGCGGCGAGCTCCGCCTCCCACGTCTCCCTCACATCCACCAGCTGCACGTTGGGGTCGCGGTCGAGCAGCTCTGCGAGCTCGGCGGGCGCGATCTCCGCAGGGTCGGTCACAGGTCGATGCTCTCGCCGGGGGCGAGCACCTGGTACACGCCATCACCCTGCTCAGTGGCCCACTTGAGGCGCGCGTTGCCGAGCTCCTTGCCTGCCACCGAGAGCGTCATGTCGTGCACCGGGAAGGCGCGCGCGGGGGCGACGCTCAGCACGTAGTCCATCGCCTCGCCGATCTTCAGCCACGGTGCGCCGACGGGCGCCGCGAGCAGCGGCACGGGCGCACCCGGGCCGTCGTACGAGTCGCCGCCGTAGTAGAGGGTCTCGTCGACGAACACCCCCACGTTGTCGACCCGCGGGATCGAGGAGTGGATCTCGTTGTGCACGCCGCCATGGAAGCTGAGCCGGAACGGGCCGACCTCGAGTTCGTCGCCGGGCGACACGACCTCGACGTGGATGTCGTCGCCGACCGCCACATCCGCGACGCCCTGCGGCCCGATGACGCGCACGTCGGGGTTCATCGCCACGATGTCGCGCACGCGGTCGGCCGAGAAGTGGTCGGCGTGCTCGTGCGTGATGACGACGGCCGTGATGCCGCCGTACTCGGGAAGCGACGCGAGGAAGCTCCCCGGATCGATGACGAGCTTCGCGGACTCCTTCGACACCACCAGGCAGGAATGCTCATACTTCGTGACGTTCATGATCCGAGCCTATGGGCGCACCAGGCGGGCGCGAGTACCTTGCGCGGCCGCCCGGATGATGTCATACGCCCAGCTGCTCGACGAGCGCGAGGCCGCGGTCGGCCCAGTCGATCTCGGTGCGGGCGCGGGCCACGAGCCCTTCGTAGGCGAAGAGCTTGAAGGCGATGGTGCGCTCGCGTTCGGGCTCGGGCGTCACGGCGAGGCGTCGCACCAGGATGGGGTTGGTGAGCGTCCGGATGCGGGTGAGTTCGTGCTCCCAGCGTTCGAGCTCGGAGCTCCACTGCGCACGATGGGTCTCGAGGAAGGCGCGCGCCGACTCCGGCGTGGTCGCCTCGAGGTAGGCGGCGCGCAGGTGCGCGGGGTCGCGGATGCGCTGGTAGTCGAGCGGCTCGGCCATCCAGTCGCGGAACGCCTGATCGCCCGCGTCGGTCACGTGGTAGAGGCGCCGACGACGCTTCTCGCCGCGCAGCTGGTCCTCGCCCGAGATGAGGCCCTCGGCCTCCATCTTGCGCAGCTCGGGGTAGATCTGGGAGTCGGGGGCATGCCAGACATGCCCCACCGATTCGTGGAAGACCTTCGCGAGGTCGTAGCCCGAGAGCGGGCCCACGCGCAGCAGGGCGAGCAGTGCGTACCGCAGCGCCATCGCAGGTCTCCTTCCCGGTTCAGGCTAGCGGTGCGGGTCCGGCGCGACGTGCGGGTGTCGTCGCGCCCGACCGGAGCTTCAGTCGGTGTAGCCGGTGCGCCATCCGCCGTGGTACTCGACGCGTGCGACGGTCGAGTACGGAACGGGGCTGACGACGGCGCGGATCTCGGTCTGCTCGTGCGGCTCGACGGCCGCCTTGCGGCTGCCGCCGTTCGGCTCGCCCCAGACGACGCGCAGCTCGGTGCCGTCGGGCACACCCGGGTCGACGGTCGCGAGCGAGAGCGCGCGGCGCTCGTTGGCGCTGTAGCCGGTGAACATGGAGAACCCGACGACGGTGCCGTCGGCGTCGACGATCGAGTCGTAGTTCGCCGATCCGTAGTTCGCCAGAGGCAGGTCGAAGAACTTGTAGCGCGGGCCCTCCGGCTGGAACATCGAGCCGAACAGGCGCGTCATGTCGTCGCCGTTCCACGCGAGCGTCACCTTGCGGCGCTGGGTCGCGGGGTCGACCTTCTCGAGCGCGTCGCGTCCGATGAAGTCGTGGTCGAACTTGATGAACGATCCGTAGCCGAGCTCCCACGGGGTGAGGTAGTAGTCCTCGATGTCGTCCGAGACGAAGGAGCCGGCGAGCGTGCCGGTGGCCTCGTAGCCGTCGGCGGGCAGCCATTCGCGGTAGGCGCGCTCGGCCTCGCCCGTGTAGATCGCGGGCAGCGGCGACGGGATCCATCCGGATTCGAGGGTGTTCGACGGGTAGGCGCGCGAGCCGACGGGTACGAGGCCGAACTCGGCTCCCGCCTCGACGATCGCGTCGCGGATGCGGTCGTGGTCGGCGTAGGGGCCCCAGATCTCGAGGCCGGGCGCGCCCGCCATGCCGTGGCGGAGGGTGCGCACGGTCGTGCCGTCGATCTGCATCGTGCCCATGTTGAAGAACTTGAGCTGCTCGACGGGGCCGCCGTTGAGCTTCTCGATCACGGCCCAGGCGGTGGGGCCCTGGATCTGGAAGCGGTAGTAGCGGCGCGAGACGGCGTGGCCGTAGGGGCGCGACGGCGAGCGGCGGTCGACCTCGATCTCGAGGTTCTTGTAGTCGCCCGTCTCGCCGTGGAACAGCAGCCAGTTGGCCGCGGGGGAGCGGCCGACGTACACGTACTCGTCCTCCGCCTCGCGGAACAGGATGCCGTCGCCGATGACGTGCCCGGATGCCGTGGTCGGCACGTACTGCTTGGCCTTGTCGACGGGGAACAGGGCGGTCGAGTTGATCGCGGTGTCGCTGATGAGGCGGATCGCGTCGGAGCCGCGCAGGAACAGGTTGTCCATGTGGTGCGACTGGTCGTACAGCACCGAGGCTTCGCGCCACGCGGTCTGCTCCTTGATCCAGTTCTGGAAGTCGCTCGGCACGACGGGGTAGATGTACGAGCCGATCTGCGAGTTGCGCAGCAGCTCGACGGGGCTGCCGGTGCGATCCAGCACCTGCTGCAGGTTCGCGGCCCGGGTGGTGGTGTCTGTCATGTGCGTACCTCTCTGTCGCGTCAGAAGACGATGGTGTGGGTGCCGTGCCGGATGACACGGTCGTCGGCGTGCCATTGCACGGCACGTGAGAGCACTTCGCGCTCGACGTAGGCTCCGCGCGCCTGCAGATCGGCGGCGGTCATCGCATGGGTCACCCGGGTGACGTCCTGTTCGATGATCGGCCCCTCGTCGAGGTCGCGGGTGACGTAGTGCGAGGTGGCTCCGATGAGCTTCACGCCCCGCTCTTTCGCCTTGCGGTAGGGGGCCGCGCCGATGAAGGCGGGCAGGAAGCTGTGGTGGATGTTGATGATCGGCACGCCGATCCGCTCGAGGAGGTCGTCGGAGAGGATCTGCATGTAGCGCGCGAGAACCACGAAGTCCACGTTGCCGGCGAGGAGCCTCAGGATCTCGGCTTCGGCGTCGCTCTTGTCGGCGCCGGTCGAGGGCACGTGGATGAACGGGATGCCGAACGAGCGCACGTCGTCGGCGCTCGTGGTGTGGTTCGAGATGACCATGGGGATGCTCACCGGCAGCTCGCCGCGGCGGTGTCGCCACAGCAGGTCGAGCAGGCAGTGGTCGGAGGTGGAAGCGAGGATCGCCATGCGCTTGGGGGTCGACTGGTCGGTGAGCATCGAGTCGAGGCCGAGGGGCGCGAGCGTCGCCTCGAGGTCGGCGCGGATCTCGGGGAGCGCTGCGGCGAGGCCGGGTCGGTGGAAGACGACGCGCTGGAAGAAGGCGCCGCCGTCGGCGTCATCCGAGTACTGGTCGAGCGAGACGATGTTGCCGCCGTGACGAGCGATGAGCGAGGTGACCGCGGCGACGATGCCCGAGCGGTCGGGCCCGTGCACGATGAGGCACGCGTGGTCGTGGCGCCGCGCGGTGGGGCTCAGCTCGGGGGCGGGCGCGACCGCCGTCACGGGGTGCCCTCGCGGTGCGCGCGCACCCACTCGGCTGTCGCGGGGAGGCCGCCGAACGTGTAGAAGTGCAGCTTCACCTCGCCCGTGTGGGGTGCGGCGGCGAGGCGCTCGCCGAGGTGGGCGACGAAGCGCTCGGGCCCCGCGGTGCCCATGAGGTTGGTGAGCGAGAAGCCGTACTTGCGCACGATGAGCGCGTTCGCGCCCACGCCGAAGCGGGTCGCGAAGGCGACGAGGCGCTTGATGCCGGCGGGGCCGGGGGTGCCGACGCGGATGGTCGACTCGATGCCCTGCGCGCGCACATCCTCGATCCACGCGAGCACGGGGTCGGTGTCGAAGGCGAACTGGGTGAGGATCACGGATCCGAGTCCCTGCTCGCGGAGCGCGGCGTGCTTGTCGGCGAGGGCGTCGCGCAGCATGTCGTTCGAGATGTCGGGGTGGCCTTCGGGGTAGCCGGCGATGCTCACCTCGCGCACGCCGTAGTCGCCGAGGATGCCCGTGCGGATGACGTCGAGCGAGGAGGCGTAGGGGCCTTCGGGGGTTGCGGGGTCGCCGCCGACGACGAACACGCGCTCGCTGGCGCCGATGTCCTGGAGGCGGCCGAGGAACTCCTCGAGCTGCGTCTGCGATGCGAGGCGCCGAGCCGAGATGTGGGGGACGGGGAGGAAGCCGTGGTCGAGAACGGCCTGCGCCGCGGCGAGACGCATGTCGAGATCCTCGTGGCCGAGGAAGGTCACGTTGACGCGGGTGCCCACGGGCAGAAGCGGTGCAGCTTCGGCGAGACCGGCGACATCCTTGCCCGTCATCTCGAGCGAGAAGTCGTCGAGCAGTGCGGCGGCGGGGGCGCTGGCGGCGTTCTCCGTCATGGAACGCGTTCCTCTCGTGGTGGTGCCGCACGGCGATGTGCGACGGCACGAACAATACCTATGCGCATAGGGAATGTCCATAGGGATCAATTCATTCGAATGAATTATTCACGATTTGCGTGACGCTCGTCATGAAACTCTTGACAATCGATCGAGGAGTGCTCGACCATGACGGTGTCCACACATCGACGTGTCGACCGTGGATCGGGTGCACCCCGTGCCACGGACCTCGCCGCGTCACCGACAGGCTGACCCCACCATCACGAGAGGCCCGATCCATGAAGAAAGCACTCACCGCGGCTGCATTCGGCGCCGCGGTCGCACTCGCACTCGTCGGATGCACCGACTCCGCTGCCGGCCCCACCACCGCCCCCAGCGATTCGGACTCCGGCGAGGTGCGCACCGTCCGCGTCGCAGCCCTGCCCATCGCCGAGACCGGCGCCCTCTGGGCCGCCATGGAGGAGGGGATCTTCGCCGAGCACGGTCTCGAGATCGAGGTCGTCCCTGCGCAGGGTGGCGCACAGGCGATCCCCGGACTCCTGAACGGCGACATCGAGTTCGCCATCGGCCAGCCGTTCGGACCCTTCCGTGCCGCGCTCGCCGACCTCGGTGCGCCCATCATCAGCAACTACTCGAGCTCGCTCGGCGCCGACGCAGACAAGGATGTCAACGCGGTCGTCGCCCTCAACTCGTCCGGCATCGAGACCGCCGCCGACCTCGCGGGCAAGCGCGTCTCGGTGAACTCGCTCGGCGCCGCCGGCGACGTCACCATCATGAAGGCCGTCCAGGATGCGGGCGGAGACCCGAGCACGATCGAGTTCGTCGAGGTCGCGTTCCCTGACGCTCAGGCGCAGCTCGAGGCTGGCACGATCGACGCCGCCTGGGTTCCGGACCCCTTCATGTCGATGGTCGCGAACGGCGAGGGCCGCATCGTCATCCACCCGTACCAGGAGACGATCCCCGAGCTGGCTCTGCTCACCAACATCACCACGCAGAAGCTCATCGATGAGGATCCGGAGCTCGTGAAGGCGTACGCCGAGGCGATGGCCGAGGCGCTCGACTGGGCCCAGGCGAACCCCGACGCGGTGCGTGCGGCGATCGTGGAGAACATGGGCATCCCGGAGGCCGCGGCCGCCGGCATCACCCTGCCCACCTTCACGGCGAAGCTCGACGAGGCCAACGTCACGTCGCTCGCGGAACTCGGCGTCGAGTTCGGCGTGCTGCCCGAGATGCCCGACTTCGGCAAGCTGATCAACCTGCAGTGATCCGCACGGTGCGGGGGCGTGTCGGCGACGCGCGCCCCCGCACCGCGCGCATCCTGGCTTCACCTCGACTCGAAAGAGACTCATGACATCCGCCACCCTCGTCGCCGCGCGGCCCCGGTCGCGCCGCTCGTCGCGTGGACTGCGCAAGCCGCTGCTCGGCCTTGCGGGGATCCTCGGGTTCCTGATCACCTGGCAGCTCATCCCGACCCTCGGCATCATCGATGCCCGCTACCTGCCGCCCGCCACCACGGTGCTCGCGCAGCTCGTGAACGAGTTCAGCGACCTCGAGTTCTGGCGCAACGTCGGCCGCACTCTCACCACGTGGGGGATCGGGCTCGCGATCGCCACCCTCGCGGCCACCGCCATCGGCACCGTCGTCGGCCTCGTGCCGTTCCTGCGGCGCCTCACCCACACGACCGTCGAGTTCCTGCGCCCGATCCCGTCGGTCGCCCTCATCCCGCTCGCGATCCTGATGTTCGGCTTCCAGATGCCGGCTGCGCTGCTGATCGTCGTCTACGCGAGCTTCTGGCAGGTGTTCGTGCAGGTGCTCTACGGCGTCGCCGACGTCGACACGGTCGCGCGCGACACCGCACGCAGCTTCGGGCTCTCGCGCGCATCGCGCTTCCGCAACCTCGTGCTGCCCACCGCGCTGCCCTACATCATGACGGGCGTGCGCCTGGGGGCTGCGGTCGCACTCATCCTCACGGTCACCGCCGAGCTGCTCATCGCGGTTCCCGGCATCGGCCGGGTGATCGTCTTCGCGCGGAGCGCGGGCGACGTTCCCACGGTCTACACCTACGTGGTCGTCGCGGGGCTGCTCGGCCTCATCGTCAACATCATCTTCCGGCTCGTGGAGCGTCGCATTCTCTCCTGGCACCAGTCGGTCCGAGGGGAGGACGTCGTATGACGAGCATGATGACCCGCTCCATCAGCGTGCTGCGCAAGCCTCCGGGCCGGTCGCGCAGCATCCTCGAGAGCATCTGGTTCGCGATCGGGTTTCCGCTGCTCCTGCTGGTCGCATGGGGGATCTGGGCGACCGTCTCGCCGCAGAGGTTCTTCCCCGGGCCCCTCGCCATCCTCGAAGCCTTCGTCGCCACCTGGGTCGGCCCCGCGTTCTTCGTCGACGTGCTGCCGAGCCTCGGCCGCCTCGCGATCGGCATCGTGCTCTCGATCGTCGTGGGCATCGCCGCTGGCACCGTGATCGGTCTCGTGCGCTGGCTGCGCGACCTGCTGGAGCCCACGCTCGAGTTCTTCCGCGCCATCCCGCCGCCCGTGCTCGTGCCGATCCTCATGCTCGTGATGGGCACCGGGGATGCGACGCGCGTCATCGTGATCGTCGCGGGCGCAGTGTGGCCCGTGCTCCTCAACACCATCGAGGGGGTGCGCTCGACCGACTCGGTCATGACCGAGACGGCACGCTCCTACGCGCTCACCCCCATCGAACGGCTGCGCTACCTCGTGCTGCCGTCGGCGAGCCCGCGCATCATGACCGGCGTGCGCCAGGCGCTCTCGGTCGCGCTCATCCTCATGGTCATCTCCGAGATGTTCAACAACTCCTCGGGGCTCGGATACCGCATCACCTACTTCCAGACGAACTACCTCATCGCCGAGATGTGGAGCGGCATCCTGCTGCTCGGCCTCGTCGGCGTGCTGCTCGCGGCGATCTTCGGATTCGTCGAGCGGCGGGTGCTGCGCTGGTACCACGGAATCAAGGAGGTCGAGCGTGCCTGAGACGCTCCTCAAGGTCGAGAACCTCAAGAAGGTCTACGAGTCCTCGACGGGTGTCGTCGAGGCGATCGGCGACATCAGCTTCGACATGCGTCGCGGCGAGCTCGTGTGCATCGTCGGTCCGTCGGGCTGCGGCAAGACGACGCTGCTGAAGTGCATCGCCGGGCTCCTCGCGCCCACGGAGGGGCTCATCGAGATCGACGGCAAACCCGTCACCGGGCCGCCGCCGAACATGGCGCTCGTGTTCCAGGAGTACGGCCGCAGCCTCTACCCGTGGCTCACCGTGCGCGGCAACGTCGAGCTGCCGCTCAAGCACAAGAAGCTCACCAAGGAGCAGCGCACGCAGCTCGTCGACGACGCCCTGCAGGCGGTCGGTCTCGAGCATGCGACCGGCAGCTACCCGTGGCAGCTCTCGGGCGGCATGCAGCAGCGCGTCGCGATCGCGCGCGCTGTGGCCTACGAGCCCGAGGTGCTCATCATGGATGAGCCCTTCGCGGCCGTCGACGCGCAGACGCGCGCCGACCTCGAGGATCTGGTGCGCCAGCTGCACCGCGACCGCGGCATGTCGCTCCTCTTCGTCACCCACGACATCGACGAATCGGTGTACCTGGGGGAGCGCGTGATCGTGCTGTCGAAGTCTCCCACCTGGGTGCAGGAGGACCTGGTCGTCGACCTCGCCCCGGAGCGCGACCAGATCACGACGCGTGCGCTGCCGCGGTTCACGGAGCTGCGCACGCACGTCTACGAGCAGATCCAGCGGGCGAAGCGCGGCGAAGCGGTCCGTCCCCACGCGTGAGAATGGCATGTCGCATCCGATGAGCGCGAAAGGAGGAGCTCGTGCGTAGTCGCGCCCCCAAGCAGCTGCTGTTCTCGTTCCTCGGCGAGTTCGTGCTCGAGCGCCACCCCGGCCCGTTGCGGGCCAGCGTCTTCCTCGAGGTGATGGAGGCCGCGGGTGTCGCCGCGCCCGCGACCCGCGCCACGCTCGACCGGATGGCCACCCGCGGCCTGCTGCGGCGACACCGTCGCGGGCGCGAGATCGAGTTCGAGCTCACCGATCAGGTGCGCGCGGTGCTGGGGGAGGCATCCCATCGCGTGCGCGGTGTCGACCCCTTCGCGCCCCACGGCGACGAGTGGACGCTCGTCACCTTCACGCTCCCCGAGGGGCAGCGCACCACGCGCCATCGTCTCCGCTCGGCTCTCACCTGGGCGGGCTTCGCGCCGCTGCGCGACGGCCTGTGGCTCGCGCCCGGCGATGTCGACCTCGAGTCGACCCTCGAGCCGCTGCGGGACGAGCTGCCCGCCGGCACCATCACCGCGTTCCGGGCGAGCAGCATCCCGGGCTTCCCGATGGGCGAGTCGGTGCGCTCCGCGTGGGACATCGACGCGATCCGCGCCGCGCATCACGCGTTCATCGACACCTGGGGTCGCCCAGGGTCGACCGATGGGAGCGACAATCCCGTCTCGGCGCGCACCATGCTCGTCGCCGACTGGCTCGCGCTGCTGCGGGCAGACCCGCGGCTGCCGCGCGAGTTCATGGATCCCGACTGGCCCGCCGAGCGTTCGGTCGCGGTCTACCGCGCGCGCCACGACGAACTCGACGGCCCCGCGACCGAGGCGTTCCTGCGTCTCGTGGGGGCCGACGTCGCGGCACCCGTCGCAGCCCGCGGCTGAGACGCCGGCTGCCACGGGTTCGCACCCCTCAGCGCGGCCCGAACCGCTCCCGCAGCTCGGCCTTCTTCACCTTGCCGGATGCGGTGCGCGGCAGCTCGTCGACGACGACGACGTTCTTCGGCAGCTTGAAGCGGGCGATCCGCCCGTCGAGCACCATGCGGATCGCCTCGGTGGTCATGGGCGCTTCGACATCGCTCACGGTGACGATCGCCCACGGCACCTCGCCCCACTGCTCGTCGGGGATGCCGATCACGGCGACGCTCGCGACGCCCGGCACATCGCTCATGGCGTTCTCGACCTCGGCGGGGTAGATGTTCTCGCCGCCCGAGATGATCAGATCCTTCGCGCGATCCGCGATGAAGAGGTAGCCGTCCTCGTCGAGGTAGCCGAGATCGCCTGAGCGGTACCAGCCGTCGGCGGTGAACGCCGCCTCCGTCGCCTCGGGGAGGCCGTGGTAGCCGAGGAACACGTTCGGCCCCGACACCTGGATCTCGCCGATGTGCCCGGTTCCCACGAGGTTGTCGTCCTCGTCGGCGATGCGCACCGCGGTGAAGAAATGCGGGAGGCCGACGCTCCCCTGCTTGGCGCGGGTCATCGCGGGAGAGAGCGAGGTGGCGCCAGGCGAGGTCTCGGTCATGCCGTAGCCCTGCGAGAACGCGAGCCCGCGCTCCTCGTAGGCGTTCAGGATGCGCGTGGGCACCGCCGAGCCGCCGCAGGTGAGCTTGCGCAGCGTGCTCAGGTCGGTCGAGGACCAATCCGGATGATCGGCCATGAGCTGGTAGGTCGTGGGAACGCCGCTCAGCATCGTGATGCCGTGGTGCTGGATCTGGTGCAGCGCCCGACCCGGATCGAACCCGCGCTCGAGCACCATCGTCGCGCCCTTGAGCGTGACGGGCAGGGCGCCCATGCCGAGCGAGGCCGCGTGGAAGAGCGGCGAGATCATGAGGGCGACATCCGTGGAGACGATGTCGTAGTCGACGAGGGCGTTGAGGGCCACCCAGGTGAGGTTGCGGTGGCTGAGGAGGGCGCCCTTCGCGCGACCTGTCGTGCCCGAGGTGTAGAGCATGGCGGCGGGGGCGTCGAGCGGGACATCGACGATCGTCCCGTCACCCTCGATGCCGCGCAGCAGTGCGCCGAGCCCGGGCTCCGCATCCGTGCCCTCGCCCGTGACCAGCAGGTGCTCGACGGAGGCCTCCTGCACGGCGACCTCGACCCGCGCCGCGAAGTCGGGTTCGAAGATCACGACGCGCGCACCCGAGTCGGTGAGCACGTGCGCGATCTCGGGGCCCGCGAGCCGCGTGTTGACGGGCACGAACACGGCCCCCAGCTGCACGGTGCCGAAGAGCACCTGCAGGAACTCGGGGCTGTTCTCGCTCATGAGCGCCACGCGGTCGCCCGCCGTGACCCCGAGGCGGCGCAGCAGAGCGCTCACCCGATCGGCGCCATCCGCGAGCTGACCGTAGGTGAGGCTCGCGCCGTCGCCGTAGATGAGCGCCACCGTGTCGGGTGTCTTGATCCGGCGCGTGGACATCCAGTATCCGAGACCGCGTTCGTGCATCATCGTCCTCTCCGTCGAGGCCTGGGGTGTGGTGGAGGTGTGTGGTGGCGGTGGGTGGTGGCTCAGGCGTAGAAGCGGTACAGCCCGCGCGCCACGACGGCGGGCTTCGGCGCATCCTCGATCTCGATCGTCTGGTCGACGGCGAACTGGTAGCCGCCCGGGATCTCGGTGACCTCGGCGATCGTCGCGGTGCCGCGCACGCGGGTGCCCACCTTGACGGGCGAGATGAACCGCACCTTGTCGAGGCCGTAGTTGACCTTGGTGCTCACACCCGTCACATCGAGCAGCTCGGTCCAGAACTTCACGGTGAGCGAGAGCGACAGGAATCCGTGCGCGATCGGGGCGCCGAAGGGGCCCGTGGCGGCGCGCGCCGGGTCGACGTGGATCCACTGGTGGTCGTCGGTGGCGTCGGCGAACAGGTTCACCTGCTCCTGGGTGATGGTGTGCCAGTCGGTGAAGCCGAGGTCGGTGCCGGCGAGGGAGGCCGCGTCTGCGTAGTCGACGATGGTGGTCACGGTGGGGTCCTTTCGGTGGGGAGGTTCAGAGGAAGGCGGAGTGCCCCGTGAGGGACCGCCCGACGATGAGGGAGGTGATCTCGTGCGTGCCCTCGTACGAGTACACGGCTTCGGCGTCGGCGAAGAAGCGGGCGGCGTCGTGTTCGAGCAGCAGCCCGTTGCCGCCGAGCAGCTCGCGGCCGAGGGCGGCGGTCTCGCGCGCGTGCGCAGCGGTCCACATCTTGGCGAGCGCCGAGTTCTCGTCGCGCACATCACCCGCGTCCTGGCGGGTCGAGAGCTGCACGACCATGCCGAGCGAGGCGGTGAGGTTGCCGAGCATGCGCGCGAGCTTCTCCTGCACGAGCGCGAAGGAGGCGATGGGCCGGTCGAACTGGAGACGCTCGCGTGTGTACGCGGTAGCGGCGTCGAGCGCGCCTGCCTGGAGGCCGGTGGCGATCCACGCGACGTCGGAGCGCATCGAGCGCAGCAGACGCGCGACATCCGCCCAGCCGTTCACACCTCCGAGGCGCGCGTCATCCGAGACCCGCACCCCCTCGAGCGTGATCTGCGCGTTCTGCATGGGCCGCAGCGACACCTTGCCGTGCATCACGTCGATGCGCACGCCGGGGGCCGTGCGCTCCACGAGGAACGCGCGGATGTCGGAGGTCTCGGTGTCGCGCGCGAACACGGCGAGCACGTCTGCCGTGTCGGCGCCGCCGATCCAGCGCTTCACACCATCGAGGATCCAGTGGTCGCCGTCGCGGCGCGCGGTCGTCGCGAGGCCATTCGCGATGTCGGAGCCGTGGTCGGGCTCGGTGAGCGCGAAGGCGCCCACGAGGTCGAAGGAGCGCACGCGGGGGTCGAGTTCGCGGGCCTGCTCGGGCGAGCCCCCGAGCATCACGGTCGTGCGGAACAGCCCCGACTGGGCGTTGTAGGCGGTCGCAACCGACACATCCGCACGCGCGAGCACGTAGTTGCGGAAACCGGAGAACATGCTCGACGACGCCTCCGACTCATCCATGCCAGGCGGGTCCATGAGCCGCAGCGGGGTGAGCGCTTCGAGCACCGCTGGCGGCATCGTGGCCGTCTCCCACGCCTCGGCCATGAGCGGGCGGATGTCGGCCTCGAGGGTCTCGGCGAGCCCCGACAGCACGTCGCGCGCGGCCTCGCTCAGGTGCGTCGATGCGAACCCGTACGGATCGATGCCGAGGGGCGAGGCGAGGGTGCTCATGGCGCGCCGAGTCCCAGAAGCCGCACGGCGTTGTCCTTGAGGATCCCAGGCATCACCTCGGGCTTGAGCGCCGTCTGCTCCACGTCGCGCATCCAGCGGTCGGGGGTGAGCAGCGGGAAGTCGGAGCCGAACAGCACGCGCTTCTTGAGCATCGAGTTCGCGTAGCGCACGAGCTCGGCGGGGAAGTACTTCGGGCTCCACCCCGAGAGGTCGATCCAGGTGTTGTGCTTGTGGGTGGCGACCGAGAGAGCTTCGTCCTGCCACGGCACCGAGGGGTGCGCCATCACGATCTGCAGGTCGGGGAAGTTCGCCGCGACGGTGTCGAGCAGCATGGGGTTCGACAGCGCGAGCCGGAATCCGTACCCGCCGCGCATGCCCGCACCGATGCCCGTCTGGCCGGTGTGGAACAGCGCCACGACGCCCGCCTCCTGCAGCACGGCGTAGAGGGCCTCGTGCTGCGGGTCGCTCGGGTCGAAGCCCTGCACGGTGGGGTGGAACTTGAAGCCGCGCACCCCGCTCTCTTCGATGAGGCGCGTCGCGTCGTCGACGGCACGCGCGCCCTTTCGCGGATCCACGGAGCCGAACGGGATGAGCACGTCGTTGTGGCGTGCCGCGCCCTCCGCGATCTCGGCGCTCGAGAGCGGCGAGTGCCCGAGGTTGGTCTCGGCGTCGACCGTGAAGACGACCGCCGCCATCTTGCGCTCGCGGTAGTAGTCGGCGATCGAGTCGAGGTCGGGGCGTGGGCCGTCGGCGCTGAAGTAGTGCGATGCCGCCTCGGCGAGGTCGTCGGGCAGCGATGAGTGACCGTGACCGTCGACCTCGACATGCACGTGCATGTCGATCGCGGTGAGCTGATCGACGTCGATCGCGGGTTCGTAGCGGGTCATCGGGGGGAGCGTCTCAGGCTTCGGGGGCGGGTGGCTGCAGCTCGTCGGGGAGCGGCGGGAAGGTCTCGCCGACGCTTTCGAGGGCGTCGCCGAAGGTGGCGGGGAACTCGGCCTCCAGGTCGTCGGCCGACCAGCCGCCCTCCTTGTAGGCGGTGACGGTGGGCTGGGGATGCGACCACAGCTGCACGCGGTCGCCGCCCACGCCGATCGCCTGGCCGGTGACGTCGGCGGCGGCATCGGAGGCGAGGTAGGCGATGAGGCCCGCGACGTCGTCGGCGGTGCCGAAGCCGAGGTCGTGACGGAAGAAGGCGGGCATCGGCTCGCCCGCTTCGTCGGCCGCGACGGCGGCGGCGAAGTAGGGAACCGTGGCGGTCATCGCGGTCGCGGCGACGGGGATGACGGCGTTGGCGGTGATGCCGGCGCGCTTCAGCTCCATCGCCCACGTGCGCACCATGCCGACGATGCCGGCCTTGGCTGCGGCGTAGTTGGTCTGGCCGAAGTTGCCGCGCTGCCCGGTGGGGGAGCCGATGCAGATGATGCGGCCGCCAACGCCTGCTTCGCGCATGTGGGTCGCGGCGGCGCGGACGCACGTGAAGGTGCCGCGCAGGTGCACGCCGATGACGGTGTCGAAGTCGTCGTCGCTCATCTTCCAGAGCACCGTGTCGCGCAGAACGCCCGCGTTGGTGACGAGGATGTCGAGACGGCCGAAGGTGTCGACCGCGGCCTTCACGAGGGCGTCGGCCGTGCTCGTGGGTCCGACGGGGGCGACGACGGCGACGGCGCGTCCGCCCGCTTCCTCGATCGACGCGACGGCGGAGGCGGCGGTCGCCTCATCGACGTCGTTGACGACGACGGATGCTCCCTGCCGCGCCAGCTCCTGTGCGTATGCGAGACCGAGGCCCCGACCGGATCCGGTGACGATGGCGACCTTGCCGTCCAGTGACATGAACTCACTCCCTTGTCGTGTGACGCCATTACAGCGGCAAACCATTGAGAAAGTCAATTATGTGATTTCGAACGATTTGGTAGCATCGCCGCATGTCCGCGCGGTCCGGCCTCTCCTCAGTGCCTGTCGAGCCTGCGCGCGGCGACGCCGACGCGATGCTCGCCGACGATGTGAGCTTCCTGCTCGCTCGGGCGAACGCCCTCTCGCTCTCGGCGGGGAACGCGGCACTCGCCCCCTTCGGGCTCCGCGTGCGCTCGTACTCGGTGCTCGCGCTCGCCGTGGGAGGGGCGCGCCCGTCGCAGCGCGACCTCGCCGAGTACCTGCGGCTCGACCCGAGTCAGGTCGTCTCCCTCGTCGACGACCTGCAGAAGCGCGGCCTCGTGGTGCGCGAACCCGACCCCGCAGATCGCCGCGCGAACGTCGTCGTCGCGACCCCCGCAGGCGAAGAGGCCTTCGAACAGGCGCGTCGTGCCGCGCAGGATGCGGAGCGCCGCGAGCACGCCGCGCTCACCGCCGACGAGCGCGGCCAACTCGCCGATCTGCTGCGCAAGATCGCGTTCCCCTGATGTCGAGCGCGAGCGTCGGGCCCCGCAGTGATCTGGGGGTGCTCGCGCGGGCGACGCGGATGCTCGCGCAGTTCACCGAGAACGACGAATCGCTCACCGCGGCTGAGCTCGCCGATCGCGCCGGTCTCGCGCGCTCCACCGCCCATCGTCTCGCGCTCGAGCTCACCTCGCTCGGGCTGCTCGACCGGCGTCATGACGGCGCATTCGCGATCGGCATGGGCCTGTGGGAGCTCGGCGAGCTCGCACCGGTGTCGATGCGTCTGCGCGAGCGCGCGCTCCCGCACCTCGCGAAGCTCTACGAGGCGAGCGGCGAGAACGTGCACCTCGCGGTGCTGAGCGGCGACGATCCCGCGACCGCCGAGGCGCTGTACGTCGGGCGGATGACGGGGCCCCGCTCGATCCCGACGCTCAGTCGGATGGGCGGTCGGCATCCGCTGCACACGACGGGTGTCGGCAAGGCGCTTCTCGCCCAGCGCGACGACGTGTGGCTCGAGGAGTTCCTCACCCGCACCTTCGAGCGCGAGACGCTGCACTCGATCGTCGATCCCTCCCAGCTGCGCGACGAGGTGCTGCGCGCACGCGAGCGCGGCTTCGCGACCACTCGACAGGAGATGACGCTCGGCAATGTGTCGGTCGCTGCGGCGATCCCCACGGTCGCGGGCCTCCCGCCCGCAGCAGTCGGGGTTGTGAGCCACCTCGCGCGCGCCGACGAGCGGCGGCTCGCCCTCCTCGTCGTGGAGGCGGCTGGCGCGATCGCCGCCGATATCGCGCGGCCCTGATGCGATCCCACTGAGTGGGATAGCTCGCTACGCCGCACGCCTCCCGCGTGTGACCCTGAGGCATCCGTCGAAGGAGACAGATGACCACGCCAGCCACCACGCCCGCCGCACCCGAGAGCCTCCTCGCCGCGCCCGACCAGGTCAGCCAGCAGCAGATCTCCGACGAGATCCGCGAACTGCATGCCGCAACCCCCGACGACGCGCGCCTCACCCTGCACGACTTCGCGCCCTATCGCTCGAGCATCCTGCGTCACCCCACCAAGAACCCGCGCCTCGTCGACCCCGAGTCGATCGAGCTCGTCTCGCCCGCGTTCGGCGAACGCGACGTCGCAGCGATCGAGTCCGACCTCACCATCCAGCACGCCGGCGAACCGCTCGGCGAGCGGATGACGGTGCAAGGCCGCCTGCTCGACTCGTGGGGGCGCCCGATCGCCCGGCAGCTCATCGAGGTGTGGCAGGCCAACTCCGCAGGCCGCTACATCCACCAGCGCGACCAGCACCCAGCTCCCCTCGACCCGCACTTCACGGGTGCCGGCCGCATCGTCACCGACTCCGAGGGGCGCTATGAGTTCCGCACCATCAAGCCGGGGCCCTACCCGTGGCGCAACCATGTCAACGCATGGCGCCCCGCCCACATCCACTTCTCCGTCTTCGGCAACGCCTTCACGCAGCGCCTCGTGACGCAGATGTACTTCCCGAGCGACCCGCTGCTGCCGCTCGACCCCATCATCAGCACCATCCCGCGTCAGAAGGATCGCGAGCGCCTCATCGGCCGCTACAACCACGACCTCTCGGTGCCCGAGGTGTCGATGGGCTACGAGTGGGACATCGTCGTCGACGGTCCCGACGCCACCTGGTTCGAACCCGAGGAAGAGCACTGAGATGACGACCGCATCCGCGCGCGAGCGCATCCCCGCAACGCCCGGCCAGACGGTCGGCCCGTTCTTCGCCTTCGGCCTCGAATATCCCGGCATGAACGAGATCGTGCACCCGCACAGCCCGGGGGCGATCGTGCTGGGCGGGACGATCCTCGATGGAGCCGGAGCACCGATTCCCGACGCCGTGGTCGAGATCTTCCAGGCGGACTCCGACGGCAGCATCCCGCGCGCCCGCGGATCGCTGCACCGCGATGGGCACACCTTCACGGGGTTCGGTCGCACCTCGACGAACGACGACGGCCACTACGAGTTCTGGACGCGGCTGCCGGGGCCCGTCGACGGTCGCGCACCCTTCTTCGCGGCGATCGTGTTCGCGCGCGGGCTGCCCGACAAGCTGCACACGCGCATCTACGTGCCGGGCTTCGACGAGCTGCTGAATGCCGACCCGCTTCTCTCGTCGCTCTCCGCCGAGGAGCGCGCTACGCTCATCGCGACGCGCACCGAGGCCGGGTACCTGCACCACGACATCCGACTGCAAGGCGAGAAGGAGACCGTGTTCCTTGAGTTCTGACGACGAGGCGGCGGGCCGCGGCGCGTCCACGAGCGACGTGGGGCTGCTGTCGCCCGTGTCCGTCGGAGCGTCGGATGCCGTGTCCGATGCGGTCGTGCTCGCGCGCCTCATCGACGCCGAGGCTGCTCTCATGCGCGCCTACGCGACGATCGGCGCCGCGCCGTCGACGGTCGCGGATGTCGCCGATCGTCTCGCCGCTTCGCCGCCGGCCATCGATCTCTCGGCGCTCGCCCACGCGTCGCTCGCCGGCGGCAACCCGGTCATCCCGCTGCTGCCGCTGCTCGCCGAGCGGCTCCGCGCGCTCGACCCCGCTGCCGCCGCGTGGCTGCATCGCGGAGCCACAAGTCAGGACATCGTCGACACGGCGCTCATGCTCGTCAGCCGCGACTCTGCCCAGCGCGCGGCGCGAGAGCTCCGCACTGCCGCGGATGCCGCGGTCTCGCTCGCCGAGCGGCACCGCGACGACCCCGCCGTCGCACGCACTCTCACCCAGCACGCCGTGCCGACGACGCTCGGGCTCAAGGCGGCCCGCTGGGCGAGCGCACTCGACGCCGCAGCATCCGCGCTCGACGCGCTCGCCGCATCCGTCCCCGCGCAGCTCGGCGGGGCAGGCGGCACCCTCGCCTCGTTCGCGGAGATCCTCGGAGCGGAGCGCGCCGCGGAGCTGCCCGCGGTCTTCGCGGCGGAGGTGGGGCTCGCCGCCCCCCTCGCCCCGTGGCACACCGACCGCGCGCCGATCCTCGACGCGGCATCCGTGTTCGGCCGTGCTGTCGCCGCGACCGGCGCTGTCGCCTCCGATATCGCTCAGCTCGCCCGCACCGAGGTGGGCGAGGCCGTCGTGGGCGCGGGCGGCGGTTCGAGCGCGATGCCCCACAAACGCAACCCCGTGGATGCCGTGCTGCTGCGCTCCGCGGCGATGCGCGCGCCCGGTCTCGTATCGACGCTCTTCCTCGCGGCGGGTGTCGCGGTCGATGAGCGCTCCGATGGCGCCTGGCACGCCGAGTGGCCCGCGCTGCAGGAGCTCGCGGCGCTCGCCGTGGGCTCCGCCGAACGCGCCGCGGCCCTCCTCGGCGGGCTCACGCTGCAGCCGGATCGCGCCCGCGACACGCTCGATGCGAGCGCGGCGGATGTTGTGAGCGAGCGCGTCGCGATCGCCCGCGCGCACTCCGGGGCGGCTGAACCAGACCTCGACGCCCTCTGCGGCCCCGCCGACTACCTGGGGCTCGCACCTCAGCTGACCGACCTCATCGTCCGGCGCATCCGCGCCGAGAGAGAGCCCACATGACGATCCCGCACCTCGCCTTCACTCCCATCGTCGGCCCGGAGGGTGCACCCCTCGTGGTGCTCGGGCCGTCGCTCGGCACCTCGACGATCCTCTGGGAGGACGTGATTCCCGCTCTCGCCGCCCGGTACCGGGTGACCGCGTGGGATCTGCCCGGCCACGGCGCCTCGCCCCGCGCGACCGAGCCGTTCACGGTCGAGGAGCTCGCGGACGCGGTCGCCGCGTCGGTCGGCGAGACGTTCGCCTATGCCGGTGTATCGCTCGGCGGGGCCGTGGGGCTCGCTCTCGCTCTCCGTCACCCGGATCGCGTCGCGCGTGCCGCGATCGTCGCCTCCGGCGCGAAGCTGGGTGACCCGACGGCGTGGCACGAGCGCGCCGCGACCGTGCGCGCCCAGTCGACGTCGAGTCTCATCACCGCCTCGGCGGGGCGCTGGTTCGCGCCCGGATCGATCCAGCGGCGGCCCGAGCTCTCGGGCCGTGTGCTGCACGCGCTGCAGGACGCCGACGACGAGAGCTACGCGCGCTGCTGCGAAGCGCTCGCGGTCTACGACGTGCGCGAGCAGCTGCCGCGCATCACGGCCCCGACGCTCGCGGTGTGGGGCGAGTCGGATCCCGTTGCGCCCGAGCCGGTCGCTGAGCAGATCGCGCGGGGAGTCGCCGACGGCCGTGCCGTGCGCATCGACGGCGCTGCCCACCTTCCGCCCGTCGAGCGACCGGACGCGATGGCCGCCGTGCTCCTCGACTTCCTCGGAGGCCGCTGATGAACGACGAACGCGAACCGCTGAGCGACGCCGACCGCCGCGCGCAGGGTATGCGCGTGCGCCGCGAGGTGCTCTCGGATGCCCATGTGGACGCCGCGGCAGCGGCCGCCACGGAGCTCACGGCCGACTGGCAGGACTTCATCACGCGCGTCGCATGGGGGGATGTGTGGTCGCGCCCGGGCCTCGACCGGCGCTCGCGCTCGATCGCGGTGCTGTCGTCGCTCATCGCGCATGGGCATCACGAGGAACTCGCGATGCACCTGCGTGCGGCTCGTCGCAACGGCCTCAGCGTCGACGAGATCCGCGAGGTGATCCTGCAGAGCGCGATCTACTCGGGCGTGCCCGCGGCGAACACGGCGTTCCGGATCGCCAACGAGGTGCTCGCCGACGAACTCTGACGCCCGTCAGCCTTCCAGGGCGAACGGCCACCCGGTGTAGCACTCGGCGAGGTAGCGGCGCGCGGCCTCCGAGCCCACGACCGCATTCAACTCGCCGCGCTGGCGGCGCGTGTCGAACTCGGTCGCGTCGGGGGCCGTGTGCAGCATGCTCGTCATCCACCACGAGAAGTGCTGCGCCTTCCAGATGCGCTCGAGCGCGCGCTCGGGGAACGCCTGGAGCGGCCGGCTGTCGCCGTCCAGCAGCAGGGCGCGCAGCGCGTGCTCGAGCAGCACGACATCCGCGACCGCGAGGTTCATGCCCTTCGCGCCCGTCGGCGGCACGGTGTGCGCGGCGTCGCCGATGATCGCGACCCGGCCCTTCACGAGCTCGTGCGCCACGAAGCTGCGGAAGCGCAGCACATCGCGCTGGAAGATGGGCCCCTCCGCGAGCGTGTGGCCGTCGACGCGCGCCTGCAGCTCATCCCAGATCTGCTGATCGCTCATCGACTCGGGGTCGAGCTCGGGGTCGCACTGCAGGTACATGCGCTGCACGGTGGCGCTGCGCTGGCTGATGAGGGCGAAGCCGCGGTCGGAGCTGGAGTAGATGAGCTCGTCGGAGCTCGGCGGCGCCTCGCAGAGGATGCCGAACCAGGCGAACGGGTACTCGCGGAAGTGCCCGCCGGTGTGCGATCCGGTGACGGTCGCGCGGGCGACGCTGCGGGATCCGTCGGCACCGACCACGAAGTCGGCCTCGATCACTCTCTCGCGGCCTTCGGCGTCGCGCACGGCCACACGCGGGCGCTCGGGGTCCGAGTCGTCGACGCCGAGCGCCGTGGTCTCGAAGCGCAGGTCCTGACCGGCGGCGAGGCGCGCGGCGATCAGGTCGATGAGCACCTCGTGCTGCGGGTAGAGCCACACGCCGCGCCCGGTGAGGCCGGCGAAGTCGATGCGGTGGCCGTCGCCGCCGAAGCGCAGCTCGATGCCGTCGTGCCGGTGCCCCGCGGTGAGGATGCGATCGGATGCCCCCACCTGGGCGAGCAGTTCGACGGTGCTCTGTTCGAGGATGCCGGCGCGGATGGTGCGCTCGATCTCGTCACGAGAGCGCTGGTCGATGACGATGGTCTCGATGCCGGCGGCGTCGAGCAGATGAGAGAGCAGGAGTCCGGCGGGGCCGGCTCCGATGATCGCGACTCGGGTGCGTTCGATGTTCGACACGTCGTCTCCTTCGACGATGGTGCGGGTGGCGTGGGAGCCCCGCGCGCCTGGGGGGAAGCGCGGGGGCGAGCCCAGTGTGGAGGGTCGTTCCCGGCGACAGGCCGTACTTCCCGTTGAATGGGACGTGATTCAGCGGCGGTCGGCGGCGAGAGCCGTTTCGACGTCTGCAGCCGCCGCGCGCAGCGCCGCGACGGCGGGCTCGGTGGGGTGGGTGCGTGGCAGCACCACGGAGAGCGCGGCGACGACGGTGCCGTCGGGGCCCCGCACGGGCACGGCGACCCCGGTCGACACCGTCTCGATCGAGCCCGGCATGATCGCGCAGCCGAGGCGCCGGACCTCGGCGAGCTTGCGCCGCAGCGCGGAAGCATCCGTGATGGTCTCCGGTGTCAGTGCGTCGAGCTCGCGCGTGAGCACCGCCTCCTGGAACGCCGGGACCGCGTGCGCGAGAAGCACCACGCCCGACGACGACGCGTGAACGGGCAGACGCCCCGCGACACGGGTGATGTTCGCCCCCGCGCCCGGTGACGACAGACGTTCGAGGAAGAGGGCCTCGCCGTTCTCGAGCACGGCGAGCTGTGTGTGCTCCTGGATGGCGGCCTGCACGCGCTCCATCGCGGGGAGCGCCGCCTGCCGCAGGCGCAGCGCGTGCGAGCCGCGCAGGCCCAGCTCCCACAGGCGCATGCCGAGGCGCACACGATGGCCGTCGTCGCGTTCGAGCAGTCCCGAGCGCACGAGCTCGTCGACCATCCGGTGCGCGGTCGAGGAGGGGAGCCCCGCTCGTCGCCCGATCTCGGAGGCCGTCTGCAGAGTGCGCTCGGTCGTGAACGTCTCGAGGATGCGCACGGTGCGATCGAGCACCGAGTCGCCCGACGCCGAGTTCGCCATGCCCCCAGGGTGGCATAGCCACGCGGCCCTGGACGTATCGCATCGCGACTCGTAGGATAGCCGTAGTGCGAACATGGGTTCGCACAGCGAACGCGAGGAGGCGTCGTGATCGACAAGATCGTCCCGGATGTCGCATCCGCGGTCGCCGACATCGCCGACGGCGCGACCGTCATGATCGGCGGATTCGGCCGTGCGGGGCAGCCGCGCGAACTCATCGACGCGCTCATCGCCCGCGGTGCCCGCGACCTCACCGTCGTCAACAACAACGCCGGCAACGGCGACACCGGCCTCGCCGCGCTCCTCGCGACCGGAGCCGTGCGCAAGATCATCTGCTCGTTTCCGCGCCAGACCGACTCGCACGTCTTCGACGAGCTCTACCGGGCGGGCCGCATCGAGCTCGAGCTCGTGCCGCAGGGCAACCTCGCCGAGCGCATCCGCGCCGCAGGTGCCGGCATCGGGGCGTTCTACACGCCCACCGGCTTCGGCACCCAGCTCGCTGAGGGGCGCGAGACCCGCCGCATCGACGGTCGGGACTACGTGCTCGAACACCCGATCCGCGCCGACGTCGCACTCATCAGCGCCTACCGGGCCGACCGCTGGGGCAACCTCGTCTTCCGTGAGACCGCACGCAACTTCGGCCCCATCATGGCGACCGCGGCGACCACCACCATCGTGCAGGTCGATGAGATCGTTCCGCTCGGATCCCTCGATCCCGAGGCGGTCGTGACCCCGGGCATCTACGTCGACCGCGTCGTTGCGCTCGGCGAGCGGCCGTGGCTGCGCGACGGAGAGTTCGTCGGCGGCGTCACCGTCGAAGGCGCACCCCTCGACCACACCGCGGCAGGAGCCTGACATGAGCCCCCTCTCGAGAGACGCGCTCGCCGCGCGCATCGCCTCCGACATCCCCGACGGCGCCGTCGTGAACCTCGGCATCGGCGCCCCGACGCTCGTCGCCGACCACCTTCCGGCCGATCGCGAGATCATCCTGCACACCGAGAACGGCCTGCTCGGCATGGGGCCGAGCCCCGAAGCGGGCCGCGTCGACCCCGACCTCATCAACGCCGGCAAACAACCCGTCACGGCCCTGCCCGGCGCCGCCTTCTTCCACCACGCCGACTCCTTCGCGATGATGCGCGGCGGCCACCTCGACGTGTGCGTGCTCGGCGCCTTCCAGGTGTCTGAGACCGGCGATCTCGCCAACTGGTCCACGGGTGCACCGGATGCGATCCCCGCCGTCGGCGGCGCCATGGACCTCGCGATCGGCGCCAAAGCCGTCTACGTCATGACCGACCTGCTCACACGCGACGGCACCTCGAAGCTCGTGCGGGAGTGCAGCTATCCGCTCACGGGCGTCGGATGCGTCACGCGCGTCTACACCGACCACGCCGTGTTCGACATCACCGAACGCGGATTCGTCGTCGCCGAGCTCTTCGACGGCGCGACGCTCGACGAGCTCCGCGAGCTCACCGGACTCGACCTGGAGGAACGATGACCGCCGCCTGGATCTACGACGCCGTCCGCACCCCGTTCGGTCGCGCGGGAGGCGCCCTCGCCTCCGTGCGGCCCGACGACCTCGCCGCCGTCGTCATGCGCGACATCGTGCGCCGCACGGGGCTCGACGCAGCCCAGATCGACGAGGTCGTGTTCGGCGACGCCAACCAGGCAGGGGAGGACAACCGCAACGTCGCGCGCTTCGGCGCGCTGCTCGCGGGCTTCCCGACCTCCGTGCCCGGTGTCACGGTCAACCGGCTGTGCGGCTCGGCACTCGAAGCCGTCATCCAGGGATCGCGCGCGATCGAGACGGGCGACGCGCGCATCGTGCTCGCCGGCGGCGTCGAGTCGATGAGCCGCGCGCCGTTCGTGGTCGAGAAGTCGCCGCGCCCCTATCCGGCCGCAGGGAACCCCACCATGTGGAACACCGCGATCGGCTGGCGGATGACGAACCCCGCGCTGCCCGCCGAATGGACGATCTCGAACGGTGAGTCGGCCGAGAAGCTCGCAAGCATCCACGGCATCTCCCGCGAGCAGCAGGATGCCTTCGCGCTGCGCAGCCACCAGCTCGCCGCGACCGCGTGGGCGGAGGGCGCCTACGACGGCGAGATCGTGCAGGTTCCGGGGCACGAGCTCGCTCGCGACGAGGGCATCCGCCCCGACACGTCGATGGAGGCCCTCGGCGCGTTGCGCGCGAGCTTCGCCGCCGACGGCACCGTCACCGCGGGAAACTCCTCCTCGATCAACGACGGCGCCTCGGCTGTGCTGCTCGCGGCGGAGGGCGCCCTCGACGCGGAACCGCTCGCGCGCATCACGGGCCGCGGCGTCTTCGGCAACGACCCCGACCTGTTCGGCGTCGCGCCCGTGGAGGCGGCGAACCGGGCGCTCGCCCGCGCGGGCCGCACCTGGGCCGACGTCGACCTCGTCGAGCTCAACGAGGCCTTCGCCTCGCAGAGCCTCGCGTGCCTGAAGCTCTGGCCCGAGCTCGACCCCGAGAAGGTCAACATCCACGGTGGCGCCATCGCGATCGGTCACCCGCTCGGCGCATCCGGAGGTCGGATCATCGGCCACGCCGCCCACGAGCTCGCCCGCCGCGGGGGAGGCGTCGCGGTCGCCACGCTGTGCATCGGCGTGGGGCAGGGCCTCGCGGTCGTCATCGAACGATGATCGAGAGATGACCGACACTGTCGAGCCGACCTCCGACGACTTCGTCCAGTCGTTCGCTCGCGGGCTCGCGGTCATCCGCGCGTTCGACGGCGACCACCCGCAGCTGACGCTGAGCGAGGTCGCGGCGCGGGCGGGCATCGCGCGCGCCGCCGCGCGGAGGTTCCTGCGCACACTCGAAGCGCTCGGCTACGTGCGCAGCGACGACCGCGCCTTCGCGCTCACGCCGCGCGTGCTCGAGCTCGGCTTCGCCTACCTCTCCTCCCTCTCGATCGCGGATGTCGCCCAGCCGCACCTCGAACGGCTCTCGCGCGAGGTCGACGAGAGCGTCTCGGCTGCGGTGCTCGACGGATCCGACATCGTCTACGTCGCGCGCGTCGCCACCCGGCGCATCATGTCGGTCGGCATCACCGTCGGCACGCGCTTTCCCGCCGAGCGCACGTCGATGGGGCGCGCGCTGCTCGTGGCGACGGGTGCCGTGGACGTCTCCGCGGCACGCGCGCGAGGCTGGGAGGTGCACTCGGACGGCTGGGCGCTCGTCGACGAGGAGCTCGAAGCGGGTCTGCGCGCCATCGCCGCACCCGTTCGCGACGCCCGAGGACGCGTGGTCGCAGCGGTCAACATCTCCACGAGCACCGCACGCACGACCCTCGCGCGCATGCGCGACGAGTTCGCCCCGGCGCTTCTCGCGACGACGGCCGCGATCGAGACAGAGCTGCGGCTGCAGTCCGGCCGGTCCTGACCGCCGCTAGGGTGTCTCTCACCCCAGGAGAGGACACCGATGTTCGTCGATATGCCCGAAGCCGATCTGCGCGCCTACCGCAGCAGCCAGACCGACCCCGCGGACTTCGACGACTTCTGGGCGGGAACGCTCGCCGAGAGCCGTGCCGCGGCACCTGCGGGAGTGCAGCTCGAGAAGATCGACGCGGGGCTCGTGACGCTCGATGTGCACGACGTGACGTTCCCCGGATTCGGCGGGCAGCCGATTCGCGCCTGGCTGCGGGTGCCGGCGGGCGCGAGTGCCGCACTGCCGACGGTCATCCAATACCAGGGGTATGGCGGCGGACGCGGTCTCCCGACCGAGAACCTGCTCTACGCCTCCGCGGGATTCGCGCACCTGCTCGTCGACACGCGCGGGCAGGGCTCCGGCTGGTCGATCGGCGATACCCCTGACGAGGGCGTCACGGGCCCGCAGATCCCCGGCGTCATGACGCGCGGCATCGATTCGCCGGACACCTACTACTACCGCCGCCTGTTCACCGACGCCGTGCGCGCTGTCGATGCCGCACGCACCCTCGACCTCGTCGACGCGAGCCGCATCGCGGTGACGGGCGGCAGTCAGGGTGGCGGCATCTCGCTCGCCGTCGCAGGGCTCGTGCCCGATCTCGCGGCCGTGCTGCCGCAGGTGCCGTTCCTGTGCGACTTCCCGCGCGCCCTCACCATTCACGACTCCGACCCGTATCACGAGGTCGTGCGCTATCTCGCGCAGCACCGCACGAAGGTCAGCTCGGTGCTCGAGACGCTCAGCTACTTCGACGGCGTCAACTTCGCCTGCCGCGCCACCGCGCCCGCGTGGTTCACCGCGGCCCTCATGGACGAGACCTGCAAGCCCTCGACGGTGTTCGGCGCGTACAACGCCTACGCGGGGGAGAAGCACATCGAGGTGTTCCCCTTCAACGGGCACGAGGGCGGCGCGGCGCAGACGGATGCCGACAACGTGCGGATCCTGCGCGAGGTCTTCGACTTCTGACAGGGCCATCTGATACCCCGGGGGAGTATCCTGGGGTGGTGATCGATGACATCAAGAAGCGTGCGCTGCACCGCACGCGCATCCTTCAGGGGCAGCTCCGCGGGGTCGAGAAGATGATCGAGGATGAGGCGTACTGCGTCGACATCATCACGCAGTCGCTCGCCATCCAGAAGTCGCTGCGCAGCCTCAACAAGCTGCTCGTCGAGAATCACCTGCGCACGCACGTCTCGCACATGTTCGACGCCGGCGACGAGAGCCGCGAGCAGGCGATCGAGGAGCTGCTCACCGTCTTCGAGCTGCAGAACAACCGCGGCTCCTGACGCCCCGGCTTCGCGCGGCGGCCGCGGTGCCGAAACGGCATGCGCCGGATGCCATGATGATGCGCATGACGACGAAGCAGCGACGGATCGTCGTCGCGATCAACCCGAGCGCGTCGTTCGGCTCCAGCCGTGATGTGGGCCCCGCCGTCGTGCAGACTCTGCGCGCCATGGGTCACGAGGTCACCTCGCTCACGGAACCCGATTTCGATTCGCTCTACGACGCTGCGATGGCCGCCGTGCGCGGCAAGGCCGACGCCCTCGTGGTGGTCGGCGGCGACGGCATGGTCAACCTCGCGGTCAACGTGCTCGCCGGCACGAAGGTCGCGCTCGGCATCGTGCCATCCGGCACCGGCAATGACATGGCGCGTGGTCTCGCCATCCCGCACGACGACACCGAGGCCGCCATCCGCGCGCTCGGCGACGCCCTGCAGCGGGAGCCTCGCACGATCGACGTGGGCCGCATCCGCTGGACCGAGGACGACGCTCCGTTCGAGCGGCTGTTCGCCGGGTCGCTGTCGGCGGGCTGGGATGCGATCGTCAACGACCGAGCCAACCGCATGCGCCGCCCCAAGGGGGCGAGCCGGTACATGCTCGCGATGCTCGCCGAGCTCCTGACCCTCTCGCCGCTGCGCTACCGGGTGACCCTCGACGGCGAGACGCTCGACGAGCGCGCGCTGCTGGTCTCGGTGGGCAACAACACGTCGCTCGGGGGAGGGATGCGGTTCGCTCCCGACGCCCTCCTCGACGACGGCGAACTCGACGTCATGATCGTGCGGCCGCTCTCGCGCATCGCGTTCCTGCGCATCTTCCCGCGCGTGTTCTCGGGCGCCCACACCTCGGATCCGCGCGTCGTCATGCGCCGCGCGAAACGGATCCGCATCGAGGTCGACGCACCCATCACGGCGTACGCCGATGGGGAGCGGATCGGCCCGATGCCGGTCGATATCGAGGTCGTTCCGGGGGCGCTCCGCGTGCTCGTGTAGCTGCGCGCTCCTCAATTTGGAGGGTGCCGCGGCGTATGTCATACTCGTTCAGTCGCAACGACAAGTCGCGAAAACGGCCCCATCGTATAGCGGCCTAGTACGCCGCCCTCTCACGGCGGTAACGCGGGTTCGAATCCCGCTGGGGTCACCACAACGAAAGCCCGGTCTTATGGCCGGGCTTTCGTCATTGGCGCGAACGGTGCCCCCGACGTGGCTCGGCCCATTCGGTCCGTTGCGTGACCACGGCTGTGCCAGCGCGAGCGGGAGCTCGCCGAGCGTCGGCGGTGTGACGATCGGCGTTGTTGCCGTGAACGTCACCGACTCGCCCGGGTGAATCCGGCCGCCCGCGGATGTGTCGACCGGAACCACCCCGGTGGATCCATCCCCGGCTGTGAAGAAGTCCTCGAGAGCGAAGTCCTCGAGCAGGGTGTTCCCGGTGTTGGTGATCTGGAACGTCCATGTGACCGTGCTGCCGGTCGCCACCTGGCTTCCCGGGCGGCGTCGTAGGCGATCCCATTCGTGCGTTTCTCGAACGTGAATGCCTGAGGTCAGTCGCGCTCACTTCGAGAGGATCGGGTGGACATCGTCGAATATTCGCGCTCGAAGATCGTTTTCATCGCCGCCGACGCGAATCCGTATAATCGCGAACATGGCCACTAAGACTATTACCGTTTTCACTGACGACATCGACGGAACCGAATTGCCTGCGGGTTCGCGCAGCACGCGGTTCAGCATCGATGGTGTCGAATATGAGATCGACCTGTCGGCTGATAACCGTCAGGCGCTTTCAGCCGCACTCGAGCCGTTCATCGCAGCTGGCCGCCGCACGGGGGCCTCGGGTTCGCGCTCGTCAGCGCCGCGCGCACGCAGCTCGAAGAAGTCCGATGCCGACCGCCTCTCCGCGATCCGCAGCTGGGCGCAGAGCAACGGCTACACCGTCGGAGACCGCGGCCGCATCAAGGCTGAGATCGTCGACGCGTACGACGCCGCCCACTGATCCGGAGCCCTCGACGCCGTCGGCGGTCGGGGGCACAATGGCGGCATGTGCGGACGATTCGCGAACGATGCCGAGACGAACGACCTGATCGAGGAATTCGTCGCCGCCGGCGGCGATTATCGCGATTGGCGTCCGCAGTATTCGATCGCGCCCACCGAGGTCATCCCCATCGTGCGCGAACGCATTTCCCCCGACGGCGAAGTCGTGAGAATGCTGACCCCTGCGGAATGGGATTTCCATCCGCCATTCCTCACCAAGACGACGCGACCGCAATTCAACGCACGCATTGAGACCGTCGCCACCAATGGTCTCTGGAAAACGGCATTCGCGAACACCCGCTGCATCGTGCCGATGCGGGGCTACTTCGAGTGGACGGGCGACAAGGGCGACAAACAGCCGCACTTCATCCACGGCGAGCAGCCGATCCTCGGGGCGGCGGGCCTCGCGACCGCGCGCAAGGAGGGCGGCGACTGGATCGTCTCGACGGCGATCATCACCCGGCAGGCGCAGGATGCCGCTGGCGAGGTGCATGACCGCATGCCCGCCTTCCTCACGCGCGATGTCTATGACGAGTGGCTGCGGCCCGAGAAGCTCTCCGACGACGCCGAGAAGGAGCACATGCTCGCAGTGCTGGCCGCATCATCCGACGTGGTCGCACGCACCCTCGTGTCCGTCGACGTCGACCGCCGCGTCAACAACTCGCGCGCCATCGATCCCGCCGACCCGACCCTCATCGAGCCGCTCGGCTGACGGGTCGGTGCCCGGCTGCGCTCAGTGCGGGGCTGCGGCGGTCTCGGCCTTCGCGCCGTGGTCCCCGCCGGAGGCGCGCAGCAGCGCCTGCGTCGAGACCGACCACTTGTCGATGAGCGCGAGGGCGATCGCCGACACGATGAAGGTCAGGTGGATCATCACCTGCCAGAAGACGCCGTCCCACGTGTAGAGCTCGCCCGTCGTCTCGTCGGGACGGTTCGTGGCGCCCAGGTTGCCGACGCCGATGAACGTCTTCAGCAGGTGGATCGATGAGATGCCGATGATCGCCATCGCGAGCTTCACCTTGAGAACGTTCGCGTTCACGTGGCTCAGCCATTCGGGCTGATCCGGATGCCCGTCCACGTTGATGCGAGACACGAAGGTCTCGTAGCCGCCGATGATCACCATGATGAGCAGGTTCGCGATCATCACGACATCGATGAGGCCGAGCACGCCGAGCATGATCGTCGCCTCGTCCACGTGCGGCCAATGCCCGATGGCCTCCTCGCCGAGGTGCCACAGCTCGACCATGAAGACGATCACGTAGATCACCTGCGCCACGATGAGCCCGAGGTACAGGGGCGCCTGCAGCCACCGGCTGAAGAAGATCAGGTAGCCGACGGTGCCGGTCCAGGGGGCTTGGCGGAAGACGCGGGAGTTCTCAATGAGGGTGGGCTCGCTCATGCGGGTGCTGGCTCCTGAGGGGGGATGACGGGGGAGATCAGAATACGGGTCGTGGCCGACCGCAAGCTGACCGGCGGATGTGGGTAGACTTGCCGACGCGAAGGGGAGTATCCCACCTCGTCGCGACCGTCATCACGGGCTCCGATGCCGCAGCCCCGGTCGCGACCGCGGCATCCGTCCACATCTGGACGCGCCGCGCGGGAGAGACGTTCGAGGATCTCCCAACCCTCCGAAAGGAACCCCGTGCAGCTCGCACTCCCCATCTGGTTCGAAGTGGGCACGTACGTCGTGCTCGCGATCATCCTCGCGTTCGACCTGTTCATCGCCTTCAAGCGGCCCCACGTGCCGTCGACGCGCGAATCGGCGCTCTGGATCGCGTTCTACGTGTTCCTCGCCCTGATCTTCGCGGGCCTCATGTTCGTGCTCGGCGACGCCGAGCACGGCGGCCAGTTCATCGCCGGATGGCTCACCGAGTACAGCCTGTCGATCGACAACCTGTTCGTGTTCCTGCTGATCATGTCGCGCTTCTCGGTGCCTCGGAAGTACCAGCAGGAGATGCTCATGATCGGCATCATCCTCGCGCTGCTGTTCCGCGGCATCTTCATTCTCATCGGCGCGGTCATCATCGAGCAGTGGAGCTGGGTCTTCTACCTCTTCGGCGCGTTCCTCGTGTACACGGCGATCCAGCAGGCCCGCACGGGCGCCGAGGACGAGGTCGAGACCGAGAGCCGCCTCATCAGCTGGGTGCGCAAGCGCGTGCGCATCACCGACGACTTCGACGGCGCGAAGATCCGCACAGTCATCGACGGCCGCAAGGTGTTCACGCCCGTGCTCATCGTGATCGTCGCCCTGGGCACGACGGATGTGCTGTTCGCGCTCGACTCGATCCCCGCGATCTTCGGCATCACGCAGAGCCCGTTCATCGTGTTCACGGCGAACGTGTTCGCGCTCATGGGTCTGCGCCAGCTCTACTTCCTGCTGGGCGACCTCGTCGACAAGCTCGAGTACCTGAAGTACGGCATCGCGTTCATCCTGGGGTTCATCGGCGTGAAGCTCGTGCTGCACGCGATGCACGAGAACGAGCTGCCGTTCATCAACGGCGGTCAGCACATCGAGTGGGCCCCCGAGATCAGCACATGGACCTCGCTCATCGTCATCGTCGCCGCGATGATCGTCGCGGTGGTCGCGAGCCTCATCAAGATGAAGGTCTCGCCGAACGCCGTGGAGAGTGCCCCGGAGGCAGCGGAATCCGCCGACGACGGCGAGCGCGCTTGACGCGCGGGCGGCGCCTCGAAAAGATGCAGGCATGAGTGACCGGATGCCTGGCTTCTTCGAACCCTCGCAGCCTGTCCTGCGCCCGCCGTGGCTTCAGGATGATGACGCTGCGGGGCTCGTCGACACGCACACACGCCTCGTCGGCCGCGGCGTGCCGCCTCGTGACCCGTCGGAGCCGGTGTTCTTCCCGGGTGGGGCGATGCCGGATGTCGAGTCGGGCTGGGTGCTGCTTCTCGCCGATGGCACGCGCCTCCCTGTCGATCGTGCGATCGTCATCGGGCGCAAGCCCTTCGACGTCGAGGGCTTCCCGGGCGCGCGACTGGTGACGGTCGTCGACCGCGACAAGACGGTGTCGAAGAACCATGCGCTCTTCCTGCCGTACGACGGCGGGATGTTCGTGCTCGATCTGAGCTCCACGAACGGCGTCGCGGTGGTCGCGAATCGTCGGCGCACGAAGGTCGCCTCGACCGAGTTCTCGCCGGTTCCGGACGGCGCGGTCGTCGAGCTCGGCTCCTACCTGCTGGGCGTCGACCAGGTCGTCTGATTCCTCCGGGTGGGGAGAACTCCCCCGAGCGGGGACTGCGCAGCGGTGCGGCCGCTTGCTAGGTTGACCTGACCGCGATCGGATGGAGGAGCCCGTTGGAGATTCTGGAGGATCTCGCGATCGGCCCGGCCACCGTGTCGCTGCGACACGCGGGGTTCACGCATGTCGGCTCCGTCCGGTCCTCCAATGAGGACAGCTTCCTCGCGGCGGCCCCGTTCTGGGTCGTCGCCGACGGGATGGGCGGGCACGCCGACGGGGACCGCGCGAGCCAGGCGGCGATCGCGGCGTTCGCGGCGGCCAGGCTCATGGGGCCCGCGCAGCCGAGCGACGTGCTGGGAGCCGTGCGTGCGGCGAGCACGGCCGTTCAGAGCCTGCAGCGGGGCGCGATCTCAGGGACGACCCTGACGGGGGTGGCGCTCGTCGATCTGCCGGGCGGCGGCCCCCATTGGATGACGTTCAACGTGGGCGACTCGCGCACCTACATCTGGGACGGCTCGACTCTCACCCAGCAGAGCGTCGACCATTCGGCGGTGCAGGAGCTTCTCGACGCGGGTGTCATCGATGCCGCCGCGGCCGCCCGCCACCCGCAGCGCAACCTCGTCACCCGCGCGCTCGGCGCGGATCCGGATGTCGAGGCGGATATCTGGCTGCTGCCCCTGCGCGGGCACCAGATGTTCCTCGTGTGCAGCGACGGCCTCACCAAGGAGCTCGACGACGCGGAGATCGCGCGCATCATCGGATTCCATGAGGAGCGTGTCGCCGACGGCGACCTGAGTCTCACCTTGCCGGAGCGTCTCGTGGGGGCCGCCGTCGCCGCCGGGGGGCGCGATAACGTAACGGTGGTCATCGTCGAGTCGGAGCTCCGCGATGATCGTCTTGACCCGGAGGAGACGTTGGATCGCGACCCGCGTCTTCTCGAAGACACGATTCCGAGGGCATGACCGTGACGCATCGCTACACCGCCGCGACCGACGGCTGGATCTCGCTCGTGAGCCCCGAACGCGTTCTGTGTGTCGGCGGGGAGCTCGACGCTTCGGGGGTCGATCGGCTCTGGGCGGTGCTGCAGGATGCGGCCGGTGCGCCTGCGGTGCTCGAAGTTCTCACCGCCCGAGGTCTGCTCTCGACGCCCCCGTTCGCGTTTGTCGAGCTGCGCGCCGACGGCGCTCAGGTGCTCGTGCGCGGCGGCGCTGTCGTGCGCGCGGGCGACGACGAGGTGACGGGGGAGGGCGCCACGACGTGGATCGAGCGCTCGCTGTCGTCGACGGATATCGTCGTGGAGCTTCCGGGTTCGGGCGGGGAGGACTTCCCGATCCGCTCGGGCGTCGTACGTGCGAGCCGGGTGGTGACGGGCGATGTCGTAGCCGAGCGTCCCACCGCGTCCGTGTCCGCAGCCGCTGCCGCACCTGCGGCGCAGCCCGCGGCGCCCGTGCCCACACTCGCACCGGCACCGGCACCGGCACCGGCACCCGCACCGGCACCGGCACCGGCACTCGCACCGGCACCGGCACCCGTGCCCGCGCCCGTATCCGAGCCGCACCCTGCGGGCGACGACTTCATCGAGGCGACCTTCATCTCGACCGATGACGACGACGCCCAGCACGAGCCGGAGCCGAAGACCGAGCCGGAGCTCACGGCCGAGGTGCGCGCTCAGAGCGGCGGGGAGGCCGACGCAGAGTCCGCGCCCGCATACGACTATCTGTTCGGCGACACCATCTACCACTCGGTGCAGCAGGCCGCGGTGCTTCCTGCCGAGGAGGAGGCGGATTCCGATGCGCCTGCGCCCGGGGGCACCGATATCGACGGCGCGACCGTCATGATGACGGGCCGCCGCGGTCGCACACCGCGCGCCGCCGAGGCCGCGCCATCCGCGCCCGTGGGGCCGCAGCCTGTCCTGGTGCTTCCGAACGGGTCGCATGAGTCGCTCGAGCAGGCTGTCATCGTGGGGCGCTCGCCGAGCGTCTCGGGCGTTCCTGCGGCGCAGCTGCCTCGACTGGTGACCGTCACGAGCCCCGAGCAGGACATCTCACGTTCGCACGTGCGCGTCGCACTCGAGGGGGGCACCGTCGTGGTGACCGACCTGCACTCGCGCAACGGCACCGTCGTGACCTCCGCAGCCGGTGAGACCCACAAGCTCCGCGCGGGCGAGCCCACGCCCGTCATCGTCGGGGCCTCCATCGACCTGGGTGGCGTCGTGCTCCGCGTCGAGGAACGCTGATGCGCCGCCCCATCTCGGTGCCCCCCGAGATCCCCGGTCTGACATTCGTCAAGCTGCTCGGGTCCGGCGGCTTCTCGGATGTCTTCCTGTACGAGCAGGCGCTGCCCAAGCGCCGTGTCGCCGTGAAGGTGCTCCTCCTCGATGAGCTCACCCCGGAGAATCGCGCTGCGTTCGCCGCTGAGGCGAACCTCATGGCGCAGCTGTCGACGCATCCGTACATCGTCACGATCTACCACGCCGATGTCGCCGCGGGCGATCGCCCGTACTTCGTCATGGAGTTCTGCTCGGGCCCGAGCCTCGGCGAACGCTACCGGCGTTCGCCGCTCGAGGTGCTCGATGCCCTCCGCACCGGTGTGCGGCTCTCGAGCGCCGTGCACACCGCGCACCTCGCGGGCATCCTGCACCGCGACATCAAGCCCGCCAACGTGCTCAGCAACGATTACGGCTGGCCGGCGCTCACCGACTTCGGCATCTCATCGGCCGTCGACGATGCGATCGCATCGCACACCACCACGACGACCGCTGTGGCGGCCGCGATGGAGGAGACCGGTTCGACGGGCACGAGCGGCCCGGTGGGGCTGTCGGTGCCGTGGTCGCCGCCCGAGATGTTCGACGATGTCGCGGATCCGGATGTGCGCAGCGACGTGTTCTCGCTCGCGGCGACGATCTGGACGGTGCTCGCAGGGCAGACGCCGTTCGAGATCGCGGGGCGCCCGAACGGCCCGCTCGATCTGATCGGACGCATCGAGCGCGGGGCGATCACGCCCATGACGCGCACGGATGTCCCTGCGTCGCTCACCGCGGTGCTGCGCAAGGGCATGTCGACCCGTCGCGAGGAGCGGTTCTCGAGCGCGCTCGAATTCGGTCGGGCGCTGCAGCGCGTCGAGATGGAGCTCGGCTATGCCCGCACGGAGCTCGAGGTTCCCAACATGTACGTCGACGCCCCGGCGCGTGCGCCCGAGGGCGACGATGCGGACGAGACGCGTGTGCGTCAGGTGCAGACGATCGAGGCGCAGCCGCTGCCGCCTGCGGCCGCGCCGCCCATCGTGTCGCCGCCGCCGGGTGCCATGTTCGTGAGCCCGGCGACACCGGCGTCGGTCGACCCCGTGGAGGAGGACACGGTCGCGCGCCCCTGGGGGCCCGGTCTCAGCTCGCCCGCGCCCGAGGCCGCCGCGTCTGCCGCAGGGCCCGTGCTCGCCGAGACTGCGCCCGCCGCCCCCGCCCGATCTCGCGGGGGTCTCGTCGCGGGCATCGTCGTCGGTGCGCTCGCGCTCGTCGTGGCGGTCGCCGTCGTCGTCGGCGTCCTCGTGTTCGGCGCGGATGCCGACTCGGAGGCGAAGCCGACGGCCTCGACAGCCCCCACGGGCAGTGCGGCCGTCCCCACGCGCATCGCGCCACCCGAGGCGGCGAGCCCGCCGGCGCTCGACGGATCGAGCGTGGTGTTCCCTGTGACGAATCCGGATCCGCAGGAGGGCGACGCCTTCGTGTGGCGCCTCGCGAACCGACCTGACCAGCCGGGCCTGCGTCCGATCGACGGCGATACGGCCATCGTCGACGGCTACACGGAGGGCACTCCGCTGTGCATCGAGGTGATGGTGCTGCGCAAGGGCAAGACCTCCGAACCGCTCACGACCTGCTTCCCGCCCGCATGAGCACCCTGACGATCGACTTCTGCGGCGAGAAGTTCACCACGCAGCCCGAGCGCGACTTCCTCATCGGGCGTGAGGGCGACCTCGAGATCGACGACAACCCGTACCTGCATCGTCGGTTCCTGATGCTCACCGAGGAGCACGGGCTGTGGTGGATCGCGAACGTCGGCACGCTGCTCTCGGCGACCATCACCGATGGGTCGGGCGGCGTGCAGGCCTGGCTGCCGCCGGGCGCCCGACTGCCGATCGTGTTCCCCACGATGCAGGTGCTCTTCAGCGCGGGGTCGACGACGTACGACCTCTTCATCGAGAACGACCAGGAGTACTTCACCACGACCACGATGCACGCGGGCGCATCCGGTTCGACGACGATCGGCGTCGTGCCGCTCACGAGCTCGCAGCGCCTGCTCGTCGTCGCGCTCGCCGAGCAGGTGCTGCGGCAGGATTCGCCCGGACGCGGTGCCATCCCGAGCTCGGCGCAGGCGGCCGAGCGCCTGGGCTGGCCGCTCACGACCTTCAACCGAAAGCTCGACAACGTGTGCGAGAAGCTCGACAAGGTGGGCGTGCAGGGACTGCGCGGCGGCCGCGGCAAGCTCGCGACCAACCGTCGCGCGCGGCTGGTGGAGTATGCCGTCGCGAGTCGCCTGGTGAGTCGCGAGGACCTCGTGCTGCTCGACCCCGACGGCTCGCGGCGCAGTCTCGATGACGGGGAGTGATCCCCATCGCGGAGGGGGAAGGCGACGACATCTCGCGTGTTAGCCTGATCGTCCTGTCCCCTGCTCGGGGGGATACCGGGGCGATTCGCGAGGCAGGGTTCACGGGGTGAGAGTGGGGGGCTTCTGGCGGGCGCGCCGCAGGACCATCGCGTCTGCCACCGTCATCGCGCTCGTCGCCGGCGGAACTCTCACTGTCGCCGCCCTGCACCCCGGGTTCCCGGTGAGCGACGTCGAGCTGTCGTCGCGCGATGTGTGGGTCACCAACGGCGAGCAGCTGCTCGGCGGGCGCCTCAACCGCCAGATCGATGAGCTCACCGGATCCGTCACCGCCTCGACCCCCAACTTCGACGTGCTGCAGAACGGGGACGCTGTCTTCCTCGTCGACCCCGACAATGCGCGCCTCGAGTCGGTGGACCCGGCGACCACGTCGATCATGAGCTCCGTCGAGCTGCCGCGTCGTGCCGAGGTCGCCTACGGCGGCGACGTGATCTCGGTCGTGTCGGAGGGGAACCTGTGGGCTCTCTCGGCCGCAGGCGACCTCCAGCTCGACACCGTCTCGTCACCGCCGCTTCTCGAGCTGGGCGCGGGCGGTCGCGCGGCCGTCACGACGGAGGGCGCGATCCTCGCGATCTCGCCGGCGGACAAGACCCTGTACCGGCTCGACTCCCTCGCCGACGTGCCCGTCGAGTCTGCGTTCCCGCGAGTCGGCACCGCGCAGGTCGCGGCGATCGGCGACCGGCTGGTGGCGCTCGACGAGTCCACGAACGAGCTCGTGCTCGATGACGGCACCGTGCACCCGCTCGGCGCGCAGCGCGCCCTCCACCTGCAGCAGAGCGGCGCCGCATCCGACTACGCGATCCTCGCGACCGCGACCGGCCTCCTGCGGGTGTCGCTCGGATCCGGTGATGTCGAGGTGCTCGGTGCTGAGGGAGCGACCGAGACGACCGACCCGGATGAGGTCGCGCAGCCGGTGAATGTCGCGGGGTGCGCGCACGGTGCGTGGGCCGCGGCCCGGCTCTACATGCTCGCGTGCGAGGGGCAGCAGCCCGGCGTGCAGGACATCCCGCAGGCTGCGAGCGGAGGCCGACTGGTGTTCCGCGTGAACCGCGACATCGTCGTGCTCAACGACACCGCGAACGGCAACGCGTGGGTCATGAGCGAAGACATGCGCCTCGTCGACAACTGGGACGACGTGACCCCGCCCGAGGAGGAGGAGTCGGAGGAGATCGGCGACGAGGTCTCGGCGCTGCAGTCCTTCGAGGACACCCTCGCCGAGCGCACGGACGTCAACCGCGACCCCACGGCGATCGAGGATGACTTCGGCATCCGGCCGGGCCGCACCACGATCCTCTCGGTGCTCGACAACGACTCCGATCCCGACGGCGATGTGCTCGTGATCTCCGAGCATGGGCAGATCTCCGAAGGCACCGGACGACTCGACCTCATCGACGGCGCTCGTGCGCTGCAGTTCACCCCCGCCCCGGGTTTCGTGGGCAACATCCGCTTCTCATACACCGTCGACGACGGACGAGGCGGATCCGCGACCGCCGATGTGCTCGCGCGCGTCGTGCCGGATGGCGTCAACGAGCTGCCGCTCGAGGTGCGGCGCTCGGCCGTGTCGGTCGAGGCGAACCAGACGGTCGAGTACAACGTGCTCGCGAACTGGCGCGACCCGGACGGCGACGACATGTACCTGCTGGGCGCGGCGCCCACCTCGGGTGACCTCGTGCGCTTCACACCCGACGGGGTGATCACCTTCACCCACCAGACGTCGGAGCTGGGCGAGAAGGAGGTGCAGTTCCAGGTCGCCGACGGAAGCGGCCAGGTCTCCACCGGAACCCTCGTCGTGAAGGTCGAAGCCGCCGGCTCCCAGAAGCCCGTCGGCACTCCCGACTTCGATACGGCGTTCGTGGGCGAGCAGCTCGTGCTCTCGCCGCTCGTCAACGACATCTCGCCGTCGGGAGCGCCGCTCGCGATCACGGGCATCCAGGAGCCCGGGGGAGAGGCGAGCGCGACGCTCGACACCGACAAGAACGAGGTGCGCTTCTCCGCATCCGCGCCGGGTGTCCACTACTTCGAGTACACGCTCGCCGCGGGTGCTCTCTCGAGCGTCGGCATCATCCGCATCGACGTGCTGCCCGTTCCCGAGGATCGCACCCTCCCGCCCATCGCCGTCAAGGACACTGCCTACCTGCGCGGCGACGAGCCGACGACGATCGCGGTGCTCACCAACGACGTCAGCCCCACGGGTCAGATCCTGGCGGTGCAGTCGGTCGACGTGCCGTCGGATGTGGTGGCGAAGGGTGTGGTCGTCGAGCTTCTCGAATCGACGCTCATCCGCGTGACGTCACCGCAGGCGCTCACCGGCCAGGTGAGCTTCACGTACACGATCTCCGATGGTGCGGGCACGGCCACAGCGGGTGTCACGGTCGTGCCGGTGCCCGCCCTCACGAAGCACCAGCCGCCTGTCGCGCGTGATGACCAGGTGACGGTGCGCGCGGGCGACATCGTGACCGTCGACGCGCTCGCGAACGACTACCACCCCGACGACGCGCGCATGTTCCTCGCTGACGAGCTCGTCACCGCGCCCGTAGCGGGCATCGCCTTCGTGGGTGGCGACCGCGTGCGATTCCAGGCGCCCACCGAGCCGGGCGAGTACCGCGCCGACTATCGCGTACTCGATGGATTCGGCGAGACGGCTGCCGCGAGCGTCATCTTCCGGGTGACGCCCCTCGACGAGGCCTCGAACCGGGACCCCGCGCCGCTGCCCGTCGTCGCCCGCGTGCTGTCGGGGGGCAGCATCCGCATCGATCTCCCGCTCGACCGCATCGACCCTGACGGCGATTCGACGCAGCTGCTGCGTCTGCCGACGGGGCCCTCGCTCGGCACCATCGACGAGATCGGCGCCGACTTCATCCGCTACACGTCGGCGACCGGCCTCTCGGGAACCGACACCTTCAGCTACCAGGTCTACGACACGTTCGGCGCCACGGGCGTCGCCGAGATCAAGGTGGCCGTCATCCCGCCGCCCGATTCGCTCAGCAACCCCAATGCGGTGCCCGACAGCGTCTCGGTGCGCCCGGGGCGCATCGCCCAGGTGGACCTGCGCGCCAACGACTCCGATCCGCAGGGTCTGCCCATCAAGGTCGAGCCGGAGCTGCTGGACGTGCCCGAGGGGATCGAAGCGGAGGTCGTGGGCGGCCAGTACCTCGTGCTCGCCGCACCCGAGACGGAGCGCTCATTCTCGCTCCGCTACACGCTCACGAACGACGCGGGCGGATCGGATGTCACCTATGTGCTCATTCAGGTGACGCCCGACGCGCCCCTCCTGCCGCCGTCGGCGAAGGACATCTACGTGAGTCTCAAGGAGATCGCGGGAAAGAGCTCGGTCACGGTCGACATCTTCGATGGCCACGCCTTCAACCCCTCCGGGCCGAATGCCGCACTCGAGATCGCACTCGACGGACCCAATGCCGCCTCAGGTGAGGTCGTCGTCGAACGTCACGGCAGCATCACCGTGACGCCGGGAGAGCAGCGCCAGGCGATCGCCTACCGGGTGACGAACGCTGACGACGGTCTCACGGCGGCGGCGTTCATCCTCGTGCCGGCGGCGGTCGACGAGGCCTTCGACGACCCGCCGTACATCGATCGCGACCTGCCGATCCAGTACGTGCCGATGAACGAAGCGCGCGAATGGAAGCTCTCGGACATCGTCAAGGTGCCGTCGGGTCGCAGCGCCTGGATCCCCGACGCCAGTTCGGTGTCGAGCGTGCAGAGCAACGGCTCGAGCAGCTACGTCGACAAGGACACCATCCGCTTCCAGGGTGCCCTCGACTACCGTGGGCCCGCCTCGATCACCTTCACGGTGACCGACGGCGCGTCGAAGGACGACCCCAAGGGCAACACGACTCAGCTCACGCTGCCGATCGTCGTGGGCGATCCGGAGTTCCGGGACACTCCGCCCACCTTCACCTCGCCGAGTCTCCAGGTGGAGGTCGGCGAGTCGACGACCTTCGATCTGCGTGGTGCCACCGGGCACCCGAATGCGCAGATCCTGCAGCAGGTCACCTACTCCGAGCTCACAGGAACGGGCCCCCGCCTCGACGCGTCGCTCTCCGGGTCCGAGCTCACCGTGTCGACCCCGCGCAACACTCCCAAGGGGTCGACCTTCCAGCTCGGAGTGCTGCTGCGGTGGGACAAGTTCAGCGTCCTCGGCACGATCGAGGTGACCGTCGTGGGCTCGACACGCGCCCCGGCGGTCGCGGTCGCCGACTCCTATGAGACGCAGCGCGGTGACGGCGCGGTGGTGGCGAGCCCGCTCGTCAACGACTCGAACCCGTACGAATCGACGGGGGAACGGCTGCGCATCGTCGATGCCACGGTGCAGAACACGGGCGAGCCCGCCACGATCTCGCACACCGACGACACCGTGCGCATCCTGCCGAACTCGAGCCTGAAGTCCGGCACGATCGTCGTCGTCTACACGATCGAGGATGCGACCGAGGATCCCGATAGGCGCACGAGCGGCACCATCACGGTGGTCGTGAGCGACGTGCCCGATCAGGTGCAGCGCCCCACGGTTCCCACGCAGGGCGACGAGGGCCAGGTCGCGATCGGCTTCATCGCCCCCGCGAGCAACGGCAAGCCCATCACGGGCTACGAGGTGCGCACGAGCCCGTCGGTCGCGACGCCGACCACGTGCCAGCCTCCCGGGTGCACGATCTCGGGGCTCACCAACGGCACCGCCTACACGTTCTCGGTGCGCGCGATCAACGAGCACGGACCGGGCGAATGGTCGCCCGCCAGCAACCCCGTCATCCCCTACGGCACGCCAGGAACCCCGACGGTGACGATCGGGGTGAGCGACCAGTGGGCGCCGAACGCCGTCATCAGCGCGAGCTGGGCGGGGGTGAACGCCAACGGCGGCTCCGTGAGCTACCGCTGGCGACTGAACGGCGGCGGCTGGAACGCGACGACGGCCACGAGCACGGGCAACCAGACCGTGGGTGCCGGCGCCCACACCTTCGAGGTGCAGGCCGTCAACTCGGGAGGAAAGCAGGGTGCGATCGGCGCCGCGTCGCGATCGATCACGGCGCAGACCGCGCCCCCCACGCCGGGAGGCTTCTCGGTCTCCGTGACCGACAGTGAGGCGCCCGGCCGCATCGTCTGGAGCTGGAACGGCGTCTCGGCAAGCCCCGGCGGCACGGCGAACCTCAGCTACGAGATCAACACGGGCTCCGGTTGGTCAAGCGTCGGCACCAACACGAGCTACACGCGCACGGGACTCAGCGCGAGCTCGTACGACCTGCAGGTGCGCGCCGTGAACAAGGCGGGCGCCAGTGCCGCTTCGCCCACGCGATCCGGCACGATCACGAACCCGCCGGCGCCGCCGTCGATCGAGATCGTGAGCCGGACGCACCAGTCGGTCGCTGGCTGCTCTTCGGGTTGCTACGCCGCGAACGTGCGCTTCTCGAACATCGCGAGCGGCAACTACACGGTCTACATGGAGTGGAGCCAGAACTGGGTCGGCAACGGCCAGCCCGTCAACGTGTCGAGCGGAAGCGTCATCCGCACGAACAGCGCGACGGGTCTTCTGGCGCAGAACGTGTCGCTGCGCATCCGAGCTGTCGGTCCGTCGGGTGAGCTCGTGACGCGCTGGTACAGCCGCGGCGAGTGGGCGGCCGTGCCCAATGGCTAGCGCGACGATCCCGGGCGATGGATCGACGCACCCCGAAGGTGAGAGCTACAACAGGATAGGAACAAGATGACGGTGACCCAGGAGCAGGCGACGTGGTTCGCCGACGCATTCCAGAAGCTCGTTTCCAACGTCGACAAGGCGATCGTGGGCAAGAGCCACGTCATCCGTCTCGTCATCACGGCGCTCATCTCCGACGGGCATGTGCTCCTTGAGGACTTCCCCGGAACGGGCAAGACGGTGCTCGCGAAGTCGCTCGCGAACACACTCGATGGCTCGACGAGCCGCATCCAGTTCACGCCCGACCTTCTGCCGTCGGACGTCACGGGTGTGCAGATCTACGACCAGTCGAAGGGGCGCTTCCAGTTCCACCCTGGGCCGATCTTCGCGTCGATCGTGCTCGCGGATGAGATCAACCGTGCGAGCCCCAAGACCCAGTCGGCGCTGCTCGAGGTCATGGAGGAGGGCGTCGTCACGATCGACGGCGAAGGCCACTCGGTGGGCGCACCCTTCCTCGTGATCGCGACGCAGAACCCGGTCGAGCAGGCGGGAACCTACAAACTGCCCGAGGCGCAGCTCGACCGCTTCCTCATCAAGACGAGCCTCGGCTACCCCGACTCGCAGACCGCGGTCGCACTGCTCATGGATTCGGGGACGCGCGCACGAGCCTCTCTGGTTTCTCCCATCATCAAGCCCGAGTCGATCGTCGCGATGTCGGCGATCGCCTCAGAGGTGTATGTCGATCAGGCGGTCATGCAGTACCTCTCCGACATCGTCGAAGCCACCCGGAGTCACCGCGACGTGCTCCTCGGCGTCAGCATGCGCGGCGCGATGGCGCTCGCGCGCGCGGTGAAGACGTGGGCGATCGCAGCGGGGCGCACCTACGTCACCCCCGACGACGTCCGCGACCTGGCCGTGCCGGTTCTCGCGCACCGCATGGTGATCGACCCCGAATCCGACTTCGCCGGCGTCAAGGCCGAGGACGTCGTCTCGCGCATCCTCATCGACATCGAACCGCCCGTCTACCGCGCAGCCTGATCGGATGACGGAACGCCAGACCCGCGCCGGGCGGACGGCGCGCCCGCTTGCGGAGCGCGCGCGTCGATTCGCGACGGCCGTGACGAACGCACTGCGCCCTGTGGTGCGTGGTCTCCGGCGCGCCCTCGGACCGGTCGTGGGCGTCGTCACGCCCGTCGGCTGGGTCGTCATCGCGCTCGCGGTCGTCGCGCTTGTGCTCTCGGCCGTCTACGGCTGGCAGGAGTTCACCTTCCTCGGGTGGGTGCTCGTCGCGTCCCTCGTCATCTCGGCGTTCTTCCTGGTCGGCCGGTCGAGCTATGGCGTCTTCATCGAGCTCAATCCCCGTCGCGTGGTCGTGGGCGACCGTGCGATGGGGCGCATGGTGGTCACGAACACCGGCCCGCGCAGGCTCGCTCCGTCGCGCATGGAGCTGCCGGTCGGGCGGGGGGTGGCCGAGTTCCAGCTCCCTGCGATGCAGCCGAAGCAGGAGCAGGAGGAGCTCTTCCAGGTGCCCACCAACCGGCGTGCCGTGATCGTCGCGGGGCCCGCGCGATCCATCCGCGGCGACCAGCTGGGTCTGCTGCGGCGCTCGGTGACGTGGGCGGAGGAGGTCGAGCTCTTCGTGCACCCGCGCACCGTGCCGCTCGCGGCATCGGCCGCAGGACTCGTGCGCGACCTCGAGGGCCAGGTGTCCTCCAAGATCACCAACAACGATCTCGCGTTCCACGCGCTGCGCCCCTACGTTCCGGGCGACGACCGCCGCTATGTGCACTGGCGCACCTCGGCACGCATCGGCCAGCTCATGGTGCGTCAGTTCCAGGAGACCCGTCGGTCGCAGATCACGATCGCACTGCCGTCGTCGGCGGCCTCGTACGCGAGCGAGGACGAATTCGAGCTCGCCGTCTCGGCGGCGTCGTCGCTCGCCGCGCAGGTGATCCGCGACGGCACGCAGCTGAGCGTCGTGAGCGAGCACGGTGTGTGGCGCACGGGAACCGTCACCGCGACGCTCGACTCCGCCTGCCGTCTCGTCTACGGCGAGAGCCAGGCCTACCCGACGCTGCGCGACTTCGTGCGGGACCGCACGCGCCGACTGCCCGCGCCCAGCATCGTGGTCGTGGTCGGCGGATCGAAGCTGAGCCCCGGGGAGATCCGCGGTGTGCAGACGCTCTTCGGGCCCGACACCCGGTTCCTCGGTGTCATCGCGGCGCTCGGCGAGCAGTCGCGTCGGGGCTCCATGGGCGGCACGCCTGTGCTCACGGTGGGGCAGCTCGAGGACCTTCCTGGACTCTTCAGGGGGATCACGGGATGACGGACCAGACCGCTCGCGGCGATCGCCGCGCCCTGCCGAGTGTGCGCACGTGGTTCGACGTGGCCGTGCTGCTCGCACTCGCGCTGCTCGGCGTCATCGGCTTCACGCCGTCGTACGGCGGGTTCTCGTTCCTCGCGGCGGGCATCGGAGGCCTGCTCGTCGGCGCGCTGACGGGTGTTCTCACGACGATGCTGCGGATGGGCGCTCTGCTGACGCTCGCGACCGCGCTCGTCGCCTACTTCGTGTTCGGTCCCGCGTTCGCGGTGCCGGGTCAGACGATCTTCGGGGTGGTGCCGACGCTCCAGTCGTTCGCGAGTGTCGCGATCGGAACTGTGTACGGCTGGGCTGACCTGCTCACGCTCTCGACGCCCGTCGGCGCGCCCGTCTACATCGCTGTCGTGCCATATGCGGCGACCTGGCTCGTGGCGCTCGTCTCCACCTTGCTCGCGATGCGCTGGCTCGCGACGCGGCCGCGCACCGGCTGGCGGTTCGCGATCGCGATCATCCCCGCGTTCGCGCTGTACCTCGTGGGCATCCTCGTGGGCACCCAGGAGGCGTATCAGGCGGGTGTGCGCGGCATCGTGTTCGCCGTTCTCGTGCTCATCTGGCTCGGATGGCGTGAACCCGTCGGCGGCGTCGCGGCGTCTGCCGACAGTTCGCTGCTGCGGCGCAAGGTCGCTGGCACGGCCGCGATCGCGATTCTCGCAGCCGCGGTGGGCGGCGGCGCGGGCTACTGGCTCGCTCCCGCGAACGACCAGCGCTTCGTGCTGCGCGAGGAGATCGATCCGCCGTTCGACCCGCTCGATTACCCGAGCCCCCTCGCAGGCTTCCGGCACTTCTCGAAGCAGGTCGTCGACGACGTCATGTTCACGGTCGACGGCCTCCAGCAGGGCGACCGCATCCGCATGGCGACGCTCGATTCGTTCACCGGAAAGCTCTGGAACGTGACGGGCGCGGCGGCGAGCTCCGGGGGATCCGGCTCGTTCGCGCTCGTCGGACGCTCGCTGCCGCCTGCACCGCTTCTCACCCCGGAGGCGCAAGGCGAGATCGAGATAGAGATCGTCGGGTACTCCGACGTGTGGCTTCCCGGCGTCGGATACCCCACCGACTTCCAGCTCCTCGGCGACGACGCGCTCGCGCGCAGTGACAGCCTGCGCTACAACGCCGCGACGGGCAGCATGGTGCTCATCTCGGGCGTGAGCGAGGGCGACCGCTACCGTGCCGAGGTCGTCACGCAGCAGACGCCGACCATCCCGGAGCTCGCGGATGTGCCGGTCGCGGCCGTCGAGCTGCCGCCCGTCTCGGGGGTGCCCGACGTCGTGAGCGCGAAGGCACAGGAGTGGGCCGGTGCCAGCACCTCGCCCGCCGAGCAGCTGGAGGCGATCCGCCTGAGCCTCATGCAGGGCTATCTCAGTCACGGGCGCACCGGCGAGGCGGTCTCCCGTGCCGGTCACGGAGCCGACCGCATCACCGACCTGCTCGAGCGCCCGCAGATGGTGGGCGACGAAGAGCAGTACGCCTCCGCGTTCGCCCTCATGGCGCGCAGCCTCGGCTACCCCGCTCGCGTCGTCATGGGGTTCGCTCCCGACGTGCCCGAGGGCGGTGGCACGGTGAGCGTCACGGGCGACGACGTGACCGCGTGGGTCGAGGTCGCCTTCGAGGGCGTCGGCTGGGTGCCGTTCCTGCCCACGCCCGAGCAGACGGATGTGCCGCAAGACCAGGTGCCGAAGCCGCAGAGCGAGCCGCAGCCGCAGGTGCGTCAGCCTCCGCGCTCCGACAAGGAGCCCGAGGACCTGCTGACGCCCGTCGAACTCGAGCAGCAGGACAAGGACGAGGACGACCTCCCCTTCGTGCTGCCCGGGTGGGCGTACGCGATCGGGATCAGCGTGCTCGTTCTGCTCGCGATCGTCTTCGTGCCGATGCTCATCGTCGGGCTCATCAAGGCTCGTCGTGTGCGCAAGCGCCGAGCAGGCCCGCCGGCGCATCAGGCAGCGGGCGCGTGGGAAGAGCTCGAGGACCGCTACTCGGAGCTCGGCTACGAGGTGCCCGGCCGTGTCACGCGCGCGGGCGCCGCGGCCGCGCTCGAGCGCCAGCTCGCCGAGAGCGGTGCCGCCGACTCCCCGCCGCTCGCCCGACTCGCGGTCGACGTCGACGAGCTCGTCTTCTCGGGTCGCGCCGTCGAGCCCGCCGAGAGCGACGCCGCGTGGTCGTCCGCGCTCGACGCCGTCGCGCACGCGCGCGGAGCCGCGACGAGCCGGGTACGGATTCTGAGTCGATATCGGATACGTTCTGCACGAGACCTCGCCACCCGCCTCGTCGAGGGATCACCCGTCACGTCGATGCGAAGGAGCGCGCGCTGAAACTCAAGCTCACCCTCAAGCGAGGGTCCGGCCCGCACGCCGACATCGTCGTCACCGCGGACGCCGCCGCGACCGTCGCGGATGTCGCAGCGGGCATCGCCGAACGCGACCCGTACCTCGTGAAAGCTGGCGCGTCGCCGAGCGGACCGCTCACCCTGCGGGTGTCGGACCCGAGCGACTCGTCGGGGCGCGTGCTCGAACCTGACTTCTCGATCGCGGAGGCGGGCATCGGATCCGGTGCCAATGTGCTGCTCGTCGAGGCGGGCGCCGCGAGTGGGGGAGGGCGCTCCGATTCGGTGGCGCGACTCGTCGTCGTGGAGGGTCCCGATCTCGGCAAGGAGTTCGCGCTGCCCCCGGGCACCGTGTACATCGGTCGGGATGGCGCGCGCTCCGACCTCGTTCTGAGCGACGCCCTTGTGTCGAAGCGGCACGCGCGCATCGACGCGACGCCGACCGCGATCCGCATGGTCGACATGAACTCCGCCAACGGCCTCGAGGTGGACGGCGGTCTCGTACAGCGCATCGACCTGGAGAACGGCGACGAGGTGCGCCTCGGCGCGACGCTGCTGCGTGCGCGCATCAATCCGCCGGTCGACGTGGCTCCCGTGAGCAGCATCCCCGAGTTCGGCCCCACGGCGTTCAACCGCTCGCCGCGCGTGGAGACGCGCTATCCGGGTGAGGAGTTCCCCGCGCCGGCGCCGCCCACCGAACAGGATGCGCAGCCGTTCCCGTGGTTGTCGCTCTTCGCCCCCCTGCTCGTCGGCGGCATCATGGTGCTCGTCATGCCGCAGCGCGGGCTCTTCATGCTCGTCTTTGCGATCGCCGCGCCGCTGCTCATGATCGGCACGTGGTTCACCACGCGCTCGCAGCGCAAACGCAAACTCAAGCTCGACATCGAGAGGTTCGACGCGCGCGCGACGGCCCTCGAGGAGCGACTCAACACCGAGCGCGAGGAGGAGCGCCGCGTGCGCCGCGCCGAGAGCCCGTCGACGGCGGAGGTGTACGAGCAGGCGATCGCACAGGGGCCGCTGCTGTGGACGCGCCGGCCCGAGCACTGGCAGTTCCTCAGCGTCAACCTCGGGCTCGGCATCATGGAGTCGCGCAACAAGGTGACGATCACGAACGAGGACACAGGGCTCCAGGAGTACGTCGACCGCGTGCGTCGCACACGTGACACGTTCCGCACCATCGACGGCGTGCCCGTCACCGAGAACCTGTACTTCTCGGGTGCGCTCGGCATCGCCGGCGAGCACCGCATCGCGGCGGACACCGCGCGCGGCGTGCTCGTGCAGCTCACGGGCCTGCACTCGCCCGCCGAGCTCGTGGTCACCGCGGTCGTGTCGTCGACATGGACAAGCGAGTTCGAGTGGCTCAAGTGGCTGCCGCACACGGCGTCGCCGCACAGCCCTCTCGAGGTCGCGCACCTCGCCAACAGCCAGGCGACGGGCGGCGCTCTTCTCTCGGCCCTCGAGGAGCTCATCGCCTCGCGCACGAAGTCCACCGAGCTGCGTGGCGCCAAGAACCTGCAGCAGTCCGCACTCACCGCGGGTGCGGATGTGGGGGAGACCTCCGAGTCCGTCAAGCCGCCGCCCGCACCGACCCCCGCGATCGTGGTGCTCATCTCGGACGACGCGCCCGTCGACCGCGCGCGTCTCGTGCAGGTTGCTGAGCGCGCTGCTGACGCGGGCGTCTACCCGATCTGGGTCGCGCCCACCCAGACGCAGCTTCCCGCAGTAGCCCGCACCTACGTGGTGGCCGAGACGGACCGCACGGCGCGCGTCGGTCTCGTGCGTCTCGGCGACGAGATCGTCGACGTCGCCACCGAGCCGGTCACGCAGGAGCAGGCGCTGTGGTTCGCCAAGCGTCTCGCACCCGTCACGGACGCCGGGGCAGCCGTGGCCGACGCGAGCGATCTGCCGCGCTCGGTGATGATGCTCTCGCTCGTCGGCCCGGAGATGGCGACCTCGCCATCGGTCGCGATCGAGCGCTGGCGCGAGAACGACTCCATCTCCGATCGCTCGGGTGGGCCGCTCAAGCGCCGCCGTGCGGGCAAGCTGCGCGCGATCGTCGGCTCCGCGGGTGCGGATGCGATGCACCTCGACCTGCGCACTCAGGGCCCGCACGCCCTCGTCGGCGGAACCACCGGATCCGGCAAGTCGGAGTTCCTGCAGGCGTGGGTGCTCGGCATGGCCGCCGAATACAGCCCCGATCGCGTGACGTTCCTCTTCGTCGACTACAAGGGCGGCTCGGCCTTCGCCGACTGCGTCAACCTGCCGCATTGCGTGGGACTCGTGACCGATCTGAGTCCGCACCTGGTGCGCCGCGCGCTCACCTCCCTGCGGGCCGAGCTCCACCACCGCGAGCACCTCTTCAATCGCAAGAAGGCCAAGGATCTGCTCGACCTCGAGAAACGGGGCGACCCGGATGCGCCGCCCGCGCTCGTGCTCGTGATCGACGAGTTCGCGGCGCTCGCGAGCGAGGTGCCGGAGTTCGTCGACGGCGTCGTCGACATCGCCCAGCGCGGCCGCTCGCTCGGCATCCACCTCATCATGGCCACGCAGCGCCCCGCGGGCGTCATCAAGGACAACCTGCGCGCCAACACCAACCTGCGCATCGCGCTGCGCATGGCCGACGAGTCCGACTCGATGGACGTCGTGGGCGACAAGGTCGCGGGCACGTTCGACCCATCGATCCCCGGTCGCGGCATCGCGAAGACCGGGCCCGGCCGACTTACCCCATTCCAATCCGCGTACGCAGGCGGATGGACGAGCGACACGCCCCCGGCTCCGTCGATCGAGGTCGCGGAACTGCGCTTCGGTGCCGAACATGTGTGGGAGCGGCCAGGCAAGGACGAGGCCGCGGCTTCCGACATGCAGGCCGACCCCGGCCCCACCGATCAGGCGCGCATGGTGGCGAACTTCGTCGCGGCGGCGCAGCAGGCGGCGATTCCCGCACCCCGCCGACCGTGGCTCGACGAACTCGCGCCCGTGTTCGACCTCACCCGCCTGCGCCAGCGCACCGACACCGAGCTCGTGCTGGGTGTCGTCGACCTGCCGCAGCTGCAGCGTCAGCAGGAGTTCGCGTTCCGCCCGGATGTCGATGGCCACATCGCGTACTTCGGCGCGAGCGGCGCGGGCAAGACGGTCGCGCTGCGCTCGATCGCTGCGGCCGCAGGAATCACGCCGCGCGGCGGTCCCGTCGATGTGTACGGGCTCGACTTCGGCACGGGCGGTCTGCGCATGCTCGAAGCACTGCCGCACGTCGGCTCGATCGTCTCGGGGGATGACCCCGAGCGCGTGGTGCGGCTGCTGCGTCAGCTGCGCGACGAGCTCGACCGCCGCAGCGAGGCGTACGCGGCCGTCGACGCCGGAACGATCGTCGACTACCGCCGACTCGCGAACGCGCCTGACGAGCGCCGCATCCTGCTGCTCGTCGACAACTTCCCGTCGTTCAAGAACGACTTCGAGGTGGGGGCGGCTCGTGCCCCCTGGTACGGCGTCTTCCAGCAGATCCTCTCCGAGGGTCGCGGGCTCGGCATGCACGTGGCGATCACCGCCGACCGCCCCGGCAGCGTCCCGAGCAGCATCACCGCCTCCTTCCAGCGGAAGGTGGCGCTGCGCCTCGCCGACGAGAGCGGCTACATGCTGCTCGACGCCCCGGCCGACATCCTGAGCTCCACCTCGCCCCCCGGTCGTGCGGTCGTGGACGGAGCCGAGGCGCAGCTCGCGATCGTGGGCGGTGTGACGAGCGTCGCTGACCAGGCGAAGGCTCTCTCGGCGCTCGCCGTCGCGATCGCGCGCACGGGTCGTCCGCCTGCTCGCGAGGTCGGCACGCTCGCGACCGAGATCCCGGCGTCGACGCTTCCCGCGTCTGTCGGCGGCAATCCTGTGCTCGGCATCTCGGACGACACGCTCGAGCCGATCAGCTTCGAGGCCTCCGGCACGTTCGTGCTCGGCGGGCCGCCGGCATCCGGCCGGACGAATGCCCTGCGCTGGCTCATCTCCTCCGTCGGCCGAGCGCATCCGGATGCCGTGCGGTTCTACTTCGGCTCGCCGCGCTCGGCCATCGGCAAGCAGCCCGGCTGGGAGGCCGTCGCGACGACCGTCGAGGATGCCGGAGCGCTCGCGCGCGAGGTGGCCGCGACGCTCGCCGAGACGGCCGACCGCAAGGTGCTCGTCGTCATCGAGCAGATCGGCGACTTCCTCTCGACGCCCGCCGACTCGGCGCTCGTCGAGATGATCAAGGCCGTCAAGCGCAGCGACCACCTGCTCATCGCCGAGAACGAGACGGCGGGCTGGAGCTCGTCGTGGCCGCTTCTCGCGGAGGTCAAGGGCGCCCGCACGGGCTTCCTGCTTCAGCCGGAGGCGATGGAGGGCGACACGATCCTCAAGACCTCGCTGCCGCGCGTCTCGCGCTCCGACTTCCCGCCCGGGCGCGGCTACTTCATCGCCCGCGGCAAGGCCGTGCGCGTGCAGCTGCCGCTCGCGGATGGGTGACGCGGGCGATGGGGACGCCTCCCCATCGACGGATTCCCACAGATCCCTAGAGTCGAATCGGGTCTCGGACGATCCGTGGCCCGGCCCGACCGAGCAGGAGACGCATGAGCGACCTCATCATCGACGACGAGCGGATCGGCACGATGATCAGCAACCTCGCGAAGGTGCGGCGCGAGTTCGAGCGCGCCAACGACCGCAGCGACGACGCCGCGACCGCGGTGGGCCACGCCCGCCTCGGCGACAAGGTTCGCGGATTCGCGCACAACTGGGACCGCCGCCGCCAGGATCTCGTCGAGCAGCTCGAGACGGTAGAGCAGGGCCTCCAGGCGATCCGCGACACGTTCACCGAGGCCGACGACGAGCTTGCGAAGGGGGTAAGCGGACGAGCCGTCCCACCGACTGGACCGCCCTGCAGCAGGGGGACGACCCCGTCCCCGGGGACTGGGCCAAGGTCTCCGCTGCGGCGACCCGCTACAAGGGCATCGCCGAGGCGATCCAGAACGCCAAGTCCGACCTGCTCGCCGTCTTCGACGGCGGCGCGATGGAGGGCGAAGCCGTCGTGGCGATCCGCGAGACGGCGATCGAGGTCGCGGGCCGAATCGGTCGCGCGCACGACCGCTACGACGGCGTCGCGACGGCGCTCGAGGGCTATGTCGAGCCGCTGCGCACTGCGCAGAACAGCTCGCTCTCGCTCCTCGACCAGGCGGAGTCGCTGCGCACGGATCGCGACCACGCTCACCAGCGCACCGACTACTGGCACGGCGAGCTTCAGCGCCTCATGTACGGAGGTGGCGATGAGCGCGAGGTCGACGAGGCCCGCGACAAGTACGTGTACTGGAACAACCGCGCCGTCTCGCTCCAGAATGACATCGCCGGGCTCGTCTCGCAGCTCAACACCGTCATCGAGGCGCGTGACACCGCTGCCGAGAAGGCGGCCAAGCAGATCGAGAAGGTCGACAGCAGCGGCGACCTCAACGACAGCATCTGGGACAACGTCGACCAGTTCCTCACTGAGAACCCGTGGATCGATGGCTTCCTCGCCTGGGCGGGGTGGATCGCGGCGGCGCTCGTGATCGTCGCGATGTTCATCCCCGGCCTCAACGTCATCGCAGCCGCCGTCGCGATCGCGGTAGCCGTTGCCGTGTCGCTCAATGCGCTCGCGAAGGCGGCAACGGGCCGGATCTCACCGTGGGAGGCGGTCTTCGAGATCGGCCTCGCGGTGCTCCCGTTCGGCATCGGCAAGCTCGCCAAGGGCGCTGTCGCGGCCTTCACGCCGGTCGTCGCCACCTCGCGGATGACGAGCGCCGCGGGCTCCGGCATCAAGGGCGTCACCCGCACCGTCGCACTCGAATGGGTGGAGGCGGCGATCAAGCGGCCGAACGCGTTCGCCGTGGGCAGCAAGGCCGAGACGTTCCTCAACATCTCCACCATGTCGAAGACGGTGCTGCTGTCGGGCAAGACCTCGGCGCCCGTCGCGGCGGCCGCCTTCCCGACCCGGGCGTGGATGGTCGCAGACGCGGCGACGAACATCATCGCCCCGGCGGCGTCCACCGCCGCGAGTGCGACGGGCCTGTTCTCGGGTCTCGAGAGCTACTCGGCACGGAACGAGAAGTGGTGACCTCGCGCGATGAGGTGATCGGCCGTCGTGCTGCGATCGCGACGGTCGTGCTCGTCGCGGTAGGTCTGCTCGGCACGATCACTGTCGTTGTCACGGGACTGACGATCATCCTCATCGAGCAACCAGTTCCGGTGACCGACGATCCCGGCGCGAGAACGGTCGAGAGATACAAGGGGATCTTCCCCACGACCATGCCGTGGTGGCTCTTCCTCCTGTACGCGACGGGTTGGGTCGGGGTGCTCGCGGCCGTCTGGAAGCCTGAGCGCGCCTACTTCCAAGCGCTGTTGAACGGCAAGGTGCTCATCTTCGCCTCCGCCGGCTGGACCGCGATCTTCGCCGGACTGACAGCGGCCGCGGCGCTCTCCACGGGCGCGTACGTCGCCCGCGAGGGGTTCGGGCTCTTCTATATCCCGGCGCTCGTGCTCGCGGTCGTAGCGGCGGTGGCCGGTATGCGCGCGAGGGTGAATCACCGCCGGATGCTCCGCGCGCTGACGCGCGGGCGGCGCGCACCGAAGAAGAAGGGCAGGACATGAGCGACGAGACCGCCGCGCACTACCGGATCCTGCTCCCGCCCGGGTGGGTGCGGATGCGGGGCGACGATCAGGCGCAGGAGGCGCTCGTGCGGGTCATCGATGAGCGCGTCGAGACGCTCGCCCCCGAGCAGCGCCCGCGTGTGCGGGCGCTCATGCGGCGCTCCGCGGAGGATGCGATCGGTGCGGCGCGCGAGCGCGGGGCGCTCGAGCTGATCCTGTCGTTCGCGACCGTGCAGGGGATCCCGATCCCGGCGTCCATCGTCCTGCTCCCGCTGCCGGTGCCGGAAGACGACCGCCGCCCGGCCGACGAGATCCTGCTCTCCCTCGGGCGGGGCGGAGCGCATGTCATCGAGATCGACGGCATTCCGGCGATGCGCCGTGTCGTCGACACCCCGGCGACCGGGCCGGATCCCGCGCACCGCGCGATCCACTACATGCTTCGCCACCCGCACAGCGGGCGCTGGCTGGCATTCTCGGCGAGCATCCTCACGTCCGACGACGAGGGCTACGGCCAGGTGCTCGAGGCGCTGGAGACGCTCGTCGGCGCCATGATGTCCACCATCCGCTTCTCGAACGGAGGCAGCGCATGAGCCTCGTCATCCGGCATCCGGACGAATGGATCGGCATCCCCGAATACTGGCCGTACCCGCGGCCCGACGGGCGCGAGCTCGCCGGGCCGGAGGTGTGGGCCGCCGAGCTGCTCGACGAGTTCATCGAGCACGGGATGCCCGAGGAGCAGCGCCCGCTCGTCGCCGAGGTGCTGGCGATGGCGGTGCAGCGGTCGATCGACAACCGCAGCCGCCTCTACCTGCTCCTCGAGACGTGGGAGGGCCCCGCGTATCTCGTGGAGGCCGTGACGCACGGCCGCCGAGAGCTCGGAATGCGCGACCTGGAGGACTTCCTCGGCCGCGAGGACGAGACCCAGCTCGGCGCCCCGTTCGCGGAGCCTTTCACGACGGCCTCGGGACTCGAGGGCGCCCGCTGCTTCCGGTACCTGCCCTACAGCGACCACGGCGTGATCTACGGCCGTGCCGACTACGGCTTCATCGACGCCGACACCCTCCTGACGCTCACCGGCATGGAGCTCGATCTCGTGCACTTCGAGCGCCTCAAGGTGCACCTCGGGGTGCTCGCCGCCACGGTCTCCGCCGTCGACTGACCGCGGATGGGGACGGCTCCCCATCGACGGATCCTCACGCCTTTTCTAGAGTCGAGGCATCACCCCCGCCGCGGCGGGCCGTCCCTCAAGGAGAATCATGGCCAACCTGAACGTCACCTACGACGAGCTCAACGACGCCGCGGCCCGTCTGCGCGCCGGCAAGGACGACATGCAGTCGAAGCTCGCCGAGCTCTCGAACCTGGTGCAGAGCCTCACGGCGAGCGGCTTCCAGGCGGAGCACTCGTCGGCTGCCTACCGTGACTCGTTCGAGCAGTTCCGCTCCGGCACGTCGCAGGCCGTCGATGGTCTCGAGGGTCTCGCGAGCTTCCTCAACTCGGCCGCCGACGCGCTGCGTCAGACCGATGAGGGTCTCGCCGCCGCCATCCGCGGCTGAGCTCCGCACCCCTGAAGTCGGGGAGTGCTCCCCGTCGACCCATCCTCAGAACCTGGGCTACAGTCGCACACACCACCACCCGCCACGGCGGAATCATCGAAGGAGAATCATGGCCAACCTGAACGTCACCTACGACGAGCTCAACGACGCCGCGGCCCGTCTGCGCGCCGGCAAGGACGACATGCAGTCGAAGCTCGCCGAGCTCTCGAACCTGGTGCAGAACCTCACGGCGAGCGGCTTCCAGGCCGAGCACTCGTCGGCTGCCTACCGTGACTCGTTCGAGCAGTTCCGCTCCGGCACGTCGCAGGCCGTCGATGGTCTCGAGGGTCTCGCGAGCTTCCTCAACTCGGCTGCCGACGCGCTGCGTCAGACCGACGAGGGTCTCGCCGCCGCCATCCGCGGCTGAGCTTCGAGGCGGCCCGGCCGACTACCGGCCGGGTCGCCTCGCTCTGCCATCTCTCGCCCATCCACCACCGCACCCAGGGAGCATCCGTGTCAGGGACCCGCATCCGGCTCGACTACGAGAGCCTGCAGGAGCTGTCGAAGAACCTCAAGTTCGTCGTCGACGTGATGTCGAGGGACACCGAGATGGGGATCGGCGTCGGCGGCGTCGTCGGGCGTGCCGATCTCGCTGGCGCGGCCAACAGCTTCCGTGACTCGTGGGACAAGCGCCGGCTGGAGCTGCGTGACCAGTTCGAATGGCTGCAGGAGTCGGTGGAGAACATCGCAACCCAGTTCGCGACGGTCGACAAGGATCTCGCGTCCGGACTCTCTCAGGGCAGCGGCAACGCGCCCTCCGGCCAGAAGGCGGTGTGACCTCATGTGCTTCGCCTGCTACAACCCCATCCCCGACCCCATCCAGGGCGACCCTGACGCGGTCAGCGGCTACGCGAAGGCGTACGACGACACGGCGAAGGCTCTGCGCGATGCGGTCACCCAGCTCAAGGCGCTCGCCAATGGCAATGTCTCGATCGGCGAGTCGGTCGACGAGGTGCGCGATCGCGCGAACGAGGGCGTCACCGCGGCAGACGCTGTCGCCGTGCGCTACGAGGGCGCCGCCACGGCGTACACGCAGTACGCCGCAGCACTCGCAACGGCGCAGTCCACGGCCGAATCGGCTCGCCAGAGCATCGACACGAACAACCAGAACGGACACTACTGGCGCACTCGCCGCACACAGCTCGAGTACCAGCGTCTGCTCGATCCGACCGACACAGAGGTCCTCGAGGGTCTCGTGACGGCGACGACGAAGGCGCTCACGTACGACTCGGCGTATGCGACGTACCTCGACCGCTACCAGACGGCCGTCGAGAACCTCGACCAGGCCGCACGTGACGCGATCCGCGCGCTGCACAACGCCGCCGAGCAGGCGGGCCTCAACGACAAGTGGTACGAGGCGTTCGTCGGCGACCTCGCCAACATCTGGGATCTCGCCTCGAAGTACCTCGGACCCGTGCTCGAGGCGCTGCGCGAGGTGCTCAAAGTCCTCAAGGAGATCGTCGACATCCTCGCCCTGATCGTCACGGTTCTCTCTATCTTCATCCCCGCCCTCGCGCCCCTGGCGCTCGCGCTGACGGCACTGTCCGCGATCCTCGCGGTCGGCGTGTTCCTGTGCTCGCTCGTCCTCTTCGCGATGGGCCGCGAGTCGCTGGGGACGGTCATCGCGGACGGCATCGGCGCCGTGGTGAGCGTCGTCACGGCGAAGCTCGGCGGCGCGGGGAACAACCTCTTCAGGACCGTCGGAGAGAACGTCGCCGAGACAGGAGCAAAGCTCTCCACCGCGTTCGCGCAGAAGCAGATCATCGTGACGACGAATATCGCGACGCGTGCGGGCAACGAGGCGTTGTCCGCGATCCTTCCGTCGACCATGTCCGCGAATGCTGCGCCGTTCCAGTTCGTATTCTCTGAAGGGCTCGACTTCACGCTCGGCAGCAGCCGAGAGGCCTGGAACATGGACGGGGCAGACCCCAGCGGACTCATCGCGGGGCTGCTCGACCAGCCGACGCTCGGCATCGCCACACCGGTGCTCGACGCGGTGACCCTCCCCGACGCCATCTTCGGCGAAGGCGGGGTCACCGAGCGCTTCGGCGAGGTCGGAGACGTGTGGGGACAGATCGGCGCGGTGCCCTCTCGATGAACGCCGGGCTGGTCGTCCTCACAGAGCTGAACGGGTACTCTCGCGCTGATGGCTGAACTCGACAAGGTGGTCGCTGCCGATCTCGCGCATCGCGTGATGGCGCACGTCTCCTTCCATTCGACGTACATCGCGCCTCCGGCGCTGTACCAGTACGTGATCCCCGACGGGCGCTACCTCGACCTGGAGGATCAAGCGGGTGAGTCGCGCCGGTTGCTGCTGATCTACAGCAAGGTGGGAGTGACGGGGTGGTACCAGCAGCGCAGCGGGCTGCTCGCACCGCGGGGGCTGCCGGTCGATTCGCCCTGGTTCGTCGGGTACACGGACAAGCAGCTCAAGCGCCACCACGCCGTGCTCACCCGGACGATCCAGTTCTGCTATCAGCAGAACAACGACGTGGTCCGTCCCGACACGATCGTGATCGATCCGATGCAGGCGCCGACACGGGTCGAGATCCGCGCGGACTGGCCTCTGCCGGGATTGAACGGCCTCACCGGCGGAAGCGACTGGACCGGCCGATCGGATCGGCACCCGCAGTGGCCGCGCGCACATGGCTGAGCTCGACAAGGCGGTCGCCGCAGATCTCGCGCATCGCGTGATGGCGCACGTCTCCTTCCATTCGACGTACATCGCGCCTCCGGCGCTGTACCAGTACGTGATCCCCGATGGGCGCTATCTCGACCTGGAGGATCAAGCGGGTGAGTCTCGCCGTCTGCTGCGGATCTACAGCAAGGTCGGCGTGACGGGGTGGTACAAACAGCGCAGCGGGCTCCTCACTCCGCGCGGTCGGCCCGTCGATTCGCCCTGGTTCGTGGGGTACACGGACAAGCAGCTCAAGCGCGACCACGGCGCGCTCGCGGAGATGATCCGGTTCTGCTACCGGCAGAACAACGACGTGGTCCGCCCCGACACGATCGTGATCGACCCTATGCAGATGCCGACACGGCTCGAGATCCCGGCGGACTGGCCTCTGCCGGGATTGAACGGCCTCACCGGCGGAACCGACTGGGGTGGGCGATCCGACGACCCGTCCGATCCCACCTACGGGCGCTCGCGAAGGCCGCGCGCTGATGGCTGAACTCGACAAGGCGGTCGCTGCGGACCTCGCGCATCGCACCATGGCGCACATCTCCTACCACTCGACCTACATCGATGCGCCTGGGACGTACCAGTTCGCGCTCCCCGACGGGCGCTATCTGCTGATGAGCGACTACCTCATCAAGCGCCGCCGGATCTTGATGTTCGCCTCCATGACGCCGGTAAAGCGCCCCGTGCGCGACATCACCGCCTCGATCGGGCGGCCCCGCAAGCTGCCCCAGACAGGGCCGTGGTTCGTGGGCTACACGCCGCGACAGCTCGCGCGCGCTCACAAGCTCGTGCAGTGGGCAGCCAGCTTCTCGTATCGCAATGTCGACGATCATCGCGAGCCCTCGGCGATGCTCATCGATCCGATGCGCGAACCCGAGCGCATGCAGATCCCCGACGAGTGGATCCGACGAGACATCGACGGCAAGGAGATCCCCCGATGAGTCGCAACTACGCCGACGGCGTGCTCCGCCTGGATCTGAGCACCGCCTGGATCGACCTTCCTGGCCCCGATGACGATGCGGCAGCAGGCATCGCCGAGATCGTCGCGTCGTTCAGCGGCGTCGCCGACGAGGCGCGAGTCCGCCTCGCGCACGCGCTCGCGGTGGTGCAGGGGATCGCGGCCCGACTGCCTGCGGGCTCACGCCGCAGCTCGGCGCTCATCCTGTCCCCGGAGTCGGGGCGCGTGGACGCGCTCCTGAGCATCCGGGCGAGTCGTGTGACGGCGAACGCGTACGACAACTATCTGGAGGCGGCGACGGGCTACACCGGAGATGGCGTGGACGCGCTCGTCAACCGCGTGGTCGAGGAGCTCGAACTTCCGAACGGTCGCGCGATCCTCAGCCGCGACTACCAGCTGCCTGCGAATGAAGGTGGGGTTCCGGTGCCGGCGACGGAGCGCGCCTTCCTCGCCCTGTTCCTGTCCGAGTCCGACACCGCGGTGGAGCTCATGTTCATGACGCAGAACCTCGCCCTGCTCGACGACGCACGCTCGTTCCTTGTGGCTCTCGCCTCGGGCGAGAAGGCCTGGTTCGCCGGGGAGGAGGGCCGATGACGCAGCCGAGCACACCCCAGTTCGAGCTCCCGGGCAAGTGGGGCCGCATCAACCTGGCGTCGGAGCTCACTATCCAGCGGTCCATCCGTCGGGTCGTCGATGAGGTCACGGTTCGACGCGACGACCTCGCGACGCCGCGCGCCGAGATGCGCCGCCGCTTCCAGAAGGCGGCGGAGCTGGCCCGTGAGGGCGGGGCGACCGACTTCTACGTGGCGTTCAACATCGTTCCGGGCATCCCGCTCCCGGCGTGGATCGCCGTGTTCCTTCCCCAGGTGGGGGAAGCCGAGCTGAAGGAGATCGGGGCGGGAGCCCTCGTCGACTTCTTCGACAAGGGCATGTCCGGATGGAGCGGCGACGACGCCGACGTGCGCCCCGGCGTCCCCGCGGGCGATGATGCCATCCACGCCGTGCGGCACTCCTGGCGGCGGGTGCGCGACATCGTCGAGGGTGAGGTCGAGCAGCGCTTCGAGTTCGTGGAAGCCGACTACTGGATCGCCGCGCGCGAGCCCGAGCGCATCGCGGTGCTCACGTGCTCCACTGCCCTTGCCGAGTACGAGGAGGAGATGCTCGCGCTCTTCGATGCGATCGTCTCGACTCTGCGGTGGCCTGTCGCGGCGGCGGCTGCGCGGTAGCGCCTGCGTCGTTCGCCGCCGAGCGCGAGCAGCTGCGCAGGCGCTCGGTGGGGACGACTCCCCATCGAGCGCGCCTCACCTCGTGGGCTACCTTCTGAGCATCCACCACCGACCACGGGAGAGACATGGCTGACATCCGCATCGACCTCGACGCGATGCGCGGCGCCGGCGAGAAGGTCGCCGCCGTGCTGGGCAAGCTCGATGGCGCGGGCGATGAGACGCGCTCGCTGCCTGACGCCGCCGGGCACAGCACCGTGAGCGGGGCGCTCGGCGACTTCCGCGACAAATGGTCGATCCGAAAGGGTGAGCTGGTGGAAGAGCTGACGTTCGTCTCGAACGCGCTCGCCGCGATCAGTGACACCTTCCGCGAACTCGACGACGAGCTCGTCAACCGCCTCGACCACTTCGTCTCCCTCGACACCACCAAGTGAGGATCTGATCATGCGCAGCAGCATTCCCGGCAGCCCCGCGGCGCTCACCATGGGGGCGGCCTCGCTGGAGAGCACCGGCGCTCTCCTGCTGACACTCGCGGATGAGCTCAATCGCATCGTCGACGGCGACAGCTACCAGGGCGACTCGATCGACGCCATCCGCCAGCGCACGGGCGACGCGGCCGACGTGCTCGCGCGCGTCGAGCCCCGCTACACCGGCACGGCGGGTGCGGTGAAGGAGTTCGCCGTCAAGCTCGAGAATCTGCAGCAGCGTCACCAGCAGGCCGTCTCGAACCACGATGCGGCGTTCGGCGACGTCTACACCGCGCGCACCAGAGCTGACCGCCTCGACGACGAGGTGTGGGTGGCCACGTATGACGGCACCGATGAGGCGCAGCTCGACAGCCTCATCCGCCGTCGCAACGAGGCGGTGCGGAACGTGACGCTCGCCGAGCAGGCCGTGGTCTCCGCCGAGCAGTCCGTGAACGCGATCGAAGACGAGTGGCACGCGGCCGCCGACGCCGCGGCAGCCGGGATCCGACCCGTTCTCGAATCGCTCAACAACTCGTTCTGGGAGAGCGTCGGGGCCACGATCGGCGACATCGCGGGGTTCCTCGCGGCGGCCGTGCAGTGGGTGGCGTCGGTGCTCAACACCGTGCTGAGTGCGCTCATCGAGCTGGTGGTCGTCGTGGTCGTGCTGCTGATTGCGGTCGCGTTCGTGCTCGTGATGTTCAACGTCGTCGTGCTCCTCATGCTCGCGACCGGCTCGCTCACGTTCGACCAGATCGCTGAGATGCTCGTGGGTGTCATCCTCGTGCTCGTGCCGCTCATCGTGCCGTCGGTGCACTACCTGATGCTCACCGAGACGCTCGCCCCGACGCCCGATGTGCACCAGGTGCACCCCGCGAGCGGCCGCATCGTCGACCGTCGCCAGGACGACCCGTACGGGTACCTCTTCGAGAACAACGGCCGACTCGACAAGGACGGCGGCACCGAGAAGTCGGTCGTCGAGGTCGTGCAGGTGATGAACGACGATGGCACCCCATCACTCGACGAGAACGGCAACCCGATCTGGCGCGTGACCCTCCCGAGCACCCAGGACTGGACGCCCCCCGGACTCGACGGCAACGGCGCGACCAACGACCTCGGCTCGAACCTCGCGCTCATCATGACGCCGGAGTTCCGGGCGGCGTACGAGCGCGCGGTGCTGCAGGCGATGGCTGACGCGGGCATCGGACCGAACGATTCGGTCATGCTCGTCGGATGGAGCCAGGGCGGCATCCTCGCGGGGGCCATCGCCTCGGATCCCGGCTCGGGCTTCAACGTGCGCGCCATCGCCGTGGCGGGCGCGCCCATCGACCACATGCCGATTCCGGAAGGCGTGTCGGTGCTCGCGTTCCAGCACAATGGCGACCACGTGCCGCGCCTTGATGGCACGCCCCCGCGCCAGGGGACGAACTGGGTCGCGGTTCCCGCGGACGCGGTCGGAACCGGCTACCCGCACGCGTGGGAGAAGTACGCGGATACAGCCTCGGCCGCGACCACCGGTGGAAAAGTGGAGCCTCGGGTTCAGGCGATCATCGATCAGCAGGAGATGTTCTTCTCGCGCACCGAGTACGCGTATACGTTCGAGTTCCAGGAGAACTCCCGAGGCGAGGAGCTGCCCGTCCGATGACCGATCTCACCCGTATCGCGGCGGCCGCCGCTGGGCTCGTGCTCACGCCGCTTGCGCTGGCTGGATGCACGGTGTCCACCGATGATGTCGCGCGCGACGTGCCTGCCGCGGTGCTCGCCGCCGACGCCAACATCGTGGACACCTACATCTCGGTGGGTCAGGATCTCACCGGACCAGGCATCCGCCTTCGCATCTACCTGACCGACACCTCGGACGAGGCCGTTGTGTCGTCGCTGGAAGCGGCGCTGGAGGCCGCCTACCGGGGCTCCCCGGCGCGACTGACAGGGATCTTCCTCGACGCTGCGGCAGCCCCGGCGCCGAGTTCTCCGAGCTGGGGAGGTGGCTCGCTGCGTCTGCGCCCGTTGGAGGACGCGCTCGACGTGCCGGGGAGCCTCAGCAACGACACGATCCACGCGGGCCGCGACGCCCTCGAGGAGTTCTACGGGCCGTGGGGGGAGGATGGCTGACGCGGCGACCCTGCCGGAGCTGCGGTTCAGGCTGCCAGGCGACTGGTGGACGACCGATCTCACGGATCGCGACGCGGCCGTGGCGTCCGCACACCGTCTCGTGCGTCATCGGATCGGGCCGCAGGACGACCGCGTTCTGCTGCGCCAGCGGGTGATCGGCGACTTCACGCGCGCCATCGACGCCGCGATCGAGGCGAAGGGCCTCAGCATGTTCATGGCGATCAGCATCGCCGAGGGCGTGCCGATCCCCATCACCTTCACGGTTCATCTGCCCGACGTCTCGCTGTCGCCCGCGATCGGCACGAAGCCGGATGTCGTGCTCGACATCCTCGAACAGGGGATCGAGACCCTCGCGGCGGGGGACCGCACCGACCCGGGCGACCCCGCTGACCGCCTGCGCATCGACCTCCCCGAGACGCGCGCCACGCGCCTGCACCGGGTGCGTGTGCTCGACGTCGGATCGGGCAACGACATCGGCACCGTCGAGAGCCTCATCGTCGACTACTGGGTGGCCGTCCCCGACACCAAGCGCATCCTGCTCGTCTCGTTCTCGACCTCGATGGCGCAGCTGCAGGAGTTCCTGTTGCCGTTCTTCGACGCGATCATGCGCGCCGCGATCTGGAGTCGCCCGGCAGAGGTCGGCGACGATACAGAGGGGATGGCTGAAAGCTGAACTCGACAAGGCGGTCGCCGCGGATCTCGCGCATCCCATCACGGCGCACATCTCGTACCAGTCAGCGCAGCGGCTCGACTATGGAACGCAGCACCTCATCAAAGGGCTTCCCGAAAGTGATGCTCACCCACGAGGACGGCAGCTACAAGGACGGCGAGTTGCCCGGGGAGCTCGCGGTCGACAAGCCGTTCCCAGAGAAGATGGCTGCAGGGCTCGCCGAAGCGAGTGATCAGCACCGGGCCCTCGCCGCGGGAGAGACGTTCGCGCGATTCCACGACGACGTCATGCGCGATCGCTCGGTGTCGGGTGCCACCCGGGTGATCGTGGGGCACAGCTGGGGTCTCGCGAATCTGACGGCTTCCGAGGTGCACGGCGCTCGCTACGACACCGTCATCTCGCTCTCGGGTGCATACATGCCCGACGGATGGAAAGCGGACCCGGAGACGCACTACGCGCACCACGCGTACGCGTTCGAGTGGCTGGTCGCCGCGCAGGCGGTCGATGAGGCCGCGTTCCTGGGGCCCGAGCTCGGCAGTGGCGATTTTCCGGGGTCGAGCGACGACTTCGAGAGGCACGTGTATGTTCGGCGGGACCCGAACTTCGTCGAGGACCACGACCTGATCCATCGTCCGGATCTCGAGGCGAATCAGGCCGCGACGCATGAGATCCGAACGGATGTGTACAAGTGAGAGCTCGGCCTGCAGGTGTTGCTGCCCTCGTCTGCGTTCTCGTCTTGAGCGGGTGCGCGAATCTCGATGTTCTCAAGGAGGAGCCGACAACGGTTGCGGAACTGACACTCGCCGAGGCGAAGGCGCTGGCGATCGAGACGGCTGACGAGGTCGCGTCGCTGTACCCGGCGGATCGTGTGACAGAGCGCTCCAGCTCAACTGAATCGCGGTCGCTCTCCGACTGCCGCGGCGAGCACAACTACGCCTGGCCAGGCCGCACGTCGCTCGTCGTGATGCCGGAGACGGACCAGCTGGCCGTGCTGGAGCCGATGGCGGCGGAGCTGCTGACACGCCCGGGGTGGAAGGCCGAGGCGTTCATCGTCCGTGACGGCGGTCGTGCGGCTCTCGACTTCTCGGCACCGAACGGGGTCTCCGGGCGCGTCGGATTCTACAAGGGTGCGTCCGAGGTCTGGGTCGATGTCTTCTCGCCGTGCTTCCATCTGCCGGGCGGCTACGAGTGGGGAGAGAAGTACTGAAAGCGCCCGCCTGCGCCGACGCCGCCGTACTCGTCGGAGGTGTGCTCGCCGGGTGTGGTTATGGCGACGCGAGCAGCGACAGCGCCGAGCCGACGACGCTCGCAGAGGCGCGCGAGATCACGCTCGGGCACCAGCTCGAGATCGCGGCGAACTGGAGCGGACGCGCCGACTGGAGGATCGACCGCAGCACCTCATCCAAGGGCTTTCCGAAGGTGACGCTCACCCACGAGGACGGCAGCTCGTTCCTCGCCGGCTTCTACGCGAGCGGTGCTGAGTTCTGGGTCGACTCGTATTCTCCGTGCTTCCATCACCCGGCCGGGTACGAGTACGGGGAGAGATATTGAGCACGGGACACACCATCCGAGGAGCGGCATGACACACACGATCAGCACGCCGGGGCTCACACGACGTCGCGGCGTCGCAGTCAGAGCGGTCGGCGCCGCGCTCGCGCTCGTCCTGCTCGCCGGATGCTCGGCCTTGGCGGGCGATGTCACGCGCGACGTTCATACCTCGGTGCTCGCTGCCGACCCCAACATCGTCGACACGCGCATCTCGGTCGGGCAGGACCTCACCGGTCCTGGCGTCCGGCTGCGGATCTATCTGACCGACACCACGGATGCTGCAGTCGTCTCCTCGCTCGAGGCGGCGCTCGAGGCGGCGCATCTGGGCGCCCCCACGCCGCTCACCGGGATCTTCCTCGACGCCTCCGCTGCGCCGCGGCCGAGATCGTCCAGTACGGGTGGGGGGTCGTTGTCGCTGCGCTCGCTGAAGGACTCACTTGATCTTCCGGGGTCGATCAGCGACGACGTCATCCACGTCGGCCGAGACGATCTGGTCGAGTTCTACGGGCCGCGATCTTCATGATCCACGCGCACGTCGCAACCGCGCTCCACGAGACGCCGGCATGATCGCTCTCGTGGTCCTCGCCAGCGTGGTGCTCGTCGCGGCGCTCGCACTCGCGATCTGGGCGCGCCGTCGATTCTGGGGCGCGCGCCTGCGCGGCGCCACCGCGTCATCGGCTGCGCCCGCCGGCTCGGTGATCCTCGCCGCAGCGTCGGAGCGCGGTCGATACTCCGAGATCGTGCCGCTCCTGGCTGACTGGATCATGCGCGACATGATGATCGTGGAGACGAGCGGCGCCCACCTTTCAGGATCCCGCGGTGCGGCATCCGGCCCGATCTGGCACTTCACCGCGGGCGCGCGGGTCACCGAGTCCGACCCGATCGAGCAGATCGTGCTCGCGGCGATGTTCGGCTCGCTGCCTCATCCCGGCCAGCGCATCACGATCGAGCGCGAGAACTCGGCCTGGCGGGAGGGCCTCGCTGCGGCGGTCGCGCATGCGACCCGCGCTCAGCGCACCGGGTTCGGTGAGGAGCGGCCGCGAGCGCAAGGACTGCGGGTGCTCATCGTCGTCGCTGTCGTGCTCGCCGTTCCCGTGCTTCTTCTGGGGGCCATCTTCGGGGGCGTCGACGCGTCGGTGCTGGCGCTTCTGATCGTCGCAGCACTCGCGGTCGCAGCCGTGACCGTCGCCATCGCCGTGCTGCCCGCGAAGTCCGACGCCGAGCGTCGATACCGCCAATCGATCGTCGATCTGCGTGAATGGGTGCGCACGACGCCGCATCCGGATCCGCGGCTGGGCGGATGGGCGATGATCTGGAACATCCCGGATCCCTGGCCCACGGTGCTCCCCGAGAGCGTCGTCAGCCTGCGCATGATGGACCGCTGCTTCCTGCGCGGCGATTTCGGCGACACGGTTCCCGAGACCTTCTCCCTCGGCTGACGCCGCAGAGCCAGGCGGGTGGGTGCTCCGCAGTGCCAGCCAGAAGGTCGCGAGCGTCGTCGGGTGCCTCGACGGGGCGGGCGACGTGGCCCGCTCGCTTCCGGATGCCGCGGGGTGCCAAACGGGGTGGTTGGACGCGTCGCTTTCTACAAGGACGCCTCCGAGGTGTAGGTTGACGTGCACTCGCCCTGTTTCCACCTGCGGGGCGGATACCGGTGGGGAGACAAGTATTGAGATCACCTGTTCACCTCCTGGGCGCGGTCCTCTCCGTGGCTGTCCTCACCGGATGCGTCGCCGCCGGCAGCTCCGAGCTCGCGGGCGGCGATCACAGCGCGCCGGAGGTCACCCTGACGCTCGCCGACGCGCGCGAGATCACCCTCGAACGACAGCAGGAGATTGCGTCGTACTTCCCGGCCGAGTTCACCGCCGACACGCGAACGACCGAGACGACGCCCGTCATCTATCCGTGCGGCGGCGAGAACAACTTCCAGTGGCCGGTGGTCACGATCATCACCATCACGGGCGAGCCTCCGCACGAGCAGATCATCGAAGCGATCGTGGCCGACTGGAGTGGCCGCAGCGGATGGACTCTGGAACGCAGCACGTCATCAAAGGGCTTCCCGAAGGTGACGCTCAACCACGAGGACGGCAGCTCGTTCCTCGCCGGGTTCTACGCCAGCGGCGCGGAGTTCTGGGTCGATTCCTACTCTCCGTGCTTCCATCATCCGGCCGGATACGAGTACGGGGAGAGGTACTGAGCTCGTGCCTCGTTCTCGCCGTGCTTCCACCACCCCGAGGGATATCTCCCCGGCGCCGACTACGGCGAGTCCTGAGGCCATGGCGATGGCTCCGAATATCGGCAATGCCGCACGGCCAGTCGGTGCCGATCCGCGGACGCGACGCGCGCGCCTGCGGCCAGCGGCACCCTCTGCGCCGAGGTCGAGTTCTTCGCGGGGCACTTCCGCTGGATGATGTGATCCCGCTGGTCGACGTGCCGGGCTATCTGAGTCAGGACACCGTGACCCTGCGGAGCGAGCAGCTCGCGGATCGGTTCGGTTCCTGGGGTTCTCCACGGGGAGCTGACGAGTGACGGAGCTGGCGGTGGCAGCTGACGTTCGCCGACGCGCGGCGCGCGCGCGACACACGCCGTCTCGACGATTACTCTCGAACGCGTAGGCATCGCGCAACCAGGAGGTGACCGTGGCAGACGCGGATGAGGGGTTCATCACGCTCCCGCCCGGCATGTTCGACCCGAGCACGATCAAAGCCGCACCGCGCCCTGAGCGCGCGAAGGCTCCGGTCGAGGACATCGTGTTCGTGCCGATGGTTCCCGGGATGGCGCCGCCGCCTGCTCCCGTGGCACCTCCGGTCACCGTGGAAGCGCCGGAGGAGATGACGATCACCTCCGCGCGCCCCGCTCCGCGCACCTGGACGCTGCAGCTGCCCGACGGCTCGCGCATGGCCGTTGCGAAGACGATGCTCATCGGGCGCAACCCGGTCGCGCAACCGGCGTGGCCGGGCGCCGAGCTGTGCGCCGTCGCCGACCCCACGAGCTCCGTGTCGAAGACGCACGCGGCGCTCGAGGTGGACGATTCGGGCCTCTGGGTGCACGACCTCGGCTCCACGAACGGGGTGTGGGTGGTCTCGGGCGGCGACGTCACCGAGGCGGCGCAGGGGCGGCGCGTGCGCGTGCCCGCGGGCGCGTCCGTCGAGCTCGGTGAGTTCGTCTTCACCGCCGTCGACGCCTGACGCGGCGCGCAGATGGCACCCGCCTTCCCCTGCTATTCTCGTGGGATGCTCGCCCGGCACCTCCTCCTTCTTCGCCGCGACGAGGCCTAGTTCACGGTCTCCCTCGTCGCGGAGTCCGCCGTGGGCCGACCCAATCCGATGAAGGATCTTGAACACATGAGCACCGAGAACCACCCCTCCGAGGCCGCGCGCCCCCGTACGCTCGCCGAGAAGGTCTGGGATGCGCACGTCGTCGCCAAGGGCGAGAACGGCGAACCCGACCTCATCTACATCGACCTGCACCTCGTGCACGAGGTCACGAGCCCGCAGGCGTTCGACGGGCTCCGTCAGGCCGGCCGCCCCGTGCGTCGCCCCGATCTGACGATCGCCACCGAAGACCACAACACCCCGACGCTCGCGATCGACCGGCCCATCGCCGACCTCACCAGCCGCACCCAGATCGAGACGCTGCGTCGCAACGCCGAGGAGTTCGGCATCCGTCTGCACTCGCTCGGCGACATCGAGCAGGGCATCGTGCACGTCGTCGGCCCGCAGCTCGGCCTCACCATGCCGGGCATCACGGTGGTGTGCGGCGACAGCCACACCTCCACCCACGGTGCGTTCGGCGCGATGGCGTTCGGCATCGGCACCTCCGAGGTCGAGCACGTCATGGCCACCCAGACGCTGCCGCTCAAGCCCTTCAAGACGATGGCGATCAACGTCGACGGCGAACTGCGCCCCGGCGTCACCGCGAAGGACATCATCCTCGCCGTGATCGCGAAGATCGGCACCGGAGGCGGCCAGGGCTACGTGCTCGAGTTCCGCGGCAGCGCGATCCGCTCGCTCTCCATGGAGGGCCGCATGACGATCTGCAACATGTCGATCGAGGCCGGTGCCCGCGCCGGCATGGTCGCGCCCGACGAGACCACGTTCGAGTACGTCAAGGGCCGCCCGCACGCGCCCGAGGGGGCCGACTGGGACGCCGCCGTCGAGTACTGGAAGACGCTGCCCACCGATGAGGGCGCCGTGTTCGACGCCGAGGTGTTCCTCGACGCGAACGAGCTCGAGCCGTTCGTCACCTGGGGAACCAACCCCGGCCAGGGCGTCTCGCTCTCGGAGACCGTGCCGAACCCGGCGGTCATCGACGACCCCAACGAGAAGGCCGCCGCTGAGCGCGCCCTCGAATACATGGACCTCGCGGCGGGAACGCCGATGAAGGACATCAAGGTCGACGCCGTCTTCATGGGCTCGTGCACCAACTCGCGCATCGAGGACCTGCGCGCCTTCGCCTCGATCATCGACGGCAAGAAGAAGGCCGACGGCGTGCGCGTCATGGTCGTCCCCGGATCGGCACGCGTGCGACTGCAGGCGGAGGCCGAAGGCATCGACAAGATCGTCGAGGCGTTCGGCGCCGAATGGCGTTTCGCCGGATGCTCGATGTGCCTCGGCATGAACCCCGACCAGCTGGCACCGGGGGAGCGCTGCGCGTCCACCTCGAACCGCAACTTCGAAGGCCGCCAGGGCAAGGGCGGGCGCACGCACCTCGTGTCGCCGCTCGTCGCCGCCGCGACCGCGATCCGCGGAACGCTGTCGAGCCCGTGGGATCTGCAGACCGAAGGAGAGGCCAACTGATGGAGAAGATCTCGATCATCGAGGGCATCGCGGTTCCGTTCCGCCGCTCCAACGTCGACACCGACCAGATCATCCCCGCCCAGTTCCTGAAGCGCGTCACCAAGACGGGCTTCGAAGACGCACTGTTCTACTCGTGGCGTCAGGATGAGGACTTCATCCTCAACCGTCCCGCCTATCAGGGTGCGAAGATCCTCATCACGGGCCCCGACTTCGGCACCGGATCCAGCCGCGAGCACGCCGTCTGGGCGCTGCGCGACTTCGGCTTCCAGGCCGTCATCTCGCCGCGCTTCGCGGACATCTTCCGCGGCAACTCCGGCAAGCAGGGGCTGCTCGCGGGAACCGCTCCCGAGGAGCAGATCGAGCAGCTGTGGGAGCGCCTCGAGGCGGAGCCGGGAATGCGCGCGACGGTGGATCTTGTTGCAAAGACGGTGACGGTCGGCGACTTCACAGTTCCGTTCGACATCGACGATTACACTCGGTGGCGACTGCTCGAAGGCCTGGACGACATCGGCCTCACGCTGCGCGACGAAGCGCGGATCACTGAGTTCGAGGGCACCCGCGAAAGCTGGCGTCCCCGTACTCTCCCTGTCCGCTGACCTCAGCTTCCCCAACGCGATTGGTGCAACACACGTGAACTCAGACGCGATCGACCTCGCCCAAGACGCCAAGAAGGCGGGTGCACGCGTCGGCCTCACCACCGACCGGATCACCATCGAGGGCGGCAAGCCGCTCACGGGTCGGATCGAGGTGCGCGGAGCCAAGAACCTCGCCACCAAGGCGATGGTCGCGGCGCTGCTCGGTGACACCCCGAGCCGTCTGATGAACGTGCCCACCATCAGCGACGTGGACGTCGTCGCGCGCATGATGGGCGCCTATGGCGTCACCGTGACGAGCGACGTCGAGGGCGAACTCATTCTCGACACGAGCAACGTCGAGAAGGCGCACTTCGCACAGATCGACGCGCTCGCGGGCTCGAGCCGCATCCCGATCCTGTTCTGCGGACCGCTGCTGCACCGACTCGGCGAGGCGCTCATCCCCGACCTCGGCGGATGCCGCATCGGCGACCGTCCGATCGATTTCCACATGGATGCGCTGCGCGCATTCGGGGCGATCGTCGACAAGAGCTACGAGGGCATCCGCATCACGGCGCCCAACGGGCTCAAGGGTGCGCACATCGAGCTGCCCTACCCGAGCGTCGGCGCCACCGAGCAGGTGCTGCTCACGGGCGTGCGCGCGGAGGGCGTCACCGAGCTCAAGAACGCGGCGATCGAGCCCGAGATCATGGATCTCATCGCGATCCTGCAGAAGATGGGCGCGATCATCACGGTCGAGCCGAACCGCACGATCTTCATCGAAGGCGTGGACCGTCTCGACGGCTACACGCACAAGGCGATCTTCGACCGCAATGAGGCAGCCAGCTGGGCGGCCGCCGCGCTCGCGACCGACGGCGACGTGTTCGTCGCGGGGGCGCAGCAGCAGGAACTGATGACGTTCCTCAACATCTTCCGCAAGGCGGGCGGCGGCTTCGACGTGCACGACGACGGCATCCGCTTCTACCGGGCTGGCGAGCTCAAGCCCGTCGTCGTCGAGACCGATGTGCACCCCGGCTTCATGACCGACTGGCAGCAGCCGCTCATCGTCGCGCTCACGCAGGCTCCCGGCACCTCGATGGTGCGCGAGACCGTGTACGAGAACCGTCTCGGCTTCACGCGCGCCCTCAATGACATGGGCGCCGACATCGTGGTTCACGACAAGGGCTTCGAGTCGCCCGACTGGCGTGTGCCGCGTCGTCCGCTCGAGCAGGTGGCCGTGATCAACGGGCCGACGCCGCTGCACGGCGCCGATGTCAACGTGCCCGACCTCCGCGGCGGCTTCAGCTACCTCATCGCCGCACTCACGGCGGAGGGCCGCTCGACGGTCTCGAACGTGGGCATCATCGCGCGCGGCTACGAGCGCTTCGTGGAGAAGCTCGAGCAGCTCGGCGCAGACTTTACGCTGGACTGATGGCATACCCCCTGGATCGCGAACAGCGTCGTCTCGCGAAGGCCTCCCGCTCGGCTGAGGCGACACCGCTCTGGCATGTCATCGGAGGGCTCGCTGGACCGCTCCTGCGGCGTCTGATCGACTTCCGCATCACCAACCCCGAGAAGCTTCCGGGCACCGGCGCGTATGTCATCACGCCGAACCACTACTCCAACCTCGACCCGCTCACGACGGGCTACCTCGTGTGGGTCATGGGGCGCGTTCCGCGGTTCCTCGCGAAAGCGAGCCTCTTCAAGAAGGGGCCGCTCGGGTGGCTTCTGCGCGCCACGGGGCAGATCCCTGTCGCACGATCCGGGTCGGGGCGCGCGGGTGCTGACAGACAGCAGCCCCTTGCGGCAGCAGCCGACCTCGTCAGCCAGGGGCACGCCGTCATCATCTACCCCGAGGGCACCCTCACCCGCCAGCCCGAGCTCTGGCCGATGCGCGGCAAGACGGGTGCTGTGCGCACCGCACTCGAGAACGACATCCCGATCATCCCGATGGCGCACTGGGGTGTGCAGGACATCATGCCGCGCTACTCGAAGAAGCTCGCCCTGTTCCCGCGCAAGACGGTGCGGGCGATCGTGGGCGACCCGGTCGACCTCGACCGCTTCCGCGGCAAGCCGCTCGAGTCGACGCTCCTCGCCGAGGCGACGGAGGCCGTCATGGTCGAGATCACGCGACTGCTCGAAGAGCTGCGCGGCGAGAGCGCCCCGGCCGAGCGCTGGGATCCGTCGAAGTACGGTCAGTCCGAGACCGGGCGGTTTGAGAGCGCCTGATCGGGCTCACCGAGCAGCACCGGCTCACCCAGCAGCTCGCGGGCGAGACGCGTGCCCGCCGCCACCGCGCACGGCATCGTGATGACCGCGCCCAGCGGCACGGCGTAGCACAGCTGCACCCCCAGCCCGAAGCCGAGGCGGCGCCACCGCGAGGCCCTCAGCACCGCGTTGCGGGTCGAGGCGTCGAGTCCGCGCAGCTGGAACGGAAGCAGCGTGAACTCCCGCGTGATGATGAACGCCGTCAGCAGCACGCCCAGCGTGATGCCGAGAGGTGAGCCGACGACGGGAATGAGGCTGATGAGGCCGACCAGGAGGCTGCCGCCGATCGAGCGGGCGACGATCCCGCCCATGTCGCCGAGAGAGCGCCAGAAGCTGATGGTCGCGTCCGCTGTGCCTCGCCCATAGGTCGTGTCGGCGAAGCGGCAGATGCGTTCGTAGATGGGCCCGCCGAGGGTGAGCGCGAGGGCGCTGAAGATGCGCGCGGACAGCACCCCCGCGGTGATGAGCACCGCAAGCCCCACGGTGATCCGCAGCACGCTGCGCCACGTCGCGTCCCATCCGTCGGCGAACGGCGTGATCACGCCCACCAGCGGATCCAGGAACATCGCGAGAAGCACGAGGCCCGCCACGAGGATGAGCGCCGCGAGTGCGGCGGGGAGCAGGCCCAGCGACATCATCCCGGGCGCGTGCTGCCAGAACGCGAAACCGCGCCAGAACGTGCGGAAGCCTGCCCACAGCTCGGAGAACGCGCCGGCGGAGGGCGGAGGGACGGAGGTGGACGACACGCTCCCAGGGTAGCCAGGGGCCGATCGGAATACAGACGAGAGAGAATGGGGGAGTGAGTCTCGACGAAGGCGCCCCTCCGCGGCGCGTAGCAGTGCTCGGTGCCGGATCCTGGGGAACGACGTTCGCGAAGATCCTCGCCGACGGCGGCTCGCAGGTGAGCGTGTGGGCGCGTCGCCCCGAGCTCGCCCGCGAGATCAACCAGTCGCGCCGCAACTCCGACTACCTGCCGGGCATCAACCTGCCCCGCAACCTCTCGGCGTCCTCGCTGCTGCCCGAGGTGCTCGAGGGCTCCGACATGGTGTTCCTCTCCGTGCCGAGCCAGTCGCTGCGCGAGAACCTGCGGATCGTGCGCGACCTGATCCCCGCCGACGCCCCCATCGTGTCGCTCATGAAGGGCGTCGAGAAGGGCACCCGCTTCCGGATGAGCGAGGTCATCGAGCAGGAGCTCGGTGCGGAGCCTGAGCGCATCGCCGTCGTCTCCGGCCCGAACCTCGCGCTCGAGCTCGCCAAGGAGCAGCCGACCGCAGCCGTCGTCTCGTCGGTGAGCCTCGACACCGCCACCGAGGTCGCGTTCGCCGCGCGCAACCCCTACTTCCGCTCGTTCGTCAACACCGATGTGATCGGCACCGAGTTCGGCGGCGTGCTGAAGAACCTCATCGCCGTCGCGATCGGCATCGTCGACGGCGTCGGCTACGGCGAGAACACCAAGGCGTCGATCATCACCCGCGGACTCGTCGAGATGACCGACTTCTCGGTCGCCTTCGGCGCGCGCCCCGAGACCCTCTCCGGGCTCGCAGGGCTCGGCGACCTCATCGCCACGTGCGAGTCGTCCCTCTCTCGCAACAACACCGCAGGCCGGCTCCTCGGTCAGGGCTACGCCTACCAGGAGGTCATCGCGCAGATGAATCAGACCGCCGAGGGCATCTCGTCGGTCGCCCCCATCCTCGAACTCGCGGCCGAACGCGGCGTCGAGATGCCGATCGTGAGCCAGGTGGCGGAAGTGCTGGCGGGTACGCTTGATCCGCGGGACATCGCCCCGCATCTCACCACAGACGACGCTCCGCAGGGCGAATGACCCCGGGCGTCCCGACCCCGGAGGCCGCATGATCCGCGTCGCCCTGCTGTTCGGCGGCCGCTCGAGTGAGCACAGCATCTCGTGCGCCACCGCGGCGGGTGTGCTGGGCGCGATCGACCGCAGCCGCTACGAGGTCGTGCCGATCGGCATCACCCGCGACGGCGCCTGGACGCTGCAGCCCGACGATCCGGAGCTCTTCGGCCTGCGTGCCGAGCTGCCCCTGGTCACGGACAACGGCACCCGCGTGCGCCTGCCCGATGCGGCGGGTTCCCGGGAGCTGACGCTCGTCGCCGCGGACGGCACGGAGTCCTCGCTCGGGGAGATCGACGTGATGTTCCCGATCCTTCACGGGCGCTTCGGTGAAGACGGCACCATCCAGGGGCAGCTCGAGCTGCTCGACTTCCCGTACGTCGGCAACGGGGTTCTGGCGTCGTCGCTTGCCATGGACAAGCACATGACCAAGACGGTGCTCGCGTCGGCGGGTATCGAGGTGGCGCCCTGGGTCACCCTCACGCCCTCCCGCTGGGCGAGAGACCGCGATCTGTTCGAGCGCCGCATCCGTTCGCTCGGCAGCCCGGTGTTCGTGAAGCCGTCGCGTGCCGGATCGTCTGTCGGCGTCACGAAGGTCTCCGACTGGGCCGAGCTCGACGCGGCGATCGACATCGCCTTCGCCGAAGACTCGACGGTGCTCGTCGAATCGGCGATGGCGGGCCGCGAGGTGGAGTGCGCCGTGCTCGAGGGCCGTGATGGTGCAGCCCCGCGCGTGAGCGTCGCCGGCGAGATCGTGGTCACCGGTCGCGAGTTCTACGACTTCGAAGCCAAATACCTCGACCCGGATGCGGCGCAGCTCATCTGCCCCGCCGAGCTGCACGACGGCGAACTCGCCGAGATGCAACGGGTGGCAGCGCACGCGTTCGAGGCGATCGGCGGATCGGGGCTCGCCCGCGTCGACTTCTTCTTCGACGGCACGACGTTCGTCGTCAACGAGATCAATACGATGCCGGGCTTCACACCCATCTCGATGTTCCCCAGCTGCTGGCAGGCAAGCGGCATGAGCTATCCCGAGCTCATCACCGAGCTCATCGAGCTGGGGCTCGCGGCGCGACGCTGAAGCGCGGCGCCGTCGGCGTTCACACGCCGTGCGACCCGAGGTGGAACTCGTCTTCGTCGAGGCGTGCGAGTGCCGGCATCGGGCTCGTGGATCCCGCGCGCAGCCCGTCGAGCACGATCGTGAGCATGCGCTCGCCGAACATCGAGCGCATCGGCTCGGGCTGGTAGGCGATGCCGTTGAACATGAACGCGAGCGTCACGAGGTCGTAGCCGTTCACGTCGGGGCGCAGAGTGCCCTCGTTGCGCGCGAGCAGAACCGTGTCGCCGATGGGCTTGCGCCAGGCTTCGGCGGGGCGGTGCGTCGGGTCGTACGTGGCGACGCGGCGCATCAGGCCCGGCAGGATCGGCATCTCGAAGATGAGCGCCATGATCTCGCGCATGAACGCCTCGACGCGCGGCCAGCCCGTGTCGTACTCGGCGATAGCGCGGTCGATGATCCCCTGGATGCGCTCGGCGCCGATGTCGTAGAGGGCGCGATCGAGGTCGTCGCGTCGCGGGAAGCGACGGAAGAGGGTGGCGATGCCGAGCCCCGCCTCCTCGGCGACGCGATGCAGCGGGGCGTCGAGGCCCTCTTTCGAGAAGACGCGTTCGGCTGCGACGAGGATCCGTTCGCGGTTCACCGCGACCTCGCGGCGTTCGGCTCGGATGCGGACCGGCGTCATGGCGCCGTGTTCCCCTGCTCGGTGTCGAGGCGCTGGGCGTCCTCGAGGTCGGTGCATGCGCGTCCGTTCGGCTGGGTGAACGAGACGGCGCGCTTGAGGTCGACGAGAACGGGGGTGGACGCGACGATCCGGGTGTCGATGATGACATCGACAGCGGGTTCGCGTCCGTAGGTCGTGAGGATGTAGGTGGGGGCGTCGTCTTCGTCGACGAGCCAGAAGATGCCGTCGATCTCGATGCAGCGCGTCGTGGAGGCGGTCGGCACCTCGACGCCGCAGTAGAGCAGAACCGAGGCGGGGTCGCCCCAGGCTGCTGTCGCCTGCGCGTTCGTCTGGCGCTGCGTCTGATCGCTCACGGTCTCCGGAAGGCGCACGATCACGTCGGCGCACCGCGGATCGTTGGCTTCGGGGGCGGGCTCGAGCGCGACGGTCGACGAGCACCCGGACAATGCCGTGAGCCCCACAGCAGCGGCGGCGGCGGCGAGGGCGATTCGGGAGGTGCGCATCGGCTCCAGGCTAGCCTGGGCAGGTGTGTGATGTCTCTGCGACGCTCGGCTCGATCGGCGAGAGCGCCGTGCTGCGGCGCATCTTCCCGCGGCTCCCCGACGCAGATTCCGCGATCGTGGGCCCCGGCGATGACTGCGCTGTGCTTGCGGCGCCGGACGGGCGCTTCGTGGTGACCACCGACACACTCGTGCACGGACCCGACTTCCGGCACGCGTGGTCGAGTGCCTTCCAGCTGGGCTGGAAGGCCGCGGCCACCAACCTCGCGGATGTCGCCGCGATGGGCGCACGCCCCACCGCGCTCGTCGTCGCGCTCGTCGCTCCCGCAACGACGGAGGTCGCCTGGCTCGAGGAGCTCGCCGACGGACTGCGCGAGGCATGTGCCGCGCTCGCCCCCGGCTGCGGGGTGGTCGGCGGCGACCTGTCCGTCTCCGGCACCCTCACGATCGCCGTCACGGCGTTCGGCGACCTGCAGGGTCGAGCCCCCGTGCTGCGCTCCGGTGCCCGCCCCGGCGACGTCGTGGCGGTGACGGGAGCACTGGGTCTCGCAGGTGCCGGCATCGCGCTGCTGTTCGAGCGGGCAGTGGACGACGACGGACGCCCGGATTCGTCCCGCGCGCTCGCCCTGCGTCCTGAGTTCGACGACGTCCTGAACGCCCAGCTCGCCCCCGCCCCGCCGATCGCACGCGGTGTGACGGCCGCGCTCGGCGGAGCGACCGCGATGATGGATGTGAGCGACGGGCTCGCGCTCGACGCCCGCCGGATGGCCGAAGCATCCGGGGCCGTCATCGACCTCGACGCGACCGCCGTCGGCTCGCGCATGGCGCTCACGGGCGGCGAGGATCACGCGCTGCTCGCGACGTTCCCGGCGGGCGACCTGCCGGAGGGCTTCCGGGCGATCGGGCGAGTGCTCGCCGCCGATGGCGCGCCTGAGGTGCGCGTCGACGGGCGCGCGTTCGACGTGCGCGGCGGATGGGATCCCTACGCCGACTGGGACGGCGTGGGCGGCTAGTCTGCCGCGTCGGCCGGGACGTCGAGCTGCAGCCAGTACACGGCCGTCTCGCCGTAGGTGGTGCGACGCTGTGCGCCGAACCCGGAGGGCCAAGCCGGCTCCGGGTCGCGCGAGGCACGCTCGACGAGCACGAGGGCGTCCGGCGAGATACGTGAGGCGAGCAGCTGCAGGTCCTCGACGAGCTCGCCGCCGATGAGGTCGTAGGGCGGGTCGATGAACACCAGATCCCACCCGCCCGCCGAGGACGACAGGAACGAGCGCACCGGCTGCGACACGGTGCGGATCGTGGGCACAGCGGATGCGGGGGCCGCGCGCACCACGCGCTCCGCGTTCCGGCGTGACACATCCGCAGCCTCGCGCGAGCTGTCGACGAGCGTGACCTCTGCCGCACCGCGCGACGCCGCCTCGAGGCCCAGCGCCCCCGATCCGGAGTACAGATCGAGCACGCGAGCGCCGTCGAGCAGATCGCGCGCTTCGAGCGCCGAGAACAGCGCCTCGCGCACGCGGTCGGTCGTCGGGCGCGTGCCGGACTTCGGCACCGACAGTGCGAGCGAGCCGGCGTAGCCGGAGATGATGCGGGTCACCGCCCCAGGTTATCCGGAGCCCGCCCACGGCGGGCCGGTCGCCGCGCCCTCGCGCCGATCCCGGCTCCCGGCTCCCTCCGAGGATGCGCGAGAGCGGAGGGAGGATACGGCAGCGCACGCGGAGGTCGAAGCCGGATGGAGGCCGCTGTCGCGAGCTCCCGATACGCTCGCAGAGTGGATTCGCCGCTGGATGCCAAGCTCGCGTCCGCCCTCGGCGGCCGCACAGCCCAGGTGCTCGAGAAGTCCTTCGGGCTGCGCACCGTGGGCGATCTGCTCGCGCACTACCCTCGCCGCTACGCACGCCGCGGCGAGCTGACGGCGCTCAGCGAGCTGCTGCTCGACGAGCCGGTGACGATCGTCGCCGAGGTGCGCTCCGTCTCGGAACGGCGCATGCAGAACCGGCGCGGCTCGATCCTCGAGGCGACGATCAGCGACGGCCGCGGCATCCTCACGCTCACGTTCTTCAACCAGCCGTTCCGCAAGGCGGAGCTCGTGCCCGGGGTGCGCGGCATCTTCTCGGGCAAGATCGGCTCCTACCGCGGCACGCGCCAGCTCACGCATCCCGATTACGAGCTCTTCGATGCCGAGATCGCCGCCTCGATGGACGACGAGCAGGCCAGGCGCTGGGCGGAGACCCCCGTGCCCCTCTATCCGGCGACCGCGTCCTTCCCCAGCTGGAAGCTGCAGAAGGCGGTCGAGACGGTGCTGGATGTGCTGCCTGAGCTTCCGGATCCGGTGCCCGACGACGTGCGCGGCGCGCGACGGCTGATGCCGTATCGGGAGGCTCTCGAGAAGATCCACCGCCCCGAGGTGGACTCGCAGTGGCGTGCGGCGCGGGACTCGCTGCGGTTCCAGGAGGCGCTCGTGCTGCAGCTCGCCCTGCTGCGCCAGCGCGAGGAGCGCCGTGCCGTGACGGGCCCGCCGCGGGTGCCCGGTGCGCTGTCGAAGGCGTTCGAGGATGCGCTCCCGTGGCCGCTGACGCCCGACCAGCGTCAGGTGGGCGACGAGATCGAGGCGGAGCTCGCGAGCGGCATTCCGATGAACCGGCTTGTGCAGGGCGAGGTGGGTTCCGGCAAGACGCTCGTGGCGCTGCGGGCGATGCTCGCGGTCGCCGAATCGGGCGGCCAGTCGGCGTTCCTCGCGCCCACCGAGGTGCTCGCGGGGCAGCATCTGCGCTCGATCGTGTCGATGCTCGGCCCGGATCTCGCGGCGCGGTTGCGCGTCACCCTGCTCACCGGGCAGATGCCCGTGGCCGAGCGCCGCAAGGCGATGCTCGCGGCGGCATCCGGGGGTGCGGCGATCGTGGTCGGCACGCATGCGCTCCTCGGCGACAAGGTGACCTTCGCGGATCTGGGGCTCGTGGTCGTCGACGAGCAGCACCGTTTCGGCGTGGATCAGCGTGAGGCGCTTCGCGTGAAGGGTACTGCACCGCACGTTCTGGTGCTGAGCGCCACCCCCATCCCGCGCACGGTCGCGATGACGGTGTTCGGCGATCTCGACGTCTCGACGCTGCGCACGCTGCCTGCGGGACGCGCGCCCATCACCTCCCATGTCGTGCCGCTCGCCGACCACCCCGGCTGGGAGGCCCGCGTCTGGGAGCGGCTCTCCGAGGAGCTCGCCGAGGGGCGCCAGGGCTTCGTGGTGTGCCCCGCGATCGACGTCCCCACCCCCGGCGCCGCGCCCGTTCGGGAGGATGACACGCCGTCGGGCGAGGACGTTCCGGACGACGCGCCGCCGCCGTCCTCCGTGACGGAGGTGCTGGGCAGGCTGCGCGCGCATCCGTCGCTCGCGGGCCGGCGCATCGAGCCGCTCCACGGCCGGATGTCGGGGGAGGAGAAGGACCGCATCATGCGGTCGTTCGCGGCCGGCGACATCGATGTGCTCGTCGCCACGACGGTGATCGAGGTGGGCGTGGATGTGCCGAACGCGTCGACCATGATCGTGCTCGACGCCGACCGCTTCGGCGTAGCGCAGCTGCACCAGCTGCGCGGACGCGTCGGCCGCGGCGGCGTGCCGGGCATCGCCCTCTTCGTGACCCGCGCCGAACAGCAGACGCTCGCGCGCGAGCGGGTCGACGCGGTCGCTGCCACGACCGACGGCTTCGAGCTTGCCCAGGCCGACCTCGAGCTGCGGCGCGAGGGCGACGTGCTGGGCGGCAATCAGTCGGGTCGACGCTCCTCGCTCAAGCTGCTGCGCGTCGTGGAGGATGCTGAGGTGATCGTCGAGGCGCGTCTCGCCGCCGAGGCGCTGCTCGCCGCGGATCCGGTCCTCGCCGCCCACCCCGCGACGCGCGAAGCTGTCGATCGGCGCTTCGACGAGGATGAGCGCGCGTTCCTCGGCAAGGCCTGACACGAAGGTCGCCGACATGTAACGAAACGGTCACACGCGCCGACTACGCTGAGTTCATGACCAGGATCGCCGTCGTTCCCGGATCCTTCGACCCCGTCACCCTGGGGCACCTCGATGTGATCGAACGAGCCGCAGGAATCTTCGACGAGGTGCATGTGCTCGTGGTGCACAACCCGGGCAAGACGGCGCTGCTGCCGATCGCGCAGCGGGTGTCGCTCATCCAGAGTTCGATCCAGGAGGCCGGGATCCCCGGCAACATCGTGGTCACCAGCTGGAGTGTGGGCCTGCTCGTCGACTACTGCACCGACGTGGGTGCCAGCGTGCTGGTGAAGGGCATTCGCTCGCAGGTGGATGTCGCGTACGAGACGCCGATGGCGATCGTGAACCGCAACCTCGCCAAGGTCGAGACGATCTTCATGCTCCCGGATCCGGCGCACGCGCACGTGTCGAGTTCGCTCGTGCGCCAGGTGGCGTCGCTCGGCGGAGACGTATCGCCGTACGTGCCGCGCGTGGTCGCTGACTTCCTCGAGCAGCCGGTCTGAGTCAGCCCGACGCTCCCGGGGTTCAGCGCACCGTCGTGTCGGGCCAGACGGCGGGCTTCGGGTAGATGACGAACCCTTCGCCGTCGGGGCTCAGGTTCTCGTCGGTGGCGAGCGCGGGGCGGATGTACGGCCACAGTTCGCGCGCCGCGGTCGAGTCGAAGCCGCGCGCGAGGCCTTCGTGCGTGGTGAACGCGACGAGGTCGGCGAGCTGGATGATCTCGCGGTCCCAGGTGGACAGCGATGAGTCGATCCAGAGAGGCCGGTCGAGCAGCAGCCGGTAGTCGGCCACGAGACGCCCCTTCGCGGCGAGTTCGTCCCGCACCCGCAGCAGCTCGTGGTCGCGGAATGCCTTCTCGTGCTCGGTCTGCTGGTCGGCGATGAGGATGCCGTGCTCGCCGGGGAAGCGCTCCGCGAGCGTGAGCGCGATGCGGCGGTAGAGGAACGCGTATGCGCTGCCGAGTGCGGGCACGCCGGGGCGGCGTTCGAAGAGTCGGTGCTTGTCGATCGCGACCGTGAAGGTGAGCTCGTCGAGGTCGGCGAAGATCGCGCCGATGCCGTCTTCGAGCTCGTCGAGCTGGCGGGCGTCGCGCAACGCGGGGTAGTCGGCGTCCGGATCGGGGCGACCGCCGTCGAGGCGTCGTCGCGTGATCGCCAGCCGCCGCCCCTTGAGCTCGGTCTCGCCCCATGGGCGTTCGGCGCCCGCGCCGAGGAAGCGCTCCTTGAGCGCGTACAGCGCCTCCGCGGTGCTCTCGCGCTCGGAATCGCGGATCCCGACCGCGGACAGCACGAACCAGTCGGTCGTGTCGCGAGCGAGTCGGGTGGGGTCTTCCTTGTCCGCATCCATGCGGTGGTGACCGGACTCGTCGATGTAGAAGAGAAGCATCGAGGCCACGCTAACGCGCCGGGTGCGGCGTGTCAGCGTGGCCTCGGGTGCCGCGTTCGGGGATCAGCCCTTGGCGGCGTCGACCGGTGCCAGGAACGGCAGGTCGAAGGCGTCGGCGACTCCCTTGTTGGTGACCTGGCCGGCGAAGGTGTTGAGGCCTCCGGCGAGCGCGGCGTCGTCGAGGACGGCCTGCTTCCAGCCCTTCTCGGCGAGGGCGATCACGTAGGGGAGCGTCGCGTTGGTGAGGGCGCGCGTCGAGGTCTCCGGCACCGAACCCGGCATGTTGGCGACGCAGTACATGATCGCGTCGTGCACGGGGAAGGTGGGGTCGTCGTGCGTCGTGGGGCGTGCGCCTTCGAAGCAGCCGCCCTGGTCGATGGCGATGTCGACGAGCACGGCGCCCGGCTTCATGCTCGCGATCATCTCGTCGGTGACGAGCTTGGGGGCGCGCGCGCCGGGGATGAGCACGGAGCCGATGACGAGGTCGGCTTCCTTCACGAGCGCGGCGATCTCGTACGAGTTCGACACGCGGGTGTTGAGGCCCGTGTAGCGCTCTTCGAGCTGGCGCAGACGCGGGATGGAGATGTCGACGACGGTCACGCGGGCGCCCATGCCGAGCGCGTTCGCGGCGGCGTGCTCACCGGCGACACCGCCGCCGATGACGACGACGTTGGCCTTCGGGGTGCCGGCGACACCGCCGAGGAGGGTTCCGCGTCCGCCCTGGAAGCGGAGCAGCTGGTAGGCGCCGACGAGCGGCGCGAGGCGTCCGGCGACCTCGCTCATGGGGGAGAGCAGCGGGAGCGAGCGGTCGGCGAGCTGCACGGTCTCGTAGGCGAGCGACGTGGTGCCGGCGTTCAGGAGCGCGTCGGTGCAGGGGCGCGACGCGGCGAGGTGCAGGTAGGTGAACAGCACGAGGTCGTCGCGCATGTATCCGTACTCGGACTCGATCGGCTCCTTGACCTTGAGCAGCAGCTCGGCGGTCGACCAGACGCTCGCGGCGTCTTCGAGGATGTTCGCGCCTGCCGAGATGAAGTCCTCGTCGGTGATGCTGGAGCCGACGCCGGCTCCGGCCTCGATGTAGACCTCGTGGCCGCGGCGGGTGAGCTCGTGCACTCCGGCCGGCGTGATCGCGACGCGGTTCTCGTTGTTCTTGATCTCGCGGGGAATTCCGACGCGCATGATCACACTCCTTTGTATAGACGGGTGAGAAAAATATCGCCGATCCTTCGGCTCGTTCTGTTTCGTGCCGAATAAATCCACCTAGGATTGCGGATATCTGCGTGATCATTCGATAGAAGGGGGTTTGGATGGCCATCCGACCGAACGCTGTGCGGCCCGCCGAAGCCCTCGACTCGATCGACCGCCGCCTCGTGCGCCTGCTGCAGCAGGACGCGCGCATTCCCAACAGCCGTCTCGCGGATCTCGTGGGGGTCGCGCCGTCGACGTGCCTCGCGCGCGTGCGCTCTCTCGTGGATCGCGGCATCATCACCGGATTCGTCGCCCAGGTGTCTCCCGCTGCACTCGGATGGGGGCTCGAGGCGCTCATCAGCGTGGGCATCCGATCCGGTGCCCGCCAGCACATCACCGAGTTCACGGCGCAGATCCGGCGCGCACCCGAGGTCGTGCAGGTGTTCTTCCTGGGCGGCTCGGAGGACTTCATCATCCATGTGGCGGCGGCCGACAGCGACCACATCCGCGAGTTCGTGCTCGCCCAGCTCTCCGCGAGCCCCGTCGTCGCGTCCACTCGCACGAGCATGGTCTTCGACCACATCTACAACGGCGTGCAGATCGACGACGCTTAACCGATTTCGATGATGAAACAACCGCGTACCCGGTCGATCCGCCACAATGAGTCCATGACCCTTCGCCTCGGCTACAAGGCCTCAGCAGAGCAGTTCAACCCGCGCGACCTCGTCGAGTTCGCAGTCGCCGCGGAAGGGCACGGGTTCGACTCCGTGACGACGTCCGACCACTTCCAGCCGTGGCGCCACGAGGGTGGGCACGCGCCGTTCTCGCTCGCGTGGATGACGGCGGTCGGCGAGCGCACCTCGCGCGTGCAGATCGGCACCTCGGTGATGACGCCGACGTTCCGCTACAACCCCGCCGTGATCGCACAGGCGTTCGCGACGATGGGCATGCTCTACCCTGGGCGCATCTTCCTGGGGGTCGGATCCGGTGAGGCGCTCAACGAGATCGCGACCGGCTGGCGCGGCGAGTGGCCCGAGTTCAAGGAGCGCTTCGCCCGCCTGCGTGAATCGGTCGACCTCATGCGGAAGCTGTGGACCGAGGATCGCGTGACGTTCGAGGGGGAGTACTACTCGACCGTCGACGCCTCCATCTACGACCGCCCCGAGCAGCCGATCCCGATCTACATCGCGGCGGGCGGCCCGCTCGTGGCGCGCTACGCCGGGCGTGCCGGCGACGGCTTCATCTGCACCTCCGGCAAGGGCGCCGCGCTCTACGAGGATGAGCTCATCCCTGCTGTGAAGGAGGGGGCTGCGAAGGCGGGCCGCGACTTCGAGCAGATCGACCGCATGCTCGAGATCAAGGTCTCCTATGACACCGACTACGACACTGCCCTCGAGAACACGCGGTTCTGGGCGCCGCTCGCGCTGTCGAAGGAGCAGAAGCACGACATCACCGACCCGATCGAGATGGAGAAGGCGGCCGACGCTCTCCCGATCGAGAAGATCGCGTCGCGCTGGATCGTGGGCAACGACCCCGACAAGGTGGTCGAAGAGATCAAGCAGTACGTCGACTGGGGCATGAATCACCTCGTGTTCCACGCGCCCGGCCACGACCAGCGCCGCTTCATGGAGCTCTTCGAGCGCGATCTCGCGCCGCGCCTGCGCGCGCTCTGATCGGAAGCGAACGCCGCCTGTCTATACAAGTCGGGCGGCGTTCGCGCTAACCTGAGACCATGCGTGCGACAGTGCTCCATGGCCCCGGCGACATCCGCTTCGAGGAGGTCCCGGATCCCGTTCTCGTGACCGGCGACGATGCGATCGTGCGCACCGTCGCGGCGTGCGTGTGCGGCTCCGATCTCTGGCCATACCGCGGCATCTCGACGGTGCCGTTCCCCAAGCAGGTGGGCCACGAGATCGTGGGCATCGTCGAGCAGGTGGGCGAGAACGTCACCCGCGTGAAGGTGGGCGACTTCGTGATCGCGCCGTTCTACCACTGCTGCATGGCGTGCGTGAACTGCCTGAACGGCTTCTCGACCTCGTGCGTGAACGGCAGCTGGTGGGGCGCGGATGACCGCCGCGGCGTCTTCGCTCAGGGCACCCAGGGCGAGCGCGTGCGCGTGCCGCTCGCCGACGGAACCCTCGTGGCGACGCCCGGCATGCCCGACGACGCGCTCGTGCCGCACCTTCTCACGCTCTCGGATGTGATGGGCACCGGGCACCACGCCGCCGTCTCGGCGGGGGTGCGCCCCGGCAGCACGGTCGTCGTGGTCGGCGACGGCGCCGTGGGGCTGTGCGGTGTGCTCGCATCCGCCCGCCTCGGCGCGGAGCGCATCATCGCGATGTCGCGCCACCCGCAGCGGCAGGCGATCGCCACCCGCTTCGGCGCGACCGACATCGTCGAGGAGCGCGGTGCCGAGGGCGTGGCCCGCGTGAAGGAGCTGCTCGGCGGCATCGGCGCCGACGCGGTGCTCGAATGCGTGGGCACGAAGGAGTCGATGGATCAGGCGCTGCGTTCGGCGCGGCCCGGCGGTCAGCTGGGCTTCGTGGGTGTGCCGAGCGGCGGCCCCGAGCTCTCGGTGCGGCGCATGTTCGACACCAACGTGGGCGTGCGCGGTGGCATCGCCCCGGTGCGCAACTACGTGGAGGAGCTGCTGCCCGAGGTCTGGGACGGCCGGCTCACGCCGGGCGACGTCTTCGACCTGGAGCTGCCGCTCGAGCAGGTCGTCGACGCATACCGCGCGATGGATGAGCGCACCGCCACCAAGGTGCTCCTGCGGCCGTAACCCGCTTCTGCGGATTCGGGGCAGATGCCCCGCGGGATCCCAGCGTCGGCGAGCGACGATGGATGTATGACGTCGCCGACACCCGCACCCGTGACCCCCGCATCCGCACACCGCATGGCACTGCTCAACGCCGAGGTCGCGCGCTGGGCGTCGAAGGGGTGGACGGTGGCCTCGGTGTCGGGCGACCAGGCGATCGTGCAGCGCAAGAAGCGCATCGGATGGTTCTGGAACCTCATCCTGACGCTCCTCACCGCGGGTCTCTGGCTCATCGTCGTGCTCATCCGCGTCGTGAACCGCAAGATCGAGACGCGCGTGATCACGATCGATGCCGCGGGGCGCATCACAGTGCGCTGACAGGGCGTTCCACCTCGCGACGCTCGCCCCGGTGCCGATAGCATCCGCTGGTGCGCATCCTTCGTCGGGTGGTCGTCGGCGTCGCCGTCACCCTGATCGTCATCGTCCTCGCCGGAACCGGCGTCTACGTCTGGCAGCAGCCGATCCTGCTCACGGGCACCGGATATGCCGCCCACAACGCGTGCGCGGTGGCGTATGTCGCCGCGCGGGAGGATCCGGATTCCGACCTGCCCGACAACCCGCTCGTGCCGTATCTGCGAGGTGGCCCCACCGCGTCCGGGGCCGAGGTGACGCTGCTGGGGGCGCTCGCGCCGCAGCGGGCGTGGTTCGCCGAGGGCTTCGGTTGCACGCTCGCCTCTGACCGGCCCGAGCTCGGCACAGCCACGAGCATCTCGGCGAGCGGCAACCCGTTCGCGCGGGCGGCCACGCCGTCCTCGACGCCCGAGCTGGAGGCGGCGCTCGCCGCGGCGTTCGGCGATCACCTGCCCGCCGAGGTGAAGGCGGCGCTCGGCACGCGCGGCGTCGTGATCGTGAAGGACGGCGAGCTCGTGGCCGAACGCTACGCCGACGGCTTCACGTCCGACACTCCGCAGCTCGGCTGGTCGATGTCGAAGAGCGTCACCTCGCTGCTCACCGGTGTGCTCGTGAAGGAGGGGGGCGTGTCGCTCGACGACGACGGCCTGCACCCCGAGTGGACGGATGCGCGCGCCGACATCACCGTCGAGCAGCTGCTGCGCATGACGAGTGGCATCGAATGGGACGAGACATACGACCTCGGAACGCCCATCACCCGCATGCTCTACCTCGAATCCGACATGGGCGCATATGTGGCGAGCCTCCCGCTCGCCCACGACCCCGGCACGGTGCAGCAGTACTCGAGCGGATCGACCACGCTGCTCTGCGATGTGCTCGCCGAGCGCGCGGGCCTCGGTGCCGACCTGCCGCGCGCGAAGCTTCTCGGCCCGCTCGGGCTCTCGACCGCCGTCTTCGAACCGGATGGCGCGGGCACCCCCGTCTGCTCGTCCTACCTGTGGGCGTCTCCCCGGGACTGGGCGGCGATCGGCCAGTTCGCCCTGCAGGGCGGCGAGTGGAACGGCCGCCAGCTGCTCCCCGAGGGATGGATGGACACCGTGCTCTCGCCGACCGAGGTCTCCGAGACCGACGACCCCGGCTTCGCGATGAGCTGGCGCACCAACCGCATGCCCGACGGCTCGCTGCGCTGGCCAGAGCTCCCCGAGGACACCTACTCGGCGAACGGCCACGACGGCCAGCGGATGACGATCGTGCCCTCCGAGGGCCTCATCGTCGTGCGCATGGGCTTCACCCCCGAGTACGGATCGAGCGAGAGCATCACGAAGCTCGTCGCGGATGCGATGGCGGCGACGCGCCCCTGACCGCTCGGCGGCGCACAACCGTCATGATGGAACCGTGACCGCACCCCACATCGGCTACGCCGCCATGCTCGAGCGCTTCGCGCCGGGCGACATCATCGCGCTCGCGCAGCAGGCGGAGGCGGCGGGGTTCACCGGGGTCATGGCGGCCGACCACTTCCAGCCGTGGACGCCGCAGCAGGGGCAGGCGAGCTTCGTGTGGAACGTGCTCTCGGCGCTCGGGCAGGTCACGGCGGGCGACCTCGGCACGGGGGTCACGACGCCCGCGTTCCGGTGGCATCCGGCGATGATCGCGCAGGCGTCGGCGACGCTCGCGGCGATGTATCCGGGGCGCCACTGGCTGGGGCTCGGTGCGGGGGAGGCCATCAACGAGCATGTCGTCGGCACCTACTGGCCCGAGCCGCATGAGCGCATCAACCGGATGTTCGAAGCCGTCGATGTCATCAAGAAGCTGTTCGCCGCATCCCTCGCAGGACGCGACACTCGCCACGACGGCCAGTACTTCAAGCTCGAGACCACGCGGCTCTGGACGATGCCGAAAGAAGCACCGCCCATCCTCATCGGCACGGCCGGCCCCGTCACAGCCAAGCGCGCAGGCCGCACGGTCGACGGCATCGTCGTGGACGCCGCCCCGATCGAGAAGGTCGCGCCGCTCCTGCAGCGTTTCGCGGAGGGCGCGCGCGAGGTCGGGAGGCGCCCCGAGACCCAGACGCGCATCGTCCGCCTTCACGTGAGTTGGGCGCCCACGCGCGAGGAGGCGGTGCGGAACGCCCTCGCCAACTGGCCGAACGCCGGCCTCCGGTTCCCGAAGTCCGATATCCGCTCGCCGTTCGAGCTGGAGCACATGGCCCGCACGGTGCGCCCGGAGGACTTCGAGGGCCGGGTGTTCATCTCGGACGAGCCGGATGCGCACCGCGCCCACATCCAGCGCTACCTCGACCTCGGCTTCGACCGCGTCTACCTGCACGACGTCTCGAGCGACCAGGCCCGGTTCGTCGACACCTTCGGGCGCGAGGTGCTGCCGGGGCTTCGCCGCTGACGAGCAACTGAGTATCGCACAGGTGTGAGTCACCTTCGGAGACTGATCGCGACGCCAGCCCGATGGCAGGGAAGCCCCCGGCTTATCCCTGGGCCATCATGAGTTCGTAATGCCCGAGCTGGTTCGTGCGCTCGAAAATGTCTCGGAACACTTTGAGATAGACCGCCCGGCTTATGCCCGAAGGGGAATAGTTAAAGTCGTCGACGAGGCTGTGCGAGCCGTGATGCAACCAGGCCAGGAGCGCTTTGCTCGCAATCACCTCGTCCCCGCCGGCGGACTCCATTACTTCGTCTAGGTCTGGGAAGCTGCCAATTAAAGTGAAGTAGTTCTCGAGAATGCGGCGGAGAACATTCTCGAGACCTGCGTCGGTCGGCCCGCCGTCATCCGTCGCTCGCCGGACCGCTTCCCAAAGGCGCTGATAGTTCGACCGAACTTCGTTCTGGGTGGATGCGCTCACTCGGGTCAGACCGTCAGATCCGCGTCTTAGTTCGTAGTATCGGCGTCCCCGAAGCGCCCCTGTCCTCTTATCCGCCGACCGCGGGTAGGTGACCTCCAAGTAGAACTGAATGTTGTGGGTGAGCAAGATGAGCTGGCGGAGGCGTCCATCCTCAGCGTTGATCATCTGGATGATTCTTCGAACCAAACTGCCAACGACAAAGAGCACGTCACTGTCGAGGCTGGAGATTGGATCGTCGATCACAGCGACGAGCGGTTCCAGGTCTGAGCTTCGATGCTTAGCTTCCAACTGGACGAAGTAGTAGAGGAACGCGATGAACGACCGTTCGCCATCACTCAGAGTGTTTTCGACGTCTTTGCCGTCGGGGCGCTGAAGACGGTACCCGTCCTTGAGCTCATCCGACGGGGCGAGGTGGAATCGCTCAAAACCCACTGCCTTGAGAAGACGGTTGATCCTGGCGATTGCCGGAGCGCTTGAGACGAGCGAGCTTTCGAGATCTTTGGCGCGCTGCTGGTCCTTATCCTGGTCCTCTCGTGCCGCGTTGAGCTCAGTCGTGAGTTGAGCCAGGCGATCCTTGGTCCCAGCCACGACTCCGTGGTATCTCCCGAGATTGGAGCCAAGTGTTCCCCATGCGAAGAATGTCCAGCATCGCTCGACTAGAGCGGCCCGTGCCGTAGAACGGTTTGCAAGTCGCGCATTGTGCTCGGTCACTCGCAAATTGACTTGGTCAATGAGGCTCCCGACTTCCTGCAGCTGCGGTCCGAGATCTGAGACCGTGGTCAGCGCTGTGGGACTAGCCAGTTTCGCGGTCAGTGCATCTTCGTTGCGCCGCATGCTCGTCCGGAGACCGGCAATCAGTGTGTCGCGTCTAGAGCCATCCACGAAGACAGGCGCAACACGGTCGAGCGCGTCCAAGGCTCTACCGATGAGCGCATGGACTTCCGTCGCCGCCGTTGCCAGCGAAGCGATGCTTTCCATCGCTTGCGCATACGTTGCGTCATAGAACTCAGCAAGGTGTTCGAGAAAGTTGTCCGGAAGCCCTTGCTGGCAGAAGGGACAACGGTCTTCAGCGACAGCAAGGAAATCGCGTCCCTTAGCAACCCAGTCCTGGTTCCCCAGGTCATTGATGAGCGCAGCCAATGTAACGTCGGCGCTACCTGTGATTGGAGCCGCTAGCAGGTTCCAAGCGGGGTGCGACGCGACCGACTCGTACCCAGGCGGCTTGGACAGCGGCTGGGCGGGGCTGCCCGCACTCTCGAATGCTGCCTTAGCTTCGACCATCAACTCCTGCGTGGTCGGGACCTCAGCCCTAACGACGCCGATGAGCTTCTCGGCAAAGACTTCCTTCTTCCCGTTGTAGCCCTCGAACATGGGTTTCAGCTCGGTGGGGACGTTCGCACGTTCGGACCAGGCCAGCTCAACGAGTTCGGAGCGTGCCTTTGCTAGTTGCCTGTCTATCGCGCCGATCTTGTCTTTGAGATCCTGGATGATCGTCGTCCGGGACGCGATGGACCCGCTTTCAGACGTGAGCTTGTGGAACTCTTCCCGCGCTTCCGGATCCTCATCGTCGAGCACGAACACTCCGCTCAGCCGACTCGCTTCTCGCAGGGTTCTATCTGCATAGTCGCGGTTGTATACGGCCGCATCGGTTGTCAGTGCCGGGTTGCTTGTCTCATATGCTGTGCCGTCATGCAGCCTGGGCTCGACAATGATGCGGCTGATGGTTGTCTTGCCGGTTCCGTTGGGGCCGAAGACGAAGTTGAATCGGTCCAGTTCCTCGAGCGATCCTCCCGTGCCGGCGGCAAAGCTGGGTGCACCGTCGAGCGTGATCCGGGTGAACATAGAACGTCTCCTGTGGTGGTCTGTTGCGGGCGCGCCGCGCTCCGTCGAATCTAGGACCCGAGTGAGCGGCGCGTACTCTCCCCGTACGGGGGCCGAGCCGGCTGCGCGCCCGAGCACCCGTGCCAACCGTAGGCTGAGCCTGTGACCCCGCTGCCTCGCGACGTGCCCGTCTTCAGCGTCTTCGCGGTCCCCGGGCTGCCGGAGTTCCAGCCGGGCGACGACCTCGCGCGCATCCTCGGCGACGCCCTCGACGGCGTCATCGAAGACGGCGACATCCTGGCCGTCACGAGCAAGATCGTGTCGAAGGCGGAGGGGCGCCTCGTCGCCGCTGCGGATCGCGAGGAGGCGATCACCGCCGAGACGGTGCGCGTGGTCGCGAGTCGCGCGCACGCCGGTGGCCACGGCGTCACCCGCATAGTCGAGAACCGGCAGGGGCTTGTGATGGCGGCGGCGGGCGTCGACGCGTCGAATGCACCCGACGGCCACGTGCTGCTGCTGCCGGTCGATCCGGATGCGTCGGCGCGCGCGCTCGCCGCGGCGCTGCGCGAGCGGTTCGGGATCCGCATCGGCGTCATCCTCACCGACACGTTCGGGAGGCCGTGGCGCGAAGGCCAGGTCGATCAGGCGATCGGCGCCGCGGGCGTCGTCGTGCTCGAGGATCTCGCCGGAAGCTCGGATGCGAACGGCCGCGCGCTCGCGGTCACGGCTCCCGCGATCGCCGACGAGCTGGCGGCTGCGAGCGAGCTCGTGAAGGCGAAGGCGGGGGCGCGTCCGCTCGCCGTCATCCGCGGGCTCGGGTACCTCGTGACCGAGCTCGACGCCCCCGGCGCTCGCGCTCTGCTGCGCTCGAGCGACCGCGATATGTTCCGCCAGGGCACCGCCGAAGCCTGGGAGGACGGATTCCGCGCCGGTCGCGAGCGTGCCGTGGGAGCACCCGGAGAGTCCGCCGAGAGAGGCTGACGAAAACGCACGTTCGTGCCAGACTCAGCAGATGGATCGCCCGCTCCACCACCCGGCGGGGGTCGGCATCGATGCCGACTCCGCGAACCGCCCGCTCTCAAGCCCTGAATTCCTCCTCGACGCGCGTGCGGTGATCGCCGCCGTCGAGACGGTCATCGCCGGCAAACGCGACGTCGTCGAGCTCGCCGCCACGGTGCTGCTCGCCGAAGGTCACCTGCTCGTCGAAGACGTCCCCGGCGTCGGCAAGACGATGCTCGCCCGCGCGCTCGCGAGAAGTGTCGACTGCACCGTCAACCGCATCCAGTTCACGCCCGACCTGCTGCCGAGCGACATCACCGGCGTCTCGGTGTTCGATCAGGGGCGGCGCGAGTTCGAATTCAAGCCCGGCCCCGTGTTCGCGAACATCGTCATCGGCGACGAGATCAACCGCGCGAGCCCCAAGACCCAATCGGCCCTCCTCGAATCGATGGAGGAGCGCCAGGTGTCGGTCGACGGCGCGACCTACGCCCTCCCGGATCCGTTCACCGTCATCGCGACGCAGAACCCGGTCGAGATGGAGGGCACGTACGCCCTGCCGGAGGCCCAGCGCGACCGCTTCATGGCTCGCGTCTCGATGGGCTACCCGGATCACGCGAGCGAGGCCGCGATGCTGCGCCACCACGACAAGGGCAGCCCGCTGCATGACCTCGAGCCCGTCATCACGATCGAGCGGCTGCGGAGCATGATCCGCACCGTGCGAGATGTCTACGTGAGCGCCGCCGTCGAGCACTACGCGGTGGCGATCGCCGCCGCGACCCGCGTCGATCGGGAGCTGCGCCTGGGCGCGAGCCCCCGCGCGACGCTGCAGCTCGTGCGCGCCGCGAAGGCCCGCGCCGCGCTCGACGGGCGCGACTTCGTGCTGCCGGACGACATCGACGCCCTCACGCTCCCCGTCTTCGCGCATCGGCTCATGCCCGCGAAGTCGTCCGCCGGATTCGGTCGTGACGGCATCGCCGAGACGATGGCGCGCATCCTGCACGCGACGCCCGTGCCGCTCGGCGCGTCCGGCACAGCCTGAGCGGAGAGACGGTGGCTTCCGCAGATTCGCCCAGCACGTTGCGTCGTGTGCGTTACCTGCGGGTGAGCCTGCGCGGCTGGGTGACAGCGATCGCCGGGGTGGCGTGCGCCGCCGCCGGGTATGCCTGGGGGCGCCCCGAACTCGTCGTCGCCGGCGCTTTCGCGGTGCTGCTCGCGCTCGGCGGGCTCGCGGTGGGATGGCTTCGGCGGCCCACCCTCGAGGTCGTGCGCCTGTTCTCGCCGCCCGTCGTCGCTGTCGCATCGCCGTGCCACGTGACGCTGCGCGTGCGCAACTCCGGCATGGTGACGACGCCCACCTTCCTGTGGAACGACGCGATCCCGTGGCACGAGGTGCAGACTCCTCAGGAGCTCGCGCCGCTGCCCTCGCGCCCCGCCTCACGGCGCGTGGGCGCGATCGAGTACGTCGCGCATCCGCCGCGTCGCGGAGTGTTCGCGGTCGGCCCACTCGTGCTGGAGTCGGGCGACCCGTTCGGGATGGTGCGCGTTCATGAGGCGGTGGGGTCGGCGGATCGGCTGACGGTCGTACCGGCGGTCACCCCGCTCGCGGCGGGCGGCCCCGTGCTCATCGACGGCGACGGGAGCGCGCAGCTCGTGCAACGCCGTGTGGTGGGCAGCGATGACGACCTGTCGACCCGCGAGTACCGCCGCGGCGACGCCCTGCGGCGCGTGCACTGGCGAGCCTCGGCGCGTCACGGCGAGCTCATGGTGCGCCAGGAGGAGCACCGCAGCCACCCCGACGCCCGCATCATCATCGACACCCGCGCGAGCGGTCATCCGGATGCCGAGCCCGATCTGATCACCGAACCGCCAGGCCTTCTGAGCGAGTCGTTCGAATGGTCGGTGCGGATGCTCGCCTCGCTCGCGGTGCACCTCGACGAGGTCGGCTTCCGGGTGGGTGTGGCCGAGTCCGCACCGCAGCAGGTCGCGCCCGTGGGGGAGCCGTGGGAGGGCGGGCAGCGCTTCGAGGCGTTCCTCACGAGCCTCGCCTCGATCCGGCTGCAGAGCGCCGATGCGCCTCTGCCTCCCCTCGACGCGGACGCCGTGGGTCCCACGTTCGCGGTGCTCGCGGATGCCGACGATGAGGTCATCGACTGGGTGCTGCGGCAGCGGCGCCCCGGCCAGGCGGGTGCGGTGTTCCTTCTGGGGCTGCGTCTCTCCGCTCGTGAGCGCTTCGTCGACGCGGGGTGGACCTGCATCGACGCGATGACGGATGACGACATCGGCGATGTGTGGCGCTCGGCCACGAACGGAGCGGGGGTTGCGCATGGTGCTCGCTGACGTCCGCCCGAACGCGGTCGCACCGGCGCCGCGAGATCGCGGGGCACCCGAGGCGCGCCGACCGCGGGTGTCGCGCACGCGCCGCACGCAGGTGCTCCTCGTGCAGGCGCTCCTCATGTCGGCGCTCGCGAGCCTGCATGTGGTGATCGGCGACATCTCGTGGTGGCTTCTCGGCTCGGTCGCGGCAGCGGCGATGCTCACGACGACCACGTGGGTGCGCTCGCGTGCGCGGCGCGCAGGGTGGCCGTCGATCGTCGGCTTCGGGGTCGGGATCGCGCTGCTGACGGGACTGTACGCGCCCGGCACCGCGATCCTCGGACTCATCCCCACGTTCGACACGGTCGGCGCGCTCGCAGGCGTCCTGCGATCCGGCATGCAGTCGATCGCCGAGCAGTCGGCACCGGCCTCGCCCACCCCGGGCATCGTGATGCTCCTCGTCATCGTGATGCTCACGTCGGCGTGGTTCTCGGACGTCTTCCTCGCCGCCTCGACGCCGGCGCTCGTGGCGCTGCCGGTCGGCGCGATTCTGCTGGTGCCGGTCGCGGTGCGACCGGGTCTCGCCGACCCGCTGTGGTTCATCGTGACGGCGGTGCTCTACCTCGCGCTGCTGCGGGTGGGCCGACGCGCCGACAGCCGGCGCATCGTGGGGCTGCTCGGCATCGTGGCGATCGGCGGCGCACTCGTGGCCCCCGCGGTGATGCCGGATGTGCGCGACCCGCGCGGAGGGGGCGGGATCGACGGGTACCGCACCGGGGTGAACCCGCTCGTGTCGCTCGGCGATGATCTGCGGCGGGGCGCGCCGATGAGTCTGCTGAGCTACACGACGGATGCGACCGGGCCCGTGTACCTGCGCTTGGCCACGATGGAGAGCTTCTTCGGCAACGTGTGGGAGCCCACGGCGACGAGGGGTCTAGGCGGAGGCGACCTCAGTGCGATCGGCCCACCGCCGGGTCTCGCCGCGGATGTCGCCGCCGACCCCGCGACGGTCGTGGTCGAGGTCGGCTCGTACACGAGTCGATGGATTCCGGCGCCGTACCCCGCTGTCTCGGTGACCGGCTTCGACGGAGATGCGGAGTGGCTCCGCGACACACTCGCGATGCGCTCCACCGATTCGAGCATCAGCGCGCAGACCTACTCGGTCGACTTCCTGGAGGTGGATCCGACGGGCGAGCAGCTGGTGCGCGGCGGGTCGCTCGACGTGTCGGAGCAGACGCTCGAACTTCCGGAGCTTCCGGCGAACATCGTCGCGACGGCCAACGAGGTGGCGGGCGCGGCCCGCACGCCGTTCGAGAAGGCGGTCGCGTTGCAGAGCTATCTGCGCGGATCGCCGTTCCGGTATTCGGAGGAGACGCCCGTCGAGCAGGATTTCGACGGCACGAGCGTCGAAGCGATCTCCGCTTTCCTCGAGGTGAAGGCGGGCTACTGCGTGCACTACGCGTCCGCGATGGCGGTGATGGCTCGCGAGCTGGGGATCCCGTCGCGTCTCGCGGTCGGGTTCCAGCCGGGCGCAGCGCAGACAGTCGACGGGGAGACCGTCCACACCCTCACGACCGACGACCTGCACGCGTGGCCGGAGCTGTTCATCGAGGGCGTCGGATGGATGCGGTTCGAGCCGACTCCGGGTCGCGGTTCGGTGCCCGCCTTCGAATCGACGCCGGTGGACGACCCTGCAACTCCCGAAGACGAGAGCGTCGTGGAGGCGACCGCGGCCCCCGCGCCGACCTCCACCCCGGGAGCTCGCCCGCTGGATGACGACACCGCCGAGGATCCGGCGGCCGTGGTGGAGTCGAGCAGCTCGGCGGTCGCATGGATCGTCGCGGTTGCGCTCGCGGTGCTCGTCGCGGTGCCGTCGCTGTTCCGCGTCGCGGTGCGCGCCGGTCGCGTGCGCCGCATCCGGCGCGGTGAGGCTGCCGCGGATGCGGCGTGGAGCGAGTTGCGCGACACGGCCCGAGATCACGGCTGGTCTGCGCCCGAATCCGAGACGCCTCGAGTGTTCGTGGAGCGTCTCGTGGAGGCGATCGACGACTCGGATGGCGTGCTGCGCGAGTTCCGGGCGAGCGTCGAGTCGTCGGCGTTCGCGCAGCATCCGGCCCCGCTCACGGTGGACGCCCTGCGGGATGCACGCCGGGTGATCGCGGAGTCGACCCCCCTGCGCGGGCGGGTCGCCGCGCTGCTGCTGCCCGCGTCGCTCGTGTATCGCTGGAAGCCCGACGACTGACTCGCGGCACCGGTCACCGCCGTCTGCGGTGACGCGTCAGTCGTCAGCGGGGGCGACGGCGAGCAGCGGACGCCCGGTGAGCGGGTTGCGGGTCCACTCGGCGGCGACGCCGAACACATCGCGGATGAGCGGCGGGGTGAGCGTGGCCTCCGTGGCCCCGTGCCCGGCGACGGCGCCGTTCGAGAGCACGACGACCGCGTCGGCGTGAGCGGCCGCGAGGCTGAGATCGTGGATCGCGGCGATCACGGTGACACCGAGCGAGGTGATGTCGCGGATGACGCGCACCACGTCGAGCTGCGCGGCGAGATCGAGATGGTTGGTCGGCTCGTCGAGCAGCAGCACGCGCGGCTGCTGGGCGAGCGCGCGCGCGAGCATGACGCGCTGGCGTTCGCCTCCCGAGAGCGTCGTCACGTCGCGCGCAGCGAGGGGCTCGGATCCGGAACGCCGGATCGCATCCTCGACGGCGGCGTGCCCCTCGGGATCGCCGCCGCCGATGAGCGACTCATGCGGGGTGCGGCCGAGCCGCACCACGTCGCGAGCGATGAGCGGCAGCTCGGTGACGGAGTCCTGCTCGACGAGAGCCAGGAGCCGTGCGCGCACACGCCGGGGGAGGGAGAGCAGGTCGATCCCGTCGAGCACGACGAACCCGGATTCACGATGCTCGACCCCGGCGACAGCGCGAAGAAGGGTGGACTTTCCGGCGCCATTCGGGCCGACGAGCGCCGTGAATCCGCCGATCTGAGCATCGAAGGACACCCGGTCCACGAGCGTCGAGGCGCCGATCCGCACCGTGACGTCGCGAACCTCGACGGCCCCCCGCTCGGCGATCATGCCTGGCTCCGGCGGCGCATGAGCAGGGCCGCGAACACGGGAGCGCCGATGAGCGCGGTGATGATGCCGACGGGCAGCTCGCGCGGCTCGAAAGCGGTGCGGGCGATCGTGTCGGCCCACACCAGGAACACCGCACCCGCGAGCGCTGACAGGGGCAGCAGCGCCCGGTTGCCGGGCCCGGTGAGCAGGCGCACGGCGTGGGGGAGCACGAGGCCGATGAAGCCGATCGCGCCGCTCACCGCGACGAGCGCACCGGTGAGCAGCGCGCTTGCGCCGAGCAGGATCCAGCGCACACCCGCGACGGGCACGCCGAGAGCCGCGGCCGACCGGTCGCCGAACGCGAACGCGTCGAGCGTGCGCCCCGACAGCATCAGCGGGATGCCGATCACGGCCACCGCGACGAGCGCGAGCAGAGCGTCGGGCCAGCGAGCCGCGGCGAGGGAGCCGAGCAGCCATCCGAGGATCTCGCGGTAGGAGTCGCCGCTCGCGTTCCAGAAGATCGCGAAGCTCGTGAGCGCCGTCGCGAAGCTCGACACCGCGACACCGGCGAGCACGGTGCGGGTGGGGGTGAGCGGACCGAATGCGCTCGCGAGCGTGAGCGTCGCGATGAGCGCGACCATCGCGCCCGCGAAGGCCGCGACCGGCAGCAGCACGGCCGCTCCGAGCAGCAGCACCGACGCCGCCCCGAAGGAGGCACCGCCCGAGAGTCCGAGAAGGTACGGGTCGGCGAGCTGGTTGCGCGTGACCGCCTGCATCACGGCGCCGACGAGCGCGAGCCCCGCGCCGACAGCGGCAGCCGTGAGCACCCGCGGCAGCCGCAGCTGCCACACGATGCCGTCGCGCACCGGCGAGAGCGGCGAGGCGGTTCCGGTTGCGTGCGACCAGATCGAGCCCCACACGTCCGCGACCGAGATGTCGGCGGCACCGAACGTCACCGCGACGGTGATCGACGCGACGAGCGCGGCCGTCAGACCGATCGCAGCGACGACGGCACGGCTCACCTGATCCCCAGCTCCGCCAGCTGCGCGAGGACGCTCTGCGCGGTGTCGACGCTGCGCACACCCGCCTCGCCGGCAGCGAACGGCACGATGACGAACCGCTCGTGCACGACCGCGTCGAGGGTCGACGTGGCGGGGTTGCTGCGAAGGTAGTCGATCTTGCCGGAGGCGGGGTTGCGCAGTGAGTCGACCACGACGATCACATCGGGGTTCGCGGCGATGATCGTCTCCCAGCCGACCGGGGTCCAGGTGGCGTCGATGTCACCCGCGATGTTGGTGAGCCCCACCGTGTCCATCACCATCGCGGGCGCACCCGATCCGGCTCCGACGAACGGGATGTCGATCGCAGACGACCACCAGAGGGCCGTCGGCGCGCTCGTCACCGGGGTGAGTTCGGCGAGCTGCGCGCGCTGCTCGGCGATGAGCTCGGCGGCGCGCTCGGGGACTCCGAAGATCGCGCCCGCCTGGTCGATCTCGCGGAAGACCTCGTCGAAGTCGAGGGTCTCCGGCGCGCCCGCGCTCTGGCAGGCAGCCGGCTGCACGTAGCTTGCGACTCCGAGCGCCGAGAGCTCGTCGCGTGTGCCCGCCGATTCCGCGGTGAACGCCGATTCCCAGCCGGAGTAGATGAGGTCGGGGGCGACGTCGAGCACCGTCTCGGGGGTCGGCATCTTGTCGGCGAGCGACGGGATGCCCTCGGCGGCCTCCGCCCACTGCTCGGGCACCGGTCCGTCGAGGTAGGCGGTGCCCGCCACACGGTCGGCGAGACCCAGCGCGAGCATCATCTCGAGCGAGGTCGACTTGATCGCGATGACCCGCTCGGGCGGGGCCGTGATGACGGTGTCGCGGTCGCAGTTCTGGATCGTGAGCGGATACCGGTCGGGTTCCGGCGTCGGGGAGGGCGCCGCCGCATCGGCGCTCGAACAGCCGGCGAGAGCGAGAGCGGGGAGAAGAGCGAGGAGAGCGAGTCGGCGAGCCATGAGATCCTTCGGGATGCGGGCAGGGGCATTCTCAGAAGAGCCGGACCTCATGGCGGGAACGACGTCGCACGGATCAGATCGGATCCGAATGCGTCGATCCTAGCCGCGCGGCGGCCGCCCGCGCGTCACCGCGCGAGCGCCCACCAGATGAAGAGCATCGTCACGCCGAAGCCGACGGCGTAGTTGGCCGCGAGGAAGCGCCGCCAGCCGCCGTTCGCACGCCACGAATCGGCGTCCGACACGTTGCGGTAGGGCCAGGCGAGCCACACGTACGGGATCGCGAAGAGCGCTGCGAGGCTGCCGGGGAACGGCACGAGCAGCATGAGCAGCCCCGCGCACACCCACGCGATGATCGCGCCGCGCACCGTCCAGCGGGCGCCGAGCACGGTCGCAACCGACGCGATCCCACCTTCGCGATCCGGCACGATGTCCTGCACCGCGCCGAACGCGTGCGACGCCATGCCCCACAGGGTGAACGCGACGAGCATCGCCGTGATCGGCACATCCAGCGGATGCCCGGTGAGCGAGAGGCCGTACGCCGCCGGCCCCACGAAGTGCATCGCCGAGGTGAGCGAATCGAGCACGGGGCGCTCCTTGAAGCGCAGCCCGGGAGCTGAATACGCCACCACGAAGAACAGCACGATCGCGAGAACGAGCCACGACAGCGGCGAACCGAGCGCCACGAGCGCCACCACGAACGGCACCGGCAGCAGCACCGACCACCACAGCACCGCGCGGTGCGTCTCGGCGGGCAGCAGCGCGCCCTCCACACCGCCCTTTCGGGGGTTGGCGAGATCGGAGGCGTAGTCGAACACGTCGTTGATGCCGTACATGAGCAGGTTGTACGGAATGAGGAAGAAGAGCGTGCCGATGACCCACGCGGCGTCGATCGAGCCGCCCGACGCGAGCACCGCCACCGCGAAGGGGTAGGCGGTGTTGATCCAGCTGAGGGGGCGCGACGCGACGAAGAGCCGCGCCACGAACGGCGTGCGGCGCTCACTCATGGGCGGCCTTGCGGGGCTGGTGCCAGAGGGCAGGCATGAGGATCGCCACAGCCACAGGGTACGAGAGGTCCTCGATCGGCACGAGTCCGATCAGCAGTCCGGAGATCTCGTCGGGCGAGTAGCGCATGAGCCCCGCCGCGATCATCAGGTTGTCGAAGATGATCGTGAGCAGCAGCAGGATCGCGGTGGCGACCACCGTGGGCAGCACGGGGATCGGATGCCCGAGTCGCGCGGCACGTGCGCCGAGGACCAGACGGATGACGAGCGCGATGACGATGATCGCGACCGCGAGCACGGGATAGGGCGCGATCATCGGGCCGAGCTCGCTTCCGCGGAACGACGTGCTCGCCAGGCGAAGACACGCTCGGTGCCGGTCACGAGCACCATCGTGAGCTGGCACAGGAACAGCAGGAACAGCGGCTCCTCGAGCGGCAGCTCGGGGGCGAGCACGATGCCGGTGAGGTACGGCGTCTCGCCGATCGCGAAGATCCCGTAGGCGATGCCCACGGCATCCGCGGCGAGCATCAGCGCGAGGCCAGCGGCGAGGGTGAGGAGCGCCCGCGCGGGCGCCCGCCACAGGAACAGCTTGTGCCGCCAGTCGAGCAGCAGCATGCCGCCGAGCGAGAAGAGCAGGGCGCCCAGATACAGGCCCATCAGGCCCCCTCCACCGGAATCGGGCCAGCAGTGCGGTCGCCGCGCAGGCGCTTGAGCACCAGCTCCGCGCTGATGAGGCACATCGGCACGCCGATTCCCGGGATGGTGCTGGAGCCCGCGAAGAGCAGGTTCTTCACACGCTTCGAGCGGTTGCCCGCCCGCCAGAAGGCGCTCTGCTGCAGCGTGTGGGAGGGGCCCAGCATGCTTCCGCGCAGGATGTTGTAGTCGCCCGAGAGGTCGCCCGAGGTGAACGTGCGGCGCACGACCACGCGCTCCGCGAGATCCGGGATGTCGGCCCATCGCGCGATCTGGTCGATCGCCCGATCCACGTAGGTCTCGATGCCGGCGTCGCCATCCCCGTCGACACCGCCGCGCGCCATCGAGGCCTGCGCGGGAGAGGGGATGAGCACGAAGAGGTTCTCGTGGCCCGCAGGCGCCACCGTGGGGTCGCTCGCGCTCGGGCGGCCGATGTAGAGCGAGGGGGTGTCGGGCAGACGGTCGCCCTCGATGGCGGCGAATGCGCCATCCCAGTCATCGGCGAGCAGCAGCGTGTGGTGGGCGAGCTGCGGCAGCTCGCCGCGCACACCGAGCATCGCGATGATCGCGCCGGGGCCCATGTCGAGGCGGTCCCAGAAGCGGTCGTCGTGGTCGCGCTCGCCGGCGCCCAGCAGCTGCGTCTCGACGTGGTGCAGGTCGGCTGCCGCGACCACGAGGTCGGCCTCCATCGTGTGCAGCTCGCCGTCGGCACCCCGGTACGCGACCCCGCGGGCGACCCCGCCGTCGACGAGGATGCGCTCGACAGGGGAGGAGACGCGGATCTCGGCACCCTTCTCGCGCGCGAGGTCGGCCATCACGCGCACGACCTCGTGGAAGCCGCCCGCCGGGTACAGCACGCCCTCTTCCACATCGAGGTGGCTCATGAGGTGGTAGAGCGCAGGCACCTTCATGGGCGAGCCGCCCAGGAACACCGCCGCATAGCCGAACAGCCGTCGCAGGCGCGCATCGCGCGTGTGACGGGCGATGTGCGTGTCGAGCGTGCGGGTGAGCAGCGGCACGAAGCGCGGGAATGCCCGCGCGAGCGCCCCGTCGAGGTAGGGGCGGATCGACTCGAAGCTCGAGTAGAGGAACCGATCGACCGCGAGACGGTACGCCTCGGTCGCCGAGTCGAGGTAGCGGCCGATCGCGGGGGCGGCACCCGGGTCGAGCGCGGCGAACGCCGCTCGGGCCCGCTCGCGCCCCGCAGGCAGGTCGAACGGAGCCGCCTCCCCTTCGAAGTACGCGCGGTACCCCGGGTCGAGCTGGGTGAGGCGGAGGCGCTCGTCGGCGCTCGTGCCGAGCAGCCGGAAGAAGTGGTCGAACACCTCGGGCATGAGGTACCAGGACGGGCCCGTGTCGAAGCGGAAGCCGTCGCGCTCCCAGCTTCCCGCTCGGCCGCCCACGGCATCCCTCGACTCGAAGAGCGTCACACGATGCCCGTCGGCGGCGAGCAGTGCCGCGGTCGCGAGACCGCCCACTCCACCTCCGATCACGGCGACCGTGCGCGATGACCGCGCCGTCATCGGGCGCGTCCCGCGAGGGCGAGCCGCTCACGCAGGGCGAGAGCGAGCTTGCGCGACGTGGGCACTGAGATGCGCGTGGTCATGAGGGTCTCCGCGGGTGTGGCATCGATGCGCGTCAGCAGATCGCCGAAGAGCGCTGTGGCGGTCGCGACGGCATGGCGGCAGTCGGATGGAAGGTCGCCGATCCCCGCACGCGCCGTCTGAAGGTCGGCGGTGATCTCGGAGACGATGCGGTTCTTCACATCGGCGTCCGGCTTCTCGCCGAGCCCCGGCAGGTAGCGGCGATCGAGGCGCTCGCGGTCGTCGGCCAGATCACGCAGGAAGTTGACCATCTGGAATGCGGAGCCGAGCGCGCACGCGGCGGCCTCGACGCGCTTCGGGTCGGCGGGGGCGGGTTGCCCGTGCTGGAACACCCGCAGGCACATCAGCCCCACGACCTCCGCGGAGCCGTACACGTACTCGCGCAGACTCTCCTCATCGAACCCGACGGAGTCGAGGTCGCGGCGCATGGAGGAGAAGAAGGGGCGCGTGAGCTCGGTGCCGATGCCCGTCGCGCGCGCGACATCGGCGAACGCCTGCACGACGAGGTTGGCGCTGAAGCCGGTCGACATGGCTCGCTCGGTGTCGGCCTCGAACTCGTCGAGGATCTCGCGCTGCGCCTCGAGCGAGAGCCCGGCATCGGCGGCGGTGCCGTCGACGATCTCGTCGGCCACGCGCACGAGCGCGTAGATGGCGGAGATCGGCTGGCGGCAGCGCCGGGGGAACAGTGCGGTCGCGAGCGAGAACGAGCTCGAGTACCGGCGGATGACAGGCTGGCTCGCCTCGAGTGCGGTCGCCCGGTACCGGGCGATCGGTGAATCCTGCGTCATCGGCTGCGTTCGATTCCGTTCTGTGTGGCGTAGCGGAGCTCGTCTCCGAATGCGATGGGGAGCTCGGCGATCTCGATGAGGTCGAAGGTGTGGGCAGCCTGGTCGGCGATCTCGCACTCGAGGCGGTCGCGCGCTCCCGAGCGGATGAGAGCGTCGCGCAGCAACTCGACACCGGCCTCGTCGAGGTCGGCAGAGCCCCAATGGGATGCCACCTCGGCCCACTCGGGGGTGCCCGCTGCATGCGAGACGAGCAGGGTCACCTTGCCTTCGCGCAGGTCGCCGGATGCGCTCTTGCCGGTCTCCTCGGGGGTGCCGAACACGCCCAGCAGGTCGTCGCGCATCTGGAACAGCAGTCCGAGGCTGCGTCCGATGGTGCCGAGGCGGCGCACGACGAGGTCGTCGGCGCCCGCGAGCACGGCCCCCGCGCGCAGGGGCGCGTCGAAGCTGTAGGAGGCGGTCTTGCGCTCCATCATCGTGCGGATGGCACTCGGATCGGGCGTGTCGAGGCCGATGCCGAAGGCGACATCCGCCTGCTCGCCGGAGGCGGCTTCGTAGATGCTCTCGTCGATCAGTGCCGCGACCCGCGCGCGCACGCGGCGCGGGGCATCGAGCTCGCCGGCGATCCGCACCGCAGACGTGAGCAGAAGGTCGCCCCCGAGCAGCGACATCGTCTCGCCCCACAAGCGGGAGCGGGCGGCGCTCACGCCCTGCTGGGCGGCGTCTTCGGCGAACCGGGCCGTGATGTTGGGGGCGCCGCGGCGCTCGAGGTCGCCGTCGATGATGTCGTCGTGGATGACGAGCGCGGTGTGCAGCAGCTCGAACGCCACCGCGGTCGCGAGCGCGTCGTCGTGGCGGGTGCCGCCGAGGTGGTGGTGGGCCGAGAGCACGGCGCGCGGGCGCACGCGCTTGCCGCCCTGCGCGAGCTCGATGATGCGGTGCCAGAGGTCGCGGAAGCGCTCATCGTGGTCGAGAGTGCGGGCGAGCTGCTCCGTGAGGAACTCGTGCAGGGCGCGGTTGATGAGCTCGAGATCCTCGGTCCGCTGGGGGGCTGTGACCGTCATCGGGGGTCTCCTGTCACGTTCTCGACGTCGAGAAGCGGGAAATGCTCCACGAGCCAGGGGCTGAACATCCACGGCACGGTGGCAAGTGCGGTCGCCAGCGCGTCGCGAGTGATCCACTGCCACTCGACCACCTCCTCGGGGTCTGGGTCAAGGGATCCGTTCGACTTCGCCGAGAACACGGGGCAGATCTCGTTCTCGACGACTCCGGACGCGTCGACCGCGCGGTAGCGGAAATCGGGGAGCTCGATGCGCACATCGTGCAGCTCGATGCCGAGCTCGGACGCCGCATGCCGGGCGATTGCGTCCTCCATCGCTTCGCCCGGCTGCGGGTGTCCGCAGAAGGAGTTGGTCCACACTCCCGGCCAGCTGCGCTTGCCGAGGGCGCGGCGAGTGAGCAGCAGGCGGCCTTCGTCGTCGACGAGATGGCACGAGAAGGCGAGGTGCAGCGGTGTATCGCTGGTGTGAAGGGCCTCCTTAGGTGCGCTCCCGGCGACGGTTCCGTCGGGGTTCACGAGTACGACGTCCACGGCATCATCCTTGCATCTGGCTAACCTGGTTATCAATAAACTTTGTTAGATGTCTACCACGCACTAGCATCGACGCATGACCGACAGTCGCCCCGGGGGTCCCGAGATGCTCGCGCGCATCAACGATCCGCGGGTGATGGACTCGGCGTCCCGCATCATGTCGACGGGCGACATGAGTTCGGACGACATCGCCGACACGGTTCGCGTGCTCGATGCGCTCGCCGCCTGGCGCAACGCCGAGCTGCGGATGAGCGAGGCGTCGCGGCGCTTCATGAAGCTCGGCGACAACGACATGAAGGCACTGCGCTTCATCATCGTCACGACCGATCACGGCGAGATCGCGACCGCCCAGGGCATCGCGAAGTACCTCGGCATCTCGAGCGCCGCGACCACGAAGCTCCTCGACCGCCTCGAGGCGGGCGATCACATCAAGCGGCTCCCGCATCCCACCGACCGTCGTGCGCGCGCGATCGTCGTCGACGAGCTGACGCGCGAATCCGCCAGCGCCACGATCGGACGCGAACACGCGCGCCGCTTCCGCGTGGCCGCGGCGCTCACGCCTGAGGAACGCGATGTGATCGTGACGTTCCTCGGCGAGCTCAGCAAGACCACCGAGGGCGAGTGGGCTGAGCAGAAGCCCTTCGGCTCCGCGTGACCCGCGCCCACCTCTGACGCGGGAGCCTCTTCCGCGCACGGCCTGCCCGTGCTCGGGTGAGGGGTCGCAGATCACGGTTTCGGCGGCGTGTCGGCGGTGATGTGCGACCCCTCCCCGGGGAGTCGCGCGGGAGGGGCGCGGGAGGCGCGGCCTAGGCTCTCTGCGCCACCGCGAGCGCGGCGCCGACCGTCTCGATCTCGTCGCGCAGCATCCCCACCGTCACGCGGATGTGCGGATCCTGCCCGGCGCCCACCTGGAACGGCCCGCCCTGCGCCACCCGGATGCCGACCGCCGCGAGCTGCACGATGGCCGCGCGCTCGTCGCCCACGCGCAGCCAGGTGTTGAGGCCGTCGCCCGGCGACATCCATCCGCCTGATGCCTGCACGGCACTCGCGAGCGCCTGCTGACGGGAGGCGTACACCTCGCGCGCCGCGTCGATCTCGGCGATGGACGCTGGATGCGTCAGCAGCTCGTGCAGGATCGCCTGCGTCATGCGGCTCGTCCAGCCGGGGCCGAGGAGCCTGCGCGCGACGATCCGATCGACGAGCGGGCGCGGGCCGCCGATCGCGCCGATGCGCAGGTCGGGGCCGTGCGATTTCGAGAAGCTGCGCACGTGCAGCACGCGTTGGGGCAGCCAGCTCGCGAGCGAGACGTCGGGCGCGCTGCTGATGGCGCCCGAGTGGTCGTCTTCGATCACGATCGTGTCGGCGGCGGTGTGACTGCGGGACAGGATGCCGGCGAGCTGCTCGGCGCGCGCCGGCGTCATCGAGATGCCGGTGGGGTTGTGCGAGCGCGGCTGCAGGAGCACGACGGCAGGGGAGGCCCCGAGTGCGGCGGCGAAGGCCTCCGGACGCATGCCCTCCGAGTCGAGGTCGACGCCGATCGCCTCGAGCCCGTAGTGCTCGACGAGGTCGATGAAGGGCGGGAAGGTGGGGTTCTCGACGAGAACGCGATCGCCGAAGCGCACGAGCGTGGCGAGGGCGCGGTCGATGGCGTCGAGGGCGCCGTTGGTGACGGTGATCGACTCGACGGGCGCCGGCCATGTCTCGCGCAGCAGGTCGTGGAGTTCGGGGATGTCGGGCTTCGCCTGGTAGCTCGCGGTCTCGGCGCGCGCGCCGACGCGGGCCAGCGCCGGGCCGAGCGCGGGAAGCAGGTGAGGGTCGGGCGTGCCGCGCGAGAGGTCGAGGCGGGCCTCGAGCTGCCCGTCGAGTCCGCGGTAGCGCTGCGGCAGCCACTCCCGCGGTTCGGTCCGCACGAAGCTGCCGCTGCGTCCGCGGCTCACGATGAGTCCCGCCGCGCTGAGCGTCTGCCATGCCTGACTGACGGTCGCGGGGGAGACCCCGATCACGGCGGCGAGTTCTCGCACGGTCGGCAGGCGGTCGCCGGGAGCGAGATCCCCGGTGGTGATGAGGCGCGCGATCGCCGTCGCGATCGCCTGCGGCGACCGTTCCGTTATGGAAAGGTCTATCGCTTTCACGGGAAACTCCGTAGTTTTACGCCCACGTCATACTGCGAAACGTGAGGGAAATGTTTACGCACGACGATAACAAAAAGCAACGTCAAGGGAGATGAAAGTTGACCGTCGTACGCGCAGCAATCAGTCAGACCACCTGGACAGGCGACAAGGCCTCCATGCTCGACAAGCACGAGGGCTTCATCCGTGACGCGGCCGCAGACGGCGCGCAGGTCATGTGCTTCCAGGAGCTCTTCTACGGCCCCTACTTCGGCATCACACAGGACAAGAAGTACTACCGCTACGCCGAACCGGCCGACGGCCCCATCGTGCAGCGCTTCGCGTCGATCGCGAAGGAGCTCGGCATCGTCACCATCCTCCCCATCTACGAGGAGGCGCAGACCGGCGTCTACTACAACACCGCGGTCGTCGTCGATGCTGACGGCACGATCCTCGGCAAATACCGCAAGAACCACATCCCCGACCTCGAGAAGTTCTACGAGAAGTTCTACTTCCGCCCCGGCAACCTCGGGTACCCCGTGTTCGACACCGCCGTCGGCAAGGTCGGGGCCTACATCTGCTACGACCGCCACTTCCCGGAGGGGTGGCGCGAGCTCGGCCTGAACGGCGCCCACATCGTCTTCAACCCGAACGCCACCAAGCCCGGCCTCTCGAACCGTCTGTGGGAGGTCGAGGGCCCCGCGGCGGCCGTCGCCAACGGCTACTTCGTGCTGCAGCCGAACCGCGTCGGACGCGAAGACAACGAGTACGGCGACGAGGCCGTCACCTTCTACGGCACGAGCAACGTCATCGACCCGCGCGGCAACTTCGTGGGCGAGCGCGGATCGGGCGAGCACGAGGAGCTCATCGTGCGCGACCTCGACATGGACCTCGTGCAGCAGATGCGCGACGACTGGCAGTTCTACCGCGACCGCCGCCCCGAGACCTACACGGAGACCCCGAAGCCGTAATCCCGTCGCGAAGGAGACCACCATGGCAACGACACTCATCAAGGGCGGCACCGTGGTGTCCGCCACCGGGCGCGGAGAAGCGGATGTGCTGGTCGACGGCGAGAAGATCGTCGCCGTCCTCGCTCCCGGCTCCCAGCTGCTCGGCACCGACCTCACGCAGGGCGTCGACACCGTCGTCGACGCGACAGGCAAGTACGTGATCCCGGGCGGCATCGACGCGCACACCCACATGGAGCTGCCGTTCGGCGGCACCGCCGCATCCGACACGTTCGAGACGGGCACGCGCGCCGCGGCCTACGGCGGCACGACCACGATCATCGACTTCGCCGTGCAGACATACGGCACGAAGGTCATGGACGGTCTCGAGGCGTGGCACAGGAAGGCCGCAGGCAACTGCGCCATCGACTACGCCTTCCACCAGATCATCGGAGGGGTCGACGCCGACTCTCTCGCGGTGCTGCCGACGCTCATCGACGAGGGCATCACGAGCTTCAAGATGTTCATGGCCTACCCGGGCGTCTTCTACTCGGATGACGCGCAGATCCTGAAGGCCATGCAGATCGCGGCCGAGACGGGTCTGCTCACGATGATGCACGCCGAGAACGGGCCCGTGATCGACGTGCTCGCCCAGCAGCTCGTCGACGCCGGCAAGACCGACCCCTACTTCCACGGCATCGCCCGCGCGTGGGAGATGGAGGAGGAGGCCACCCATCGCGCGATCATGCTCGCGAAGCTCACGGGTGCGCCGCTCTATGTGGTGCACGTGAGCGCCAAGCAGGCGGTCGAGCAGCTCGCCGCCGCCCGCGATCGCGGTCAGAACGTGTTCGGCGAGACGTGCCCGCAGTACCTCTACCTGTCGCTCGAGGAGCAGCTGGGCGCGCCCGGCTTCGAGGGCGCCAAGTGGGTGTGCTCCACGCCGCTGCGTTCGCGTGCGGAAGGCCACCAGGACTCCATGTGGCAGGCGCTGCGCACCAACGACCTGCAGATGGTCTCCACCGATCACTGCCCGTTCTGCATGAAGGATCAGAAGGAGCTCGGCCTCGGCGACTTCCGCAAGATCCCGAACGGGATCGGATCCGTCGAGCACCGCATGGATCTCATGTACCAGGGCGTGGTCACGGGCGAGCTGACACTCGAACGCTGGGTCGAGCTCACGAGCACGACCCCTGCGCGCATGTTCGGCCTCTACGGCACGAAGGGCGTCATCCAGCCGGGCGCCGACGCCGACATCGTCGTGTACGACCCGAACGGGCACACCTCCATCGGCTACGACAAGACGCACCACATGAACATGGACCACTCCGCATGGGAGGGCTTCGAGATCGATGGGCACGTCGACACCGTGATGTCGCGCGGCAAGGTCATCGTCGAGAACGACACCTACCTCGGCGCCAAGGGCGACGGCCGCTTCCTCAAGCGCGGACTCTCGCAGTACCTGATCTGAGAGGCACGAATGGACTTCGGAGCAGTCATCCAGACCAACCCGCCCGCGAGCCGCACCGTGCACCTCGCGAAGCTCGCCGAGCAGTACGGGTTCAGCCACGTGTGGACGTTCGATTCGCACATCCTGTGGCAGGAGCCGTACGTCATCTACAGCCAGATCCTCGCCGAGACGCGCAAGGTGAAGGTCGGCCCGTTCGTCACCAACCCGGCCACCCGCGACTGGACGGTCACCGCCTCCACGTTCGCGACGCTGAATGAGATGTACGGCAACCGCACGGTCGTCGGCATCGGCCGCGGCGATTCGGCGGTGCGCGTCACCAACGGCAAGCCCACGACGCTCGGCGAGCTGCGGGAGTCGATCCATGTGATCCGCGAGCTCGGCAACAGCCGATCCGTCGAATACAACGGAGCGACGCTGCAGTTCCCGTGGTCGGAGGGCTCGGAGCTCGAGGTGTGGGTGGCCGCGTATGGCCCGCTCGCGCTCAAGCTCACGGGTGAGGTGGGCGACGGATTCATCCTGCAGCTCGCGGATGTCGACATCGCCAAGTGGATGATCCAGACCGTGCGCGACGCCGCCGAGAAGGCGGGCCGCGACCCCGACGAGATCACGTTCTGCGTGGCCGCCCCGTTCTACATCGGCGACGACTGGGAGCACATGCGAGGCCAGTGCCGCTGGTTCGGCGGCATGGTGGGCAACCACGTGGCCGACATCGTCGCCAAGTACGGGGCGAGCGGCGCGGTGCCGAAGGCGCTCACCGACTACATCGCGAAGCGCACAGGCTACGACTACAACACCCACGGCAAGTCGGGAAACGATCACGTCGACTTCGTGCCGGATGAGATCGTCGACCGGTTCTGCCTGCTGGGGAACGCGTCCGAGCACATCGAGAAGCTCGAAGAGCTGCGCTCGATCGGCGTGCACCAGTTCGCGGGGTACCTCCAGCACGACAACAAGGAGGAGACGCTGCGGGTGTACGGCGAGACGGTCATCCCTGCGATGCGCGAGACCATCACGGCCAAGCGATGACGAGACGGTGGGCCGCGGCCGCGTGGGGGGTGCTGGGCATCGCCGCGGTCATGGTGCTGTGGGAGGCCTACAAGTTCCTCGGTCCCGCGAACGGCGTCGTGATCGGCGCGGTCGAGGGGCAGGCGGGATCGGGCATCATGATCCTTCCGCGCACCCACGATCGCGCCATGCCCCACATCTCCGACATGGTGACGCGGCTCTTCGAGCCGACGAGCGGCGCCGCCACCGCCCCGCTGTGGGTCTCGGTCGCAACCGCAGCGTTCGCGACACTCGCGATCGCTGCCGTCGGATGGCTCATCGGCGTGATCGTCGGCGGGCTGCTGGGGCTGCTCATGCAGCGATTCCGGCTGCTCGAATGGGGTCTGCTGCCCTGGGTGGTCGTGAGCCAGATCGTGCCGCTCATCGCCTTCGCTCCGGTCGTGAACGCGATCGGCAACCAGATCGACCGGGCGGGCACCCCGTGGCCGCAGTGGCTCTCGGTCGCCGTCATCGCCTCCTATCTGGCGTTCTTCCCGGTCGCGATCGGCGTGCTCAAAGGCCTCGAGGCCCCGGATCGGATCCACCTCGACCTCATGCGCAGCTACGCCGCCGGCTACTGGCCGACGCTCCTGCGGCTGCGGCTGCCGGCATCCGTGCCGTACCTGCTGCCGGCGCTGCGGCTCGCGGCCGCCAACGCCGTGCTCGGCGCGGTGGTCGCGGAGGTCTCCATCGGCATGCGGGGCGGCATCGGCCGCATGCTCATCCAGCTCGCCGGTCAGGCGTCGAGCGACCCCGCGGCGCCGTGGGGTCCGACGTTCGGATCGATCGCGCTCGGTCTCGTCGCGGCGGCCTCCGTCGCGCTCGTCGGCCTCGCGCTGAAGAACTACCGCAGAGGAGAGGCAGTCGCATGACCCGCACCGATTCCGATCTCGCTGTCCGGGCCACAGGCGTCGGCAAGATCTTCCCGACGAAGGCGGGCGACGTCGTCGCTCTCACGGATGTCGACCTCGAGGTGCGCGCGGGGGAGTTCGTGGCCCTCATCGGGCCCTCCGGATGCGGCAAGTCGACGCTCATGCGCCTCATTGCCGATCTCGACCAGGCCACGAGCGGCGAGCTGTCGATCTTCGGCAAGCCCGCGCGGCGTGCCCGCATCGACCAGGACTACGGCATCGCGTTCCAGCAGGCGGGTCTGCTGCCGTGGCGCACCGTGGGCGGCAACATCGCGCTTCCGCTCGAACTGCACAAGGTCGCCAAGGCCGAGCGCGAGGCGCGCGTGGCAGAGCTCGCGGAGCTCGTGGGGCTCACCGAATTCATCGATCGCTACCCTGACCAGCTCTCGGGTGGCATGCAGCAGCGCGTCGCGATCGCGCGTGCGCTCGCCGCGAGCCCCAAGCTCCTGCTCATGGACGAGCCGTTCGGCGCGCTCGACGAGATGACCCGTGAGTACCTGCAGGCGGAGCTCGCCCGGATCGCCGCCGAGACGGGCGCCGCGGTCGTGTTCGTCACCCACTCGATCCCCGAGGCGGTGTTCCTCTCGGATCGCGTGGTCGTGATGAGCCCGCGGCCTGGCCGTATCACCGATGTCATCGACATCTCGCTGGGGGAGGTGCGCGACGAGATGCTGCGCGAGACCCCTGCCTACTTCGAGCACGTCACCGCGGTACGCGAAGCACTGCACGGGGTGCGCGTGGAGAGGGCGAACGAACGATGAACGAGACGAGCCTGCCCGGATGGGTGAGGATCGCAGCCCCCATCGGGGTGGGCGTCCTCGGTCTCGTCGTGTGGATCGTCTACGTCGACGTCATCGGCACGGCGCCGCGCATGCTCCCGAGCCCCACCGCGATCGGCGCCGAGCTCGTCAATCGCTGGGGCATCATCTGGGACGACATGACGATCACGGCGCTCAACGCGCTCATCGGCCTCACGGTCGGTGCCGTGATCGCCGTCATCTTCGCGGGGCTCGCGGCCGCCGCGCGCCCCATCGACGGGATGCTGGCCCCTCTCATCGCGGCGCTCGCCGTCATCCCCATCGTCGCGATCACGCCCATCCTCAACACGATGTTCGGGGCGTCGAGCCAGTTCGGCCGGCAGGCGGTCGCCACGATCGCGGCGTTCATCCCGGTGTTCATCAACGTGCTGCGCGGGCTCCGCCAGACGCAGCCGGTGCACCGCGACCTGCTGCGGGCATCCGCGGCGAGCAGCGGGCAGACGTTCCGCTTCCTCACCCTTCCCACGGCGCTGCCGTACCTCATGACGGGTCTGCGGATCGCGAGCTCGCTCGCCGTGATCGCCGCGCTCGTCGCCGAGTACTTCGGGGGGCCGTCCGACGGCATCGGCACCTCGATCGCCACCTACGCGAAATCGGGCCGCGCCGCCCTCGCGTGGGCCTACGTGGCCGGAGGCATCCTCATCGGCCTTGTGTTCTACCTCGTCACCGCGTTCCTCGAACGCCTCGTGACGCGGAGATCGTCGACCTAGTCGGCGCCGCACCATCTGCTCCATCTGCTCCATCCCGCTCCATCGGCTCCATCGGCTCCACCGCACCACCTGCATCACCGATCACGAAAGGGAACAGCATGAGACTCAGCACCACACGCGGCCTCGGATTCGCCGCCGCGGCGACCGCCGCCGCGCTCGTCCTCACCGCCTGCACGGCACCCGCCGAATCGGGTGGCACGGGAGGCGACGGCGACTTCGAACCGATCACCTCCATCAAGCTGCAGCTGCAGTGGCTGCCGCAGGCCCAGTTCGCGGGCTACTTCGTCGCCCAGGAGAAGGGCTACTTCGAGGAGTACGGCTTCGACTCGGTCGAGATCGTCCCGTCGGGCGGCGACATCGTCCCGCAGGATGCGCTCGTCGCGGGTGATGTCGACTTCGCCGTCGCCTGGGTGCCGAAGGTCCTCGGCACGCTCGAGGCGAGCGGCGTCGAACTGACGAACATCGCCCAGGTCTTCCAGAAATCCGGCACCACGCAGGTCTCCTGGAAGGGCGACGGCCTCACCGAGGTCGCCGACTTCGAGGGCAAGCGCATCGGCTCCTGGGGCTTCGGCAACGAGTGGGAGATCTTCGCGGCGATGGCCGCCGACGGCCTCGACTCGACGACCGTGTCGATCACGACGCAGGACTTCTCCATGAACGCGCTCCTCGACGGAGACGTCGACGCCGCCCAGGCGATGACCTACAACGAGCTCGCTCAGGTGCTCGAGACGGTCAACCCGGAGACGGGCGAGCTGTACACGATGGATGACCTCGACGTCATCTACTACGAGGACACCGAAGGTGCGATGCTCCAGGACGCCCTGTGGGCTGACACGCAGCGCCTCGCCGACGACCCCGCGTACGCGGACGCCGCGGTGCGGTTCCTCCAGGCCGTCACGAAGGGCTGGGTGTACGCCCGCGACTTCCCGGAGGAGTCGGCGCAGATCGTGTTCGACGCCGCCACCGCTCCCGGTGTCGACGCGTTCCCGGTCGGCCCGAACCACCAGCTCTGGATGATGAACGAGACCAACAAGCTCATCTGGGCCGGCGGCGCGTTCGGACTCATCGATCCGGCCGCGTGGGACAAGACGGTCGCGGGTGCGCTCTCGGCCAAGAACCAGGACGGACTCGAGCTCATCACCACGGAGCCCGCGTCGTCCGCGTACTCGAACGAGTACATCCAGAAGGCGCTCGATGCGCTGGCGGAGGAGGGGGTCGTCATCGACGGCGAATACACCCCCATCGAGGTCGTCCTCACCGAGGGCGGCCAGTAGAACACGCCGCGAAGCCGGGCGGTTCTGAACGCCCTGTCGGAACCCTACGCTGGGTCTCGACAGTGCACGGGCCGCCCGGCCCGCACCAGATATCAGGAACCGATAATGAGCACCAACCAGCACACCTACGACCTCGACCGGGCCCACGTGTTCCACTCGTGGTCGGCGCAGGCGACCCTCGATCCGCTCGTCATCGCGGGCGGTCTCGGCACCGAGCTGTGGGACTTCGAGGGCAACCGCTACCTCGACTTCTCGAGCCAGCTCGTGAACGTCAACATCGGCCACCTCCACCCGAAAGTCGTGAAGGCCATCCAGGAGCAGGCCGCCGTGCTTCCCACGATCGCGCCCTCGACAGCGAACCTCGCACGCGGCGAAGCTGCCGCGCGCATCCTCGCCACGTCCGGCTCCTCGTTCGGCAAGGTCTTCTTCACCAACGGCGGTGCAGACGCGAACGAGAACGCCATCCGCGCCGCGCGCCTCTACACGGGCCGCGACAAGGTGCTCTCCACCTACCGCAGCTACCACGGCAACACGGGCGCGGCGGTCGTCGCGACGGGTGACTGGCGCCGCATTCCCAACGAATACGCGCGTGGCCACGTGCACTTCTTCGGGCCGTTCCCGTACCGCTCCGAGTTCTGGTCGGACAGCCCCGAGCAGGAGACCGAGCGCGCCCTGCAGCACCTCGAGCGCGTCATCGTCTCGGAGGGAGCATCGTCGATCGCGGCGCTGCTGCTCGAGGGCATCCCTGGCACCGCAGGCGTCATCATGCCCCCGCCCGGCTGGTACGCGGGCGTGCGCGCCCTGTGCGACAAGTACGGCATCGTCTGGATCGCCGATGAGGTCATGTCGGGCTTCGGTCGCACGGGCGACTGGTTCGCCTGGCAGAACCCCGAGGTGAACCCGGATGGCGTCGTTCCCGACCTGATCACCTTCGCGAAGGGCGTCAACTCCGGCTACGTGCCCGTCGGCGGCGTCGTGTTCTCGGAGTCGATCGCTGCGACCTTCGACGACCAGGTGTTCCCCGGCGGCCTCACCTACTCGGGTCACCCGCTCGCGATGGCCTCCATCGTGGCGGCCCTCGACGCCATGGAAGAGGAGGGCATCGTCGAGAACGCGGCGGCCATCGGTCGCGACGTGCTCGGCCCGGGCCTGCGCAAGCTCGCCGAGAAGCACCCCATGATCGGCGAGGTGCGCGGCACTGGCGTCTTCTGGGCGCTCGACCTGGTGACCGACCGCGAGACCCGCGAGCCGGTTCCCGCATCCACCATCGGTGCGCTCAAGAAGGAGCTCATGGCGCGGGGCCTGCTGCCCTTCGCCGCCGAGAACCGCATCCACGTCGTCCCGCCGTGCACCGTCACGGCCGATGAGGTGGCGCGCGCGCTCGCGATCTACGACGAGGCGTTCACGGCCGTCGCCGGCTGATCGTCTCCTGGATCCGGAGGCCCCGTTCCCGTGTGGAGCGGGGCCTCCGCGCATCCCGGCAGCGCATCCCGGATGTGCGTCAGCGCGCGGTTCAGCGCGCGGTGAGCGGGAGCATGAGCTCCGTCACCCACGTCTCCTGCGGGCCCTCAGCTTGGAGATAGATCTCGCGGCACGGGCCGTCGATGTGCCCGCCCTCCGCCGCCACCCGCTCGGTGAACGCGAGCCAGGCCTCCCCGATGCCCGACATCGGCCCGCGGTAGACGGTCGTGGCGGCCCGGTCGATCGCCGGCAGCTCCACGACATCCCAGCCCTCGCCCTCGACGGGTGAGCCTGAGGCGACCCACGACACGTTCACCCGCTGCTCGTCGGAGTCGGGGACTGCCTCGTACCAGAACACGCCGGGCTCCTCGTAGGCGGCTCCCGCGGCATCGAGCGCCGCCTGCAGGGGGCCGAGGATCGCGTCGACCACCGGGCTGACGTTCTCCGGACCCATGCCGGGTGCGGTCGCCGAGGCGGCGTAGACGATCATCGAGTCGATGCGCCGATAGTCGATCTCTGTGGCGGACATGCTGTCTCCTTCCGTCGATCGGAGACGCGACTCGACGGCCGCGAGCTGTGCGCGCTCGACCTGGATCGAGGAACGCAGCTCCCTGCGTCGCCGCTCGAGCACCGCACGCAGCGCCGCGCGATGATCGGGCGCCCCGATCACCTCCGCGGCGTCGTCGAGCGAGCATCCGAGCCGCCGCAGCTCCACGATGCGCAGCAGCGTCACGAGCTGCGCGTCGTCGTAGTGGCGGTAGCCGGTGCGCGGATCGACGTAGGCGGGCGCGAGCAGGCCGATGCGGTCGTAGTGGCGCAGCATCCGCACGCTCACTCGGCCGGCGGCCGCGAACTCTCCGATGGTGTACATGATGGAGACCACGCTCGAGCCTGACACAGTGGCAGGGTCAAGCGGCGGAATCGTCGAGGTGTTCGGCTCTTGGGAGGCGGGCCGAAGGTGCCCACCGGGCTTCTGCCGCCGCGCGTCCGGCTCCCGGCAGAACCCTCGCGCGGGCGCGTAGACTGTCCGATCGTGTCCTCATCCAACAACCCGTACAACGTCCCTGTTCACGACGTGATGCACCGCCCCGGCGAGATGCGCGAGCGCGTGCTGGAGTTCGACGTGCCCGAGCAGCTGGGCGAGGGTGTGGCCGTAGTGAAGCAGGGCACGCCGATGGAGATCGACCTGCGTCTCGAGGGCCTTCACGACGGCGTTCTCGTCAGTGCTGAGGTCGGAACCGACGCCGTCGGCGAGTGCGTGCGCTGCCTCGACCCGATCGAGCTCCCGGTCGAAGTCGAATTCCAGGAGCTTTTCGCGTATTCTGAGGACGAAGCTTTCGACTTCGCGATTCGAGACGATCACGTGAATCTCGAATCCGTCGTGCGGGATGCGGTGGTGCTGTCACTGCCGTTCCAGCCGGTCTGCCGCCCGGACTGCCCCGGACTCGACCCTGAGACAGGGGAGAAGTTCCCGGACAGTGCCGGAAATCAGACGCGCGAGGTGCTCGACCCCCGGTGGGCGGCACTTCAGGGCTTCCAGCCCCCGGGCAGTCCTGAAAACGCTCCCGACACCGAATAAGACCTCCGGCAACTGCGTGAGAACGCGGAAACCGAACACGAAAGAAGAGAAGCAGCCATGGCCGTTCCCAAGCGCCGTCAGTCCCGTGCCAACACGCACGCCCGCCGTTCGCAGTGGAAGGCGTCGGCTCCGGCCCTCGTGAAGACCGTCGACGCGAACGGCAAGGTCACCTACAGCCTTCCGCACCGCGCGAAGGTCGTCGAGGACTCGGCCGGCACCGCCCTGTACCTGGAGTACAAGGGCCGTAAGGTCGCCGACGTCTGAGACGATGCCGTCCGGGAGCACAATGCCGGACGGTGAGTCCGTTCTGGCCGAGCTCAACTCGGTCTTGCAGCTCGAGGTAGACCCCGAGCTGCTGGAACTCGCGCTCACGCACCGCTCGTACGCGTACGAGAACGGCGGGATCGCGCATAACGAGCGACTCGAATTCCTCGGGGATTCGATCCTGGGGCAGGCCGTCACGGTCATGCTCTATCTGGAGAACCCCGATGTCGACGAGGGTGAGCTCGCCAAGCGGCGTGCAAGCCTCGTGAGCTCGGCGGCTCTCGCTGAGATCGCCGTGCACATCGGCCTGGGGCGCTTCGTGCGCCTGGGTCGCGGTGAGGAGCTCACGGGCGGTCGCGAGAAGCAGTCGATCCTCGCGGACGCGGTCGAGGCCATCATCGGCGCCGCCTACCTGTCGGTGGGGCCGGAGGCCGCGACGGCTCTCGTGATGCGCCTCATCGCGCCGCTGCTGAGCGACCCGGATCGCTTCGGTGCCGCGATGGACCCGAAGACGAGCCTGCAGGAGCTGTCGACGCGCCTCGGCAAGGGGCTGCCGCAGTACACGATCACCGATTCCGGTCCCGACCATTCGAAGCGCTTCCACGCCGAGGTGGGCTTCGGCGGTGTGGTGGTCTCCTCCGGCGACGGCACGAGCAAGAAGCAGGCCGAGATGGCCGCGGCTCTCGCGGCGTGGTCGATCCTGCAGCAGCGCACTCAGCACTGAGCCCGCGCGTATGCCCGAGCTTCCCGAGGTCGAGGTCGTGCGCGGGGGGCTCATCCCCGCTGTCACCGGCGCGACGGTGCAGCACGTCGAGGTTCTCGACGAGCGTTCGCTGCGACGCCATCCGGGGCCGTCCGAGGATTTCAACGAGCGCCTGACGGGTGCGGTGCTCGCGGCGCCGTCGCGTCGAGGCAAGTATCTGTGGATGCCGCTCATCGACGCGGACGAGGCGCTCGTCGTGCATCTCGGCATGAGCGGGCAGGTGCTGCTGCGCGAGCCGCAGGCGGAGCGCCAGAAGCTCACGCGCATCGTGCTCGACCTGCACCAGCCGAGCTTCGGCGACGTGCGCCTCGACTTCGTCGACCAGCGCATCTTCGGGTCGATGGCGATCGATGGGCTCGTGCCGACGACCGACGTCCCGGGGGAGCGGATCCCGGTCTCCGTCGCGCACATCGCGCGCGATCCGCTCGACCCGCACTTCGACGATGCGCTGTTCTTCGCGCGTCTGCACCGCCGCCGCACCACGATCAAGCGCGCCCTGCTCGACCAGACGCTCATCTCGGGCATCGGCAACATCTATGCCGACGAGGCGCTGTGGGCCTCACGCGTCCACTACGACCAGCCGACGGATGTGCTCAGCCGTCCGAAGATGCGCACCCTGCTCGCCGAGGTGCGGGCGGTGCTGCAGAAGGCCCTCGCCGAGGGCGGCACGAGCTTCGACGCCCAGTACGTGAACGTCAACGGCGCCTCCGGCTACTTCTCGCACTCCCTCAACGCCTACGGGCAGCAGGGAAAGCCCTGCGCCCGCTGCGGCACGCCGATCGTGCGCGAAGTGTTCATGAACCGCGGCAGCCACTTCTGCCCGCGCTGCCAGCGCATCCGCGTGCGCTGAAGGCCTCGCGTGCGGTCATACCCGCAGGGGCTGATGGTTGTGGTCGAGGCGCCGCGTGGGTTCGACGACACGGTCGGACTCTCGAACACGGCGGCATGGGGCTCACCACCAGTTCCGCTGGGCATCGCCCGGCTCTCGCGGAGTGGCGGAGCTGGACTGCGCCGCAGAAGTGTTGGTTCTCTGCCGATGACGGACTGACATCGGTGCCGATGGACTACCCCTGCTAGTTTCATCGGATCGACGAGACGCCCATGGACATCACAGAAAGCCCGGCGGGGTTCCTCCTGATCGGCGCTTTCATCGGTGCGCTGCTCTGTGTGCCCGCGGTGGTGTCGCAATATGTGGACACACGCGAGAACGTGGAGTATCGATGCGTTGTCGACGGTGATCACACGGGTGTCGAAAAAAGCGAAGGCGCGTTGATCGCGGCGGAAGTGACAGCGGTGCCGGCCGGGCGTAAATGCACGTGGCGGGGGGAATCAGTTCCGATCGTCATTGAGCAGACTGGCGAGGCGGTGACCACTGCAGCTCTGGTTGGGGTCGGGCTTGTGGCGATAGCGTCCGTCGGGCTCGCCAGGCGCTTCTGGCGGGTTCTCATCGCTCCGTGGGTGATAGCAGCGGGGAGTTGGGCTCTCATCTTGTGGAGTGCTCGGTGACAGGGGTCCCTCCGCGCTGAGCAATCTCGTTGTTTCTGCGTGCGAAACGCCCGCAGTTCTGGGGACGATCGCCGCCGTGCCCTGTCGAGTTCTCCTGCCGGACTTCGGCGGAGCACTCCTGGGCGGTCGCACGAATCGGGAACGAGGCGGTCGTCGTTCACTCCTTCAAGAGAGGCTTGAGTTCGATCGAACCCGAGACGGTGGCGGACATTGAGCCGTACCTTGAAGGAGTGTTCGCCAGCTGGGGCTCGGGGCCGGGGCAATCCCGGCGAGCGGGCGGCGCACTGCGTCGAGGGCGGCGGGATCGCCCCGCACCGAGCGCCGGTAGGTCATGCTGGGGGAGTGACTGACCTCCCCGAGACCGTGACCGCCGGCGACACCACCTTCATCCGCGCTGAGTCGCCCGCCGACTTCGCCCACTGGACGTCGACGGATTCCGCCCGGCCCGTCAGCATGATCATCGAGCCTGCGGGCGCACCGAGCGACGAGACGCTCGCGATCGCGGTCGATGTGGTCGCGAGCTTCGATGAGGTCGCAGACATGGCGCGCGCGTTCATCCGCGAGCAACTGGGGGAGCCGTCGGCAGAGCTCTCCGCAGACGACATCACCCGCCTCGCGGACGATGCGCAGTTCGCCGAGCCGGAGGCCGTCATCTGGTCGGACGGCACGTGGATGCTGCGCTTCGCGGACTGCGGGCTCGACACCGCCTCCGAGTACGGGATCGGCGTGGCGTTCGTCGGCTCGGCGCCGCAGAGCGTCGACCTGTTCGACGACGCCGAGGACATCGACGACGCGCACGACCACGACGGCGACGACCACTGAGATCCGGGGGTTCGCCCACGTCGAACCTGTCAGCGGCGCACAGGCGTTTGCCCGTAATCTGGATCAGGTAGGACCGACGAAAGGAATTCGCCATGGCCCTCAACAACCCGGCCTTCGCTAACAGCCCCGCATTCAACGGACGCGGCGTGCCCGCCATCCCGACGCCGACGCCCGATCAGCTGCAGCAGCAGTTCAACCTGCCGTCGGCTCCGGAGCGCGTCTCCGAGCCGATGACGTACGACGGCACCGTGCGCATCAGCCTCCTCAACTTCGCCGTCATGCTCGTCTCCGCCGGTGCCGGTTGGATTCTGGGCGGCGCGATCCCGTTCCTCTTCATCGGCGCGATGATCGCCGGCCTCGTGCTCGGGCTCGTGAACACCTTCAAGAAGGAGCCGTCGCCTGGCCTCATCCTCGGCTACGCCGTGGCCCAGGGTGTCTTCGTGGGCGCGATCTCGATGTTCTTCGAGTTCATGTTCCCCGGCATCGTCGGCCAGGCAGTGCTCGCGACGTTCGCCGTCGTCGGCGTGACGCTCTTCCTCTTCATGAACGGCAAGGTGCGTGCCTCGGCTCGTGCCACCAAGATCTTCCTCATCGTGATGGTCGGCTACGGCGTCTTCTCGCTCATCAACCTGATCGGCGTCTGGACGGGCATGAACGACAACCCGTTCGGAATGCGCGGCTCGGTCGAGCTCTTCGGCATCCCGCTCGGCGTGATCCTCGGCGTGCTCGCGGTGGTGCTGGGCGCCTACTCGCTCGTGCTCGACTTCGATTTCGTGCAGCGCGGTGTGCGCAACAGCGTCGACAAGAAGTACCAGTGGACCGCCGCGTTCGGCATCCTCATGACGGTGATCTGGCTGTACGTCGAGATCCTGCGCATGATCGCCATCACGCGCGAGTAGTCGCATCACAACGTCCGCGGAGGCCGCGGAACGGAAGGCCGGAACGTTCGCGTTCCGGCCTTTCTCGTTCCCGGATGCGTGTCACGCGAGCGTGCGCTTCCAGGCACCCTCGTACCCCATCGGCTCGAAGCCGAGGGCCTCGTTGACGGCGAGCATGTGGCGGTTCTCCTCGGCGTTCCAGGTGGTCACCGAGGGGTGGCCGGGGAAGCGCCGGGCCGCAGCCTTCACGTTCGCGAGCTTGATGTGCATGCCGAGGTGGTGGCCGCGGTGCTCCCGCAGAACGAGGGTGTCGCCCTGAGCGATCGGCTGGGAGACGTCATCGGGCACGAACATCACGGTGAACGCCACCAGCCGCCCGCTCGCGATGTGTTCCGCTGCCGTTGTGAGCAGGGTCTCGCCGCCCGTGTCGATGCGCTTCTGCTCGACGTCGGTGAGGCGCGCGGCATCCCACACATCCTCCGGTTCGTCGAGGGCGCCCTGTGGAGCATCCGTGCTCATGCGCGTGATGAGCATCGCGATGTCGTCGAGCCATTCGGGCGGGGTGCGCTCCTGCCAGACATGGATGCGGTACTCGGGCGACAGTGCGCGCCCGGCGGCGGCGACCGCCGCAGGCAGAGGCGACCAGTCGGCATCCGGATGTGCGGGCAGCTCCAGGCGGCTCGCGCGCTCCACCTGCTCCAGCCGGTAGCCACGGGCGCGCAGGAACCGCACCTCGGGGTTGTCGGCCGGCACCCATCCGGCGCCCGTGGGCGGCACGAGCCGCGCGCCGTCGGCGCGCGGCGACGGCGTGTAGACGATCAGCTGCCGCGCCCCGCCGTCGATCGCGAGCTGCTCGACGCGATCCGCGAGCGCGCGCCCGATGCCGCGTCGGCGGGCGTCGGGATGCACGAGGGTGTCGATCCACGCCGTCTCGGGGGCATCGGCGAGCGTCTCGTAGAGGGCGCGCCCCACCACCTGACCGTCGACACGTGCGAGCAGCACGCGCGTGGGTGCGCCCGGGTCGCTCATCGCGGGGAGCAGGCGCTCAGGGCTCAGAGCCACATCGGTCGTGCCGTAGGCGGCCTCCTCGCAGGCGTTGCGCACCGCCACCATCGCGATGAAGTCGGCAGCGTGCGGATCCTGGGTGAGATCGCGCGGAAGGGGCACCTCGTCGATGCGGAACCCGGTCATCCACTCAGCCTGCGCTCGAATCCGCCCTCAGACCAGGGGGAAACGCCCCGCGCGGACAGGTGAGGGCCTCCGCGGACGGTAGCGTTGGTGCAGACGAACGCACGCGAGAGGAGGCCGCAGGGTGCATCTGAAGAGCTTGACCCTCAAGGGATTCAAGTCGTTCGCCCAGCCGACCACTTTCGCGTTCGAACCGGGCGTGACCTGTGTCGTGGGCCCGAACGGATCCGGTAAGTCGAACGTGGTCGACGCGCTCGCGTGGGTGATGGGCGAGCAGGGGGCCAAGACGCTCCGCGGCGGCAAGATGGAGGACGTCATCTTCGCCGGCACCGCGACGCGCGGTCCGCTCGGCCGCGCCGAGGTGCAGCTCGTCATCGACAACGCGGATGGCGCGCTGCCGATCGAGTACAGCGAGGTCACGATCTCGCGCACCCTCTTCCGCAACGGCGGCAGCGAGTATGCGATCAACGGCGAGCAGTGCCGTCTGCTGGATGTGCAGGAGCTGCTCTCGGATTCCGGTCTCGGCCGCGAGATGCACGTCATCATCGGCCAGGGTCAGCTCGACCGCGTGCTGCACGCGACCCCCGAGGACCGCCGCGGCTTCATCGAGGAGGCCGCCGGCATCCTCAAGCACCGCCGCCGCAAGGAGAAGACTCTCCGCAAGCTCGACGCGATGCAGGCCAACCTCACGCGTCTCTCGGATCTCGCAGGCGAGATCCGTCGCCAGCTGAAGCCGCTCGGCCAGCAGGCGCAGATTGCGCGGGAAGCACAGACGATCGCCGCGATCGTGCGCGATGCCCGCGCGCGCCTGCTCGCCGACGAGGTTGTCGAGCTGCGCGATGCGATCACGAATGTGACCCGCAGCGAGTCGGAGCGCAAGACGGAGCGCGTGGTGCTGCAGGAGCAGCTCGACCAGTCGAAGCTGCGCCAGAACCGCATCGAGCAGTCGATGACGGGCGACGCGGTCGACGAGGCGCGCCAGGTGGCGTTCGGCCTCGAGCAGGTGCAGGATCGCCTGCGTTCGCTCTTCACGCTCGCCAACCAGCGTCTCTCGCTGCTGAGTCAGCAGTCCGAGCTTCCCGGGATGAGTCAGACGCTCTCGGAGTCGGCGGTCGCGGATGCCTTCGCCGAGGCGAAGCGTCTCGAAGCCGGCATCGCCGCTGCCACCGAGGTGCTCGGCCGCGCGACCGCCGCCACCGCCACGGCGCGCGCGAGCCTCGACTCGCTCGACGAGGAGATCAGCGCTCAGTCGGCCCTCGTGAGCCAGCACGACCTCGAGCAGGGGCGCCTCTCCGGAGCTGTGCGCGCCGCCGAGGAACGCCGTGCGGCGACGGTCGCCCAGCTCGAACGCCAGAAGGCGGCGCTCGCCGCAGCGGAGGAGCGCCGCGAGCAGGCGCGCGCCGAGCTCGTGTCGCTCGAAGGCGACGAGGAAGGCGCGACCGAGGACACCGAGCTCGCGGGCGCGGTCGAGAAGGCCGAGCAGGCGGTCGCCGAGCTGCAGCAGAAGGTCGACGCCCTGCGCGACGAGCTGCACACCTCCGAGCGCGAACGCGACGCACTCGCCGCACGCACCAGCGCCCTCACGCTCGCCACCGACCAGAAAGACGGCTCGCAGCAGATCATCGGCCTCGACGGCATCCGCGGCATCGTCGCCGAGCACATCAAGGTCGAGTCGGGCTTCGAGGCGGCGATCGCCGCCGCCCTCGGCAGCCTCGCGGACGCGGTGCTCGCCGACACCTGGGAAGCCGGTGTCGCGGCCCTGGATCACGCGAAGGGCGTGGAGGCTGGGCGCGTCGAGATCGTCGTCGCCGACGCCGCTGCCCCCGCCGACCCCACCGGGCTGCCAGCCGGCATCCGCTCGGCCGCGAGCCTCGTCGCAGGCCCCAACGGCATCCGCGGCGTGCTCGCCGGATTCGTGGTCGCCGACAGCCTTGACGCCGCGCGCACCGCGTGGCCGACGCTCGCCAAGCTCGGCGGCATCACCGTCATCACGCGCGAAGGCGACGTGCTCGCCGAGCACGTGCTGCGGGGCGGATCCGCGGGCGGACGCAGCCGCATCGAGCTGCTCGCCGAGCGCGACGCCGCCCAGGAGAAGCTCGTGGGCGTCACCACCACGATCGAGCGTCTCGCGCAGGAGCTCGCCGAGAAGCGCGAGCAGCTCGACCTCGCCCGCATCGACCTCGTGCAGGCCTCCACCGCCCTCAAGCAGTTCGAGGCGCGTCTCGCCGAACGCAGCGAAGCCCTCGGGCGTTCGCGCATGCAGCTCGAAGCCGCGGTCGCCGAGAGCGAGCGACTCGCGGAGGCCCTCGCGGGTCTCACCGACCAGGTGGCCGCCGCGGATTCCGCCGTCGAGCGCGCCACAGGCGACCGCGACGCGCACGCCGCGACCCCGCGCCCGATCCTCGACGTCTCCGCTCGCGACGGGATGCTCGCCGAGCTCGAGGCCGCCCGCGCGACCGAGGTGAGCGCGCGCGTCGAACTCGAGACGGCACGCGAGCGCGTGCGCGCCCAGCGCGACCAGGCGGAGCAGATGAAGCGCCGCATGGAGGCTGAGCGAGCGGCCGCGGAAGAGGCCGCCCGCCTCGCCGTCATCCGTCGCCACCAGATCGATGCCGCGCAGGGTGTGCTCGAACTGCTGCCCGCAGCCCTCGACACCGCCGATCGTTCGCTCGCCGAGGCACGCGTCGCGCTCGCCGCCGCCGAAGCGGAACGCGCGAAGCAGAACGAGGAGCTCACCGAGCTGCGGCGCAGCGAAGCCGCGCTGCGCGAGCGTCTGCAGGCCCTCAACGAGAACGTGCACGGCCTCGAGATGCAGGCATACGAGAAGAAGCTGCACCTGTCGAGCCTGCTCGAGCGTGCCGCCGACGAGCTCGGACTCGTGGAGGATGTGCTCGTCGCCGAGTACGGCCCCGAGGTGCCCGTTCCCGTCGACGTGCCCGCGGCATCCGAGGATGACGACGAGGACGCCGAGCCGCAGACCGAGCCCTACGACCGCGCGAAGCAGAAGGCGCGCCTCGATCGCGCCGAGCGCAAGTTCGCGCAGCTCGGCCGGGTGAACCCGCTCGCTCTCGAGGAGTTCGCCGCCCTCGAGCAGCGTCACAAGTTCCTCACCGAACAGCTCGCCGACCTCACCGCGACGCGCAAGGATCTCCTCACGATCATCGAAGAGATCGACGAGAAGATGAAGGACATCTTCGCCGCCGCGTTCGCCGACACCAAGGCCGCCTTCGACGAGGTGTTCCCGATGCTCTTCCCGGGCGGCACCGGATCGCTGCACCTCACCGACCCCGACGACATGCTGCTCACGGGCATCGAGGTGACCGTCAAACCGGCGGGCAAGAAGATCGAGCGTCTGTCGCTGCTGTCGGGTGGTGAGCGCTCGCTCGCGGCTGTCGCGCTGCTGTTCGCGATCTTCACGGCGCGCCCGAGCCCGTTCTACATCCTCGACGAGGTGGAGGCGGCGCTCGACGACGCCAACCTCGGGCGACTGCTGAGCGTGATCGAGCGTCTGCGCGCCAACTCGCAGCTCATCATCATCACGCACCAGAAGCGCACGATGGAGACCGCGGATGCGCTCTACGGCGTCTCGATGCGCCAGGACGGCGTGAGCGCCGTCGTCGGTCAGCGCGTCGCCGCCCCGGAGGAGCGCGCGAGCTGATCGAGGGCCGCGTCAGAGTGCGGCGATGCGTCCGCTCTGCGGCGGCTCCTGGATGACGGGCGGCCGGTAGGGCACGCCGGTCGCGCGGTGCTCGACGATGGGATCGAATGAGACGAGGTCGCGCGAGGTCCACACGAGGGTGTCATCCGGGAGGAAGTGGATCGTGTGCTCGACACCGTGCGGCCCCCCGGCCGAGAGCACCCGCCCCTGGAACTCCTCCTCGCCGACCCACGCGCCCCGCGCGAACACCGGCACGTTGCTGCGGCCCTCGAAGGTGATGGTGCTCGGCACCCATTCGTCGACCCCGTAGACGATCTTCGACTCGACCCCGTCGTAGCCGAGCAGCATCGTCGCACCGTCGGGGGTCGAGTGGAGGGCCAGAGTGTCGGGGGCGCTCGGCCAATCGGGTGCGTCGAGGCGGTAGTGCACCAGGTCGATGGCAGCGAACGGCATCTCGGGGTGGGCCTTCGGCGACGGCACCTCGAAGGCGAACGTTGCAGGCTCGCCCTCATCCTCCGCGTTCGCAGCTGCGCCGGCGAACAGCGCTGCGCGGTGGTGCCAGATGATGTCGAGCACCTTCTGCATGTTCTGCAGGCTCGCAGTGATCGCGATGACGGCGTCGTCCTCCGGCAGGACGAGGCAGAACTGCCCGAACATGCCGTCGCCGCGGAAGCCGTGCGTGCTCGTCCAGAACTGGTAGCCGTAGCCGAGGTCCCAGTCGATCGATTCGCCGACGCTCGGCACGAGCGGTGAGGTCGCTATCTCGACCCAGTCGGCTGGCAGCACCTCGCCGCCGCGGAAGGTGCCGCCCTGCAGCAGCATGAGCCCGAAGGCGGCGATGTCGCGGGTCGAGATCGAGAGGCCGAATCCGCCCATGTCGATGCCCTGCGGATTCTGCTCCCAGGTGGCATCCGTGATCCCGAGCGGATCGAGCAGGCGCGGTCGGAGGTAGTCGAGAAGCCGCTGCCCGGTGACCTTCTGCACGAGCGCCGAGAGCACGAAGCTCGCGCCGGTGTCGTAGAGGAACGTCGTGCCCGGGTCTGCTTTGAAGGGCTGGGCGAGGAACGTGCGCACCCAGTCGCCCGCGCCCGTCCGCAGGAGCGCATCGGTGCTGTCCTCCGTGTGCCCGGTCGTCATCGTGAGCAGGTGGCGCACCCGCAGGTCGAGCAGGCGCGCGTCGACGTTCGGGGGAGCCTGCTCGGGGAAGTGCTGCACGATCCGGTCGTCGACGCTCAGCAGACCCTCGCTGACCGCGAGCCCCACCGCCGACGAGGTGAAGCTCTTGCTCACCGAGTAGAGCGTGTGCGGGCGTGTGGTCGTGTACGGCGCCCACGCCGCCTCCGCCACGAGCCTCTCGTGCCGCACGAGCACGAAGCTGTGCAGCGAGTCGAGAGCCGAATCGAGCTCGTCGAGGAGGGCGCGGAGGGTCGAGACGTCGACTCCCTGCGCCTCCGGAGAACTGGTGCGCAGAACCACGTCGTTCATGCAGGCAAGGGTAGACCCGTTCGCGACCGAAACCCCAGCCTCGGCGTGCCAAGATCGTCAGGGAGGACGCATGACGAATGACCGAACGCCGGATCGCGGCGAGGCAGCCGCACCCGCGGCGCATGTGAAGCGGCGACGCGGCATCCGATGGGCCGTCGGCGGGGCCGCGCTGCTCGTGTTCGCCATCATCGTCGTCGCGATCGCCCGCTGGATGCGCACGCTCGACCCGGTCATCGAGTTCCTCGCCGCCTACCCGGGCTCGTATCCGCTGCCCGAGAATGCCCCCGTCGGGTTGCCCGCATGGCTCGGCTGGCAGCACTTCTTCAACATCTTCCTGCTCGTGCTCATCGTGCGAACGGGGTGGGAGATCCGCCGCACGAAGACTCCCAAGGCGCTGTGGTCGTCCCGTAAGGTGCGCAAGCGCCGCATGAGCCTCACCGTGTGGTTTCACCAGGGGCTCGATGTGCTGTGGGTGGCGAACGGCGTGATCTACGTCGTGCTGCTGTTCGCAACCGGCCAGTGGATGCGCATCGTGCCCACCAGCTGGGACGTGTTTCCGAACGCGATCTCCGCGCTGCTGCAGTACGCGAGCTTCGACTGGCCGACCGAGAACAGCTGGGTGAACTACAACAGCGCCCAGCAGCTCGCCTACTTCGTCACGGTGTTCGTCGCGGCGCCGCTCGCGATCGCCTCGGGCGCGCGGATGTCGGCGTGGTGGCCGCGCGAAGGGCGTCTCGCGAAGGTGCCGTACGCGTGGGCCGAGAAGCTGCACTTCCCGGTGATGATCTACTTCGTGGCGTTCGTGATCGTGCACGTGCTGCTCGTGCTCACCACCGGCGTGCTGCGCAACCTCAACCACATGTACGCCTCGCGCGACGATGTCAGCTGGTGGGGCTTCGCGGTGTTCGCGGGCTCGCTCGTGGTGCTCGTCGCCGGATGGCTGCTCGCGCGCACCTCCGTGATCGCCTGGATCGGCCGGCGCTTCGGCGACGTCACGATCCGCTAGGCGGCGCGCTCGCTCGCATCCGCGCTCGCTCTCGCCGAGTGGGCGCAAACTGCTGTTCCGCGGCTCGTTTTCCAGCCGATTCTGCCCGCTCGGCGCTCCGCCGTGGCGTGGCAGCTAGGCGACGCGCTCGCCGTTGACGGTGAGCACTCGCCAGGCGTCGCCCACACGCTCCATCGCGGAGACGGACCCGTTGGTCACCACATCGACGGGGTATCCCGTGAGGTGGCGGAGCACGTACTTGGCGATCGAGCCGTGGCAGACCACCACGACGTTCTTGCCAGGGAAGTCGGCGTCGATCTGCTCGAGCGCCCGCAGCCCGCGCCCCACCATGTGGTCGAGCGTCTCGGCATCCGGGTAGCTGCGGTCGGGCCAGCGCGTCATGATCTCGCTGCTGGGGGCGCCCTCCCACGGCCCGTAGTCGCGCTCCACGAGGTCGTCGTAGGCGGGGCCGAGCTCGAGCCCGAGGCCGTCGGCCACGATCTGCGCCGTCTCGCGGGCGCGCGACAGCGGCGAACTCACAATGACGTCCCAGTCCCATCCGTCGAGCATCGCGACGGCGTCGCGCGCCTGCTGACGCCCCGTGTCGTTGAGGGGGATGTCGGTCGAGCCCTGCATCAGTCCCTGGCGATTCCACTCGGTCTGGCCATGACGGATGAAGGCGAGGGTCATGCTTCCATCATGCCGGGTCGGGTTGGGCCCTCCGGACGGGGTGCGACTCGGCCCGCTCGAGCGCGAAGTGGAAGAGGTGCCCATCGTCGGCGGCATCGCGGCCCGTCATGACCCCGAGGACGGTGTCGGCGTCGAGCCGCACGAAGAGGTCGACGATCGGCAGGTGGTCGTAGACCATCGCGGCGGTCGTGAGTCCCTCGTGCACGCCCCAGCGGATGCTCGCACTGCCGCGGGCGAGCGCCGCATCCTCGTGGAGGGCGCCGTCGCGCCGAACCACGATGGGCGCGACGTCGTCGGCGGATGCGAAGAGCTTGCCGAACCAGTCGTGGCGCGCGAGCACACGCGACATCCGCTGCGTGGGCGAGAGTCCCCAGCCGCGCCAGAGGCCGCGCAGCTCGTCGGGACGCACGGGCGGCAGCGATCGCCAGAGGCCCGGCAGGTCGGTCTCGCGCAGCTCGCCGGCGCGGGCGAGTTCGGCGGGGGAGCGCCACGGATGCGGGGCGGCATCCGGCAGCTCGCCGTCGCCGAACAGCAGCACGGGCTTCACGACCGCGTGACCTTCGCCGGCATCCGCGAGGGCGCGCTCGATCGCGTCGAACGGATAGCGCGAGATGAGGTGCTCGACGGGGAACAGCCCCGCGGCCCACAGCGCGGCGAGACGGCTGACGTCGCGCTCGGGCACCGCATCGCCTTCGATGACGCCCACCAGGCGGCGGCCCCAGAGCAGGGCGCTCTGCGACACCTCGAGCATGTTGCGGCCGGGGCGCAGCGCGACGGTCGCGCACGTGCCGCCCGTCGCGAGCTCGCGCAGCGCCGAATCGAGCGCCTCCTGCGAGCCGACGGTGTCGAGCGCGTGCGTCGCGGGCGATCCGCGCAGCAGCGTCTCAACCTCGGCGGGCTCCCCGGCATCCGTCGCGCCGAGTTGGCGCGCGAGCGCGCGGCGCACCTCGGACGGCTCGCTCACGACGATGCGCGCGACGCCCCGCACCCGCGCCGCCATGACGGCCGCGTGCCCGGTGGTTCCGGCGCCGATCACGAGCAGAGCGTCGCGCGGCCCGGGCTCGAGCACGGTGAACACCGTGCCGGCGCCTGTCAGCACGCCGCAGGCGAGCGCCGCCGCGACATCCCACGGCACACCGTCGGGCAGCACCACGGCCGCGCTCTCGTGCGCGACCACCGCCGACGCCCACGACGACCGGCCGAGCCAGCCGCCGGAGGCCGTGCCCGCCTCGGTCGTGTAATCGGGCGGGGTGGCGTAGTTGAGCTCGGCGAAACGTGCGCACAGGCTCGGATGCCCGTCGCCGCAGGCACGGCACGAGCCGCACGACGCGAACGTCAGCAGCACGCGGTCGCCCTCGCGGATGTCGCCGAGGTCGCCGGCGTGCAGGCGCCGGCCATCTACTACTACTTCGAGTCGCGCGACGCGCTCGTCGAAGAGGTGATGTGGGCGGGCGCCCACCGCGTGCGCGTGCACGTGGAGGAGGTGATCGCAGCGCTCGGTGAGGGCGTGACGCCGGGGGAGCGGCTGCTCGCCGCTGTCGAAGCCCACCTGCGCTACGAGCTCACGATCTCCGACTACACCACCGCATCCGTGCGCAACGCCGGCCAGGTGCCCGAGCACCTGCGGGTGCGCCCCGCGGCCGAAGAGGGCGAGTACAGCCGCTTCTGGCGCGAACTGTTCCACGCCGCCCAGCAGGCCGGCGAGCTGCGCCCCGAGCTCGACATCAACGTCTTCCGCCTGCTGCTGCTCGGCGCCATGAACTGGGCCGTGGAGTGGTGGAACCCCCGCACCCGCTCACTCGAAGACCTCGTGCGCGGGGCCCAGGACATGGTGCGGTACGGGACGTTCGCGCGGGGGTAGGGGTCGCGGGCCCGCTGAGTCGGTCGGGAGTGGGGGATTCCGGACCCCACCACGTGCTCGGCTGATAGCCAAGCGTGGTCAGTAGCTCTCCGAGCGCGCGCTCGCGATCGCCAACAGGAATTGGTCTCCTCTGAATTCGGTCCATCCGGCGATTCCGGCCAGGCGCACGCTCAGGCTGACTCGCCCGCGATGGTCTTGACAGCTTCCCGACCGGGGTGGGGGATTGTGGCGATAGTCGGGTGATCGTAATCGAAGTCCATCTGGGCGTAGTCCCGACGGTACGCCGCAGGCAGCTCGTTGTCGCCGATGATCAGTTGCACGCGACCATCAGCGGCATCCGCGGCGGTGACAAGTCGACGGTAAAGTGCGGCCGAGAGTTCGTCGTTATCGTTGAGAGAGGTTCGCGGGCTGTCGATGAGTAAGAACGCCGGGAACAGCGTGTCTCGCCTCCGCAGCGCCACGTTCAGGAGGGTCACCCAGTACGCGACTTGGGTGGCTGTCCTCACGCCGCCTACCGGGCTGAAGTCTTTCAGAGCCTGGTCGTTCAACACCGGCAAGTAGTTATCGCGATCTATCCTGGCGGACCGTACCCCAGGGACGCCGATTGCCGCGACGTTCTCCGCGAACTCATCGTCAAGCTCGGTGAATATCTCGCCTCGCCGTTTAGCGAGCATGCCTGCACTCACATCCAGCTCATGCTGGAGGCGACTTAGTTCTGTGCCTAGACCCGCCGCGTGTGATTCAAGATCGTCCGCGCGATCCCAGAATTTCAAGATCTGCTCGAGTTGTCGTGATCGCCCTTCCGCGTTCGCAAGTCGTGCTGTGGCATCCGTATACGCCTGCAGCTGGGGGGTGATCCGGTTCTGTGTTCGATCCTGAATTGCTCGCGATAGCTCCTCCACCAGACGCGAGCGATCAGCGAACGTCTGCTCCGTCAATACGAGCTCTTCAGCCAAGGCCAGAACTTGAGTCTCCAACTCCAGCTCTTGTTCCTTTAGGTGGGATAGCTCGTAGGTCGTGTGGTGAGACGGCTCGGCGACAGCTAGCGGATCATCCTGCAGACACAATCGGCAGAGCTTCGGCGGCGCCTCACGCGCCTTCAGGCTTTGCATGCACCGCGGGCATACAGAAAACTCGATCTGAGCCAGGCGTTCCCCCGCGCTAGCCATGCGTTCCAGTCGAGCTATATCTTGCTTGACGTGCGCGCGCTCGGCAGCGAAATCGGCCCGTTGTTGTTCGGTGAGCGACTTCGCATTGGCGGCCTCGGCGAGACTCTTTTCCGCTTCGCCTAGAAGATCTCGAAGGGTGCGCGTTTCTCTGTCGATCGCCGGTTGGATGGCTTCACGAAGCGCATCGAGTTCGGCGGACGACTCGCGAATTTGCGCCTGCGCATTAGCGTGGTTCGCGTCCGCCTCGAAGCGAGACTGGGCTCCACTATCGGCAAGGAACTGGAGCACAACTGCGTGCTCCCGCTGTGCGTCTTCGTGCTCGCCTCTCAACCTCGCTACGGACGACTGAAGGTCAAGAATCGAAGGATTCGTCAATCCAAACAGCAGCTCGAAAACCGCTTTGCGCTTTGGCGTGTACCAGCTGTCCTCACTGCCCGCTATCTCCTTGTTGATATCGCCCTGAGAGACGTACATGTACTTGAAGATGTCGGCGAAAGAGATGCGTGCACCTTGCTTGGTGCTGTTAGACGCCTTCGATGCGGCGCGCATGTCGTCCGGAACGCCCATCGATGAGAGCAGCAGCGAACTGATGCTGGGCTCACGCTTGTCTGTGTAGTGATCCTCGAGGTCTAGTTGCTCAGTAAGGTCTCTTACGCGCACTACCGAGGAGTTTTCAGAATCGATCGGTCTTGTGAGAAGAAGGCGGTTCGATCCGATCCTGATGTCAACGGACACCTCAAGCACGCCTGTGCGGACTACCTCGGCAAGCAATGCGGTCCCGCCGAGTGCATGCTTGATGAGCTCGAAGAGGGTGCTCTTGCCCACCCCTACACTTCCAGCCAAGACGGTTAGTGCCGATGGGAACTCGTATGCGACGCCGCCATCTACTGTGCGAACTACCACGGACTCAAGGCGAAAGGGGGTGGTCATTTGATCAACTCACGGTGCGGTCGGTTCATCAGCTCAGCGAGCCGTCGATAAATAAGTTCCTTCAAAGCGTTGCCTGTAAGCCCTGCGGACGCCGCAGCGACTGCCTCGCACCGTGACTGGACGGCGCGCCACTGCGGGAGGGTGGCCATCTCAGAGGCCAGCTTCTTTCCTGCCGGCGTGGGGGCGAGGGCGACGCTGCCTTGTCGACCTCGCACGTATCTGACAAGGTTCCGGCCGACGAGAGAGCCGATGATTGGGTAATAGCGGTCATCCCACGGTCCGTACTTGTAACGAATCATCGGATCCGCCACGTCGGTGGGTTTGAGTATTTCGGACTCAGAGAGATGCAGGCGATCTTGCATGCTTGCGAGGCTCGGAAGTACGACCGAAGCGAGTCCGGGATATCGGGTCAGAAAGTCGAGTTTGGCGAGCTTGGTAAGGCCGTCGAGCTTGCGGGCGTGACCATCCGTGGAGCTTACGGCGGCTACTAGAAGAAGCACGCGAGTCTGGTGGTACGCGAGGTCCTCCCGCAGGGCGGATAGGTGATCCGCTATCGGGTCAGTAGTCATGATGTCTGCGCTCGGAGCTTCTTCTCGGCGGCGATCGCGCCGTCGACATCGAACCCAGGGCTGAACCACACCTGGCAACGTGACGCGAGATCTGCGACCCCTCCAAGAGCGAGCTCGCCATCGAGACCCGCTGAGAGGTGCTGCGGGGGAGCGTCGGATAGGCGGGCAGACATCGCTCCCCACAGATCTGCGCCCCATCGGCCGGTGGCAGTCCGTGAGCGCGCAGTTTCCTCATCGGCAATCCGTAACAGATGTCGCTCGATGGCGGCTCGCTCCGCTGAGCTTCCCGGCACCGTGGCTTCTCTCGCCCTGCGATAACGGGCAAAGTCGAGCTTCAGCCGTTCGGCACGGGCGATGCTTGTGTCCGCGCATCCGCCGTTAGCCATCTTCACGCTCAGCTTCGTAAGTTTCGCCGGGCGAGCGAGAGGCATGTAAGCGCCTGGATTTTGGATCGCGCTGCGGGCGGCAAGCAGGATGTCCCGGGTCGTCACAGTCCGCGGCTCAAGTTCATCAGATTCAACGACGCGATCACCACGGGCGACGGTCGCGGCCACCTTCGGGAGTCCGCCCCGTTCTGTTGAGCCGCGAGCTCGCATTCGAACTTCGAACAAGCGAAGGACAGCGCTCCAGATAATCGGCGCGAGCGCTGCCGGCTGGTTCATCTTGAGCGCCAGCGGTGCTGCGTAGAGACCCGGCGCAGCGTGAGGGGCAAACTCTCTGCTGGGCCGCGCGACGTCAAAGTTCAATACGACGAGGAACGCCCGAACTGCATCATGCAACTCGCGGGGCGGATCGAGTTGTTTCGCGCGCGCGTCTTTCGGCGCCTGCCACTCGAGCGGCAGCTCCTTGCGGTACATCATTATCGCCCGACTGAACTTGTCGACGCACCTGTCGACCAGCTCCTCTTCGGCGTCGGTGAGGTTCGCCCCCGACGTCGCGCGACGGAGCAGCGCAATGCAGTCCGATAGTTCAGAGGGTTCGCCATTGCTCAGCGCGGCGCACGAGACGAGACGAGCGGAGACTTTGCGGTCCAGCCGAAGCCACCTCGTGAACAGATGCCCAATCCCACCGTCGCCTATCAACACGGTTATCGAGGCCCACGTGCCAACGCTTGGTTCGCGATGCTTAGCTGACACGATCTCGAGTTGATCCGCAACGCGCACAACCCAGTCTTCGTGATGTTCGCAAACGATCGCCGATGTAGATTCCTGCGGTACGTCCAGGTTCCCGTCCAGCTCCATTAGAACTGCAGCGATTCCATCGGCCGTTGCCATCGCAGCCTGCCAATGAAAAAGGTCGGCGGTGCGAGCTCCGACGTCGTCAGTGACGTCGATTTGCAGCAGTGCGTCTGCCTCTCCCAATGCAGCTCCCCCCGTCAGCTATCTGACAACCGATTGCGATACCGAACACGCGTGAGGACTCAAACTAGTGGAATTCTCCTCTTGGTCTCGCATCCGTCGTCACACGGCGGTTGGGGCCGGAGAGGAGCGCGCGGACAGTGGCGGAGCGAGGAGTGCATGCACTGCATCCGCTCCCCAGCCGCCATGTGCCGGCCAGCGGGCCTTGCACGGTTATGAAAAGTTCTCAAAGCTCGGCGCGGGACGGACTATGCGCCAGCTCAGCATCACGGACGCAAGCGGGTCGCTAGTAAATCCGCGACGCAGGCTGGTGAGTCGATGCTGGGTCCCGTTGATCTTCTTAACGAGTGCTGGACGAGCCGCTTCCCAGCCCCTACCCGAACTGCACGAGTCGCTCCGTCAGCACTCGCTGCGCCTCGATCACGGTGCGGCGCACGACCTCGCCCGCGGTGGGGATGTCGCGGATGATGCCCTGCACCTGGCCGACGGTCCAGATGCCGGCGTCCAGGTCGCCTTCTTCGAAGGCCTTGCGTCCGCGGGCACCGGCGACGAGGGGCTGCACGTCGGGGAACTGGCCGCCGGCGGCGAGGATCTCGACCACCTCGTCCGAGACGGCGTTCTTGGCGACGCGGGCGGTGTTGCGTAGCGAGCGGAAGATGAGGTTGGTGTCGAGCTCCGCGGCCTCCACGATCCGCTCTTTCACCGCCTGCGCGACGGGCGCCTCCACGGTGCACATGAAGCGCGAGCCCATGTTGATGCCGTCAGCACCGAGCGCCAGTGCAGCGGCCAGGCCTCGACCGTCGGCGAAACCTCCGGAGGCGATGAACGGGATCGACAGCGCATCCGCCGCCGCGGGGATCAGCACGAGGCCCGGCACGTCGTCCTCGCCGGGGTGACCGGCGCACTCGAAGCCGTCGATCGACACCGCCGTCACGCCCACAGCTTCGGCCTTCAGCGCGTGGCGCACCGAGGTGCACTTGTGGATCACCTTGATGCCCGCGCCCGCTAAATCGTCCATGTGCACCTCGGGTCTCGACGATCGTGATGCCGGCGTCGATGATGGTGAGGCGGTTCGGGGGCGGAGTGCTTAGGTGGCGGTCGTGTAGGTGGCGATGTCGAACGGGATGAGGGGAGCGTCGCCCTTCACATACAGCGGGTGCCTCGGGTGGCCCGCCTTGGTGGTGGTGCCGAGCGAGACCCAGGTGCAGTTCGCAAGTTCGGGGAGTGCGGCGATGTCGTGGGCCAGTCGGCGCAGGTGCGGGCGGGACTCAACGAGCGTGCCCCAGGCGGCCATGATCGTCAGTGACCGGCCGGCGACATGCTCGGCAATGTGCCTCTCGTTGAGCTCCTTGAGTTGGGGGTCGAGCTCGAGGTGCATCCCCTTCGGGTCGGTGGAGATCTGTGGGTAGACGTTGAGCATGGTCCACGAGTCATGTCCCGTGCGGGCGGCGTGCTTGCTCACGCGTGTCACGGTGGGGTCCAGCTGGCCGGGCACTGCGGTAGACGGGTTGATGCCGAAGCAGATCAGCGGATTCTCGCCTACGGTGCCCAGCACGAACCGGCTCTGCCCGTCCGGTGTTTTCTCCCAGGTCCATTCGACGGTCATCAGCGGCGAGTCCCTTCGTGCATGGCCGCCTGGATGCGGCGGTCGAGATCGTCGAGCTCGGCCATCACTTCGGATGCCGCCCAGACGCGGTCCTTCTTGCGTCCGGTGATCTCCTCGATGAAACCGGCGTCGACGAGCAGGTCGATCGCACGGTAGGCGGCCGCGGTAGAACCAGCGACGGCTTCAATGTCATCGGCTCGCATGACAGGGTGGTTGTAGAACGCCTGGATGATGGCGGACGCAGCGGATCCCGCCCGCGGCTTCAGCTCGGCAGCCCACCCCCCGGGCATAGCCTTCAATCGGGCGATGGTGTCGCGGGAGCATTCGGCGGCCGCGCGGGCGGACTGGGCGAACAGTCGGATGAGCGGCGCCGGGTCTCCTTGGCGGTAGAGGCCGAGTGTGGCGAAGTAGTCGTCGCGCCTGGCGAGCAGGCCGCTGGCGAGCGGAATGACGGCGTTGCGTGTGACGCCCCGGCGGCGCAGTACGGCGGCAACGAGGGCACGGCCGATGCGGCCGTTGCCGTCGGTGAAGGCGTGGATGGACTCGAACTGGGCGTGCCCGATCGCGGCCTGCGTCATCACGGGAACGTCGTCCCGGTTGAGGTAGGCGATCAGGTCGTCCATGAGTTCTTCGACCCGCTTCGGCGCAGGAGGAACGTGGAGTGCGTCGCGAGGGGAACGGTCGCTGCCGCCGATCCAGTTCTGCATGTCGCGCAGCCGCCCGGCGTAGTCAGCGTCGTCGGCGTCTTCGGCCATGAGCGCGCGGTGGGCGCTCATGAGCGAGTCGAGGTCGAAGCGTGCGTTCTGGCCAACCGTGGTGATCAGCTCATGGAGGGCGGTAGAGGCGGCAACCATGCTGGTGGCCGACATGTTGCTCTTGTTGCCGGCGAGTGCCTTGGCGTAGTCGCGGGCGGATGCGTTGATCCGTTCGATCTTGGACGACGCGGCGGACTCAGAGCGGACCATGAAGCGGCTCAGAGCGGCAGAGTGACCCTCGGCGTCCGTGTCGGCCTGGGCTACCGCGAGCAACGCCCTCTCCGTGTCGAGCGTCACCGGAAGCGGCGGCATGTAGTCGAGCTCGCGGATGAAAGGCGGGATGGTCGCATCGACGGACCGCAGCATCCGGTCCTCGCGGGTGCCGCCGCGCACTTCCTGCTGCCACGGGAGGGTCTCGATGCCGTGGGCTGGCCAGAAGGAGAGGCGATCGTCGCTCATAACTGCGACTTTACCCTTCCTAATTCCCACTTGGAATGCCTAATTGGGAATTAGGTGGAGGTAATTCTCGGTTTCACCACCGTGACTGACCGCTCAGGCGAACTGCGCCAGCCGCTCCGCCAGCACCCGGTGCGCCTCCGCCACAGTCCGCCGCACGACCTCGCCCGCGGTGGGGATATCGCGGATGATGCCCTGCACCTGCCCGACGGTCCAGATGCCGGCGTCGAGGTTGCCCTCTTCGAAGACACGGCGCCCGCGGGCGCCGGCCACGAGGGGCTGCAGGTCGGGGAACTGGCCGCCAGCCGCGAGGATCGCGACCACCTCATCCGAGACGGCGTTCTTGGCGACGCGCGGTGTTCCGCAGCGAGCGGAAGATGAGGTTGGTGTCGAGCTCCGATGCCTCCACAATCCGCTCTTTACCGTTGGCGCCGAGCGCCAGCGCAGCGGCCAACCCGCGGCCGTCGGCGAAGCGGCCGGAGGCGACGAGCGGGAGGCGGAAGGGAATCCGCCGCAGTAACGAGCACTGAGGGAAGCAGGGCCCCAGGCCAGCTGGCCGATGGTCCGAGCGGAAAGCAGAACTACCGAGCGTTGCGCCGAGCGCGACTGCCGAAGCTGTCGAGGGCCGCGAGCACTTCAGGCGCGTGCCAGATGCGGTTGCGCGCGAAGTCGTTGGTCTGCGCGAGAACTCCGTTCTCGACCAGTGAGCGGATCGCCACCATGGTCGCTCTCTCCGAGACCCCGAGCTCGGTGGCGACTATCTTGGCGTTGATGACCGGCTGCCTCAGCAGCAGGTTCCATAGACGCGACGTGGTGGATCCCGCCCGGGCGGGGATCCGTTCCTTCCAGGCGTCGGAGATGTCGCGGAGCTCTGTCACCAGTTGTTGGCCGTTGCTGATGGCGCGGAATGCTGCATCGGAGAGGGCGTCGACGATGGCAGCCGGGTCGCCACGGCGGTATGCGGTGAGTGCTTCGAAGTACCGCTCGGTGTTTCCGAGGAGTCCGGCCGAGACGGGGACTGCCACATTGCGCGTGACCTCACCGTGGCGGAGCATGCCCTGGATGAGCGCGCGACCGGTGCGGCCGTTGCCGTCGGGGAACGGGTGGATTGTCTCGAACTGGGCGTGCGCGATCGCGACGTGAACAAGCACAGGGATATCGGTGCGCCGACAGAACCGGGTGAGGTCGGCCATGAGTCCGGGCACACGTTCGTGGTGGGGAGGAACGAACGACGCGCTGTGGGGCGAGAACCCGCCGCCGCCGATCCACACCTGCTGGTCGCGAAAGCGACCGGTGTGCTCGGGGGCGCTGTCTCCCAGCAGCGCCGCCTGCATGGCGATGATGGCTGCTTCGTCGATCTCATCAGCGAGGTCGAGTGCGGCGTTCATCGCGCGCACGTTCGCCACGACGAGTCGGGCGTTTGCGGATGATGCGGCATTCAGCTCGACGAGGGCCACCTGTTTCGCGCTCGAGGTGAGGTTCTCCACCTCAGAACTGGATGCCGACTCTGTGCGCAACAGGATGGATGCGAAGGGTGCCGCGATGACGCCGACCTCGGCGTCGAAGCGGGTGAGCTCACGGCTGGCGTCGTCGGCCGCCGCGAGCACGTTCGCGTTCAGACTCAGTGGGACGTCGGCGATGAATGGCGGCACAGCGGCGTCGTAGTCACCGCGGGCCTGCATCCGTTGACGGCGCGACGCGATCGCGACATCATCGTGCGGCGGCCACGGTCGCTTCTCGGAAGTGGTGGGAGGCCACCTCGAGGCGAGCGAGGGTTTCGCCGTCGCATCCTTCGACATGAACTAACCATACCGGACTTTAGGTTCCTAACCTCCGGTATGGTCGATGCTCGTCGTCTATCCGCGCTCTGCTGGTGGTGCGGCTCACCCGCACCCGCACTCGCCAGCCACTGACACCTGGATGAAGCACGTGGGGCAGGGGCGAGGCTCGTCGACCACGGGCTTCATGTGGGCTTCCCTTGCCAGGCGTGCCTTGCGCACAGCTGGGGTGAGAGCGGGGCTGCCGCCGTCGCTCGGCAGATCAGTTGCGTACTTCTGGTAGCAGAGCAGCCGGTGCCTCGCCGCAAAGAGCTCGATGTCGTCGCCTGGCTCGTCGTCGGTGATCCTCGGCGCGCGAGCATAGCCATCCCCGATGGTGCCGTCGGCCATGACGCAAAGCGACGTGATGGGAGGTTCGCCATCGGCCTTGGCGCGGATCGCCACTTCTTCCAGCACCTTGCCGATCCAGTGAGTGATCAGCACGCGGGTGCGCACCCCGGAGAGGTCTTGCACCTTGAGCGCGAGGGCTTTGTAGGTCACGAACCCGCCGTACTGACGGGCGACCGAGAGGAGCTCGTCGAACGCGTAGGTGGCCCACGTCTGGATCGCCTCGCTCTGAGGAACTCGGGCGCCGTCGCGGTCACGGTAGTACCCCGGGAGCTTCGTCGCATCGTGAGACATACGCCGACCATAGCGAGGGAGAGCGCCCGAGCGGGATGTCCGTCAACCGGCGGCCGCACTGTCAGCCCCCTACCCGAACAACCCCAGCCGCTCCGCCAGCACCCGTTGCGCATCCGCCACGGTGCGCCGCACGACGTCGCCCGCGGTGGGGATGTCGCGGATGATGCCCTGCACCTGTCCGACGGTCCAGATGCCGGCGTCCAGGTCGCCCTCTTCGAAGACGCGGCGGCCGCGGGCACCGGCGACGAGCGGCTGCACGTCGGGGAACTGGCCACCGGCCGCCAGGATCTCGACCACCTCATCCGAGATCGCGTTCTTCGCCACGCGTGCGGTGTTGCGCAGCGAGCGGAAGATGAGGTTGGTGTCGAGCTCCGACGCCTCAACGATCCGTTCCTTCACCGCCTGCGCGACGGGCGCCTCCACCGTGCACATGAAGCGCGAGCCCATGTTGATGCCGTCAGCACCCAGCGTCAGCGCAGCGGCCAACCCGCGGCCATCGGCGAAACCTCCGGAGGCGATGAACGGGATCGACAGCGCATCCGCCGCCGCCGGGATGAGCACGAGCCCGGGCACGTCGTCCTCGCCGGGGTGACCGGCGCACTCGAAGTCGTCGATCGATACCGCCGTCACACCCACCGCTTCGGCCTTCAGCGCATGGCGCACCGACGTGCACTTGTGGATCACCTTGATGCCGGCCGACGCGAAGTCGTCCATGTGCACCTCGGGGCTCGAGCCCGCCGTCTCGACCACCGTGATGCCCGCGTCGATGATGGCGCGGCGGTACTCGGCGTAGGGCGGCGGGTTGATGCTCGGCAGGATCGTGAGGTTCACGCCGATCGGCTTGTCGGTCATCGTGCGGGCGCGCTCGATCTCCTTCAAGAGATCGGCGGGCGCCAGCGCGTCGTCTCGGGCGGTCGCGGACTCGGATCCCGGGAGAGCTTCGCGCTCGTCGAACAGCTGGCGGATGCGCTCGGCGCCGCCGTCGGCGCCTCCCGTGCCGCTGTCGACGCGGGCTACATCGAGCAGTCGGCCCAGGTGGGGCAGACAGGCGTCTCTGTGTCGCCGCAGCTCGGCATCTCGGGCGCCATCCAGCACAAGGCGGGCATGCAGACCGCCAAGACGATCGTCGCGATCAACCGCGACGCCGACGCCCCGATCTTTGACGTCGCGGACTTCGGTGTCGTGGGCGATGTGTTCACGGTCGTACCCCAGCTCATCGCCGAGCTCGAGGCGCGAAAGGTCCGCGGATGAGCGAGCCGCGACCCGCGCGCCGCGGCCTGCCGCGCGACGCCGAGCCCGCATCAGCACCCGCCGCAGCGCCCGCTGCATCCGGCACCCCCACCTCCGCGGACCGGATGGATCCCCCGAGTCGACCCGGCGCGAGCATCCCCACCCCCCCCACGCTCGCGCCGGGTCATCATCGCCGCGGGCGCGCTCGTGGTGCTCGCGCTCGCGGCCAAGGGCATCCGCGAGATCGCCCCCGTGCGCGACTTCCTCGTGGCCTACCCGGGCGCCTACGCCCTCCCCGAGGGCGCGCCCGTCGGCATCCCGGCGTGGCTCGGCTGGCAGCACTTCTTCAACCTGTTCTTCCTCGCGCTCATCATCCGCACCGGGTGGACGATCCGCACCGACAAGCGGCCGACCGCGTTCTGGACCTCCCGCAGCGGAAAGCCGCGCATGAGCCTCCAGATGTGGACCCACCAGAGCCTCGACGTGCTGTGGCTCACCAACGGCGTCGTCTACGTCGTGCTGCTGTTCACGACCGGCCAGTGGATGCGGATCGTGCCGACGAGCTGGGATGTCGTGCCGAACGCCGTGTCGTCGGCGCTGCTCTACGCGAGCCTCGACTGGCCCACCGAACACGGCTGGGTGAACTACAACGCTCTGCAGCAGCTCGCCTACTTCTCGATCGTGTTCGTCGCGGCACCGCTCGCCGCCGCGACAGGTGTGCGGATGTCACCGTGGTGGCCGACGGACTCGTGGGCGAGCCGCCTGTTCCCGATCGAGTGGGCGCGCCGCATCCACTTCCCCGTGATGCTCTGCTTCGTGCTCTTCATCGCGACGCACGTGATCCTCGTGCTCTCGACGGGCGCGCTGCGCAACCTGGGGCACATGTTCGCGTCGACCGACGACGTGAGCTGGATGGGGTTCGGGCTGTTCGCCGCATCCCTCGTCGCCGTGGCTGCCGCGTGGGTCGCGCTCAGGCCGATCGTGATCGCACCCCTCGCGCGCCTCTTCGGGGAGGTCACCGCCCGGTAGCCTGGAGCCATGGCTTCCTGGTCTCTCGGCAACGCGCTCCGTGGCATGTTCACGAAGGCGACCATCGACGACAACACATGGGAAGACCTCGAGGATGCGCTGCTCGGCGCCGACTTCGGGCCCGACCTCACCGAGACCATCGTCGATGAGCTGCACCAGAAGGTCGACCGCTACCGCACGACCGACCCGAAGGATCTGCAGCGGATGCTGCGCGAGACCATCGAGGAGCGTCTCGCGAAGTACGACTCCACGCTCACGCTCACCGCGCGTCCCGCGGTGGTGCTCGTCGTGGGCGTCAACGGCGTCGGCAAGACGACCACGATCGGCAAGTTCTCCAAGTTCCTGAACACGCACGGGCGCTCCGTCGTCGTCGGCGCGGCAGACACGTTCCGCGCGGCTGCGGTCGAGCAGCTCGCCACCTGGGCCGAGCGTTCGGGTGCGCGCATCGTGCGCCCGCAGCAGCAGGGGCAGGATCCGGCATCCGTCGCCTTCCAGACGGTCGAGCTCGCGAAGCGCGAAGGCATCGACATCGCCCTCATCGACACCGCCGGCCGCCTGCAGACGAAGTCGGGCCTCATGGACGAGCTCGGCAAGGTGCGCCGCGTCATCGAGAAGCTCGAGCCGGTCGCCGAGGTGCTGCTCGTGCTCGACGCGACCACCGGCCAGAACGGACTCGCGCAGGCGGATGCGTTCGTGCAGCACGCGGGCGTCACCGGCCTCGTGCTCACCAAGCTCGACGGCTCCGCGAAGGGCGGCTTCGTGCTGGCCGTGCAGGAGAAGACGGGCATCCCCGTGAAGCTCGTCGGTCAGGGTGAGGGGATCAACGACCTCACGGGCTTCACCCCGCACGTCTTCGCGCAGCAGCTCGTCGGCTGACCGGCCGCCGAACCTGCGCCCGCGGCGCCGTGGTGCGCGCCCGCTGCCCGCGCCATCCCGTACGGCTGCCCCCGCCCGAGCGGTTGTGCAGGATCCGGTTGCCGTTATGCAGGAACCGCCCGTCGACCGGAAAACCGTTGTGCAGGATCCGCGATCTGTTGTGCAGGAACAGGCGCGTCGGCATCCGTCGACCAGCCGGAATCACGGGGGTCCGGCGGATGCGCGGCGCAGGTTGTCCTGCACAACGGCAGCCCGTTCCTGCACAACGGCAGCCCGTTCCTGCACAACGGCAGCCCGTTCCTGCACAACGGCAGCCGGTTCCTGCATAACGGCAACCCGTTCCTGCACAACCGCTCGGCGGGGGCGGGGGCCCGCGCCTCAGGTGAGGCGGTGGTCGCCGGGGCGCATCACGCGCACCCAGCGCGCGCCGTACGCCTCCACGTCCAGCTCGACCTTGCCGGATCGCGGAAGCTCCTGATCGCGTGACTCCAGCAGGTCCGAGAGCATCGTGCCCTCGGGCTCGCCCCGCACGGTGAGCGTCGCGGTCGCCGCCTCGGGCGAGAGGTTGTGCACGGCGATCATGCGTCCGATGTCGGCGGTCACGCTGTGCACGAGCAGGGCAGGGTTCTCCTGGTCGAAGATCTCCAGCTCGCCCCATCCGATCTCCGCGGATGCGCGGTAGCGCGCGGTGAGCAGCCGCATGAAGTTGAGCAGCGAACCGGTGTCGTGCCGCTGGTCGACGACGTTCACATGCTCGGGGGAGTACCCGCCGCTCGGCGGCTTCGCGACGAGGCGCGAGGGCGCGGCATCCGAGAACCCGCCGTTCCTCCCGCTCGACCACTGCATCGGCGTGCGCACCGTGTGGCGGCCGTCCAGCTCCAGGTTCTCGGCCATGCCGATCTCCTCGCCGTAGAACAGCACGGGGGTGCCCGGCAGCGAGAACATGAGGCTGTAGACCATGCGGATGCGGCGTGGGTCGCCGTCGAGCATCGACGGGAGGCGGCGCACGATGCCGCGGCCGTAGATCCGCATGTGCTCCTCGGGGCCGAACGCGTCGAACACCTCCTGGCGCTCGTCTTCGGAGAGCTTGTCGAGGGTGAGTTCGTCGTGGTTGCGCACGAAGTTCGCCCACTGCGCCTCCGGCGGAAGCTCGGGTCGGGCGCGCAGCGCCGTGATGAGCGGCGTCGCATCCTGACGTGCGAGCGAGAGGTAGAGCGCCTGCATCCCCACGAAGTCGAACTGCATCGACAGCTGGGATGCGCCGTCACCCCCGCCGAAGTATCCGACCTGCTCCTCATACGGCAGGTTCACCTCGCCCAGCAGGATCGCCTCGCTCGAGCGACGCTCCAGGAACCGGCGGAGGTCGCGCAGGTACTCGTGCGGGTCGCCGCGCGTGCCTTCGGGCAGCTGCAGGAAGAACGGCACCGCATCCACCCGGAACCCGGTGACCCCGAGCTCGAGCCAGAAGCCCATGATGCGCGCGATCTCATCGCGCACCTTCGGGTTGGCGATGTTGAGGTCGGGCTGGTGCCGGTAGAAGCTGTGCAGGAAGTACTGGCCCGTCTTCTCATCGAGCTCCCACACGCTCGACTCCTCACCGGGGAACACCGTCTCCTGCTGGTCCTTCGGCGGCTCATCACGCCAGAGGTAATAGTCGCGTTTGGGGGAGTCGATGCGCGACCGCGACTCACGGAACCACGGGTGCTGATCCGAGGTGTGGTTGGCGACGAGGTCGACGATCACCCGCATTCCGCGATCGTTCGCGGTGCGGATGAGTTCGACGAACTGGCCGAGGTCGCCGAGGCGCGGATCGACGGCGTAGTAGTCGGTGATGTCGTATCCGTCATCCTTGCCGGGCGTCGGATAGAACGGCATGAGCCAGAGGCACGTGACGCCGAGGTTCGAGAGGTGGTCGATGCGGTGGGTGAGTCCCACGATGTCGCCTCGGCCGTCGCCGTCCCAGTCCATGTAGGTCTCGATGTCGAGGCAGTAGACGATGGCGGTCTTCCACCAGAGGTCGCTCGTGTCGGTGATCTTCATCGGCCGGCCTCCCGGATGGCGGGCAGCACGTGCTCGCCCATGTCGCGGATGAATGCGGACTGGTCGGTTCCCACATGGTGCAGGTACAGGCGGTCGACGTCTGCGCCGAGCTCGCTCAGTCGGTCGCGCAACTCGGAGAGCTCGTGGGTGACGATGACGTGCGTGCGGATGTCGTCGATCGTTGCCCCCGCGGCGCGCACATCGAACTCCTCGGGCGTGGCGAGATCCCAGAGCGCGGGTGGGGTCACGACGGCGTGCCTCCACTGCTCGAGCGCAATCGCCTCCGCCTCGGCGCGGCTGCTCGCGTAGCTCACATGCACCTGCAGGCTCACGGGGCCGGTTCCGCCCGCGTCGTGGTACGCGGCGATGGTGTCGCGGTGCGCGTCACCCTCCTGCAGCACCGTCACGAGTCCGTCGGCCCAGCTGGCGACGTGCGCAGCACCCTCCGGGCTCACAGCGGCCGCGAAGAGCGACGGGGCGATCTCGGGGCGCGTCCACACGCGCGCTCGATCCACGGTGATGAGCTCGTCGTGCCGCGTCACCTCCTCGCCGGTCAGCAGCTTCCGGATGACGTCGGCGTTCGCCGCGAGTCGGTCGCGCCGCATCGAGTGGTCGGGCCAGGGGTCGCCCGTCACGTGCTCGTTGAGGTTCTCGCCGCTCGCGAGCGCGGCCCAGATGCGGCCAGGGAACATCGCCCCGAGCGTGCCGAGCGCCTGCGCCACGATCACGCCGTGCATCCGCTGCCCGGGGGCTGTCACGAGACCCAGACCGAGCCGGGTCGTCGCGAGCGCGGCACCGAGCCACGACCACGAGAAGCCCGAGTGGCGCTGCGCGGTCGTCCAGGGCGCGAGATGATCCGAGCACATGGCCGCGTCGAAGCCCGCGAACTCGGCATCCTGCACGGCGGCGAGCAGCGCAGACGGATGCATCTGCTCATGGGAGGCGTGGAAACCGACGATCGGCATAGAACCCCTTTCGACCCCCCGAGCCTCCGGTGCCGGGCAGATCCGGGCAAGACCGTTGCGATCGGCTCCCTCTCCCGCTATCGGCTGGTGAGACTGTCGCCGCCCCACGGCGCATTCGCGTCGCCCGCGCACCGTTTTCGTAGCGCCCGCACAATCTCTGCCCGCGCGACAGCGCTCTGCGGCAGGATGGCGGCATGAGCGCTGACGCCACCCCGACGCCCTTCCTCATCGACGCAGGAGGTGACGCCGGCACCGACCCGCGCACCTTCGCCGCCGGCGCCGCCGACCTCGAGGCCGAGGGGTACGACGGCATCTTCGCGGCCGAGACGCGCCACGATCCGTTCGTCTCGCTCACCGCCGCCGCGATGCGCACCGAGCGGGTGAGCCTCATGACGGGCATCGCCGTCGCGTTCGCGCGCAACCCGATGACGGTCGCCGAGACCGCGAACGACGTGCAGCTCGTCTCGGGCGGTCGCTTCCAGCTCGGCCTCGGCTCGCAGGTGAAGCCCCACATCGAGCGCCGGTTCTCGATGCCGTGGTCGGCGCCCGCCGCGCGCATGCGCGAATTCGTGACGGCCGTGCGCGCCATCTGGAATGCGTGGGAGACGGGCGAGAAGCTCGCCTTCGAGGGCGAGTTCTACCGGCACACCCTCATGACGCCCTACTTCAACCCGGGCCCGAACCCCTACGGTCCGCCGCCCGTCTGGCTCGCCGCAGTCGGCGAGAAGATGACGGAGACCGCGGGAGCTGTGGCCGACGGCATGCTCGCCCACACCTTCACGACCGAGCGCTACCTGCGCGAGGTCACCGTGCCCGCCCTCGCGCGGGGCGCCGCATCCGCAGATCGCGACCCCGCAGACGTGCGCATCAGCCTCCCCGCGTTCATCGCCGTCGGCGAGACGCAGCAGGAGCTCGACCGCGCGATCGCCGAGACACGCGCCACGATCGCCTTCTACGGCTCGACGCCCGACTACCTGCCGGTGCTCGCCCTGCACGGCTGGGAGGGCGTGCACGAGAAGCTCAACGCGGGTGCTCGCCGCGGCGAGTGGGCGCAGATCGGCGAGCACATCACCGACGACATGCTCGCCGCCTTCGCCGCCGTCGGCACCCCGGATGAGGTCGCCGCTCAGCTGCGCGAGCGCTATGCGGGCCTTGTGACGCGGCTGTCCTTCAGCGCGACCTACCCCATCCGCCCCGAGGTCAAGTCGCAGCTGCTCGCCGCCCTGCGCGGCTGACTGCCCGCGTGAACGGAGCCCGCCTCCCGAGCGCCTAGGCTCGGAACCTATGGCGGCTGGAGCGACGATCCGCACCTTCGAGGTGCAGCTGGCGGATGTGGACCGCGGGGTGTACGAGCAGCTCTCGCTGCGGGTCGCCCAGCATCCGTCCGAGACCGACCTCTATCTGCTGACGCGCGTGCTCGCGTACTGCCTCGAATACGAGGAGGGCATCGAGTTCTCGGGTGGCATCTCGTCGACCGACGAGCCCGCCGTGCTCGTGCGCGACCTCACGGGCCGCGTGACCGCGTGGATCGAGGTGGGAGCACCGGATGCCGGTCGCCTGCACACGGGCAGCAAGCTCGCCGACCGCGCCGCCGTCTACACGCACCGCGACCCGCAGAAGGTCGTCGACGCGTGGGCGGGCAAGCCCGTGCACCGCGCCGAGCAGATCCCGGTGCGCAGCTTCGATCCCGGCTTCATCGATGACGCCGCCTCGGGGCTCGAACGCCGCAACGACCTCACCGTGTCGCTCAGCGAGCAGCACCTCTACCTCGACCTCAACGGGCGCAGCGTCGCGAGCGCCATCCACGAGCGCACAGCGGGCTGACGCCGCCCGCGCTCGTCAGGATGCGGGCAGCGTCAGCTGGCCTGTCGCGAGGAGCACGACCGTGATGATGACCGACACGGTCACCATGAGCGCGAGGGCGCACGCGGCGATCACGAGCGCGAAGAGCCACGGCTTCAGCGCCGTCCAGCCGAGGGTGCCCGGGAATCGCTCAGCGATCTCCTTCGGCGTGAGTCCCGCAGGAACCTCGTGGATGGGCGCCCCGATGAGCGCGGCGATCGCGTCCTGATCCTCGCGATCCCACAGATCCCCCGAGAGCCAGAACAGACGCTCCGCCTGAGTCGTCACGCCGTAGAGCGTCGCGGGCATCTTCTTGCCCGGCAGGCCCGGCTGCGGCACGAACACGAGATTGCCGACGTCGGATGTCGACCAGCTGCGGGTGCGCAGTGCGCCGCGGATGCGCAGCACGGGGCCCTCGAACCAGACGCGTGCCCGGCTGAAGTAGAGCAGCGCCACGAGCCCGCCGACGACCATCGGCAGACCGATCGCGACGAACAGGAAGCCCACCTGCGGGCCGACGGCGAGCACCATGATGAGCAGCGTCAGCGGCAGCAGCATCGCCCAGCGGCGCCACAGACGCCGGTGGAAGCGGGACCAGTCGGGGCGGAACTCGCGCGGCGACGCGTCGTCGCTCACCCGATCTCCCGGTGCTGGGCAGCGAGCATCCGGTAGGTCTCCGCGTTGCGGCGGATGCCGGCGACCTCGTCGTCGGTGAGCTCGCGGCGCACCTTCGCCGGCACGCCCGCGACGAGCGAACGCGGGGGGATGACGGTGTCCTCGAGCACGAGCGCGCCGGCCGCGATGAGCGACTCGGCGCCGATGACAGCGCGATTGAGCACGGTCGCGTTCATGCCGATGAGGCAGTCGTCGCCGATCGTGCAGCCGTGCACGACCGCCCCGTGGCCCACCGAGACCCCGGAGCCGATGATCGCGGGGGTGCCAGGGTCCCCGTGCACGACCACGTTGTCCTGCAGGTTGGATCCCGCGCCCAGCACGATCCGGTCACGGTCGGCGCGCACGACAGCGCCGTAGAAGACCGACGATTCCGGATGCAGCTCGGCTGCTCCGATCACGGTCGCCGTGGGGGCGACCCAGGCCGTTCCATCGATGTTCGGCGAGGTGCCGTCGAAAGGCAGAATGTGGCTCATCCCGCCACGCTATCGCGCCCCGGTAGACTCGACGCCGTCATGGCTACCTTCGGCACTCTCTCCGACCGGCTCACTCAGACCTTCAAGAACCTCCGCACCAAGGGCAAACTCAGCCCCGCGGACGTCGACGGCACAGTGCGCGAGATCCGTCGAGCCCTGCTCGACGCCGACGTCGCCCTCGAGGTGGTCAAGGAGTTCACCGGCAAGGTGCGCGAGCGCGCCCTCTCGGATGAGGTGAACCGCGCCCTCAACCCGGCGCAGCAGGTCGTGCAGATCGTCAACGAGGAGCTCGTCGGCATCCTCGGCGGCGAGCAGCGCAAGCTGCAGTTCGCGAAGAAGCCGCCGACCGTGATCATGCTCGCGGGTCTGCAGGGTGCCGGTAAGACCACCCTCGCCGGAAAGCTCGCGAAGTGGCTCAAGAAGGAGGGCCACACGCCCCTCCTCGTCGCGAGCGACCTCCAGCGCCCCAACGCCGTCACCCAGCTGCAGATCGTCGGCGAGCAGGCGGGCGTGCCCGTCTATGCTCCCGAGCCCGGCAACGGCGTCGGCGACCCCGTGAAGGTCGCCAAGAACGGTGTCGCCGAGGCCGAGCGCAAGCTTCACGACGTCGTCATCGTCGACACCGCCGGTCGACTCGGCATCGACGCCGAGCTCATGAAGCAGGCGTCGAACATCCGCAAGGCCGTGAACCCCGACGAGGTGCTGTTCGTCATCGACGCGATGATCGGTCAGGACGCCGTGAACACGGCGCGCGCCTTCCAGGAGGGCGTCGACTTCACGGGTGTCGTGCTCACCAAGCTCGACGGCGACGCGCGCGGTGGTGCCGCGCTGTCCATCGCCTCCGTCACCGGACGCCCCATCATCTTCGCCTCCACGGGTGAGGGCCTCGACGACTTCGAGCCCTTCCACCCCGACCGCATGGCGAACCGCATCCTCGACCTGGGTGACATCCTCACCCTCATCGAGCAGGCGCAGTCCGCGTTCGACGAAGAGGAGGCGATGAAGGTCGCGGAGAAGTTCCGCACCGACACGTTCACCCTCGATGACTTCCTCGGCCAGATGCAGCAGCTCAAGAAGATGGGCTCGCTCAAGGGGATGATGGGCATGCTCCCCGGCGCCCGCGGCATGAAGGAGCAGCTCGAGAACTTCGACGAGCGCGAACTCACCCGCACCGAGGCGATCATCCAGGCGATGACGCCCGCCGAGCGCCAGAACACGAAGCTCCTCAACGGCTCGCGTCGCCTCCGCATCGCCAAGGGTTCCGGCGTCACCGTCACCGACGTCAACCAGCTCGTGCAGCGCTTCGAGCAGGCAGCGAAGATGATGAAGACGGTCGCCAGGGGCGGCATGCCGAACATCCCCGGCATGGGGCCGATGCCCGGCGCCCACGGCGGCAAGAAGGCCGCGCAGAAGGCGAAGGGCAAGAAGAGCGGATCGCGCTCGGGCAACCCCGCCAAGCGCGCTGCCGAGAACGCGGCGATCGAGCAGGGCGTCGCGCCCGGCGGCTCGGCTGCACCCGCGGGATCCGGTTTCGGGCTCGGCGCGGCGAAGGGCGGCTCGGCCGCTCCCTCGGAGGAAGAGCTCGCCGCCCTGCAGAAGCTTCTCGGCGGTCGCTGAGCCGAGGAGTGCACGGGGTCCGCGATTCCGTCGCGCATCCGTAGGGTGAGAGGGTGACCGCTCTCGCTCCTCGCCCCATCCGCATCGGCGTGCAGATCGCGCCCCAGCATGCCCCGTATCCGGTGCTGCGCGACACGGTGCGCCGCATGGAGGATCTCGGCGTCGACATCATCATGGGCTGGGATCACTTCTTCCCGCTCACGGGCGACCCCGATGGCAGCCACTTCGAGGCGTTCACGATGCTCGGGGCGATCGCCGAGCAGACGAGCCGCGTGGAGTTCGGCCCGCTCGTGTCGGCGACGCCGTTCCGCAATCCGCACCTGCTCGCCGACATGGCGCGCACGATCGACCACATCTCGGCCGGCGATTCGGGTGTGGGCCGCTTCATCCTGGGGCTCGGGGCCGGATGGTTCGAGCGCGACTTCGACGAGTACGGCTTCCCGTTCGGAACCGTCGGATCGCGGATGACGGCGTTCGAGGAGGCGGTTCCGCAGGTGCGGGAACGCCTCGGGCGACTCGTGCCGCCGCCCACGCGTCACATCCCGATCCTCATCGGCGGGGGAGGGGAGCGCCGCACCTTGCGCGTCGTCGCCCAGCACGCCGACATCTGGCACGCGTTCGGATCCGCCGAGACGCTCGCGCACAAGTCAGCGGTCCTCGACGAGCACTGCCGTGCCGTGGGGCGCGATCCGGCCGAGATCGAGCGCTCGACGGGAACGAGCATTCGAGGGCTCGGGGTGGGCGACCCACAGGCTGCGGAGGAGTTCGTGCGGCTCGGGTTCTCGACGTTCATCGTCGCGATGGCGGCTCCCGACTTCGATGACTCGGCTGTGCGGGCGCTGCTCGCGTGGCGCGATTCGCGCTGATTCGCCCGGCTTCGCGACGACACGCTGGCTTCTGGCGGGGTCCGCATGTTCATGCGTTTTTATCTAGTTAAGAAAGTATGTAACATGTCTAACTAAATACTTGACCGCCTGAGAGGACCTCCATGTCCGGCCTGCTCCGATTCATCACATCTGCGAAGACCTCGTGGATCGTGCTCGTCGTCACCGCCCTTGCGGCCGCGTCGCTGTTCTTCCTCACGGGCGGTGAGAAGTCGAGCGCCGCACCCACTGCCGGGCTGTCGGAGAACGCCGAGTCGGTCGTCGCCGACCGCCTCCTCGAGGAGTTCCCGAGCGCCGAGGGAACCTCCGCGCTTCTCGTCTTCGAGAGCGAGAACGGCGCCCTCTCGGACGAGGCGATCGCGACCATCAACGCGAAGGCGTTCGGCGAGCTCGCCGAATTCGCGCCGGAGGGCTTCGTGCCTCCCGCACAGGTCTCGGACGACGGAACGGTCGCACTCGTGGTCGTGCCGCTCGAGGCCATCAACGACACAGGCGAGCAGCGCGAGCGTGCTGAGCAGCTCCGCGACATCGCGACCGCAGACCTCGACGACGTCCGCGTGTACCTCACCGGTGCCGAAGGCTTCTCGGTGGATGTCGCCGCCGTCTTCTCGGGCGCCGACTTCACCCTCCTGCTCACGACCGTCATCGTCGTCGCCGTGCTGCTGCTCATCACCTACCGCAGCCCGTGGCTGTGGCTCGTTCCGCTCTCGGTGATCGGCCTCGGCGACGCACTCGCCGGCATCATCGCGCGTGAGGTCGCTTCGACCCTCGGCGTCGAGCTCGACGCCTCCATCACCGGCATCCTGTCCGTGCTCGTCTTCGGTGCTGGCACCAACTACGCCCTGCTGCTCATCGCCCGCTACCGCGATGAGCTGCGCCTGCACCGCGACCGCCGCGCGGCGATGCGCAAGGCCATGCGCGGCGCCGGACCCGCGATCATCGCCTCGGGCGGAACCGTCGCCCTCGCGCTCGCGACGCTGCTCTTCGGAGAGCTCGCCGGCAACCGCGCCCTCGGCCTCGCGTGCGCGGTCGGCATCGTCGTCGCGATGATCTTCGCGCTCATCGTGCTGCCGGCGGCCCTCGTGCTCTTCGGACGCGGACTCTTCTGGCCCTACGTCCCGCGCTTCGGCTCGGCCGACGTCATCGCGCGCAGCCCGTGGGGCAAGCTCGGACGGGCCGTGTCCCGCCGCCCCGCGATCGTCGCCGTCGCCGGCTTCGTCATCCTCGGTGCGATGGCCAGCGGGCTCTTCTTCGTGCAGACCGGGCTCTCGCAGAACGACCGCTTCCTCAGCAAGCCCGACGCCGTCATCGGCCAGGAGGTGCTCGCTGACACCTTCTCCGCCGGCACCACCTCGCCCGCCGCTGTCGTCGTGCCGGTCGAGGATGCGGATGCCGCCATCGAGGCGCTCCTCGCCGTCGATCGCGTGGACGCCGCCGCCGTCACCGAGACGACCGACGACCTCGCGCGCCTCAGCGTCACCCTCGACGCCGGTGCCGAGACCCCCGAGGCGTTCGAAGCTGTCACCGCGATGCGCGACGCGCTCGATGAGGTGGGCGACGGCTCCGGCGTCGTCGGCGGACTCGACGCACAGGCGCTCGACGTGACCGAAGCGCAGCTGCGTGACCAGGCGCTCATCATCCCGATCATCCTCGTGCTGGTGCTCGTCGTGCTGATCGTTCTGCTGCGGGCGATCGTGGCCCCGATCCTGCTGCTCATCGCCGTCGTCGCGAGCTTCTTCTCGGCAGTGGGAGCTGCCTGGTGGATCTTCTCCTCGCCACTGTTCGGGTTCCCCGCGATCGACAACAACGTGCTGCTGTTCAGCTTCCTGTTCCTGGTGGCGCTCGGTGTGGACTACTCGATCTTCCTTGTGACCCGAGCCGACGAGGAGAGCCGCACCCTCGGCACCACGCAGGGCATGATCCGCGCGCTCGCCGCAACCGGCGGCGTCATCACGAGCGCCGGCATCCTGCTGGCAGCCGTGTTCGCCGTGCTCGGCGTGCTGCCGCTCATCACGCTCACCCAGATCGGCGTCATCGTCTGCATCGGCGTGCTCATCGACACGCTCCTCGTGCGCACGGTGATCGTGCCCGCCCTCGCATTCCTCACCAAGGACCGTTTCTGGTGGCCGCGCAAGCCGCTCACGAGCGACGCGGATGCGGCTGCGCGCGGCGAGGACGCCCTCGCGTCTCGCGCCGTCGACGAGTCGTCGGAGGACGACGCGGAGGCGAAGGTGGGTCAGGACGCCGAGGTCGCGTCGCAGCGGTGATCGCCGCTCCGGCTCCCCAGCCGGGCGAGCGCCTCATCGTGCCGCCGCCGGCCCCCGGAACTCGCTGATGAGGTGGGCGGCGACCGCCCGCAGGTCGCCGCCCGCGTCATCCGCCGCCTGCAGCTGACGACGCGAGCTGCCGCCGGAGGCGAGGATCCGATGCACGCCGTCGAGCTCGGTGCGACAGCCGAGCTCGACGGCGATCGGCGTGAGCGTCTCGAGCATCTCGACCAGGTGCGTCGCCACCGGACGCTCCACCCCCTGGCGGTCGACGAGCACGTGCGCATCGAGCCCGTAGCGCGCTGTGCGCCACTTGTTCTCGCGGTGGTACCAGGGAAGCAGGGGGGTGAGCTCGCGTCCCGCATCCAGCTCACGAGAGAAGTGCTCCACGAGACACTGGGTGAGCGCGGCGAGCGTCGCGAGCTCGCTCAGCGACGTCGCGCCGTCGCACGCGCGCATCTCGATCGTGCCCCACCGTGGAGCCGGGCGGATGTCCCAGCGCACCTCGGTGGCATCCGCCATCACATCCGCGCGCATCATGTCGTCGAGGTAGCTCTCGTACTCGCTCCACGTGCGCAGCGGCCACGGCAGTCCCGCCGTCGGCAGCTGCTGGAACACGAGCGCACGATTCGAGGCGTAGCCGGTGCGCTCGCCCGCCCAGAACGGACTCGACGCCGAGATGGCCTGCAGGTGGGGCAGGTAGTCGGTGAGCGCGCCGATGATCGGCATGACCTTGCGCACGTCGTCCACTCCCACGTGCACATGCACGCCCCAGATCATCATGTTGCGCCCCCACCACTGGGTGCGCTCGACGAGCGTGTGGTACCGCGTCTTGTCGGTGATCGTCTGGTCGAACCAGCGGGCGAACGGATGGCTGCCGCCGCCCATGAGCGCAATGCCGAGCGGGTCGGTGAGGCGCTGCGCCGCGTCGATCGCGTCACGGATGTCGGCCACCGCCTCCGCGACGTCGCTGCCCACGCCGCTCGTCAGCTCGATCGTGTTGGTGAGCAGCTCGGTGGTCGCCGTGTAGCGCACCCGCGCGTCGCCATCGGTGTCGAGCGCCGTGATGATCTCGGGCGCCCGGCCGACGAGATCGCCCGTCTGCGGGTCGACGAGCATGAGCTCCCACTCGATGCCCACGGTGTTGCGCGCCGACGCTTCGAAGGGGATCCGCATGCGGGGGAGTCTCGCACCCGGGGTGAGCCTGGGGAACCCCTCGACAGGGCCGCCGCGGGTGTGGCATGCGGGTCACGGGAGACGCGGTGGGGGATGGCGGGAATCAGCAACGCGGTGTCCGAAATCCCGCTGTCGGGCGTCGGATGCGGCGCGTAGCGTGGCCGTCGTGCCCACCGTCCGCGTTCCCCCGCTCGTGCTCGCCGCGATCATCTTCACGCTCCTCGCATGGACCAGCGCGTTCATCGTCATCCGCGGCGTCGCGCCCGAGATCGGGGGTGGGGCGCTCGCGCTCGGCCGCCTCATCGTGGGCGTCGTCGCGCTCGGCATCATCGCCGCCGTCGCGCGCAACTGGTTGCGCCCCACGCGCCGCGAGTGGGTGCTGCTGGTGCTGCACGGGGTCGCCTGGTTCGGTGCCTACAACGTCACCCTCAATCTCGCCGAGGCGACCCTCGATGCGGGAACGACGGCGATGGTCGTCAACATCGGCCCGCTGCTCATCGCCCTCGGCGCCGGCCTCTTCCTCGGCGAAGGGGTGCCGCGCTGGCTGCTGATCGGCGCATCCGTCTCGTTCACGGGCGTCGTGCTCATCGGCGTCGGGATGAGCGTCGCAGGTGACGGCGCGCAGGTCGACATCGCAGGCGTCCTGTGGGCGCTCGTGGCGGCCGTCACGTACGCGATCGGCGTGCTCGTGCAGAAGCCGATCGTGCGGCGGCTGCCTGCCGGCCAGGTGGCGTTCATCGGATGCGCGTTCGGCATGCTCGCCTGCCTGCCGTTCATGGGCCAGCTGCTCGCCGAGCTCGCCGTCGCATCGCCCGCCGGCATCGCCGGGATGGCGTATCTCGGCATCGTCCCCACGGCGCTCGCGTTCACCACATGGGGCTACGCCCTCGCACGCGTCCCCGCAGGTCAGCTGGGTGTCGCCACCTACGTCGTGCCCCCGCTGACGGTGCTCACCGGGTGGCTCGCGTTCGGTGAGGTGCCGACGCTCCTCGCCATCGTCGGCGGGGTTCTGTGCCTCGTCGGTGTCGCGATCTCTCGGCGTCGCGACACCCGCGCTGAGGCAGAGCAGGCCGTCGAAGAACCGGTGCAGGAGGAGGCTGTGGCCGGACCTGGTGGCGACACCTCTCGGGACGTGACAGAATAGGACGTTGGAACGCCGAAGCCCGACCCTCTATCAGGCCCGGATGTTCCCCCTCAGAGCTTTCTGCCGGAGTGTGCCCCCACGCGCACGGGAGCAGTTCGACCCCATTCAATACGTTTCAGGAGAATTGTGGCTGTCAAGATCCGCCTCAAGCGGCTCGGCAAGATCCGTGCCCCGTACTACCGCATCGTCGTCGCCGACTCGCGCACCAAGCGCGATGGTCGTGTGATCGAGGAGATCGGCAAGTACCACCCCACCGAGGAGCCCTCGTTCATCGAGGTCAACTCCGAGCGTGCCCAGTACTGGCTCTCCGTCGGCGCGCAGCCGACCGAGCAGGTGCGTGCGCTCCTCAAGCTCTCGGGCGACTGGGGCAAGTTCAAGGGCGACAAGGACGCCGTGAGCACCATCAAGGTGAAGGAAGCGCCCGTCGCCTTCGTCGCCGACGAGAAGAAGAAGCCGGTTCTCAAGCCCAAGGCTGAGAAGAAGGCCGAGAAGGTCGAAGAGGCGCCCGCTGAGGCCGCCGCTGTCGAGGCCGACGCCGCCGTCGACGCTGACGCCGACAAGGAGTAAGACCGTGCTCGCATCCGCCCTGGAGCACCTCGTGAAGGGGATCGTGGATCACCCGGACGACGTGCAGGTGGATTCGTCGAGCTCGTCGCGTGGCGAGGTCCTCGAGGTGCGCGTGCACCCCGAGGACCTCGGCCGCGTCATCGGCCGCTCGGGACGCACCGCGAAGGCGCTCCGCGCCCTCGTGAACGCACTCGCCGATGGCCGTCGTGTGCGCGTCGACGTCGTCGACACTGACGCGGCGTGAGCGGCTCCAAGCGCTCCGGCACCACCCAGCTGCGGGTCGGGCGACTCGTCAAGGCGCATGGCCTCAAGGGCGCGCTGAAGGTCGAGCTCTACACCGACGATCCCGCCAAGCGCTTCGTGCCGGGAGCGACGTTCTCCCTCCAGGTTCCTGCCACGTCTCCGTGGCACGACCAGTCCATCGAGCTCCGTGAGCTGCGCTGGTACAACGACCACCCTGTCGCCTTCTTCGAGGGCATCGACGACCGCAACGCGGCCGAGACGCTCGTCAAGGCGATCCTCTGGATCGAAGCCGACGTGCAGGCCGAGCAGGAGCCCGACGCCTGGTACGACCACCAGCTGGTCGGCCTGAAGGCGATGCGCGACGGCGTCGAGCTCGGAGAGCTCGTGCGCGTCGAGCACCTTCCCGCTCAGGATCTCCTCGTCATCAAGGCGGGCGACCGCGAGGTTCTCGTGCCGTTCGTCTCCGCGATCGTGCCGAGCGTCGACATCGAGGCCGGCATCGTGACCCTCACCCCGCCCGCAGGTCTCTTCGAAGACCTGGTGGACGAGGAGCCCGAGGCGCCCGCTGCCGACGCTCCTGGCGAGGACGCGCCCGAGGCATCCGCTCAGGGCGAGGTTCAGTCGGCCTCCGACTCAGACTGACGTCGTCGGCACCCGGTTAGGCTCGACGGATGCGCATCGACATCGTCACGATCTTCCCCGAGTTCTTCTCGGTGCTCGACGTGTCCCTGCTCGGCAAGGCGCGTTCGACGGGCCTCATCGATGTGCGCGTGCACGACCTGCGCGACTTCACGCACGACCGACACCGCACCGTCGACGACACGCCAGCGGGCGGCGGTGCGGGCATGGTCATGAAGCCGGAGCCGTGGGGAGAAGCGCTCGACGCGATCCTCGACGGGGCGACGGACGCGACGGTCGTCTTTCCGTCTCCTGCGGGACATCTCTTCACGCAACCGCGCGCGCGTGACCTGGCGCAGCGCCCGCACCTCGTCTTCTGCTGTGGACGCTACGAGGGCATCGACTATCGCGTCATCGAGCACACCGCCACTCGGCCCGAGGTCGCGGAGGTGCTCGAGCTGAGCCTCGGCGACTACGTGCTCAATGGCGGAGAGGTGGCCGTGATGGCGATGATCGAAGCCGCCGGACGCCTCGTCCCGGGCGTCGTGGGCAACCCCGAGTCGCTCGTCGAGGAGAGCCACGAGGACGGCCTGCTCGAATACCCGAGCTACACCAAGCCCGCCCTCTGGCGCGGGCTCGAGACGCCGCCCGTTCTGCTCTCGGGCAACCACGCCGCGATCGCCGCGTGGCGTCGCGAGCAGCAGCTGGAGCGCACGCGCCGGGTCCGCCCCGAGCTGCTGCCCGACTGATCCGGCCTGTCCCGCGCCCGCCCCACCCGTGGCCCCGCCTCGGTTATGCAGGAACGGCCTGCCGATATGCAGGAGTTGGGGTGTTGCGCGTGCGACGTATCCCCGTGAATCCGGGCATGTTCACGGATGAAGGGGTGCCGTTTCCTGCACAACCGTTCCCGGATCCTGCATAACGGATGCCGGACAGCGCTGGGTCAGCTGGAGCGAGCCGTCAGCACGACAGGGCCCTCGGGCGTGACCGCGACGGTGTGCTCGGCGTGCGCGCCGCGCGAGCCGTCCTTCGAGCGCAGCGTCCAGCCGTCCTTGTCGGTGTAGATCTCATCTGTCGTGTGCAGGAACCACGGCTCGATCGCGAACACGAGGCCCGGCTTCAGCGGCAGCCCGCGCTTGCGGCGGCCGTCGTTGGGCACGTGCGGGTCGCCGTGCATGGTGCGCCCGACGCCGTGGCCGCCGAAGTCGAGGTTGACGAGCAGTCCCGCCTCCTCCGCGACGTCGCCGATGGATGCCGAGACATCGCCCATCCGGTTGCCGACGCGCGCCGCGGCGATGCCGGCAGCGAGGGCGCGCTCGGTGGTGGCGATGAGCTCGAGGTCTTCTGGGCGCGGCTCGCCCACGACGAGCGAGAGCGCCGAGTCGCACACCCAGCCGCCGAGCGAGGCGGCGAAGTCGAGCGACAGCAGGTCGCCGTCCTTGAGGACGTAGTCGTGGGGCAGGCCGTGCAGCACGGCGTCGTTCACCGAGGTGCAGATGACCTTGCCGAACGGCGAGCCGCCGAACGAGGGGTGGTAGTCGATGTAGCAGCTCTCGGCGCCCGCCTTGCGGATCATCTCGTGCGCGAGCGCATCGAGGTCGAGGAGGTTGACGCCCACATCGGCGGCGTCGCGGGTGGCTTCGAGCACGCTCGCGACGAAGCGTCCCGCGAGTCTCATCTGCTCAATTTCAGCTGGCGTCCGGAGTTCGATCACTCAGAAAGCGTAGCCTTGGGTCATGGGCGTCCGCCGCGTGGTCTACCGTCTGCTGTTTCCGATGGCATTCGCACTTCCCGTGTGGGTGCTGATCGGCCGAGGAATCCTGATCGATGGGATCGGATGGGAGTTCCTCGTCTACCTGATCGCCTGCCCTCTGCTCTTCCTGGCGCTCGTCATCGTGAGCGCACTGGTGGTGTGGCGTCCGGGTATCCGCCGCGAGGCTGCGGTGTCGTGGATCGATGTGGCCGCGTTCGGTTCTCTGTGGCTCATCCTGCTGGTCACGGGGCTGGTGGCTCATCCGGCGACGGTGGCGCTCGCGGTCCTCGCGCTCATCGCGGTCTTCTGGGTGTCGGTGTGGCAGCTCGTCGTGGAGGGGCGCCGCCGGGTGCAGGCGGTCATGGATGACATCGATGCGACGACCCGCGGGGCGCGCGCATCGGTGTACGGCCCGGCGCCGGTCGACATCGGCGAGGTGATCGTGGTCACCTCACAGGACGTGACACCTCCTGTCTCGAGAGCGGATCCGCCCCGGGGTGATGCCACTTCGTGACCTCACGCATCCTCGCGATCGAGACCGCGGTGCCGGAGACGGTGCTGTCGCAGGATCGCGCGCGTGATCTGCTCGCCGGTCAGCCGGGGCGGTCGCGTCTGGGGGAGCGTCTCACGAGGGCGGCGTTCGACGCGTCGAACATCGCCACCCGCCGCACGGTTCTCGGTGAGCTCGCACATGGCGGCTCGACGCCGTTCCTCGACGATGAGGTTGTTCTCCCTGCATCGACGGGCACCCGCAATGCGCTCTACGCCCGCGAGGCGCCCGCGCTGAGCATCGCCGCCGCCCGGCGGGCGCTCGATGCTGCGGGGGTGCGCCCCGACGAGGTGACGCATGTGGTGACGGTCTCGTGCACGGGCTTCGTCTCGCCCGGTCCCGATCTCGCCCTCGTGAAGGCGCTCGGGCTGCCCGTCACGACCGCCCGTCTGCATGTGGGCTTCATGGGGTGCTGCGGCGCGTTCCCCGCGCTGCGGGCGGCGGATGCGGCGTGCGCAGCGGATCCGGACGCGGTGGTGCTCGTGGTGTGCGTGGAGCTCTGCACGCTGCACCTGGGTGCGTCGGATGATCCGGAGCAGATCGTGGCGATGTCGCTGTTCGGCGACGGCGCGGCCGCGGCGGTCGTCGCGGCACGCGACAGTGACAGCGCGACGCTCGAGCTCGACGCCTTCCTCACCTCTGTGCTGCCCGATTCGATCGATGAGATGACCTGGACGATCGGCGACCAGGGTTTCGTGATGCGCCTCTCGGCTCAGGTGCCCGCTCACCTCGGGGCCGGAATCCGGGATGCCCTCGCCCCGCTGTTCAGCGACAGCGGCGACGCCGGCAGCAGCGCCGACGCCGGCAGCGCGGGCAGCGCTGGCAGCGCGGGCACCGCCGCGATCGACGCATGGGCCGTGCACCCTGGCGGCCGCGCGATCCTCGACCGTGTCGAGGAGGGGCTCGCTCTGCCCGCAGGGGCCCTCGCCGATTCCCGCGCCGTCATGGCGGAGTTCGGCAACATGTCGAGCGGCACGGTGCTCTTCGTGCTGCGTCGGATGCTGCACGGCGGTGTCGAGGGGCGCGTCTGCGCGATGGCGTTCGGGCCGGGTCTCACCCTCGAGGCGGCGACGCTCGTCGCACACCCTGCTCCCGCGAAGGATGCGGCATGATCCTCATGCGCACGCGCGCCACGGAGCTCGCCGAGCTCATGGACGACCCCGACTGCGACCTCGGCCTGCTCGAGTCCACCTACGCCCAGTTCGGCCCGCTGAACCGTCTGCTGTCCGGATGGAAGCGGCTGTGGGCCACGCGCATCCGGCCCTACGTGGTGCGGGGCGAGACGTTCCGCGTCCTCGACCTCGGCTCCGGCGGCGGCGACCTGGCCCGGAACCTCGCGGCCTGGGCCGCCCGTGGCGGCTTCGACGTGCAGGTGACGGCGGCCGACCCCGACCCGCGCGCGAGCGCGTTCGCCCGGCGGCATCCGTGGCCCCGCGTCACCTACGTCTCGACGACCTCGGCCGCCCTCGCGGATGAGGGTGCCCAGTACGACATCGTCGTCTCGAACCACGTCATGCATCACCTCGACGGCGACTCGTTCGGCCGCATCCTCGCCGACTGCGAGGCGCTCGCACCACGCGCTCTGCACAGCGATCTGCGGCGTTCGCCGGTGTCGTACGCCCTCTACGGTCTCGGCACCCTGCCGTGGGCTCGCAGCTCCTTCATCCGCACCGACGGGATGCGCTCCATCCGGCGCAGCTTCACACCGCCGGAGCTGCGGCTCGCCGCTCCTCCCGGCTGGCGCGTCGAAGCCGATCCGCCGTTTCGCCTCCTGCTCACCCGCGGTCTGAACAGGAGCGAGCACGGATGATCTCCCGGCGCGCCACCACGATCGCGGCTGTCAGCTACGGCGTCAACTGCGCGCTCGGGCTGGGGGTCGCAACGGGGGTGGTGCGCACCGGGCGCGCCCGATGGGTGCATCACGCCCTGTACATCGCGACCGCCGCCACGACGACGGCCGCTGCCGTCTCCCTGCTCGCCGAGCGCGGTGCGCGCGGCGCTGTTCTCGTGCCGGCTCTCGCGCCGATCGCGGCGATCCCGTACGCGGGAACCCGCGGATGGCGGCACCCCGCGCTCGCCGCGTCGATCGCCCCGTTCATGGCCGCCGCCCTCGCGGTCGCGTGGACGCGGCCCGGCGCATCCCGATCCCCCTCCCGAGACCGCAGAAAGGGCCGCCGATGACGACGGACTTCCTCGACGTGCTGCGTCGCCGCAAGACCACCAACGGGCCACTCGACCCGCGCCCCGTCGCCGAGGAGCACCAGCGGCTGCTCATGGAGGTCGCCGCACGCGCCCCCTCGCAGCTCAACAGCCAGCCGTGGCGGTTCGTGCTGATCGAGAACCGCGACACGATCGAGGAGATCGCACGGATCAGCGGATCGTCGATGGCGACCGCGATGTCGAACGGCACCTTCTTCGAGCGCTACAAGCCGTACTTCCGGTTCTCACAGGCCGAGATGGAGCGCGAGCGCAGCGGCATGCTGTTCGACAAGCTGCCCGCGCCGCTTCGCCCGTTCACGAGCCAGGTGTTCACGCCCGGCGGGCAGAAGCTCATGAACGCGATGCGCGTGCCCCACATGCTCGGCGAGGAGAACCGCAAGCTCGTCGCCGGTTCGCCGCTGCTGCTCGGCGTGATGCTCGATCGCGCGGAGTACCGACCCGGTGAGCTGTCGTCGTTCTACTCGGTGTTCTCGATGGGTGCCGCGATGGAGAACGTGTGGCTCACGACGACGATGCTCGGCATGGGCATCCAGTTCGTCTCGTTCCCGATGGAGGTTCCCGGGCAGTGGGAGCGGATCGTCGACCTGCTGCAGGTGCCCGACGAACTGGAGCTCATGGCCGTGTACCGCCTGGGCTACCTTCCGGAGGGGGCGAAGCGGCCCCCCATCGACTGGACGAGCCACGAACGACGCCTGCCGTCGCAGTACGTGTTCCGTGAGACGTGCAGGCAGCCGGAGGTGCGGTGGGACGAACCGCCCGTGGAGGCGGCATCCGGCGCCTGACCGCGGGTTCTCGGTTCGCGTGCGGAACACCGGATGTGGCAGAATGGGCGATTGTGCGTCCGCACGGACCTGCCACAGGGGGCCGTCGCAGTGATACGCACGAACTTCCGATCTGAACTTCACCCCGCGTTCGACCTGTGGCGGGCGCAGAGAGCGAATCTCCCATGCATATTCTCGACGAGCTCGACGCAGCATCGCTGCGCTCCGACATCCCCGAGTTCCGCCCCGGCGACACCGTCAAGGTGCACGTCAACATCATCGAAGGTTCGCGCTCGCGTATCCAGGTGTTCCAGGGTGTTGTGATCGCCCGCAAGAACGAGGGCGTTCGCGAGTCCTTCACCGTTCGCAAGGTCAGCTTCCAGGTGGGCGTCGAGCGCACCTTCCCGCTGCACTCGCCGGTCATCGACCACATCGAGGTCGTCACCCGCGGTGACGTGCGTCGCGCGAAGCTCTACTACCTGCGCGAACTGCGCGGCAAGAAGGCGAAGATCAAGGAGAAGCGCGACAGCTGAGCTGCCGCTCCCACGATTTCACGAGCCCGGTCCCGCGCCATGCGGGGCCGGGCTTCGTCGTCAGCGGGTGGCGGATCCGGCGCTCCCGCGTCGTGATCGGCTTCCGGATGCGCGGGTGTCGCGACCCGTCGCGTCGCACGGCGACCGCACATGAGGGGGTGCTTATGCTTGCACAGAACAACAGGGGAGCCATGACCGACGAGACCGACGCCCGCGCCGATGACAACGCGGACACCGCATCGACCCGGGCGACGAAGCGGCGGAGTCCCCGGCGTGGCGGCCTGCTGCTGTTCCTGCGGGATGTGGCGCTCATCATCGTCGCGGCGATCATCATCTCGTTCCTCATCAAGACGTTCCTCATCCGCTCCTTCTACATCCCGTCGGAGTCGATGGAGCAGACGCTCATCGTCAACGACCGCATCATCGTCAACCAGCTCGTCCCGGAGCTCACCTCCATCGAGCGCGGCGACGTCGTGGTGTTCCAGGATCCGGGCGGATGGCTCGACCCGATGCCGAACCCGGAGCAGAACCCGGTGGCGGGCTTCTTCGAAGGTCTGCTCTCGATCGTGGGGCTCACGGCACCCGACTCGAACGATCACCTCATCAAGCGCGTCATCGGCCTGCCGGGCGACGTCGTGGAGTGCTGCGATGATTTCGGCCGGATGTCGGTCAACAGCACGACGATCGAGGAGGACCCGTACGTGAAGCTCCCTGCGGGCGTCACGAAGGTCTCCCGCGATGACTTCAGCGTCACGGTTCCCGAGGGCTCGCTCTGGGTCATGGGCGACAACCGCTACAACTCGCGCGACTCCCGCTACAACCGCGACAAGCCGGGCGAGGGTTTCGTGCCGGTCGACAATGTCGTGGGTCGGGCGATCCTCATCTCCTGGCCGACCGACCGCTGGTCGTGGCTCGACAACTATCCGGCCGTGTTCGGCGAGGTGCCGGATGATCCCGAGACGACGCCCGCGGTCGTGGAGACCCCGGCTGCGGAGGAATCCGCCGAATGAGCGCCGCGTCTCCGACGTTCGAGTTCGAGCGTGAGCTGTTCGCCTCGGGGGCGAATGTGGTCATCGGATGCGATGAGGTGGGTCGCGGTGCGATCGCCGGCCCCGTGGCGGTGGGCGTGGCCGCGTTCTTCGCCGACGCCGACGGCATCCCCGAAGGGCTCCGCGATTCGAAGCTGCTCTCGGAGGCGAAGCGCGAAGCGCTCTACCCGGTGGTGTCCGAATGGGCGCCGTTCTGGGCGGTCGGCATGGCCGACAACGCCGAGGTAGACAGTCTCGGCATCGTGCCGGGCCTCGCCCTTGCGGCGGTGCGTGCGCTCGAATCGCTCGTGGTCGCGGGTGTTCCCGTGGAGTCGGCGATCGTGCTGCTCGATGGCAAGCACGACTGGCTCACGCCCGCGCTCGCGGACTGGGCCGAGGGAACGCGCCCGCGCGTCGTCACCCGCATCAAGGCCGACCGCGACTGCGCGGCCGTCTCGGCCGCATCCGTGCTCGCGAAGGTGCAGCGCGACCGGCTCATGATCGAAGCCGACGCGCGGCATCCGGGGTACGAGTGGTCGAGCAACAAGGGCTACGGATGCGCCGCTCACACCGACGCGGTGGCGCGCCTCGGGGCGAGCGAGCTGCACCGCTGGAGCTGGCTCAAGCAGCCGGCGCTGTTCTGATCCGCCGCTCTTCGACGGCCGGGGTGACAGTCGGCGCGCACGCGCGGGGCTGACTAGACTCGACAGCGATGGATGACGACGATTTCGACGACTACGACCGCGAGGTCGAGCTGGCCCTGTACCGCGAGTACCGCGATGTGGTGGGCCAGTTCAAGTACGTGATCGAGACGGAGCGTCGCTTCTACCTGGCCAACGAGGTCACTCTCGAGCGCCACGACACCGAGCACGACTTCTACTTCGAGCTCACCATGAACGACGTGTGGGTGTGGGATGTGTACCGCTCCGACCGCTTCGTGAAGAGCGTGCGCGTGCTCACCTTCAAGGACGTCAATGTCGAGGTGCGCGGCGACAAGGATCTGGAGCTCCCGAAGGAGCTCGCGCTCGACGAGTAGTCGCGTGGAGTCGGCGATGTGTCCGTGCGGCTCAGGCGCCGCGTTCGATACGTGCTGCGGACCCGTTCTCGCGGGCACGCCCGCTGTCACGGCGGAGGCGCTCATGCGCTCGCGGTTCTCGGCTTTCGCGCGCGGCGACGCGGCGTATCTGCTGCGCTCGTGGCATCCGTCCACCCGCCCGGCCGATCTGGACCTCGATGCGGATGTGGAGTGGCGGCGGCTGCAGATCGTCGACACCGTCGATGGCGGAGCGGATGACGCCGAGGGCGTCGTCGAGTTCCGTGCGTCGTTCCGCGGGCCGGATGGCGCGGGCCTGATGCGCGAGCGTTCGCGGTTCGCGCGGGTCGATGGCCGGTGGGTCTACGTCGACGGGGAGCAGCTGGACTGACGGCGATGCCGGGAGACGGTCGACGAGGCTGTCTGTCTGTCAGCAGACGAGGGTGTCCCACTACCATCGCGGCATGAAGCGAAGCGGACTTCTTGTCGCGGGCGGGATCCTGGCGATCCTCCGCGGTGCCTTCGGCACCTTCTCCGGCGTGGGTATGACGGGCGATTATGCAGCTCTCGACGCCGTCGTCCCGGGAATCAGCGCTGTTCTCGCATTCGAGCTGATCGCGTCGATCGCGCTCGTGGTGCTCGGCATCTGGGCGCTCTCCTTGACGCCTGATCCGTCCAAGGCAGGGCAGATCACCGGTTGGGGGTGGGTGATCATCGCGGCCGGTGTGGTCGATATGGTGTGGGCCACCGCCATTTTGGGTGGTGCCGCTTCACCTGCGGCGATCGGGTCGCTGCTGGCTTTCGGTCTGATCGGTGGGCTTTTTGCGGGGTGCGCAGGGCAAATGTCGCCTGCCGCACCATCCGCAAGCGCCTGAGCGCGTCAGTCCCACCGGCCACCGCGACCTTCGGGCGGGCGGATGCGGGCGTCGAAAGCCAGCTCAGGAAGTCGTCAGGCGACGAGCGCCCACACACCCGCGACGGCCGAGACAGCGGCGAGGGCGAGGGCGATCGCGACGAGCACCTGGTGCACGCGCAGGAACTTCGTGGGGGTGCCCGCCTCATCGCGTGCACGCGGGTCAGCCTTCACACGGCGCAGGAACTGCGGCCAGGTGAAGACGTTGTAGGCGGCGTTGAGAAGCAGCAGGATGCCGAGGGCGACGTTCACGCTTCGAGCCTACGTGCGACTCAGGCCTCGTCTGTCGGGTCCAAAGGCCCACGGCGCCACTCCATGCGGTGGCACGAGACGATGATGTGCGAATCCGGTCCCGTGTGCGCGGGGTACTCGACCTCGCCCGTGTCGGTCCATTCTTCGCGCTCGTAGAAGCGGTGCGCGCGGGCGTTGCCGGTGACGACGCCGAGCCACGGCACCTCGTGCCCGGCTGCCATCACCTGGCGTGCGGCATCCGAGAGCAGGTGCGCGGCGACACCCGTGCCGCGGTGCGCGGCGTCCACGAACACCTGCTCGACCTCGTCGCCCTTGCGCATCGTGAATCCCGCGACCTCGCCGTCGACCTCGGCCACCCGCGTGCGTTCGATCGCGGCGGCCACGCGGGGCACGAACTCGTCGCGCGTGCGGAAGGCGAGCAGCTCCTCGGGGACGAGACCCGTGTGCCCGTCATGCCATCCGCGCCACCAGATCTGGACGATGCGGTCAGCGTCGTCGGGGGTTGCGGGGCGGATGCGGTGCTCGGTCATGATCCGACGATAACCTCGGCGTGCCACCCGGAATGACAGCTGGGCATCTGTGCGGATGATCGCCGCGCCGCGCCGCGCCTGCGTCATCGGCCCGTGGGCCCTCGGTCTAGCCTGGCGGGATGACGATCGACGCCCCCGCTCTGCTCGAGGGCCCCCGCGGTCGCAGGCTGTGCCTGGAGGTCGCGCTCGCGGCCGATACGAGCGGGACGCTGTTCGCGAGGTGCGTCGATGCCGAGCGCGCGTTCCATCCCATCGACGGCAGCGTCGCGACCCTCTGGATCGGAGACAGCCCGGATCAGCCGCTGCCTGATCCTGTTTCTCCTGCTGAGGTGGCAGACGGCCTCCGGATGATCGACGCCGACGCGCTCGCCGCGGCTGTGAGGTCGAACGAGGCCCTGCTGAGGTGCCTCACGTCGACGGTCGATGCGGCGAGGTACTGGCAGGCGCCCGACAGTCGGGATCAGCTCGCATCCGTGGATGTGGTCGCTCGCGCGCTCGTGCCCGTCGCCGAGGCGCTTGCCGATGAGGGAGTGCTTGCGCGCTGGAGCGAGCCGATCGCGGCCGAGCAGTGGCGGGTCGAGTTCGAGACGCGTGAGAGCGACGTCAGCTGGCCGGGCGATGTGCGGCGCGCGCTCGCTGTCTGGCGTTCGCAGGCTCTCCGGCGAGAGGTTCTGCACGCCGGCGTGCACGTCGAGCCAGGCGTGCACATCACGGGAGCCTGGTGGTCGCGTCCCATCGAGCTGCCGTCGACTGCAGGCGCGGTCGCGGGCGTCCCCGCCGGTCTCGGCCTCGTCGAGGACGGGTCGGGGTGGGAGCTCGCGCTCGCTACGCCCGCGCGCGGGTCAGGTCGAGTCCTCGAACTCGACGCCACCGTGTGGGCGGATCTCTGCCGTCAGCATCCGCTCGAGGTCACGGCCACGAGCGGCGCTGATTGGGCCCGCGCGACCGGGCGCGTGGGGCGCTGGGTGGTGCCGGACTGGTCGGCGGTGGCCGCGGAGTGGGATGCTGTGCATCTGTCGATCGCGGAGTACCTGGCGCTCGCCGGCTGCATCATCGACGTGAGCGACGGTGTCGCGTCGCTCGTCGCCGGATGGAGCCCGGACTGCACAGTGTGGCTCACGGATGCGGTGCGCCTGTGGGGCGAACCGCGGCCGTGGGTGCTCGAGCAGCTCGACTCCGGGCTGGTGCGATGGCGTCCTGAGGAGCAGCCCGCGAACTAGGCACGGCGCGCTGGCGTTCCCTGCACAGGCGCGGAGCGAGCACGGCATCCCGAACCGACGCCCCGTGCGGCATCCGCCGCGCGCCGCCTCGCCATCCTCGACGCATGGCGGCGAAAGATGACCTCGGACGACACGGTGAGCGCCTCGCCGAGCAGCATCTGCTCGCGCGCGGCTACCGGCTCGTGGAACGCAACTGGCGGTGCAGGCACGGCGAGATCGACCTCGTGGTGCGCGACGGCGACACCCTCGTCTTCGTCGAGGTGAAGACCCGCAGCTCCACCGCGTTCGGCCACCCGTTCGAGGCGATCACGCGCACCAAGCTCGCGCGGCTGCGGCAGCTCGCGGGGGTGTGGTGCGACGCCCACCCGGATGAACGGGGTCGCCGCATCCGCATCGACGCCGTCTCGGTGCTCGCACCTCGCCGCGGCGCGAGCCGCATCGAGCATCTCGCGGGGGTGTTCTGATGGGCGTCGGGCGGGCGCACGCGATCGCCCTGCTCGGGCTCGATGGCGCATCCGTCGAGATCGAGGCCGACTCGGCGAGCGGGCTCCCCGCCTTCGTGCTCGTCGGCCTTCCGGATGCGGCGCTCGGTGAGGCGAAGGCGCGCGTGCGATCCGCGATCGGCAACAGCGGATTCGACTTCCCAGGCGGGCGCGTGACCGTCAACCTGTCGCCCGCGTCTCTGCCGAAGACGGGCGCCGCCTTCGACCTGGCGATCGCTCTCTCGCTGCTCGCTGCCGAGCAGATCGTCGAGCCGGAGTCGGTCGCGCGGGTGGTGCATCTGGGTGAGCTCGGTCTCGACGGGCGTCTGCGACCCGTGCGCGGCATCCTGCCGATGGTGCTCGCGGCCGAGCGGGCCGGCTACGACACTGTGCTCGTCCCCGCGGGCAATGCCGAAGAGGCCTCGCTTGTCTCCGGGGTGAGGGTCGTCGGCGTCGCGAGTCTGCGGGATGCGGCGATCTGGCATGGTGCCGAGGTCGAGCCCGTCGAGGTGGAGCCGCTTCCCGCAGCGGTCGCGCCCACGCGCGACGACGACCCCGGCGACCTCGCCGACATCGTCGGCAATCGCGAAGCTGTCGAGGCGGCGCAGATCGCCGCTGCGGGCGGGCATCACATGTTCCTGCTGGGGCCGCCCGGGGCCGGCAAGACGATGATCGCCTCCCGCATCCCCGGCATCCTGCCCGATCTCGACGAGCAGGCGGCGATCGAGGTGAGCTCGATCCGCTCGCTCGCGGGCCTCGGCGTGGGCGGCTCGCTCGTCACCCGACCGCCGCTCGAGGCGCCCCACCACAGCGCCTCGGCGGCGGCGATCGTCGGAGGTGGGAGCGGCATCATCCGCCCCGGTGCCGCCGCGCGAGCCGCTCACGGCATCCTGTTCCTCGACGAGGCACCCGAGTTCGCGCCGTCCGTGCTCGACAGCCTGCGGCAGCCGCTCGAATCCGGGGTGCTCACCATCTCGCGCGTCGCGATGACGGCGCGATTCCCTGCGCGCTTCCAGCTCGTGCTCGCCGCGAACCCGTGCCCGTGCGGCAACGCAGGCGTGCGCGACGCCGAATGCTCGTGCACCCCGTTCGCTCGGCGCCGCTACCTGGGGCGCCTCTCCGGGCCGTTGCTCGACCGCGTCGACATCCAGCTCGACGTGCCCCGGGTCACTGCCGCCCAGCTGCGCCTCTCCGGCGAGGAGCCGGTCACGACCTCCGCCGAGGCTCGGGCGCGCGTGCTCGGCGCCCGCACGCGGGCGGCCGCCAGGTTCGCGAGCACCCCCTGGCGGCTCAACGCCCACGCGCCCGGATCCTGGCTGCGTGGCGACGGAGCACCGCTGCCTGGGGCGACCCTCGGACTCGACCGTGCCCTCGAACGCGGCGCCCTCACGATGCGCGGCTACGACCGCGTGCTGCGCGTCGCCTGGACCCTCGCCGACCTCGAGGGCGTCGACCGACCCAGCTCCGACCAGATCGGGCGCGCCCTCCACCTTCGAAAGGCCACCGCATGAGCATCCTCGGCATCGCCGACTCGACCGTCGCGTCCCTCGTGCGGCCCATCACCTCCGACGTGCACGATCGCGACGCCATCGCAGTGCGCTTCGCACGCGGCATCTGGACCTCCGTCGCCGAACCCGGTGACCGCATCGCCCGCATCGTCGTGGATGCGCTCGGCGCCGAGGAAGCACTCGGTCACCTCATCGACGACCGCGACGGCGAGCTGCTGCGGCATGCGCTCGCGGATGCGGGAGTCGAGCTCGACGATGACGATCTCGTCGAGGCGGTGAAGCGCTGGACACCGCGGATCTCGAAAGCGGATGCGCTCCTCGCGTTCCGGCAGGCGGCGCGGTTCGGACTGTCGCTCGTGGTGCCCGACGATCCGGAATGGCCCGCCGGCTTCGACGATCTGGGTGACCACGCGCCGAACGCGCTGTGGGTCCGCGGCGACCGCGCGGCGCTCGCCGCTCTCGATCGGTCGATCGCGATCGTCGGCGCGCGAGCGGCCACCGGATACGGCGAGCACGTCGCCGTCGAGGCCTCGGCGGGGCTCGTCGACCGCGGGTATGTGATCGTCTCGGGCGCCGCCTACGGCATCGACGGGGCGGCCCACCGCGCCGCACTCGCGAGCCGCGGCACGACCCTCGCCTTCCTCGCGGGAGGGCTCGACCGCTTCTACCCCTCCGGGCACGACGGGCTGCTCACCCGCATCGTCGAGACGGGGGCCGCGATCTCCGAGGTGCCGTGCGGAGCCGCCCCCACCAAGTGGCGCTTCCTGCAGCGCAACAGGCTCATCGCCGCCGCGAGTCGCGCCACCATCGTCGTCGAGGCGGGCGCCCGCTCCGGCTCCCTCAACACGGCAGGGCACGCAGCTGCTCTCGGTCGCCCGCTCGGCGCGGTGCCGGGTCCTGTCACGAGCTCGGCATCCGCGGGATGCCATCGTCTGCTCCGCGAGTACGACGCAGTGTGCGTCACGACCGCTGACGAGATGGCCGAACTCGCGCCCCTCGAACCGGGCGCCGCGATCCGCGACGCTCCCGACACGGGCGGAGGAAGGGCCAGCGGAGGCGGTGCCAGCGACCCGACGGGCGCGCGCATCCGGCTGCTCGACGCCATGTCCACCCGCAGCGCCCGCACCCCCGAGAAGATCGCGGCGCTCGCCGGGCTCGCGATCGACCGCGTGCGCGCCGAGCTCGGCCACCTCGAACTCGAGGGCATCGTGCGGTCTCGCGCGGGGGAGTGGGTGCGGGTATCGACGTGACGCGCCCGGCCCGGACGCTCGCCGTCGACGGGGGTCGGGGATACGCTCGGCACATGGTCCAGCTCGGTCAGCACGCCCCGCCTCAGCACGTGATCGTCCACCTGAGCGACACGCACTTCCTGGGCGGCGGCAAGCCGCTCTACGGCACCGTCGACACCGATGCGACCGTCGTGCGCGCGCTCGAGCAGCTCGAGCGCTCCGAGCTGCGCCCGGAGGCGATCGTCATCACCGGCGACCTCGCCGACGTGGCCGAAGCTGACGCCTACGAGCGGCTGCGCGACCACATCGAGCCCGCCGCCGAGCGCATGGGGTCCCGCATCATCTGGGTCATGGGCAACCACGACGAGCGCGAGCCCTTCGCGAGCATCCTCATGCGCGAAGAAGCCACCAGCGACACACAGGACCGCGTCTACGACGTCAACGGTCTGCGCATCATCGCGCTCGACTCCAGCGTGCCCGGTTACCACCACGGCGACCTGCGCCCCGAACAGCTCGAGTGGCTGCGCGCCGAGCTCGCCACCCCCGCACCGAGCGGCACCATCCTGGCCCTGCACCACCCGCCGATCCCCACCCCGATCGAGCTCATGGCGCTCATCGAACTCGACCACCAGGCCGAGCTCGCCGACGTCATCCGCGGCACCGACGTGCGCGCCATCCTCGCCGGGCACCTCCACTACTCGACCTCCGGCACCTTCGCCGGCATCCCCGTCTCGGTCTCGGCAGCCACCTGCTACACGATCGACACGAGTGCCGAACCGGGAACCCTCGCTGGCATCGACGGCGGCCAGACGTTCAACCTCGTGCACGTGTACGACGACCAGGTGGTGCATTCGATCGTGCCCATCGGAGACGCCCCCCGCGTCGCCGGATTCTCGGGAGCCTTCCTCGACGCGATCGCCGGGATGACCCCCGAGCAGCGCCGCGAAGCGTTCTCGAGCAAGGCCTCCACGTTCAACCTCGCCGACACCGAGCAGTCCGCCGGATCCTGAAGCCGATGCAGCTGCAGGCGGCCGTCGACACCTACCTCGCCGAACTCACGAGCGAGCGCGGCTACTCGGCGCACACCATCCGCGCCTATGGCAACGACCTCGCCGACCTCGTGCAGTTCGCCGAAGCGCTCGGCGAGACGGATGCGGCGAGCATCGACCTCGAGACCCTGCGCGACTGGCTCTGGCGGGCATCCCAAGCGGGCCTCGCCGCCTCGACGCTCGCCCGCCGCGTGTCGTCCGCTCGCTCCTTCACCGCGTGGCTCACGCGCCGCGGGATCGTCACCGCCGACCCAGGCATCCGCCTGCGCACCCCGCGTGCCGGGCGCCGTCTCCCGCGCGTGCTCACCCGGGCCCAGATGGACGAGATCCTCACCCGCCTGCAGCATCTCGCCGCCGACGGCGACCCGGTCGCCGTGCGCGACGTCGCCGTCATCGAACTGCTCTACGCCTCGGCGCTGCGCGTGAGCGAGCTCGTGGGTCTCGATCTCGCCGACGTCGACCACGACAACCGCACGGTCCGTGTGCTCGGCAAGGGATCCAAAGAACGCGTCGTGCCGTACGGCGCCCCCGCCGCGACGGCGATCGCCGACTACCTCGCTCGGGGCCGCCCCGAACTCGCCACCGACGGATCCGGCGACGCCCTGCTGCTCGGAGCGCGCGGTGCGCGCCTCGGCACCCGCACCGTCTACGAGCTCGTCGCGCGCGAACTCGGAGAGCTCCCCGGCTCCGGTCCCGCGGGCCCCCACGCCCTGCGGCACACGGCGGCCACCCACCTGCTCGACGGTGGCGCCGACCTGCGCGTCGTGCAGGAGCTGCTGGGCCACGCGAGTCTCGCCACCACGCAGCTCTACACGCACGTCTCCACCGAGCGGCTACGCGAGAGCTATCGACTCGCTCACCCCCGCGCCTAGCTGCACTGCGCCGAGCCGCGCCGCGCCCTCACTCGAGCGGCAGCAGCACCGCCCGCGGCTGTCCACCGAGGAAGAGCAGCGGTGACACGTAGGCGCCGTCGAGCCGCGCCCCCAGGTGCAGGCACGCCCGCGCGCAGTGGCCCGCTTCGAGCACACCCACCACGTCGCCGCGGCGCACCTCATCACCGGCGGTGAGCTCCGAGGTCACCGGCTCGAAGCTCGAGATGAGCCCACCGCCGTGGTCGATCGACAGCACCGGTCGATCCACCACCCAGCCCGAGAACCGCACCACGCCGTGCGCGGGTGCGAACACCGCCGCGCCTTCTGCTCCCTCGAGGTCGATGCCCCGGTGCCCCGGCCCATAGGTCGTCGCGGGTGCGAGGAACGGCCGCACCACGGGATGCGGGGGAGCGAGCGGCCACGCCCACAGACTCGCCGCGGCGACCGCGGCGATGACGAGACGGAGAGTGCGGCGGCGGCGGAGCATGCGCGACAGTCTGAGTCGGGCGCCGCTGCGGCGCTGACCAGCACGCAGACGCGGGGGAGAGTCGCACCCGCGGATGCGCGGGAAGGAGCCGCGCACGCCCAGGTCGCATGGTAAAGTCGACTCAGCACCCGTCTATTCGGGTGACTTCGCGTGTCCATCGCTCGCCGACGACAGTCACGAGCACACACGGCCCACATCCTTCAGTCCCACTCTCCGGAGAGGGCGGATGCTGCGCTGGGGCACCAGGGATCGCGGTCGACCGGCCGCGGCGCACAACTGAGAAGACGCAGCACGGCCTTGCCGTGCCTGCAGGAAAGGAACGGCTATGGCCGTCGTCACCATTCGCCAGCTGCTCGACAGCGGCGTCCACTTCGGACACCAGACCCGCCGCTGGAACCCGAAGGTCAAGCGCTTCATCCTCACCGAGCGCTCGGGCATCCACATCATCGACCTCCAGAAGTCGCTGGGCTACATCGACAACGCCTACGAGTTCGTCAAGGAGACCGTCGCGCACGGCGGCACCATCCTCTTCGTGGGCACCAAGAAGCAGGCCCAGGAGGCCATCGCCGAGCAGGCGACCCGCGTCGGCCAGCCGTACGTCAACCAGCGTTGGCTCGGCGGTCTGCTCACCAACTTCCAGACGGTCTCCAAGCGCCTCGCGCGCATGAAGGAGCTCGAGGAGATCGACTTCGACGACACGACGAAGGGCTTCACCAAGAAGGAGCTCCTCATCAAGAAGCGCGAGCTCGACAAGCTTCACAAGACCCTCGGTGGAATCCGCAACCTCACCAAGACCCCGAGCGCCATCTGGGTCGTCGACTCCAAGCGCGAGCACCTCGCGGTCGACGAGGCGAAGAAGCTCGGCATCCCCGTGATCGGCATCCTCGACACGAACGCCGACCCCGACGAGCTCCAGTACCCGATCCCGGGCAACGACGACGCGATCCGCTCGGTGGGCCTGCTCACCCGCATCATCGCCGACGCCGCTGCTGAGGGCCTGATCCAGCGCCACCAGAAGCCGGCCGCCGAGGGCAACGTCTCGGCCGTCGAGCCGCTCGCCGAGTGGGAGCGCGAGCTTCTCGAGGCGCCCGCTGAGGCCGCTGCCGAGGCTGTCGTCGAAGAGGCTGTCGCCGAGGAGGCTGTCGTCGAGGCTGTCGCCGAGGAGGCCGTTGTCGAGGCTGTCGCCGAGGAGGCCGTTGTCGAGGCTGTCGCCGAGGAGGCCGCTGCTGAGGCCCCCGAGGCCGAGGCCAAGTAACTCCCCTCCGTAGTCCGAACAAAGAGTTAGGAACACATCCATGGCAAACTTCAGCCTGGAAGACGTGAAGGTCCTGCGCGAGCGCCTCGGCACCGGCATGGTCGACACCAAGAACGCCCTCGTCGAAGCCGATGGCGACATGGAGAAGGCCGTTGAGATCCTGCGCCTCAAGGGCGCGAAGGGCAACGCGAAGCGCGCTGACCGCTCCACGAGCGAGGGCCTCGTCGCCGTCGCCGAGGGCGATGGTGCTGTGACGCTCATCGAGCTCGCGTGCGAGACCGACTTCGTCGCGAAGAACGAGAAGTTCGTCGCGCTGGCCGACAAGGTCGTCGCGGCTGTCTCGGCTGCTGGCGCGGACTCGCTCGAGTCGGCCCTCGCGGCCGAAATCGACGGTGGCACCGTGGGCGCCCTCATCGAGGAGCAGGCTGCGACCATCGGCGAGAAGATCGAGCTGCGTCGCGTGGCCCGCATCGCCGGCGACAAGTTCGAGGTCTACCTGCACCGCACGTCGAAGGACCTGCCCCCGCAGATCGGCGTTGTCGTCGCCTACACGGGTGACGATGCCGAGACCGCTCGCGGCATCGCGCAGCACATCTCGTTCGCCGACCCGGCGTACCTCACTCGTGAGGACGTTCCGGCCGCCGACGTCGAGAACGAGCGTCGCATCGTCGAGCAGATCAGCCGCGAGGAGGGCAAGCCGGAGGCCGCCCTCCCGAAGATCGTCGAGGGTCGCCTCGGTGCCTACTTCAAGCAGGTCGCCCTGCTCGAGCAGGACTACGCGCGCGACAACAAGCTCTCGATCGCCAAGGTCGTGGAAGACGCCGGTATCACCGTGACGGGCTTCGCCCGCTTCAAGGTCGGCGCCTAAGCACAAGCTGTCAGAGGACCCGGCACCCCGTGAGGGTGTCGGGTCCTCTGTGTTTCCGGGAACCCGGCGCGCACCGTTCGTCTGCCCGTTGATGCGTCATCTAAGATGGTGACGCACACCGTGTTGGCTCTCAGCCATCCCCTCGCGCGGCTCGATGCTCTCATCTCGCATCCCCTCCCGAGGAGCCCCTTGAAGAATTCCACCCGTGCTGCACTGCTCTGTGCCGCCCTCAGTGCCCTCATGGTCGCCGGAACCGCCGGTCCGGCAATCGCCGACGAAGGCGACGACGATCTGATCTACAACGCCACCACCGTCTGGGCCGAGGTCGACCACGAAACGCCGCAGATCCGCGATGCGCAGAGCCGCTACGAGGACATTCTGGGCACCGGGGTCGAGCTGGCCATCGGATGGGCGACTGATGCGTTCGACGGCATCTTCTATGAGTGGTATATCGCCGGCCACCGCATCGATTGGGATTCGGCTTCTCAGCCTCAGATCAACCATGGGGGTGCGTCGACACTCCACTACCTCGGCACAGCAGGCGATGATGGGGAATACGAGGTTGCCGCCAGACTCGAGATCGAAGGAAGCTACGCCCGTTGGACGCTGACCCAGACCGCGGGGACACCGTCCGTCGTGCGCGCTAGTGTCGATCTCGGCGCTGACGGCTACGAGGATGTGACGACGGTCACGGCGAACTCGGCGGTTGTCATCGCCGACTCCCGTCACGGAGACCCCGTCATCGGGCTCTCTGTCTCGGGAACCGACGCGAATCTCACCGCGGAGCCTGGAGACGGCTACGCCTCGTGGGAGGCTCTGCTCGATCAGCCGTCCGTCGCCGTCGTCGCAGTGCAGGATTACGCCGCCTGCCAGCAGGACGAGGTCGTCGCCCAGATGATCTCGCGGGTCGCCAACCTGAACGATGGATTCGGGGCGAGCCTGCACGGCGCCCTCGAGTGCGCCTCGGTGGTTGCGCCCGCCGCACTCAGCGAGGGCTCGGCCACATCCCAGACGCTTCCGTATGCGGTCGATCCAGCGATCGACGCGGCACTGAGCAACCGGCCGAACTACCCTCGTCGTGGCGCCTACCTGAGTGACCCGACTGTCGTCGAGCACCGGTTCGTCGGCGGTCCGGCAGGCGTCGACTTCGCGTTCGACCCGGCAACGGCGCAGGTCGCCATGACCGGTGCGCCCACCGAGGCGGGAGTATTCACCGTCACGCTGCTCACCTTCCACACCAACGCTGAGGACTACGTCGGATGGACGCCGGACGACGAAGTGGTCTGGGGCCACCCGCTGACAGCGACCTTCACGGTCACCGTCGACGCCAATGACACCCTCGCCGCGACCGGGTTGTCGGCGAACACCTGGCTGATCGCCGGACTGGCCGCGGTGGCAGCGATGCTCGGTATGACGCTCGTGCGCCGTAGCGCGTCGGCTCGATAGCGCTCAGTACCCACGGCCGCTGCGCCCGTCTGCATGGACGGCGCAGCGGCCGTCGTGCATCCCGGGGCTCCCGCGAGAGTCCGAGCGTGACCCGGTACGATCTCTTACGGCCCACCGGCCACGTCACCCCTTCGGAAGGACCCCCATGTCGAAGCGCCGCCGCGTTCTGCTCAAGCTCTCGGGTGAAGCGTTCGGTGGTGGTTCTCTCGGTGTGAACCCCGACGTCATCTCCGCGATCGCGAAGGAGATCGCCGCGGTCACCCCGAACGACGAGAAGGACCCCGAGGGCGTGGAGGTTGCGATCGTCGTCGGCGGCGGCAACTTCTTCCGCGGCGCGGAGCTCAGCCAGCGAGGCATGGACCGCGGACGCGCCGACTACATGGGCATGCTCGGCACCGTCATGAATGCTCTCGCGCTGCAGGACTTCCTCGAGCAGGCGGGCGCGCAGGTGCGCGTGCAGTCGGCGATCTCGATGATGCAGGTCGCCGAGTCGTACATCCCGCTGCGTGCAGAGCGCCACCTCGAGAAGGGCCGCGTCGTGATCTTCGGCGCGGGTGCTGGCCTGCCGTACTTCTCCACCGACACCGTGAGCGCACAGCGGGCGCTCGAGATCGGCGCGGAGGCCGTGCTCGTCGCCAAGAACGGCGTCGACGGCGTCTACACCGCTGACCCCCGCACTGACGCGACGGCCACCAAGCTCGACCGCGTCACCTTCCAGGACGCCCTCGTGCAGGGCCTCAAGGTCGTCGACTCGACCGCATTCAGCCTCTGCATGGACAACGGCATGCCCATGCACGTGTTCGGCATGGAGCCCGCCGGCAACATCACGCGTGCTCTCCGCGGCGAGCACATCGGCACGCTCGTCGAGGCGTGAGCGACCGCTACAGCGACGATGTCCTCGCGGGCGACTGGCGCGCCCGGGGGCGCCAGGTCGTGCCTGCCGTCGAGGCCACGAAGGATCTCGTCGTGGAACTCGCGGACGGCTTCGTGGGAGCAGTGGTCGGCGTCGAGAAGGGCAATGTCGGGCTCGAGGATCGCCACGGCAAGGTGCGCTGGTTCCCGCTCGGGGGCGGCTACCTCGTGGATGGCGCCCCGGCGACCCTCATCGCTCCGAAGGTCGCGGCGCCTCAGCGGCTCTTCACGGCCTCTGGCGCGCGCGCGATGCCGCAGGAGCGCGCCCGTGTGGCGCGCGCGAGCCGCATTCTGGTGGAGGGCCGCCACGACGCGGAGCTCGTGGAGAAGGTCTGGGGATCGGACCTGCGTGCCGAGGGCGTCGTCGTCGAGTACCTCGAGGGTGTCGATCACCTGCCCGAGGTGCTCGCCGAGCTACGACCCGGCCCTGGCCTCCGGATCGGCGTGCTCGTCGATCACCTCGTGCCGGGCTCCAAGGAGCAGCGGATCGCCCAGCAGGTGCAGGGCGAGCACGTGCTGGTCGTCGGGCACCCGTATATCGATGTCTGGCAGGCGGTGCGCCCTGAGCGCATCGGCATCGGCGCCTGGCCCGTCGTGCCGCGTGGTGTCGAATGGAAGCACGGCGTGTGCGAGGCGCTCGGCTGGCCGCACGAGGACCAGGCGGATATCGCCTCCGCGTGGCAGCGGATCCTCGGTTCAGTGCGCACTTACACCGACCTCGAGCCGAGCCTTCTGGGGCGCGTCGAGCAGCTGATCGACTTCGTCGCCGCCGCGGATCACTAAGCTGGGGGAACGGACACCGCGTAACACCGAAGGAGCCACCCCCGTGATCAGTGACGTTCTGGCTGACGCCAAAGACAAGATGGACCGGGCTGTGGAGTTCGCGAAGGAGGACTTCGCGACCGTTCGCACCGGACGCGCGAACCCTGCTCTCTTCCAGAAGATCATGGTCGACTACTACGGCACGCCCACGCCCCTCGGCCAGCTTGCAGGCCTGCAGAACCCCGAGGCGCGCACGATCGTCATCACGCCCTACGACAAGGCGGCGCTGAAGGAGATCGAGAAGGCGATCGTCGCGTACCCGAACCTCGGAGCGAACCCCACCAACGACGGCAACATCGTGCGTGTGACCATGCCGGAGCTCACCGAGGAGCGCCGCAAGGAGTACGTGAAGATCGCCCGCGGCAAGGGCGAGGACGCGAAGGTCACCCTGCGGAACCTCCGCCGCAAGGCCAAGGACGACCTCGACGCGATCAAGGAGGTCGGCGAGGACGAGGTGGCGCGCGCCGAGAAGGAGCTCGACGCCATCACGAAGGCGCACGTCGACGCCATCGACGAGGCGCTCAAGCGCAAGGAAGCCGAGCTTCTCGAGGTCTGATGGCCGACTCCGACGACCCCCATCGCGCGAAGAAGCGCTCCCCGCTCGACGAGATCGAGGCGAGGGCGCTTCGCACGCGGCGCGAGATCGAGCACCACGCGCAGCACGCGCGTGAGGAATTCGAAGCACAGGTCAAGCTCGCGCGCGACCAGTTCGACGCCACGCAGGAGAAGATCAACCAGCGCACGGGGCGCAACCTGCTCGCTGCGATCGCGATCGGCGTGGTGCTCGGCTCGATCCTGCTGGTGAGCCTGATGTTCTACACCGAGCTGTTCATGCTCTTCGCCATGGTGCTCGTCGGGCTCACGGTGTTCGAACTCTCGAGCGCGCTGCGCGGCGGAGGTCGTGACGTGCCGCGGGTCGCCTCGATCGTGGTGGCCGTCGCGATGGTGCCTGCGGCGTTCTACCTCGGCGTGCCGGGCCTGTGGATCGCGGTGCTGGCAGGCATCACGATCATCACCCTCTGGCGCATCGTGGAGCTGGCGTTCCCGGCGGGACGTGCCCCGTGGCGGAACGTCATGGCGGACGTGGGTGCCGGGGTGTTCGTGCAGCTGTACGTGACCTTCCTGGCGGGCTTCTATGTGGTGCTGTCGGGGCAGAGCGCGCAGGGCGGCCAGTGGTGGCTTCTCGCGGGTCTGATCATCGTCGTCTCAACAGATGTGGGCGCGTACGCGTCGGGGCTCAGCTTCGGCAAGCATCCGATGGCACCCAAGATCAGCCCCAAGAAGACCTGGGAGGGCTTCGCGGGTGCCGCTGTGGTGGCGATGACCGCGGGAGCTCTGCTCGCGTGGCTGATGCTGCAGCAGCCGTGGTGGCTCGGCGTGATCATGGGCCTCTCGGTGATGCTCGTGAGCACCATGGGAGATCTCGTCGAATCGCTCATCAAGCGCGAGCTCGGCATCAAGGACATCTCCAGCTGGCTCCCGGGGCACGGCGGGTTCCTCGACCGGCTCGATTCGATCCTGCCGTCGGCGGCGGTCATCTACGCGTTCTTCCTGATCTTCCATTGAGCAGTTGGTCGGTCGCGGCCGACTAACATGTGCGAGTGAGCATGACCTTCCCGCACGCGCGCAAGAACCGTCCCGGCTACGACATCGATGAGGTCGATGAGTTCCTCGAGGAGGCTCGTCGCGCATACACCGCGGAGCAGGACTGGGATCAGGCCGACGCCACGATGACGTCCGAACGCATCCGAACGACCGGCTTCACGGTGCGAAAGGGCGGCTACTCGATCACGAACGTCGACGCCGCACTCGAGCGTCTCGAGGATGCCTTCGCGGCGCGTGAGCGTGAGCGCGAGCGGGCGCGGGTGGGCGACGAGGCGTGGTTCGCAGAGGCGCGCGAGGCGGCGCAGGTCATCCTCGATCGCGTCGTGCGGCCCGAGGGCCGCCGATTCCAGCGGGTGAGCATCTTCAGCCGGGGATACTCGGTGGCGGATGTCGACGCGTTCGCCGACCGCGTCGCACGGTACTTCCAGTCGGGAGTGCCGCTGTCGACCGAGGAGGTGCGCACTGTCGCCTTCCGTCCGCAGCGCGGCGGCTACCGCGAGATCCAGGTGGATCTGGTGCTCGACGAGGTCACGCGCGTGATGCTGGCTGTCGCCTGAGAAGGTCCGTGACCGGAGCGGCATGGGCCTCGACATCCATGACCTTCTCGGAAAGCGTCGCTACACTGGTGCGACTGTGAGCGGAATTCGGCGTCGTCAGACACAACCACAGCCGCCCGAACTGGGCGCGGCAGTTGCGCGCGCCTCGAACGCGCGCGGCACCACGCGCTCTCGTACGGTGCTCGGCATGTTCGCGTATCTCGCATCCATCGGGCTCGTCGCGGGGCTCCTCGTCGAACCCACGGGCTACAGCAACGCCGCGACCATCCCCGAGGACTCCCCGCAGGCTCAGGCCTTCTCGGACGCGCAGACGATCGATGTGGACGAGAGCGCGCAGGCGTCGCTCGCCGCCATCGCCCGTGATGGCTTCGATGTCATCAAGCCGAAGCCGGTGGCACCTGCTGCGACAGGCGGCCGTGCCGCACCGGCGGCAGGCACGCCTGACCCGGGATCCGCCAAGGCGATCGCCTACGACATGGTGATGGCGCGCGGATGGGGCGAGGGCGAGTACGACTGCCTCGTGGCGCTCTGGAACAAGGAATCTCACTGGAACGTCTACGCGCACAACAAGAGCTCCGGCGCGTACGGCATCCCGCAGGCGCTCCCCGGAAGCAAGATGGCCAGCGCGGGCGAGGATTGGGCCACGAACCCGGTCACCCAGATCACGTGGGGCCTCGGCTACATCAGCGGACGCTACGGAACGCCGTGCGGCGCGTGGGGCCACTCGCAGGCCAAGAACTGGTACTGAGCGCGGTGACGCCTGCGTCGCCTGCCTAGACTTGACGCATGCCCCGTTCCCGCCGACCCCGCCGCGGCGCACGTGATGAGGAGCCGGAGCCCCTCGACGTCGAGCGGATCCTCGGAGGCATGCGCCGCACCGAGACGCGCCGCGACGGCACCTGGAATGTGCAGACGCAGAGCGCGGCAGCATCCGTGAAGGAGTACACGTGCCCCGGTTGCGGGCTCGTGGTCCCGTCTGCCACCGCGCACATCGTCGCCTGGCGCGCCGACGGTCTCTTCGGCGAGGAGGCGGACCTCGCTGCTCGCCGCCACTGGCACACCCACTGTTGGAGGATCACCGCATGACCGCCATCTCCGGAGGCATCGAGCTTCCCGCGTTCCGCGAGGACATCGAGCTGACGACAGCTGACGGTCTGACACTCGTGGGCGAGCTCTCGCTGCCGGAGGCCGCGGACCCCGTGGCCACGCTCGTGTGCCTGCACCCGCTGCCGACCCACGGCGGCTTCATGGACTCCCACATCATCCGCAAGGCGGCGGCCCGGCTGCCGGCGCTCGCGGACATCGCGGTGCTGCGCTTCAACTTCCGTGGCGTCACATCGCCGCGCGGCACGAGCGAGGGTGCATTCGGCGAGGGCATCGACGAGCGTCACGACCTCGCCGCAGCGATGGCGTTCGTGGCGCTGCGAGGCCTTCCGGCGCCGTGGCTGCTCGGCTGGTCGTTCGGCACCGAAGTCACACTCAGGTACGGGCTCGAGCATCCGATCGAGGGCGCCATTCTGCTGTCGCCTCCTCTGCATCGCGCGAGCGCTGAGGACGTCGCCGCGTGGGCGGGCCGCCGCGAGAAGCTCGTCGCTGTCGTGCCGGAGCTCGATGACTACCTGCGCCCTGCCGAGGCTGCAGAGCGCTTCGCCTCGGTTCCCGAGCTCGAGCTGGTGGCCGTCGAGGGCGGCAAGCACCTGTGGGTGGGGGAGAAGCAGACCTCGCGCGTACTGAGCGAGATCGTGCGTCAGATCAATCCGGCCAAGCTCCCGCTGCCCACGGAGTGGCCTCCGAGCGCCTGAACCGCGTGAGCGGCGCCTACAGCTCGTTCTGGCGGGGGATGACGACCTGCTTGACGATGAGCAGGATCGACGCCGCCACAGGGATCGCCACGAGCGCTCCGAGGAGACCCAGCAGCGTTCCTCCCGCGAGAGCCGCGATCACGACGACGACACCGGGCACCTTGACCGCGCGGTTCATGATGCGCGGGCTCAGCAGGTACGCCTCCACCTGCATGTAGATCAGGTACCAGATCGCGACGATGAGCACGGCCGGCCATGCGTCGAAGAAGAACACGAACAGCGTGATGACGACCGAGCCCGAGATCGTTCCCACGAGCGGAACGAGCGAGAAGAGGAACGCGATGAACGCGAGGAGCGCCGTGTACTCGATCGGGTCGTTGAGGATCCACCCGAGCACGGTGAGGAACAGGAACGTCAGGATGCCGTTGGTGGCGCCCAGCGAGATCTGGCCGACGACGTAGCGGCCGACCGAGTTGGAGATCTGCTCCGAGATGTCGATGAACTTCTCGCGCTTGGACGCGGGAACGAGCTGGTAGAGGCCGCGCTTGATTCCCGAGAGGGAGGCGACGAAGTACAGGGTGAGGATGAGCACGATGAGTGCGCCGAACACACCGCTGGCGATCGTGAAGACCGTGTTGAGCACACCGGAGGTGATCTCCTGCAGGTTGCTCGTGAAGAAGTCCTCGACGCCCTGAACCACCTTGTCGTAGTCGAGCCAGGGGAACGTCGTCGTGAACCAGGTCTGGACGCCCTCGGCGTCGCCGATGCCGCTGATGAGGTCGGGGACCTGCTTGAGCAGGTTGCCCACCTGGTCGGCGATCACGGGGACGATCGCGAAGATGAGTCCCGCGAAGACGCCGAGGATGAGCGTCAGCACGATCACGATCGCGAGGGGGCGCGGCACCTTGTGCTTCTCGAGGAATGAGACAGCAGGGTCGACACCGAGCGCGAGGAACAGCGCCGCACCCACATAGGTGAGGATCGTCGCGAGCGTCGCCAGCCCGTTGCCGAGTGCGAGCGCGACGAGCACACCCAGCCCGCCGAAGAGACCGATGCGGAAACTGTTCTGGATCTTCACGACGACTCCCTTGCTCCCACGAACGTAGGTTCAGGGACAGGGTAGCCCTCAGCTCTCCGTGGTCGTGTGAGCGGCCTCTCGTGTGTCCTCGGTGTCGGCCGCGGCGTCATCGGCATCCGGCGTTTCCGGGGCCTTCGGCGCGTCCTCAGGCTCGACGTCGGACGGCAGCGCGGTGACCGCGGCGGGCGCCGCACTGGGCTCATCGTCGCCCGGAACCGGGAACCCCGCGAGCGGCATCACGAGCTTGTCGGCACCCGCGAGCAGACCCTTGAGGCTCTCGAAGTAGCTGGCGACGGACTCGCGCTCCACGCGGATCCGCGCGAGACGCTCTTCCGCATCCGCGAGGAGCGCACGAGCCTGTGCGTCCGCTTCCGCGACGATGCGCTTCGCGGTGGCTTCGGCGTCGCGCACAGCCGCGGTCGCCGCCGTGCGGGCGTTCTCGCTGATCTGGCGAGCCTCCACCTTCGCGACGTTCTCGAGCGAGTCGACCTCGGCGCGCTTCTCGGCGGCGCGAGCGCTTGCCTCCTGGAGCTCGGCAGTTGCCTCGTCGAGGTACTTCTGCGTCGCGGCGGCGGCCTCCTGGTGCTTGGAGAGGTAGTCCTTCTCGGCTTCGTCGCGACGGGCGGCGAGCTCGACGTCGAGGTCGGCGCGCGCCTGCTCGGCGAGGGCCTGCAGGCGCGACGCCTGCTCGGCGTTCTCGTGCTCGATGCGGGCGCGGTGCGCCTCCTGCTCGGCGGCGAGCTCGTCGCGCACGCGTGCGGCCTCGCGCGCGACGTCGGTGCGGAGCTTCTCGGTCTCGGACGCGGCGGTGGCGCGCAGCTGAGCGGCCTCCTGCTCGGCCTCGGCGCGCAGCGCGGCCGTCTCGGCCGCGAGGGCCTCGCGAGCGGCCTGCAGCTCGGCGGCCCAGCCCTCTCGCGCGGACGACTCCTCGGTCTGCCACGCGGCAAGGGCGGCCGCGAGCTCGGTCTCCTGTGCGGAGCGGACGTGGGCGAGCTCGGTCGTGAGCGTGCGGCGCGTGGTCGCGACCTCGCTGTCGATCGCCTCGCGCTCGGTGCGGAGGGCGACGTCGTGCGCCTCCCGCTCAGCGGCGATCGCGGCGTCGTGGCTCTCACGCTCGGCCTTGAGGGCTGCCGCGTGTGCGTCGCGCTCTGCACGCAGCTCGGCGGCCTGGGACTCCCGTGCGGCCTGGAGCTCGGCCGCCTGCGCCTCGCGCAGGGTCTGCAGCTCTCCGGCCTGCGCCTCGCGGGCGGACGTGAGCTCGGCGTTCAGTCGGCTGCGCGCGCTCGTGACCTCGGCCTCGAGGGCGGCCCGCGTGGAGGCGACCTCGGACTCGAGCGATGCCTTGGTCGTCGTGACCTCGGCCTCCAGGGCGGACTTGGTGCTCGCAACCTCGGCATCGAGCGCCGTGCGAGCCGCCGACAGTTCGGCCTCGAGCTGCGTGCGTGCGCTCGAGGTCTCGTTGTCGAGGGCGGCGCGTGCCTCCGAGAGCTGGGTCTCGAGGGCGGCGGTGCGCTGCGCGATCTCTGCTTCGAGGGCGGCGCGGGCGTTGGCGGTCTCGGCGGCCAGGGCGGCGCGATCGGACGCCGTGGCCCCCGCGAGTTCGGCGCGGGCCTTCTCGGTGTCGGCGGCGAGGGCGGCGGCGGCGGCCTCCGTGTCGATGCGCAGGGCTTCGCGCTTCTCGGCGATCTCGCGCTCGAGGTCGGTGCGTCCCTGTTCGATGTCGTGGGCGAGGGCGGCGCGCGCACGAGCGTCCTCCGCCTCGAACTCGGCACGGCGTCGCTCGGTGTCACGGGCGAGCTCGGCGGCGGCGTCGCGGGCCTCGGCGACTTCGCGCTGGGCGACGACGCGCAGCTCGGCGAGCTCCCGCTCGACCTCGGCGCGCAACGCTGTGGCCTCGCGGCGGGCACCGGCGCGGGCTTCGGCGGCCTCCGTCGCGACGGCTCCGCGGATGGCCGCTGCTTCGCGCAGGGCCTCCTGCGTGGTCGATTCGGCGTCGAGTTTGGCGCGCGTCACAAGCGCATCCGCTTCGTCGCGGGCGGTTGCCAGAAGACGGTCGCTGTCGGACTGCGCATCCTGGATGAGGCGTCCGCTCGTCTCAGCGGCCTCAGCGCGGAGGGCATCGATCTCGTGCTGGACGGATGCGCGCATCCGCTCGGCGTCGATATCGGCCTGTGCGATGAGGCGCGTGGACTGCTCTTCCGCGATGCGGAGCGTGTTCTCGAGCTTCGTGCCGAGGCCCGAGTAGGTGGGGCTGCCCACCTCATCGATCTCTGCCTGCAGGTCGTCGGCGAGCGCCTGAAGGCGCTTGACCTCCTTGAGGGCGTCGGCCCGGTCGGAGGTCGCCTTGATGAGGTCGCGTCGAAGGGATGTGACCGTCTGGTCGACTTCGTCCTTCTTATAGCCGCGAAGCTCGGTACTGAATCCCGCGTCGTCTGCCGCCACGTGCGCTCCTCGTTCGGGAAAGGTCTGGGGTTCGGGCCATCGGTGGTCCGGAACCCTCCCGAGTGTAATCGGCGCAGGGGTCGACGGCGTGCCAGGTGCTGAAGATCGATCAGGTGACTCCCAGGGTTCTCCCCGGAGCCATCCGGGGTGAGACACACCATGTCCGCTAACCTTGGGTGTCTTTGCCTGCTGCCTCGCTCGCCCCCATGCGAGATCCGCAGCCCTTCGGGGCGGCGCGGACCGACCGGACACCTCCGCTCGGGCAGCTCGAGAGGAGTAAATCTGTGCGATTCGTCATCGCGATCGTGCTGTTCGTCGCCGCCGTCATCACGGCGGGCATCGGCGTCGCACAGCGCACCATCTGGCAGGGTCCCGATCACCTGACCACCGCCGTCGAGATCGAGGGCGATGTGCCCTTCGTCATCGTCGACGGCACCATTCTCAACAGCAACACCGGCTCGCAGCTCGTCTCCGCGGCGGATTCCGAGACGGTGTTCATGGCCTACGGACGCACGAGCGACGTCGTCGCCTGGGTCGGCGACGCCCCCAACGCGCTCATCACCCTCGACGAGGAGACCGGTGAGACCGTCGTCGAGGAGGTCGACGGCACCGAGACCCAGAACCCCTCGCCGGTCGGATCCGACCTGTGGCTGGCCGAGTTCAGCAGCCCCGACAGCGAGCTCACCCGCCGCATCAACGTCCCCGCGGACGTCTCGCTGCTCCTGGCGAGTGACGGAACGGCTCCCGCCCCGTCCGCCGTCTCGGTGACGTGGCCTCTCGACAACTCCACCCCGTGGTCGGGTCCGCTCATCGTGACCGGCATCGGCCTGCTGCTCCTCGGGCTCATCGTCCTGCTGTGGGCGCTCATCCACGCCCGTCGCAAGCACGGACCTCGTCGCAAGACCACCAAGATGCCCAAGCCCCCGAAGCCCGCGCAGCTCAAGCCCGCGCCGCGCCGCGCCGCCCTCACCGCTCCTCTCAAGGGACGCCGCCGCACGTTCACCGCGATCCCCGTGCTGCTCGTCGGCGCCCTCGCTCTCGGCGGCTGCACCGCCGACGGCGCCATCGCGCCCGCGGAGTCGCCCGACCCCTCGGCGGCTTCCGAGACCCCCGAATTCGAGCCGCCCGTCGCGACCAAGTCGCAGGTGGAGCGCATCATCTCGCGCATCGTCGAGACCGTCACCGCGGCAGACGCCGCCAAGGACGAGGCCGCCGCGAGCACGCGTCTCGCGGGCCCCGCGCTCGAAGCTCGCGCCGCGAACTACAAGGCGACCACCGCAGACCCCGCGATCCCCGCGATCGCCGCGTTCCCCGCCGGCGAGGTCGAGCTCATCGTGCCGCAGCAGCTGCACGTGTGGCCGCGCATCGTGTTCGCATCGATCGCCGGTGCCGAGAATGACGACTACGGCGTGATGCTCGTGCAGGAGAGCCCTCGCGACCAGTACAAGGTGCACTACCTGCTGCGCCTGACGCAGTCGATTCCCGAGATGGCGCCCGCCGACCTCGGTGCCGCGTCCCTCGCGCCCGACAACAAGCTGCTCGCCTACACGCCCGGTCAGCTCGCCACCCAGTACGGCGACCTGCTCATCAACGGCGACGCCTCCGCGTTCGCGGCGATCTTCGATCCGGAGAACGACCTCGTGCGCGAGAACCTCGGCGCCGCGCAGAAGGAAGCGCGTCGCGCCGAGATCGGCACCGCGGTGTTCGAGTTCACCAGCCAGCCCGGCACCGCAGCGCCGTACGCGATGACGACGCTCGACACGGGAGCGATCGTCGCCGTCGACATCCGCGAGAGCGAGACGGTCAGGCCCGCGGAGACGGGCGCCGCAATCAACCCGAAGGGCACCGTGAAGGCGCTGTCGGGGAAGACCACGACGACCAAGGGCTTCACGAGCGTGTACGCCACGCAGGTGCTCTTCTACGTGCCGCCGCTCACCGCGGAAGGCGAGAAGGTGCGTGTTCTGGGCTTCGCGCAGAACATCGTGTCGGCGACCGAAGTACCGTAGACCACGTGAGCGAACTGCCCCCGTCGAGCCTTCGAGGCGCTGTCGACCTGTCCGGACTTGTCCGTCGCGCGAACGCGCCCGCCCCGAGCGGGCAGCCGAGCGCACCACAGAGGGGCGCGTCGTCGCTCGTCTTCGAGACGAATGATGCCGAGTTCCCGAGTGTGCTCGAGCTGTCGAACCGCGTGCCGGTCGTCGTCGAGATCATCGCGCCCGGGCTCGAGAGCGCACTCGGTCCGATCGTCGAGTCGTTCGGCGGACGCCTCGTGCTCGCCGTCGTCGACGGTTCGACGAACCCGGGCCTCGCGCAGGCGTTCCAGGTGCGCGAGGTGCCCGCTGTCGCCGCGGTGATCGCCGGCCGGCCCGTGAACCTGTTCCTCGGCATCCCCGCGGAGGAGGAGGTGCGCCAGGTGTTCGAGGAGCTGCTGGCGCTCGCCGCTCAGCACGGCGTCACCGGCAGCGTTCCTGCGGGCGACGGTGAGGCCGCCGAGGCCGCCGAGCCGGAGGAGGAGCCGCTGCCGCCGCTCCACCAGGCCGCCTATGACGCGATCAACGAGGGCGATTACCCCGCGGCGATCGAGGCATACCGCAAGGCGATCACCGAGAACCCGCGCGACGCGCTCGCGGTCGCGGGCCTTGCGCAGGTGTCGCTGCTGAACCGCCTCACCGGCAAGACAGCCGCCGCGATCCGGGATGCGGCGGCCGCGAACCCGACGGACGTCGACGCCCAGCTCGATGTCGCCGACCTCGACATGAGCGGCGGACACCTCGAGGACGCGTTCACGCGCCTGCTCGAGCTCTACCCGGTGGCCGACGCGGATGGCAAGAACCGCATCCGCGAGCGCATGGTCGAGTTCTTCGAGATCGGCGGGCCCGAGGACCCTCGCGTCGCCGCCGCGCGTCGCGCGCTCACGCTCCTGATGTACTGACGCGCGTCACGTACTGACGCGCGTCACGCGCGGCGCAGCCAGATCGCCCCGAGCGGCGGCAGGGTGAGCACCGTCGACGCGGGCTGGCCGTGCCACGGCTCGTCGGTCGCGGTGACCCGGCCGAGGTTGCCGACGCCGGATCCGCCGAACTCCTCGGCATCCGAGTTCAGCACCTCGATCCAGTCGCCGCCTGCGGGGAGCCCCACGCGGTACGGCCCCACAGGATTGCCGCCGAAGTTCACGACGCACACGATGGTGTCGCCTCCGCGCGCGCGGCGCAGGATGGCGACGACGTTCGCCCCGGGATCGCTCTCCAGCAGCTCGAAGCCGGACGGGTCCGCATCGAGCTCCCACAGCGCCGGTGTCTCGCGATACACGCGATTCAGCTGCGTGACGAGTCGGCTGATGCCCTGGTGGGCGGGCTTCTCGCTCATCGCCCAGTCGAGCCCGCGCGCCTCCGACCATTCGGATGGCTGAGCGAACTCGGAGCCCATGAAGAGCAGCTGCTTGCCGGGGTGCGCCCACATGAACGACAGGTAGGCGCGCACGTTCGCGAGCTTCTGCCAGTGATCGCCCGGCATCTTTCCCAGCAGCGAGCCCTTGCCGTGCACCACCTCGTCGTGGCTGATGGGCAGCAGGAACGCCTCGCTGAAGGCGTAGACGAACGAGAAGGTGATCTCGCCGTGGTGGTCGCCGCGCCACATCGGATCCTGCTGGATGTACTGCAGGCTGTCGTGCATCCACCCCATGTTCCACTTGAGCCCGAAGCCGAGGCCCGCTCTGTCGGTGGGGGCGGTGACGCCGGGGAACGACGTCGATTCCTCGGCGATCATCACGATCCCGCGGTTGCGCTTGTAGGCGGTCGCGTTGACTTCCTGGAGGAACGAGATGGCCTCGAGGTTCTCCCGCCCGCCGTGCACATTGGGCACCCATTCGCCCGCCTTGCGGGAGTAGTCGCGGTACAGCATGCTCGCGACGGCGTCCACGCGGAGACCATCGATGTGGAACTCCTCGAGCCAGTACAGGGCGTTCGCGACGAGGAAGTTGCGCACCTGCGAGTCGCCGAAGTCGAACACGAGCGTGCCCCAGTCGGGGTGTTCGCCCACGCGCGGATCCGCGTACTCGTAGAGCGGTTCGCCGTCGAAGCGCGCGAGCGCCCACTCATCCTTCGGGAAGTGGGCGGGAACCCAGTCCATGATCACGCCGATGCCCGCCTGGTGGAGGCGGTCGATGAGGTAGCGGAGGTCATCAGGATGCCCGAAGCGGCTCGTGGGTGCGTAGTAGCCCGTCACCTGGTAGCCCCACGAACCTCCGTAGGGGTGCTCGGCGAGCGGCATGAACTCCACGTGGGTGAACCCGAGCTCGGTGACGTAGGCGATGAGCTCATCCGCCGCGTCCCGGTACGAGAGTCCCGGCTTCCAGGAGCCCAGGTGCAGCTCGTAGACGCTCATCGCCTGCTGGTGCGGGTCGCGTTCGCCGCGGTCTGTCATCCATGTCGCGTCATTCCACACGTAGGTGGTCTCGCCGATCACGGACCCGGTCTGCGGGGGAATCTCGGTGAAGCGCGCCATCGGATCCGCACGCGTCGCCCACTCTCCTTGGGCTGTGAGGATCTCGAACTTGTAGATGCTGCCGGCGCCGAGGCCCGGCACGAAGAGCTCCCACACGCCCGTGTCGGTGAGGCGGCGCATCGCGTGCCCCGCGCCGTTCCAGCCGTTGACGTCGCCCACGACGCGGACGGCGCGCGCGTGCGGCGCCCACACGACGAATCCCGTTCCGGGGGTGCTCTCGTGGGTCTTCACATGCGCGCCGAAGACCTTCCAGAGCTGCTCATGGCGCCCCTCGCCCCACAGGAACAGGTCGACCTCGCCGATGGACGGTCCGAAGCGGTACGGATCGCCGGTTCGCCAGTCGGGAGCGTCCGCGTAGCGCGCGACGATGTCGTACGCCTGCGCATCCGGCGCGACACCCTGCCAGAGCCCATGCGCCACATGTGCGAGCGGCACCTCCGTGCCGTCCGCGCGCACGGCGACGACCGACTCGGCCAGCGGGCGCACCGCGCGGATCACCCAGGCGTCACCGATCCGGTGCTGCCCGAGCCATTCGTGGGGGTTCGGGTGGCGGCCCTCGACGAGGCTCAGCACGAGCTCCGCGTCGAGGAGGGGCAGGGCGGCGCTCGGGCTCATCTCAGTGTCCCTTCGTGCGGTCGACGGAGAGGATGTGCACGGGCTCGACGAAGGCATCGAGCCGCACATAGTCGTGTTCGCCCCACGTCCACATGGCTCCCGTGACGAGGTCGCGCACGGTGAACGTCGACCCCGGAGCGATGCCGAGCGCGTCGAGATCCAGGTGCACCGTCGTCTCGCGCACCGAGTGCGGGTCGAGGTTCGCGACGACGATGATCGTGTCGGGGCGTCCTGTGCCGGTGAAGGCGCCGTCGAGGTGACGGGAGTACACGAGGATCGCGTCGTCGTCGCTCCAATGGATGCGCAGACCCCGCAGCTGCGCGAGCGCGGGGTGTTCGGCGCGCACGCGGTTGAGCATCGTGAGGTAGGGGGCGAGGCTGCTGCCCGACGCCTCCGCCGCGGCCCAGTCGCGCTGCTTGTACTCGTACTTCTCGTTGTCGATGTTCTCCTCGGATCCGGGGCGCGCGACATCCTCGAAGAGCTCGTAGCCCGCATAGACGCCCCAGCTGGGCGAGCCCGTCGCCGCGAGCGCCGCGCGCACCTTGTACGCCGCATGGCCCCCGAACTGCAGGTACTCGGTGAGGATGTCGGGCGTGTTCACGAACAGGTTCGGCCGGAAGTAGTCGGCGCTCTCGCCGGCGATCCCGGCGAGGAACTCCTCGAGCTCCTCCTTGGTGTTGCGCCAGGTGAAGTACGAGTACGACTGGTGGAATCCGACGCCCGCGAGCGAGAACATCATCGCCGGACGTGTGAACGCCTCGGCGAGGAACACGACGTCCGGATGCCGGTCGGCGACGACGGCGAGCAGCCACTCCCAGAAGTCGAGAGGCTTGGTGTGAGGGTTGTCGACGCGGAAGATGCGCACGCCGCGGCTGATCCACAGTTCGACGATGCGCAGCACTTCGGCGCGCAGCCCCGCGGGGTCGTTGTCGAAGTTGATCGGATAGATGTCCTGGTACTTCTTGGGCGGGTTCTCGGCGTAGGCGATCGTGCCGTCAGGCCGGTGCGTGAACCATTCGGGATGCTCGGTGACCCACGGGTGGTCGGGGGAGCACTGCAGGGCCAGGTCGAGGGCGATCTCGATGCCGTGCTTCTGGGCCTGTGCCACGAAGTGGGCGAAGTCCTTCTCGGTGCCGAGGTCGGGGTGGATGGCGTCGTGGCCGCCCGCGGCGGAGCCGATGGCCCAGGGGCTGCCAGGATCGCCGGGGCCGGCGACGGTGGAGTTGTTGGGGCCCTTGCGGAACGTGGTGCCGATGGGGTGGATGGGCGGCAGGTAGAGCACGTCGAAGCCCATCGCGGCGACGGCCGGGAGTCGCGTGGCGGCGGTGCGGAACGTGCCCGAGGTCCAGGTGCCGTCGGGGTGGCGGACGGCTCCTTCGGAGCGCGGGAAGAACTCGTACCAGTTGCCCACCGCGGCGCGGCGCCTCTGCACGACGAGATCGAGTGTCTCGGATTCGGTCACGAGCGATCGCAGCGGGTGCCGCGCGATCTGCGCCGTGAGGCGACGGTCGAGCGCCACCTTGAGGCGGTCGGCGGCGGGGCGTGTGCGCTCGGCGAAGGCGGTGCGCGCGTCAGCGGCGATCTTGCCGGGCACACGATCGAGGAGCTCGGCGCCTGCGGCGAACACGAGATCGGGGTCGTCGCCGGCAGCGAGCTTGATCTGGGCGGCGTGCAGCCACGTAGCCCAGTCGTCGGTGTACGCGCGAACCCGGAAACGGTGCCGACCGATCATCGTCATCTGGTGCTCGGCGCGCCAGCGATCGGTGCCCGCTCCCCGCAGGCGCATGGGGAGTATCGCCTCGGTGCCATCGGGCTGGGTCAGGACGACCTCCGCTCCGAGCAGATCGTGGCCCTCGCGGAAGACGGTCGCCTCGAACGGCACCACCTCCGATTCGTAGGCCTTCGCAGGCCAGCGGTTCTCGGGCTGCTGCGGCGCGAGGTGTCGGATGGGGATGCGGCCGACGCGGGCCGCAGGCACCACCGTCTCGAGGGGTTGATCCGTGTGCACGGTTCGACGCTAGCGCCTCCCTGCGCAGAGGCCGAGGGGGACAGCTCCGGGTCCTCCACTTTCGGGGTGCGCCAGGCTGTCAGTGCCGGGTGACGGGTCCGCGCTGTTGACGCGCAGAGGCGACACGACTCGCTGGGGGCGCCGACGCGCCTCCGCTGCTTCTGCGATGAGCCCATGCACCTCGCACGCATAGTGTTGTGCCTGTGAAGGCCATTCGACGTTTCACCGTGCGCACCGTGCTTCCCGAGGCGCTCGCGCCCCTCGAAGAGCTCGCGGCGAACCTGCGCTGGTCATGGCACCAGCCCACCATCGCCCTGTTCCGCGACATCGATCCGGAGCTGTGGGTCGAGCTCGATGGCGACCCGTACCGGATGCAGGGCGAGGTCTCGCCGCAGCGGCTCGAGGAGCTTGCGGGAGATGCGGAGTTCGTGGCGCGCGCGACCGCGCTGCGGGACGAGCTGCGGGCGTACATGGCGGAGCCGCGCTGGTACCAGACGCTCGGCGGCGACGCGCCCCGCACGATCGGCTACTTCTCGCCCGAGTACGGCATCGCCGACGCGCTGCCGCAGTACTCCGGCGGCCTCGGGATCCTCGCGGGTGACCACATCAAATCGGCCTCGGACCTCGGTGTGCCGATCATCGCGGTCGGCCTGTTCTACCGCGCCGGCTACTTCCGGCAGTCGATCTCGCGCGACGGCTGGCAGCAGGAGAGCTACCCGGTGCTCGACCCCGACGGTCTTCCGATGAGCGTGCTGCGCGGGCCGGATGGTGTCGCCGTGCGCATCGTGCTCGCGCTGCCCGATGGGCGAGCGCTCTCGGCACGCGTCTGGAAGCTGGATGTGGGCCGCGTGCCCCTCCTGCTGCTCGACACCGACATCCCCGAGAACACCGACGACCTCCGTTCGGTCACCGACCGCCTCTACGGGGGCGGCGGCGAGCACCGGCTGCTGCAGGAGCTGCTTCTGGGCATCGGAGGCGTGCGTGCCATCGCCCGATTCGCACAGCTCACCGGTGTGCCGGAGCCCGAGGTGTTCCACACCAATGAGGGCCACGCGGGCTTCCTCGGTCTCGAGCGCATCCGCGAACTCGTGGGGGAGGGGGTGCCGTTCTCCGCAGCCCTGCAGATCGTGCGCGCCGGCACCGTCTTCACGACCCACACCCCGGTGGCCGCGGGCATCGACCGCTTCGACATGGGACTCATCGAGCGCTACTTCTCGACCGACCTTCTGCCTGGGGTGGACGTCGCGGATGTGCTCGCCCTCGGCGCAGAGGACTACGAAGGCGGCGACCCCGGCCGGTTCAACATGGCCGTCATGGGGCTGCGGCTCGCGCAGCGCGCCAACGGCGTCTCGCGACTGCACGGCGACGTGAGCCGCCACATGTTCGCGTCGCTCTGGCCCGGCTTCGACGCCGACGAGGTGCCCATCGGATCCATCACCAACGGCGTGCACCCGGCCACCTGGACCGACCGTCAGGTGATCGCGCTCGCCGAGCAGCGCTTCGGCACCGCGGATGCCACGCGCTGCGACTGGACGAGCGACGCCGTGAGCGACACGGAGCTGTGGCAGCTGCGCGGCCGGCTGCGCGAGCAGCTCGTGCACGACGCGCGCCGCCGCGTGTCGGCCGCCTGGGCCGAGCAGAACGCCGGCACGGCCGTGCCGCCCTGGTACGCGGAGCTGCTCTCGCCCGACGTGCTCACGATCGGGTTCGCTCGCCGCGTTCCCACCTACAAGCGCCTGACCCTCATGCTTCACGACCCCGAGCGGCTGAAGCGTCTGCTCACCGACCCTGAGCGCCCCGTGCAGCTCGTGATCGCAGGCAAGTCGCATCCGGCCGACGACGGCGGCAAGCGTCTCATCCAGCTGCTCGTCGAATTCTCGGCCGACCCGGCCGTGCGCGAGCGCATCGTGTTCCTGCCCGACTACGACATCGGCATGGCGCACGTGCTGTACCCCGGCTGCGACGTCTGGCTCAACAACCCCCTGCGACCCTTCGAAGCGTGCGGCACGTCGGGCATGAAAGCGGCCCTCAATGGCAGCCTCAACCTGTCGATCCTCGACGGATGGTGGGACGAGCACTACGACGGACACAACGGGTGGGCGATTCCGACGGCTGACTCCGCGGGCGACTCGGACGAGCGCGACGCTCTCGAAGCGGCCGCGATGTACGACCTCATCGAGCACCAGATCGCGCCCCGGTTCTACGACCGCGGGGTCGACGGGGTGCCGACGGAGTGGATCGCCGACATCCGCCACACCCTCACGACGCTGTCGCCCGAGCTGTCAGCGGACCGCATGGTGCGCGAGTACGTGGAGAACCTCTACGTGCCGGCTGCGCGATCCGAGCGCCGAGTGACCGCGGATGACGCCGCCCCTGCCCGCGCGCTCGCCGCGTGGATCGACCACGTGCGTCGTGCGTGGCCCGACGTGCACGTGTCTCATGTCGAATCGGGTGGCGTCGACTCCTCGCCGCACGTGGGGGAGGAGCTGCGCGTGCGCGCCTATGTGGAGCTCGGCGAGCTCAGCTCGGACGACGTCGCGGTGGAGCTCGTTCACGGCCGCCCGCGCGGAGGTGACGACCTGAGCGATGTCGAGGTCGTGCCGCTGACGCTCGAGAGCCATGACCTCGGACGCCCCGCCGTCTACTCCGGCTCCGTCAGCCTCCACCGCCCCGGAGGCTTCGGCTACACGGTGCGCGTCATCCCGCGACATGAGCTGCTGACGGCCCGTGCCGAGCTCGGCCTCGTCGCGACCGCCTCGTGAGCCGCGCTGACCTGACGTCGTCGACGAGCGCACGACGGCTCGCCCTCATCGGGCTCTACTTCGCGCCCGGCGCAGCCATCGCCTCCTGGGTGACGCGCACGCCAGCCATCCGCGACGCGCTCGGGGCCTCGCTCGCGGAGATGGGGCTCGTGCTGTTCGGGCTCTCCGGAGGCTCGATGGTCGGCATCCTCTCCTCGGGTGCCCTCGTCGCGCGCTTCGGCACCCGCCCCATCATCACGGCGGGAGCCTTCGGCGTCGTCGTGAGCATGGTGGTCATCGGTCTCGGAACGCACCTCGGCTCGATGCCGCTCACGATCGTGGGACTCGCGATCTTCGGGGCGGGCATGGGCGCCGCCGAAGTGGCGATGAACGTCGAAGGCGGTGAGGTGGAGCGGATCATGGGCCGCACCTTCCTGCCGCTCCTGCACGGCTGCTTCAGCCTCGGCACCACCGCGGGTGCCGTCGCGGGGATCGTGTTCGCATCCATCGACTTCCCGGTGCTGTGGCACCTGCTGATCGTGGCCATGGTGGCGCTCGCGATCACCGTGCCCGCGGTGCGCGCCCTCCCCTCGGGAGTGGGCCGTTCCGAGCGCGGCCAGGTCCGCGCCTCCGGATCCGGGCGGGAGCTCTGGCGTGACCCGCGCCTGCTGCTCATCGGGGTCGTCATCCTCGCGATGGCGCTCGCCGAAGGCAGCGCCAACGACTGGATCCCGCTTCTCATGGTCGACGACTTCGGCTTCGACGAGGGCTGGGGTTCTGCCGTGTTCGCGGTGTTCGCGGGCGCGATGACGATCGGACGTTTCGCGGGCGGGCCGCTCGTCGACCGATTCGGTCGTCCCGCGATGCTCGCGGTGAGCGCCGTGAGCGCCGTCGTGGGCATCGCCGTCGTCTCGTTCACCGAGTCGCAGGCCGTCGCCGTCGCGGCGATCGTGCTGTGGGGGCTCGGCGCTTCGCTCGGATTCCCCGTCGCGCTGTCGGCGGCGGGAGCATCCGGGCCGGAGCCGGCTCGGCGGATCGCGCTCGCCGCGACCGCCGGCTACGTCGCGTTCCTCGTCGGGCCACCCGTGCTGGGCGTCATCGGCGAAGAGGTGGGGCTGCGGGGCGCGCTCATGGTGCCCCTGGCGCTCGCCGTCATCGGGGTGGTCGCGAGCCTCGGCACCGAGCCGCGTCGGACCGTCGCGAACGCACAGCCCGAATAGGTCTCGTCAGCGGGCGATGTCGGCGACCACGGCATCCGTGACGGACACGAGATCCGCGGGAGCGATGCCGATGTCGAAGCCGCGCCGACCGCCCGAGACGTAGACCACATCCCACAGCTCCGCCGTCTCGTCGAGCACCGTCACATGCCGGTTCTTCTGCCCGATGGGGCTGATCCCGCCCACGATGTAGCCCGTCTTGCGTTCGGCGACCGACGGATCCGCCATGACCGCCTTCTTGCCGCCCGCTGCGGATGCGAGCGCCTTCAGATCGAGCTTCGAGGTGACCGGCACGATGCCCACGACGAGACGCCCGTCGACATCCGCGAGAAGGGTCTTGAACACCTGATCCGGGTCGAGGCCAAGAGCTGTCGCCGCCTCCATGCCGAAGTCGCGGTTCGCCGGGTCGTGCGTGTACGCGTGCTCGGTGAAGCGGATGCCTGCGGCCGTGAGCGCGACCGTCGCCGGAGTCCCACCCGCCATATCAGGTGGCCCGGAACAGCAGCATCGACGAGGGAGCCATCACGAGCTGCTCACCCGGATGGTGCACGCCTTCGACCTCGGAGATGTCGTCGTGGCCCGAGTCCCACAGCAGCGTGTACTGCTCGACACCCTCATGCGACGGCAGCGTCACCATCACCTCGGTGTCGAGACCGTGCACGACCAGCAGGATGCGGTTGAACTCCTCGAACTCGGGCGTCGACGCGGCGAGGTACTGCAGCGTGCGCTGCTCGGGGGAGTCCCAGTCCTCGATCGACATCGTCTCGCCGGCCTTGTTGTACCAGTCCATCTGGCTCGCCGACGGGGTCATCTCACCGAAGCGTCCGAAGCGCACCGGACGCAGCGCCGGGTTCTCGCGACGCAGCTGGGTGAGTGTCTTCACCACCGCGAGCAGGTCCTCCTGCCACTCCTGCCGGTCCCAGCTGAGCCAGGTGAGCTCCGAATCGTGGCAGTACGCGTTGTTGTTGCCGCGCTGGGTGCGGCCGAACTCATCGCCCGCGGTGAGCATCGGAACACCCGCCGACAGCAGCAGCGTGCCGAGCAGATTGCGCACCGACTTGCGGCGGCGCGTCTTGATCTCCTCGTCATCTGTGGGACCCTCGACCCCGTGGTTCCACGACTTGTTGTCGCTGGATCCGTCGCGGTTGTCCTCGCCGTTGCCGAGATTGTGCTTCTCGTCGTAGCTCACGAGATCCCGCGCCGTGAAGCCGTCGTGCGCGGTCACGAAGTTGACGCTCGCGAGCGGACCGCGCTCGATCGCGAACACGTGGTTGGAGCCGGCGAGGCGCCGAGCGAGTGAGCCGATGCCCTCGGATGCGCGCCCCGTCTCACGGAAGTCGGCGACGTCGCGCAGCCAGAAGTTGCGCATCCGGTCGCGGTATCCGTCGTTCCACTCCGACCAGCCGTCCGGGAAGTTGCCCACCTGCCAGCCGCCCATGCCGACATCCCACGGTTCGGAGATCTTCTTCACGCCCTCGAGCGCCGGATCGTCGAGGATCGCCCTCAGCAGCGGATGCTCGCGCTGGAACTCCACGTTCTCGTCGCGCCCGAGGGTCGCGGCGAGGTCGAAGCGGAATCCATCGATCTGCACCTCGTTCGCCCAGTAGCGCAGCGAATCCATGACGAGCCGCTGCGTCACCTCGCGCGAGAAGTCGAGCGCGTTGCCGCATCCGGTGGTGTCGATGTAGGCACCCGCGGCATCCTGGCGGTAGTACGAGGCGTTGTCGATGCCGCGGAACGAGGTCGTCGGGCCGAGCCTGCCCTCCTCGGAGGTGTGGTTGTAGACGACATCGAGGAGCACCTCGAGGCCCGCCGCGTGGAGCGCCTTCACCATCGACTTGAACTCGCGCAGCACCGCACCCGATCCGCCCACCTGCGCCGCGTGCGTCGCATAGGCGGTGTGCGGCGTGAAGAAATGCAGGGTGTTGTAGCCCCAGTAGTTGACGAGCCCCATCTTGGTGAGACGCTGCTCCGAGACGAACTGGTGCACCGGCAGCAGCTCGACCGCCGTGACCCCCAGATCCTTCAGATACGCGATCGTCGACGGATGCGCGAGGCCGGCATAGGTGCCGCGCACCTCCTCGGGCAGATCGGGGTTGAGCTTCGTGAGCCCCTTCACGTGCGCCTCGTAGATGACCGTGTGATCGAGAGGCGTCTGCGGTTTCGCGACGCCCTCCCAGTCGAACTCCTCATCCTGCACGTAGCTGCGCCAGCCGCCGTCGGACGTGCGGGCGAGACCGCGCGAGTACGGGTCGAGCAGGTAGCGGTCCGCGTCGAACGCGTGCGTCGGGCCGTCAGGGCCATCGACGCTCAGGGCGTACGAGGTGCCCGCGGTGAGGGCGGCGGAGGTCACGCTCCACACGTCGCCCTCGCCGCGCGTCAGCGGGACGCGCTCCGCCACCCAGGCGGAGTCGCGCGCATCGAAGATGCACAGATCGATCGCGGTGGCGTGGGCGCTCCATACGCGGAGCTCGCCGCCAGCATCCGTGTGGCGAACGCCGAGGTGAGACAGCGGGTCGGCGTCAGGCATGCCGTCTAGGTTAGGTGGTGCGCGTGACGATCCTGTAACGCGCGGATCGGCCTTGCGGAGGTGAGCATGACGGTCTATCTGGACCACGCAGCCACCTCGCCGATGCCGCCCGAGGTGCTCGAGGTGTACACCGGCGCGCTCCGCGTCGTCGGCAACCCGGCATCCATCCACGGAGCAGGCCAGACCGCGCGCGAGATGCTCGAGACGGGGCGCTCCGCCGTCGCCGCATCGCTCGGCGTCGACGACGTCGAGGTCGTTCTCACGAGCGGCGGAACCGAATCCGTCAACCTCGGCATCAAGGGGCTGTACTGGGCGCGCGCGCCGCGGACCCGCATCATCGTGCCGCTCGGGGAGCACCACGCCACCATCGACGCCGTCGAGTGGCTCGCGCGCCACGAGGGCGCCACCATCGACTGGATCGAACTCGACGAGCTCGGCCGCATCCGCCTCGACGCGCTCGCCGCGGCGCTCGCGCAGGGCGGTGACGACGTGGCTCTCGTGACGGCGCTGTGGGCGAGCAACGAGGTCGGCACCGTCCAGCCGGTCGAGCGGATCGTCGAACTCGCGCATGCGTACGGTGTGCCGGTGCATCTCGACGCGGTCGCCGCCTACGGGCAGCTGCCGATCGACGTGCACGCGGTGGGGGCGGAGGCCGTATCGGTGTCGGCGCACAAGATCGGCGGGCCTGTCGGGATCGGCGCCCTCGCACTCGCCCGCACCGCCCGCGTGGAGCCGCTGCTGCACGGCGGCGACCAGCAGCGAGGCCGATCGGGAACCCAGGATGCCGCGGGCGCGCTCGCGTTCGGCGCGGCGGCGACGCGCGCCGTCGACGCGTTGCCGCTCACGCGCGTGGCAGCACTGCGCGACCGACTCGTGGCCGGAGTGCTCTCGACCGTCGAGGGCGCCGTGCTGCGCGGCGACCCCGAGTCTTCGGGGCGCGTCGCCGGCAACGCCCACTTCACCTTCGCGGGCGCCGACGGCGACGCGCTTCTCTACCTGCTCGACGCATCCGGAGTCGCCGTGTCGACCGGTTCGGCATGCCAGGCGGGCGTCGCCGAGCTCTCGCACGTGCTGCTCGCGATGGGGGTGCCCGAGCGCGAGGCGCGCGGTGCCCTGCGCATCACCCTCGGCCATGACACCGCCGATGCCGACGTCGACGCGTTCCTCGCCGCCATCCCCGCCGCCGTCGCGGGCGCCCGCGCCGCCGCGGGCTGACGCGTCTTCTCCTCCCGAGATGGTGCGGTGCCGGGTCGGGCGGCGCACAGGCGGGTGCGCGTACCCTGGTGCGGTGAAGGTTCTCGCGGCGATGAGCGGCGGCGTCGACAGTGCCGTGGCGGCCGCGCGCGCCGTCGAGGCGGGCCACGAGGTCGTGGGCGTGCATCTCGCGCTCTCGCGCATGCCCGGCACCCTGCGCACCGGATCCCGCGGCTGCTGCACGATCGAGGACTCGATGGATGCGCGTCGCGCCGCCGCGAAGCTCGGCATCCCGTTCTACGTGTGGGATTTCTCGGAGCGCTTCCGCGAGGACGTCATCGACGACTTCATCAGCGAGTACGCCGCCGGCCGCACCCCGAATCCGTGCATGCGCTGCAATGAGCGGATCAAGTTCGCGGCCCTGCTCGACAAGGCGCTCGCGCTCGGCTTCGACGCCGTAGTCACCGGTCACTACGCGGAGGTGCGCGACGGCGCCGACGGCCCCGAGCTGCACCGTGCGGCCGCATGGGCGAAGGACCAGTCGTATGTGCTCGGCGTGCTGACCGCCGAGCAGCTTGCGCACGCGTGGTTCCCCCTCGGAGCGACCCCCTCCAAGGCTGAAGTGCGCGCCGAGGCGGAGGCACGCGGCCTCACCGTCGCGAACAAGCCCGACAGCCACGACATCTGCTTCATCCCCGACGGCGACACCCGCGGCTGGCTCGCCGAGAAGGTGGGAGCCGAGCAGGGGGACATCCTGGATCGCGAGGGCAACGTGCTCGGCACGCATCCGGGTGCCGCTGCGTTCACCGTGGGGCAGCGCAAGGGGCTCAACATCGGCTACCCCGCGCCGGACGGACGACCGCGGTTCGTGCTCGAGGTGCGCCCGAAGACGAACGAGGTGGTCGTCGGCCCCAAGGAGGCACTCGCGATCGCCGAGCTCGCCGGTTCCCGCTTCACGTGGGCCGGGGCCGCACCCGCGGACGCCGAGGCCGGCTTCGCGTGCGACGTGCAGGTGCGGGCGCACGGCGACCCTGTTCCCGCGTTCGCGCAGGTGACCGGCGGCGAGCTCGTGGTGCGTGTCGATGCGCCGCTCGAGGGCGTCGCGCCCGGCCAGACGGCGGTCGTCTATGTCGGCACGCGGGTCATGGGGCAGTGCACGATCGACCGCACCGTCTCGGCCGTGCCGGTCGCCGCCTCCTGACTCGCCCCTACCGCGAGCTGCCGCCGCATCCTGGCGGCGCGGGCGTTCGAGTGGCTTCGGGGAGGGGTCGCAAATTGCGGCTCGCCCGGCGTGTCGGCGGTCATTTGCGACCCCTCCCCGGGTGGAGCGCAGCGGATGGGGCGCGAGCCGCTCTTCGCGAGCAGCGCGCCGTGCCGCGGGGCGCGCAACCCCTGCCGAGAGGTCGGACGTCGGCCGTAGGCTGAAGCCGTGGCCCCCGCGGATGAGATCGACCCCGTTCCCGACACGACGAGCAGCAGCCTGCAGCAGGCACACGCCGAAGCCGAGCAGCTGACGACGCGCATCCTCGAGGCGCGCGAGGCGTACTACGAGCGCGACACGACGATCATCGACGACGCCGAGTACGACTCCCTCATCCACCGCCTCGAAGAGCTCGAGCGGCTCTTCCCCGAGCTGCAGAGCCAGGATTCGCCCACCCAGACGGTCGGCAGCGGCATCGAAGCAGCGGGGCTCGCCACGATCGAGCACGCCGAGCGGATGCTGAGCCTCGACAACGTGTTCTCGGCCGACGAGCTGCGCGACTGGTGCGTCAAGACCGCGGCGGCGGCGGGGCGCCCGGTGCGCTGGCTCACCGAGCTGAAGATCGACGGTCTCGCGATCAACCTGCGCTACGAGCGCGGCGTGCTCACGAGCGCGGCGACCCGCGGCGACGGACGCGTGGGCGAGATCGTCACCGAGAATGCGCTGCGCCTGGCCGACATCCCCGAGCGTCTCGCCGGATCCGGGCACCCGGAGCTCGTCGAGGTGCGTGGCGAGGTGTTCATCCCCGTGAAGGCATTCGAGGAGCTCAACGTGCTGCAGGCGGAGCTGCGCGAGCGCGTGTACCTGGAGGCGGTCGCGAAGGGCCGCGACGACGAGAAGGCGCGCGCATCCGCTGCCCGCCGCTTCCCGGCGTTCGCCAACCCGCGCAACGCCGCATCCGGTGGTCTGCGTCAGCAGCTCGACAAGAAGGACGGCCCGGAGCTCGAGGCGGCGCTCGCGCGCATCGGCTCGCTTCGCCTGTACGTGCACGGCATCGGCGCGTGGCCCGAGCCTCCCGTCGCGGCGCAGAGCGAGGTGTACGAGCTGCTCGCCTCGTGGGGTCTTCCGACGTCACCGTATGTGCGGGTGAAGGACGACGTCGAGGGCGTGCTGGAGTTCGTGGGGCACTACGGCGAGCACCGGCATGACGTCGAGCACGAGATCGATGGCATCGTGGTGAAGGTCGACGAACTCGCCCTTCACGATGAGCTGGGTGCCACGAGCCGCGCCCCGCGGTGGGCGATCGCCTACAAGTACCCGCCCGAGCAGGTGCAGACGAAGCTGCTCGACATCGTCGTCTCGGTGGGTCGCACCGGCCGCGCCACCCCGTACGCGGTGATGGCCCCCGCGCACGTCTCGGGTTCGACGGTGCGTCAGGCCACCCTCCACAACCAGGAGGTGGTGAAGGCGAAGGGCGTGCTCATCGGCGACACCGTCGTGCTGCGCAAGGCCGGCGACGTGATCCCCGAGGTTCTCGGTCCGGTCGTCGAGCTGCGCGACGGATCCGAGCGCGAGTTCGTGATGCCGAAGGAGTGCCCCGAGTGCGGCGCCGAGCTCGCGCCCGCGAAGGAGGGCGACATCGATCTGCGCTGCCCGAACCAGCGGGCCTGCCCCGCTCAGGTTCGGGGGCGCGTGGAGCACATCGGTTCCCGCGGCGCGCTCGACATCGAGGGGCTCGGCGAGGTGGGGGCGGCCGCACTCACCCAGCCGGAGGTGCCGCGCCCGGCGCCGCTCGAGACGGAGGCGGGGCTCTTCGAGCTCACACTCGACGACCTCGTGCCCATCGAGGTGGTGGTGCGCGACGCTGAGACGGGCGAGCCGAAGTACGCCGAGGATGGGAGCCTGCCGCGGCGCACCCCGTTCCGGGTGAAGTCGGGCGAGCCGTCGAAGGTCGCGCACACGCTCATCGCCGAGCTGGAGAAGGCGAAGACGAAGGAGCTGTGGCGCCTGCTGGTGTCGCTCAACATCCGCCATGTGGGGCCGGTCGCGGCGCGTGCGCTCGCCGAGTGGTTCGGTGACCTGGAGCTCATCCGTGAGGCGAGCCGCGACGAACTCGCTGCGGTCGATGGGGTGGGCGGCATCATCGCCGATTCGCTCATCGAGTGGTTCGAGGTGGACTGGCACCGCGAGATCGTCGACCGCTGGGGCAGTGCGGGCGTGCAGTGGAAGACGCCGGGCCACGATGGCCCGGGAAGCCAGCAGGCGGTCGACGGCCCGCTGTCGGGTCTCACGATCGTGGTCACGGGCGCCATGCCCGAGCATTCCCGCGACGGCGCACAGGAGGCGGTGATCGCCGCGGGAGGCAAGCCGGCGTCGAGTGTGAGCAAGAAGACGGATTACGTGGTCGTCGGTCCTGGAGCGGGTTCGAAGGCCACCAAGGCCGCTGACCTGGGCATTCCGGTGATCGAAGCGGATGATTTCTCTCGCTTCCTGCAGAACGGTCCGTCTATCCTTTCCTGACAGGAGTCGTGCGTCCCTAGACTGGCGGCTCACGAATGCTGTGCGTCGCGGGGAAGGCAAACAGCTGTTAGGGATCGCCCTTATGGTCATGAGCCCGGTGGTTGTCACCGGGCTGTCAGGCATGCCCGCGAGCGCCGCTTATGCGGTGGTCGCGGAGGCCCCGGTGACGTCGGCTCCCGCGCTGGAGGTGGGGCGTTCGCCCGACCTCGGCGGGTCGACCGCACCCATGGAGACTCTGCGTGGAGTGGCGTTCCTCGACCGGCTCACCGAGCTGAGCCGCACGGATGCGGTGTCGATCATCGGAAGCAACCCGGCGATCATGGCGGAGCTCTCCACGCGACCGCCGACGGCGACGGCAGTCGCCGATTGGTGGGGTGTCGCACCCGCGCGCACGCGCAGCGCCCTGCTCTCGGCCGCGCCGCAGGTGGTGGGCAACCTCGAGGGTGTGCCGCTGGTGATCCGCGACATCGCCAATCGCGGTGTGCTCGAACGCACGGTCGACGCGATCGAGGAGCGACTCGATGGGCGCGCCGGGCGAGCCGAGCGCGCCGCGCTGGCGGCGCAGGAGCACATGCTCGAGCAGGTGGCGCAGGCCCTCGCTGCCGATGACGGCACCGCCCGGCGTCTCATCGCGCTCGACACGGAAGGCGAGGGGCGCGCGGTCATCTCGGTAGGCGATGTCGCGACGGCCGACTACGTCTCGTATCTGGTGCCCGGCATGTTCTTCGGGGTCGATGCGCAGATCGTCGCGTGGACCGAGACGGCCGCCGACCTCGTCGACGCTCAGCAGTCGTGGCTCGACGAGCTGCGGCCCGAGGAGCAGCCGAGGGTCGCCGCCATCGCGTGGATCGGGTATCAGACGCCGAGCCTGCTGAATGTGGCATCCATGGAACTCGCCCGTGAGGGGCGCGACGCACTCTCGGCGTCGCTGCGTGGCCTGCGTGCGGAGCGCGGCGACGACCAGCCGTACATCAGCATCCTCGCCCACTCGTACGGCTCGACGGCGGCGCTGCTGTCGCTTGAGGAGGACGACGTGTGGGTGGATGCGCTGGCGCTCGTGGGGTCGCCGGGAAGCACAGCGCGATCCGTCGACGCCCTGCACGTGCCGAACGGCAACGTGTGGGTGGGCGCCGCGGATTGGGATCCGATTCCGGCCTCGGGGGTGTTCGGCAGCCAGCCGCTGTCGCCGTCCTACGGGGCGAAGCGCTTCTCGGTGGCGCCCGGCGTCGATCCGGTGACGGGCAGGGCGCTCGGTGGGGCGATGAGCCATAACGACTACTTCGCGCGCGGCGGCAGCTCGCTGCGCAACCTCGCGCTCATCTCGATCGGGGCGGGCGACTACGCCACCGCCGCCGACCGCTCTGCGGGCGACGCGGCCGCGAAGCCCGTCAAGCGACTGCATCGCAGCACCATCTGAATCGGGTGAGCCTCCGCGACTCGTAGGATGGAGGCGTGTCTGAGATCACCCCGGAAGTCGTGCGCCACCTCGCGCACCTTGCTCGCATCGGACTCACCGACGAGGAGGTGGAGCGCCTGACGGGCGAACTCGGCCAGATCGTCGATGCTGTCGCCACCGTCCGCTCGGTCGCGACCCCCGACGTCCCCGCGACGAGCCACCCGATCGCCCTCGGCACGGTGCTGCGCCCGGATGTCGTCGGCCAGACGCTGACGCCGGATGAGGCGCTCGCGGGTGCCCCCGAACGCGACGGCGATTTCTTCAAGGTGACCTCGATTCTGGGAGAAGAGCAGTGAGCGAGCTGATCCGCAAGTCCGCCGCCGAGCTCGTCGAGCTGCTCGACGCGCGCGAGGTGTCGAGCGTGGAGCTCACGCAGGCCCACCTCGACCGCATCGCGCAGGTCGACGGCGAGGTGCACGCGTTCCTCCACGTGAGCGAGAACGCGATCGAGACGGCTGGCCGTATCGACGCCGCGCGCGCCGCGGGTGAGGCCTCGGGTCTCGCGGGTGTTCCGGTGGCGATCAAGGATGTGCTCTGCACGCTCGATATGCCGTCGACGTCCGGTTCGAAGATCCTCGAGGGCTGGGTTCCGCCGTACGACGCGACCGTCGTGGCGAAGCTGCGCGCTGCGGGGCTCGTGCCGCTCGGCAAGACCAACATGGACGAGTTCGCGATGGGCTCCTCGACGGAGCACTCCGCATACGGGAACACCCACAACCCCTGGGACCTCTCGCGCATCCCCGGCGGTTCGGGCGGCGGTTCGGCTGCGGCCGTCTCGGCGTTCGAGGCGCCTCTCGCGCTCGGCTCGGACACCGGCGGCTCGATCCGCCAGCCTGCGGCCGTCACGGGTTCGGTGGGCATGAAGCCCACGTACGGCGGCGTCTCCCGCTACGGCGCGATCGCGCTCGCGTCGTCGCTCGACCAGATCGGCCCGGTGTCGCGCACGGTGCTCGATGCGGCTCTGCTGCACGATGTCATCGGCGGGCACGACCCGCGCGATTCGACGTCGATCCCGGATGCCTGGCCGTCGTTCGCCGAGGCGGCGCGCGCCGGTCGTCGCGAGGGTGCCCTGAAGGGCCTCCGCGTCGGCGTCGTGTCGGAGCTCGCAGGCGGCGAGGGCTTCCAGCCCGGCGTCGTGGCGCGTTTCCAGGAGTCGCTCGCACTGCTCGAGGCGCAGGGCGCCGAGATCGTCGAGGTGCACGCCCCGAGCTTCCAGTACGCGATCGCCGCGTACTACCTGATCCTCCCGGCGGAGGCGTCGAGCAACCTGGCGAAGTTCGACTCGGTGCGCTTCGGCCTCCGGGTGACTCCCGAGGGTCAGTCGACGGTCGAGGATGTCATGTCGGCCACGCGTGCGCAGGGCTTCGGCCCCGAGGTGAAGCGCCGCATCATCCTCGGCACCTACGCTCTCTCGGCGGGCTACTACGACGCGTACTACGGCTCGGCTCAGAAGGTGCGCACGCTCATCCAGCGTGACTTCGACGCCGCGTTCGAGACGGTGGACGTGCTCGCCACGCCGTCCGCGCCGACGACCGCGTTCCCGCTCGGCTCGAAGGTCGACGACCCGCTCGCGATGTACCTCAACGACCTCACCACGATCCCCGCGAACCTCGCGGGCGTGCCCGGCATCTCGCTGCCGTCGGGCCTCGCGGATGAGGACGGCCTGCCGGTCGGCATCCAGTTCATGGCGCCCGCCCGCGAGGACGCGCGTCTGTACACGGTCGGCGCCGCGCTCGAGCAGCTGCTCGAGGAGAAGTGGGGCGGCCCGCTGCTCTCGAAGGCGCCCGCACTCTGATCTGACGTCTGTCGCGACACCGCTCCTGTGCCGTCATCCGGTTTCCGGGTGATGCACAGGAGCGGTTTCGCTGTCTGGGGCGGTCAGTCCAGCTCGGCGGCGTCGATGAGGCTCTCCGCTGCGGCGCGCGCCTGTGCGGTGGCCGCCGGTGCCGGCGACTGAGCGCCGCGCAACCCCCTGGGCATCCGGCTTGACGCATGCGATTCTCGCGGTATGACCGTCATCCGCATGCTCTCGCGCGTCGCCCTCGGCGGCATGCTCGTGTTCGCCGGAGTCTCGCACCTCACCGTCGCGCGCCAGGAGTTCCAGGCACAGGTGCCCAAGATGGTGCCGCTGGATCCCGACACGACCGTTGTGGCCTCAGGCGTCGTCGAGGTCGCGCTCGGCTCCGCGCTCGTCGTGGCGCCGCGGCGCTGGCGCCGCGGCATCGGCTGGATCGCGGCGGGCTTCTTCGCCGCGGTGTTCCCGGGCAACATCGCCCAGTGGCTGCACCAGCGTGATGCGTTCGGGCTCGACACGGATGAGAAGCGCTTCGTGCGGCTGTTCTTCCAGCCGGTGCTCATCGGCTGGGCGCTCTGGTCGACGCGGCGCTGACGCGCGTGCGCGTCTCAGTCGTGCGAGCGCGCCGCGCGGCGGCGGATGACGAGCAGCAGACCGCCGACGACGATGACCGCTGCCGCACCGAGCGCGATCGACGCGCCCGTTCCGTTGAGACCCGTGGACGCCAGCTCGGGTGCGGTCGGCGCGGTCGGCGCGGCAGGCGCGGCCGGGGCGCTCACGACGGTGAGGCTCTCGTAGAACTGGTCAGCGAGCCCGGTGTTGATCACGACAGGCGTCCACGCGCCGAGGGTCGTGAGGGTCGCCGTGGCGCCGACCGCCACCCAGAGCGTTCCATCGGCAGCGAAGTCGGCTGCCCAGATCGAGGTGCGCGTCGGGTCCGCGACGACGGTGACGTCGGCGCCGACGATCGACTGCACGGAGCCGTCGTGTCCGAAGCCGTAGAGCACGCCGGAGACCGGATCGGTGGCGAGTGACGAGAGCGGGCTGAGGGTCAGGGCGGTGATGGTGAAGAGGCCCGTGGTGGGGTCGACGGTTCCCACGGCGGAGCGGTTTCCGGAGATGTTGCACGCGATCCAGATCACGCCATCGGTGTAGTCGAGTGCGGTGCAGAACGTGTACGTGGCGCTGCCGTCGGTGATGGCAGCTGCCTGCGAGCTCGCCCCCGAGATGTCGACGGCGTAGAGGGCGTCGGAGTCCCAGCGGATCGCGTATCCCGCGCCCGTCTCATCGACGTCGAAACCGGTCACGCTCACCGGGCCAGCATTCGCGGCGACGACCGTCCCCGTGCCGTCGGCGGCGACGCTGAGCAGATCGCTCGAGCTCCACTCGACCGCGTATGTCCCGGGCGTCGGATCACTCGCCGCGTGGGCGGCGGTGGGTGCGAGCGTCAGGGCCGCGGCACACAAGGCGGTGACGGTGGCGGTGCGGGCGGTGCGGGCGGTGCGGCGCAATTCTCACTCCGGTTCGAGGTTTCGGTGCGTCGGGGGCCGCGTCGGATGCGGAGTTCACGCTATCGCATACCCCGTGTCATGCGGGCCCGCGCCGGTCGTGTCAAGGGGCTGGGCGCATCCGGGCCTTCCGCGTTGGCTTGAGGTCAACCGTTCATCGAAGGAGACCGAGACCCATGGCTCAGATCACCGAGAGCATCGACGTCGACGTGCCCGTCACGACGGCGTACAACCAGTGGACTCAGTTCGAGTCCTTCCCCTACTTCCTCGACGAGGTCGAGCAGATCACCCAGATCGACGACACTCACCTGCACTGGAAGGTGAAGGTCGCCGGACACGAGCGCGAGTTCGACGCTGAGATCACCGAGCAGCACCCCGACGAGCGCGTCGCGTGGCACAGCACGGGCGGCGACACCGAGCACGCGGGCGTCGTCACGTTCCACAAGCTCTCGGATACGTCGTCGCGCGTCACGGTGCAGATCGACTGGCACCCCGAGGGTGCCCTCGAGACGATCGGCTCCTGGGTGGGTGCTGGGAAGCACGCTGTGAAGAAGGACCTCGAGAACTTCAAGAAGTTCATCGAAGACAAAGGTCGCGAGACCGGTGCGTGGCGCGGAGACGTGTCTAGCTGATTCCCTCGCGATGAGATGTTCCTCGTCGACCCCCCTCGGCGAGGAACTGCCCCCAGCGCAGACCGCCCGGCAGCTTGGCGCCGGGCGGTCTGTGTGTGGGCTGTGTGTGCGCGGGTCGAGCCTCAGTCGACAGCGAGTCGCGGATCCGATGCTGCTGCCCGCTGCTCGTCGGCGAGGCGGGATTCGAGGGCGTCGAGGATGAGGCCCAGCCCGTACTCGAACTCGTCGCCGTACGCGTAGTGCTGGCCGACCATCATCTCGGTGACCATCTCGACCATGTGCGGGTAGTGCTCTGCGGCGAGGGCGAGCCCGGTGGCGAAGTCCTCGGCCGGTTCGTCGGCCTCGAAGGGCAGCCGCTGCTCGGTGTACACGAAGCCGTAGACGTAGGAGTCGATCACCGAGAACGCATGCGCGGCGAGGCGCACGCTGAAGCCGCCGCGTCGGAAGCATCCGAGCACGGCGTTGTGGTGGGCGAGCAGGATGGGGCCGGGGTTGCGCCGCGATTCGACGAGCGCGAGCCCCCAGGGGTGCGCCGAGAGCACGTCGCGTGCGGAGCGCGAGCGATCGGCCATGCCGTCGCGCCAACTCGCCTCGGGTGAGGGCATGCGGATGTGCGCGAACACCCAGTCGGCGAGCTCGTCGAGCAGCTGCTCCTTGCCCTCGATGTGGTGGTAGAGGCTCATCGCCTCGACGCCGAGCTGCTTGCCGACGCTGCGCATGCTGACGCCGTCGAGCCCGTTCGCGTCGGCCACGGCGACCGCCGCGTCCACGATGCCGGATCGCGTGAGGGGCGTGCGTGCTGCCATCCGTCGCCTCCTGCTTGTGTTCTTACGGGTGTAAGGCTACCGTAGCGCCACAGGGACTTACAGCTGTAAGGGAGATCGAGATGCGCGCAGTCGTCGTCGAGCGTTACGGACCGCCCGAGGTGGCGAGGGTGCGCGACGTGCCCGTGCCGCAGCCGGGCACCGGCGAGGTGCTCGTGCGGGTGATCGCATCCGCCGTCACGAGCGGCGACGCCCGGATGCGATCCGGCGTCTTCCCGCCCGGTTTCGCGCTGCCCGGAAAGCTCGCCCTCGGCATCCGCGGCCCGCGCAAGCGCGTGCTGGGTGCCGTGTACGCGGGCGAGGTAGCGGCGCTCGGCGCGGGAGTCGACGGCGCGGCCGTGGGCGACCGTGTCGCCGGGATGGCGGGCTTCACCGTGGGCGGACACGCGGAGTTCGTCGTCGCGCCGGCCGTGCGCCTCGCCCCGATCCCCGAGGGCCTCAGTCCCGATGCCGCGGCCGCGGTGCTCTTCGGGGGCACGACCGCGCTCGACTACCTGCGGGACAAGGCGCACCTCGCCGCCGGCATGACGGTGCTCGTGAACGGAGCCTCAGGCGCTGTCGGGTCGAGCGCCATCCAGCTCGCGCGCCACCTGGGCGGCGAGGTCACCGCGGTCACGAGCACCGCGAACGCCGAGCTCGCGACGCGTCTCGGTGCGACGCGCACCGTGGACTACCGCGCCACGCCCGTCTCGCAGCTCGCGACGGCGGGGGAGCGCTTCGACGTCGTCTTCGACACCGTCGGCAACATCACCGCAGCGGCCGGTCGGCAGCTGCTCACCGAGCGCGGTGTGCTGCTGCTCGCGGTGGCTGGGCTCGGCGACACCATCACCGCGCGCGGACAGGTGAAGGCAGGGCCCGCATCCGAGAAGATCGAGAACCTCCGCGAGGTGCTGCGTCTCGCATCCGAGGGGGTGCTCGATCCGCTCGTCGAATCCGTGCATCCGCTCGACGGCATCGCCGACGCGTACCGGCGCATCGACTCGGGCCGCAAGGTGGGCAACATCCTCGTTCGGCCGGGGGAGTGACCCGGGGGTCCGGGTGGCCCATCAGGTCGGAATAGGATTGACCCCATGGCTAAGGCTGAACTGATGGACTTCGATAAGGCGCTCGAGCTGTTCGAGCCGGTGCTCGGACTCGAGGTGCACGTCGAGCTGTCGACCGCCACCAAGATGTTCTCGGATGCGCCGAACCCGGCATCCCCCGAGGGGCACAGTGCTGGTCCGAACACGCAGATCACCCCCGTCGACCTGGGGCTGCCCGGCAGCCTGCCGGTCGTCAACGGGAAGGCCGTCGAGTACTCGATCTCGCTGGGCCTCGCGCTCGGCTGCTCGATCGCCGCATCCAGCCGCTTCGCGCGCAAGAACTACTTCTACCCCGACCTCGCGAAGAACTACCAGATCAGCCAGTACGACGAGCCGATCGCCTACGAGGGCTCGCTCGAGGTGGGCCTCGAAGACGGCACCACGGTGATCGTGCCGATCGAGCGCGCGCACATGGAAGAGGACGCCGGCAAGCTCACCCACATGGGCGGCTCCACGGGCCGCATCCAGGGTGCCGAGTACTCGCTCGTCGACTACAACCGCGCGGGTGTGCCGCTCGTCGAGATCGTCACGAAGCCGATCTACGGCACCGAGCACCGGGCACCTGAGGTGGCGAAGGCGTACGTCGCCACGATCCGCGAGATCGCGAAGTCGCTCGGCATCTCGGAAGCCCGCATGGAGCGCGGCAACCTGCGCTGCGACGCGAACGTGTCGCTGCGTCCGCGCACCGCGCCTGTCGCCGAGCTCGGTGAGACGCACGACGGATCGGTCAACCCGCACCCCGAGGTGAAGCTCGGCATCCGCACCGAGACCAAGAACGTCAACTCGCTGCGCTCCATCGAGCGCGCCATCCGCTACGAGATCCAGCGCCAGGCGGCGATACTCGCCAAGGGCGGCACGATCACCCAGGAGACGCGCCACTGGCACGAAGACAAGGGCATGACCTCCGCCGGTCGCCCCAAGTCGGATGCCGACGACTACCGCTACTTCCCGGAGCCCGACCTGCTTCCCGTGGAGCCGAGCCTGGAGCTGATCGAGAAGCTGCGCGCCGAGCTGCCCGAGTCGCCGTCGGTGCGCCGCCGTCGCCTGCAGCAGGCGTGGGGCTTCACGGATCTCGAGTTCCGCGACGTGAACAACGCCGGCCTCCTCACCGAGATCGAGCAGACCGTCGCCGCAGGCGCTGCCCCCGCGCAGGCCCGCAAGTGGTGGACGGGCGAGATCGCCCGCCTCGCCAACGCGCAGGGCGCCGATCCGGCCGACCTCGTGTCGCCGCTGCACGTCTCCGAGCTCATCGCCCTCATCGAGTCGGGCGACCTCACCGACCGTCTCGGCCGTCAGGTGCTCGAAGGCGTCATCGCGGGTGAGGGCCGGCCGTCGGAGGTCGTCGAGAAGCGCGGCCTCAAGGTCGTCTCGGACGACGGCGCGCTCATCGCCGCCATCGACGAGGCGCTCGCCGCCCAGCCCGACGTGCTCGAGAAGATCCGCGACGGCAAGGTGCAGGCCGCCGGTGCCGTCATCGGCGCCGTCATGAAGGCCATGCGCGGGTCGGCGGACGCCGCCCGCGTGCGCGAGCTCGTGCTGGAGCGTGCGACGCAGGTGTAGCACCCCCGAGAATCGTGCCTCCGCGTCGTTTCAGCCCGCCTGAATCGACAAAGCGGCACGATTCGTTGTCAGAAGCGGCGTGGGCCGTCCGGCGTGTAGCTCGTTGCAGGCCCAGCGCCCGGGCCGGCCACACGACCGGTCTGTTCGAGCCAGCGCTGGTGGTCGCGCATCCCCCTCGCCACGGCGACGCGGATGATCCCGTACAGAAGAAGGAGCGCGAGCGCCGCCAGGGTCACATAGATCAGGATGATGAGCAGCGGCAGGTACGCCCAGAGATCGGATGACGACATGGCGTCATCCTGGCGGAGCCGCGCCCGTGTGTCACGCAGTGGTGGTGAGGGCACCTGAGTATGCGGGGTGAGCCCCGGGCGTTCGTGCCTCTGTGTCGTTTCACGGGGCCTGAACCGGCGATATGGCCCGATTCGTGCATGTCCGGTGCCGCTGGCGCGCCGACCGACTCAGGGCACCACGCGGTAGTACGCGTAGGTGAAGCCGCTCGCGAACTCGCGCACGGCCCGCAACTCGAGCCCCAGACGCACATCCTCTTCCAGGAACGGGGTTCCGCCGCCCACCACCACCGGCGCCCGGAAGATGTGCAGCTCATCGAGCAGTTGCGCGCGCGCCGCGACCGACGCGAGCGTCGCACCGCCGATCTGCAGGGGCGCCTCCGATTCGGTCTTCCACCGGCCCACCTCCACCGGATCGAAGTCGTGCCGCAGGATGACCCCCGGCACCGTGACGGAGTGGAGGGTTCGGGAATACACCACCTTCTGCACCTCGTGCCAGCGCTTCGCCCACGCGAGCTCCACGGGCGGCAGCGTCGCCATGTCGACGGTCGCCCACCACGAGTCGACCTCCCACATCCGGCGTCCGAGCAGCGACACCTCGGAGGGGCGGCACAGCTCGTTGATGAAGGCGTGCACCTCGGCGTCCGGCACAGCCCAGTCCCAGTTGCCGTCCCGGTCGGCGATGTAACCGTCGACGGAGGCGAGGGCCATGTACTGCAGTGGGGCGCTCATGATCGAACCTCTTTCCGCACGCGGATGGTCGTGTGCCGATGCTAGATCCGGGCAGGGCTCTGCGCCAGGGGTGAGTGATTCCCGACACGCTGCCTGCCGCTTGGGCGCCGTCACGGGACGGGTCAAGGGGTTCCGTGCAGGAGGCACGACGACCAACATGGGGGCATGCCCACACCCGGACCCGTGACCGTCGACGCCTACATCGCCAGCTTCCCCGACGACATCGCGACCCGTCTGCGTGAGGTGCGTGACGCGATCCTCGCCGAAGTTCCGGGCGGTGAGCAGCGGATGCGCTACGGCATCGCTGCGGTCATGCTCGGCGGTCGCTACGCGGTGCACTTCGCAGCGTGGAAGAAGCACATCGGCCTCTATCCGGTGCCGCACCTGGCCGAGCCGTACGAGGCGGAGGTGGCGCCGCGCCGCTCCGGCAAGGATTCGGTCATCTTCCCGCACTCCGAGCCGCTGCCGACGGAACTCATCTCGCGCATCTGCCGCGCGATCCTGGCCCAGCGCGAGGAGGACAGCTAGCCGTGCCGAGCGACGCCGCCGACCTCAAGAAGCTCGACCGCTACCGCGCGAAGGCGGGCGAGTTCCGGATGCTCACCGTCGCACCCGCCCGCTACCTCGCGATCGACGGCGCGGGCGACCCGAACACCGAGCCGTTCGGCACCGCGATCGAAGCGCTCTATCCGCTCGCGTACGCACTCAAGTTCGCGAGCAAGCGCGCCGGGCGTGACTTCGTCGTGCCGCCGCTCGAGGGACTGTGGTGGGCGGACGACATGGCGGCGTTCACCTCGGGGCGCGACAAGTCCGCCTGGAGCTGGACCTTGCTGCTGTTCGTGCCGGAGTGGATCGACGATGCGGCCATCGAGGCGGCCCGCGACGCGGTGCGGTCCAAGAAGCAGCCGCCTGCGCGCCTTGCGGATGTGCGGGTCGAGACCCTCGACGAGGGCCTGTGCGTGCAGACGCTGCACATCGGGACCTTCGACGACGAAGCCCCGCTGCTCGCCCGGCTGCACGACGAGTTCATCCCGGGGGAGGGGCTCAGGATGACGGGCCACCACCACGAGATCTACCTGAGCGACCCGCGCCGCACCGCCCCCGAGAAGCTGCGCACCATCCTGCGGCAGCCCGTGGTGCGCGCATGAACGCCGCCCCTGCGTGAAGGTGCGCGACCCCGACACGGATCCGAAGAGCGTCATCCGCGACCTCGTCGACGACAGGACGGCGCGGCACGGCGCCGCCAAGCCATGACCCGTGCCGCGCCCGCTCGTGTCACGCCGTCTGCTCGGCGTGCTTCCCCTCGGCGATCTCCTCGACCACCTTCGCGCTGAACGCGGGCAGGTCATCGGGGGTGCGGCTCGAGACGAGGCCAGCGTCGACGACGACCTCCTCATCCACCCACTCCGCACCGGCGTTGCGCAGGTCGGTCTTGAGGCTGGGGTAGCTGGTGATGGTGCGGCCGTCGAGCACATCCGCGTCGGCGAGGATCCACGCCCCGTGGCAGATGACGCCCACGGGCTTGTGCTCCTCGAAGAATCCGCGGGCGAAGGCGACAGCGTCGTCGTCCATGCGAAGGTGGTCGGCGTTGACGACGCCACCCGGCAGAACCAGGGCGTCGAACGAACTCGACACGACATCCGACACCTGGCGATCCACGTTCTGGGTGTGGCCGTTCTTGCCGGTGATCTCACCCGACTCGGGCGAGACGAGAACGGCTGTCGCACCATGCTCGGTGACTGCCTCCCACGGATGCGTCAGCTCCGAGTCCTCGAAGCCATCGGTCAGGAGGAAAGCCACCGTCTTTCCGGTGAGGTGCGTCATCGTCGTGCTCCTTCCGTTGGGTGCTCCCCACGCTAAGTCGCGTTCCGCGGGCGCGGATCGAACTCTGAGGGGATGCCCAGGGCGCGCAGATGCACGGCTCAGGTCAGCTCTCCGTGTCCTCCGCGCGCACGCGCTGTGCGCGAGCGAGGTTGGCGCGCATCTCGTCAGCCGTCTGCCGCTGGCCATATCCGGGGCGGTCCCGCTCGAGCCGCCACGACTCGCTGAGCGGGCCGACCACGACCGTGTCGAAGCCGAGCTCGTCGTAGATCCGCGTGACCGCCTCGATCGCCTCCGCCGAGTCGCTCGCCGTGCCGAGCGCGCGGCGGCCGGGCGTGCCAGCGGGGGAGCCTGTCGTCAGGATCTCGGGAGCGAGGATGTTGTTGAACGCCTTGGCGACGAGCGCGCCCGTCAGCTTCGCCTGCAGCAACCCCGAGGTGGTCGCCTCGCCGCGGTCGAGCTCGGGGATGTGGCCGTCGCGTTCCCAGTAGTAGTTGTTCGTGTCGAGTACGACCTTGCCCGCGAACGGCGCGACGGGCAGGGTGTCGATCGCGCCGAGCGGGATCGTGACCACCGCGATCTCTGCGGATTCTGCTGCTTCCTGCACGGTCGCCGCTCGTGCCCGCGGACCGAGCTCCGCCACGAGGGCGGCGAGCGTCTCGGGGCCGCGGGAGTTCGCGATCACCACATCGTGCCCGGCACCCGTGAGCGCCTTCGCCAACCGTGATCCGATGTTGCCCGCGCCGATGATTCCGAAAGTCGTCATGTGTGACGAGAACGATCTGGCACCCGGATCATTCCCGGAACTCGGAATATGACGTGCGGCTCCAGCTACTTCGCTTCGCGGTTGCGGAGGCGGATGGCGCGCTGCTGGCCGTCGGCCTTCACCTCGGCGACGCTGTCGCGCGAGCGCACGAAGTCGGTGAAGCTCGAGAAGCCGAGCGCCTTCTCGCTGAAGGAGGGGTTGAGGCGCTTGATCTGCGACTTCACCGCCGAGGCGTTGAGCCACTCGGCGTCCTCGTTCTTGCCGTGCCCGAACTCGAGCGCGCGCACGAGCAGGCGCGTCGCCTCGTGATCGCTCACCTGCCCATCGACGACAGGCGCGAGGAAGATGTCGGCAGGACCTGACGACTTCGGGCTCGAAGCCGAGGCCGCGGTCGCCCGCGACGAGCTCGCCTTGGGTGCGGACTCCGCAGGTGCGAGGGTCTCGGTCGCTGCGTGCCGCGGGGTGATGGGACGCGGCGGTGCCGCCTCGACACCCGGCAGGTCATCGTAGGTCTCGAACTCGTCGCACGCCGAGATGAGCGCCTTCGCAGTGCCGCCCGCCACGCCGATGCCCACGACCACACGGCCGAGGCGCTTGCAGCGCTGGGCGAGGGCGATGTAGTCGGAGTCGCCGGCGACGATCACGACGTGCGTGATGTCGGGAAGGCGGAAGAGGTCCTCCAGCACGTCCACCGACAGACGGATGTCGGCTCCGTTCTTGGTGCCCGATGCAGGGAAGAGCTGCGTGAGGTCGATCGCGCGGTCGACGAGCTGCGACTTGTAGTCGGAGTTCGCGGGCACCGACCAGTCGGCATAGGCGCGCGTGATGGCGACCGTTCCGAACGACGACGCGTACTCGAGGATCGCGCCGACGTCGATCCCGGCGCTCACGAGCTTCTCCTTGACGGCCGGTCGCGCATCCCGCGCGTTGTCCTTGCGCCAGGCCCCGCTGCCGTGGATCTGGTCGTATCGCGAGATCACGATGTTGTCGAAATCGATGTAGACCGCGACGCGATCGGTATCGGTCTGCTCTGCCATGACCACTCCTTGGTTCCGATGCGAGCCTACCTGGCGCGGACATGAGTTCCGGAGGCCGACTCGCACGGTAGGCTGAGCGACATGAAGGTCGTCATCTTCCTGCTCTCCTCCGTGGTCTTCCTCGCGGGAATGGCCGCGTTCGCCTACGCCGACGTGTTCGAGGGCTGGGTGGCCATCGCCGTCTTCACTGCCGGCGTCCTCGCCGCGTCTGCCGCGTTCGCGATCCCGTTCCACCTGCTCGAGAAGTTCGACTGACCTTCTCCGTCTGAACGCGCTCCTCAGTCGAGGGGTGCGAGCACGCGCGACGTGAACCCGTCGACGCGCGACAGCAGTGCTGCTCCGCGCTTCGCGACGACGGCATCCGGGTTCGGATCCCACGGGCTTCCGTGCGGGGCCACGCGGATGAGCGTGGGGCATCCGAGGTCCGAGCAGACGTACGTGCCCACCGAGTCGCCTCGGCGTCCGGCATTTCCCGCGCGCAGCGCCGAGAACAGCCGCACCTGACCAGCGGGCTGCGATGTGTGACAGAACGAGCACATCGCCGCGCCCGCAGGCAGACGCGATGCTGCCGCGCTCAGCACGATGCCCGTCGGGGTGTTGCCTCGCCAATACACGAGGTAGCCGCGGTGCGCCGTCGAGGGGTCGCGCCATCCCAGGAACTCTCGCTCCTCCCACAGCGTCTCGTGCAGGCCGGGCAGGGGAATGCTCTCGACGTCGAGGCCTTCGGCATTGACGAACGAGGCTCGGATGTCGGACGCGTCGAGAGGGTTCATCGTCGGCCAGGCTAGCCCGAGCGGTGCTCTCGCCGCGCGCTCTGGAGGATGCTGTCAGGTTGAATGGTGAGGTGGACACCCAGCTCATCGCCTCCCTTCGCACCGACCTGACGGCGGCGCGATTCACCGTCGATCACCTCGACGCCCTCTGGGGTGCACCCGCTGAGGAGGCGCTTCGCCGCGGCAACCGGGTGCCCGCCTCGCGGGCGCTCGCTGCGTCCGCCTACCCTGCTGCGGTGCTCGGTCGTCTCTTCGTGCTGGGCGAGAAGGTGGGGGCGGAGGAGCTCGCTCGCGTGCTGACGACGCTCGGCCTCGCGGGGGCCGAGGAGCTCGAGCTCATCCGTGTCGAGGGTGAGACGGTCGCGCCGCTCGTCGACCTGCGGCCGTACGGCTTCGCCGATCTGCACGGGGCGGGGGAGTGGTGGCTCGCATCCGACCTCGGCGAGCTGGCGCGGGGTGGTGCGCTACCCACCGATCATGTGCTCGGGGTGGGCGGCGCGTCGATGACGCTCGCGCGCCTGCAGTTCCCGGATGATGTCGAGTCGGTGCTCGATCTCGGCACCGGCTGCGGCATCCAGGCGCTGCACGCCCGCCGCTTCGCGCGCCGCGTCGTCGCGACCGACATCTCGGAGCGCGCCCTTCGCTACGCGCGCTTCAACGCCGCCGTGAACGGAGTCGACGGGATCGAGTTCCGTCTCGGCAGCCTCTACGAACCGGTCGCCGGCGAGACCTTCGACCGCATCGTCTCGAATCCGCCGTTCGTCATCACGCCGCGCACCCCGGACGTGCCGGAGTATGAGTACCGCGATGGCGGCCGCGAAGGCGACTCCCTGGTCGCGGAGGTCGTCGCGGACGCCGCGGCGCACCTCAACCCGGGAGGCACGGCCCAGCTGCTCGGCAACTGGGAGTACCGCGCCGACGCCGACGGCCTCACGCGTGCCGCCGACTGGGCGACGGACTCGGGCCTCGATGTGTGGGTGCTGGAGCGGGATCGCCTCGACCCCGCTCGCTATGCCGAGACCTGGATCCGCGACGGCGGCACGCGTCCGGGGGCGCCCGAGTTCGAGCGCCTGGTGGCGGCGTGGATGGATGACTTCGCCCACCGAGGGGTGACGGAGGTCGGCTTCGGGTACGTCGTGCTGCGCCGCGCCCTCGATACGCCGCCGTTCCGTCGCACCGAGCGCGCGGATGCACAGCTCGATGACGCCGTCGGCATCGGGGCGCACCTCTCCCGTGTGCTGCACGCCCGCGATGCGATCGTGGGTCTCGACGGCGACGCCCTCGCGGCGATGCATTTCCGGGTGGCGGCGGATGTCACCGAGGAGCGCAGCTACTGGCCGGGCCACGCCGATCCCTCGGTGATCCTGCTGCGGCAGGGCCGTGGGCTGCGCCGCGACCTGCGCGCGGACGCCGCACTCGCGGCCGTGGTCGGCGCGTGCGATGGCGAGCTCGCCCTCGGCGTCATCCTCGACGCGGTTGCGCAGCTGCTCGAGACCGACGCCGACGCGATGCGCGACGCACTGCTCGCCGAGGTGCGCGAGCTCGTCATCGACGGATTCCTCGAGCCTGCGGTGGATCTCGGGCCGGCCTGACAGGCGGGTTTCAGCACGCGTTCAGCCCGCGGCCCTACCGTGGCACCTGGAGGCACACAGCATGGGTTTTCTCGATCGACTGTTCGGATCCGAGCAGCCGAAAGCACGCGCGGCAGGGTTCACGAACCGAACTGCCAAGAGCGAGGACGAGCGCGCACTGGAGCGCTACCGCTACCTGCTGAACACCGCGCCTCCCGAGACGATCGAGCAGGTTCACTCCGAGGCGTTCGCGCGTCTCACCGACAACCAGCGCGCACTCATCTACGAGGAGCTCAGCAAGGGCGCGGTCACCGGCGAGCGTCCGCTGTCGAGTGAGCCCGAGACGCTCGCCCGCGCGGCGACGCGTGCCGAGGTGCGCAATCCCGGATCCGTCGAGCGGATCCTCTCGAATGCCAACAACCAGGCCCAGCAGCCCGGTCCGACCCTCGGCACGATGTTCGCCGGGTCGATGCTCGGGACGGTCGCCGGCTACGTCGTGGGGTCGGCGCTCATGAGCGCGTTCCTGCCGTGGGGCGACAGCGCAGGAGCCGAGCCGGAGGCGGGGGCCGCCGATGGCGGTGATGCCGGATCCGACTTCGGCAGCTCGGAGTTCGGTGCATCCGACTTCGGCGACTTCGGCTTCTGACCGGCTCCCAGCAGCAACGCACCGAGTCCGAGCCCGATCGCTCCGGCGACGGCCGACGGCAGGTCGAGCCCGAACACGGTGATGAAGTACGTGGGCACGACGGCGAGCATCGCTGTGAGAGCGAGGACGGGTCGTGAGGCGGGCTCGGTGACGGCAGCAGGCTGCTCGAAGCGCCGCAGCGGCACCGACAGCCCGATCAGGGCGGCGAGCAGGACCACGAGCACGAGAGGCCGCGTCACCCACCACTCGGCGCTCCCCGGCACGGGCGATGCCCCCGGAAGCAGCAGGCCGATGCCCGCGAGCACGATGATGAGCGGCAGGTGCCACAGGTAGATCGTCATGAGCCGGGAGCCGATGACGTAGACCACTCCTCGGGCGGCGCGTGTTCGCATGAGCGCGGTGAGCGGCGGCTTCAGCAGCTGCAGCAGTGCCGCCTGCCCGATTCCCAACGTGACGAGCGGGATCGTGGGCGGGTTGAGGTTCGAGAGCATGTCGAGCGAGTACGGCAGGAATGCGGTGAGCGGAACGAGACTCGCCCACGCGACGGCCGCGATGGCGATGAGCTGCCAGGCGCGGCGCCGGGCGAACCAGCCGTCCGCGTACCAGAAGCCGATCTGGTGCACGAGCGCCCACACGAACAGCAGGTTGAGGTACCCGCCGATGCCCACGCCGGCCTGGTCGCGCGGCGCATCCGCCCAGAGGAATCGCGCGATGTCGACGGCGACCACGCACGCGAGGAGCGCGATCACTGTCGCGCGGGGTGCGCGTTCGTGCAGCCGCAGGAGCGTGGGGGCGGTGAACTGGCACAGCAGGTAGGCGCAGAGGAACCAGAGAGGGCTGCCGATGCCCGTCGCGACGGCTTCGAGCAGGCCGGGATCGACGCCGATCGCGGTGGCGACTCCGAGCGCCGCAGCCAGCACGATGAAGAGCGGAAGCGCCGGACGGATGAGGCGCTGCATCCGGGTGTGCACGAACATCCGATCCGCACGATCGGGATCCGGTTCGCGCCGCCGCAGGCTGCGCAGCGACGTGGCGGTGGCGAATCCGCCCACCACGAAGAACAGCGGCATGATCTGCCCCACCCAGGTGGCCGTCCAGAACCAGGGGAGCTCCTCGAGGGGCCGGCTGACGCTCAGCCCGCCGTCGACGTCGGGGCCGACCCCGACGAAGAGGAGGTGGATGGTGACGACCATGAGCACGCACACCACGCGTGCGAGATCGAGTGTGAGGTCGCGTCGATCGAGATCGGCGGTGGTGGGGCGTTCCGTCACGGAGCCACTGTAGTGGCGGGGGATTCCCCGATCAGGAGATGACGCGTCAACATTCCCACGTGATCACAAGGTGCATGCCAGGAAGCCCCCAGGGGGATCGACCACAGTGGATCACGGCTCGGGTTCCGAGAGTGATCATCACCTCCGGAACGACCCACCTGGCCACGACCGATCCGACGGCGCGCAGTCGCGCCAGGCCGCAGTCCCTGCTGTGCGGCCTGCAACCCGAGAGACCCGAATTCGTGCTCAACACCCTCCTGCCCGCATCTGCGCGCGCCGCCAAGCCGCTGCGTGGATTCCTCAACGTCCGCCGGCGCAGCCTCGCCGCGGCCACGATGGCGATGAGCGCCGGTCTCGTCGTCGTGCAGGACCTCCCCGCCCTCGCCGCGACCGCCGCACCTGTGCAGGAGACGGTGGTCGGGAGCCAGTCTCTCCACGTCTCGACGGAGGTGGTCGAGTCGGAGGAGAGCGCACCGCTCATCTCCGAGACCGCTGAATACGACATCACCCACTACACGCCGGTGCAGTACCCGGTCGACCCCGGCACGACCCTCACGAGCCACTTCGGGCACCGCAAGGCTCCGTGCGGCGGCTGCTCCACGAACCACTCGGGTGTCGACTGGACTCCCGGATACGGTGCGCCCGTCCACGCGATCGCGGACGGCGTCGTCATCTCGCGCCCGATGGGCGGCTGGGGCAGCTACGTGCTGATCGAGCACAACATCGACGGCGAGCGTGTCCTCAGCGGCTACGCGCACCTCGTCGCGGGCAGCAACCTCCCGGTCGGCACCACGGTCACGCGTGGGCAGGTCGTGGGGCTCGCGGGCAACACCGGCCAGACCTCCGGTGCGCACCTGCACTTCTCGATCCTCGTGAACGACGACTTCGTGGACCCGCTCGCCTGGCTGCAGAACAACGTCACCGAGGGCTTCCCGGGCTGAGCCGTTAGCCTTTCGAGGTGCACGACCACCTCATCCGTCCGCTGACCGCCGCCGACATCCCGCAGCTCGTCGTCATCAACGACGCCGCCTACCCCGCGGTGCCGATCACGCCCGAGGACGAGTTCGCCGAGCTCGCTGCGCTGTCGACGTTCTCGCTCGTCGCGGAGCGCGATGGCGAGCCGATCGGGTTCGTGCTCGCGATGGATCCGGGTCTCGCGTATGCGAGCGAGAACTACCGCTGGTTCAGTGAGCGCTCGGACGACTTCCTGTACGTGGATCGCATCGCGCTCGCCGACTCCGCGCGCGGATCGGGGCTCGGGCGCGAGCTCTACGAGCGCGTCTTCGACGCCGCGCGCGAGCGGGGAGCCTCCGAGGTGACGTGCGAGGTCAACATCGAGCCGCCGAACCCGGTGTCTCACGCGTTCCATGCCGCGATGGGGTTCTCCGAGGTGGGGCAGCAGTCCACGAAGGGCGGCGCGTTCGTCGTCTCCCTGAAGGCGGCGCCGGTGGCGGTGCGCGTTCCCTGACACGTGACGCGGACCGTGCGAGAACATACCCCTGGGGGGTATCATCGTCGCATGATCACCAGCACCTACCTCGTTGACGGGATGACCTGCTCGCACTGCGTGGCGAGCGTCACCGAAGAGCTCACGGCGGTACCGGGCGTCGACGCCGTGAACGTCGATCTCGTGAAGGGCGGATCCTCGCGCGTGCACGTGGAGAGCAGCGAACCCCTCGACCTCGACGCGGTGCGCGTCGCGATCGACGAGGCCGGCTACACGCTGTCGTCGGCATCATGACCGCCCTCGACGTCGAACTCGACGTCGAGGGGATGACCTGCGCATCGTGCGCCACGCGCATCGAGCGCAAGCTCAACAAGCTCCCCGGCGTCGAGGCGACCGTCAACTTCGCCACCGAGAAGGCGCGGGTGCGCGCCGACGGCGTCGAACTCGACGAGCTCATCGCCGCCGTCGAAGCCGCCGGATACGCGGCGAGCGTTCCCGCGCCGGTCGCCCCCGAAGCGGCCGGATCCCGCGCCGATGCGGCCCTCGACGCATGGCGCCAGCGGCTCATCGTCACCGCCGCGCTCGGGGTTCCCGTGGCGCTCCTCTCGATGATCCCCGCCCTGCAGTTCCCGAACTGGCAGTGGCTCGCGCTCACCCTGACGGCCCCGATCGTCGTCTGGGGTGCTTGGCCCTTCCACCGTGCCGCCGCCGTCAACCTGCGCCACGGCACAGCGACGATGGACACCCTCATCAGCGTGGGTGTGCTCGCGGCCTTCGGATGGTCGCTCTACGCCCTGTTCTTCGGCGAGGCGGGCATGCGCGGCATGACCATGAGCGTGCGCTGGTTCGGCACGCCGGAGGGTGGTGCAGATGAGCTCTACCTCGAGATCGCCGCGATCGTCACCGTCTTCATCCTCGCGGGTCGCTACCTCGAGCAGCGCGCCAAGCGCGCCTCCGGCGAGGCGCTGCGCGCCCTGCTCGAACTCGGCGCGAGCGACGCCACCGTGCTGCAGGGCGGTGTGGAGTCGCGCGTGAGCGTCGACCGACTGCAGGTGGGCGACACCGTGATCGTGCGACCGGGGGAGAAGATCCCCTCCGATGGCATCGTGTGCGACGGCGTGTCCGCCGTCGACGAGAGCATGCTCACGGGCGAGTCGGTTCCTGCCGATGTCGGCCCGGGCGATCGGGTCATCGGCGCGACGGTCAACGCGGGCGGCCGACTGCTCGTCGAGGTGACGCGCATCGGATCCGACACCGAGCTCGCCCGCATGGCGCGGCTCGTCGAGGAGGCGCAGACCGGCAAAGCCGAGGTGCAGCGCCTCGCCGATCGCGTCTCCGCTGTCTTCGTGCCCGTCGTGATCGCGCTCGCCCTCATCGCCTTCGCCGGGTGGATGATCGCGGGGGCGCCCATCGAGGTGGCCTTCACAGCAGCCGTGACGACGCTCATCATCGCCTGCCCGTGCGCTCTCGGCCTCGCGACGCCCACCGCGCTCCTCGTGGGGACGGGCCGCGGCGCGCAGCTCGGCATCCTCATCCGCGGACCCCAGGTGCTCGAGCAGACCCGCCGCATCGACACGATCGTGCTCGACAAGACGGGCACCATCACGAGCGGGGAGATGGCGGTGCAGGCCCACCGCACGGTGGGGGCGACGGATGCCGGCGAGCTTCTGCGGATCGCCGCCGCCGCCGAACACGGTTCCGAGCACCCGGTCGGTCGAGCGATTGCCGCCTGCGCCCCTGAGGTCCCGATGGCGGAGAGCTTCACGTCGCACCCCGGTGCGGGCGTGCAGGCGATCGTCGAGGGGCGACTCGTGCTCGCCGGCCGACGCTCGTGGCTGCGCGATCAGTGGGCGCTCGAGGTGCCCGCAGAGCTCGGTGCCTGGATCGACGCGTCTGAGTCGTCGGGCTCCACGGCCGTCGTCATCGCATGGGACGGCGAGGTGCGCGGAGCGGTGAGCGTCGCCGACACCGTGAAGCTGACGAGCGCGGAGGCCATCCGACGTCTGCGGGCGCTGGGGCTCACGCCCGTGCTCCTCACGGGCGACAACGGGGGTGCCGCGTCCGCGGTGGCGCAGGCCGTGGGGATCGACGAGGTGCGCGCCGAGGCGACCCCCGCCGACAAGCTCGCCGCCGTGCGCGAGCTGCAGAAGCAAGGGCGCGTCGTGGCGATGGTGGGCGACGGCGTCAACGACGCCGCAGCGCTCGCCGCCGCCGACCTCGGCATCGCGATGGGCACCGGAACGGATGCGGCGATGACGGCCGCCGATCTCACGATCGTGAGCGGCGACCTGCTCGTCGTCCCCGATGCCATCCGGCTCGCGCGGCGCACCCTCGGCACCATCAAGGGCAACCTGTTCTGGGCCTTCGCCTACAACGTCGCGGCGATCCCCGTGGCGATGATGGCGGTGCTGAACCCCATCCTCGCGGCCGCGGCGATGGCGCTCTCGTCGGTGTTCGTCGTCACCAACAGCCTGCGGCTGCGCGCCTTCCGGCCGCTGCCGCGCTGAGCCCGCTCCGGCGGCAGCTCACTCCTCGTGCGGGCGGTCGCCGGATTCGTCGTCGAGCAGATCCTGCAGCGCGCGGTCGACATCGTCGAGCTCCGGCTCTCCGCCCGTCATGCGCGCGATGAGCAGCGTCGGGTCGTCGATGTCGCGGTCGCTCGGCACGATATCCGGATGCGCCCAGAGCGAGTCGCGCGCATCCGCGCCCACCGCGTCCGTGACGGCCTGCCACATGGCGGCTGCCTCGCGCAGGCGCCGCGGGCGCAGCTCGAGACCCACGAGGCTCGCGAACGCCTTCTCGGCGGGACCGCCCGCGGCGCGGCGACGGCGCACCGTCTCGGCGATCGCGGCGGACTTCGGCAGTCGCGCCGTGGCCTGCGCGGTGACGACGTCGACCCAGCCCTCCACGAGCGCGAGCATCGTCTCGAGGCGCGCGAGCGCGGCAAGCTGCTCCTCCGTCTTCGGCGGGATGAGCTTGCCACTCGTCAGCGCGTCCTGAAGCGCCTCGGGGTTCTGCGGATCGAAGTCGGCGGCGAGCTCCTCGAGCGGCGTCGTGTCGATGCGGATGCCGCGGGCGTAGTCGGTGACCTGCGTGAGCAGATGCAGGCGCAGCCATTTCGCGTGGCGGAACAGGCGTGCGTGCGCGAGCTCGCGCACGGCGAGGTAGATCCGCACCTCATCGACGGGGATCTCGAGCTCGCGCGCGAACGCGTGCACGTTCTGCGGGACGAGTGCCGCCTGGCGCTGGTCGCCGTCGAGCAGCGGGATGCCGATGTCGCCGCCCGAGACGACCTCCTGTGCGAGCTGCCCGACCACCTGGCCGAGCTGCATCGCGAAGAGCGTTCCGCCCAGGTTGCGCATGAGTCGGCTGGCGTCGCCCATCATCCCCGCGAACTCCTCGGGGGCCTGCTCGGTGAGCACGTTCGTGAGAGCCGCCGAGATGGAGTCGGCCACCGGCTCTGCCAGCTGGGTCCAGACATCCATCGTGGTCTCGGCCCATCCCGCGCGGGTCAGAAGAGCCGGTTCGACGGTGAGCTCGGCGATGTCGGTCGCTTCGCTGAGCCACAGCGCCGCCAGATGCAGCGCCTGCTCGAGAGCCGCGACCTCCTCGGGCGTCGCCGGCACGGCCGAGCGTGCCGCGAGCGTCGACGCCTGGTCGAGTGCGAGCTGCCAGTCGATGCCGTCGCCGCTGGACTGCATGGCGTTCTGCAGCTGGCTCATGAGCTGCCGCACGAGCTCCGGGTCCGCGGGGAAGCCAGCCGCGTTCGCGAGCTGCGCGGGATCGATGTCGCCGCCTCCGGAGAGGAAGTCGCGGAGCATGTCGCGAAGCTCCTCGGCGGGGTCGTCGCCGTTGTCGTCGCGCGGGTCATCAGCCATGACTCAACGCTAGTCGCAGCCTCAGGATGCAGCAGGGATTCTGACTTAGGCTGGGGCCGTCTCGCCTGCGCCCGCAGCGAACACGTGAGGAAGAGCGTGACCGCAACCGACATCATCCCCGAGGGGTCCCGCGGGTCGCGCACTCAGCTGATCGTGCAGATCGTCGTGGTTCTCGTCGTGCTCGGAGTGCTCGTCTTCGGCGTCTCGCCTGCACCGTTCGTCGTCGAACGGCCGGGTCCGGTGTACAACACGCTCGGTGATACGACCGACGGCGACGAGACGGTGCCCATCATCGATGTCGAAGGTGCGCCCACCTACCCCACCACGGGCTCACTCGACCTGCTGACCGTCTACCTCGACGGATCCCGCGAGCGCCCGATCAGCTGGTTCGACGTCCTCGCCGCGAACCTCGACCCCACGAAGGCCGTGCTCGACATCGACGCCGTCTACCCCGACGGCCGCACCGCCGACGAGGCGAGCGAACAGAGTGCGATCGACATGGAGGCGTCTCAGTCGAATGCGGTCGCGGCCGCGCTCACACAGCTCGAGATCCCCTATGAGACGCGCGTGCTCGCCATGACGATCGCCGAAGACACCCCGGCGTCCGAGGTGCTGGAGCCCGGCGACGAGCTCGTCTCGGCCGAGGGCATGCCGATCGTCGAAGACAGCGATCTGCGCGCGGTCGTCCAGCAGGCGGGTGTCGGCACACCGCTCACCCTCGACATCGTGCGCGACGGCGAAGAGCTGAGCGTCGAGGTGACGCCCGTCGCGCGCTCCGCCAGCGACCCGAGCCCCATGATCGGCGTTCTGCCGGGCTATCGCTACGTGTTCCCGTTCGACGTCGAGGTCCGCCTGCAGAACGTCGGCGGGCCGAGCGCCGGCATGATGTTCGCCCTCGGCATCTACGACACCCTCACCCCGGGGGAGCTCACCGGGGGCGAGCGCATCGCGGGCACCGGCACCATCACGCCCGATGGCGAGGTGGGGCCCATCGGCGGCATCGTGCAGAAGATGTACGGTGCGCGCAGCGCGGGAGCCGACTGGTTCCTCGCTCCCGAGGCCAACTGCTCCGCGGTCGTCGGCAGCGTTCCCGACGGCCTCGCGGTGTTCGCCGTCGACACCCTCGATGAGGCCGTCGATGTCGTCGAGGCGATCGGTGCCGGGCAGGACCTCTCCGCGTTCGCTACGTGCGAAAGCTGACGACGCTCCCAGGCGGGGGATGAACGGCCCCCCTAGGATGAGGGGGAGCCGCCGGGGCTTGTTCTGACCCCGCTGACCCGCCAGGAGCGCCCACGTGACATCCGCCGCAAGCAGCACCATCGATCCGCGCGCCCGGGGACGCAGCACGTTCGCGATCGTCATCGCGATCCTCGTCGCCCTCGTCGTGCTGTTCCTGGTGTTCGCCAACCTGTACACCAACGTCCTCTGGTACGACCAACTCGGCTTCCTGCCGGTGCTCACCACCCAGTGGTGGGCGATGGCCGCCATGTTCGGCATCGGGTTCGCGGCGACCTTCGCGGTCGTCGGCCTCAGCATCTTCCTCGCGTTCCGCTCGCGGCCGCTGTACCAGAAGCTCAACTCGGAGCTCGACCGCTACCAGCAGGTCATCGAGCCGCTGCGTCGCATCGCGATGATCGGCATCCCCGTGCTGCTCGGTCTCTTCGTGGGCGTCTCGACCGCCGCGCGCTGGCCGGTCGCACTGCAGTACCTCAACCGCACCGAGTTCGGCACGGTCGACCCGCAGTTCGGCTTCGACGTCTCGTTCTTCATCTACGAGCTCCCGTTCTTCCGCGGCCTCGTCGGATACGCGTCCGCGATCGTGCTCATCGCGGGCATCGCGGCCGTCGCGACCCACTACCTGTACGGCGGCATCCGTGTGAACGGCCGTGAGGTGCGCGTCACGCGCGCCGCGCGCATCCAGCTCGCCGTCACCGCGGGCATCTACCTGCTGCTGCAGGGTGTCAGCCTCTGGCTCGACCAGTACGCGACCCTTACGACCAACACGGGCCTCGTCACCGGAGCGCTCTACACCGACGTCAACGCCGGCATCCCCGGCCGTGCCATCCTCGCCGGCATCGCCGCGTTCGTGGCTGTGCTGTTCCTCGTGACCGCGGTGATCGGCCGTTGGCGCCTGCCGATCATCGGTACCGGTCTGCTGCTTGTCGCGAGCCTCGTCGTGGGCACCGTGTACCCGGCCATCGTGCAGCGCCTGACGGTCGACCCGAACGCGCGCACTGCCGAGGCCGAGTACATCCAGCGCAACATCGACGCCACCCGCACGGCCTACGGCCTCGACGACATCGAGGTCGTGTCGTACGACGCCGAGACGACGGCCTCTCAGGGCGCGCTCCGTGAGGACGCCGAGACGACCGCCAACATCCGCATCCTCGACCCCGCGCTCGTGAGCGACACGTTCGCGCAGCTCGAGCGCGTCAAGCAGTACTACCAGTTCGCCGATCACCTCGACGTCGACCGCTACACGATCGACGGCAAGTCCCAGGACACCGTGATCGCGGTGCGCGAGCTCGACCAGAGCACGCAGACCGGCAGCTGGTACAACAGCGCGCTCGTCTACACGCACGGCTTCGGCGTGGTCGCCGCGTACGGCAACAAGCGCACGGTCGACGGCCAACCCGAGTTCCTGCAGGCGGGTATCCCGTCCGTGGGTGCGCTCGGCGACTTCGAGCCGCGCATCTACTTCGGTGAGAACTCGCCCCTGTACTCGATCGTCGGCGCCCCCGAGGACGCGGCCCCCGTCGAGCTCGACTACCCGAGCGGCGGCGAAGACAGCGAGTCGAACGCCAAGACGACCTTCCGGGGCGACGGCGGACCGAAGCTCGACAACATCGTCAAGAAGCTCGCGTACGCGATCAAGTTCCAGACGGCTGACATGCTCCTCTCGGAGGCCGTCACCGACGAGTCGCAGATCCTCTACGACCGCGACCCGCTCACCCGCGTCAAGAACGTCGCTCCGTACCTGACGCTCGACTCCGACACCTACCCGGCAGTCGTCGACGGCAAGGTGCTGTGGATCGTCGACGGCTACACCGTGAGCGCCGACTACCCGTACTCGAGCATCCAGCAGCTGTCGTCGACCATCGCCGACACCTACACGCCTGCACCGGCGTTCCCGCTCGACGACGTCAACTACATCCGCAACTCGGTGAAGGCGACCGTCGACGCGTACACGGGTGAAGTCACCCTCTACGCGTGGGATGAGGAGGACCCGATCCTCGCCACGTGGCAGAAGGTGTTCCCGTCGACGCTGCTTCCTGCATCCGAGATGAGCGACGAGCTGATGTCGCACGTGCGCTACCCGGCCGACCTCTTCAAGGTGCAGCGCTCGGTTCTGCAGACCTACCACGTGACCGACGCCGGATCGCTCTACTCGGGAGACAACGCGTGGGCGACGCCGGATGACCCGACTCAGTCGGGCGCCGTCAAGCAGCCCCCGTACTACCTCACGATGCAGGTTCCCGGATGGGAGTCGCCCGCGTTCTCGATCTACTCGACGTTCATCCCCGCGAAGAACGCGAAGAGCCAGAGCGTGCTCACGGGCTACCTCGCGGCGAACTCCGACCCGGGCGAGAACTACGGCAAGCTGACCCTGCTCACCCTGCCCACGCAGGACACCGTGCCGGGCCCCGGTCAGGTGCAGAACTCGTTCAACACCGAGGCAGAGGTCGCCAACCAGATCGCGCTCCTCGAGCGCGGTGCCACGACCGTCACGCGCGGCAACCTGCTGACGCTCCCCGTCGGCGGCGGTCTGCTCTACGTGCAGCCCGTGTACGTGCGCTCGACGGGTGAGACCAGCTACCCGCTCCTGCGCAAGGTGCTCGTGGCGTTCGGTGACAAGGTCGCGTTCGAAGACACCCTCACCGAGGCGCTCGACGTGCTGTTCGAAGGTGACTCGGGTGCCGAGGCCGGCGACACGGATGCCGAGACCATCCCGGGTGCGGATCCGGGCGTCGAACCTGGAACGGATCCGGGAACCGATCCCGGCACCGATCCGGGCACTGCTGAGCCGGGCACCGGTGGCTCGACGGACACCGATGCTGCAGTGAAGGCTGCGCTCGACGAATGGAAGAAGGCGTTCGACGACCGCCAGGCGGCGTACGCCGCCGGAGACCTGGTCGCCGCGGCTGAAGCCGACAAGCGCATGCAGACGGCGATCGAGAAGGCACTCGCCGCAGCTGGCTGACGATGACGGACGAGCCATCCCGGCAGGTCGACCTCCGCGAGGGGGAGTGGCTGGAGCGCAATCGCGCGCTGGGATGAGCTCGTTCCCATCCACGTGGGCAGCAAGATGTACGACCGGGCATCGACGTCCGAGGCCAGCGAGCTTCGCCGTCGTGTGCATCACATGGGGCACGATCGGCCGGCTCCCGGGCTCCCGGTGCTGCGCTACCGCTGGTTCGGTGGGCAGCCCGATGTGCTCGTCGAGGCGGGTGACTATGCGGATGCCGGGTCGAGGTGCGGAACTCGACCACCGGGGCGTGGACGCATCCGATTGCGGAGGTCGTGACGGCGCTGATCGATGCGGCATGCGGATCGACTATGCCATCGCAGCGACCCTCTACTGACCTGTCTGTGTAGTCCGATTTGGGGGTAGCGACAGGGCCTTTGGTCCCGGCTTTCCGCGGAACGCCGCAGGTAGTATTGCGATGACACGTCATATTTTCGTGACTGTCAATGCATCCAGGGGGGCTACATGTCGATGCAGGGGGCGGTGCCGCCGACCACCGATGGATGGGCCAGCGTCACCGGAGCGATCAACTCGATGCGGTCGTTCGAGCAGCCCATGGCACTCGCAGTGACCTCACCCGACTTCGGGACGCTGTGGATCGACTTCCCACGCTCGCGGTTCTACATCGACCGACCGCTCGACGCCCTGCCGCTCTCGCCGCGCACCGTTGCGCTCTACTCGCAGCAGATCGACCCCGACCAGGAGCTCTTCCCGTGGGTCGAATGGTCGCCCATCGACCCGCTGCTCTGGAAGATCAGCCGTGCGGCTTTCGGCGGCAGCCCTGCATTCTGGCTCCGCGCCGGGGATCGCTATCGCCTCACACGCTGGCCCAATCTCACCCAGCTCACGCACTCCGGCAGCGAGATCCGCATCCTCGCGGCACTCGGCAGCGGTCAGGCACTGACCGTCGCTGAGACGGCGGCGCTCGCAGACGCCGACCAGTCCGAAGTTCAGGCGGTCATCAACGCGCTCGCTCTCGCCGGAGGCGTTGAGGCGAGCCAGGGCTCGGTCGTCCCTCCGCCCATCGTGGAGGACGCGACACGTCGCGCCCGCCAGGTGGGACGTGAGCGCCGTGGGCTTTTCGGGCGCCTGCGCTCGCGCCTGGGGGTCGTCGCGCATGGCTGAGCACGTCATCCTCGTTGCTGGCCCCATGGGGGCAGGCAAGACCACCGCCATCTCGGCGGTGAGCGACATCCCGATCGTCACAACCGAGGCGCGCAACACCGAACGCGACGTGGTCGACAAGGAGACCACGACGGTCGCCCTCGACTACGGCGAGATCGAACTCGCGCCCCGCGAGAAGCTCCGGCTGTACGGCATCCCCGGGCAGCGACGGTTCGCCTTCATGTGGAAGATCCTCGCCCAGCGTGCTGTCGGACTGCTCGTGCTCGTGCGCGGTGACGCGCCCGACCCGCTCGGCGACCTCGACTCCTTCCTCACCGACTTCGCCGAGATCGGACGCCGAGGCGCCGTGGTCGTCGGCATCACCCGCAGTGACCTCGCATCCGGGCCGTCGCTCGAGGACTACCGCCGCCTGCTTGCGGCACGGTTCCCCGAACTCCCTGCGCCGGTGTTCACGGTCGACGCCCGCCGGCGTAGTGACCTCACGACGATGCTCTCGGTGCTCGCAGCCGGCATCGACGCACGAGCCCTGATCTACGGAAAGGAAACGGCATGACCTTCGCCGACGAGAGGTTCGCCCCTGAGATCGTCACCATCGGCACCGCCGCGCTCGAACGGATCCGTCAGAGCGCAGGATCGCTCGCCCTCGCCCTGCTGCTCTCGGATGACGGCTTCGAGGTGACCCGCACGCCTGCCGGCGGCGAGAGCGACGGACGCTTCGCGAGCATCTCGAGCTCGGTGCAGGCGCTCGGCGAGGCCGTCGTCGCCGAACTCAGCGCCGGGCACGGCGAGGCCGTCATCGTGCAGGCGACCCAGGGGTTCGTAGTGCAGATGCGCGTTTCCGATCAGCCGTACGTCGTCGCCGCGCACTTCCGCATGGGTGACAACCTCGGCACGGCGCTCTCACTCGTGCGTCTCGCCACACAGGAGATCGGCGACGCTCTCGCGGCCCTCGCGCGGCAACCCTCCGCGGCGGTCGCCGCCCGATACAGTGCTCCTATCGTCCCGGAGGCACCCGTCCTCCAGACGACTCAGTCGCTTTACCCGTAACCACCCGCCCGCGCGCCCGAATCGCCGAACCCGGTTTCCCCGGCGAACTCAGGCGACGGTTCGCACATCGAAGAAAGAGCCCGTACATGAGCGCACTCGAAGACCACTGCCGCACCGTTCTCAACTCCGTCGACGACGGTCTCGGCTTCGCTGTCGTCGACCTGGAGTCGGGCCTCCTGCTCGCCGCCACTCACAACGTCCCGTACTTCACGCAGAGCTACCTGGACGCCGTCGCGGCAGCCGCCGTCGACATGTTCCGCGGCCGCACGGTGAGCGCCGTCGAGACGCTCATCGCGCAGCAGCGCGGAGTGCCGCCTCGCCGCCTCACGCGCGAGATCCAGATGACCACCGAGCACACGTACCACTTCATGCTCGTGCTGCCCAACAAGCCGAACGCGCTCGTCGTGCTCATCACCGGACGCCGTGCCAACCTCGGCCTCGGCTGGTCGGCCGTTCGCATGGCGGCTCCCCAGATCGAGCCGCTCGTACCGTGAGAACAGCGGGGTGAGACAGCCGCGCCGACCCGACGACACTGTGAGAGTCGTCGCGGCTGTCGACCCCACGCGCGTGCTCGATCGCGCGCTCATCGTCGAGGCGCTCCAGCACCCGCAGACCACCGCTCGCTCGTCAGACTTCCCCGGGCGCAGCTCCACGACCGTCTGGGCATCGGCGCGCGTCGTCGTCAAGGGACGCGTCGAGTTCGAACTCGCCTCGACGGATGTCGACCGCTGGGTCGCCGCCCGCATCGATCGAGAGCGCGCGCTCGGCTGCTACGCGCCCGATCGCACGTGGTTCGTGATCGAGGGTGGGGAGCGCAGCCGTCTGGGTGTCGCGACGAGCCGTCTGAAGCCGCTTCATCTGTGGAGCGATACCGAGATCATCGACCGCTGGCGCGACTTCTGCGCCGACTTCACGCGCATCTACCTGGATGCCGCGCTGCAGGGCTGGCGCCTCGACGAGGGGCTGTCGAACTTCGCGTGGGTCGACGACGGCCCTCTGCGCTACCTCGACGATGATCTCTATCCCTGGGATGACGGCATCGGCCTCGCCGTCGCGCTCGACGTGCTCGGCAGGCGCATCCCCTCTCTCACTCCGCTGCATGGCGAGGCGCTCGGAACCGAGCTCCGCGAGCAGATGCGCCGGCGACCCCAGCTCGTCGCAGGGCGCGACCTCGCCGACTCGCTGCGTCGGGGCAGCGGCAACGGTCTGAGCCTCGGCGTGGCCGCAGCGCTCACGCGGCATGTTCCGACCCCCACGCGGCCGCTGATCTCTTCGTCACCGCAACCGGCTGAGGGTGCTCCCGAGGCTGTCTCGTTCGAGGCCGGGGAACCACGCGGTCTCGCTCAGTCATCCGCACCTGCGCAGGCAGCAGCAGTCGGCCCCGTGCTCCTCATCGCCGATGTCCACGCCAATCTCGACGCCCTCGAGGCGGTTCTCGACACCGATGACGCGCGCACGGCCTCACGGATCGTCGTGCTCGGGGACTCCGTCGGATATGGGCCCGATCCCGCGGAGGTGGTGCACCGACTCGCGGGCGACCCTCGGGTGGTCGGCATCCTCGGCAATCATGACTTCGCCGCGATCGCCGACACCCCGGCGACGTTCAACCCGGACGCGCGCTGGTCGGCTGACTGGACGCGGGGGCGGCTCGACGCGGCGGCACGCGCGTGGCTCGAGTCGCTGCCGCGTGAGCTGCACGACGCCGACGGCTGGCTCGCGCTGCACGGCGCGCCCATCGACCCTGAGCGCTTCAATGCCTACGTGTATCGGATGACCGCCGACGACAACCTCGCAGCCCTCGAGCTCGACGGCATCCGGGTGTGCCTCCACGGCAACACCCACATCGCGGGCGCCTGGGTGCGGCGGCTGCGCGGGGCACCCGGCGAGTTCCACGACCCGCGGACGATCCTCGATCTCCGGCGCCAGCACGCTGCGCTCGTGTGTCCCGGTGGCCTCGGGCAGCCACGCGACGGCATGCCGGGCGCCGCGTACGCCGTGCTCGATGTCGAGGCGTCGACGGTGCGCTTCGAGCGCGTGGCCTACGACCACCGTGCCGTGCAGGAGCGCATGCGCCGCGAGGGGTTCCCGCACAAGCTCATCGAGCGCCTCGACCGCGCTGGTTAGGACCCCTCCGAAACCGTGTTAGGCTGGTATTACCGACGCGGGGTGGAGCAGTTCGGTAGCTCGCTGGGCTCATAACCCAGAGGTCGCAGGTTCAAATCCTGTCCCCGCAACCACACGAAGAAGGCCGTCCGAGAGGGCGGCCTTCTTCATTTCCGGCATCATCTTCCTTCGGAGAGACATGATCACGCCAGACGCCCTCGACTTCCTGTCCGAGTATCACCTCGCGACCCTCTCGACGATCGGGCGCGACGGACGCATCCATGCCGTTCCCGTCGGCATCACCTATCGCGACGGCATCGTGCGCGTCATCGGCACGCGAGGCTCGCAGAAGTTCGTGAACGCCGCGCGCTCCGGGCGTGCGAGCGTCAGCACCGTCGATGGGATGCGCTGGCTGAGCTTCGAAGGCCCCGCGCGGATCCTCGAGGATGCCGAGTCGGTCGCGTTCGCCGTCGAGCTGTACACGGCCCGCTACCGCGCACCGCGGCCCAACCCCGAACGCGTCGTACTCGAGCTGACGGTCGAGCGGGTCCTCGGGTCCCCGCAGTTCCGCACCGCCTGACGCGATCGGCTCTGGGCGCCGTGTGCGCTCGGGGGCTGTGATCCGCGGCGTCACCGAGTGGCACGTCGCCGTCGGCGACATCGACGGGATCCTCTGGACTCCTCCCTGCGTGTCGACGCACGAACCGCATCAGGCTGAGGCGCGTCCGTGCGGCCGAGCGTAGGGTGGCGGGTATGAACACCGAGCACGCCCCCTACGCCGTCGCTGTGGCGCAGTTCGCGCCGAGCGATGACACCTCCGCCAACCTGGAGCAGATGTCGCGCCTCGCCGTCGACGCGGTGTCCCGCGGTGCGATGCTCGTGGTCTTCCCCGAGTACTCGTCCTACTTCACCCCCACGATGGGGCCGGACTGGGTCGAGAATGCGCAGACGCTGCACGGTCCGTTCGTGCGCGGTCTCGCCGAGATCGCCTCCGAGCTCGGCGTGCACATCGTCGCGGGCATGCTCGAGCTGGTGCCGGGGGAGACCGAGCGCGCCGCCAACACGGTCGTCGTGCTCGACCCCGACGGCGAGCTGATCGCGCGCTACCGCAAGGTGCATCTGTACGACGCGTTCGGGTCGCGCGAATCCGACTGGATCGTCCCCGGCACGATCCAGGAGCCGCAGACGTTCCACGCGGGCGGCTTCACCATCGGCATCCAGACCTGCTACGACGTGCGCTTCCCCGAGGTGACGCGCCAGCTCGTCGACGCGGGTGTCGATCTGGTGCTCGTGCCGGCGGAGTGGGTACGGGGCCCGTTGAAGGAATCCGCCTGGCGCACGCTGCTCACCGCGCGCGCGATCGAGAACACCGTCTTCGTAGCGGCTGCCGACCACGCGCCGCCCGTGGGCGTGGGCAACAGCATGGTCGTCGATCCGATGGGCGTCGAGCTCGTCACCCTCGGCGAGACCACGGATGTCGCGGTCGCCTGGGTCGACGCGAAGCGCGTCGCCGATGTGCGACACATCAACCCCGCACTGAAGCTCCGTCGCTTCCGCGTCGAGCCCTGCTGATCGGGGCCTGCTGATCGCAGCGTGCGCGTCAGGTCGCGCTCAGGAGAGCGATCCCGCGCGAATGACCCGCGCCGCGTAGCGGTAGGCGATCTCCTTGCCGGGAGCGGTGTCTTCCGGGTCCGCGTCGACTGCGCGCTCCAGCAGGGTGCGGAGCCCGGCGGAGATGTCGGAGAGACGCTGTTCGGAGGAGGTCATCGACACCCCGGCTCCGATCGCCTGGAGGACAGCGGAGACGCTCGAGGCGTCGATGTCGGCACGCGCCATGCCAGCCGTCTGCAGGTCGGGAAGCAGCGCAGGACTGATCGACAGGTCGGGCACGGCCCCGACGCCATCGAGCGTGCGCATCGTGCGCGCGAGCGCCTGCGGGTCGGCGAAGTAGAGGGCGCGCGCGAGAGGCGTCTCGTAGATGGCGCTGAGCGCGTATCCGTAGATTCGTGAGGGCAGACCGCCGCGTGGGTCGCGCTCCACATTGTCGACGACGACGTGCGCGAGGGAGGCGGTCATCCGTGCGAGCACGCTCCCGAGCAGCTGCTCGAACACCGGGTAGGTGGCGCGGATCGACTCACGGGCGACACCCAGGCGCTCGGAGAGGGTGCCGTACCCGAGAGCGTCCAGGCCGTCGCCGATGACGATCGCCTCTGCCGCGTCCAGGATGCGGGGAGCCAGTGGGGTGGTGGAGTCCATGGTTCCGTTCCGGTAATTGGTGTACCGCCCCAGGCTAGGCGTACAGGCGACGCCGTACCTTGCCCTGTTCGGGGGACGCCCTCAGGAGCCGTTGCGAAGCGCTCCGAGACGGTCGGCGGCCTCCGTGAGCACCTCGACGCGCTTGCAGAACGCGAACCGCACCAGAGATCTGTACGGCATACGGCGATCCGGGTGCACGAATGCGGTGAGGGGGATGCCGACCACACCGGCGAGTTCCGGAAGCCGACGGCAGAAGGCACCCGCATCGTCAACACCGAGCGGTGCGGCATCGGCGACGACGAAGTACGAGCCCTGCGGGACGCTGACGGTGAACCCGGCATCGCGGAGCCCGGCCGAGAGGATGTCGCGCTTCATCTGCAGCGTCGCGGCGGCGTCTGTGAAGTAGGTGTCGGGAAGGTCGAGTCCCACGGCGATCGCGGGCTGGAACGGGCCGCCGTTGACGTAGGTGAGGAACTGCTTGACGGCGAGAATCGCATCCCGCAGCTCGCGCGCGGCAGTGATCCATCCGATCTTCCAGCCGGTGGTCGAGAACGTCTTGCCCGCACTCGAGATCGACACGACGCGTCCGTGCGCACCGGGCCGCGTCGCCGCGGGGACGTGCGTCACGCCATCGAAGACCAGGTGCTCGTACACCTCGTCGGTGACGACGATCGCGTCGTGGCGGTGCGCGAGCTCGATCGCGAGGTCGAGGAACGACGGGTCGAGCACCGAGCCTGTCGGGTTGTGCGGCGAGTTGAGGAGGATGACGGCCGTGCGGTCGTTCACAGCCGCGCGCAGGGCGTCGGGGTCGGGCTGGAAGTCGGGCGCCGTGAGAGGGACAGCCACGTGGCGCCCACCTGCGAGCGCGATGGCAGCGACGTAGGAGTCGTATGCGGGCTCGAGGGTCACGACCTCGTCGCCCGCGTCCACGAAGGCGAGAAGGGTCGCGGTGAGCGCCTCGGTGGCACCCGCCGTCACGAGAACCTCGGTGTCGGGGTCGACCTCGAGGCCGCGGAAGCGCTTCTGATGACGCGCGATAGCGTCGCGCAGAACCGGCATGCCGAGCCCAGGCGGGTACTGGTTGAGACCGGATGCGATGGCCTCTCGAGCCGCCTCGAGAACCTCGGCGGGGCCGTCCTCGTCGGGGAACCCCTGGCCGAGGTTGAGGGCGCCTGTGGCAGCAGCGAGAGCTGACATCTCGGCGAAGATCGTGGGGCGTGCGGAGCCGTCAGGGTCGACGAGCAGGGCACCTCGCGCGACGCGCATCCAGGGTCGTTCAGTCACTCGTCCCACGCTATCCGACGCCGCTTGGGGTCGGCCAAGTAGGCTCCCAGGGGCGCCTTACGGTTCGTTCAGCTTTCGGTTGGACGATTGCGGTGCTTGGAAAGGAGCACCGATGTCCGAGACACCGACGAACCCCACCTCCGAACCCGTCGAGTCGGCTGATTCCGCTTCCGACGCGGCGCTGCCGACCGAGTCGACTGGCGAGCCGACTGCGGCGACTCCGGTCGAGGGTGCGCCTCCCGCGACTCCGGCATCCGCGCCGCCCGTCGCGCCCACGCCGCCTGCTGCCACGACGCCGCCTGCGGCGTCGACCACGCACTCTGCGCCCGTTCCGCCTGCGGCGTCGCCGACGCCTGTGGCTTCGACGCCACCCACTGCGCAGCCCGCGTCCACGCCCACTGCGTCGACTCCGCCGGCAGCCACGACCCCGCCGCCCTATCAGCCGACCGCAGCCCCGACGGCCAGCCATCCCACCGGCCAGCCCTCGCCGACGTTCGGGGGACCTTCCGCGGCCAAGATCGAGCAGACGACCGAAACGACAGAGCGCAAGCAGCGATGGCTCTCCGCGCCTCTCGTCGCGACCGCGCTCGTCGCGGCTCTCATCGGCGGAGGGGCCGGAGCCGGTGTCGCCGCATGGGCGATCAGCGCGCAGAACGGCGGCCAGTCGGGAACGACCACGTCCGACCCCCAGACCATCACCATCAAGAATCCTGACGAGGCAGAGCTCGTCACGGCCGTCGCCGCAAAGGCCGCACCGTCGGTCGTCACGATCAACGTGAGCGCGAACGACAGCGGCGGGTCCGGATCCGGAGTCATCCTGAGCAAGGACGGCTACATCCTCACCAACAACCACGTCGTCACGCTCGACGGCGCGTCGAGCACTCCCCAGATCCAGGTCACGACCTTCGACGGACGCATCTTCAGCGCCGAGGTCGTCGGACTCGACCCGACGGTGGACCTCGCCGTGCTCAAGGTCGCGGACCCCGAAGGGCTCTCCCCGATCGAGTGGGCCGACTCCGACGAGCTCAGCGTGGGTGACCGCGTCATCGCCATCGGCGCGCCTCTGGGGCTTGCCAATACGGTCACCGACGGCATCGTGAGTGCTCTCGATCGCAGCATCCAGGTGGCGTCGTCGGCCGTCCCTGAGGAGCAGGGCGACGCCCCGGAGGACGACAACAGCGGGCCCGGCCCGTTCGACTTCTGGAACTTCGACGGAGGTGGCGAGAACCAGCAGGCGCAGCCGAGCGCGTCGATCTCCATCCCCGTCATCCAGACCGACGCCGCGATCAACCCCGGCAACTCGGGCGGTGCGCTCGTCGATGATGAGGGCCGCCTGGTCGGCATCAACGTCGCGATCGCATCGACCGGAGGATTCAACTCGGGTCAGAGCGGATCGATCGGCGTGGGCTTCGCGATCCCGTCGTCGCTCGCGAAGCGCGTCGCTGAGGAGCTCATCGACGAGGGCGAAGCCTCGCACGGCCTGCTTGGAGCGAGCGTCACCACGGCCACCTCCGAGGACTCGGACGTCGTCGGAGCGGTCATCCAGGAGATCACCGGCGATGGTGCCGCCGAGGCCGCAGGGCTGCGCGCAGGCGACGTCGTGACCGAGTTCGCGGGCAAGCCCATTACGAGCTCCGTGGATCTCACGGCGCAGGTGCGCGCCCTCCCCGCGGGCGAATCGACCGAACTCGTGTTCGTGCGCGACGGCAAGCGCTCCACCGTCGAGGTGACTCTCGGCGCACTTCCGTGATCCGCTGAACTCCGAAACGGGGCGGCCGCGCATGCGCGTGCCGCCCCGTTCTCATCCTGCGTGTCTCGCGTCGCCGCGGTTGTGCACGCCGCCGTTGCTAGGCTCGATCGAACCGCCGCTGACGCGGAGACCGGAGGATGTATGGCCGACGCCCCCCACGAGCTCTCGGGGGTCTCATACGTGATGCCCGTGCTCAATGAGGTCGGATACATCGCGGATGCCGTGCGCTCGGTTCTCGACCAGCGCTACGACGGCCCGGTCGAGGTGATTCTCGCTCTCGGCCCCTCGACCGACGGAACGAGCCAGGTCGTCGACGGCCTCGTCGCAGACGATCCGCGCATCCGCGTCGTGCAGAACCCCGGCATGGACATCCCGATCGGCCTCAACCTGGCGATCGCCGCCGCGCAGTACCCGGTGATCGTGCGAGTGGACGCCCACACCGAGCTCGCCCCTGACTACACGGCACGCGGCGTGGAGGTGCTGCGGCGCACGGGCGCCGCGAGCGTCGGGGGAGTCATGCTCGCCGATGGACGCTCCGGCGTGCAGATCGCGATCGCACGCGCTTACAACAGTCGCTTCGGACTCGGAGGCGGCACGTACCACCTCGTGGACGCGAGCGCGGGCCCCGCCGAATCCGCCTACCTCGGCATCATGGATGCCGGGGTGCTGCGCGAGGTCGGCGGCTACGACGAGACGGTCCGTCGCGGCGAGGACTGGGAGCTGAACTTCCGGCTGCGCGAGCGCGGGCATCTCGTGTGGTTCGACCCGTCGCTGCACGTGCGGTACTGGCCGCGTTCCACGTGGGGTGCGCTCTCACGACAGTTCTGGGCGACCGGCATCTGGCGAGGCGAGCTCGTGAGGCGTCTCGGCCTGCGCAACTCCGCGCGCTACTTCGCGCCCCCGCTCTTCGTCATCGGGCTGGCGCTGTGCGTGCTGCTCGCGCCCTTCCTGCTCACGGGACTCATCGCAGGCCCCGTCGCGTGGCTTCTGTCTCTGGTGTACCTCGGCCCGCTCGCCTATGTGGGTCTGCTGGTGCTCGCCGCCATCCGGTCCCACGGCTCGCTCTCGGACCGGCTGCGCTTCATGTACGCGATCTTCGTGATGCACGTGAGCTGGGGCGCGGGATTCCTGGTCGGGGTGACACGCGGCGGCGGCAACGCCGTCGACACCTCGCGCACCGAATCCTGACGCAGCGCAGGGTTCGCCGATCAGATCCAGTCGAGGTCGATCATGCGTCTCACGACGCGCTCGCCTGCGCGGCCGTCGTCGAGCGGCGTGAAGCGCTCGCGCCATCGCGCCATCTGGCGACGGTAGCGCTCATGCCAGAGTTCGATGTCGACGATCGCATCGAGCAGCTCATCGCGCGTGCGGGCGATCGGTCCGGGCGCTTCGGCGAGCAGGTCGAAATAGAAGCCGCGCAGGTCGGAGCTGTAGTGAGCGAGGTCGGGCGTGAAGAACACGATCGGTCGACCCGTCGCTGCGAAGTCGAACATCACCGATGAGTAGTCGGTGACGAGCACGTCCGAGACCTCGAGCAGGTCGGTGACGTTGGGGTAGCTCGTGACGTCGATCAGGCGGTGACCTTCGACGTCGCGCCCGTAGCGGAGGGTGCGCGAGTGGCCGCGCACGAGCAGCACGTGGTCGGCGGGAAGCTCCGCGGCGAACCGGGTGAGGTCGAGATAGTCGACCATCTCGGTGCGGTCGTCCCGCCAGGTGGGCGCGTACAGCACGACGCGGGAGCCGGCCGGGATGCCGACGGCGTCGCGGATGGCGTCTGCATCGACGTGGGTGACGAGCCGGTCGTTGCGGGGGTATCCCTCGTCCCACGTGGGTCGGTCGAATGCGTAGGCGCGGGCGAAGATCCGCGCACTGTACGTGTTCTGGGTGAGGAGCGCGTCCCAGCGAGCGCTCTCGCGCTTCACCGCGAGCCGCGTCCGCAGACCCACACGCGGGCGGTCCAGTGCGAGCCGCTTGAGCATCGTGCCGTGCCAGGTCTGCAGGACGTGCTGGTGCGGCTGACGGCGGAACCGCTTGCGCAGCCAGTCGTTCACGATGAGCACACGTGCGCTGCCGCGCACGCGCCACCATTCACGGCTGCCCTCGATGAGCCGCACATCTCCGTCGGGGATCGCGACAGAGCCGTCGATGACGCTCCAGTAGCGCGTGATCCCGGGTCTCATCTTCCGCAGCATCCGCGCGATCCCCGCCGGGTTGCACGAGGCCGACTGTCCGTAGAAGCTCTCGAGGAACACGGCATCTTCAGCCGTGTGATCCGCGCGTCGGTACTCGAGCTCGAGTCGGCGCTGGGCTGCCGCTCCGCGTTCGTCGTCGGCGAGCGGGGGCGAGACCACGAGCACGAGGCCGCCTGCTTCGTCGACGAGCTGCGCATGGAACAGCGGATGCTCGAACCTCGATGGCAACGCCGTGTCCACGTGCACCCGGGTCGTGGGAACAGTGCCGTCGATCGTCAGACGGTAGTGGCCCGAGGGGAGTGCGAGACTGCTCGACCCCCACCGGTCGACGAGCAGCGGGAGGCGCACACTCAGGCTTCCGCCGACGTCCACGGACGCATCGACACGGGCGCGGGAGCCCTCGAGTCGCAGAGCCGCCACATCGCGAGGCGGGTCGGCGATCGTCACGCGCAGCGCCGGCCCGCCCGCGGCCTCTTCGAACGCGGCCTCGACGACACGAGCGCGCGGCAGTCGGCCATCCGGGACGTGCGCATCGAGCGTCGGCTGCCGGGTGCGCGCGAGGATCTCGTGCAGCACGCGCTCGGCCGCGCGTCCGTCGAGCCGATCGAAGTGCTCTTCGCGCAGCCACGTGGAGTGACGTGTGAGTCGCAGACCCAGATCGGAGTCCGTGCCCGCCTCATCGAGCTGCTCGAGAACGTGCGCCCACGTCGAGACCGCGCGGTCGTCGCTGAAGATGCGGTAGTTCTCGTAGAGCCCGCGGCGGCGGGCGTACAGCTCCACATCGGTGGCGAAGAACACGATGGGGCCGTCGGTGAGCGCGTAGTCGTAGGCGATCGACGAGTAGTCGGTGACGAGAGCGTCGACGCCGGGAAGCACGGGCGTGACATCCGCGATCTCGCGCGAGCTCAGTATGCGGATGCGCGACGACGTCGCAGGGCCGCGCTGGTAGTCCCCGAGCCCGAGCGGATGAGCGCGCACGAGCAGCACGGCGTCGCGCGCCTCCAGCCACGCGGCGATGAGCTTCCAGTCGCCCTGCGTGGGAATGCCGGGGTCGACCCCGCCGTCGCGCCAGGTGGGCGCGTACAGCACGACGCGCGTCGAGGAGTCGATGGGGCCGACGGTCTCGTCGAGCTGCGCGCGGGCGCGTTCGCGCGCCTCGGCGGGCGAGATGGCGCAGAGTGCATCGTCGCGGATGTCGCCGACGGCCACGATCCGCTCGCGCGGAACCCCGAATGCGGTCGCGATGCGGGGCGCGACGAGCTCGGATGCGACGGGGAAGAGGTCGATGCCGCGGCCCGCGACGCTGTACGCACGGCGCAGGAGCGCGCGCACGTAGCGGTTGTCGGGGATGCCGCTGATCTTGAGAGTCGCGGGGGAGTCCAGGTGCAGCTTCTTCAGCGGGATGCCGTGCCACAGCTGCACCACGAACCCTCCGCGGGTGGCGTAGCGGTTGACGTCGCCGAACCCGTGCGTCACGACGAGCACGCGGGAGCGCAGAGTGAGCCAGAAGCCGCGGAACCCGTGCTTCATGACGGCGTCGAGTCCGAGCTGCCGGGCATGTGCGAGCTCGGCATCGCTCGACGCGAGCCAGACGAGGCGGATGTCGCCATCGAGCCGTTCACGGGCGAGGCGGTAGAGCGGCAGGGCGCCCTCGCCCGGGCCGATCCCGGATCCGAACGCCCACAGGCGGCGGCTGCGCGGCACGACGAGGGAGACGAGCGCGCCGAGCGCATAGAGCGGCAGCCTCAGCAGTTTGCGGGCGTTGCCGGATCCGAAGGTGAAGGTGGCCGGCACGTTCCCGATTCTGTCATGCACGGCATGCCGGGCACGAGGCGCAGTTGGGGGACTACGCGCTGAGCACGAAGTGGCGCCCCGAGACCTGCGTGGGCTCGATGCGCACCCAGATGGTCTTCTCGGTGGCGATCTGGGTCTGCAGACCTGCGCGCTCGGCCACGGCGATCTCGTGCGCGTCGGTGATCATGCGGGCACGGCCCTTGAGCACGACGCTCCACGCGTATCCGGGCGCCCGCTCGTCGATCTCGAAGGCGACGTCGCTGTTGACGGTGAGTTCGAGCAGCTTCGAGCCGGGCGCGGTGCGGATGAGCAGGGTGCGGTTGTCGCTCACGTAGTTGATCGGCGTGATGTCCATGACGCCGAGGGCGTTGGTGGCGAGGCGGCCGAATCGCTCGCGTTCGAGGAGAGCCCAGCACTGGTCGTCGGTGAGGCGCGTCACGGGGTTGGTGGTCACCTCACCATCCAACCGGATGCGGAGGCTCGGATGGTGTGACGAAAGTCCCGCGTCACCCACCGGTTCCATAACGATGCCCGCGCACGCGCCGGGGCCGCGCAGCTCGGCTGGTGTAATGGAAGAGGCGCCGAGAGCGCCCGAGGAAGGACGAACGATGGGGCTGACCAGCGACATCAAAGCCGCGCGGAAGGTTCTGCGCAACGCGCTGCGCTCACGCACAACGCGCCGTGCCCTCGCGGAGCGCATCGAGGCAGAGGGCACCGGCGAGAAGCCGGGCGTGCACATCGCGGTCTACTTCGCCGACGCGCGCGTGAATCTCTACCAGATCCGCCAGTGGTACGCGCCGCTCGCGGAGCTCGCGAAGACGCATCCCGTCGCGATCATCACCCGCAGCCCGGGCGCCACGCTCGTTCTCAAGGACGAGTCGCCGGTTCCCGTCGTCTACTGCCGCAAGGTCACCGACCTGGAGGCGTTCGTGGGTCGACAGGACCTCCGGATGGTGCTGTACGTGAACCAGAACATGAAGAACTTCCAGATGTTCCGGTATGGGCGCATGTGGCACGTGTTCATCAACCACGGCGAGTCCGACAAGATGTACATGACCTCGAACCAGTTCAAGGCGTACGACTACGCGTTCGTCGCCGGTCAGGCTGCCAAGGATCGCCTCTCGAAGAAGCTGTGGGCCTACAACGTCGCCACCAAGGCGCTCGCCATCGGGCGTCCGCAGGCGGACCACTTCGCAGGCGAAGTTCCGTACCCCGACGACGATCGCACGGTGGTGCTCTACGCCCCCACGTGGGAGGGCGACCGCCCGGCGGCCGCATACGGCTCGATCGCCACCCACGGTGTCGCGCTCACCGAAGCCATCCTCGCGTCGCCCGATCACCGGCTCGTCTACCGACCGCACCCTCGCTCCGGAGTGATCGATCGCGAGTACCGCGCGGCGAACCAGCGCATCATCGCGGCGATCGCCGCCGCGAACGCGGCTGACCCGACCGCGCACCACGTCTTCGACGACGGTCCGCAGCTCGGCTGGCAGCTCGCCGCGGCCGATGTGGCGATCACCGACATCTCGGCGATGGTCTACGACCGTCTCGCCGTGGGCAAGCCCATCCTCGTCACCCGTCCGGCGTCACCTGATGCCGAGGTCGACGAGGGAGGCTACCTCGGGGCCGCGGAGTGGCTCACGGCCGATCAGGCGGCGGACGTCCTCACGGAGGTCGACCGCGCCCTCAACGACCCGAAGGCCCGCGAGACGCTCGCGTACTGGGCCAACCACCACTTCGGCGACACCACGCCCGGGGCGGCGACCGCGCGCTTCCACGCAGCCGTCGAGACGCTCATCGCCGAATGGGAGCGCCAGGCGCGCGTGCACAGCGACGACCCCCTCACCTCCGAATCGGATCCGCTCGACGACGATGAGGACGACGAGGGCTTCCCCTCAGCCGACGACTAGCCGAGCGCGGACGCGAGCAGTTCGGCGATCCGCTTCTCGACCGCCGGAGTCAGCTTGGTGATCGCGAAGGTCGTCGCCCACATGTCGCCGTCGTCGAGGGCCGCGCTGTCGTCGAACCCGAGAGTCGAGTAGCGGGTCGTGAACTTCGCAGCCGACTGGAAGAAGCACAGCACCTTGCCGTCGCGGTAGTACGCGGGCATGCCGTACCAGGTCTTCGGCGCGAGCTGCGGCGCGTTCTCGGTCACGATCCGGTGCACCGCCTCTGCGATCGCCCGATCGTCGTCCGGCATCTCGGCGATCTTCTCGAGCACGGCGGCGGCATCGGCGGCTGCCTTCTCAGCCTTCGAGCCCCGACGGCTGCGCTGCGCCTTGCGTTCGGCCGCGCTCTCGCGCATCGCCGCCTTCTCCTCTTCGGTCCAGACCTCCGAACCGCGATCTGTCGTGCCAGCCATGTGATCCTCCGTTCCCGTGGGATGAGCGTACGGCGATCGGATGCGGCGGCGCTTCTCGAATCGTGATCGGCCCGCGGATCACCCCGGTGGGGTCGACGGAGCGCCCGGGGTGCGCTTGGCGGCGCGGATCGAGCGGCGCTGCTGCGTGACGACGGCGCGCTCCGCCTTCTTCGCGGCCCGCTTATCGCGGATGACGACCTTCGGCGTCGTGCTCTCGGGGAACCAGGGCGGCGGAGGCCCGAACGCCACACGCGAGGTCGCGATCACGCGTCGCCCGAGGATCTGGCTGGCCGTGCCTCCGACGACCGCGCCGATGCCGAACGGCAGCACACGACCCACGATCGTGCCCGTCGTCTTCGCGATCATCCGGGGCAGATACACGCGGCGCACATTGTCCATGAACTGCACGACAGCTGTGCGGGGGAGGTTCTTGGCGATCATCGCGCCCCAGAACTCCTGCTGCGCAGGCGCGCGTCCGGTGGCGCGTCCGGCGAGCTGGGTGAGCAGCTCCTTCGACGGCCCGCCCACGACCATCGCGAGCACGAGCGCTCTGCCGCGCTCCGGATCCTCGACCGGGATGCCGTGCAGCTCGGCGACCGACTGCGCGTAGAGGGCCGTCGTCTCGAGGAAGAGCACGGTGTCTGCCGTCGAGAGGGCGAGCGCCGCCGCTGTGCCGACTGCGGGCACCGCGCCCACGACGCCGACGCCGGCACCGCTCGTGGTGACGGTGGCGAGGTAGCGTCGCTCGAGGATGCGCAGCACCTGCTCGGGCGAGGCATCGGGATGGTACGAGCGGATGCCGCGCAGGTGCGCGAGCACCGCCGGGCGCTGCACCGACATGATGCGATCGAGGATCATGTCGATCCGCGACAGCTGCACCTCATCCGCGGTCGCCTGCGGAGGCGGCAGGGTGGAGGCGTCCGTGCCCGGGGGAGTCACATCAGCGTTGGTGCGGGATTCGTCCACGAGCCCACGCTATGCGACAAGCATGTGCGCGAGCCAGGAATCAGCGGGTGCCGTAGTCGGCGTTGTACTGCGCGACGACCTCGCTGATCGGGCCGTCGAGTTTGAGTGCGCCCTTGTCGAGGTAGAGGCCGCGCGTGCAGAAGCGCAGCAGGTCGCGCTCGTTGTGCGAGACGAAGAACAGTGTGCGGCCTCCCGCGAGCAGCTCCTCGATGCGCGTGTAGCACTTGTCGCGGAATGCCTTGTCGCCCACCGCGAGCACCTCGTCGACGAGCAGGATCGGCTCCTCGAGTCGCGAGATCACCGCGAACGCGATGCGCACCTTCATGCCGCTCGAGAGGTGCTTGTACGGGGTGTCGACGAAGTCGCCGATCTCGGCGAAGTCGATGATCTCGTCGAAGCACTCGTCGATCTCACGCCGCGTCATCCCGTGCAGCCCGGCCGTGAGGTACACGTTCTCGCGCACCGAGAGGTCGTTCACGAAGCCGCCGGTGATCTCGATGAGCGGGGCCACGCCCTCATGCACGGAGACGGAGCCCTCATCGGGGAACACCACCTGCGCCACGAGCTTCAGCAGAGTCGACTTGCCCTGGCCGTTGCGTCCGACGACGCCGATGGCCTCACCCGCGCGCACCTCGAAGTCCACGTTCCTCAGCGCCCAGAACTCGCCGGGACGCGTGCGGCGCTTGCGGCCGGCGAACAGATCCTTGAAGTTGCGGCGCGACGACCGGTTGCGCTTGAACCGGATGCCGGCATCGCGCACCGCGATGACCACGTCGTCTGACGTCATCAGATCTCCTTCAGCACGGTGCGGATGGTGCGGCGGAACACGAGGAGACCGACCGCGAACGCAACCAGGCTCACGCCCGCGGAGATCGCGACCGCGAACCAGTCCAGCTGCTGCGGGAAGAACGCGGCGCGATAGAGGCTGAAGATGCCGGCGAGGGGGTTGAGCGCGCCCCACTGCTCAAGTCCCACGTCTTTCAGATCGTGGAGCCCGTAGATGATGGGCGACGCGTAGAAGAGGAAGCGCAGGATGAGCTTCACCGCCCGCTCCAGATCGCGGAAGAACACCACCAGGGGCGCCACGAACAGTCCGATTCCCATCATCAGGATGGCCTGCAGGAGGATGCCGAGGAGGGCGTACACGGCCTCCCAGTGCAGCGTCGCACCGGTGAAGATCGCGAACACCGCGATGATCGGGATCGCGGCCACGAACTCGATGCCCTTCGACAGCACGAGCCGAGCCACCCAGATGGTGCGGGGGATCGTCGTCGACCGGATGAGCTTCGCCTCCTTGGTGAAGGCGCGTGTGGCATCCGAGATGGCGCCGTTGAACCACGTCCACGGCAGGAGCGCGCAGAGCAGGAACACGATGTACGGCTCGAGTCCCACCGAGCGGTCGAACACCTGCGTGAAGACGAACCAGTAGATGAGGCTCATCAGCAGCGGGTCGAGGATCGACCAGAAGTACCCGAGGAACGACGTCGAGTACCGCACTTTGAGGTCGCGCGTGGTCAGCAGCCACAGCGAGCGGCGGTACCGCGTGAACGGCGACAACTCGCGTCGGGACAGCGCGGCAGAACTCACCCCGTCAATCTAGTCCGCGCAGGCGCGGATGACGTGCGACGACTCACACGAAGAGGTTCGCGCGCTCCAGGTCCTCGGCGAAGTCGACCTCGACCGCGTAGAGGTCGGAGATGTCGACGGGCATGAAGCGAAGGCCATCGTGCTCGATCGCGAGCTCGATGCCGCGCTCGAAGTAGTCCTGGTCGTCGACGCGCTGCAGGTGGTGGATGAGCGCCTGCTTGTCGTTCTGCGACACGAAGTTGATGCCGACCGCTTCGCCCAGGCCGCCCTTGACCTGCTTCGACAGGAGCTTGATGCTGCCGTCGGCGGCGGTCGTGTACTTGACCTCTTCGTCGGACACCTTCGCGGTGTTGACGGCCACGAAGCTCTGGCCGCGGGCGACGAGGTCGCCGGCGCGCACAAGCGCCTCGGGGTCGAAGACGACGTCGCCGTTCATCCACAGCACGGGAGCGTGCTTGGTGGCCTGGAGAGCCCGCAGGAGGCTCTTGGAGGTGTTGGTCTGGTCATACGCCTCGTTGTGCACGAAGTTCGCGTTCGGGAACGCTTCGACGATGTGCTCGAGCTTGTAGCCGACCACGATCGTCACCTTGACGTCGCGACCGAACGCCTGGTGGATGTTGTCGAACTGCTGCTTCATGATCGTGCGGCCGTCAGCGAGTTCGGTGAGCGGCTTCGGAAGCGAACGGCCCAGGCGGCTGCCCATGCCAGCGGCAAGGATCACGATGTTCGTGGTCACAGGGGACTCCTCGGAGGTCTCGGGCTTGCGTACATGGGCCGATCAGCCGCGATGTTCGGTTGCAAGCAGTGGTGAAGACACGCCGTTGTGCGTTGGAGAGTTTACTGACGGCGTATGGGAAGTCACGGGGTATCGCCTGTTCGTTCCCGATTCGTGATAACTCTGCAGTGACGGCGAAGGCGAGGGATCCACCCCGGGGATGATTCTGGCTCATCTCTCTCGGAGGAAGGGCGTGGTGTTGATACGGTGAACCAGTGGATCCTGAACCCACTGCACCCACCACGCCGAGCCGTCGCCCGTCGGGCTCTTCAGCGCGCCGGGGATCCGCGTCGGCCGCCTCCCGTTCGCGCACCGGTGCAGCGAAGACCGACCCCATCCGGCCGGTCGAAGCTCCGCTCATCACGCTCGAAGGCGCGAAGCCCGCGCCTGTCGTGAAGGAGGTCGCTGTGGGTGACGAGGCGGCGCCTGGACGCGCGCAACCGGCCGATGCCGCAGAGTCCGAGACGGTCGATCCGCCTGTCGCGCTGATGGAGGACGTCGCGGCCGAGCCGGTCGTCGATGAGCCGGACGCGCCGCTCGAAGAGTCGGAGCCTGTCCTCGAGGAGCCGACGCCGGAGCCGGAGGTCGAGGACTCCGCGCTGATCGCTGACGCTGAGGCCGAGGTGCCGGTCGAGATCGTCGAGACCCCCGCCGAGGTCGACGAGGATGACGCAACCGTCGCCGTCGAACCGCAGCCCGAACCAGCGCTCGCGCCCGACACCTCCGCGATCCCCGTCATGCTTCCGTCGAGCGATATCGCTCTGTCGGTGCGCGGTCTTCGCAAGACCTACGGCCGCGCCGTCGCGGTCGACAGCATCGACCTCGACGTGCGGCCCGGCTCGTTCTTCGGCATCGTCGGACCGAACGGCGCAGGCAAGACCACGACTCTCGGCATGGTCACCGGCATGCTGCGTCCCGACGAGGGCACCGTGCGCGTGTTCGGACTCGACGTGTGGGAGAACCCGGTGCGCGCCAAGCGCCAGATCGGCGTGCTGCCCGATCGGCTCCGACTCTTCGACCGCCTCACGGGCGCGGAGTTCCTGTACCACGCGGGTGCGCTGCGCGGCCTCGACCGCCCCACGATCGCCCAGCGCTCCGCCGATCTCGCATCCGCCTTCGGCCTCGAGCACTCGCTGCACCGGTTCGTCTCCGACTACTCGGCGGGCATGACGAAGAAGATCGCGATCGCCGCGGCCATGATCCACGCCCCGCGTCTGCTCATCCTCGACGAGCCGTTCGAATCCGTGGACCCCGTCTCCACGTCTCTCGTGCTCGACGCGCTCATGCAGTTCACCGCAGCGGGCGGCACCGTCATCCTCTCGAGCCACAGCATGGAGCTGACCGAGCGGGTGTGCGACACGATCGCGATCATCGTCGAGGGCGCCGTTCTCGCGGCGGGCCCCACCGAGCAGGTCGTCGCAGGCGGAACCCTCGAGCAGCGTTTCGTCGAACTCGCCGGCGGAGAATCCGCGGTGGAAGGCATGGAGTGGTTGCAGAGCTTCTCCGACTGAGGCTGCGCGTCCTCGTCAATGAACTCCGCGGCGGTGTCGGGCGCGGAATCGCCGTCGCGCTCGCATGGCTCGCGGCGATCGCCGGCACCATCGCGCTGCTCGTCGGCGCGGGCTGGATGTCGCAGCACTCCGACGTGTTCGTCACCCGCGCCACGATCGCCGTCGGCACGTGGCTCATGCTCGCAGCGTTCATCCTGCCGATGATCACGGTGCGCGTCGAACCTCTCGCCCCGCGCGCGTTCCTCGGCTACCCGCTGTCGCCCGGTGCGATCAACGTGGCGACGTTCCTGCTGCCCCTCATCGGACCGACGATCCTGCTCATCCCGATCTCGTTCGCCCCTGCCGTTGCGTGGGCGGACGAGCCATCCGCTCTGCCGATCGCGTGGGCGGTGGCGCCGCTCATCGTGGTGCTGGGCATGATCCTGCTGGATCTGGGGCGCCAGGTGGGCGTCGCCCTTCGGCACCGCCAGCGGGCGTCGGCATGGGCCGACTTCCTGGGTGCGTTCGCTCTGCTGTTCGGCCTCGTGATCGTCCTCATCGTGCTGTCGCCGCGAATCAGCGAGCTGCGGTGGGTCGAGGCTTTCTCGAAGCCCGTGCGCACGTTCGTTCTCGACAACCTCGACGCGGTGGCGACGACCCCCCTCGGCATGCTGTGGGCGGCCGTCGCGGACGGCTCGGAGCCGCTCGGAGATCCGGCGGCCGGATGGGTGCGGGTGTGGTTCGCGCTCGCCGTCATCCTCGCGCTCGGCGGCCTGCGCTTCGGTATCGTGCATCGCCGACTCCAGGCGAGCCGCCGCGCACCCGCCCCGCGTCGCGTGCGCATCCCCGGCTGGTTCGCGCGCTTCCCGGCGACCCCCGTGGGCGCCGTCGGCGCTCGCTCCACGACCTACTGGATCCGCGATCCGCGCTACTTCGTGACCCTCAGCATCGTGCCCGTCATCCCGGCGCTTCTGCTTCTTGCGTTCTGGGTGGGTGGCGTGCCGTTCCAGTACGCGGTGCTCGTGCCGCTGCCTGTGCTGTCGCTGCTCATCGGCTGGGCGACCATCCACAACGATCTCGCCTACGACTCGACGGCGTTCTGGCAGCATGTCTCGGCGCAGACGCGCGGATCGCACGACCGCCACGGGCGCGCGGTTCCCGTGCTCGTCATCGGTGCGCTGCTTCTCGCGGTGGGCATCCCGCTCACGCTGTGGGCGTACGGAAGCAGCGATATCGCTCCCGCGCTGGCGGGCGTCTGCATCGCCCTGCTGCTCGGCGGCATCGGTGTGGGAAGTGCGTATTCGGCACGGTTCCCGTATCCCGCTCCGCGACCGGGGGACCCGGCGTGGCAGTCCCCGCAGGTCGCGGGCAGCATCGGCGGGGTCGCGCAGTCGATGTCGCTGCTGTTCGCGGTGATCGTGGCGGCCCCCGCGTTCGCGGCCGCAGCAGCGTGGTGGCTCATGGGCGGACGCTGGGGCTGGATCGCGCTCGGAGTCGGCGCACTGTCGGGACTCATCGCGTACCTCGTCGGGGTTCGTGCGGGCGGCGTGGCGATCGACCGCCGCGGGCCGGAGCTGCTGGCCTTCACCCTGCGCAACTGATCCGCCTTCGCCGTGAGTGGCGTGAGCGCGAGGAGACGGAGTGGGGTTTTTCGTCGTAATCTGGGCGGATGAGCGAGCGTGATGCGGATCAGATCGGCGGGAGCACGGATGTGCTCGATCGTGAGCTGGAGAAGCTCCTCGAGGGCGAGCTCACCGAGGACGGTGACCACGACCGTTTCGCGCACTACGTGAAGAAGGAGAAGATCGTCGAGTCGGCGGTCACCGGCAAGCCCGTGCGCGCGCTGTGCGGCAAGAAGTGGATTCCGGGTCGCGACCCGTCGAAGTTCCCCGTGTGCCCCGACTGCCAGAAGATCTACGAGCTTCTGAAGTGATCGGGGCCCGCACCGCTCAGAGGTAGCGGGTGCGGATCGCCGGTTCGCCGCGCGAGAGGCGGAAGGCGTCGTTCGGCATCTCGGCGACGGCGCGGGCGTTGTGCTCGCGCGCGGCCTGCACCCCGGCGATGCCGATGACATCAGCGTGGATCTCGCCGTCGGTGACGAGCGGGGTGTGCAGGGCACGGCCCTGCTCCGGGGCGATATCGACGGGAGCGTCGTCGACGTAGATGTCCTCGGAGACGGCGACGCCCTCCCACAGCGCACGGATGGGCTGCTTGCGACCCCCGATGGTCGCCTTTCCTTCGGACGTCTTGCCGACCGAGCTCCAGGTGGAGTCGTCGTTCTGGCGCGCGACGAGCTTGTAGACCATGCCCGCGGCCGGGTGGCCGGAGCCGGTGACGACAGACGTGCCGACACCGTACGAGTCCACGGGCGCCGCGGCGAGGGAGGCGATCGCGTGCTCGTCGAGGTCGTTGGTGACGGTGATCTTGGTGCCGGTGGCGCCGAGTTCGTCGAGTTGCTTGCGCACCTCGCGCACGACGACGCCGAGGTCGCCGGAGTCGATGCGCACGGCCCCGAGGCCTGTGCCGGCGGCGCGGACGGCGTTCTCGACGCCGGTGCGGATGTCGTAGGTGTCGACGAGCAGGGTGGTTCCGGGTCCGAGGCTCGCCACCTGCGCGGCGAAGGCCTCCTCCTCGGTGGGGAACAGCAGGGTGAACGCGTGCGCGGATGTGCCCATCGTGGGCACGCCCCACCGGCGTCCGGCTTCGAGGTTGGAGGTGGCGTTGAAGCCGGCGATATAGGCGGCGCGCGCGGCGGAGACAGCGGAACGCTCGCCGGTGCGCCGCGAGCCCATCTCGGCGAGCGGCCGGCCACCCGCGGCGGCGACCATCCGGGCGGCCGCGGATGCGACAGCGGAGTCGTAGTTGAGCGTGGAGAGGGCGAGGGTCTCGAGCACGACGCCTTCGGCGAATCCGGCCTCGATGACGAGCAGGGGGGAGCCAGGGAAGTACAGCTCTCCTTCGCGGTAGCCGCGGATGGTGCCGCTGAATCGGTACGACTCGAGCCAGTCGAGGGTGTCGGCGGCGACGACGTTCTCACGCTTGAGCCAGGCGAGTTCGTCGGGACCGAAGCGGAATTCGGAGATCGCCTCGATCAGGCGTCCTGTGCCGCCGACGACGCCGAAGCGGCGGCCGTCAGGGAGGCGGCGAGCGAACAGCTCGAACACGCACGGTCGGTGCGCGGTGCCAGCGTGGAGGGCCGCGTCGATCATGGTGAGTTCGTAGCGGTCGGTCAGCAGCGCCGGCGATGTCATTCGCCCAGGATACGGCTCGGCGCGGGTGCGACTTGCAGTCGGCCGCGTCAGCAGCCGGGGCCGGTGGGGGTGGTGAGGCAGTCGCGATCGACGAGCACCGTCTTCGCCCCGCGGGCGGTGATGTGCAGATCGTTCGCGGGGCGGGTGATCGTGCCGGTGATCGGGGTGAAATCATCGCCTGCGTAGCGGTACTCGGCGCGGTAAGTGATGGTGAGCCGGACCGTGTACTCGCCGGGGCGCGCGTAGATGTGACTCGTGGGGGTCGCGTCGAACTCGCGCAGCCCGAGCGCCGCCCAGGTGGCACCGGGGGTGGTGGGGCGCGCGGTCTGGCCGTCGCCGTAGTCCCAGTTCCAGCGGATCGGCGTGAAGCGCACGTCGGCGGGACTGCCGAGCAGGGTGCCGCTCACGACGTGGGCTCGGGCAGAGGAGTAGAAGTTGGCGGGGAGCTTCGCCACCACCCAGCCGTCCGGCTCCATCTGCTGCACCGTGTCGGCCACGAGGTAGTGCGCGACATCGCTGAGAGTGATCGGGCGGACGACCTCGAAGTTGTCGCGGCACGGCACCCCCGGCGCCAGCTCGCACGGCTGTGCGGCTTGGCCGCCGCCGGAGCCCGTGCCCCCGCCCGTCCCCGAGCCGGAACCCCCTCCGCCGATTTCGCTCTCGCCAGCTCCTCTGCCCACCTCACTTCCTCCGCCTGAAGCGCCACCGCCTACAAGCTCCGCTCCTCCCTCGACTACAGTCCCGCTGATGGTGCAATCGCCCGTTCTGAAGTCAGCGGTGTCGCACTTGCCGGACTCTTCAGACGTCGTGGGTGGCGGGGTCGCCGAGATGATAGAGATCGCGGCGAGCAGGGCCGCAGCAAGGGTTAGCCACATATGTCGCCCATTGGCCAGACATCGCGCATGACGACCCGAAGCGGAGTCCCGGCGACGGTGACTTCGTAGGGGATTTGGTTGGTTCGGTCCGGGGCGACGACGGATGCTCCGTCGTGGCCAAGAACATCTGTATTGCTGATGTCTTCACATACATAGATCGTGACGCTCCCGATCGCCTCGTATGACTGAAGCCTGGCCGTGAAGGTGGAGGCGCCAAGTCCGCGAAGCTTTTGCGACTGGAATCGCTCGAACCCAGCTGCCTCTTGCTCGAAGACCTCCGGGGATGCGAAGTCCAGAAGTCGCTCCGGGTTCTCGCCTCCGTCCTCGAAGATCGCGTCGAGCGTTGCGAGGTAATTCCCGTACACCTCCTCCGCGGCGGCGAGGGCCTCCTCCTCGGAGGCGAAGACGGCGGCCTCTGTCGGGGCAGGGGAGGGTGCGGGCTGGTCGCCGGGCACGCATCCGACGAGCGCGAGAGACGCCACCACGAGCAGCGCGAGCAGACGGAAGGTCTGGGGCATGCCGACACGGTAGGGCATTCCCGGCGCGCGGCGACGCGCTCATCCACAGCCGCGCAGCGCGGCGACAGCGGCGCGCGACATGGGGCGCGGGTACGCTGGTTCCTGTGACAGCTGGTCCCTCAACCGACGCCCCGCTGGGCGTCTTCGACTCCGGTGTGGGCGGCCTGACGGTTGCGCGAGCGATCATCGACCAGCTCCCCAACGAGTCGATCATCTATGTGGGCGACACGGCCCGCACTCCGTACGGTCCGAAGCCCATCGCCGAGGTGCGTGCGTACGCGCTCGAGCTCATGGACGACCTGGTCGACCAGGGCGTGAAGGCCCTCGTCATCGCGTGCAACACGGCGTCCGCAGCGGTGCTGCGCGATGCGCGCGAGCGCTACACGGTCGGCGCGGGCATTCCGGTGCTCGAAGTCATCCAGCCTGCGGTGCGTGCTGCGGTGCGCTCCACCCGCAACGGCCGCGTCGGCGTCATCGGCACCGTCGGCACCATCCAGTCACGCGCCTACGACGACGCGTTCGCCGCCGCCAACGGGCTCGAGCTGTTCAGTCGCGCCTGCCCGCGCTTCGTCGAGTTCGTGGAGGCGGGGGTCACCAGCGGCCCCGAGCTCTTCCGCTACGCGCGCCAGTACCTCGACCCGCTCATCGAGGCCGATGTCGACACCCTCGTGCTCGGCTGCACCCACTACCCGCTCATGTCGGCGGCGATCCAGTACGTGATGGGTCCGGAGGTGCGTCTCGTCTCGAGCGCGGAGGAGACGGCGTCGGATCTGTACCGAACCCTCGTCTCGCACAACCTGGAGCGCACGGCGACGGAACATCCCACCCACCGCTTCGAATCGACGGGCTCCGATAAGGCCCGCTTCCTCGAACTCGCCGCACGCTTCCTCGGACCCGAGGTGCACCGCGTCGAGAGCTTTCCCACCGACGCGATCCCCGTCGTCGGCTGACCGCCCGCCACATCCCCACCAAGGAGTCTCATGACCGACACCCGCGCCGACGGCCGCACCCCTGATCAGCTGCGCACCGTCACGATCGAACGCGGGTGGAGCGCGCAGGCCGAAGGCAGCGCGCTGGTCTCCTTCGGCAACACGAAGGTGCTGTGCACGGCGAGCTTCACGAACGGCGTGCCGCGCTGGCTCATGGGCAAGGGCAAGGGGTGGGTGACCGCCGAGTACGCGATGCTCCCGCGCTCCACCAACGAGCGCATGGACCGTGAATCGGTGAAGGGCCGCATCGGCGGACGCACGCACGAGATCTCGCGCCTCATCGGGCGCAGCCTCCGTGCCGTCATCGACACGAAGGCTCTGGGCGAGAACACGATCGTGATCGACTGCGACGTGCTGCAGGCCGATGGCGGCACCCGCACCGCCGCCATCACGGGCGCGTACGTCGCGCTCGCCGAGGCGGTGGAGTGGGGGCGTGCGAAGGGCTTCATCGGCAAGAACTCGAAGGCCCTCATCGACTCGGTCGCGGCCGTGAGCGTCGGCATCATCGACGGTGCTCCGATGCTCGACCTCGCCTACACCGAGGATGTGCGCGCCGAGACCGACATGAACATCGTCGCGACGGGCCGCGGCCTCTTCGTCGAGGTGCAGGGCACCGCCGAGGGCGCTCCGTTCGACCGCCGCGAGCTCGACGCGCTGCTCGACCTCGGTCTCGCCGGCACCGCTGAGCTGACGCGCATCCAGAACGAGGTCCTGGGAGCGTGACCACGTTCGTCCTCGCCACCCACAACGCCCACAAGGTCGAGGAGCTGCGCCGCATCCTGGGCGAGCGTCTCGGCGGCCACGAGCTTGTCGGCTACGACGGCCCGGAGCCTGTGGAGGACGGCGACACGTTCGAGGCGAACGCGCTCATCAAGGCGCGCGCCGCGTACGCGCACACCGGGCTCCCGTCGATCGCCGACGACTCCGGCATCGCCGCGCATGCGCTCGATGGTGCCCCCGGCATCCGCTCGGCGCGCTACGCGGGAACCGGCGACTCGGCCGACAACAACGCCCTGCTGCTGAAGAACCTCGAGGGCGCGACCGACCGCTCGGCGGACTTCGTGTGCGTCGCCGCGCTCGTCGACGGCGACACCGAGATCGTCGTGCGCGGCACCTGGCCTGGCCGTGTTCTCGAGCAGCCGTCCGGGGCGAACGGGTTCGGATACGACCCGATCTTCCAGCCCGACGGCATCGAGGTCGCAGCGGCCGAGCTGACCCCCGACGAGAAGAACGCGATCAGCCACCGCGCCCGCGCGTTCGGGGAGCTCGTCGCGAAGCTGCGCGAACTGTACGGCTGAGCACGAGAGTCATTCCCGACAAGCCCGAACGGGCATCGCGCGCGCCGCGCTCGGCCTAGCCTGGAGGCATGGGTCACGGGCATGATCACGGCGCCGTCGCGCGTGGAGCGGGCAACCGCATCCGCATTGCGATCGCGCTCGCGATCACGGTCACGGTGCTCGTCGCCGAGCTCGTGGGGGCCGCGATCTCGGGTTCTCTCGCCCTCCTCGGCGACGCAGGCCACATGTCGAGCGACGCCATCGGCCTCGCGGTGGCGCTCGTGGCGTCCGTCGTCGCGGCGCGCCCCGCGACGGATCGTCACACCTTCGGATTCCAGCGCGTCGAGGTCCTCGGCGCGCTCATCAACGGAATCATCCTGATCGTCGTCGCCGTGTTCGTGGGGGTCGAGGGTGTGAAGCGGCTCGTGTCGGGCATCGACCACATCGACGCCTGGCCGATGCTCGTGATCGCCACAGTCGGCCTTCTCGCCAACATCGTCGCCTTCGCGGTGCTGCGCGGCGGCGACCGCACCTCCATCAACCTGCGCGGCGCGCTGCTCGAAGTTCTCGGCGACATGCTCGGCTCCGTCGCGGCGATCGCCGCCGGCGCCGTGATTCTGCTCACCGGATTCGTGCAGGCCGACGCCATCGCCTCTCTCGTGATCGCGGCGCTCATCGCGCCGCGCGCCGCCATCCTGCTGCGCGATGTCATCCGCGTGCTCACCGAGTCGGCTCCGCGCGACCGGGACGTCGAGCAGATCCGGTCGCACCTGCGCGAGACCCCCGGCGTCGTGGAGGTGCACGACGTGCACATCTGGGACATCACCTCCGGCTCGCCCGTCTTCACCGCGCACGTGGCGGTCGACCCCGAGATCTTCGTGCGCGGCGAGACGGGTGCGCTGCTCGAGAAGCTGAGCGCCTGCCTAGCCGGACACTTCGACGTCGCGCACTCCACGTTCCAGCTGGAGCCAGCCGGGCACTCGCAGTGTGAGGAGCACGCCCATCGCTAAGACCGCCTCCTCGACCGTCGAGGACTATCTCAAGGTCATCCACGGCCACACCGAGTGGCAGGATGCGCCCATCACGGGCTCGCAGCTCGCCGCGCGTCTCGGGCTCGTGCCGTCGACCGTCACCGAGATGGTGAAGAAGCTCGTCAGGCAGGGGCTCGTGACCCACCAGCCGTACGGCGCGATCCAGCTCACCGACGAGGGGCGCACGCAGGCCCTGCGGATGGTGCGTCGCCACCGTCTCGTCGAGACCTGGCTCGTGGAGGGCTTCGGCTACGACTGGGATGAGGTGCACGACGAGGCCGAGGTGCTCGAGCATGTGCTGAGCGACCGGATGCTCGCCGCGATCGACGCCCAGCTCGGGTATCCCACGCGCGACCCGCACGGGGATCCGATCCCGGCACCAGACGGCACGATCACGCGACCGGAGGCCGTGCTGGCGGCGTCACTTGAGGCCAGCACGGTGGGGAGGGTGGCGCGCATCAGCGACCGCGACGGCGACGTGCTGCGTCGCATCAGCGACGACGGCATCGGGCTCGACACGATCGTCACGGCAGGGGAGCTGGATGGCGACGTCGCCGAGGCGGTGTGGCTGGTGCCCCTGAGGGAGTCGCGCAGCGCATAGCGGCGCCGCGCGCGCATCCAGGGTCAGTCGTCGAGCACGTCCGGGTCGAGCGCGAGCTCGTCCTTGCTCAGCGGCTTGTCTTCGCCGCGGGCGCGCGCGCGACGGGCCTTGACGACGCCCTGCACGTAGTGGAACACCGTGGGGATCACGGCGAGGGCGATCGCGCACAGCAGGATCACGTCGATGTACTCGATGACGAAGTCGGCGATCGGCTCGAAGTAGCCGAGCAGGAAGCCGCCGAAGGTGAGGCCGGCACCCCAGATGGCCGCGCCGACCGCGTTGTAGAGCGAGTAGCGCTTGTAGTTCATGTGCGCGACGCCTGCCGCGATGGGAGCGAAGGTGCGCACGATGGGCACGAAGCGCGCCACGACGATCGCGAGCGGGCCCCACTTCTCCATGAACGCGTTGGTGCGCAGCACGTTCTCCTTCGAGAACATGCCGCTCTCCTTCTTCTCGAAGATCGCGGGGCCGGTCTTGTGCCCGATCACGTACCCCAGCTCACCGCCGGCGAATGCGGCGACCATGATCGAGAGGCAGACGACCCAGATCGGGATCTGGATGCCGGTTCCGGCCTCCGTCATCGTTCCGGTGAAGGTGAGAAGCCCCGTGATGATGAGGAGCGTGTCGCCCGGCAGGATGAAGCCGACCAGCAGACCCGTCTCGGCGAAGACGATGAGGCACACCACGAGCAGGGCCCAGGGGCCCGCTTCGACGATGATCGCGTGCGGGTCGAGCCAGGGGATCAGAGCTGTGGGCGCGGCGGCGAGGAGAGTAGCGAAAAGTGTGGTGAGTGGCACGCGAGAGATCTTCCTGGTCGTCGATCGAAGCAGATCGGCGGGCGATTCATTTCAGCGTAGCGGCATCGGGGGGACGCGATTCGGGGGCATTCCCCCTGAATCGCGACGAACGCGTCGACTGGTGCGGGAGGCGGGGCTCGAACCCGCATGCCTCGCGGCACAGGAACCTAAATCCTGCGTGTCTACCATTTCACCACTCCCGCAGCCTGCTCAGTCTACGGGCGCGGTTGCAGACGAGCGGCTCTGGCGGGTGGTCAGGGGGGTCGCCAGAGGGCGGCTTCAGATGCGCATACACGACGCGACGGCCGCGAGGATCCCAGTGGTGTAGCACGCCTGCCCCTGGCAATGGCAATCTGAGGGAGCCCGACAGGATCACCCCGATCCTCTGCGCCCGACCCGACGCGAATGGAAGCTTGCATGATCAACGGAGACGTCTCCCACTGGTGGAACGTCGCGGGCAGTGCCCGCGTCACGCGCCCCGAGCTGCCCGGCTCGCTGCAGACCGATGTCGCGATCGTCGGCGCCGGATACACCGGGCTCTGGACCGCCTACTACCTGAAGAAGGCCGACCCCTCGCTGCGCATCGCCATCATCGAGCAGCGGCATGTGGGCTACGGAGCTTCGGGGCGCAACGGCGGTTGGCTCACCAACTCGATCACGGGCGGGCGCGAGCAGTACCTGAAGACCCACAGCCGTGACGAGATCGAGCGCTTCCAGCGCGAGGCGAACGCCACCGTCGACGAGGTGATCCGCGTCACCGAGGTGGAGGGCATCGACGCCGACATCCTCAAGGGCGGCGAGTTCAACGTGGCCTACACACCCGCGCAGGAGGCGCGCCTGCGTGCCTGGGCTGCCGCGGAACAGCAATGGGCGAGTACCGATGTGGAGCTGCTCGAGGCGTCGGATGCGAAGGCGAAGATCAACGTCGCGCACACGCGTGCGGCGATGTGGCATCCGCATTCCGCGCGCATCCAGCCCGCCAAGCTCGCCGCAGGCCTCGCGGCGGCCGTCGAGCGGCTCGGCGTGACGATCTACGAGAACACCCGCGCGCTCGAGATCCTGCCGCGCAAGGTGCTCACCACCCACGGCGACGTAGAGGCCACGTACGTCGTGCGCGCCACCGAGGGCTTCACAGCCCAGCTGAAGGGCCTGCGCCGCCTCTGGCTGCCGATGAACTCCTCGCTCATCGCGACCGAACCGCTGCCTGCCTCGGTGTGGGACGAGCTCAACTGGTCGAAGGGCGAGGTGCTCGGCGACATGGCGCATGTGTACATGTACGCGCAGCGCACCGCGGATGACCGCATCGCCATCGGGGGGCGCGGTGTGCCCTACCGGTACGGCTCGCGCACCGACCTCGACGGTCAGACGCCCGAGGTGACGGCCGAGAAGCTGCGCCGGATCATGCTGCGGTTCTTCCCCGCCACCCGCGACGCGCAGATCGACCATGTCTGGTCAGGCGTGCTCGGCGTGCCGCGCGACTGGTCGGCGACCGTCGGTCTCGACCCGACGACGGGCATCGCGTGGGGCGGCGGCTACGTGGGCACGGGCGTCACGAGCACCAACCTCGCCGGGCGCACGCTCGCCGACCTCATCCTGGGCCGCGGCACCGACCTCACGACGCTGCCGTGGGTGAACCACCGGGTGCGCAAATGGGAGCCTGAGCCGCTGCGCTGGATCGCCACCAAGGGCCTCTACACCGCGTATGGCATGGCCGACCGGATCGAGGACCGCGGCAGCGCCCGCACCTCGCCGATCGCGAAGATCGCCGACATCATCACCGGCCGACACTGAGAAAGGCACTCGCATGACCGACACCGCCACCATCGCCCGCCTTCGCACCACGGAGGGCTCCCTCGGCGAGCACACCGCCAAGCCGACCGCTCTCACCGAGGGGCTCACGGAAGCCACCGAGCCCGTATGGACGGGCGGGAAGATCGAGACGGGCCTCTGGGAGTGCACGCCCGGCCGCTTCACGGCTCGCCGCGACGGCTACACGGAGATCTGCACGATCCTCTCGGGTTCCGTCACGATCACGCAGGAGGGGCGCGAGCCCATCCGCTTCGCTCCCGGCGACGTCATGGTGATGCCCTCGGGCTGGGTGGGCGAGTGGGAGGTGCACGAGCCGCTGCGCAAGCACTACACGGTGATCGACGACTGAGGACGATCTGTAGCCGTCTGCCGTTCTACGACGGTGTCGGCACGCATCCTGTGGAGTATTCGCACCGCGCTGTGCCGCTTCCCGCCATCATGTCGGCGTGGCGGGTGAGGTCGGGGCGATCACGGAGCGGGTGCGCGAGCGGGTGCGGCGCGACGGCGTCGATCTGCACGCGGATCGGCGCGTTGCCGAGCGGTACGTGCGTGACGAGGTGCAGCGCTCCGCCGAGCTGGCGCTCGCCGGGGCCGGGCCGCTGCTCACCGACGAGGCGGGCATCGCCAGGCAGGTGCTCGCGGCGCTCACAGGGCTCGGGCCGCTGCAGCCGTATCTCGACGATCCGACGGTCGAAGAGCTCTGGATCAACGCCCCCGACCGGGTCTTCGTGGCCCGAGACGGTGTGTCGGAGCGGGTGCCGCTCGTGCTCACCGCGGGCGAGGTGCGCGAGCTGCTCGAACGGATGCTGCACCAGACCGGTCGCCGCATCGACCTGTCGTCCCCGTTCGTCGATGCCTCGCTGCCCGACGGCTCGCGCCTGCACGCCGTCATCCCGGATGTGACGCGCCAGCACATCTCGATCAACATCCGCCGCTTCCGCAGCGGGATGCGCGGGCTCGACGATCTCGTGCGCCTCGGCACGCTGTCCCGCTCCGCCGCCGACTTCCTCGCCGCATCCGTGCGTGCGGGGCTCAACATCCTCGTGACAGGCGCCACCCACACCGGCAAGACGACGCTGCTCGGCGCGCTGCTCGGCGAGTGCCGCAGCGATGAGCGCGTCGTCACCGTCGAGGAGACGTTCGAGCTCTCGGTGCCGACCGCGGATCACGTGGCGATGCAGTGTCGCCAGCCGAGCCTTGAAGGTACGGGCGAGATCACCCTGCGGCGCCTCATCAAGGAATCGCTGCGCATGCGCCCCGACCGGCTCATCGTGGGCGAGGTGCGCGAAGCCGAGTCGCTCGACCTGCTCATCGCGCTCAACGCGGGCATCCCCGGCATGTGCTCGCTCCACGCCGGCAGCGCGCGGGAGGCGCTCATCAAGCTGTGCACCCTGCCGCTGCTCGCCGGCCGCAACATCGATGTCAGCTTCGTGACGCCCACCGTCGCCTCCTCGATCGACCTCGTCGTGCACGCCGAGCTGCACCGCGACGGGCGCCGCCGGGTGGTCGAGATCATCGCGCCCACCGGGAAGGTCGTCGACGGGATCGTCGAGGCGGACACGGTCTTCCGTCTCACCGATGCGGGTCTCGAACCGACCGGTGACCTCCCGGCGCGCACGGAGCCGTTCGAGCGGGCCGGCATCGATCTGCGGGTGCTCACCGCCCGTCCCGCGGAGGCGATGCCGCAGGAGCTCGCGAGTCCCGCGCTCGTCCCGCGCACCCCGGATCCGATGGGTGCCGTCAGCTGGGACGCCGTGCGGTGAACGGCGCGCTCTGGGGTCTGCTACTCGGCGTCGGCGTGCTGCTGATCGCATCCGTGTGGCTGTGGCCTCGTGGACAGGCCGAGACGCGTGTCCGGCGCGAGGGGGTGCTTTCGCGACTCGAGGACGCACTCGCGCAGGCAGGGCTTGGGCGGGTGACCGTCCCCGCGCTCCTGTTCGTGGCGCTCGCGTGCGGCTCGATCGCCGGCTTCGTGGTGCTCGCGGTCACCCCGGTCGTCGCGCTCGCCGCCGCTGCCGGCCTCGCGGCGACCACAGCACCGTTCGCCCTCGTGCTGGCCCGCGCGCGCACCCGACGGCGGGCGATGCGCGCCGTCTGGCCCGACGCCATCGATCATCTGGTCGCGGGGCTGCGGTCGGGACTCCCGCTCGGTGACGCTCTCGCGGCGCTCGCCGAATCCGGCCCCGAGCCGCTGCGGCTCGCGTTCGCGGAGTTCGCGGCCGATCATCGCGCGACGGGCCGCCTCGAGTTCGCACTCGACGCGCTCAAGGATCGGCTCGCAGATCCGGTCGCGGATCGTGTGGTCGAGACGCTGCGTGTGGCCCGCGATGTGGGCGGCACCGAGCTGCCGTCCGTGCTGCGCAGTCTCGCGGCGTTCATGCGCGCCGACTCCGCGGTGCGCTCGGAGGTGGAGGCGCGACAGACCTGGGTCGTGAGCGCTGCGAGGCTCGGTGTCGCCGCTCCCTGGCTCGTTCTGCTCCTGCTCGCCGCCCGGCCCGAGGCGGTGCGCGCCTACAACTCACCCGCGGGTGTCGTGCTGCTGGTCGTGGGCCTCGTGGTCACGGTGGTGGCGTACCGCATCATGCTCGCCATCGGCCGCCTCCCCGATGAGCGCAGGTGGTTCGCATGAGCCCGACACTCGGCCTCGCCATCGCGGCGGGTCTCACCATGGGGCTCGGACTCTGGACGCTCGTCGCCCTCACTCCGCGGTTCGGCGCTCGCCGTCTGGCCGATCGGGTGGCGCCGTACATCCTCGACGTCTCGGCTGAAGCACGAGCCCTGCGCGCGCGGCGCACGAGCGAGCCGGGATCGGTCTTCGCAGGGCTCGCAGCCCCTCTCATCGAGCGGGCGCAGGCGCTGCTCGCCCAGATCCTCGGCGGCGATTCGTCGGTCGCGCGGCGGTTGCGCCAGGCGGGGTCCGCGGATCCGGTGGCCGCGTTCCGCTCGCGCCAGCTCGCGTGGGCGGCAGGCGGCGCCGCGGCGGGCGTCGTCGCGGTCGTGGCTCTCTCGCGCACCGCGACCGTCGGCCCGCTGGCCACCACGCTCGTCGGCGTGCTGGCGCTCGCCGCGGGGCTCCTCCTGCCCGAGCAGCTGCTCACCCGTCGCGCGCGCACCCGCACCGCACGCATCGCCGACGAGCTCCCGACCGTGCTCGAGTTCCTGAGCCTCGCGCTCGCCGCGGGCGAGAGCGTGCGCGACGCCATCCGTCGGGTCGCCCGAATCGGCAGCGGCGAGCTCGCAGGAGAGCTCGGGGGAGCGGTCGCCGAGGTCGACCTCGGCATCCCGCTCGCCGATGCCCTCGAACGCACCGCGAGCGACCTCGAGGTGCCCTCCCTCAGTCGCGCGATCGAACAGCTCACCGTCGCGCTCGAGCGCGGCAGCCCGCTCGTCGACGTGCTGCGCGCACAGGCTCAGGATTCGCGCGAGGACGCGAAGCGCGCGCTCATCGAATCCGCTGGCCGCAAGGAGGTCGCGATGCTCGTGCCCCTGGTGTTCCTGATCCTGCCTGTCACGATCGTGTTCGCGCTCTTCCCGGCGACGCTCGTGCTCGAGCTCGGGTTCTAGCGCCGGTTCTCGTGCCGGGTCTGTGGAGAATCCACGACGCGGATCCGGCGCGCTCGCCACACTGTTCGACATGCGACGAATCCTCGACCGACTTCGCGACGACACCGGTGATGTGCCCGGCTGGGTGCTCATCACCTTGATGACCGCTGCCCTCGTCATCCTCATCTGGGCGCTCGCCGGCCCTGCGCTCTCCTCGATCTTCCAGAACGCGATCGACAAGGTCTCCGGGATCTGACGGTGGGAGTTCCCGCCGACGAGCGAGCGTCGTCGCGCCGCGTGCGCGACCGCCTCGCCGACGACACGGGCTCGGCGCCCGTGGAGTTCGTGCTCGTCGGGGTGCTGCTGACCTTCCTCACTCTCGCGGTGCTGCAGCTCGCTCTCGCCCTGCACATCCGCAACACCGTGCTCGATGCCGCCGCCGAGGGCGCGCGCTTCGGGGCGCTCGCCGATAACGAGCCCGCGGATGCCGCCCCGCGCACCGCCGAGCTCATCACGACCGCGCTCGGAGCCGACTACGCCAGCGACATCCGTGTCGGCGAGGGCGAGTGGATGGGGGTTCCCGCAGTCACCGTCACGGTGCGCACGACGCTGCCGCTGGCCGGGTTCCTCGGCATCGACAGGGGCCTGGAGGTGACGGGCCATGCGGCGCGCGAGACGCTGGAGTGACGACGGAGGCTCGGCGTCCCTCGAGTTCCTCGGAGTTGGTGTGCTGCTGCTGGTGCCGCTCGTGTACCTGATCCTCACGGTGTCATCGGTGCAGGCGGCGTCGCTCGCCGTCGAGGGGGCGGCGCGGCACGGCAGTCGTGTCTTCGTGCAGGCGCCGAATCTCGACGCAGCCGATGCGGCGCTCGACCGCGCCGTCCGCGTGACCCTCGCGGATTATGGGATCGACGCCGACACCGCCCAGGTGCGGATCTCGTGCACCCCGAACCCCGGCGACTGCCTGCAGCGCCGCGGCTTCGTGACCGTCGAGATCAGCACCGTCGTGCCCCTCCCGATCGCCCCGCCGATCCTCGACCTCGAGGTGCCTGTTGGGGTCACGATCGACGCGGCCGCCACCGAGCAGGTGTCGCGCTTCCGGGCAGACGGATGAGCCGCGCGGGGATCGCGCGCAGACTGCGCGACGACGACGGATCGACCCTGCCCCTCGTAGCTTTCTACGCGTTCCTCGCCCTCGCGACGGTGCTCATCGTGACGGCGGCCACATCGCTCTACCTGGAGAAGAAGCGGCTCTTCACGCTCGCGGATGGGGCGGCGCTCGTCGGCGCGGAGGCGTTCGAGCTGTCCGCGGTGTCGCTCGCATCGGGCTCCCCGCGCCCCCTGCTCGACGACACGGACGTCGAATCCGCTGTGTCCGAGTACCTCGCGGCGGCGCCGATCACCGGCTTCGACGGGCTCGCGATCGACGACGCCTCCAGCCCCGACGGGCGCAGCGCGACGGTGACGCTCTCGGCGACGTGGCATCCGCCGGTCGTCACCATCTTCGTGCCCGACGGCATCCGCATCGACGCGACCGCGACCGCGCGCTCGGTCTTCGGCTGAGGTCGAGCGGCGCGCGTTCAGTCGTCGAGCGAGCGGATGATCGCCTCGGCGGCCGCGGCGCGCAGCTCGGGCGCCATGCGCTGGCCGTTCACGAATTCGTGCGACCACAGGCCGTCGGCCGCGAGCTGGGCCGTGAAGAGGCGGAGCTCCTCGGGGTCGTAGGAGCCGTCGGTGCGCGCGGCAGGCGGGTCGGCGATCCAGCGGCGGCTCACCTCATCCCAGGGGGCGACGTTGTTGCGGGTGGTCTCGGCATCCGAGACGAAGAGGTACTCGCCGGGCGTCGCGGTGGCGGCGGAGGCGCGGATGTAGGCGGCGAGCCGGTCCCGCTGCGACGCGTCTTCGGGGTCGCCGCCCAGGAGCTCGCGCATCTGCTGCTCCCAGCGGTCGGCGAGCTCGCGGTGGATGCCGGCGAGCAGCGCCGCGCGCGTGGGGAAGTGGTAGATCACGCCGCCCTTGGTGAGGCCAGCTTCCGCAGCGACCGCTTCGATCGTGATGCCCCCGACGCCCGCGCGCTCGGCCACGCGCAGGGCCGCGTCCATGATGGCGGGGCGGTTGCTGGGTCGGCTCACGGCAGCTCCTCAGATTCGACGATCACCCAATACTGTACGATCTCGTATAGTTTACGCAACCGTACAGTAACCACTCACCGCCAGGACCCACGCATGACTGCCCCCATCGAGACGCCCGCCACGACACCCGCGCCCCGCGCCACCCCCCGCACCTGGGTCGGTCTCGCCGTGCTCGTGCTGCCGCTCATCCTCATCGCCGTCGACAGCATGGTGCTCGTCTTCGCCCTGCCCGCGATCTCCACCGAGCTCTCGCCGAGCGGCGCTGAGCAGCTGTGGATCATGGACATCTACTCGTTCATGCTCGCGGGCCTGCTCATCACGATGTCGTCGGTCGGCGACCGCATCGGCCGGCGCAAGCTCCTGCTCATCGGCGCCGTCGCGTTCTCGGCCGCATCGGTGCTCGGCGCCGTCTCCACGAGCCCCGAGATGCTCATCGCCGCGCGCGCCCTCCTCGGCCTCGCGGGCGCGACGCTCATGCCGTCGACGCTCTCGCTCATCCGCAACATGTTCCTCGACCGCGACCAGCGCCGCTTCGCCGTCGCTGTGTGGAGCGCGGGCGCCTCGGCAGGTGCCGCCGCAGGCCCCATCGTCGGCGGCTGGATCATCGAGCACTTCAGCTGGCACGCCGCGTTCCTCATGAACATCCCGGTGATGGTGCTGCTGCTCGTGCTCGCGCCGTTCTTCATCCCCGAGAGCCGCAACCTGGGCCACGCGGGCGTCGACCTCGTGAGCTCCGTGCAGTCGCTCGTCACGATGGTCGCCTTCGTGTACGCCATCAAGGCGCTCGCGGAGGGCGAGAACCTTGCGCTCGCCGCCGCCGGCTTCGTCGTGAGCTTCGCCGCGGGCACGCTGTTCGTGCGGCGCCAGCTGCGGATGCCGCAGCCGATGATCAACGTGCGTCTGTTCCGCGTGAAGGCGTTCACCGGGGCGGTCATCGGGGACCTCATCTCGATCTTCGCGCTCATCGGATCGCTCTTCGCCCTCACGCAGTATCTGCAGCTCGTGCTCGAGCTGAGCCCGGTGGAGTCAGCGCTGTGGCTGCTGCCGCAGATGGTCGTCTCAGCTGCATCCGGATTCTTCGCGGCGTGGGTCGTGCGCAAGCTCCCGACGGCGTTGCTCGTCTCGCTCGGCACGCTCGCCGCGGCGGGCGGGTTCTTCGCGCTCATCGGCCTCTCGACGACCACGGATCCGCTCATGATCGCGCTCGCGCTGTGCCTCATCGCGCTCGGCGTGGGCATCGCGACGACGCTCACCCACGACATCATCATGAGCTCGGTGCCCGCCGAGCGCTCGGGGCAGGCGGCCGCCATCAGCGAGACCGCCTACGAGCTCGGCACCGCGCTCGGCACGGCCGTGCTCGGGTCAGTGCTGCTCGTCGCCTACCGCACAGGGCTCGAAGGATCCGCGTCCGGTCTCGTGAGTGGCACGATGCTCGACCGCGCGACCACGACGCTCGCCGAGGCCCTCACCGTCTCGCGTGAACTCGGCGGCGAGCTCGGCGCGACCTTCGCCGAGCTCGCCCGCGTCGCCTACACCGACGGCCTCGTGCTCATCGGCATCGTGGGCGCGATCCTGCTCGTGCTGGGCGCCGTGTTCATGGGGTGGATGCTGCGCGGTGTCTCGTCGCAGGCCGACCTCAGCCACCACGACGCCGACCACTGACGGGTGCCCCGCGCCGCGGCGCGACGATCGAGCCCGGATGGACCCGCCCACCCCGGTGGACGTCGAGCGTCCGGGGGAGCTCGGAGCTCAGGCCGCCCGCCTAGTCGATAGGGGAGTACCCGGAGCTAGTCTCGACCTGAAGCGTCAGCTCGCTCAGTTCGGGCCAGTCGGACAGCTCTTCGACGCCCCGGCCCGCCTCGAGCCAGGCGATCTGGTCGGCAGTCGACCAGTCGGCCCCCTCCGAGATCGACAGCGTCGACAGTCGGCCGTCCTGAATAGACAGGTACACATCGAACGTGCGGTCATCGAGTGCGCGAAAGCGCCCGATCACCGGGAAGTTCGCGTTGCCGGGCACCGCGCGCGGCGCGGATTCGGGCACCTGGAATCCGATCCCGGGCCAGAAGGCGTCGGGGCCGAACGGACCTTCGAAAACGATCGCGCGGGCTTCGTCCAGCTGAGCGAGAAGCTCGGTCGCGCCGAAGTGGGGCGTCGAGTGCAGGAGGGCGGCGACGAGATTCCGCACGTGCTCCGGCACGTCGACGGGCTCGTCCTCAGGCAGCGCATCATCATCCACCGCGGCGTGGTCGACGGATGCCGCGCCCCGTGAGAGCCACCACGACGCCGCGCCCAGAACCACTGACGCCGCTGCGAGAGCCACGCGCGGTCGCCGCACGCCTGCACGGCGCATGCGGTCGATGAGGCGCGCGTCGAGCGCCTCCGATGCATCCGCGAGACCCATCGTGACCCCCGCGGTCGCCAGTGCGAGGCCGGTGCGGGTCGCCGGGGGGAGGGGGAGCGCGTCGTCGCGGAGAGATGCCCAGACCGTCCATGTCGCCAGGGCGGACGTGGCCGTCCGGTATGCGATTCGTGCCCCGAGGCCGAGGTTGCGTGGCTCGACGAGCGTGAGAGCGGCGACCGCCAGCGTCGATACCACCCCTTGCTCGGGGCTGCGCGGGTCAGCGAGTCGTGCGGCAACGGTCCGAGCGTCGAGGGTCATACACCTCAGCGTAGAAGGCTGGCGAAGCGCAGGAAGCGGCGCGCATCCCGCGGGCCCCGTGCGCGGTTCCCGGCCATCGGGGGCAAAAGCCCCTGTTCGGCGCCGAAACGCCGACCTATCGTCCCCTGCAGGTGCACAGACGGAGACACGCGCCCCGCCATCGCACCCGTGCGTCGCACTCGCGGCCACGTGAGCAGGTAAGACGGGAGAAGTCCATGAGCACAACTCAAGGAGACGGCGGGCTCACCCCGCTGTTCGCACGTCAGGGAGAGGCAAGCGTCGCCGCCCGACATGTGATCCCTGCCGGGGAGTCTCTCCCGGGCACCGCCAAGCAGATCATCGAAGACGAGACGATGCTCGACGGCAACTCGCGCCTCAACCTCGCCACCTTCGTGAGCACGTGGATGGACGACGAAGCGAAGCAGGTCTATGAGGCGTCCTTCGACAAGAACATGATCGACAAGGACGAGTACCCCCAGACGGCGGCCATCGAAGAGAACTGCTGGCACATGGTCGCGAACCTCTGGAACGCGCCCGACTCCTCGAACTCGATCGGCACCTCCACCATCGGATCGTCCGAAGCGTGCATGCTGGGCGGCCTCGCCCTCAAGCGCAACTGGCAGCTCGCTCGGCGCGCGGCGGGCAAAGACACCTCGCGGCCGAACCTCATCATGTCCTCGGCGGTGCAGGTCTGCTGGGAGAAGTTCTGCAACTACTTCGACGTGGAAGCTCGATTCGTGCCGATCAGCGAGGAGCACAAGACGCTCGACGGCGACAACCTCGACAAGTACGTCGACGAGAACACCATCGGAGTCGTCGCGATCATGGGCGTCACCTACACGGGCATGTACGAACCGGTCGCTGAGATCGCTAAGGCGCTCGACGCGATCCAGGCGTCCACGGGACTCGACATTCCGATCCACGTCGACGGTGCGTCCGGCGGAATGATCGCACCCTTCCTGCAGCCGGATCTGGTGTGGGATTTCCGGTTGGAGCGGGTGCACTCGATCAGCACCTCCGGACACAAGTACGGCCTCGTCTATCCGGGTCTCGGCTGGGTCGTGTGGCGCGAGAGGAAGTGGCTCCCTGAGGAGCTCGTCTTCGAGGTGAGCTACCTCGGCGGGACGATGCCGACGTTCGCGTTGAACTTCTCACGCCCCGGTGCCCAGGTGCTCCTGCAGTACTACATGTTCCTCCGACTCGGCTTCGACGGATACCGCCAGGTGCAGCAGGCTTCCCAGAACGTGGCGAAGTTCCTGTCGTCCGGCATCGCGAAGCTCGACGCCTTCGAGCTGTGGAATGACGGTAGCGACATTCCCGTCTTCGCATGGCGGCTCAAGAAGGGTCACACGAAGAATTGGAACCTCTACCACCTTCAGGACCGCCTCCGCATGAACGGCTGGCTGGTGCCGGCGTACCCCATGCCCGACGACCTCGCCGACCTCACGGTGCAGCGCATCGTGGTGCGCAACGGGCTGAGCATGGATCTCGCCGCCGAACTGCTCGAGGGCATCGCCAAGGAGACGGAGTACCTCGACTCGCTCGAGTCCCCGATGCCGGTCGCCGATCAGCACCCCGCGTTCCACCACTAGGCGGCCGAGATGTCCACCAACACTTCGAAGCAGACAGCGGACGACGCGGCGAAGGCCGCGTCGAACCACCCGCTCACGTCTCGCAAGCTCGTGACGAACTTCCTGGGAGTCGGTCAGCTCGCCCTGCTGACGCTCGTCGTGGTGGCGAGCCTGCGCTCGCTTCCCGCGATGGCCGTCTACGGGTTGGGAAGCGTCACGCTCTACATCATCCCGGCGATCTTCTTCCTGATCCCCACCGCACTCGTCGCCGCTGAGCTCGCGACGGGCTGGAAAGGCGGCGTGTACGTGTGGGTGCGGGAGGCGTTCGGCAACCGATGGGGGTTCACCGCCGTCTGGCTCCAGTGGATCCAGAATGTCGTCTGGTACCCCACCCAGATCGCGTTCATCGCGGCAGCGCTCGCGTTCGTGTTCCTCGATCCGTCTCTCTCGAGCTCCGGGCTCTTCACCGCGATCATCATCCTGGTGCTGTACTGGGGCTCGACCCTCATCACCCTCCGCGGCGGCAACCTGTTCGCGAAGCTCGGCTCGTGGGGAGGCATCATCGGAACGCTGCTCCCCGCGGTGCTTCTGATCATCTTCGGGTTCATCTGGCTGGGAACGGGCGAGAAGAGCGAAGTGCCACTCGATGCGGCGGCGATCATCCCGCCGTTCACCGGCATCGCATCGATCGTGCTGATCGTGTCCAACGTGCTGGCGTACGCCGGTATGGAGGTCAACGCGGTGCACGTCAATCAGATGAAGGACCCCGGGCGCGGCTACCCCAAGTCGGTGTTCCTGGCGGCGGTGCTGATCCTGCTCGTCTTCATCCTGCCGACGCTCGCCATCTCGATCGCCGTGCCGGAGAAGCAGCTCGGGCTCACGAACGGCATCATGCTGGCGTTCCAGGAGTACTTCGATCACTGGGGTCTCGGCTGGGCGACGGCGGTGGTGTCCGCGCTCATCGCCGCGGGCGCGCTCGCCTCGGTCATCACGTGGATCGCGGGTCCCTCGAAGGGCCTGCTGGCTGCCGCCGAGACGGGTCTGCTGCCCCCGGCGCTGCAGAAGCGCAACAAGGAGGGCGTGCAGTCCGGCATCCTCATGCTGCAAGGCACCATCGTCACGATCCTCGCGGCGATCTTCGTGGTCCTGCCGAATGTGAGCGGTGCCTTCGTGGCCCTCGTCGACATGGCCGCGGCGCTGTATCTGATCATGTACCTGCTGATGTTCGCTGCGGCGATCAGGCTGCGGCGGACGAAGCCCGACGTGAAGCGCACATACCGTGTTCCCGCGATGAACCTGGTCGCGGGCGTCGGGTTCCTCGCCTGCCTCGCTGCCTTCGTGCTGGCGTTCATCCCGCCGTCCGGATTCGACACCTTCCCCGAAGCGGCGTACCCGTGGATCGTGGGGCTGGTCATCGTCTTCCTCGGAGCGCCCCCGCTGCTCTTCTACGCGTTGCGACGTCCCAACTGGGACCGCCGCAGCGCCGCCGACAAGGCCAAGAGCGGCACCCATGAGGAGGACGACGCAGATGACGGCACCGGGCAGGCCGCGACCGCGGGGCAGGCGTCGCGGGCTGCGTCGCCCCCGTTCTCGAGCTCGCCGCCACCGTCGCCGCCGCAGGGGAGCTCCGGCTCGACCAGACCTCCGACGGGAGGCGCAACCTGACGTGGCCACCAGACCGGCGATGAGGTACCCCCCGGCCCACCGCCGCACGCAGCAGGTCCTTGGTCGTTGTCTCTCCACGGCCGGGGGCCTGCTGTCGGGAAAAGCGAGCCGCACAGGTCTCGGCTGGGTAGGCTGTAACCGCCATGCTCGAAGACCTTCCCGCCCAGCTCGCCGCCCTTCGCAGCACCTTCGACGACATCCGTGCCGTCGTGGATGTGGAGCGCCTCGAGGCCGAGATCGCCGACCTCTCCGAGAAGGCCGGCGCGCCCGACCTCTGGGACGACCCGGAGAGCGCGCAGAAGGTCACGAGCGCACTCAGCCACCGCCAGACGGACCTCGGCCGCGTCACTGCCGTCGAGCGCCGCATCGACGATCTCGAGGTTCTCGCCGAGCTCGCTCGCGAGATGGACGACACTGATGTCGCCACCGAGGTCGAGCAGGAGTTCGAGGCGCTCAAGAAGACCGTCGCCGACCTCGAGGTGCAGACGCTCCTCGATGGCGAGTACGATGCGCGCGGCGCTGTCGTCACGATCCGCTCGGGTGCCGGCGGCGACGACGCCACCGACTTCGCCGAGATGCTCATGCGCATGTACCTGCGCTGGGCGGAGCGCCACGGCTACCCCGTGAAGGTCATGGACATCTCCTACGCGGAGGGAGCGGGCATCAAGTCGGCCACCTTCGAGGTCGACGCCCCCTACGCCTACGGCACGCTCTCGGTGGAGGCGGGCACCCACCGCCTCGCCCGCATCAGCCCCTTCGGCTCGGCTGACAAGCGCCAGACCTCGTTCTCCGCGGTCGAGGTCATCCCCGTCATGGAGGAGGCGCAGGAGGTCGACATCCCCGAAGGCGACATCCGCGTCGACGTCTTTCGCTCCTCGGGCCCCGGCGGCCAGTCGGTCAACACGACCGACTCCGCGGTGCGCCTCACCCACCTTCCCACCGGCCTTGTCGTCTCGATGCAGAACGAGAAGTCGCAGATCCAGAACCGCGCCGCCGCGATGCGGGTTCTGCAGACCCGACTCCTGCTGCTGCAGAAGGAGAAGGAAGCGGCCAAGAAGAAGGAGCTCGCCGGTACGATCACCGCGAGCTGGGGCGACCAGATGCGCTCGTACTTCCTCTACGGCCAGCAGCTCGTCAAGGATCTGCGCACGGGCCACGAGTCGGGTAACCCTGCCACCGTGTTCGACGGCGACATCGACGGCTTCATCGCCGCAGGCATCCGCTGGCGCAAGCAGGACCACGACTGAACCGCGAGCAGCGTGCAACCGCGCTGACGCACCGGGCTGGCGCGCTGCGCTGACGAGCCGTCAGGCCGGGCGCACCTCGAAGGTCGTCTCGACCGCCTTCGGCAGCGTCATCTCGCTGTTGTAGGGCGGCGGGTACTTGCGCAGGTACTCGGCGTCGATGGCGTTCTGCGTCTCGTCGTCGCGGATGGGATCGAGGCTCACCTCGCGCGCGAAGACGGGCTCCTCGTTGGTGGTCACGCGTGCCCGTCGAGATGCCGACGCACGCGTGTACCACTCCGCGTCACGTCCCTTCCAGGAACGGACGAACACGCGCTCGTCGACCACGACCACCCACACGAGGCGCCCGGGGAACAGGAAGCCGTCCTCGGCGTAGGGGGCGATCCGGATCTCGGCGACGTCGCGCAGCAGCGCGAGGTCGGATTCGGGGAAACCGCTCATGAGCCGACGCTAATGCGGGACGCGCATCCGCGGTAGCCCCACGCGGTGTCCGCGGCCGCGAGATACGGCGCTCGCCGTGACGCCCGATCGGCTCAGCAGGTCCCCCAACCTGGCGCCCGGGGAGTGTCGCAACCGCTCTCACGGGCCCGCCTGCCTAGGCTCAAGGGGCCATGATCCGTTTCGACCAGGTGACGAAGTCCTATCCGGGCAACCCGCGTCCCGCACTCAACGATGTGACCCTCGAGGTGCTCAAGGGGGAGTTCGTCTTCCTCGTCGGCGCGTCCGGGTCGGGCAAGTCGAGCTTCCTGAGGCTCATCCTCAAGGAAGAGCGCCCCAATAAGGGCAAGATCCACGTGCTCGGGCACGACCTCACGACGCTCGCCAACCGCAAGGTGCCGTACTTCCGGCGCAGCCTCGGAGTCGTCTTCCAGGACTTCCGTCTGCTGCCCGCCAAGACCGTGTTCGACAACGTCGCCTTCACCCTGCAGGTGATCGGCAAGTCCAAGGGCTACATCCAGGAGGCGGTTCCGGATGTCCTGAAGATGGTCGGTCTCGCCGGGAAGGCGGGCCGTCTGCCGCACGAGCTCTCCGGTGGCGAGCAGCAGCGCGTTGCGATCGCGCGCGCTATCGTCAACAAACCCGCCATCCTGCTCGCCGACGAACCCACCGGAAACCTCGACCCGGCGACGAGCGCCGGCATCATGAGCCTTCTGTCGACCATCAACGCGAACGGCACGACGATCCTCATGGCCACCCACGACTCCGGCATCGTCGACACGATGAAGCGCCGCGTCATCGAGCTCTCCAACGGCAACGTCCTGCGCGACGAGCGCTCGGGCGGCTACCAGACCCAGGCCATCCCGGTGCAGCAGATCGGCCGGGAGATGCAGCTCGAGAGCGAGCGCATCGCCGCCGTGACCGCGCCGCACGCGCAGATCCCCGACGTGTCGACCGCGACCGCCGGCATCCGCGCGCTGCTCGATGGGACCGCGCGCCCGTCCGCGCCACCTGTCGCTCCGTCGAGCACTCCGCCCGTGCAGGAGCCCCGCCAGGGTGGTGACGCATGAGACTCGGATTCGTGCTCGCGGAGGTCGGCCAGGGCTTCCGCCGCAATCTCTCGATGGTCGTCTCGGTCATCCTCGTCACCTGCGTCTCGCTGACGTTCTTCGGCGCCGCTATCCTGCTGCAGCTGCAGATCGGCCAGATGAAGGGCTACTGGTACGACCGCGCCGAGGTGACGGTGTACATGTGCATCGAGGTGCTGAACGCTCCCCAGTGCGCGGGCGCGGATGCGACCGAGGAGCAGATCGAGGCGGTGCGGCAGCACCTCGAGTCCTCGAGCATCGCATCGCGCATCGAGAACGTCACCTTCCAGACGGCGGAGGAGGCGTACGCGCGCTTCCAGGAGGAGTTCGCGGGCTCCACCGTCGCCGAGCTCAGCACGATCGAGTCGTTCGGCCCCGCCTTCGGAGTGAAGCTCGTCGACCCGAACGAATCGGATGTCGTCATCGACTCGGTGAGCGGCATGCCGGGCGTCGAAGAGGTCAAGGACCAGCGCGCGCTCCTCAAGCCGATCTTCGACCTCATGAACGCCGCGAGCTACACGTCGGCGGGCGTCGCGGCGCTCATGCTCGTCGCGGCGGTGCTGCTCATCTCGACGACCATCCGGCTGTCGGCGTTCTCTCGTCGACGGGAGCTCGCGATCATGCGCCTCGTGGGTGCGTCGAACCGCTTCATCGAGACGCCGTTCATCCTCGAGGGTGTGCTCGCGGCGCTCATCGGATCGCTTCTCGCGAGCGCCGGCGTCGTCGCGATCGTGCAGTTCTTCGTGACCGGCTACCTCGCCGAGAACGTGCCGAACTACACGTTCATCGGGATCCAAGAGGCGCTGCTCGTCGTGCCCATCATCATCGGCGCGGGGGTGCTGCTGGCCGCCCTGTCGGCGAGCGTCGCGATCCGCCGATACCTGAAGGCCTGAGCTGTTCGCATAGACTGAACGGCTGCCGGTGATCCGCACCGGCGAATCCGATGTGAGCGCAGGAGGTGCGTCATGCCCCGTGAGACGGGAGAGAAGGTCGTCGCGACCAACCGCAAGGCGCGCCACGACTACCTCATCGAGGACACCTACGAGGCGGGGATCGTGCTCTCGGGCACCGAGGTGAAATCGCTGCGACAGGGGCGCGCGTCGCTCGTCGACGGCTACGGCTTCATCGAGGGGGGCGAGATCTGGCTCGACGCCGTCCACATCCCCGAGTACACCGAGGGAACGTGGACCAACCACACCCCGCGACGCAAGCGCAAACTGCTGCTGCACAAGGCGCAGATCATCAAGATCAGCCACCGCACCTCACAGGGCGGGTACACGCTCGTGCCGCTGTCGATCTACTTCAAGGACGGCCGCGCCAAGGTCGAGCTCGCGGTCGCGAAGGGCAAGCGCGAGTACGACAAGCGTCAGGCGCTGCGCGAGAAGCAGGACAAGCGCGAAGCGGATCGCGCGATGTCGAGCCGCCGACACCTCGGCGAGTAGTCGCTCAGTTCGCTTCGAAGCGCGCGTCGACGGCTGCCGAGACCTCGATCTGGTCGGGAGTGAATGCGAACTTCGGGCCGGAGATATCGGACGCCGTGCCGCGCGCCATCATCATCTCCATGCGTGGCACGAGCGGCTCGGGGGAGCCGGTGCCGAGCATCCCGGGGTCGGCGATCGCGACCGCCCTCACGGTGCCGAGTCCGACAGCCTGCGCGTAGACGCGGGCCTTGTCGGTCGCATCTGAGACGGCGCGCGAGCGCACCTCGGCGAGCGCGGAGATGCGCGTGGCTTCTGTGAGCTCCCACTCGATGCCCCCGAGGTGCACACCCGGCATGACCGTGAAGAGCCCGAGGACATCCGCGAGCGTCTCGAACTCCGAGAACGCGACGGTGATGCTGATCTGGGCATGGTGCACGAGTGGAAGCTGTGCGCCCTCGTTGTTCCAGGGGCGGTCCGACCAGACGCGCACGCGATCCGACGACCACGACACGATCGGGCCCGCGCTCGCGTCGTGCAGCGAGTCGATGTGCTCGGTGATCTGCCGGGCTGTGCTTGTGGCCGAGGTGACGACCTCCTCGCGCTCCGGACCGTCGAACGAGACGGCGAGGTGCGCCGTTCCGCGCTCGGCCGCGTAGCGTGCGGTGTGCTGACCCTGGACGGTGATCACTGTCGACATGGGCACATCCTGTCAGGTGGCACCGACGTCGGCTATCATGAGAGTCCGCGCTCCGGCGCGGTTGGAAACTCCACAGCGCGTGATGATGGCCCACTCTCTCGGATCGATGAGATCCGACGGGTGAGCATGGGGATGATCGGTTTCGACATCGCCTGTGAAACTGCGAGAAGCGGGCCGAGGATGCAGGGTTATCTCGTTAACGATCTCTGCAAACCATAGGTGCCAACGTTAAGCGCACCGACGTCGCTCTCGCTGCCTAAGCAGAGTTGAACGTCCGTCAGTCCGGACTCGCCCTCGATCCGGATCCTGGCGTCATCTAGAGGGCTTGCTGCGCAGTCGTGTCTCAGGGCTGTGCGGGACTTTCACTGGGACTGGGCTCGTCGACCTAGGCGTTCGTGACAAAGGTCGGAGCCGAGCAGAACGATTCCACGGACTGCGCCCGGAGAAGGCGCAGAATCTCAGCGATGGACCCGGGTTCAATTCCCGGCATCTCCACCATCGGTCGTCATCACGCGCTGTGGGTTCCGCTTCCGCGCTCGCCTGAGTCGTCACCTGATGACGTGCGCGCACCCGTCTGCAGGGGTGGCTGACCCGCGAGCACCGCCGCGATGAGCGGTGCCACCCACGGATGGTCGGTCGCGTGCTCTCGATAGCCCATGGCGAGCACGGTGTTGACCAGGAGTCCGCGAGCCATGTAGTCACGAGCCTCTTCCGGAGTCGCGTCGGCCTCCTCGATGAGCACCTGGTACATCCGGGCGAGAAGTTCGCGCACGTACGCTCCGACGGCGGGCACGCTGCAGGCCGCGAACCCCTGCAGCAGAACGAACATGACGGTCTCCTCGAGTGCTGTCCGTCCGTAGCGGTCGTCGAAGTGCTGCAGGTCGAAGGTGTCGAGCTCGATTCCCTGCATCTGGGTGACGATCACGTCGCCAGCCCTCTCGAGCGCGGCGAGGAAGAGACCCTCCTTGGTGCCGAAGAGGTGCAGCACGTAGCCCTGCGAGATGCCCGCTTCTCGGGCGATCTCCGCGGTCGAGGTGCCGAAGTACCCCGTTCGGCTGAACGCGCGCATCGCCGCGGAGAGCACCAGTTCGCGGCGCTCGGGCCGCTTCAGCTTGCCGGACATGCACCTGAGCCTATCTTCGCGAACGCACCCCGCTCGGAGGGCGTGGTTGACGAGGAGGTCTTGTATGTAATCGATTAGTTAATTATGGTGAGTGCGGTTTCGAGGCCCTCCAATGCCCACTCATCCACAAGGGGGAGCAATGCCTGCTTCACAGAACACAGCGCGACCGCCTCGCCGCCGGCTGGCCGCGGCAGCTCTCGCCACGGCTGCGGCGATCATGCTCGTCGGCTGCATCAGCACCCCGGCCCTGAAGCCGGAGCAGGCAGCGGCAGAGGTCGGATTCGCCTCAAGCGAGGTGACGATCCCGATCCTGCTCGTGGGAGGCTCCCAGGGGTCGATCGGCGAAGAGCGCATCCGCGTCACCCCCGACGCGGGTGGCGCGCTGTCCATCGACATCTCCGAAGACGAGGTCGGCGGATTCGGCGAGACCTTCCACGCGGCGGCATGGAATGCCGTCGTGGTCGCGACGTTCCTGAGCGGCGTCGACATCGGGCACAACTATCGCTTCGAGCTCCGCGGTCGCATCGACGGGCCGAGCGCGGGAGGCATCACGACGGTCGCGCTTCTGAGCCTGATCCACGGCACCACGATCGCCCCCGGGACGGCCATGACGGGAACCATCACCCCCACCGGCACGATCGGACCTGTGGGGGGAGTGCCGGAGAAGATCGCCGCGGTGATCGAGGACGGCTCCTACGAGAAGGTGCTCATCCCGCTCGGAAGCCGCAACTCCGTCGACAGCTTCGGGCAGCAGGTGGACGTGGTCCGCCTCGGAGCGGACGCCGGGCTCGAGGTGATCGAGGTGGGCGACGTCGCCGAGGCATATCAGCACCTCACGGGGGAGGCGCTCCCGTCGCCGAACAGCGTCGCCATCCCTCGGATCAGCGAACCGGGATACTCGCGCCTCGAACTCGCCGCGCAGAGGCAGCTCACCGAGTTCGACGGCATCGAGAGTCACTACCTGTCACTCTCCGAAAGCATCTTGAGTGTCGGGTGGGAGTCGTATCTGGAAGCCGCGTCCTCGGCCGAGGAAGCCCGACGATTGCTGGACCAGGGGCTCCCCGGCGGTGCGTTCGTGGAAGCGCTGACCGCGAACCTCCTGATCAAAGCGCTCGATGGGGCGTACTCGACGGCCGACGACACCTTCGCCCGCGGAATCGATGTGCTCAACCTCGCGTTCAGCGCCGCAGACACCACCGAGCGCGTCTTCACCGACTTCCTCGACCAGCTCGACACCTACAAGGTGACGACTCTCGCAGATGCGGAGGCGCTCATCACGGCGTACGGGAACGCATTCGACGCCTACACGCTCTACATCTACGGGCGCGACGGGATCGACGACGTGCTCGCCTATGCCGAGCAGGGCGGGTACAGCTCGCTCGATGAGGTCGTCTACGCCTCGCTGCCGCCGCTGCTCTACCTCGAGTTCTCCGAAGCGCAGGTGCATGCCGCAGAAGCGATCTTCGAGGTGGGAAGGGGGCTCGAGGCCCCCAAGCTCGCGGACGACGCAGACGTCGCGGCCATCGCATCCTTCCTCCGGCGGGCCGCGGAAGCCAACCTCGAGACGTTCGATGCGGGGGTTCTGAGCACGCTCGCGGAGGGCGCGGGCATCTCGGACGCCGTCGCGCGCGAGCGGCTCGGCGACCGCGACCTCGGTGTGGCGATGGCGTACACGGGCAGAGACGCGTTCTATGCGATCGACGCGTATCTCGGCGCAGACAACCCGAACTCGCCGTATGCGGCGATGGGCTACGGATGGATGAACTTCGCACGCAATGCGAGCCTCGTCGAGAAGTACAGCACCAACGGGGTCGTCGACCCGCAGACGTTCGACCTCGTCGGCGCGAGTTCCGCGAGCCTGCTCACCCACTCGCTCGACTACTCACGCGGGCAGCTCGCGCGCTCGATCGAGTCTCTCGAGTCGCACGAGTACTCGCCGGTCCTCATCGTGGGGGCGTTCGAAGCAGCTGGCCTCAAGCGCGAACGCGCCGATGCGGAGAAGTTCGAGGCGCTTCAGGAGTACACCGGGTCATTCGCGATGACCCGTGTGCTCGCGTATCTCGGTGGGTTCGCGACCGAAGGCTATCGGTCATGAGCGTCGGCGCGGTTCAGCGATTCCGCTCGCGCCTCTCGAGAGGGATCGCGATCGTCACGGTCGTCGCCGTCGGCGTCACAACCCTCGGGGCGTGCGTTCCGGGTACGGATGCCGACCTCGGCCCAGGTCGCGACCTGCGGCTCTACTCCGGTCCGATCCCGGCGCCGGCACCGCTCACGGCGAGCGGGATGTCCGCTCTTCCCGAGGCGCCGACGCCGCCGAGCGACTTCGGTGACGTTGCGGCGATGGCCGAGTACCAGCGCGCCGTGGAGGAGTACATGGCGGCGATCGAAGGCCTCGACCCCGCGTCCGGGGGCGACTTCGTCGAGTTCGCGAAGCAGGTCGGAGAGCTCGTCGAAGACACGCGTGCCAGCGATGAGGCATCCGTCGCCGCGTGGCAGTCGCTGCTCGTCGCGGCAGGAATCGCGGTCGGGTACGGCGACGAGGCGGTCTCGGTGAGCGGGATGGAGGGATCCGGCATCCCCATGACGAGCGCGGAACTGCGCCTGCATGCACTCGTGGGCGCGTCGTCCCTGTCAGTGCCCCTCAGCGAGGTGGCGGGGGTCGTCAGCGCGACCGGGGTGTTCGGAGACGCCGATCTCACGCAAGCGCTCTACGACGACCTTCTCGCTGAGTCGAGCAGCGCGTTCGGCACCATCTTCACGACGCTGAACCCGGATGTCTGGGGCATGACGCACCGCGGGGAGTTCGTCTGGACGCCTCCCGAGGAGGTGCGCCTCACGGGCGCACAGGTGGCGCTCGTGGTGCGCAGGCTCTCTGCCGACCTGCTCGCCGTCGCCGAAGCGAACGGCATCCTGTCGATTGCGGGCACCACCAGAAGCTCCGCCGGGGAGTCTCCGACGCTCGCGATCGAGCGGGCATCGACAGCCGTTCGCGCGGCAGACCCCGGCAGCGCGTGCGGTATCGAGATCCCGCCGTGGGCGGTCGACGCCCGAAAGCAGGCCCACAAGGCGACTGGGGTGGGATTCGGCAAGCTGTTGACGTACGCGCTCGATTGGTACAACGTCAACGGGTCACTTCGGCTGGGAGCGGCGGCCGCCGCCGGGCTCGCCGTCTTCGCGGCACTGATCGCGAAGATGGCGATGCTTCAAGCGCGGTTCTCGATCGACAATGCGCCGCTCGTGCGCACGAAGGACCGCACTGCGGGAGAGCGCCGGGAGCTCACGATCGCCTACGCGTTCCCCGAGGGAGCTCTCGCCGAGGTGATCAACTGCTTCTCGCTGCTTCTCGCACCGTACGGTATCGACGTCGCCGACATCACGTCCGGTCCGGCGAGCGGCATCGACGTCGATCTGAAGCTCCAGAGCACGCGTCTCGAGTACGGACAGGGAAGCCGCGGAACCGACACCTATCGGAAGCAGACCGACGACAAGGGGGTCGTCGTCTTCCCGATCCAGGGCGCCGCACAGCGGGAGAGACTGCCCTCGGGTGCGGAACCGGAGGACGTGGTCTCGCGCGTGCGCGGCGATGCCAACATCGAAGGCTCCGACCTGATGAAGGATCTGCAGTCAATCGGATGGGACGCGGTCGCGCCTGGGCTTGCAGGGATCCTGGCGAACATCGCGGCTCGCATGAAGCTCATCTCATTCGAGTGGTCGGTGCCTGTGCGCGACTGGACGCTGAGCGCGGAGTTCGACATGGTGCTCACGGGTGACCTGTGGACGCACACCGGCACGAACCGGGGAGGCCGTTCGGACGCCCCGTGCGGCGTGTGGGTGCAGCACATGTCGACGACGGCGAGCGGCACGGTCGAATCGCAGAAGCCGCATCGCGTTCTCGTGGAATACCTTGCGGAGGATGGGGAGGGCACCCCGATCGGCGCCGTGCTCATGCACACGCTGGGGATGACGGAGAGCCAGCTCCAGGTCATCGACGGCGCGATGCAGGTCGCGCACTTCCAGGCGGACTACGCCCTCACGAAATCCGAGGCATCGCCCGGGGTCGACCCGATGCCCGATCACTTCGAAGAGCCGGGAATCGGAGGGTGCGGCGTCGGGGGAGGAGAGGGGGACACCCCGCAGCCGGACTGCGGACCGCGTGACCTCCTCGGGGTGGTGAGCGTGAACGTGCGCGACGGGGTCTACTTCCTCACCGCAGACGACGTGCACGGCTCCGGCTGGAACGACTGCGGGTGGCCGACCTTCCCCCGCGAACCGGTCGCGCCTCCGGAGCGGCTCTCGGCGTGCGCCGACGCCGACGTCGGCGGAGGCGAGATGCCATCGATCGACTCGATCTTCAACCCCCGAGGATGGTTCGAGGTGTCGGGAACTCTCGAGTGCGGTCGAGACGGCGACGGGACTCTGGAGCGATTCACCTTCGATTGGACGCTGAAGTTCTGTCGGGTGACGGACGGGGCGAGCACAGGCTGCGAGACCTGAGAGACTCGAGGGGGGTGCCGCGCAGCGTCACCCAGCGCCGAGAGGAGAGCACCCCGTGCCAGCACACCACCCGAGCGAAGTCGAATTCCTTGCCCGCGCGACGAGCGGCGACGAGAACGAGGAGTGGCTCGACGTCGTCGAGGACGAATTCGAGGCGGCGTTCGAGATCCTGAACGGCATGCCGCTCGGCGTCTCGGTGTTCGGCTCCGCGCGCGTGAAGGACGACACCGACGCGTATGCGCACGGGGTCGAGGTGGGGCGCCGCATCGCCGAGGCGGGCTTCCCGGTGATCACCGGCGGGGGTCCTGGGCTCATGGAAGCCGCGAACCGTGGCGCTCGGTCGGCGGGCGGGCTCTCGGTGGGCCTCACGATCAAGCTCCCGTTCGAGGAGGGCGCGAACCCCTACGTCGACCGCGTCGTCGACTTCGAGAACTTCTTCTCGCGCAAGACGGTCTTCATCCGGTACTCGTGCGCGTTCGTCGTCCTGCCGGGCGGCTTCGGCACCCTCGACGAGCTGTTCGAGGCGATCACCCTCGTGCAGACGAAGAAGATCAGCGACTTCCCCGTGATCCTCATCGGGGTGGAGTTCTGGTCGGGGCTGCTCGACTGGGTGCGCGACACGCTCGTGCCCGCCGGCAAGATCTCCGAGAAGGATCTCGATATCGTCACCCTCACCGACGACCTCGACGCGGTGATCGCTGAGATCTCCGCCTGCTACGACTGCCAGGCGAAGCGGATCGCTCGCTAGGCCCCTCCGCCGAGTGCCCTGGTAGCGTGCGCGGCATGACGCGCCCTCGCATCGCCGCTCGCCTCGCCGACATCACCGAGCTCGACGTCGATGTCGTCGTGAATGCCGCGAACACGCGGATGCGCGGGGGCGGCGGAGTCGACGGTGCCATCCACCGTGCCGGAGGCCCGGAGGTGCTGGACGACTGCATCCGCCGATTCCCGCAGGGCCTGGCGACCGGCGATGCAGGCTGGACGACGGCAGGGCGGATGCCGGCGCGCTGGATCGTGCACACCGTCGGCCCCGACTACCGCAGCGGACAGCGTGATCGCGGTCTGCTCGAATCCTGTTACCGCCGATCGCTCGAGGTCGCCGACGAGCTCCGCGCGCACAGTGTCGCCTTCCCGCTCATCAGCGCGGGCGTCTACGGCTGGCCGCTCGAGGACGCGGCCGCGACTGCGGTGCGCACGGTGGCATCCCAGCCGACCGCCGTGCAGGAGATCGTGTTCGCTGTGGTGAGCGCGTCGGTGCTCGAGCTGGTGGAACGCGAGATCCGGAAGGTGGGGGACTCAGAGGGTATGGGGGAGTGAACCGGTTCGTGCGGGAAGCGGGGTGGGACGTCGGGTCCGGAGACGGTCAGCCCAGGTGGTCGGGTGCGGGGCCGCTCTGGTGCTCGGAATGCCGTTGCGCTCAGTCGAGGCGCGAGGTGAAGCGCCCATCGGGGTCCAGGGAGCGGGTGATCGCTGTCGCGATCTCGGTGAGCTGACCCAGCTGGTCGCGATCGAGCGTCTCGATGACGGCGCTGCGCACGAGTTCGATGTGACCGGGCGTGGCGCGGATGACGGCGCGGCGCCCGAGGTCGGTGAGGCGCACGTTGGTGGCGCGCTTGTCCTCGGGGCAGGGAAGGCGCTCGAGCACGCCGCGCTTCTCGAGGCGCGTGACCACGTGGGAGAGCCGGGGGAGTGTCGCGGTCGTGCCCGCGGCGAGCTCGCTCATGCGGAGGGTCTGGTCGGGCGAGAACCGCAGGATCGACAGCACACTGAACTCGAAGTGCGTCATGTCGGAGTCCCGCTGAAGCTGCGAGTCGAGGGCGCTCGGCAGCAGCTCGATGAGGCTCACGAGGGCGAGCCAGGCTGCGGATTCCTGGTCGTCGAGACGAGGCACGAGGCGAGTCATGCGTCGATCCTATCGGTAATGGTTGCATCTACAACTATCTGTGCATATGGTTGTACCTACAACTTCTGAGAGGAACGGCAATGACAGCCATCAGCATCATCGGAACCGGCAACATGGGCTCGGCCATCGCGGGCATCGCGGCCAAGGCGGGTGCTGAGGTTCAGGTCCTCGCGCGCGACATCGACAAGGCGCAGGAGCTCGCGGCGCAGACCGGCGCAACCGCTGCGACGGTCGGCGACGCGCTGACGGGTGAGCTCGTCGTGCTCGCCGTCCCGTTCGCTGCGGTCGACGAGATCATCGCCGCCTACGGCGCACAGCTCGACGGCCGCACCGTCGTCGACGTCACGAACCCCGTCGACTTCGCGACATTCGACGGCCTCGTCGTCCCGGCTGACAGCTCGGCGGCGGCCGTCATCGCCAGCAAGACCCCTGCCGCGATGGTCGTCAAGGCGTTCAACACCACCTTCGGTGCCACGCTCGCGGCGGGCGTCGTGGGTGAGGCGACGACGACGACGGTCCTCGTCGCGGGTGATGACGATGACGCGAAGGGAACTGTGATCGAGCTCATCCGCGCTGGCGGACTCGACGCCGTCGACGCGGGCACCCTGAAGCGAGCTCGCGAGCTCGAGGCTCTCGGGTTCCTCCAGATCACCCTCGCGGCGCGCGAGCAGATCGGCTGGGCGGGGGGCTTCGCGCTCGTCAAGTAAGCGGGATCCTCACCCCGGCGGAAGGGGGCTGTGTATACACACGGCCCCCTTTTCTGCTTCACAAGGGCCGGATTTGGGCCTAATGTATACAACATGACGACGGCGACGGGGCGAGCGAGCGATCGCGCGTACGAGACGCTGCGCGGCGAGATCCTCGCCTGGCAGCTCGCTCCCGGCACCGTCCTCGGCGAGGTCGAGCTCGCCGCTCGGCTCGGCGTCTCGCGCACCCCCGTGCGCGAAGCCCTCTCGCGGCTCGCGGCAGAGGGCCTCGTCGACGCGCAGAGCGGGCGCGGCCTCGTCGTCTCGTCCGCGTCCGTCGACGATGTGCGCGAGCTCTTCGAACTCCGAGTCGCGCTCGAGACGACCGCCGCTGCGCGCGCCGCCGCACGTCGTGACCCGGCGCCGTTCGCCGAGCTCGCCGACGAGTTCGCCCACGCCGCCGAGCTCGTCACCCGGCACGAGCTCGAGGCGTACTACGACCTCGTCGCGCGATTCGACGCAGCCGTCGACGCGAGCCTCGGCAACGAATACCTGCTCGGAGCCCTGCGCGGGGTCCGTACGCACCTGCAGCGCATCCGCCGCCTCGCAAGCGATCACCCCGATCGACTCGTGCGCGCCGCCCATGAGCACCGTCTCATCGCCGAAGCCATCCGCGACGGCGACGCCGAGCTCGCACGCCATGCGACCGCCGTGCACCTGCACGCGAGTCTGCGCCACATCCTCGAGAACACCGCACCGAACACCGAAGGAACGCCATGAAGCTGCACCCCCTCCGCACGCACCGCAGCGAGGAGAACCTCGCGCGCGAAGACGAACTCGCATGGAAGGTCGCACAGGTCGCCGCCGACCCCGTGGAGGTGGAGGATGACGTCACCGAGATGATCATCAACCGCGTGATCGACAACGCATCCGTCGCTGTCGCATCGCTGTCTCGCGGACCGGTCGTCGCTGCACGCGGTCAGGCCCAGGCGCGGCCCCAGACCGACCCCCGAGAGGGGCGCGCCGGCTCGAGCGTCTTCGGCATCACCGGTGCGTACACACCCGAGTGGGCCGCGTGGGCCAACGGAGTCGCGGTGCGCGAACTCGACTACCACGACACCTTCCTCGCAGCCGAGTACTCGCACCCCGGTGACAACATCCCGCCGATCCTCGCTGTCGCCCAGCACGTCGGCGCAGACGGAGCCGCGCTCGTGCGCGGCATCGCGACCGGCTACGAGATCCAGATGAACCTCGTGCGCGCGATCAGCCTGCACAAGCACAAGATCGACCACGTCGCCCATCTCGGCCCGTCCGCCGCGGCCGGCATCGGAACGCTCCTCGGACTCGCCCCTGAGGTCATCTACCAGGCCATCGGGCAGGCCCTCCACACGACCACAGCCACCCGCCAGTCGCGCAAGGGCCAGATCTCCACGTGGAAGGCGCACGCGCCCGCGTTCGCGGGCAAGATGGCGGTCGAGGCGATCGACCGTGCCATGCGCGGCCAGACCTCGCCCGCACCCATCTGGGAAGGTGAGGACGGCGTCATCGCGTGGCTTCTCGACGGCCCCGACGGCCGCTACGAGGTGCCGCTGCCAGAAGCGGGCGAACCGAAGCGCGCCATCCTCGACAGCTACACCAAGGAGCACTCCGCCGAGTATCAGGCGCAGGCGCTCATCGACCTCGGGCGCAAGCTCGGCACCGAGCGTCCTGAGCTGCGCGACCCCGCCAACATCCGCAGCATCGTGATCCACACGAGCCACCACACCCACTACGTGATCGGCTCGGGCGCCAACGACCCGCAGAAGTACGACCCGACGGCCAGCCGCGAGACGCTGGACCACTCGATCCCGTACATCTTCACGGTCGCTCTGCAGGACGGCTCGTGGCACCACGTCGACTCCTACGCACCCGAGCGCGCCGGCCGCGCTGACACGGTCGAGCTGTGGCACAAGGTCACCACGACCGAGGACCCGGAGTGGACCCGCCGCTACCACTCGACCGACCCCGCCGAGAAGGCATTCGGAGGCCGCGTCGAGATCGAGCTCGTCGACGGCACACGCGTCATCGACGAGATCGCGGTCGCGGATGCGCACCCGCTGGGCGCACGTCCGTTCGCGCGCGCCGACTACATCGCCAAGTTCCGCACGCTCGCCGAAGGCGTGCTGTCACCCGACGAGATCGAGCGCTTCCTCCGACTCGCCGAACGCCTGCCCCAGCTCACGGCCGCGGAGGTCGCCGAGCTCAACATCACCGCGGAGGGCCTGCCCGCCGCACCGGAAGGACTGTTCTGACCATGCTCCACTCCCAGCTCACCGCCTCCGCCAAGCGCGCCGCATTCCGTGCCCGCCTCGCATCAGGCGAGCTCGTCCGGATGCCCGGTGCGTTCAACCCGCTCTCGGCGAAGCTGATCCAGGACAAGGGGTTCGAAGGCGTCTACATCTCCGGCGCTGTGCTCTCGGCAGACCTCGGCCTCCCGGACATCGGTCTCACCACCCTCACCGAGGTCGCCGGCCGTGGTGCGCAGATCGCGCGCGTCACCGACCTGCCGACGCTCATCGACGCCGACACCGGATTCGGCGAGCCGATGAACGTGGCGCGCACCGTGCAGATCCTCGAGGATGCGGGCGTCTCCGGCATGCACCTCGAAGACCAGATCAACCCGAAGCGCTGCGGTCACCTCGACGGCAAGGCCGTCGTCGACGAGCAGACGGCGATCAAGCGCATCCGCGCCGCTGTCGAGGCGCGTCGCGACCCCGACTTCATGATCATGGCGCGCACCGACATCCGCGGCATCGACGGCCTCGAGGCGGCGAAGGACCGCGCGAAGGCGCTCGTCGATGCGGGCGCCGACGCGATCTTCCCGGAGGCCATGGCCTCGCTCGAGGAGTTCGCCGCCATCCGCGAAGCCGTCGACGTGCCGGTGCTGGCCAACATGACCGAGTTCGGCAAGTCGGATCTGTTCACGACGGAGCAGCTCGCCTCGGTGGGCGTCAACATCGTGATCTTCCCGGTGTCGCTGCTGCGCATCGCGATGGGTGCCGCAGAGCGCGCGCTCGAGGCGCTGCAGGCTGAAGGATCGCTCACCAGCCAGGTGCCGAACATGCAGACCCGTGCGAGGCTGTACGAACTCGTCGACTACGCGGCCTACTCGGAGTTCGACGCCGGCGTCTACACGTTCGATCTGTCCAACAACAGGAGCTGACATGACGGAAGCAGACATCAAGAAGGGGCTCGCGGGCGTCGTCGTCGATGTCACCGCGATCTCCAAGGTGAACCCCGAGACCAACTCCCTGCTCTATCGGGGCTATCCGGTGCAGGAGCTCGCGGAGACCTGCACGTTCGAAGAGGTCGCCTATCTGCTGTGGCATGGCGAGCTGCCGACACCCGTGCAGCTCGAGGAGTTCCAGGCCTTCGAGCGCGCGCATCGGCACCTGTCGTCGGTGGCGAAGCACGCGATCGACCTGCTGCCGGTCGAGGCGCACCCCATGGATGTCGTGCGCACCGCCGTCTCGGCAGTCGGCGCCGCCGATGAGACCACGGCCGACGCCAGCCCCGAGGTGCAGCTCGAGCAGGCCATGCGGCTCTTCGCCCAGCTCCCGGCGATCGTCGCCTACGCGCAGCGCCGCCTGCGCGATGAGGAGCTGGTCGAGCCGCGGGATGACCTCAGCTACTCGGCGAACTTCCTGCACATGACGTTCGGCGAGGTGCCGGATATCGTCGTCGTCTCGGCGTTCGACGTGTCGATGATCCTGTACGCGGAGCACTCGTTCAACGCGTCGACGTTCACGGCGCGAGTCATCACCTCGACGACCGCCGACCTGTACTCGGCGGTCACGGGTGCCGTCGGGGCGCTCAAGGGCGCGCTGCATGGCGGCGCGAACGAAGCCGTCATGCACATGTTCGACGAGATCCTGTTCGCGGACCGCGCGGAGGCTTGGCTCGACGAGGCCCTCGCCCAGAAGCGCAAGATCATGGGCTTCGGCCACCGCGTCTACAAGAGCGGCGACTCGCGGGTCCCCACGATGAAGGCGGCTCTCGACACGCTGCTCGTCGAGTACGACCGCCCGGATCTCGGCGACCTGTACGACGCGCTCGAGAAGGCCATGGACGACCGCAAGGGCATCAAGCCGAACCTCGACTACCCGTCGGGTCCGGCCTACCACCTCATGGGCTTCGACACGGAGATGTTCACTCCGCTGTTCGTCGCCTCGCGCGTCACCGGCTGGACGGCCCACATCCTGGAGCAGGCCGCGTCGAACGCGCTCATCCGCCCGCTGTCGCTCTACAACGGACCCGAGCAGCGCTCGGTGTCAGGGGAGTAGTCTCCTCCTACGACTCGAAGGCCGTCCCCTGTGGTGGGGGGACGGCCTTCGTTCCGTCAGACGAGGGTGCGGTCAGGTGCGCATGATCGAGCCGCCCGCGCGCACACGCGAGACCGCGTCGACGGTGGCGGCGAGGATGAGCACGCCGCCTGTCACGATGAAGTTGACGCCTGCCGGGAGGTTGAGCAGCCCCAGGCCGTTCGCGATCACCGCGATCACGAGTGCGCCGATCGCGGCGTGCATGAGGCGGCCGCGGCCTCCGAAGAGGCTCACGCCGCCGACGACGGCCGCGGCGACCCCGCTCAGCACGATCGCCGTTCCGAAGCCGGCATTGACTGAGCCGACCTTGCTCGCACTGAAGACACCCGAGAGCACGGCGAGAGTCGAGCACACGACGAACGCCGCCCAGCGGATGGCGACGACCTTGATGCCCGCGCGGCGTGCTGCCTCCGCGTTTCCGCCGATCGCGTAGATGTAGCGGCCGAACGACGTGCGGTCGAGCACGAAGGTGCCGATCCAGAGGATGACGAGCACGATCGGCACCACGATCGGCACGCCCTCGATGACCTTGACACTCGCGGAGCGGTTGGAGCTCAGCACAGCCACGAAGAATCCGCCGACGACGGTGATCGCCGCGAGCTTCGCCCACACGAGCGTGATCGTGCGGTTCGGAACGCCCGCGCGGTCGCGACTGCGGCGATCCCACATCGATGTCGCGAACGAGACCAGCAGCACGATGGCGAGCATCGCCCACCCGGCCCACACGGGCATGTTGGCATTCTGGATCGCGAGGAACTCGGGGACCTGGATGCGGAACACACCGCCGTCTCCGAGCAGGATCAGCGTCACGCCCTGCAGGCCGATGAACAAGCCGAGTGTCACGACGAACGACGGGATGCCGACGCGCGCCACGAAGAAACCGATGAATGCGCCGATGACCACGCCGACGCCGAGGGCGAAGAACAGCGCGAGAAGCCAGTGCATGGCGATCGTGTCGGGTTTGGTCAGGACGACGAACAGTGAGAGCGCGACGCCGGAGGTGACACCCGCCGAGAGGTCGATCTCGCCGAGAAGGATCACGAAGACGAGCGCCATCGCGAGCATGACGAGCGAGGCGGCCTGGGTGAGGAGGTTCGCGAAGTTCCGCTCGGTGAGGAAGTACTGCTGGCCGAGCATCGTCTCGCTGAGGATCGTGAAGAGGATCACGAGCGCGAAGAGGCCGCCGATGGCGGGAAGCGCGCCCATGTCGCCGTGGCGCACACGCTGGAACCACGCGCGCGCCTGATCCATGAAGCCGCCCTCCTGGCCGCTTCCGATGAGTCCGGACGCGGGCAGGTTGGTGGTGTCGACGCCGGGGTCGGCGGCGGGGGAGGTGGTCATGCGGACGCTCCGTTGTAGGTCTTGCTGCCGGTGATGTAGCCGACGACGTCGTCGCTGTTCGTCTGCTCCGTCGGGATCGACGCGACCATCGTGCCGAGGTACAGCACGTTGACGTAGTCGCAGACCTTGAAGACGTCCTGCAGGTTGTGGCTGATGATGATGACCGCGACGCCCTGATCGGCGAGGCGCCGCACGAGGCTGAGCACCTGCTCGGTCTGGGCGACGCCGAGAGCCGCAGTCGGCTCGTCGAGGATCACGAGCCGGGCCTTCTTGAGCACGGCACGCGCGATCGCGACGGTCTGGCGCTGACCTCCGGAGAGCGAGGAGACCTTCTGTCGCACCGACTTCACGGTGCGCACGGAGAGCGAACGGAGCGTGTCGCTCGCCTCGCGCTCCATCTGGCCTTCGTCGAACGTGCGGTACTTCGTCTCCTCTCGCCCGAGGAACATGTTCTGCACGATGTCGAGGTTGTCGCACAGGGCGAGGTCCTGGTAGACGACCTCGATGCCGAGACGGGAGGCGTCGCGCGGCGTGTGGAGGTGGATCACCTCGCCCCCGAACGTCACGGTTCCCTCGTCGTAGGGCTGCACGCCCGCGAGGCCCTTGATGAGAGTCGACTTGCCGGCGCCGTTGTCGCCGACGAGGGCGGTGACCTTGCCGGGGTAGGCCTTGAGGTTGACGCCCTTGAGGACGTTCACGGGGCCGAAGCTCTTCTTCACATCGGCGAGTTCGATGAGCGGCTCATCCATGCCGGGTTCCTTCCTTGAGGGACGACGGTGTCCCGTGAAGCGAGTGGGAGTGGGAGTGGGGGCGGTACGGGAAGGGGTCCCGCCGCAGCTGCTGCCGCGACGGGACCCGAACCGGGGGGTTTACTTCACGCCGTGCTGCTCGCAGGCAGCTGCGACGTCGCCGGTGCAGAGCGTCGAGGCGCTCGCGTTGCCGTCGTCGATGACCTTCTGCACCTCAGCCGGGCCGACGAGCACCGGGGTGACCGCGATGTAGGGCGTGCCGTCCTCGAGCTCCTTGTCGACGGTCGGGGTCTCTCCGTTGAGGAGAGCGATCGCGAGATCCGCAGCCGCGGCGGCCTCGAGCTGGAACGGCTTGTAGACCGTGGCGGTCTGCTTGCCGAGCAGCACGTTCTGCAGGCCGGCGACCGAGGCATCCTGACCCGAGACGGGAACGGTGAGGCCGTTCTTGTCGAGGATCGAGATGACACCCTGGGCGTTGGCGTCGTTGGCCGACCACACCGCGTCGACCTGTCCGCCGAGGGCGGTGAGAGCCTGCTCGAAGTTCTCAGCCGACTTCTCCGTGTCCCAGATGCCTGTCGGCTCGGCGGCGGCCTTGATGCCCGCCTCCTCCATGACGCGCACGGCACCGGTGCGGAACATCGCCGCGTTTCCATCTGCGGGGTCGCCGCCCATGTACACGACGACAGCCGTGGCCGGGTCCTTGCCGGCGGCCTTCAGTCCGTCGACGACCGACTGGCCTTCGAGCTCGCCGACCTTCTCGTTGTCGAACGAGACGTAGTAGTCGGCGCCCTCGATCGGACGGTCGTAGGCGATGACCGGGATGCCCTCGGCCTGAGCCTTCTGGGTGACGGCGACAGCCGCGCCCTGGTGGTCGGTGAGGAGCATCACGCCGCAGCCCTTGCTGAGCTGCTGGTCGGCGATCGTGGCGTACTGGTTGGTGTCTCCCTGTGCGTTCTGGATGTCGGCCTCGAAGCCGGCGTCGGTGAGCGCCTTCTCGAGCGCGGGGCGGTCGCCGTTCTCCCAGCGGTCGGAGGATTCGGTGTCGGGAAGGATGATGCAGGCGCGGGTCGACGCCTCGCCTCCGTTCGTGCTGCCGCCCGTGGAGTCGGAGTTGGAACAGCCGGTCAGAACCAGTGCAGAGGCACCGGCGAGTGCAACGAGCGAAATCAACGATGACTTCTTCACGTCACTCCCTTTCTCGTGGGTGAGGGGGAACTTCCTCGAAGTGCCGCCTTCGGCTTTGAACGGCGGCAGGGCCATCGTGCACTGAATTCAAGACTTGAAGATACGGTGTCCCCGAAGAATGTCGTAACGGTTCGATAACGCGCACTAAACCCCAGGTCAGCGCCTGTTGGTGATAAATCATCGCTGGGGTGCATTCACTTCGGAATGTGAAGAGTCGGCCTCCGCTGACCGTGCCGCCCCCAACGACGACGGGCCGCCACCCCGAAGGGTGACGGCCCGTGAAAGGACTGCGATCAGCGCGCGGCGCCCTTGAGGCTGCCCGTGGTCTGGCCAGCAGGGTCGACGATCACACACGACACGAGACGGTCGTCGAAGTCGTTCCAGCTGCCCTCGGTCGGCATGTAGTACGAGAAGTACAGCTCCGAGGAGTCGTAGTCGACGCCGACGAACTCGGCGAACGCGGTGTAGCAGTGCTCGTCGGCCTGCTCCTCGATCGTGGCAACGCCGGGGAACTCGGAACCGCTCAGGCGCAGCTCGCTGTAGATCTCCGAGTCGTGCGGCTCCGAACACGGCACGATCGGGACCTGCGAGACCTCGTCGCCGGATGCCGAGTCGTTCAGGCAGTCGCCGACGCGCATGAGGAAGACGTCGCTCGCCTCGTTGCCTTCGATGACCTGGCCGGTCTCGTCACGCGTGGCGTCGCCGCCGCCCGTGAGGGACTGCAGAATGCCGCAGCCGGTGAGGAGGGACGCGATCACGCCTGCGGAGGCGACGGCGAGCAGCATACGGGGGGTGGAGGGGGACACGTGGGGGCCTTTCTAGATGTGGTGGACGTGGTCGAGCGTCCGATCGTGCAGCACGCCATTGGTCGCGATCACGCCGGGCGTGCGGAAGTCATCGCCTCCATCGGTCCCGGTGATGCGACCGCCAGCCTCGCGGATCACCGGTACGAGTGCAGCGATGTCCCACGGCTTCAGGTCGAACTCTCCCACGATATCGATGCTTCCCTCAGCTAGGAGCATGTACGACCAGAGGTCGCCGAACGCGCGCGTACGCCCCACCGCGCGGCTCAGCGACACGAGGTCGTCGAGGTGCCCGTATTGATCCCACATCTGCAGGTTGTTGTAGCTCAGCGTGGCCTCGGCGAGCTCGTCGACAGCGCTCACGTGCAGCGGGCGACGTTCCCCGCCGTCCTGCTGCATCCACGCGCCGAGACCGGTTGCGCCCCACCAGCGGCGCCCCAGCGCGGGTGCGCTCACGACGCCCACCTGCGGCACGCCGTCGATCGCGAGCGCGATGAGAGCGCCCCAGATGGGGACGCCGCGTGCGAAGTTGCTCGTCCCGTCGATGGGGTCGATGATCCATCGGCGGTGGGGGACCGCGTCGTCCGTGTCGCCGCCGTACTCCTCGCCGAGGATCGCGTCGTCGGGTCGGGCACGGGAGAGGTGTTCGCGGATGACCTGCTCCACGCGGGTGTCCGCATCGGTCACGAGAGACTTGTCTGCCTTGACCTGGATGCCGAGATCCTGAGACTCGTAGCGGTCCAGGGCGATCAGGTCCGCCTCGGCGGCGAGCGTCAGGGCGAGGGCGAGGTCGTCGGCGAGAGTGGGATCGAACACCCTTGAAGCCTAACGGCCGGTGTCCGGCCCCAGAGTGGCGAGCAGGCGCTGCAGCGAGTCGACGCGAGCAGCATCGAGGCGCCCCTCCGCGACCGCCTCGTTGAGGCAGCAGTCGGGGGCGGCGGCGAGGTGCGTGCACCCGCGGGGGCAGTCCTCGGCGACGGCTGCGAGATCCGAGAATCCCCGCAGGATGTTCGCCGGGTTCACGTGGCCCAACCCGAACGAGCGCACACCGGGGGTGTCGATGATCCAGCCGCCCGAGGGCAGGCGCACGGAGACCGTCGACGATGAGGTGTGACGCCCGCGGCCGGTCACGGCGTTGACGACGCCGACGGCGCGATCCAGACCCGGTACGAGCGCATTCACGAGCGTCGACTTTCCGACGCCCGAGTGCCCGACGGCGACCGTGGTGTGTCCTTCGAGCATCGGGGTGAGCTCGTCGATCGGCCACGCGCCCTGCGCGCTGCGCACCACGGGGATGTCGAGCCCCGCGAAGTTCTCGAGGAACGGTCCTGGATCGGCGAGGTCGGTCTTCGTGACCACCATGATCGGGTGCACGCCGGCATCGTACGCCGCCACGAGGTAACGGTCCACGAGACGCGGGCGCGGCTCCGGGTCGGCTGCTGCGATGACGATGAGCAGCTGGTCGGCGTTCGCGACGATGATGCGCTCCACAGCGTCGGTGTCGTCGGCGCTGCGTCGCAGAAGGGTCGTGCGCGGTTGGATGCGCACGATGCGCGCGAGGCTGCCCTCGAAGCCCGTCACGTCCCCGACGAGGTCGACACGGTCGCCCGTCACGATCGCCTGGTCGCGCAGCTCGCGGGCGCGCGTCGCGGTCACGGTGTGCTCGGTCGGCAGATCCTGGTCGATGAGAACCGTATAGCGGCCGCGATCGACCGACAGCACGCGCGCGGTCACCGCATCGTCGTGCGTCGGGCGGATCTTGGTGCGGGGTCGGTTGCCCTTCGGGTTGGGTCGCACCCGCACGGCAGACTCATCCCACTCGTCGAAGCCTTCGGCTTCGTCGTCGTCGTCGCTCCACCAGCTCACTGCGTTCCGCCCATCACAGAGGCAGCGTCTCCCAGCGTGTCGCCTGCGGCTCCCTGCCGAGCATCGCGTGCCACAGCTCCGGGAACTCGGGAAGCGTCTTCGAGGTGCACGCGATGTCATCGACCGTCACGTCGGGGGTCACGAGGCCCGCGATCGCGCCAGCCGTCGCCATCCGGTGGTCGGCGTAGGCTTCCCAGGCGCCGCCGTGCATCGGGCGCGGATGGATCTCGAGGCCCTCGTCGAGTTCGACGACCTCGCCGCCGAGGCGGCCGATCTCGGTCGCGAGCGCAGCCAGACGATCGGTCTCGTGCCCGCGCAGGTGCCCGATGCCGGTGATCGTCGACGGTCCGTCGGCGAAGGCGAGCAGGGTCGCGAGTGGGGGAGCGAGCTCGCCGCCGATCGTGAGGTCGAGATCCGCCGCCCGCACGGGCGTGCCGCCGAGCACTCCGGCTCCGCCGTCGACCGTCACCGCGTCGCCAGCGCGCGACACGGTCGCGCCGAGCTGCGGCAGGATGCGGAGGAACTCGTCGCCCACCTGGGTGGTGGAGCGCGGCCAGCCATCGATCGTCACGGTGCCGCCCGCCATGAGCGCCGCGGCCAGGAACGGACCGGCGTTCGAGAGATCCGGTTCGATCTCGACATCGATCGCCCGGATCGGCTGCGGGGCGACGACCCACACCCCCGTCTCCGGCTCCTCGACGACCACGCCGCGGGCCGCGAGACACTCGATCGTCATGCGGATGTGGGGCATGCTCGGCAGACGCTCGCCCACATGGCGCAGCGTGAGGCCTTCGGTGAAGCGCGGGGCCGCGAGCAGCAGCCCTGAGACGAACTGACTCGAGGCGGAGGCATCGATCTCGAGCTCGCCGCCGCGCACCTCGCCCGTGCCGTGCACTGTGAACGGCATCGCACCGCGCCCGTCGTCGTTCACCTCGACGCCGAGGCCGCGCAGGGCGTCGATCGTCACGTTCATGGGGCGCTTGCGCGCGTAGGGGTCGCCGTCGACGCTCGTGGGGCCGAGTGCCAGGGCCGACACGATCGGGAGGAAGCGCATGACGGTGCCGGCGAGTCCGCCGTCGATCGTCGAACCGAAGAGCTCGCCCGGGGTGACCCGCAGATCCGGGCCGTAGTCGCCGTCGCCTGGCACCTCGACGATGTCGACGCCCAGCCCGCGCAGGCCCTCGATCATGAGAGCGGAATCACGCGAGTGCAGTGGACGACGGATCGTCGACGGCCCGTCAGCGAGCGCCGCGAGGATGAGCTCGCGGTTGGTGAGGCTCTTCGATCCGGGAAGCGTGAGGCGCGCTGACAGCGGACCTGCCGCGAGCGGTGCTCGCCACGGCCCCGGATCGCCTCCCATCGGGCTCGAAGGATCACCGGGCTGCCCCGAGAGGTCGGGGAGCAGCTCGTCACGGCCGGAATAACTGAGGACACCCATCGGTTGTCAAGGGTAGTGCCCCTACGGGGAGGAAGGGAGTCGACGTGCAGCTGGCGGTCGCGGAACCACGGTCGGACCAGCAGGTCATGACCGTAGACTCTCTTGGGATGTCCCAGAACGAGCACCCCCAACCGACGGCTGACGAGCTCCGCGCCCTGTTCACCGAGCAGGCGATCCCCTTCATGGATCAGCTCTACGCCGCGGCGATGCGCATGACACGCAACGCCCCGGATGCGGGCGATCTGGTGCAGGAGACGTACACGAAGGCCTTCCAGGCGTTCGCCGGGTTCGAACAGGGCACCAATCTCAAGGCCTGGCTGTACCGGATCCTCACCAACACGTACATCAATGCGTATCGAAAGAACCAGCGCACGCCGTACCAGGGCGCCCTCGACGAGCTCGAGGACTGGCAGGTGGGGGGCGCCGAATCTCTCACCCTCGGGCGCACGACGCGCTCGGCGGAGGCGGAGGCGATCGACCACCTTCCCGACTCCGACGTCAAGGAGGCGCTGCAGTCGATCCCGGAGGACTTCCGGCTCGCTGTGTACCTCGCCGACGTGGAGGGCTTCTCCTACCAGGAGATCGCCGACATCATGAAGACACCGGTCGGCACCGTGATGAGCCGACTGCACCGTGGACGCCGCCTTCTGCGGGAGCGGCTCGCAGACTACGCACGAGAGCGCGGCTACATCGCCGCGGACCCCAATGGGAGCAAGAGATGACCGACTGCGGATGCGACAAGGCCAAGGCCGAGCTCGAGGAGTTCCTGCATCGCGAGCTGTCCCCTCAGGACCTCACCGACATCGAGGAGCACCTCGAATCGTGCGACGACTGCTCGGGAGAGCACCTCGTGGGGCTGACTCTCCTGCAGAAGGTGCAGCGCGCCTGCACCGAGAAGGCTCCCGAGGAGCTGCGCGCGTCGATCCTCCGTGCCCTCGATGGCGCGTCGGATGAACGGGTGCCAGAGACGCTCTGACGTGCTGACCTGATCAGCGGGTTCCGCCGACCTGCTCGGCAGGTGCGCAACATGCAGAAGGGGCCCGGATCGTGAGATCCGGGCCCCTTCTGGTGTCGTCGCTAGAGCGCGAGTGCAGCGGCCATGAGGGCAGCGTGCTCGGCGGCGCTGCGCTTCGAGGAGCCAGCCGCGGTCGACGCCGACGCGGGGCGCATCGACGACAGCAGCGGGCGGTCGCCGAGGAGCTTCGGCAGCTCGAGCGCCAGGAACGGCCAGGCGCCCTGGTTCGCGGGCTCGTCCTGGACCCACATGATCTCGGCGTTCGGGTATCGCTCGAACACCGCACGGAGCTGCGCTTCGGGAACCGGGTAGAACTGCTCGAGGCGCACGAGGGCGAACGCATCCTGGTCGTCGCGCTTGCCGATCTCCGACAGCAGGTCGTAGTGCAGCTTGCCGGAGTGCAGCAGCACGCGCTTCACCGTCGACGGATCCTGGATGCGGGCGTCGTCGAGCACGGGCTCGAACTTGCCGTTCGTGAGATCCGCGACCTCGCTCGTCGCACCGCGCAGGCGCAGCATCGACTTCGGGGTGAAGACGATCAGCGGGCGACGGGGACGCGCGTACGCCTGGCGGCGCAGCAGGTGGAAGTACGACGCAGGCGTCGAGGGTCGTGCGATGGTCATGTTGTTCTCGGCCGCCATCTGCAGGTAGCGCTCGATGCGCGCCGACGAGTGGTCCGGTCCCTGGCCTTCGTAGCCGTGGGGGAGCAGCATGACGACGCTCGACCGCTGGCCCCACTTCTGCTCGGCGCTCGTGATGAACGTGTCGATGACCGTCTGGGCGCCGTCGGCGAAGTCGCCGAACTGCGCCTCCCACAGCACGAGGGCGTCGGGACGCTCCACCGAGTAGCCGTACTCGAATGCGAGGGTGGCGTACTCCGACAGCAGCGAGTCGTAGATCGCGAGACGAGCCTGGCTCTCGGAGAGGTTGCCGAGCGGCAGCCACTCCTGGCCGTTCTCACGGTCGTGGAACACGGCGTGACGCGAGACGAACGTGCCGCGGCGCGCATCCTGTCCGACGAGGCGGACGGGGGTGCCCTCGAGGAGCACCGAACCCAGCGCGATGAGCTCGGCGAAGCCCCAGTCGATCGAGCCGTTGCGGCTCATGTCGTAGCGCTTCTTGATGAGCTGCTGCAGCTTCGGGTGCACAGTGAAGCCCGCAGGCGGGTTGTTGTGCGCGTCTCCGATGAGCTCGACGACGCTCCTGTCGACCGCGGTGGATGCGGGCTCCCCGATGGAGTCGTCCTGCTGCGCGTCGGGGCGCTCAAGGTCGGCGACCGGGTTGTCGTCATCCGTGACGACCGGGATCGAGCCGGTCTGGGCGGCGTGCGTCTCCGCGAAGGCGCGCTCGAGGCGCTCCTGGAAGTCGCGCTGCGCCTGCTCGAACTCCTCCGGGGAGATGTCGCCACGACCGACGAGAGCCTCGGTGTAGAGCGTGCGCACGCTGCGCTTCGCCTCGATGAGGTTCGTCATGAGCGGCTGCGTCATCGACGGGTCGTCGCCCTCGTTGTGACCGCGGCGGCGGTAGCAGACGAGGTCGATGACGACGTCGCGCTTGAACTCCTGGCGGTACGCGAACGCGTGCTCCGCGACGCGCACAACGGCTTCGGGGTCGTCGCCGTTCACGTGGAAGATCGGCGCCTGGATGGTCTTGGCGACATCCGTGGAGTACACCGAGGTGCGGGCCTCCGACGGGGGCGTCGTGAAGCCGACCTGGTTGTTGATGACGACGTGCACGGTGCCGCCGGTCTTGAACGCGCGCAGCTGCGACATCTGCAGCACCTCGACCACGACACCCTGGCCCGCCATCGAGGCGTCGCCGTGGATGAGGATCGGGAGGGTGCCGTACTTGCCGTCGCCCTTGCGGTCCTGCTTGGCGCGCACGATTCCCTCGAGCACGCCGTCGACGGCCTCGAGGTGCGAGGGGTTCGCCGCGAGGTACACGGGGATCTGCTTGCCGCTCATCGCGGTGAAGGTGCCCTCGGTGCCGAGGTGGTACTTCACGTCTCCCGAGCCCTGCACCGTCTTCGGGTCCTGGGTTCCCTCGAACTCGCGGAAGATCTGGCCGTAGGTCTTGCCCGCGATGTTCGACAGCACGTTGAGACGACCGCGGTGCGCCATGCCGATCGCGACCTCGTCGAGGTCGTTCTCTGCGGCGCCCTGCAGGATCTCGTCGAGCAGCGGGATCGTCGACTCGCCGCCCTCGAGGCTGAAGCGCTTCTGGCCGACGTACTTGGTCTGCAGGAAGGTCTCGAAAGCCTCGGCTTCGTTGAGCTTGCTGAGAACGCGCATCTGCTCGTCGTGCGTGGGCTTGACGTAGGGCTTCTCGAGGCGCTCCTGGAACCAGGCGCGCTGCGCCGGGTCCTGGATGTGCATGTACTCGACGCCGACCGTGCGGCAGTACGAGTCGCGCAGAACACCGAGGATCTCGCGCAGCAGCATCGCGCGCTTGCCGCCGAAGCCGCCGGTCACGAACTCGCGGTCGAGATCCCAGAAGGTGAGACCGTGGCTCGCGATGTCGAGGTCGGGGTGCGACCGCTGGCGGTACTCGAGCGGGTCGGTGTCGGCCAGCAGGTGACCGCGCACACGGAACGAGTTGATGAGCTCCTGCACGCGCGACGACTTGGAGATGCGCTCCGAGACGTCGACGTTGATGTCCTCGGCCCAGTGGATCGGGTCGTAGGGGATGCGCAGGGCGGCGAAGATGTCCTCGTAGAAGTTGCGCTCTCCGATGAGGAGTTCGTGCACCTTCTTGAGGAACTCGCCCGAACCGGCACCCTGGATGACGCGGTGGTCGTAGGTGCTCGTGAGGGTGATCGTCTTGCCGATGCCGAGATCGACGAGGGTCTTGGGCGAGGAGCCCTGGAACGCCGCCGGGTACTCGAGCGCACCGGCGCCGATGATGCAGCCCTGGCCCTTCATGAGACGCGGAACCGAGTGCTCGGTGCCGATGCCGCCGGGGTTGGTGAGCGAGACCGTCACACCCTGGAAGTCGGTCGCCGTGAGCTTGTTGGCGCGAGCGCGGGCCACCACGTCTTCGTAGGCCGTCAGGAACTCGGCGAAGTTCATCGTGTCGGCGCGCTTGATGCCGGGCACGAGGAGCGAACGCGAGCCGTCGGGCTTCGGGAGGTCGATCGCGATGCCGAGGTTGATGTGCGCCGGCGCGACGACGGTCGGCTTGCCGTCATCCTCGCGGTAGAACACGTTCTGGCTCGGGAACTCCTTGAGCGTCTGAACCATCGCCCACGCGATGAGGTGCGTGAACGACACCTTGCCGCCGCGAGCACGACGCAGGTGGTTGTTGATGACGATGCGGTTGTCGATCATCAGCTTCGCCGGGATCGTGCGCACGCTCGTCGCGGTCGGAACCGTGAGGCTCTGATCCATGTTGGTCGCGAGGGACTTCGCCATGCCCTTGAGCACGGTGACCTTCTCCTCCGGCGCGGGAGCCGCGGCGTCCACGACCGGGTTCGACGCGGTGGTCGGCGCCTGAGCGGGGATCGGCTGCGGCTTCGCGGGGATCGAGGTCGTGCGCGCGATGGGCGTCGTCGTGGCAGCGGGCTCGCTCGGCGCGGCGACGGGAGCTTCGGCAGCAGCCGGCGGCTCGGTCAGCTCTTCGGGGATCTGGGATTCACCCCCGACCTGGCTCTTGGGTGCCTCGGAATCCGGGGCAGGGGGAGTCGACGTCTGAGTCGCGACAGGGATGGCCGACGTCGGCGTCGGATCATCGACCTTGCGGTACGACTCCAGAATCGGCCACCAGCTGCGGTCCACCGATTCCTTGTCCGCGAGGTATCGCTCGTACATCTCGTCGACGAGCCATTCGTTGGCTCCGAACTCGCCCGAAGTGCTGTCTTCGGGTGTCACTCCTGTGACGGGGTTGGACACTGCCGACCGCCCACTCTCACTACTCGCCGGTGCCCAGGGATCCGGGTGATCCCCGCTGGTCACACCGCAATAAGCCTAACGCGCTCTGCGGCTGAATGTGGACGCCTGCGCGCCGATTTTCCGAGAACCTCGCTCGCGGGAGGCGTACGGTGGGCGCATGCGCTTCACGGGACGGATTCCGGCACATGATCTGACCTACTCGGACGTGTTCATGGTGCCCAGCCGCTCGGATGTCGCGAGCCGTCTCGCGGTCGATCTGACCCCCACGGACGGCACAGGCGCGACCATCCCGATCGTGTCGGCGAACATGAACTCGGTCACCGGACCTCGCCTCTCGGCCTCGCTGGCGCGTCGCGGAGGGCTGGGTGTTCTTCCGCAGGACATGCCCCTACAGGAGCTCGATGCGGCGATCCGCTGGGTGAAGGAGCAGCCGTCCGAGTGGGATTCGCCTCTCGCCTTCTCGGCGGACGCGACGGTCGCCGAGGCTCGCCGTGTCGCGCCGGCGATCGCGGACGGCCTGATCGTGCTGCAGGATGCCGACGGTGCCGAGGCAGGGTGCGTCCCGCTCGCGCGTCTCGGCACGGCGCTCGATGACGCCCGTCTCGGCGATCTCGTGCACAGCAGCGTGGTCTCGCTCGATGCCGATGACATCCCGGGTCCGCGTGGGGCGTTCGACCTGCTCGTGGATGCCGACGCGGAGGCGGCGGTCGTGCGTCACCACGGGGCGATCATCGGCACGGTGACGCGCCGCAGTGCGCTGCGCTCGACGCTGTACCGTCCGGCTGTCGATCCTGCGGGGCGCCTGCGCGTCGCGGCCGCGGTGGGGATCAACGGCGATGTCGCGGCGAAGGCGCGCGCGCTCGTGGAAGCCGGAGTGGACGTGCTCGTGGTGGATACGGCGCACGGGCACCAGGAGAGCATGCTCGCGGCGCTCGGCACCATCGCCGAGCTCGACCTGGGCGTTCCGCTCGTCGCGGGAAACGTCGTGACCGCCGACGGTGTGCGCGATCTCGTCGCCGCGGGCGCCTCGATCGTGAAGGTCGGTGTGGGGCCCGGCGCCATGTGCACCACGCGCATGATGACCGCCGTCGGGCGGCCGCAGTTCTCGGCGGTTCTCGAGACAGCGGAGGCGGCGCGCGAGCTCGGTGCCCACGTCTGGGCGGATGGGGGCGTGCGCTATCCGCGTGACGTCGCACTCGCGCTCGCGGCGGGCGCCGCATCCGTCATGATCGGCTCCTGGTTCGCGGGCACCGTCGAAGCGCCGGGTGCGATCGAGACCGATGAGCACGGCCGGCTGTACAAGGAGAGCTGGGGCATGGCCTCGACGAAGGCTGTGCAGGCGCGCTTCGGCCGCCTCGACGCCTATGAGCGGGCGCGCAAGGAGCTCTTCGCCGAAGGAATCTCGAGCTCGCGCATCTACCTCGATCCGAACCGACCCTCCGTCGAGGATCTGCTCGACATGATCACCTCGGGCGTACGCAGCTCGTTCACCTACGCGGGAGCATCGACGCTCGACGAGTTCCATGAACGCGCGGTCATCGGATTCCAGTCCGCGGCTGGCTATGAGGAAGGCAAAGCGCTCCCCGTCAGCTGGTGAGCGCCTGGGCGAGCCGATGAGCATCCCGCCTCCGGCGTTCACTCAGACGCGCGCGCCCGCGAGGCTGTATTCTGGCTCGACTATGGATGACCCTCCGTCTTCGACGTCTGAGCCAGCCCACCATCCCACGCCGGGAGCGAACGTGCGAGGTGATGCCGGATGAGCGCGGAACTGTGGATGTTCCTCGCTGGCATGCTCCTCACGGTCGGAACCGGCCTCTTCGTCGCGAGCGAGTTCGCGCTCGTCAACCTCGATCGGCATGAGCTCGAAGCTCGCGCGGCGCAGGGCGAGACGATGCTGGGCTCCACGATCCGCGCGCTCAAGATCACCTCGACGCACCTGTCTGCCGCGCAGCTCGGCATCACGCTGACGACGCTTCTCGCCGGCTTCACGCTCGAGCCCGCATTCAGCGGATGGTTCGCGCCGCTGTTCGCGGGCTGGGGACTCGAGGGAGCGACCGCCCAGGTGATCGCGACGATCGTCTCGGTCGCGGTTGCGACTCTGCTGTCGATGATCATCGGCGAGCTCGTGCCGAAGAACTTCGCGCTCGCGCTGCCGCGCCAGACCGCGAAGATCGTGGTGCCGTTCCAGACTCTCTTCACGACCGTCTTCAAGCCCGCGATCGTCCTGCTCAACGGCACGGCGAACGCGGTGCTGCGGAGCATGGGCGTCGAGCCGAAGGAGGAGCTCAGCTCCGCGCGCACCGCGGATGAGCTCAAGAGCCTTGTGCGTCGCTCGGCCAGCCAAGGATCGCTCGACCGCGACACCGCGACGCTGCTCGCGCGCACGCTCGCGTTCTCGGAGCACTCCGCAGCCGATGTGATGACCCCGCGCCCGCGCCTGGCCACCGTCGAGCGCACCGACACGGCGGAGGCGGTCATCCAGCTCGCCCGCCGCACCGGCTACTCGCGCTTCCCCGTGCTGGACGACGACGTCGACGACATCGTGGGCGTCGTGCACGTCAAGCAGGCGGTCGCGGTGCCGCGTGAGCGTCGCGCCAGCGTGCCCGTGTCGGCTCTGCAGACGGACGCGCTGCGGGTGCCCGAGACCATGAAGCTCGACACACTGCTCGGTGAGCTGCGCGCGCAGAGCTACCAGCTCGCCGTCGTCGTCGACGAGTACGGCGGAACCGCGGGCGTCGCGACCCTCGAGGACCTCGTGGAGGAGCTCGTGGGCGAGGTGTCCGACGAGCACGACCGCACACGCGCTGGCGTCGTGCGCAGTCGCGACTGGCTCACGTTCCCCGGTGCACTGCGTCCCGATGAGCTCATCGAGCGCGCGGGCGTCAAGGTGCCCGAGGAGGGCCCCTACGAGACCGTCGGCGGGTACCTCATGAGCGAACTCGGTCGCATCCCCATGGTCGGCGACACCGTCGAGATCGACGCGGGCACGTTCCGCATCGAGCGGATGGACGGCCGGCGCATCGACCGCGTCCGCTTCACACCGCGTCCGGTCGAACACGAGGAGGTGCCCGCATGACCGCGACCGACTGGTGGGGCATCGCCTGGCTGTTCATCCTGCTCGCCGCGAACGCGTTCTTCGTCGGTGCGGAGTTCGCCGTCATCTCGGCGCGCCGCTCGCAGATCGAACCGCGCGCGGAGGCCGGGTCCCGCGCCGCCAAGACGGCGCTGTGGGCGATGGAGCACGCGACCCTCATGCTCGCGACCAGCCAGCTCGGCATCACCGTGTGCTCGCTGCTGATCCTCAACGTCTCGGAGCCCGCGATCAAGCACCTGCTCGAGGTGCCGTTGGGGGCGTTCGGGTGGAGCCCCGACGTCATCGCGACGGTCGCGTTCCTCGTGGCGCTGCTGCTCGTGTCGTTCCTGCACGTCGTGTTCGGCGAGATGGTGCCGAAGAACATCTCCTTCTCGCTCCCGGATCGCGCGGTGCTGCTTCTCGCGCCCCCGCTCGTGGGCGTCGCGCGGGTCTTCAAGCCCGTCATCTGGGCGCTCAACGAGACGGCGAACGGGGTGCTGCGGCTCTTCGGCGTCGAACCGAAGAACGAGGCGACGAGCGCGTTCACGGTCGAGGAGGTCGCCCTCATCGTGCGCACCTCGACGCGTGAGGGTGTGCTCGCCGACACGACCGGTGCACTCAGCAACGCGTTCGAGTTCACGACGAAGCGCGTCAAGGACGTCGCCGTGAGCATGGACGAGCTCGTGACCCTTCCCGAGGATGCGGCACCTGTCGACGTCGATCGCGCGGTCGCGCAGAACGGCTTCAGCCGCTACGTGCTCGTCGATGAGGAGGGCGAGCCGAGCGGCTACGTGCACCTCAAGGATGTGCTCGACCTCGACGACGACGAGTACACCGAGCCCGTGCCGCCCAAGCGCATCCGCCAGCTCATCTCGCTCTACCGCGAGATGGAGCTCGAGGACGCCCTCGCGACGCTCCGCCGCGCGGGAAGCCACGTGGCGCGCGTGTTCGATGAGAGCGGTGCGACCCAGGGTGTGCTGTTCCTCGAGGACATCATCGAGGAGCTCGTGGGCGAGGTGCAGGACGCCACACGGCGCCAGTAGCGACGGGGGCGGCCGTCAGGCCCAGCGCGCGCGGAGGTACTGGCCCGGCCAGTAATCCAGGTCGACGCCGAGCTCGTGCGCGGCCCGCAGAGGGAAATGCGGGTCGCGAAGCAGCTCGCGGCCCATCATCACCACGTCGGCCCGACCCTCGCGGATGATCGCATCCGCGTGGTCGGCCGTCGTGATGAGTCCGACGGTGGCGACCGTCGCGCCGGCGACGCCGCCCACCTCCTCGGCGAACGGCACCTGGTAGCCCGGCGAGAGGGGAATCTGCTGGTGTGCCACGAGGCCGCCGCTCGACACATCGAAGAGGTCAGCGCCGGCTTCGCGCGCCCACGATGCGACGACCGCGGTCTGCGCGGCATCCCAGCCGCCGTCGGCCCAATCGGTCGCAGAGAAGCGCACCAGGACGGGCACCGACTCGCCGACCTCCGCGCGGACGGCGCGGACGACTTCGAGGAGCAGACGGGCCCGGTTCTCGAGCGATCCGCCATAGGAGTCGTCGCGCAGGTTCGACAGCGGCGAGAGGAATTCGTGCAGCAGGTAGCCGTGGGCGGCGTGGATCTCGATGAGCTCGAACCCGGCGCGCAGCGAACGGCGGGCGGCCTCTGCGAAGGCAGACACGAGCTCGGCGATCTCGCTCACGGCGAGGGCGCGCGGCTCGGCGTAGCCGTCGAACGCGACCGCCGACGGCGCCACGGTCGTCCAACCGCCGTCGCTGAGCGGCACGCTTCCGCGGCCGGTCGCCCCCCACGGTGCGTAGGTCGATGCCTTCCGGCCGGCGTGAGCCAGCTGGATGCCGGGTACGGCACCCTGGGCGCGGATGAAGGCGGTGATGGGCTGCCACGCGTCCACCTGTGCGTCGTTCCAGATGCCGGTGTCGGCGGGCGTGATGCGACCCTCAGGCACCACCGCGGTCGCCTCCGCGATGACCGCCCCCGCGCCGCCGCGGGCGAGCGCCCCGAGGTGAACGAGATGCCAGTCGGTGGGCGCACCATCGTGGTCGTGAACCGCGTACTGGCACATGGGTGCGACCCACAGCCGATTGCGCACCTCGACGCCGCGCACGACGATCGGATCGAAGAGTCCCGTCATCGTGTCGCCTCCGCGAGACTCTCGAGGAATTCGCGCAGGCCCTGCACCGACCGGAACACATGCCCGGTCGCGCCGAGCGCGGTCGCGCCGTCGACGTTGACGGCCTTGTTGTCGATGAAGACCATCTGGGCAGGCTCGATGCCGAGCTCGGCGATGACGTGCTGGTAGATCTCCGCATCGGGCTTCAGCATCCCGAGCTCCGCGCTCACGAACACCCGCTCCATGACCGATGCGAACGGGGCGGCCCGGAACGCGGCGCCGAAGTCGAATCCCGCGTTCGACAGCAGCGCGACGCGCGTGCCGCCCCTGGCCAGCTCCTGGATGAGGTGCACGGTGCCGGGCTCCACGCTGATCCAGCTGCGGAAGTCGATCGCCCACAGGCGCTGGATGGTGGGCAGATCCCAGTCGGCGCCGAGGTCGGAGGCGACGGCCTTCCAGTAGTCGACGACGCTGATCTCGCCCTTGTCGAGCTGGTCGCGATGGCGCCAGTAGACGGGCCAGAACGCCTGAGCCTCCTGAGCTGCGGCCCCGAGGAGCGCGAGCGTGTCATGCCCGCTCTGCGACATCGAGATCACCTCCCCGTAGTCGAACACGACGACACGGCCGGGGATGTGAATGCTCATCGGTACAAACTATCCTGGCGCGCATGAGCGAGCTCTTCGGACCGGTTGATGCGGCGGGCGGGATCGCGGTTCCCGGCCCCGACGACGACAAGTACTCGCGCGGTGTGCTCGGGATCGCCGCGGGCTCCGCGGCCTACCCGGGGGCGGCTGTGCTCACGGTGGAGGCGGCGCTCCGCACGGGGGTGGGCATGGTGCGCTATCGCGGCGCGGGGCGCCCCACACGACTCGTGCTGCAGCGACGCCCGGAGGCCGTGACGGCAGCGGGGCGCGTGCAGGCGTGGATCGTGGGGCCCGGCCAGGACGCGGAGAACGTCGACGACATCACGGCGCGGCAGCGGGATCTCGCGCTGGCCGACGGGGTGCCGACCGTCATCGACGCGGGAGCCCTGCCGCACACCGCATCCGCTTCGGGGCTGCGCGTGCTCGTTCCGCATGCGCGGGAGCTCGCGCGGCTGCTCGACGTCGATCGTGCGGAGGTACTCGCCGATCCCGCCTCAAGCGCCCTCGCGGCCGCCGAGAGGGTCGACGGAGTCGTGCTGCTCAAGGGCCACACGACGCACATCGCCTCGCCCGACGGCTCGCTCCTGCGCGTCTCCACCGCGCCCGCCTGGACGGCGACCGCGGGGGCGGGGGATGCGCTCGCGGGGGTGCTCGGGGCGCTGCTGGCGACGCATGCGGCCGAACTCGTGGCGGACCCGCGTCAGGCGGCCCGGCTCGCGGCGACAGCTGCGGTCATCCACGGCGTCGCAGCCGATCGCGCGAGCCGCGGGGGACCGTTCACCGTCGTCGAGCTGTGCGAGCACATCCCGGGCGTCATCCGCGATCTCGTGGCGAACCGCTGACGCGGCTGCAGCAGAGGCGGAGACGCCTCAGCCGACGCGCGACAGGAACTCTCGGGTGCGCTCCTCGCGCGGGTTCGCGAAGAGCTCCCGCGCGGGGCCCTGCTCGACGACGACGCCCCCGTCGAGGAAGAGCACACGGTGCGCCACCTCCCGGGCGAACGCCATCTCGTGCGTCGCCATGAGGATCGTCGCGCCATCCGAGGCGAGTTCGCCCACCAGGTCGAGCACTTCGCCCACAAGCTCGGGGTCGAGAGCGCTCGTGATCTCGTCGAGCAGAAGCACCGTGGGGTTGGTCGCGATGGCGCGGACGATCGCCGCACGCTGCTGCTGGCCGCCCGAGAGGCGATCGGGGTGCTCTTTTGCCTTGTCGGCGAGGCCGATGCGCTCGAGCAGCTCGAGGCCACGCCGCTCGGCCTCCCGGCGCGGCACCCCGTGCACCGTGCGCGAAGCGAGGGCCACGTTGTCGAGCACCGAGAGGTGGGGGAACAGGTTGTAGTGCTGGAAGACCACGCCGAATCGTGCGCGCACCTCGTCCTGCTTGACGCGCGGATCCGAGATGTCACGACCTTCGAGCAGGATCTGTCCGTCGTCGATCGGTTCGAGCAGATTGAGGCAGCGCAGCAGCGTCGACTTGCCGGATCCGCTCGGGCCGATGAGCGCGACGACTTCGTGCTTCGCGAGGTCGAGCGAGATGCCGCGCAGCACCTCCTTCTCGCCGAACGCCTTCCAGATGTCGGTGGCCTGCAGGACGGGGTTCATACGATCGATCCCATCTGCTCGCGGCTGCGCAGTCGCGCGGTGTACCAGTCGGCGAGCCGGATGGTGGGGATCGCCAGGAGGATGAACAGGAGCCCCGCGACGATGTACGGGGTGAAGTTGTAGGCCTGCGCGGTCTCGAGCTGCGCGCCGCGTACGGCGTCGACGGCGCCGAGCACGGAGATGAGCCCGACATCCTTCTGCATCGCGACGAAGTCGTTCATGAGAGCCGGCGTCATCTTGCGCACCGCCTGCGGCATGACGACGATCCGAAGTGTCTTGGCGTAGCTGAGCCCGAGGGCACGGGCGGCCAGGCGCTGCGAGGGGTGGACCGCTTCGATGCCCGCGCGGATCACCTCACTGACGTAGGCCGAGTAGGTGAGGGTGAGCGCAATGGTGCCCAGCACCACGACAGGGATGCGTTCGTTGAGAAGCCCGGGGATGCCGTAGCCCACGAGATACAGCACGATGATGAGCGGCAGTCCGCGGAAGATGTCCGTGTAGCCCGCAGCGATCGCGCGCAGCGGGAAGAAGACGGGCCCGCGGAGCGTGCGGATCACCGCGATGAGCGTCGCGGTGATGGCGACGGTCACAACCGAGATGCCGAGCAGCTGCAGGTTCAGCAGGAAGCCCTCGGCCACCCGGGGGATCGCCTGGACGAACGTCTCCGGATCGAAGAAGGTGCGCTGGACAGCGGCCCAGCCGGGGGTGTTGATGACCGTCAGCCACAGGATGAGGGCCAGGGCGAGCGTCGAAGCGATCGCGATGAGGATGGAGCGAACCGACTGCGTCGTGCGGTACGCCCGACGGCCGAGCTCAAGTTCGCTCGGCCGTCGGGTCGTCACATCATTCACGGAGTCGACGCTACCTGAGGTGGCGCCGTGCTCTGTCACGTCAGGAGAGCTTGGCGACGCCCGCCTCAGCACCGAGCCACTTGTCGGTGATCTCCTGCAGCTTGCCGCTGTCGCGCAGCTTCTCGATCGCCGCCGAGACACGCTCAGTCAGCGGCGAGCCCTTCGCCAGCACGATGCCCCACTCGTCCGAGATGCCAGCGCTCGGGAGCTCGCCGACGATGAAGCTGTTGTCGATCTCGACGCCGGTCGTGTAGAAGGCGGTGGGGAGGTCGAGCGCGATCGCGTCGATCTGACCCGACTCGAGCGCGAGCTTCACATCCTCGTTGGTGTTGAAGTACTGAACACCAGCGGTCGGGGCGACGACCTGCTCGACCGTCTGGCCGCTCGTGGTGCCGGTCATGGCGCCGATCAGCAGGCCCTTGAGGTCCTCGATCGAGGTCGCGCCGTCGGCGTTGCCGCCCTCGATGGCGACGAGCGCCTGGGTCGCGGCGTAGTACGGGGCAGAGAAGTCGACGTTCTCCTTGCGCTCGGCGGTGATCGAGAACTGCTGGATGTTGAGGTCGTAGTCCTTCGGGCCCGGCGCGATGGCGGACTCGAAGCTCGTGCGCACCCACTCGACGTCGTCGGCCTCGAAGCCGAGCTCTTCGGCGATGGCGTAGGCGACAGCGGCTTCGAAGCCCTCGCCCGACTCGGGTGCGTCGTCGATGACGTACGGGTAGTAGGCCATTTCGCCGGTGGCGATGGTGAGCTTGCCGTCGGTGACGAACTCGTCGTTCACGTATTCGGTTGTCTGGGCGTCGCCGGCGCAGGCCGCCAGGGCGAACGCGAGTGCGGACGCCGAGGCGACGGCGGCGAAGCGCGAGATGCGGGACATGTTTGCCTCCATGTTCGATGCGGGTGCTTCCATCATTCCGTGTCGGACGACTCGGCGCTCGCCCCAGCGTCATCCGATGTCACGCACGCCGGTACGCTGGCCGACATGACAGGCGGGGAGAACGCAGCGCCGACTCCCTGGCATCATCGCCGACTCCTGCTGTGGGGCGCGTTCTTCGCGGTGCATCTGGTGCTCGGGTACATCTGCCTCACAGCCCCGAGCCTCCCGATGGGCGACGTCACCATCACCTACATCCCCTGGGTTCGGTCGGGCGTCGAGGCCGGCATCTGGCTGGGGATCGACGCGCCGTGGGTGTATCCGGTGCTCGCGATGCTGCCGATGCTCGGCTCTCTCACGTTCGGCTGGAGTCTCTTCGCCGCCACCTGGCTGACGCTCGTGACCCTCGTCGACGCGGTGGCGTTCGCGGTGCTTCTCCACGGACGCCGCGCTCCGCGCGCAGCCTGGTGGTGGCTCGCCTTCCTGCTCGCCGTGGGGCCTGTGACCCTCGGGCGGATCGACGCCTTCTCGACCGCCATCGCGGTGATCGGCGTGCTCGTGGTGATCGCACGGCCCGCACTCGGCGCGTCGCTGCTCACCATCGGGGCGTGGATCAAGGTGTGGCCGGCCGCCCTCGTCGCCGCGGCCTTCATCGCGCTGCGGTCACGGCTCGCGGTGGCCGTCGCCGCGGCAGGCACGACGCTCGCGGTGATCGTCGCCGCTCTCGCGCTCGGCGGAGGCCCCGCGCTGTTCAGCTTCATCACCCAGCAGACCGACCGAGGCCTGCAGATCGAGTCACCGCTCGCGACGGTCGCCATGTGGTCGGCGTGGGCGGGCGGCCCGAACGCGATCTACTACGACCGCGAGATCCTCACCTACCAGTTCTCGGGCGAGGGCGTCGAGCTCGCGGCCGCACTGTCGACTCCGCTGCTCGCTCTCGCCGTCGGCGCGATCCTCGCGCTCGGGGTCATCGGCGCCCGGCGGCGCGTGCACCCGGAGCGCCTGCTGCCTGCGCTCGTGCTCGCCTTCACGACTGCGCTCATCCTGTTCAACAAAGTGGGGTCGCCGCAGTTCGCGGGATGGCTCGCCGTGCCGGTCATCCTCGGCCTCGTGAGCGCGTCGCACGGTCGCGGAGTCGACTACCGCGTGCCCGCCTCACTCGCGCTCGCGATCGGCGCGCTCACACACGCCGTGTATCCCTACGCGTACGGGATGCTGCTGCGGCTCGACACGGTGATCCTGCTCGTGCTCACGGCGCGCAACGCGCTCTACGCTGTGCTGTTCGCGTGGGCCATCGCGTCGCTCGTCGGAATCGTCCGCGGGCAGCGGAGCGAGACCGCCGTGGCTCAGAACGCGCCGACGTGGGCATCCTGAACGAGGATGCCGTCCTGGATCGCACGGCGACGCAGCGCGACCTTCGTGCCCACATCGATTCCCGCGACGCGGTACTTCTCGCGGATGCGCTTGAGGTAGCTCTTGGCGGTCTCCTCCGAGATGCCGAGCTGGTAGGCGACCGACTTCACCGGCTCGCCACCGCCGTAGAGCGCCATCACGCGGCGCTCCTGCGCTGAGAGCTTCGGGGCGCCGCCGATGTCGGAGGCGTTGAGCGCGAGGTCGAGCTCCGCCGAGATGAAGCTCTCGCCCTTCGAAGCGGCGCGGATGGCTTCGACGATCATCTCGGCCTGCTCCGTCTTCACCAGGTACCCGAGAGCGCCCGCGGCGAGAGCCTCGCGCACGACGTTCGGCTCCGAGTAGGTGCTCATGAGCACGACGCGCACGCCGGTCGACTTGAGCGCCGCGATCTTCACCGCGACAGGGATGTTGTCCTTGAGATCGAGGTCGAGCAGCACGACGTCGACCGGGAACGCGGGATGCGTGAGGAGTTCGGGCCAGGTCGCGAGTGCCGCGACCACGTCGATCTCGTCGGTCGCGTTGCGGATCCAGTTCGCGAGACCACTCAGGATCATGCGGTGATCGTCAACGAGTGCGAGGCGGATGGGTCCGGCCATCGGTGTCTCCTTCGGCATCTGTAGGGGGCTCACACGTCGGCCGGGTTGTCGACGATCGTCTCGATATCGACGCGCAGGCTTCCGTCCTCGGTGCTGTCAGAGTATCGTCCGACGCGGCCCAGGGCGGCCCAGATCGCCGGGTCGACACGATTCCGGCTGATTCCGGTGCTCGTGATGGCGATGGGGATGACGAGTCGGCGGTCGGGGCGCTCGGATGCTCCAGGAGCGAGAGGTCCGACCTGGATCGTCACCGTGCGGTTCGCGGCTGTCTTCGGTCGGCTGTCGGTCACCAGCAGCCATGCGGCCGCGAGCAGGCCGTCACGCTGCGTCGAGTCGAGCAGACCCGCAAGGGCGGACTTGTCGATGAGGGTGACGGTCTTGCCCAGCAGCTCCGACTCGCTCACCGCGTGGTACAGCCACGTCTCGCGGCGTCCTTCGATGAGGTGCAGACGCAGCTCGGTCGCGAGGGACGCCGCCACCGACGCGGTCTTGGGCGACAGCGGGAGCGCGGTGCGGCCTGTCGCGATCGCGTCGAGCAGGTTCTCCGCGGCGAGGTCGAGGCGCGCGAGCTCCTCCGAGGCGAGCATGCCGACCGCGAAGCGGGGTGCCGAGACGTTCGACTGCACGAGCACCCGATCGAGTTCGTTCTGCACCATCCGCCGGTAGCCGTGCACGAGAACGACCCCGATGACCGCGGGGAGAACGGCGAAGGTGATCGCCGCGAGCTGCGGGCCCACCGTATCCGCGTCGAACGGGGCGTTCGGCGGCGTCGCGAGGAACATGCACAGCGCGAGTCCGAGTCCGAGCGCCGCCGCGGCTCCGAGCACCTCAGCAGCACCGCGGTGCGTCACGACGAGGAGCAGCACAGCGCCTGCCGCGGTCGCGGATGTGAGCGCGCTGCCCATGGGGTCGATCGTCCACACGGCTGTGACGTCGAAGGCGGCGGTGGCCGCGATGCCGACGAGCACGAGGAGGAAGACCCAGGTGGGCATGCGCTCGCTGCCGAGACGGGTGCCCAGGATGGTGCCCGTGGCGGTTGCCACGAGGACCGCCCACGACGCCGCTGCAGCAAGCGGGATCGTGTACTGCTCCCACGACAGCACGAACCACACGAGCCCGTACGCGATCCGCAGGATCACGAAGATCGAGGCGCCGAGGGCGAGGAACGCGATGCCGAGGCCGGGGCGTTCGCCCGCCTGGCCGAGGCGCTTGGCGCGGCTCGTGACGGCGCGAGCCGCGTTGCCGACGACGATGCCGAGCGTGTTCTCCTCGGGGAGTGTGCTCACTTGGGAACCTCCAGCACGACCGTGGTTCCGGCTCCGGGCGAGGAGAACAGCCGCGCGTTGCCGCCCACTTCGCGCAACCGTGCGACCACCGATTCCGCGAAGCCGAGATTGGCCTCTTCGATGTCGGCGATGTCGAAGCCGACCCCCGCATCCGTCACCATCGCGCGCACGGTCGTGTCGTCATCGGTGATCGTCACGTGGGCCTGCGTGACCCCGGAGTGGCGGCGCACATTCTCGAGGCACTCCGCGAGGGCCAGGAGGAACGCATCGAGCACCTCGGTGGGGAGGTGCACCTGCCCGGTGCCGTGCCAGCTCACCTGGAGACCCATCCGGCCGAAGCGGTGTTTGACCGACTCGAGGGTGCGGCCGAGCACGGGCTCCGGTTCGCCTCCGGCGGCGAGCTGATAGCTGCCCGAGGATTCGGGGGTGGGCGTGGACCCGAGGCGCAGCTGCCGCAGAAGCGCTGCGTCGTCGGCGGCCTGCTCGCGCAGCGCCTGCGGCGTCACGCCGACACCCGAGTGGGCGAGGAGGGTGAGGGTGGCGAGCACGGTGTCGTGCAGCAGACGGGCCGACTGACGGCGCTGTGCTTCCAACTCGCTTGCCTGACGCTCCGCGCGGTGTGCTCGGCCGATGCTCCCGATGCGCGAGGCCACCTGCGGCACTCCGGCCGACACCCACCAGCCGATGCCCGCGGTGAGCACCCACCCGAGGATCACGAGGCCCCCCATGCGCAGCGACTGCGGTGAGCCGGCGGTGAGCACGAGAACCGCGACGAGGACAGCGGCGCACGACAGGATGAGTCCGACGAGGCGCCAGAGGCTTCCGCCCAGCACGATCGCGATCGAGGCGAGAGCGCCCGCCACGAGGAGCTGAAGCGCGAGAAGCCCGCCGGAGCCGAGGTCCGTGCTGCCGGCGTCCGTCATGACGACGGCGATGCCGATGCCCGTCGCGAGCACCGCGACGATCCACGCGGGGTTGCGGCTGTACCCGAGGACGACGAAGAAAGCCGCGAGGAGCACGTACAGCGAGATCCCGAGAGCGGTCGTGTCGCTTCCGGCGACGGCGCCGGGAAGCGAGAAGCACGCGGCGGAGACGGCGGTGAAGCTCAAGCCGTAGACGCGGGCCACTCGCTGCAGAACGCGGTCGCGTTCCTTCGCGAGGAGGTCCATCTCGGATGTGTTCCTTCGTGGTGGTTCGGGGGACGTAGCCACATGGTGACAGATGACGACACCCGAAAGGGGGTGACACGCGCACACGGCGCGTCGCGGGTGCGCGCTCAGGCGTCCAGGAGACGCGTGAGCTGTGCCCCGACGAGCGCATCCTCGATGAGGAACGCGTCGTGTCCGAACGGCGACGAGATCACCACCGGCTCCTGGCCGGTGAGGCTGTTCGGGATGTGGCGGGCGATGATCTGCTGCCCGGGCACCGAGAACAGCCGGTCGGAGTCGATGCCGAGGATGAGTCCGAGGCCCGTCGCCCGCTCGAGCGCGGCCGCCACCCCGCCGCGTTCGCGCCCGACGTCGTGGGAGTTCATCGCCTCGACGAGCGTCAGGTAGCTGTTCGCGTCGAATCGGCGCGTGAACTTGTTGCCGTGGAAGTCGAGGTAGCTCTCGACGGCGAAGCGTCCGCCGCCGCCCATGGGGTTGAGCCCGCTCTGCCAGCTGCGCGCGAAGCGCTCGTCGAGCTCGCTGGGCGAGCGGTAGTTGAGCAGCGCCATGCGCCGGGCGAGTGCGAGCCCACGGTGGGGTCCGGCGCCGTCTTCGGCGTTGTAGTAGTCCCCGTCATTCCATGCCGGATCCATGCGGATCGCCTCCGTCTGCACCGAGTTGAGGGCGATCTGATCAGCCGTCGACACCGGGGGAGCCGCGAGCACGGCGAACTTCGGCACCATCTCGGGGTGGGTGATCGCCCACTCGATGACCTGCATGCCGCCCATGGAGCCGCCGATGACGGCACCCCACGCATCGATGCCGAGAGCAAGGGCGAGTGCGTGCTGTGCGGCGACTTGGTCGCGGATCGTGACGAACGGGAAGCGCGCTCCCCATTCGACCCCGTCGGGAGAGACCGACGCGGGGCCCGTCGAGCCCTGGCATCCGCCGAGCATGTTGGGCGCCACGACGAACCAGCGGTCCGTATCGACGACCTTGCCGGGGCCGACGAGACCCGACCACCATCCGCCCGTCGGATGCCCGCGGCCCGGGGCGCCGATCACGTGGCTGTCGCCGGTGAGCGCGTGCAGCACGAGAACCGCGTTGTCGCGAGCCTCGTTGAGCTCGCCCCACGTCTCGTACGCGATCGACACCGCCGGGAGGCTGCCGCCGCGTTCGAACGTCATCGGGCCGATGTGCTGGAACAGCCGATCGCCCGGGTCGTCGCCGATGCGCCACGCGCCGGATGCCGGAGGGGCCGCCGAGATCGCGCGCCGATTGGACTCGGTGACGAACGCGGACGGCACCGCGTCTTCGGGGGTCTGCCAGTCCATTCCACCCATTCTGGCGTGCCTGGGCGAGTGTTACGTGCGACCCGCTGTTCGCCGAACCGGGAAGGGCCGGATGCACGTGGCATCCGGCCCTTCGGTGACCCGCCGTGAGCGGGTCGGGGTGCGTCAGGCGTTCGCGCCCGCAGCGGAGACGCGTCGCGCGGCGTCGAAGCCGGACTGCAGGTCGGCCTTGAGGTCGTCGATGTGCTCGAGACCCACCGAGAGACGCACGAGACCGGGCGTCACACCGGCGGTCAGCTGCTGCTCGGGGGTGAGCTGCGAGTGGGTCGTCGACGCGGGGTGGATGATGAGGCTGCGCACGTCGCCGATGTTGGCGAGGTGGCTGAACAGGCTCACGTTCTCGACGAGCGCACGCCCGGCGTCCGCGCCGCCCTTGAGCTCGAACGAGAGCACGGCGCCGACGCCCTTGGGCGCGTAGCGGTTGGCGGCGGCATACCAGGGGCTCGAGGGAAGACCTGCGTAGTAGACCTCGGCGACATCCGGGTGGTTCGACAGCCACTCGGCGATGTGCTGAGCGTTCTCGACGTGGCGCTCGATGCGCAGCGAGAGCGTCTCGATGCCCTGGATGAGGCTGAACGCGCTGTCGGGCGACAGAGCCGCGCCGGTGTCGCGGAGCAGCTGCACACGGGCCTTGATGATGTACGCGATGGCATCGCCGAGCACCGTCGTGTAGCTCGCGCCGTGGTACGAGGGGTCGGGCTCGGTGAGTCCGGGGAACTTGTCGACGTGCTGCGACCACGGGAACTTGCCGCCGTCGACGATGATGCCCGCGATGACCGTTCCGTGACCGCCGAGGAACTTGGTGGCCGAGTGCACGATGATGTCGGCACCGTGCTCGAACGGACGGATGAGGTACGGGGTCGCGATCGTGTTGTCGACGATGAGCGGCAGGTCGTTCTCGTGCGCGACCTCGGCGACGAGCTCGATGTCGAGGATGTTGATGCGCGGGTTGCCGATCGTCTCGCCGAACAGCGCCTTGGTGTTCGGGCGGATCGCGGCGCGCCACTCCTCGGCGTCGTCCTGGTTCTCGACGAACGTGACCTCGATGCCGAGCTTCGCGAACGTGTACTTGAAGAGGTTGTAGGTGCCGCCGTAGATCGACGAGCTCGAGACGATGTGGTCGCCCGCGCCCGCGATGTTGAGGATCGCGTAGGTGATGGCGCTGGATCCGGAGGCCGTGGCGAGCGCGGCGGTGCCGCCTTCGAGGGTGGCGACGCGTTCCTCGACGACCGCCTGGGTGGGGTTCTGGATGCGCGTGTAGATGTTGCCGAACTCAGCGAGGGCGAAGAGGTTCTTCGCGTGGTCGGCGTTGTTGAACACGTACGAGGTGGTCTTGTAGATCGGCGTCGCGCGCGCGTTGGTCACCGGGTCGGGGGCCGCGCCTGCGTGAATCTGCTGGGTCTCGAACTTCCAGTCCGACATGGTGCTCCTCGTGGTTCGGGTCTGTGGTGCGCGACGTTGCGCGTGATCGAGTCGACGTTACGACTGCCGGCCGGGGCAGGCAATCTGAGATGCAACACCGCGTCACACTCGGGCCTGGCATCGCTCAGGGGCGACGGGATCCGGTGGGGTCGGTGCGGGAGGCGCTCGGCACGCGATCGTCACGGTCGACGAAGAGCCACTTCGGCTTGGGTTCGATGAGGGGCCGGAACACCCGTCTGACCCAGGGGCTCGACAGCAGAACCGAGATCGCGAGCGACGCGAAGATCATGGTGAGCAGCCACACGGCCGAGGAGTGGTCGTCCTTGAGGACCCCGGATTCGCGGATCGGGTAGAGCACGAACGAATGCAGCAGGTAGACGTACATCGTCGCCTGGCCGAACGCGGTGAAGAACGTCTCGCGCCGCGGGATGAGCGCCAGGAACGCCGTGGACAGCACGACCGCCAGCGCGATGAGCCCGAGTCGCAGCAGACCTGCCCACCAGGAGCTCTCGCCGAGAGCACGGTAGTGGTCGTCGTAGAAGAACCAGAACCGCAGGTCGATCTCTCGGAAGAGGTCGATGTTGGCGAGCACGATCATCAGCCACAGGCCGAACAGCGTGAGTGCGGCCGCGCGGATGCACCACACCGTTCCGCGGCTCGCCGCGTGCCACTGGTCGGCGACGCGTGTGTTGCGCAGCGCCCACCCCAGCACGAAGAACGGCAGGATCCCGATGGCCCGCGAGAGCGAGAAGGTCGAATCGACGTTGGGGAAGTATCCGACCATCACCGACGCGGCGATCGCCCACACGAGAGGCCACCGCAGCAGGGCGAGGTAGGGGAGGATCAGCCGGAAGATCGCGAGAGCGAGCAGGAACCACAGGGTCCACTTCGGCTCGGTCGGATTGAAGGCGTTCTTGCCTTCGACGATCCACTGCACGAGCGACCAGATGCCCTGCATGATCGCGTACGGAAGCACGATGTCGGTGATCACGCGGCGCATCTGACGCGCACCCGGGGGAGTCGCTTTCGAGAAATACCCCGAGATGATGGCGAACGCGGGCATGTGGAACGCGTAGAGGAACAGGTACAGCGCGAGTGCGTTGTCGGAGTCGCTCGTCTGGCGCTGGATGGCGTGTCCGGTGACGACGAGCACGATGCACGCGAATCGCGCGTTGTCCCAGAAGGGCACTCGCTCCTTGACAGCGATCGACTGGGGGGTCCCGCTCATCCTTCAACCCTACGCAAGGGGCAGGCCCTGTTCGCCTAACGTGGGGGTCATGTCCTATCGCGTCGTCGTCACGGGTGCCAGCTCCGGAATCGGGGAGGCGACCGCGCGTCGCTTCGCCGCGAGCGGATGGGAGGTCGTGGGCGTCGCCCGCCGCGCCGACCGTCTCGCCGCGCTCGCCGAGGAGGGTGTGCTCATCCCGATCGTCGCGGATGTGACGGTCGCCGAGGACGTCGCGCGAGTGCGGGCCGAGGTGGAGGCCATGGGCCCGCTGCATGCGCTCGTGAACAACGCGGGCGGCGCGATCGGCGTGGAGACGGTCGAAGAGGGCGACCCCGACGACTGGCGCGCCATGTTCGAGACGAATGTGCTCGGCACGCAGCGCATGGTCGCGGCGCTCCTGCCCGCCCTGCGCCGTGGCTCGCTCGAGCGCGGCGCGGCAGACATCCTCGCCGTCACCTCGATCGCGGCGCACGTCGTGTACCCGGGCGGCGGCGGCTACAACGCGGCCAAGCACGCGCAGCACGCGCTCATGGCGGTGCTCCGGCTGGAGCTCGGCGGCGAGCCGATCCGCGTCGTCGAGATCGCTCCCGGAATGGTCAAGACGGACTTCTCGCTCAAGCGCCTGCGGGGCGACGCCGAGGCCGCTGAGGCGGTCTACGCGAACGTCGCGAACCCGCTCGTGGCGGAGGACATCGCCGAGGCGATCGTGCACGCGGCGGAGCTGCCCGCGCACGTCAACCTCGACCTGGTGACGATCAAGCCGGTCGCGCAGTCGGCCGCGCGCGTGTTCGCGCACGGGCCGCTCGTTCCCAAGCTCTGACGGCGGCGTGGCCGGGACATCCCGCCCCGGCCACGCTCGCGGATCAGTGGATCAGCGCGTCTCGTCCGCCGTCGCGGCTTCGGCGTCGGCCGTCGCCGGCTCGTCGGGCAGCGCGTCTGCGAAGGCGAGCTTCGGAACCGCGAACAGAAGCACGACCGAGACGACGGCGCCGAGTCCGCACACCGCCCACACGGTCATGTAGCCCGCGAGCGGGGCGACGGTCTCGCCCACGTCCGCGGCGGCGCTCACGAGGACGACGCCGAAGAGAGCGGAGGCGAATGCGCCGCCGATCGTCTTGGTCGTGTTCGTCATGCCTGCCGCGATGCCCGTCTGCCCCTTCGGCGCCGCCGCGGCGGCGGCAGCGGGGAGCGCGGCGACGAGTGCGCCCGAACCCATGCCCGCGATCACCATGTTCGCGATGACCTGCCAGGCCTCGAGGTGGAAGGGCAGGAAGAGCAGGTATCCGACGCCCACCAGCGAACTCGCAAGCACGAGCGAGAGCCGCGGAGAGATGCGCTTCGACACCGCAGCGAACGCGAGAGCGCCGAGGATCATCGACACGAGGTAGACGCCGATGAGGTAGGAGCGCACGGTCGCATCGAAGCCGAGACCGTATCCGTGGATCTCGGGGTCGGTGCCCGCGTAGGTCGCAAGCGGCGTCTGCGCGCCGAGCACGGAGATGCCGAAGAGGCCCGCGGTGATGAGCAGCGGCCACATGGTCGGCTGGCTCATGACGCGCAGGTCGATCGCGGGGTCGGGATGACGCAGCTCCCAGCGCGCGAACACCCACAGCACCGCAGCACCGAGCACGACGGCGATCGCCAGAAGGCTGAGGCGCGTGTCGAGCGGAACCGGCATGCCGTCGATGTCGTCGACGCGCAGGAACACGAGGCCCGCGGTGATGAGCAGCAGGCCGATCGAGAGAAGCGTGAACCCGAACCCGTCGAACTTCCGTACGCCCGCAGGCTCCGACTCCGGCACGCCGAACAGGATCGCGAAGAACACGAGCGTCACGGCGACAGCGGGGGCGAACAGCGTGAGCATGATGTCGCCGGAGGTGGCCTTGAGGATCTGCGCGCTGCCGAGCGCGCCCATGATGGCGCCCGCCTCGAGCGCGACGACGAGGAAGCCGGCGGCGCGGCGCGTCTGCGAGGCGGAGGTGCCCGTACGGCGGCCGCGATCGAAGATGAGCGCCACCTCGAGCGGCAGCCACACCACGTAGAAGGCCTGCAGCGACCACGCGATGAGGAAGCTCCAGAAGTCACCCGAGAACGCGAGCCACCAGGTGGCACCCGCGGTGAGAGCGGTGGAGAGGAGCAGGATCCTCTTGTGCCCGAACATGTCGCCGAGCTTCGCGAAGATCGGCACGATGATGGCCGCGAGCAGCAGCTGCGACGCCTCGAACCAGTTGAGGTCGCCATCGGTCACGCTCAGGTGCACGGCGATGTCGGGCATGAGCGGTACGTAGAAGCCCTGCAGGATGCCGCTGACGATCTCGAGCACGAAGAGGAATCCGACGAGAGCGAAGGTGATCGCGCCGGCATTGCGGGTACGGGTCATGTTCGGATGCTACTGGCACGCCGAGGTGACTAACGTTGTGGCATGGCGGGCGAGATGAGTGTGTCGATCGAGCGGCGGGGCGCGCGATGAGCGTGCATCTCGTCGGAGGGGGATGGACCGATGAGTCCGGCGCCGGTTGCGCGCGGACATTCATCGAGGAATCGGCGGAACGCGCCGCGTTGAGCGGTCGCGCCGTTCCCCGCATCGCGGTGCTCATCATCGGCGACGTCGAGGAGCACATGCGCGAGTACAGCGCGATGTACGCCCGGATGCTGCGGGATGTCGCGCCGTGCGAGCCCGTCGTGACGTCCCTCCTCCGTCCCGCCGTCTTCGAGGCGGGCGTGCTCACCGACATCGACGGCCTCCTCGTGGGCGGCGGAGTGACGCCCTGGTACCTCGAGGCGATCGATCCGCTCATCGAGGAGATCCGGCTGCTCGTCGCCGATGGGCTTCCCTACCTCGGCTACTCGGCGGGCGCGATGATCGCCGCCGATCGGGCGATCGTGGGCGGGTGGCGCATCAACGGCGTCGAGGTGTGCCCGGAGGAGACGGGCGAAGGTCTCGACGAGGTGACGGTCGTCGAAGGCATCGCCCTCGTCGACATCGCGGTCGACGTGCACGCTGCCCAGTGGGGCACGCTCAGCCGGCTTGTCGCGGCGACCGAGGCCGGCCTCGTCGACGGCGGCGTGGCGATCGACGAGCGCACGGCGCTCATCGTCGACGACCACGGTTTCGGAGTGCGCGGAGACGGCAGCGTGTGGCAGGTGATCGACGCCCCTGCGGGTGTCATCGTGGGCACGCTCGGCGGATGACGCGGCTCTTCGACGCGCAGCTGGATCCCGGCTGGCGCGACGCGCTCGCGCCGGTCGCAGACGACCTCGAGCGGATCGGGGAGCGCCTCGACGCAGAGACGCGGGACGGCATCGCGTGGCTTCCCGCGCGCGAGAACGTGCTGCGCGCATTCCACGCCCCGCTCGCGGATGTGCGGGTGCTCATCGTGGGGCAGGATCCGTACCCCACGCCGGGCCACGCGATCGGACTGTCGTTCGCCGTCGACCGGCATGTGCGCCCGCTTCCCCGCAGCCTCGTGAACATCTACCGGGAGCTGACCGACGACCTCGGCATCACGCCGCCGCTCCATGGTGATCTGTCCGCGTGGGCGGACCAGGGCGTGCTTCTGCTCAACCGCACGCTCACGGTGCGCGGGGGCGCACCGGGATCGCATCGTGGGCTGGGCTGGGAGAGCGTCACATCCCACGCGATCCGCGCGCTCGCCGCTCGCGACCAGCCGCTCGTGGCGGTGCTGTGGGGGAGGCATGCCCAGGAGCTTCGGCCGCTGCTCGGCGATGTGCCCGTCGTCGAGTCGGCGCACCCGAGCCCTCTCTCGGCGCGCAACGGCTTCTTCGGGTCCCGGCCATTCAGCCGCGTGAACGCCCTGCTCGCCGAGCAGGGCGCGGCGGGGATCGACTGGGATGCGGGTCCCGCAGACGAGCTCTTCTGACCGCGGAGCGCGTCTCGAAGCGCATTCGGTGGCACAGTGGAGGAGTGCGGCCGTTCGCTCGCGGCCCCTCGCACCTCACGTGACGGACACCGGAGAGGCCCATGCTGGAAGAGGAATACAACCCGCCCCGTCAGCTGCCGCGCCATCTGCGGAAGGCCCCCGACCCGGAGCCCGAGTTCGCGTTCGCCATCCGCGACGCGACCGAGGCCGACCTGCCGTACATCCGCGAGATCTACAACTACTACGTCGCGAACTCGATGGTGACGTTCGATGAGGACCCGCAGACGCTCCGGCAGCTGCGTGAGAAGTTCCGCCACAACGCGAAGTTCCCCTACCCGTGGATCGTCGCCGTCTCGCCCTCTGGCCAGGTCCTCGGCTACGCGAACGTCTCCCCGTGGAAGCAGAAGGCGGCGTACCGCTTCACGGTGGAGAACTCGATCTACCTCGGTCCCGCTTCCACCGGAAAGGGCCTGGGGTCAGCGCTCATGGCCGAGCTGCTCGAGCGGTGCAAGGCGGTGGGCATCAAGGAGGTCATCGCGGTCATCGCCGACGGGGGAGCGGAGGCGTCGATCGCCCTGCATGAGCGGTTCGGCTTCACCGAGGTGGGGCGCATGGGCAAGGTCGGCTACAAGTTCGAGCGCTGGATCGGCACCGTGCTGATGCAGAAGAGCCTCAAGGACTGATCTGCGCGTTCAGCTCGCGCCCACCTGCGTGCTGACGTCGTCGGCGAGCTCCACAGCCCAGTCGTACTGCTCCTCGCCGCCGAGCCCGGTGATGACCGAGATCCAGCTCGTGGGCCGCACGAGGTTGATGATGGCGGGGGCCGCGACGCTGTCGCCGGTCCGTGCATAGATGCGCAGGTCGCCCTGCTCGATGATGTTGAGGGCCTGGTCGACGAGACCGGTCACGATCCCGTCGCGCGTTGCGGGTGTGACGGGGGCGATGGAGATCGTCACCGAGTTCTCGGGAACCTCCTCCTCACCCCAGATGCACGTGATGCCGCCCGCGAGCTGCTCCGGTGTCGGGTCGGCGAGGAAGCTGTCCCCGTATCTGCCGTCGGGGCCGGCGAGCAGCTCCATCCCGAGCCCATCGAGTTCGTCGATGCGCGACGCGGGAAGGGCGTCAGCGCACGCGGTCGGCATCCGGAATTCGGGTTCCGCCGCATCGGGGGTCGGCTCCGCGGTCGGGCCGGACACGGGAGGCGTGGGGGAGTCGGTGGGGGTCGGCGCACTGTCGTCGGCGGCGCACCCGGTGAGGCCCACCGCGAGAAGCGCGGCGAGGAGGAGGCTGTCACGCATTGTGCGCTGTCTGGTCACCGGTTCCTCCTCCGTCGCCGCGAATCTATCAGCTGGTCTCAGCTGCGCGGAGTCGCTCGGCGCAGCAGCGCGTGGCCCGCGAACGCGGCGATCACGCCCATCACGATCATCACGCTCGCGACGCCCACCGTTCCTAGTTCGATGAACACGCGAGCGAACTCGCCCCACGTCTCGGTGAAGGTGAGGAGCGCCACGAGCCCCACGACGAGGAAGCCCAGCAGGAGGAACGTGATGGTGAGGCCGACCGCTCGCCACCGCACGAATACGGCCGCGAAGATGGCTCCCGTGAACGAGAAGAACACGAACCAGCAGAAGTAGATCCACCACTGCGCGACGATGCCCTCATCGGTGGCGACGCCGAAGCTGCGGAAGAACGCGCCGTGCACACCCCATCCATTCGTCGCGCGCTCGAGCTCGGCGGCGATCGTGAGGATCGTCGCGTAGACCACCGAGAGCAGCGAGAACGTCACGGCCGTGCCGAAGCTGAACGCCCGACGCGTGGATCCGAACCCGAGCGCGAGCGGAAACGTCTGGTTGACGGCCTGAATGGCCACGACCATGAAGTACACGAAGATGTACGTCACGGCGCCGTTGAAGCGGATCCCCTCGCTCGTGGCCTCGACGTCGGCCGGGTCGATGTTGGCCATGACGATCGCCCAGATGCTCCAGGTGAGCAGGAAGATCGCGGCGAGGATGACGAGCGGCCACACGAGCACCGTCGCGGGGTTGGCGGTGAGGAGTCGTGTGACGCGCCAGGTGCGGGCGAGGAGGCCCGGCTCGCGCGCGGCGGCGGGGGCGGTGACGGCGGTCATGCGGAGGCTCCGTTCTGGGCGGCGGCGGTGATGCCGGAGGTGGTGCGGATGACGAGCTGCTGAAGCGAGACGGGGGCGAGCTCGAGGCCAGCTGCTGTGGCTGCGGCGCGTCCGGCGGCGTCGAGGCCGGCGATCGTGGCGCTCGCGAGCCCGCCGATCGTGGTCGTGTGGACGACCTCGCGGCCTTCCGCGAAGGCCTCGACGACGCTGCGCGGACCGACGACGTCGGTCGCGGTTCCGCGGAGCTCCTCGGCGTCGGCATCGATGATGATCCGGCCTTCGTCGATCACGAGGATGTGCTCGAGGAGGTCGGACACCTCGTCGATGAGGTGCGTGGAGAGCACGACGGTGCGCGGGTGCTCGGCGACGTCGGCGAGCAGCGTGTCGTAGAACAGCTGGCGGGCGACGGCATCGAGTCCGAGGTAGGGCTCGTCGAAGAAGGTGAGCGGCGCGCGGCTGGCGAGGCCGACGATGACGCCGACGGCCGAGAGCTGCCCGCGGGAGAGCTTCTTCATCCGCCGGTTGATCGGCACGCGGAACTGCTCGACGAGCTGGGTCGCGAACTCGGCATCCCAGCCGGCGAAGAACCATTCGGCGCTGCGCAGCACATGCTTCACACGGAAGTCGTCGGGGTAGCGCTGGCTCTCCTTGATGAAGCACACGCGCTCGAGCACGCGGGCATTCTCGAGCGGGTGCTCGCCGAAGACCCGGATGTCGCCCGCGGTCGCGAGCTCCTGGCCGGTGAGCAGCTGCATGAGCGTGGTCTTGCCGGCTCCGTTGCGGCCGAGGAGGCCGTGGATGCGGTTCTCGGTGAGGGTGAGACTGACGTCGCGGACCGCGTGGACGGCCCCTGCGCCGGTGCCGTAGGTCTTGGAGAGACCGTCGAGCTGGATGACGGTGTTCATCATTCGCTTCCTTCGTGGATGAGTAGGGCGACCTGTGCGGGGGTGATGCCGAGCTTCTGAGCCTCGGCGAGGAGGGGTGCGAGGTATTGCTCGCGGAAGGCCTCTCGGCGTGCGGTGATGAGGCGCTCGCGCGCACCTTCTGCGACGAACATCCCGATTCCTCTCCTCTTGTAGAGAACGCCCTGGTCGACGAGCAGGTTCACGCCCTTGCCCGCCGTGGCGGGGTTGATCCGCAGGAATGCCGCCCACTCGTTGGTGGAGGGCACCTGCGCTTCCTCGGCGAGGGCGCCCGAGATGATGTCGTTCTCGATGCGCTCTGCGACCTGCAGGAAGAGAGGCCGACTGTCGTCCACGCGCGCTCCCTTGTTGATTGGTTCATTACTTGAGTAACTAACCAATCAGCTTGGCCTCCGAATGTCAAGCCGTAGGGTCGGGAGGGTGTTCGAACTCCATCACCTGAGTGCGCTCGAGCAGCTCGACTGGCTGCGTCGCGGGGAGGTGACGCCGCGCGAACTCGCGGAGCACTATCTCGCTCGCATCGAGCGGATCGACCCGCAGCTCGGCGCATTCGCCCTCGTGGAACCGGAGCTCGCGCTGCGGCGGGCGGATGCGGTCGCCAGTCGTTCGCACGCGCTCGCGCTGTGGGGGCTCCCGCTCGCGGACAAGAACCTCGCCGCTCGCGAGGGGCGCGTGAGCGACTTCGGGTCTCGCTCCTTCGCCGGTGTCGTCGCGGAGGAATCCGACGAGATCGTGCGCGTGCTCGATGACGCAGGCGGCGTGAGCCTCGGGGCGACGATGGCCCCGGAGTTCGGGTTCCCGAGCTACACCGAACCCCTCTCCGGCAGGCCTACCCGCACGCCCTACGATCTCGCACGCGGCGCGGGCGGATCGAGCGGGGGAGCGGCGGCCGCCGTCGCTGCCGGGCTGCTTCCCGTGGCCCCCGGATCAGACGGCGGCGGATCGATCCGCATCCCCGCAGCGGCGTGCGGACTCGTGGGGCTCAAGCCGTCGCGGGGACGTGTGCCTGCCGCCTCCGGGTTCGGGTCGCTCGCGGGGCTCGTCGTGGGCGGCCCGATCGCACGGAGCGTCGCGGATGCCGCGCTCCTGCTCGACGCTCTCGTCGCGCCGAGCGGCGCCCCGGCGTCGTGGGCGACGGAGGCGCGGGACGCCGAGGGGCCGTTCCTCACGGCTGCGACGCGTGGCGAAGGGCGGTTCCAACTCGCCGTGACCATCGACTCGCCGTGGTCGACCGCGTACGACATCGAACTGGAGCCAGCCGCACGCGAGGCACTCGACCGAGCGATCGCGGAGTTCACCGCGCTGGGTCACGGCATCGAGGAGCTCGCTGTTCCCGAGGAGCCCGGCTACGCCGCCGCCTTCCGCACAGTGTGGCAGGCCGGAGCTGCGACGCTCCCCGTCGAGGGCGACCAACTCGACCGCGTCGAGCCGCTGACTCGGTGGCTCGTGGAGGAGGGGCGCGGTCTCGGCGCGCGTGAGCTGGGCGAGGCGCTCGCCTGGCTGAGCGCCTATGAACGCCGCACGATCGCGCGGTTCGCGCCCTTCGACGCCGTGCTCACGCCGACGCTCGCGCAGGCCCCGCGCCCCATCGGCTGGTACGACGCGGAGGATCCGGAGCGCAACTTCGCCCAGCAGTGCCGCTACTCGCCATTCACGAGCTTCGTGAATGTGGCAGGGCTTCCGGCGATCACGCTCCCCATCCATGAGACGGCCGAGGGGCTGCCGATGGGCGTGCAACTCGTGGGGCGTCCAGGTGGCGAACGCGCGCTTCTCGCGCTCGGTGCGCAGCTGGAGCGGCAGATCGGCTGGCACCGGCGCCATCCAGCCGCCTGGCGGGAGTGAGTCACGGCACTTTCCCATTCTCAAGTTAGGTAAGCCTGACCTATACTGGCGTCGATGCTTCTCGCCGACCTGCTCTCCTCATCGCTCGCCTGGAATCCCGAAACCGGCGACTCCGTGCTTCTCGGCGCCGTGGAAGCGGACATCCCCGTCGTCGAGGCGATCACCGCGACGCTTCCGGCGAAGGCACGCGGCCGCATCTTCATCGAGGTCGAGAACGCGGACGCGATCCGCGAGCTTCCCGCCCCCGGTCGCGTCTGCGTCACGTGGCTGCTGCGCGAGCGGGGCCAGAGCCTGCAGACCGCCGTCGATGCGTGGCTCGCCGAGATGCTGCCGGTCGAGGCCGATCGTGAGCACCGCGTCTACGCGTGGATCTCCGGCGACGACTCGGCGCGCGTCGTCACCTCCGACTGACCTCATCCGACGCGATGCGTCGTCAGGAGTAGCCGCCCTTCGCGAGCCCTGCCTCCACCTCGAACCTGTTCGTGCGCGCCACATGCCCCGCCGCCAGGTACAGGATCGGCAGGGCGAGACCGTACGTGCGCCACTGCTCGCGATGCACGGCCTCGTGTTCGAGCACACGGTCGGGGGCGTCGCCCCGCGTGAGGAACACCGCGCCGATCGTCGTGCCGCCGCGACCGAACGCCCACCGGGGCAGGCGGGTGATGATGTGCAGACCGTGACTCCGGCGGTGGCGGCCCAAGAGGACCGTGCCCCACACGAACCCGCACGCCGTGGCCAGCCAGTAGCCGGGCACCGCGATCGCGCGCCACAGCAGAACGCGCCGGATGCCGGGCACCGCGACGACACCGCGCACGACCGCGGCCGCGGCGCGCTCGATGCGGTTCGGATCGGCGGGCCGGACGTACGGGGTCAGTCTCATGACCTCAGTGCCGCGATGAGCCTCAGGATCGTGGGTGCGCCGTCGACCGCCGCCGCCTCCGATTCGGGGGCGAACGATGCGATCGTCGCGCCGGCGAGCGGGAAGCGCGCGCAGAGGCCCCGGATGGCGGCGACGAGGTCGCCGGTGGCCACACCGAAGGGGATGGGAGTGAGCAGGCCCGAGAGCTCGCTCGGATCGAGCACGTCGAGGTCGATGTGCACGTAGATGCGTGCGGCGCCCGTGGCGGCAACCGCCTCGACGAGCACATCCGCGTCGATCTCCGACGCCGCGACGGCGCGGATGCCGTGCTCGGCGGCGAACTCCTCCTCGGCGGCATCCCAGTCGCGGGCACCCGCGATGACGACCCGTGGTCCGGCGACCACACCCTCCTCGACGAGCGAGGCGAGCACCATCCCGGCGAATGCCCCCGAGGGCGAGGTGATCGCGGTGTTCAGATCGGGGTGCGCGTCGAACCACACGACAGCGACGTCCTCGGATGCCGCGTGGGCGATCGCGCCTGCGCTCACGCCGCAGTCCCCGCCGATCACGATCGCCGGGGAGGGCACCTGGGAGAGCTCGCGCGTGAGGCGCTCGCGGACGGTGAGAACGGCGCCGAAGCGCGCGATGCCCGATCCGGCCGAATCGCCTGCCTCGAGCGGGACATCCACCTCGCGCGTCGAGTTCGCCGGCAGGTCGGCGCGGATCGCCCGCGCGCCGTCGGCGAGCCTCATCGCCCTGCTCGATGGAGATCCCTGCCACTGCGGCACGACGACGAACGACATAGTGCTCCCGACTGCGACGCGCACGTGCGCATCGTGTCGAAATCCTATGACGCTCAGAACTCGAAGACCTCGAACCGCCAAGGCCACGCCACGACGAGCGCCGAGGAGCCGTCCGCGCGCTCGACCGGCGCGAGCGCCACCACGTCGTAGTCGCCCGCGGGCACGGGTTCTCCCGCGGCACCGTCACCCATGTCGCAGGCCGTGAGAGGCAGCTCCGCGCGCAGCAGCATCGTCGCCCGCGGGGCGAGATCCACGTCCACGCGCTCGGTCGCATCGAGCTCGTTGAGCGCCACGACCACGCCGTCCTGCACGAGCGCCACCGAGACCGTGGCGGGCATCGTGCCCGTGACGAGATCCTCTCCCTCGTTCCGCAGCTCGAGCTCCAGCACGGTGGTCGGCGCGCCGGCGCCGTTCGGGTTCGTGATCCGCAGCTGAAGGTCGTCCGGGTGTGCGACGTAGCCCACGGCCTCACCGCCGCAGACGAGCTCGTCAGGGGCCGCGCGCGTCGCCGACTCGAGTGCGGCGTCGCCGGGCTCATCCATCATGACGGCGCTGTCGCCGCCCGCGGAGCCATCGCTCGCAGGACTCAGCCCGCCGAGCGAACCCCCGATGGCCACGGGGATCGCGAGCGCCGCCACCGCGAGCACCCCACCTGCACCGGCGGCGAGCTGCTTGGGGAGTCGGCGCGCACGCGCGCGGCGGACGATCCGCGCGGCGTCGAGCCCATGGGAGGGGCCGGAGCCGTCGTGCAGGAGGTCGCGAAGCTCAGATTCGGTGGGCACGGTCGCCCTCCTTCGTCTCGGTGGGACGCAGCGCGGGGGCACCGCGGTACGGCGTCGTTCCGGTACCTGGGCGAGCTCCAGCGGGCCCGAGTCGGCCCTCGGCCGTCCCGTCATCCGCGAGGGCGATCGCCATCTTGGCGAGGCCATCGCTCAGGTAGCGCTTGACCGCACCGGAGCTGATGCCGAGCGTCTGGGCGACGTCGTCGACCTTCAGGTCGTCGTAGTAGCGCAGCACGAGGCAGGCGCGCTCGCGGGGGGTGAGCTTGCGCAGCTCTCCGTGCAGATCGAGGCGCGCATCCGTCGCGGCGTCGGCGCCCGGGATCTCATCCCTCACATACTGGCCAGGCGCGATGCGCCGCCACAGGCTCACGCGGCGACCGCGATCGAGCGACGCGTTGAGGATCGCGCGCCGCACATACGCCTCAGCCGATTCGACGGTGAAGCCGTTGCGCAGACGACCGAAGGTGCGCACGAGCGCGTCCTGCACGAGGTCGGCGGCGTCCTCATCCCCGCCAGTGAGGAGCCGCGCGTAGCGCAGCAGAGCATCCCCGCGCTGCTCCACGAGCTCGGCGACGACGCGCTCCCAGGTGCGATCCGATGCCACGGCGACCTCCCTCCTCATCCTTGTAGACGAGGAGAGCGCAGAAAACGTTGTGGCGCTCCGAGAATCGCGGACGCGGGAGGCATGAGAAGTGCCCTTGACACGATTCGAACGTGCGACCTCTTCCTCCGGAGGGAAGCGCTCTATCCACTGAGCTACAAGGGCGTGACCCTCAGGCTACCAGCCCGAAGGAGTGCGGATCGCTGATCCGCGAGCGCGTCACGGCAGCGCGCTCAGCACCGTCGTCATGAGGTACTCGGCGTCGCCGGGCTCCATGAAGTAGCTGGAGCGCAGCACCACCCAGTACTGCTCCTCGAACACCACGGCCTCGCCGATTCCGCCCGCGACCGAGAAGTAGCCTTCGCCGCCGTACGTCGGCACCATCGTGCTGGAGTCGTAGGTGTCGTTCGCCATGCGCTCGAGCGTTCCCGCGTCGAACGACGCGACCGAGAGCTCGATCGTGTCCCCGCTCGTGTCGTTCTGCCATCTGCAGGCGAGGCCCTGTGATGCGGTCGCGCGCTCTGCAGGGGTTCCCGCCGTGGGGGTCCACGAACCGAGGAGGCTGAAGTTGGGGTTGAAGTCGTACATCGCCTGCAGGCTCACGAGCTCATCGCACGCGGCCGTGACGGGAGTGGACGTGGTGGGAGCCTCCGTCGGATCCGGTTCCGGTGCGGCCGTCTCGGTCGCCGCCGGCGTCGGCGCGTCCTTGGTGGGCTCAGGTTCCGCGGGCTGCGGGGTGCACCCCGCGAGCATGACCGAGAGCACGAGGGCGGATGCGGAGAGTCCGACGGTGAAGGGACGAGGCGCCATGGTGACCATTGTGTCCCCTCGGGTATGCCGGACGCGCGAGCAACAGGCCCCGGTAGGATCGTTGTTCGTGAATCCCGCTGAACTTTCCGCCGTCCTGCTCGACCACGTCCGACAGGCGGCGGTCGCGCGAGGGGCGGACCCCGAGAGCATCTCCGCCGACGAGGTTGCACTCGAGCGCCCCCGCAACCGCGACCACGGCGACTGGGCGTCCAACGTCGCCATGAAGCTCGGCAAGCGCCTCGGTGTCGCGCCGCGCGAGTTCGCGGACGCGCTCGCCGCGAGCCTCGTCACGGTCGACGGCATCGCCGCGGCCGACGTCGCGGGCCCCGGCTTCCTCAACATCACGCTCGACGCGGCCGCAGCGGGCCAGCTCGCCCGGCGCATCCTCGACGCGGGCGACGCCTACGGCGAGGGCACTCTCTACACGGGTGAGCGCATCAACCTCGAATTCGTCTCGGCGAACCCGACCGGCCCCATCCACATCGGCGGCACGCGCTGGGCGGCTGTCGGCGACAGCCTCGCGCGCCTCATGCAGGCGCAGGGCGGCGATGTCACGCGGGAGTACTACTTCAACGATCACGGCGCCCAGATCGACCGTTTCGCGCGCAGCCTGGTGGCCGCGCACCTCGGCGAGCCCGCCCCCGAGGACGGCTACGGCGGGGCGTACATTCTCGACATCGCGGCGCGCGTCGAGGCGAACTACCCCGGCGACCTCCAGGCGCTGCCCCGTGAGGAACTCCAGGAGGTGTTCCGCGAGGTGGGCGTCAACCTCATGTTCGGCGAGATCAAGGCGAGCCTGCACGAGTTCGGCGTCGACTTCGACGTGTACTTCCACGAGAACTCCCTGCACGAGGCGGGGGCCGTCGACCGTGCGGTCGCGCGCCTGCGCGAACTCGGCCACATCTACGAGGCCGACGGCGCCACGTGGCTGCGCACCACCTCGTTCGAGGACGACAAGGACCGCGTCGTCATCAAGTCCGACGGCGAACCGGCGTACATCTCGGGCGACCTCGCCTACTACCTCGACAAGCGCGAGCGCGGCTTCGACCGCTGCATCATCATGCTCGGCGCCGACCACCACGGCTATGTGCAGCGCCTCATGGCGATGACGGCCGCGTTCGGCGACACGCCCTACGTGAACCTCGAGATCCTCATCGGCCAGATGGTGAACCTCCTCAAGGACGGCGCTCCGATGCGCATGTCGAAGCGCGCGGGCACCGTCGTCACGATGGAGGACCTCGTCGAGGCGGTCGGCGTGGATGCCGCACGCTACGCGCTCGTCCGCAGCTCGATCGACTCCAACATCGACATCGATCTGGACCTGCTCTCCAAGAAGTCGAACGACAACCCCGTCTTCTACGTGCAGTACGCCCACTCGCGCACGCGCGCTGTCGCGCGCAACGCCGCCACCGCGGGCATCGACCCGTCGACCTTCGACCCGTCGCTGCTCAGCCACGAGACCGAGAGCGAGCTGCTCGGGGCGCTCGCCGACTTCCCGCGCGTGCTGCTGCAGGCCACCGAGTACCGCGAACCGCACCGCGTCGCGCGCTACCTCGAGGACCTCGCCGGCTCCTACCACCGCTGGTACGGCGCGACGCGCGTCATCCCGCAGGGAGACGACCCGGTCGAGGCGGTCCACGGCACTCGCCTCGTTCTCAACGACGCCACGGGCCAGGTGCTGCGCAACGGTCTGCGCCTGCTCGGAGTCTCGGCCCCCGAACGGATGTGACGATGATGGATCGCGACCCCTCGCTCAGCCCCGCACCGCGCTCGCGGCGCATCTGGCCGTGGGTCGTCGCGGTCTTCCTCATCGTCCTCGTGGCGGCGGTCATCGCGCTCATCGAGACGGTGGGGCGCGGCATCGCCGTCTCGGCCGTCGAGCAGGAGGTGCGCACCGCACTCGACGTGCCTGCCGAAACCCCCGTCGGGGTGGATCTCGGACCGGGCTCCCTCGCCTTCCAGGCACTCACCGGTCGCATCGAGCAGGTGAACGTGACCGTCGATCCGCTTGCGCTCGGGCCGCTCTCCGGCGAGGTGCTCATCGAAGCGCGTGGAGTGCCGCTGGATCAGAACGCCCCCGTCCGCGACCTGCAGGTGAGCTATCGCGTCCCGGAGGAGGCGCTCGGCGGGATCGCCGACCGCCTGAGCGGTGTCGACATCACCTCGGTGTCGCTCGAGGACGCGGAGATCGTCGCCTCGGGTGAGGTGTCGCTCCTCGGCATGACGCTCCCGCTCGGCCTCGGGCTGACGCCGGGCGCAGCCGACGGGGTCCTCACGTTCACGCCCACGAGCATCCGAATCGGAGATTCGACGTTCGATGCCGCGAGCCTCGCATCCGACAGGTTCTGGGGCGACGCGGCGCGCACCATCACGCAGACGCGTGCCGTGTGCATCGCCGATCGCCTGCCCGCGGCGCTCACCCTCGAAGACGTGCGGGTCGACGGCGGCGAGCTCGTCGTCGAACTCAACGGCGCAGGGCAGGCGCTCGGAGGCTCGGAGTTCCGCACGAAGGGCGTGTGCCCGGAGTGAGCGAGAGCATCGTGCGCCCACCGCGGATGGGCGCGGTGGCCTGGCGCCTCGGCGTCGCATCGGCGGTGGCGTGTGTCATCGTCGCGGCCGGACTCGCCATCGCGGGCGTCGTCTCGGCGGGCGAAGGAGGGGAGCTGCTCGCGTCGCTCATCCCCGCGATCCTCACCATCGGACTGGGGATGGCGGTGCCGCCGTTCCTGTTCGGAATGCTCGGCCTCGCGGCGGCCCAGCGGCCCCCGCGCCGGCTGCGCCGCGAACTCATCGCGCTCGCCATCGGCACGACCATCGGCGCCCTCATCTCACCGGTGCTCTTCTACGCCAACACGCCCGCATTCGGGCTCCTCGTGGCCGGCCTCGTCGCCGCCGCGACCCTGACGACGTTCTGCATCGTGCTTGCGCGACTGTGGCGCGGGCGCACGTCTCGGCCCGAGAGCTCATGACCCTCGGGGTATCCGAGAGCCGATAGAATCGCCGAGGCTTCAGGGACCAATCCGGGTTCGCTCGCCTCACCCCGTTCCGACGTACCGTGAGGTGAACGTGACTGCAAATCCCCTCGCTCCCGGGTGGCTGACCCACCCGGATGATGCGAACGCGCTCTCGAGCGACATCTGGCCAGCCAACGCCGATCGTGCTGACGGCGTCCTCCGCGTCGGAGGGGTCGACGCGCGCGCGCTGCAGGCCGCCTACGGCACACCGCTGTACGTCATCGACGAGGCGGATGCGCGGGCACGCGCCGCACGCATCCGCGACGCCTTCGCCGACGCTCTTGCGCCGCTCGGCACGCACGCCACCGTCTACTACGCCGGCAAGGCGTTCCTCTCGATCGAGGTGGCCCGCTGGATGGCCGAGGCCGGCCTCAACATCGACGTGTGCAGTGGGGGAGAGCTCGCCGTCGCGCTCGCGGCGGGGGTCGACCCGGCACGGCTCGGGTTCCACGGCAACAACAAGAGCCTCGCCGAGATCGACCGCGCGGTCGAGATCGGCATGGGCGCGATCGTGCTCGACAGCATCATCGAGATCGAGCGTGTCGCGGAGGCCGCGGCGCGGCACGGGCGCGTGCAGGCAGTGCGTCTGCGCATCAACTCGGGCGTGCATGCCTCCACCCACGAGTACCTCGCGACCGCGCGTGAGGACCAGAAGTTCGGCATCCCGCTCGCCGAGACCGCCGAGGTGGTCGCCCGCATCCGTGCGCACGAGTCGCTTCGGTTCCTGGGCCTTCATTCGCACATCGGCTCTCAGATCTTCGACTCCTCGGGCTTCGCCGAGGCGATCCGCCGTCTCGTGGAGGTGCACGCCGCACTGCTCGAAGACGGCCCCGTCCCCGAGCTCAACCTCGGCGGAGGGTTCGGCATCGCCTACACGGATGCCGACGTCGTGACCCCCATCGAGACGATCGCCGCCGACTTCGCGGCCACCCTGCAGGCCGAGACGGCGCGCATGGGCGTGCCCGTGCCCGCGATCGCGATCGAGCCCGGCCGCTCCATCATCGGCCCCGCCGGCATCACGCTCTACGAGGTCGGCACGATCAAGGACGTCACCGTCGAGGAGGTCGCCGTGCGCCGCTATGTGAGCGTCGACGGCGGTATGAGCGACAACGCGCGCCCTGCCCTCTACGAGGCCGACTACACGGTGCGCCTCGCGAACCGTGTCTCCGACACCGACCCTGCGCTCGTGCGCGTCGCCGGCAAGCACTGCGAATCGGGGGACATCGTCGTGCGCGACGCCTACCTTCCCGGCGACGTGCAGCCGGGCGACCTCCTCGCCGTCCCCGCGACAGGCGCCTACTGCTGGTCGCTCTCGAGCAACTACAACTATCTCGGGCGCCCCGCCGTCGTCGCCGTGCGCGACGGCGACAGCCGGGTGCTCATCCGTCGCGAAGACGAACACGACCTGCTGCGCCGCGACAGCAGCTACATCCCGACCACCAACCCGAACACGGAACGCCTCGCATGATCGAATATCGCAACATCCGCGTCGCCATCCTCGGAGCCGGCTCCGTCGGCGCACAGGTGACCTCCCTGCTTCTCGCCCACGGGGACGAGCTCGCCAGCCGCGCCGGTGCCGGCCTCGAGGTGGTCGGCGTCGCCGTCCGCGACCTCGACGCACCGCGCACGGCCGACATCCCGCGCGAGCTCCTCACCACCGATGCGCGCTCGCTCATCCTCGGCGCCGACATCGTCATCGAGCTCATGGGAGGCATCGAACCCGCGCGCGAGTACATCAGGCTCGCGCTCTCCTCGGGTGCCGACGTCATCACCGCCAACAAGGCGCTGCTGGCGAACCACGGCCCCGAGCTCTTCGCCATCGCCGAGCAGGTGGGCGCGCAGCTCTACTACGAAGCCGCCGTCGGGGGAGCGATCCCGATCATCCGTCCGCTGCGCGACAGCCTCGCGGGCGACCGCATCAACCGCATCCTCGGCATCGTCAACGGCACGACGAACTACATCCTCGACCGCATGGACCGCGAAGGCGACACGTTCGAGAACGCGCTCGCGATCGCGACCGACCTCGGATACGCCGAAGCCGATCCGACAGCCGACATCGAGAGCTACGACGCCGCGCAGAAGGCCGCGATCCTCGCGAGCCTCGCCTTCCACACGACCGTTCCCGTCGATGCCGTGCACCGCGAGGGCATCACGAGCATCACGCGCGAGCAGATGGTCGCCGCCCAGCGCGCCGGCTACGTCATCAAGCTCCTCGCCGTGTGCGAGCGCGTCACCGACCCCGAGACGGGCATCGACGGCGTGAGCGCGCGCGTGCACCCCGCTCTCGTGCCGCTCGCTCACCCGCTCGCCGCCGTGCACGGTGCCAACAACGCCGTGTTCGTGCAGGCCGAGGCAGCCGGAAGCCTCATGTTCTATGGTGCGGGAGCCGGTGGCATCCAGACGGCATCCGCCGTGCTCGGCGACCTCGTCTCGGCCGCGCGCCGCCACGTCGTCGGCGGTCCCGGTGTCGCTGAATCCACCCACGCCGACCTGCCGATCCTTCCGATCGGCTCGGCATGCACCCGCTACCAGATCACCCTCAAGGTGCTCGACCGCCCCGGTGTGCTCGCGCAGGTCGCCACGATCTTCAGCGACAACGGCGTCTCGGTCGAGGCCGTGCAGCAGACTGTCGACGCGCCCGCGCCCGACGGTCAGGAGGACAGCGGCACCGGCGCTACGCTGGTGATCGGCACGCACCAGGCGACCGAGTCCTCGCTCGCCGCGACCGTTGAGGCTCTCGCTGCCAGCTCAGTCGTCGAGCGCGTGGACAGCGTGCTCCGAGTCGAAGGATTGTAGGAACATGGCCCACCAGTGGCGCGGCGTGCTTCACGAGTACGCAGACCGTCTCGACGTCTCCGACGCGACCCCCATCATCACGCTCGGCGAGGGCGGCACCCCGCTCATCCCCGCCGCCGCGCTCTCCGCGCGCACGGGCGCGAACGTGTGGGTCAAGTTCGAGGGCATGAACCCCACCGGGTCCTTCAAGGACCGCGGCATGACGATGGCCGTCTCGAAGGCCGTCGAGGCCGGTGCGAAGGCGATCATCTGCGCCTCGACCGGCAACACCTCGGCCTCGGCTGCCGCCTACGCGACCCACGCCGGCATCAAGGCCGCGGTGCTCGTGCCCGAAGGCAAGATCGCGATGGGCAAGCTCGCGCAGGCGATCGCCCACGGCGCCGAGCTCCTCCAGGTGCGCGGCAACTTCGACGACTGTCTCGACCTCGCGCGCGAGCTCGCCGCGAACTACCCGGTGCACCTCGTCAACTCGGTCAACAACGATCGCATCGAGGGCCAGAAGACGGCGGCCTTCGAGGTCGTCGAGGTTCTCGGCGACGCGCCCGACTTCCACTTCATCCCCGTCGGCAACGCGGGCAACTACACCGCCTACGCGCGCGGCTACCAGGAGGAGGCCGTGCGCGGCGTCACCACGAAGCGCCCGCGTATGTTCGGCTTCCAGGCCGCAGGCTCGGCGCCCATCGTGCGCGGCGAGATCGTGAAGAACCCCGACACGATCGCGACCGCCATCCGCATCGGCAACCCCGCTTCGTGGGAGCTTGCGCTCACCGCGCGCGACGAGACCGACGGATACTTCGGCGCCATCACCGACGAGAAGATCCTCGAGGCGCACCGCATCCTCTCGAGCGAGGTCGGCATCTTCGTCGAGCCCGGCTCGGCCGCGAGCATCGCGGGCCTCCTGGAGCGCGCCGAGGCGGGCGCGCTCCCCAAGGGCGCGACCGTCGTCGCGACGGTCACCGGCCACGGTCTCAAGGACCCGCAGTGGGCCCTCCGCAACGCGGACGGCTCCGAGGCGCAGCCCACGAGCGTGGCGGTCGACCCCGCCGAGATCGCCAGCGTGCTCGGACTCACCGGGGGAGCTGCGTGACCCTCGTCGGGCGCACCGTCACGGTGCGCGTCCCCGCCACCACCGCCAACCTCGGACCCGGTTTCGACACGCTCGGCATGGCTCTCGCCGTGTACGACGAGCTGCAGGTGACCGCCCGCCAGGAACCGGGCGTGGTCGTCCAGGTGCACGGCGTCGGCGAGGGCGAGGTGCCCACCGACGAGACGAACCTCGTCGCTCGCGCCATCGCGCACGCGTTCGCCGCAGTCGGCCAGGAGCTTCCGGGCCTTGAGCTCGTCGCGCGCAACACCATCCCGCACGGCCGAGGCATGGGTTCCTCGGGCGCCGCGATCGTCTCGGGCATCATGGCCGCCAAGGGCCTGCTCGAGGGCATCGTCGAGTTCGACGAGGACATGCTCCTCGGTCTCGCGACCGAGATGGAAGGTCACCCCGACAACGTCGCGCCCGCGCTCTTCGGCGGTCTCACGATCACGTGGACCACGCCCGAGGGCCCGCGCTTCAAGAAGCTCATGGTGCACCGCGGCGTGAGCCCCCTCGTGGCCGTCCCCACCGAGCTGACGATGTCGACGGCTCTCGCCCGCAGCCTGCAGCCCACCTCGGTGCCGCACGAGGACGCGATCTTCAACGTGTCGCGATCGGCCCTCCTGATCGCCTCGCTCATCCAGAGCCCCGAGCTGCTGCTCGCCGCGACCGAGGACAAGCTGCACCAGAACTACCGTGCGAGCGCGATGCCGCAGACGAACGCCCTCATCCAGGCGCTGCGCGCCGAGGGTCTCGCCGCTGTCGTCTCGGGAGCCGGCCCGTCGATCCTCGTGCTGGGAAGCGACCCGTCGCAGCGTCTGCGTGCCGCGGAGCTCATCGCCGAGCACGCCGAATCGAACTGGGAGTGCCTGATGCTCGCCGTCGACTTCCGGGGTGCTACAGTGGTGGTGCACTCCGACGACGCCGCAGCATAGTCTGGCGCGAGGGGGCATTCACCGGCATTCGCCAACCGCAGGTTCCTGCACGTGTCATGTGACATCACATGCGATCTCGAACCGCAACCGGCGGTGCATTGACTCCGGGACTCTCTGTGCCCGGTCCGAAAGGACATTCCTGTCGTGAACGACGCCACCACTTCCCCCGAACTCATCGGCAACCGAGTCGCGCTCACGCGTCTGCGTCTGCCCGAGCTCCAGGCCCTCGCCACCGAGCACGGCCTCACCGGCCTCTCCCAGATGCGCAAGGTCGACCTCGTCGAGGCCCTCGCGGATCTCGCTGAGGCTCGCGCAGCCGGCACCCAGGCGCCCGCTCAGGCCGCGCCGGCCAAGTCGGTCGCCAAGAAGCCCGTTGCCGCGCAGCCCGCAGAGGCCGCGGAGCCTGTTGCTGAGCAGACCGCTCCCGCCGAGGAGGCGGCTCCCGCCGCGGAGACCGTTGAGGCTCCCGCCGAGCAGCCCGCTCCCTCGCGTTCGCGTCGCGGTTCGCGCCGTGCGAGCTCGGCCACCGCCGACGCCGCATCGATCGCCGCCGCGCTTCCGGTTCTCGACGCGGAGGCCGCCGCCGCGGTGCCCCGCCGCAGCGCAGCTCAGCACGCCGCCCAGGCCGAGCTCGGCCTCGAGCTCGACAAGCTCGTGCCCGTGAGCGAGCAGCAGGACCAGCCCGCCGCCGAGAGCGAGACGCCCGCCGAGGGTGAGGCCCCCCAGTCGAGCCGCCGCAGCCGCAACCGCCGCGGCGGACGCGGAGGCAACAAGGACAACCAGGGCCAGAACCAGAACGGCGGCCAGCAGGCCGAGGCCGAGGCTGAGGCAGAGGCCCAGCCCGAACAGCAGCAGCAGAACCAGCAGGGTCCGCGCGAGCAGCAGAGCCAGCGCGAGCAGCAGGAGGGCGAGGGCCGCGGCCGTCGCAACCGCGACCGCAACCGCAACCGTCGCGGTGGTGCCAGCACCGACGACATCGACCCCGAGATCGCGGATGACGACGTGCTCATCCCCATCGCGGGCATCCTCGACGTGCTCGAGAACTACGCCTTCGTGCGCACCACGGGCTACCTCCCGGGACCGAGCGACGTCTACGTCTCGCTCGGCCAGGTGAAGAAGTACAACCTCCGCAAGGGAGACGCCGTCGTCGGCGCCATCCGTCAGCCGGGTGAGGGCGAGCAGCAGAGCGGCCGCCAGAAGTACAACGCCATCGTGCGCATCGACTCGGTCAACGGCCAGTCGGTCGACGAGGCGGCGAACCGCGTCGACTTCGGCAAGCTCACGCCGATCTACCCGAACGAGCGCCTGCGTCTCGAGACGACCCCCGAGAAGCTCTCGACGCGCATCATCGACCTCATCGCCCCGATCGGCAAGGGCCAGCGCGGACTCATCGTCGCGCCCCCGAAGGCGGGCAAGACGCTCATCCTCCAGGCGATCGCGAAGGCCATCGCCGAGAACAACCCCGAGGTCCACATCATGGTGGTCCTCGTGGACGAGCGTCCCGAAGAGGTCACCGACATGCAGCGTTCGGTGCGCGGCGAGGTCATCGCCTCGACGTTCGACCGCCCCGCTGAGGACCACACGACGGTCGCGGAGCTCGCGATCGAGCGCGCGAAGCGCCTCGTCGAGCTCGGCAACGACGTCGTCGTGCTGCTCGACTCGATCACGCGCCTCGGCCGTGCCTACAACCTCGCGTCGCCCGCCTCGGGTCGCGTGCTCTCGGGTGGCGTCGACGCGTCGGCGCTCTACCCGCCGAAGAAGTTCTTCGGTGCGGCGCGCAACATCGAGGGCGGCGGCTCGCTCACCATCCTCGCGACTGCGCTCGTCGAGACCGGATCCAAGATGGACGAGGTCATCTTCGAGGAGTTCAAGGGCACCGGCAACATGGAGCTGCGCCTCTCGCGTGCTCTCGCCGACAAGCGCATCTTCCCGGCGGTCGACATCTACGCGTCGAGCACCCGCCGCGAGGAGGAGCTGCTCTCGGCCGACGAGGTCAAGATCACGTGGCGTCTGCGCCGTGCCCTCGCGGGTCTCGAACTGCAGCAGCAGCTCGAGGTCGTGCTCGGCAAGCTCAAGGAGACCTCGTCGAACGTCGAGTTCCTCGTGCAGATCCAGAAGTCGCTCCCCGCGGGCGGCAACGGCGCAGCGCACAAGGAGTAAGCCGTGTTCGAATCGGTCCAGTCGCTGCTGGCCGAGCATGAGCAGCTTCAGCAGCAGCTCGCGGATCCTGCGATCCACGCGGATGCTGCCCGTGCCAAGAAGGTCAACCGGCGCTACGCCGAGCTGAGCCAGATCGCGCGCGCCCACGAGCTGTGGCAGCAGTCGGAATCCGACCTCGCCGCCGCTCGTGAGCTCGCGCGTGAGGATGAGGCGTTCGCCGAGGAGATCCCCGTTCTCGAGGAGACCCTGCAGGCGGCTCAGGAGAAGCTGCGCCGCCTGCTCATCCCGCGTGATCCGGACGACGGTCGCGACGTGATCATGGAGATCAAGGGCGGCGAGGGCGGCGAGGAATCGGCGCTCTTCGCGGCCGACCTTCTGCGCATGTACATCCACTACGCGGAGTCCCGCGGGTGGAAGACGGAGCTGCTCGAACGCAACGAGTCGGACCTCGGCGGCTACAAGGACGTCCAGGTCGCGATCAAGTCGAACTCGACGGATCCCGCCGATGGCGTGTGGGCGAGCCTCAAGTACGAGGGCGGCGTGCACCGCGTGCAGCGCGTGCCGGCGACCGAATCGCAGGGCCGCATCCACACCTCGACGACGGGCGTGCTCGTCTTCCCCGAGGTGGATGAGCCCGAAGAGGTGCAGATCGATCAGAACGATCTGAAGATCGATGTGTACCGCTCGTCCGGCCCCGGCGGCCAGTCGGTCAACACGACCGACTCGGCGGTGCGCATCACGCACCTTCCGACGGGCATCGTCGTGTCGATGCAGAACGAGAAGTCGCAGCTGCAGAACCGGGAGGCGGCGATGCGCGTGCTGCGCGCCCGCATCCTCGCGAAGCAGCAGGAGGAGCTCGACGCGATCGCGTCCGACGCGCGCAAGAGCCAGATCCGCTCCATGGATCGCTCGGAGCGCATCCGCACCTACAACTTCCCCGAGAACCGCATCGCCGATCACCGCACCGGCTACAAGGCCTACAACCTCGACCAGGTGATGAACGGCGCGATCGGCCCCGTCATCGAATCCTGCATCCGCATGGATGAAGAGGCGCGCCTCGCGGCCCTCGGCGGCGACGAGTAGCGCGTGTCCTCGACCCTCGGTTCGCTCCGCACGATCGCCGAACTGCGCGCCCACGGCGTCCGTGTGCTCGAGCTCGCGCACGTGCCGACGCCCGAGGTGGATGCAGAGCTGCTGCTCGCGCATGTGCTCGGCATCAGTCGCGGCCAGGTGCAGGCGAAGGTCATCACGGGTTCCGCGCTGAGCGCCGAGGATCGCATCGCGTTCCTGGATGCTGTCGAGCGCCGCGCCGCACGCGAACCTCTGCAGCACATCACCGGGGTCGCGTACTTCCGCTCGCTCGAGCTCGCGGTGGGCCCCGGGGTCTTCGTGCCGCGACCCGAGACCGAGTTCGTCGCGCAGCTCGCGATCGACGCGCTGCAGGCCGTCGCCTCGCCTGGGCCCGTCGCCGTGGACCTGTGCACGGGCTCCGGGGCGATCGCGCTCGCGCTCGCCACCGAGGTGCCGCACGCGCGGATCGCCGCCGTCGAGAAGAGCCCCGAGGCGTTCATCTGGGCGACGCAGAACCTGCGCGCCGTCGGCGCCGACAACCTGCGTCTCGTGCATGCCGACATGGCGGATGCGCTTCCCGAACTCGACGGCACCGTCGACGTCGTGATCTCGAACCCGCCCTACGTGCCGGACGATGCGATCCCGCGCGACCCCGAGGTGCGCCTGCACGACCCCGCCATGGCGCTCTACGGCGGAGCCGACGGCCTCGACCTCGTGCGTGTGCTCTCCCAGCGGGCGCTCGCGCTCCTTCACCCGGGCGGATCCCTCGTCATCGAGCATGGCGAGCTGCAGGGCGCCGAGATCCGCGCGCTGCTCGTCGCGGACGGCTGGCGCGCCACCGCGACGCACCGCGACCTCCTCGGCCGCGACCGCGCGACCACCGCGATCCGCTGACGCACGCCGCGCCCCCGCACCGGCATGACCGGGCATTCAGGCGCGCGCTCCTAAGATGGGTACGCCATGGCGATCTACGACACAAGCGTCCCTGACCAGCTGATGACGGGGATGCGTCTCGCGCGCGGCGCGATCGGGCGCGGCGAGCTCGTCGTCATCCCCACCGACACCGTCTATGGTGTCGCCGCCGACGCGTTCTCGCCCGAAGCCGTCCAGCGTCTTCTCGACGCGAAGGGTCGCGACCGCACCGCGCCGCCGCCCGTGCTCGTGCCGGGCCTGCCGACGCTCGACGCCCTCGCGGATGTCGTCCCGGATGAGGTGCGTGCGCTCGTCGCCGAGTTCTGGCCTGGAGGCCTCACCGTCATCCTGCGCGCGCGCTCGATGCTCGACTGGGATCTGGGTGACACCCGCGGCACCGTGGCGCTGCGCATGCCGAGCGACCCGATCGCCCTCGAACTTCTCGCCGAGACCGGCCCCCTCGCCGTCTCGAGCGCCAACCGCACGGGCGAGCCCGCTGCGATGACCGCAGCCCAGGCGGAGGCCATGCTCGGCGACTCCGTCGCCGTCTACCTCGAAGCAGGAACGGCGGGGGAGGCGTACCCGGACGCCGACGCGCACCAGGGATCGACCATCGTCGACGCGACCAACCTCGAGCACGCCGACGGCAAGCTGCGCATCGTCCGCCAGGGTGTGATCCCGCGCGACGAGATCATCCGCGTCGTGGGGGCTGAGCGATGCGCATAATCTATTACCTCGCGGCTGCCGGCGTCGCGGGAGTCGTCTCGTTCGCGCTCTCGCTCGTCATCTGGAAGCTCTCGCACCGCTACCGGCTCTACCCGACGATCCGCGAGCGCGACGTGCACACACGCCCCACCCCGCGACTCGGGGGAGTGGCGATGTACTTCGGGGTCGTCGCCGCGTTCGGGGTCGGCTCGCTCATCCCCGAGCTCGCTCTCGTCTACTCCCAGCCCGCCCACATCTGGGGCCTGCTGGGGGCTGCGACCATGATCGTGCTGATCGGCGTCGCCGACGACATCTGGGATCTGGACTGGCTCACGAAGCTCGTGGGCCAGATCCTCGCCGCCACGCTGCTCGCGTGGTCGGGCATCCAGTTCCTGTCGTTCCCGCTGCCGGGCGCCGTCGTGACGCTCGCCACCTGGCAGTCGCTCGCGATCACGGTCTTCACGATCGTGCTGCTCATGAACGCCCTGAACTTCATCGACGGTCTCGACGGTCTCGTCGCGGGTGTCGCGATCATCGCCAATGGCGTGTTCTCGGTGTACATCTTCATCATCTCGGACGGGCCCGCGCGTCAGAGCGAGTACTTCAGCCTCGCGCAGCTGATCTCCGCCGTCCTCATCGGCGCGTGTCTCGGCTTCCTGCCACTGAACTGGCATCGCGCGAGACTCTTCATGGGGGATGCCGGGGCTCTGCTCGTCGGCCTCCTGATGGCCGCGTCCACGATCGCCGTCACCGGTCAGATCGACCCGCAGGCCCTCGACGAGACGGTCGGCAGCCCGCGACAGTTCCTCCCGGCGTTCATCCCGCTTCTCATCCTCATCATCCCGCTGCTCGACTTCGCACTCGCCGTCATCCGGCGCCTGCGCGCCGGGCAGTCGCCGTTCGCCGCCGACCGCAAGCACCTGCACCATCGCCTGCTCGACATGGGGCACTCGCACCTCGTCTCCGTGCTCGTGCTCTACGCGTGGACCGCGGTGGTGTCCGTCGGTGTGCTGCTGTTCCTCTTCCTCGACACGTGGTGGGCGGCCCTCGGCACCCTGCTGGGCCTCGCCGCGTGCACGATCATCACCTTCGCCCCGCTCAGCCGGCCACGCACCGACGTGATCGAATCCGCCGACGCTGACACCCCCCGCGAACTCGCCGACCTGCACCCCGAGAAGGAGACGCACGCATGAGCGCGCCCGCCGACAACCCGATCCTCACCACCTCGCTGCGCTGGGGAGGCATCTTCGCCCTCGTGGTGGCTGTTCTCGCCTCGGGCGTCGGTCTGCTCGCCGCAGGGCTGCCCGGACTCTGGGCGGCGCTCCTCGCCACCGGGCTCGCCGCGGTGTTCCTGGGCCTCACGGCCGGCAGCATGATCCTCGCGAGCCGGTTGACCCCCAACGACCCCACGAGCCCCGTGTACTTCGGCATCGTGCTCGGCGTCTTCGGGCTCAAGCTCATCGTGTTCTTCATCCTCGCGATCTGGCTGCGCACGCAGACCTGGCTCGACCCCTTCGTCTTCCTCGGCACGGTCATCGTCTTCGTGCTCGGATCCCTCGTGATCGACGCTCTCGCCTTCCAGCGCGCGCGTGTCCCGTACGCCGATGTCGCCCTCCCCGGAGACGACGAAACTGAGGATTCCGGCCGGTAAGGGCGTCCTCGCCCCCCTCTCCGGCCTGTTAGGCTGGGGTCATTCCCTTCGATCGTCGTGTGTTCGCACGCCCCGAGCCTTGGAGTAAGCGCTGCTAGCTTCTGCCCTCACCCCCATAGTTCGGTTCGCTGATGACAACGGCGGATTCCACGGACCGTCGCTGAGCGACTTCGTCCCGCCGGCCATCCTGTTCGCGGGTACGCCGTTCGAGATGAACCGCATCATGATCCTCCGCGTGGTCATCACGGTGCTGCTCATCGTGTGGCTGCTGATCGCCACGCGCAACATGCGAATCGTCCCCACGCGCGCTCAGGCCGCGACCGAGTTCATCCTCGGCTTCGTGCGCAACAACATCGTCATCGAGACTCTCGGTGAGAAGGACGGCAAGCGCTTCATGGCGCCGCTGATGACGATGTTCCTCCTGACGCTCGCCTTGAACCTCACCGGCATCGTGCCCGGCATCAACATCGCCGGAACGAGCGTCATCGGCCTGCCGATCGTGCTCGCGATCGTGTCGTACGTGATGTTCATCTACGCTGGCATCCGCAAGCACGGAGGCGGGTTCTTCAAGACCGCGCTCTTCCCGGCGGGTGTTCCGTGGCCGCTCTACATCGTCGTCACGCCGATCGAGCTGATCTCCACGTTCATCCTCCGTCCGGTGACGCTCGCCCTTCGTCTTCTGATGAACATGGTCGCGGGCCACATGCTGCTCGTGCTCTGCTTCTCGGCCACGCACTTCTTCTTCTTCACGGTGCTGGCAGACGGAAACTTCCTCGGCCTTCTCGGAGTGGGAACGCTCGCCTTCGGCGCGGCCTTCACCCTCTTCGAGCTGCTCGTGGCGGCACTGCAGGCTTACGTCTTCACCTTCCTCGCGGCCGTCTACATCCAGCTCGCGCTGGCTGACGAGCACTGACCCTCGGCACCCGCCGGAAACCAAACCACACAAGAAAAGGAAACCTCTCGTGATTGTTGGATACCTCGCTCCTCTCGCCTTCGGTCTCGCCTCGATCGGCTCGGCCATCGGTGTGGGTCTCGTCGTCGGCAAGACCATCGAGTCGGTTGCTCGCCAGCCCGAGCTCCAGGGCCGCCTGACGGGTCTGATGTTCCTCGGCATCGCGTTCACCGAGGCGCTCGCCTTCATCGCGATCGCGGTCGGCTTCATCCCGTTCACCGCCCCCGCCGTCTAAGCACCCCCACCTAACTAAGGAGGTCGGGATGCTGCCCGCATTCCTCGACGTACGCATGGCAGAGGATGTCAATCCTCTTCTGCCTGCGGACTACGACATCATCTGGTCGGCGGTCATCTTCGTCGCCCTGCTCATCGTCGTCGCGTACTTCGTCGTCCCGCGTCTCAACACGGCGCTCGACGCCCGCGCTGAGGCGATCGAAGGCGGTCTGAAGAAGGCCGAGGAGGCCCAGGCCGCTGCGGCCGCCGCTCGAGACGAGTACAACGCTCAGCTCGCCGAGGCGCGCGCTGAGGCAGCCCGGATCCGCGAGCAGGCCCGCACCGACGGGCAGGCGATCATCGCCGAGCTCAAGGAGCAGGCCCAGGCCGAAGCGAACCGCATCGCCGCCACCGCCCAGGCGCAGATCGAGGCCGAGCGCTCTGCCGCTCTCGTCTCGCTCCGTGCCGAGGTCGGAACCCTCGCCCTCGACCTCGCGTCGGGTGTCATCGGCGAGTCGCTCGCCGACGACAAGAAGTCCGGTGCCCTTGTGGACCGCTTCCTCGCCGACCTCGAGGCCGACGAGAAGGCGAAGGCGGGCAAGTAGATGGGTTCGGCGTCACGCGTTGCCCTCGCAGCCGCTACGCAGCAGCTGGCTGCCGCGAAGGGTGTGAGCCTCGCCACCGGTGAGCAGCTGCTTGCCGCGGGTCGTGCGGTGGAGTCCTCGGCGCAGCTGCGCTCGACGCTCGCCGACCCCGCGGTCGAGCCTGCTCGCAAGTCGGCGCTCCTCGCGAGCATCTTCGGCTCGCTCGACAAGACGGCTTTCGGCCTTCTGTCCGGCATCGTCGAGTCGCGCTGGTCGGACGCTGGTGAGCTCGTCGACGGCATCGAGGAGATCGGCATCCGTGCCATCGCCCAGGCTTCCGGTGCGAACGCCGGCATCGAGGCGGAGCTGTTCAGCTTCGGTCGCGCGGTGGCGAGCGACAACGAGCTCGAGCTCGCTGTCAGCAGCAAGCTCGGCTCGGCCGACGCGAAGGCTGCGCTCGTCTCGAAGCTCCTCGCGGGCAAGGCCCACGAGGGAACCGTCGCGATCATGCGTCACCTGGTGCAGAGCCCCCGTGGCCGGCGCATCGGGCAGCTCGTGTCGCGTGCGGCCGACATCGTCGCCTCGGCTAACGGCGCGCTCGTCGCGACCGTGACCGCCGCGGCTCCGCTCTCGGCCACGCAGCTGGCCGCACTCGAGAAGACGCTGTCGGGTCGCTATGGCCAGACGCTCCGCGTCAACCTCAACATCGACCCCACCATCGTGGGAGGGCTGCGCGTGCAGATCGGCGACGACGTCATCGACGGAACCGTTGCTTCGCGCCTCGCCGACCTCCGCATCCGACTGGCCGGCTGACACCGGCGCCCAGACGCACCACTCCAAGGAAGAGACATGGCAGACATCACGATCAGCCCGGACGAGATCCGATCCGCGCTCAAGGACTTCGTCGCCGGCTACGAGCCGAACAAGGCGACCACGACCGAGGTCGGCACCGTCATCGACGCCGCCGACGGCATCGCCCACGTTCAGGGCCTCCCGGGCGCCATGGCGAACGAGCTCCTCCGTTTCGACGACGGCACGCTCGGTCTCGCGCTCAACCTCGACGAGGACAGCATCGGTGTCATCGTGCTCGGTGAGTTCACCGGCATCGTCGAGGGCCAGGCCGTGACCCGTACGGGCGAGGTCCTCTCGTCGCCCGTCGGCGACGGCTTCCTCGGACGCGTCGTCGACCCGCTCGGCAACCCGATCGACGGCCTCGGTGAGATCGTCGCAGAGGGTCGCCGCGCCCTCGAGCTCCAGGCCCCCGGCGTCATGGCCCGTAAGTCGGTCCACGAGCCGATGCAGACCGGCATCAAGGCGATCGACGCCATGATCCCCGTCGGCCGCGGCCAGCGTCAGCTGATCATCGGCGACCGCCAGACCGGCAAGACCGCGATCGCGATCGACACGATCATCAACCAGAAGGCCAACTGGGAGTCCGGCGACGTCAACAAGCAGGTTCGCTGCATCTACGTCGCCATCGGTCAGAAGGGCTCGACGATCGCCGCCGTCAAGGGCGCGCTCGAAGAGGCCGGCGCGATGGAGTACACGACGATCGTCGCCGCTCCCGCGTCCGACCCCGCCGGCTTCAAGTACCTCGCCCCCTACACCGGTTCGGCCATCGGCCAGCACTGGATGTACGGCGGCAAGCACGTCCTGATCATCTTCGATGACCTGTCGAAGCAGGCCGAGGCCTACCGTGCCGTGTCGCTGCTCCTCCGCCGCCCGCCGGGCCGCGAGGCGTACCCCGGTGACGTCTTCTACCTGCACTCGCGTCTGCTCGAGCGCTGCGCGAAGCTCTCCGACGAGCTGGGCGCCGGCTCGATGACCGGTCTTCCGATCATCGAGACCAAGGCCAACGACGTCTCGGCGTACATCCCGACCAACGTGATCTCGATCACCGACGGCCAGATCTTCCTCCAGTCCGACCTCTTCAACGCCAACCAGCGTCCGGCGGTCGACGTGGGTATCTCCGTCTCGCGAGTCGGTGGTGACGCTCAGGTCAAGAGCATCAAGAAGGTCTCGGGAACGCTGAAGCTCGAGCTCGCGCAGTACCGCGCGCTCGAGGCGTTCGCCCTCTTCGCCTCCGACCTCGACGCCGCCAGCCGTCGTCAGCTCGAGCGTGGTGCGCGCCTCACGGAGCTCCTCCGTCAGCCGCAGTACTCGCCGTTCCCCGTCGAGAACCAGGTCGTCTCGATCTGGGCCGGCACCAAGGGCAAGCTCGACACGATCCCCGTCGAGGACGTCCTGCGCTTCGAGCGCGAGCTCCACGAGTACCTCGGTCGCAACACCGACATCCTCACGAAGCTCCGCGACACCAACGTCCTCGACGACGACACCGAGGCTGCTCTCGACAAGGCCGTGGACGCGTTCCTCGCCGAGTTCCAGCCCGGCGCAGAGGCCTCGGGCATCGGCAGCGAGGAGTTCGCCGCCGCTGAGGTCGAAGACGTCAACCAGGAGCGCATCGTGAAGGGCAAGCGCTGATCCCTCGCGGATAGCGCCCTCATCGAGCCCTACGACAGGAAGAGAAGGACATGGGAGCCCAGCTTCGGGTCTACCGGCAGAAGATCCGCTCTGCCCAGACGACCAAGAAGATCACCCGTGCCATGGAGCTGATTGCGGCGAGCCGCATTCAGAAGGCGCTCAATCGGGTTTCGGCGTCCGCGCCGTACGCTCGTGCGGTGACGCGTGCGGTCTCTGCGGTGGCCACCTACTCGAACGTGAGCCACGTGCTCACGACCGAGCCGGAGACCATCCGCCGCGCGGCAGTCGTCGTATTCAGCTCCGACCGCGGCCTCGCCGGTGCGTTCAACGCGAACGTGCTGCGCGAGAGCGAAGAGCTCACCACTCTGCTCCACGAGCAGGGCAAGGAGGTCGTCTACTATGTGGTCGGCCGCCGCGGTGTGAGCTACTTCAACTTCCGCAAGCGCACGGTGGAGCGTTCGTGGATCGGTGACACCGATACCCCGAGCTTCGCCACGGCACAGGAGATCAGCGAGGAGATCGTTCAGCGCTTCATCCAGGACACGGATGAAGGCGGCGTCGACGAGATCCACATCGTGTACAACCGCTTCGTCTCGATGCTGACGCAGGAGCCCGAGGTCGTTCGCCTCCTCCCGCTCGAGGTCGTCGACGGCGTCGAAGAGCCGGGGGATGCTGAGATCTTCCCGCTCTACGAGTTCGAGCCGGAGCCCGACGCGGTGCTCGACGCGCTGCTGCCGGTGTACATCGAGAGCCGCGTCTTCAACGCGCTGCTGCAGTCGGCTGCTTCCAAGCAGGCCGCCACGCAGAAGGCGATGAAGTCCGCCTCGGACAACGCCGACAAGCTCATCCGCGACTACACCCGCCTTGCGAACAACGCGCGTCAGGCGGAGATCACCCAGCAGATTTCCGAGATCGTGGGCGGCGCTGACGCCCTCGGTCCGGCGAAGTAACGATCAGGAAAAGAGAGACCATGGCTACCGCTACCAAGAAGGCGAGCGAGACCGTCGTCGCCGGCGGCGTCGGACGCATCGCACGCGTCACGGGCCCCGTTGTCGACATCGAGTTCCCCCACGACGCCATCCCCGGCATCTACAACGCGCTCGAGACCACGATCACCATCGGCGACGAGTCGACCACGATCGTTCTCGAGGTCGCTCAGCACCTCGGTGACGACCTCATCCGCGCCATCGCCCTGAAGCCGACCGACGGTCTCGTCCGCGGCCAGGAGGTGCGCGACACCGGCGCCCCCATCTCGGTGCCCGTCGGCGACGTCACCAAGGGCAAGGTCTTCAACGTCACCGGTGAGATCCTCAACGGTGTTCCGGGCGAGACGATCGAGATCACCGAGCGCTGGCCGATCCACCGCAAGCCCCCGGCCTTCGACCAGCTCGAGTCGAAGACGCAGCTCTTCGAGACCGGCATCAAGTCGATCGACCTCCTCACCCCCTACGTGCAGGGTGGAAAGATCGGTCTCTTCGGTGGAGCCGGTGTCGGCAAGACCGTCCTCATCCAGGAGATGATCCAGCGCGTCGCGCAGGACCACGGTGGTGTGTCGGTGTTCGCCGGTGTCGGTGAGCGCACCCGTGAGGGCAACGACCTCATCCACGAGATGGAGGAGGCGGGCGTCTTCGACAAGACCGCCCTCGTCTTCGGCCAGATGGACGAGCCGCCGGGAACGCGTCTGCGCGTCGCCCTGTCGGCCCTCACGATGGCGGAGTACTTCCGTGACGTGCAGAAGCAGGACGTGCTCCTCTTCATCGACAACATCTTCCGCTTCACGCAGGCCGGTTCCGAGGTGTCGACCCTTCTGGGACGTATGCCTTCGGCCGTGGGTTACCAGCCGAACCTCGCCGACGAGATGGGTGTGCTCCAGGAGCGCATCACCTCGACGCGTGGTCACTCGATCACCTCGCTGCAGGCGATCTACGTGCCGGCCGATGACTACACCGACCCGGCTCCGGCGACCACCTTCGCCCACCTCGACGCCACCACCGAGCTCTCGCGTGAGATCGCGTCGAAGGGTCTGTACCCGGCCATCGACCCGCTGACCTCCACGTCGCGCATCATGGACCCCCGCTACTTGGGCGAGGACCACTACCGCGTGGCGACGTCGGTCAAGGCGATCCTGCAGAAGAACAAGGAGCTCCAGGAGATCATCGCGATCCTCGGTGTCGACGAGCTCTCCGAGGAAGACAAGATCACCGTCTCCCGCGCGCGTCGCATCCAGCAGTTCCTCTCGCAGAACACCTACATGGCGAAGAAGTTCACCGGTGTCGAGGGCTCGACCGTGCCGCTCAAGGAGACCATCGAATCGTTCGACGCGATCGTCCGCGGTGACTTCGACCACGTCGCCGAGCAGGCCTTCTTCAACGTCGGCGGAATCGCCGACGTCGAGGCCAAGTGGGCGCAGATCCAGAAGGAGAACGGCTGATCATGGCCGCCCTCAACGTGTTCGTCGTCTCGGCGGAGCGCGAGCTGTGGTCGGGTGAGGCCACTCAGGTCGTCGCCCGCACCACCGAGGGTGAGATCGGCATTCTCGCCGGTCACGAGCCCATGCTCGCGGTCCTCGCACCGGGTGAGTCACGCGTGACCACGGCTGACGGCAACGTCATCACCGCGCGGATCGACGACGGCTTCCTGTCTGTGCAGGGAAACACCGTCTCGATCGTCGCGGGCAACGCCGAGCTCGTCTGATCGTTCCTCAAGACCGACCGCCCGGGGCTCCGGGCGGTCGGTCTTGCTTCGTCTAGGGTGGAAATATGCTCATCGTGATGGCCGGACTCCCCGCTGCGGGCAAGAGCACGATCGCTGAGGTCGTCGGGATCCGTCTGGGGGTGCCCGTCGTGTCGGTCGATCCGATCGAGAACGCCATTCTGCGGGCGGGCATCGACGCAGACCAGCCGACCGGTCTTGCCGCGTATCTCGTCGCCGAGGCGTTCGCGGATGCTGTGCTCACGGGTGGTGGCGACCTCATCATCGACGCCGTGAACGCCGTGAACCCCGCGCGTGAGCAGTGGGTCAAGCTCGCTCAGCGGCAGGAGTCGGAGATCCGATTCATCGAGGTCGTGTGCTCTGATGAGGAGCTGCACCGCACGCGGCTCGCGGCACGTGCGGAGCGACTCAAGGAATCGGCTCTTCCCGGTGCCTTCGCCGTCGAGGAGAGCCTCGACGAGTGGGAGGAATGGTCGGGGGAGAGCGGCGCGATCGGGCGCATCACCGTCGATTCGGTGGAGCCCCTCGGTGTCAACGTCGAACGCGCGCTCGCGTTCGTGAAGCCCTGAGGTGCTGATTCTGCTGCCGCCCTCCGAGACCAAGCGGGAGGGCGGGGATCCTGACGCGCGCCTGGAGCTGGGCGCGCTCGCCTACGGGCAGTTGACGCCGCAGCGCGAGCTGCTCGTCGAGGCGACCGTCTCGCTCGCGGCGGATGTCGAGGCATCTCTCGCGGCTCTCAAGCTCTCGGCTCGAGGTGTTGCCGAGGTGGAGCGCAACCGCGTGATCCGCACCGCACCGGTGATGCCGGCGGTCGACCGCTATGACGGTGTGCTGTATGACGCTCTCGATGGGGCGACGCTCTCTGAGGAGGCACGTGCGTTCGCGCACGAGCATGTGCTCATCGCGTCGGCACTGTTCGGGGTGACGCGCGCCCTCGATCCCATCCCCGCCTACCGGCTCTCTGCGGACTCGCGGCTGCCGGGCGTGCGCCTCAAGCAGCACTGGGCGCCCGCACTCGGTGAAGCGCTCGCGATGCACGACGGACTGATCCTCGACATGCGGTCGGAGGCTTACGCGGCGCTCGGGCCACTCCCGACCCGCGCGGACGCCGTGTTCGTGCGCGTCGTCTCGGAGGAGGGCGGCCGCAAGCGCGCGCTCAACCACTTCAACAAGGCGGGCAAGGGACGCCTGACGCGGGCGCTCGTCGCCTCGGGCATCGTGCACGAGGATGTCGATGGGCTGCTCGCGTGGGCGGATGCCGAGGGAATCCGCCTTGAGCGGGGAGCTGCGGGCGAGCTCGACCTCGTGGTGTGATCGCCGCGCGGTTCAGACGTCAGCGCGCCAGCATCCTGGGACGTGGTCGTCGACGAGGCCGGCGGACTGCATGAGGGCGTACATCGTGGTCGGGCCGACGAAGCGATAGCCGAGCTTCTTGAGCTGCGTGCTGAGTGCCGTCGCCTCGGGCGTGACGGCGGGCACGTCGGCGAGCGTGGCGGGTCGAGGAGCAGCAGGCGGCGCGAACGACCAGATGAGTCGGTCGAGCGCTCCCGGGTCGTCCGTCACGAGTTCGCGCGTGAGCCGTGCATTCGCGATCGTGGCTTCGATCTTGGCGCGATTGCGGATGATGCCGACGTCGCCCATGAGCCGCGCGACATCGGACTCGTCGAACGCCGCGACGGCGTCGATGTCGAAACCGCGGAAGGCCAGGCGGAAGGTGGGGCGTCGGCGCAGGATGGTGATCCACGAGAGGCCCGCCTGGAAGCCTTCGAGTGACAGCTTCTCGAAGAGGGCTCGGTCGCCGTGGAGCGGATACCCCCACTCCTCGTCGTGGTAGCGCCGGTACTCGGGGTCCTCTCCCACCCAGGCGCAACGAGCGACGCCAGCGTCGTCGACGCGGACGCTCGAGCTCACGCGGCGCCGCTCTCGTCGGGGATGTCGAGGGTGAGAGGCTCATGCGGGGGCCCAGCGGGCAGACGGTGGGGGACGCCCTCGTGCGCGAGCAGCCAGGACTTCGTCGGCACGCCTTCGCCGCCCGAGTAGCCGGTGATCCGACCGTCGTGGCCGAGCACACGATGGCAGGGAACGAGCAGCGGGATGGGATTGGCGCCCACAGCGCCTCCGACGGCGCGTCCCGCGGTCGCGCGCCCCGTCGCGTGGCCGAGCTCACCGTAGGAGATCACCTCGCCCCACTGCAGTGCACCGAGCTGCTGCCAGACAGCGCGTTGGAACTCAGTGCCGGTGAGGTGCACGGGAACATCGAAGTCGCGGCGCTCGCCTGCGAAGTACTCGTGCAGCTGCGCGACCGCGAGCGTCGTGACGGCATCCGGATGCTCGTCGAGAGGGTCGTGGGGGAGCGCGCCCCCACGTTCGATCGCGAGAGAGATGACGGCGGCACCGTCGCTGACGACTTCGATCCGCCCGATGGGGCTCGGCATGCGCTGCAGGCCGATGAGGGTGTCTGCCGTGGTCATGCTCCGAGCGTACGCAGGGGAGCGCGCAGGCACCGGCGGAAATCGGACACGGCGAACGACGGGCCGCCGTGGCCCGTGTGGAGGACGCGTACGCTCGAGTCATGGAGCTTCGCACCCTCGGAACCTCGGATCTCGCCGTCAGTGTCGTCGGGCTCGGCTGCAACAATCTCGGCCGCCCCGGAACCCCGACCATGCAGCAGGAGGGGGCCACTGCTGTCGTGCACGCCGCGCTCGATGCTGGCGTGAACTTCTTCGACACCGCCGACATCTACGGCGAGGAGTACGGACTGAGTGAGACGCTCCTCGGGGCCGCGCTGCGCGGACGTCGCGACGAGGCGGTCATCGCCACCAAGTTCGGGCACCAGGATTACGACTCGCCCCTCGTGGACGTCGGCCCGCGGGGAGGCCGCGCCTACATCCGGGCAGCTGTCGAGGGGTCGCTCTCGCGGCTCGGCATCGAGACCATCGACCTCTACCAGCTGCACACGCCCGATCCCGTCACGCCCATCGAGGAGACCCTCGCAGCCCTCGACGAACTCGTGCAGGAGGGCAAGGTGCGCCAGATCGGCCACTCCAACTTCGACGGCGCCCAGATCCGGGAGGCCGACGACGCCGCTCGTGCCGCCCGCATGGCCACCTTCGTCTCAGCGCAGAATCACTACAACCTCACGGAACGCGCCATCGAGGGCGACGTCATCCCCGCGGTGCGCGAGCGCGGGCTCGGCCTGCTGCCCTACTTCCCGCTCGCCAACGGACTCTTCACGGGCAAGTTCTCACGCACCGAGATCCCGGAAGACACCCGGATCGGGCGCCAGCGTCGCCACGTCGCCGAGAACGCTCCGTGGGATGCGATCGAGGCGTTCGAGGCCTTCGCGGCGGAGCGTGGGTTGGGGCTGCTGGAGGCGACGTTCGGATGGTTCCTCGCCAAGCCCGAGCTCTCGAGCGTCATCGCGGGTGCGACGAAGCCCGAGCAGATCCGTGCGAACGCGCGTGCGGGCAGCGGGTGGCGCCCGGATGCCGACGAGGTGCGCTACATCGAGGCCCTCTTCGCGAGCTGAGCACGGCAACTCGCGAGCTGAGCACAGCGACGCGCGCCCGGTTCGTCAGGACTGCAGCACCGCGACGCCGGCATTGAGTGTCGAGGCATACAGCAGCCACGCGAGGTACGGGATCAGCAGGATCCCCGCCCAGCGCTCGACGCGCCAGAACGCGACGAGCGTGTACACGACGGCGACGATCAGCACGAAGATGATGCCGAAAGCCCACCACAGCGCCCCGACGCCGAAGGTGGGGTAGAGCGCGAAGAACACGGGCGACCAGATGCTGTTGATCGCGAGCTGGATGACGTAGCCGGCGAGCGCAGGTCGCACGTTCGCCTCATCGCGTCGGCGCCAGACCAACCACGCGGCGACGGCCATCGTGACGTACAGGACGCTCCATACGGGGCCGAAGACGACGCCGGGCGGAGTCCATGCGGGCTTGTCGGCGCTCTCGTACCAGCCGTCGACATGCTCCTGGGTCGCGAGCGAGCCGAGGAAGCCGACGGCGAGTGCGATCACGATGAGGACCACGAGGATCGCGACCGGCAGTGCGCGACTCCGGGCTGGCTGCTCCTGCTCGGCGTCCGCGGGGGCGCGATAGGTCGAACGGAACACCGGGGCGTCGTCGGTCATCTATCTCTCCTCCGGGCGTCACGCTACCGAGCCCCAGCAGCGGGGGAGAGGGGGTTGACGATGTCGCGCGACCATGAGACCTGCGCGTGCGCACCCGGGAATGCGGATGGCGGGCGATGCTCGAGAGCACCGCCCGCCATCCGGGTGCGAGTCGCTGCAGGGCGACTCGCAGGGTTCAGATCAGAGTCGCGACCACGCCTCGGTGAGCACCGATCGCAGCGTCTGCTCGATCTCGTCGAACTCGGCAGGACCGATGGTGAGCGGCGGCGCGAGCTGGATGACGGGGTCGCCACGGTCGTCGGCGCGGCAGTACAGGCCCGCGTCGAACAGCGCCTTGGAGAGGAACCCGCGCAGCAGACGCTCGGACTCGTCGTCGTCGAAGGTCTCCTTGGTGGCCTTGTCCTTGACGAGCTCGATGCCGAAGAAGTAGCCGGCACCGCGGACATCGCCGACGATCGGCAGGTCGGTGAGGCGCTCGAGCGCCGCGCGGAACAGCGGGGAGTTCTGCTTGACGTTGTCGGCCAGGCCCTCCTCCTCGAAGATCGCGAGGTTCTCGAGAGCGACCGCCGACGACACCGGGTGTCCGCCGAACGTGTAGCCGTGGTAGAACGCCGTCGATCCGTGACGGAAGGGCTCGTAGAGCCGGTCGCTCACGATGCATGCGCCGATCGGCGAGTAGCCGCTCGTCATGCCCTTCGCGCAGGTGATCATGTCGGGCTTGATGTCGTACGTCGTCGAGGCGAACATGTCGCCGATGCGGCCGAATCCGGTGATGACCTCATCCGCGACGAGCAGCACGTCGTACTTGTCGCAGATCTCGCGCACGCGCTGGAAGTAGCCCTTCGGCGGCGGGAAGCAGCCGCCCGAGTTCTGAACCGGCTCGAGGAAGACGGCCGCGATCGTCTCGGGTCCCTCGAAGTTGATCATCTCCTCGATGCGGTTCGCCGCCCAGAGTCCGAATTCCTCTTCGGTTCCCCCGGGGAAGCCCATCTCGTCGGCGCGGTACATGTTGGTGTTCGGCACGCGGAAGCCACCGGGCGTGACGGGCTCGAACATCTCCTTCATCGCGGGGATGCCCGTGATGGCGAGAGCACCCTGCGGGGTGCCGTGGTACGCGACGTAGCGCGAGATGACCTTGTGCTTGGTGGGGCGGCCCTGCAGCTTCCAGAAGTACTTGGCGAGCTTGAAGGCCGTCTCGACGGCTTCGCCGCCGCCCGTGGTGAAGAACACGTGGTTGAGGTCACCGGGTGCGTAGTCGGCCAGCTTGTCGGCGAGTTCGATCGCCGCAGGGTGGGCGTAGGACCACAGCGGGAAGAACGCGAGCTCCTCCGCCTGCTTCGCCGCGACCTCCGCGAGACGCTTGCGGCCGTGGCCGGCGTTGACGACGAAGAGTCCCGACAGGCCGTCGAAGTACTTCTTACCGCGCGAGTCGAAGATGTGGTGCCCTTCGCCCTTCACGATGATGGGCACGCCGTGCTCTTCGAGCACCGATTGGCGCGCGAAGTGCATCCAGAGGTGGTCCTTGGCCTTCTGCTGCAGGTCGGCTTCGGTCTGCGTGCTGAGAGCGTGGTCGGTCATGGTCATGGTGCGATCACCTGGTTCCCCAGTTGTAGTGCTGCTTCTGCAGCTTCAGGTAGACGAATGTCTCGGTGGATTGCACACCCGCGATGCCGCGGATCTGCTGGTTGAGGAGCTCGATGAGGTCGTCGTCGTTCTCGCACACGATCTCCGCGAGCAGATCGAAGCTGCCTGCGGTGAGCACGACGTAGTCGACTGCGGGAATCTCACTGAGCTTCTCGGCGATCACGCGGCTGTCCCCGGTGACCCGGATTCCGACCATCGCCTGACGGAGGAATCCCAGCTGCATGGGATCGGTCACCGCGACGACCTGCATGATGCCGGACTCGGTGAGCTTCTGCACGCGCTGACGCACGGCCGCCTCACTGAGGCCGACGGCCTTGCCGATCTCCGCGTACGAGCGTCGCCCGTCTTCTTGCAGCTGCTCGATGATCGCCTTTGAGACGTCGTCGAGCACCGGAGCTCGGTTGCGTGTCGCCATAAGGGGATTCTGTCACCGTTTGTGGCGTCCAGCAAGTGAATCCGCAATATGGGAAGGCCTCTGCGACGAAATCCGTAGTTCCGGCAGGGGGCAAGTCCGGCTATGGTGTCGCTATGGCTGACCGTATCCTTCGCAACTTCATCAATGGTGAGTACGTCGACGCTCGGGGCGATGACGGCTTCGATGTCGTCGACCCCGCAACCGAGGAGGCGTACGCGACCTCGCCCGTCTCGGGCCAGGCCGACGTCGACGCCGCGTTCGCGGCGGCTGCCACCGCCTTCGAGACCTGGAGCCAGGCCACGCCCGCCGAGCGCCAGCTCGCCCTCTTCCGCATCGCCGACAAGATGGAGGAGCGGGCTGAGGAGTTCGCCGACCTCGAGTCGCAGGACGCCGGCAAGCCGCGCGCCTCCCTCGTCACCGACGAGATCATGCTCTCCGTCGACCAGATCCGCTTCTTCGCCGGAGCCGCCCGCAACCTCGAAGGTCGCGCCACCGCCGAGTACATGGCCGACCACACGAGCTCCATCCGTCGCGAGCCCATCGGCGTCATCGGACAGGTGACGCCCTGGAACTACCCGCTCAACATGGCGGTGTGGAAGTTCGCCCCCGCGGTCGCGGCCGGCAACACCACCGTCCTCAAGCCGAGCGACACGACACCGCAGTCGACCCTGCTGCTCGCCGAGATCGCCGCCGAGTTCCTCCCTGCCGGTGTCTTCAACGTCATCACGGGCGACCGCACCACGGGCGCCAAGATGATCGAGCACCCGACACCGCAGATGGTGTCGATCACCGGCTCGGTGCGCGCCGGCATGGAGGTCGCGAAGGCGGCCTCGAGCGACCTCAAGCGCGTGCACCTCGAGCTCGGCGGCAAGGCCCCCGTCATCGTCTTCGACGACGCCGACATCGACAAGGCCGTCGAGGGGATCGCGATCGCCGGCTACTTCAACGCCGGGCAGGACTGCACCGCCGCCACGCGCGTGCTCGTCCACGAGCGCATCCACGACGAGTTCGTCGCGGCTCTCACCGCCTACGTCAAGGCGAACGTCACCACGGGCGACCCGAAGGACGAGAACACGTTCTTCGGCCCCGTCAACAACATCAACCAGCTCGAGCGCGTGCTCGGCATGCTGAGCGGCCTGCCGTCGCACGCCGAGGTGCAGACGGGCGGCGGCCGCAAGGGCTCGGCTGGCTACTACATCGAGCCCACCGTCGTGTCGAACCTGCGGCAGACCGACGACGCCATCCAGAACGAGATCTTCGGACCCGTCATCACGGTGCAGAAGTTCGCGGATGAGGCGCAGGCGCTCAGCTGGGCGAACGACGTCCAGTACGGACTCTCCTCGAGCGTCTGGACGAAGGACCACGGTCGTGCAATGCGCTTCGCGAAGCGTCTCGACTTCGGCTGCGTGTGGATCAACACCCACATCCCGCTCGTCGCCGAGATGCCGCACGGCGGTTTCAAGCACTCCGGGTACGGCAAGGACCTCTCGATGTACGGCTTCGAGGACTACACGCGCATCAAGCACGTCATGTCGTACATCGGCGAGTAGCCAGCGCCTGCATCGGCGAATAGTTCGGCGGATCTCTCGCCCCGCCCTCTGGGGATACGGCGTTGTGCGCTCAGCGAGCGACAATGGTCTCCACGAGGGCGGGGGTGAGACGCGCATGCATGATGACATCCATGAGGACGACGACACGGTGACCCAGGCGCCGCGCGTCGTCACCGATGTGCGCGCTCTCGAGGACATCCATCGTGAGGTCGCCGAGGGCGACACGATCGTGCGAGATGTGGTGGCGCAGGCTGACCGGCAGCTCTCGCTTCCTCCCGTGCCGATGTCGCTGCGCCCTCATCACCGCATCCGGGTGGGCGATGCGGAGCTCGAGCTGGATCGTCCCGTGCAGATCGGGCGGCGGCCGAGCCATTCGCGTGTGCCGCAGTCGGTCCGTCCGCGTCTTGTCGCGGTCGCCAGTCCTGAGCGGCAGATCTCGGCGCGGCACCTGGAGCTGCGGGAGCAGGGGGCGATGGTCGTCGCGACGGATCTGCGCACCCTCAACGGCAGCGAGGTGCACCTTCCGGGTTCCGGGGTGGTGAGCCTGCGGCGTGGGGAGTCGCTCGTGGTGATGCCGGGTGCCCGCATCGATCTGGGGGAGGGCGTCGTGGTGGAGATCCTCGCGCCGTCGACGGCAGGGCGGTCCCGATGACTCGGCGTGGCGAGGACTCGACGGGTCGCAGCTTCGTGACCGCGCGTGGGGCGAACGTGACGCTCGCATGGGCGGGCGCCACGGATGTGGGCCATCGTCGCGCTGTCAACGAAGACAGTCTGGTGCTCGTGCCGCCCGTGTTCGCTGTCGCGGACGGCATGGGCGGTCACAGTGCGGGGGATCGTGCGAGCTCCGCGGTGGTCGAGCGGCTCGGCGTGCTCGCGGATGTCGTGGGCGAATCGGCGATCGGCGACGCGCTGACTCTCGCCGCGAACGACATCGATGCTCTCTCGGTCGACATGCCGCTCGGCGCGGGGACGACGGTCACCGGTGCGGTTCTGGACCTCTCGGGCGAACGTCCGGCGTTCCTCGTGTTCAACGTGGGCGACAGCCGGGTGTACAGCTTCATCCGCAACGAGCTCCTGCAGGTGACGCGCGACCACTCGGTCGTGCAGGAGCTCGTCGACGCCGGGATCATCGAGCCGCACGAAGCGGAGGCGCATCCGGAGTCGAACGTCATCACGCGCGCGCTCGGCTTCCGCGAGGATCCCAACCCGGACTTCTGGAGGATCCCGCTCGTCGCGGGCATGCGGCTGCTGCTGTGCTCGGACGGTCTCACGAAGGAGCTCGACGCGGCGCGCATCCGACTGCACATGGCGGCGCGCCTGACCGCGGGCGAGACGGCGAATGCGCTCGTGGATGCGGCGCTCGCCGCGGGGGGCCGCGACAACATCACCGTCATCGTCATCGATGTGACGAGCGTCGACGGCACCCAGTGGGGGGCAGACGGGCCTGACTATGATGAAGGCTCCACAGGGGCGAGGGGGTAGCCGTGGCAGCACGACGTCTGCCGTCGCAGCCTCCCGTGCTGCCGGGGTTCTCGTACGTGCATGTGCTCGGGTCGGGGGGTTTCGCCGACGTCTTCCTGTATGAGCAGAACATGCCGCGCAGGCAGGTCGCCGTCAAGGTGATGCTGAGCGAGGTCGTCAACGACCATGTGCGTCAGATGTTCCAGGCTGAGGCCAATCTCATGGCCCAGCTGAGCGCGCATCCGTCGATCCTCACCGTCTACCAGGCGAGTGTGTCGAGCGATGGGCGCCCGTATCTGGTGATGGAGCTGTGCTCCTCGGCGCTCGCCGAGCGCTACCGCCGCGAGGCGCTACCCGTCACCGAGGTGCTGCGCATCGCCGTGAAGATCGGTTCGGCCGTCGAATCCGCACACGCGATCGGCGTGCTGCACCGTGACATCAAGCCGTCGAACATCCTCATGACGGCGTACGGGCATCCGGTGCTCTCCGATTTCGGAATCGCGGCGACCCTCGCCGGTCAGCGTGAGCAGGAGTCGGTGGGACTGTCGATCCCGTGGTCCGCCCCGGAGGTGCTGCTCGACGAGACGCCGGGAACGGTCGCCTCTGAGGTGTGGGCGCTCGGCGCGACGGTGTACTCGCTCCTCGCCGGTCGCTCGCCGTTCGAGGTCCCCGGTGGGTCGAACACCTCGAGCGACCTCATGGCGCGCATCGCGCGCGCCAAGCCGGAGCCGATCGGCCGCAGCGATGTGCCCGCGAGCCTTGAGCTGCTGCTTCGCCGTTCGATGTCGCGCCGCCCCGAGATGCGACCCGCGAGTGCGCTCGAACTCGTGCGCGAGCTGCAGCTCATCGAGACCGAGCTCGGTGCTGCGCAGACACCCGTCGAGATCGCGATGGACGAATGGGCGCTGGGCGCTCTCGGCAATGATGACGACCGCACTCTGCTCCGCCCGGTGGCGACGGGCACGAACCCGAGTGCCCGTGGCCGGCGGCGCCGGCGCGCGGTGGCGCAGACGCCATACGCCCATCATCCTGTGGTGGAGCGCAGCGGGGCCGATGAGTCCCACTCGGGTTCCGGCGCCCAGAGCCCGGCGAGCCGTCGTATGACCTGGATTCTCACGGCAGCCGCCTCGCTCATCACCGTGCTCGGACTGATCGCCCTCGCGATCCTGCTGACGAACCTCGATTCGGGCATCCCGGTGGTGTCGGACATCGACGCCGATCTCAAAGACGCAGGACGCATCGAGTTCAGCTGGTCCGACCCCGACATCACGAGCGGGGACCGCTATCAGATCGTCGTGTCGGAGGACGGCATCGCCCAGGCGCCGACGGTGCAGTCGTCGTCGCGTTTCGTGGTCGACACCACGCCCGGCTCGACCGTGTGCCTCACGGTGACCGTCAACCGCGACGGGATCGCGGGACCGGCGAGCGCCGACAAGTGCGTGATCGCATCGGGAAGCTGACATGAGCTCCTGGTTCTCCACACGCCGTCCCCTTCTCGCGACCATCACGAGCAGCACGGCCGTCGCGGTGCTCGTCGCGACGGTTGCGATCGTCTCGACGGGCTACACGGCGCAGCGGATGGATCTCACCGATCCGTCGGTGTGGGTGGCGGGGGCCTCGCACGATGCGATCGGCCGGGCGAACACCGCGGTATTCGAGCTGGACAGCACGATCGAGACGGATGCCGAGCAGGCCGAGCTGGTGCAGTCCGGATCGACGGTGATCCTCGTCGATCGCGCGAGCGCGACGATGCGCGTCGTCGATCCGGCGACGGCCGAACTCGGCGAGGCCGTGTCGCTTCCGCCGCAGAATCCGTCCGTGCACCTCGCCGAGGATCGCGTCGTGATCTTCGCCGAGACGGGCGAGGTGTGGTTCGTGCCGCTCTCCGATGTCGCCTCCTTCGACGCGGCCGTGCCGTCCGCACTGAGTCTCGGCACCGGCGCGGTGCTCGCGCTGACGGACTCGGGTGCGCTGCTCGCGTACGTCCCGGACGCCACGGAGGTGTGGCGGGTCGAGCCTGGTGCGTCTGTGGTGGGGCAGCGCTCGTCGATGCAGTGGTCGGGGACTCCGCCTGTGGGCGGGAGCGTGCAGATCACGGCGGTCGGCGAGGAGTGGGTCGTCTTCGACGCCGATTCGGGGCAGCTCTCCACCGCTGCGGGTGCGAAGAACCTCTCGAGTGTCGTCTCCGGTTCGAGCGCGCGCGTGCAGATGCCCGGGCCGGCCGCGGACGGGGTGCTCGTCGCGCACACCGGCGGGCTCGCGAGTGTGCCTCTCGGCGACGGGGATGCGCGGGTGCTCGTGGAGTCCGGTGCAGGAGTGCCCGCGGCGCCCGTGGTCGTCGACGGGTGCCGCTTCGCCGCGTGGAGCGGCGGTTCCGCGTGGCGGGGGTGCCCTCGGGAAGACGGCATCGACATGGCACTCGCGGGCCTCGCGCCCGGGCCGCGGCTCGCGTTCGCCGTCAACCAGGGCCGCGTCGTCCTCAATGATGCGCTTGGCGGCGAGAGCTGGGCGGTGCAGGCATCCGGCGAGCTCATCGACAACTGGGAGTCGCTCCTCATCGACCAGGACCGCGAAGAGGAGACGCCGCAGGCGGATGATGAGACGCCGCCTGAGCTCGAGGAGGTGCAGCAGCCGCCTACCGCCGTCGACGATGACCTGGGCGCGCGCCCCGGCCGCACCACCGTCCTGCCCGTTCTGCTGAACGACTACGACCCCAACGGCGACGTTCTCGTCATCACGGCGTTCGACCAGATCGACGAGACGATCGGACGCCTCGACCTCGTCAGTCGCAACCAGCAGCTTCAGCTGACCCTCGCGTCCGATGCGAGCGGGCAGGTCTCGTTCGGCTACACGATCAGCGACGGGCGCGGCGGTTTCGCCAGCGCCGTCGTGACCGTCACGGTGCGCAGCGACGCCGAGAACTCACCCCCGCGGGCCGTCCGCACCTCGACTGCGAACGTCGACTCGGGCGGGCGTGTGTCGACCCAGGTGCTCGGCGACTGGATCGACCCCGATGGCGACGCCATCTACCTCACGTCGGCGTCGGTCGCCGCACCCGATCAGGTGGGGTTCAAGCCCGACGGGGTGATCGTGTTCACCGACGGCGGCGAGGGCATCGGCGGCAAGACGATCGCGATCGGCGTCTCGGACGGCCGCGACACCGCGGGCGGCTCGCTGCAGGTGACGGTCCGCGAACGCGGCGACGTGCCGATCCTCGTGGAGCCATGGGTCGTGCTCGCCAGTGCGGGCGAAGAGGTCACCATCCGGCCGCTCCAGCACGTGCGCGGGGGCAACGCTCCGATCCGATTGGGCGGCGTTCCCCCGAAGGCGGGGACGACGCTCGTGCCGAGCTTCGATGCGGGAACCTTCACCTTCCTCTCCACCGAGGTGCGCACCCACTACCTCGAGTTCACCGTCACGGACGGCACGCAGACCGCGACCGGCGTCGTGCGGGTCGACGTGACCGCGCCCGCCGACGCATCCACGCGCCCCATCACGGTGCCGAAGACGCTTTTCATGACGACCGACAGCACCCAGCTCGTCGACCCGCCGACGAGCGACATCGACCCCGCAGGCGGGGTGCTCGTCGTGACAGGGGTGGGGGGCGTCCCTGCCGGCGTCGGCATCACGGCGGAGGTGCTCGATCAGCGGCGCGTGCGTGTCAGCCTGACGGCCCCGCTGTCGCAGCCCGTGACATTCAGCTATCGGATCAGCAACGGTCTCGCGTCTGCCGACGGCACGATCACCGTGGTCGAGATCCCGCGTCCCATCCGGATGCAGCCGCCGATCGCGACCGACGACCACGTGACCGTGCGCGCCGGAGACACGATCGACATCCACGTTCTCGACAACGACGAGCAGCCCGACGGCGGAGAGATCGCGCTGCTTCCCGAGCTGGCATCCACGGTCCCTGCGGACGCGGGGCTCCTCTTCTCGGCGGGAGACCGGCTCCGCTACCTGGCACCCGAGACCGCGGGGATCTACGAAGGGGTGTACACCGTGGCGGGGACGGACGGGCAGCTCGCGCAGGCTCGCGTCGTCATCTCGGTGCGCGAGCGCAACGCCTCGACCAACAATCCGCCCGTTCCGCGCACGGTGACGGCGCGCACCCTCGCGGGTAAGACAGTGTCGATCGACATCCCCGTCAACGGTGTCGATCCCGATGGCGATACGGTGACGCTCGTCGGGCAGTCGACGAACCCCGAGAAGGGGGCCATCGTCGGCATGGAGGGAAGCACCCTCCGTTACCAGGCCGGGGAGTACTCCTCCGGAACCGACGTCTTCCACTACACCCTCGTCGACGGGCTCGGCGCACGCGCGACCGGCACCATCCGGGTCGGCATCTCGCCGTCGCTCGAAGGTGCACGCAATCCCGTGGCCAACTACGACACCGTCTCGGTGCGCGTGGGCCGCACGGTATCGGTCCGCCCGCTCGTGAACGACTCCGACCCGGACGGCAGCGCGCTGCGAATCCGACAGGTCGAACCGAACACCCCGGACGTCGTCGCGGAGATCGTGGGCGACGACGTCGTGCGCATCACACCCCCGGGGGCGGGCGACTTCAGCGTCGTCTACACGATCGAGAACGAGACGGGCGGGACGAGCTCGGCGTTCATCCGGGTGAACGTCTCCGATGACGCACCCCTCGCGTGGCCCGTCATCACCGACACCGAGCTCACGGTGACGGACGTCATCGACCGCAGCACCGTGGATGTCTCGGTGCTCGATCGGGCCTTCTTCGCCGACGGAGAGGCGCGCGATCTCGGCGTCGAACTCGTCGCCGGATTCGCGCAGACCGCGGAGGTGCTGCCCAACAAGCGCGTGCGCGTGACCATCGGCGAACGGAGCCAGGTCATCCCGTTCGCCGTCGTGCACCCCGATGCTCCGCAGATCCGGTCCTACGCGTTCATCCGGGTGCCGGGCTATGACGACGCCCTGCCGCAGATCAACACCAAGGCCCCGCCGCTCATCGTCAACAGCGAATCCACCCTGCGGATCGAGCTGTCGCAGTACGTCGTCACGATCGGCGGATCGCGCGTGCGGCTCACCGACTCGAGCACCGTGCGGGCGACCCACTCCAACGGCGCGTCGCTCGTCATCGACGACGACACGCTGCAGTTCACGTCGGCTGAACGGTACTGGGGCCCCGCGTCGATCACGTTCGAGGTCACCGACGGGTCGACTGAGAACGGTCTCGGCGGCAACGTCGCGACGCTCTCGCTGCCGATCGAGGTGCGCCCGCGCGACAACCAGCCGCCCGTGTTCACCGGCGGGGTGCTCGAATTCGAGCCGGGGCAGGTGCGCGAACTCGACCTCGTGAAGCTCACCAAGTACCCGCACGACGACGACATCGACGAGCTCGCCTACACGATCACCGGCCCGCTCCCCACCGGGTTCAGCGCCCAGCTCAACGGGCAGCGTCTGCTGCTCACCGCCGACGCATCCGCGGTGAAGGGGGCGACGACCAACCTCACGCTCGCGGTGCGCGACGCGCTCAACGACGGACAGGCCGGGCGCCTCCAGCTGCGCATCGTGCCGTCGACGCGCCCGCTCGCCAAGACCGTCGCCGACCAGACGATCACCCGTCGAGGTCAGACCACGGTCGTCGATGTCCTCGCGAATGACGCGGCCACCAACCCGTTCCCGGGCACGCCTCTCACCGTGGTCGACATCCGCGGGCTCTCCGATGCCGCGCTGCCCGCGGGGGTCACGGTCACGCCGAGCGCCGATCGCTCCCGACTGTCGATCACGGTCGCCGAGACCGCGGAGCCCATCGACACGACCCTGCAGTATCAGGTGGCCGACGCGACGCGAGATCCCGACCGCTACGTGTGGGGCACTGTGACGATCTCGGTGCAGGACGTGCCCGATCCGGTCACCAACCTGCGCGTCACCGAGTTCGGCGACCGTGCGCTCCGCATCGGGTGGGCGCCCGGTCCGTTCAACAACGCGCCCATCACCGAGTACCGCGTGACCGCGGCGGATGCGGGCAGCGGCAGCGTCGTCTCCACGACGTCGTGCACGGTCACCGTCGGGTGCCTCATCTCGACCCCCGGGAACGGACCATCGCACGCGATGCGGCTGTCGGTCAGCGCCGTCAACGCCATCGGAACCTCGGCCCCGGCGAATCTGGGCGAGGCGATCTGGTCCGACATCATCCCGCCCGCTCCTGCGGCGGTGAACGCGACAGCCGTCGATCGTGGTCTGCGGGTCAGCTGGCAGAAGCCCGCCACCGGAGGCGGCAGCTCGATCGAGAGCTACGTCGTGAGTGTCGGCGGGATCTCGGTGACGGTCGGCGTCGACGCGGCCGATGCGCCAGGCACGAGCTACGCGCGGATCATCACGAACCCGGGCTTCGCCAACGGCGCCGCGCTCCCGTATTCGGTGAGCGCCCGCAACCGCGCCCCCAACTCGCTCGCCTCATGGAACGACGCAGGCGGCACGGGTGTGCCCGCTGGCGCGCCCCTCGTCCTCGCGTCGCCTTCTGCGGCCGCCTCGTTGACGGACGGCACGAGTGCCACGGTCGATTGGCTCGGCGCGTTCGACGGCAACGGACGCGCGATCACCGCGTACTACGTCGCTCGGCACAGCGGCGCGCCGCCCGCGTGCACGGTCACGGGCGTCGAGCAGGGCGCCCCCGTGCTGAACCCGCCCACTGGGCCGAATGTGCAGAACGTCGGCACTGCGACGTCCGCGCAGATCACCGGCCTCACCCCCAACACGAGCTACACGTTCACGGTCTACGCCGTGAACGGCCAGGGGTGCACGGCCTCAGCGAACGTCACCGCAACGCCGCGTGTCGCGCCGGGCAACGTCGTCGTCCAGCCGGGCGACATCAGCAGTCTCATCGACCGCGGCGATGGCCGATGGGACATGCAGCTCCTCGGTCTCACGATCCCGTTCGGATCGTCGGACGTCGACAGCTTCATGTACCGACTCTCGGGCGGCAGCACCGACCAGACGGCGCGCGGCCCTGTGCCTGTTGGCTCGTTCCTGACCTCCGACACGAGCCACTACGGCAACCTCATCGCCGTCGAGGTGAAAGCCTGCCGCACCTACAGCGCCGACGTGCAGCTCTGCAGCCCCGAGTGGTCGGCTCCTGTCACGATCGGCCGCGCGATCCGCATCGAGGTCACCGGACTGCTCGCTGTCGAGACGAGCGCGCCGGCGGCGCCCGACACTCCCGGAGCGGGCTACTGGACCTGGACCTCCGGTCCGGGCGTCGGCGCAGGCGGAACCGGGTACGACAGCGTGAGCTACACATGCGGCCCGGCCGATGACCCCGGAACGGCCGGTGTCTGCGAGGTCACCGGCGTGGGGGGAACCGGTTCCTACCCTGACCTGGTGGTATCGGTGACATCCGGCGGAGTCGTCTACACGCGCAGCTATGCGTGGTCCGACGCTCCGCACTAGGACCGAGTGCCCCCGCCCCCATCCCGAGAGGACACCCCATGACGATGACGCCAGAGCAGGCGAGCGGATTCCACGACGTCTTCGGACGACTCGTGGCAGGCGTCGAGCACGTCCTGCTCGGCAAGACGTTCGTCGTGCGCCTCGGCTTCATCGCGCTCTTCAGCGAAGGACACCTCCTGCTGGAGGACTTCCCGGGCACGGGCAAGACCTCGCTCGCCCGCGCGATCGCGCAGAGCGTCGAAGGCTCCTCCAACCGCATCCAGTTCACCCCTGATCTGCTTCCCGGCGACATCACGGGCGTGAGCATCTACGACCAGCGCACGGGTGGATTCGACTTCCACCCCGGCCCGGTGTTCTCCAACGTCGTGCTCGCCGACGAGATCAACCGGGCGAGCCCCAAGACGCAGGCTGCGCTGCTCGAGGTCATGGAAGAAGGGCGCGTCACTGTCGACGGAGCGACACGTGCCGTCGGCAGCCCTTTCATGGTCATCGCCACCCAGAACCCCATCGAGCAGGCCGGCACCTACCGACTGCCGGAGGCTCAGCTGGACCGCTTCCTGCTCAAGGCCTCGATCGGCTACCCCGACCACGCATCGACCGTGCGCATCCTCGAAGGCGCGGGAACGCGTGCGCACGACACGATCGTGCCTGCCGTCATCAGCGCGGCGGAGGTCGTCGAGTACGCCGCCCTCGTGCGCACCGTCCACGTCGATCCGTCGATCAACGACTACGTCTCACGGCTCATCGAGGCGACGCGCTCGGCGACCGAGGTGCGGCTCGGCGTGAGCGTGCGCGGCGCCCTCGCACTCATCCGCGCCGCAAAGACCCTCGCCGCAGCCAGCGGTCGGCACTACGTCGTGCCCGACGACGTCAAGTCGCTCGCCGAGCCCGTGCTCGCGCACCGGCTCGTGCTCGACCCGGAAGCCGAATTCGACGGCGTCACCTCATCGAGCATCATCGCGCAGCTCCTGCTCGAGACGCCGCCCCCGAGCGATCGGCAAGCCGTGTGACGAGTCGCGCCGCCCGCGGAGGGCGTGAGACGACCGCCCCCGCCGACACAGCCGGGCTCGCGAATACGCGAGCCCGGCTCGTCGGCGCGCGAACCGGGGTGCTCGCCGACGCGGTCGTGGGAGTGGTGCGGATCGCGAAGGCGATCGCGCGTGGAGCGAGGATCGCGGGCGACCGGCTGAGCTCGGTGATCACTCCGCTCGGCTGGTCGGTGCTCGTCCTCATCCCGGTCGGTCTCACCGCGGGATACCTGCTGGGCTGGGTCGAGCTGGTCGCTGCCGGGTGGGCATGCGTCGCCCTCGCGATCGTCGCGGTGCTCGTGCTTGCGGGGCGCGCGCCGTTCGAGATGCACCTCGACCTCGCCCGTCGACGCGCGGTCGTCGGGGAACCGGCGCACGGGACGATCGAGGTGCACAACGCGAGCACCAGGCGCGCCCTCGCCGGGGTGCTCGAGATCCCCGTCGGCGAGGAGGTCGTCGAGCTCATCGTCCCGGGCGTGAAGCGGTCCACGACGACGACGATCGATTTCGACATCCCTACGCGCCGTCGCGGCATCGTCTCGGTCGGGCCGGTGCGCACCGTTCGCGCCGACCCTCTCGGCCTGGTACGCCGAGAGCTGGAGTGGACCGAGCGCATGGAGCTCGTCGTGCACCCCCACACGGTGAGCGTCCCGTCCACGAGCACGGGCCTCATCCGCGACCTCGAGGGCTCGCCCACACGCGACCTCACATCCAGCGACGTCGCCTTCCACGCCCTGCGCGAATACCAGTCCGGCGACGACAGGCGCCACATCCACTGGAAGTCGACCGCCAAGACGGGCACCTACATGGTGCGGCAGTTCGAGCAGACCCGACGCAGTCACCTGGTCGTGGGTCTCAGCCTCTCCACCGCCGACTTCGCGAGCGAAGAGGAGTTCGAGCTCGCCGTGAGCGTCGCCGGTTCGCTCGGGGTGCGCGCCGTGCGCGACGGGCGAACCGTCTCCGTCGTCGTCTCGGCGATCACCCCCGAGTTCGCGAAGCGGCGTGTGCTCGCCGTGCGGCGTCTGGCCGTGCACCTGCCGGAGCGCCTGCTCGATGAGCTCGCCGTCGTCGATGCCACGCCCACCGCACTCCCGCTTCGTGACGTCGCGCGACTCGTCGCCGATGAGATTCCCGGGCTCTCGGTCGTCTTCCTCATCGGCGGATCCGGCACCAGATCGCAGGACCTGCAGGCATGTGCGGCGCGATTCCCCGTCGACGTGGAGGTCGTCGCGGTCGTGTGCGATCTCGAAGCCGAACCGGGGATGCGTCGGGTCGGCGGCCTGCGGGTGCTCACCATCGGATACCTGGACGAACTGCGTTCGGCCCTGGCCCGATCGGCGGCGATCGCATGAGCGGCCCCGACGAGACGCGCGGCGCGGCGCGGGGCGGGAGCCTCGCGGACGTCTTCCAGCTGTGGCTGACGATGGGCATCGCGTCGATGGCGCTGTGGCCCATCTACCGCTCGCCTCAGTTCCTGGTGCTCGCGGCCGTGGCGATCGTCCTCGGCACGCTCATCGCGGCGCTCTCGGCGCGGATGCGCTGGCCGGGCTGGGTCTCGATCATCGTGACGACGGCGGTGTTCGCGCTCGTGGGCGTGCCGCTCGCGGTGCCGGACAAAGCAGTCGGGGGAGTGCTGCCCTCTCCCGACGGACTCGCCGATCTGTTCGCGGGGGTCGCGCTCGGCTGGAAGCAGCTGCTCACCATCACGCTGCCCGTGGGCGACTACCAGGCGCTCCTCGTTCCTGCGCTCGTGCTGCTGCTCGGGGGAACGGTGGTCGCGGGAACCATCGCGTTCCGTGCGCGGTTGGGGGAGTTCGCCGCGGTCATCCCTGCCGTCGTGTTCGTCGTGGGCATCGCCTTCGGGCCCTCGGATGCGCCGCTGCCGCCCGTCGTCGGCGTCGCGATGCTCATCGTGTGCGTGGCGTGGGGCAGCTGGCGACGGTGGCGGAGGCGGCGTGAGGTGACCAGGCGGTTCGCGCGCGACGCCGCATCCGGCCCCCTGCGCTTCGGCGTCGAGGCGCGTACCCTCGTCGCGGCGGTCGCGATCCTCGCCGTCACGGCGACGGGAGCCGTCGCTGCTGTCGCCGCGCTTCCCCCGCATCGCGAGCGCGACGTGCTGCGCAACGCCGTCGCGCAGCCGTTCGACCCCCGCGACTACGCGAGCCCTCTCGCAGAGTTCCGACGCTACCTCCGTGATGACCGCGTCGACGAGGTCATGCTGCGCGTCGAGGGACTCCCGAGCGGCGCGCGCATGCGCATCGCGACGCTGGACAGCTTCGACGGCGTCGTCTACGCCGTCGGCAGCGCGACCGTCGACTCCGCCTCGGGGACGTTCGTGCGGCTCCCGTCGGCCGTGCCGAGGCCGGAGCTCTCCGGGCAGCGCGTCGAGCTCGACATCGCGGTGGACGCGTACACCGGCGTGTGGGTGCCGACCGTGGGCGACCTCGTGAGCGTCACCTTCACGGGCCCTCGTGCGGTCGCGCTCGATGACGGCCTCGCCGTCAACCTCACCAGCGGCACCGCCGCCGACATGGCTGGGCTCCGTGCGGGCGACAGCTACCGGCTCACGACCGTGCTTCCCGACCAGCCCAGCATCCAGGCGCTCGTCCGCGCCACCCCGGGCAGCGCGGACACTCCGCGCATCGCGGATCCACCCGACGACCTCGTCGCCGCTGTCGATGAGGCCACAGCCGGAGCGGGGAGCCCCGGCGCGCGCCTCGTCGCTGCGGTGGACTGGCTGCGCGCGAGCGGGTACATCAGTCACGGCCTCTCGCCCGACGAGCCCGCGAGCAGGTCGGGGCATTCGCTCGACCGTCTCGCTGAGCTCGTCGACGCGCCGCTCATGATCGGCGACGCCGAACAGTATGCGGTCGCGGCCGCGCTCGTCGCGCACCGCATCGGGTTCCCGGTGCGCGTCGTCATGGGGTTCGCCCCCGAATCCGCGGGCGCGGACGGCGCGACGATCGTGCGGGGCTCTGACGTCACCGCGTGGATCGAGGTCGAGACGGCCGAGCATGGCTGGGTGGCGATCGATCCGGTGCCCCCGCCGCGGCCGATCCCGGACGAGGAGCCGCAGGATCCGACGACTGTCTCGCGGCCGGAGTCGATCGTGCCCCCGCCCGCCGACCGACCCGACCCGCGCGAGGATCAGACCGAGGCCGACACGACGGCCGAGGAGCCGGTGGCTCCCGACCTCGGGCTCGCAGCGCTGCTGCAGGTGCTGCGCGTCATCGGCATCGGAGCGCTTGCCCTGCTCGTGCTGCTGTCGCCCTTCCTGCTCGTCCTCGCGGCGAAGGCCCGGCGCCGGCACCTGCGACGCACCGCACCGTCCGCGCTCGGGCGGATTCGCGGCGGGTGGGACGAATTCGCCGACCTCGTGGTCGACCACGGGCTCCCCGTCTCACCCGCGGCGACCCGGTCCGAGGTGGCCGCCGTCGTCGGGACGCTCCCGTCTCGTGTGCTCGCGGCGGTGGTGGATCGCGCGGTCTTCGCCCCCGGTCAGCCCGCAGACGCTGACGCCGAACGCGTCTGGAACACCGTCACCGAGCTGCGGAGCGCGCTCGATTCCGGACGCTCGCGCCGGGCGCGACTGCGTGCGCGGGTCTCTCTGCGATCCCTCGGCGGGGGCAAGGCGCGCAACGTGCTGAGACGTTCCGGAGCCGGCCGATGACCACGTGTCGCTTCTGCGGAAGCGACCTTCCCGACAGTGCCCTGCTGTGCGGTGAATGCGGACGCTCCACACACCCCGACGACCCGCAGATGGCCGCGGGCCCGCTGAAGCAGTCGGAGGCCCCTCGCGCACCGCGCGCGGGGAGTCCGCCGAGCACTCCTCCGGTGCCGTGGCCGCGCGACACGGCGGTCGTGCCGACCGAGGACGAATGGGATACCTACCAGTCGCTCGATGCGCCGCCGCCGCTCCCGCAGGTCTCGGGCGAGCGCTTCACGCTGCAGTTCAGCACGGGGGAGAGCATCGTCGTGGCAGGGTCGGGGCTCATCGGCCGCGGCCCATCGCCCGAACCCGGTGAGTATGTCGACCACCTGATCCCGATCTTCGACGTCGGCCGCTCGATGTCGAAGACGCACGTGGAGTTCGGTCAGGAATCCGGTTCCTTCTGGGTGAGCGACCGATACTCCACCAACGGGACACTCGTGCGGCGCCCCGGCGCTGAACCCGCGAGGTGCGTTCCCGGGCGTCGCTGCTTCGTCGAACGCGGAACGCGCGTCGAGATGGGCGACCAGTTCTTCATCGTGAGCTGACCTCCCCACGAGCGACACGACAGCGCTCTCCACCAGAGCGTCCGCGTCCGCGCCGCAGACGCGGCTGCCGGTGTGTGCTGGGCCGATGCTGCCCGAGACCGAGAGGATCGCGCTGCCGGGGCCGCCGGTCGCTTCTCCACGCGCCCCGTTCCCCTACATCCAGGCCGTCGCACCCGTCGTGATCGCGGTGGTGCTGTGGATCATGACGGCCTCGCCGCTCGTGCTCATGTTCGCGTTCCTGGGGCCCGCTCTCGTCATCGTGTCGAGCATCGAGACGCGGCGCAGCGCGCGGCGGGCTCGGCAGGTCGAACAGGAGACCGCGTTGCACCGTGTGGCCGAGATCGGCGACGAGCTCGACGCGCGTGCGGAGCGATGGCGGCAGCTCGCTTCGGCACGCCTCCCCGAGCTCGAGGCGCTCTGCACCTCGGATGCGTCGGCGCCGGAGGGTCTGTGGAGCCTCGGACGCGGAGCGGTGCCCTCGGGCGTGGTTCTCACGGGCGGGAGCGCAGCGGAGGGGGCGCTCGAGAGTGCGATCTCCCACCTCCGCAGCCGGACCGCGACGATCCCGGCCGCACCCGTGATCGTCGACGGCGCCGAGGTGCTCGTCGACGCCCCGGTGCCGATCTTCCGCGCCATCGCGCGTTCGCTTCTGCTGCGCGCCGCCGCTGCGCATCACCCCGGCGAGCACCACGTGACGGCGCCAGCCGACGAGACCTGGACCGAGAAGCTCCCGCATCGCACCGAGATCGCTGACCGTTGGGAGATGCTTCGAGGGGGAACGCCCATCCTGCGGGTGAGCCACGTGCGCGATGCGCCCGCTGGCCGCGATGTGGTCATCCGCATCCCCGAGAACGGCGCAGGGGCGACCGCCCATGTGCCGCACGTGATCGACGACTTCCAGCCCGCGCTCGTCTCGGCGCCGGAGGCGCACCTGCGCGCCGTGCAGATCGCGGAGCGGGCTCGCCGCAGGGGGTGGGAGGACCCGGCGATGATTCCCGACACGGTGGCGCTCCGCGACATGCCCCTGGAATCCGATGATGTCGCGGGCCTCGCCGCCCCGCTCGGCGTGGGCGTCGACAGTCCCATCGTCGTGGATCTGCGGCGCGACGGACCGCACGCGCTCGTCGCGGGCACCACGGGATCCGGAAAGAGCGAGCTGCTCATCAGCTGGGTGCTCGCCCTCGCGGAGAGGCACCCTCCCGAGAGCCTCGTCTTCCTCCTCGTCGACTTCAAGGGGGGTTCCGCGTTCGCGCCTCTCGATGAGCTCCCGCATGTCGTCGGCGTGGTGAGCGACCTCGACCTCACGACGGCTCGGCGCGCCGTCGCGAGCCTCCGAGCCGAGCTGCGGCGTCGCGAGCACATTCTCGCGACGAACGGCGCACGCGACATCGACGCGCTGCCGGACGGAGTCCTTCCGCGTCTCGTCGTCGTCGTCGACGAGTTCGCGGCGCTTCTCGCCCTCGACCCCGAGCTGAGCGCGGTGTTCGCCGACATCGCGGCTCGAGGGCGGTCCCTCGGACTGCACCTCATCCTCTGCACCCAGCGCCCCGCGGGGATCGTTCGGGATGGCGTGCTCGCGAACATCACGATCCGCATCTGTCTGCGCGTGCTCGATCCCGCCGACAGCGTCGCCGTCGTGGGAACGCGGGCCGCCGCCGAGATCGCAGCACCGGCGCGGGGGCGGGCGCTCATCGCCGCAGGTGACCAGCCGCGCACCGTGCAGCTCGCGCTCGCGGATGCTGCGGATGCGACGCGCGTGCGGTCGCGCTGGGTCGGGCACACCGCCCCCGCGGCGCGCCCCTGGCGCGACCCGCTTCCGGCAGCGCTGCCCGCCTCGTTCATCACCGGCGATGCCTCGGCACCAGCCCTCACGATCGGGCTCGTCGACCTGCCGGAGCAGCAGACGCAGCGGCGGCTCGTGCTCGACCCGTGGAATGACGGCGCGCCGCTTGTGATCGGAGGCACCGGATCTGGTCGCACGACGGCGCTGCGGATGCTCGGTCACGCTGCCGAGCGCACCCCGCCGCCCACCGAGATCCGCTGGGTGCCCGAGAGCCCGGCCGCTCTGTGGCAGGCGCTCGCGACACCCTCGCGGGGCGACCGCACGCTCGTGCTCGTCGACGACCTGGACCGCACGCTCGCGGCCGCTGACCCCGAGCAGCGCGCGGACCTCATCGACCTCATCCGAGGTGCCGTGCGCGACGCCCGACGCACACACGTGGCGCTCGCCGCAAGCTCCCGGTCGGCCGGGGGTGTGCTCCACGGGCTGCAGGGCGTATTCGAGCACCGCCTGCTCCTGCGGCTTCCGTCGCGCGACGAGCATCTGCTGGCTGGCGGAGAGCTTGCGGGATTCCGGACTGATCGTCGCCCAGGTTCCGTCCTCTGGCGAGGATCGGAGGCGCAGATCGCGTTGCCGCCCGGTGCGGAACCCGCACCATGGTCGGGGGAGCTGCCCGTGGCATCGCTCGCTGACGGCGGCTGGGCGATCGCGGCATCGCACCCTCGCGAGCTCGCCGACCGACTCGCCCGCGCGGGCGTCACGGCGTCACGACCGGGCGGGGGAGGCGATGTCGAACTCGCGGACGTCGAGACCTGGCTCGGCTCGATCCTCGAGCTCGCCGCAGCTCGCCGCGATGGCCGACTGCTGCTCATCGACTGCTCGCCGTCCGATCATCGACTGCTCACCCGACAGCGGGGCCCGCTCCCGCCACTCGGGGGCGGCGATGCGTGGCACGCGGACGGCGCACTCACGAAGCGCGTGCGCCTCGACCTCTGAGCGCGGTGCGGGCACCCCCGGAGGTCGACCAAGGAATCCGTGGTGAAACTCGACCGACGGTACTGATTTCGTGAAATCTATGTTTCGAAATGGTCGTATTGACCCGTTTTTGTCGTCAGCGCTCCGCTGATGTGCAACTATCGTGCAACGGCAAAGTTGCCGCACCCGCACCAACGCGAAGGAGTCGAACCGATGTCCCGGTCTCTTCCCGAAGATCCGCTGATCCGCAACCTGGTTCTGCAGGCCCGCCGTGCGCAGGTCAGTCGCCGCACGATGCTCGCGGGAGCGGGCGCCGGCGCAGCCGCGCTCACCCTGGCGGCTTGCGCCCCGAGTGGCAGCGACAAGCCCACCGCCGCCGAGGACAAGTCGGCGAGCGACCCGACTCTCACGTGGGCCAACTGGGCCCTCTACCTCGACGAGGATGACGACGGCAACCACCCGTCGCTCGACAAGTTCATCGAGGCGAGCGGCATCGACGTCAAGTACGACGTCGCCATCGACGACAACAACTCCTGGTACGCCAAGGTCAAGGACCAGCTCGCGCTCGGTCAGGACATCGGCGCCGACGTCGCCTGCCCGACCGACTGGATGGTGAGCCGACTCATCCGACTCGGCTACACCCAGGAGTTCGACAGCGCGAACATCCCGAACCGCAAGAACCTCGAGCCGTCGCTCAGTGAGGTCGACTTCGACCCGGGCCGGACGCACTCGCTGCCCTGGCAGGGCGGTTTCGCCGGCATCTGCTGGAACAAGGAGAAGGTGCCGCAGGGCGTGCGCTCCGTCAAGGACCTGTGGGCTCCCGAGCTCAAGGGCCGCGTCGGCGTTCTCAGCGAGATGCGCGACACGATCGGCATCATCATGGCTGACATGGGCGTCGACATCTCGGGCGACTTCGACGAGTCGGACTACGACAACGCCATCGACATCTTCCGCGAGCAGGTCCAGAACGGCCAGATCCGCAACATCAAGGGCAACTCGTACATCGACGACCTCGCCAACGAGGACACCCTCGCCGCGATCGTCTGGTCGGGCGACGTCACGACCCTCAACCTCGAGAACGACGACAAGTGGGAGTTCATCATCCCCGAGGGCGGCGGAACGATCTGGAACGACAACTTCATCGTCCCGATCGGCTCGCCCCGCAAGGCCAACGCCGAGAAGCTCATCAACTGGTACTACGACCCGGAGATCGCCGCTGAGGTCGCCGCGTGGGTGAACTACATCACCCCCGTCGTCGGCGCCCGTGAGGCCGCAGAAGCCATCGACCCCGAGCTCGTCGACAACCAGCTGATCTTCCCGAACGAGGAGACGCTGTCGACGGTCAAGATGTTCCGCACGCTCACTCCTGCTGAGGAGACGTCCTTCCAGGGCAAGTTCCAGCAGGTTCTGATCGGAGCCTGATGTCCGGAAGCTTCGACGAAGCCGGCGCCGACCTCGAACTCGTCGGCGTCACCAAGCGGTTCCCCGGCTTCACGGCCATCGAGGACCTCAACCTGACGATCCCAGCGGGCAGCTTCTTCGCCCTGCTGGGGCCGTCGGGCTGCGGCAAGACGACGACCCTGCGTCTCGTGGCCGGACTCGAGGAGCCGACGGCGGGCCGCATCCTCATCGGCGGCAAGGACGTCACGTCGACCAAGCCGCACCAGCGGCCGGTCAACACGGTGTTCCAGAGCTACGCGCTCTTCCCGCACATGTCGATCCTCGGCAACGTCGCCTTCGGCCTCAAGCGCCGCAAGATGGCGAACGCCGAGGAGCTCGCCCATGAGGCGCTGCGTCTGGTCGAACTCGACCACCTCGCCTCACGCCGACCGATGCAGCTCTCGGGTGGTCAGCAGCAGCGTGTCGCCCTCGCGCGCGCAATCGTCAACCGCCCGGCGCTGCTGCTGCTCGATGAGCCGCTCGGCGCCCTCGACCTGAAGCTGCGTCGTCAGATGCAGCTCGAGCTGAAGGCGATCCAGTCCGAGGTGGGACTCACCTTCCTCCACGTCACTCACGACCAGGAGGAGGCCATGACCATGGCCGACACCGTCGCGGTGATGAACAAGGGCCTCATCGAGCAGATGGGTGCCCCGGAGGAGCTGTACGAGCTGCCGCGCACGGCGTTCGTCGCGAACTTCCTCGGCCAGTCGAACCTCTTCACCGGCGATGTCGTCGCGTCCGAATCCGATTCGATCACGGTCGATGTCGCGGGCGTGGGCGTCAAGGTGCCGCGCGAGCGCGCCCAGCGTCATGCAGGCGAGGTGACGATCGGCGTGCGCCCTGAGAAGCTGTCGATCTCGACGAGTGCTCCCGCTGCGAAGGCCGGCACCAACATCCTCGGGCCCGGTGTCGTCACCGATGTGTCGTTCACGGGTGTGAGCACGCAGTACATCGTGCAGATCCCGGGGCTCGACCCGATCACCGTGTTCGCACAGAACATGTCGGCGGGTCCGCTCGTCGAGTCGGGTTCGCAGGTGTGGGTGTCGTGGGCCGTCCAGCACGGATTCGGTCTCGCGGACGAGCCAGGGGAGGCGCCGAAGTTCGCGGCCGACGCGTCGACGCAGTCGATCGCCGTGCAGCGACGCCAGCGCCTCGAGGACGAGCTGGACGAGGCCTGAGATGGCCTTCGGAGCTTTCGGAAGCTCGGGCCCCGATCTCTCGGCGGCGGCCCCGAAGCGACGCAGCTATGTCGCGCTGCTCCTGCTCTTGCCGGGCGTCATCTACCTGTCGGCGACGTACCTCGCACCGCTGGTCTCCCTGCTGCTCACGAGCTTCAAGGAGCCAGGTGGGTCGTTCGAGGTCGGCGAGTACGTGTTCGCGTTCCGGTGGGAGAACTATCTGGAGGTGTTCGAACGGTTCGGGGAGATCTTCGGACGCACGTTCCTCTACTCGGCGATGGCGACGGTGTTGGCGCTGCTCATCGGGTATCCGCTTGCGTACTTCATCGGAGTGACGCTGCGGCCGTACCCGCTCTGGCAGAGCCTCACGCTCGTGCTGGTGATCGCGCCCTTCTTCATCAGCTTCCTGCTGCGCACCCTCGCCTGGAAGGCGATCTTCGCCGACGAGGGGGTTGTGGTCGGCACCCTGAAGACGCTGGGGATCATGGGGCCGGAGGCGTACCTCAACGGCACTGCGTTCACGGTCGTGTTCGGTCTGACCTACAACTTCATCCCGTTCATGGTGCTGCCGATCTACGCCTCGCTCGAGCGGCTCGACCTGCGCTACGTCGAGGCGGGAAACGACCTCTATGCGGGGCCCGCACAGCGGTTCTTCCGCATCGTGCTGCCGCTGTCGCTGCCTGGCGTGATGTCGGGAATGCTGCTGACGTTCATCCCCGCATCCGGTGACTACATCAACGCGAGCAAGGACTTCCTCGGCTCGACGAACACCGTGATGGCAGGAAACATCATCAACGACATGTTCTTCCAGAGCTTCTACCCGCTCTCGGCGGCCGTGGCGATCCTGCTCATGGTGGCGATCCTCATCCCGGTCGTGGCATATGTCGTGAAGAGCGGATCGGAGGAGCTGCTGTGAGCGTTCAGCAGGGAGCCGCCGTCGCCGAGACGGTGAAGCCCGCGAATAAGCCCCGTGAGAAGAAGCCGCGCGCCGGAACCGGCGGTGCCGGCAACTGGGCGGTCGGCATCTTCTCGGTCGTCGCCCTCGTGATCATGATGATCCCGATCGCGTACACGATCGTGTTCTCCTTCAACGATTCGCGCCGCTCGAACATCGTGTGGCGTGGGTTCACGATGGACAACTGGTTCACGGTGTGCGCCGACGAGCGCGTCTGCCAGTCGTTCGCGAACAGCATCTTCGTGGGTCTCACGGCGACGTTCTTCTCGACGCTGCTGGGCACCATGATCGCGATCGCGATCGTGCGCTACACGTTCAAGATGCGCATGTTCGTGACGATCCTGCTGTTCCTGCCGATGGCGACCCCGGAGGTCATCCTCGGTTCGGGACTCGGATCGCAGTTCGTGAACATGGGCGTCGAGCGAGGCATCTGGTCGGTCATCGTGGCGCACATCATGTTCTGCATCAGCTTCGTCGTCGTGACGGTGCGCGCTCGTGTGGCGAGCATCGACCCGGCGCTCGAGGAAGCAGGACGCGACCTCTACGCGAGCCCGAGCCAGGTGTTCTGGCGCGTGACGCTGCCGCTGCTGATGCCCGGCATCGTCGCAGCGGCGCTGCTCGCGTTCGCGCTGAGCTTCGACGATTTCGTGATCACGAACTTCGTCGCGGGCAACGCGGAGACGTTCCCGAAGTTCGTGTATGTCGCGGCGTCCCGCGGCATCCCGGCTCAGGCGAACGTGATCGCCTCGGCGGTGTTCATCGGGGCGATCGTGATCGTGATCGTCGCCCAGCTGAGCTCGGCCGCGCGCGCCAAGCGCCTCGCGAAGGCCGGTCTGTAAGACGACACGACGCGCCCGCCCTGGTTCGCCGGGGCGGGCGCGTCTGCGTACCCGCGGTCGAGAGCGGTACCGCGGTGGAGCGGTGGATCCCGTTTCAGAAGCTCGCACGTACGGAGGTGGCGCCGAGCTCGGCGAGCACCTCCTCGCGGATGGCGTCGTCGAGCAGCCCGTTGCGGACGAGCAGCTCGAGCCCCGCGACGGTCGTCGCGCGGGCGGAGCCGTCGAGCGACTTGACGACGACGCTCTCGCCCGCCGGGGTGACGAGCACGAGCACGCCCTCCGCACCGAGCTTCGCGACGAAGCCGGTGCGCTCGATCGTGACCGTGTTCGCGCGCCCCGGTCCGTCGATCGCCCACGCGTGGGCGCGGATCGCGTCGCCGAGAACAGTTCCCTCGCGCGCCGTGAGCGACGCCGCGCGCGCAAGCCCCGTGAGACTCACGACGGGGACAGGGGCGCCGCATCCGTCTACGCCCCAATGGGCGGGATGCTCGCCGCACAGCTCCGTCGTGAGGCGCGCGACCTCCTGTTGCACGGGGTGCGAGCTCTCCAGGTAGCTGTCGATGTCCCAGCCATGGCGCACAGCGGCGGTGAGGAACGCCGCGTGCTTGCCTGAGCAGTTCATGGTGATGCGCGCAGGTGCGTCCGCATCGCGCCGGGAGGCGGGGTCGGCAGGCAGTTCCGCCGGGCAGCGGAGGGCGTCGGCGGTGAGTCCCGCGTCGGCGAGCATCCGCTCGACGACAGCGACGTGCGCGGGCGTGCCTGCGTGGCTCGCCGTCGACAGCACGGTTGCGACGGGATCGAAGGTGACGCCCAGCAGCTGCACGGCGCTCGCCTGCACGAGCTTGAGCGTCGAGCGGGGGTAGATGAGTCGCGTCGGGTCGCCGAGGGAGGCGACCACGTCGCCATCGCGGTCGAGCAGCACCGCGGCACCGAGATGCCGGGATTCCGGCCAGCCCGAGCGCTCGACGACGGCCAGCTCGACCGAGCTGGCCGCGTCGAGCGGGGCGCTCACGCGCCCGCTGCGGCGAACGACTCGGCGAGCACCTCGAGGGCGTCGGCGAGGAGCTCGTCGGTGAGAGCCAGGCTCGGGAGGAACCGCAGCACGTTGCCGTAGGTGCCCGCCGTGAGGATGAGAACGCCGCGCTGGGCCGCTTCGGTGGCGATCTTCGACACGAGGTCGGCACGCGGTTCGCGGGTCTCGGCGTCGAGCAGCTCGATGGCGATCATCGCACCGATGCCGCGGACCTCCGCGATCACGGGGTAGCTCTCGCGCAGCTTCTCGAGACCGGCGACCAGACCCGTCTCGATCCGCTTGGCCTCGGCGAGCAGATCGTTGCGCTCGATGCTCGCGAACACGGCGACGGCGGCGGCGCAGGCGACGGGGTTGCCGCCGAAGGTTCCGCCGAGGCCGCCGGGCTGCGGCGCATCCATGATCTCGGCGCGCCCTGTGACGCCCGCGAGGGGGAGTCCGCCCGCGATGCCCTTCGCCGAGAGCACCATGTCCGGTTCGAAGCCGAAGTGCTCGCTCGCGAAGTAGGTGCCCGTGCGGGCCATGCCCGACTGGATCTCGTCGGCGATGAAGACGATGCCGTTCGCCGTGCACCACTCCTGGAGTGCCGGGAGGTAGCCGTCAGCGGGAACGATGAAGCCGCCCTCGCCCTGGATCGGCTCGACGACGAGGCAGGCCAGGTCGGACGCGCCGACCGTCTTCTCGAGATACGAGATGGTGCGCTTCGCCGCCTCCGCGCCGGAGAGACCGTCGTGGAGCGGGTACGAGTTGGGGGCGCGGTACACGTCGCCCGCGAAGGGGCCGAAGCCGAGCGCATACGGCATGGCCTTGAAGTTCATGGCCATCGTGAGGTTCGTGCGGCCGTGGTAGGCGTGCTCGAGCACGGCGACGCCCGTGCGGCCGGTGTACTTGCGCGCGATCTTGACGCCGTTCTCGACGGCCTCCGCGCCCGAGTTGATGAGCATCGTCTTCTTCGCGAACGTGCCCGGGGTGTGCTCGGCCAGGAGCTCCGCGACGCGCACGTACTCCTCGTACGGCGTCACCGTGAAGAGCGTGTGGATGACGTCGCCGAGCTGCTCACGCGCCGCCGCGACGACGTCGGTGTCGGTGTGGCCGATGGTCGTGACGCCGATGCCTGCGCCGAGGTCGATGAACTGATTGCCGTCCACGTCGCGCAGGATCGCCCCATGCGCCTTGTCGATGAAGACGGGGAGGGCGCTCGAGACTCCGTCCGAGACGACCTTGCGGCGTCGCTCCTGCAGCTCGATCGACCGCGGTCCGGGGATCGCGGTGACGAGACGGCGCTCAGGCGTGAGCGCTACCGTGGAGGGCGTCAGAGTATCGGTCATGCGAGCGATCTTACTCCCGCGGAGGAGAGGGCAGAGTGCTGATTCCGAAGCGGTGGCCTTGCCGAAAAGAGGTAATGGAATGAATGCACGCCTCCACTACGCGGTATCCGTCGAATGGGCGGGGGACGATCGCCGGATCGCGGACGGTCGCCGTGCGTTCGCGCGCGACCTCACCGTGAGCGCGGCCGGAAAGCTCCAGGAGATCGCCGGCTCGGCCGATCCCGCTTTCTTCGGCGATCGCACGCGTTGGAATCCGGAGGAGCTCATCCTGGCATCGCTGTCGCAATGCCACCTGCTCAGCTATCTGCACGTCGCCACTCGCCTCGGTCTCACCCTGCTCGCCTACTCCGATGAGGCCGAGGCAACGCTCGAGCGCCTTCCCGCAGGGCGTGGACGGATGGCGGAGGCAGTGCTGCGTCCGGTCGTCACGATCGCAGCGGGGGACGATCCGGATGTCGCCCTCGCGGCGCACGCCGAGGCGGCAGAGCTGTGCTTCATCGCGGCGAGCGTGAACTTCCCGGTGCGCCACGAGCCCCGCGTCGAGGTGGCGTCAGGGAGCTGATCGGCTGTCGAGCGCCGCGTAGAGCTGCGCGCGTTCGGCGTCGAGGGTGCGCATCTCCTCGAGCATCGTGTTGTATGCCGCGACATCGTCGTTGAGGGTGAGGCGATTCTGCTCGAGCGTGCTCTGCCTGCCGAGGAGGGCGCTGCGTTCGCGCTCGAACTGCGCTTGGCTCGCGAAGTCGCCGTCATCGGCGCGACGATTGAATGTCTCGATGTCGGTGTTGAGGGCGGCGAGGTCGCTGTCGTAGGCCGCCGAGCGCGTCTCCAGATCGAGGTACGCGGCGTCGAGCGACGCGGCGAGCTCGCTGATGCGCGTCGCGTAGCCGTCGAGCTCGGCGGTCGAGCCCGAGTCGAACGCGATCACGCGAGAACGGTCGGCGAAGACGCGGGCATAGTGCGACTCGAGCTCCGCGGGCAGCTCCGCGTAGGAGATGCCGAGGCGTGAGTGCCATTCGTCGATGCGCTGATGCTCCGGGTAGCCCGCGACGATGAGCATGTTGGCGTCGTCGGTGGGCAGCTGCGCCACGAAGGCTTCGATGAGCGCGTTGATGCGTCGCGCCTCCTCGGGGCCCAGACGGTCGTGGAACGCGTGCAGCAGCTCGTGGGCCGCCGTCGCCTCGACCGTGCCGGCGAGGCGCTCGTCGGTGACGGCGTACACGAAGATCCGCTCGCGGTGGTAGCAGCCGAGGACGAGCGCCGACTCGGCGGGGCAGTGCTCCTGGAACGACTGCGCGGACTCGATCTGCGGACGCGAGGCGAAGAAGATCCGCCTGCCCTCCTCGGTGAGCGCGAGATCGTCGGCGAGGCGTTCGACATCGGCGGGTGGGGGCTCCGTCCAGACGATCCACTGGTCGGCATACACCTGTCGACGGTCCGCGTCCCACGGCGCCGCGACCACGAGCCCGATCAGCGCGAGCACGGCGAGGACCATCCCCACCCAGCGTCCGCCGCGACGACGACGGCGGCGCGGGCGCAGAGGACCTGAGGGAGCGGAACGCGGGTAGCCGTCCGTGACGCCCGCGCCGGGAGGGAACGGGTCAGAGACGCCGGTCTCAGCAGAGACGGGCTGACGAATCGGCGTGCCCAGGTTGTGGTGGTCTGTCACGGTTCGGCGTCTGCTTCCTAGAGCGTCGAAAGGGCCTCTTCGAGCACGCCCATGGCGTCGTCGATCAGCTCATCGCTGATGACGACGCTCGGGAGCAGCCGCAGGACCGAGTCCCACGATCCGGCGTCGAGCGGGATGACGCCGTTCGCTGTCGCGTGCGCGAGAACCTTCGTGAGGGCCTCCGGGTTGGGGGTCTTCGTTCCGGGCTTCACGAGCTCGATGCCGAACATCGCGCCCTTGCCGCGCACCTCACCGACGACGTCGAACTTCTCGGTCCAGTCGCCGATGCGCGCCAGGAGCGAGCGCTCGACGCGCTGCGCCTCCCCGATGAGGTTGTCGCGCTCGATGATCTCGAAGACCTTGAGCGCGGCTGCGGCCGAGACGGGGTTGCCGCCGAACGTTCCGCCGATGCCGCCCGGCTGCACGGCATCCATGATGTCGGCGCGGCCGGTGACCGCGGCAAGCGGCATGCCGCCGGCGATGCCCTTCGCGCTCGTCACGAGGTCAGGGACGACGCCGTGGTGCTCGATCGAGTACCACGCGCCCGTGCGGGCGATTCCCGCCTGGATCTCGTCCGCGACGAAGACGATGCCGTTGTCCTCGCAGTACTTCTTGATCGCGGCGAAGTAGCCGGGGGCCGGGATCACGATGCCGCCGTCGCCCTGGATGGGCTCGGCGAAGAACGCCGCGACCTCGGTGCCGCCGATGTGCGTCTCGATGTAGTCGATCGTCTTGGCGGCGGCTTCCTCGCCGGTCAGGCCGTCCTTGAACGGGTAGGAGATCGGCACGGAGTACAGCTCGCCGGGGAACGGGCCCATGCCCGCGCGCTCCGGCCAGGGGCGGTAGGTCATCGCCATCGTGAGGTTGGTTCGGCCGTGGAAGGCGTGGTCGAGGCTCACGATCGCGCGCCGGCCCGTGAACTTGCGGGCGATCTTGACCGCGTTCTCCACCGCCTCCGCACCGCTGTTGACGAGGATCGAGTGCTTCTCGAAGTCGCCGGGGGTGATCTCAGCGAGCTTCTCGGCGACGCGCACGTAGTTCTCGTACGGGGTCACGGTGAAGAGAGTGTGGGTGAGCTTGCGCGCCTGCTCGGCGACGGCCTCGGCGACTTCGGGGTGCGCGTGGCCGATGGTCGTGACGCCGATTCCACAGCCGAGGTCGATGAGCTGGTTGCCGTCGACGTCCACGAGGATCGCTCCGGCGCCGTGGTCCATGTAGATGTTGGCGAGCGTCCCCGCTCCTCGCGAGACGCTCGCGACACGGCGTTCCTGAAGCGCACGAGACTTCGGACCAGGGAGTTCGGTGACGAGCTTGCGCTCCTGGGGGACGGAGAATGCCATGCCTTCGAGTCTAGGCGCGGGATGCTGGCAGGTGGCGGAGGGGGTGCACCTCGTTCCAAGGATCATGGGGAAGGATGGGGGTCTCACCTCAAGGAGTCCTCTCGTGCCCCGTTTCCTCCCCGTTCTCGCTGTCGTCGCGCTCGGCGTCGCTCTCACCGGCTGCGCCTCCGACGAGCCCGAGGCTCCCTCGACGAGTGCGCCCGATGGCCAGGCCGAGTGCGCCGCTCCCGGCAAGGCGTCCGACTCCGTGATCGTGACGGGTGAGTTCGGCGAGACGCCGACCGTCGAGTTCTCGGCACCGCTCGCGGCATCGACGCTCGAGCGAACGGTCGTGAAGAAGGGCGACGGTCGCGCGGTGGAGGCTGGCGACCAGGTGTTCGTCGACCTCGCGCTGTACGACGGACAGTCGGGTGAGCTCGTCGACGTGTCCGACTTCGACGGGGTGGGCCTCGGCCTCCCGCTCGTCGAGGGCTACACCGCTCAGGAGTTCATCGACATCATCACGTGCAGCACCGTCGGCTCGCGCGTCGTCGCGGTGGTTCCCGCAGCGGAGGGCGGCGACTCCGACTCGACGGCCGTCGTCGTGCTCGACGTGCTGCCGCTTCCGACGCCCGCCGCATGGACTGAGAACGTTCCGGAGGTCGTGTTCGGCGAGGACGGCACGCCCGTCGTGACCATCCCGCAGACGGAGGCACCCACGCAGCTGCAGGTCGCGGTGCTGACCGAAGGCGACGGGCCGGTCGTGGAGGACGGCGACGACGTCACCGTCGACTACATGGGCCTGCGCTGGGACACGAACGAGGTCTTCGACGAGTCGTTCTCCCGCGAGCCCACGACCTTCGGCACGGGCGACGTCGTCCGCGGCTTCGGGGCAGCGCTCGTCGGGCAGAAGGTCGGCACGACACTTCTCGTGTCGATTCCGCCGGCGCTCGGCTACGGCGTGGAGGAGACCTCGAACGGCCTCGGCGGCAAGACGCTCGTCTTCCTGGTCGAGATCGCCGACACCAAGAACTGACGGTCGAGCGGCGCGGATAGGCTCGAGGCATGTCGCGTCGTCGTGTGCTCGTCCTCGGTTCCACGGGCTCGATCGGAGTCCAGGCGCTCGAGGTGATCGCCGCGAATCCCGACCGCTTCGAGCTCGTCGGGATCGCCGCGGGTCGCAACGCCGAGGCTCTCGAGCGCCAGGCTGCGGACACCGGCGTCGCCCGCACGGCGCTCGGCATCGACGACGCCGTCGCACTCGTGGGTGATGTCGAAGCCGACGTCGTCGTCAACGGCATCACGGGATCCGTGGGACTGGCAGCGACGCTCGCCGTGCTCGAGACGGGGGCGACGCTCGCGCTCGCCAACAAGGAGAGCCTCATCGTGGGCGGCGACCTCGTGCTCGCCGCCGCAGCACCCGGGCAGATCGTCCCTGTCGACTCGGAGCATTCTGCGCTCGCGCAGGCGATCATGGCGGGGGCGCACGACGAGGTTCGCCGACTCGTGGTCACCGCATCCGGGGGCCCGTTCCGCGGGTTCACGCGGGAGCGACTCGCGGATGTGCGCCCCGCCGATGCTCTCGCGCATCCCACCTGGGACATGGGGCGCGTCATCACGACCAACTCGGCGACGCTCGTCAACAAGGGGCTCGAGGTGATCGAGGCGCACCTGCTCTTCGGCATCCCCTACGAGCGGATCGACGTCGTCGTGCATCCGCAGTCGATCGTGCACTCGATGGTGGAGTTCGTCGACGGTTCGACGATCGCGCAGGCCTCGCCGCCCGACATGCGCCTTCCGATCTCGCTCGCGCTCGATTGGCCGCACCGCGTGCCGGGCGCAGGCGTGCCGATCGACTGGACGCGCGCGCAGGAGTGGACGTTCGAACCGCTCGACGACGAGACATTCCCAGCTGTCGCGCTCGCGCGGCGAGTGGGCGAGCTCGGGGGCACCTACCCTGCGGTCTACAACGCCGCCAACGAGCAGGCGGTCGACGCCTTCCACGAGGGCCGCGTGCCGTTCCTCGGCATCGTCGACACCATCCGACGCGTGGTCGACGCGCACACGCCGGGGGAATCCACCCTCGAGGGTGTGCTCGCCGCGGAGACGTGGGCGCGCGCCGAGGCGGACCGGATCCTCGCCGAGCATCCCTCGCGCTGAGTGACGCACGGGGCGCGCACAGCCAGCACCCGGGCCGACCTGAGCGCGCTCTCAGCGCCGGATCGCTAACCTGACGCTGTGGAAACCGTGCTGCTGTACGCCCTCGGCGTGATCATCGTCGCCGTCGGCATCGCCGTCTCGATCGGCCTCCACGAGATCGGCCATCTGCTGCCCGCGAAGCTCTTCGGGGTGAAGGTCGGGCAGTTCATGATCGGCTTCGGTCCCACGCTGTGGTCCCGGCGCCGGGGTGAGACCGAGTACGGCATCAAAGCCATCCCCCTCGGCGGCTACATCTCGATGGCGGGCATGTATCCACCCGAGCGCGTCGGTGCGCGCGCCCGCACCGCGAGCACCGGATTCTTCGACACCCTCGTGCAGGACGCCCGGGACCAGTCCGCCGACACCATCACTCCCGGCGATGAGGAGCGCACGTTCTATCGGCTCCCCGTCGCGAAGCGCATCGTCGTGATGCTGGGCGGCCCGCTCATGAACCTCCTCATCGCGATCGTCCTGTACGCGATCGTGCTGTGCGGCTTCGGCCTCCCGCAGTACTCGACGACGCTCGGCAGCGTCAACGAGTGCGTCGCGACGAACGTCGAGCAGACCGAGTGCACGTCGACCGATCCCATCGCGCCCGCGGCAGAGGCGGGCCTGCTGCCCGGAGACCGCCTCATCTCGATCGCCGGCCAGCCGATCGAGGAGTGGGCGGATGTCAGTGCCGCGATCCGCCCCAACGCCGATCGCGCCATCCCGTTCGTGGTCGAGCGCGACGGCACGCAGCTGACGCTGAACGTGACGCCCCTGCTGAGCGAGCGTCCGCTGGTCGACGAGAACGGCGAGTATCTGCGCGGCGACGACGGCGAGATCCTCACCGAGCCGCTCGGATTCGTCGGCATCGGCCCCGCGACCGAGAAGGTGCGCCAGCCGGTGACGGCCGTTCTGCCCGCGGTAGGCGACAACGTCGTGCGCGTGGGGGAGATCATCCTGACCCTCCCGCAGCGGCTCGTGCAGGTCGCCCAGGCCGCTTTCGGCGGCGACGATCGCGACCCGAACGGGCCCATCAGCGTGGTCGGCGTCGGACGCCTCGCGGGCGAGATGACGGCGCTCGACGCCGCGCCCGTCGCGGATCGCGCCTCAGGGCTGCTGCAGATGCTCGCGTCGCTCAACGTCGCGCTCTTCGTGTTCAACCTCATCCCGCTGCTGCCGCTCGATGGCGGCCACGTCGCGGGCGCCCTGTGGGAGGCGATCCGTCGCGGCTTCGCGAAGCTCTTCCGCAAGCCCGATCCCGGTCCCGTCGACATCGCGCGGCTCGTGCCCGTGACGCTCGTGATCGTCGCCGTGCTCGGTCTCATGAGTGCGCTGCTCATCTACGCGGACATCGTCAATCCCATCACCCTCGGCTAGCGCGCGCGGCAGGTCGGTGTGACGATTACGGAATGACGCGACGCATCCGCACCGTCCCCGCATCGGATGCCCGATGGGATGACCTGCAGGAGGTCTTCCGCGGCCGCGGCGACGCCCGAGGTTGCCAGTGCCAGTGGTTCCGTGTGCGTGACAAGGAGTTCGCGGCGATGCCCCACGCCGAGCGCGAGGCCAGGTTCCGCGAGCAGACGTCATGCGAAAGGCCCGGCCGTCCGACGACGGGTCTGGTGGCGTTCGACGGCGACGAGGCTGTGGGGTGGGTCGCCGTCGAACCACGGTCCGCGTACGTGCGCCTCGTGCGTGGGCGGCTGCCCTGGGCAGGCCGCGAGGAGGACCCCGAGGACGCGTCCGTGTGGGCGATCGTGTGCTTCGTGGTGCGAGACGGCCACCGCGGGACGGGGATCGGCGCTGAGCTCGCGCGCGCGGCAGTCGCCTATGCCCGGAAGCACGGCGCGCGAGCCGTGGAAGGCTACCCGCGGCATCGCGCAGAGGGGCGCGCGCAATCCGCAGCCGACTTCTACGTCGGCTCGCCCGGGATGTTCGCAGAGGCCGGGATGCGAGAGGTGTCGCGCCCGAACCCTCGCCGATCCGTCATGCGCGTCGATTTCGGGTGACGCCCAGCGCGTGATCGGTGCGCGTCCAGGCGGCGGTAGGCACCGCCGCCTAGAGTGGTCGGGTGCCTGCTCTGAACATCGGGATGCCCAAGCCCGCCCCTGAGATCCTCGCCCCACGACGCAAGTCGCGACAGATCAAGGTGGGCAAGGTCCTCGTCGGTGGGGATGCGCCCGTGAGCGTTCAGTCGATGACCACGACCCCCACCACCAACATCAACGCGACCCTCCAGCAGATCGCCGAGCTCACCGCATCCGGCTGTGACATCGTGCGCGTCGCCGTGCCCAGCCAGGACGACGCGGATGTGCTCCACATCATCGCCAAGAAGAGCCAGATCCCGGTCATCGCCGACATCCACTTCCAGCCGAAGTACGTCTTCCAGGCCATCGACGCGGGCTGTGCCGCGGTGCGCGTGAACCCCGGCAACATCCGCCAGTTCGACGACAAGGTGGGGGAGATCGCGAAGGCCGCGAAGGACGCCGGAGTGTCGCTGCGCATCGGTGTGAACGCCGGATCGCTCGACAAGCGCCTGCTCGCCAAGTACGGTCGCGCGACGCCGGAGGCTCTCGTCGAGAGCGCCGTCTGGGAAGCGAGCCTGTTCGAGGAGCACGACTTCCACGACTTCAAGATCTCGGTCAAGCACAACGACCCCATCGTCATGGTGAAGGCCTACCGGATGCTCGCCGAGCGCGGCGACTGGCCGCTTCACCTCGGCGTCACGGAGGCCGGTCCTGCCTTCCAAGGCACGATCAAGTCGGCCACGGCGTTCGGAATCCTCCTCTCGGAGGGCATCGGCGACACCATCCGCGTCTCGCTGTCGGCGCCCCCCGCCGAGGAGGTCAAGGTGGGTCTGCAGATCCTGCAGTCCCTCAACCTCCGCGAGCGCAAGCTCGAGATCGTCTCGTGCCCGTCGTGCGGTCGCGCCCAGGTCGACGTGTACACGCTCGCCGATTCGGTGACGGAGGGCCTCAAGGATGTGACGGTGCCGTTGCGCGTCGCCGTCATGGGGTGCGTCGTCAACGGACCGGGAGAGGCGCGCGAAGCCGACCTCGGTGTCGCCTCCGGCAACGGCAAGGGGCAGATCTTCGTCAAGGGCGAAGTCATCAAGACCGTGCCCGAGGCCGAGATCGTGCAGACGCTCATCGAGGAGGCGCGTCGCCTGGCCGATGAGATGGGCCCGGACGCGGCCCTCGGCGCCCCCGTCGTCGTCACGCGCTGAGAGCGGCGCACAGTGCGAGGCGTGCCCTGTCCCCGGCCGCCATGCACTGCCCCAGTGGGCCCCGTCGGCAGGTGACATGCGCGCGGCCCGCGGCGCCGGCTTTCCCGCCGCTCGCGGTGCAGCGTTGTCGATCGGGGTCGCTCGTCTCCTCGGCGCACTCGAACTGCGCCTCGGGCGCGCGTCTGTCGGGCCTCACCCCCACGCGCAACCCAGCCGAGGCGCAACTGGTCACCCCCGAAATGGGGGTCCTGCGCGCGTTGGCTCCATAACGGTTTGGTTACGGCCAGCCGCTGAGCGCGCTCGAGTGAGTGAGTCGATCGTGGGCGGGGCGGTTGCCTGCGTGGGGTTCGGATAGCGGGCGCGCCACTCGCTTGTCGATGTTCGACAAGGCGCATGAGAACCCATCGAAGCAATCAGGTATGGGGAATTTTGATGACGCGTCAACTCCCCCCTTCTGGGTGGCAGAATCGCGGTTCTAGTAGACCGCCCGGGTGTGAGCATCAAGGAGGCCCGTCGACGCGCGGGCATTTCGTCCGAAGGAGCACCTCAATGCCCACATCACCCGTCACCACGGCTCGATCGCGCAGCCGAAAGCGCCTCGCCGCGATCGCCGCCGCTGGCACCGTCCTCGCAGCTGGCGTCACCATTCCGTCGCTTGCGGCGTGGACCGACATCGAGTGGATCGCCGGTGGCGTCACCAACAACGGAACTGGTCCGGAGAACCCCGGAGACCCCGGCGACGGCGTCTCAACCGCCACGTTCGAGGTCGTGCAGCGCGCCGTCGAAACCCACGCGTTCGGAGACTACGAAACGCGTAACGGTGCCGACGTCATCAGCTTCGGCGACGCAGCTCGCGCGCTCACGCCCGGTGACACCGTCTACGCCTGGGTGCAGCTGAAGACCGTCGACAACTCGCTCGGTGGCACCCTCGCCCTCGAGCCGGACAACGCGGATGCGGCGGCGACTGAGATCGAGGAAGCCCTGCAGTACGGTGCGCGCATCGTCCCGGCGATCGCCGACTGCACTGCCACTGGCTACAATGCGGCCGGCTCCGAGCTGCTTCAGGCCTCGGGCACCTCGATCCTCGGCCCGGCCACCAGTGCAGACTTCAGCCTGGCGGCAGACGGCGCAGACACCAAGACCGTCTGCATCGAGCTCGCGCTTCCTGCATCGGCGGACCAGGACCTCCAGGGCCAGAGCTTCGTGCCCTACTGGAAGTTCACGGCCACCTCGGTCGCCCCGTAAGGCAGGCGCCAATGACTGAACTGCAGCACCCGGTTGCTTCGGCTGCCCCCGCAGCTGAGGAGTCCGCTCCCGCGCCCCGCGCGCGGCGCCGGGTGCTGCAGTTCTCCTCGCACCTTCTGCTGGGTATCGCCGCGCTCGTCGGAATCATGGTCATCCTCGCTGCGGTCGCCCCGCTTGTCGGGCTCCAGGCAGTTCGGCTCGCTACCGGGTCGATGAGCCCCACCTATCCGGCGGGAAGTGTGGTTGTGGTGCGTGACGTCCCCGCCGACACAGTCGCCGTCGGCGACGTGGTCACCATCGTGCGAAGCGACGGCACACCCGTCACCCACCGCATCGTCGAGCACGAGCCGATGCCGGGCGGAGCGACCATCCGCATGCGCGGCGACGCAAATGCCCACGACGACCCGGCACCCTATATCGCTGCGCGAGTCGGGCTCGTGCTCGGGGGAGTGCCAGCCATCGGATACTTCTTCGCGCTCGCAGAGCACCCCCTGTTCGTTCCTCTCGCCGCGACGATCGTCGCGCTTCTCGTGCTCTGGGCCTGGTGGCCCGAGCGCCGCAGCCCACGCCACCGCAAGAACCCAGAACCATCCGAACGGAGAATCGCATGACACACGTCGCGCGCTACGCTGTCGTCGCCGCGCTCGCGGCAGCGATGGTGATCGGGTTTGCGGATGGAGCCTTGGCCTCACCCCGTGCTGTCGTCGACGTCGATTCGGGAACGCCCGGTCATCTCATCGTCGAGGTCGACCCCGCTGTCTTCGACGTCGAGCTCGACCCGGGGCAATCCGATGAGTGGCTTGTCACTGTGCGGTCGGAGGCCCCGACCTCCGGAGCTGTCACGTTCGACCTCGTCTCGGCGGGAGCGCTTGCCGAGACTCCGGGCGGCGCATGGCTGTCGCTTGAGGAATGCCCCCGGCCGTGGGCGGGTGCTCAGGGCGTGACCTCGTGCCCGGACGCGGCAGCGATCATCCCCGCCGCTCCGTTCGCCAACATCAGCGAAGCTGTCCGCGACCTGGGCACCCTCCAGCCGGGCGAACAGCGTCACCTGCGCATCCGCGTCGGGGTGCCGGCCGCGGCGCCCACAACTCTCGACGGCGCGGAAGCCGAGTTCGCGCTCACGTTCCGCGGCCTCGGAAACTCAGCCACCGTCGGAACAGTCTCGCCCGAGGGCACGATCGCACTCACCGGTACGGATGCGACCCATCCGGTCATCGTGGGGGGCGCGCTCCTCCTCGCCGGGATGATGCTGATCGTCCTTGTGCGGGCCTGCTTTCGAGAGGAGACCTCATCGTGAAGTTCTTCGGCGTTCGGCCGCGCCACCGCGCCGATAACCCTCGCGCGCCGCGCACCCGAGCAGTGTCAGCCGTCGCCTCGATCGCAGCGGGGAGCCTGCTGGTCAGCGCCGGGGTGACATCCAGCGCGGCGAGCTTCACCGACACCGAGATGGTGCGTGGAGAAGCCGGTGCGCTCAACTGCGCCGCCCCCTCTGGCGTCGTGGATGCGCACGCGTGGGGGCGAATCCTCACGGCGGAGCTGCTGGAATTCGATCTCGACCCCCTCGCCTTCACCGATGGGATCACCGTCGAAAATGTCGCGCCCGCCACGACCAGCGCTGGCCGGAGCAACGCGGGCACCGCCGACTACCTGGGCGACGACGCATGGGAGGCGGCCCTCGACTTGGGCCTGCTGTCGCTCATTCCCCTGGGTGTGGGTCTCACGCTCCCTCTCGACACCGGCACAGGCGTGTACACCCAATACGGACGGGCTTCGAGCAACGGCACGATGATCGGCGCAGCCGGCGCGGTCACCTCGCAGGCGGGCGGCCTTGTGTCGCTCGACCAGCCCAGCGCCGACACCCCGCGAGTCGGAGAGCTGCAACTCTCCGACCTCGTCGACTCTGTGCTTCCGGGGCTGGGTTCCGCCGTGGGCGGCCTCATCACCGACGTCTCGCTCGACATCGGCGCCGTCGGTGCTGTCGCAGAGTTCGACGGCTGCGAAGCCCTGTGGGATGGTGCCGCGGAGGCGCACCTCGACCGCGACTACCTCGTCGCCGACGTCGACCTCCTCGTCCACAGCCCTCTCGTCCAGACGATCGGCACCACGATCTCCGGCACTCTCGACGAGCTCGAAGCGAGTATAAATGCACTCCTCAACTCGCCGCTCGAGGGTGACGCCCTCGCAACGGTCACGGGCCTGCTCGACACCGTGCTCGGCGGGCTGGCGGGAATCGGGCTCGGACAGAACCCGCTCACGGTGCAGATCGGCGGGTCCATTGACCTGCAGCCGGTGCGCGATCTGCTCGACGACGACATCAGCGACGGCGTCGTCACCATCAACCTGTCCGACGGCAGCATCCGCGCCGACCTCGCCGCGCTCGTCGGGCTCGCGTACAAGGACAGCTCGGGTCTCAACGGGCGCGACCCCAATACCTCGATTCTGACCCCGGAGGTCATCAACGCTCTGCTCGCCCGGGTCTCGACGATGCTCGACCGGTTCGTCGTCAAGCAGATCGAGCCGAAGATCCTCGAGCTTCTCTACGGGGTCAACCTCGACGTGCTCATTGCGGCCGACGTCACGCTGAGCGTGCTCGGGTATGAGCTTCTGAACGTTGCGCGCCTGACAGTCGATCTCGATCTCTCCGTCGGGCACCTGCTGGGCCGCCCCGGATACCCGGATAACGGTGTCGACATCGATATCGCGCTCCTCGATGGCTCGATTCTGAGCTTCCTGCTCACCCCGCTCAACCTCCTCATCTCCTCGCTTCTGACGGGTCTGCTCGACCCGATCGTCTCCACGCTCATCCCGGGTCTCGCGGATGCCGTGCTTGTGCCGTTGCTGGGCGTCGTCACGTCGCTCGTCTCGGGCGTCGTCGCCGACCTCGTCGGCACGGCGCTGCCTCCGCTGGTCGAGGCGCTGCGCCCGGTATTCGACCTGCTGGAGTCGGTGGTGAAGCTGACTCTCAACGCGCAACCCGATCAGCCAGGCTCCGTGGGTGCTCCGGTGAGCGCGCCGCGCTCCGGCGAATACTTCGTGAGCGCGCTCAACGTGAAGGTGATCGGCGCTGCGGAAGCAGCGGTTCTCGACCTCTACCTGGCCAATGCGTCCGTCGGGCCGGCGCGAGCGCGCTGAGTCGGCACGACCCGCCCGAGGATTACAGTATTCAGGTGCCTACCCTTCTCTCCCAGCTCTTCGTCCGCACCCTGAAGGAAGAACCCGCCGACGCCGAGGCGACGAGCCACAAGCTGCTCGTCCGCGCCGGGTACATCCGCCGCCAGGCGCCGGGTGTCTTCGCGTGGCTCCCGATGGGCCTGCGCGTGCGCGCCAAGATCGAGAAGGTCATCCGCGAGGAGATGGCCGCAGCCGGTGCGCAGGAGGTGCTGTTCCCCGCGCTGCTGCCCCGCGAGCCCTACGAGGTCACGGGTCGCTGGACCGAGTACGGCGACAACCTGTTCCGCCTGCAGGACCGCAAGGGCGCCGACTACCTCCTCGCGCCCACGCACGAAGAGGTGTTCACGCTCCTCGTGAAGGATCTCTACTCGTCCTACAAGGACCTGCCGCTCACGATCTTCCAGATCCAGGACAAGTACCGCGACGAGGCACGTCCGCGCGCCGGTCTGCTGCGCGGCCGCGAGTTCTCGATGAAGGACGCCTACTCGTTCGACTACACCGACGCCGGGCTCGACGCCTCGTACCAGGCTCAGCGCGACGCCTACGAGCGCATCTTCACGCGCCTCGGGCTCGAGTACGTGATCGTTCAGGCCGATGCGGGCGCCATGGGCGGGTCGCGCTCCGAGGAGTTCCTGCACCCGACTCCCATCGGCGAGGACACCTTCGTGCGCTCGGCGGGCGGCTACGCGGCCAACGTCGAGGCGTACACGACCCCCATCCCGGACGCCCTCCCCATCGAGGGACAGCCCGAGGCGGTCATCCACGACACCCCCGACACCCCCACGATCGCCACCCTCGTCGACGTCGCCAACGCCCTGGTGCCGCGCGAGGACCGTCCGTGGGAGGCCGCCGACACCCTCAAGAACGTCGTGCTCGCGCTCACCCACCTCGACGGCACGCGCGAGCTCGTGATCGTCGGCATCCCCGGCGACCGCGACGTCGACATGAAGCGCGCCGAGGTCGCGTTCGCCCCCGCCGCGGTCGAAGCGGCGACCGAGGCGGACTTCGACAAGAACCCGGGACTCGTCAAGGGCTACATCGGACCGTGGTCGCCCACGGGAGCGATCCTCGGCGAGGAGTCGGCGACCGACATCCGCTACCTGCTCGACCCCCGCGTCGTCGACGGCACCTCGTGGGTCACGGGTGCGAACGTCGAGGGCAAGCACGTGTTCCACCTCGTCGCGGGTCGCGACTTCACCTCCGACGGCATCGCCGAGGTCGCCGAGGTGCGCGCCGGCGACCCCGCTCCCGACGGCTCGGGCCCCGTGGAGCTCGCCCGCGGCATGGAGATCGGCCACGTCTTCCAGCTGGGTCGCAAGTACGCGGACGCGCTCGGGCTCAAGGTGCTCGACGAGAACGGCAAGCTCGTGACCGTCACGATGGGCTCCTACGGCATCGGCGTGACCCGCATCCTCGCGGCGATCGCCGAGACGACCGCTGACGATCGCGGCCTTCTGTGGCCGCGCGGCATCGCGCCGTTCGATGTGCACGTCGTCGCCACCGGCCGCGACCAGGTGGCGTTCGAACTGGCCGCTCAGGTAGCCGCCGACTTCGAGGCGCAGCGCTTCGAGGTGCTCTATGACGACCGTCCGAAGGTCTCTCCCGGCATGAAGTTCGGCGACGCCGAGCTGCTCGGTGTGCCCACGGTCGTGATCGTGGGCCGTGGCGCCGCCGACGGGCTCGTCGAGCTGTGGGACCGCCGCACCAACGAGCGCACCGAGGTGCCCGCCTCCGAGGTCGTCGCCCGCTTCCAGGCGTCCCTCGCCTGACCACCCCGGCCCACACACCCCGAGAATCGTGCCTGATTGCTGATTCAGAACCCCTGAAACGACCAACAGGCACGATTCTCCGGGGGTTGTGGATGGTGGGCCAGCACCACGGCCCCGCACGGGCACCATCGGGAGATGCCCCGACCCCGACAGCACGTCCCGGATGAGCTGAGCGGCGTCCCTCTGCGCTCAGGGCACGCGCGGGAGCTCGGCATCGGCACCTCCCGGATGCGGCGCGAAGACGTGGATCGTCCCTACACGGGCGTCGTGGGGTTCGGGCTCAACCTGTCCAGTGTCGGCGACCGGTGCGCCGCCTATGCGCCGCTGCTGCTCGACGGGCAGGCGTTCAGCCACGGGACGGCGCTCGCGCTCTGGGGCGCGCCGTTGCCGGAGGGCGACGACGATCTGCACCTCTCTGTGCTCTTCCCGCGCACACCGCCGCGCGGCATCGGAGTGCGCGGGCACTCGCTGCGGCACATCGAGACGCGGATGCTCGGCGGGCTCCCCGTGGCGAGCCCGGCGTTCGCGTGGTGTCAGGCCGCGGCGTCTCTGCGTCGTGAGGATCTCGTCGCGGCGGGCGACGCCCTTCTCACCGGACCTCGGATCGGCGGAGTGCGCGGGCCGGGGGTCGTGGCGATCGATGAGCTGGAAAGGGCGGCGGAGCGGCTGCGAGGGTCCCCGGGCTCAGCGCGTGTGGCGTGGGCCGTGCCACGCCTGCGCACAGGCGTCGATTCCCGACCGGAATCGCTCCTGCGGCTGGTGTGCGTGCGAAGTCGCCTCCCCGAGCCACGCGTGGATCATGCCGTCCCGCTCGGGCGCCGTCTCATCCTGCATGCGGACCTCGCGTGGCCGGCCGCACGCGTCGCACTCGAGTACGAGGGTGACGTTCACCGCGTCGACCGGACGACGTGGATGCGCGACCTGGAGCGACGGGAGCTCTTCGAGGATGCGGGCTGGCGCGTCGTCCGTGTGACAGCATCCGACCTCTTCCAGCGGCCCACGGTCCTCACATCGCGCTTGCGACGCCTCCTCGCGGCGCGCACCCCCTGAGATTCGTGCGAGATGGTCGATTCAGGGGCTCTGAATCAACGGACAGGCACGATTCTCGGGGGTTCGAGGGGGCGGGGGCTCACGGTCAGAGCAACGGCTTGCGCCAAAGGGCCACGGAGCGGCGCAGCAGCGTGCGACGACGTGGGGGATTCGCTCGCGCAGCTCGGCGGCGAGCAGCCCGTCGCCGGTTCCCACGTCGAGCGCGGATCGTGCGGAGTGGGGGAGAGCATCGATGATGTGGTGGTGGTGGTGGTGGTGGTGGTGGATGTTGGCGTTCCCACGTGCGACGGGGGCCATCCGGACATGATCTCGGTTCGCACGGCCCCCGCCCCCTGCAGGGACTGCTAGTCGATGTCCGCCGGGAGCGGCTCGACCTCGAGGGGCTCGGGGAGGGCGATGACGCCCTCGACGAGCGACACCGCGGTGTGCCAGAAGCTGCCATCCGGGTTCTCGTAGGCGTAGCCGGGGACGAGCCAGGCGTTGCCGTCGGCGTCCCACATGAGCAGGAGAGTGGCCGTCGCGCTCTCGAGCGTCACGTGCACGACCTCGGGCTCGGGTGCCTCGTCGGGGACGAGGCCGGGCTCGACGATCGGCTCGTCGATGATCGGCTCATCAGCGGAGCCGTCCTCGCCAGCGCCGCTCTCGGCGCCGCGCATCATCGACTCGGCGGCGAACGCCACCATGCCGCCCTGGAAGTCGGGCCCCGCCGCACCGTACCAGCGTCCGTCGGCGAGCCGTTCGACGCCGGCGGCGGGAGAGACGGTGTCGAACGCGCCGCGCTCGACGACCTCGAACGAGTGGCCGGACGCCCAGGCGATCCGTCCCGTGGTCGTCCAGGCCACGGTCTCGACGAGCGCGGTGGCCTGCCCGTCGACGGCGAGGTGCACGGATGCGGTGGTCTGCCACGGGTCTTCGGTGACGGTCACAGCTCCGGGGCCGACGTCGAAGAGCTCCGCCGCCAGGCGCTTCGCCTCGTCGGCGCTCGGCGCGAGCGACTCCGATGCGGGAACCTCAGGCGTCGCGCACGCTTCGTAGCTCTCGCCGTCGACACCTCCCTCGACGGGCACCGTGGTGCACACGGGCTCGGGGTAGGCCGCCGGGTCGCTGTACCACCACTCGCCGACGCCCGACCAGCTGAGCGTGACCGACGGCGCGGTGCCGTCATCCGATCCGACGAGGTAGACGGGGTATTCCGCACTCGACCACTCGGATTCGACGACGTCGCCGTCCACGCCGAGGCGTTCGGCGACCGAACCGAGGACCGACTGCGGGGTGCCCGCGCGGCGCAGCTCGTACACGGAACCGCGTCCGCCATCGGTGCTGAGGCCGGCCCCCGCTTCGTAGCGGTAGTCGACCCACACCATCATGCGCGCGTCGGCGGCGAGGCTCGATGCCTCGGCTGCACCACCGGCGGAGCTGGCCGCGAGGAACAGCGGCGCCTGCGGGGCGAAGGGATTGGCGAGCACGAGTGCGCCGGCGGTGACCGCGGCGAGAGCGGTCGCGGATACGGCCGCCACGCGGGTGGCGCGACCGTGGCGCACGAGCCGCGGGGCGGGGCGCTCTGCAGCGCCGGACACGATGGCCGGGTCGAGAGCGGGCGCGTCGACCGGTGAGGCCGCGCGACGGAGTCGGGACTCTGCGTCGTCCTGGAAGCTGTTCATACCCTGTCTATGTCGCGGGTGTGGCGGATCTTTCATCCGGTCCGGCGGCGATATCCGTGCGGTTCTCGCCCAGCGCGGAGACGAGCGCCTTCTTGGCGCGGTGCAGGCGGATGCTCGCGGCGTTCGCGGTGATGCCGAGCGCGATCGCGGCGTCGCCGACGGCGAGGTCGTCGAGGACGACGAGTGCGAGGATCTCGCGCTGGCCCGCAGGGAGCGATGCCCACGCGGCGGCGAGGTGCGGGTCGCCGTCGAATGCGGCGTCGGCGGCGGGGGCGGAGTCGGGCGCGCTCAGGAAGCCGAGCACGCTGGTGCGCGATGCGAGGCGGCGGCGGTGGTTCGCCACCTGGTACGACGCGATGCGGTACAGCCAGGGCAGCTCCTCACCCGGTGTCACCGTGTCGCGTCGGCGCCACGCGATCGCGAACGCGTCGGCGGCGAGGTCCTCCACGTCGTCGCGCGCGACACGGCGGGCGAGGTAGGCGCTGACGGCGGGCAGGTGCCGCAGGTAGACGGCCTCGAAGGCGGCGTGGTCGTCGGACATGACGACAGTCTGGCTTCCGGGGGTCTGCGCATGCGACCCAACGTTTCCGCCGAGTCGTGCGTCGCGGGTCACGGCAGGCCGTGCTCGCCCGAGAACTCGGCGCGGATGTGCTCGCGGATCTCCACGAGCCACGCGTGATCCCAGAAGAAGCCGATCTTCTGCGCGATCGTGCTGTCGGCGGCGGGCCGCTCTTCGAGCACGAATGTGGTGAAGGTCTCGGCTGCGTCCTCGATGGGGTTGGTGGCGGCGTAGTCGCTCACGAAGTCGTCCTCGTGCGCGAGGTAGAAGTCGTACGCGATATCGCTGTCCGTGTTGTCGGCGGGCGGTGCGTCGTCGTAGGCGCTCCAGAACTGCTCGCGGAAGTCGGCGACGACGGCGCCGTCGACTGGGCAGCCCTCCCACAGCACGACGTCGGCGTCGCATTCGCCTTCGAGGTCGATCTGATCGGTCGAGAGGAACAGGATGTGCGCGTACTCGTGGATGAGGGTGGCGAGAAGCTCGTCGCGGTCGTCGCTCGTGGCAAGGTTGGCGCCGAGGATCCAGAGGCTCGGGTCGTCGGCCTGGGAGACGAACGCCATCGTGTCGCTCTCGGTCGAATCGCCGACGTGGTACTCGAGCATGCCTTCGGCGAGGAACTCGGTGCTCGCGATGCGCGAGAACATCTCCCAGATCTCGAGCGCGAGCCCGTCGGGCTCGGGGGAGAGGCTGCCGTCGTCGAGCACGTCGTACACGAGGACGGTGCCGAAGTCGTCGTCGTCCATCTCGCGCGCGGCGCCGGGGTTCGAGCCCGCACCCGATCCCTCGTCGGCGGATCCCCCGGGGAACGTCGACAGGACGATCGCGGTGACGACTCCCGCGACGGCGAGCACGAGGACGGACGGAATCAGAATCCAGAGCAGACGACGCACGGCGCTCAGGCTAGCGGCGCACACAACCCTCGGGGCTCGGGTAGAGTTGGCGGTTGCGGCGCAGAGTGTGGCGTCGCACGAGATCTGAATATCGGAGGCTGACGTGGACATCGACCTCGCCGTACTGCGGCTCATGGAACGCGAGCGAGAGATCCCCTTCGATGAGCTCGTGCGCATCATCGAGCAGGCGATTCTCACCGCCTATCTGAAGCACACGGGGCAGAGCCCCGAGGAGGGCGCTCGCGCCGAGCTGGACCGCAAGAACGGTCATGTGGACATCTTCGTGCCCGAGCTCGACGACGAGGGCAATGTCATCGGCGAGGCTGTCGACAGCCCCGAGGACTTCGGCCGCATCGCCGCGTTCGCTGCGAAGCAGGTCATCAACCAGCGGCTGCGCGACATCGGCGACGACAAGGTGCTCGGCGAGTTCCGCAGCCGTGAGGGCGACATCGTCGCGGGCGTCATCCAGCAGGGGCCGAACCCGCGCATGGTGCACGTCGACCTCGGCACCGTCGAGGCGATCCTCCCGCCCGAGGAGCAGGTTCCCGGCGAGGAGTACCGCCACGGTTCCCGCATCCGCGTCTACGTCACGAGTGTCGCCAAGGGCCTCAAGGGCCCGTCGATCACCGTCAGCCGCACCCACCCGGGTCTCGTGCGCAAGCTCTTCGCGCTCGAGGTGCCGGAGATCGCGGCCGGCACGGTCGAGATCGCGTCGCTTGCCCGCGAGGCCGGCCACCGCACCAAGATCGCCGTGCGCGCGACCGAGCCCGGCATCAACGCGAAGGGCGCCTGCATCGGCGAGCTCGGTGCGCGCGTGCGCGCCGTCACGAACGAGCTGAACGACGAGAAGATCGACATCGTCGACTGGTCGCCCGACCTCGCGACGTTCGTCGCGAGCGCGCTGAGCCCGGCGAAGGTGTCGAGCGCATTCGTCGTCGACGAGGCGACGAGGGCCGTGCGCGCGCTCGTCCCCGACTACCAGCTGTCGCTCGCGATCGGCAAGGAGGGCCAGAACGCCCGCCTGGCCGCAAAGCTCACCGGCGCGCGCATCGATATCCAGCCCGACTCGGTGATGGAGTCCTGACGCGACACGCGGTCAGAGGCTTTCCTCAAAGAGGGAGTAGGATGGGTCCTGTCAGAACCTGCCTGGGTTGCCGGCAGCGCGTCCCCCGATCCTCACTCATGAGGATCGTCGCGCGCGACGGACGGGTCGTAGTCGATACTGCGGCGCGACTTCCCGGCAGGGGATCATGGGTTCATCCGCACAGCGGATGCATCTCCACGGCAGTGCGGCGAGGCGCCTTCGGGCGTGCTCTGCGCACCGCCATCACCGATACGTCAGACCTCAGTGAATGGACTGAACGGCACATGGACAACTAATGAGCAACTCGAAATGAGTTCCCTCACCCTTTAGCGTCCTCTCCTGTCCGGAGGGGATCCGGAATCAGGAGAATTGTGGCCAACCCACGAGTTCACGAAGTCGCTGCCGAACTCGGCATCGACTCGAAGATCGCTCTCGACAAGCTCAAAGACATGGGCGAGTTTGTGAAGAGCGCATCCAGCAGCATCGCGCCCCCTGTGGCGCGACGCCTGAAGGCGGCCCTGCAGGCCGACGGTGTGGCCTCAGCGCCCGCCGCCGAAGCGCCCGCAGCCGCCAAGCCGAAGCCGGGCCCCAAGCCCGCCGCGGCGAAGCCCGCACCCGCGCCCGCACCGGCACCCGCCCCTGAGGCCGAGGCTCCGGCGCCCGCTCCCGCACCCGCACCCGCGGAGCAGCAGCCTGCGCCCGCAGCCGCCGCTGAGGAGCCTGCCGCCGAGCGTCCGACGCCCGGAGCCCCCGCGGCTCCGCGTCCCGCTGGCCCGGCGCCCGGTGCCCCGCGCCCCGGCAACAACCCCTACGCGCCCAGCCAGGGCATGGCGCGTCCCGGCGCTCCGCGTCCGGGGAACAACCCCTTCTCGTCGACTCAGGGCATGCCGCGTCCCGGCGGCGGCGCCATCCCGCGTCCCGCGGCACCGCGTCCCGGTGCTCCGCGTCCGGGTGCTCCGCGTCCGGGTGCTCCGCGTCCGGGTGCTCCGCGTCCGGGTGCTCCGCGTCCCGGCGCTCCGTTCCAGCAGCGCCCCGGCGGCCCCGGCCGTCCCGGCGGTGCCGGTGGTGGCGGCGGCTTCCAGCGTCCCGCTGGTGGCGGCGGCTTCGCCGGTCGTCCCGGTGGCGGCGGTGGCCGTGGCCGTGGACCCGGTGGTGGCACCGCTGGTGCCTTCGGCAAGGGCGGCGGCAAGTCGCGTGCACGTAAGTCGAAGCGGACGAAGCGCGCCGAATTCGAGATGCGGGATGCCCCGCAGCTCGGCGGCGTCAGCATCCCCCGTGGCGATGGCTCGCGTGTCATCCGCATGCGTCGTGGTGCATCGATCTCGGATCTCGCCGACAAGCTCGAGACGCTGACCGGCTTCTCGGTGCAGCCCGGAGCCCTCGTCACCGCGCTCTTCCACCTCGGTGAGATGGCGACGGCGACCGAGTCGCTCGACGAGGCGACCTTCAGGATCCTCGGTGAGGAGCTCGGCTACAACATCCAGGTCGTGAGCCCTGAGGATGAGGACAAGGAGCTCCTCGAGGGCTTCGGCCTCGACCTCGAGCAGGAGCTCGAGGACGAGTCGGACGAGGAACTCGAGATCCGTCCGCCGGTCGTCACCGTCATGGGTCACGTCGACCACGGAAAGACGAAGCTCCTCGACGCGATCCGCAAGGCGAACGTCGGTGCGGGCGAAGCCGGTGGCATCACCCAGCACATCGGTGCCTACCAGGTCTGGACCGAGCACGAGGGCATCGAGCGCGCCATCACGTTCATCGACACCCCGGGTCACGAGGCGTTCACCGCCATGCGTGCTCGTGGTGCGCAGGTCACCGACCTCGCGATCCTCGTGGTCGCCGCGGACGACGGCATCATGCCCCAGACGGTGGAGGCGCTCAACCACGCCCAGGCCGCCGGTGTGCCGATCGTCGTCGCGGTCAACAAGATCGACAAGGACGGCGCGAACCCCGCCAAGGTCCGCCAGCAGCTCACCGAATTCGGCCTCGTCGCCGAGGAGTACGGCGGCGAGACGATGTTCATCGACGTCTCGGCGCTGAACAACATCGGCATCACCGAACTGCTCGACGCCGTGCTGCTCACAGCCGACGCCGGTCTCGACCTGCGTGCGAACCCCAACAAGGACGCCCGCGGTGTCGCGATCGAAGCGAAGCTCGACAAGGGACGCGGTGCGGTTGCGACCGTGCTCATCCAGTCGGGAACGCTCCGCGTCGGAGACTCGATCGTCGCGGGCACGGCCTATGGCCGTGTGCGTGCGATGCACGACGAGAACGGCGAATCGGTCGAAGAGGCATGGCCCTCGCGTCCGGTCCAGGTTCAGGGTCTGTCGTCGGTGCCCCGCGCGGGCGACACGTTCCTCGTCACCGAGGACGACCGCATGGCTCGTCAGATCGCTGAGAAGCGCGAAGCCGTCGAGCGCAACGCTCAGCTGGCCAAGGCCCGCAAGCGCATCTCGCTCGAGGACTTCACCCGTGCACTCGAAGAGGGCAAGGTCGAGTCGCTCAACCTCATCATCAAGGGTGATGTCTCGGGTGCCGTCGAGGCCCTCGAGGAATCGCTCCTCAAGATCGAGGTCGACGACAGCGTCCAGCTGCGCATCCTGCACCGTGGTGTCGGTGCCGTCACGGAGTCGGACATCGACCTCGCGACGATCGACAACGCGATCGTCATCGGCTTCAACGTCCGCCCGGACGTCAAGGCCCGCGAGCGTGCGGCACGCGAAGGCATCGACGTGCGCTTCTACAGCGTCATCTACAACGCCCTCGATGACATCGAGGCCTCGCTCAAGGGCATGCTCAAGCCCGAGTACGAGGAGAAGCAGTCGGGTGTCGCCGAGATCCGCGAGGTGTTCCGCTCCTCCAAGTTCGGCAACATCGCCGGTGTCATCGTCCGCAGCGGAACGATCACCCGCAACTCGAAGGCGCGCGTCATCCGTGACGGCGTCGTGGTGGGAGACAACCTCGCCATCGAGTCGCTGCGTCGCTTCAAGGACGACGTCACCGAGGTCAAGACGGACTTCGAAGCCGGTATCGGCCTCGGCAAGTTCAACGACATCCAGATCGGCGACGAGATCGAGACGATCGAGATGGTCGAGAAGCCGCGCGGCTGAGTCCGCGTGCACCGGGCCCGGATCGCGTGATGCGCTCCGGGCCCGGTCCGATATCCGGCTCACGCCGGTGAAAGGAGGCGATGATGGGTGAGAACCCCCGCGCCGCGAAGCTGGCCGACCGCATCCGCGAGATCATCGCGAAGCGCCTCGAGCGGGGTCTGCGCGACCCGCGGCTCGGCTTCGTGACGATCACGGATGTTCGTGTCACGGGCGACCTGCAGCACGCGAGCGTCTTCTACACGGTCTACGGCTCCGACGAGGAGCGCGCGGATTCGGCGAAGGCGCTCAAGGCAGCGACCGGCATGCTCCGCACGGAGCTCGGTCGCAACCTCAACACGCGTCTGACGCCGTCGCTCGAGTTCATCGCGGACGCCGTGCCCGAGAACGCGATGCAGATCTCGGCGCTCCTGCGGGAAGCCGCAGAGCGCGACGAGGAGGCGCAGCGTCTCGCGCAGACCGCGCAGTACGCCGGCGACGCCGACCCGTACGTGAAGCCGCGCGAGTTCGACGAAGACGACGACGAGGACTGATCTCCTCGACGTTCGCGCCCGCACCCTGGGAATCTCCGGGGGTGCGGGCGCGTTGTCGTATCTCGTGCAGCTGTCTGTCCTCGACCTCATCCCCGTCTCCGCTCGACAGACCTCCGCGGATGCGGTCGCAGCCTCGCTGGCGCTCGTGGCGCGTGCCGAGCAGCTCGGAGTGACCCGATACTGGTTCGCCGAGCACCACAACATGCCCTCGGTCGCCTCGACCACCCCGCCTGTGCTCATCGCAGCCGCCGCATCGCGCACGTCGCGCATGCGCATCGGCTCCGGCGGTGTCATGCTGCCCAACCACGCGCCCTTCGTCGTCGCGGAGCAGTTCGCGGCGCTCGAGGCGATCGCGCCGGGACGCATCGATCTCGGCGTGGGTCGTGCGCCCGGCTCCGACGGTGTGATCACGGCGCTCCTTCGTTCGAGCGGCGCCACGAGCGATGTGGACCGCTTCCCCGATCACCTCGACGACATCCGTGCACTCGTCGGCGGGGTGGCCCGACTGTCGCTGCGCGGTCCCAGCGGCCCGCAGGAGTACGAGGTGCGGGCGACACCGGCGGCCGTCGGGGCGCCTGAGATGTGGGTGCTCGGCTCGTCCGACTACTCGGCGCACCTCGCCGCGGCGCAGGGGCTCCCGTATGTCTTCGCCCACCACTTCTCGGGGGAGGGCACCGAGCGTGCGCTCGAGATCTACCGCCGCGAGTTCCGGGCGTCGGAGGTGCTCGACTCGCCTCGCACGTTCCTGACCGTCAACGCGGTCGCGGCGCCGACCACTGACGAGGCGCTCGCGCTCGCGCAGCCGTCGCTGCAGAACATGGCGCGCCTGCGCACGGGTAAGCCGCTGCATGCCCTCGACACGGTGGAGGCGGCGGCGGCCGCACTGCCCGAGCTCGACGTCGCCTCGCGCCACGCGATCGACATGATGCTCGAGCGCTGGATCGTCGACGCACCGGACGCCGCAGCCTCCCGCATCCGCGAACTCGCGGCCCGCTTCGGGGTGGACGAGGTCATGGTGTCGCCGAGTGCGGGGATGCGCGAATCAGACCCCGTGGATCGGATGCCCGCCCGCGAGCGCACCCTGGAGCTGCTGGCCGAGCGCCTTCTCGACTGAGCGCGTGATGCGTCAGTCGACGGGAAGCGCGTAGCCGTCGCCGATGGCGACCACGAGGCGGTCGGCGAGGAGCCCCGCAAGGGCGCGCGAGCGCTGCGCATCGTCGGGCCAGAGCTCGTCGATGCGTGTTGCCGTGACAGGCAGCTCGCTCGCGCGCAGCTCGCCCATGATGCGCCCGCGCACCTCGCGATCGGATCCCGCGTACGGCTTCTGCTTGGGAGCTGCGGGGCCCGTGTAGGCCGGATATCCGGCGGCGCGCCAGGCACAGAGGTCGGCGATGGGGCACTCATCGCAGCGGGGGCTGCGCGCCGTGCACACGACCTGCCCGAGCTCCATCGCTCCCGCATTCGCGAGTCGTGCGTCCGGCGGATCTTCGGGCAGCAGCGACTCCATGAGCGCGAGCTCCTCGCGCACGCGTGCGGGCCCCGGTTCGCCCACACCCCGAACCGCGCGGGCGAGTACCCGGCGCACGTTGATGTCGACCACGGGGGTGCGCACGCCGTAGGCGAAAGCGGCCACGGCGCGCGCTGTGTACGGCCCGACGCCCGGGAGCGCGAGCAGCGCGTCGACATCCGCAGGCACCTCGCCGCCGTGCTGCTCTGTGATCGCGGTGGCGGCGGCGTGCAGGTTGAGGGCACGGCGCGGATAGCCGAGTCGATCCCATGCGCGCACCGCCTCGCCCGGCGGCACCGCCGCGAGATCGGCGGGCGTCGGCCACCGCGCGAGCCATTCCTCCAGCCGCGGGATCACGCGCGCGACGGGCGTCTGCTGCAGCATGAACTCCGAGACGAGCACACCCCACGCGGGGAAACCCGGCGCGCGCCAGGGGAGCGGGCGATGTCCGGCGGCGAACCATTCGGCGATGCGCCTTCCGAGATCCGTCACCCCACCACGCTACGGCGTTCAGGCCTACCCTGGGGTCATGACGGATGACCTCGTGCGCCTCGCCTCGGACCTCGTCGACGAGTTCCGACACAACTACCCGCACGGCCGCACGACCTTCGCGGTCGACGCGCTGCCGGGCGACGACGTCATGCCGCTCGTCGAAGCCGTCGCCGAAGAGTTCGAGGCGAGAGGTCTCGCGGTCTCGCGCATCGGGATCCCGGACGACCGGTCCGCAGACGCGTTCCTCGCACTCATCCTGCCCGCGTTCCGCACCGATGCCGACATGCCTGCGGATGCGGTTCTCGTGGCACACGGCACGGGACTGCATGCGCCGGGGATCGTCGACGTGTGGAGCATCTCGGTGTGGGCGACCTCGACGACCGATCCCGACCCCGACGACCCTCAGCTGCGTCGCTACCTGCGCGAGGTCGACCCGCCGCGTCGATCCGACGTGATCATCGATGTATCCGACCCGCTGCATCCGGTGCGGCGCTTCGCCGATTGGTGCGCCGTGCCGCGGCGCCGCTGAACGACTCCCAGCCGCGCACGCTCAGGCGGGGATGCGCAGCATGACCTCGGCGGGGGAGAGATACTCGCGCGTGCCCTCCACCTCGTGCACGAGCGCGACGATCGCGGCGTTGATGGGCGCCTCGATTCCGGCCTCGGCCGCTGCCGCGACGACCGCGCCGTTCAGGAAGTCGATCTCGGTGAGCTGACCGCGGCGCATGCTCTGCAGCGTCGACCCCGGATTGGGCACGGCCCCGAGCCGCTTCGCGAGAACCCGCGGGAAGAGCTGGCCGACTGAGAGCGGCAGACGCCCGACGAGGCCGAGCACGGCGCCCGAGACTCCGTTGACACGCACGAAGCGCACGCCGATGCCCTCGGCGATCCGCACCGTCTCGCGCATGCTCGCGGTCATGATCCGCCGGAGTCCGCGATGTGCGATGACCTCCTGCACCGACATCCCTGTGATCGCGGGCAGCGCATTGACGTGGTTGATGAGGAGCTTCGTCCACTGGGCGCCCGTGATGTCGTCGGTGCGCTCGATGGGGAACGCGTCGCCGAGCACCCCCGCGATGCGCTCGAACAGCTCGCGATCGCATCCGGGGCCCGCGCCGAGGAGGGTGGGGAGCGCCGCTGTGACGGTCACGCGCCCGGGTTCGAGGTGCGAGGCCGCGAAGAGCGCGAGCCCACCCAGAAGCGGCGACGCTGGCAGCTCCTCGTGAGCCACCCGCAGGCCGCCGAGGCCGTTCTGCACGGTGAGCACGGGCACGCCGTCGAGGCGCACGGCGTTCGCCGCGAGAGCGGTGGCCGCATCGTGCACCTTCGTCGCGATGATCGCGAGGTCGGGACGCGCGGTGAGCAGCGGGTTCGCCCGCAGTCGGACGATGTGGTCGCCCCAGGCACCGTCGAAGCGCAGGCCGTTCGCACGGATCTGGTCGAGGTGGGCCCCGCGAGCGGTGATCTCCACATCGTGCCCCTTGAGCGCGAGCAGCGCCGCCAGGGTGCCGCCGACCGCTCCCGCCCCGATGACGCCGATTCGCATGCGACGAGCCTACGTCGGCGGGACGGCCCGGATCGTCTCGATAGACTTCCAGGGATGACCAGCGGACTCCTGCTCGTCGACAAGCCCCAGGGCGTCACGAGCCACGATGTCGTGGCGCGCGCCCGACGGCTTCTCGGCACCCGGAAAGTGGGGCACGCCGGAACTCTCGACCCGATGGCGACGGGGCTCCTGCTCCTCGGGGTCGACAGCTCCACGAGGCTGCTCACCTATCTGGTGGGCCTCGACAAGGAGTACACCGCCACGATCCGCCTCGGTGTCGCGACCGATACCGACGATGCCGAGGGTGCGACGATCGCCGTCGCCGACGCATCGCACGTCGGCGAGGACGCGATCCGTGCGGGCATCGATGCGCTCACCGGCCCCATCGAGCAGGTGCCGAGCTCCTTCAGTGCCATCAAGATCGACGGGCGGCGCGCGTACGATCTCGCGCGATCGGGTGATGAGGTCGTGCTCACCGCGCGCCCCGTGACCATCCGCGCCTTCGACATCCTCGACATCCGTCGCGAAGGCGAGACGATGGACGTGGACGTGCGCGTCGCCTGCAGCTCCGGCACCTACATCCGCGCCCTCGCCCGCGACCTCGGCGCCTCCCTCGGCGTCGGCGGGCATCTCACGGCGCTGCGCCGCACCCTCGTCGGACCGTTCGCGGTGACCGACGGCGCGGTGCTGCCCGACCCGCGCAATGAGCCCGAGGCTGCTGCGGCGTTCGACGGGGAGTCCCGTCTGCTCGCACCGGCCGAGGTCGCCGGGCGCCTCTTCCCGACCATCTCGCTCACCGACGAGCAGACGACGGACATCGCGCACGGCAAGCGGATCGAAATCGATCACCCCGACGTCGACCTCGCTGCGGCCGTCACCCCGACCGGGCGCCTCGCCGCCCTCATCGAGATGCGACGCGGGCGTGCGCGCGTGCTGCTCGGTCTTCCCACCCAGGAGGTTCTCTCGTGATCGTCGAGTTCACCGTCGTCCAGATGGTCGTCGCGGTCGTGGCTGGCCTGCTTGCGATCATCCTGGGGCTCGCGAAGCGTCCGCCGAACGACATCACGGTGCTGTCGCTCGTGCTCGTCGAGCTGCTGCTCATCGCGCAGGTGGTCGTGATGATCGCCGCTCCCGGTGCCGGCAACCCGCCCACCGGCAACCCGCTCGAGGCGTGGATGTACCTCATCGCGGCGGTGCTCATCCCGCCGCTCGCGATCTTCTGGGCGCTCGTCGAGCGCAACCGCTGGTCGAACGTGGTGCTCGGCACCGCTGCTCTCGCGATCGCGGTGATGCTGTGGCGCCTGCAGCAGATCTGGACCGTCCAGCTCGGCTGACGCGGGGCGACGTCACGGCGGAGCGTCCCGTTCCCGCGCGATAGTCTGGAAGGCGATGTCCGCAACCCGAACCACTCATGCCCGCGGTGCCGGCCGCGTGCTCGTCGCCGTCTACGGCATCCTCGCGTTCGCGGCCCTCGGCCGGTCGATGTTCCAGATCATCGACCGCTTCGACGAGTCGCCGATCGCCTACAGCCTGTCGGCCGTCGCCGCCGTCGTGTACGTCGCCGCGACGCTCGCGCTCGCCTTCGGGTGGACGCGCGTCGCGTGGGCCACGATCACCTTCGAGCTCGTCGGTGTTCTCGTCATCGGCTCGGTCTCGGTCTTCGCCCCAGCGCTCCTCGGGCTCGAAGGCGCGAGCGCGTTCGGCGGGCAGTCGACCGTATGGAGCGTGTTCGGGGCCGGGTACCTGTTCATCCCGCTCGTTCTTCCTGTGCTCGGCATCGTGTGGCTGCGCCACCTCCAGAAGACGGCCGCCGCGGTCTGATGGAGTTCTTCGACGGGCTGGGAGCTGTTCCGGACGGATGGGGGCCGAGCGTCATCACCGTCGGGAAGTTCGATGGTGTGCATCGCGGTCATCGCGCCGTGCTCGCCCAACTCGTCGAGGTGGCGCGTGAGCGCGGCCTCTCCTCCGCGGTCGTCACCTTCGACCGGCACCCGCTGACGGTCCTCAACCCCGCCATCGCGCCGTCGTCGGTCGTGAGCGTCCAACAGCAGCGCGAGCTGCTCGAGCAGTCGGGTGTCGATGCGACCCTCATGCTGTGCTTCGATCGCGAGCTCGCCGATCTCGAGCCGGAGGAGTTCGTGCGTCGGGTGCTCATCGAGCGACTCGGCGCACGCGTTGTGCTCGCAGGCTCCGATTTCCGCTTCGGACGCAAGGGCGCGGGGGATATCGCCCTGCTGCGTCGCATGCCCGACATCGAGGTCGTGCTCATCGACGATGTGCGGGCGGATGCCGCCGCGGTGGGCGAGGGTGAGCGTCGCGCGTCGTCGACGTGGGTGCGCGAGGCGCTCGGCGACGGACGCGTGGCTGAGGCGGCGCGCATCCTGGGCCGCCCGCACACGGTGCGCTCGGTCGTGATCCACGGCGAGAAGCGGGGGCGGGAACTCGGCTACCCCACAGCGAACCTGGACCCGCGTCGCCTGGAAGGGCTCCTGCCTGCAGACGGCGTGTACGCCGCGTGGGCGACCATCGACGGCGTGCGGCACCCGGCGGCCGTGTCGATCGGCAACAACCCGACATTCGACGGGGTCCCTCAGCATCAGGCCGAGGCGCACCTGCTGGATGTCGATCTGGATCTCTACGACCGCGAGATCGAGCTCGCATTCGTCGACTACGTGCGAGGGATGGAGAAGTTCGACTCCCTCGATGAGCTCATCGCGGCGATCCGCGCCGACGCCGACGCGGCGCGGCGCATCCTCTCCGAGGCGCTGTGACCGAACGCGTGTGGAGCGGACGCCTCGCAGCGTTCATCGGCATCCTGCTCATCGCGCTCAGTCTCCGCACCCCTGTCGCCGCGCTGTCGCCGATCCTCGACCAGATCGGCGGCGAGATCGCGCTGGATCCGGTGGTGCTGGGTCTCATCGGCGCCGCGCCTCCTGTGGCGTTCGCGGCGAGCGGGTTCCTGGCGCCGTGGCTCGCGCGGCGGTTCGGCCTCGAACGCACGGTGTTCGCATCGCTCGTGACCATGGTCGTCGGGCATCTCGGCCGCGCGCTCGTCGGCGACTCGACCGCGCTCGCCGTCACGACGCTCGTGACGCTCGCGGGTGTCGGCGTGGGCAACGTGCTGCTGCCGTCGCTTGTGCGTCGCTACTTCCCGGATCGCATCGGTCTGCTCACAGCGCTGTACGCGGCGGTCCTGTCGATCTCCACGGCGGCGCCCGCGCTCCTCGCTGTGCCCGTCGCGGACGCACTCGGATGGCGCTGGTCGCTCGGCATCTGGGTGATCATCGCGCTCATCGCCGCTGTTCCGTGGATCGCGGCACTGCGGACAGGGGCCGAATCGGGCACGGGTGTGATGGCGGCGACGGGGGTCACCCGCATGGCGCGCTCGCGTACCGCGTGGGCGCTCGGCGTGATCTTCGGAATCTCGAGCTTCACCGCGTATGCCGGGTTCGCATGGCTTCCGTCGATCGTGATCGACCGAGCGGGCGTCGACCCCGCGACGGCGGGTCAGATTCTCGCGATCTTCGCGATCATGGGCCTGCCCTCGGCGATCCTCGTTCCCATCCTCGCGTCGCGCCGTCCCCGCGCTGTACCCGCGATGGTGATGCTGGGTGCCGTGTTCTTCACGACGGGTGCGCTGGGTCTCCTGCTGGCGCCGGCGTTCCTGCCGTGGGTGTGGGCGGCATCGAGCGGGCTCGGGTGCCTGCTGTTCCCACTCGCGCTCGTCCTCATCAATCTGCGATCGAGGACCCCGTCGACGACCGTCGCACTCTCGGGGTTCGTGCAGACCGTGGGCTACATCCTCGGGGCGATCGGCCCGTTCGCGCTGGGCGTGCTGCACGACGTGACGGGGGACTGGGATGTGCCGCTCGCCGTCATGCTCGCGATGTCGATCCTCCTTCTGCCAGCCGCCGCGTGGCTCGCGCGCGAGCGGTTCGTCGACGACGAGCTCTGACTCGCTGAGGCGTGCGCCGTCCGGCGGGTGCCGCGTTCAGGCGACCGCAATGTGACTGTCCGTCGCACGGCAACCGCTTGAGCATACGAGCGCTCATCTGCTGCTCATATGAGCACAGACTTACTCAAACGGTGCAACGCGCCTGAGCGCGAGGTACCGTCGACGGAGGAGGACCGATGGACCACGAGCTGCTGTCTGTGCGTGTCGCCGAGCTCTACTACGACGAGAACAAGACGCAGGATGAGATCGGTGCGCTGCTGGGCATCTCCCGCTGGAAAGCGGGGCGCATGCTGACGCAGGCGCGCGAGCGCGGCATCGTCCGCATCGAGATCGTGCACCCCCGCGCGCGCCGGCTCACCACCGAGCGCGAGCTGCGCGAGCGTTTCGGCCTCTCGGATGCCGTCGTCGTCCCCAACCCGGACTCCGAGACGGCTGTGCACGGCCGCGTCGCGCAGGCAGCCGCCGACTACCTCACGAGCCTGCGACCGGTACCGCGTGTGCTCGGCGTGAGCTGGGGTCGCACACTCACCGAGGTCGCCGACCGCCTGCCCGACGGTTGGGCGAACGGCGTCACCAGATCAACGGCGGGGTCAGTCTCAATCGTCGGCCAGGCACCGCGGCGACGCTCGCCTCGACGATCGCCCAGCGCGGACGCGGCCACGTGCTGCTGCTGCCGAGCCCGGCGATCCTCGAACGCCTCGCTACCAAGCAGGCGATCGAGTCGGACCGCACCGTCGCCGAGGTGCTCGCACGAGCGGCTGGCGCGAACGCCTACCTGTTCAGCGCGGGAGTCGGCGACGAGAAGTCGGCGCTCGTCGAGAGCGGCTACCTGCAGCCGGAGGATGTCAGCGAACTCGCCCGCAAGGGCGCCATCGGCGACGTCGTCGGCCGATACATCGATGCCAACGGCAACATCGTCGATCCCGCGCTCGATGAGCGTACGGTGGGGATCAGCCTCGAACGGCTGCGTGCGGCGAGCACCTCGATCTTCGTGGTCGCCGGTGCAGCGAAACATGACATCGCACGAGCCGTCGTGATGAGCGGTCTGTGCACCGTTCTCATCACCGACGAATCGACAGCTCGAGCACTTCTGGAGGATTCATGACCATGCAGCCGCACGCGCTGGCTCCCGCCGAGCGCGCCGTCCGCCTCCTCGGCGGCGATCTGACGGAGCGCAGCCTCCGCCAGCATCTCGAGGGCCTGAGCGGCGTCGATGCCGTCGGTCTCGAGCAGCGCGCAGCCGGTCTCGGCACACGCTCCATCAAGACCACCTCGAAGGCGTGGGCGCTCGATCGCATCATCGAGCTCATCGACCTCACGACGCTCGAAGGCGCCGACACCCCCGGCAAGGTGCGCTCGCTCGTCGCGAAGGCCATGGTTCCGGACTCGTCCGATCTCTCCACGCCCCGCGTGGCCGCGGTCTGCGTCTACAACGACATGGTCGGACACGCCGTCGACGCCCTCGGATCCCTGCACGGCGATCCGGATGACGGCCTCATCTCGGTGGCGGCCGTCTCGACCGCCTTCCCGTCGGGTCGCGCTTCGCTGCCCGTGAAGCTCATCGACACGCGCGACGCGGTCGAGGCCGGCGCCGACGAGATCGACATGGTCATCGATCGCGGCGCGTTCCTCGCAGGGAACTACGGCAAGGTCTTCGAGGAGATCGTGGCCGTGAAGGAAGCCTGCCGCCGTGCCGACGGCAGCTTCGCGAGCCTCAAGGTCATCCTCGAGACGGGCGAACTGAACACCTACGACAACGTGCGCCGCGCCTCCTGGCTCGCGATCCTCGCGGGCGGCGACTTCATCAAGACGTCCACCGGCAAGGTGTCGCCCGCTGCGACACTGCCCGTCACACTGCTCATGCTCGAGGCCGTGCGCGACTGGCACCGCCTCACCGGCGAGTATGTGGGCGTCAAGCCCGCGGGCGGCATCCGCACCTCCAAAGATGCGGTCAAGTACCTCGTCACGGTCGCCGAGACGGTGGGGGAGCAGTGGCTGCAGCCGCACCTCTTCCGCTTCGGCGCGTCCAGCCTGCTCAACGACGTTCTGCTGCAGCGTCAGAAGCTCCGCACCGGCCACTACTCCGGCCCCGACTACGTCACGATCGACTGAGGACCACGTCATGAAGGACATCACTCCCACCAACGGACGCGGCTTCCTCGAGTACGCGCCGGCACCCGAATCCACCTCGGTGCTGCACCTCAAGGACAGCTACGGCCTGTTCGTCGACGGCGAGTTCCGTGACGGCTCCGGCAGTTCGTTCCACAGCATCTCGCCCGCCACCGAGAAGACGATCGCCGAGTTCGCGATCGCATCCGAGACAGACATCGATGAGGCCGTCGCTGCGGCCCGTCGTGCGCACACCAAGGTCTGGTCGAAGATGTCGGGCTCGGACCGCGGCAAGTACCTCTTCCGCATCGCACGCCTCGTGCAGGAACGGGCGCGCGAGCTCGCGGTCGCCGAGTCGCTCGACAACGGCAAGCCCATCAAGGAGAGCCGCGACGTGGATGTGCCGCTCGTCGCCGCATGGTTCTTCTACTACGCAGGCTGGGCCGACAAGCTCGACTACGCGGGTCTCGGCGCGAACCCGCGCTCCCTCGGCGTGGCCGCACAGGTCATTCCGTGGAACTTCCCGCTTCTCATGCTCGCGTGGAAGATCGCCCCCGCACTCGCAGCGGGCAACACGGTCGTGCTGAAGCCCGCCGAGACGACTCCGCTCACCGCGATGCTGTTCGCCGAGATCCTGCAGCAGGCCGACCTGCCCGCCGGTGTCGTCAACATCGTGACGGGCGCCGGTGCCACGGGTGCTGCGCTCATGCGGCACCCGGATGTCGACAAGCTCGCCTTCACGGGCTCCACGGCGGTGGGCCGCGAGATCGCGAAGGCGGCCGCGGGCACCCACAAGAAGGTGACGCTCGAGCTCGGCGGCAAAGCGGCCAACATCGTCTTCGACGACGCCCCCATCGACCAGGCGGTCGAGGGCATCGTCAACGGCATCTTCTTCAATCAGGGTCACGTGTGCTGCGCGGGCAGCCGTCTCCTCGTGCAGGAGTCGATCCACGACGAGGTGGTGGAGCGCCTCAAGAACCGCCTCTCGACGCTGCGCCTTGGCGATCCGCTCGACAAGAACACCGATGTCGGCGCGATCAACTCGCGCGCGCAGCTCGACCGCATCCGTCACCTCACCGACATCGGCGAGCAGGAGGGTGCTGAGCGCTGGAGCGCGCCGTGCGAGATCCCCGAGAACGGGTTCTGGTTCGCGCCCACGATCTTCACCGGCGTGACGACCTCGTCGACGATCGCCCGCGAGGAGATCTTCGGACCGGTGCTCTCGGTGCTGACCTTCCGCACGCCCGCCGAGGCCATCGCGAAGGCCAACAACACGCCCTACGGGCTCTCTGCCGGCATCTGGAGCGACAAGGGATCGAAGATCCTCGCCGTCGCCGACAAGCTGCGCGCGGGCGTCATCTGGGCCAACACGTTCAACCGCTTCGACCCCGCGAGCCCCTTCGGCGGCTACAAGGAGTCCGGCTACGGTCGCGAGGGAGGCCGCCAGGGTCTCGCCGCGTACCTGCGCCCCGCGGCCGTCGACACCAAGGGAGCAGCCAAGTGAGCCGTCTCAGCATCCCCAAGACCTACAAGCTCTACATCGGCGGCAAGTTCCCGCGCAGCGAGTCGGGCCGCACCTACGAGGTGCTCTCGGCCGATGGCGCGTTCCTCGCCAACGCGTCGCTCGCGAGCCGCAAGGATGCGCGTGACGCTGTCGTCGCGGCCCGTGCAGCGGTCTCCGGATGGGCAGGCGCGACCGCGTACAACCGGGGCCAGGTGCTCTACCGCATCGCCGAGGTTCTCGAGGGCCGTCGCGCGCAGTTCGCGGAGGAGATCGCGGCGTCCGAGGGTGTCTCGGCCGCCGTCGCGGGGCGCCAGGTGGACGACGCGATCGACATGTGGGTCTGGTACGCCGGATGGGCCGATAAGTACGCCCAGGTCGCGGGCTCGGGCAACCCCGTCGCTGGGCCCTACTTCAACCTCTCGGTGCCGGAGCCGACCGGCGTCGTCGCGATCATCGCTCCGCAGGGCGAGGCCAGCCTCCTCGGCCTCGTGGCTGCCGTGGCACCGGCGCTCGTCGCCGGGAACGCTGTGGTCGTGGTCGCCGATGAGGCGCACCCGCTCTCCGCGATCAGCCTCGCGGAGGTGCTCGCGACGAGCGACGTGCCCGGGGGAGTGGTGAATGTGCTCACCGGCTCGCCCGCGGAGATCGCTCCGTGGCTAGCCTCGCACGCCGACGTCAACGCGATCGATCTGCTGGGCGCCGGAGCGCTCGACTGGGTCGACCTCGAGATCGCCGCCGCTGAGACGCTCATGCGCGTGCTGCGCCCTGAGCCGGGCGTGCCGCCGCGCAGTCTCGACCGCATTCTCGCGTTCACCGAGACGAAGACGGTGTGGCACACGAAGTCCCTCATCTGACATGGCGATCGACCGCCGTGGCCGGCTGGAATCGGATCCGTTCGACTCGCACGTGACGTCGTCGGGTGCGATCCTCATCCGCCGCGGCGGTCGCGTCGTCACCACGGTGCGCGGCCCGGCCGCGGTGCGCCTCGCAGCTCAGCTGGAGCGTGCTGACGAGCGACAGGCCCAGTTGCTGCTGGCGAAGGCCACGGGGCACTACCGACACTGAGCCGGCCGACGCCCCGATCCGCCGCATAACGGATCGGTAACGCTTGTGTTACAGTCGGGTCACTTCGCGATGAGGCGGAGAACCCGACGGAAGTAGAGCATTCGTGCAGATGGTGACGCATCCGGTGCGGCGCGCATTCGCCGCCGCCACTGCGACGCTCTCCCTCGTCACCGTGCTCCTCCTCGTTCCCGACGCGGTGAGCGTCTACGCAACCAACATGATCGGCGCGCTCCGAGCTCCCGGCGAGCCCGCCTTCATCGCCGCGCACCGAGGAGACAGTGCGCGTGCGCCCGAGAACACGCTCCCCGCCTTCGACTCCGCGTTCCGCTCGAACCTCGAGTTCGTGGAGGCCGATGTGCAGCTCACGCTCGACCGGCACGCGGTCATCCTCCACGACGAGACCGTGGAGCGCACGACGAACGGCACGGGCGCTGTCGCCGATCTCACGCTCGAGCAGATCCGTGCCCTCGACGCCGGGTCCTGGTATGACGCCGCCTTCGCGGGAACGACGGTGCCGACCCTCGAGGAGTTCCTCGATGCGCTCTCCGCATCCGACAAGAAGGCGCTCCTCGAACTCAAAGGCCACTGGGTGGCCGACGACATCGAGCGCATCACGATCGACGTGTACGCCCGCGGGGTGCAGGACCGCGTCGTCTTCGCGAGCTTCAACCTCACGACGATCGCCTACCTCGCCGAGGCGGCCCCCGCGTTCCCGCGCGTCATCATCAAGCGCGACCTGCCGAGCGACCCCGTGGGCCTCACGACCTACTACGGGGCGATCGCGATCCTCACGACCCCCAACTCGCTGCAGAACGACCCCGACGTCGTCGACCGCATGCACGAGGCGGGGCTCGGCGTGCTCGTCTACACCCTCAACAGCACGCACCGCTGGGAGGAGGCGCGGCAGTTCGGGGTCGACGGCATCATCACCGACAAGCCCACGAAGCTCGGGGGCTGGATCAGCGAGGCCGTCGCAGCGTCGTGAGCTCCGATGCTCAGAGCCGGCTGATGAGCGCGTCGAAGAACGCGATCGAGGAGCGATACGTGGAGGTGCGGATGCGCTCGTCGATCCCGTGGATCGACTGCAGCTCGTCCTGACGCAGATCGAATGGCAGGAAGCGGTACACGTTGGCGGAGATCGTGGCGAAGTGCCGCGAATCGCTCGCCTGCAGCATGACGTACGGCGCGACGGACGCGTGTGGGAACGCATCGACGATGCTCGCCGAGATCGCCTCCCAAGCGGGCCCTGACGCGGGCGACACGGGAGCGGGGTCATTCCCTTCGAGCACGCGGGTCTCGACCGTCTCGTCGTCGATCACCGCGCGGATGTCGGCGAGCGCCGACTCGACGGTCTCACCCGGCAGGATGCGCACGTTGAGCGTCGCGGTCGCCGTCTCGGGCACGACGTTCCGGCTCGAGGATCCGCGCAGCTGCGTGACCGCGCGCGTGGTGCGCGTCATCGCCGCCAGCTGAGGGCTCTTCTTCGCAAGCACGGAGGCGAGGAGCCCGGGGAACCGTCGTGCGTTGCGCAGAGCCCAGCCCTGGGCGCCTCCCAATCGCCGCCCGAGGGCTTCGAGCAGCTCGATGGTCGGCTCGATGAGGTGCGGCTTCTGGGGCTGGTTCTCGAGGCGCAGAATGGCGCGCGCGAGCACCGCGGTCGAGCCTCCGGGCAGCGGGATCGCGGCGTGCCCGCCGCTCTGCTGCACCCGCAGCTCGAGGTTCATCACGCCCTTCTCGGTGAGGCCGACGACAGCGGTCGGGCCGAGGCCCGGCAGGATGCCATCCATGACGGCACCCCCCTCGTCGAGCACGAGCCACGGTTCGATGCCGCGCTCGCGCAGCACCTCGACGATCGCCGCGGCGCCCGTGCCGCCCGCCTCCTCGTCGTGGCCGAAGGCGAGGTACACGTCGTGCTGGGGCGCGAAGCCTGCTTCGAGGTGCGCCTCGACAGCCTCGAGCGTCGCCACGAGCGCCGCCTTGTCGTCCAGCGCGCCGCGCGCCCAGATGGTCTCCTCGGCGCCGTCGCCCGTGACGGTCGCCGCGAACGGCGGATGCGTCCAGCGGTCGGGATCGTCGACAGTCACGACATCCTGGTGCGCCATGAGCACCGCGGGCTGGCCCTCCTCGCGTCCCTTCCAGCGGTAGAGCAGGCTGCGGCCGGCGATCACCTCGCGCTCGAGGGTCGCGTGAACGCGCGGGAAGAGCCGTTCGAGGTCGGCGTGGAACGCGGCGAACACCTCCTCGAGGCCGGACGCCCCCTCATGCGAGTAGGTGGGGTGAGTCAGGAGCGTGCGGAAGCGATCGATCGCCGGGTCGGTCATGCTCCGATCCTAGGGAGGGCGGAGGCTCAGGGACGCGCCGATACGCTGGGGAGGTGAACAGCGCACGTCCCGCCGAACGTTACGGCGACACCGGATTCCGTCGCATGGTGCTCGCACCCGGCCTGCTGGCGGCGATCGTGCTGCTCGTCGGCATCGCCCTCATCGGCCAGGAACTGTACATGTACGTGTCGTGGGTGACGGCGGTGCTCGCCCTCATCTGCCTCACGTTCGTGATCCAGGCCAAGCAGTGGTGGTGGGCGCCCCTGTTCGCGGCGATCGCCATCGCCTGGAACCCGATCGTCCAGTTCGACTTCGACGGAGTCGGCTGGCTCTGGGCGCACTACGCCGCAGTCGCCGTGTTCATCGCCGCCGGCATCCTCGTGAAGACGCCTGTCCCCGCGGACGAGCCGCGCCGCTGAGTCGTCACCCGGCCGTCGGGGCGTTGCGCGGGGCTCACGCTCCGCCCCGCATCGTGACATTGCCTCAGGGCGCGCGTGCGCTAGACTGATGGTGCTCACCGCCCCACCGGCCAAGCTGGGATCAGGGGATCACCGGGAGCGATCTGCACCGAGAATCCGGTCCGCGAGTCAGCGGCGGACCACCGAACATGCGACGCGCAGCGTCGTGATGGGGCACAGCCCTCGAGGAGAACGATGGCCACATCCGGCCAGAAGTCCCGTTCCGGCACCAAGTCGGCGGGCAGCCGATCCGCACAGCAGCGCCGTCGTGCCCACCAGGACGAGACGGGCATCATCCCGGTTCTCGCCCGCGTCGTGCGCGGCATCGAGAGTGCCGCAGAGCGCGGCAAGGTCAATCCCGCGAACCGCATGCGCTATCGCGTCGTCGCCGTGCTCGCGCGCGAGGAGCGCGCGCGCATCAAGGCCGACACGCAGCTGAGCGAGACGGAGCGTTCGAAGGAGCTCACGCGCCTCGACGGCATCGCGACGATCATGGCCAAGACGGCCGCGCGCGACTCCTCCCTCATCCAGCTGCTCACCGACACCGCACCGCTCAGCACGGCTGCCCAGGAGGTGCGCCGCGCGATCCTCATCGAGGCGGGAACCCCGCTCGCGCCCGAGGACCTCGTGGTCGTCAGCGAGCCGGAGCTGAAGCCTGTCGCCGAAGAGCGCAAGGTCATCCCGCAGTCGGTGCGCCAGTACCAGATGTCGAATCCGTTCCTGCCCCCGGACTTCGACGCCTATGCGCAGAAGAAGCCCGTCGAGCGCTCGGGTCACCTCGACAACTGGGAGCTCATCGAGCCGCTGTTCCGCGCGTTCGAGGTGGGGGCCGGCGGCGGAGCCGCGACCATGGAGCTGCCCGAGACGGCGTCGCTCGCCACGCCCGGCGGCATCGAGCTCATGCGCCACCAGGCGCGGTTCGTCGAGTCGGCACGGCACGGCCACCGCACCTACCTTCTCGCGGACGAGCCCGGTCTCGGAAAGACGGCGCAGGCGCTGCTCGCGGCTGATGTCGCGCATGCCTACCCGCTGCTCGTCGTCGTGCCGAACGTCGTCAAGGTCAACTGGGCGCGCGAGGTCGAGAAGTGGACTCCCAAGCGCAGCGTCACCGTCGTCCACGGCGACGGCGATGACGTCGACGCGTTCGCCGAGATCGTCGTCGTCAACTACGAGATCCTCGACCGCCACGTGGAGTGGCTGAAGATGCGCGGATTCCGCGGCATGATCGTCGATGAAGCGCACTTCATCAAGAACAAGGACTCGCAGCGCTCCCGTCACGTGCAGGCGCTCTCCGAGTCGATCCGCCAGCACAATCCCGATCCGCTGCTCATCGCACTCACGGGAACTCCTCTCATCAACCAGATCGAGGACTTCCGCATGATCTGGCAGTTCCTCGGCTGGATCGACGAGAAGAAGCCGCTGCCTGGTCTCATGAAGGCGCTCGAGGACACGGAGCTCACCCCGGTCGACCCGGGATTCTTCGCCGCCGCGCGTCGTGCCGTCGTCGACATGGGCATCGTGCGCCGCAAGAAGGTCGACGTCGCGGCCGATATCCCTGCGCGCCGCATCGCGGACATCCCCGTCGAACTCGACGGCGAGGCAGGTCGCTCCATCCGCGACGCGGAGCGTGCGCTTGTGGCGCGCCTGCTCGAGCGCTACCGCCGACTGCGCTCGACGCGCCCCGACTCGGCCGACGAGGACCTCATCCGCCTCGTCGCGGCTGCCGAGTTCGAGGAGTCGAAGCAGTCGTCGTCGGCGGGAGACAACGTCTTCACCATGGTGCGGCGCATCGGTCAGGCCAAGGCTGTGCCGGCTGCGGACTACACCGTCAACCTCGCCCGCAACGTCGGCAAGGTCGTGTTCTTCGCCAAGCACATCGACGTCATGGACGCTGCCGAAGCCCACTTCGCGAAGGCGGGTCTGCGCACCATCTCGATCCGCGGCGACCAGACGTCGAAGGTGCGCCAGGCAGAGATCGACGCGTTCCAGAACGATCCGGATGTCGCGGTCGCGGTGTGCTCGCTCACCGCAGCCGGCGTCGGCGTGAACCTGCAGGCGGCGTCGAACGTCGTGCTCGCGGAGCTCAGCTGGACCAACGCCGAGCAGACGCAGGCGATCGACCGCGTGCACCGCATCGGTCAGGAGCTGCCGGTCACCGCGTGGCGGATCATCGCCGCTCAGACGATCGACGGTCGCATCGCCGAGCTCATCGACTCCAAGGCGGGCCTGGCGGCTCGTGCGCTCGACGGCGACAACGTCGAGGCGGCTGAGGGTTCGGTGCAGCTGGAAGCGCTCGTCACGATTCTCACGGACGCGGTCGCGGGACTGTAGCGGAGAACGCGTGGTCTGGTGTGAGCCCCGTTGTGGGGGGAGCGTTCCCAGAACGCCCCGCCTATCGTGGTGCTCACACTAGTTGGGGGACTAGTAGGCGGCGGTGATTCTGTCAGAGTCGCGATTCCGATACCGGGGGTACGTGGAATCGTGGGACAGCATCACCGCCGCCCGCATTTAACGACGCGCTCAACTCTCACGCGAGACTTCACGTCTTGCGGACGCCTCGATTCTGAGTATCTTCGACTGCAACCGATGGGGCGCGGCCCGGGATGCAGGCGGAGAGATCCGAGTCAGACCAGTCGCAGCCGCAGCGGGGGACGGGCTCACCGGACGGTGCCGACGAGCGTCAGCAGCGTCGACGAGCAGGTCCGGGGATGACGGAGCAACGGCTCCATCAACGGACCAGAACCCCTGCGGCCAACGCCGACGCGAGAGCTCGCGCGGGGGGCGGCCTCACCGACACAGAAGGGCCCCGGAGTAGCTGCCCGGGGTCCTTCGTCGTGTCAGGTCGCGCGCGCCCGCAAGGCAGCATCGAGGCTCGCGGTGAGCACGCCGTCGATGGAGCGCTCGACCCCGTCGACGGCACGGATCGGCACCGCGCCCCGGACGCTGGAGACGAGCCAGGCGGCGTCAGCTGCCGCGAGATCCTCCGGTGTGAGCAGCTCGTAGCCCGTGGTGAATCCGGACTGCTCAGCCCACGCGAACAGGTCGGCCTGCGTCGTGCCCGCGAGGATGCCGAGCTCGACGCTCGGCGTCACGAAGTGCGTGCCCCGGAGCAGCAGAAGGCTGGATGACGCCCCCTCGAGCAGAAAGCCGTCACTCGATACGAACACCGCATCATCGGCACCCCGTCGGACGGCCTCGCGTTGCGCAGCGCGATGCACAGCGGCGCTGAGCGTCTTCGCGCCCGTCAGCAGCCACGGCGACGTCACCGAGACATCGTGACGGTATCCGCGATCCAGCAACGCGATCCGCACGCCATCCGCGCGCACGCGAGCGGCATCCGGGGCAGGGGAGCCATAGACCCACCCCGTGGGGACGCGGCTGCCTTCGACGCCCCTGCTGAGCACGAGCTTGAGCGAGCCTGTCAGGACGCCGCCGCGCGTGAGCGCATCGGCGACGGCAAGAACAGCGGCTCGCCAGATGTCGGACGACCCAGTGGCGAGATCGAGCGCGTGGGCCGACTGTGCGAGACGCTCGAGGTGAGCGTCGAGTGCGTGCACGCTCCCCTCGACGAGCATGGCCGTCTCGAAGACGCCATCGCCGCGCGTGGCGGCGAGGTCGGTGACGCGCAGGTGCGGGATGTCGGGGTCGGCCATCCGATGCCCGGAAGCCACGGCGTGCTCTTCGTCGAACTCGATGAGCGCGAGCGCCCGCATCAGGCGGTCCGGCGGCTCGTGGGCTCGGCGTCGAGCATCGCCCACACCGTCGTGCTGAGATCCGGATAGGCGAGCGCGATCTGGCGCAGCATCCGGTAGTCGACCTCGGCAGAGGGGCGCCGGTCGTTGTCGGCATGGATGAGCTCGGCGCGCAACGTCAGCACCACGAGCTCATCGACCGACGGAAGCTCCTGCATGAACTCCCACGGATCCTCGCCCGCATGGAGGCGTTCGAAGACGACAGTGCTGAGCTCCTCCGTCGCCTCAGCGCGCAGCACCTCGACGCTCGCCTGGCGGCGGACCCCATGCTCCTCGTGCGCGTTCATTGTTCGAGCCTACGGCGCGCACGTGCCGGTCGCCGACTCCGCCTACGATCGAATCGTGCCCGACAGTCCGCTCTCCTCATCGCCGTACGAGATCCTGGGTGTTCCCGCGACCGCGAGCGAGGACGAGCTGCGACGCGCGTACCGTCGACGCCTGCGGGAGACGCACCCCGACGCAGGCGGGGTCGCGGCGGAGTTCCATGCCGTGCAGCGAGCGTGGGAGCTCATCGGCACCCCCACGGCACGCGCCGCCTATGACGCGAACGGTGCGCGCGGTGCGGAGGCCATGTCGTCCGCTGCGTACGCTCCGCGCACTGAGCGTGCGTCGACCGGGACGCGTCCCCAGGCGCGATCGAGCGGCCACCCCGGCGGCTGGTATCGCGAGCGGTACCTCGACGAAGTGCGCGAATGGGCGGGGCGCGGAGTCACCCTCCCCAATCCCTACGATCCCGCCGTCGTGCGCTCCGCTCCCCAGCACATCAAGCATCTGCTCGCGAACGCGATCGCCGAGGAGGAGTCGGCGCGCGCCCTGTCGACACTCGGCATCGGCTACACCGTGTGGCATGACGTCGGCACGGTCGCGGGCAAGCTCGACCACATCGTGCTCGGCCAGAGCGGACTGTGGGCGGTCCTGAGCGAGGACTGGGGCGGTGAGGTGAAGATCAAGGGGTCCGAGCTCATCGGGCCGGCCGTCGGGGGAGCGAAGCCCGTCGCAGAGCTCTCGGCGCGTGCGCGCGCGTTCGGGCGGGCGGCACGCGTCAAGTTCTCCGCGATCGCCGTCGTCGTCCCCGAGTCGGATGCCCCGGGAGTCGTCGACCTCGGCACCGTGCGTGGTGCCCGCGCTCTGCTGATCCCGCGACCTCAGCTCGCGCACGTGATCCGTGAGGGGGTGCCGGGCGTAGGAACAGGCGGCACGGACCTCTTCGAGCTGCGCACCCGGATCCAGGGCGCGGTCCGCTTCATCTGAGGCGCTGTATCCGAGCGGGCATCGGCCCGGCCGCACCACCTGGGTCGATGCTCAGGTGCGGTGCAGCGGCGCACCGAATTCGGTGCGGTTGTCAGGCATGAGCTCGCGCATGTGCTCCGCGTCCTGCGGGAAGGCACGGGCGGTCGAAGGCGCGGTCCCGAGCGGGCCCGAGTCGTTCGGCATCGCGATCGGCTGGGGTCCTGTGGTCGGCGCGGGAGCCTCGGTTCGGGGCGGGGCGCTCGGCATGCTCACGCCGAGAGAGGCGAGGTAGGCCGCGTTCGCGTCGCCGGCTGAGGACATCCCGTTGCCGGGGGAGGGCTGCGACACCGTGGGCGCCGTCGCCGAGTGCGCCGTCGTGGGGTGAGGCGCGTCGGGGGCCGACGCGGGGGTCGGCGCGGACGGTGCCGCAGCGATTGCGGGCGCTCCCCCGAGAAGTGCGGGGAGGGCGAGCACGGTGGGCGCGGGGGTGAAGCCCGGGATCACGGACGGAGTCGCCTCGAGCGCTCCGCGCGGTGCCATCGGCGCAGGGGCGGATGCGTACGCCGAAGGAGGCTGAGCGTTCTGATACGCGGCTGCGGCGGGGCTGCCAGCGTCAGGCTGCGGCGCCACAGGGGGCAGCACGGTGGGCGTGACCGCCGCGGGCCCGCTCGCGATGGGCGTGCTCGGGATCGGCGCCGATGCAGTGATCTGCGCCTCGCGAGCTGCGGCCTGGGCTTCGCGCGCCGCCGCCTGAGCTGCGTGCTGCGCGAGCAGCTCCGGCGGTACCGGCGGGGCCCCGCTCATGGTCTGATCGGCGCTGGGGCTCTGCACCGCAGCAGCCTGCGGTGCAGGTGCCGAGAGGTAACCGGGCGTCGCCGGGGCACTTGGCGCCTCATGGCGTGGTGCGGAGGGCTGATGCTGCTGCGGCACCTCGGGAGGCGTCATCGGCTGCGGCGCGATCGGCTGCTGGGCGGCGTGCTGTGCGTAGTGGGCCGGAGCGGCGGGCACCTGCGGCGCGATCGGCTGCTGCGCGACCGGCTGCTGCATGGCGGGCTGCTGGGCGGCGTGCTGAGGTTCAGCGTGCTGAGGTGCAGCGTGCTGCGGCGCGATCGGCTGCTGGGCGACCGGCTGAGGTGCGACGGGCTGAGGTGCAAAGGGCTGCTGGGCGACCGGCTGCTGGGCGACCGGCTGCTGGGCGACCGGCTGCTGCGCGACGGGCTGCGGTGCGACGGGCTGCGGTGCGACCTGCTGAGGCGCGACCGGCTGCGGTGCGACCTGCTGAGGCGCGACCGGCTGAGGCGCGACCGGCTGAGGTGCGACGGGCTGCTGCTGCACGACTGGCTGCTGGGTGACCGGCTGAGGCGCGAGGTGCTGCTCTGCCACAGGCTGCTGGGCGACCGGCTGAGGCGCGGCTGCCTGCACGGGCTCGGCGACGGGAGACGACGGGACCACAGGGTGCTGCATCGACGCGAACTGCGGCGGCGGCGGCGGGATGGGGGTCGTGTACGGCGTCCAGGCACGACCGTCCCACCAGCGCTGCATTCCTGCATTGCTGGGATCCGGATACCATGCCGCACGAGGCGCCATGGATGTCGTGTCAGACACGTTCATCCCCCACAGTCTGTGATATGTCTCGAGCCTATGCGCTGAGTGCGCCGCGGCTCATCCCCCCAGTTCGGGTGAGTCCAGACGCCGGACTCGGATCAGAATTTGGGCAGGTGCCACTTGCGGCCCTGCTCGTCGACCTTGTCGGGCGTGGGGCCTGCTGCTGCGGCTGCCTCGGCAGCGGCCTTCGCCTTCGCGGCGGCGGCCCGTGCTGCTGCGACCGAGACGGGCCGACTCTCCTCGACCGGGGCCAGGCTCGGGGCCCCACCTGCTGTGGCAGCCGGAGCGCCCGCGGTGCCTGCAGCCGCCGCCGCGGCGGCCTTCTTCGCAGCGAAGGCGGCGCGGGCCTGGGCGACCGAAGTGAATGTCTCGGCAGGCTCCGCGGCGACAGGAGGCTCCACGGCGGGCGCCGACGGGGCGGCAGTCGGCAGATCGAACGGCACACCCTCGGGGAGCGTCGGAAGAGTGCTGGGGCCCGCCGAGCGAGCGGCGGCGGCGGCGGACTTCTGCGCCTGGGCGGCTTGGAAGGCTGCGCGGGCCGCGTCGAGCGAGATCCCCTCGCCCGCAGCGTCGGCGTCGGCGATCGCAGGAGGTGCCTCGCTGGGTGGCGGCGCGGCGGCGATGCCGGCGGTGCCCGCCGAAGGCGCGGGTGCCGACGCCAGCGCGGCGAGAAGCTGCGCTTCGGTTGGGTTGGCATCCGCGGGAACCGGCGGGATCACGGGCGGGAGCGGAGCGGGGGAGGCCTGATCGACCGGCGCGGGTGACGCGGTCGGCGGGGCCTCGGGGATGTACGCGGTCGCCGGGTCGGGCATCGGGAGGCTCGACGGCACCTGAGTCGGACGCGGGCGCGTGTGCGACGTCCAGCCCAGACCGTCCCACCACCGGAGAGATTCGGGGTCAGTCGGGTCTGGGTACCAAGCGGCGACCGGAACAGCAGCGCTGAGTGTCACGGAGTCCCTCCCCATCGAGTCGTGGTGTGAAGTCTAGGGATCTTCGAGGTTGCTGCGCACGGCCCCATTACGGGAGGCCCGCAGAGTGGGGTAGACAGCGGCGGGGACGTTCATCGCAGCGTGTAGCTGAGCGCGCCCTGGTCGCTGTCGACGCTGACGATGACGGATCGGACGCTTCCATCCGGAAGCGTCGCGTCGCACGCATGGGTCGACCCGACGCCGCGCTCCTCGATGAGGGCGGGGCAGACGACCGAGGTCGCGGCGCCGCTTCCGACCAGCCCGTCGCCCACCTCCTGCTGCACGCGCTCTGCGAACTCGACGGAGGCGCCGACGCCCAAGCTCCACAGCACGCCTGCGCCCGCGCCGATGGCTGCGAAGAGCCCCAGGCAGATGAGGGCCGGCGTCCACGTCCGCATCCGGACGCCCCGGGCGACCAGATAGGCGAGAGGGCCGAGCAGGGACCACAGCCAGCTCACCGGGCGGCGGCCTGCAGAACGCAGGGCGCGAGAGTCGAGGACGGCCCACAGTACGCACAGCACGAAGGCCACGAGAAAGGCGGTTGCTCCGATCGCGGATCGGCCCGATACCCAGAGCCACGCCGCAACGACACCGGCCGCGAGGAACACGAGCGGGCTGAAGCTCAGCAGCGTGCTCGAGGATGTCGTGGGATCGGAGATCGAGGCCGACGACGGTGCGGGTCCGTGGTCAGCGGATGCGGAGACAGCGTCAACGGGGGCGGCGAGCGTCGCGGCACCCGACTCCGGTTTCGGCCGATGATTGTCGGTCCAGGCGATCCCATTCCACCACCGCACGCTCGCGGTATCAGACGGGTCTTCGTACCATCCGGCGGCGACGATCCGCGGAGACTCACTCATCCGTGCTCTCCTCGCTGTCCGTTCGGGGGTGCAGGTGCTCGTCGGGTCAGCGCTCGAGGCTGAGGACTCCCCAGTCATCGATGCGCCAGTCGATCCAGCCGTTCTGACGCACGAGCGTCACGACGACGCGCGCGTCGCCGTTGACGCGGTCCGGGAAGACGGCGTCGCACGTCATCGATCCGCCGATGAGGAGCGGCGGGACCTCGGGGCAGGTCGCCTGGACCTTTCCGCCCAGCGCGGCAGCGTCGTCGATGATCGACTTCTCGGCTTCGTCGGAGAAGATGCCAGGCGCCAGCGCCAGGACGATGCCGGGCACCATCAGCGCGGACGCGATGAGGACGATCGCGAAGCCCGACCAGGTCATGAACGGACGCAGTCCGCGGCCGGTCTCTCGGACCACGTTCGACATGCGGGCGATGAGGTACACGGGGGCACCGAGGAACGCCCAGTCCCAGTTCGCTGTGCGCGTGTGGCCCATGCGCTTGAGCATCGCCTGGTCGATCGCCGCAAGGATGACGCTCGCGAGGTAGGAGCCGCCGAGGATGAGGCCCGCGAAGAGCGAGGAGTCATCGCCGGCATTGCCGGCGAGCAGGAACATCATCGCGAGAACGAGCATGATGACCGGCATCACGGCGATGATCCAGACGGGGCCCGTGTTGATCGAGAGGCCGTTCTCGGCAAGGACCGCGCGACGGGTGAGCGGCTGCGCCGTCTCCACGTCGACGGGAGGCGTGTAGGTGTAGTTGCCGAACGACGACGGCGAGAAGTTGCTGGCCGCGAAGGCAGGGAGCGATCCGGCGCTCGGCTCGGCGCCACCCGACGGTGTCGCGAAGGCCATCGCCGGCTCGAAGCCGAACGTCGGGGCGGGTTCTGCGGCCGCCGGCTGCGCGATCGGCACACCGAGGAGGTCGTCGTAGCTCGTGTCGAGCAGGAAGGGGGCGCTCGTGGGGGCGTCGGCGATGGGGTTCTCCTGCGCGTAGCGCAGCCCGGGCGAGACCTCCTCGTCCGAGCGCAGCTCGGCGACAGGAGCCTCGAGGGAGAGCATCGGGTCCGCCTCTGCGTGCGGGGAGTCACTCGTGGGCGGGACGACGGCGTCATCCACCAGCTGGTCGACGCGGGTCTCGGGCGCGATGTCGTCGTCCGCGTAGGCGAGCTTCGCTGACGCGACGGTCTCGTGCGCGACCATCGGCTGGCGAGCGTCGGAGGTGTGCTCGGTCCATGCGTGGTTGTCCCACCAGCGCAGCTGCGGCAACCCGAGGGGGTCTGGGTACCAGCCCGCGGGCACAACGCCTTCTTCGTCCGCCATGGAGTACCTTCCTCGCTGCGTCCTCGCGTTATGCTTCGGGCTCTCGACCCGCAGAACGACCTGTCCCGTCCAGCATGATAGGGGGGCGCACGGGTCCGCCGATAGATGACGCGGCACCCCCAAGCCTGGGGACACGGCGCGTGCGGCAGACTCGACAGGTGCCGTCTCTCGATCTCGTCTCTTCGCTCCCTCGACCCTGGGACGCGGACGAATTCGTCGGCGCGTTCGACGACTGGGCACGGTCTCGCGGGCTCCCGCTGTACCCCGCACAGGAGGAAGCGGTCCTCGAGATCGCGCTCGAGAAGCATCTCGTTCTCAGCACCCCGACCGGCACCGGGAAGTCGCTCGTCGCGATCGCGGCGCACGCGATGGCGCTCGCTCAGGGGCGGCGCTCGTACTACACGGCGCCCATCAAAGCCCTCGTCAGCGAGAAGTTCTTCGACCTCGTGCAGGTGTTCGGCGCGGAGAACGTCGGCATGGTCACGGGCGACTCGAGCGTCAATCCTGACGCTCCGATCGTGTGCTGCACGGCCGAGATCCTCGCCAACATCGCCCTCCGCAACGGCGCGGATGCAGAGGTCGACTCGGTCGTCATGGACGAGTTCCACTTCTACGCGGACTCCGACCGCGGCTGGGCGTGGCAGGTGCCGCTGCTCGAGCTGACGCGCGCGCGTTTCGTGCTGATGTCGGCGACGCTCGGCGATGTGACGGCGATCGCATCCGACCTCGAACGTCGCACCGGGCGCGAGGTCGCACAGGTCACAGGCGTCGCGAGACCTGTGCCCCTCCACTACCGCTACGCCGTCGTCCCGGCGCAGGAGCTCGTGGAGGAGCTGCTCGCGGACGGCCTCGCGCCGGTGTACATCGTGCACTTCTCCCAGGCGGCCGCCGCCGAACGCGCGCAGGCGCTCTCGAGCGTGAGGGTCGCGAGCCGCGAGCAGCGGGACGCGATCGCCGCCGCGATCGGCGGCTTCCGCTTCTCGACCGGATTCGGCACGACGCTCAGTCGACTGGTGCGCTCGGGCATCGGCGTGCACCACGCCGGCATGCTCCCGCGCTATCGCCGACTCGTCGAACAGCTCGCCCAACAGGGGCTCCTGCGCGTCGTCTGCGGCACCGACACACTCGGGGTGGGCATCAACGTGCCCATCCGCACCGTGCTCCTCACAGGGCTCACCAAGTTCGACGGCACCCGGATGCGCCACCTGAGCGCGCGCGAGTTCCATCAGGTAGCTGGCCGCGCCGGCCGTGCGGGGTTCGATACCGCGGGGGAGGTGGTCGCGCTCGCTCCGGAGCACGAGATCGAGAACCTGAAGGCAGCGGCCAAGGCGGGAAGCGATCCGAAGGCGCAGCGGAAGGTCGTGAAGAAGAAGGCGCCGACCGGCTTCGTGAACTGGGGCCCGGCGAGCTTCGAGCGGCTGATCGTCGCGGAACCCGAGCCGCTCACGAGCTCGATGCGCTTCACCGCCTCGATGATGCTGCAGATCCTCAGCCGACCAGGGGCCGACGCGCCCGCGTCCGATCCGGGGAGTGCCTTCCAGGCCGTGCGCGCCCTCGTCACCGACAACCACGCTTCGGCTGCTCAGCGCGCGGCGCTCGCTCGCCGCGCCATCGCGGTCTACCGCACTCTGCGAACGGCGGGGGTCGTGGAGCAGCACGGCGGCGGGTTCGCGGGCGATGCGCGCGTCACCCTCACCGTCGAGCTCCAGCACGACTTCGCGCTCAACCAGCCGCTCTCGCCGTTCGCTCTCGCCGCCCTCGAGCTGCTCGACCGCGACGACCCGAGCTACGCGCTCGACGCGATCAGCGTCATCGAAGCGACCCTCGACGATCCGCGGCCGATCCTCTCCCAGCAGCAGTACCGCGCACGCGGTGAGGCGGTCGCCGCGATGAAATCCGAAGGCCTCGAGTACGAGGAGCGCATGGAGCTGCTCGAGGATGTCACCTGGCCGAAGCCCCTCGACGAGCTGCTCGAGCAGGCGTACGAGACCTTCGCGTCAACCCAGCCCTGGATCCGCGATTTCGAACTGAGCCCCAAGTCGGTCGTGCGCGACATGTACGAGCGCGCGATGACCTTCACGGAGTACGTCTCGCTGTACGACCTGGGACGCAGCGAAGGGCTGGTGCTGCGCTATCTGAGCGACGCGTACCGCGCGGCGCGGCAGACGATCCCCGATGAGGCCAAGACGGAGGATCTTCGCGATCTCGTCGAATGGCTCGGCGAACTCGTTCGCCAGGTGGATTCGAGCCTCCTCGACGAGTGGTCGGCGCTCACCGACCCCGCAGCGGCCGCCGAGCAGGATGCCGTGGTGCCGCCCGCACCCAGCGACGTCACCACCAACGAGAGGGCGTTCCTCGTGCTCGTGCGCAACGAGCTGTGGCGTCGGGTGCAGCTTGCCGCGCTGCAGCGCGACGACGATCTCGTGGCGCTCGACCCCGACGCCGGGTGGCCTGAGGCCCTCGACGCCTACTACGACGAGCACGACGAGATGGGCACCGGACCGGATGCGCGCAGCACCGCGCGACTCGTCATCGCCCGGCACCTCGACCGCTGGCAGGTGCGGCAGATCATCGATGACCCCGCCGGCCACCACGACTGGGGGATCGACGCGATCGTCGATCTCGACGCCTCACGCGAGGCGGGTGTGGCGATCGTGCGCGTCGCAGGACTCAGGAGACTGTGAGGTCGCCCTCGTCGTCGGACGACGCGCGCGCCGACCGCACGACGAGAGTGAGCCATGCGATGGCCGGCACGATGCACGCGACGAGCGCGATCGATCCGCCCACCGCGAACCACCCGGTGTACGGCGTGAGCGCGGGCTCCTCACAGGAGCTCTCCGACTGCGCGCACCACTGAACGGCGGTCGTCGTGACGTCGACGACCGCGAAGCACAGCGCCGCGACGATGATCGCGCCGAGTGCCGTCCAGCCCAGAGCAGCCGTCGAGCGCACGCGGGAACTCCTTCAGCCAGTGAGGATCGACATATCGGCCTCGCCGCGAGGCTACGGGGCGAGGCTGAGAGGTGAGAGTCCCCAGTCCGGGGGTTCCCTGGGAGCTCGCCCATCGCGGTCGTTCTCGGGGATGTTCGCGCCACGCCGATCTCAAGTTGCCCGACGTGCTCGCACGTGTGAGTATTTCCCCCAGTGGACCCCCTCATTCTCGTCGTGCTGGTCATCGCGCTGGCTCTCTTCTTCGACTTCACCAACGGCTTTCATGACACAGCCAATGCGATGGCGACCCCGATCGCAACGGGTGCCCTGAAGCCGAAGACAGCCGTCGCCCTCGCCGCGGTTCTGAACCTCGTCGGTGCGTTCCTGAGCACCGAGGTCGCCAAGACGATCTCCGGCGGACTCATCCGCGAAGGCGACGGCGGTGTGCAGATCACGCCGGAGCTGATCCTCGGCGGACTCATCGGCGCCATCGTGTGGAATCTCGTCACGTGGCTGTTCGGCCTGCCGTCGTCGTCGAGTCACGCGCTCTTCGGTGGGCTCATCGGAGCAGCGATGGTCGGTTTCGGCATCGGTGCGATCGACGGTGGCGTCTTCCTCTCCAAGATCCTCATCCCCGCGCTTCTCGCGCCCATCACCGCGGGTGTCGTCGCCTTCATCGCGACGAAGATCGCGTATGCGATCGTCAAGAAGCGCGAGCGCGACGGCTTCAAGAAGGGCCAGATCTTCACCGCGAGCCTCGTCTCGCTGGCACACGGAACCAACGACGCGCAGAAGACGATGGGTGTCATCACGCTCACGCTCATCGCCGCCAACATGCAGGGCGTCGGATCCGGTCCGCAGTTCTGGGTGATCGCGGCCTGCGCGATCGCGATCGCCGCAGGAACCTATTCGGGCGGCTGGCGCATCATCCGCACCATGGGCAAGGGGATCACCGAGGTCGAGCCGGCGCAGGGCTTCGCCGCCGAGTCGGCGACGACCGCGACGATCCTCGCATCCAGTCACCTGGGCTTCGCGCTCTCCACCACGCAGGTGGCCGCCGGATCCGTCATCGGAACCGGCCTCGGTCGCAAGGGCGCCTCGGTCAAGTGGCGCACCGCGGGGCGCATCGCCCTCGGCTGGCTCATCACGATCCCCGCGGCGGGCCTCATCGGCGGCGCCTCGGCATGGGTCGCGAACCTCGGCGACGGCGGCGTCATCACCATCTTCATCATCGCGGTGCTCGCGATCGCCGGAATCTTCCTCTGGTCGCTGCGCAGCCGCGTCGACCACCGGAATCTGGACAACCCGGAGCCTGGCCAGTTCGTCCGCCCCAAGAAGACGAAGAAGAAGCAGAAAAAGAAGAAGAACCGCGGAAAGGGTCGCTCGTGATCGACTGGGGTGCATTCGTCACGGTCTTCGTCGCGACCCTCATCTCGGCGAGCGTCGCCGTGGCGCTCTTCTCGCTCGGGCTCCGCTTCGGCGGACGCGATGAGCGCTGGGGCCGGGTCGTGTCGGTGCTGCTCTTCATCGCCGTCGCGGCGCTCGTCCTCTTCGGGCTCTACATCATCGTCGGCGACCACCTCACACAGCTCCTGGGAGCGTGATCGATTCGTGTCGTCCTGACATGGTCGTGCCCTGATGTCGTCCACCTAGACTCAGTACACAGTTCATCAGAGGAGATGAGTGATGCCAGATCTACCCGATTCCGTCGCGCCCGAGCAGCTGATCGACGGTGATGAGCACAGCATGACGACGGGGCCAGACGGGTCACGAGACCTGCTGCGAGGCGCCACCGAGGTCCGCATCGAGCGAGACTCGCTCGGAGAGTTCCAGATCCCGGCCGACGTCTACTGGGGAGTGCACACGGCGCGGGCGCTCGTGAACTTCCCGATCACCCGCCGTGCGATCTCCAACTATCCGGACCTCGTGCGCGCGCTCGCTCATGTCAAGCAGGCGGCCGCCCGCGCGAACAAGGAGCTCGGCGTTCTCGACGCCGTCAAGGCCGACGCGATCGACGCGGTGTGCGAGCGGATCATCGCGGGCGAGCTGCACGACCAGTTCGTGGTCGGCGTCATCCAGGGTGGTGCGGGAACGAGCACCAACATGAACACCAATGAGGTGATCGCGAACGCGGCGCTCGAGCACCTCGGGTTCGAGAAGGGCGACTATGCGCGCCTGCACCCGATCGACGACGTCAACCGCAGCCAGTCGACCAACGACGTCTACCCGACGGCGATCAAGCTCGCGATGGTGCTCAGCACGAAGCGGCTGCTCGTCGAGCACGCCAAGCTCACCGAGAGCTTCCGAGCGAAGGGCAAGGAATTCGCCCACGTGCTCAAGGTCGGCCGTACGCAGATGCAGGACGCCGTGCCCATGACTCTCGGACAGGAGTTCACGGGCTTCGCGACGACTCTCGCGGAGGATTACGACCGGCTCTCCGAGGTGCTCCCGTGGCTCAACGAGATCAACCTCGGCGCCACCGCGATCGGCACGGGCATCACCGCCGATCCGCGCTACGCCGAGGCCGTGTGCCGCCACCTCTCGGAGGTCACCGGAATCGAGCACGTGACCTCCCCGGACCTCATCGAGGCGACATCCGACACCGGCATCTTCATGACCCTCTCGGGCACGCTCAAGCGCGCCGCTGTGAAGCTCTCGAAGATCTGCAACGACCTGCGCCTGCTCTCGAGCGGCCCTCAGGCGGGACTCGGCGAGATCTACCTGCCCGCGCGCCAGGCGGGTTCGTCGATCATGCCCGGCAAGGTCAACCCCGTCATCCCCGAAGTGGTCAACCAGGTCGCCTTCAGCGTCATCGGCGCGGATGCGACGGTCACGGCGGCGGTCGAGGGCGGGCAGCTCCAGCTCAACGCCTTCGAGCCCGTCATCGCACACTCGATCCTGCAGTCGCTCGCCTGGATGACGAACGCGTGCCGCACGCTGCGCCAGAACTGCATCGACGGCATCGTCGCCAATGAGGCGCGTCTCGCCGGCCAGGTGGCGTCGAGCGTCGGCGTCGTCACGGCTCTCACGCCGTTCATCGGCTACGCGGAGTCGGCGGCGCTTGCGCATGTCGCGCTCACGACGAACGCGTCGATCGCGGATCTCGTCGTCGGTCGCGGACTGATGTCGCAGGAGGAGGTCGATCGGGTGCTGTCGCCGGAGCGGCTCTCGGGCTTGCAACCGACGACCCAGGCGATTCCGATCATCCCGCCCGTCGCGTGACGTCGACGAGTGCCGGCAGGGAACGCCTGCCGGCACTCGTGCGTCTCAGACGAGGCGCTCGTCGTCGAGACCGACGGGGTCGGCCTGCTCCTCTTCGATGCGCTCGTCGGGGTCGATCGTCGGGGGAGGCAGCGTCTCGTCGCCCTCCTCGATGAGCGGCTCCTCGCGCTCGTCCTCAGGGTTCGGGTTGTAGTCGACGGTGTCGCGGTTCATGGCGTTCTCCTCTCCCGTCACGCCGATGTGGGCTCCCAGCGTACGTCCGCAGGGTGTTTATCGGGGCGCTCTCCTCGCCAGACGGGATGCCGAAGGCGTCCGTCGGGCGTGATTCCTGAATGCTCGACCTCACCCACGAGCAGCGGCTCGACCCAGTGCGCGTCGCGCGCATCCTCAGGCGGAACCCCGTCGAGAGCCGGCTCGTCGAGTGCGCGGGCATCGAACCTGCTGCGCAGCCGCGTGAGGTCGCGGTCACTGAATCCGCTCCCGACGCGACCGACATAGCGCAGTCGACCGTCCTCATCGGGGACTCCCACCAGCAGGGAGCCGAGGCTGCGCGCGCGATCGCCCTTCCCGGTGCGCCACCCGCCTACAACGACCTCCTGGATGAGGGTGTGCGTGATCTTGCGCCAGTCGCGACTGCGTCTGCCGGCCCGGTACGGCGAGTCGATGCGCTTCGCCATGATGCCCTCGAGGCCGAGCGAGAGGCTCGTCTCGAGCGCTGCATCGAGATCGTCGCCCGCATCCGGGGGAACGTCGATGGGGCTGCTCGTGCGCACCAGCCGCGCAAGGACCTCGCGGCGCTCGGCGTAGGGGAGCCGCTGCACGGATCCGCCGTCCACCTCGAGCGCGTCGAAGAGCAGATAGCGCACCGGCACTCGGCGCCTTGCCCGCTCGATCTCCCTGTCCCTGGTGAGACCCATGCGCTCCTGCAGCAGCGAGAAGCTCGGCACGCCGGACTCGTCGAGGGCGACGATCTCGCCGTCGACGACCGCATCCGAGCCGAGCGCCTCGACGAGTCGAGCGAGCTCCGGATACGCGCCCGTCAGGTCGAGACCGTTGCGCGACCACAGGGAGAGCTCGTCTCCCTGCACGCGAGCGAGTGCCCGGATCCCGTCCCATTTCATCTCGAACCGCCACCCCGAGGCGCCGTCGAGGTCGGCGGGCTCAGCGGCGGTGGCGAGCATCGGGAGGGTGTCGGCGGTGCGTCCCTTCGCGGTCCCCACGACCGTCTTGCCGCGCGTCAGTCCGCGCCCGGTCCCCGTGCTCCGGGATCGCGCGTGCCCGGCGCCCTCCGGGGGCGCCTGCTGCTCCTTCATGAGATGGATGAGCCACTGGGGCTTGGAGTGATCGCCGCCCGTGCGGATGAGCGCGAGGCGGTGCGAGCCGTGCCGCTCGCCGTGGATGGTGACGATGACCTCCTCGCCATCGCGCCACTTCTCGAGGTCGTAGACGCCCGTGTCCCAGATCGTCACCTCGCCTGCCCCATACTCGCCTTTCGGGATGGTGCCTTCGAAGGAGCCGTAGTCCAGCGGATGATCCTCGGTCTGCACGGCGAGGTGGTTGGTTCCCGGGTCGGTCGGCAGGCCCTTCGGAAGCGCCCACGATACGAGCACCCCGTCATGTTCGAGACGGAAGTCGTGGTGCAGTCGCGTGGCGTGGTGCTCCTGGATGACGAACATCGGGCGATTGCCACCCCCCGCGGGCGTCGTCCCCATCGGCTCGGGAGTCTTCGAAGCGTCGCGCATGCGCCGGTAGGCGTCGAGACGCGCGTCGACCTCATCGCCCAGTTGGGTGGCTCGCCGAGAGTTCGGCGAGCGGGTCTCCCTTCGTGCGGACGCGCTCGAGCACCTCGCCGAACTCGAGCTGGCGCAGTCCCGGGGCGAGCAGCTCGCGCCAGGTGCGGGGGGCTGCGACCGTGGGACGCAGCCGCCCCCGCAGCGAGTACGGCACGATGGTCGTCTTGCTGCCGTTGTTCTGGCTCCAGTCGAGCAGCACCTTGCCGACCCGATCCGCCTTGCGCTGGTCGCTCACGACGAGGTCGGGGTGGTCGGCTTCGAGCGAGCGTGCGAGCTCATGTGCGACGGCGGAGATCTGATCGCTCGACTGCGAGCCGTCGAGCGAGGCGTACAGGTGGATGCCCTTGCTGCCGCTCGTCACGGGGTGCGGTTCGAGACCGATGTCACGCAGGATCGCGCGCACGAGCTTCGCGACCTCGACGCACTCGGGGAGCCCAGCTCCCTCGCCGGGATCCAGGTCGAGTACGAGTCGATCGGGGTTCTTACGGGCACCGCGCGGACCGAATCGCCATTGGGGCACGTGGATCTCGAGGGCGTTCTGCTGCGCGAGCCACACGAGCGTCGGCAGATCGTTGACGAGCGGGTAGACGTTGGTGTGGTCGCTGTGCTGGATCTCGCGGCGGGTGATCCACGATGGCGCCGCATCCGGGAGGTTCTTCTCGAAGAACACCTGTCCGGGCTTCTCAGCAGTGCCGACACCGGAGACCCAGCGCTTGCGTGTCGCCGCACGATCGCGCGCGTGCGGGATGAGCACATCGGCCACGCGGGTGTAGTACTCGATGACCTCGGCCTTCGTCGTTCCGGTCTCGGGATAGAACACCTTGTCGAGGCTGGTCAGACGCACACGGCGCCCGCCGACATCGACATGATGTTCGCCCGAGGCGGTGCGCTGCGGTGTCATCGGGGCACCATACATCGGGCGCGAGAGGGCGTCCACGGGGTTCCGGATCGCGTGTGACCGGGCCAAAATGTGCGGATGCGCTCGATCTGGAAGGGCTCGCTGAGCTTCGGGCTCGTGAACGTGCCCGTGAAGCTGTACTCCGCCACCGAGAACCACGACGTTCCGCTGCACCAGGTGCATGACGCCGATGGCGGCCGCATCCGCTACAAGCGGGTGTGCGAGATCGACGGCGAGACCGTCGACTACGAGCACATCCAGAAGGCGTACGTCGAGGGCGATCAGACGGTCGTGCTCACCGACGACGACTTCGCGGTGCTGCCCGTCGAACGCAGCCGCGACATCGACGTCGTCGAGTTCGTGCCGACGAGCCAGATCGATCCGATCATGTTCGACAAGAGCTACTACCTCGCGCCCGACTCGAAGTCGACGAAGGCCTACGTGCTGCTGATGCGCACGCTCGAGGAGGCCGAGCGCACCGCGATCGTGAAGTTCGCGCTTCGGCAGAAGACGCGACTCGCCGCGCTGCGGGTGCGCGACGGCGTGCTCACGCTGCAGACGCTGCTCTGGGACGACGAGGTGCGCGAGGCGCGGTTCCCGGAGCTCGACGAGACTCCGCGGATCAGCGAGGCGGAGCTCACGATGTCGCGGCAGCTGGTGGAGAGCTTCGCCTCCGACTTCCAGCCGGACCAGTTCACCGACGACTACCAGGAGCAGCTGCGTACGCTCGTCGAGGCCAAGCTCGAACAGGGGGATGCGCTCGACACGGAGGCGACGTTCGGTCGCGAGACCGAGGGTGGCGCCGAGGTGCTCGACCTCATGGAAGCCCTCAAGCGCTCCGTCGAGAAGCGGCGCGGTGACGCAGGGGCCAAGCCGACGACGGCGCCCGCGAAGAAGTCCGCACCGGCGGGCGCGAAGGCGACGGCGAAGAAGACGGCGAGCAGTGCGAAGAAGACCTCAGCGAAGGAGAAGAAGTCCGCTTGACGCGCGCTGACCGGCATCTTCCTGGCAAGCTGGTCGGATGGATCCCGTCGCCGAGTCCTGGTCCCGTCGAGCACTCGTCCCCGCAGTCGGCGTCGCCGCGTCGGCTCTCGTGCTGTTCGGCTTCCAGCTGCCCGGGTGGGGCCACGCCCTGCTGGTCGCGTCGATCGCCGTCGCATGGTGGATGGACCGTGAACTCGGCACCGACCTCACGCTCATCGGCATCGGCATCGCTATCGTCTCGTCCACATCCGTCGAAGCCGACGTCGAATGGAACTCGTTCTTCCGCATCGGCACCGTGCTCGCGCTCGCTGTGGCTGTGCCGTTCCTGCTCGACCGCTTCCTGCTGAGACGCCGCGAGGTCCGGTTCCCGTGGCGCAGCCACGAGAAGAAGAGCCGACTCGAGATCGGCTACGTCGTGGCGGTTCCGCTGCTCGGCTGGCTCATCCTGCCGTTCTACTTCATCCGTTCGGGCGCATATGCGAACTGGCCCCACATCACCGACGCCTCAGAGCTCGGCCGCTTCTTCGTCGGGGTCAACGCCGTGGGAACGTGGGACGAGCTGTTCTTCATCTGCACGTGCTTCGCGCTGCTGCGCCGGCACTTCCCGGTGCTGCAGGCGAACCTCATCCAGGCGACGATCTTCGTGTCGTTCCTGTGGGAGCTCGGGTACCGGTCCTGGGGGCCGCTGCTGACGATCCCGTTCGCGCTGCTGCAGGGCTACCTGTTCGCTCGCACCCGCTCGCTCGGCTACGTGCTCATCGTGCACCTGCTGTTCGATGCGATCGTGTTCCTTGCGATCGTGCATGCCCACAACCCCGAGTGGTTCCCGATCTTCATCTACTGAGGCGCGGGTCGGTTGCGATCCGCAGCGCCGGAGCGGATGCACGAACGTCTGCCCGGACAGCCCGAGGTCACAGGCCCTTGCCTCCGGTGACGGGCACGATCGCTCCCGACACGTATGAGGCCTCAGGCGAGGCGAGGAACACGTACGCGGGGGCGAGCTCGGCAGGCTGACCTGCGCGCCCGAGGGGGGTGTCCTGGCCGAACTCCGACAGCGAGTCGGGCCAGCTCGTCGCGGGGATGAGCGGCGTCCAGATGGGGCCGGGAGCGACGGCGTTGACGCGGATGCCGCGCTCGCCGAGCTCCTGCGCGAGCGCCTTCGTGAAGGCCACCTGCGCTGCCTTCGTCATGGCGTAGTCGATGAGCTTGGGCGCGGGGTTGAAGGCCTGGATGGATGAGGTCGTGATGATGGACGCGCCCGGCCTGAGGTGGGGGATCGCCGCCCGTGCGGTCCACATGGGTGCGAACAGATTCGTGTCGAACACGCGCTCGATCTCCTCGGTGGGGATGTTCTCCAGGCCCTCGCGGTTCTCCTGGTAGGCGGCGTTCAGCACGAGGATGTCGAGCCCGCCGAGCTCGGAGATGGTCCGTTCGACGAGTTCGCGGCACTGCTGCTCTTTGCGCACGTCGCCGGGCAGCAGGAGGGCCTTGCGGCCAGCCTTCTCGATCCAGCGCTGAGTGTCCTCGGCATCCTCCTGCTCCTCCGGGAGGTAGGAGATCGCGACGTCAGCGCCTTCGCGCGCGTAGGCGATCGCCACGGCACGCCCGATGCCGGAGTCGCCGCCGGTGATGAGGGCGCGCAGGCCCTCCAGACGGCCTGATCCGACGTAGCTCTCCTCGCCGTGGTCGGGCGTGGGGTCGGTGCGCGAGATGAGACCGGGCTGGCTCTGCTCCTGGCGGGGGTATCCCTCAGTCCGGTAGCGGGTCACAGGGTTCACGAGAGGTTCGGTCATGCATCCAGCCGACCCCGGACCCTTCAGAGGCTCAAGGGGGTTCCGTGCTCGTGGGCTCCGTGCTACTCGCGCGACGGGCGGTGGCGGTGGCGTTCACGCTGCCCGTCGCGCAGTCGCAGGGCGTCGGCGACATCCGCCTCCCGCTGCCGCGCGAGCAGGTGGTTGCGGGCGGTGTCCCGCACGGGAACGCGGATCACCTCTTCGGCGGCGAGCCCTCGCGCGAGCTGCCGCAGTCGCACGAACTCCGCGTCGAGTTCGGCGCCGGCGACGAGCGCGAGGTTCGTGAGGTAGGCCCACAGAAGCGCGACGAGCAGCGATCCGATCGATCCGTAGAGGGCGCCGTACGCCCCGAGCAGCGTCGCATAGATGGCGTAGCCGATCGTGCAGAGGATCCAGACAGCGATCGCGAAGGTCGACCCGACCGACACCCACACGAGTCGCTGGTGCCGCACGTTCGGTGTGAAGGCGTAGAGCACGCTCACGAACAGCCACATGAGCACGAGGGTGAGGGGCCAGCGGATCCATGCCCACACGGTCACGACCACGGGGGCGAGGTCGCGGCGACCGAGGATGTCTGAGGCTGCCTCCGGGGTCGTGAGAAGCGTGAGGACGATGGCGGCGATGAGGGCGATGAGCAGCGCGGCGACGAGCAGCATCCGCAGGCGGAACCGCCAGAAGGGGCGCCCCTCCTCCACCTCGTAGACGGCATTGACGGCGCGCCCGAACCCCGTCGCGTAGCCGGACGAGGTCCACAGCAGGAGGAGGAGCGCGGCCGCGAGCGCAAGGCCGGGGTAGGGCAGGCTGAGGAGCTGCTCGACGGGATCCGCGAAGGACTCCGCGATCTGCTCCGGGAAGAGTGTGTGCGCGATCGCGACGATGTCGGCGACCGCCTGGTCGCGATCGCCCACGAGCGCGAACGCCGACACGAAGGCGAGCGCTGCCGGGAACGTCGCGACGGTCGTGAAGAACGTGAGCGCGGCGGCCGCGTCGTAGCCGCGATGCCGCATGAAGCCGTGCCATGCGCGGCGCACCGCGAGCTTCCACGATCCACGCGGGAGGCGTGCCGACGGACCAGGATCCTCGGGGTCGAGGACGCGGCTCAGGGCGTCGTCCATCAGGATTCGTCCCGCATGCGGATGCGCACGATCGGGGGAGAGAGGAACCACGCTGCGACCCCCAGCAGCAGCACAGCGGCACCCGCGATGACGCCGGCTGCGGCGCCGGCCACGAGATCGAAGATGAGGAGCGTCGTGCCGGCGAGCGTCAGGAGCACCGCGACGAGCGTGACGCGGAGGATGCGGTTGGAGGCGGTGACGAGAAACGGCCGCGCGCGCTTGCGGAACAGGCCGCGGTGGAGGCTCACCGGGGTGAGGGCGAGGATCGTCGCGAGCGCGGAGAGCCCCACGAGCATGAGGTAGATGATGACGTCGCGGCTGTCGATCTCGGCGAAGCGCTGTTGGAAGGGGACCGTCAGCAGGAAGCCCGTGAGGATCTGGGTTCCCGTCTGCACCACGCGCAGCTCCTGCAGGATCTCGGTCCAGTTGCGATCCAGGCGCTCGGCCTCGGTCTCGTCACGCTCGGTCTCGTCACGCTCGGGGTCGTGGCTCGTCTCGACGGGCATGGGGGCATGTTACGACGAACGCGGCTCTCGTGGGGGGCGTGCCCGCCACAGGTGCAGGGCGGCGTAGCTGCGCCAGGGCGACCACGCTGCGCCAGCTCGTGCGAGGTCGCCGCGACCTGCCGGAAGCCCAAGCGCCGCCGCCGACTGCCGGATGACGAGATCGTCGACGGGGAGCACGTCGGGGTTTCCGAGCACCCGCATCGCGAGATAGTCCGCCGTCCAGGGGCCGATGCCGCGCTGCGCGAGCAGCATCGCGCGGAACTCGTCGATGGGCATGCCGATGTCGAGCGCGAGGGAGCCGTCGGCGAGCGCCTCGGCGATGCGCACGATGGTCTCGATGCGGGCCTCAGGGCCGCGCAGTACCGTGCGGCCTCGAGCCGCGATCGTCGCCGCGTCGGGAAAGCTCCCCTCTCCGAGCTCCGCGACGAGTCGCCCGAGCACGGTCCGCGCGGAGGCGACCGAGATCTGCTGCCCGACGAGTGTGCGGATGAGCGCTTCCGCCGGATCGAATGCACCGGCGATGCGGATGCCGGGCACGCGCGTGACGAGGGGGCCGAGATGCGGGTCTGCGCCCAGGGCGGCATCGATCGCGGGGGAGTCGGCATCCAGGTCGAAGGCCCGGCGCAGGCGGGCGACGGCCGCAGCGACATCCGAGAGCCGCGCGAGCCGGATGCGGGCCACGAGCCCGGGAGCATCAGGGTCGGCGGCGACCTCGACCTCGGCGCGTCCGCCCGGCAGGTCGAGGGACCGACGGAACGAGGAATCGTCGCCGTCCTCGAGCCCCGGCACGGCGTGGTCGGCGAGGAAGCGGAAGACGCCTTCGCGGTCGAACGGCGGGCGGGCGGGAAGGCGCAGGCTGAGGGTGCCCGGGTGCGTGCCCTGTGCCGTCTCGCGCCGGCCGCCCCTGCGTGCGAGTGCGCGCAGCTCGGTCGGCGTCGCCCGATACACGGCGGTGATCGTGTCGTTGAACTGGCGCACGCTGCCGAAACCCGCCGCGTACGCGATGTCCGAGGCGGGCAGCTCCGTCGTGGCGAGCAGGGTGCGAGCCGTCTGCGCGCGATGGGCGCGTGCGAGTGCGAGCGGGCCGGCCCCGAGCTCCGTGGTGAGCACGCGGGTGAGGTGCCGTGTGGTGTAGCCGAGGCGCTGCGCGAGGCCGGGCACGCCCTCGCGTTCCACGACGCCATCCTGGATGAGGCGCATGGCACGGGCCGCGAGGTCGTCGCGCAGGTTCCAGGCGGGGGAGCCGGGAACGGCATCCGGCTGGCAGCGTTTGCATGCGCGCAGTCCGGCCTCGTGCGCGGCCGCCGCGGTGAGGTAGAAGCTCACATTGCCGGGTTTCGGGGTGACCGCGGGGCAGCTGGGGCGACAGTAGATGCCCGTCGAGTGCACGCCTGCGATGAACTGCCCGTCGAAGCGGGTGTCGCGCGAGGCGAGCGCGCCGTAGCGCGCGTGGAAGAGCCGGTCGTCGTCCGTCACGCACCCACTCTCGCACCGGACACCGGACGCGACCAGCGGGAATCGGACACGAGTGTCACAGCGAACTCTGGGATCCATGTGCGGGAATGAATACCCGATCCCTTGAGTTATATCCATCACGATGACTAGCACCCGTACTGTTCCTCGCCCGACTCTGGGCGTCCTGCGCCTGCGTCCGACGATGCGCGGACGCGGTTTCGTCGTCGGTGTCGTGGATGCGGCAGGCCCCGACACCAACGGATTCGCCCCCAAGGACCGCGTCGCCTGGCGCGCCGGAGGCGAGCAGATCGGCGAGCTCGTGCTGCGCGAACAGCGTGACGTGCTCGGCGTTCCCCACTGGGTCACCGACGAGCAGGTCGTGAGCTACCTCGGCCCCGGCCTCATCGCCCGGGCTCTCGTGCGCACGCGCCCGTTCGGACGCGGAGACGATGTCCGCGTGGAATCATCCGACCCGCTCGTCGCCGAGATGACGGCAGCCTGGGCCCGCTCGCTCGGCGCGCGCGTCGTCGACACGAAGGCCGATCTCGCGATCCGCGACGATCTGCGCTCGCGTCGCGCCGTCGTCGCCGGACACGGTCGGCTGGCCGAAGGGGCAGTCGAGGTGTTCCAGGCCATCCGTCGGGGTGTCTTCGACAGCGTGGAGCCCGTGGCCCCTGCGACGTCGCGTGTCGCCGCCTAGGGAGAGAGCGCCCCTTATCGCTCTAGGCTGAGAGCATGACCTTCCTCCCCATCTCCTCGGATGCGGAGCTCTCGTCCGAGGCTCTCACCGCCGCCGAACGCCAGATCGAGACGCACGGCGGTCGCATCACCAACATGAAGCGGACGCTGCTCGGTCACGTGCCGAGCTTCAACGCGTACATGGAGTGGTACACCCTCAAGGACGAGCTCGAGCCGTACATCGGGGAGCGGGCCGTCTCGCTGTTCTCATATGCGATCTCGGACGCGAACGACTGCCTCGTCTGCTCGGTGTTCTTCCGTCGCATCCTCATCGAGAACGGCGACGACCCCGACAACCCGGAGGTCACCGAGACCGAGCAGCTGCTGCTCGAGTGGGGCAAGCTCATCGCGACGGCGCCGAACGACATCCCGGATGCCTTCCGTGCGCGCGTCGAGCAGGCGTTCCAGCCGAAGCTGCGTCTCATGCTCGTGGCGTTCGCGGGGCTCATGGTTGCGACCAACCTCTTCAACTCGGTCGGGCGCGTGCCGCTCGACGAGGTGCTGTACGACTTCCGCAAGCCCGGCGATGACCGCACCGAGTGACGCACCCCTCGCGGGTCGTGTCGCCTTCGTGACGGGGGCCGCGCACGGCCAGGGGCGAGCGATCGCGCGTGCGCTCGCCGCCGACGGTGCCGCGATCGTCGCCCTCGATGTGGGCGCGAAGCTCGAGTACCCCGCCTACCCCCAGGGCTCCACGGCCGAACTCGAGGAGCTCGTCGATGAGATCGTCGCCGCGGGTGGGCGAGCGATCCCGGCGCTCGCGGATGTGCGCGACGCGGAGGCAGTGCAACGTGCGGTGGATGCCGCCGTCGCGGAGTTCGGCGGGATCGACATCCTCATCAACAATGCGGGCATCGTGGCGTACGCCGAGCTCGAGTCGATGACGGACGCGGAGTGGGAGTCGATGATCGGCATCAATCTCACGGGACCGTTCGTGGTGGCGCGTGCCGCCGTGCCGCATCTGAAGCGCTCGGCGCACGGGGTGATCGTCAACAACTCGAGCGTCATGGGCCTGCGCGGGGGCAATCGCCTCTCGCACTATGTCGCGTCGAAGCACGGCCTCACGGGCCTCACCAAGGCGTGGGCGATCGAGCTGGCGCCGTTCGGCGTGCGCGTCGTGTCGATCCATCCGACGGGCGTCGACACTCCCATGAACGACGGGCTCGCGGCGCTCGAGGGGGCGACGGCGCAGGAGATCGCCGAGCGCAGCGCCGGCAATCTGCTGCCGGGTGTTCCGTGGATCGAGACGTCGGATGTCGCCGAGCTCGTGCGTTACCTCGTGAGCGATCGCGCCCGCTACGCCACGGGCGCGCAGTTCACGCTCGACGCCGGTCTGCTGACCCGCTGAGCGACTCGCCCGATACGGGTCGCTCTGCGTTCGGGTGAGTTGCAGTCGCTCTGACCTTTAGTGCTAGCCTCAGTTCAAGTCAGTTTGACCCGAACAGGAGACGGCATGACGGACGGCATCGATCTCGCGGTCTCGACCGTGATCTTCGCTCTGCGCCCCGACGCGCACGGCGAGGTCATGCTGCAGGTGCCGCTCGTGCGCCGCACGCGCGAGCCGTACCTCGGGCGTTGGACGCTGCCCGGCGGCGCGGCCGACGCCCGCGAGAGCCTCGCGAGCACTGCGGCACGCAAGCTCGCCGAGACGACAGGGCTCGCGCCCCGCTACCTCGAGCAGCTCTACGCATTCGGCGAGCCGGATCGCTCGCCCACGGGCCGCGTCGTCTCGATCGCGTACTGGGCGCTCGTCCGCGGTGACGAAGCCGAACGCACGGTCGACGACGAGAACGTCGCCTGGTTCTCGGCCGACGAGCTCCCCGAGCTCGCCTTCGACCACAACCTCATCGTCGACTACGCGCTCTGGCGACTGCGCAACAAGCTCGAATACGCCCGCATCGCCCATGCGTTCCTCGGCCCCACCTTCACCCTCGCCGAGCTGCGCCGCGTGCACGAGATCGTGCTGCAGCGCCCCCTCGACCCGGCGAACTTCCGTCGGCAGATGGAGTCCTCCGGATCCGTCGTCGCGACGGGGGAGCTCGCCACGGGCGGGCGCCATCGACCGCCGAAGCTCTACCGCTACGACACGAGCGCGCCTCTCGCCGACAACGGACCCCTCACCTCCGCCGAAACCCTCTGATCCGCACGTCACACCACCACCCCCCAAGGACACGCCATGACATCGGTCGAGACCGCCATCCAGCTCATCCGCACCACGGGCCGCGACGCCGCAGGGCAGCCAGCGGAAGCCTGCAGTCCCGCGCTCGCCTCAGCCCCGTGGGAGTTCGACGGCATCCTGCAGTACGGCCCGGGCGCCTCGATGGGCGACATCATCCCCACCGGATCACCGCGCCAGGGTGAGCTGCCCGAGGAATACCGCCATGCCGCGGCCGAAGAGCTGCACGAGCGGATCCGCGCCGCGAAGGCCGCGCTCGGCGACCGCGTGGTCGTGCTGGGGCACTTCTATCAGCGCGACGAGATCGTGCAGCACGCCGATTTCCTGGGTGACTCGTTCCAGCTCGCCAATGCCGCGCAGACCGTGCCGACTGCGGAGGCGATCGTCTTCTGCGGTGTGCACTTCATGGCCGAGACGGCCGACATCCTCGCGCAGCCCCACCAGGAGGTGATCCTGCCGAACCTCGCCGCCGGATGCTCGATGGCCGACATGGCCGACATCGACTCGGTCGAGGAATGCTGGGAGCAGCTCGAAGCGCTGTACGGCACCGAGCCGGATGCGCATGGCCGCGTGCCCGTCATCCCCGTCACCTACATGAACTCCTCGGCCGCCCTCAAGGCATTCTGCGGACGCCACGGCGGCATCGTGTGCACGAGCTCGAACGCAGAGACGGTGCTGGAGTGGGCGTTCGCCCGAGGCCAGCGTGTGCTCTTCTTCCCCGACCAGCACCTCGGCCGCAACACCGCGAAGAAGATGGGTGTGCCGCTCGAGCGGATGCCGATGTGGAACCCGCGGAAGCCCCTGGGCGGCAGCACTCGCGAGGAGCTGCTCGACGCGCAGGTCGTGCTGTGGCATGGATTCTGCTCGGTGCACAAGCGCTTCACGGTCGCCCAGATCGAGAACGCCCGTGCCGAGCACCCGGGCGTGCGCGTGATCGTGCACCCCGAGTGCCCGATGGCCGTCGTCGATGCGGCCGACGAGGCGGGCTCGACCGACCACATCCGCAAGGCGGTCGCCGCCGCGACCGAGCCCACGACCTTCGCGATCGGCACCGAGATCAACATGGTGAACCGCCTCTCCGCCGAGTTCCCGCAGCACACGATCTTCTGCCTCGACCCGGTGGTGTGCCCGTGCTCGACGATGTACCGCATCCACCCCGGCTACCTCGCGTGGGTCCTCGAGTCGCTCGTGGCGGGGAAGAGCGTCAACCGGATCCGCGTCGGGGACGACGTCGCGGCGGATGCCGGCATCGCTCTCGAGCGCATGCTCGCCGCGAAGCCGCGGAGCTGAGGGTGCGGGTGATCGTGGTGGGCACCGGAATCGCCGGGCTCATCGCCGCGTACCGGGCGAGCGCGCACCACGACGTCGTGCTCGTGACGAAGGCCGAACTCGCCGAATCGAACACGAAGTACGCGCAGGGCGGGATCGCCGCGGCCCTCGCGCCTGGTGACTCGCCCGAGCGGCACATCGCCGACACGCTCGCGGCGGGCGCGGGCCTCTGCGATCCGCGGGCGGTCGAGGTGCTGTGCACGGAGGGCCCTGCGCGCGTGCGCGATCTCATCGCGCTCGGGGTGGAGTTCGACCGCGACCGAGACGGCGCACTCGCTCGAGGGCACGAGGCAGCGCATTCGCAGCGGCGGGTGCTCCACGCGGGCGGCGACGCGACGGGACTCGCGATCGAAGTCGCACTGCTGCGTGCCGTGCGCGCGACCGCGGTCGAGGTGCACGAGCACACCGTGATGAGCGATCTGGTGCTCGAGGAGACGCAGGGGCAACCACGCGTGATCGGCATCGACGCGATGCGCGTCGACGGGGCGGCCGTGCGCCTGCTGGCCGACGCCGTCATCATCGCGTCGGGGGGTGCGGGACAGCTGTACCGGCACACCACGAACCCGCGTGTGGCGACGGGTGACGGCATCGCCGCCGCGTGGCGAGCGGGCGCGGAGATCGCGGATGCGGAATTCGTCCAGTTCCACCCGACGGCACTCGCGGCAGACGGCAGTCCCCTCATCTCGGAGGCCGTCCGCGGTGAGGGTGCCGTGCTGGTCGATGAGCGGGGTGACCGCTTCATGCTCGCCGTGCATCCGGATGCCGAGCTCGCGCCCCGCGACGTCGTCGCGCGAGGAATCGCGGAGGCGATGGCGCGCCAGGGCGGACGTCCTGTGCTCCTCGACGCGACAGGCGTCGAGAGCGCTCGCGGCGCAGGTTATCTCGCAGGGCGCTTCCCGACCCTCACCCGGATGACCCGCGCGCACGGCTTCGACTGGACGCGCGAGGCGATCCCCGTGACGCCGGCGGCGCACTACGAGATGGGCGGCATCCGCACTGATCTGGAGGGTCGCACGAGCGTGCCGGGGCTCTTCGCGATCGGGGAGGCGGCCTGCACGGGCGTGCACGGCGCGAATCGTCTCGCATCGAACTCGCTCCTCGAGTCGCTCGTCTTCGCGTGGCGGGTCGTCGATGCGCTCGACGCTCCGCACCCGGGCGCGCTGGTGACGGAGCGCGGCGTCCGTGTCGAGGCGATCCCCGGCCGCCGACCCGGCGAGGCACGACGACCGCGGCGTGCGGAGATCCAGGACCTCATGTGGCAGGCGGTGGGACTCTCGCGCGATGCCGCGGGGCTCGTCGCTGCGATCCGCACCCTCGACGCATGGGAGGTCGTCGGCGACGACATCGCCGCGATCGAGGACCGCAACCTGCTCGACCTGGCTCGGCTCACCGCCCACGCCGCCCTCGCGCGCGAGGAGTCCCGAGGGGCGCACCACCGCGTCGATCACCCGGATCCTGAGAACGACGAACGGCTGGCCCGCGCCTGGCTGCACCCCGCCCGCACCCTGGAAGGAGCTGTGCGATGAGCGCGCAGATCGACGACATCATCGCCCGAGCGCTCGCCGAGGACGCCCCGTGGGGCGACCTCACGAGCGAGGTGTTCGTGCCCGCGGATGCGATGGCGACAGCCCAGCTGGTGGCGCGCGAGCCCGGGGTGCTCTCGGGTGTCGAGGTGGTTCGTCGGGTCTTCCAGCTGGTGGATCCCGACATCCGGGTCGAGACGCTCGCGCGCGACGGGGATGCGTTCGACGCGGGTACCGTGCTCGCGAACATCACCGGTTCGGCTCGCGGAGTGCTGCGGGGGGAGCGGATCGCGCTCAATCTCGTGCAGCGCATGAGCGGCATCGCGACACTCACTGCGCACTACGTCGCAGCCGTCGACGGCACACGTGCCCGCATCGTCGACACCCGCAAGACGACCCCGGGACTGCGCGTGCTCGAACGGCAGGCGGTGCGCGACGGCGGAGGGCGCAACCATCGCTTCTCGCTCTCGGATGCCGTGATGGCCAAGGACAACCACCTCGCCGTCCTCGCCGCGGCGGGCGTGCCTCTCGGCGAGGCGATCCGGGGTGCCCGCGCACAGCTCGGCCACACCGTGCACCTGGAGGTCGAGGTCGACCGGCTCGATCAGGTCGAGGAGGTCGTGGACGCGGGAGTCGACACGATCATGCTCGACAACTTCACCCTCGACGACCTCCGTGCGGGCGTGCGACTCGTCGCGGGTCGCGCCGTCGTCGAGGCGTCAGGCGGCGTCTCGCTCGACACGGTGCGCGCGATCGCGGAGACGGGGGTCGACGTCATCTCGGTGGGCGCTCTCACGCACAGCGCGCGTGCCCTCGACCTCGGGCTCGACATCGGCGTGAGCGCGGCGTGAGCGCCGGACTCCTCTATCTCGACACGGCCGCGACGACGCCCGTGCGCCGTGAGGTGCTGGAGGCGATGCTGCCGTTCCTCACCGGTGGGGTGCACGGCATCTTCGGCAACCCGTCGAGCCGGCACGAGGTGGGGCGGAGGGCGGCCGACGCGCTCGCCGAGGCGCGTGCTGTCGTCGCCGAGCATCTCGGATGCCGCGCAAGCGAGGTCGTGTTCACATCGGGGGGAACCGAGGGTGCGAATCTCGCCATCAAGGGGGTCGCGCTCGGCGCCCCGCGTGGTCGGCACATCGTCACGAGCCCGCTCGAGCACGAGGCGGTGCACGCGTCGATCGACTACCTCGTGCGTCGTCACGGGTTCTCGGTGACGGAGGTCGCGGTCGACGCAGACGGTCGCGTCGACCCGGAGGAGCTGTCGCAGGCGATCCGCGTCGATTCGAGCCTCGTCACCATCCAGCACGCGAGCAACGAGATCGGGACGATCCAGCCCATCGAGGCGCTCGCCGCAGTCGCGCGCGGCGCTGGCGTGCCGTTCCATACGGATGCCGTGCAGTCGGCGGCTTCCCTCCCGGTGGGGCTCGCAGCGCTCGGCACCGACGCGGTGAGCATCGCGGGCCACAAGATCGGTGCGCCCCGGGGAATCGGCGCCGTCGCGCTGCGCGCTGCGCTGCCCATCGAGCCGCTCGTGCACGGGGGAGGGCAGGAGCGCGGTCGGCGCTCGGGCACCGAGAACGTCGCGGGTGCGGTGGGACTTGCGACCGCCCTGCAGCTCGCCGCTGCGGAGCGCAAGACGGCCGCCCGGATCGACGCGCGCGATGCGCTCATCGATGGAGTTCTGGCTCTGGTACCTGGTGCTCTCCTGACCGGGTCGCGCCGGGAGCGCCTCGCGTCTCACGCCTCGTTCTGCTTCCCCGGGACGGCGGGGGAGGCCGTTCTTCTGGAGCTCGAGTCGCGGGGGATCGCGTGCTCGTCGGGCTCCGCATGCTCGGCCGAGGACGACGAGCCCTCCCGGGCACTCCTCGCGATCGGTCTCGCACCCGAGGTCGCCCAGACGGCTGTGCGCCTCACCTTGCCCTCGGAGGTCGACCCCGATGGGGCGCGCGCGATCGCGCGCGAGGTGGGGGAGGCCGTCAGGCGCGTCTCACGCCTGGGGTGACGCTCGCCGAAGCAACGGGGTCCATCTCGCTCGAGAGGCCCCAATCGTCCCCCGAGAACTGCTCGATTCTCGCCAGAACCGCGGCGATGCTCGGAACCCGTCTGGCTCCGAGCTGCGCGACGACCTGGATCGACCGGTCGCTCGACGGCGCGGTCGCCCGCACGACGGCTCCAGGCGGCGGTGCCGCCGTCGCGAGTGCGAGACGCGGGAGCAGGGCGACGCCGAGATCCGCGGCCACGAGGTTGAGCACGGCGACCGCGTTGTCGGTCTCGAGCTCGATCTGCGGATCGACCCCGACGGCCTCGCAGGCGGCGAGCAGATGGCCGCGACAGAGCGGACAGCCGGCGATCCATCGCTCCGTGCCGAGCTTCGCGAGCTCCACCGGCGCTCCGTCGGAGGCGAGCGGGTGGTGCTCGGGGAGCGCGATGACCACGGGCTCCGTGAAGAGGGGGATCGTCTCGAGCGGGCCCTCGGATTCGCGATGCGGGTCGGCGCGGTCGCCCGGATAGGCGAAGGTGATCGCCAGGTCGACGCTCGCGTCGCGGAGCATCGTGAGCGCTTCGGGCGGTTCTGCCTCGATGTAGGTGACCGTCAGCCCCGGAAGCTCGTCGTGGAGGTCGCGCAGAAGTCGGGGGATGATCGTCGACGACGCCGTGGGGAACGCCGCGATGCGCACCGTGCCGGTGCGCAGGCCGACGAGATCGGACAGGTCGCCGCGCGCCGCATCGAGTGCGCGGGTGATCGCGACCGCGTGGCGCGCGAGCACGGCGCCGGGTTCGGTCAGCCGCACGCCGCGACCGGCGCGCATCACGAGCGGCGCGCCCAATCGCTGTTCCGCGCGCCGCAGATGCTGGCTGATGGCGGGCTGGCTGTAGCCGAGCGCACGCGCGGCGCCCGAGATGCTGCCATGCTCGGCGATCGCACGCACGATGCGCACCGACTGCAGATCGAGATCCATCACATAACACTACGGAATGCATTTCATTCCGCATATGCCCTTGTGGAATGAATGGTCGGGGCTGACCCTGGACGCATGACGACTGCGCTCGTTCCCTCTGCCTCGCTCGCGGCGGCGATCTCCGAATTCGGCGGTCCGCGTGGCTATGTGGCCGCCGCCTCGATCGGCATCCCGCCGCGCCGCGCCGTCGAGGCGCTCCGGGCGGATCTGGATGCCTGGGCGCGGGCAGACCGCGACCCCCAGGGCTACGACGCGATCGCCGAGGCCACGCGCGCGGCCTATGCGCGACTCGTCGGAGTGCCGGCATCGCGGGTCGCCGCCGGATCTCAGACCTCGGTGCAGGCATCCCTCGTGGCGGCAGCCGTGCCGGACGGGGCGGAGGTGCTCACCGTCGCGCGCGACTTCTCATCGATCATCACGCCCTTCCAGGAGCGCGGAGGAGTTCGCGTGCGCAGCGTGCCGCTCGAAGACCTGGCGGCATCCATCACCGACGACACCTGGATGGTCGTCTTCTCGCTCGTGCAGTCGGCGACAGGTGTCGTTGCCGACGTGGACGCCATCCGCGAGGCCGCAACGGCGCACGGCGCCTACACATTCTGCGACGTCACCCAGGCGGCGGGCGTGCACCCGGTCGATGCCTCGCTCTTCGACCTCACGGTGTGCCACACCTACAAGTGGCTCTGTTCGCCGCGTGGCGTGTGCTTCCTCACCGTCACGGAGGAGCTGCAGCGGATCATCCGGCCCCTGCAGGCCGGCTGGTACGCGGGGGAGCACGTATGGCAGAGCTGCTACGGCCCCGACATCACGCTCGCATCCGACGCTCGCCGATTCGATGTCTCGCCCGCGTGGCAGGCGTGGGTGGGCGCCGAGCAGTCGATCGGTCTCTTCGCCGACCTCGACATCCGAGAGGTGTGGGACCACACAGCGGGGCTCGGCGAGCTGCTCTGCCACGAACTCGACCTGCCCGTTCAGCGGCAGGCGATCATCTCCTGGCCCGACCCCGACGGCACCCAGCTCGCGACCATGATCGACGCGGGCATCCGCATCTCCGGGCGCGCTGGCCGTGCGCGCGCCTCATTCCACATCTGGAACACCGAAGAGGATGTCACGGCGATCGTGCGCGCCGTTCGCGGCTGAGCGCGCCGCGCCAGCAGCCCGGCTGTGCGGGGCACCCGCATCCGCTCGATAGGCTGGGGTATTCACACCCCTCAGACCGCGCAAGCCAGCGCGGCCCGACCGATCTTGGAGTCACTCGTGGCATCGTCCAACCCGCTCGACCAGGTCATCTCGCTCGCAAAGCGTCGCGGATTCGTGTACCAGGCGGGTGAGATCTACGGCGGGTCGCGTTCCGCGTGGGACTACGGTCCCCTCGGCACCGCGCTCAAGGAGAACATCAAGCGCGAGTGGTGGAAGTTCATGGTCCAGCGCCGTGACGACATCGTCGGCATCGACTCCTCTGTGATCCTCCCGCGTCAGGTGTGGGAGGCCTCCGGCCACGTCGACGTCTTCTCCGACCCGCTCGTCGAGTGCACGCAGTGCCACAAGCGCTACCGCGAAGACCACCTCATCGAGTCCTTCGAGGAGAAGAAGGGGCGCGCCCCCGAGGGCGGCCTCGCCGAGATCGTCTGCGAGAACTGCGGCACGCGCGGTCAGTGGACCGAGCCGCGTGCGTTCTCCGGGCTCCTCAAGACCTTCCTCGGACCGGTCGACGACGAAGAGGGCATGCACTACCTGCGCCCCGAGACGGCACAGGGCATCTTCGTGAACTTCGCGAACGTGCTCTCGAGCTCGCGCATGAAGCCTCCGTTCGGCATCGCCCAGATCGGCAAGAGCTTCCGCAACGAGATCACGCCCGGCAACTTCATCTTCCGCACGCGCGAGTTCGAGCAGATGGAGATGGAGTTCTTCGTCAAGCCCGGCACCGACGAGGAATGGCACCAGTACTGGATCGATGCGTCGCACGACTGGTACACGGGGCTCGGCATCAAGCCCGACAACCTGCGCCTCTACGAGCACCCGCAGGAGAAGCTCAGCCACTACTCGAAGCGCACGGTCGACGTCGAGTACCGCTTCAACTTCGCCTCGGGCGAGTGGGGCGAGCTCATGGGCATCGCGAACCGCACCGACTTCGACCTGAAGACCCATTCCGAGAAGTCGGGCAAGGATCTGTCGTACTTCGACCAGACCACGAACGAGCGCTGGATCCCGTATGTGATCGAGCCCGCGTTCGGTCTCACCCGTGCGCTCATGGCGTTCCTCATCGACGCCTACAGCGAAGACGAGGCGCCCAACGCCAAGGGCGGAACGGATGTGCGCACCGTGCTGCGCCTCGACCGTCGCCTCGCACCCGTCAAGGTCGCGGTGCTCCCGCTGTCGCGCAACGAGCAGCTCTCGCCCGTCGCGCGCGAGCTCGCCGCAGATCTGCGCGAGGACTGGGCGATCGAGTTCGACGACGCGGGCGCCATCGGCCGCCGCTACCGCCGCCAGGACGAGATCGGCACGCCGTTCGCCGTCACGGTGGACTTCGACACCCTCGACGACAAGGCCGTCACCGTGCGCGAGCGCGACACCATGTCGCAGGAGCGTGTCTCGCTCGACCGCCTGCACGGCTACCTCGCCGAGCGCCTGCGCGGCGCCTGACCCCATTCGATCCCGCCTCCGCCGTATGACGGAGGCGGGGTCGCCCCGCTGCTGATTGACTGGTGTGATGACAGACTCGGTTCCCCCGCCCGACGATCGCGGTACACCCACGCCGCCGTTCGCCCCTGTCGAGGCGAATGCGCCGCAGCCGGTCGCGGGAGCCCCGCTGCCGTACTCCGCGAACGTGCCGGGCGGCCCGGTCATGGTCCCCGCGGGATGGACGCAGCTGCCGCCGCCTCCGCCCCCCGTCGAGTCGCCCACCGCGTATCACCGCCTGTATCGCACCAACCCTCGCTACCGGTGGTGGCGTCCGCTGGTTGCGGTGCTGCTCTTCGGCGTGTTCGCCCTCACCGCGCTTCTCGCGCTCAACATCATCTGGTTCGTCGTCGCGATGGCCGTGGGTCAGGTCACCCTCGACGACCTCGCTCGGCCCGACTTCGCCGACTGGCTCGTCGCTCTGCTGAGCGACATCACCAACCCGCTGAGTCTCGTGATGCTGCTCGGCTCGCTCGCGGTTCTGCTGCCGCTGGTTCCCCTCGCTCTGCTGTGCGCAGGGATCCGCCCGGTGGGCGTGACGAGCTCGGTCGCCTTCCGTCTGCGCTGGCGCTGGATGCTGCGGTGCGCGGTTCCCGCGCTCGTCGTCACGGCCGTGTCGATCGGTCTCCCGTGGATCATCGCGCCGTTCACGGGCGAGACGATCACACCTGTCGAGGTCGATCCGGCGCTCTTCGCGCTGCTCGCGGTCATCATCGTGCTGCTCGTTCCGCTGCAGGCCACCGCCGAGGAGTACATCTTCCGCGGTCTGCTGCTGCAGGTGGTCGGGGCCTGGGTGAAGGCATGGCCGCTCGCCGTCGTCATCGCGACCATCCTGTTCACGATCGGGCACACCCAGTACGAGATCTGGGGCATGCTGAGCGTCGCCGTCATGGGTCTCGGCTTCGCCATCGTCACGTTGCGCACCGGAGGACTCGAAGCCGCGATCGCTCTGCACGTCATCAACAACGTGGCGGCGTTCCTCGTGCTCACGAGCGGCATCCAGGGCACCACGCAGATGAGTTCCGAGGGCAGCGGGCCGCTCGCGCCGCTCACGCAGCTCGTTCTGACCGTGGCGTATGTGCTGTGGGTCGATCGGCTGGCGTCGAAGCAGGGCATCGCGCGTCGCCGCGACCTCGCGCTCGAGCCCGTCCGCTGACGCAGCTGAGGCCGACCTCTTACCTGACAGATGTCCAACGCGTTTCGGCGCGGGGATCGATGTGAACAGCGCGTGACGTTCGGTCGTGACGGGGTCGAAATGCGTTGACGTGCGAACGTCCGGGTGACACAGTCGCACGATCAGCCGATGGCGTTCTCGCCTCCGCACACCGAAATCGCGGAGCCGGCAACACCTCGCCAGCGGTCGACGAAGACCCCTCCTCGGATCCGCGTGAACCTGCGCGGCCGCGATGTCGGTTGACGGTCAACCGACACCCCTTCCCCCCGAGGAGTTCCGATGCTCCATCTCCCCGTCTCCGCACCCGCCGCCTGGACCGATGAGATCCAGTTCAGCTGGTCGTATCTGGGCGACCTCGTCGCCACGCTCGCTCCGTACTTCCCGCTCGCGATCGCGGGCACGATCGTGTGGGCGCTCTGGCTGTACCGCGTGATCCTCTCGGCGCGAACGACGGCCATCGTGAGCGAGTTCCAGACCACGACCTCGGTCGTGGTGCCGTCCTTCCATGAGGATCCGGACATCCTCATGCGATGCCTGGAGACGTGGCGCGAGCAGAATCCGACGGAGATCATCATCGTGCTCGACGTCGCCGACCTCGACGCGTACGACCGGATCGTGGCGCTCGGCGACGACCGAATCCGGCCGATCCTCTTCCACCACGCGGGCAAGCGCTCGGCGCTCGGGGCGGGCATCCGGCTTGCGACGAGTGAGATCCTCGTGCTCACCGACTCGGACACCTCATGGACCCCCGGGCTGCTCGAGAACGTCCAGATGCCGTTCGCGGACCCCCGCGTCGGCGGGGTGAGCACACAGCAGAACGTGTACCAGCGGCACACGAGCATCTGGCGCATGGTTGCCGACTGGCTCGTCGACCTGCGCTACTACGACTACGTGCCCGCGATGGGCAGCAAAGGCGCCGTGGCCTGCATCTCCGGTCGCACGGCCGTCTACCGGCGTGACGCGGTGCTGCCGGTGCTCGACAACCTCGAGAACGAGTTCTTCCTCGGTCGACGGTGCATCTCCGGCGATGACGGTCGCCTCACGTGGCTCGTGCTCGCCTCCGGCTACCAGACGGTGCACCAGCGCTCCGCGCGGGCCCTGTCGATGTTCCCGTCGGGCTTCCGCGCCTTCGTGAAGCAGCGTGTGCGCTGGAGCCGGAACTCGTACCGCACCTACCTCACGGCGATCGCCAAGGGCTGGCTGTGGCGGGTGCCGTTCGTGACCAAGATCACCGTTCTCCAGATCCTGCTCACCCCCGTCACGATGGGTCTCACGGTCGGATACATCATCTTCAGTCGGCTGGAGCTCACGACGGTCGGAATCTGGGCCGTCGTGGCGTGGCTCTTCATCGGGCGCGGGATCCGAGGCATCTCGCATCTGCGGCGACGACCGCTCGACATCGTCATCCTGCCGGTCGTCACCCTCACGGTCATCCTGATCGCGCTTCCGCTCAAGGCCTACGCGTTCGTCACCATGAACAAGCAGGGATGGCTCACACGGCACGCCGATCGCGTCGGGGGGGACGGGCAGACCGCCCGCACCCTCGTCGCCGAGGTGGCATGATGTCGCGCCGTTGGATCGTGCTGCGTGCGGCTGTCGTCGCCGGCGTCGCGGCAGCGCTCGTGCTTCCCCAGGCGGCGCACTCGGCCGAACCGGCCGAGAACGTGCCCGTCGTGGGGGAGCCGTATCCCGGGGATCCCGCTCTCGAGTCGCTGCTCGTGGCCGCCGAGGACCGGCGTCTCATCGACGTCCGGTCGATCTCGAATGCAGCGGGGTGGACGAACGCGAATCAGGGGCGTCCCTATCGGCTCGTGACCGGCAGCACGTACACCCTCGTCCTCATCCGGCGCGACGCGCCCTACACGCTCGGCGACCTGCTCGAGTACGCGCCCAGCACCTTCGTGCGTCAGCCGGATGGCTCCTACCTGCTCAGCGAGAACATCGTCGTCGAGCAGGGGGCCACCCTGAACCTGTCCTCGGAGGACGGACTCGTGCTGCGGCTGGCGAGCTCCCCCTCCGCTTTCGTGTCGATCGTCACCATCGGGGGCGGGCTTGAGATCATCGGCACCGCCGACCGGCCCGTCGAGGTGTCCGGGTGGGACCCGGGCGCGAACGCCCCCGATGTGGAGACCTCCGACGGACGGGCTTATCTGAGGGTGACAGGCGGCCACGCGACCATCTCCCACGCGCGCTTCCACGACCTGGGATTCTGGTCCGGCGCGACAGGCGGCATCGCCCTGACCGGAACGGCGCCGCCTGAGACCTTCAGCGAGGACGGGGACGAGTCAGCGGCGGCTGAACCCGCCGCGCCGTCCGTCTACGGCCAGGAGCTCCTCCCCGTGGGCGGGGCCGAGGCCCTCAACCTCGCGCCGAACCTCGGGGCCTACAGCTTCGTGTCCGCCGACATCGACGATGTCGAGAGCCGAGCGAATGCGTTCGGGATGTTCATCACGAGCGCGGCCGGCGTCGACATCCGCGACTCCACTTTCGCCGACAACCTCGTGGATGGCCTTGTGCTGCATCGCGGGGTGACGGACACCGTGGTGCACAACAGCACCGCCTCCGGCAACGGGGTCGACGGTCTGCGACTCGCGCGCGCCACGACGGGGGTCATCGTCGATCGACTGACGGCAGAGGCGAACGGACGCAACGGCGTCACCCTCGAAGGGGGACCGCTCGCGGGCGGCCCCAGTGCCACAGGCACCCCGATCGGCAGCTACGGCAACAACGCCGTGAACGATTCCCTCGTCCGCGGCAACGGTCGCTACGGGATCGAGGCCGTGGGGGGCCGACATCTCGTGCTCGACGGCAACACGGTGGACGGTCACACGATGGGCATCGTCGTTGCGGACGTCGTCGAAGGCGTCACGATCACCGACAACATCGTGGAGAACTCGGCGGAGCAGGGAATCGCGCTTCGCGACGGCGTCCGCGACGCTCTCGTGCAGGGGAACTCCATCGCGGGAGGCGAGATCGGCATCTACCTGCGCGACGCCACAGGAACGATCGACCGGAACACGGTGACCGATGTCAGCAACCACGGAGTGACGATCATCCGGGATCTCGCAACCGTCACGATCAGCAACAACACAGTCTCCGGGCGCGGCCCGAGTGCGATCGATGCTGCTCGTTCGGAGTCCGATGCCGTCATCCGGGGCAACGACATCACGGCGTGGCAGGGCACCAAGCCGCTCGATGTCATCCTGCGCGGCATCTTCCAGCCGCTCACGCTCGTGTGGATCGTTCTCGGACTGATCGTCGTGGTCACCGCCGTCACGGGGCTGCGTCGACGTGAGCCGCGGCGGGCGCTGACCCACCCCTACAGCTCGCATGCGCCGCTGTCGTCGCTCACCGCAGGGATCGCGGATCCGCGCGACTACGGTCGTGAGCCCGTGACGCCTCTGGAGCCGACGAGCGCGTCGACGGCGGAGATCACGTCGAGCGAGCCGGTGTCGACAGTGCAGCAGGTCTCGACCGCAGAATCGGGGCGGGCGGCATGATCGCCGAGCTTCTCGCCCGTCCGTGGCTTCTCGCGGCGCTCTCGTTCGTCGCGGGAGGTGTGTTCGTGGCGCTCATCTGGACAGGCGCCGCGCTGCTCGCCTCGCCCGCGAACCCGCAGAGCGCTCCCACCAGCATTCCCGGGCGCACCGACACGCCGAGTCCGACCGCGACCCAGCAAGCGGACGCGCCCGAGTCGGCGGTCGATGTCGAGGGCTGTCCGGACGCCACTCAGACAGTGTCGGGCGCCGACGAGCTCGCATCCGCGCTCGCCTCCGCAGCGCCCGGAGATGTCATCGTGATGCAGCCGGGAGTGTACGAAGGCGAGTTCGTCGCCTCGACCTCCGGCACGTCCGACGAACTCGTCACGCTGTGCGGCCCCAGGGAAGCCGTGCTCGACGGCGGGGGAGTGAAAGGCGGGTATGTCTTCCACCTCGATGGGGCGCAGTACTGGCACCTGGCGGGCTTCACCGTCACCAACGGGCAGAAGGGCGTGATGGCGGATGGCACTGTCGGCTCCACGATCCAGGGCCTCACCGTGTTCAGCATCGGCGACGAGGCGATCCACCTCCGCGGACACTCCACCGACAACCGGGTCGTGGGCAACGACATCAGCGACACGGGTCTGCGCCGCGAGAAGTTCGGCGAAGGGGTCTACATCGGCTCAGCCGACAGCAACTGGTGCACGATCACCGACTGCGAGCCGGATCGCTCGGATCGCAATCTCGTCGAAGGCAACTACATCCACGGCACGACCTCTGAGGCGATCGACGTCAAGGAGGGCACGACAGGGGGTGTCATCCGCGGCAACACATTCGACGGCTCCCGCATCGTCGCAGCCGACAGCTGGGTGGATGTGAAGGGAAACGACTGGATCATCGAGGGCAACACGGGCGAGAACTCGCCTCTCGATGGCTTCCAGACGCATGAGATCGGCGACGGCGGATGGGGGACCGGAAACACGTTCCGGTCGAACATCGCCGTCGTGGGCGGACCCGGATTCGGGTTCTCTCTCACGCCGGTCAACGACAACGTCGTCGCGTGCGACAACCAGGTCTCCGACGCCGGCGAAGGGTTCAGCAATGTGAGCTGTCGAGGCTGAGGAGGCAGGGCGCGCTCCCGATCACGCGTCCCGCTGCACCAGAAGAAACCGCACCATCCCCCCACCATCAACGCACACTCTGGAGGTTCCCGGTGTCGTACCAGGATCAGCAAGGCTCCACCTCCGAAGCACCCCGGATCACTGTGATCGGGACGGGGTACCTCGGCGCCACCCATGCCGTCTGTATGGCCGCACTCGGATTCGAGGTGCTCGGCTTCGATGTCGACCCCGACAAGATCGCGTCCCTCTCGGCCGGGCGCGTTCCGTTCTTCGAGCCCGGGCTTCCGGAGCAGCTCGAGGCGGCGCTCGCGTCTGGCCGGCTGAGATTCACGACCGACCTCGATGCGGTCGCCGCGTTCGGGGATGTCCACTTCATCTGCGTCGGCACGCCGCAGCAGACGGGCTCGAACCGCGCCGACATGCGCTTCGTCGATGCGGCGGCGACCGGACTCGCGGCGCGCATCGATCGTCGCGCGCTCATCGTCGGCAAATCGACCGTGCCTGTCGGCACGGCCAGCCGCCTCGCCGGGCTCGTGCGCGAGCTCTCGCCGGCGGGTGACGAGGTCGAACTCGCGTGGAACCCCGAGTTCCTTCGCGAGGGCTTCGCGGTCGAGGACACCCTCAACCCGGACCGACTTGTGTTCGGGGTGGAGACCCCGTGGGCCGAGCATATGCTGCGTCAGGTATATGCGCCGATCCTCGACACGGGCACGCCGCTCGTCGTCGCCGACATGGCGACGGCGGAGCTCGTGAAGGTCGCCGCGAACTCGTTCCTCGCCACCAAGATCTCGTTCATCAACGCGATGGCCGAGGTGTGCGAGACCGTGGGCGCGGATGTCACGACGCTCGCGTGCGCGCTCGGACTCGATGACCGCATCGGATCCCGCTTCCTGAAGCCCGGACTCGGGTTCGGCGGCGGATGCCTGCCGAAGGACATCCGTGCCTTCCGAGCGCGGGCGGAGGAGCTGGGTGCGGGGCAGGCGGTGCGCTTCCTCGACGAGATCGACCAGATCAACCTGCGCCGCCGGGTGCGTGCCGTCGACGTGATCCGCGAGCTCGCGGGCGGTGACCTCGCTGGGTGCCGCGTGGCAGCGCTCGGTGCGGCGTTCAAGCCCAATTCCGACGATGTGCGCGACGCCCCGGCTCTCGACGTCGCCCGGCTGCTCTATCTCGAAGGAGCCGAGGTCGTCGTCTACGACCCCGAGGCGACGGCGAATGCGCACCGCGTCTACCCGGATCTCGACTACGTGTCGTCGTTCGCGGAAGCCGTCACGGGTGCCGATGTCGTGGCCCTTCTCACGGAGTGGGATGAGTTCCGGTTCGCCGACCCCGCCGATATGGGCGCGCTCGTCGCGAGCCGTCGGATCCTCGACGCGCGCAATGTGCTCGACGCGTCCCGCTATCAGGCAGCCGGCTGGGACTACCGGGCACTCGGCCGGCCTGCGGTCGGGATGGGGATGTCTCACCGGGAGAACCTGGAAGACTCCGTCGCCTGATGCCGAAGAGTTCTGCCGGGGCCGTGGGCCGATCGGGGGCTCCGGCTCCGGCAGACACCTGGGAATACGTCGCGCGAGTTGCTGGTTGACTCCTCACGTGAGCGAACCCATCAAGATCGACATCTGGTCCGACATCGCCTGCCCCTGGTGCTACATCGGAAAGCGCAAGTTCGAGACGGCCGTCGAGCAGTCCGGAGTCGACGTGAAGATCGAGTACCACTCGTTCGAGCTCTCGCCCGACACTCCCGTCGACTTCGAGGGCTCGGAAGTCGACTTCCTCGCTCAGCACAAGGGCATCCCCGCCGAGCGTGTGAACGACATGCTCGACCGCGTCACCGGCATCGCCGCGACCGTCGGGCTGAACTACGACTTCGACGCGCTGCAGCACACCAACACCGTCAAGGCGCACCAGCTGCTGCACTTCGCGAAGCTCCGTGGGCTCCAGCTCGAGATGAAGGAGCGCCTGCTGAAGGCGTACTTCGAAGAGGGACGCCACGTGGGCCGTGTTCAGGATCTCGCGGATCTCGCCGCCGAGATCGGACTCGACCGGGACGAGGTCGTGCGCTCGCTCGAGAGCGACGAGCACCTCGCCGATGTGCACGAGGACCAGAAGGTCGCCCGCGACTTCGGCATCCAGGGCGTGCCGTTCTTCGTCATCGACCGCAAGTACGGCGTCTCGGGCGCACAGGACTCGGCGACGTTCGCCCAGATCCTCACCGAGGTCGCCGCGGGGCGGGCCGAAGGATGAGCGGGCTCATCCCGCTCGGCGACCCGAACGCCACCGCGTGCGAGGGCGACGTGTGCGCGGTTCCCGGACTCGACGCAGCGTCGGCCGATGTCAGCGTTCCGGAGCAGGCTCGCTGATATCCGCCACCGTCGCCTCGAGCCCGGCGATGAGCGCGTCCGCATCGACGAACAGCGACGTGCCGCGCTCTCCCGCGCCCATCGACACGCGACGGTGCGCGATCCGCTCGTCCACGTACACGGGCCACGGATGCGTCGAGCCGAGCGGCGTGATCGTGCCGCGCTCGTAGCCGGTCGCCTCGAGTGCCACCGCGGGATCCGGAAGCTGCAGCTTGTTGACGCCCACGAGGGCACGCAGCTTCGGCCACGAGATGACGCGGTCGCCGGGGATCTCGGCGAAGAGGAACGTGCCGTCGCTGCGCTTGACGACGAGCGACTTCACGATGTCCGCGGGCGTGATGCCGAGCACCTCGGCCGCCTCCTCGAGCGACGAGACGGGGCGCGAGCGCTCCACGAACTCCACATCGATGCCGCGCGCGGCGGCGTCCGCGGCGACGCGATCGCGTCCTGACTCCACGTCCGGGCTCCTCTCGGCTCGATCTGGAAGAATCGAGGGGATGTCCACCCTAACCGCGCCTCCCGTACCCGCGCTCTCGATCGGTCCGCTCGCTCTCGACGTGCCGGTCGTCCTCGCGCCCATGGCCGGGATCACCAACACGGCATTCCGGCGGCTGTGCCGCGAGTACGGCGCGGGGCTCTACGTCTCCGAGATGATCACGAGCCGTGCGCTCGTCGAACGCACCCCCGAGTCGATGCGCCTCATCCGCCACCATCCCAGCGAGGTTCCGCGCTCGATCCAGCTCTACGGGGTCGACCCGAAGACGGTCTCCGAGGCCGTCACGATGCTCGTCGCCGAGGACCGCGCGGATCACATCGACCTCAACTTCGGCTGCCCCGTTCCCAAGGTCACTCGCAAGGGCGGCGGCGCCGCCCTCCCGTGGAAGCTCGACCTGTTCCGCGCGATCGTCGAAGGTGCGGTGAAGGCCGCAGGCGACCGCCCGCTCACGATCAAGATGCGCAAGGGCATCGACTCGGAGCACCTCACCTACCTCGAGGCGGGTCGCATCGCCGAAGGCGCGGGGGTGTCGGCGATCGCGCTGCACGCCCGCACGGCCTCCGAGTTCTATTCCGGCACCGCCGACTGGTCGGCCATCGCGACGCTCAAGGAGACCATCACGAGCGTGCCGATCCTCGGCAACGGCGACATCTGGAGCGCGCAGGATGCGCTGCGGATGGTCGCGGAGTCGGGATGCGACGGCGTCGTCGTGGGCCGCGGCTGCCTCGGTCGCCCGTGGCTCTTCGGCGATCTCGCCGCCGCGTTCATGGGTCAGGAGCTCAAGGCCGAGCCCACCCTCGGCGAGGTCGCGCAGGCGTTCCGTCGCCACGCGGAGCTGCTCATCGACTTCTACGACGGCGAGGAGGACCGCGCCTGCCGCGACATCCGCAAGCACGTCGCCTGGTACTTCAAGGGCTACCCGGTGGGCGGCGAGGTGCGTTCGGGTCTCGCGCGCGTCTCGAGCCTCGCCGAGATCGACGACCTGATCGGCACACTCGATGGCTCGCTCCCGTATCCCGGCGAGGACGCCGAGGGCCAGCGGGGTCGCGCGGGGCGCCCCAAGCGCACCGCCCTGCCGGATAAGTGGCTGGATTCCCGTGAGCTGCAGGAGACGCATCGCGCGCAGCTCACCGAGGGCGAAGCGGACACCACGGGTGGCTGAGCGGACGCCTGGCTACAGCGAGGCGGACGCCGAGCGGATGCTCCCCGAGGAGCATTCGACGCGCCGCAGCGACTACGCGCGCGATCGCGCTCGCGTGCTGCACTCGAGTGCCCTGCGACGCCTCGCGGTCAAGACGCAGGTGCTCTCGCCCACGGCAGGCTTCGATTTCGCCCGCAACCGCCTCACCCACTCGCTCGAGGTCGCGCAGGTGGGCCGTGAGCTCGCGGTCAACCTCGGGCTCGATCCGGATGTCGTCGACACGGCGTGCCTCGCGCACGACCTCGGGCATCCGCCGTACGGGCACAACGGCGAGCGCGCGCTCAATGACTGGTCGCGCGACATCGGCGGCTTCGAAGGCAACGCGCAGACGCTGCGCCTGCTCACCCGGCTCGAGCCGAAGGTCTTCGGTCCCGACGATCGCGCCTACGGCCTCAACCTCACGCGCGCGAGCCTCGACGCGAGCTGCAAGTATCCGTGGCCCGAAGCGCAGGGCATCCCCGATCCGTCGGGGCGCAGCAAGTTCGGCTTCTACTCGGATGACACTCCCGTGTTCACCTGGCTGCGTGCGGGCGCACCCGAGCGGGTGCGCTGCATCGAGGCCCAGGCGATGGACCTCGCTGACGACATCGGCTACTCGGTGCACGATTTCGAGGATGCGATCATCACGGGCTACCTCGACGTGCGCGCGCTGTCCGCGCGCGCCGACCACGACGAGCTCGTCGAGAGCATGTTCGCGTGGATCGGCGGCGAACATGACCACGACACCCTCATCGCGGCGTTCGACCGCCTCGACAGCCTCGACGCGTGGGTCGACTCGTGGGACGGCTCGCGTCGCGATCACGCGCGTCTCAAGAACCTCACCTCGCAGCTGATCGGCCGCTTCGCCGGCGATGCGGTCCGCGCGACGCGCGAGGCCTACCCGCAGCGCTCGCTCGCGCGGTTCAGCGCGGATGTCGTGGTGCCCGTCGACACGCAGGCGGAGATCGCAGTGCTCAAGGGCATCGTCGCCGCGAACGTCATGTCGACGAACTCCCGCAAGCCGATCTACGCGCGCCAGCGCGAGGTGCTCACCGAGCTCGCGGATGCCCTGTGGGCGGATCCTTCGCAGCTGGAGATCGGGTTCGCTGCCGACTTCGCGGAGGCCGCCGACGACGCCGCGCGCAAGCGGGTCATCGTCGACCAGGTGGCCTCGCTCACCGATCCGTCGGCGAACACCTGGCACGAGCGCCTGGTGCCGTGAACTGAGCGGGCGGCGCGTCTCTCTGGCTCACTAGAATCAGGGCATGGCCGGTCTCATTCGTCGCAGTGACATCGACGAGGTCCGGTCGAGGGTCAACATCGCCGACATCGTGGGCGACTACGTCACGCTGAAGTCCGCCGGCGTCGGCTCGCTCAAGGGTCTCTGCCCGTTCCACGAGGAGCGCAGCCCGAGCTTCCATGTGCGCCCGCAGGTGGGCTTCTACCACTGCTTCGGATGCGGTGAGGGCGGCGACGTCTTCACCTTCCTGCAGAAGATGGATCACGTCAGCTTCCAGGAGGCCGTCGAGCGCATGGCGGCGCGGGTCGGCATCGAGCTGCACTACGAAGATGGCTCTGGCCCCGCGGCCGATCATGGCAACCGCGCGCGCCTGCTTGCCGCGAACGCAGCAGCAGAGCAGTTCTTCCGCGCGCAGCTCGCGGAGCCGGCAGCGCAGCCTGGCCGTGATTTCCTCGGCGGGCGAGGCTTCGATCAGGCGGCCGCTGATCGCTTCGGCGTCGGCTTCGCGCCGAAGTCGTTCGACGCCCTGAAGAACGCGCTCATGAAGCAGGGGTTCACGCAAGATGAGCTCATCGCCGCGGGCCTGCTGTCGACGGGGGAGCGCGGCAACTCCTACGACCGGTTCCGCGGACGCGTGATCTGGCCGATCCGCGACGTCACCGGTCAGACGGTCGGCTTCGGCGCCCGCAAGCTGTTCGACGACGACCAGGGCCCCAAGTACCTCAACACTCCCGAGACGCTCGTCTTCCACAAGTCGCAGGTGCTCTACGGGCTTGATCTCGCGCGCCGCGACATCGCCAAGACCAAGCAGGTCGTGATCGTCGAGGGCTACACCGACGTCATGGCATGCCACCTCGCGGGCATCACCACGGCTGTCGCGACGTGCGGCACGGCGTTCGGCGTCGACCACATCAAGGTGGTCCGGCGGGTGCTGGGAGACGTCGACAACGCCGATTCGACCTCGACGGGCGAGGTCGTCTTCACGTTCGACCCGGATGAGGCGGGCCAGCGGGCAGCGAGCCGCGCCTTCGCGGAGGAGCAGCGGTTCGCCGCGCAGACCTTCGTGGCGGTCGCGCCCGACAACCTCGACCCGTGCGACCTGCGCCTGGCGCGAGGAGACGGCGCGGTGCGCGAGCTGATCCGCACGCGCAAGCCGATGTTCGAGTTCATGATCCGACGCCGTCTCGCCGGCCACGACCTGGAGACGGTCGAGGGCCGTGTCGCGGCGCTGCGGGCGGCCGCCCCTGTCGTCGCCGGCATTCGCGATCGATCGCTGTCGATCGGCTACGTGCGCAACCTCGCGGGGTGGCTCGGCATGAACCCCGACGAGGTGGGGCGCGCGGTGGCGAGCGCGGCGAAGCGCTCCGAGCGCGGTGACGCCCGGCAGGAGGCGGGCGCCCGTCGTTCGGCGGACGAGGCTCAGCAGACGCCTGCACAGCAGGAGGCGAGCCTCACCGAGCTGCCCACAGATCCCGTGACGCGTATGGAACGCGATGCGCTCATGGCGATCCTGCAGTATCCCCAGTCGGTGGGGCAGGCTCTTATCGCGAAGGCCACCGAGGCGCGATTCGCGAACCAGACGCTCGCGATCGTGCGGGATGCCGTTCGCGCGAATCTCGATCACGCGACGGGGCAGAACTGGCTCCAGCGGATCTCCGAGGAGGTGCCTCCGGGTTTCGGAAAGCTCGTGATGCAGCTCGGCGTCGCTCCGCTTCCCGAGCGCAAGGAGCAGCTTCCTGCGTACTGCCGCAGCGTCGCGACGTCGCTCGTCGACCGTGACCTGCTGCGCCGCAAGAGCGAGCTGCTGGGTGCGATGCAGCGCGCCCGCGCCGACGGCGATCGCGAACGCGAGGCCGAACTCGGTCGGCAGTCGGTCGCGCTCGAAAGCGAGCGTCGGGAGCTGCGCGGGGAGTGACGCGCCCCGCGCCGATGTGCCGCGTGTAGCGTCACGCTGCTGGGCGTCCGGCTCGGCGAGGACGCAGATTCGCTGCGTCTGACGCGCCGAATCGACGATCATCCGCGTCGGTCTCGGATACCTGAGAATCGCGAAGGCTGCTGTGCTAGACCTGAACATCTGTCGCCCCCCGGACAGTCGGGCTGCGGCATTCCCCCCAGTCTGAGCAGAAAAGAGGTCCGGATGATGTCATCCGTCTCCCGGAAGTCACGCCTTCTCGCAGCTGCAGCCCTTCCCCTCGGTGCGGCCCTCGTGCTCGCCGGGTGCACGTCGGGCTCTGGCGGAGCTGGCGGTGGTGACAATCTCATCGTCGTCGGCACCACGGACAAGGTCACCACGCTCGACCCGGCCGGCTCGTACGACAACGGCTCGCTTGCGGTTCAGATTCAGGTCTTCCCGTACCTCGTCACGACGGACTACAACTCGTCGGAGGTCGTTCCGGACCTCGCTGAGACAGCGGAGTTCACCTCGCCGACCGAGTACACGGTCACCCTCCCCGAGGGCCTCACCTGGGCCAACGGCAACGAGCTCACCGCATCCGATGTGGTGTTCTCCTTCGAGCGCAATGTCGCGATCGCCGACCCCAACGGGGCGTCCAGCCTGCTCTACAACCTCGAGAAGGTCGAAGCGCTGGACGACACCACGGTGGTGTTCACGCTCAAGACCGAGAATGATCAGGTCTTCCCGTTCATCCTCACGAGCTTCCCCGGTGCGATCGTCGACGAGGAGGTGTTCTCGGCCGATGAGGTCACGCCCGACGCCGACATCGTCGAGGCGAACGCGTTCGGCGGCGCGTACGTCATCACCGACTACGACTTCAACAATGTGGTGCAGTTCGAGCCGAACCCCGACTACACGGGCCTGCTCGATGCGCCCGCCAACGACGGCGTGATCCTCAACTACTACGCCGATTCCTCCAACCTCAAGCTCGAGGTCGAGAAGGGTCAGATCGATGTCGCGCACCGCAGCCTGTCGGCGACGGACGTCGAGGATCTGCGCGGCAGCGACGACGTCAGCGTGGTCGAAGGCCCCGGCGGTGAGATCCGCTACATCGTGTTCAACTTCGACACCCAGCCCTACGGGGCCACGACCGCCGAGGCCGACCCGGCGAAGGCTCTCGCCGTGCGGCAGGCGATGGCGTCGCTCGTCGACCGCGACGCCATCTCGCAGCAGGTCTACAAGGAGACCTACACGCCGCTCTACTCCTACGTGCCGGACGGCTTCGCGGGCGCGACCCAGTCGCTCAAGGGGCTCTACGGCGACGGCGACGGCGGTCCCGATGTCGCGAAGGCGACGGAGATCCTCACGGCCGCCGGCGTGGAGACACCGGTCGCGCTGAGTCTGCAGTACAGCCCCGATCACTACGGCCCCTCGTCGGGAGACGAGTACGCGATGATCAAGGACCAGCTCGAAGCGGATGGTCTCTTCGCGGTGGATCTGCAGTCCACCGAGTGGGTGCAGTATTCGAAGGACCGGACGGCCGACGCGTACCCCGCGTACCAGCTCGGATGGTTCCCCGATTACTCGGATGCGGACAACTATCTGGCGCCGTTCTTCCTCACCGACAACTTCCTCGGCAACCACTTCTCGGACGCGCAGGTGGAGCAGCTCATCCTGAGCCAGGCGGTCGAGCCGGATGTCGCGAAGCGCACGGGGATGATCGAGCAGATCCAGGAGCTCGTCGCGCAGCAGCTGTCGACGCTGCCGCTGCTTCAGGGTGCGCAGGTCGCGGTGACCGGCACCGATGTGGAGGGCGTCATCCTCGACACCTCGTTCAAGCTCCGCTTCGCTCCGATCACCCGCTGACCGGATCCGACCCCGCACCGATGAGGCCCAGTGCGAGGTGGGACCGCGGTGAGCGGTTCCGCCTCGCGCTCGGCTGAGAGACAGGCCCCGAATGACCACGGTCACACCCCCCGCACCCGCGGCGACCCCCGCCGCCGCGGTGCAGAGGACCCGCCGACCCGGCGGGTCGCTCTGGCGCTACATCCTCGTGCGCTTCCTGCTGATCTTCCCCACGGTCTTCATCCTCGTGACGATGGTGTTCATCTTCCTGCGGCTCATCGGCGACCCGATCACCGCGGCGCTCGGCGGCCGGCTGAGCCCTGCCGAACTCGCCGAACGGCGGGCCGAAGCGGGCTACGACCGTCCGATCATCGTGCAGTACTTCGAGTACCTGGGGCAGGTGTTCACGGGTGACTTCGGCACCACGCTCACCGACAACCAACCCGTGGTCGATCTGCTCTTCCGCTTCGGAGGGGCGACGCTCGAGCTCGCGTTCTACGCGCTCATCATCGCCTTCGTCGTGGGCATCCCGCTCGGCATGCTCGCCGCCGCGGTGCGGGATCGCTGGGGAGACGCCGTGCTGCGCATCTTCGGGATCCTCTGCTACGCCACCCCCGTGTTCTTCGCGGGCCTGGTGCTCAAGCTCATCTTCTCGGTCGGGCTCGGCTGGCTTCCGGTCTCCGGCCGCGCGAGTGTGCGCACCGAGCTCTCGCTCAGTCGCCTCGACGGCGGCACCGGCATCTATCTGATCGACGCGATCCGCTCCGGGAACGCCGCCTACATCTCGGATGTCCTCCAGCACGCCGCTCTTCCCGCGATCACGCTCGGGCTTCTGACGGGCGGCGTGTTCCTGCGTCTGGTGCGCACCAACGTCATCGGCACGTATTCGATGCCGTACATCGACGCGGCGCGCAGTCGCGGGGTGAGCGAGTTCCGACTCGTGCGACGTCACGCCTACAAGCCCGCGCTCATCCCCATCGTCACGGTCATCGGCCTGCAGATCGCTCTGCTTCTCGGCGGTGCGGTGCTCACCGAGACCACGTTCGAGTGGCAGGGCCTCGGCTTCCTGCTGGTGAAGTACCTTGCGGCGCGCGACTTCGTCGCCGTGCAGGGCATCGTCATGCTCCTCGCCGTGATCGTGGCGCTCAGCAACTTCGTCGTCGACATCATCGCGGCGCTCATCGACCCCCGAGTGAGGTACTGATGGCCGAGAAGCGCACGGTCCGGTCCCTGCTGCTGCGACTGCCTGTCGTCCACCAGCTGCGGCAGGCCGTGGGCCTGCAGCGGGGCATGCTCATCGTCGGTCTCGTGATCACGGGCATCTTCGTGCTGACGGCGATCTTCGCGCCGCTGATCGCCCCCTACGGCTTCGCCCAGCTGCGCGACGCCGACGGCCTCTTCGGCGCGCAGGTTCCGCCCGACAGCAAGCACCTCCTCGGCACGACCGTCGGCGGCTACGACGTGCTCTCGCGTGTGATCTGGGGAAGCCAGACCGCGGCGCTGGTCGTCATCGTCGCCGTCGCGCTCTCGATCTTCGTCGGCGTTCTGCTCGGTGTCGTCTCCGGCTACATCGGCGGCTGGATCGACCGGGTGCTCGTCGTGATCGCGGATGCGGTGTACGCGTTCCCGACGCTGCTGCTCGCGATCGTCGCCGCGATCGTCATCTCGGGCGGGCAGTCGAGCCTCTGGGGCGGCATCCTCGCCGCGGCGATCTCGATCACCGTCGTCTTCATTCCGCAGTACTACCGCGTGGTGCGCGCCGAGACCGTGCGGGTGAAATCGGAGGCGTTCGTCGAATCGGCGCGGGTGATCGGCGCCTCGACGCCGCGCATCATGTTCCGCCACGTGCTCCGCAACGCCATACGCACACTGCCGCTCATCTTCACCCTCAACAGCTCCGAGGCGATCCTGACGCTCGCCGGCCTCGGCTTCCTCGGCTTCGGCATCCAGCCGACGTCGGCGGCGGAATGGGGCTATGACCTCAACAAGTCGCTCTCGGATGTCACGAGCGGCATCTGGTGGACGGCGATCCCGCCCGGCCTCGCCATCGTGCTCGTCGTGCTGGGCGTCACTCTCATCGGCGAGAGCCTCAACGACCTCGCGGACCCGCGCCTTCGCGCTCGCCGACGCGCGGTGGCCGCGACACCCGCCGACGCCGTGGCGGCGACGCAGCCGGCCGCTCGCGAGATGATGGGAGAGGTGCCGTGATGACGAATCAGGATCCCGCAGTCGACATCCGCGATCTGCGCATCGCGTTCGACACGGACGCCGGTCGTGTGGAGGCTGTCCGCGGTGTGAGCCTCGCCGTCGCGCCGGGGGAGGTGCTCGCCGTCGTCGGCGAGTCCGGCTCCGGGAAGACGGTCACGGCGCGCAGCATCCTGCGCCTCCTCCCGGAGACAGCGGTCGTCGACGGCGTGGTTCTGCTGCGGGGCGAGGACGTGCTCACCCTGAGCACCAAGCGGCTGCGCGAGATCCGCGGCACGGGCGGGGCGATGATCTTCCAGGAGCCCTCGACCGCTCTCAACCCGGTCTTCACCGTGGGCTGGCAGATCGCGGAGGGCCTGCGCGCGCACGGGGAGTTCTCGAAGAAGCAGGCGCGCGCCCGCGCCGTCGAGGTGCTGGATCGAGTGGGCATCCCCGACCCGCAGGTGCGGGTGGATCACTATCCGCACCAGTTCTCGGGTGGGCAGAAGCAGCGCATCGTCATCGCGATGGCGCTCGCGCTCGATGCGAAGGTGCTCATCGCCGATGAGCCGACCACGGCGCTCGATGTGACCGTGCAGGCCGAGATCCTCGACCTGCTCCGTCGACTTCGCGACGAGCTCGGCACGGCGATCGTGCTCATCACCCACAACATGGGCGTGGTGGCCGACCTCGCCGACCGCGTGGCCGTGATGTACGACGGCGAGCTGGTCGAGACCGCGACCGCGCGCGAACTGTTCGCGGCGCCGCAGCATGAGTACACCCGCAAGCTCCTCGCGGCGGTGCCGCGCATCGAGCTCACGGAGCGGGAGCCTCTCGACGTGGACACGTCAGAGCCGCTCGTGCGAGCCTCCGGCCTCGAGATCGAGTACCCCGGCCGTCTCGGCAGCAAGGCGTTCCTCGCCGTCAAGGGCGTCGACTTCGCCATCGCCCCGCGCGAGGTCGTGGGTCTCGTGGGCGAGTCGGGCTCCGGCAAGACGACGATCGGCCGTGCGATCGCCGGCCTCACGCAGGTCACGGGCGGTTCGCTCCGTGTGCTCGGCACCGAGATGAACGGCGTGCGCGAACGCTCCTTCCGGCCACGTCGCCGCGAGCTCGGCTTCGTGTTCCAGGATCCCGCGACGAGCTTCAACCCGCTGCTCACGATCGCCGATTGCGTCGCCGAGCCGCTCGTCGTGCACGGGATGGCCTCTTCGGCAGCCGACGCGCGCGACAAGGTCGATGAGCTTCTCGAAGCCGTGCAGCTCCCGAAGGCATTCGGGGACCGATTCCCGCACGAGCTCTCGGGTGGTCAGCGTCAGCGCGCCAGTCTCGCGCGCGCCCTCGCGCTCGACCCGAAGCTGCTCATCGCCGATGAGCCGACGAGCGCCCTCGACGTCTCGGTGCAGGCGCGCGTTCTCGACCTGTTCGATGAGCTGCAGGAGCGGTTCGGGTTCGCCTCGCTGTTCATCACTCACGACCTTGCGGTGGTCGATCGAGTCGCTCATCGCGTCGTCGTCCTGCATCATGGAGTGGTCGTCGAATCGGGACAGACTCGCGACGTGCTCGGGGATCCGCAGGATCCGTACACGCGCCGTCTGCTTGCCTCCCTCCCGGTTCCCGATCCGGTCGAGCAGGCAGAGCGCCGCCGGGCATTCGCAGAGGGGAACCACCGCACCTGATGACACGGACCACCGTGCCCGACGACATCGTCGTCCTGGCCGACGACCTGACTCTCGTCTTCGGAAAGGACGCGACCCCCGCGATCAACGGGGTGTCGTTCCAGGTGGGGGCGGGGGAGACGCTCGGCCTCATCGGCGAGGCGGGCTCCGGCAAGTCGACGCTCGCGCGTGCGATCGCGTCGCAGACGGTGCCCGGTGAGCGGCTCGCGCCCTCGATCGCGGGCGGCCGCTTGGCTGTCCTCGGCACGGAGGTGCGTGGCGCATCCTCGCGACGCCTCGACGCCCTCGCGCTGCGGATCGGGTACCTGCCGCAGGACGGCGGGTCGTCGCTCGAGCCGCATCTCACCGTGGGTGAGAACGTCGCCGAGCCGATCTACCGCCGCGACCGGCGCTTCGACCGGCTCGTGGCGGGCGGGGCGGTCGCGAAGCTCATCGATGCGGTGCGCCTGCCGCTGTCGGTCATGGAGAAGTTCCCCCACGAGCTGAGTCGCGGGCAGCGTCAGCGCGTGGCGCTCGCGCGCGCCCTGGTGCTCGAGCCGTCTCTGCTGGTCGCCGACGACCCGACGATGGGCGTCGACGTGCTCGTGCGCGGCCCCATTCTGCAGGTCGTCGCCGAGCTGCAGAAGGAGCTCGGATTCAGCGCGCTCATCGTGGGTCACGACCTGCGTGAGCTGCGCACGATCGTCGATCGCATCGCCGTGCTCCACGCCGGGCTCATCGTCGGGTACGGAACGGTCGACGATGTGCTCGCGAAGCCCTTGCACGCCTACACGCGTCGTCTCGCGGAGCTGCACACGTGACGCTTGTCATCGGCGCGTACGGCCCGGATATGGGCGGTGCGGCGCAGGGCGTGTCGCTCGCCCGCGAGCGGGGTGACGCGCTCGCTCTCACCGGCGACGTGCTCAAGGCCGCGTCGCCGTCGTGGGTGAGCGTGCGCGGCGACCGGATGGCGGCGACGCTCGAAGGCACGGGCGAGCTCGCGTGGTTCCGTCGCTCGGGTGAGGGATGGGGTGCGGACGGAATCGTCGAACTCGGCGGTGCGAATCCGTGCCACCTTGCCTTTCTCGATGACGACACGGTCGCGGTCGCCTGCTATGGCGATGGGGCCGTCGTCGTGGTGCGCGCGGGCGAGGAGTCTCCGCGCCAGCGGCTCGCGGGTTCAGGATCCGGTCCGCTCCCGGCGCAGGAGGGCCCGCACGCGCACCACGTGCTCGTGCTCGCTGACGGCCGCATCCTCACCCTCGATCTGGGCGCCGATCGGCTGCACGTGCACACCCGCGACGAGAGCGGGCTGCTCGAACGCGTGAGCTCCATCGCCCTGCCTGCCGGAACGGGCCCGCGCGACCTCCACATGCTGCCCTCCGGTGCGATCGCGCTGCTCGGCGAATGGAGCTGCGAACTGCTTCTGCTCGACGCCGAGACGCTCGAGGTGCGCGAGGCGCATCCGCTGCCCGGCGCGACCCGGGGTGACGACCAGGCCTCCGCCCTCGCCGTCTCGCAGGACGGTCGCTTCCTGTACGCCAGCATCCGCGGGGCGAACCGGATCGCGGTGTTCGCCCTCGACGGCGCGGATGTGCGCCCCCTCGACTCGGTGCCGTCCGGCGGCGACTGGCCCCGCCACATGATCGTCGACGGCGAGTTCCTGCGCGTCGCGAATCAGCGTTCGGATGAGGTGGTCACGTTCCGCATCCCCGCCAGCGGGATCCCGAAGGAGGTCTCCCGTCTCGCGACCCCCGCGCCGACCTGCGTGGTCATGACCACCCCCGAGAGTTTGCTAAGCTAGCGGAGCTGTTTCACAGCGATCCTCGGTAGCTCAATTGGCAGAGCAATCGGCTGTTAACCGATAGGTTCTTGGTTCGAGTCCAAGCCGGGGAGCCAGAAGAAAAGGCCCTGATCTCAGGGCCTTTTCGCTTTTCCAGGCGCTGCGATCTGGCGCTCTGTGCTTCCCATCCGCGCACCCTCCCGCCATGATGTACCGCGTGAGCATCCGGATCGTCCTGCACCAGACGCACGACCTCGCGGGTGCGCCTGCACCCGTCCTGCACGTCATCGACGTCTCGGTTCCGTCGATGCAGGCATCGAGCGAGGCGATCCTCGACATCATCCGGCCGTTCGCGCCGAGGGAGACGGGGCGCTCGGGTGCGTACTGGTACCGCAGTGACCGCGGAATCGGGTGGCTCGAGATCGTGGGTTCCCACCGTATCGCGCTGGCGGAGCTCGACGACGCCGTGCGCACCCTCGAGATCACGGAGCGTCTGGGGGAGCCGGAGGTTTACCGCCAGCCGCAGCTGGGCGTCTACAGCGTCAGCTCGCCGCGCACCACGAATCCGTACACGCTCATGGGTGTCGGCGTCGCCATGTACGGCTTCGCGGGATGGCTGGTCACGCAGCTCGTGCGGCTCCTCGATCAGCCGCTCATCGTGGGGATGCTGTGCATCCTCATCGCCACCCTGGTCTTCGTGGGCGCATGGGTGATCGTGAACGGGGCACGGCGCCGCAGCTGGTGGCACCGGGCGCGTGCCGAGGCGAAGCTTCTTGGGCGCGGGATTCCGGAGGATCTGCGGATTCTCAGCTAGCCATCGCGCTCGCGCAAGGGGGTGCGGTCATATCGTGATGAGCGTTCACATTCGAATCCCTCAGGTGTAGAACAGGGATATCCGCTGCGATCCACGTGGTGCGAGCAGATCGGGGTCTCTCATGGACTTCTGGGCCGACTTCTGGAACATCATCTGGCTCTTCTTCTGGGCCTACGTCTTCTTCGCCTATCTGATCGCCCTCGTGTCGATCATCGCCGACATCTTCCGCGACCATGAGCTGAACGGCTGGCTCAAGGCACTGTGGATCATCTTCCTGGTGTGGCTGCCGTTCATCACGGCTCTCGTCTATCTGATCGTGCGCGGGCGCGGCATGGCCGAGCGCTACCGGGAGCGTGCCCAGGAGAGCAAGACGGCGACGGAGGACTACATCCGCTCGGTCGCACGTTCGTCGCCGTCGGATGAGATCGCGAAGGCGAAGACGCTCCTCGATGACGGGACGATCACCCCCGAGGAGTTCGCGTCGATCAAGCAGCGCGCAGTCGTCTCGTGACCGACTGGTTCCTGCTCCGACGGGAGCAGGAACCAGTCACCCCGCGGAGCACGACCGCGCGTACGAGCACGCGTACCATCGGGGCATGCCGCACGCGCCCGGGAGTCCTCGCAGGCGAGTGACGCTGTGGGTGCCGGTCGTGGTGAGCGCCATCGTGCAGCTGTCGGCGACGGCATGGCTCGTGCGAGTTCTGGATCCGGGCCCCGCATCGACGATCACGACATTCGCCTTGGCGGCGGTCGGCCCGCTCGCCCTCGTGGGGGCGCGCCGGTGGCCGGGGCCGGTTGTGGCGATCGTGACCGCAGCGGCGGTTGCGATGCTTCTCGTCGGGATCAACGGCGGGCCGCCGCCTGCCGCGCTCGCATTCGCCGTGGTCGGCGCTGTCGTGCGCGGGGCGCGGGTGTGGGCGTGGGTCTCGCTTGCGTTCGGCTGGCTGCTCGCGCTCCTCATCGTCGTGAATGCGCCGCCCGTCGGCTGGTCGCCGCCGCGCATCGTCGCAACGACGTTCGGTCTGCTGGTGCTGCTGGGTATGGGGGAGTTCATCCGCACGCGCCGCGAGCATCAGCGCGAGGACGAGGCCGAGCTCGCGCGTCGCCGCGCGACAGCCGCCGATGAGGAGAGGGCTCGTATCGCCCGGGAGCTGCACGACGTGCTCGCGCACTCGCTCAGCCAGATCAACGTGCAGGCCGGAGTCGGCCTGCATCTCGCGGACGCGCGCCCTGAGAAGGCGGCGGAGGCGCTCGCCTCGATCAGGGTGGTCAGCAAGCAGGCGCTCGATGATGTGCGCGGCGTGCTCGGCATCCTCCGTGACGACGCGGACGCGCCCCTCACCCCGCAGCCCGGAATCGGCGATGTGCGTGCGCTCGTCGATGCCGTGCAGCTCCCGGACGTGGTCGTCACGCTCGATCATCGCGCCCCGGACCTCGAGGTGCCCGGGCCGGTGGGAGCCGCCACCTACCGGATCGTGCAGGAGGCGCTCACGAACGTCGCGCGCCACGCGCACGGCGCCACCTCGGCGGATGTCCTCATCGAGGGTGAACCGGGACGGCTGCGGATCAGCGTCCATGATGATGGCGTGCCGGTCGCGGGCCCCCCGGAACCCGGTCGAGGGCTCACCGGGATGCGCGAGCGCTGCGAACAGCTCGGCGGCGACGTCGCGTGGCATCGCAACTCCGACGGCTTCACGATCCGCGCCGAGATCCCCTGGGAGGCACCCGCATGATCCGCGTCGCGATCGTCGACGATCAGAACCTCATTCGCGCGGGCTTCCGCAGCCTGCTCGAGTCCGAGCCCGACATCCTCGTCGTGGGCGAGGCGTCGACCGGTCGCGAGGCGGTCGCGCTCGCCCGACGCGAGAAACCCGATGTCGTGCTCATGGACATCCGCATGCCCGACGGCGACGGCCTCTGGGCCACCGAGCAGATCGTCGGCGATGCAGCCCTCGGGCGCGTCCGCGTCGTGATCGTGACGACGTTCGAACTCGATGAGTATGTGGCGCAGGCCATTCGCGCCGGCGCGAGCGGATTCCTCGTCAAGGATGCGGAGCCGGTCGAGTTCATCCGCGCGGTGCGCGTCGTCTCCGAGGGGGATGCGCTGCTGAGCCCGGGTGCCACGCGGCGCCTGTTGGCGCAGGTGTCGGCGGGTCTCGCGGCGCCGCCCGACGCGAGCCTCATCGCGGGTCTCACCGAGCGCGAACGCGGCGTGCTCGCACTCGTGGGACACGGGCTCACCAACGAGGAGATCGGTGCGCGCCTGTTCCTCAGCCCGCTCACCGCGAAGACGCACGTGTCGCGCATCATGGGCAAGCTCGCCGCGCGCGACCGAGTGCAGCTCGTCATCACCGCGTACGACGCCGGTCTCGTGCGCCCAGGCGGCATCCCGGGGGAGTAGCAGCTCAGCTCCTGCAGGCGGATCCGCGCCGACGCCCCGGGGCGGAGCCTTCTCGTGGCGGCCTGAGGTGGCCGCCGGAGAAGGAGAACATCATGCTGTCGACACTCACCGCGGCTCCCGCCGTCATCGCCCACGGTCCCGGGTGGGGGCCAGGGCTCTGGTTCGTGCCTCTCATCTTCTGGGTGCTGCTGCTCGCCACGATCGTGGCGCTCGCCCTCATCCGCCGCCGCCGTGGGTGGCCGCCCGTCGGCCCGGGAATGGGACCGTGGGGTTACGGCGACGCCAGCCGCAGCGCCGAGTCGGTACTCGCCGAGCGGTTCGCTCGAGGGGAGATCGACGAGACCGAGTACCGGGCGCGCCTCGAGGTTCTGCGCCCCCAGCAGCCTCCCCGCTGAGCGCATTCTCCTCACCAGCCAGGCGTGCCTGTAGTTTTGACCTGTCGCGGCGCGAGAGCGCGCCGCAGCGAGGAGACACGTGGACGCCTGGCTGGTGGAGAACTCGACGACGGTTCTCATGACGCTCGCCGCGGTATCGGCTGTGGTGCTCGTGGTGGCGCTGGTGCTTCTCATCCTGTGGCTCCGTGCGCGTCGAGCTGCGCGTGTCGCGGGGCGAGAGCGAGCCCGCGCCGAGCGCGACCGCATCGAGCTCGAGCTCCTGCTCGCCGAGCAGGGCAGCAGACTGCGGATGATCCGCGAGCTGCACGAGATCGCCGTGCACTCGGTGTCGGTCATCATCTCGCAAGCCGATGGCGCCCGCTATGCCGCGAGTCAGGATCCCGCGGTCGCCGCCCGCAGCGCGACGGCGATCGCCGAGGCGGGCCGCGCGACGCTCGCCGACCTGCGCCGCGTCATGACGGTCGTCCGCGACGGCGAGGCGGAAGCTGGCCCGCAGCCGGGGCTCTCCTCGGCGCGCGAGCTGTTCAAGGTCATGCGGGATGCCGGGCTCGACGTGACGTTCGAGGAGAACGGCGACCGCCTTCAGCTCAAGCACGGCGCCGAGCTTGCGATCTTCCGCATCCTGCAGGAGTCGCTCAGCAACGCCCTGGAGCACGGCGGCGAGGGCACGCACGTCAAGGTCATCTTCACGTGGACGGACGACGGGCTCCAGCTGCGCGTCGAAGACGACGGCATCCGCAGGGAGGCGATCCGCAACGGCCTCGACCCCTACGCGGAGGCGACCCGCCAGCACTACGACGTCGACGACGACGTCGCCGCTCTCACGACCACGCCCCACGGGCGCGGCATCACCGAGATGCGCGAGCGCGCTGAGCTCTACGGAGGTGTGTTCGAGGCGCACACCGTACCCGGCGTCGGCTTCACGGTCTCGGTCGTGTTCCCCTCGATCCGCCACCACAACGGCGTGCACGGGGTTCAGCTGGAGCAGCGGTGACAGGGGCGCCCATCCGGGTGCTGCTCGTCGACGACTCCTCGAGCCAGCGCGACGGATACCGCACCCTCCTCGGATCCCAGCCCGACATCGCGGTCATCGGGCAGGCGGGCAACGGCGCGCAGGCGCTCGGCATCCTGCGTCGCACGGGCGCGGATGTCGTGCTCATGGATGTGCAGATGCCGCGCGTCAACGGCTTCGTCGCCACGGAACGGATCCTGGGCGACGCCGACGTGCGCGCAGCCGGTGGGCCTCCGCGCATCGTGCTGCTGACCGCTATCGATCTCGATGATCACGTGCCGGCCGCCGCGGTCGCGGGTGCGTACGCGATCGTCTACAAGGACGTCGATCCCGAGCTGCTGTTCACCGTCGTGCGCGAGGCCGCCGAAGCCCGTGTCGACTCCTGACCTTCCGGCAGCGCAGGGCGATGCAGGGCCTGCGTGGCGTGCCGCCCTCAGCGTCGGCCTTGCCGTCTCGGCCTACGGCGTCTCGTTCGGCGCGCTTGCAGTCGCCGCGGGCCTCGATGTCTGGCAGGCATGTGCGCTGAGCCTCCTCATGTTCACGGGCGGGTCGCAGTTCGCCCTCATCGGCGTGCTCGCGAGCGGCGGCGTCGCTGCGGGGCCCGCGGCGATCGCGAGCGCGACGCTGCTGGGGGTGCGCAACGGCATCTATGCGATGCGCATGTCGCCGATCGTCGGCGGACCGTGGTGGAAGCGTCTCGCGGCGGCGCACTGGACGATCGACGAGACGACAGCCGTGTCGACCGCGCAGCCGACGCTGCGGGGGCAGCGCATCGGATTCTGGGCCACGGGTCTTGTGATCTACGCGGGCTGGAACGTCGCGACCCTCGTCGGCGCACTCCTCGGCGACCTCATGGGAGACGTGCGGATGTACGGTCTCGACGCCGCCGCGGCCGCCGCGTTCCTGGGGCTCCTGTGGCCGCGGCTGACGGCGCTTCAGCCGATCGCGGTGGCGGTGGCCGCGGGAGTCGTCGCCACCATCCTGGTGCCCGTCCTGCCCGCCGGTCTGCCTGTCCTCGCGGCGGCTGCGGTGGCAGTGGCCGTGGGCGTCACCGACTGGATGGGGAGGAAGCCCGTATGACCATCTGGCACGTCGTGCTGCTCTCGGCGATCGCGATCTATGCGATCAAACTCGTGGGCTACGCGATCCCCGCGAGCATCCTCGAGCGCCCGGCTCCCGCGCGGGTGTCGAACCTGCTCACGGTCGCGCTGCTCGCGGCGCTCACGGCAACGCAGACGCTCGAGCGTTCCGCGGGCATCGAGCTCGATGCACGACTGCCCGCCGTGGTCTTCGCTGGCGTGCTGCTGTGGCTGAAGGCGCCGTTCATCATCGTGGTCGTCGGCGCAGCGGTGCTCGCGGCCGTCATCCGGATGCTCGGGTGGATGGCCTGAGCTGACCGCAGCCGCGGCGGCAGCCGCAGCCGCAGGTCAGTCCTCGAGGTTGTCGACGCCGGGCATCCAGGACAGCCCGGGAACGCCCCACCGGTTGCGGCGAACCGCCTTCTGCGCGGCGCGCGAGTAGGGCAGCGGAAGGCGGTCGGCGTAGAGGACACCGTCGAGGTGGTCGAACTCGTGCTGGAAGATGCGCGCGAGCCATCCCGTCGCCTCGACCTCGAAGGCGTTGCCGTCGAGGTCGGTCGCGCGCAGCAGAGCCGTCTCTGATCGCTTGAGCGGGAAGCGCTCGCCCGGCAGCGAGAGGCAGCCCTCGGACTCCTCATCCGGGTCCGCGTCGCCCACGGGCGTGGGGGAGATGAGGAGCGTCGGATTGATCGCCGTGCCGCTGTGGTCCACGCCATCGTCGTCGGTCCAGCTGTACACGAAGAGGCGCAGCGGCACCCCAATCTGGGGCGCGGCGAGGCCGACGCCGGGCGCCTCATGCATCGTCTCGATCATGTCGCGCACGAGTTCGCGGATCTCGTCGTCGATCACCTCGACCTCGCGAGCCGGAGCGTGCAGAACGGGGTCTCCCGAGATTCGGATGGATCGAACAGCCATTGGTTCAGGATATCGGCGTCTCTGGCGGTAGATTCGTCTGGTGCTCGACGCGATACCCACAAACGACGAGGTCGAGGCGTTCGTCGGCTCGGTCCCCTGGCTCGGCATCCTCATCGCGGTGGTCGGGGCGGTGTTCCTCGCCCTCGGCGCCCAGCTGCAGCACCGCGGTGTCGAGAAGGTCGAAGCAGGGCATGGCTCGGGCGAGAAGGCCGGCCTCTCAGGTGGCCAGTTCGTGCAGCTGCTGGGGCGACCCAGCTGGCTGTTCGGAACCATCATGCTCGGCCTCGCGGTCGCGCTTCAGCTCGTCGCGCTCGGCTTCGCGCCGCTCATCGTCGTGCAGCCGCTCGGCATCGTCGCCCTCGTGCTCACATCCGTGATCAACGCGCGCGTCTCCCGGGTGAAGCTGGGGCAAGCCGCGATCAGCGCCATCGCCATGTGCGTCATCGGCATCGCCGTCTTCGTCACCATCGCTGCCGTGTTCGCGAAGGAGCACGCACTCAGCGAGCGACAGCTGATCATCGTGCTCGCCATCCTGGGCGTTGTGCTGCTCGTCCTCGCCGCCGCATTCGTATTCTTCCGCCGCCGGGTGACCGCGATGTTCTATGTCGCCGCGGGCGGCATCCTCTACGGCTTCGTGGCCTCGATCGCCAAGGTCATCATCAACCGCGTCGTCACCGGCAATGTCGACTGGCTGACGATCGTGGGCGGCGTGGGCCTCCTGCTCGCCCTCGTGGTCGGCTTCTACTTCGTGCAGACCGCGTACTCCGTGGGCGCACCGGATCTCGTCATCGCCGGGCTCACCGTCATCGACCCGCTCGTGGCCGTTGCGATCGCGATCTTCGTGCTCGGTGAGGCCTCCGCCGCGCCCCTGTGGGCCATGGCGGTGTGGGTCGTCGCCGGAGTTGTGGCGATTCTCGGTGTCTTCCGGCTGGCGAAGCACCATCCACAGACCCACCGGCGGGATGAGCCCGAAGAGACCGCCCCACTGCGGTAGCCTGGGGTCTTCCCGCACACCGAGCAGAGGATGATCTGAGTGACCGACGATCAGTCGTCGACCCCGACCTCCCAGCCGCGACTCACGATTCTCATCGGAGCTGACACCTTCGATCCCGACGTGAATGGTGCCGCCACGTTCGCGCGCAACCTCGCCGCCGGGCTCGCGCGCCGTGGTCATGACGTGCACGTGATGGCTCCGGCGCACGGCAAGGTAGGCACCTTCACCGAGAAGCACGAGGGTGTCGATCTCACCGTGCACCGCATCTACTCGTGGCGCTGGTATCCGCACCCCTGGCTGCGGTTCATGCTTCCGTGGCGTGTCAAGGCGAACGCCGAGAAGATCGTGCAGGCGATCAAGCCCGACGCGATCCACTTCCAGTCGCACATCGTGGTGGGACGCGGTCTCGCCACCTCGGCGAAGAAGCACGGTATCCAGCTCGTCGGCACCAACCACACCATGCCGGAGAACATCCTCCAGCACGTCGCGATCCTGCCGAGGTTCACACACCAGTGGATCGCCGACATCCAGTGGCGCGCCGCCTACAACTGGTTCACGATGGCCGACGCCGTCACCACGCCCACTCGTCGTGCCGCGGCCTTCTTCGAGAAGGGCACCGGCCTCACGGGCGTGCACGCGATCTCGTGCGGTATCGACACGAGCTTCTACACACCCGATTTCTCGCCCCGCACCGAGAACGTCATCACCTTCCTCGGTCGCCTCGACGAGGAGAAGTACATCCACGAGGCCATCGAAGCGCTCGCGCGGATCCGCGACCTCGAAGCCCGCATGGAGATCATCGGCGATGGCGAGATGCGCCCGAAGCTGGAGGCCCGCGCACGTGAGCTCGGTGTCTCGGATATCGTGCGCTTCCGTGGTCGCGTCTCCGACGAGGAGCTGCGCCGCACTCTGACCGAGTCGACGGTGTTCGTGATGCCGTCGCGCGCCGAATTGCAGTCGATCGCCACCATGGAGGCTCTCGCGTCCGGCCTTCCGGTCGTCGCCGCCGATGCGATGGCGCTTCCGCACCTCGTGCACTCGGGTGAGAACGGATACCTGTACCAGCCGGGCGACATCGACGAGCTCGCGGGTCATCTGCGCAACATCCTCACGGCTGAGCCCGCCGAGCTCGAGCGTCTCAAGCGCGGCGCCCTGCACACGGTCGAGGCGCACGACATCCAGCGCACCCTCGACATCTTCGAGGCGCTGTACCGCGGTGAAGACGTGATCGACCCGGTGACGGAGGGCGAGCACCGCCGATGACGGATGCGGCCAGCTCAGCGCAGACGGAGCTCCAATCGAGCGCCTGGCGACGAGCGGCCGTGCCGCTGACGTTCGCGTCGCTCGCGCTGGGACTGCTGCTGCAGGTTCCGGTCGGTCTGATGCTTCCCGAGGTGACGCGGCCCGTGCTGCCGTTCGTGGTGGTGGCGGCAGGCGTCGCGCTCATCATCGGCGGCGGTCTCGCGCTCGCGTTCCCGCGTGCTTTCGTCGACGCGCGAGGGGCGATGATCGTGCGCGGTCGCCGCATCGAGCCCGCCGAGTTCACGAGCGCGACCCGGAGCCTGAGCTCCGGGGGCGCCGCCTACCTCACGTACGTGCTGGCGACGGCGGACGGTCGACGGGTCCGCATTCTCGTCGCGGGCTCGCCTGTGCGCGGACTGCGCCCCGGCCAGATACGTCTCCTGCGGGATGTGGTCGCGGCCTCCGCGATTCCCGCGACCGGCTCGTCGACCACCCAGGTCGTGGCGGCGAACATCCTCGCCTCGGGTCGCAAGGTGACCGTCGACCGCTCTCTTCTCCTCACGGAGCTGGACGCTCTCGCTCCCGTGCTCGACCCGGTCGACGGGCGAGCAGCCTCCGCCGGCTCTGCGCGCCCGATGGTCCACGCCGATGCGTACACGGATCTCATCCAGGAGTTCGAGCGCGATGATGCGGCGGCGCGGGAGCGAGTTCGAACCCTGCCGCAAGGGCGACGCATCGCCCGTCGCGTGACCGCGTGGCTGTTTCTGGCCGCCGCCGCCGTCGCGGCGGTGATGATGGGCGTTCTCGTCGTGATGGAGTGGGGCGGGCGCGACCTCGGCGCAGTCGATGACGAGCCGCTCGTCGCGGTGATGTTCGTCCTTCTGCTCATGGTGCTCGCGGCTGGTGTCGCATGGGCGGTCGCCGCGGACCTCGTGGACGCGCAGCTGCGCCGCGCATCCTCTGAATGGCTCGCGACCGCGACACTCGCCGAGCGCCGCCGGGGGCTGCCTGAGGTGTTCCAGCGGCCGTGGATGATGAACCCGGGAGGTCGGGTCACCACGCTCGGACTGTACGTGCTCGCGACCGTGTGCCTCGCCTCTCTCATCGCCGGGCCTGTGCTGGCGTTCGAGGAGGAGCTTCCGCCGTGGATCGGCTGGATCGTGTTCGCGGCTGGATCGTTGCTGACGGTGGCGGCGGTTGTCGCCTGGCGTGCACGCGCATCGGCCACCGAGCGGCGCATCGCGTGGCTCGTCGAGGTGTCGGGACAGCGGGTCATGGGCCCCGACGCGGGTTAGCGCGGTGGCGCCCCTCACATGTCGGGTCGCCGTCACGCGAAGAAACACTTCACCTCGTCGAGCGCTTCAACTACGCGCCCGCGGTGAAGGTCGGCAACCTCCTCTACGCCGCGGGCCAGGTCGGCCGCGACGCGAACATGAACGTGATCGACTCGAGCCTCGAGGACCACTTCGTGGCCGTGTGGGATCACCTCGGGGCCGTGCTGCGCGCCGGCGGATCCGACTTCGAGCACATCATCGAGATCACGACCTTCCCCGTGGGTCTCCAGGATCACCTCGAGCTCTTCCTCGAGGTGCGCACCCCCTTCGTCCCGAAGGTCGACGTTCCGCACGCGTGGTCGGCGATCGGCATCCCCGAGTTCACCTTCCCCGGGAAGCTTGTCGACCTGAAGTCCATCGCCGACATCCCGTGATCCACACTGCGCGCGCAGGATGGCTCAGTGCTGGGCCCCGCCCAATCCGTTCCTGTGGGCGCAGCGCTGTGTCGCCTCCGCATCGAGCAGATTCCCGGTAGCGTTGTCGCGGGGCGGTAGCTCAGCCGGTTAGAGCAGCGGACTCATAATCCGTCGGTCACGGGTTCAAGTCCCGTCCGCCCTACCACTGATTCCGGGGAGTTTTGGGTGTCCCGCGGGATAATCCAGAAGTGAAAATGCTCGAATAGCTCTCAGGGCAATGCTCATGTCGCGATTCGCGGAGGTTCGGCGTGAAGCCCGTCTCGGGAACGAGTTTCCGCCCATCGCCCGAACTGAAGGTGCAACGCGCCGTATCCAAGGTCGCTGGTCTTCTCGCCGAGTTGGTTGCGTAGACCGCGCGCGGCGACATCGCGATTACGTACGTCGTGACGCAGGACCCCGCGGCGCTGCATGAGGTCTCAACGTTCGGCCGAGGTCGGAGACGTTTTACTATGAACTGGGCGAGGCGCTCTACCAACAGAGTTCGAGCTTGGACAACTTGGCGTTCGAGCGCGCAGAGGCCAGCGGGGCTCCAATAGAGGAGCCCAGGGACGTCTACTAACCCGTGGTTAGCGATCCAGCGAAATGGAGCGCGCGCACCAAGCCTCTGGCGACGGTGGCACCACAGGAGCTTGGTCGTTGGAAGCAGTCGCAGCCCTTCACCCCGGCTCATGCTGCAGGTCGCCCGCTATCTGATTTCGAGCGAGCGCAAATCGGGGACAAGCGCAGGACGCCCCCCTCCCCCAGCAGCTCCCGGCGACACACGGGCGTCTCTCGTTTCGACTCGGTGAGCCGTTGCCTCACAGCGAAGTCGAACGCCCGGGGTGACGACTGAGTTCACAGAGAGTACAGAACTTCGCGACGGCGAAGTGATTGCTCGCTACCGGTTCGGTCGCGAGGTGTTCTTGTTCTCAGGATCCGAAGGAGTCGCCACTGATCTCGGTTGGTTCATCTCGGACCGGACGGGATGGACAGCTACAGATCTTTGGGCGACCGCATCTGCCTGGTTGACCCTGCCCGCTGGACACACGCGAGTATCGGTCAACCACGCTCGCCATGGGGTCGCCGAGCGGGAAACCGTCCGTGCAGTCGGCGCTCCGTGGTCGAGGGCTTCGCCGACGCTCGAGGGCGAATCCGAGGCTCATGATCGCGCGCCCCTCGGTGTTCTGCATCCAGCGAGTCGGTTGGTAGGCCCCCTAAGTAGGGGCATGACCGCAACTACTGAGAACTCCTAGTGTCACTGACATGGCAACCAATTCAGTCTCGCCGATTACCGAAAGTGAGATCCATGAGGCAATTCGACAAGGAACGGTTGTCGGATCAGCCGAGGCGCGGCGAATAATTGATGCGGAGGCTCTCCGCCGAGCCGTCCTCGAGTTCGATGGACTCCCGGACCCGGCAGGCTTCCGGCTGCTCCACGTCGATGTTGTCGGAGAGCTGGACTTCCGAGGAGTCAAGGTCCCATGCGGGATTTGGTTCGACGACGTGACCTTCAGTGGTTTTTGCGACTTCGCGGGGTTCGAGTCCGACGATGGTGCGTTCTTCCTCCACTGTCGCATGCAGGGCGGCATCCGTTTCGTTGGTGCGCGGATGTTCCGCTTGTGGATTCATGGAGGGGAAATCTCGCCCCGAGATGTCCCGGATGCCTGGATGAGAGACGCCCTATTCGATCACTGCGACATCGGAAGTGACCTTCACATCATCGACGTGAAGGTCCGCACCGGGCTGTCCCTCGTCAACGTCGGCGTCGGCGGGACCCTCCAGATTCACGATTCGACTATCGAGGGTGCCGTCAATGCAGACAGTGCTCGGGTCCACGGCATTCTCGACATGCGTGAGACAGAGGTTGCGAAGGAAATCGCTATCCGGGGGGCCGTTGTGGATGGCCAGATGAAGCTGGATTCACTCGAAGCTCGCCGAGTCTTCCTGACGGGCACAACTGTGCGGAACGACCTGTTCTGCGGGGGAATGAAAACGTCACTTTTCGATGTCGAGGGTGCACGGCTCAAGAGCGTTGTCATAGACGGATCCGTGAAACTGGGGCCTCCCGAACTTGGCTCGCGCTCGGTGCTCTATGCCCAACGAGCGAGTGTCGATCTGTTCCGCATCGCCGACTGCACTCAGATTCGAGGCTCATTCAATCTGACTGGCGCCCGCGTCGGGGAACTGACCCTCTCCAGCAACGCTGAGCTATCGGCTCGGCCGGACTTGAGTGCGACGACTTCCTTGAGTGTCGACCGAATCGAGTGGTCGCCGCGCGGCAAGGACTCGTCGAGGGTTGCGTCGGAATGGCTCGCCTCAAGTCGTGCGCTCCCCGGGGCCTGGGTTGCATTCGCGAATGCTCTTGGTGCTGAAGGGGACGACGCGGCGGCCAGGACACTGCTGATCGAGGCCGCCGACCGCCGATTGAAGGACCACCCAAACTGGTTCCGCCGAACCATATATCGACCGATCATGAAGTGGACGGTCGGCCATGGCTATCGATCGCATCGCGCGTTGCTGTGGACGTTCGGAGTCTGGGTCGCGATCTGGGTGCTGGTGTTGCTGAATCAGGCGTCGTTCATCCCCGGCAGCCTAGAGGTCGAGGTCGGCCTCCAGGTCGCAGTGATCGGGACGAGCACGGAGACTCTGGTTGCGGATACGACGGTGACGCCGCAACCCTCGGAGTACCCCGTCTTCGATGCTGGCTTGTATGCACTCGACGTGCTCCTCGCGCCGGTCGACCTGGGGCAGGCGGATGTTTGGCGCGTGAGCAGCCCATCATGGCTGATGTGGTCGCTCGCAGGGCTCAAGCTCGCTGCGACAAGTTTCCTGGGTCTCTTCATCGCTGGCGCAACCGGAATCGTGGCCAAACGTTGACAAATCTGTGGAAGCGGTGGCGCTAGGGCCAAGAGCTTGTGGTCGGGCCAGCAGGTGCGCGATTGGGTCCTACTCGAGAGTGCTGACTTTGGTTGATGTTGAAGTCTGCTTCCTTCGAGTGGCCCAATGGCACGCACTGTGGGGTCTCGCCTCAGCCGAGGATGCTGAGTGCGCGGAGCTTCGCCTCGACGTCGGCGTTCGACGGCTCGACGTGGTGGGCGCCGTCGGGGTAGACGACGACGGGGATGTTGGTGCGGCCGGAGATCGCACGCGCAACCTCTGCGGCCTCCGCGCTCGCCTGCACGTCGATGTACTCGAACGCGACGCCGAGTTCGCCGAGCTGCGCCTTGGTGCGCAGGCAGTCGCGGCACCAGTCGGCGCCGAACACCGTGAGCATCGAAGAAGTTGTCATGGCATCCACGCTACGGCGTTCGCCTGGCAGAGGACGCGCTCCGATGCCATCCGGGGAAATGTCCGGGTGTCCGGCACGGTTGCACTCCTGGTATCGGGAAGGATGGACACATGACCGAGACCGCGACAGCCCCCCAGACGCCCGCAGAGCAGTTCGAGTACTTCCACTCGCGCCGTGAGCTCGCGGTCGTCCAGCCGCAGGGCTCGCTCGCCCTCACGACGACGCAGGTGATCGACACCGAGCAGACCATCTGGGGTGTGCCGGGCACGTGGGCGCCGCTGCCGGCGGGTGAGTCGGGTGTTCGTCTCACGGCGTCGGCGGCTGACGGCATCGAGGTCGACGGCGAACTGGTCGACGGCTCCGTCGTCGTGCGCGGCAAGAACCACGAGAGCCCGTCGTCCATCCGCTTCAGCGACACGGTCACCGGATTCGTCATCGCCCAGGAGGGTGGTCTCTACGCCCTGCGCGTGTTCGACGCACAGTCGGAGTCGATTCAGGCCTTCGGCGGCATCGACGCATTCCCCTACAACCCGGACTGGGTCGTCACCGCGAAGTGGGAGCTCAACCCCGAGGGCACGACCGTCGGGTTCGAGCACATCAAGTCGGACGGCCAGACGCGCGACGAGGTCGTGCCGGGTCGCATCCTGTTCGTCCATGATGGCGTCGACTACGACCTCGCGGCGTTCAAGTCGGGTCGCGCACTGCAGCTCGTGTTCGCGGATGCGACGAACGGCGACACGACCTACAGCGTCGGGCGCTTCCTGTTCCTCGCCCCCAACGCCGATGGCACGATCACGCTCGACTTCAACCGTGCGATCCTGCCGCCCTGCGCCTTCAGCTACGCGTTCAACTGCCCCATGCCGCCGAAGCAGAACCGCTTCCCGTTCCCGATCGAGGCGGGCGAGAAGAACGCGGTCACGAAGGACGGCGCCCCGCTGCACTGACCCGCCGGCGCCAGAGCGCGACGGCGAGGGCCCCGACGAGCGCGCCGGCCGTGTTCGCCACCAGATCCGACACGGTGGAGTAGCGCGTCGGCAGGAGCATCTGCACTCCTTCGATGATGGCGCTCGTGGCGAGGCCTGCTGCGGCGGTCGACCACACCCGCATCTCGCGGAAGGCGGTCATCGCGAGCACGCCGAACGGCACGAAGAGCACGACGTTCCCGACGACCTCGAGCACTGTCCATGTGGGCTCGAACGGCAGTCCGAATTGCGCGACCCAGCGCGCGACGGCCGCGAGGATCCCCGTCTGCTGCACGTCGTCGGGTGCAGGCGACCAGACGAGGAAGCCGACCGTGACGAGGTAGACGGCGAACAGAAGCCGCAGAAGCAGGGTGCGCATCCGTCCAGGCTAGGCGAGGGGCGCTCCGCGCCTGCGTCGGTCGCCGGTGCCGGAGAGTGGGTGTCGGCCACAGGCGGCAGGATGGAACCCGTGTTCATCGCCGTCAGCGCCCCCGAAGCCGGGTTCGTCGACGCGGTGCGTCTCGACGCCGAGGCGGCTGAGGCGGGCCGCGAGCGGATCCCACGCGCGCAGTTCGCCGCGTGGGTGGCCGAAGAGGAGCGTGCCCACCCCCGTTGGGTGTGGGGTGACACGGCCACCTGGTATCCGCCGTTGCTCGCGGCTGGCGTGCGCATCGAACGGTGTCTCGACCTCCGGATGACGCGCGCCGTTCTGCGTCGTGCCGTGTCGGCGGCGGAGACGGCGCTCGCGCGTGCACCGCTCGACAGCTGGGATGCCCCCCGCACCCCGCCCGGAACCGCGCCCGATGCGCTCTTCGAGATCGTCGAGCCGCACCGCGAGGGCGATGTCGCCGAGGAGCTGCGCCGCCAGCTCGACGCGATCGCCCAGAGCACGAGCTCGGGCCGGCTCGTGCTGCTCACCGCCGCCGACAGCGTCGGCGCGCTCATCGCCGCCGAGATGACTCACACCGGTCTTCCTTGGGACCGCGGCGTACACGACCGGATCCTGCGCGAGATCCTCGGCGAGCGGATGCCGGGCGGACGCCCTGCGCACATGGAGCAGCTCGCGCGCGAGATCCGCGAGGCGCTCGACGATCCGCAGCTCAACCCTGATTCGCCGCCCGCCCTGCTGAAGTCGCTGCAGCGTGCCGGACTGCGCGTGTCGAGCACGAGCAAGTGGGAGCTGCGCGGGCTCGAGCATCCGGTGGTCGAGCCGCTGCTGGCGTACAAGAGCCTGGCGCGGCTCTACACCGCCAACGGCTGGGCGTGGCTCGACGAGTGGGTGCGGGACGGCCGTTTCCGGCCCGTGTACGTACCGGCGGGTGTGGTGACGGGGCGCTGGGCCTCGGACGGTGGGGGCGCGCTGCAGCTGCCCAAACAGGTCCGCGGAGCCGTGCGCGCCGACCCGGGGTGGAAGCTCGTCGTCGCGGACGCCGCACAGCTGGAACCGCGGGTGCTCGCGGCGATGTCGGGCGACGGGGCGATGGCGCGTGCCGGGCAGGCCCACGACATGTACGAGGGGATGGTCGAGACCGGCGCGGTGGAGTCGCGCGAGCAGGCGAAGTACGGCATGCTCGGCGCGATCTACGGCGGCACGACGGGCGAATCCGGGCGGATGCGTCCCCGCATCGAGCGTGCCTTCCCCCGCGCGATGGCCTACGTCGAGGACGCGGCCCGTGCAGGCGAGCGCGGCGAATCCGTCTCCACGCGGCTGGGTCGCAGTTCGCCACCGGGCCACGAGGCAGGCTACGACGAAACCCGCACCGCGGAGGATCGCGACCGCTCTCGCAATGTCCAGCGCGCCTGGGGGCGTTTCACCCGCAACTTCGTCGTGCAGGGGACAGCCGCCGAATGGGCACTCTGCTGGATGGCCGAGGTGCGCAAGCGGCTCTGGGCACTCGGGGGAGGGGATGACGCCCCGAACCCGCTCGCAGAGCGCCCCCATCTCGTGTTCTTCCTGCATGACGAGCTCATCGTGCACACTCCCAAGCCCTTCGCGGATGCGGTCGCCGAGATCATGCGTGACGCCGCGGCGGAGGCAGGGCGGCTGCTCTTCGGCGCGACCCCCGTCGAGTTCTCCCTCTCGGTGGGCACGGTCGACGCCTACTCCGACGCGAAATAGGCGCGCCGAGTCACACGCTTGTCATTTCGCGTTCTCACCGGGCATAATGTGAGCAAGCAACAGCGTACGGACGTCAGAACGATGGGGAAGTCGGATCTGACGAACGGAGAGAAAAGTGGCTGCTGCGATCTCACGCGGAGTGGTGTACGTCCACTCCGCTCCTCGTGCTCTCTGCCCGCACATCGAGTGGGCAGCTGGGCGCGCACTCGGACGCGCCGTCAACTTCGACTGGCGAGCGCAGCCCGTTCTTCCGGGGTCCCTGCGCACCGAGTACTACTGGGAGGGCCCGCGCGGCACAGGAGCCGACCTCGCGTCCGCTCTGCGCGGCTGGGAGCACCTGCGCTATGAGGTCACCGAGGATGCCGGTCTCGGCACCGACGGCGGACGCTGGATGCACACGCCCGACCTCGGCATCTTCTTCGCGCAGACCGACACCGCCGGCAACGTCGTGGTCCCCGAAGACCGGATCCGCGCCGCCATGGAATCCGCTGGATCCGATGCCTTCGAGCTGCACCGCCAGCTGCGCATCGCCCTCGGGCAGTCGTGGGACGACGAGCTCGAGCCGTTCCGCTACGCCAGCGAGGACTCGCCGGTCATCTGGCTGCACAAGGTCGGCTGAGACCCCGACCCACCGACGCACGGAGGCGATGATGCTGAAGACGCAGGAGATCGACATCCGCTCGATCATCGAACAGGCTGAGGAGCCGCTCCTCGGGTTCGAGAACCTCGAGAACGAGGAAGACCCCGCCGACTACTTCGACGGGGTCTGCGTGCAGCACGACGGCTGCCGCTCGATCCTCTAGACGCTGCGGATGGCGATCACGGAGTTGTGGCCGCCGAATCCGAAGGAGTTGCTGATCGCGAGCTGCGGGCCTTCGCCCAGCTCGCGCGGCGACGTCACGACGTCGAGCGGGATCGCGGGATCCTGATCGACGAGGTTGATCGTCGGCGGTGCGATGCGGTTGTGCACCGCGAGCACCGTGAAGACCGCTTCGAGTGCGCCCGTGCCACCGAGCAGGTGGCCCGTGGAGGCCTTGGTGGCCGAGACGGGGATCTCGCGGGCGCGGTCGCCGAACACGGCGAGCAGCGCGTTGTATTCGGCGACATCACCCACGGGGGTCGAGGTCGCGTGCGCGTTGATGTGCGTGACGTCATCGGGCTCGGCGCCAGCCTGGGCGAGCGCGGCGCGGACGGCGCGCGACGCGCCCCAGCCCTCGGGGTCGGGAGCGGTGATGTGGTACGAGTCGGCGGTCACGCCGCCGCCGGCGAGCTCCGCGTAGATGCGGGCACCGCGAGCGAGAGCGTGCTCCTCGGTCTCGAGAACGAGTGCAGCAGCGCCTTCACCCATCACGAAGCCGTCGCGCGACGCATCGTACGGCCGCGACGCGGTCTCGGGGGAGTCGTTGCGCTTCGAGAGCGCCTGCATCGAGCCGAACGACGCGATCGTGATCGGGTGGATCGCCGACTCGGTGCCGCCCGCGACGATGATGTCGGCGAGCCCCTCCTGAAGGTGGTTGTAGGCGTTGGCGATCGACTCCGTGCTCGACGCGCACGCCGAGACGACGGTGCGGGCGAACGCGCGGGCGTTGAGGCGCATGCTCACGGCCGCAGCGGCGGCGTTCGGCATGAGCATCGGAACGGTCATGGGCAGGACGCGGCGCGGGCCGCGCTCCCGCAGAGTGTCCCAGGCGTCCAGCAGCGTCCAGATGCCGCCGATGCCGGTCGCGAAGTCGACGCCCAGACGCTCGGGGGCGATGTCGGGCGCTCCCGCGTCCTCCCAGGCCTCGCGTGCGGCGATGACCGCGAACTGGCTCATGGGGTCGAGGCGCTTGACCTCGGTGCGCTCGAGGACCTCCTCGGGGCGCACCTTCGCCTCGGCAGCGAACGTGACAGGGAGGTCGTACTGGGCCACCCACTCGTGCGTGAGGGGCCGTGCGCCGGACTCACCGGCGAGAAGCGCGTTCCAGCTTTCCGGGGCGGTGCCTCCGATGGGGGAGGTGGCACCGATGCCGGTGATCACGATCTTCTTGGTCATTCGAATACTCCGAGTGGTCTCATGGAATTCGTCCCGTGTGATGGGCCGGGACGTCGAAGATGACGAGCGGGGACGATCAACGCCCCCGCTCGTGCATCGTCTTACGCCTGGGCGTTGACGATGAAGCTCACAGCGTCGCCGACCGTCTTGAGGTTCTTGACCTCTTCGTCGGGGATCTTGACGTCGAACTTCTCTTCGGCGTTGACCACGATGGTCATCATCGAGATGGAGTCGATGTCGAGGTCGTCGGTGAACGACTTCTCCAGCTCGACGGTGTCCGCCGCGATGCCGGTCTCGTCGTTGATGAGCTCCGCCAGGCCGGCGAGGACTTCTTCGGTGGACAGTGCCATGTGATATCTCCTAGGGGTGTCGAATGACCGGGGACAAGTTTAGGGGAGGCGCACTACCTGGGCCCCGAAGACGAGGCCCGCGCCGAAACCGATCTGCAGGGCGAGACCGCCGCTGATCTCGGGGTGCTCCTCGAGCGCACGGTGCGTCGCGAGGGGGATGGATGCCGCCGAGGTGTTGCCGGTGGTGGTGATGTCGCGGGCGATGACGACGGTCTCGGGGAGCTTCAGCTGCTTGGCGAACTCGTCGATGATGCGGAGGTTCGCCTGGTGCGGCACGAAGAGTGCCAGATCTTCGGGCTCGACGCCGGCGACTTCGAGCGCTTGTCTGGCGACCTTCGCCATCTCCCACACGGCCCAGCGGAACACGGTCTGGCCCTCCTGGCGGAGGGTCGGCCACGGGGCCTTGCCGTCACGGAAGTCGAGGAGCGTGGCGTTCATGCCCACCGCGTCGGCCTTCGACCCGTCGGAGCCCCACACGGGCGCCGCGATGCCGGGCTCGTCCGCAGGGCCGATGACGACGGCGCCCGCGCCATCGCCGAGCAGGAACGAGATGCTGCGGTCGGTGCCGTCGACGACATCCGAGAGCTTCTCGGCGCCGATGACGACCGCGTAGCGTGCGGCACCCGAGCGGATGAGCGCGTCGGCCTGCGTGACGGCGTAGCTGAAGCCGGCGCACGCCGCGTTGGTGTCGTAGGCGGCAGCCGGGTTCGCGCCCACGCGGTCGGCGACGACGGCCGCCATCGAGGGGGTCTGCTGCACGTTGCTGATGGTCGCGACGATCACCAGATCGATCTGCTCGGGTGCGACGCCCGACTTCTCGATGGCTTCACGCGCGGCCGCCTCGGCGAGGTCGACAGCGAGAACCTCGGCGGACGCGCGCGTCCGAGTGATGATGCCGGTGCGCTGGCGGATCCACTCATCGCTCGAGTCGATCGGACCCACGAGGTCGTCGTTCGGGACGGCGTGCTCGCCGCGTGCGGCACCGTAGCTGTAGATGCGGGTGAACGGGACACCCTGGGACTGCTGGAGCGCGGTCACGCGGCGGCCTCCTGATCGATGAGCGCCTGGGCGGCGGCGATGTCGTCGGGTGTCTTGACGGCGACGGTCGGCACGCCCTTGAGGCCGCGCTTCGCGAGCCCGACGAGCGCACCGGCGGGGGCGAGCTCGATGATGCCCGTGATGCCCTCGTCGGCGAACGTCTGCATGTTCCGGTCCCAGCGCACCGGTGACGCGACCTGGCCGATGAGGAGGTCGACGAACGTCTTTCCGGAGTCGACAGCCGAGCCGTCGCGGTTCGTCCAGATGCGCAGCGTCGGGTCGGAGACGGTGACGTCGGATGCGGCGGCACGCAGTGCCTCGACGGCGGGCTGCATGTAGCGCGTGTGGAACGCACCCGCCACCTGAAGCGGGATGACGCGAGTGCCGGCGGGAGGTGCGGCCTGCAGCTCTGCGAGCGCGGGGAGTGCGCCTGCGACGACGATCTGGCCGCCGCCGTTGAAGTTGGCGGGCTCGAGACCGAGCTCGGCGAGGCGCGCGAGCAGTTCCGCTTCGTCGCCTCCGAGGACAGCGCTCATGCCGGTCTCGACCTGCGCTGCCGCCTCTGCCATCGCGCGGCCTCGGGCGGCGACGAGACGCATCGCGTCGGCGTCGTTCAGGATGCCGGCACCTGCCGCGGCGGCGAGCTCGCCGACCGAGTGGCCGGCGATGCCGGCGATGCGGTCGCGGCGGTCACCGCTGAGAACACCGGCGAGCGACATGAGCGACGCGGCCACGATGAGGGGCTGCGCGATCGCGGTGTCGCGGATGGTGTCGGTGTCCGACTCCGTGCCGTGCGTTCGCAGGTCGACGCCTGCCGCGTCCGCGAGAGCGTCGAGGTGCTCGGCGAACTGAGGTTCGGCGAGCCAGGGGGTGAGGAATCCGGGGGTCTGCGACCCCTGTCCAGGGGCGACGATCACAACTGTCACTCGACCATCCTGCCAACAGGTCGAACTGTCAGCGGAATACAGCCCACCAAGAAATCGGGGTGAGCTTGGTGGATGTCGACAGATGCCTGAACGTCAGTCTGTGCGCTTGCCGGTGTCGGCGATCGAGCCGACGATGAGCGCAGTCTGGAGGATGAGGGCCTCGCGTGCGCCCGTCGCATCCCAGCCGATGACCTCGCTGATGCGTTTGAGGCGGTAGCGCACCGTGTTGGGGTGCACGAACAGCTCGCGTGCTGTCGCCTCGAGCGAACGGCCGTTGTCGAGGTAGGCCCACATGGTCTGCAGGAGCTCGGTGGAGTGATCCTGCAGCGGCTTGTAGATCTTCGCGATGAGCGTCGCCCGTGCGAGTGGATCGCCCGCGAGGGCGCGCTCGGGGAGCAGGTCGTCGGCGAGGACGGGCCGGGGAGCGCCGCGCCATGCCTTGGCGACGGCGAAGCCCGCGAGAGCAGCCCGCGCGCTGCGTGCTGCCTCCACGAGCGATGGGACCTCGTGACCGAGCACGAGATGACCGGTGCCGAACCCGGGTTCGAGCTGCTGCGCGATCTCGATGAAGGGAAGCTGCTCGGGCGCGTCCGCGTCGTCCGCGCGTTCCACGCGGCCGATGACCACGACGAGCCGACTGCCCTGCACGCCGATGAGCACGTCGGCGTCGAGATGCCGTGCCGTGCGACGCAGCTGGTCGACGTCGAGCATCCGCGGCGAGGTGCCGACGAGCACAGAGACCGCGCCGTGACCGTTCCAGCCGAGCGCAGCGACGCGGCTCGGCAGCTCGCTGTCGTACTCGCCCGTGAGGATCGAGTCGACCACGAGCGCTTCGAGCCGCGCGTCCCAGAGCCCGCGCGCCTCGGCAGCACGTGCATACACATCCGCTGCGGCAAACGCGATCTCGCGTGAGTACAGCAGGATCGACTCGCGCAGGCTGTCGCCGTGGTTCTTGACGCGCTCCTCGACCACCTCGACGGTGACGCGGATGAGCTGCAGCGTCTGCTGCAGGCTCACCGACCGCAGGAGCTCCCGCGGAGCCGCGCCGAAGACATCCGCGGCGATCCACGGTGTCGACTCGGGGTTGTCGAACCACGAGATGAACGACGTGATTCCGGCCTGCGCGACCAGGCCGACGGCGCTCCGGCGGCCCGGAGGCATCTCCCGATACCACGGGAGCGTCTCATCGAGCCGCCTGAGCGTCGTCGTAGACAGCTCGCCTGACAGCGTCCGCAGCCAGGCGAGCGTCTGCGCTTTCGTCATCTCCGCCATGGAGGGTTCAGCTCTCGCCGCCCGCCGTTCCCGTGGTGCCGGCCGTGACGTCGTACAGCTTGTACTTGTCGATCGCCTGCAGGACGTAGGCCGGGTCGACCAGGCCACGACGCGCGAGCGACTGAAGCGTGCGCACGACGATCGACGGACCGTCGATCTTGAAGTAGCGGCGAGCGGCCGCACGCGTGTCGCTGAAGCCGAAGCCGTCGGCGCCGAGCGTCGCGAACTCACCGGGGACCCAGGCGCGGATCTGGTCCGGCACCGCGTGCATGTAGTCGGTGACCGCGAGGAACGGGCCCTCGGCGCCACTGAGCTTCTGCCACACGTACGGAACGTGCGGCTGCGCGGTGGGGTTCAGGAAGTTGTGCTCGTCGGCGGCGAGACCGTCGCGGCGCAGCTCCGTCCACGAGGTGACGCTCCAGACATCCGCAGCGACGCCCCAGTCCTTCGCGAGCAGCTCCTGCGCCTCGAGCGCCCACGGCACCGAGACACCGGACGCGAGCAGCTGAGCCTTGGGGCCCCGGATGGTCGCATCCTTGAGCTTGTAGATGCCCTTCAGCAGACCTTCGATGTCGAGGTTCTCGGGCTCCGCCGGCTGGACGATCGGCTCGTTGTACACGGTGATGTAGTACATGACGTTGGGGTCGGGGTGGGACCCGCCGTACATGCGCTCGAAACCGGCCTTCACGATGTGCCCGAGCTCGTAGCCGTAGGCCGGGTCGTACGTGATCACGGCGGGGTTGGTCGACGCGAGGAGCGGCGAGTGGCCGTCGGCGTGCTGCAGGCCCTCACCCGTGAGCGTGGTGCGTCCCGCGGTCGCGCCGATGATGAAACCGCGCGCCATCTGGTCGCCGGCGGCCCACATGGCGTCGCCCGTGCGCTGGAACCCGAACATCGAGTAGAAGACGTACACCGGGATGAGCGGCTGGCCGTGGGTCGAGTACGAGGTGCCGACCGCTGTGAACGCGGCGAAGGCTCCCGCCTCGTTGATGCCCACGTGGACGATCTGACCCTGCGGGCTCTCCTTGTACGCGAGCAGGAGCTCGCGGTCGACGGAGGTGTACTGCTGGCCGTTCGGGTTGTAGATCTTCGCGGTCGGGAAGTACGCGTCCATACCGAAGGTGCGCGCCTCGTCCGGGATGATCGGCACGATGCGGGGACCCATGTTGGGGTCGCGCAGCAGGTCCTTCAGCAGTCGGGCGAACGCCATCGTCGTGGCGACCTCCTGCTTGCCGGAGCCCTTCTTGACCACGTCGAACGACTTCTGCTCGGGGAGCGAGATGTCGACGTACTTCGAGCGACGCTCGGGCAGGTAGCCGCCCAGCTCGAAGCGACGCTCCTGCAGGTACTGCACAGCGACGTCGTCCTGGCCGGGGTGGTAGTACGGCGGCAGGTACGGGTTCTCCTCGAGCTGCGCGTCCGTGATCGGGATGCGGAGCTCGTCGCGGAACTGCTTGAGGTTGTCGAGCGTGAGCTTCTTCATCTGGTGGGTCGCGTTGCGGCCCTCGAAGCTCTTGCCGAGGCCGTAGCCCTTGATGGTCTTCGCGAGGATGACGGTCGGCTGACCCTCGTGCTCGACCGCGGCCTTGAACGCCGCGTAGATCTTGCGGTAGTCGTGACCGCCGCGCTTGAGGTTCCAGACCTGCTCGTCGGTGTAGCCCTCGACGAGCTTGAGCGCCTCAGGGTCGCGACCGAAGAAGTTCTCGCGGACGTACCCGCCGTCCTCGGTTTTGTAGGTCTGGTAGTCGCCGTCAGGCGTCGCGTTCATGAGGTTGACGAGCGCGCCGGTCGAGTCGCGGGCGAGCAGGTCGTCCCACTCGCGGCCCCAGACGACCTTGATGACGTTCCAGCCGGCACCGCGGAAGAAGCTCTCGAGCTCCTGGATGATCTTGCCGTTTCCGCGGACAGGGCCGTCGAGGCGCTGCAGGTTGCAGTTGACGACGAAGGTCAGGTTGTCGAGCTTCTCGTTCGCGGCCCACTGCAGGGCTCCGCGGCTCTCGACCTCATCCATCTCGCCGTCGCCGAGGAAGGCCCAGACACGGCTGTCGGAGCGATCCACGATGCCGCGGTTGGTGAGGTACTTGTTGTTCTGCGCCTGGTAGATGGCGTTGATCGGGCCGAGGCCCATCGACACGGTCGGGAACTGCCAGAAGTCCGGCATCAGACGCGGGTGGGGGTAGGAGCTCAGCCCGTGGGGCGCACGCGACTTCTCCTGACGGAAGCCGTCGAGGTCCTCTTCGGTGAGTCGGCCCTCGAGGAACGCGCGCGCGTACATGCCGGGCGAGGCGTGACCCTGGTAGAAGACCTGGTCGCCGCCCGAGGCGTGGTTCTGTCCGCGGAAGAACCAGTTGTGTCCGACTTCGTAGAGCGAGGCGCTCGACGCGTAGGTCGAGATGTGTCCGCCCACGCTGATGCCGGGGCGCTGCGCACGGTGAACCGTGACAGCTGCGTTCCAGCGGATCCAGCGACGGTACTGACGCTCGATCTCCTCGTCACCGGGGAACTCGGGCTCGTTCTCGGTCGCGATGGTGTTGATGTAGTCCGTCGTCGGCACCATGGGCACGCCCAGGTGGAGCTCCTTGGAGCGCTTGAGAAGGCTGAGCATCACGTCTCGCCCGCGCGCGCGTCCCTTGTCATCGACGAGTGCGTCGAGTGACTCCTGCCACTCGGCAGTCTCTTCGGGATCCTGATCGATGTTGTGCACCGAGTACGGGTCCTGGTCGTTCACAGTCACCGCTGACCTCTTCCTGATCGTGTCTGGCCGTGGACGAGTCTAGTTGGGAGTGGCGTGCGAGTTCTCACGCGCACCCGAACTCGCAGTCGAGCCGACGCGGGCCATCGCGCGTATGATCGCTCATCGTGGCATTGGAGAACGACACGCAGGCCCCGGATTTCGACCTCGCCAACCAGTTCGGCGAGCACATCCGGCTGAGCGACTTCCGCGGACGCAAGGCGGTCGCGCTCGTCTTCTTCCCTCTCGCCTTCTCGAGCACCTGCACGGGGGAGCTGTGCGAGCTGCGCGACAACCTCTCGCTCTTCCAGGAGAACGGCGTCGAGCTGATCGGCATCTCGGTCGACTCGAAGGCGAGCTTGCGCGCGTGGGCGGAGCAGGAGGGGTACGACTTCACCCTGCTCGCCGACTTCTGGCCGCATGGCGCCGTCGCAAAGGAGTACGGCGTGTTCCTGGAGGAGAAGGGCTTCGCGAACCGCGCCACCTTCGTGATCGACCGCGCCGGAGTCATCCGTGCATCGTTCATCACCGCGCCCGGGCAGGCGCGCAACCTCGAGGAATACCGCGCGGCGATCGAGGAAGTGCGCGAGCTCGCCGACTGAGCGCCGCCGACACGGCGATCAGCTCGGGCAGGCGGTGCTCTGACCAGATTCGGGCATCCGAGCGCTCTCAAGCGACGTTCGGAGCCGACGCCCGCCAGCGATAGCATCGGAGAGTCAGGGCTCTTAGCTCAGTTGGTTAGAGCGCCACGTTTACACCGTGGATGTCGGGGGTTCGAGTCCCTCAGGGCCCACATGGGGACAGGTCGCCCGCGCGCCGTCGCGGCAGTCGCGGGCGCCTCGCTGCTGTGGGGCACCACCGGCACGGTCGCGAGCTTCCTGCCCGATGAGGTGTCTCCTCTTGCGATCGGCGCCGCGACGATGGGCATCGGCGGGCTTCTGCTGTTCGCCTTCGCCGCCCGACCCGCTCTCGGTGTGCTCCGTGATCCCGGCGCGCGCCGCTGGGTGCTCGCAGGGGCCGTCGGCGTCGTGGTCTACCCGCTGGCGTTCTACACCGGCATGGATCTCGCGGGCGTCGCGATCGGCAATGTGGTGGCGCTCGGTTCGGGGCCGATCGTCACGGCGGTGCTCGAGTGGGTGTTCGAACGCCGACGTCTCACGGTGCGCTGGGGCGTCGCGACCGCTCTCGCTCTCGGCGGCATGGTGCTGCTGACGCTCGGCACGCACGCCGGGCCGGCTGCCCGCTCAGGTGGCGTGGTCGCGGGGGTGCTCGTGGGGCTGCTCGCCGGCATCGCCTACGGACTCTTCACCTATGCCTCCTCGCGCGGGATCAGCACCGGGCACGGGTCGCGCGGCGTCATGGGCGCCATGTTCGGCGTGGGTGGGCTGCTGCTGGTGCCCGTCCTGGTGGCGACGGGGGCTCCCCTCGTCGACGACGCTCGCTCGCTCGGCATGCTCGCCTATCTCGCGCTCGGCCCCATGTTCCTCGCGTACCTGCTGATCGGCGCGGCGCTGCGCACCCTGCGGTCGTCGATGGTCGCCACGATCGCCCTGCTCGAACCCGTCGTCGCGACGACACTCGCCGTCGTGATCGTCGGCGAACGGCTCGATGCGCTCGGATGGACCGGCATGGCCGCGATTCTGGTCGGGATCGTGATCTTGGTCGCGGCGCTTCCTCCTTCGCTCCGTAGTCGAGCACGCCTAGACTTCCGGGTATGACCGACGTGCCGAACCGCGGCTCAGGAGCGGATTCGGATCCGGAAGCTCGTGCGGACTCTGCCGCGCCCGGATCCGCGCCGTATCCTCCGCCGTACACCCCCCGCGCGCACAGCGATGACGAGCTCGCTGCAGCTCTCGCAGCTCAGACGGCGATGTACACGGGGCCGATCACGATCCCGGTGATCAATTCCGACCCGGCTTTCCGGCCCGACCCGACAGAGGTCGACTCCGCCGTGCCGCCGCCCGAGGATGCCGCTCCTGTGGACGTCCCGCCAGCGACGCCCGTCGTGAACCTTCTGCCGGTTCCGGTGCCTCCCGCACCGGTGCCCATGGACTTCGTAGCACCGGATATGGTCGCTGCGGAGCCCGAGCCCGTGTCGGAGCCCGTGTCGGAGACGCCCCCTCCCGCATTCCCGACGTTCGCCGCCCCTTCCGACGCCGCGCTCCCGGTCTTCCAGTCGCCGTTCGCCGCGGTGCCGCCGTTCGCGACCACCCCGCCCGAACCGGCGCCTGAACCGGCACCCGCAGCCGAGGAGCCGTCGACCGCGTCCGTCCCGTCGACGCCGGATCCCGTCGCCCCGCCGCTCACGGATGCCGAGATCTTCGGCATGCCGCCGGTGGAGTCCGCCCTTCCAGGCGTCGACCCCTACGGTCCGCCGCCCCAGGTGGAGCAGGTGGATGGCGGCCTTGCGCCGCCGCCTGAGTCGGCGCCCGACGAACCCGCGCTGTCGACGAGCAGCTCGACGCTCGACGCGATCCTCATGCTCGAAGACGAACTCCGGCGTCGACAGGAGCTGCCGCCGACGCTCGCGACTGCCGAGACTCCGCTGCCCTCCATCGACACCCCGCCCGCGGCTGCTGTCGACACCTCCGATACTCCGGCTTCCGCCCCGCCCGCGCCGGAATTCGAGGCCACGCCCGCGCCCAGCCTCGATGAGCGTCTGCGCGCCGCCTCGCCCCCGGTCGCGGGGGAGGCGTCGTTCGCGCCGCCTCCTGTCGCGGCACCGGGCTGGACTCCCGCTCCCGACCCGGAGCGGGAAGGGATCGTGTCGGCTGAGCCGACCCCGACGGGCGAGGCCCCCGCGGCATCGGCCCCCACCACCGCGCAGCCGTGGCTGACGGCACCGCCTCCGGCATTCGGGCCTCCGCCTCTCGTCGAGCCGCCCGCACCGGAGGGGGGAGAGTTCGACGCCGCTGTCCTGACGCCTCCGCCGAACCTGGCCCCCGCACCGCGCTCCGATTCGGGTATCGACGTGACGACGCTGCCCCCGCCGGGCGCGACGCCGCCTTCGCCTGTCTCGATCCCGGCCGGGTTCGCCCCGAGCGACTACTTCGCCGCATCATCCGGCCAGGCCCCCGGCGCCGGGGGAATCGGCGACCCCGATGTCGAGGGCATCGACGACACCGACCGCGCCGACCTCGCGCAGCTCATCCCGGTGGGTGCCGACGGTGTCGCTGAGGTCTCTGCGGTGCCCACCGGGGTCGCAGCCGTCACCGGCACCTCCGCCGGCGCGGCCGCTGTCGAGCCCACCGACCCTCACCCGTTCGCCGTCGAGCGGGTGGCGGTCATGCCGACGCCGATCGAGCAGCGCGCGGGCCGCGCCGCGCGCATGTTCTGGCTCTGGTTCGCCGCGAACTCCTCCTTCATCTCGATCGCCGCGGGCGCGACGATGCTCGCCATGGGGCTGAGCCTTCGTCAGGCACTCGTCGCGACGCTGCTCGGCATCGTGCTCTCCACCATTCCGCTCGGGCTCGGCGCGCGAGCGGGCAAGTGGAGCGGCCAGCCGACCATGGTGGTGTCGCGCGCCACGTTCGGGCACATCGGCAACGTGATCCCGGCGATCCTCGCGATCATCGGCCGCATCTTCTGGGGAGGCGTCATCCTCTGGGTGCTCACCCTCGCGATCACCCCGGTGATCCTCGGGCGTGCGGACACCGGCCTCACCGTGTGGGCCGTCGTGGTGCTCGCGTGCGGCGTCGTGCTCGCCGCGCTCGTCGCGGTGGTCGGGTACGGTCTCCTCTACCGCCTGCAGCGCGTCCTCACGATCCTCTCGGCGCTGCTCATGGTCGCCACGATCGTCGTCACCGCCGACCGGTTCGATTCCGCCGTGATTCTGCGGACGAGCGAGGGGTCGTGGGTGCTCGCCCTCGGAGGCGCGGTGCTCGTGTTCAGCGTCGTGGGGCTCGCATGGGCGCAGTCGAGTTCGGATCTCGCGCGCTATCAGCGTCCCGGCAGCTCGACGGGTGCGACCTCGGTGTGGACCATCATTGGAGTGGTGCTCCCCACGCTCACGATCATCTCGTGGGGTGCGATCCTGGCGGCCTCCGATCGTGCGCTGGCGGAGCAGCTCGCGGCCGACCCCATCGCGGCTCTGCTGGACATCGTGCCGGGGTGGTTCGCCATCCCGCTGCTCGCGTCAGCCGCCCTCGGCCTCATCTCGGCTGCGATCCTCACCATGTACTCCGGGGGGCTCGCGATCATCTCCGCGGGTGTGCGGATGCCTCGCCCGATCGCGACGCTTCTGGCCTCGACGCTCATCGGCGCGGCGGCGTTCGTCCTGCTCGCGATGCAGGTGGGGGCGATCGACATCATCCGCGATCTCGCGACGACCCTCGCCGTGCCGATCGCGGCGTGGGCGGGGATCTTCGGGGGCGAGATGATGATCCGCAGCCGACGTTTCCACACGCCCTCGCTGCTCGCCCGCGGCGGTGCGTACGCGAGCGTGCGGTGGGTGAATCTGCTCGGTCTCCTCGCTCTCACGGGACTCGGCTACGGTCTGACGACCGCTGAGCTTCCGGGCCTCGAGTGGCAGGGGTATCTGCTGAGCGTGCTCGGCGTCTCGGCGCAGAGCCCGTGGGCTGCGACGGATGTGGGCGTGATCGTGGCGCTCGTGCTCGGCGTCCTGCTGCCGCTCATCACCGGCATTCCGGGTGTGCGTCGACAGGAGAAGCATGAGGAGTCGACCGCGACGGCGGGGATGCCTGCGGTCGATGCACTCGTAGACTGAGGCAATGCCCACCTCGCTCGCACACGTCGTCGATGTCGCCCACTCGCTGTGGCCGCTCGCGGGTGCGGAGGAGTGGGACGCCCCAGGGCTCATCGTGGGCGACCCCGCAGCCGAGGTCTCTGCCATCCACCTCGCGGTCGACGCCGTTCTCGACACTGCCGACGAGGCACTCGATGGGGGAGCCCAGCTGCTGCTCGTGCATCATCCGCTTCTCATGCGCGGCGTGACGTCGGTCGCCGAGGACCGCTACAAGGGCGCGGTCATCTCGCGCCTCATCCGCGGCGGCTGCGGCCTTCTGGCGGCTCACACGAATGCTGATGTCGTCGCCGACGGCACGTCGGCGATCCTGGCCCGCGCACTCGGTCTTCGCGACGCCCGGCCTCTGGTCCCATCATCCGACGATCCCCAGCTCGGTCTCGGCCGCGTCGGCCGGCTCACCTCGCCCGTCACCCTCGGGGAGCTCGCCCGTGGGCTGCAGAGCGTGCTGCCGGCGACCGCTCAGGGCATCCGCGGGGCCGGCGACTACCGCGCGCCCGTCGAGACGGTGGCGCTGTGTGCGGGCGCGGGCGATTCGCTGCTCAGCCATCCGGAGGTGCTCGCCGCGGATGTGTACATCACGAGCGACCTGCGACACCATCCGGCATCCGAAGCGCGCGAGAACGCACGGGCTGCAGGGCGAGAGCTCGCACTGCTGGACATCTCGCACTGGGCGGCGGAGTGGCTGTGGCTCGATGTCGCTGCCGAGCAGCTGCGCCGTGCCCTCCCCGAAGTCACGGTCACGGTGAGCGATCTGCGCACCGATCCGTGGGACTTCGCCCTCGTCTGACCATCCGGCCGATTCGGCCCCCCGACAGAACGGAACACCATGGGCCTCCAGGCCGCACCCGAAGACCAGGCACTTCTGCTCGACCTCCAGCAGTTCGACACGCGACTCCAGCAGCTGGCTCACCAGGCGAAGTCGCTTCCCCAGAACGCACAGATCGCGGCCCTCGCGACCGAGCTCGATGCGCACCGTCGCACGTATGCCGAGCGCGTGGGTGCGCTCGAAGACGCTCAGGCGGAGCTGAAGAGGGTCGAGTCGGATGTCGCGGTCGTCGAAGCGCGCATCACGCGCGACGCGGATCGCCTGCAGTCGTCGTCGTCGGTCAAGGATGTTCAGGCGCTCGAGCAGGAGCTCGCCGCTCTGGCACGCCGCCGCGACGAGCTCGAGGAGATCCAGCTCGTCGTCATGGAGCGCGTCGACGAGCATCAAGCTGCTCTCGCCGAGGTGCGCGCTCAGATCGACGACGTCGAGGCGCGTGTCCGCGCGACCACGGCCGAGCGCGACGAGGCCCTCGTGGCGCTCGAGAAGGACCGCGCGCACAATGTTGCGGCTCGCGAGACGATCGCGGCCAAGGTTCCCGCAGCTCTGCTCGACCTCTATGAGAAGCAGCGCGCCCGCTACGGCGTCGGCGCATCGCACCTGCGGGCGGGTGTCTCGAGCGCGAGCGGTGTGGCGCTCAATTCCACCGACCTCAACGCGGTGCGGGCGGCGTCCGCGTTCGACGTGATTCTCTGCCCTGATTCGAGCGCCATCCTCGTGCGCACCGCCGAATCCGGCATCTGAGCCGGCACCCGCAGCTGCCGGAGGCGCGGGGCGGCCGTCGTCGACGGCTATCCTGAGGGAGGAATGGGTCGGCCAGACGGTCGCGTCACGCGCTTCGGCGCGTGCCGAGGAACGTCCGGGCTCCGCAGAGCAAGGTGGTGGGTAACGCCCACCCGGAGTGATCCGCGAGAAAGTGCAACAGAGAGTAGACCGCCTCCGGCGTTACGCCGGCGGTAAGGGTGAAACGGTGGTGTAAGAGACCACCAGGGTTCCGAGTGATCGGATCCGCTGGGTAAACCTCACCTGGAGCAAGGTCAGACAGACACCGATGAGGCTGCTCGCCGAGGTGTCGGGTAGACCGCTGGAGGGCTGCGGCAACGTATCCCCGAGATAGATGACCGTCCGGTCGGATCCGTCCGACTGACAGAACCCGGCGTATCGGCCGGCCCGTTCCCTCAGATACACGAAACGCCCCCGGTTCGTTCCGGGGGCGTTTCGCGTATGTGGCTGGGTGTCAGACGGGGCGAATGTTCGCTGCCTGAGGACCCTTCTGACCCTGAGCGACCTCGAACTCAACCCGCTGACCCTCTTCCAGGCTGCGGTAGCCGGACGAGTCGATGGCCGAGTAGTGAGCGAAGACGTCCTGAGCGCCGTCGTCGGGGGTGATGAAGCCGAAACCCTTTTCGGCATTGAACCACTTCACGGTTCCAGTGGGCATGAGACTGCTTTCTTCATGGTGCACGCGTTCCCGATCGGGAGGCGCCAGCCCAACATAATGCACACATAAAGGTTTGCGGGAGGGATAATCCCCAGATTTCACCGAATCGAAATAATTCGTCACCTCTGGGTGGGCTGTGCGGCGAGCCACGCCGCGCCGAGGATCCCCGCGTTGTTGCGGAGCTCGGCGGGCACGATCGGCGTCGTGAGTCGCAGCAGCGGCAGGAACTCCTGGTGGTGCTTCGAGACGCCCCCGCCGACGATGAAGAGGTCGGGGGAGAAGAGGAACTCGACCTTGCCGTAGTACTGCTGGAGCCGGTCGGCCCAGGCCGCCCAGCCCAGGTTGTCGCGCTCCTTCGCCGAGTACGCGGCGAGGCGCTCGGCGTCTTCGCCTGCCACCTGCAGGTGGCCGAGCTCCGAGTTCGGGATGAGCACGCCGTCGTAGATCAGCGCGCTGCCGATGCCCGTGCCGAGCGTCGTCACGATCACGAGACCGTCGACGCCGGTGGCGGCGCCGAAACGCGATTCAGCCACGCCCGCCGCATCGGCGTCGTTGACGAAGTGGATATCGCGCCGCAGAGCCTCCTCGAAGAGCAGCTCCGCTTCGAGCCCGATCCAGCGCTTCGACACGTTGGCCGCCGACATCGTGCGCCCGTTCCGAACGATCGCGGGGAAGCACACTCCGAGGGGGACGCCCTCGCCGTCCGGGCCGAACTGCGCCGCGAGCTCGGCGACCGCGCCGAGCACGGCCTCCGGTTCTCCGCCGTCAGGCGTGGCGACCTTGATGCGATCGCTGACGAGCTCACCGGAGGCGACATCGACGAGCGCCCCCTTGATGCCGGTTCCTCCGATGTCGATGCCGACGGCGAGAGTGCTCATGAGTGGCCTCCAGGGAAATCGATCAGGGGAGCGTGAGGATGTCGGCACCGGTCTCGGTCACGACGAGGGTGTGTTCGAACTGTGCGGTGAGGATCCGGTCGCGCGTGGTGATCGTCCAGCCGTCCTCCCACTCGTCCCACTCGATGCCGCCAGGTGCGTCGGGCGTGCCGAGGGTCAGCATCGGCTCGATTGTGAACACCATGCCCGGTTCCATGACGGTGTCATAGTCGGGCGCGGCATCGTAGTGCGGGACGATGAGTCCGGTGTGGAACGCGCGGCCGACGCCGTGGCCCGTGTAGTCGCGCACCACACCGTAGCCGAAGCGGCGTGCGTAGCTCTCGATCGCGCGTCCGATGACGTTGACCTGCCGGCCGGGCGCGACGGTCTTGATGCCGCGACGCAGCGCCTCTTCGGTGCGTTCGACGAGGTCGCGCGTCTCGGGGGCGACATCGCCCACGAGGAAGGTGCGGTTGAGGTCTCCGTGCATCCCGTCCTTGTAGGCGGTGATGTCGATGTTGATGATGTCGCCATCCTGCAGGACGGTGTCGTCCGGGATCCCGTGGCAGATCACCTCGTTGAGCGACGTGCAGCTGGACTTGGGGTAGCCGCGGTAGCCGAGCGTCGACGGGTAGGCGTCGTGGGCGATCACGAACTCGTGCGCGACCGCGTCGAGTTCCTCGGTGGTGACACCGGGACGGATCGCGGCGCCCACCGCTTCGATCGCCTGGGCGGCGATGCGCCCGGCGGTGCGGATGCGCTCGACCTCGTCGGGGGTGTAGATGTCGGAGCCGGTGAATGGGCGGGGACCCGGCCGACCCACGTACTCGGGGCGGGGGATCGAGGAGGGCACCGAGCGGAGGGGCGTCACGTCGCCCGGAAGAAGGTGACCGGCTGCGTCGCGAGGCATAGGGTCGAGTTTACCGAGCGAGAGGAGTGGTCATGGTCGACTGGTGGTACAACCACAGGACCGGTGAGGTCGAGGAGGGTCCGCAGTCGCTGGGCTCCGACCGGGATGGCCCCTTCGCCACCCGCGAGGAGGCCGCTCGCGCTCCCGAGATCGCAGCGGAGCGTGCGCGCGCCTGGGCGGCGGAGGAAGAGCAGGACACGTAACGACCACGGCCCCCTCGCGAGTGGTGGGGTCGCGAGGGAGCCGGGGGTCTGTGAGTCAGCGTCGACTCGAGGTCAGCTGGACTGGTCGAGCGCCGTGATGTCGAAGCCCGCGGGGATGGTGAGGTACGTGGGCTCACGAAGATCCGTCGGCACGTACTCCTGGTACTCCTGCGGCTGGACGGCGAGGAACGCGCTGCCGGGCGTGTAGGCGAGCTTCAGGCAGAGGCCGCTCGTGTCGATCTCGCCCTCATCGTCGATCGCGTAGGGGAGAGCGGAGATGGCCGTAACGTCATCCGCGTCGACGGCGGCGAGGAGTTCCTCGGCGTCGGCGTGGAAGTAGCGGAAGCCTTCCTTGACCTTCTCACCGGAGGGCTTGTGGATGATGTCGGTGAACAGCAGGAGACGCTTCTTCGTCTCGAACTTGTCGGTCTGGGCCTTGAGCCATGCGGTGAGGTCGATGATGTCGGACACGTACGCGCTTTCTGTGGTGGTGGATCGTGGGAGCGCTCCCACGACGTGTACTGAGAAATACTATCGAATTGACGAGGCCTCGCAATTCGGCGGCGGGCGTCAGTCGTCGTACGAGTGCTCGGGCCCCGGGTAGGAGCCCGATGCGACATCCGCCGCCCAGGTGCGCGCTGCGCTGTCGAGCGTTCCCGCAAGGTCGGCGTACTGCTTCACGAACTTCGGGATGCGGCCCGTCGTGAGACCCGCCCAGTCAGTCCAGACGAGCAGCTGGCCATCCGTGTGGGGACCGGCGCCGACCGAGATCGTGGGGATGGAGAGCTCCGCTGTGACGCGCTGCGCGGCTTCCGCGGGCACCATCTCGAGCACGACGGCGAAAGCGCCCGCGTCCTCCACGGCGCGAGCGTCGGCGAGCAGCTGCTCCACGCCTTCGCCGCGGCCCTGGATGACGTTCCCGCCGAGCTGGTGCTCGCTCTGCGGGGTGAATCCGATGTGCGCCATCACGGGGATCCCGGCGGAGACGATCCGATGGATCTGCTCCGCAGAGCGCACGCCGCCCTCGAGCTTGACGGCGTGTGCGCCGGTCTCCTTCATGAAGCGGAACGCCGTGCGCAGCGCCTCATCCGCCCCCACCTCGTATGAGCCGAAGGGCAGATCGCCGACCACGAAAGCGCGCTTGACGGCTCCGGCGACGGCGCGCGTCAGCGGGATGAGCTCGTCGACGGTCACCGGGAGGGTCGTGTCGTAGCCGAACACGGTGTTTCCCGCGGAGTCACCGACGAGCAGGAAGTCGATGCCGGCGCGGTCGAAGATGCCCGCGGTGAGCACGTCGTAGCTCGTGAGCCCCGTGATCTTGATCCCGTTCGCCTTCGCGTTCTGGAAGTGCCGGGTGCGGACTCTCTTGACGACCTCGTCTGCCATCTGCCCAGTCTAGGCGCGTCGCTCGGCGGGCTCGTCCGACCGGATCCGCGTGCGCGTGCGAGGGGTCGCCGTGCGCAGCGCCCCGAGTGCGATGAACAGCTGGGCCGCGAGGTAGAGGCCCATGAGGAGGACGTCCTCCGCGGGGCTCTGGAACAGCGGGGTGAAGAGTCGGAAAGCGAGAAGCGAATCGCTCGCGACGAACAGCGTGCCGCCGATCATCGTGAGGGCGTTGCCGCGCGTCGCCGCTGCCGCCATGGCGGCCAGAACTGCGCCGTAGACCGCGACCAGCCACGCCATGTCTCCGAGGAACGGCCAGAGCGCCAGCAGGAGCCCCGCGTACCAGGGGAGCAGCCCGAGCGTCCACCACGAGGGCGGACGGCGGAAGCCGACGATGAACATCGCGATGAAGCAGAGGTGCGCCGCGAGGAAGAAGCTCAACCCGACCGCGAAGTCCCCGAGGGTGATGTCGCCGAGCCAGGACAGCACGAGCCCGCCGAGCAGCAGAGCGAGCACCGCAGGCCTCATCCGCAGCCGCCCCACCAGGAGCACCACGAGCACGCCGATGACGAGCATCGGAACCGTGAGTCCCTTGGTGGCGCGATCGAGTTCGATGAGGCCCAGCGCCTTGACCGTCAGGTGGAACACCGAGACGGCGAGGAACGGGGCGAAGGCGCCCAGCAGCAGCGGGGCGCGCCGCATCAGATCAGCCCTTGCGCCAGCATCGCATCGGCGACACGCACGAAGCCTGCCGCGTTGGCGCCGAGCACGTAGTCGCCGGGGCGGCCGTAGCGCTCGGACGCCTCATAGGCGGCGTCGTGGATGTCGCGCATGATGCTGTGCAGGCGCTCTTCGCTCTCGTCGAACGCCCAGCGCTGACGGGAGGCGTTCTGACTCATCTCGAGCGCCGAGGTCGCGACGCCGCCGGCGTTCGCGGCCTTGCCGGGCGCGAACAGCACACCGGCCGCCTGGAACGCCTCGACGGCCTCCGGCGTGCTCGGCATGTTCGCTCCCTCGCTCACGGCGATGACGCCGTTGCGGATCAGGGTAGCGGCGTCATCGCCATTGAGCTCGTTCTGCGTCGCCGCGGGGATCGCGACCTCTCCCGGGACGTCCCAGACGCGGCCGTCCGAGACGAATCGCGCGCTCGGGCGGCGGTCGGCGTACGCGGAGATGCGGGCGCGCTCGACCTCCTTGATCTGCTTCAGCAGCTCCAGGTCGATACCGGCCTCGTCGACGATGAAGCCGGACGAGTCGGATGCGGTGATCGGCTTCGCGCCGAACTGCTGCAGCTTCTGGATCGCGTAGGTTGCGACGTTGCCGGAACCCGAGACGATCGCGATGCGCCCCTCGAGGCCTTCGTCACGGCGGGAGAGCATCTCCTGCAGGAAGAACACGGCACCGTATCCGGTGGCTTCGGTGCGCACCTGAGCGCCGCCCCATCCGAGGCCCTTGCCCGTGAGCACGCCCGACTCGTGACGGTTGGTGAGGCGGCGGTACTGACCGAACAGGTAGCCGATCTCGCGACCGCCGACGCCGATGTCGCCGGCCGGGACGTCGGTCGTGTCGCTGATGTGGCGGTACAGCTCGGTCATGAAGCTCTGGCAGAAGCGCTCGATCTCGCGTTCGCTGCGACGGTGCGGGTCGAAGTCGGACCCGCCCTTGCCCCCGCCGATGCCCTGGCCGGTGAGCGCGTTCTTGAAGATCTGCTCGAAGCCGAGGAACTTGATGATGCCGAGGTTGACGCTCGGGTGGAAGCGGAGCCCACCCTTGTACGGGCCGAGCGCGGAGTTGAACTGCACGCGGAAGCCGCGGTTAACCTGCACGTCGCCGGAGTCATCGACCCACGGGACGCGGAACATGATCTGTCGCTCGGGTTCCACGATGCGCTCGAGGATGCCGGCTTCGGCGTACTCGGGGTGCTGCTCGAGAACCGGGCCGATCGTCTCCAGGACCTCGTGGAGGGCCTGGTGGAACTCTGCCTCGCCGGCATTGCGGGCGACGGCGGTGCGGTAGACGTTGTCGATGTAAGCCTGTACGTGCACGTGTGGAGCTTTCTGTTCGAGCGGATCGAACTGGGGGCGGGAGGGCGACCAACCCACGATGGATCATGACCGGAAGCACGTGGTCGCATCCGAGCACCGCATCCGAGATCGTCGGTTCGTCGGGCTTCTCGATGGAGCTTCCAGAGTGAACGGGATCCAAACGGTAGGCGACTTGGGCCGTTCCGGCATCATCGCCATCTGACAGCGTACCGCGCATGCCGCGATACTTCGTCACGTATCTGGGAGGTGTCGCAGATGCGCTCCCCGGGGCGACCGTGCCACTACCCTGGAAACCACCGCGCATCGTGGCAAGAAGGGGACCGAATGGACAAGCAGCGAGACTTCGTTCTGCGCACCATCGAGGAGCGCGGGGTGAAGTTCATCCGCCTCTGGTTCACGGATGTCGTCGGCACCCTCAAGTCGGTCGCGCTCGCGCCCGCTGAGGTCGAGGGAGCCTTCAGCGAGGGCGTCGGAATCGACGGCTCGGCCATCGAGGGCCTCACGCGCGCGTTCGAGGCGGACGTGCTGGCACACCCCGACCCCACCACCTTCCAGATCCTCCCGTGGCGAGGCGAGGTCGACCCGACCGCTCGCATGTTCTGCGACATCTCGACGCCTGATGGTCAGCCCGCTGTCGCCGACCCGCGCAATGTGCTCAAGCGCACCCTCGCGAAGGCCGCAGATCGCGGGTTCACGTTCTATACGCACCCGGAGATCGAGTTCTACCTGCTCAAGTCGAGCAAGCTGAAGAACGGGCGCCCCGTTCCGGTCGACTCGGCTGGCTACTTCGACAACGTGCCGGGAGGCACCGCTCACGACTTCCGTCGGCGCAGCGTGCGGATGCTCGAGGATCTCGGCATCTCCGTCGAGTTCAGCCACCACGAGGCTGGCCCCGGTCAGAACGAGATCGATCTGCGCTACGCCGACGCGCTCACGACCGCCGACAACATCATGACCTTCCGCACCGTCATCAAGGAGGTCGCGATCGAGCAGGGCTGCTACGCGACCTTCATGCCGAAGCCGTTCGCTGAGCACCCCGGTTCGGGAATGCACACGCACGTCTCGCTCTTCGAAGGCGACACGAACGCGTTCTTCGACCCGTCGGGTCAGTACCAGCTGTCCCCGATCGGGCGTCAGTTCGTCGCGGGCATTCTGCGTCACGCGCCCGAGATCACGGCCGTCACGAACCAGTTCGTGAACTCCTACAAGCGACTGTGGGGCGGCGACGAGGCTCCCAGCTACGTCACCTGGGGCCACAACAACCGCTCGGCCCTCGTGCGCGTCCCGCTCTACAAGCCCGGCAAGGGCCAGAGTGCGCGCGTCGAGTACCGCGGCATCGATTCGGCGGCGAACCCGTACCTTGCGTACTCGCTGCTGCTCGCTGCGGGACTGAAGGGCATCGAGGAGGGCTACGAGCTGCCTCCCGAGGCCGAGGGCGACGTGTTCAACATGTCGAGCGCCGAGCGTCGCGCCATGGGGTACGAGGCGCTGCCGTCGAGCCTCGACCGCGCGCTGCTCATCATGGAGGAGTCGGAGCTCGTCGCCGAGACGCTCGGTGAGCAGGTCTTCAACTACGTCCTGCTCAACAAGCGTCGCGAATGGGCGGGCTACCGCCAGCAGGTGACGCCCTTCGAGCTCGAGTCGAACCTGGAAGCGCTCTGACCCGGAAGGCCGTCACACTCACCGAGCTCGCTCGGTTGGGTTTCGTCGACCTGGGGGGAGCGGCCGCCGCTCTTCCCGGCGTGCCCGAGCACGTCGTGCCGCTCTTCGCGGGTGTCGCCGACCCGGATCAGGCGCTGCGCCTGCTTCTCGCCCTGCTGGAGAAGGACGGCACTCGCGTGCGCGCGCTCCTCGACGACGCGGGAGGCGCGAGTCGTCTGCTCGCGCTGCTGGGCGCCTCCGAGGGCGTCGCGGAGTTCCTGCTGCGGCATCCGGAGCATCTCGACGTGCTCGAGCGGCCGATCGCGCGTCCGGACGATGCGGCGGGGTATCGGGCGACGATGCTGCGAGCCGTCGACGGTCTCGTCGGTGACGAGGCATGGGTGGCGCTGCGCGTGGCCTACCGCCGCGAACTCGCCCGCCTCGCTGCCTGGGACCTCGAGCAGCCCGCGCCGATCGACGTGGTCGATATCGTCGCCGCCGCTCTCGCCGACCTTGCCGGCGCCGCCCTCGATGGCGGGATCGACATCGCACGCCGTTCGTCGCGATTCCCTGCCGACGAGGTCGCGGCGACGCGTCTCGCGATCATCGGCATGGGCAAGTCCGGAGCGCGCGAGCTCAACTACCTGAGCGACGTCGACGTCATCTTCGTGGGTGGGGGTGAGGGGATCTCGGACGCCCGCGCGGTCGAGATCGCCACCCGTCTCGCGATCGACACGATGCACGCCCTCAGCGAGCTCGCCGTGGAGCCGGCGCTGTGGGAGGTCGACGCGAACCTCCGGCCCGAGGGCAAAGACGGCGCCCTCGTGCGCACCCTCGATTCGCACCTGGCCTACTACGACCGATGGGCGAAGAGCTGGGAGTTCCAGGCGCTGCTCAAGGCCCGCGCGATGGCGGGGGACCTCGCACTCGGCGAGCGTTTCGTCGCCGGCGTCGCGCCGAAGGTCTGGTCCGCATCCTCTCGAGAGGGTTTCGTCGAGAGCGTGCAGAGGATGCGCGAGCGCGTGCTCGCCCACATCCCGCGCGACGAGGTCGACGTGCAGATCAAGCTGGGCCCTGGGGGGCTCCGCGACGTCGAATTCACGATCCAGCTGCTGCAGCTCGTGCACGGTCAGGCCGACCCGGACATCCGCCAGCGCGGCACCCTCGACGCGCTCGAGGCGCTCGGCGAGCGCGGGTACATCGGGCGTGCGGAGGCGGATGAATTCGCACGCGACTACCGCTTCCTGCGCCTCATCGAGCACCGCATTCAGCTGTCACGGCTGCGCCGCACCCACCTCATGCCGCGCGAGGAGGACCGTCGACGTGCCATCGCGCGCGGGTCGCGCCTCGCGACGACCGCCGACGGCCTCATCGTGGCGTGGCGGGGCGTGCAGCAAGCGGTGCGCAGCCTCCACGAGAAGCTCTTCTACCGCCCGCTTCTCTCGGCGGTGGCGGCGCTGCCCGAGGATGGCTACGCGCTCACGAGCGAGCAGGCGGAGGCTCGTCTTGCCGCGATCGGCTTCCGCGATCCCGCCGGTGCGCTGCGACACATCGCCGCGCTCAGCGGGGGAGTGTCGCGTCGAGCGGCGATCCAGCGCACCCTGCTGCCGGTGCTTCTGCAGTGGTTCGCCGACGGCCCCGACCCGGATTACGGTCTGCTGGCGTTCCGCCGCCTCTCGGAGGACCTCGGCGAGGAGTACTGGTTCCTGCGCATGCTGCGCGACTCCTCGGGTGGCGCTCATCGCCTCACCACGGTGCTCTCGGGCTCACGTTTCGTCGGGTCGCTGTTCGAGCGCATCCCCGAGGCCGCGGCGTGGCTCGAGAACGACGCAGAGCTCCGGCCCCGCCCGCTCGCCGAGCTTCTCGACGAAACCCGCGCCACCCTCGCACGGCATCCGGAGTCGGTGGAGGCGGCCGCGGCCGCGCTGCGCACCGCACGGCGCCGTGAGGTGCTCCGGGTCGCGCTCGGGGCGATGGTCGAGGTCGTGAAGGTCGAGGAGGTCGGGCAGGCGCTCAGCGACATCACGACCGCGATCCTCACCGGCGCTCTGTCTCTCGCGCACGAGTGGGGCGACGAGGTCGAGTTCGGCATCATCGCGATGGGCCGCTACGGCGGCGGCGAGCTCGGATTCGGCAGCGACGCCGACATCATGTACGTCTACCGCCCGGCTGGCTGCGAGCCCGAGGTCGCCCAGAAGCGGGCCGAGCACATCGTCCGCGAGATCAAGCGCCTCACAGAGGATCTTCGCCTCCCGCTCGATCTCGATCTGGGACTGCGCCCGGAGGGCAAGAACGGCCCGCCTGTGCGCTCGCTCGACAGCTATCGCGCGTACTACGCGCGCTGGTCGCTCACCTGGGAGGCGCAGGCGCTGCTGCGAGCCCGCGGTGTCGTCGGCGATGCGGAGCTTCTCGCCGCGTTCGAGGAGATGGCCGACGGCATCCGCTACCCCGCCGAGGTGGGCCCCGACGCGGTGCGCGAGGTGAAGCGCATCAAGGCGCGAGTGGAGTCGGAGCGGCTCCCGCAGGGCGCAGACCCCTCGCGGCATCTGAAGCTCGGGCGCGGTTCGCTCTCCGATGTGGAGTGGCTCGTGCAGCTGCTGCAGATCGAGCACGCGCACGCCCTGCCCGCGTTGCGCACGCCCTCGACGCTCGATGCGCTGGACGCGGCGGTCGACGCGGAGCTGCTTCCCGCATCCGACGCAGAGCGGCTGCGCGCAGCCTGGCTCATCGCGTCGCGTACGCGCTCGGCGATGACGCTCTGGACGGCGCGGACGGCGGATGTGCTGCCCACAGACCGGCAGGCGCTCGAAGGCATCGCGCGACTCATGGGCTACCCGGCGCACTCGGCGACCCAGCTGGAGGAGGATTACCTGCGCACGACGCGTCTCGCCCGGCAGGTGTTCGAGCTGCGGTTCTACGGCTCGCGGATCTGAGCTCGCCGACGATGTCCGAGCGGGATGGCCCGCGGGTTGTTGCACGTTCGATCAGACGCGTCTCGTGTGCCGTCGCCGCGCGATAGCCTGAGATCCGTGCGTTGAATGACGCATCAAGATCGTGCCTGGGAGGCATCGTGTCAGTCCCCGTCGACGGCGTACCGTACGACACCGCAGCGATCCCTCTGCCGCCGAAGACAGACGCATCGCACGGCGAACGGGCTCCCATCTTCACCGGGCCCTTCGTGCTCGGCTGGCTCATCAACTTCGCCCAGTACTTCGTGTACTACCTCCTCGTCACGACGCTCGCCGTCTACGCGATGTCGCGGTTCGCGGCGTCCGATGCGGAGGGCGGACTGGCATCGAGCGCCTTCATCATCGGCGCGACAGTCATGCGGCTCTTCGCGGGCGGCATCGTCGACGCGCTGCCCCGGCGCCGGCTGCTCCTCATCGTCCTGCTGATCGGGTGCGCGGTGTCGTGCCTGTACCTGGTTGCCGACACCTTCGCCATGCTCGTCGCGGTCCGCGTCCTCCACGGCGCGACGTTCGCGATCGCCTCCACAGCGAGCATGTCGCTCGCGCAGTCCGTCGTGCCTGCGCGGCGCCGGGCGGAGGGCACCGGCTATCTCTCGCTCAGCTCGACCGTTGCGACGGCTGTCGGGCCCGCGCTCGGCCTCCTGCTCGTCGGCGTCTCGACGTACACGATGCTGTTCTGGTGCTCGCTCGTCATCGGCGCAGCGGGGCTCGTACTCGCGCTCTTCGTGCGCGACGAGCGCGATCTGCTTCCACGCGAGCGGCGCGGGCTGCGCATCCAGTGGAGCGGCATCCTCGCGCCATCCGTTGTGCCCATCGGGTTGTTCATGATGCTCGTCGGCATGTCCTACGCCGGTATCGTCACCTATCTCAACGGGTTCGCGATCGAGCGCGACCTGCTCGCAGGGGCAGGCTTCTTCTTCGTCGCCTATGCCGCGATGATGTTCGCCGGGCGCCTCGTGCTCGGTCGGCTTCAGGACCGCCGGGGCGACAACACCGTCGTCTACCCGGCGATCCTCGTCATGGCCGCCGCCGCACTCGTGGTCGCGGGCGCGACGGAGGATTGGCACGTCGTGCTCTCGGGAGCGCTGTGCGGACTCGGCTATGGATCGCTCATGCCCGCATCGCAGGCGATCGCCGTCCATTCGGTGCCGCCTGAGCGGATCGGAACAGGCCTGTCTTCGCTCTTCCTCTTCACCGACATCGGCTTCGGCATCTGCCCGGCCCTCCTCGGCTTCGCGATCGGCGGATTCGGCTACGGCTGGACGTTCGCGGGCCTCGCGGGCGTCGCGCTGCTCGCCGGGATCTGGTACGTGATCGTGCACGGCCGGCACCCCGTCGCGCGCCGCGGCCGCTTCGCCGCCTGACGCCGTCTCGCCGCCTATCGGCCGCGTCGGCGATTCGCATTCCCTGCCGAAAGACTCTGCCCTCGACGCGGCGGCCGGGGGAGGCTCGCACCGTGTTGTTGTCACGCGGATGCTGAAGGAGCCGCCATGAAAGCCGCAGTCGTCACCTCGTTCACCGCGCCGCTGGAGGTCCTGCAGAGGGACATCCCGGAACCGGGCCCGGGAGAAGTCCTGATCCGGTTGGAGACGTGCGGGCTCTGTCACACCGACATCCACGCCGCGCACGGCGACTGGCCGGTCAAGCCGCAGCCGCCGTTCGTGCCCGGCCACGAGGGTGTCGGAATCGTCGAGAAGCTCGGCGACGGTGTGACCGATCGCAGCGTCGGAGAGCGGGTCGCGATCCCCTGGCTGGGCTACGCGTGCGGAGAATGCCGCTACTGCATCGACGGGCGAGAGACGCTCTGCGAGAGCCAGCGCAACTCGGGGTACTCCGTCGACGGTGGGTTCGCGGAATACGCGGTCGCTGCGGCGAAGTACGTCGTTCCCGTCCCGGAGGGCGTCTCCTCGTTCGATGCCGCCCCGCTCACCTGCGCGGGAGTGACGACCTACAAGGCACTCAAGGTCGCCCACATCGTTCCCACCGAGAAGGTGGCGGTGTTCGGCATCGGCGGGCTCGGCCACCTGGCGCTGCAGTACGCGCGGATCATGGGTGGCTCGGTCATCGCCGTCGACGTCGAGGACGTGAAGCTCGACCTGGCGCGTGAGCTGGGTGCCGATCACGTCGTCAACGCGGCGAAGGTGGACCCCGTCGAGGCGATCCAGGAACTGGGTGGAGCGGACGTCGCGATCGTGCTCGCGGCGTCCCCGCGGGTGTTCGAGCAGGCGTTCTCCTCGCTGAGCCGTGGCGGACGGCTGATCTGCGTCGCCCTCCCAGCGGACGAGCAGATGACGGTGTCGATCTTCGACACCGTCCTGAAGGGGATCTCGATCATCGGGTCCATCGTCGGCACCCGTCAGGATCTCGCCGAGGTGTTCGCCCTGCACGCGGCGGGACGCACGACCGTCATCGCCGAGTCGCGCACGCTCGAACAGGTCAACGAGGCCATCGACGACGTGCTCGCGGGCGCGGTTCCCGCCCGTCTCGTCTTCGAGTACTGAGATCGCGGCCGTGTGCGTTGAACGCCGGGAGAAAGGCGACTTCATGAACGTCATCGCCGTCGGGGCTGAGGGCTGAGATGGCAGCCCCGTCCCTGACAGACGTGCGCCGACTCGCCGATGCGCGCGCGCCGTGGTCCGCCACGATCTACGGTGACGCCGAAGCCTGGCTTCGCGGGAATCATCCGTCCGAGCTCGCCAGAGCTCAGATTCGCGCTGCGAGAGACGCGCTGCGCGAGGCGGGGGCACCCGAAGCGGTCGCAGGCGAGATCTGCGCGCAGCTGGAGCAGCTGACGAGGCCGTCCGCGGCGCATGCTCCGATCGACCCCCGGATCGCGACAGTCGCCATCTTCGCCACCGCACAGCACACCGAGATCATCCCGTTGACGACGACGCCTGCTCCGTGGGTCGGTGTCAGCGATCGCTTCCTCATCGCGCCTCTGCTGGAAGGAATGCTCGCTCTGCAGCCGGTCGCGTTCGTGTTGGCTGCCTCTGAGAACCGCATCCGGCTGATCGACACGAGTGTGCACCCGGCCGCGGCGATCGACGTGCCCGGACTTCCGGAAGATTTCCGCAGTTCCACGAATCTCGACCTCGCCGGGGACCGAGATGCGCTCGCTCACCTGCGCAAGACGGAGGATCCCGATGTGCGCCTGCGCGAGTACGCCAGGGACATCCACCATGCGGTCGAACCCGTCAGGCGGGCAGCGCAGGCTGTCGTCGTTCTCGCGGCGACGCAGCCGCTCCTGAGTGCCCTCGAAGCGACCGCCCCCGCAGCGGATCAGATCATCGGTCACGTCGGCGGGAACCACGATGACGACACTCCGGAACGGGTGGCGGACCTCGCGGACGGGGTGGTCCGGCAGTATCGCGCCGGTGTCCAGCAGGCGCATGTCGATCGGCTCGCTGCGTCACCTCCCGAGATGTCCGTCCACGGCCTCGAGGCCGTCGAACGAGCCGTCACAGAAGGCAGACTCGACACGCTCTTCATCGACACGGAGTGGCGTACGCCCACAGCGCTGGCCGGGCCGACACACGACCGCGGAGACGAGCTCATCCGACAGGCGCTCGCCACCGACGCGACCATCGTCCCTCTCCGCTCCGACCCCTCGGGGGGATCAGGGGCGGTCGCCGGGATCCTCCGCTACCCGCTGGTGCGCTGAAACGCGTACCTCGGGCGAGGGCTTCGAGTCGAATAGCGAGAGAGAGCCCTCCGACTTCCTGAAGCGAAGTCGGAGGGCTCTCGTCAGCCGTGCGGTCTTACACGCCGAAGTACAGCTCGTACTCGAACGGGTGCGGACGCTGCGCGAAGGGAGCGAGCTCCTTGGTGCGCTTGTAGTCCAGCCACGTGTCGATGAGGTCCTGCGTGAACACGCCGCCCTCGAGCAGGAACTCGTGGTCGGCCTCGAGCGCGTCGAGCGCGTCGCCGAGCGAACCCGGCAGCTGCGGGATGCCGAGCGCCTCCTCCGGGGGAAGCTCGTAGAGGTCCTTGTCGATGGGCTCGTGCGGCTCGATCTTGTTCTTGATGCCGTCGATGCCGGCCATCAGGAGCGCGGCGAACGCGAGGTACGGGTTCGACGACGAGTCGGGCGCGCGGTACTCGATGCGCTTCGCCTTCGGGTTGGTGCCCGTGATCGGGATGCGGATCGACGCCGAGCGGTTGCCGGCCGAGTAGACCAGGTTGACGGGCGCCTCGAAGCCGGGGACCAGACGGTGGTAGGAGTTCACCGACGGGTTGGTGAACGCCGCCAGCGCGGGCGCGTGCTTGAGGACGCCGCCGATGTACCAGCGCGCGATGTCCGAGAGGCCGGCGTAGCCCTGCTCGTCGTAGAAGAGCGGCTTGCCGTCGCTCCAGAGCGACATGTGCACGTGCATGCCCGAGCCGTTGTCGCCCATGAGCGGCTTCGGCATGAAGGTCGCGACCTTGCCCCACTCGAGCGCCGAGTTCTTGACGACGTACTTGAACTTCAGGATGTCGTCGGCCGAGTGCACCATGGTGTCGAATCGGTAGTTGATCTCACCCTGGCCGGCGGTGCCCACCTCGTGGTGGCTGCGCTCGACCTCGAGTCCGACCTCCTGCAGCTTGAGCACGATGTCGTCGCGCAGGTCGGCGTGCTGGTCGACGGGGGTGACGGGGAAGTAGCCGCCCTTGTAGGGGGTCTTGTTGGCGAGGTTGCCGCCCTCTTCCTCGCGGCCCGAGTTCCACGCCGCCTCCGAGGAGTCCACCTCGTAGAAGCTCTTGTTCTGCTTCACCTCGAAGCGCACGTCGTCGAAGATGAAGAACTCCGCCTCGGGCGCGAAGAACGCGGTGTCGGCGATGCCGGTCGAGGCGAGGAACTTCTCCGCCTTCTTGGCAACCTGACGCGGGTCGCGGCCGTACACCTCACCCGTGCGCGGGTTGTAGATGTCGAAGATGATGACGAGCGTGCGGTTGTCGCGGTACGGGTCGATGAACGCCGTGCTCACGTCGGGGATCAGCTGGAGATCCGACTCGTGGATCGACTGGAAGCCGCGGATCGAGGAGCCGTCGAACAGCTGCCCCTCCGTGAAGAAGGCCTCATCGATGGCGGAAGCGGGAAGGTTGAAGTGCTGCTGGATGCCCGGCAGGTCGGTGAATCGGACGTCGACGAACTTGACATCCGTGTCCTTGATGAACTTCAGCACCTCGGAGGAGTCGCTGAACAGAGGCTTGGACATGGGTGTATCTCCAGTGGCATGTATCGGGGTTCGGCTGCGGATGCCGCCACGCTTGAGGCTAGAGGGGCGGCATTTCCCTGCCATGACCGGATTGTTTCGGCCATGTTACGGAGGGGAATCTAGAGTGGACGGGTGAGCAGTGCACCCGAGACGCAGCCCGAATCCCGTTGGCCCGGCGAGCGTCTGGGGCTCCCCGCAGCGGGGCCCCGATCCGTGGCGCGATTCGGTCGCCGGCTCGCCGCCCTCGCGATCGACTGGGCCCCCGCGTACTTCCTGTCGTGGTCGTTCTTCCCGACGCCGAATGGCGCTGACCCGTTCATCAACCTCGCGATCTTCGCGGTGCTCCAGTACGTGTTCCTGATCACCCTCAACGGCAGCCTCGGCCACATCGTCATGCGCATGCGCGTGGTGCCGGTCGCGGGGGGCTACCTCGGGTTCTGGCGCCCGGCGGTGCGGACGCTGCTGCTGTGCCTTGTCATCCCCGCACTCATCTGGGATGTCGACCAGCGCGGACTCCACGACAAGATCGCCGGCACGGTGCTCGTCCGCGTCTGATCGCTCGGCGGTCGAGCGCTCTGAGCGTTCAACGCGCTTCCTCGGTTCGCCCTCGTGAAACGCAGAACGCGCGACCGCTGAGCGATCGCGCGTTCTGAAGGTGTGGGGTCAGCGAGGCCGCGGCGCGCGCAGGCGAGTCGGGTCGATGCCAGCCGGAATGCCCCAGCCCTTGACCTTCTTCACCGACGTGATGCGCTTGTCGACCGTGAGGATCTCGGCCTTCGTGAGCTTCTTGGGGAACTTCTTCATCGCACCGGGAAGGCGGTGCAGCTCGAGCGATTCGGGGTCGGGGCCCACATGCAGCTCGTACACGGGAACGGTCGGAACAAGGCGGCCGAGGTTGGCGCGCTCCTTGTCGAGCATCGGCTGGGTGCGCGAGAGCGGACCTTCGCTGATGAGCACGATGCCCGGCTTGCCGACGGCGCGGTACACCGCATCCATGGTGCGCGGGCTGAACGCGACCGGCTCCTCGTTGGCGATCCAGCTGCGACGCAGACCGTTCTTCAGCACGGCACTCACTGCACCCGGCTGGCCCGAGATCTGCTGGTAGGCGGCGCGTTCGGCGCGTCGACCGAGCACGATCATGCCGAGCAGCAGACCCACCATCACACCCGTGATGATCGTCAGCACGATGCTCAGCACGTTGCCGCCGGAGAGCCACAGCGCGAACACGATCGATACCGCGATCGGCGCGATGAACGCGACGAGCATCACCCAGGTGACTGTCGGATCCTGCCGACGCGTCATCTGGAAGACCTGCCACATCTGCTTGAGGCGGCCGGGCTCCTTGTTCTTCTTCTCGCGCTTGATGCGTGCCATGCACACCAGCCTACGGCTTCCTAAGACACCGCCTGTGCGAATCCGCGTTCGCCTTCGGCGAGGTGGCGCAGATGATCCGGGATCTCACGACCCTTCGCGACCATCGACTGCGCCCACAGCCGCCCCGCCCGGTAGCTCGAGCGCACGAGCGGTCCGGCGAGCACCCCGAGGAAGCCGAGCTCCTCGGCCTCCTGCTTGATCTCGACGAACTCCTCCGGACGCAGCCACGATGCCACCGGAAGGTGGCGCGGTGTGGGGCGCAGGTACTGAGTCACGGTGATGATGTCGCAGCCCGCGTCACGGAGGTCGCGCAGCGCCTCCGAGATCTCGTGACGTTCCTCGCCCATGCCGAGGATGAGGTTGGACTTCGTGATGAGTCCGGCGTCACGCGCGGCCGTGATGACCCCGAGCGAGCGTTCGTAGCGGAACGCGGGGCGGATGCGCTTGAAGATGCGGGGGACCGTCTCGACGTTGTGCGCGAAGACCTCCGGCCGCGATGAGAACACCTCGGCGAGGAGGTCCGGGTTGCCGGAGAAGTCGGTCGCGAGGATCTCGACGCCGGTGCCGGGGTTGGCCGCGTGGATCGCGCGCACCGTCTCGGCGTGCAGCCAGGCGCCCTCATCGGGCAGGTCGTCGCGCGCGACGCCCGTGACGGTGGCGTAGCGCAGCTGCATGCGCGTGACGGATTCGGCGACGCGGCGCGGCTCATCCGTGTCGTAGTCGGCAGGCTTCCCGGTGTCGATCTGACAGAAGTCGCATCGCCGTGTGCACTGGCTGCCTCCGATGAGGAAGGTCGCCTCGCGATCCTCCCAGCACTCGAAGATGTTCGGGCAGCCGGCCTCCTGGCACACCGTGTGCAGGTTCTCCGACTTCACGAGTGACTGCAGTGCCGTGTACTCCGGCCCCATGCGCGCTCTGGTCTTGATCCACTCGGGTTTGCGCTCGATCGGGATCTGCGCGTTGCGCGCCTCGATCCGCAGGAGCTTGCGACCCTCGGGTGCGGCGGTCATGCGAGCACCCCCGCGTGCGTGCGCAGGCTCGGCCCCACCGCGTCCTCGAACCGCGCCGTGACGGCGTCCACGACGTCCGAGGGAGCCACGGTGCGTCCGAGCTCTCGGGAGAGCGTCGTCACCCCGGCGTCGCGGATGCCGCACGCGACGATGCGCGCGTACGGCGCGAGATCGTTGCTGCAGTTCAGCGCGAAGCCGTGCATGGTGACGCCATCGGACACCCGGATGCCGATCGCGGCGATCTTGTCGTGCGGTGCCCCGTCACGCGGGATCCACACGCCGCTGCGACCGTCCACACGTTCGCCGTGCACGCCGAATTCGCCGATCACCTCGATGAGCAGCTGCTCGAGCCGCCGCACGTACGCGACCACATCCAGGGGATCCGCCAGGCGCACGATGGGGTAGCCGATGAGCTGCCCTGGGCCGTGCCAGGTGATCTTGCCACCGCGGTCGACGTCGATGACCGGCGTGCCGTCGCGGGGACGCTCCTCCGGCTCGGTCCGCTTTCCTGCGGTGTAGACGGACGGGTGCTCGAGAAGGAGCACAGTATCTGGCGCCCGACCGCTCGCGACGTCGGCATGCAGGGCACGCTGACGTTCGAGGGCCGTCGAATACGACACGGAGTTGGCGCTTAGCCCCGTGACGACGTAGTCGACCACGCGTTCAGCCTACCTGCGCGTTGTCCTCCCCACCGGTTGTCATGCGCCCCGACTCACACTCGCGGGGCGAGCGGCGGCCTCCGCCGCGCGTCGGTGCTGAACTCGTGCCGTGCTGCCGCCCCCTGAGCTCCCCGGGATCCTCCATCTCCGGCTGCTTGCCGAGACGACGTGGAGCGAGACGCACCTCGTCCGCTATGGGGACGATCAGCGCGCGACGCGAGCCCAGCTGGTGCGGCCCCGCACAGCCGATGGTGCGCGTCGAGTCACTCGCCTGATCTCCGCGGCTGCGCGTATCGATCACACCGGCGTGATCTGCGCTCTCGACGTCGTCGCCGATCAGCACGGCATCGCGGCGCTGTTCGAGCACCCCACGGGACGACGCCTCTCCGAGGTTCTCGCGGTACGGGATAGCTGGGCGGCGGGGGAGGCGGTCGCTGTCCTGGAGCCGCTCGCGACCACCCTGCTGACTGTCCACGATGCGGGCACGGCATTCGGCGGCTTCGGCGCGTCGACGGTCGTGCTCGCGGATCGCGGGCCCGTCGTCGACGACCTGGGCGCCGCAGCGCTCTTCCCGCCGCGCGCCCCCGAGGTCGCTCTCGAGTCCATCCCCGAGGTGCGCGCGGACCGCGAGGCGCTGCGCGCGCTGGCACAGGACCTCCTCGGACGAGTGGCCGGCTCGCGCGCAGCCGCAGCCCGCGCACTCGCGGCCGAGGTCGCGACCCTCGAGGGCCGCGACGTGGCCGCCGCGCTCGTGCGCGGACTCCGTGAGCTCGCAGCGCCCCTCACGGTGCGGCTCGAGGATTCGGTCACGGCGCCGCCGGAGCAGACGCTCGCGGAGCCGATCGAGATGCCCGGCCCAACCGCGTCCGGCCCGCTCCCGATGCTCGTCGCCCTTGTCGAGCGCTTCGTCGGGCCTGGGCTCTTTGCGCGCGGCCGCGAGGCGATCGCCTCCGTGACGGCGACGGGCGCTGGCCTCGGTCACCGGCGCAGGCTGCTCCTCGGAGCACTCGGCGCCGCCATCGCCACCGCGGTGGTGCTCCTGACGGTCATCCCGGACACTGCTGCACCGCAACCGGAGGGGGATAGCGGCTCGGTGGATGTTCACTCGGCCGCGCCGTCGCTCGCGGAGCCGAGCGCCGGGGACGCCGAACAGGTGGATGACCCCCTTGAGGCGGTCATCCACCTCCTGAATCTGCGCGAAGACTGTTTCCGCGAGCTCTCTGTGCTGTGCCTGGAAGGCGTCAATCAGAGCGGCTCTGCGGCCTCCGCGGCGGACCGGCGCGCGCTGGAGGCGATGAGAGCGGGAGGGGAGGGCGATCGCGCGACCGCCGCTGCGGAGAATCCTCGTCTCGTCGAGCGTCTCGGAGACAGCGTGCTCATCGAGATCGGTCCGGAGACAGCTCCGGCCTCGCTCCTGCTGATGAGGAGCGAGGCCGGATGGCGCATCCGCGACTGGGTCGCGTGGGCGTCTGCTGCTTAGATGCCGAGCTCGGAGCGGAAGTCGCCCGACTCGAGGCGCGCCTTGACGGCGCCCAGGAAGCGAGCGGCGTCAGCACCGTCGACGATGCGGTGGTCGTAGGAGAGTGCGAGGTAGACCGTCGAACGGATCGCGATCGCGTCGCTTCCGTCCTGCGAGACCACGACGGGCTTCTTCGTGACGACACCGGTGCCGAGGATCGCGACCTGCGGCAGGAACACGACGGGCGTGTCGAACAGCGCGCCGCGCGAACCCGTGTTGGTCAGCGTGAACGTGCCGCCCGCGAGCTCGTCGGGCTTGAGCTTGTTCTCGCGGGTGCGCTCGGCGAGATCGGCGATCTGTCCGGCGAGGCCGGCGATGTCGAGCTCACCCGCGTCGCGGATGACCGGCGTGAGCAGCCCGCGCTCGGTGTCGACCGCGATCGAGATGTTCTCGGTGTCGGGGTAGACGATCGTCTCGCCGTCGACGCTCGCGTTGATGATCGGGAAGGCGCGCAGCGCCTCCGCGGCCGCGAGGGCGAAGAACGGCATGAACGAGAGCTTCGTGCCGGTCTTCTCGAGGAAGGCGCCCTTGACCTCGTCGCGCAGTGCGGCGATCTTGGTGACGTCCGCCTCGACGACCGTCGTGAGCTGGGCGGTCGAGTTCATCGAGATGACGGCGCGCTCCGCGACGACCTTGCGCAGGCGCGTCATCGGCACGACCGTGCCGCGCAGCGGCGAGGTCTCGAGCTTCGGGGCAGAGGGTGCTGCAGGCGCCGCCGCGGGTGCACCCGCGGGAGAGGCTGCGGCGAGGACATCCTGCTTGCGGATGCGTCCGCCGACGCCCGTGCCGGTGACGGCGTCGAGCGTGACGCCCTTCTCGTTCGCGAGCTTGCGGACGATGGGGGTGACGTATCCCGAGTTCCCAGCCGAGTGCGCCGCGGCAGCTGCCGGAGCAGCCTGCGGAGCCGGAGCCGGAGCCGGAGCAGCCGCCGCAGGTGCCGGAGCAGCCGCAGGGGCGGGAGCCGCCTCAGGGGCGGGAGCCGCGGCAGGCGCGGGGGCAGCCGCGGGAGCGGGAGCGGCCTCCGGAGCCGGAGCAGCCTCAGGGGCGGGCGCCGGGGCAGCGTCGGCAACCGGAGCCGCCTCGGCAACCGGGGCAGCCTCGGCAACCGGAGCCGCCTCGGGGGCGGGCGCCGGGGCGGCAGCCGGAGCAGCCTCAGGGGCTGCGACAGGCGCGGCCTCAGCAGCCGGGGCAGGAGCTGCCTCAGGAGCAGGGGTGGCCTCGGCAGCCGGCGCAGCTTCGGCAGCCGGAGCAGCCTCAGCGGGCGCGGACTCGCCCGAGCCGATGCGCACGAGCGGTGCACCGACCTCGACGGTCTCGTCCTCGGCGACGAGGATCTCCTCGATGACGCCGGCGACCGGCGACGGGATCTCGGTGTCGACCTTGTCGGTCGAGACCTCGAGCAACGGCTCGTCGACCTCCACACGGTCTCCGACCTGCTTGAGCCAGCGGGTCACCGTTCCTTCGGTGACGCTCTCGCCGAGCGCCGGAAGGCTGACGGATTCACTCATAGGTGGATGCTCCTTGTTCCGCGTTGTTCTTCTAGCTTATGCCGCTGTACTCAGCCGTGGAGGGGCTTGCCTGCGAGAGCCAGGAAGGTCTCGCCGAGCGCCTCGTTCTGAGTCGGGTGGGCGTGGAGGTAGGGGGCGATGTCCTCGGGGTGGGCTTCCCAACCGACGATGAGCTGCGCTTCGCCGATGAGCTCACCCACGCGAGCGCCGATCATGTGCACGCCGACGACGGGGCCGTCGTTGACGCGGATGGCCTTGACCACACCCGAGGTGCCGAGGATGCTCGACTTGCCGTTGCCGGCGAGGTTGTACTCGAGCGAGGTGATGTTCTCGGCTCCGTACTTCTCGGCGGCCTTCGCCTCGGTGAGGCCGACGGACGCGACCTCGGGGTCCGAGTAGGTGACCTTGGGGATGTTGACGTCTTCGACCACGATCGGGTGCTCTCCCGCGAGCACCTCGGCGACGAAGATGCCCTGCTGGTAGCCGCGGTGCGCGAGCTGGAGTCCCGGAACGATGTCGCCGACGGCGTAGACGCCGGGCACGGTGGTCTGCAGGTTCTCGTCGACGACGACGAAGCCGCGGTCGAGCTGAACGCCGACCTCTTCGTATCCGAGGTTCGCGGTGACCGGGCCGCGGCCGACGGCCACGAGCAGGAGGTCGGCCTCGACGGTCTCGCCGTTCTCAAGCGTCACGACGACGCCGTTCTCGTTCTGGGTGACGCCGCTGAAGCGCACGCCGAGCTTGAAGTCGATGCCGCGACGACGGAACGCGCGCTCGAAGTGCTTCGAGATCGACTCGTCCTCGTTGGGAACGAGGTGGGGGAGCGCCTCGATGATCGTGACGTCGGCACCCCAGCTCTTCCAGACGCTCGAGAACTCGACGCCGATGACGCCGCCGCCGAGCACGGCGACCTTCTTCGGCACGAAGTCGAGCGCGAGCGCCTGCTCGGACGTGATGACGCGTCCGCCGATCTCGAGACCGGGGAGGGTGCGCGAGTAGGAGCCGGTCGCGAGCACGATGTTCTTGCCCGTGATGGTCTGGTCGCCGACCTGAACGGTCGTGGGCGAGGTGAGGCGGCCGGTGCCCTCGATGACGGTGACGCCCTTGGCCTTCAAGAGGCCCTGGAGGCCCTTGAACTTGCCGGCGACGATGCCTTCGCGGTAGGCGGTCACTGCGGCGATGTCGATGCCGCCCAGCTGCGCGCCGACGCCGTACTTGGCGGCGTCGCGGGTGACGTCGGCGACCTCGGCGGAGTGGAGGAGGGCCTTCGTCGGGATGCACCCGACGTGGAGGCAGGTGCCTCCGACCTTGTCCTTCTCGATGAGGGCGACGGTCTTGCCGAACTGAACCGCACGAAGAGCGGCCGCGTAGCCACCGCTTCCTGCTCCCAGAACGACGAGGTCGTAAGTCTGCTCGGACACCGGAGAAACTCCCTTGCGCTTCACGTGTCGAAAACCCCGCGAAATAGGTGGTGACGCGGAGTAGAGGAGAGGATGCAAGGTGGTCCTTGCGGATTCGACCCTACTACGCGCTGGTGGGCTCCGCCGCCTCGGCATCGCGTGCGAGGGACTCCGCGAGCTCGAGGAGGGTGCGCACGGAGACCCCCGTCGGGCCGCGCCCGATGGCGCCGTACGGTGCTCCGCTGTTGTACGCGGCGCTCGCGATGTCGAGATGCGCCCAGCCGATGCGCGCGCCAGGCCCCTCGGATCCGGTCGTACCGACGAAGGCACGCAGGAAGTGCGCGGCGACGAGCATGCCGCCCGCGGTGTTGCCGGGCTTCGCGTTGGCGATGTCGGCGATGTCGCTGTCGAGCACGGATCGCAGCTCGGCAGGCATAGGCATCGGCCACATGGGCTCGTCGGCGCGTCGTGAGGCGCCGATGACGAGCTCGACGGCGGCGTCGTCGCCCATCACGGCCGTCGTGCGCTCGCCCATCGCGATCTTGGCGGCCCCCGTGAGGGTCGCGACGTCGACGATGAGGTCGGGCTTCTCCGCTGCGGCGGAGGCGAGGCCGTCCGCGAGCACGAGGCGCCCCTCGGCGTCGGTGTTGGTGACTTCGACGGTCGAGCCGTTCCACATGCGCAGCACGTCACCCGGGCGTGTCGCGGCACCGGAGGGCATGTTCTCGGCGAGGCACAGCCACGCGGTCACCTGCAGGGGGAGTTGCCGGCGGGCCGCTTCGAGCACCGTCACGAGAGCGGTCGCGGCGCCCGTCATGTCGTACTTCATGGTCGGCATCGACGACGGAGGCTTGAGCGAGAGGCCGCCGGAGTCGAACGTGATGCCCTTGCCGACGATCGCGAGGTGAGCGGCGGATGCGTCGGGCGAGTAGCGCACGACGGCGAGGCGCGGGGGCCGGACCGATCCGCGTCCGACGCCCAGAATGCCGCCGAAACCGCCGTCGGCGAGGTCGGACTCGGTGAGCACCTCGATGTCGACCGGGAGCCCTTCGGCGAGGGCGAGCGCCTGCTCGACGAAGGTCTCCGGGTAGAGGTCGGCGGGGGGAGCGTTGACGAGGTCGCGCACGGAGGCGAGCGCGGTGGCGAGCGAGGTCGCACGCGCGGCGACGCCGTCGACGTCGATGTCGGAGGGGACGTGCAGGGTGATCGAGGCAGGCGGGAGCTTGATGTCGCTCGCGGTGCGGTACGCGGTGAACGAGTAGGCGCCGGCACCGGCGGCCGAGAGGGCGGCCTCCGCTTCATTCGCGTCCGCGACCGGAAGGGCCAGGGCGATCGATCCGATGCCGGACGCCAGACGAGCCGCGGCGCCCGCCGCCGAGCGGATCGACGCGCGGTCGGGGGTCGAACCGAGGCCGATGAGCGCGAACGGCGCAGGCGCGCCATCCACCGCGGGGGCGCGCTTGAACTCGTCGAGCGACCCTGTCACCCCGATCGCCGGGAGCAGCGCAGCGAGCTCCGGCAGGTCGATCCCAGCCGGCAGCTCCGGGCCATCTGCCCCTCGGATCACGCCGACGACGAGCAGGTCAGCGTCAGAGGTGAGAACGGATGCGGAGCTCGTTGCGAGTGCGGGAACAGCCATGTCGTCAGGCTAGTCGTCGCCCGCGCGTGTTCGCTGTGGGCATGCGCGCCGCATGCCGGGGAACCGGCGGCCGGTGTGCGGGCTTCGTAGACTGGTCGCATGCTGGATCCGCGCCCGATCATCGAGTTCGTGGGAGATGTCTCCGACGTTCCGTCCGGGCTGCACCTCGTGGCTGGGCTGACCGGCTTCACGGATGCGGGCTCGGCCGTCGCGCAGCTCACCGAGGAGCTTCGCGGATCGAGCGAGCTGCGCGAGATCGCTGTCTTCGACAACGACGCGCTGCTCGACTACCGCGCGCGTCGTCCGGTGATGTTCTTCGACGAGGACCACCTCTCCGAATACACGCCCCCGCGCATCAGCCTGTCGATCGCACACGATGAGCTGCACCGCCCGTTCCTCTTCCTGAGCGGCTACGAGCCTGACTTCCGGTGGGAGGAATTCACGCGCGAGGTCGTCGCGCTCGTTCAGCGGTTCGAGGTCGCCAGCGTCACGTGGATCAACGCGATCCCCATGCCCACCCCGCACACGCGTCCCCTCGGGGTGACGGTGAGCGGCAATCGCACCGAACTCGTGGAGTCGCTCTCGCTCTGGCGCCCCCGCACACAGGTTCCCGGCAACGTGCTTCACCTGCTCGAGTACCGTCTCTCCGAGGCGGGTGCCTCGACGGCCGGATTCGTGCTGCTCGTCCCGCATTACCTCGCCGACACCGAGTACCCGCAGGCTGCGGTCGCCGCACTCGAGAACATCAGCGCCGCGACGGGGCTCATCTTCCCCACGGATCGACTGCGTGAGGCAGGCCGGGAGTTCATCCAGAAGGTCGACGAGCAGGTCCAGGGCAACGAGGAGCTCGAGCGGCTCGTCGCAACGCTCGAGCAGCGGCACGACACCTACATGGAGGAGAACCCTCTGCCGTCGCCGCTCGTCGACGAGGATGGCGAGGTGCCGAGCGCCGACACGATCGCCGCGGAGCTGGAGCGCTTCCTCGCGACACGTCGTGAGGATCCGACCGCTTAGCCTGAGAAGGTGAACTCCCGCCGCGCCTGGATCGTCTTCGCCGCGGCGGCGTTCGCGTATCTCATCGCCGTCGTGCAGCGCACGTCATTCGGCGTGGCGGGCGTCGAGGCGACGGAGCTCCTCGACACGACCGCATCGGCGGTCTCCGTCGTCGCGGTGGTGCAGATCATCGTGTACGCGGTGCTGCAGATACCTGTCGGCGTGCTCGTCGACCGGGTCGGCGCGACGCCTCTCATCATCATCGGCGCGTGCACGATGGCGGCCGGTCAGGCTCTGCTCGCCTTCGCCGACTCCATGTGGCTCGCTCTCGTCGCACGCGTTCTCGTGGGCGCGGGAGACGCGGCCACATTCGTGTCGGTGCTGCGCCTCATCCCGGGCTGGTTCCAGGGGCCGATCGTGCCGCAGCTCTCGCAATGGGTGGGGATGTCGGGCCAGCTCGGCCAGGTGATCTCGGCGTTTCCCTTCGCGCTGGTTCTGCACAGCTGGGGCTGGACCCCGGCATTCCTGCTCGCCGCCGGTGCGGGCTTCGTCTCGGCGGTGATCGCGCTCGCGTTCGTCCGCCGTGCGCCCGAGAACCTCTCCACGGGGGAGTTCCTCGCGATCGATCCGCTCGAACGCGGACTGCGCGCGAGTCTCAGCCGCACCGGCACGCATGTCGGCTTCTGGGCGCACCTGGTGGCAGGCACCACGCCGACCCTCATCGGCATCATGTGGGGCTACCCGTTCCTCACCGCGGGCCTCGGGTATCCGACCGCCGTCGCATCCGCCGTGTTCACGATGATCGTGGCCGGCTCGCTCGTGACGGGCCCTGTCGTCGGCTGGCTCATCGCGCGCTACCCGATGCGCCGCAGCGACCTCGTTCTGGTCATGACGTGGACGACGATGCTGCTGCTCGCGGTCGTGCTCGTGTGGCCCACGACTCCACCGGTGTGGCTCGTCGCGATCCTGTTCTTCACGATCGGCTGGTGCAGCCCCGCGTCCCTCATCGGCATCGACGTCGCGCGCAGCTCCAACCCGCTGCACGCTGCCGGCACGGCCACGGGCTTCGCGAACTCGGGAGGCTTCGTCGGCGGCTTCATCGGGATGCTCGCCGTGGGCGTGGTCCTCGACCTCGTGAACCACGTGCGCGTCGACGCGGGCGAGGTCTCGCAGCTGTACAGCCTCGACGGCTTCCGGGCCGCGTTCGCCAGTGTTTTCGTGATCATCGGCGTCTCCACGATCGTGCTCCTCATCCTGCGCGGACGCACGCGACGCCACCTTTTCGAGGAACAGGGAATACAGATAGCCCCCCTGTGGGTTGCACTCTTCAGTGCTCCCGGCTGGATGCGTCGTCCGGGTGTGAGACAATAGATCTTCGAAGACCCGGTCGGACCCCCTGTTCAACCGACGCGGACGGCGATAGCCCGCCCGCGGAGACTCGGGGGACTTGACACGGGTCTACGTACTGCCCAGACGCACCCTCCCACACGCGAAAGGGGTCAGCATGGCCACCACGTCCAAGTCCACCAAAGCGGCGGTCGCAGAAGACCGCGACGCCTCGGTGACCGAAGCCGAGGCCCCCGCCAAGAAGCCCGCCGCCAAGGCCACGGGCACCAAGACCGCCGCCAAGAAGGCTCCGGCCAAGACGGCCGCCAAGTCGACGGCGAAGGCTCCGGCGAAGTCCGCCGCCAAGAAGGCCACCAGCAAGGCAGGCGCAGCTGTCGACGAGGATGACGAGGAAGACGTCGTCGTCGATGTCGTCGTCGACGTCGAGGTCCCCGACGACGTCGAGACACCCGATGTCAAGGTCGACGTGGATGACGACGACGAGGAAGGCGCCAAGGCGTCCGCCGACGAGCCTCTCCCGACGGGCGCACTGCGACTCTCGATGGCCGACGACGAGGACGAGGTCCCCGTCTACTCCGCCGCGATCACCGGCGCGACCGCTGACCCGGTCAAGGACTACCTCAAGCAGATCGGAAAGGTCGCGCTCCTCAACGCCGAGCAGGAGGTCGAGCTCGCGATGCGCATCGAGGCCGGTCTGTTCGCCGAGGAGAAGCTCTCGGCGATGACCGACGCCGAGAAGCGCAGCCAGCTCGGCCGCGAACTCTCGTGGGTCGCACGTGACGGACAGCGCGCCAAGAGCCACCTGCTCGGTGCCAACCTCCGTCTCGTCGTCTCGCTCGCGAAGCGCTACACGGGTCGCGGTATGCAGTTCCTGGATCTGATCCAGGAAGGCAACCTCGGCCTCATCCGCGCCGTGGAGAAGTTCGACTACACCAAGGGCTTCAAGTTCTCGACCTACGCCACCTGGTGGATCCGTCAGGCGATCACCCGTGCGATGGCCGACCAGGCCCGCACCATCCGCATCCCGGTGCACATGGTCGAGGTCATCAACAAGCTCGCCCGTGTGCAGCGCCAGATGCTGCAGGATCTGGGCCGCGAGCCCACGCCTGAGGAGCTCTCGAAGGAGCTCGACATGACCCCTGAGAAGGTCATCGAGGTCCAGAAGTACGGTCGCGAGCCCATCTCGCTGCACACCCCGCTCGGCGAGGATGGCGACAGCGAGTTCGGTGACCTCATCGAGGACACCGAGGCCGTCGTCCCCGCGGACGCCGTCGGCTTCACGATGCTGCAGAAGCAGCTCGAGTCGCTTCTCGACTCCCTCTCCGAGCGTGAGGCTGGCGTGATCCGCATGCGCTTCGGACTCGGGGACGGCATGCCCAAGACCCTCGACCAGATCGGCGACACCTTCGGTGTCACGCGTGAGCGCATCCGCCAGATCGAGTCGAAGACCATGGCGAAGCTGCGTCACCCCTCGCGGTCGCAGTCGCTGCGCGACTACCTGGAGTAAGCCGACACATGTCCGAGCCCGGCACCTATCAGGACCGCAATCGCCCGCGCGAGATGACGGTCGACGGCGTCGTCTACGAGCGTCACCCGGTGAAGACCCACGTGGTCCTCCCGGGTGAGCCTCTCGAGCCTGTGATCGAGCAGTATGCGCTCGACAAGCTGCAGGATGGCGACTGGCTGACGATGACCGAGAAGATGGTCGCGGCCACCCAGGGTCGCGCCTTCCGAGTCGACGAGATCACGGCCCGTCCGCTCGCCGTGACGCTGTCGAAGTACGTCGTCAAGACGCCGCACGGCGTCGGCCTCGGCATCCCCGAGACGATGGAGATGGCGCTGCGTGAGGTGGGCACCCCCCGCATCCTCTTCGCTGCCGCGGTGTCGGTCATCTCGAAGAAGGTCTTCCGTCGCACGGGCGACTTCTACCGCATCGCGGGCAAGAAGGCGCGCGGCATCGACGGCCCCGGCTACCCCACGATCCCGCCGTTCGACGAGATGGTCGTTCTGACGGCGGCCGACCCGTACCCGCTGTGCGAGCGTGTCAAGGCGTTCCTCGCCTCGAAGGGAAAGAACGTCGAGGTGCTGCTGATCGACATCAACGATCTCGGCGGCAACATCCTCGGTTCGACGGTGTCGCCCGAGACGGAGGAGCTCGTCGTGCGCATCCTTCAGGACAACCCGGGCGGCCAGGGCCACGAGGCCACGCCGCTCGGCATCATCCGCAAGGCGTCCTGACACACAGCTCTCAGCGCCGGTCGTCCGTGTGACGGCCGGCGCTGTCGCGTTTTCGCGTGCCGACGGCTGGGAAGCTCAGAGACCGAGGTAGCGGCGCGGAATGCGGCGCGACGCGCGCGCGAGGATCTCGTCGCCGATCGAGCCAGCGGCGTGCGCCCACTCCTCGATCGTCGGCTCTCCCGTGTCGCCAGGGCCGTACACGATCACGTCGTCTCCGATGCGCACCTCGACACCCTCCGGGATTCGCACGCTCGCGGCGTCGATGTCGATGGAGGCGATCGACGCGCGGGCGCCGCCGAGCAGCACCTGCGCGCCCGTCCCGCTCGGCCCGAGCACCGAGGGCGGGAGGCCGTCTGCCGAACCGACGTCGATCACAGCCTGACCATCGCGCACGTCCACGACGCTCGCCGTGAGGGTGACGGGGCCGCGCATGCCGAGGCCGGGGCCGTCGATGTCGTCGAACGGCGAGACGCCGTACGCGGCGATGCCGAAGCGCACGAGGTCGAGTCGGGCCTCAGGGTCGCGGATGCCCGCTGAGCTCGCGGCGATGTGCAGGAGGGGGCGACTCGGTCCGTCGAGGTCGACGCCGAGTCGACGCGCAACCTCGAGCGCATCCCGGTAGGCCGCGAGCGCGCGCGCATCGTCCTCGGGGGAGGCGTCTGCGAGGTGCGACCAGATGCCCGCGATGTGCACCCGGCCCTCGGCGGCGTGCTGGAGCGCCGAGGAGACCAGCAGCGGCCAGTCCGCGGGGTCGGCCCCGTTGCGATGGAGGCCTGTGTCGATCTTGAGGTGCACACGCGCAGGGCGATCGTGGGCGGCCGCAGCGATGCGGCTGAGATCGCCGATCGTCGAGATGCCGAGGTCGACGTCCGCGCGGATCGCGGCGCCGAAGTCGGTATCCGCGCCATGCAGCCACGCGAAGAGAGGAACCTCGATTCCGGCATCGCGCAGAGCGAGAGCCGCGGGCACCTCGAGCACCGCGAGTGAGTCAGCGCCACCTGCGAGACCGGCGCGTGCGACCTCGACCACGCCGAGTCCGTAGGCGTCCGCCTTGACAGCGAACATCGTGCGCGCGGGGGCTGCGATCGCCGCGAGGCGTGCGACGTTGTCGCGGATCGCGTCGAGGTGGATGTCGAGACGAGCGCTCATCGCGCGACCCTCCGGATCCGGTCGCCGAGTCCGGCGGTGAGTGCGAGCGGGGAGCGTTCGGTCCACTCCGCCCACTGTGCAGCGCTCGGCTCGCCCCTGGACGGGTCGCCGAAGAGCACGACCTGGTCGCCCGGTGCCGGGTGCGCGTCCCCACAGGAGACGACGCACTGGTCCATGGCGATGCGACCGACGATCGGATGCACGCCGTCGGCCAGCCGCACCAAGGCGCGGTTCGAGGCGAGACGGGGAACCCCGTCGGCGTAGCCGAGACCGACCAGGGCGAGGTTCGTGGCCTCCGGGGTGCGGTGCGTGTAGCCGTAGGAGACGCCTGCTCCCGCGTCGACGCGCTTGAGAGCGACCACCTCGCCCGTGAGGCTCAGCACCGGTCGGGAGCCCCCACGGACGCCGTAGACGGCCTCCGCATCGCCGCCGTCGACCACCCGCAGGATGCGGATGTCGGTGAATCCGACGCCTCGGGCGCGTTCGGCGTCCCGTTCGTCGCTCACCACGATCGTGTCGATGCCGTGCGAACGCGCCACCGGTCCGACGAGTGGGATGCTGTGCCCGTAGGCATCAGCGCGCGCGTCGAGGAAACCGGGTGCGGCTTCGGTGATGTTGGCTGACAGAGCCTGGAGGTCGATGGCCGCGATGCGACGCGGCGCGGCCGCGGCGATCTCAGCCAGCGACAGGCTCCCGCAGGCGGGCCGACTCGTCGTGCCAGTCGAGTGCCGTCTCGATGAGCTTGGGCTTGTATGCGTTGCCGTGGTGGCCGCAGAACAGCAGTTCGCCGGAGCTGAGGGTCACCCGCACGTACGCCTGAGCGCCGCACATGTCGCAGCGGTCGAGGGCAGTGAGGGCGTGACGCTCCAGCTCGACGGTTCCATCGGTTGCGGTCATGTCATGCTCCTTCCCTCGTGTGGTGGTGCGTGTGTCCCATACAAGCACGGTTCGCTGGAGGTTTCCGGCCGCGGCCGCGCATTTCGCTCACCGCGAAGACGCGTGTGCCCCGGTCGAGGGTCATCGATCGGTTCGGTCGGGGGAGCGTGCCCACTTCTGGTGGGGAACGCTCGCAGGTACCGTGCTCTCATGGATCAGCATGCGGCGGCGCTCGACATCGAGCCCGCATGCCCGGATGCGGTGCCGCTCGGGGCACCCGCCCGCCCGGGTCGCCCTCGGCTGATCGTCGCTCTCGCGATCGGCGTCGTCCTCGTCGCCGCCGCCGGGATCGCAGCGCTCGCCATGTTCCTGCAGCAGGCCGCCCATGCGGAGGCGCTCGCGTCGGCAGAGGAGGCGCGTGCCGATGCTGTTGCGGCGGTCGCCGACGAGCGGGCCGCCATCGAGGTTCTGCAGTCGCGCGCGGAGGATGCGGCTGCCCTGCGCTCGAGCGTGGTCGCGAACATGCTCCCGCACGCCGGAGCGCTCGGCGGCGACGCCGCGCTCGCGCCGGTGGCGGAGGCACTGACGCTGCTCGGCGCCACGCTCGACGGGTTCGCATCCGCAGAGGGTGATCCGGTGGTGGTCGAGCTCCGGGAGGCGCCACCGGTCCGCGAGGTTCCGAGCCTGGATCCGGAGGCGAGTACGGACGATCTCGCGGAGCTCGCCGACCGTCTGATCGCGCTCGCCACGCAGGCGCGGGCCTCACGAGCGCTCCTGTCGGGCGACGCGGGCGAGCTCGCCAGAAGCATGATCGCGCTGGAGTCGGAGATGCGCTCGCTCATCGGATCGCTTGCGGCGACCCACGAGGCGCTGCTCGCCGCGCGAACACTGGCCCCCGAGGGCACCCGCGCGGCCGCGACCCTCGCGCTCCAGGCGATCCAGACGGCCGACGTGCGCGATGTGCCCGCACTCGCTCCCGCATATGCGACCGCCGTGACCGGGGTCATCGCGGCCCACGATGCCGAGGTCGCGCGCATCGCCGCCGAAGAGGCCGCCCGACAGGCGGCCCAGGCGGCCCGTTCGGGCTCGCGCATCGTCGGCAGCGGCGGCGGCAGTGGTGGCAGCGGCAGCGGGGGAGGTGGAACCGCGTCGAACGGTGTCCTCTCGGCCACCAACGACCAGCGTGCTGCGAACGGCAGGGCCGCTCTCGCGTGGAGCGGCTCGCTCGCCACGCGCGCCTGTTCGTGGGCGTCGTATCTCGCCGACGGCAACAAGGATCTCTCGCACAGCTCCGGGCCGGGCGGGCTCTGGGGAGAGAACGTCGCGTACGGGCCGAAGAGCGCGTCGGGCGTGGTCGACCTCTGGATGGGGTCGACCGGGCACCGCGAGAACATCCTGCGCGACGGCTTCACGAAGATGGGCGCATGCTCGGCGGCATCCTCGACGGGACGCGTGTACTGGGTGCAGCAGTTCGGGTGACGGAGCGCCTCAGCGACTCTGACGCCGGCCCCCGTTAGGCTCGTGCGGTGAGCGACTACAACGCCCGTCATCTCTCCGTTCTCGAAGGCCTCGAGGCGGTCCGCAAGCGTCCCGGAATGTACATCGGCTCCACCGACTCGCGGGGCCTCATGCACTGCCTGTGGGAGATCATCGACAACTCCGTCGATGAGGCGCTCGCAGGTCACGGATCCGACATCGACGTGATCCTTCACGCCGATCAGTCGGTCGAGGTGCGCGACCGTGCGCGAGGCATCCCCGTCGACATCGAGCCCAAGACGGGGCTCTCGGGTGTCGAGGTCGTGTTCACGAAGCTCCACGCGGGCGGCAAGTTCGGCAGCGGCTCATACGCGGCGTCCGGCGGTCTGCACGGTGTCGGCGCCTCTGTCGTGAATGCCCTCTCCGAGCGTCTGGACGTCGAGGTGGACCGCAACGGCAAGACCTGGGCGATGTCATTCCATCGCGGCGAGCCGGGCATCTTCGCCGACGCGGGGGAGCCCACCCCCGACGCGCCGTTCACGCCGTTCACGAAGGGCAGCGAGCTGCGTGTCGTCGGCAAGGTCGCCAAGGGCGTCACGGGAACGCGCATCCGCTACTGGGCTGATCGTCAGATCTTCACCAAGGGCGCCGGCTTCCAGCCCGACGATCTCATCACTCGCGCCCGCCAGACCGCCTTCCTCGTTCCGGGTCTCGGCATCTCGATCCGCGATGAGCGCGGCGAAGAGCCCACCACCCAGCAGTTCCGCTTCGACGGCGGCATCAGCGAGTTCGTCGAGCACCTCGCGCCCGACGCTCCCGTGACCGACGTCTGGCGCATCCAGGGCACCGGCCACTACAGCGAGACCGTGCCCGTGCTGCAGGAGAACGGCCACATGGTGCCCACCGAGCTGCAGCGCGAGTGCGACGTGGATGTGGCGCTGCGCTGGGGCACCGGCTACGACACCGTCCTGAATAGCTTCGTGAACATCATCGCGACGCCCAAGGGCGGAACGCACCAGACCGGATTCGAGCAGGGGCTGCTGAAGTTCATGCGCGCCGAAGTCGAGAAGAACGCGCGCCGCCTGAAGGCCGGCAACGACAAGCTCGAGAAGGATGATGTGCTCGCGGGCCTCACCGTCGTGCTCACCGTGCGTCTGCCCGAGCCGCAGTTCGAGGGCCAGACGAAGGAGGTGCTCGGCACCCCGGCCGTCCGCGCGATTGTGGCGAATGCGATCGCGAAGGGGCTCAAGGAGCGCTTCGCGAGCACGAAGCGCGACGACAAGGCGCAGACCGCCCTCGTGCTCGACAAGGTCGTCGCCGAGATGAAGTCGCGCATCTCGGCGCGTGCCCACAAGGAGACGCAGCGGCGCAAGAACGCCCTCGAGAGCTCGTCGCTGCCGGCGAAGCTCGTCGACTGCCGCTCGAACGACGTGGCTGACAGCGAACTGTTCATCGTCGAGGGCGACTCCGCGCTCGGCACGGCGAAGCTCGCGCGCGACTCGGAGTTCCAGGCGCTCCTGCCGATCCGCGGCAAGATCCTCAACGTGCAGAAGGCGTCCGTCTCGGACATGCTGAGCAACGCCGAGTGCGCCTCGATCATCCAGGTGATCGGAGCCGGCTCCGGACGCAGCTTCGACCTCGAGGCGGCGCGCTACGGCAAGGTCATCATCATGAGCGACGCCGACGTCGACGGCGCGCACATCCGCACGCTCCTGCTGACCCTCTTCTTCCGCTACATGCGCCCGATGATCGAGGCCGGGCGCGTGTTCGCCGCGGTTCCGCCGCTGCACCGGGTGGTCGTCATGAACCCGGGGACGAAGCCCAACGACATCCTCTACACCTACTCCGAGGCCGAGCTGCAGACGCTCCTCGCTCAGCTCAAGAAGCAGGGCAAGCGCTACCAGGACCCGATCCAGCGCTACAAGGGCCTCGGTGAGATGGATGCCGATCAGCTCGCGGAGACCACGATGAGCCGCGCGCACCGCACCCTGCGCCGCGTGCAGGTCTCGGATGCCGACGCCGCTAACAAGGTGTTCGAGCTGCTCATGGGCAACGATGTCGCCCCGCGCAAGGAGTTCATCGTCGCCGGCCAGGGGCTCGACCGCTCGCGCGTCGACGTCTGAGCGAAGCCGATACCGCACGAGGCGGCGGCGCCCCGGTTCCCCGGGTGCGCCGCCGCCTCTTCTCGTTCAGTCGCCTCGCGGTCAGCCCTCGTTCGACGGCAGCGCGTGGGCGCGGCCGATCGAGGCCACGACGGCATCGAGCGGAGTGCCGGAGGCATCGCGCTTCGCACCGGCCTCAGGCAGTGTGCGCACGGCGCCATCGGCGGCCACGGCGAGAGCGGGTGCCTCTCCGACCCAGGCGAGCGCGAGCGCGCTCTCGCCCTTGAGGAAGGAATGCGACCTCACGCCGCCTGTCGCGCGTCCCTTGGCGGGGAACTCCGCGAAGACGCTGACCTTCGCGCGCCCCGGGTCTGTGCCGGGCAGCGTCTCGGTGGGCGTCGAGATCGTGACCACGTGGGCATTCTCGGGAGCGACGGAGCCGAAGAAGATGACATCGGCACCGGCGGACAGCTTGATGCCCGCCATGCCGCCCGCGCTCGTCCCCTGGGGGCGCACCTGGGCTGCCGGGAAGTGCAGCAGCTGGGCGTCTGAGGTGACGAAGACGAGCTCATCGGATTCGGGGCCCTGCGCGACGCCCACGACCTCGTCTCCGGGCTTGAGCGCGATCAGCTCGAAGTCGGGCTTGCTCGGGTAGGCCAGGCTCGCGACGCGCTTCACGATGCCCTGTCGGGTGCCGAGCGCGATCGAGTCGTCGACCGTGAGCGAGACGATCGCGAGCACGCGCTCCTTCTTGTCCGTGAGGCCCAGGTAGTCGGCGAACTTCGCGCCCGCGGCGAGCTGCACCGAGTTCGCGGGAACGGACGGCAGGTCGACGGGCGTGAAGCGCACGAGTCGGCCGCGGTTCGTGACGGCGCCGAGCTCGCCGCGCGTCGTGCCGGTGACGATCGAGAGGATCGCGTCGTGCTTGCTGCGGCGGGCGGCTGGCTGAAGCGGGTCGGATCCGTCCGGCATATCGACGCGCACAGCTCGGCCGGTCGTCGACAGGAGCACGACGGTCGGCACATCGGGGATCTCGAGGGAGACGTTCGCGTTCTTCTTCGACGACTTCGCGGCGGTGACGTGCGCGCCCGCCTCGGTGAGCATGGTGCGACGCGGCGTGCCGAAGCGATCCGCCGTCTCCTCGAGCTCGTCGCCGACGAGCGCGCGGATGCGCGTGGGTGAGGCGAGGAGCGCTTCGAGCTCGGCGATCTCGGTGCGCAGCTTGTCGCGCTCCGCTTCGAGCTCGATGCGGCTGAACTTGGTGAGTCGGCGCAGCTGCAGCTCGAGGATGTAGTCGGCCTGGATCTGCGAGAGGTCGTAGACGTCCATGAGGCGCGTGCGCGCCTGCGCTGTGTCGTCGCTCGTGCGGATGACCTGGATGACCTCGTCGATATCCAGGATGGCGATGAGGAGGCCATCCACGAGGTGCAGGCGCTCCTGGCGCCGCGCGAGACGGTACTGGCAGCGCCGCGTGACGACCTCGATGCGGTGGTCGAGGTAGACCTGCAGCATCTCCTTCAGGCCTAGCGTCTGAGGTCGGCCCTCGACGAGGGCGACATTGTTGATCGAGAATCCGTCTTCGAGCGGCGTGAGGCGGTAGAGCTGCTCGAGCACCGCCTGCGGCGAGAAGCCGGTCTTGATGCCGATGACGAGGCGCAGACCGTTTCTGCGGTCGGTGAGATCCGTGACATCCGAGATGCCCGTGATCTTCTTCGAATTGACGCCGTCCTTGATCTTCTCGATGACCTTCTCGGGCCCGACCATGTACGGCAGTTCGGTGACGACGAGTCCGGTGCGGCGTGCGGAGAGCTGCTCGACGGTCACCTTGGCGCGCGTCTTGAAGCTGCCGCGGCCGGTCGCGTAGGCGTCGCGGATGCCGTCGAGTCCCACGATGGTGCCACCGGTGGGAAGATCGGGCCCCGGCACGTAGGCCATGAGCTCGTCGAGGGTGGCATCCGGGTTCTCGAGCAGGTGGCGCGCGGCGCCCACGACCTCGTTGAGGTTGTGCGGGGCCATGTTGGTGGCCATGCCGACCGCGATGCCGGTGGCGCCGTTGACGAGCAGGTTCGGGAACGCTGCGGGAAGCACCGACGGCTGCAGGAGCTGGTTGTCGTAGTTCGGGACGAAGTCGACGACATCCTCGTCGATCGACTCGACGAGCGCGACGGCAGCTGCCTGCATGCGCGCCTCGGTGTATCGCGCGGCGGCGGGGCCGTCGTCGAGCGATCCGAAGTTGCCGTGGCCGTCGACGAGCGGGATGCGCAGGGCGAAGCTCTGCGAGAGGCGCACGAGAGCGTCGTAGATGGCCGTGTCGCCGTGCGGGTGCAGGCGCCCCATCACGTCACCCACGACGCGGGCGCTCTTGACGTGGCCCTTGTCGGGGCGCAGACCCATCTCGTTCATCTGGAAGAGGATGCGGCGCTGTACGGGCTTCAGTCCGTCGCGCGCGTCGGGCAGGGCGCGCGAGTAGATGACCGAATAGGCGTATTCGAGGAAGGACCCCTGCATCTCCGTCGAGACATCGACATCTTCGATGCGTTCGCCGGCAGGGTGGGCTGAGGAGGTTTCGGGCGGAGTCATAAGATCGTGGCAATGCTACCGGCGACCAAAACACACCGGATGAGCCTTGCCGATGTCGTGCCGAATTGCCTCGACTCGCTGGCCGGCCGACAGGGACGTATGGGTCTCGCACCCGTCGATCGCGCCATCGTCGTGCTCGTCGACGGGCTCGGACACGCGGTCCTCTCCGCTCATTCCGGCTACGCGCGCACCCTCGCAGCGCGTCTTCCTCACGACCCTGCCATCGGATCCGGGTTCCCGTCGACGACGGTCGCCGGGCTCACGACGCTCACGACCGGGCAGCCCGCGGGCCGCCATGGCCTCATCGGCTACCGCGCGCTGGATCCCGAACACGACCGCGTCATCAATCAGCTGAGCGGATGGGAGGGGCTCGATCCGCGCTCCTGGCAGCGCGAGGCGACGCTCTTCGAGCTCTCCGCATCCGACGGCGTGCGATCGACGGCGATCACGCATCCGCGGTACCGAGACTCCGAGATGACGCGCGCCGTGCTGCGGGGTGCGACGTTCGTCGGCGCGGCGACCGCGGATGAGCGGGTCGCGCGCCTCCGGGACGAGCTCGCGCGCCCGGGGCCCGCGCTCATCTACTACTACGTCAACGATCTCGACGCGGCAGGCCACGCGCACGGCATCGACTCCGCCCAATGGGTTGCCGCTCTCGAAGACCTCGACGCCGAGATCCGCGACGCCGTGCGGCTGCTCGGGCCGAAGGACGGGCTCGTCATCACCGCCGACCACGGGATGGTGGATGTTCCCGAGCGCTCGCATCGGATTCCCGCCGCCGCGCTGCTGGATGGTGTGCGCCACATCGCGGGGGAGCCGCGCTGCCTGCAGCTCCATGTCGAGGACGGGGTCGATGTCGACGCCCTCGCAGAGCGCTGGCGTGCGAGCGAAGGCAAGCGCGCGTGGATCGCCACGAAGACGCAGGCGATCGAGGCGGGCTGGTTCGGGGAGGTGCACCCGGAGGTGGCGCCTCGCATCGGCGACCTGCTCGTCGCGGCGCGAGGAGACCACGCCTACTACGTCGACCCGGAGGACCGGGCGCGCTCGATGATCGGGCAGCACGGCTCCATCACCCCGGCGGAGCTCGCGATCCCGCTGCTCCGATTCGGGGCGTTCGCCCGCTGAGTTCTAGAGGTCGTCGTCGGTGCGTGCGCCGAAGACGATCTCGTCCCAGCTGGGCATCGACGCGCGACCACGGCGCTTGCCGAGCGGTCCGGTGGCTCCCGACGAGCCGGAGGCCTTCGCCGTCTGCTGCGGGGCAGGCTTCGCGGGGGCGGGCAGCTCTTCGGCCACGTCGAGAGGGATGTCGATGAGCTTCACGACTCCCGTCGAGGGGTGGCTTGCGCGGCCCGCGTCCGCTTCGTCGAGGTCGAGCGGTTCACGCTCTCCGCGGCGTCGGCGCAGAGCTTCGAGCAGGTCGGCGGTGTGGTGCGTGCCGGGGGCCTCGTCGGCGGGGGCGGGGCGTCCGCCGAACTCCAGCTGCGCGATCTCGCCATCGTCGGCGACGCGGCCGAGCTCCTCCGCAGTGAAGGCGCCGCTGTCGAATCGGGAGTCGTCGCGTTCCTCGACCGGCACCGCACGGAGGCGAGGCACGAGGCTCTGCGGGAGCTCGCCCTGCTGCGACAGGGTGACGGCCTCCTGGTTGAGCGGCGAGAGCGACTGCTTCTTGGGCTCGAAGCCCCAGCGCGCGTCGTGGTCGATGCCGTTCGTCGAGAAGGTGAGCTTGACGATCCAGCCGCCGCCCTGCTCCTTCCAGCTCGACCAGCGCTCGTCCTGTGCGCCGGATTCGGCGAGGCGCTCGCGGATGACGGAGCCGAACGTCGCGCCCGAGGCGAGCGGGTCGGTCTCGACCGCCATGTGCACGGGCACGTTGAGCGCCGATTCGACCACGTACTCGCGTTCGGCGATGACGGGACCCTCGAAGCGGCGCACGTACTCGACGGAGGCGCCCGTCACGCGGGCGACGTCGTCGGCGGTGAGTCCGGCGCGGATCTGCGCCTGGATCTCACGCGGCGCGAGGCGACGCAGTGGGCCGGGTTCCGGCATGGACGCGCGCAACCGCGACAGCAACGCCTCGTCGACCTCGACGCGGTAGCGTTCGCCGTCGCCGGAGGCGACGAGAAGCGATCCGTTCTCGACCCCGATGACCTTGAGCTCTTGCATGGCTGAGCGACCTCCAGCTGTCCCGATTCACCGGAAGGATGACACGTGAATCGTCGGATCTGCGGGAATATCGCGGGCGTGCCGCAAGTTGGGGCTTTTGCGAGTTTCTCCCGTGTCTGAAAGCAGCCTGGGAGGGTTTGCGAATCGTCTTCCGATCATGCAGACTGACGCCGCTTCACCCGCACGTAATAGAGATGGATGGTAATGGCAACCGACTACGACGCCCCCCGGAAGACCGACGACGACGACACTCAGTCGATCCAGGCCCTCCAGGAGCGTGTCCCCGACAAGATGTCCGGTGTGGTCGACGTCGACGACGCCGACAACCCCGGTTTCGAACTCGCGGGTCAGGACCTGTCCGACCTCGATCTCGACGTCGTCGTGCTGCCTCCGCAGGAAGACGAGTTCACCTGTATGAGCTGCTTCCTCGTGAAGCACCAGTCGCAGTTCCATCACACGACCGACCTCGGTTCGGTCTGCGCGGAGTGCGCAGCCTGACGGTTCGGACTCTAGGACGACGCCCCGGCGCCGCGTGCCCCCTCGATGGCGGCAGCGAGCTCACCGGGGCGTCGGCTTGAGATCAGCCAGTAGGGGGTCGGATCCTGCGGGTCGTCGAGGTCGATGCGCACGAGACCGGGAATCCACCCGCGGATGAGCATCCAGGCGCGCGCGTCGAGATCCACCCCGCGTTCCCGCGTGGCGTCGGCGCCCGTTGCCGTGCGCACCTCGGAGATCACGGCGAGCGGGAGCCGCGCGCGTCCGGCGCGCAGTTCGGTGTCGTCGACCTCGATGCGCGGCGTGGTCGCGAGCAGGAGCACGACGATCGCGGCGTAGAGGCCGAGGGCGACCGAGATACCCGCGGTGAGGGAGATCGGCAGGAACACCAGAAGGCTCGCCGGCATGACGAGCGCCGTGGACAGGAAGACCCAGGGCGCGGGAGTGAGGGATTCGCGGTAGCGCGTGGATGGAGTGCTCATCATCCCCATTCGACCATGGACTAGCCTCGTGGAGTGACTGAGACCGTCGAGGTGCTGTTCCACGGCGACGCAGAACCCCGCTACGCCCACCCAGGCGATGCCGGGGCAGACCTGGTGTCGACCGAGGATCTCGTGCTCGCGCCCGGAGAGCGGGCGCTCGTGGGAACGGGCGTGTCGATCGCTCTGCCTGACGGATACGCCGCCTTCGTGGTGCCGCGCAGCGGTCTCGCCACGAAGCACGGCATCACGATCGTGAACAGCCCTGGAACAGTCGACGCGGGCTACCGCGGCGAGATTCGGGTGACGCTGCTCAACACCGACGCACGCGAGAGCTACGCGATCCGAGCAGGCGACCGCATCGCCCAGCTCATCGTGATGCCCGTCGCGCGTGCGCGCTTCATCCCCGTCGACCGTCTGCCCGGCTCCCATCGTGGAGAGGGCGGCTTCGGCTCGACGGGCTACTCGACCCCTGGAGGACCCGAATGACTGACGCACCCCTCGACGACGCCCCGCTCGATCAGCCGAAGTCCGCTCCCGCGGACCGCGCAACGGAAGGGCCCCTCGATGTGGAGGAGGCCAACCCCGTCCGTCCCTACGTCGACCTCGGCGGCGTGAAGATCCTTCCGCGTCCGGAGCTCGGTCTGCGCCTGGAGATCGAGGAGGGCAGCAAGCGCGTGGTCGCCGTCGCCCTCGACTATGCCGAGTCGACCCTGCAGGTGCAGCCGTTCGCGGCGCCACGTTCGAGCGGCCTGTGGAACGAGATCCGCGAGCAGATCATCGAGCAGATCTCGCGCCAGGGCGGCCGCACGCAGACGGTCGACGGGCCGTTCGGACCCGAGCTCCGCGCCGAGATCCCGGCGCCCGCAGGCAATGCTCCCGGCGTGCGCGCGGTGCGATTCATCGGCGTCGACGGGCCTCGCTGGTTCCTGCGCGGCGTCATCAGCGGCAAGGCCGCGACGGATGCCGAGGCGGCAACGGCCATCGAGGATCTGTTCCGCAGCATCGTGGTCGTGCGCGGTACGACGCCCATGCCTCCGCGCGACCTGATCCCGCTGCACGTGCCCGCGAACGTGCAGGGCTCGAACCCCGGCACCTCTGCGTGATGGCCGGGGTGCCTGACGACGCAGAGCCCCGCGACGCCGCATCCCACGAGACCCCCGCTGAGCCATCGCTCAGCGAGGTCTTCGCGGCCGCAGCCCGGCGTTCCGGTCTCGGACATGTGACGCCGGGGCAGGCGCCCACGGCATCCGCGCTTCTCGGCGCCATCGGCGGCGCGCGCGGGCTCGTGGAGTCGATCCTGCCGGGCTTTCTCTTCCTGATCGTCTACACGTTCACGCAGGAGGTCGTGCCGTCGGTCGTCGCGCCGATCGTGATCGCGGTGCTGTTCATCGCCGTCCGCGCGGTGCAGCGTCAGCCCGTGATCCCCGCCATCGCGGGTGCGATCGGCATCGGCATCTCCGCCGGCCTCGCTCTCACGACGGGGCGCGCGGAGGACAACTTCGTCGTCGGCCTCAGCATCAACGCGATCATGGTCGCGGTGATGCTCGTGAGCATCGCGGTCCGTCGCCCGCTCATCGGCGTGGTCGCTGGGCTGCTCACCGGTGACGACGATTGGCGCGCCGATGCCGCCAAGCGCAAGGTCGCCCTGGTGGCGACGATCCTCTGGGCTGCGCTGCCCGCGCTCCGGCTCATCGTGCAGCTTCCGCTGTACCTCGCCGAGAACGCGCAGGGGCTGGCGGCCACGAAGCTCATCATGGGCGTGCCGCTCTACGCGATCCTGCTGTGGGTGACGTGGCTTCTTGTTCGCAGCGCCTGGACGGCGAGCCGTGCGGCGGATCAGCCGGAAGACGCGTAGAGTATCTCGACGTCAAGATAATTCGATACGGGCGCATCGGAGCGAGCGGGCTTAGGCTTGCCTTGCTGGAACTGCGCCCGCGTCGGCCGTCAGGATTGCCGCGAGCGCATCCGGACACGCACGAGGGAGACGACAGTGTCGAGCATCAACAGCTTTTCCGCAAAGGACACCCTGAACGTCGGGGGAACCGACTACGAGATCTTCCGGGTGGACACGGTCCCCGGATACGAGAAGCTCCCGTTCAGCCTCAAGGTGCTGCTCGAGAACCTTCTCCGCACCGAGGATGGTGCGAACGTCACCAAGGCGCAGATCGAGGCGCTCGGCTCGTGGGACCCCACGGCTGAGCCCAACACCGAGATCCAGTTCTCGCCGGCGCGCGTCGTCATGCAGGACTTCACCGGCGTCCCCTGCATCGTCGACCTCGCGACGATGCGCGAGGCGGTCACCGCTCTCGGCGGCGACCCCGACAAGATCAACCCGCTCTCGCCCGCCGAGATGGTCATCGACCACTCGGTCATCGCCGACCTCTTCGGCACCGAGAACGCCCTCGAGCGCAACGTCGAGATCGAGTACGAGCGCAACGGCGAGCGCTACCAGTTCCTTCGCTGGGGCCAGACCGCGTTCCAGGACTTCAAGGTCGTCCCCCCGGGAACCGGCATCGTCCACCAGGTCAACATCGAGCACCTCGCGAAGGTCGTCTACGACCGCACCGTCGACGGCGTGCTCCGCGCCTACCCCGACACCTGCGTCGGCACCGACTCGCACACGACCATGGTCAACGGCCTCGGCGTGCTCGGCTGGGGCGTCGGCGGCATCGAGGCCGAGGCCGCCATGCTCGGCCAGCCCGTCTCGATGCTCATCCCGCGCGTCGTCGGCTTCAAGCTCACCGGCGAGATCCCCGCCGGCGTCACCGCGACCGACGTCGTCCTCACGATCACCGACATGCTCCGCAAGCACGGCGTCGTCGGCAAGTTCGTCGAGTTCTACGGAGAGGGCGTCGCCCAGGTTCCGCTCGCGAACCGCGCAACCATCGGAAACATGAGCCCCGAGTTCGGCTCGACGGCCGCGATGTTCCCCATCGACGACGTCACGCTCGACTACCTGCGCCTCACCGGCCGCGACGAGCAGACCGTCGCCCTCGTCGAGGCGTACGCCAAGGAGCAGAAGCTCTGGCACGACCCGTCGCGTGAGCTCGCCTTCAGCGAGTTCATGGAGCTCGACCTCTCGACCGTCGTGCCGTCGATCGCCGGCCCGAAGCGTCCGCAGGACCGCATCCTCCTCTCGGAGTCGAAGTCGCAGTTCGCGAAGGACATCCTCAACTACGCGAACCCCTCCACGAGTCACGACATCGTCGACCTCGAGGGCAAGCACTCCTTCCCGGCGTCCGACCCCGGCCCCGTGCCCGGCCAGGAGGACGAAGACACCCGCGACGTGCACATCAACTCGGGCGCGCCCGCAGCCGAGTGGTCGAAGCCCGTTCCCGTCACCACCCCCGAGGGCGAGCAGTACGTGCTCGACAACGGCGCGGTGACCCTCGCTGCCATCACCTCGTGCACCAACACCTCGAACCCGTCGGTCATGATCGCCGCGGGCCTCCTCGCCCAGAAGGCGGTCGAGAAGGGCCTCAAGCGCAAGCCGTGGGTCAAGACCACGCTCGGCCCGGGCTCGAAGGTCGTCACCGACTACTACGAGAAGTCCGGACTCGACAAGGCGCTCGAGGCTGTCGGCTTCTACACCGTCGGCTACGGCTGCACCATCTGCATCGGCAACTCGGGACCGCTCATCGAAGAGGTCTCCGAGGCGATCAACTCGCACGACCTCGCCGTCACCGCGGTGCTCTCGGGCAACCGCAACTTCGAGGGTCGCATCAGCCCCGACGTCAAGATGAACTACCTCGCGTCGCCGCCCCTCGTCGTGGCCTACGCTCTCGCCGGGTCGATGAACTTCGACTTCGAGGTCGACGCGCTCGGAACGGACGCGGACGGCAACGACGTGTTCCTCAAGGACATCTGGCCCTCGGCCGAAGAGGTCCAGGAGATCATCGACTCCTCGATCTCGCGTGAGCAGTTCATCAAGCAGTACGCCACCGTCTTCGACGGCGACGAGCGCTGGACGAGCCTGCCGACCCCGACCGGCCCGATCTTCGAGTGGGACGAGAAGTCGACCTACGTGCGCAAGGCTCCCTACTTCGACGGAATGTCGATGGAGCTCACGCCCGTCTCCGACATCACCGGCGCGCGCGTCATGGCGACCCTCGGCGACTCGGTCACGACCGACCACATCAGCCCCGCCGGCAACATCAAGCCGGGCACCCCTGCCGCGCAGTACCTCGAGGAGCACGGCGTCGACCGGAAGGACTACAACTCCTACGGCTCGCGTCGCGGCAACCACGAGGTCATGATCCGCGGAACGTTCGCCAACATCCGCCTCAAGAACCTCCTCGTGAGCGCCGTCAACGACGGTGCGGTCGTCGAGGGCGGATTCACGCGCGACTTCACGCAGGAGGGCGGCCCGCAGTCGTTCATCTACGACGCGTGCATGAACTACCAGGCAGAGGGAACCCCGCTCGTCATCTTCGGCGGCAAGGAGTACGGCTCCGGATCGTCGCGCGACTGGGCGGCGAAGGGCACGAGCCTCCTCGGCGTCAAGGCTGTCATCACCGAGAGCTTCGAGCGCATCCACCGCTCGAACCTCATCGGCATGGGCGTCGTTCCGCTGCAGTTCCCCGCGGGCGAGAGCTGGGAATCGCTGGGCCTCGACGGCACCGAGATCGTCTCGATCACGGGCCTCGAGAAGCTCAACGAGGGCGTCACCCCGAAGACCGTGCGCGTGACCGCCGAGCCGAGCGAGTTCTCGCCCGAGGGCAAGCAGACGATCGAGTTCGACGCGGTCGTCCGCATCGACACCCCCGGTGAAGCCGACTACTACCGCAACGGCGGCATCCTGCAGTACGTGCTGCGCAGCCTCGTCTGACAGCAGAACCAAAGAGAGCGGGCTTAGGCTCCGAGTATGGCTGTACTTGATTCGATCGATGGACCCCGTGACCTAGATCGTCTGAGCCGCGACGACCTCACCCAGCTGGCCGCCGAGATCCGAGAGTTCCTTGTTCGCGAGGTTTCGAAGACCGGCGGCCACCTGGGGCCCAATCTCGGGGTGGTCGAGCTGACGCTCGCCATCCACCGCGTATTCGAGTCCCCGAAGGACGCGATCGTCTTCGACACGGGGCACCAGAGCTACGTGCACAAGATCCTCACGGGTCGCAAGGACTTCACCGACCTCCGCAGCCGCGGCGGCCTCGCCGGCTACCCGCAGCGGTCCGAATCGGTGCACGACATCGTCGAGAGCTCGCACGCCTCAAGCTCCCTCAGCTGGGCTGACGGCATCTCCCGCGCGTTCGAGATGACGGGCCAGGATGACCGCACGGTCGTTGCCGTCGTCGGCGACGGCGCCCTCACGGGCGGCATGACGTGGGAGGCGCTCAACAACATCAGCGACGACAACTCCCGTCGCCTCGTGCTCATCGTCAACGACAACGGCCGCTCCTACGCGCCCACGATCGGCGGCATGGCGCGCTTCCTCAACAACGTGCGCACGCGCCGGGCCTACCGCTCGCTCTATGCGACCAGTCGCGCATTCTTCAACCGCCTCGGCAAGCCGGGGCGCGCGTTCTACCGCGGCACGCGAGGTGCGATCCACGGATTCCTGTCGCGGTTCTCCAACACCGACGCGCTGTACTCCAACCTCGACATCAAGTACCTGGGCCCGATCGACGGCCACGATCTTGTGGCGGTGGAAGAGGCCCTCCGGCAGGCGAAGGACTTCGGCGCTCCCGTCATCGTTCACGTGATGACGCAGAAGGGCCGCGGCTACCAGCCCGCGATCGCCGACGTCGCCGACCAGTTCCACGCGGTCGGGCAGATCGACCCCGAGACGGGGGAGCCGCTCGAGTCCTCGAGCCGTCCCTCGTGGACGTCGGTGTTCGCCGACGAGGTCGTCGCTCTCGCCGACCGCAACCCGAAGCTCGTAGGCATCACCGCGGCGATGCTGCGCCCCACGGGCCTGCACAAGTTCGCCGAACGCTATCCCGAGCGCGTGCTCGACGTCGGCATCGCCGAGCAGCACGCCGCGACGAGCGCAGCCGGACTCGCATTCGGAGGACTGCACCCCGTGGTCGCCGTCTACGCGACCTTCATCAACCGCGCGTTCGACCAGGTGCTCATGGACGTCGCGCTGCACAAGGCCGGTGTCACCTTCGTGCTCGATCGCGCGGGGGTCACCGGTCCCGACGGCCCCAGTCACCACGGAATGTGGGATCTCGCGATCATGCAGGTGGTGCCCGGCATCCGGATCGCCGCCCCGCGTGACGCCACTCGTCTGCGCGAAGAGCTCGCTGAGGCGGTCGCCGTCGAAGACGGGCCCACCGTGCTGCGCTTCTCGAAGGGCTCCGTCGGCAACGAGTTCGACGCCGTCCGACGCACCGCGGATGGTGTCGATGTGCTCCGTGAGGCGCCCCATCGCGACGTCCTCATCGTCGCCGTCGGCCCGATGGCCGGCATGGCTCTGAAGGTCGCGGATCGTCTCGCCGACCAGGGGATCGGCGCGACCGTCGTCGACCCGCGCTGGGTGATCCCGGTGCCCTCGAGCATCGTCGAGTTCGCGCGCGACCACCGACTCGTCGTCTCGATCGAGGACGGCATTCGGGTCGGGGGAGTGGGAACCCGCATCCGCCAGGACCTGCGTGCGGCAGGTGTCGACACCGCAGTGGACGAGCTGGGGCTTCCCGACGCGTTCATCGACCATGCGACCCGCGACGAGATCCTCGCCGACGCCGGCCTCACCGAGCAGCGCATCGCGCGCGACATCGTGGCGCAGGTGCTCGGCACCCGCATCCCCGTCGCCCGGCCGCTGCCGGCCGAAGTGGTCGACTCGGAACAGTTCCACGCCCCGCGGGAATAGCGGCTGTCCGTCGGCGGTTGCAGTGACGGTGGCCGTTCTCAGCCCGCTCTCGGTCCCGCCGGAGTAGCCTCGACGGTCTGCCCGTCCGCGCCTTGAGCGCCCGCAGGATCACCACGGAGGATACGTGACCGAGACGACTCAGACGCCTGCGACAGCGGGAACCGCGGCGCCAGCCGGCCCGGATCGCCTCGACGCGAACGCGCGCCGGGCGCTCGTGCTGCTGCTCGCGGCGACGTTCGTGACGTTCCTCAACGAGACGCTCATGAGCGTTGCGATCCCCGACATCATGACCGACCTCGGGGTGTCTGCCTCGACGGGCCAGTGGCTGACGACCGCGTTCGCGCTGACCATGGCCGTCGTGATCCCCACGACCGGATGGCTGCTGCAGCGCTTCTCGACGCGCACCCTCTTCGTGGCGGCGCTCGCGCTCTTCGTGACGGGCACCTTCATCGCGGCCATCGGCCCCACGTTCTCCGTGCTCGTGATCGGGCGCGTCGTGCAGGCATCCGGCACGGCCGTCATGATGCCGCTCATGATGACCACGGTCCTCGAGATCGTGCCTGCGACGAGCCGTGGGCGCATCATGGGTCGCATCGCGATCGTCATGTCGATGGCACCCGCACTCGGCCCTGCCGTCTCGGGTGTGCTCCTCACCGTGCTGTCGTGGCGCGGGCTGTTCTGGGTGATGCTGCCTCTCGCCGGTGCCATGCTCATCATCGGCGCGCTCAGCGTGCCCAACGTCTCGGAAACGCGTCGCGTCCCCATCGACGTGCTCTCGGTGATCCTCTCGGCTCTCGGGTTCAGCGGCGTCGTATACGGCCTCTCGAGCCTCGGCGAGTCCGCCGGCGAGAGCACACTCATGCCCCCGTGGATTCCGATCGTCGTCGGCGTCGTCGCGCTCAGCTTCTTCGTGCTGCGCCAGCTGCGCCTGCAGAAGGACGACCGTGCCTTCCTCGACCTGCGCACGTTCCGCTCGCCGCAGTTCACCGCGGCCCTCATCATGCTCGCGGTCGCGATGATGTCGCTGTTCGGGACCGTCATCCTGCTCCCGCAGTATCTGCAGAACGCGCTCGGTCACCCGCCCGTCGTCATCGGGCTGCTGCTTCTGCCGGGCGGACTGATCTCGGGGCTTCTCGGGCCGATCGTCGGCCGTCTGTACGATCGCGTCGGGCCGACTCCCCTTCTCGTGCCGGGGTCGATCATCCTGAGCGGGTCGCTCTGGGCCATGGCGATGCTCTTCGGCCCGTCGACGCCGCTGGGGGTCGTGCTCGCGTGCCACATCGCGATGAGCCTCGGCCTCGCCTTCCTGTTCACACCGCTGTTCTCGACCGGTCTCGGATCGTTGGAGCGCCGCCTGTACTCGCACGGCAGTGCGACCGTCTCGACGTTCCAGCAGGTTGCGGGTGCGGCAGGCACCGCGCTCTACATCGCCCTGCTCGCGGTCGGCATCCTCGGCGCGGGCGGCGAGAACGTCGCGACGGCGACTCCTGCGCAGATCGCCGAAGGCGTGCACACCGCCTTCATGGCGGGCGCCTTCATCTCGCTCGCCGTGGTCGCCCTGAGCTTCTTCGTGCGCGCCCCGAAGGATGCCCCGGCAGGACACGGACCGGCAGGACACTGAGCCGGTTGGCCGGGGGGAGGAGTATCCTCCCGGCATGCTGGGCATCGGCTCGATCGTCATCCGCGTCACGGATCTCGGCACGCAGCGTGCGTTCTGGGAACGCGCGCTCGACTACGTCAGTCGGAGTCCCTCGGAGGACGACTTCGTGATCCTGGAGCCGCGCGAAGGTCGGGGGGTCAGCGTCTCGCTCGATGCCGTCCCCTCGCCGCGGATGCTGCCCCCGCGGATCCACCTCGACCTCTACGCCGACGATCAGCTGGCGGAGGTGGAGAGGCTCACGGGCCTCGGTGCCCGCGAAGTGCACTGGGACGGGCGTCCGGACGACGCCGACTACATCATCATGGAAGACCCGGAGGGCAACCGCTTCTGCGTGATCGACGCACCCGGATGGAGCATCACCGAGAACGACTGAGGGCCGCCGGTCGCTGGTGCGACGGACGGCCCTCGAGGCGCACAGCGGGCGACTATGCGACGCCGCGGATGGGCGGGTTGTGGAACGTGCCGCCGAAGGCCTTCTCGCTCGCACCCTCACGGTCGAGGTACGGGGTCGCGCCGCCCATCTGGAACGGCCAGCCGGCACCCATGATCATGCACAGGTCGATGTCCTCGGGACCTGCGACGACCTTCTCCTCGAGCATGCGGTGGATCTCGTCCGCCAGACCGACCTGCAGGCGTTCACGCAGCTGCGCGGGCGTGAGCGCCACGGCGTCCGCCGGACGGTGCTTCCGGACGATCTCGAGCGCCTTCTTGTCGTAGCCCTTGATCTTGCCCTTCGCGTCCTTCTCGAAGATCGCGCCGTACTCGGCGAGCTCGTGAAGCGCGGGGCTGTCGAAGAAGCGCTCCGGGAACGCCGTGTGGTGCGTGTCGAGCACGTGCGCGCCGACCTTGAGGCCCACGAGGTCGAGCAGCGCGAACGGATCCATCGGCAGGCCGAACGGACGCGCAGCCTCGACGACGTCCTCGAACGAGGCGCCCTGCTCGACGGCGTGCATCGCCTCGCCCAGCACCTTCGCGAGAACGCGGTTCACGACGAAGCCAGGGCTGTCGGTCGTGATGACGGCGGTCTTCTTCAGCTTCGCAGCCGTCGCCATCGCTGTTGCGAGCGCGGCGTCGGTGGTCTTCGGCGTCTTCACGACCTCGATGAGCGGCATGACCGCGACCGGGTTGAAGAAGTGGAAGCCGACGACGCGCTCGGGGTGCGTGAGCTTCGCGCCGATCTGCTCGACCGAGAGCGACGACGTGTTGGTCGCGAGGATCGCCTCGGGGGAGATGTACTGCTCGACATCGGCGAAGACGTCCTGCTTGACGCCCAGCTCCTCGAAGACCGCCTCGATGACCCAGTCGCAGTCGGCGAAGTCGGCCTTGTCGGTGGTGCCCGAGACGAGCGCCTTGAGGCGGTTGGCCTCATCCGAGTCGATGCGTCCCTTGCCGAGCAGCTCGTCGATCTCGCCGCGGATGTACTCGAGCCCCTTGTCGACGCGCGCCTGATCGAGGTCGGTGATGACCACAGGCACCTGCAGGCGGCGCACGAACAGAAGCGCGAACTGGCTGGCCATGAGGCCCGCGCCGATGACGCCGACCTTCGTGACCTTCTGTGCGAGCTCCTTGTCGGGCGCGCCCGCGGGGCGCTTCGCGCGCTTCTGGACGAGGTTGAACGCGTAGATCGATGCGCGGAACTGGTCGCCGGCGATGAGCTCCGCGAGAGCAGCGTCCTCGGCGAGGAAGCCCGTCTTCTTGTCGGTGTTCTTGGCGGCCTTCAGCAGCTCGAGGGCCTTGTACGGGCTCTTCGCGACCTCGCCGATGCGGCTCTTGAGGGTCTTCTCTGCGATGCCGATCGCGATGTCCCACTTGGCGAGACGCTCCAGTTTCCCCGGCTCGTTCTTGCGCTTGACCTTGGTCTTGCCGGTGAGCACGCTGTCCGCCCAGGCGAGCGAGTTCTCGAGGAAGTTCGCCGGACCGAACATCGCATCCGCGATCCCGAGCTCGAACGCCTGCGGGCCCTTGAGCATGCGGTTGTTCTTCAGCGGGTTCGAGATGATCACCTCGAGGGCGTTCTCGATCCCGATGAGGTTCGGCAGGAGCCACGCGCCACCCCATCCGGGGATGAGGCCGAGGAACACCTCGGGAAGCGCCAGCGCGGGGATCGACGAATCGATCGTGCGGTAGTCGGCGTTGAGCGCGATCTCGACGCCGCCACCGAGGGCGAGGCCGTTGATGAACGCGAACGACGGCACACCGAGCTCGCCCAGCTTCCCGAGCGTCTGGTGACCGAGCTGCGCCATGAGCACACCCGTCTCGTAGTCCTGGATCTCACCCACGCGCGACAGGTCGGCGCCAGCGGCCAGAATGAACGGCTTGCCGGTGATCGCCACAGCCTGGATCTCGCCGGCCTTGCCGCGTGCGGCGAGCTCGTCGAGACGCTCGCCGAGCTCGGTGAGCGTGGCGGGTCCGAGGGTGTTCGGGCGCGTGTGATCACGGCCGTTGTCGAGCGTGATGAGCGCGAGCACCTTGCCGCTCGGCAGGGAGATGTCGCGCACGTACGAGTGCGTGATCACCTCATCCGGGTCGAGTGCGACGAGCTTGGAGAAGTCGGATCCGCTGTAGTCGGGCAGGCTGCTCATTCTCACTTCTTTCCCTTGTAGTGCGGGTTCTCCCAGATGACCGTGCCGCCCTGGCCGAGGCCGACGCACATCGCCGTGAGGCCGTAGCGCACGTCGGGGCGCTCCTCGAACTGGCGGGCGAGCTGGATCATGAGTCGCACGCCGGAGGATGCGAGCGGGTGGCCCATCGCGATCGCGCCGCCCCACGGGTTCACCCGCGAGTCCTCGTCATCGATCCCGAAGTGGTCGAGGAACGAGAGCACCTGAACAGCGAACGCCTCGTTGAGCTCGAACAGCCCGATGTCGTCGATCGTGAGGCCTGCCTTGCGCAGCGCCTTCTCGGTCGAGGGGACGGGTCCGAGGCCCATGACCTCCGGCTCGACACCCGCGAATGCGAACGACACCATGCGCATCTTGACGGGCAGGTTGAGGTCGCGCGCGGCGGCCTCGCTCGCGATGAGCGACACGGTGGCGCCGTCGGTGAGCGGCGACGCGTTGCCGGCGGTGACGCGTCCGTGCGGACGGAACGGGGTCTTGAGGCCCGCGAGGCCCTCGAGCGTCGTCTCGGGGCGCATGCCCTCGTCCTGGGTTGCGAGGCCCCATCCGCTCTCGCTCTTGATCGCGACGGGGATGAGGTCGGGCTGGATCTTGCCCGCGGCGTAGGCGGCGGCGAGCTTCTGCTGGCTGCCGAGGGCGAAGCGGTCGCTGCGCTCCTTCGTGAGCTGCGGGAAGCGGTCGTGCAGACGCTCGGCCGTGTTGCCCATGTTGAGCGAGTCGGGCGAGACGAGCTTCTCCGCGAGGAAGCGCGGGTTCGGGTCGGCGTTGAAGCCCATCGGGTGGCGACCCATGTGCTCGACACCGCCAGCGATGCCGATGTCGTAGGCGCCGAACGCGATCGCACCCGCGATCGTCGTGACGGTCGTCATGGCGCCCGCGCACATGCGGTCGAGGGCGTAGCCGGGGACGGTCGTCGGCAGACCGGCCAGGATCGCGGCGGTGCGGCCGAGAGTGAGGCCCTGGTCGCCCTCCTGCGTGGTCGCGGCGATCGCGACGTCATCCACGCGGTCCTTGGGCAGGTTGGGGTTGCGCTCGAGGAGGCCGATCATCGCCTTGACGATGAGGTCGTCGGCACGGGTGTTCCAATACTGACCCTTCTCACCGGCGCGACCGAAGGGGGTGCGAACCCCATCCACGAACACGACGTCTGATCGAAGAGCCGAAGGTGTTTGGGCCACGATGCCTCCTTGCGGTTGGGGTCAGATGCGCGCACGGAAGCACGCATCGGGGTTGCCTTGATCCTATGCAGACTCTCCAAGACGCGCCCGAATCGTTGCAGGGATTCCTACGAAGCCTCCGCGGGCTCCTGCGCATCCCCTTGGAGCGCCTCGACAAACGCCGCCGCGATGAGCTCGGCGACTTCGTCTGCCTGCCAGGCGCGGGCGCCGAGCCCTGTGAGAGCGTCGGAGATCGTCTCCCGGGTGAGCTCCGCCGGGGGAGCCCAGGCGACACGACGCAGCGTGTCAGGGGTGAGCAGATTCTCGACGGGCAGCTGCAGCTCTTCGGCGCGAGCGGTGACGGCGGCGCGCGCGAGCTTGAGGCGCCGATCGGCTGCCGGGTTCTTGTCCGCCCACACGCGCGGCGCGGGGATGCCGTCGCCGGTGCCACGCATCGAGGGCGGGGTGGGGTCGGCCATTCCGGCTTCGAAGGCGGCCCACCATCGGTCGATCTCGCGGCGGCTCGCCCTGCCGGTGAACTCCTTCACAGCCGACAGCTCTCGCTTGGACGTCGGCCCCGCCTTGACGGCGGCGACGAGCGACTGGTCGGGGATGAGCCGTCCGGGTGCGGTGTCGGTCTCGCGCGCGAAGTCGTCGCGTGCCGTCCACAGGGCACGCGCGATCGCGAGCTGCCTCGGGGTGCGAAGCGAATGCAGCCCGGACATGCGGCGCCACGGCTCCTGGCGCACCGGGGTCGTCTTCTCGAGCACCGCGGCGAACTCCTGGCGTGCGATCTCGGTCTTGCCGCTCGCCTCGAGAAGCTCGGCGACCCTGTCGCGCAGGTCCGGCAGCAGCTCCACGTCGAGTGCGGCGTACACGAGCCACCCCTGCGGCAGCGGACGCGTCGACCAGTCGGCCGCCGAGTGCGCTTTCGCGAGGTGGATCCCGAGGAGCTCCTCCGCCACCGTCGCGAGCCCGACGCGGGGCAGTCCCGCCAGACGCGCGCCCAGCTCGGTGTCGAACACGGTCTCGGGGTCGAGCCCGACTTCGCGCAGGCACGCGAGATCCTGGCTCGCGGCGTGCAGGATCCACTCCTCGCCGCGCATGATCTCGGCGAGCGGTGAGAAGTCGCCGATGGCGGGCGGGTCGAACAGGAACGCGCCAGCTCCGCGGCGGAACACCTGGATGAGGTAGGCGCGCTGGGAATAGCGGAAGCCGGAGGCGCGTTCGGCGTCGACCGCGAAGGGGCCGTGGCCGGCGGCGAGGGCCGCGACGGCGGCCGCGAACTCCTCAGGAGTGTCGATCACGTCGACCTCGTCGTGCGAGGAATCGGCGGTCGGATTCGGTGCGTCAGTCACGTGGTTTCCGTTGATGAGGGAGCAGGGAGATGGCGTCGGAGCTCGGCGGAAGGCCAGCGAGCATGCAGAGCAGGTCGCACCATGCCTCGACATGCGCTCCGATCTCGGCGTCCGACGGCGACCAGGATGCGCGCAGCTCGAGCTGCGCGGCGTCGCCGTTCTCCGCGAGTTCGCCGAAGCCCGTCGAGAGGATCTTCGTCGCCGTACCTGAGGGCTCCGTGTATGCGGCTCCGTGCGCATCGAGCGCGTCGATGAGCCAGGACCATGTCACCTCGGCGATGAAGGGGTCGACGCCGATCTCGGTCTCGAGAGGGGCCTGCGCGTACGCGACGATCCGGAACGGCCCGCCCCACGCATCCGGCTCTTCGGGGTCGTACAGGAGGATGAAGCGCCCTGTGCCGAGCAGGGAGTCGATGCCGTGGGTCGTCGGACGCACGTCGCCGGCGAGGGCGACGGAGAACGGGGCCAGCCCAGATGGGGAGGGGATCTCGATGACGGCCATCTCGTCGCGGGGGGTCGCCGAGCGCAGAGACTCCGCCGCGAGCCGGAACGGCTGCGGCAGGTCGGGAGCGGACTCAGTGGTGGTCACGGGGGAAGCCTAGGATTCTCACAGAGGGGTGCGACGGTGCCACGCCGTCGCATGATCGGAGGACGACATGCAGGATCGCCGACAGCGCGCCGGACGGAGAGCCGGTTCGCTCCTCTGGAGCCTCCTCGGGGTCGGGACGGTCGTCGCCGCCGTGATCGCCGTGCTGAGCGCACTCGTGGCCCGCACGGTCGTCATCCCGCCCTCGCGCCGGGAGTACGACATCCGCATTCTGGGGGTCAACGTCGAGGCGGGGGAGATCACGCTCTCGCCCACCCCCGACTCCTGTGTGAGCGGTGAGTACAGCTTCTGGTTCTCGGGTGACCGCGGGCACGCCCGCGTGGGGGAGATCCTGTCCGTATCGCGGTCGGGAGTGACGCGCCGGCTGCTCAGCGTCGACTTCGGCGACATCGAGAATGCGACACGCGGACGCTTCAATGGCTGGTTCTGGCTCACTCCGCGCTCGCTCGAGGTTCCGTACGAGAACGTGAGCGTGCCGACGCCGCTCGGGCCGGCACCCGCCTGGTTCGTCCCCGCGGAGGGCGAGAGCGATCGCTGGGTCATCAACGTGCATGGGCGCGGTGCGTCGCGTTCCGAGGTGCTGCGTGCCGTCACGCCGCTGCGGGATGCGGGCTACCACTCGCTTCTGATCTCCTACCGCAACGACGGCGACGCACCGCGCAGCCCAGAGTACCGCTACGCCCTCGGGCAGCTCGAGTGGGTGGACGTCGACGCGGCCATGGCCTACGCGGTCTCGCGCGGTGCCCGGGAGATCGTGCTCATGGGCTGGTCGATGGGCGGCGCGATCGTGCTGCAGGCGCTCACCCGCTCCCCGCGAGCGGCGCTCGTCACGGGTGTGATTCTCGAGTCGCCCGTCGTCGACTGGATCACGACGCTCGACTTCCAGGCGCGCCTTCGACGCCTTCCCGGGCCGGTGCGGTGGGGCGCCTACCGCCTCATCCGGTCGCGGTGGGGGCGAATCGTCACAGGACTCACCGAGCCGCTCGACCTCGGCCGCATGGACTTCGTCGCGCGGGCGGCAGAGCTCGACCGTCCGATCCTCATCCTGCACAGCGTCGATGACGGCTTCGTGCCTGCCACGGCCTCGCGCGCCCTCGCGCTCGCTCGTCCTGACATCGTGACCTTCGAGCAGTTCCACATCGCCCGCCACACGAAGCTCTGGAACTTCGACCGCGACCGCTGGGAGGGCACCATCCGGGAATGGATCTCCCGCGGCTGACCGGCAGGCGCGTCAGGCGGACAGGATCCAGCGCGCGTAGATTCCGCCGGCGTCGTCGGTCAGGAGGCTCGCGAGCTGCAGGGGAGCTCCGCGGCGGGCTCCGGCGGCGAGCAGCGGCGCGCCTCCGCTCATCCACGTCGGACTCGTCGAGATGCACAGCTCGCCCACGAGGTCGGCGTCCATGAGCTGGCCGATGAGCTGAGGGCCGCCCTCGCAGACCACCGATTCGGCACCGTGCAGGCGCAGTGCGTCCAGCGCGGCGCGCAGGTCGACGCGATCGTGGGCATCCGCGCGCACCTCGACGAAGGTGTGCGGAGCGGCGAGTGTGGCGTGCACGCGATCGCGCGCCGACTCGGGCGCGAGGATGAGGATCTTCGCGGGATCGTGCTCGTCGCCGACGCGGGCTCCGCTCAGATCTCCCGACGCGACGATCGCGAGTCGCGCCGTGCGCGGCAGCAGATACCCCTCGGTGCGGATCGTCGCCGCGCCCACGAGGACGACATCGCTCTCGGCGCGGATCGCACCCAGGATGGCGCGGTCGGCGCGATTCGAGAGGGACTCGGATGTGCCGTCGGCCCCCTGCACGCTGCCGTCGACACTCGTGATGATGTTGACCCGCACACCCGGGGCGCCCGGCGCGCGCCGGTAGAGCTCGCGGAGCACCTCGCGCGTCTCGGGCGCACCGACCTCGAGAGGCGCACCCGGGCGCGGAAGCACGGGCGTGAGGATCACGCGGTGCGTTCCCGCACCTGACGCTGCGTGCGCCCGAGCAGCCCCGACATTCCGCGGATCCGCAGCGGGCTCACCGCTTCGGTGAGTCCGATCGTGAGCGGGTAGTCGGAGGGCACTGCGAGCACCTGCTCGACCGTGAGGCCCGCGAGACCCTGCACGAGGATCGACGCGAAGCCGCGCGTCGTCGGGGCCTCCTTCGGCGCCGTCGCGTGCAGGTGGACGATCCGGTCATCATCGATCTCGACGAAGATGAACACCGGCGACTGGCACTCCTCGACGCGCTCCAGCAGGTCCGGGTGATCGGCGAATCGCTGCGGTAGCTCCGGGAGCTCGTTGGCGAACTCCAGAAGCAGCTGCAGTCGCTCCTGCTGCGTGAGGGCGAGGAAGTCCTCGCGGATCTCGACGAGCTTCTCGGGTAGTGCCTCGGTCATATCCTCACCGTACGCGAACGCCATGGGCGTCAGCGGGCAGGCACCTCGCCGGGCTCGGTGCCGCGGACGATCGGCACACGCACGGCGCTGCCCCACTCGGTCCACGATCCGTCGTAGTTGCGCACGCCCTCGAAGCCGAGCAGGTGGGTGAGCACGAACCAGGTGTGGCTCGATCGCTCGCCGATGCGGCAGTACGCGATGACGGAGTCGCCATCCTGGAGGCCCGCGCCGTCGCGGTAGATCGCGTCGAGCTCGGACTTGGTCTTGAAGGTGCCGTTCTCGGCGACGGCCTTGCCCCACGGCACGCTCTGGGCGCTCGGGATGTGACCAGCGCGGAGGGTGCCCTCCTCGGGGTAGGCGGGCGCGGTGGTGCGCTCGCCCACGTACTCCTCGGGGGAGCGCACGTCGATGAGCGGGTTGCCGAGGTGGGCGAGCACGTCCTCCTTGAAGGCGCGCACCGTGGCGTCGTCGCGCTCGACGACGGGGTACTCGACGGCCTCGCGCACGGGGACCTCGGTCGTGTAGGGGCGGCCCTCGGCCTCCCACTTCGCGCGGCCGCCGTCGAGAAGTCGCACGTCCTCGTGGCCGAACAGCGTGAACACCCAGAGGGCGTACGCAGCCCACCAGTTGTTCTTGTCGCCGTAGATGACGACCGTGTCGTCGCGGCTGATGCCCTTCGAACCCAGGAGCTTCGCGAAGCCCTCGCCGTCGAGGTAGTCGCGCTCCACCGGGTCGTTGAGGTCGGTGTGCCAGTCGATCTTGACGGCACCCTCGATGTGGCCGGTCTCGTACAGCAGCACGTCTTCGTCGGATTCCACCACCACGAGTCCGGGCTCGCCCAGGTGCTCGGCGAGCCATTCGGTGCTCACGAGGCGCTCGGGGTGCGCGAACTCGGCGAAGGCGGGATTCGGGTCAGATGCGACGGCCATGCGGTGGTCTCCTTGAGGGCTAGGCTTGCTCCACGTCCAGGGTAGGCGTCACCTCGGCGGTGCGCTGACGCACTGTAAGAGTTCGACACACGCCTGCCCCCTCTCCTTTCTCCCACGGAAGCCCGCTTTGACGCAGAACGCAGCATCTCTCCTCAACCGGAATCCCGAGATGAGCGGCGCCGAATTGGCCGCGTCTCTGGTGCCGCCGCGCCAGTTCGAGGGCGCGACGCTCGACAGCTACCGCCCTGACCCGGACTTCCCGTCGCAGGGCGAGGCTGTCGCGCGGATGCGCGAGTTCGCGGAGGTCATGCGCGGAGGCGGAGGCGGGCGTGGCTTCTTCGGGCGTCGGAAGTCGCCCGAGGCGAAGCCCGGCGTCTACCTCGACGGCGGTTTCGGCGTCGGCAAGACCCACCTTCTCGCAGCTCTCTGGCAGCTCGCGCCCGGCCGCAAGTACTTCGGCACCTTCATCGAGTACACGGCGCTCGTCGGCGCGCTCGGCTACGCGCAGGCAGTGGCTCTCATGAAGGGTGCCTCGTTCGTGGCGATCGACGAGTTCGAGCTCGACGATCCGGGCGACACGATGATGATGACCCGGCTCCTCGGAGAGCTCGCGGCAGGGGGCACGCGCATCGCGGCGACGTCCAACACCCCGCCGAACGCCCTCGGTGAGGGCCGCTTCGCCGCAGTCGACTTCCTGCGCGAGATCCAGGCGCTCTCCGATCGATTCGACATCATGCGCATCGACGGACACGACTATCGCCGCCGCGACGTCGAAGGGCACGCCGCCGTCACGCCCGATGCCGAGATCCCCGGCGCGCTCGCGGCGCTCGGCGGGGCGACGACGATCGACGACTTCGACGCGCTCCTCAAGCACCTTTCGCGCGTGCACCCGTCTCGCTACGTCCGCATCGTCGACGGGCTCGCCGGCATCGGTCTGCGTGGCGTGCGCACCCTCACGGATCAGGCGGATGCTCTGCGCTTCGTCGCGTTCGTCGACCGCCTCTACGACGAGCAGGTGCGCGTGTTCGCATCCGGTGTGCCGCTCGATGACGTCTTCGGCGTGGACATGCTCGCGGGCGGATACCGCAAGAAGTACCTGCGCGCCATCTCTCGGCTGATCGCGCTGAGCAGCTGATCAGCGTTTCGGCGGCGGCTGCGAAGCTCCCCGAAATCTGATGTTTACGCTCGAGGTTTCGTCGTAACTTCTCCGAAACGCGGCGCGCGTCGAACGGAAATCTGCCTCTCTCAAACTGGGCCGGTACCCGAGGGCCGCCGACTCCACCACAGTCGGTGTCACCGCCCGAGGCAACGAGAGAGGTAACACTGATATGGAAAGCGGCAACTACGCCTGGGCCATCACGGCCACAGCGCTCGTGCTGTTGATGACGCCCGGCGTCGCGTTCTTCTATGGCGGTCTCGTCAAGGCGAAGAGCGTCGTCAGCATGATGATGATGAGCTTCGGCTCCCTCGGCCTCGTGAGCGTCCTCTGGATCCTCTACGGCTCGAGCATGTCGGCCACCACGGGACCCTTCGACTTCGCCGGCAACCCGTTCGCGAACTTCGCGTTCGCGGGCGGCTACGACAACGAGACCCTCATCGGCGCGACCTACGGTGCGACCTTCGCGATCATCACCGTCGCGCTCATCTCGGGTGCGATCGCCGACCGCGCCAAGTTCGGTTCGTGGCTGATCTTCGCCGGCATCTTCGCGACTCTCGTGTACTTCCCGGTCGCGGCGTGGGTGTGGGGTGGCGGCTGGCTCTACAGCTGGTCGGAGCTCACGGGTCTCCCCGCCGTCATCGACTACGCAGGTGGCACCGTCGTGCACATCAACGCCGGTGCTGCCGCTCTCGCGCTGGCACTCGTCCTCGGAAAGCGCATCGGCTTCCAGAAGGGCATCCAGAAGCCCCACAACGTGCCGCTGACGCTCCTGGGTGCCGCAATCCTCTGGTTCGGCTGGTTCGGATTCAATGCCGGAGCGGAATGGCTCAACAACCTCGAGGGCGTCGGCCTCATCGTCATCAACACGCTGGGTGCGACTGCTGCGGCGATCCTCGGCTGGCTGGTCGTCGAGAAGGTCAAGGACGGCAAGCCCACCTCGGTGGGCGCCGGCTCCGGTGCCGTCGCCGGTCTCGTCGCGATCACCCCGTCGTGCGCCAACCTCGAACCCGGCTGGGCCCTCCTCCTCGGTCTCATCGCCGGTGCGGTGTGCGCTCTCGCGATCGAACTCAAGTTCAAGCTCGGCTTCGACGACTCGCTCGACGTGGTGGGCATCCACCTCGTGGGCGGTCTCATCGGAACGCTCTACCTCGGTTTCTTCGCCATCGGAACGGGCCTCTTCGTCGGCGGCGACGCCGGTCAGCTGGTCTCGCAGCTCGTCCCGGCTCTCGCCGTCGCGATCTACTCCTTCGCTGTCGCGTGGATCGTCGGCTTCGCGATCGAGAAGACCATCGGCTTCCGCATCAAGAGCGAGGACGAGCTCGCCGGTGTCGACACGGTCGTTCACGGCGAGGAGGGCTACGCCCTGATCGATTGACCGGGTCGTCCCGCTCGACAGCCACACACGGGGCGTCGTCTCTTCGGAGGCGGCGCCCCGTATGGTTGTGCTCACCGGCCGCCCGGCGGCCCTGTATTCCGAGCTCGTCGCACCCTCGAAAGGCATCGTGTCTGCCCTGGTTCTCGTCTCGGCGCTCGCGTGCGTCGTCGTCGCAGGCGCGGGCATCGCCCTCAGCCCGCGGCAGCGACGTCGTGAACTCGCGATGCGCGCCGTCCTCGCTGCGGGGGTCGCGTCGTCCGTCGCGTGCACGCTGGGGGTGCTTCTCGATCTCGAATCCCCGGACTTCCTGCTCGCGCTGTCGGTCTCGGTCGGACCGCTTGCGCTCGTGGTCGGCTCGGTGCTGGAGACCGCAGGCGCACGCCGCGCGGAAGTGTGGTCTGTGGTCATGGGATGGGCCGTGGTCGCGTTCCCCTTCGCGGTGCTCGCGCCGCCGTTCATCGCATCGGCGTGCGGACTCGCAGACTGCGGCGCGGAGGACTTCGGAGGCGTGCTCGCCGTCGTGGTCTCGACGGCCGCGGCAACGCTCGTGGGGGTGCTCGCCATCGGTCGCGACGCAGCCAGCCCCCCGGGGGTGCCATCGGGCGCGTCCCTCGCGTGGACCCGGATCGCCGCCGTCGCGGGGCTCATGTGGCTGAGCTCAGCGGTCTGGCTGGTGAGTCTCGAGGGCGTCATCGATGAGTACATGGTGCACATCGCGACCTCTGCCTTCCTCGCGCCGCTCGGAGGACTGTTCGCCTGGGGTGCCGTGCTGGTGGGGCGGGGCGTCGACCCGCGACAGCCTCGGACGCTCCTCGGCGGGCTCGGGTCGGGTTTCATCGCCGTGCTCGCGGGCGCCGCGAGCCTCTCACCCGCTTCCGCACTTCTGACGGGCGTCCTCGGTGGAGCGGTGGGCGCGGGGATCCTCGGCACCCGCACGGGGACGGTGTCCGCTCGTCGCGGGGCGATCGGCGCGCTGGCTGTCGCCGCTGTCGGGCTCATGGCGCCCGCTGTGGTCGGGGAAACCACCGGATTCGTGTTCTCGGGTCGTCTCGCCGCTGTCGTTCCGCCTGCGGCGCTCTTCGTCCTCGTGGCGGCGGCATCCGCTGTCGTCGCCGGGGGAGCGGCGGGGATCGCGCGTTTCGCCGCCCGGCGTGCCTGAGCGACCGCAGGCGCTCGAAAACGCCCTCGGGAATGAGCGAACCCCGGGCGGGTCTGGCGTCAACGCCGACACGGCACCTACATTGGCCGCATGAGGGCACACTGGTGAACGCCGCGACCGTGTACGCGACGGGTCTGCGGAAATCGTTCGGCTCGTTCGAGGCGCTGCGCGGGGTGGAGCTCACCGTGCGACCGGGCACGGTGTTCGGGCTCATCGGCCCGAACGGTTCGGGCAAGAGCACCACGCTGAAGATCCTGCTCGACCTGCTGCGGCCCAGCGCGGGGGAGGTGCGAGTGCTCGGCGAGTCGCCCCTTCAGGGCGGGGCCCGGATGCGCACACGAATCGGCTACCTGCCCGGCGACCTTCGCCTGCGCGGGCACAGCACGGGTCGCCGCCTGCTGCGCTTCTACGCCGGGGTCTCGGGGCGCGTGGACGACCGCTACGTCGAGCAGCTCGCGGAACGTCTGGGTCTCGATCTCGACCGCAGGATCGGCTCTCTCTCGAAGGGCAACAAGCAGAAGCTCGGCCTCGTGCAGGCTTTCATGCACCGCCCCGAGCTGCTGGTGCTCGACGAGCCCACGAGCGGCCTCGACCCGCTCGTGCAGCGCGAGTTCCACCGGATGTTGGCGGAGGCGTGCGCCGCGGGGCAGACCGTGCTCCTGAGTTCTCACGTGCTGAGCGAGGTGCAGAACGCCGCGCACGAGGTCGCGGTCCTGAGCGAAGGTCGCGTGATCGCCGCGGGAGATGTCGATGCGCTGCGGCTCAGGTCGCTCCGACGGGTCAACGCCGGCATAGCCACGAGCGATCGGGCGTCGACCGAGGCCGCGATCCGCCGGGAGACCGCGCTCGCACAGCTGCGGATCGAGCCGGATCCGGTCGGTCTGCGGCTCACCGGCACAAGCCATGGGGAGATCGGCCCGCTCGTCGCGGCGCTGGCCCGCTTCGAGATCCGCGATCTCGCGCTCGAGGAGCCCGACCTCGAGGAGTCGGTGCTGCACCTCTACGGCGAGGGCGGACAGGATGGGCGCCATGCGTAACCTGCTGCCGCTCGTCACCCGCGCGCTCGGCGAGTCGTGGCGAGGACTGATCGCCTGGGCCGTCGGCGTTGTCGCGGTGCTCGTCCTCTATCTGCCCCTGTACCCGAGCATCGGGGGATCCCGTGAGCTGCAGGGCATCCTCGACAGCCTGCCCCCGGAGCTCATCGCGGCTCTCGGCTACGACCAGATCTCAACCGGTGCGGGCTACACGCAGAGCACCTTCTTCGGGCTGGTCGGTTTCGTGGTCCTGGTCGTCGCCGCGACCGCGTGGGGTTCGTCACTGATCGCCGGGGACTGGGAGTCGGGCCGGCTTGAGCTCGACCTGGCCCACGGGGTGGGTCGCGTGCGGGTGGTGCTCGAGGCGGCGCTCACCGTGCTGGTGAAGCTGGTGCTGCTTCTCGCCATCACGGTCGCGGTCATTCTGGTGCTGGACGAGCCGTTCGAGCTCGAGATCGAAACCGGCAACCTGCTCGCCGCCGCGGTCGGTACCACCGGGCTCGCGTACCTCAGCGCCGCAGTTGCGCTGCTGGTCGGCGCGGTCACCGGTCGCCGCTCCCTGGCCGCGACCGGTGGCGCGCTCATCGCCGCCATCGGCTACGTGATGCAGGCACTCGCGAAGCAGTCCGCGGACCTCGAGTGGCTCGGTGCGTGGTCGCCCTACCTGTGGGTCAATGACCCGGTGCCGCTGATCGACGGCTGGAACAGTATCGGTTTCGCGAAGGTGTGGGGCCTCGGGCTGTTGTTCGTTGCGGGCGCCGCGCTCGTTCTGAGGCGCCGCGACATCACGTAGGTCGGCGGAGGCGCCGCTGTCAGCGGAAGTCGGCCAGGCTCTGTCCCCAGAAGACGGGGGACCGCAGTCTGGTGAATCTCGAGAACTCTCGCGTCCACGGGCCGATGGAGGCGGATCCGCGGGGCATGTGGCACCTAGGTGCCCCATGGAGCGCGAGCAGTGCGGGGGCGACATCCGCGAAAAGTCGGGAATCGTGGGGAAGCAGCGGCCGCGAGACCGATCTCCGGAAACGAGAAAACCCCCGGCGTGGCCGAGGGTTTCATGGTGGGCGATACCAGACTCGAACTGATGACCTCTTCCGTGTGAAGGAAGCGCGCTACCAACTGCGCCAATCGCCCAATGCCTCCATCTTGCCACATCCGAGAGGGGCCTTCTGACACGTTTCGTCGCGCCGCGACACGGAGTGCGACTCGGTTTTGACATGGCAAAAACTTCGGCTACAGTCATTCATGTCAGCCGGAAACGGAAGACACCAGCGGGTCGCAAGACCTGCGAAATGCGGATGTGGCGCAGTGGTAGCGCATCACCTTGCCAAGGTGAGGGTCGCGAGTTCGAATCTCGTCATCCGCTCGAGTGGAGTCTCACGGTCCCCGGACCGCACACCTGGTGGCGTGGCCGAGAGGCGAGGCAGCGGCCTGCAAAGCCGTGCACACGGGTTCGAATCCCGTCGCCACCTCACTCACCGCACTGGTCAGCCTCATCGATCAGGACGGGCGATTGGCGCAGCGGTAGCGCGCTTCCCTGACACGGAAGAGGTCACTGGTTCGATCCCAGTATCGCCCACACACAGAACCCTCGCCTCGGCGGGGGTTTTCTCGTATCCGGATCCGCTGGGTCACGCCCGAAGCTCCGAGCCCCCTGAGAGGTCTACCGGGGCGCGTCGCCTTCTCGTACCGTGAGGCAACGAGAGGAGCGCCAGTGGACGCTATGCGGATGGCTGTGGTGTGGAACCCGTCGAAGTCGACGAGTCGCGAGGAGTTGGAAGACGCGCTCAATGCCTCGCTGCCCGATGGGGTGGCCCTTCCCATCGTGAGCTGGTGGGAGACGACCGTCGAGGACGCGGGTCAGGGCGTCACGCGAGAAGCTGTCGCCGTGGGCGCGGATGTCGTCGTGGCGGCCGGGGGCGATGGCACAGTTCGGGCGGTCAGTGAGGCGCTCGCGGAGCTCGATGACCCGCCCCCGTTCGGAATCGTGCCGCTCGGCACGGGCAACCTGCTGGCGCGCAATCTGGACGTGCCGCTCAACGACCCTCGGGCGGCGTTCGAGCGCGTGCTCGGGGGAGAGGGGCGGCTCATCGACGTCGCGTGGGCGGAGATCGGCGCGGGCGTCACATCGAGCAGGCACGCGTTCGTCGTGATGGCTGGCTTCGGCATCGACGCGCACATGATCACCGAGACGGACGATGAGCTGAAGGCGAAGGCCGGCTGGCTCGCCTATGTGGAGTCGCTCGGGCGTGCGGTGGACGCGAGTGCCTCGCTCGACCTCGAGGTCTCGATCGATGGAGAGCCGATGCGGCACGAACGTGCGCACACGGTGCTCATCGGAAGCTGCGGCGCCGTCCAGGGCGGAATCACGCTCCTGCCGGATGCCGACCCCTCGGATGGCGAACTCGACGTGGCGATGCTGCGCGCCGAGGGTGTGCTCGGCTGGCTGGACACGATGCGCTCGGTTGTGTGGGAGAACGGCGTCAAGCGGCAGCTGTTCGGGGTGACGGAGGCAGAGAGCACCGAGAGCGTGTGGCACACGCGCGCGACCGCCATCGAGATCCGGCTGAGCGAACCGCGGGTGTTCGAGATCGACGGGGATGAGCTCGGCGAGGTCGACCGCGTGAGCGTCACCATCCAGCCGGGGGCGGTGCGGGTGCTGTGACCCGCACCGGCCGCGGTCACTTCGCGGTGCGAACCTTGCGGTACGGGTGGTCGTCGATGCGCGTCGTGATGCTGGTGATGACGTCGGAGTAGGCCGAAGAGCGTCGGGCGACCCCGATCATCCGCTTCGTCGTGCGTGCCGCTGCTCGCAGGTTCATCGGGCGGCCCTCGATGCCGTAGAGCAGGCGCGCCCAGTCGGGGAGGATGGAGAGCACGCCGTCCTGGATGACGACGGAGGTGTACACCTTGATGGGGTTGCCGCGCAGGATCGGGGCGCGGAGTGTGCGGGTGACCTCGGCGGCCGGGAGTGAGAGCGACACCCAGTCCTTCTGCTCGTCGACGTAGGCGTCGAGTTCGGCACGCGAGGCGGGGAGGCGGGCGGCTTCGGAGCCCATGAGCTCGGCGGCGATGTGCTGCTCGACGATGAAGCGGTCCTGCTCCTCCTCGGTGAGGTCGAGGCCGAAGGCGTCGGCAGCCTGAAGGAGGCCGTAGATGAGCGAGTTGTGCGTCCAGTCGATCCACGCCGGTTCGGTGGCCCGGAGAACCTGTCCGGTGCGCGGGTCCTCCCACACGGCGCGATCGTGCATGCGTCGCACGGAGGTTGCGGCGGCATCGGCGTGGGCGCGGTCGCCGAAGGTGATCGTGTCGAGGTAGCGACCGGTGCGCTCGTCGCGCCCTGCGGGATCGCTGTGAGCGACGGTGGCGTTGATGAAGAGGCGCATCATGTGCGGGTTGAGAGCCTGGAGGAGCAGACCGGCCATGCCGCCGAGACGTGCCGACGGGTCGGCGAACACCTTCCAGGAGACGCTGTCGGGGCCGAAATGTCCGTCGTCTTCACGGGGGGCGTTGATCGGATGGGACTTCTCGGGCACAGTGGCTCCTTGCTTCGCAGACGTATAGGTGACGCATCAGCATACGGATATAATGGACGGTGTCCAAAAACCGAACCGCGTCGCCCGCATCCCCGGCATCAGGGTTCTGGCACGACCTCGGGGACGTGACCGCACATGCAGTCCGAGTCGTCCGCCGCGGCGCCTGGCCCCTCGCCGCGGTGCTTCTGGTGACGCAGCTCGCAGTCGCCGTGTGGGCTGCGCCCGGCATCCGCTGGCTCTTCGGAGAGGCCGTGCGCTCCGCCGGGGGAATCGGACTCGACGGCGGTGCCGGCAACGTCGGCCTTCCGCTCACGGCGGCCCTGCTCATCGCGACGTGCGCCGTCACCTTCGTGCTCGTCGCGACCCAGCTTCTCGTTCTGCTCGTCGCCGTCCGGCGGGTTCGCGCCGGGGAACGACTTCTCAGCCGTGACGCAGTGGGCGAACTCGTGCGCGTCATGCGCCGCACCGGCAGCCCCTCCGGGCTGCTGCTGGCCGCCTACCTGCTTCTGCTGCTTCCCCTCACTGGCCTCGGGTTCGTCTCGGTGCTCACCAAGGCGGTAGCCGTGCCGGGATACGTGACCGCCGAGATCACCTCGACGATTCCCGGAGTCATCGGCTACGGTGCCGCGCTCATCGTGCTCGGCGTCGTGAGCACCCGGCTGGCGCTGACGCTCCCGCTCTTCGTCGTCGAGGAGGTGTCGGCCGCCCGCGCCATGGCGCTCAGCTGGCGCCTCACTCGCGGCCGACCCGACGCCTTGCTCACGGTCGCGTGCCTCAGCGGACTGCTCCTCGGCGGTGTGGTCGCCATCCTTCTCGCGATCGTCGCGGTCGTGCCCACCGCGGTCGCCGACCTCATCGCACCTGAGGCATCCATCTGGGTGGCAGCCGCGGGTCTCGGCCTCGCAGAGGTCGCAGCCGTCGCCGTCGGAGGGTTCGCGGTGCTTCTGCTCGCATCCGGCCTCCTCGAGCTGCTGGCGCGCGGGCGGCCTCATCCGCGTGTCACGCCTACGGCGCCGGCCACTCCACCCATGGCGGTGTGGCGCACGCTGCTCACTCCCGCGATCATCATCGCCGCGATGATCGGCGGGGCGACCGCCGTCAACGTGCCCGCGATGCGGGTGCTCGCGTCGCAGCCCGACACGTTGATCGGCGTCGAAGCGGATGCGAGCGCGACAGCCGAGGACTCGATCGCCGCTGCCGCACCGGAAGGCGCCGACGTCACCGTCCGCATCGCGTCCGCGGATCAGCCCTCAGAGCACGCCGTTGCGCTGCTGCGTGAGGCGATCGAGTCGGGGGACGACCCTCGTCGCCTCATCGTGGCGAGCCCCGACGAGCGCGTCATCCGCGAGCTCTCTCGCGAGCATCCCGAGGCGATGACGGCGATCGTGCTCGCACACCCAGCCCTCAGCATCCCGCGCACCGCAGCCGACGCGGTCCTCATCACGCATGCGTCCGCGACGTCCGAGCTGGTCGCGTCGGCGCACGATGCGGGCCTCGGCGTCATCGTGGCCGAGACCCCCGTCGACGCGGTGCACGCGCTCGTGCGCGACGGCACGGATGTCATCCTCGCCGCCGACCCGGTCGCCGCGGCGCGCGAGCGCGACGCGATCGCCGAGGAGTCGGGACTCGCGGCCGCCCTCGTCGACATCGTGTTCCGGTTCGTCGTGATCTTCTGATCCGGCGGCGCCGCGGGAAGTGCTCCCCATCGCAGCGCGTGAGCGCGCGCGGCTAGGGTGAGTGCCATGTCAGGAACCGATGCCGTCATCCCTCCCGGTTGGTACCCCGATGCGGAGGTCCCGGGCGGACAGCGCTGGTGGGACGGCATGGGATGGACCGACTACCGCAAATCGCCCGCGGAGGTCGCGGCCTCGGCGCCGGCATATGTCGCACCCGTCGCGCCTGCTGCGTACATGGCGCCCGGCGTCTACGCGGGTGGCGCCTATGGCGTGCCCGTCGGGCCCACGCCCGTCATCGACCCCGTGACGGGCCAGGTCCCCCTGTGGGCGCCCCTGTACGGTGCCACCTTCGCGCAGGCATGGACGCGCTTCTGGCGCAAGTACTCCGACTTCACGGGCCGCGCGTCGCGTTCGGAGTACTGGTTCGCCTCTCTCGGCGTCATCATCGTCTGGTTCGGCGCGTACTTCCTGTTCGCCATCCTCGGCGGCGTGGGTATCGCCTTCCTCGGCGGCGACTCCTACGCAGCTCCCGGAGTGATCATCACGCTGCTGAGTCTTCTGTTCCTCGCTGCATACATCGCGATGATCATCCCCCTGATCGCCGTGACGATCAGGCGCCTCCACGACGCGGGCTACCCGGGCACCTACTTCCTGCTGGGCTTCATCCCCTTCGTGGGCTCCATCCTGCTCATCGTGTTCTGCGTCGCCGAGTCGCGGCCGTCCGGCGCCATCTACGACCGCCCGACGTCCTGATCCTCCGTCTCGCGGGGGAGGCCCACCGCCTCCGCACCCCATAGCCTGGGCGCATGTCGCAGCAGAATCCGCCCGTCGAGCCGCCCCGAGACGAGACCCCCGCGGGCGCCGAAGGGTCGGGATCGAGCGGGTCGACGCTCGCCGTCTTCCTCGTATTCGGGATCGCCATCGGTGCGGGGTTCGGCGCGGCGATCGACAACATCGCGGTCGGCGTCGGCGTCGGCATCGCGGTGGGACTCGCGCTGGGTGCGGCCTTCGGCAGGCGAGCTGCGACCGCGGATGAGCCCCCTGCGGACGAGAACGACCCTCCACGCCGGTAAACTCGGCAGAATGAGCGCCCAGACCGGCTTCGACCTGTTCCCCGACCGCTCCGTCGTCGCGATCCGCGTCAACGGCGAGCTGAAGGACAAGGCCACGACCGTCACCGAGACGGACGTCGTCGAGCCCGTCGAGGTGACGTCGCCTGACGGCCTGAACATCCTGCGTCACTCCACGGCGCACGTGCTCGCCCAGGCGGTGCAGCGCATCAATCCGGAGGCCAAGCTCGGCATCGGCCCGCCCGTCACCGACGGCTTCTACTACGACTTCGACGTCGAGACCCCGTTCACCCCGGAGGACCTCACGGCGATCGAGAAGGAGATGGACCGCATCATCCGCTCCGGCCAGCGCTTCCAGCGTCGAGTCGTGACCGACGATGAGGCGCGCGCGGAGCTCGCGAACGAGCCCTACAAGCTCGAGCTCATCGGCCTCAAGGGCGCGGCAGCCGATGGCAAGGACGGCGAGTCCGTCGAGGTCGGCGCGGGCGAGCTCACCATCTACGACAACATCGACCGCGAAGGCAACGTGGCGTGGAAGGACCTCTGCCGTGGTCCGCACGTGCCCAACACCGGCGCCCTCGGACACCACAAGCTGATGCGCAACGCCGCCGCGTACTGGCGCGGCAGCGAGAAGAACAAGCAGCTGCAGCGCATCTACGGCACGGCATGGCCCACCAAGGACGAGCTGCGCGCCTACACCCAGCGCCTCGAGGAGGCCGCCAAGCGCGACCACCGCAAGCTCGGCGTCGAGCTGGACCTCTTCAGCTTCCCCGACGAGATCGGCTCGGGGCTCGCCGTCTTCCACCCCAAGGGCGGGATCATCCGCTACGAGATGGAGGAGTACCTGCGCCGGCAGCTGCTCGCGCACGGCTACGAGCTCGTCAACTCGCCGCACATCACCAAGGGTCAGCTGTTCGAGACGAGCGGCCACCTGCAGTGGTACAAGGACGGCATGTTCCCGGCGATGCACCTCGATGAGGAGACCGACGCCGACGGCAACGTCACCAAGCAGGGCCAGGACTACTACCTGAAGCCCATGAACTGCCCGTTCCACAACCTGATCTTCCGCGCCCGCGGGCGCTCGTACCGCGAGCTGCCGCTTCGCCTCGCCGAGTTCGGCACCGTGTACCGCTACGAGAAGAGCGGCACGCTCTCGGGTCTCACCCGCGTGCGCGGCCTCACCCAGGACGACGCCCACGTGTACGTCACGCAGGAGCAGGTCAAGGATGAGCTCACCCGCCAGCTCGAGTTCGTGCTCGAGACGCTGCGCGGCTACGGACTCGACGACTTCTACCTCGAACTGTCGACGAAGGATCCGGAGAAGTTCGTCGGATCCGACGAGCAGTGGGAGGTCGCGACCGAGACCCTGCGCGAGGTCGCCGAGGCCTCAGGTCTCGAGCTCGTTCCCGACCCGGGCGGCGCGGCCTTCTACGGCCCGAAGATCTCGGTGCAGGCACGGGACGCGATCGGCCGCACCTGGCAGCTCTCGACCGTGCAGCTCGACTTCAACCAGCCCGAGCGCTTCGAGCTCGAGTACACCGGATCCGATGGGCAGAAGCACCAGCCCATCATGATCCACCGTGCCCTTCTCGGCTCGATCGAGCGGTTCTTCGCGATCCTGCTCGAGCACTACGCGGGTGCCTTCCCGGCGTGGCTCGCGCCCGTGCAGGTGGTGGGCGTTCCCGTCGCGAACGAGTTCGCTGACTACCTCGGCGGCATCATCGACCAGCTGAAGGCCGACGGCGTGCGCGCCGAGCTCGACGCGAGCGACGACCGCATGCAGAAGAAGATCCGCAACTGGACGACCCAGAAGGTGCCCTTCCAGCTGATCGCGGGTGCCCAGGACCGCGACGCGGGCACGGTGAGCTTCCGCTTCCGCGACGGCCGCCAGGACAACGGCATCCCCGTCGATGAGGCGATCCGCCGCATCCGCGAGGCGATCGACACGCACGCGCAGGTCTGACCATGGTCCGCGACTACGACGGCACGGAGTACCCGGATGCGGTGCCCGGTGCCGCGTATGCGGGCGTCCCGGACGGCTTCGCGCGGCTCTGGACCCCGCACCGTGTCGCGTACATCGAGCGGGGTGGGGGATCGGGCGACGTCGACTGCGTCTTCTGCGACGCTCCGACGCGCTCGGATGAGGACGCCCTCATCGTGCACCGCGGTGAGAAGGTCTTCGCGCTGCTGAACCTGTTCCCGTACAACAGCGGCCACCTGCTGGTGTGCCCCTACCGCCACATCGCCACCTACGACGAGGCGACGCCGGAGGAGGTGGCCGAGATGGGTGCCGTCACGCAGACAGCGATGCGCCTCATCCGGCAGACGGCCCACTGCGACGGCTTCAACATCGGCATGAACCAGGGCGCCGTGGCGGGAGCGGGGATCGCCGCGCACCTGCACCAGCACGTGGTGCCGAGATGGGCGGGGGATGCGAACTTCTTCCCGATCGTCGCGCAGACCAAGGCGCTGCCGTTCCTGCTCGGCGAGACGCGGAAGCAGCTCGCTGACGAGTGGCGCGCTGGAGCCTGATCCCGCGAGACGACGAAGCCCCCGCCGCTGGCGGGGGCTTCGTGCATCCGGAAGGCGCTCAGCGCAGCTGACGCACCTCGAACTGCATGCTCGGATGCGCGTAGGACTCCTGCGATTCGATGAGCTGCAGCTCGCGCTGGCCCGACTCGAGGGTGTTCTTCAGCAGGTCGAAGACGCTCGATGTGGTGCGCGCGAGGGCCTCCGCGGCGGAGCCGGTGCGACGGTAGTGCGCGGTGAAGAGCGCGGCGGTGACGTCGCCGGAGCCGTTGGCCTTGAACGGCAGGTACGGCGTCTGCACGATCCAGGCGCCGTTCTCATCCGCGGCGAGCATCTCGATGGTGCCGTCTTCGCGGTCGGGGCGCTCGACGCTCGTGACGAGGATGGTCGAGGGGCCCATGGCGCGCGCGGCGTCCACCGATGCGAGCGTCGATTCGATGTCGCCCGGCTCGGTGCCGGTGAGGAACCCGAGCTCGAACTGGTTGGGTGTGATGAGGTCGGCCGCCGGCACGACCTTCTGCCGCAGAAGCTCGGGAATCGCGGGCGCCACGAAGCATCCGGACTTCGCGTTGCCCATCACGGGATCGCACGCGTAGATGGCGCTCGGGTTGGCGGCCTTGACGCGCGCCACGGCATCGATGATGACGTCGCCGATGCCCTCGCCGCCCTGATAGCCCGAGAGGATCACATCGATGTCGGCGAACGCGCCGCGCTCCTCGATGCCCGTGATCACGTCGCGCACATCATCCGGGGCGATGAGCGGACCGCGCCAGGCGCCGTAGCCGGTGTGGTTCGAGAAGTTCACCGTGTAGACGGGGTAGACCTCGACGCCGATGCGCTGCAGGGGGAACACTGCGGCGGAATTGCCCACATGGCCGTACGCGACCGCTGACTGGATGGAGAGCACCTTCACCCGCACGATCTTGCCACCCGGAGGTGTTCCTGTTCGACATGCGCGCCAGTCCACGGCGAACCGAGTGGCGTGGAGAGTGCCACAGCACCCGCTGTGGCACTCGCGGGCGGTTCCGTGTGGTGCCTACTGTCTGGGCATGTCTGAAACCCCCACAACAGGATCCACTCGTGTGAAGCGCGGCCTCGCCGAGATGCTCAAGGGCGGCGTCATCATGGACGTCGTCACGGCTGAGCAGGCGCGCATCGCGGAAGACGCAGGCGCGGTCGCCGTCATGGCGCTCGAGCGCGTCCCCGCGGACATCCGCGCACAGGGCGGCGTCGCGCGCATGAGCGACCCCGACCTCATCGACCAGATCATCTCCACCGTCTCGATCCCCGTCATGGCGAAGGCCCGCATCGGGCACTTCGTCGAGGCGCAGGTGCTGCAGGCTCTCGGCGTCGACTACATCGACGAATCCGAGGTGCTTTCGCCCGCCGACTATGTGAACCACATCGACAAGTGGGGCTTCACGACGCCGTTCGTGTGCGGCGCCACCAACCTGGGCGAGGCTCTGCGTCGCATCACCGAGGGCGCCGCCATGATCCGCTCGAAGGGCGAAGCGGGTACGGGCGATGTCTCGGAGGCGACGAAGCACATCCGCACCATCCGCGGCGAGATCAACGCACTGCGTTCGAAGACCAAGGACGAGCTGTACGTCGCCGCGAAGGAGCTGCAGGCCCCCTACGAGCTCGTCGCGGAGATCGCGGAGACGGGCGAGCTGCCGGTCGTGCTGTTCACCGCCGGTGGCGTCGCGACGCCCGCCGATGCCGCACTCATGATGCAGCTCGGCGCGGACGGCGTGTTCGTCGGCTCCGGCATCTTCAAGTCGGGCGAGCCGGCCAAGCGCGCCGCCGCGATCGTCAAGGCCACGACGTTCTTCGACGACCCTCAGGTCGTCGCGGAGGCGTCCCGCGGACTCGGTGAGGCGATGGTCGGCATCAACGTCTCCGACCTCCCCGCGCCGCACCGCCTCGCCGAACGTGGCTGGTAAGCCAGGCGACGGTCTGCGCGTCGGCGTCCTCGCGCTTCAGGGGGACGTCCGTGAGCATCTCGCGGTCCTCGGCGAGCTCGGCGCGGATGCGGTGCCCGTGCGCCGCCCCGCTGAGCTCGCCGCGGTCGATGGCCTCGTGATCCCCGGGGGCGAGTCGAGCGTCATCGACAAGCTCAGCCGCATGTTCGGCATGACGGAGCCGATCCGCGCGCGCATCGCCGATGGCATGCCGGTGTACGGAACGTGCGCGGGACTCATCATGCTCGCGGATCGTGTTCTCGACGCGATCGGCGGGCAGGAGAGCTTCGGAGGCCTCGACGTCTCCGTGCGCCGCAACGCGTTCGGCAACCAGAACGACTCGTTCGAGACGGATCTGCGCATCCCCGAGCTGGGGGAGCAGCCGGTGCACGCGGTGTTCATCCGTGCGCCTGTCGTGGAGGCGGTGGGGCCCGCAGCCACCGTGCTCGCCTCCCTCGACGATGGGCGCATCGTCGCCGTCGAGCAGGGGGCGCTGCTCGGCACGTCGTTCCATCCGGAGGTGTCGGGGGAGCGGCGCTTCCACGAGCGCTTCCTGGCGAAGGTCCGCGCGCGAGGCTGATCCTCCGCGCGCGGCGCCTCGCACTTCCCGGCGCGAGCGGCCACGATGTGTGCATGAGCTTCTACTCGGACTTCGCCCCCCGACGCGTTCGGCAGGTCGCCGCGGATGCGGTGGCCGTGGTGCTGCTGGTGCTGTCGATCGCCGCGGGTGCGGTCGTGCACTCGCTCATCAACGCGCTCGCGTCGGTGGGCGACGGGCTGCACCAGGCGGGCACCGGGTTCGAGCTGACGATGATCGACCTGGGCGACCGTCTGGGGGCGGTGCCGCTCATCGGCGACGGGATCCGCGGACCCTTCGATGCGGCGAGCGGCGCGGGAGGCACCCTCGCCGAGGCGGGAACGAACGTGCGGTCGTTCATCGAGCTGACCGCCGTGCTCGCGGGGGTCGGCGTCGCGATGCTGCCGATCGCGGTTCTGCTGCTCGTGTGGCTGTGGGTGCGGCTGCGGTTCGCGCGCCGCAATGCCGAGGCGCGCGCCATCCTGCGCCTCGCCGATGGGCAGGAGCTTCTCGCCCTGCGCGCCCTGCAGTCATCGACGGCCGCCGAGCTCTCGGCGGTGTCGCCTCACGCGGCGCGCGATTGGCGAGATGGCGATGCGGCGACCGTGCGCGGACTCGCCGCACTCGCGGCGCGTGATGCGGGCGTGCGGGTCATCTGACAGGTTCGTGCGGCGCACGTACCGTGCGCCCGGATAAACTGGCCCCCAGTTTTCTTCGAGAGGATCACCGTGAGCGGGCATTCCAAGTGGGCCACGACCAAGCACAAGAAGGCCGTCATCGACGCGCGTCGTGCGAAGTCCTTCGCGAAGCTCATCAAGAACATCGAGGTTGCGGCGAAGATCGGCGGCGCCGACATGGCCGGCAACCCGACCCTCTTCGATGCCGTGCAGAAGGCGAAGAAGACCTCCGTCCCCAACGACAACATCGACCGCGCGATCAAGCGCGGCGCGGGCGTCTCGGGTGAGTCCATCGATTACACCAACATCATGTATGAGGCGTACGGCCCGAACGGCGTCGCCTTCATGGTCGAGTGTCTGACCGACAACAAGAACCGTGCCGCTGCCGAGGTGCGCACGGCCCTCAACCGCAACGGCGGCACCCTCGCCGACCCGGGTTCGGTCGCCTACAACTTCAGCCGCAAGGGCGTCATCTCGATCACGAAGATCGACGGGGTCACCGAGGACGGGATCCTCGAGGCGGTCATGGAGGCCGGCGTCGAGGACGTCATCGACCAGGGCGGCGGCTTCGAGGTCATCACCGAGCCGAGCGACCTCGTCGCGGCGCGCACGGCACTCCAGGATGCGGGCATCGACTACGACTCGGCTGAGGCCGAGTTCGTGCCGAACCTGCGCGTCGAGGTCGACATCGATGGCGCGCGCAAGGTCATGAAGCTCATCGACGCGCTTGAAGACAGCGACGACGTGCAGAACGTCTTCGCCAACTTCGAGATCCCGGCCGACGTGCAGGCCGAGCTCGACGCCGAGGACTGACGACATCGCCGGCGCGCTGCGGGTTCTCGGGGTCGACCCGGGCCTCACGCGGTGCGGTGTGGGCGTCGTCGACGTTCTGCCCGACCGTCGCGTGTCGCTCGTGCACGTGGGTGTGATCCGCACTCCCGCGGATGCCGACCCCGCCGCGCGACTGCTCGGGATCGCGGAGGGGATCGCGGCGGTGATCGCCGAGTTCGCCCCTCAGGCGGTCGCGGTGGAACGAGTGTTCGCGCAGCACAACCTGCGCACCGTGATGGGGACTGCGCAGGCGAGCGGCATCGCCCTGCTCAAGGCCGCGGAGGCGGGGTTGCCGGTCGCACTGCATACGCCGAGCGAGGTGAAGGCCGCGATCACGGGCTACGGCGCGGCCGACAAGGCTCAGGTGGGCGCGATGGTCGCACGTGTGCTGGGGCTCTCCGAGGTGCCGAAGCCCGCGGATGCGGCGGATGCTCTCGCTCTCGCGATCTGCCACGGCTGGCGTGGGGGAGCGACGGCACCCGACGCGGGCGCTGCCGGAGGGCTGACACCTGCTCAGCGGGCGTGGCGTGCCGCCGAGAAGTCGGCGGCGACCCGTAGACTTTAGAACATGATTTCGAGTGTTCGCGGCATCGTGCTGCACGCCGGTGTCGGACACGTCGTGGTCGAGGTGGGCGGCATCGGTCTGCGGATCGCCGTCACACCGGCTCTCGCGCTCTCGATGCGGACAGGCTCCGAGGCCGCACTGCACACCGCGCTCATCGTCCGGGAAGACGACATGAGCCTCTTCGGATTCGCGAGTCGCGACGAGCTCGAGATCTTCGACATCCTGCGTGGTGTCTCCGGTGTCGGCCCGAAATCGGCTCTCGGGGTGCTCGCACAGCTCTCACCCGACGAGATCGCACGGGCCGTCACCGCGGAGGACGACGCGCCCTTCCGCAAGGTCTCCGGCATCGGGCCGAAGACGGCGAAGCTGCTCGTGGTGTCGCTCGCCGGCAAGATCGTGGCGCCCGCGGCGACCGCATCCGCTCCCGTCGTCAGCTCCGCTGACGCCGACGTCGTGGCCGCGCTCGTGGGCCTCGGCTGGCCCGAGCGCACGGCCACCACGACGCTCGACGACATCCGCGCGGGCGCAGGCGGCGGCGACCTCGACGCGCAGGCTCTGCTGCGTCTCGCGCTCGCCCGCCTCGGACCGGGAGGACGCCGATGAGCGAGATCACGGGTGCCGCACCCGAATCCGAGGCCGAGCTCGCCTTCGAAGGCGCCCTGCGCCCGAAGTCGCTCGGCGAGTTCGTCGGCCAGACGAAGGCACGCGGCCAGCTCGAGCTCCTGCTGCGCGCAGCCGAGATGCAGTCGCGCACCCCCGACCACATCCTGCTCGCGGGCCCTCCCGGGCTCGGCAAGACGACCCTCGCGATGATCGTCGCGTATGAGAGCGCGCGCCCCCTGCGCATGTCGAGCGGTCCTGCGATCCAGCACGCGGGCGACCTCGCCGCGCTGCTGTCGAGCCTCACGCCGGGGGAGGTGCTCTTCATCGATGAGATCCACCGGATGGCCCGATCCGCCGAGGAGATGCTCTACCTCGCGATGGAGGACTTCCGCATCGACATCATGGTCGGCAAGGGCGCGGGCGCCACGAGCATCCCGCTCGACCTCGCGCCGTTCACGCTCGTGGGTGCGACGACTCGCTCCGGGCTGCTTCCCAACCCGCTGCGCGATCGCTTCGGCTTCACGGCGCACCTCGAGTTCTACGCCGACGACGAGCTCGACCAGGTGCTCGCGCGCGCCGCGCGTCTGCTCGGACTCGATCTCGCCTCCGACGCGCGAGCGGAGATCGCGATGCGCAGCCGAGGCACGCCCCGTATCGCCAACCGTCTGCTGCGACGCGTGCGCGACTACGCGCTCGTGCACGAGCGTCCTGCCGACCTCGAATCGGTCACCGCTGCCCTCGAGCTCTACGACGTCGACCCGATCGGCCTCGACCGCCTCGACCGCGCCGTTCTCGACGCGATCCTCACCCGCTTCGGCGGGGGGCCCGTGGGTCTGTCGACCCTCGCCGTGTCGGTCGGCGAGGAGCCCGAGACGATCGAATCCGTCGTCGAGCCGTTCCTCGTGCGCATCGGCATGATCAGCCGGACACCCCGTGGGCGGGTCGCCACCGCGCAGGCGTGGTCGCACTTCAGAATTCAGCCTCCTGCGAACGCCCCTGCGATCGCCGGGACACTGTTCGACGATGTCGTATAGTGCTTGAGGACCGCCCGGCCTGACGACGTTGTGCCGATGGGTCCCTCACCCACTCCCGGAAGGCCCGCTTCACCGCATGGATCCGTTGCTTCTTATGATGGTCGGCCTGTTGGCCGTGATGATCTTCTTCACCTGGCGCAATGGCAAGAAGCGCAAGGCTGAAGCCGAGCAGATGCAGAGCAAGCTGCAGCCCGGTGTCGAGGTCATGACCCAGCACGGCATCTTCGGCACGCTTCTCACGATCGACGAGGAGGCGAACTTCGCCCTCATCGAGAGCACCCCCGGAACGGTGCTGCGCGTGCACCGTCAGACGATCGCGCGCGTCGTCGAGGACGAGACTCCCGCCGACGAGGCCGCTGAGGTCGACGAGGCCGCCGAGAACGAGATCGGCGAGCGCACCGACGACACCGACACCCCCGGCGACAAGCGCTCCGGAGACTAGGCCGTGGCCGCTCGCAACACGCCGACCGCGAAGGCCTGGCGCTCACTCGGCTGGCTCGGCGCGATCATCGCGGGCCTGCTGCTCCTGCAGACTGCGGGAGCCCTCTTCTGGGGCTGGGGCTGGACCCCGAAGCTCGCCCTCGACCTCGAAGGCGGCACCCAGGTCATCCTGACCGCGACCCTCGAGGACGGCCAGGAGATCACCCAGGAGCAGCTCGATCAGTCCGTCTCGATCATCCGCAGCCGCATCGACGCGGCCGGCGTGGCCGAGTCGGAGATCACCACGCAGGGCGGCGACAAGATCGTCGTCTCGATCCCGGGTGAAGCAGATCAGGCGACTCTGGACCGCATCAAGCAGTCCGCGAAGCTCGAGTTCCGCGCCGTGCTCGCGATCGCAGGCCCGGACGTGGTCCCCCCCGCGGAGGGTGCTGAGGCTCTCGAGGACACCCCGGCGACGACGCCCGAGAACGCCTCCGACCTCGCGTGGATCACTCCTGCTCTCGAATCCGAGTTCCTGGCGTTCGACTGCTCGACGATCGACGACTCCGGCGCGAACGTCGCCCCCGCCGACAAGCCGCTCATCACGTGCGCGGACGACGGCACCGCCAAGTACCTCCTCGGCCCGGCCGAGGTGCAGGGCGCGACGATCGAGGACGCCCTCGCGCAGGTGCAGACCACCTCGACGGGTGTGTCGCGCGGCAGCTGGGCCGTCGTCATCGACTTCAACGACGAGGGAACCAAGCAGTTCGCCGACGTCACCACGCGTCTGTTCGGCCTCACCGGCGTGCAGAACCAGTTCGCGATCGTGCTCGATGGCAAGGTCATCTCCGCTCCTACGACCAACGCCGTCATCTCGGACGGACGACCGGAGATCTCCGGATCGTTCACACAGGACGGCGCGAAGGCTCTCGCCGACCAGCTGAAGTTCGGTGCGCTCCCCGTCGGATTCGCGGTCGAGAGCCAGGAGCAGATCTCGGCGACCCTCGGATCCAGTCAGCTCACCAGCGGACTCGTCGCGGGCCTCATCGGCCTTCTGCTCGTGTTCCTGTACTCGCTGTTCCAGTACCGACTGCTCGGCACAGTGACGATCATGTCGCTCCTCGTGGCCGGCATCATCACGTACCTCGTCGTGAACATCATGTCGTTCCACTACGGCTACCGACTGTCGCTCGCCGGCGTCGCAGGTCTGATCGTGGCGATCGGCTTCACCGCGGACTCGTTCATCGTCTACTTCGAGCGCATCCGAGACGAACTCCGTGACGGCCGCAGCCTCACGGGCGCCGTCGAGGCCGGATGGAAGCGCGCGCTCCGCACGGTCCTCGCGGCGAAGAGCGTCAACCTGCTCTCCGCGATCATCCTGTTCATCATGGCCGTCGGATCCGTTCGCGGCTTCGCGCTCACCCTCGGCGTCACGACGATCATCGACGTGCTCATCGTGATCCTGTTCACGCACCCGGTGATGCAGCTGCTCGCGACGACCCGCTTCTTCGCGAGCGGTCACCCGCTGAGCGGTCTCGACCCGAACGCACTCGGAGCGGTCTACCGCGGTCGCGCCGAGTTCCGCCTCTCGACTGAGGCCCGCCGCGCGGGCGCCAGCCGTGAGGCGCAGCGTCGCCAGACGATCGCCGAGCGCAAGGCCGCGGAGCTCGCGGCGGCGTCGAGCTCGACGACAACCTCCACCTCCGACAAGAAGAAGGGCGGTCGCTGATGGCTGCCGGACCGTTCCAGCGCCTCGGTAACGACCTCTACACGGGGGCGCGCAGCGTCGACTTCGTCGGGCATCGTCGCTTCTGGCTGGGCCTCGCCACCGTGTTCATGGTGCTCTCGGTGCTCGTGCCCTTCGTGCGCGGCGGCGGAGACTTCGTGGCCGGGTTCAACTTCGGCATCGAGTTCCGCGGCGGCTCGCAGTTCATCGTCGCCGGCGCGGAGAAGGTCGACGGTGCGGTCCCGACGGATCTCGCCGAGGAGTCCGTCCACGAGGTCGTCCCGAGCGCCGTCGTGCGCGTCAGCACGATCGGCGAGGATGGCGTCCGCGTGCAGACCGACCAGCTCGACGAAGTGCAGACGAGCGAGATCTCGGCGAACCTGCGCGAGGCCTACGACACGGACTCGGTCTCGTCGTCGTTCATCGGCGCGACGTGGGGGCAGGACATCACGGGCAGCGCTGTGCGCGCGCTCATCGTGTTCATCGTGTTCGCCACGATCTTCATGGCGTTCTACTTCCGAACCTGGAAGATGTCGATCGCCGCGATCGTGAAGCTCCTGCACGACCTCGTGCTGACCGTCGGCATCTACGCCGCGACGGGCTGGGAGATCACGCCCGCGGCCGTCATCGGCTTCCTCACGATCCTCGGCTACTCGCTCTACGACACCGTCGTCGTCTTCGACAAGGTGCGCGAGAACACGGCTGAGCTCGGCGACGAGTCGACGCGAACGTTCGGCGAAGCCGTCAACCTCGCGGTCAACCAGACCCTCATCCGCTCGATCAACACCGGTGTCGTGGCTGCGCTTCCTGTCGCCGCGATCCTCTTCATCGGAGCGTTCGCGCTCGGTGCCGACACGCTGCGCGACATCTCGCTCGCGCTGCTGGTCGGAACCATCGCGGGCACCTACTCGACGCCCGCCTTCGCGGCGCCGCTGTATGTGCTGTTCCGTCAGAAGGAGCCGGAGATCCAGCGCCGTGACGAGCGTGTGCTCGCCCAGCGCGAGAAGGTCGCGGCCTAGCCGGTCGACGTGGTGCTGCGCGCCTAGAATCGAATCCTGAGAGAGGAGGGCGGCATGAGCACGGAGACGCAGAATTCCGCGTCGCGCAGAGCTCTGCTTCCGCGCCTCTTCTCACGCGCGCAGCCGACGGGTGCGGTCGACAAGCTCCTGAAGACGGTGCGTTCGCACCATCCGAAGGCCGATATCGCTCTCATCGAGCGCGCGTACACGGCTGCGGAGCGCGCGCACGACGGTCAGAAGCGTCGCAGCGGCGAGCCGTACATCACCCATCCGGTCGCTGTTGCGCAGATCCTCGCGGAACTCGGGATCGGTCCGAAGACGGTCGCTGCCGCTCTGCTGCACGACACCGTCGAGGACACCGACTACACGCTCGACCTGCTGCGCGCTGATTTCGGCGACGAGATCGCGATGCTCGTCGACGGCGTCACCAAGCTCGACAAGGTGAAGTACGGTGACTCGGCCCAGGCCGAGACCGTGCGCAAGATGATCGTCGCGATGTCGAAGGACATCCGCGTTCTTGTGATCAAGCTCGCCGACCGCCTGCACAATGCCCGCACCTGGGGCTTCGTTCCGGCGGAATCCGCCAAGCGCAAGGCGCAGGAGACGCTCGAGATCTACACCCCGCTCGCGCACCGTCTGGGAATCCAGACGATCAAGTGGGAGCTCGAGGACCTCTCGTTCGCCGTGCTCTACCCGAAGCTCTACGTCGAGATCGAGAGCCTCGTGCGCGACCGCACGCCGCAGCGCGAGGAGTTCGTGCAGCAGGTGATCGACGCGGTAGGCGACGATCTCCGCGCCGCCCGCATCAAGGGGCAGGTCGTGGGGCGCCCCAAGCAGTACTACTCGATCTACCAGAAGATGGTGCTTCGGGGGCGGGAGTTCGACGAGATCTACGACCTCGTCGGCATCCGTGTGCTCGTCAACTCGATCCGCGACTGCTATGCAGTGCTCGGCTCGATCCACGCGCGGTGGACGCCTATCCCTGGTCGCTTCAAGGACTACATCGCGACCCCCAAGTTCAACCTGTACCAGTCGCTGCACACGACCGTGATCGGCCCGAAGGGGCGCGCAGTCGAGATCCAGATCCGCACGCATGAGATGCACCAGCGGGCCGAGTTCGGTGTCGCGGCGCACTGGAAGTACAAGGAGCGGATGGCGAGCGGCCGCACCGAGGACACCTCCTCGGCGGGCACCGAGATGGCGTGGCTCGCCCACATCTCGGACTGGCAGGCCGAGACGTCCGACCCGGGGGAGTTCCTCGACAACCTCCGCTTCGAGATCGGTGCCAAGGAGGTCTACGTCTTCACGCCGCAGGGCAAGGTCATCGGCCTGCCCGCGGGTGCGACGCCGGTCGACTTCGCGTACGCGGTGCACACCGAGATCGGCCACCGCACGATGGGTGCGAAGGTCAACGGCCGCCTCGTGCCGCTGGAGAGCGTCGTCAACTCGGGCGATGTCATCGAGATCTTCACGTCGAAGAACCCGGACGCGGGCCCCAGCCAGGACTGGCTGAACTTCGTGAAGTCGGCGCGCGCCCGCAACAAGATCCGCGGCTGGTTCACCAAGGAGCGCCGCGAAGAGGCGATCGAGCAGGGCAAGGATTCGATCGCTCGCGCCATGCGCAAGCAGAACCTGCCGCTCCAGAAGCTCATGAGCCAGGACGTCGTCACGGCTGTCGCCTCGCAGATGCGCTACGACGGCGTCGATGCGCTCTACGCGGCGGTCGGCGAGGGGCACATCTCGACCCAGTCGGTCATCGAGAAGGTCGTCGCCTCGGTGCAGACCGAGACCGAGGTCGAAGAGGAGACGTTCACCTTCACGCCGAAGTCGCGGGGACGCTCGCTGCGTCCGTCGGATTCGGGTGTGCTGGTGCGTGGAGCGCCGGACATCCTCGTGAAGCTCGCGAAGTGCTGCACCCCGGTTCCGGGTGATGAGATCGTCGGCTTCGTGACGCGCGGCCAGGGTGTCTCCGTGCACCGCTCGGACTGCGTCAATGTGAAGACGCTCCTCGAGCAGCCTGATCGGATGATCGACGTGCAGTGGGCTCCCACCTCGTCGAGTCTCTTCCTCGTGCAGATCCAGGTGGAGGCGCTCGACCGCTCCGGGCTCCTGTCGGATGTCACGCGCGTGCTCTCGGAGAACCACGTGAACATCCTCTCGGCGTCGGTCTCGACCTCGAGCTCGCGCCTCGCGATCAGCCGTTTCGTGTTCGAGATGGGCGACACCGTGCACCTCGAGCGTCTGCTCAACGCCGTTCGACGCATCGACGCCGTCTACGACGTGTACCGCGTCAACTCGGGCTGAGTTCCCCGTCCCAGCAGGAGATCAGCCGCTCCCGGGTGCGCCGCTTGCCAGCGAGGCGAGGCCGCGCATCGAGCGATGACAGGCATTCCGCGAGCCCGAATGCGCCACGGTCACCGAGTGACCGCACGGTCAGGGCGTCGGCGGGAGACAGCCGGGCCGAGAAGCGGCAGATGTCGATCGCGGTGCGAAGGGGGGAGGTGACGAGCACGCCGCCCGCCGTGACCACATCCTCCGTCGTGAGAACGGCTTCGATGAGCTCCATGGGATCGCCGGCGCGGGGCCGCCAGCGCGCCTCGGAGCTCACCGCGTACTCGTCGACCGCGGGCCGCAGGGGAGTGGCCTCCCAGATCCATGCCGCGGTGCGTCGAGCGGCGACGAGTCGCGCCGTGCGCCCGGCGTGCACCGCTGCCGCCCGCACTGCGGACACCTCCGGAATGCTGATCGAGACGTAGCTGTCAGCCAGGCGGTATGCGTGGCCGTCGAGCCGCATCGCCTGCTGCTCGACGAAGGGGAGGGAGTCGATGACGTAGAGGCTCATCGCCCCAGGATGCGGGAGGCGGAGCGCACACGGCACAGGGGGCGCCCTTCCTGTGAAGAACGCCCCCTGTGGAGAGCTGGTGCGCAGCCCGGCTCAGCCGAGTGCCGCGAGCCAGGCGCGCTGCTTGTCGAGCGCCTCCTGAGCCTCGGCGATGCGCTTCTTGTCTCCGCTCGCGGTCGCCGTGGCGAGCTCGGCCTCGGCCTTCGCGATCGCGGCCTCGAGCTGCGCGGCGAAGCCCTGCGAGCGCGCCTGCTTCTCGGGGTCGGTGCGGTTCCAGTGGTCGTCTTCGAGCTTGCGGACAGCGGCCTCGATCTTGCGGAGGCGGTCCTCGACGACGCGCACCTGGTCGCGCGGAACCTTGCCGATCTCGTCCCAGCGACGCTGGATGTCGGTGAGCTTCGTACGCGCGGCGGCGCGGTCGGTCGCCTTCAGCAGCGGCTCGGCCTCGTCGAGGAGCGCGAGCTTCTGCTCGAGGTTCGCACCGTACTCGACGTTGTCGCGAGCATCCGCCTCGGCCTTGGCGCCGTAGAGCATGTCGCCAGCGGCCTTGAACTTCGCCCACAGGGCGTCATCGACCTTCTTGCCGGCGCGGCCCGCAGCCTTCCACTCGTCGAGCAGACGGCGGTAGGCGGGGATGCCCTCGACTCCCTGGGGGGCAAGGCTCTCCGCACGCTCCACGAGCGCCTGCTTGCGGTCGCGGGCGGCGCGGTGCACCGAGTCGAGCTCCGCGAAGAAGCCCTTGCGAGCGGTCTCGACGGTCGTGCGTGCCGCGCGGAATCGCTTCCAGAGGTCGTCGCCGTCCTTCTTGGGGATGCGCGGTCCGCTGTGCTGTGCGGCCTGCCAGCGGCTGAAGAGCTCGTCGAGCTGCGCCGTGACCTGCTTCCACTGCGCCTTCGAGAGGTCCTGTGCGGCGAGCGCCTCGGCCTCCGCGACGAGCGCCTCACGCTGGGCGATGGCGTCCGCCACAGCCTGCTGCGCCTCGGCGGACTGCTTCTCGGTGGCTTCGCCGACGGTCTCGGTGAGCTTGTCGAGGCGGGCCGTGAGGCTCGCGAGGTCGCCGACGGCGTTCGCCGTCGGAATCGCCGGCGCGAGAGCCGCGATGGCCTTGGCGACATCCTGAGCAGGTGCCCCTGCACGCAGGCGCTGCTCGAGGAGCGTCACCTGCCCGTCGAGCTCGACGAACTTGCGCTCGTAGTAGGCCAAAGCCTCTGCGGGAGTCGCGTCGGGATACTGCCCGACCGCGCGCTCTCCGTCCGCCTCGCGGACGTACACCGTGCCGTCGTCATCGACGCGGCCCCAGGGGGTCGACTGCTCGTCGCTCACTGCTGTTCCACCTCTGTCCTGTGGTCGGCGGTATTTCGCCGATCCGGTTCAGCCTATTGCAGGGTGACGCTCGTGATGGTGGTCGGAACGCTCGGAGCTCCGGTTCCATCCGCCCCGACGGTCGCGGGGTCGACGCCTGCCGACGTGATCTGGCCGATGAGATCGTCGAGTCCGCTCGTCACGCGACCGACCACCGTGTAGCCCCCGGCGTCCGTCGGGAACGGGGTGTCAGCGGTCACGATGAAGAACTGGTGGCCGTTGCTGTAGAGGCTCGACGAGCGCGCCATCGCGATGGTGCCTGCCGGGTAGACGCCGTCCGCGGGGACGTTCTCGACGGGGCCGTACGAGTAGTCGGGGTCGGGCCCGCCTGCGCCGTCGATCGATCCGCACTGGATGAACGAGAAGTCCATCTGATCCGAGAGCCGGTGGCACGTCGTTCCGGGGTAGTAGTCCTCCTGGACGTCCATGACCCAGCCGGCCACGGCCTGCGGCGCAGCGGCGCCGTCGAGCTCGATGCCCAGTCGGACAGCGTCGTTGAACACGAGCTCACCCGTCCAGGTGCGCCCCTCCGCGAGCGACGCGTCAGGGGCGTTGACGTTCTCCTCGGCCGCGGGCTCGGGAGTCGGATCCGCGGATGCGCTCGGCGTGGGCTCAGATGCGCCAGGACCCTGCGTGAAGTAGACGACCTGCGCGGTGATCGCGATCGCAACGACCGCGATGCCTCCGAGGACGCCGAGCACGTTGTCGCGGCGGCGTCGGCGGTCCTTCGCCTCGTGCACCTGCTGGCGCGCCTGGTACATCCGCAGGCGCTCGCGTGCCTCACGCTGCTCGCGCTGCTGTCGGTTCGATGCCACTCGGGATCCTCTCGATGCGGGGCGCGCTCACGTGGCGCAGTCCAGGTCGACTTTAGTCAGCACGCGAGGGCCCATCAAACCGGCGCAGGGGACGGTCGGTGTGCGCGGTTAGCATGAGCGCATGACCAGCCAGCAGGGACTCCGCACGGGGTCGACCCCTCTGGCGGTCCGGATGCGCCCGAGTTCGCTCGATGAGGTCGCCGGTCAGCGGCACCTGCTCGGCCCCGGGTCGCCGCTCGTCAACCTCGCCGCGGACGCGACAGGGGAGTCGGGTTCGGTCTCCGTGATCCTCTGGGGCCCTCCCGGCACCGGCAAGACGACGCTCGCGCAGGCGATCGCGCGCGGATCGGGTCGACGCTTCGTCGAGCTCTCGGCCGTGACGGCGGGCGTCAAGGATGTGCGACAGGTCATGGATGAGGCGCGTGCCGCTCGTGACCTCTACGGCACCTCGACGGTGCTCTTCCTCGATGAGATCCACCGCTTCACCAAGGCGCAGCAGGACGCTCTGCTCCCCGGAGTCGAGAACGGGTGGGTCATCCTCGTCGCCGCGACGACCGAGAACCCCTCGTTCTCGGTCATCTCCCCGCTCTTGTCCCGCTCGCTCCTGCTGACGCTCGAGCAGCTCTCCGAGGAGGACCTCGCGATCCTCATCGATCGTGCCGTCTCCGACCCGCGTGGTCTTCAGGGTGCGGTGACGCTCACCGATGACGCCCGCGCCGCGATCATCCGCCTCGCATCGGGAGATGCGCGCCGCGCGCTCACCGCGTTGGAGGCCGCGGCGATGGTCGCTGCGGCGCCCGGCGCCGTGGAGGAGGGCGGGACGCCCGAGATCACGGCGGAGATCGTCGCCTCGACGGTCGATCGCGCGCTTCTGCGGTACGACCGCCAGGGCGACGAGCACTACGACGTCATCAGCGCGTTCATCAAGTCGGTGCGCGGATCCGATGTGGACGCCGCGCTGCACTACCTCGCGCGCATGATCGAGGCGGGGGAGGACCCTCGCTTCATCGCCCGCCGCATCATGATCTCCGCCGCGGAGGACATCGGCATGGCCGACCCGAACGCCCTGCAGGTCGCGGTCGCGGCGGCACAGGGCGTGCAGCTGATCGGCATGCCCGAGGGGCGCATCCTGCTCGCGGAGGCTGTCGTGTATCTGGCGACCGCGCCGAAGTCGAACGCCTCCTACAAGGCTCTCGACGCGGCGATCGCGGATGTGCGCGCGGGGCGGATCGGCCGAGTGCCGAAGCATCTGCGCGACGCGCACTACCCGGGCGCGAAGCGGCTCGGTCACGGCAAGGGCTACCTGTACGCGCACGATGCGCCGTACAGCGTCGCCGCCCAGGAGCACCTGCCGAAGGAGCTGAAGGGCACCCGCTACTACGCGCCCACCGGCAACGGCTACGAGCGCGAGCTCACGGCGCGCCTCGAGCGTCTGCGCGCGCTGCTGCAGGGCAAGCCGATGCCGAAGCGCGAGGAGCCCGCCGCGCCGACGGACGCCGCGCCCGCCTCCGACAGCTGATCTGGTAAGCTTTCCAGGTTCGACTTCCGAACACATCCCACACACAGCTCCGCCGGTCGCGTCGACGTGCGCCCGGGCCCCGGACGGTGGAATGCACGTCTGTGAGCCGTGAAGTCCGCGGCCACGTCTGGAAGGAAACCAACTTGGTCACCAAGTCCCAGGACCGCCGCAAGGTCCGTCTGTCCCGTGCGCTCGGCATCCCGCTCACCCCGAAGGCTGCCAAGTACCTCGAGAAGCGTCCCTACGCTCCGGGTGAGCACGGCCGCACCAAGCGCAAGGCCGACAGCGACTACGCCGTCCGTCTGCGCGAGAAGCAGCGTCTCCGCGAGCAGTACGGCATCCGCGAGAAGCAGCTCCGCATCGTCTTCAACGAGGCCCGCCGCACCCAGGGCCTGACGGGTGAGAACCTCGTCGAGCTCCTCGAGATGCGTCTCGACGCCCTCGTGCTGCGTGCCGGCTTCGCCCGCACCACCGCGCAGGCTCGCCAGCTCGTCGTGCACCGTCACATCAAGGTCGACGGCCAGCTCGTCGACCGCCCGTCGTTCCGCGTGAAGCCGGGTCAGCTCATCCACGTCAAGGAGTCCTCGGAGAGCCTCGAGCCGTTCCAGGTCGCCGCTGCCGGTGGTCACGCCGAGGTCCTGCCGAAGGTCCCCGCGTACCTCTCGGTCGAGCTCGACAAGCTCCAGGCCCGTCTCGAGCGTCGCCCCAAGCGCGCCGAGGTCCCCGTGACCTGCGAAGTCCAGCTCGTCGTCGAGTACTACGCCGCGCGCTGATTCTCAGCTCTGCGAAGGCCCTCGGAGTCATCCGGGGGCCTTCGTCGTCCGGTCGAAGCAAGTAGGCTGGATCGGGTCGCGGCGAACGCCGTCGGCTTTCCGAACGAAGTGAGGAACATCATGCGGGGTGCACTGCTTCTCGTCACCGGCGTCATCATCGGATTCGCCATCGCGCACGAAGTCTCGAAGACCGAGAAGGGCAAGCAGTTCTTCGACGAGGTCGACGGAAAGGCGAAGCAGTTCGGCGACGCCGTCGTGCAGGGCTACAAGGCCCGCGAGTCGGAGCTGCGTCGTGCCGTCGCCGAGGCGCAGGACGCGATCGACGACCTCGCCAAGCGCGCGACCTCCTGACCTCCCACGCCGTCTGCCCGGCGGCTAGCCCGAACGTCCCCTCGGGGGACACACCCAAGGAACACCTGTGCAGACCGCTGAGATCCAACGCCGCTGGCTGAACTACTTCGGAGACCGCGGCCACACCGTGGTGCCCTCCGCGTCGCTCGTGACCGACGACCCCACGCTGATGTTCACGGTGGCCGGCATGGTTCCGTTCATCCCGTACTTCACCGGTGTCGTGCCGGCGCCGTATCCGCGCGCCACGAGTGTGCAGAAGTGCATCCGCACCCTCGACATCGAAGAGGTCGGCAAGACCACGCGCCACGGCACGTTCTTCCAGATGAACGGCAACTTCAGCTTCGGCGACTACTTCAAGGAAGGCGCCATCTCCTACGCGTGGGAGCTGCTCACGTCATCTGAGACCGACGGCGGTCTCGGGTTCGAGGAGCGCGACCTGTGGGTCACGGTCTACGAGGACGACGACGAGGCGATCGACCTCTGGAAGCGCGTCGCGGGGCTCCCCGAGAGCCGCATCCAGCGTCTCGGCAAGGCCGACAACTACTGGCACACCGGTCAGCCCGGGCCTGGCGGCCCCTGCTCGGAGATCTACTTTGACCGCGGTCCCGCGTACGGAGCCGAGGGCGGCCCCGCCGTCGACGACTCGCGCTTCCTCGAGATCTGGAACCTCGTCTTCATGCAGTACCTCCTCACGGACGTGCGCTCGAAGACCGACTTCGACATCGCGGGCGAGCTGCCGAAGAAGAACATCGACACCGGCATGGGCATGGAGCGCGTCGCGTTCCTCAAGCAGGGCGTCGACAACATGTACGAGATCGACCAGGTGCGTCCGGTTCTCGACATGGCATCCGAGCTCTCGGGCCGCCGCTACGGCGCCGATCACGACGACGACGTGCGCATGCGCGTCATCGCCGACCACGTGCGCTCGGGCCTCATGCTCATGACCGACGGCGTCACGCCGTCCAACGAAGGCCGCGGGTACATCCTGCGCCGTCTGCTGCGTCGCGTTGTGCGCTCGATGCGTCTGCTGGGCGTCGACGCGCCGAGCTTCACCGAGCTGTTCGAGGCGTCCCGTGTGGCGATGCGCGATGCCTACCCGGAGGTCGAGGCGGAGTACGAGCGCACGTCGCGTCTCGCGCTCGGCGAGGAGGAGGCGTTCCTGCGCACGCTCGCGAGCGGCACGACGATCCTCGATGTCGCTGTCGCCGACACCAAGAAGGTGGGCGGCGAGGCGCTCTCGGGTGACACCGCGTTCCTGCTCCACGACACGTTCGGCTTCCCGATCGATCTCACCCTCGAGATCGCCGAGGAGGCGGGCCTCTCGGTCGACCGTGCCGCGTTCGACACCCTCATGACCGACCAGCGCACACGCGCCAAGGCCGACGCGAAGGCGAAGAAGGGCAAGCTCGCCGACCTCTCGGTGTACTCGCAGTTCCGCCAGCTCGGCGAGACGGTGTTCACCGGCTACGAGTTCCTCGAGACGGAGTCGAAGGTTCTCGGCATCATCGCCGACGGCGCGCCCGTGCAGAAGGCCATCGCAGGCCAGACCGTCGAGGTCATCCTCGCGGAGTCGTCGCTGTACGCGGAGTCCGGTGGTCAGGCTGCCGACAAGGGCTCGATCGTGGGCGATGGCTTCTCCCTCGAGGTGCTCGACGTGCAGCGCCCCGTGAAGGGGCTCATCAGCCACACGGTGAAGGTGCGCTCGGGTGAGGTCGGCGTGGATCAGCCCGCCACGAGCGTCGTCGACGCGGACTACCGCCGCGGCGCCACCCAGGCGCACTCGGCGACGCACCTCGTGCACGCCGCGCTGCGCCAGACCCTCGGCCAGGAGGCACACCAGTCCGGATCCTTCAACAAGGCGGGCTACATGCGCCTCGATTTCTCGTGGAACCAGGCGCTCAGCCCGGAGACCCGCAGCGAGATCGAAGAGGTCGCCAACAACGCCGTGCGCGACAACCTCGAGGTCGTCACGCGCATCCTTCCCATCGACGAGGCCCGCAAGGCCGGCGCGATGGCTCTCTTCGGCGAGAAGTACGGTGACACCGTGCGCATGGTCGACATCGGCGGTCCGTGGTCGCGCGAGCTCTGCGCCGGCATCCATGTGCGCACCTCAGCTGAGGTGGGGCTCGTGAACCTCGTGTCGGAGTCGAGTGTCGGCTCCACCAACCGACGCGTCGAGGCTCTCGTCGGTTTCGACGCCTTCCGCGACCTCGCGGTGGAGCGCGCGATCGTCAGCCAGCTGACCGCGAACCTCAAGACACCGCGCGAGCAGCTGCCGGAGCGCATCTCCGACCTCGTCGCGCAGCTCAAGGCGGCCGAGAAGAAGATCGCGGCGTTCGAAGCCAGCCGGCTCTCGGAGCGGGTGCCGACCCTCGCGTCGCAGGCATCGCGCATCGGCTCGGTGCTCGCGGTCGTCGAGAGCGTCGGCGAGCTGCAGTCTGCCGACGAGCTGCGCAGCCTCGTCACCTCGGTGCGCGAGCGTCTGAGCGCGGAGGCGGCTGTCGTCGTGCTCGCGGCGCAGATCGGCGAGAAGCCGTCGGTGATCGTCGCGACCACGCAGGGCGCCCGCGACGCGGGTGTGAAGGCGGGCCCGCTCGCGAAGCAGGCAGCCTCGGTGCTCGGCGGTGGCGGCGGCGGCAAGGACGACATGGCTCAGGGTGGCGGCAGCGATATCGCGGCCATCGGCGCCGCGCTGCAGGCGATCCGCGACGCTCTCGTCTGATGCGTCGCGGCGTACGACTCGGCATCGATGTCGGCAGGGCGCGCGTCGGGGTGGCTCGCAGCGATCCCGATGGGCTCCTCGCGACGCCCGTCGAGACGCTCGCGCGTGACGACCGGACGATCAGCGGCGTGCTCGCGCACATCGCAGAGCTGGACGCGTTCGAGGTGCTCGTCGGACTTCCGCTCTCCCTCAACGGGGGCGACACCCCGTCGACCGTCGACGCGCGGGAGTTCGCGGCACTGCTCGCCGACGCGACCCCGGTTCCGGTGCGCCTCGTCGACGAGCGGATGAGCACGGTCAGCGCTCAGCGTCAGCTGCATGCGAGCGGTCGCAAGACCAAGGGCTCGCGATCGATCATCGATCAGGTCGCCGCTGTTATCATCCTCCAGAATGCCCTCGAGTCCGAGCGGGCGTCGGATCGTCCCCCTGGATCCCTCGTCCTTCCCACGAAAGAATCCGGCAGTGAACTCTGACCCGACCTGGGACGATCTTGTCGGCCCGTATACGAACCCTCCCGTCCAGGCGCAGTCGCAGGCGTCGAGCGGCGACGCCGCGGCGCCCGTGATGTCGCGTCGCGCGCTCCGCGACGCCTCCTCACGGGGGCGCTCCCGCGGCGGGAAGCCGCGTCGGAACGGTCGCGGCCCGTGGGGGTGGATCATCGCGCTCGTCGTGGTGTTCGGGCTCGTCATCGGCGCCGGAGCCACCGTCTGGGTGATGTACGAGGACAAGATCCGCGAGGTGCTCGGGATCGCACCCGAATACGACTACTCGTCCACCGGCAACGGCGAGGAGACGTTCCTCGTGATCGAGCCGGGAGACATCGGTTCGGATGTGGCCCGCAAGCTGCACCAGGCGGGCGTCACGATGTCGTATCGCGCGTTCTACGAACTCCTCCTCGCTGACACGTCGATCACCTTCGAACCCGGCAGTTACCGTCTCCAGAAGGAGATGAGCGCGGAATCCGCTCTCGCCGCGCTGCAGGACCCGGCGAACCGCGTCATCGACCGCGTCACCATCCCCGAGGGCGTCACCTCGGTTGCGGCTCTCGAGCTCATCGCCTCATCCACGGAGATCTCTCTCGAGGAGCTGCAGACGGAAGCGGCGAACTTCACCCAGTTCGGCATTCCCGCGTCCGCTCCGAACATCGAGGGCTGGATGTTCCCCGCGACGTACACCTTCGAACCCGGGACGACCGCGAAGGCCGCCATCCAGACGCTCGTGGACCGCATGATCCAGGAGCTCGACGCCCAGGGCGTCGCGCCCGAGCGCCGGTTCGAGGTGCTCACGAAGGCCGCGTTGATCCAGCGCGAGTCGGGACCGAGCGTCGAGGACATGCAGAAGATCGCCCGTGTCTTCGAGAATCGTCTCGCACGCGGCATGCTGCTGCAGTCGGATGCGACGGTCGCGTACGGAACAGGCAAGTACCACACGGTGTGGACCTCGCCTGAGGAGCGCGCCGATGCGTCGAACCCGTACAACACGTACGCCAACCCCGGACTGCCGCTCGGCCCGATCGGGCTGCCCGGTGCGGATGCCATCGACGCGGCGCTCGCGCCCGTGGACGGCACCTGGCTCTACTTCGTGACGGTCGACCTGCGCACCGGGGAGACGGTGTTCTCGAACACCCTCGCCGAGCACGAGCGTGCGGCGAAGCGTCTGTACGCGTGGTGCAAGGAGACCCCGGAGAACGAGTCCTACTGTGCGTGAGACGAGGCTCCGCCTCGCGGTTCTCGGCTCGCCCATCGCGCACTCGAAATCTCCGCTGCTGCACGCGGCGGCGTACCGCACGCTCGGTCTCGACTGGGAGTACGAGCGCCATGAGGTGACCGACGAGACGCTCGCCGACTTCCTGGCGGGCCTCGGGCCGGAGTGGCGGGGTCTCTCGCTCACGATGCCGCTCAAGCGGCGTGTGGCGGAGCTCGTCCAGGATGTCGATCCGGTCGCGCGCGCGACGTCGCAGGGCAACACGATCCTGCTCGATGCCGGGCGGCCGGTGAAGGCCTTCAACACGGACGTGCACGGCGTGGTCGCCGCGCTCCAGAGCGCGGGTGTCGAGGCCGCGACACACGCGGTCGTTCTCGGCGGGGGAGCGACGGCCGAGAGCGCCGTCGCAGCCCTCCGCAGCATGGGGGGCCAGGTGACGGTCGCTGTGCGCGACCCCCAGAAGGTGCTCGATGCAGGTGTCTTCGGAGCCGAGATCGGCGTGGTCGCTCTCCGCGAGGTGGAGAGCGGGATCCGGGAGGCGGACGTCGTCGTCAGCACGATCCCGAACGCCGCCGAGTTCACGCTGCCGATCCCGGAGCGCGTCCACGGCACGCTCCTCGACGTCGCGTACCACCCGTGGCCGACGGCTCTCGCATCGCGCTGGACGGATGCGGGCGGTCGGGTCGTGAGCGGCCTGGAGATGCTGCTGCACCAGGCAGTCCACCAGGTGCGCATCTTCGTGAACGGCGACCCCGGTGTCGAGCTGCCCGACGAGGCGGCCGTCATCCGGGCGATGCGCGCCGCTGTGGAATGATCGAAGCATGCTTCGTTGGTTGACCGCCGGTGAGTCTCACGGCCCCGAACTCGTAGCCGTCCTCGAGGGGATGCCTGCGGATGTGCCCATCCTTCCCGAGCAGATCCAGGAGGATCTGCAGCGCCGGAAGCTCGGGTACGGCCGCGGCGCGCGCATGAAGTTCGAGCAGGATGAGCTCTCGATCTCGGGCGGCATCCGCTTCGGCAAGACGATGGGTGGCCCGATCGCGCTGCGCATCGGCAACACCGAGTGGCACCGCTGGGTCGACGTCATGTCGGCGACGCCCGTCGACCTCGAGACCCTGCCGAAGGGCCGCGGCGCGGCTCTCACGCGTCCGCGTCCCGGTCACGCCGACCTCGTGGGCATGCAGAAGTACGACTTCCCCGAGGCGCGCAACGTGCTCGAGCGCGCGAGCGCTCGCGAGACCGCCGCCCGCGTCGCTCTCGGTGCCGTCGCGCGTGCGTTCCTCGGCGAGCTCGGCATCCGGCTCGTCTCGCACACGCTCTCGATCGAGACGGTCAGCGTTCCGGGCGACGCGCCCCTGCCCACCCCGGACGATGTCGAGAAGCTCGACGCGGATCCGCTGCGCTGCCTCGACCCCGAGACCTCTGCCGCGATGGTCGCGCGCATCGATCGCGCGCACGACGACGGAGACACGCTCGGAGGTGTCGTCGAGGTGCTCGCCTACGGCGTCCCGCCGGGCCTCGGCAGCTACGTGCAGTGGGACCGCCGTCTCGACGCGCAGCTCGCCGCGGCGCTCATGGGGATCCAGGCGATCAAGGGCGTGGAGGTCGGCGACGGATTCGAGACCACACATCGCCCCGGTTCGCAGGCGCATGACGAGATGGTCATGGACGGCGCGACGATCCGCCGCGAGTCCGACAAGGCGGGCGGCATCGAAGGCGGCATGTCCACGGGCACCGTCCTGCGCGTCCGCGCCGGTATGAAGCCCATCGCGACCGTCCCGCACGCGCTGCGCACGGTCGACGTCGCGACGGGCGATGCGGCCCAGGCGCACCACCAGCGTTCGGATGTCTGCGCGGTTCCCGCCGCAGGCGTCGTGGCGGAGGCGATGGTCGCGCTCGTGCTCGCGAACTCTGTGCTCGAGAAGTTCGGCGGCGACTCCGTGGGTGAGACGAAGCGCAACCTCGAGTCCTACCTCGCGGCCATTCCCGACGCGCTGCGCACCGAGATCGCCACGGCATGAGCGGCCCTCGCGCGGTCTTCATCGGGCCCATGGGCTCCGGGAAGACGAAGGTCGGCAAGCGCGTCGCAAAGGCCCTCGGTCTCGGCTTCGTCGACACCGACAAGGTCATCGTCGCCGAGCACGGGCCGATCGCCGACATCTTCGACGCCCATGGCGAGCCGCACTTCCGTGCCCTCGAACGCGCCGCGGTGCACGCGGCGCTGCAGACCGACGGAATCGTGTCGCTCGGCGGCGGGGCGGTGCTCGACCCCGAGACGCAGGCGGAGCTCGCCGAACTTCCCGTCGTCTACCTGACGATCTCGGCTGAGGCGGTCGCGTCTCGTCTCGACAACGGCAAGCGTCCGCTCGTGCGCGACGGCATCGCATCCTGGCAGCGCATCTTCGACGCGCGCCGACACATCTACGAAGGTCTCGCGACGATCGAGATCGACACTTCGAGCGTGCCCTACGACGGCGTCGCTCAGGAGGTCATCGACTGGCTGGAGAGAGCATGACCGAGACCACGATCATCCCGGTGCACGGCACCGACGGCATGAAGGACTACACCGTTCAGGTGGGTCGCGGTCTTCTCGCCGGGATCGCCGAGCAGCTGCCGCCGAAGGCGGAGAAGGTGCTCATCGTGCACGCCCCGGCGATGGGCGCGCGCGCCGAGGCGATGCGCGAGCAGCTGTCGGAGCGCTACCAGGTGTACCTCGCCGAGGTCCCGGATGCCGAAGGCGCCAAGCGCGTCGAGGTCGCGGCGTTCTGCTGGGGTGTCCTCGGTCAGACCGACTTCACCCGATCCGACGTCGTCATCGGCTTCGGCGGGGGAGCGACCACCGACCTCGCAGGCTTCGTCGCCGCCACCTGGCTGCGCGGCATCGCCGTCGTGCAGGTGCCGACGACCGTGCTCGGCATGGTCGACGCCGCCGTGGGCGGCAAGACGGGCATCAACACCGCGGAGGGCAAGAACCTCGTCGGCGCGTTCTGGGCGCCGCGCACTGTGCTGTGCGACCTCGATCTGCTCGACACCCTCCCGCGCAATGAGCTTCTCGCGGGCTACGCGGAGGTCGTGAAGGCCGGTTTCATCGCGGAGCCGGAGATCCTCGACATCGTCGAGGCAGACCCTGCGAAGGCCACCGACCCGTCGACGCCGGAGTTCCGTCGCGCGATCGAGCTCGCGATCGCCATGAAGGCGCGCGTCGTGGGGGAGGACTTCACCGAGCAGGGCCTGCGCGAGATCCTCAACTACGGCCACACCCTCGGCCACGCGATCGAGCACGCGGAGCGCTACCAGTGGCGTCACGGTGCCGCGATCTCGATCGGCATGATGTTCGCCGCCGAGCTCTCCCGTCTCACGCGGCACCTCTCGGATGACGCCGTCGACCGCCACCGCCGCATCCTCGACTCGCTCGATCTGCCGACGTCGTACCCGGCGGGGCGCTGGAACGCGCTGCTCGCGACCATGCGCCGCGACAAGAAGGCGCGCGGCGCGCTCATGCGCTTCATCGTGCTCGACGACATCGGGCGTCCGACTGTGCTGCAGGGCCCCGACGAGTCGCTGCTGTTCTCGGCGTACCAGGAGGTCGCGTCCTAGGCCCAGGGCCCCAGGACGCGACGACTAGGCTCGGAACATGACCCGCATCCTCGTCCTCAACGGACCGAACCTCGGTCGTCTCGGCAGCCGCGAGCCCGACGTCTACGGCTCGCAGGATCTCTCCGCGCTGCGGGTGCTCCTCGTCGAGGAGGCCGCCGGCCGTTTCGAGATCGACCTGCGGCAGACGGATGACGAGTCGGAGCTCGTGCACTGGCTGCACGAAGCGGTCGATACGCAGACTCCGGTGATCCTCAACCCCGCGGCGTTCACTCACTACAGCTACGCGCTCCGCGACGCTGCAGCCCTCGTCACGAAGGCGGGCATCCCGCTCATCGAGGTGCACATCTCCAACCCCCACGCCCGCGAGACGTTCCGCCACACGAGCGTGATCTCGGGCATCGCGACGGGCGTCATCGCCGGATTCGGCTTCGACTCCTACGTGCTCGCACTCTTCGCTGTACAGCGCTCCCTGTAGCGGTCGTTACACTCGTACGGGCGCAAACGCCTCCCTGAACTCAGCGAACGGACATCACGAAGCATGGCGACGACGAACGACATCAAGAACGGCAGCGTCCTCAACATCGACGGTCAGCTCTGGAACGTGGTCGAGTTCCAGCACGTCAAGCCCGGCAAGGGCGGCGCGTTCGTCCGCACCAAGATGAAGAACGTGCGCACGGGCAAGTCCGTCGACCGCACCTTCAACGCCGGCACCAAGATCGACTTCGCCACGGTCGACCGCCGCGACTACCAGTACCTGTACAACGACGGCACGAGCTTCGTGTTCATGGATCAGACCGACTACGACCAGCTGTCGGTTTCGCCCGAGATCGTCGGCGACGCGGCCAACTTCATGCTCGAGAACCAGCAGGTGCAGATCGCGCTTCACGAGGGCGAGCCGCTCTACGTCGAGCTCCCCGCCTCGGTCATCCTCGAGGTCACCTACACGGAGCCGGGCCTCCAGGGCGACCGCTCGAGCGCCGGCACGAAGCCCGCGACCGTTGAGACCGGGTACGAGATCCAGGTTCCGCTCTTCCTCGAGACCGGCACCAAGGTCAAGGTCGACACCCGCACGGGCGACTACCTCGGGCGCGTCTGATCCTCAGTGAGTTCTCGTACCAAGGCCCGCAAGCGGGCAATCGACACCCTGTACGTCGCCGATCTGCGTGAGGTCCCGTTCGCGGATGCTCTCGTGGAGGAGTCCAAGCGCGCCGAGCTTCGGCCCGAGCGCCAGTCGTCCTGGCTGTACGCCCGCGAGATCATCGCGGGCGTCGCCGAGCACCAGGACACGATCGACGAGATGATCTCGGAGCATGCCCACGGGTGGACCCTCGAGCGCATGCCCGTCGTCGACCGTGCGATTCTTCGCATGGGCGTGTGGGAGATCCTGCACAACGACGAGGTGCCCGACGCGGTCGCCATCGCGGAGGCCGTCCAGCTCGCCTCGGAGCTGTCCACCGATGACTCCGGCGGATTCGTGAACGGCGTCCTCGCGGCGGTCGCGCGCGACCGCTGAGTCGCTCTGTGACGCCGCGAGGCGTCATATTTCGGTTCGTGACGGATCGTTTTGCGTCGTCGTTCCGGCTTGCCTAGCTTCGACGACGTGACTTCCGTCGACACCCCCGTCAAGGCCGCCCTCCCGGTGCGGATCTCCGGCGTCGGGCGCCGCTTCCCGGCGCCCGACGGTTCGGACCGCATCGTGCTGCGTGACGTCGACCTCGACATCCGTCCCGGCGAGATCGTCGCGCTGCTGGGCCCCTCGGGCTGCGGCAAGTCGACGCTGCTTCGGATGGTCTCGGGCCTCGACCGCCCGGATGCCGGCTCGGTGGAGATCGCCGGTGCGCCCGTCGCCCCCGTCGATCAGCGCTGTGCCGTGGCCTTCCAGGAGCCCCGCCTGCTGCCGTGGCGCTCGATCGCCCGCAACGTGGAGCTGGGCCTGCCGCGCGGCACCGCGAAGGAGGCGGGCCGCGCCCGCGTCGCCGAACTCCTGCGGCTCGTGCAGCTCGACCACGCGGCGAATCTGCGGCCGCGTCAGATCTCCGGCGGCATGGCGCAGCGCGCCTCCCTCGCTCGGGCTCTCGGCCGCACGCCCGGTGTTCTGCTCCTCGACGAGCCGTTCGGCGCGCTGGATGCGCTGACGCGCCTCACGATGCAGGATCTGCTCCTCGACATCCACGCCGTCGAGCCCGCGACCATCATCCTCGTCACGCACGACGTGGATGAGGCGCTCCAGCTCGCCGACCGGATCGTTCTCCTCGGCTCGGACGACGGCGCGCCCGGCGCGACCATCCGCCGTGTGCTCGAGGTCGGCAAGAAGCGCCCCCGCGACCGCGGCGACGCCCACCTGGCGGTTCTGCGCGCTGAGCTGCTCACGCTGCTCGGCGTCGAGAGCCACCACCCCGAGAACTACCTCACCAAGGCGATCAAGCAGCAGCGCGCGAAGCGCCTCGCAGGCTGACCGCCGCACCACCACCCTTTCCACCCCCACACACCGAGGACTTCACATGATCAGCAAGCGCATTCTGGCCGTCGCCGCGGCCGCGACCGCCGCCGCCCTCGCCCTCACGGGCTGCGTCGCCGGGGAGAACGAGGCCGCTGCGAGCGGCGAGGAGTCCGAGAAGGGCTGGAGCTCGACCGTTCTCAACATCGACTTCGCCACCTACAACCCGCTGAGCCTCGTCATCAAGGACCAGGGCTGGCTCGAGGAGGCGCTCGGCGACGACGTCACCGTCAACTGGGTGCAGTCGGCCGGATCCAACAAGGCGAATGAGGCGCTTCGCGCTGGCGCCATCGATGTGGGCTCGACCGCCGGATCGGCGGCGCTCCTCGCGCGCTCGAACGGCTCGCCGATTCAGGTCATCGACATCTACAGCCAGCCCAACTGGTCCGCTCTGCTGGTGCCCGCCGGCTCGCCGATCACGTCGGTCGAGGAGCTCCGTGGCAAGCACATCGCTGCGACGAAGGGCACCGACCCGTACTTCTTCCTGCTGCAGACCCTCGAGGAGCACGGTGTGGGCCTCGACGAGGTCGTCGTCGAGAACATCCAGCACGCCGACGGCAAGGCGGCCATCGAGGCCGGCGCCGTCGACGCGTGGTCGGGACTCGACCCGCTGCTGTCGACGAGCGTCGAAGCCGGCGCGACGAAGATCATCTACGACAACATCGACTTCAACAGCTACGGCTTCCTCAACGCGACCGAGACGTTCCTGAAGAACAGCCCCGACCTCGCGCAGCTCGTCGTCAACGCCTACGAGAAGGCGCGCGCCTGGGCGAAGGAGAACCCCGAGGAGACCGCGCAGATCCTCGCGGATGTCGCGGGCATCGACATCGCCGTCGCCACGGCCGTGATCGCCGACCGCACGAACCTCGACGTCGACCCGGTTCCCGGTGACGCCCAGCTCGACGTGCTGAAGGTCATCGGCCCGATCTTCGTCGAGTCAGGTGACGTGCAGAGCCAGGAGCTCATCGACACGGCGCTCAGCTCTCTCCTCGAGCCGAAGTTCGCCCAGGCCGCCGACCCGAACGCGCTCTGAGGAAGTCGAACGACCGGCGATGAGCACCGTACAGAAGCCCCGAGTGGCGCCCTCTCCGACGGAGGGCGCCACTCCGGCGCACCAGTTCGTGAGCACCTACGGCTACTCGGCCGCAGGTGCCGGGCTCACCGCGCGTCGCCCGCTCGCGGAGCGCCGCTGGTGGGGCATCGCGGGCGGTGCGCTCATCCCTGTCGCGATCCTCGCAACCTGGTGGGGTGTGACCGCGTTCGGCGACATCCCCTCGTATCGCCTGCCGTCTCCCGGTGACGTCGTCACCGCGGCCGTGCAGCTCGCCCAGACGGGAGAGCTGTGGCGCCACATCGCGATCTCGACCCAGCGGGTCTTCCAGGGCTTCCTGATCGGCGCCCTCATCGGCATCGTGCTCGGTTCGCTCGTCGGGCTCTCGCGCACCGCGAGCATCCTGCTCTCGCCGTTGCTCGGCGCCCTGCGTGCCGTGCCCTCTCTCGCGTGGGTGCCGCTTCTCGTGCTCTACGTCGGCATCGGCGAAGCGCCGAAGATCATCCTCATCGCGATCGGCGCGACCTTCCCCGTGCTGACCACGCTCTCGATCGCGCTGCGTCACGTGGATCCGCACCTCGTCGAGCTGGGCCGTGCGTATGGTCTCAACCCACTCAGACTGCTGACGACCGTGCAGCTTCCGGCGGTCCTGCCGGCGCTCGTGAGCGGCCTCCGTCTCGCTCTCGCCCAGTCGTGGCTGTTCCTCGTCGCCGCGGAGCTTCTTGCGAGCGCCATGGGACTCGGCTTCCTGCTGAACGACTCCGGCAACAACGGCCGCGTGGATCGGATCTTCCTCGCGATCATCGTGCTCGCCGTGCTCGGCAAGGCGACGGATGCCCTCATCGGACTTCTCGAGCGCTGGTTCGCGCGCCGCTGGGGCTGACGCTCCGCATCGGGTATCCTCGAACCCAGAGCGCTCCGATTCCGGAGCGGATTCACGACCACCTTTAAATTCCGTCCTGTGAGGCGGGGAAGGAGGTCAGGATGCCGGCACGAGTCGTGCTGCAGCAGGCTGACATCACGCGCGCCCTGACGCGCATCTCACACGAGATCCTCGAGTCCAATCGAGGCGGTTCGGATCTCGTCCTCCTCGGGATCCCGACGCGCGGCGTGGTTCTCGCCCACCGCATCGGCGAGCTGCTCGACGGGTTCGAGCCGGGCTCCGGTGTCGTGGGAACGCTCGACGTGACGATGTACCGCGACGATCTGGATCGCCACCCGACGCGCACCCCGAGCCCCACGGTGCTTCCGCCCGGCGGCATCGACGGCAAGACCGTCGTGCTCGTGGACGATGTCCTCTACTCGGGCCGCACGATCCGAGCTGCCTTGGATGCCATCGGCGACCTCGGGCGCCCGCGTGCGGTGCGGCTCGCTGTGCTGGTCGACCGCGGCCACCGTGAGCTCCCGATCCGCGCCGACTTCGTCGGCAAGAATCTTCCCACCGCGTCCTCCGAGCGCATCTTCGTGCGACTTGCGGAGAGCGACGGCGAGGATTCCGTCTCGATCGAAGGCGGCGCATGAAGCACCTGCTCTCCACCGGCGACCTGAGCCGCGCGCAGGCACTCGAGATCCTCGACGTGGCTGAGGACATGGCCGACGTCGCGACGCGCGCCGTTCCGAAGCTCCCGACGCTGCGCGGCAAGACGGTCGCGAATCTGTTCTTCGAGGACTCGACGCGCACGCGACTGAGCTTCGAGGCGGCAGCGAAGCGCCTCTCGGCCGACGTCATCACCTTCAGCGCGAAGGGCTCCTCCGTCTCGAAGGGCGAGAGCCTCAAGGACACCGCGCAGACGATCGCCGCGATGGGCGTGGACGCCGTCGTCGTGCGGCACTCCGCATCGGGTGCCCCGCAGCTGCTCGCGGAGGCGGGCTGGATCGACGCAGCGATCGTCAACGCGGGCGACGGCACCCACCAGCACCCCACGCAGGCCCTGCTCGACGCGTTCACGATGCGCAAGAAGCTCTTCGGGGCCGACTCGCGCGGACGAGGCCTCGACGGTCTCAACGTGACGATCGTGGGCGACATCCTGCACTCGCGCGTCGCCCGCGCGAACGTCTGGCTGCTCACGACCCTGGGCGCGAACGTGCGCCTGGTGGGGCCGCGCACGCTGCTCCCGGTGGGCGTCGAGACCTGGCCGGTCGAGTTCGGCAGCGACTTCGATGCCGCGATCGACGCCCAGCCGGATGTGCTCATGATGCTGCGCGTGCAGCAGGAGCGCATGCACGCCGCGTTCTTCCCGCACGAGCGGGAGTATTCGAACCAGTGGGGTCTCGGCGACGACAGGTTCCGCCGCCTCGGCACGGATACGATTGTCATGCACCCCGGACCCATGAACCGCGGACTCGAGATCGCGGCATCGGCGGCGGACTCGCCTCAGGCGGTCGTGCTCGACCAGGTCACCAACGGGGTGTCGATTCGAATGGCGGTGCTCTACCTCGTGCTCTCAGGTGGAAACCCGCGGGAGGCTGCGGAATGACGAACCTGCTCATCACGGGAGCGCGCCTCCCCGACGGCACGACGACCGACTTCGTCGTCGCAGACGGCCGGATCGCCGAGCGGGGAACGGGACTCTCGGCGAGCGGCGCCCAGCGCATCGACGCCGACGGCCTCGTCGCGCTCCCGGGTCTCGTCGACCTGCACACGCACCTGCGCGAACCCGGCTTCGAAGCCAGCGAGACGGTGCTCACGGGCACCCGCGCCGCCGCGGCGGGCGGCTTCACGGCGGTCTTCGCGATGGCGAACACGTCGCCGGTCGCCGACACCGCGGGCGTGGTCGAGCAGGTCGCCTCGCTCGGTGCGCAGTACGGGTATGCGACGGTGCGCCCGATCGGCGCGGTGACCGTCGGGCTCGCCGGCGAGCGTCTCTCCGAGATCGGCGCGATGGCGACGTCGCGCGCACAGGTGCGCGTCTTCAGCGACGACGGCAAGTGCGTGCACGACTCGCAGCTCATGCGCCGCGCGCTCGAGTACGTCTCGACGTTCGACGGCGTCATCGCCCAGCACGCCCAGGACCCGCGTCTCACCGAGGGTGCGCAGATGAACGAGGGCGCGCTCGCGTCCGAGCTCGGCCTCGCGGGCTGGCCCGCGGTCGCTGAGGAGTCGATCATCGCGCGCGACGTGCTGCTCGCGGATGCCGTGGGCGCTCGTCTGCACATCTGCCACCTCTCGACCGCCGGCAGTGTCGAGGTGATCCGCTGGGCGAAGGCCCGCGGCATCGCCGTGACGGCCGAGGTCACCCCTCACCACCTCCTCCTCACCGAGCAGCTCATCGCCGACTCCGGCGGGGTGGGGCCGTACACGCGCGGGTATGACGCGCGCTTCAAGGTCAACCCGCCGCTGCGTCGCGATGAGGATGTGCTCGCCCTGCGCGCCGCCCTCGCCGACGGCACGATCGACATCGTCGCGACCGACCACGCTCCGCACCCCGTCGAGACGAAGGAGTGCGCGTGGCAGGAGGCGTCGTTCGGGATGGTCGGCCTCGAGAGCGCGCTCTCGGTCGTGCAGGCCTCGATGGTCGACACGGGGCTCATCGGATGGGCTGACGTGGCGCGTGTGCTGTCGCGCACGCCCGCCGAGATCGGCCGCCTCGACGGCTACGACGCGCCCTTCGAGGTCGGCAGCCCCGCACACCTGACGCTCATCGACCCGTCGGCGTCGAGCATCTTCGATGTCGCCCACCTCAAGGGCAAGGGCGTCAATTCCCCGTTCTTCGGCCGGGAGCTTCCCGGCCGAGTCGTCGCCACGATCCACGGCGGCGTGCCCACCGTGCTCGACGGCGAGCTCCGACCCGCTGAGGAGGTCTCTCATGCTTGACCGTTTCTGGCCCGCGTTCGTGATCGGCGGCATGCTGCTGATCGCGCTCGCCTTCATGTGGCTCGGATGGCGCAACCGCCGCAAGCGACAGGTGCACCTCGATGTCGTCCCGGTCGCTCCCGCTGAGGTCGGCGATGTGCTGCGCACCGAGAAGGCCCTCTATGTGGCGACGACCCTCGCCGACAACCCGCTCGAGCGCGTGGTCGTGGGTGGGCTCGGATTCCGCGCCAAGGCTCTCCTCGAGCTCACGCGCGGCGGCCTCGTTCTGACCCTCGCGGGCAACGTGCCCGCGTTCATCCCGACCGACGACATCTCCGGTGTCGGACTCGCGTCGTGGACGATCGACAAGAGCGTCGGCGACGGGCAGCTCGTGTTCGTGCGCTGGACGCTGGGGGAGACCCTCGTCGACAGCTACTTCCGCGGCGACGACCCTCAGGTGCTCCTCGACGCGCTCACCGCACTCTCGCCGACCGCTCTCGCCGCCGCGCGCGCCGAAGCGGAGGCATCCACCGCAAACCCTGCAGAGAAGGCTTCAGAATGACCCAGACCGACGCAGCCGTCCTCGTCCTGGAGGACGGGACCCGCTACACGGGACGTGCCTACGGCGCGCGCGGGCGCACCCTCGGCGAGGCCGTCTTCGCCACCGGCATGACCGGCTACCAGGAGACCCTCACCGACCCCAGCTACGCCGGGCAGATCGTCGTCATGACGGCGCCCCACATCGGCAACACCGGCGTCAACGACGAAGACCCGGAGTCGCGTCGCATCTGGGTGGCAGGCTATGTCGTCCGCGACCCCAGCCGCGTCGTCTCCAACTTCCGTGCGACCGGATCGCTCGATGACGACCTCGAGCGCAACGGCGTCGTCGGCATCAGCGGCATCGACACCCGCGCGGTGACGCGCCGCCTGCGCGACGCCGGATCGATGCGCGCCGGCATCTTCTCGGGTGAGGACGCGGCGCTCTCCGCCGACGAGCAGCTCGAGATCGTGCGCGCGGCCGCATCCATGGCCGGACAGAACCTCTCCTCGCAGGTGTCGGTCGACATCGCCACGGTGACTCCGGCCCGCGGCGAGCGACTCGGCAACCTCGCCGTGCTCGACCTCGGCGTCAAGCAGTCCACGGTCGACAACCTCGCCGACCGCGGATTCGAGGTGCACGTGCTCCCGCAGGACGTCACGCTCGAGCAGATCCTCGCGATCGAGCCCGTCGCCGTCTTCTACTCGAACGGACCGGGCGACCCTGCGGCAAGCGACGGACACGTCGAGCTGCTGCGCGGTGTGCTGGATGAGAAGCTGCCGTTCTTCGGCATCTGCTTCGGCAACCAGCTGCTCGGTCGTGCGCTCGGCCTCGGCACCTACAAGCTGCCGTTCGGCCACCGCGGCATCAACCAGCCGGTGCTCGACAAGTCGACGGGCCGCGTCGAGATCACGGCCCACAACCACGGCTTCGCCGTCGACGCGCCGACCGAGGGGATCATCGACAGCCCTCACGGCTACGGTCGTCTCGAGGTGAGCCACGTGGGACTCAACGACAACGTCGTCGAGGGCCTGCGTGCGCTCGACATCCCGGCGTTCTCCGTGCAGTACCACCCCGAAGCCGCCGCGGGACCCCGCGACGCCAACTACCTGTTCGACCGGTTCCGCGACATGGTCGCGGCTGACATCGCGAAGAAGAACGACTAGTGCCTAAGCGCCCCGACATCAACAGCGTCCTCGTCATCGGGTCCGGCCCGATCGTCATCGGACAGGCCGCCGAATTCGACTACTCCGGCACCCAGGCGTGCCGCGTTCTGCGCAGCGAAGGAGTGCGCGTCATCCTCGTGAACCCGAACCCGGCCACGATCATGACCGACCCCGACTTCGCCGACGCGACCTACATCGAGCCGATCACGAACGAGATCCTCGAAGCGATCATCATCAAGGAGAAGCCGGACGCGATCCTGCCGACCCTCGGTGGTCAGACGGCCCTCAACGCCGCGATCGCTCTCGACGAAGCCGGCATCCTCGCCAAGCACGGCGTGGAGCTCATCGGCGCGAAGGTCGAAGCCATCAAGAAGGGCGAAGACCGCCAGCTCTTCAAGGATCTCGTGCTCGAGGCGGGCGCCGACGTCGCCAAGTCGTACGTCGTGCACACGCTCGAGGAGGCCCTCGAGGCCGCCGAGGATCTCGGTCTGCCGCTCGTGGTGCGACCCTCCTTCACGATGGGCGGCCTGGGTTCCGGCTTCGCGTACACGCAGGACGAGCTCGTGCGCATGGTCAGTGACGGCCTGCACCAGTCGCCCACCACCGAGGTGCTCCTCGAGGAGTCCATCCTCGGCTGGAAGGAGTACGAGCTCGAGCTCATGCGCGACACGTCCGACAACACGGTCGTCGTCTGCTCGATCGAGAACGTCGACCCCGTCGGCGTGCACACGGGCGACTCCATCACCGTCGCGCCGGCGCTCACCCTCACCGACCGCGAGTTCCAGAACCTGCGCGACATCGGCATCGACATCATCCGCCGCGTGGGTGTCGACACCGGCGGCTGCAACATCCAGTTCGCCATCGACCCCGCAGACGGTCGCGTCATCGTCATCGAGATGAACCCGCGCGTGTCGCGTTCGTCGGCGCTCGCGTCGAAGGCCACGGGCTTCCCGATCGCGAAGATCGCCGCGAAGCTCGCGATCGGCTACCGCCTCGACGAGATCCCCAACGACATCACGAAGGTCACCCCGGCCTCGTTCGAGCCGACCCTCGACTACATCGTCGTCAAGGTTCCGCGCTTCGCGTTCGAGAAGTTCCCGTCCGCGGATGCCACCCTCACGACCACCATGAAGTCGGTCGGCGAGGCGATGGCGATCGGCCGCAACTACTCGACCGCGCTGCAGAAGGCGCTCCGTTCGCTCGAGAAGCGCGGATCGAGCTTCCACTGGGGCGAGCAGACGCACTCGAAGGAGGAGCTCCTCGAGATCTCGAAGACGCCCACCGACGGCCGCATCATCAGCGTGCAGCAGGCGCTGCGCCTGGGGGCCACCGTCGAGGAGGTCTTCGAAGCCACCAAGATCGACCCCTGGTTCATCGACCAGATCGTGCTCATCAACGAGGTTGCAGACCAGATCGCGGCCGCCGACGTGCTCGACGAGTCGCTCTTCCGCCTCGCGAAGGATCACGGCTTCTCGGATGCGCAGATCGCCGAGCTGCGCGGCCTCGCCGAGCAGGATGTGCGCGAGCAGCGCTGGGCCGCGGGCGTGCGCCCCGTCTTCAAGACGGTCGACACGTGCGCGGGCGAGTTCCCTGCCCTCACGCCGTACCACTACTCGAGCTACGACCTCGAGACCGAGGTCGCCCCGAGCGACAAGCGCAAGGTCGTCATCCTCGGCTCCGGCCCCAACCGCATCGGTCAGGGCGTCGAGTTCGACTACTCCTGCGTGCACGCCTCGTTCGCCCTGCACGACGCGGGCTTCGAGACGATCATGATCAACTGCAACCCCGAGACGGTCTCCACCGACTACGACACGAGCGACCGTCTCTACTTCGAGCCGCTCACGCTCGAAGACGTGCTCGAGGTCATCCACGCCGAATCCCAGTCGGGTGAGCTCGTGGGCGTCGTCGTGCAGCTCGGCGGCCAGACAGCCCTCGGTCTCGCCAAGGGCCTCGAGGCGGCGGGCATCCCGATCCTCGGCACCAGCCCGAGCGCGATCGACCTCGCCGAGGAGCGCGGGCTGTTCTCCGAGATCCTCGACCGTGCGCAGCTGTCCGCGCCGCGCAACGGCACCGCCGTCGATGTCGAGAGCGCGGTCGAGATCGCCGAGGGCATCGGATACCCGGTGCTCGTGCGTCCGAGCTACGTGCTCGGCGGACGCGGCATGGAGATCATCTACGACACCCCGAGCGTGCGCGACTACTTCGAGCGCATGAAGGATCAGGCGATCATCGCGCCCGAGTCGCCGCTGCTCGTCGACCGCTTCCTGGATGACGCGGTCGAGATCGACGTCGACGCGCTCTACGACGGCGAGCGTCTCTACGTGGGCGGCATCATGGAGCACCTCGAGGAGGCGGGCGTCCACTCGGGCGACTCCGCCTGCACCCTCCCGCCCGTGACGCTCGGCCGCGCGGTTCTCGATCGCGTCGTCGACGCGACCGGCAAGATCGCCGAGGGCATCGGCGTGCGGGGGCTCCTCAACGTGCAGTTCGCGATCGGCGCGGGCGTGCTCTACGTGCTCGAAGCGAACCCCCGCGCCTCGCGCACGGTGCCGTTCGTCTCGAAGGCGCTCGGCATCCCGCTCGCGAAGGCGGCGTCGCTCATCATGACCGGCAGCTCGATCGACGAGCTCGTCGCCTCGGGCCTGCTCCCGGAGCAGGACGGCGCGAACGTGCCGCTCGACGCCCCCGTCTCCGTCAAGGAGGCCGTGCTGCCGTTCAAGCGCTTCCGCACGACCGACGGTCACGTCGTCGACTCGGTGCTCGGCCCGGAGATGCGCTCCACCGGCGAGGTCATGGGCATCGACGCGAACTTCCCGCGTGCCTTCGCCAAGAGCCAGGATGCCGCCTACGGCGGACTCCCGGACTCGGGAACGGTGTTCGTATCGGTCGCCGACCGCGACAAGCGCGCGATCGTGCTCCCGGTGCTGCGTCTGCAGCAGCTCGGCTTCGACATCGTCGCCACGGAGGGCACCGCCGAGGTGCTCGCCCGCAACGGCATCCGCGTCGCCACGGTGCAGAAGTTCTCGATGGGTCAGGGCGGCGAGGAGACGGTCGTCGACCTCATCAACGCCGGGAAGATCGACATCGTCGTGAACACGCCGAGCGGTCGCAGCGCGCGCGCTGACGGCCTCGAGATCCGCACCGCGACCGTTGCCGCCGACAAGCCGCTCTTCACGACCATCGCCCTGCTCGGCGCGGCCGTGGGATCGCTTGAGTCACGCAACCAGCCGGTGAGCGTCCGCAGCCTCCAGGATTACGCCGCCGACCGCGCCGCACGCGTGCGAGCGGCCGGATGACGAACGGGTTCGCTGATCGGATCCGCGCCGCGATTGCGGAGCGCGGTCCGCTGTGCGTCGGCATCGATCCGCACAGCCCCCTGCTCGCGGAGTGGGGGCTGACGGATGACGCGGCAGGCGTGCGGGAGTTCGGTCTGCGCGTCGTCGATGCGGCCTCGGGTCGCGTCGCGGTCGTCAAGCCGCAGGTGGCGTTCTTCGAGCGCCACGGCGCGGCCGGCTATGCGGCTCTCGAGGAGGTTCTCGCCGCGGCTCGAGCGGCGGACCTCCTCGTGATCGCCGATGCGAAGCGCGGCGACGTCGGATCGACGGTGGACGCGTACGGCGAGGCGTGGCTCACGCCCGGCGGCTCGCTCGAGGCCGACGCGATGACGGCCGTCGCCTATCAGGGCTTCGGCTCGCTCGACGGCGTGCTCGCACGTGCGGAGGCAGTCGATAAGGGCGTCTTCGTGCTCGCGGCGACCTCGAACCCGGAGAGCGCGGCCATTCAGGCGCAGCGCGACGGCTCGGGCGAGACCATCGCGGCGTCGATCGTGCGCCAGGCCTCGGAGCGCTCCGGAACGGCAGGCGTCGTCGTCGGCGCCACGATCTCGTTCTCCGAACTCGGACTCAGTGCCGAGCAGCTGCAGAACCTCATCATCCTCGCGCCCGGGTTCGGGGCGCAGGGTGCCGTGCTCGCGGATGGCCCCGCGCTCTTCGGCTCGGCCATCGGGGGAGTGCTCGCATCCGTGTCGCGCAGCATCCTGAGTGCCGGCCCCGACGGCATCGCCCAGGCGATCGCGCAGGCGAATGACGAGGTGGCAACGTGGGCGAAGTGACGATGCCGGAGGTCGATCGCGCTGCCGCAGGGCGTGCCGCCGTGGCCGCGCGCCGCGCGCGGGCTGCTGTGAAGGCGTCCGTGCACAAGCGCGAGCGCCGCGCACTCGATGTCGCTCACGCCGCGTGGGCCGACCCGTCGTCTCCCGAAGGCACCCTGCGCGTGCGCGAGCTGCTCACGAGCATCCCGGGCATCGGCCCCACGCGTGTCGCCCGCATCATGGATGAGCTCGGGATCGCCGAGGCGAAGCGCGTCGGCGGGCTCGGTGCGCGCCAGCGCGTCAAGCTCGACGCCTGGCTCACCGCGCGCGAAGGCGCCGCGCGCCGCTCCGAGAGCCGCCTCGTCGTGCTCGCCGGGCCGACCGCGGTCGGCAAGGGCACCGTCTCGGCCTATATCCGTGACAACTACCCCGACGTGCACCTCAGCATCTCGGCGACGACGCGCGCGCCGCGTCCGGGCGAGATCGACGGCAAGCACTACTACTTCCTCTCCGACGCCGAGTTCGATCGGATGGTCGAGGCGGGGGAGTTCCTCGAGTGGGCGACCGTGCACAACGCCTCCCGCTACGGCACCCCGCGTCCGCCGATCGATGCCGCGATCCGCGAGGGCCGCAGCGTGCTGCTCGAGATCGACCTGCAGGGCGCTCGCGCCGTCAAGAAGGCGATGCCGGAGGCGCTTCTGGTGTTCCTGCTGCCCCCGTCGTGGGAGGAGCTCGTGCGCCGGCTGACCGGCCGCGGCACCGAATCGCCCGCCGAACAGACCCGCCGTCTCGAGACCGCGAAGGTCGAACTCGCCGCCCAGGACGAGTTCGATGTGAAGATCGTCAACCATGAAGTCAGCCGAGCGGCGCAGGACGTCGTAGAATTGCTGGCAGTGCCCGGAACGATTCCGCGCGCACGCGAACGTGAGGAGCTCCCCAATGGCTGATAACAAGGGAATCATCGACCCGCCGATCGACGAACTGCTGTCGCGTGTCGACTCGAAGTACCAGCTCGTGATCTTCGCGTCGAAGCGCGCTCGCCAGATCAACGACTACTACGCCGACCTGCACGAGGGCTCGCTCTTCGACAACGTCGGCCCGCTCGTCGACTCGACGATCGACGACAAGCCGCTGTCGGTCGCGCTCCACGAGATCAACGAGGACAAGCTCGTCCTCGCGCCTCTCGCCGACTGATCCCTCTCGATCGTCGTCGCGCCCATGGGTGACGCGTTGCGCATCGTCGTCGGCATCGCCGGCGGCATCGCTGCGTATAAGGCTGTCGGCGTCGTGCGCGAGTTCGTTCGCCGCGGACACGACGTGCATGTGGTCGCGACGCGGTCGGCGCTCGAGTTCGTCGGTCGTCCGACGCTCGAGGCGATCAGCCGCAACCCGGTCCAGACGGAGCTCTTCGAGGGTGTCGCCGAGGTGCGCCACGTCGCACTCGGCCAGTCCGCCGACCTGATCGTGGTCGCTCCGGCGACCGCCAACACGCTCGCGAAGATCACCGCGGGCCTCTCCGACGACCTGCTCGGCACGACGATCCTCGCCTCCGAGGCGCCTCTCGTGGTCGCGCCGGCGATGCACACCGAGATGTGGCAGAACCCGGCGACGCAGCACAACATCGAGACGCTCCGTTCACGCGGCGTCCACATCGTCGGCCCCGCCTCGGGCCAGCTGACCGGCACCGATTCGGGTGTGGGCCGCATGGCCGAGCCCGTCGAGATCGCGCAGGCGGCTCTCGCCCTCGTCGGACCGCGGGACCTCGTCGGTCGGCGGATCGTCGTGAGCGCCGGCGGCACCCGCGAGCCGCTCGACCCCGTGCGGTTCCTCGGCAATCGTTCGAGCGGCAAGCAGGGCGTCGCACTCGCGCAGGCAGCTGCCGCTCGAGGCGCCGATGTCGTCCTCGTCGCGGCGCACCTCGAGGTGCCCGCCCCGTTGGGGGTCACGCTCCGCCAGGTCGAGACCGCCGCGCAGCTCCGTGATGCGATGCGCGACGAGGCCGCCTCTGCCGACATCGTCATCATGGCCGCGGCTGTCGCGGACTACCGTCCCGAGACCGTCGCGGACGCCAAGATCAAGAAGGAGACGCAGGGCGACGAGCTCGTGCTTCGTCTCGTGAAGAACCCCGACATCCTCGCCGAGCTCGCCGCGGCGCGCCCGCGCGAGCAGCTGGTGATCGGCTTCGCCGCCGAGACCGAGCCCGACGACGACACCCTCATCGCCCTCGGCCGCGCCAAGATCGCGCGCAAGGGCTGCGACCTTCTCGTCCTCAACAGGGTCGGCTGGAGCGAGGGCTTCGCAACCGAGAGCAACAGCATCGTCATCCTGTCGCAGGCGGGCGATATAGTGACCGAGTCCCGGGGTACGAAGCTCGAGGTCGCCCATGCGATCCTCGACGTCGTCCGCTGACCCACCCCCTCCGAAACACTGAAACAGGCTGTCCGTGAGCACTTCTCTGCGTCTCTTCACCTCCGAATCCGTCACCGAGGGGCACCCGGACAAGCTCTGCGACCAGGTGAGCGACTCGATCCTCGATGCGATCCTCAGGGTCGACCCTCGCGCACGCGTCGCGGTCGAGACTCTCGTGACCACCGGACTCGTGCACGTCGCTGGTGAGGTCACCACGAGCGGCTATGTCGAGATCCCGCAGATCGTGCGCAAGTGCATCACCGATATCGGCTACGACTCCTCGGATGTCTGGTTCGACGGGCGCTCCTGCGGCGTCTCGGTGTCGATCGGCGGCCAGTCGCCCGACATCGCACAGGGCGTCGACTCTGCGTTCGAGACCCGCGAGGGCACGAGCATCGACGACCTCGACAAGCAGGGCGCCGGCGACCAGGGCATCATGTTCGGCTACGCGACCCGCGAGACGCCCGAGCTCATGCCGCTTCCCATCTGGCTCGCGCACCGCCTCGCCGAGCGCCTCAGCGAGGTGCGTCACCAGGAGATCGTGGACTACCTGCGTCCCGACGGCAAGACGCAGGTGACGGTCGGCTACGACGGCGTCACGCCGAAGACGATCGAGACCGTCGTCATGTCAGCTCAGCACTCGCCGAAGGTCACCAACGAGCAGATCCGCCGCGAGCTCTTCGAACTCGTGGTCGAGCCCGTCCTCGAACGCGTCGATCTTCCCTGGCGCGACGCCGAGCGCTACATCAACCCCACCGGCCGTTTCGAGATCGGCGGACCGCAGGGCGATGCCGGCCTCACGGGCCGCAAGATCATCGTCGACACCTACGGCGGAGCTTCGCGCCACGGCGGCGGCGCCTTCTCGGGCAAAGACCCGTCGAAGGTCGATCGCTCGGCGGCCTACGCGATGCGCTGGGTGGCGAAGAACGCTGTCGCCGCGGGCCTCGCTGAGCGCCTCGAGGTGCAGGTTGCCTATGCCATCGGCAAGGCGGCGCCCGTCGGACTCTACGTGGAGACGTTCGGCACGGGAGTCATCCCCGATGAGGACATCACGCGCGCGATCCGCGAGGTGTTCGATCTGCGTCCCGCAGCGATCATCCGCGACCTCGATCTGCTGCGGCCGATCTACGCGCAGACGGCTGCCTACGGTCACTTCGGCCGTGAGCTCCCCGATTTCACGTGGGAGCGCACCGACCGCGTCGACGATCTGCGCAGCGCTGCCGGACTGTGATCGTGGAGGCGGCTGACGCTTCGCGCGCTGAGCCGCCGACGATCGCGCGCGTCATCCTCGAGACGCCGCTCCCGCAGCTCGACCGTCTGCTCGACTACCGCATCCCGGAGGGGATGCAGGGCGTCGTGCCGGGTGTGCGCGTGTCGGTGCCTCTGCGCAGCGCGCAGCGGATGACGCAGGGCTTCGTCGTGGAGCTCGCCGAGCAGCAGGAGTTCCCCGGGCCTCTGTCCGACATCGATGCGCTCGTCTCGACGGTCGAGGTGCTGCGTCCCGAGGTCTGGCGTCTGGCGCGTGCCGTCGCCGACCGCGCCGCGGGTTCCGCGATCGACGTGCTGCGACTTGCGATCCCGAAGCGGCAGGTGCGCGTCGAGAAGTCCTGGCTCGCGGCTCGCGAGGCCGGCAAGCTCGGCCCGGCGCCCCTCACAGGCGACGCGCCCGACGTCGACGGCTACGACGCCGACGCGATCGCCGCGCTGCTCGCGGGCGGGCGCTCGGCCCTGTCGGTCGATTCGGGGGTCGTGCAGGTGGGCGACGTGTGGGTCGGGCGCTGGGCACGCACCCTCGGCCAACTCGCCGCGCGCACCGTGCACGGGGGAGCGTCCGCGATTCTCGTCGTGCCCGACCACCGCGACGCCCGACAGGTCGAGGCGGTGCTCGCATCGATCCTGCCTGCTGACCGCATCGTGCGCATCGACGCCTCCCAGCCCGATCCCGAGCGCTACCGCGGCATGCTGCGGGCGATGGGGGAGCAGCCGGTCGTGATCCTCGGCAACCGGTCCGCCGTCTACGCGCCCTCCGCGAACCTGGGCCTGCTCGCGATCTGGAACGACGGCGATCCGCTGCTGTCGGAGCCTCTCGCGCCCTACGTGCACGCTCGCGACGCGGCCCTCGTGCGCCGCGAGCAGCAGGGGTGCGCCCTCGTCTTCGCCGGGCACACCCGCACCACCGAGGTGCAGAGGCTCGTCGAGCTCGGCTGGCTCACCGAGCTCGCACCGAGGCGGCCTCGGCATCCGCGCGTCGTCGCCACGGCGCACGCCAACACCTCCGAAGCCGACCAGTACGCGCGCATCCCGAGCATGGCCTGGCGAGAGGCCGCCGAGGCGGTGAAGAAGGGCCCCGTGCTCGTGCAGGTGGCGCGGCCGGGATACTCGCCGGGTCTCAAATGCGGCGAGTGCGGGATGGCGGCACGCTGCCGCCGATGCACGGGCCCGCTGCGGCAGCCGCGGCAGGGGGCGCTGCCCGAGTGTCTGTGGTGCGGCGTCCCCGAGCGCTCCTTCCGCTGCGCCGATTGCAGCTCGTCGAAGCTCGCGCGGGTGGGGTCGGGCACCGTACGCACCGCAGATGAGCTCGGACGCGCCTTCCCCGGCGCGCGCATCGTGATCGCCGACGGTGAGCGCCGCATCCTCGAGGTCGACGCGCGGCCCGCGCTGGTCGTCGCAACGCGCGGTGCCGAGCCGATCGCAGCGGGCGGCTATCGCGCGGTGCTGCTGCTCGACGGCGAGCGGATGGTGGCGCGCGAGACGCTGCGCATCGCGGAGGACTGCGTGCGGTGGTGGTCCGACGCCGCGGCTCTCGCATCCGACGACGCGAAGGTGATGCTCGTGGGCGTCGGCGGCCGCCTGGCCACGGCTCTCGGAACGGGCAACGTCGTCGCCTTCGCGCGTGCCGAGCTCGAGGACCGCCGGGCGCTTTCGTTCCCACCTGCGGTGCGGGTGGCGACGCTCGATGGGTTCCCCGACGCCGTCGCCGCGGCGCGTGAGGCTCTGCCTCCTGAGGCGCAGATGCTCGGTGAGCGGGTCGTCGAGGGCAGAGCCCGCGCGATCATCCGCTTCGACTACGGCGCAGGTGCCGCGGTGGCTCGCGCCGTGCGCGGCGAGATCATCAAGCAGGCCGCGAACCGGCGCAAGCCCGTGCCGGGCATGAAACGCGAAGGTCGCCAGGTGCTGCCGCTGCGTGCGCGCTTCGACGATCCCGAGCCGTTCGAAGAGGGCTGACAGTCTCAACCGCGCGGGCAGGGCAGAATCGAAGGATGCCCCTTCGCATCGTCTTCGCCGGGAGTCCTTCCGCGGCTGTCCCGAGCCTGCGCGCCCTTCTCGACGGACCGCACGAGGTCGTGGCGGTCGTCACACGCGAGGACGCCCCTCAGGGGCGCAAGCGCGTGCTCACGCAGACGCCGGTCGCCGATCTCGCCGACGAGGCGGGGGTGCCCGTCATCAAGGCCAACCGGCTGTCGACGGTGGCAGACGAGCTCCTCGCACTGAACGCGGATCTCGGTGTCGTCGTCGCGTACGGCGGCCTCATCCGGGAGCCGATCCTCTCCGCGCCCGAGCACGGATGGATCAACCTGCACTTCTCGCTCCTTCCGCGCTGGCGCGGCGCCGCCCCCGTGCAGCGGGCGATCATCGCCGGCGACGCCGAGTCGGGTGCCGCCGTGTTCCAGCTCGTGGAGGAGCTGGATGCGGGCCCCGTCTTCGCGATGGAGGCGACGCCCATCGGCGCCCTTCAGACGGCAGGCCACCTGCTCGAGCAGCTGAGCGTCTCGGGTGCGCAGCTGCTTGCGCGCGTCGTCGATGACATCGCCGCAGGCACAGCGGAATCGACGGAGCAGGACGGCGAGGTGACGCTCGCGCCGAAGCTCGCTCTCGAGGACGGCCGGATCGATTGGACGCGCCCGGCCTCCGAGGTGTTCGCCCGGATGCGGGGCGTCACGCCCGAGCCGGGTGCCACGACGCTGCTCGATGGCGAGCGCTTCAAGATCCATGAGGCGGCGATCGCGCACGATGCGCCCACGCTTGCCCCCGGCGTGCTCGCGCTCCGAGGCAGGGCGGTGCATGTCGGCACGGGGGACGTGCCGCTCGAGCTGATCCAGGTGCAGCCGGCTGGCAAGAAGGCGATGAATGCCGCCGACTGGTGGCGTGGGCGCACGGCCGAGGCGACGGTGTTCGCATGAGTCGCATCCAGCCCGCGCGTCGGGTGGCCTTCGACGTCCTGAACGCTGTTCAGGAGAGCGACGCGTACGCGAACCTCCTGCTGCCGGTGCGCATCCGCGACGCGAAGCTCGACGGCGCCGACGCCGGCTTCGCCACCGAGATCGTGTACGGCACGCTGCGGATGCAGGGCTACTACGACCGCATCCTCGAACTCGTGACGAAGCGCCCGATCACCAAGCTCGATGCACCCGTGCGCAGCGTGCTGCGGATGAGCACCCACCAGCTGCTCGGCATGCGCGTCGCCCCGCACGCCGTTCTGTCGGAGGCTGTGGAACTCGTGAAGAAGGCCCGCGTGGGCTCGGCCGCCGGGTTTGTGAACGGCGTGCTCCGCACCATCTCGCGGTCGGATGCCGACACGTGGCGCGAGCGCGCGCTCGAGGGGCTCTCGGGGGATGCGCGGCTCGCGGTCGAGCACGCCCACCCGACCTGGGTCGTCGGCGCACTGCGCGCGTCGCTCGAGCAGGAGGGCGCGGGCGATGAGCTCGAGGCGCTCCTCGCCGCCGACAACGTCGCCCCCCGTGTCGCCTTCGCGGCACTCCCGGGCTTCGCGGATGCCGCGGAGCTCGCCGCGGGCGAGACGTTCGAGCCGGGCCATCTGTCTCCCGTCGCACTCGCCTCCACGGGCGGCGACCCTGCGCGCATCGCCGAGGTCGCCGCCGGTCGGGTGCGGGTGCAGGATGAGGGCTCGCAGCTCGCCGCTCTCGCGCTGACCCGTGTGCGCCCCGTCGCCGCGGGGGAGTCGTGGCTCGACGTGTGCGCGGGCCCGGGGGGCAAGGCCGCCCTGCTCGCCGCCGAAGCACACCTCGGAGGCGCGCACCTGACGGCCAACGAGGTCGTCCCCGCCCGCGCAGGTCTCGTGCGCAACGCTCTCGCCGTGTTCGGCGATGGTCCGGATGCACCCGTCGTCGTGGAGGGCGACGGTCGCCGCTTCGGCGACGAGCCTGCGCGCTTCGACCGCATCCTGCTCGATGCGCCGTGCACGGGGCTCGGGGCTCTGCGGCGCCGGCCTGAGGCGCGGTGGCGCAAATCCGCCGCCGATCTGGCGGACCTGGTCGCGCTGCAGACGCAGCTCATCGACGCCGCGGTCGCCGCTCTCGCGCCGGGTGGCGTCCTCGCCTATGTGACGTGCTCGCCGCATCCGGACGAGACGCACGCGCAGGTGGAGGCCGCTCTCGAGCGCCACCCGCAGCTGCGCCGCATCGACACACCCGAGGTGCTCTCGCGGGTGGCGATCGCTCCACTCCAGCTCGCCCCGGGGGAGTCGGCCCAGCTGTGGCCGCATCGCAACGGAACGGATGCGATGTTCATCCAGCTCCTCACTACGGTGGAGGCATGACCACCGCCCGCATCCAGCCGAGCATCCTGTCCGCCGACTTCGCGAACATGCAGGCCGAGGTGGAGCGCATCCGGAACGCGGACGGGGTGCATGTCGACGTCATGGACAACCACTTCGTGCCGAACCTCACGTTCGGCCCCCAGATGGTCGAGGCGGTGCAGCGCGTCTCGCCGATCCCGCTGGACGTGCACCTGATGATCTCGGATGCCGACCGCTGGGCCCCGGGCTACGCAGAGCTGGGTGCGTTCTCGGTGACGTTCCACGCCGAGGCGACCGAGAATCCCGTCGCTCTCGCCCGCCGCATCCGCGCGATCGGGTCGCGCGCGTCGATCGCGTTCAAGCCCGGTACCGCGGTGGAGCCCTACCTCGACCTGCTTCCCGAGTTCGATCAGGTGCTCGTGATGACGGTCGAGCCCGGATTCGGCGGCCAGAGCTTCATGCCCGACATGATGCCGAAGCTGCGCACCCTGCGCGCCGCGTCCGAGCGCCACGGCATCGACCTGTGGCTGCAGGTGGACGGCGGCATCGCCCTCGACACGATTGCGATCGCGGCCGAAGCGGGCGCGGACACCTTCGTCGCAGGCTCCGCCGTCTACGGCGCCGCCGACATCGACGCCGCGATCACGGGCCTCCGCGACGCCGCACTCGGCGCGCACGCGCACTGAGGCGATGATGACGACCGGCGCCGTTCGACCAGCTGCGCCTCGCGACGCTGATGAGCTCGCCGAGCTGCACGTCGAGACCTGGCGCCAGACGTACGCTCACCTGCTTCCGCCGGATTTCTTCTCAGAGGCGCATCTCGACGCCCGCCGCGACATGTGGCGCGCCGCCCTCGGCGCGGAGCACCACGACATCATCCGGGTCGCCGAGCACGACTCCCGCATCGTCGGATTCGCGTGGGTGGGGGAATCCTCCGAGGAGGATCGTCCGTTCGCGCCCCGTCAGCTGAAGGCGCTCTACGTCGACGCGGCTCTGCACGGCTCGGGCGTCGGTCAGCGACTGTTCGATGCGGTCCGAGGAGAAGGCCCGCTGGTGCTCTGGGTACTGCGTGACAATGCCCGAGCGATCGCCTTCTACGAACGGAACGGCTTCCGGCGTGACGGCTTCGAGCGTCCGACGCGCACCATCAGCGAGTTCGTGATCTGCCGGATGGTCCGCGCGGCGCAGCCGGCGGCCCCATCTGAGAGACTGGACCAATGACTGACAAGACGAAGCCCGAGATCGATTTCATCGAGGGCGAAGCCCCCACCGACCTCGTCATCACCGACCTCGAGGTCGGCACCGGCGCCGAGGCGTACCCCGGCGCGACCGTCGATGTGCACTACGTGGGCGTCGACTTCGAGACCGGCGAGCAGTTCGACGCGAGCTGGGACCGCGGCGCGTCGATCCAGTTCCCGCTGTCGGGCCTCATCAAGGGCTGGCAGGAGGGCATCCCCGGCATGAAGGTCGGCGGTCGTCGCCAGCTCGTGTGCCCGCCCGCCATGGCGTACGGTCCCGCGGGTTCCGGTCACCGACTCGGCGGACGCACGCTCGTCTTCGTGATCGACCTGCTCGACGTCAAGTAACCGGGCCCGCGCCCGGTAACCTTGACAGGTGAAGACCTTCGACGCCCTCTTCGAGGAGCTCAGCTCCAAGGCCGTCGCGCGCCCTGAGGGCTCGCGCACTGTGCAGGAGCTCGACGCGGGCGTGCACGCCATCGGCAAGAAGATCGTCGAAGAGGCGGCTGAGGTCTGGATGGCAGCCGAGTACCAGTCGGATGCCGAAGCGGCCGAGGAGATCTCGCAGCTGCTCTACCACCTCCAGGTGCTCATGCTTGCGAAGGGTCTCACCCTGCAGGACGTGTACCGACATCTGTGAACCCATGACCCCCCAGCCATGAGTTCGCAAACAGAAAGTCCCACCATGCTGAGAATCGCCGTGCCCAACAAGGGCACGCTGTCCGAGACTGCCGTCGAGATGCTCCGCGAGGCCGGTTACGCCACCCGGCGCGACCAGAAGGAGCTCATCGTCTCCGACCTTCGGAACGACGTCGAGTTCTTCTACCTGCGCCCGCGCGACATCGCGACCTACGTCGGATCCGGTGCCCTGGATGTCGGCATCACGGGCCGCGACCTGCTGCTCGACTCGCACTCGCCGGCGATCGAGGTCGATGCGCTCGACTTCGGCGCGTCGACGTTCCGCTTCGCGGGACCGATCGGCGAGTTCGAGACGCTCCAGGATCTCGAGGGTCGCCGCGTCGCGACGAGCTACGACGCGCTCGTGCGCGACTTCCTCGAGGCGAACGGCGTGAACGCCACGGTCGTGCGCCTCGATGGCGCGGTCGAGTCGGCGGTGCGTCTGGGTGTCGCGGATGCGGTGGCCGACGTCGTCGAGACCGGCTCCACGCTCAAGAAGCAGGGCCTCGAGATCTTCGGCCCCGTCATCCTGCAGTCGACCGCCGTGATGATCGCCGCGCGCGAAGGCATCGAGGGCATCGAGACCCTGCGTCGTCGCATCCAGGGCGTCATGGTGGCGCGTCAGTTCGTGCTCATCGACTACGACCTGCCCGCTGACCTCGTCGACGAGGCGTCGAAGATCGCCGGCGGCCTCGAGTCGCCGACCGTCTCGCCGCTGCGCGACAGCGGCTGGGTCGCCGTGCGCGTCATGGTTCCCCGTGGCGACATGAACCAGGTGATGGACGACCTCTACGCCCTCGGCGCGCGCGCGATCCTCGTGACCGCCATCCACGCGGCGAGGATCTGATGAGCGTCGTCGTCCGCGTCATCCCCTGTCTCGACGTGGCCGCCGGCCGAGTCGTGAAGGGTGTCAAGTTCCAGGGTCTCCGCGATGCGGGCGACCCCGTCGAGCTCGCCGCGAAGTACTTCGAGCAGGGCGCCGACGAGATCACCTTCCTCGACGTCACGGCGACGGTCGAGGACCGCGCCACCATGTACGACACTGTGACGAAGACGGCGGAGCATGTGTTCATCCCGCTCACCGTCGGAGGCGGCGTGCGCAGCCCCGAGGATGTCGCACGACTGCTGGGTGTCGGCGCCGACAAGATCGGCGTCAACTCGGCGGCGATCGCGCGGCCCGAGCTCATCGGCGAGATCGCCGACCGCTTCGGCTCGCAGGTGTGCGTGCTCTCACTCGACGTCAAGCGGTCGGAGCGCACACCATCGGGCTTCGTCGTGACGACCCACGGTGGCCGCACCGAGACCGACCGGGACGCCCTCGAATGGGCGCGTGAGGCGATCGAACGCGGAGCGGGCGAGCTGCTCGTCAACTCGATCGACGCCGACGGCACCAAGGAGGGCTTCGATCTGGAGCTCGTGCGCGCCATGCGCGAGCTGTCGAGCGTTCCGGTGATCGCGAGCGGGGGAGCGGGCGCGGCCCGCGACTTCGCGCCTGCCGTGCGCGCGGGCGCCGATGCCGTTCTCGCAGCGTCGGTGTTCCACAACGGCGAGCTCACCGTGGGCGACGTGAAGGCGGCCCTCGCATCCGAAGGTATCCCGGTCCGATGAACGTCGACGACATCCTCTCGCGCACGACGTTCGCCGCCGACGGCCTGCTTCCTGCGATCATCCAGGACGACGCCACCGGCGACGTGCTCATGCTCGGGTACATGAATGCCGAGGCCCTGCGCCGCACCCTCACCGAGGGGCGGGTGACCTTCTGGTCGCGCAGCCGGCAGGAGTTCTGGCGCAAGGGCGACACCTCGGGCCACCGGCAGTACGTGAAGTCCGCCGCACTCGACTGCGACGGCGATACGCTTCTCGTTCGCGTCGAGCAGATCGGCGCGGCCTGCCACACCGGCGATCGCACCTGCTTCGACGCCGACCAGCTCGATCCCGTCATCGGGAACCCGGAGGAGGACTGACGTGACCACCACCCCGCGCGCCGAGTTCGACGCAGCCGTCGCCGCGGGTCACCGCGTCGTCCCGGTGCTTCGAGAGCTCTTCGCGGACGGCGAGACGCCCGTCGGCGTGTACCGGAAGGTCGCGGATGCGCGCCCCGGCACGTTCCTGCTCGAATCGGCTGAGCAGGGCGGCATCTGGTCGCGGTGGTCCTTCGTGGGCGTCGGCTCGCGCGGTGTGCTCACCCAGGTGCGGGATGCCGACGGCGACCGCGCCGTCTGGATCGACTACGGGCTCGACGCCGAACGCGCGCTCGGACCGGATGCGCCCAGCGCACCCCTCGAGGCCGTCGCACGCCTCTACGAGCGCTGGAGCACCCCCAAGCGCGAGGGCCACCCGCCGCTCACGGGCGGTCTCGTCGGCTTCATCGGCTGGGAGGCGGTGCGTCAGCTCGAGAACCTTCCCGCGGTGCCTCCCGCGGAGGTTCCGGTTCCCGGCCAGGCGCTCTCGTTCGTGTCGGAGCTCGTCGCGCTCGATCACCGCACGGGCACCGCAACCCTGATCGCCTCCGTGCTGAACGATGGCGTGCAGTCCGCCGACGAGGCATGGGATGACGCCCAGGCGCGCCTCGACGCGCTGCAGGCCGCTCTCGCGCAGCCGTCGCCGGCGCGCCTCGCGGAGGTCGACCTCGGAATCGCGGCGCAGCCGCGTCCGCGCACCGAACCGCAGGACTTCAAAGACGCCGTGGTGCGCTCGAAGGAGTTCATCCGCGATGGCGACGTCTTCCAGGTGGTCATCTCGCAGCGCTTCGAGCACGAGCTCACCGCCGATCCGCTCGACGTCTACCGGGTGCTGCGCATCCTCAACCCGAGCCCGTACATGTACCTGCTGAGCCTCGAGACGCCCGAGGGATCGCCGTACGCGATCGTCGGGTCGTCGCCTGAGGCGCTCGTCAAGGTGCAGCAGGGCCGCGTCTTCACGCACCCGATCGCCGGTTCCCGCCCGCGCGGCGCATCGCCGGAACGCGACATCGAGCTCGCCGAGGAGCTTCTCGCCGACCCGAAGGAGCGCGCCGAGCACCTCATGCTCGTCGACCTCGCCCGCAACGACCTGTCGCGCGTGTGCACCGCGGGCAGCGTCGAGGTGACCGAGTTCATGCAGGTGGAGCGCTTCAGCCACATCATGCACCTCGTCTCGAGCGTCGAGGGCGATCTGCGCCCCGGTGCCACCTCGGTCGACGCCTTCCGGGCCACCTTCCCGGCTGGCACCCTCTCGGGTGCGCCGAAGCCCCGCGCGCTCGAGATCATCGACGAGCTGGAGCTCGCGCAGCGCGGCGTGTACGGGGGAGTCGTGGGCTACTTCGACCTCGCGGGCGACGCCGACCTCGCGATCGCCATCCGCACGGCGACCCTCATCGGCGACACCGCCTACGTGCAGGCGGGTGCGGGACTCGTGGCTGATTCCGACCCCGAGAGCGAGCACCAGGAGGCCCACAACAAGGCGGCCGCCCCGCTGCGCGCTGTCGCGGTGGCGAACGCCATGCGGAGGATCGGCTGAGATGACCCCGTCACGCATCAGAGGGCTGCTGCTGGCAGCGACGGCTCTGGCCGGCGCGCTCGTCTTCCTCGCGTGGTCGCAGCCCTGGTATGCGCTGACTCTCGCTGCTGCGGCCGGGACAGATGACCCCGTGCTCACGGTCGGCGGCGACATCGCCGCTGCAGGGCTCGCGCCTCTCGCTCTCACGACGCTCGCGGTCGTCGCGGCGCTCGCCATCGCCGGACCCTTCTTCCGCCGCATCCTGGGGGTTCTCGAAGCGCTCGTCGGGGTCGCGGTCATCGGTCTCACGCTCGTGACGATCGGCGACCCTGTCGCCGCATCCGCCCCCGCCATCACTGAGGCGACCGGCATCAGCGGATCCGAATCGGTCGCGGCGCTCGTGAGCTCGGTCGAAGGAACGCCGTGGCCTTGGATGGCCATCGTCTTCGGTGCGCTCATCATCGTGATCGGCCTGCTCGTCGTGCTCACAGCGGGCCGCTGGCCCGCCACCGGCCGCAGGTACTCACGCACGCGTCTGGAGTCCGCCGACGGCACGACCACCGACGCTGTCGCGGAGTGGGACGCGCTGAGCGACGGCGACGATCCGACCGCCCCCGCCCGCTAGACTGAGCACGCCCGCATTCGCGGGTTCGCGGGCGTCATCCGCCCGCTTCGCAACGCAGAAGGAGACCCCACGTGACCGACACGCCCGGACACGGACACTCGCCCGCAGCCTGGGTCGCGGTGATCATCATGCTGACCGCATTCAGCATCGGCACCGTCGCGTTCTTCCTGGACATGCCCTGGCTCGTCTGGGCTTCGGCTGCCCTCCTCGTCGTGGGCCTCCTCGTCGGATGGGTGCTCGCCAAGCTCGGCTACGGCGTCGGCGGATCGAAGTCCGCTCCGAAGGCCCACTGACAGCGTGCTGAGCGAACTCGTCGCCGGCGCGCTCTCTGACGCCGCGACTCGACGTGAAGCGCTGAGCCTCGCCGACGTCGAGGCCGCTGCGCTGGCAGCGCCCGCGCCTCTCGACGCCATCGCGGCGCTCGCGCCGGCGGACCGGGTGAAGATCATCGCCGAGGTCAAGCGCGCGAGCCCCTCGCGCGGTGCCCTTGCGGAGATCCGCGACCCCGCGGCTCTCGCTGTCTCGTACGAGACAGGTGGCGCGAGCGCCATCAGCGTGCTCACGGAGCAGCGCCGATTCGGCGGCTCGCTCGACGACCTGCGTGATGTGCGCGCCGCGGTGAGCATCCCGGTGCTCCGCAAGGACTTCATCGCCGAGCCGTACCAGGTGTTCGAGGCGCGCGCCGCGGGTGCCGACCTCGTGCTGCTCATCGTCGCTGCGCTCGAACAGCAGCAGCTCCGTGAGCTGCACGAGCTCATCACGCAGCTCGGCATGACGGCGCTCGTCGAGACGCACTCGGCTGACGAGGTGAGCCGCGCGCTCGAGATCGGCGCGTCGGTCGTGGGCGTCAACGCCCGCAACCTGTCGACGTTCGAGCTCGATCGCGACCTGTTCGGAACCCTCGCGGACTCGATCCCCGCTGGCGTCGTCCGGATCGCCGAATCGGCCGTCACCTCGCCCGCCGACGTGGCTCACTATCGCGCCGCGGGCGCCGACGTGGTGCTCATCGGCGAGGCCCTCGTGACGGGTGACGACCCCGTATCCACCCTCGAGTCGTTCCTGGCCGCCGGATGAGCGAGAACATCTACCGCAACCAGCCCGGCCCCTACTTCGGCGAGTACGGCGGGCGCTTCATGCCCGAGGCGCTCATCGCCGCCGTCGACGAGATCGCCGAGGCCTACGAAGCCGCGAAGAACGACCCGACGTTCCAGGCGGAGCTCATGGAGCTCCACCGCAGCTACTCGGGTCGCCCCTCGATCATCACCGAGGTGCCCCGCTTCGCCGAGCACGCGGGCGGCGCCCGCATCATCCTCAAGCGCGAGGATCTCAACCACACCGGCAGCCACAAGATCAACAACGTGCTCGGCCAGGCGCTTCTCACGAAGCGCCTCGGCAAGACGCGCGTGATCGCCGAGACGGGAGCTGGTCAGCACGGCGTCGCCACCGCGACCGCCGCAGCGCTCTTCGGGCTCGAGTGCACGATCTACATGGGCGAGGTCGACACGCAGCGCCAGGCGCTCAACGTCGCCCGCATGCGCCTTCTCGGCGCCGAGGTGATCCCGGTCACGACCGGCTCGCGCACCCTCAAGGACGCCATCAACGAGGCGTACCGCGAGTGGGTCACGAGCGTCGAGACCACCAACTACGTGTTCGGCACTGCGGCGGGCCCGCACCCGTTCCCGGCGATGGTGCGCGACTTCCAGAAGATCATCGGCGAAGAGGCGCGCGCCCAGGTGCTCGAGCTCACCGGACGTCTTCCGGATGCCGTCGCCGCGTGCGTCGGAGGTGGATCGAACGCGATCGGCATCTTCCACGCCTTCCTCGATGACCCGTCCGTGAAGCTCTACGGCTTCGAGGCGGCAGGCGACGGCGTCGACACCGACCGCCACGCCGCCACCATCGAGCGCGGACGCCCCGGCGTGCTGCACGGTGCCCGCAGCTACCTCCTTCAGGATGAGGACGGCCAGACGATCGAGTCGCACTCGATCTCCGCCGGCCTCGACTACCCGGGAGTCGGCCCCGAGCACGCGTTCCTCGCGGACGCGGGCCGCGCGATCTACCTGCCGGCGACCGACTCCGAGGCGATGGAGGCTCTGCGGCTCCTGGCCCGCACCGAGGGCATCATCCCCGCGATCGAGTCCTCGCACGCTCTCGCCGGAGCGCTCACGCTCGGCAAGGAGCTCGGCCCCGACGCGATCATCCTCGTCAACCTCTCCGGTCGCGGCGACAAGGATGTGGCTACCGCCGGACGCTGGTTCGGCCTGTTCGACGAAGGAGCGGTCCAGGCGTGAACGTCGACGCTGCCATCCGCCGCACCGACGGCGGGGCCCTCATCGGCTACCTGCCCGTCGGCTTCCCCGACCTGCAGACGAGCATCGATGCCGCTGTCGCCCTCGTCGAGAACGGCGTCGACGCGATCGAGCTCGGTCTTCCCTACTCAGACCCCGTCATGGACGGCCTCGCCATCCAGAAGGCCACCCAGCAGGCGCTCGCGAACGGCTTCCGCACACGCGACGTCTTCACGGCCGTCGAGAGCGTGCGCAGTCGCGTCGACGCGCCCGTGCTCGTCATGACCTACTGGAACCCGGTCGTGCAGTACGGCGTCGCGAAGTTCGCCGACCAGCTGCGTGACGCCGGGGGAGCGGGACTCATCACGCCCGACATCACCCCCGACTCCGCCGCCGAGTGGATCGCCGAGAGCGACCGCACGGGGCTCGACCGCGTCTTCCTCGCGGCGCCGACGTCCTCCGACGCGCGTCTCTCGGATGTCGTGGCCACGAGCCGCGGCTTCGTGTACACGGTGTCGACCATGGGCATCACCGGTGCGCGTGCCGACCTCGACGCGAACGCCCGGGCACTCGTCTCGCGGCTGCGTGACGCCGGTGCCACCGGCCCCGACACGATCTCCGCCTGCGTCGGCATCGGCATCTCGACCGCCGATCAGGTTGCCGAGGTCCTCACCTACGCCGACGGCGCTATCGTCGGATCCGTTCTCGTCACCGCTCTCGCCGAGGGCGGTGTCTCGGGTGTCGCCCGCGTGGCATCCGAGCTGTCTCAGGGAAAGTAGACTCCACACGTGTTCGCCGCGCCCTTCAGCATCCCCAGCCCCACGCCCGACTGGAAGCAGATCACGATTCCGATCGGCGAGTGGATCAGCGCCCTCATCCCGGGCGCGGAGCTCGATTTCACGCTGCGGATCACGACCTACGCGCTCGCGATCATCGTGGGAATCTTCTTCGCGGTCGTCATCGCGAACCAGCGTCTGACGGCACGCGGCGCCGAGCCGTGGCTCGTCGTCGACGTCACGTTCTTCGCCGTCATCCTGGGCATCGTCGGCGCGCGTTTCTACCACGTGCTCACGCACCCGGATGACTTCTTCGGCGAAGGCAAGAACACCTGGGACGTCACGCAGCCCGGCAGCGTCTGGGCGATCTGGGAGGGCGGCGGCGCCATCTTCGGCGCGCTCATCTTCGGCGCCGTCGGCGTGTGGATCGGCTGCCGCTTCACCGGTCTCCGCTTCTGGTCGGTCGCCGACGCGATGGCCCCCGGCATCCTCGTGGCGCAGGCGTTCGGACGCCTCGGCAACTGGGTCAACCAGGAGCTCTTCGGCCTGCCCACCGATCTGCCGTGGGGCCTCGAGATCACCCGCCCGAACCCCGCCATCCCCACCGGCATCCCGGATGATGTGCTCTTCCACCCGACGTTCCTGTACGAGATCCTCTGGAACCTCGCGGGCTTCGCGCTCATCGTCTTCATCGTCGCCAAGAACAAGGACTTCTGGCAGTGGGGCAAGGTCCTCGGCCTCTACCTCGTCTGGTACGGCGTCGGCCGGTTCTGGCTGGAGTCGATCCGCCTCGACCCGAGCGAGACGTTCCTCGGCCTCCGCTCGAACGTGTGGGCGGCGCTCGGCGCCATCGCGCTGGGTCTGGTCATCATCTACGTGCAGACGCGCCGCCACCCCGGAGTCGAACCCGACGTGTACCTGCCGGGTCGCCGACCGGAACCTGCCGTTGTTGTACACTCCGAAGACACCTACACGGACTCGGACGAGCCTGGCGATGGAGCCGAGGCGATCGCCGCACCAGCCGCCACAAGCGGTTCCACCTCATCGCGATAGCATTCCGCTCGTCGTGATACCGCCGGGCCTTGCGCCATACCGACCCGGAATTCCCTTCAGTTAGCTGGGCCGCCGTCGTCCCACACTCGATTCATCGTGAGGACGGTTGCCATGGCACTCTCTCGAAAGCTGCAGACTCCGCCCGGTCAGCCGGGCCCGTACGCGCGGTTCAGCGCGGTTCCCGAAGCGCAGGGGATGTATGACCCGCGCATCGAGAAGGACGCGTGCGGGCTCGCGATGGTCGCGACACTGCGTGGCACAGCTGGCCACGACATCGTCACCAATGCGCTCGATGCGCTCCGTCACCTGGAGCACCGCGGGGCCGTCGGCTCCGACGCGGGTACGGGTGACGGCGCCGGCATCATCACCCAGATCCCGGACGCCTTCCTGCGTGCCGTCCTCGATTTCGACCTGCCGCCGGTCGGCATGTACGCCGTCGGCATGGCGTTCCTCCCGAATGACGCCGACGAGCGCGCTGCCGAGAAGGAGGCCATCGGCCGCATCGCGACCGAAGAGGGTCTGGTCATCATCGGCTGGCGCGATGTGCCGACCGACCCGGAGCACCTCGGCAACCTGGCGCGGGAGGCCGCGCCCGCTTTCGAGCAGGTCTTCGTGCGCTCGCACGGCACCGACGCCGTCGGCAAACTGCTCGCCGGCATCGCGCTCGACCGCCTCACGTTCCGTCTGCGCAAGCGGGCCGAGCGCGAACTCGGCTCGTACTTCCCGTCGCTGTCGAGCCGCACCCTCGTCTACAAGGGCATGGTGACGACGCTCCAGCTGGAGCCGTTCTACCCCGACCTCTCGGATGAGCGCTTCGCGACGAAGCTCGCGCTCGTGCACTCGCGCTATTCGACGAACACGTTCCCGTCGTGGCCGCTCGCACAGCCGTTCCGCATGATCGCCCACAACGGCGAGATCAACACCGTGCAGGGCAACCGCAACTGGATGCGCGCTCGCCAGAGCCAGCTGGAGTCGCAGGAGCTCGGCGAGCTGCGTCCGCTGTTCCCGATCGTCACGGAGGGCGCGAGCGATTCCGCCTCGTTCGACGAGGTCGTAGAGCTTCTGACTCTCGCCGGCCGCAGCCTGCCCCACGCCATCATGATGATGGTCCCGGAGGCCTGGGAGAACCAGGCCGACATGGACCCGGCCCGCAAGGCCTTCTACGACTACCACTCGTCGCTCATGGAGCCGTGGGACGGCCCCGCCGCGCTCGTCTTCACCGACGGATCCCTCGTGGGCGCAACGCTCGACCGCAACGGACTGCGCCCGGGACGCTTCCTCGTGACCGACGACGGGCTCGTCGTGCTCGCGAGCGAGATCGGCGTGCTCGACTTCCCGGCCGACAAGATCGTGCGCAAGGGCCGTCTGCGCCCTGGCCGCATGTTCCTCATCGACACGGTCGAGGGCCGCATCATCGAGGACGACGAGATCAAGTCGCAGCTCGCCGCCGCCGAGCCCTACGAGCAGTGGGTCGACGAGAACCGCATCGAGCTCGAGGATCTCCCGTGGCGCGAGCACATCGTGCACACGCCCGCCTCGGTCGCACGTCGCCAGCGCACCTTCGGCTACACCGAGGAGGAGCTTCGGATCCTCATCGGTCCGATGGGTCAGAACGGCATGGAGCCGCTCGGCGCGATGGGATCCGACACGCCGATCGCGGTGCTGTCCGATCGGCCGCGTCTGATCTTCGACTACTTCACCCAGGCGTTCGCGCAGGTGACGAACCCGCCGCTCGACTCGATCCGCGAAGAGGTCGTCACCTCGATGCGCGTCGGCGTCGGCCCGGCGGCGAACCTGCTCGCCTCCGGCCCGGAGCACGCGCGTCAGATCGTGCTCGACTTCCCGGTGATCGACAACGATGAGCTCGCGAAGATCGTGCGCCTCGGGCAGTCGGATGGTCTGAAGCTCACCCACACGCTCAAGGGCCTCTACCGGTTCGACCGCGGCCCGCACGCGATGGCGGAGCGCCTCGACGAGCTCTGCGCCGAGGCGGACGAGGCGGTTGCAGCGGGAGCGCAGTTCCTGGTGCTCTCGGATCGCCACTCCAACAAGGACCTCGCGCCCATCCCGTCGCTGCTCATGCTCGCGGCGGTGCACCACCACCTGATCCGCCAGGAGACCCGCATGCGGGTCGGCATCATCGTCGAGACCGGTGACGCCCGCGAGGTGCACCACGCCGCGCTGCTCATCGGCTACGGTGCGGCAGCCATCAACCCGTACCTGGCGATGGAGACTGCTGAGCTGCTCGTCACGAGCGGCATGATCGAAGGCGTCACGCCCGAGAAGGCCGTCAAGAACGTCATCAAGGCGCTCGGCAAGGGCGTCCTGAAGATCATGTCGAAGATGGGCATCTCGGTCGTGGGCTCGTACGCGGGCGCCCAGGCCTTCGAAGCGATCGGCCTCGACCAGGAGTTCATCGACCGCTACTTCACCGGCACGCGCACCGTGCTCGGCGGTGTGGGCATGGACGTCATCTCCGAAGAGAACCTCGTGCGCCACACGAGCGCCTACCCCGAGAACCCGGGCGAGCGCGTGCACGAGAACCTCGCGACCGGCGGTGAGTACCAGTGGCGTCGCGAGGGGCCGCCGCACCTGTTCAGTCCCGAGACGGTGTTCAAGCTGCAGCACTCCACGCGGACGCGTCGCTTCGATGTCTTCCGCGAGTACACGAAGTCGGTGGATGAGCAGGCGGAGCGTCTCATGACGCTGCGCGGTCTGTTCGCTCTCAAGACGGGGGAGCGCCCGCCGGTTCCGCTCGACGAGGTCGAGCCGATCTCCGCGATCATCTCGCGCTTCAACACCGGCGCGATGAGCTACGGCTCGATCTCGCAGGAGGCGCACGAGACCCTCGCGATCGCCATGAACCGCATCGGCGGTCGCTCCAACACGGGTGAGGGTGGCGAGGACATCGAGCGCCTGCTCGACCCCGAGCGCCGCAGCCGCATCAAGCAGGTCGCATCCGGTCGCTTCGGTGTCACGAGCATGTACCTCACGCACGCCACCGACATCCAGATCAAGATGGCGCAGGGCGCGAAGCCCGGCGAGGGTGGCCAGCTGCCTCCGCAGAAGGTGTACCCGTGGGTCGCCCGCACGCGTGGCGGCACGCCCGGTGTCGGCCTCATCTCGCCGCCGCCGCACCACGACATCTACTCGATCGAGGATCTCAAGCAGCTCATCTTCGACGTCAAGCGCGCGAACCCGGAGGCCCGCGTGCACGTCAAGCTCGTGAGCCAGTCGGGCATCGGAGCGGTCGCCGCGGGTGTGACGAAGGCTCTCGCCGACGTCGTGCTCGTCTCGGGCCACGACGGCGGAACCGGCGCCTCGCCGCTCAACTCGCTCAAGCACGCCGGCACTCCGTGGGAGATCGGCCTCGCCGAGACGCAGCAGACGCTCATGCTCAACGGCATGCGCGACCGCGTGGTGGTGCAGGTCGACGGCCAGATGAAGACCGGCCGCGACGTCATCATCGCCGCACTGCTCGGCGCTGAGGAGTACGGATTCGCGACGGCGCCGCTCGTCGTCTCCGGCTGCATCCTGATGCGCGTCTGCCACCTCGACACCTGCCCCGTGGGCGTCGCGACGCAGAACCCCGAGCTGCGTGAGCGCTTCACCGGCAAGCCCGAGTTCGTGGAGACGTTCTTCGAGTTCCTGGCGCAGGAGGTGCGGGAGTACCTCGCGGAGCTCGGCTTCCGCTCGCTCGACGAGCTCATCGGTCACACCGAGCTGCTGGATGTCGACCGTGCGATCTCGCACTGGAAGGCCGACGGACTCGACCTCACTCCCGTCCTGCAGGGACCGACGTTCGCCGAGGACGAGCCCCGCACCAACCGTCGCGAGCAGGACCACGAGCTCGACGAGCACTTCGACCGCAAGCTCATCGAACTCACGAAGGACGCGCTCGAGAACGGCACGCCGATCGAGCTCGAACTCGAGATCCAGAACACCGAGCGTGCTGTCGGCACGATGCTCGGCCACGAGATCACGAAGCGATACGGCCAGCACGGGCTGCCGGACGGCACCATCCAGGTGACGCTCCGCGGCGCCGCAGGCCAGTCGCTCGGAGCGTTCATGCCCAACGGCATCACGCTGCGTCTCGAAGGCGACTCGAACGACTACGTCGGCAAGGGGCTCTCGGGCGGCAAGATCGTCGTGCGCCCGCCGCGGGGCGCGGTGTTCGCCGCTGAGCGCAACGTGATCGCGGGCAACGTGATCGGCTACGGCGCTACACAGGGCTCGATGTTCATCCGCGGCATCGTGGGCGAGCGGTTCCTGGTGCGCAACTCCGGAGCCACTGCGGTCGTGGAAGGCGTCGGCGACCACGCCCTCGAGTACATGACCGGCGGACTCGCCGTGATCCTCGGCGGCACCGGACGCAACCTCGGTGCGGGAATGTCGGGCGGCACGGCGTACGTGTACGACCTTCGCCCCGAGCGGGTCAACCGCGACTCGCTCGCCTCGGGCGAGCTCTCGCTGCTGCCCCTCGAATCGGCGGACATCGAGATCCTCACCGATCTGCTTGAGAAGCACCTCGCGGAGACCGGTTCGGCTCTCGCGAAGCGCATGCTCGAGAACGCCGACGAGACCATGAGCAAGTTCGTGAAGGTGCTTCCGCGTGACTACGCGGCGGTGCTCGAGACGCGCCGCGCTGCGGCGGACGAGGGGCTCGATCCGGACGGCGATGTCGTCTGGGGTCGCATCCTCGAAGTGACGGGAGGCTGACAGATGGCTGATCCGAAGGGCTTCCTCCACACGAGGGAGCGGGAGCTCCCCGCACGTCGTCCCGTCTCGGTCCGCATCATGGACTGGAACGAGGTCTACGAGGACACCGACCGCACCGTGCTGCGCCGTCAGGCTGGCCGCTGCATGGACTGCGGTGTGCCGTTCTGCCATCAGGGGTGCCCGCTCGGCAACCTCATCCCCGAGTGGAACGACCTCACCTGGCGCGGCCAGGATCGCGCTGCGATCGAGCGCCTGCACGCTACGAACAACTTCCCGGAGTTCACGGGGCGCCTCTGCCCCGCACCGTGCGAGTCGTCGTGCGTGCTGGGCATCAACCAGCCCGCGGTCACGATCAAGCAGATCGAGGTCTCGATCATCGACGAGGCGTTCGACAACGGATGGGTGCAGCCGCACCTTCCGGAGCGCATGACGGGCAAGACCGTCGCCGTCGTCGGCTCAGGGCCCGCGGGCCTCGCAGCCGCACAGCAGCTCGCCCGTTCGGGTCACACGGTGGCCGTGTACGAGCGCGACGACCGCATCGGCGGCCTGCTGCGCTACGGCATCCCCGACTTCAAGATGGAGAAGCGGCACCTCGAGCGTCGCCTCGAGCAGATGACCGCCGAGGGCGTGCGATTCCGCGCTGGCGTCGAGATCGGCGTCGACATCAGCTGGGATGTGCTGCGTGAGCGCTACGACGCCATCGTCATCGCCACCGGAGCGACGGTGCCGCGCGATCTGCCGATCCCGGGCCGCGATCTCGACGGCGTGCACTTCGCCATGGACTACCTCGTGCAGCAGAACAAGATCATCGCGGGCGATGAGGTGGCCGACCAGCTGACCGCCCACGGCAAGCACGTCATCGTCATCGGCGGCGGCGACACCGGTGCCGACTGCATCGGCACCGCGAACCGTCAGGGCGCGCTGAGCGTCACCAACCTCGCGATCGGCAAGCAGCCGCCCGCGGAGCGCCCCGAGAATCAGCCGTGGCCGATGATGCCGACACTCTTCGAGGTGCAGAGCGCCCACGAAGAGGGCGGCGAGCGCATGTACCTCGCCTCGACCGTCGAGTTCCTCGGCGACGAGGATGGCCGCGTGCGCGCACTGCGCCTCGCGGAGACCGAATTCATCGACGGACGCCGTGTGCCGAAGTCGGGAACCGAGCGCGAGGTCCCTGCGGACCTGGTGCTCATCGCAATGGGCTTCACGGGCCCCGAGCAGGAGAGGATCGCCGCACAGCTGAACCTCCCCTTCGACTCGAGGGGTAACGTGGCCCGTAGCGGCACGTACGCAGCAGACGACCCCGGCGTTTTCATCGCCGGAGACGCCGGTCGCGGACAGTCGCTCATTGTGTGGGCTATCGCCGAAGGGCGTGCGGTCGCGTCCAGCGTCGACCGCTTCCTCGAAGGGGAGACGCACCTCCCCTTCCCGGTGAAGCCCACCGATCGAGGCTTCGGCCTCTGAGTCTTCGGACTCACCCGCCCCCAGACCACCACCACATCCGAACACTGAAGGAATAATGAGACGAGCTAAGATCGTCGCGACGTTGGGACCCGCCACGTCGAGCTACGAGAACCTCCGGGCCATCATCGAGGCAGGCGTCAACGTCGCCCGCATGAACCTGAGCCACGGCACATACGAGGTGCACGAGGAGGTCTACGCCAACGTCCGTCGCGCTGCGGCTGACGCCGGCCAGCCCGTCGCGGTGCTCGTCGACCTCCAGGGGCCGAAGATCCGCCTCGGGAAGTTCGCCGACGGGCCCCACGACCTCGCGGTCGGGGACATCTTCACCATCACGACCGAAGACGTGCCCGGCACGAAGGAGCTCGTCGGAACGACGTTCAAGGGCCTCCCGCAGGATGTGAACGCGGGCGACTTCCTCCTCATCGACGACGGCAAGGTCAAGGTGCAGGTGCTCGACACCGACGGTGTGCGTGTGCGCACCGAGGTCATCGTCGCCGGCCCCGTGTCGAACAACAAGGGCATCAACCTCCCGGGCGTGGCCGTCAACGTGCCTGCGCTGTCGGAGAAGGACGAGGACGACCTCCGCTGGGGTCTGAAGCTCGGCGCCGACTACATCGCGCTGTCGTTCGTCCGCGACGCCCGTGACATCAGCCGCGTGCACGAGATCATGGCCGAAGAGGGACGCAAGATCCCTGTCATCGCCAAGATCGAGAAGCCGCAGGCTGTCGATGCCCTCGACGAGATCATCGACGCCTTCGACGGCATCATGGTGGCGCGTGGCGACCTCGCCGTGGAGCTGCCGCTCGAGGCGGTGCCGGTTGTGCAGAAGCGCGCCGTCGAGCTCTGCCGCCGCATGGCGAAGCCCGTCATCGTGGCGACGCAGATGCTCGAGTCGATGACGCATTCGCCGGTTCCGACCCGCGCCGAGGCATCCGACGTCGCAAACGCCGTTCTCGACGGCGCGGACGCGGTCATGCTCTCGGGCGAGACGAGCGTTGGCGAGTACCCCGTCGTCACCGTGCAGACGATGGCGCGCATCATCGCGTCGACCGAGGAGCACGGTCTCGAGCGCATCGCGCCGCTCGGCACCAAGCCCCGCACCCAGGGTGGCGCCATCACGCTCGCCGCAGCCGAGGTCGCTGACTTCGTCCAGGCGAAGTTCGTGTGCGTGTTCACCGAGTCGGGCGACTCGGCCCGCCGCATGTCGCGTCTGCGCGGCGCGATCCCCATGAAGGCGTTCACGCCGGATGAGGCGATCCGCCGTCGTATGAACCTCACGTGGGGCATCGAGTCGTTCACCGTCGACCGCGTGTCGCACACCGACGAGATGTTCAAGCAGGTCGACCGGATCCTCCTCGAGAAGGAGCTCGTCTCGATCGGCGACAAGGTCGTCGTGATCTCGGGTTCCCCTCCCGGAATCCCCGGCTCGACCAACGACATCCGTGTGCACACGATCGGCGACGCCATCAACAAGGTCACCCCTGTGTGGGAGACCGGCGACCACGCCGACTGAGCACTCTGTCGCACGCGAGGCGCCATCCCTTCGGGGGTGGCGCCTCGCGTCGTCTCCGGCGGACGCGCGCCGTAGTGCGATCGCACGACCATGAGCTAGCCTCACGCCATGAGCGCATCGATCGTCATCGGCTTGGGGGTGTTCCTCCTCGCGATTCTCGGAGGTGCGATCGCGCTCGCCACGTTCCTGCGCCCACGCCCGTCGGATCCGGGAACCACCAACACCCCTGACCTGCAGATGATCATCGACGGGGCCGATGCCGGCGGAGGTGACGGTGGGGGATAGCGGTCAGGACCCTGCCGCCGACATCGACCGCAGCGCGCTGCTGTGTGCGGTGGCCCACGAGCACCTCGACCTGGACGTGCTGCGGGTCGGGCACGAGCAGGGCTCTCTCTCGGAGGCGGATGGCGTGGAGATCGCCATGGCTCGCTGGGCCTCAGCTCTGCCGCTTCACGCTGCCGAAGACCAGCTCTCGCGGCGGATCGCCTTCCTGGAACGAGCGCACTGACGGCGGCGGACGCCTCAACGTCAACCACGATCTGATCATCAACGACATCGCCAATGACCACGGCTGTGCGTGGTACCGGTGGTGGGACTCGAACCCACACGTCCTCTCGGACAACCGATTTTGAGTCGGGCGCGTCTACCATTCCGCCACACCGGCAGGTGCGTTGCGCGGCCACCTGACCGCAACGCTTCGACGTTACCGTAGGATTTGAGGGTGAGTGAGACGGAAGCAACCCCCAGCGCCCCCCGCCGCGTCGTCGTCGCGGAGGACGAGTCGCTGATCCGCATGGACATCGTCGAGATTCTGCGCGACAACGGATTCGATGTCGTCGGAGAGGCCGGTGACGGCGAGACGGCAGTGGCCCTCGCCACCGAGCTGCGCCCCGACCTGGTCGTCATGGATGTCAAGATGCCGCAGCTCGACGGCATCTCGGCTGCTGAGCGCCTCACCAAGAACCACATCGCACCGGTCGTGCTCCTCACGGCGTTCAGCCAGAAGGAGCTCGTGGAGCGCGCGTCGGAGGCCGGTGCCCTCGCCTACGTCGTGAAGCCGTTCACCCCGAACGACCTCCTGCCCGCGATCGAGATCGCCCTCAGCCGCTACCAGCAGATCGTCACCCTCGAGGCCGAGGTCGCCGACATGGTCGAGCGCTTCGAGACTCGCAAGCTCGTCGACCGCGCGAAGGGCCTCCTCAACGAGAAGATGGGCCTCACCGAACCCGAGGCGTTCCGCTGGATCCAGAAGGCGTCGATGGACCGCCGCCTCACCATGCACGATGTCGCTCAGGCGATCATCGACCAGCTCGCGCCCAAGAAGTAACGACCTCCAGCTCGTCGAAAGGCCCCCGGTTCACTCACCGGGGGCCCTTCGCGTGTCAGCGGAGAAGCCGCGCGACTCAGACGCGGTCGCGCAGGTAGTTCGTCATCCGCACCGTCGAGAGACGGCGTCCCTCGTCATCCGTCATGACGATCTCGTGGGTGCACAGCGTGCGGCCGAGCACGAGCGCGGTGCACGTGCCCGTGACCCAGCCTTCGGTCACCGAACGGCTGTGGGTGGCGTTGATCTCGATACCCACCGCATAACGGCCGGGGCCCGCGTGGATCGCCGACGAGAGCGAACCGAGCGACTCGCCGAGCACGACGTGTGCACCGCCATGCAGCAGTCCGACCACCTGGCGATTGCCCTCGACGGGCATGCGGGCGAGCGAGAACTCGGCCGACAGCTCCAGGAACTCGATGCCCATCTTGCGGGCCAGCTCACCGCCTGCGGTGTCGCCGATGCGGGCGACGAGTTCGGGGTCGAGGTCGGACGGCAGCTTCACCATGGGCACTCCATCGGGTCGGTCGGGTGTCGGCACCGATAGGTAGGCTGGGCCTCGTGCCGGACTCCGAAAAGCCTACGCTTCTGCTCATCGACGGACATTCGCTCGCGTTCCGCGCGTTCTACGCCCTGCCCGTCGACAGCTTCGTGACGCGCGACGGCCAGCACACCAACGCCATCCACGGCTTCATCTCGATGCTTCTCGGCCTGCTGCAGACGCAGAAGCCCACCCACATCGGCGTCGCGTTCGACATCTCGCGCTACTCGTTCCGCACACGCGAGTACCCCGAGTACAAGGGCACCCGCGGCGAGACGCCGCCCGAGTTCATCGGCCAGGTGCCGCTGCTCGAAGAGGCCCTCGCGGCCATGAACATCACCACCATCTCGAAAGAGGACTACGAAGCCGACGACATCCTCGCGACCCTCTCGCTCCAGGGCGCCGAGCAGGGATACCGTGTGCTCGTCGTCTCGGGCGACCGCGACACCATCCAGCTCGTCGACGAGAACGTTACCCTGCTGTACCCGAACGCGCGCGGTGTCTCCGAGCTCAAGACCTACGACACCGAGGCGGTCATCGAGCGCTACGGCATCCGCCCCGAGCAGTACCCCGAGATCGCGGCCCTCGTCGGGGAGACGAGCGACAACCTGCCGGGGGTCGACAAGGTCGGCGAGAAGACCGCCGTCAAGTGGATCCAGCAGTACGGCGACGTGCACGAGCTGCTGAAGCACCAGGACGAGATCAAGGGCGTCGTGGGCAACAACCTGCGCGAGCAGCAGGATCGCGTGATCCGCAACCGCAAGCTCAACCGGCTCCTGCGCGACGTCGAGCTGCCCGTCGGGCCCGCAGATCTCGAGCGCCGCCCGCTCGACGCATCCGCGGTGCGTGCCGTGTTCGACCGGCTCCAGTTCCGCACGCTGCTCGACCGCGTGCTCAAGATCGAGGGAGCCGCCGCCGACGCGGGCATCGTCGAGGCCGAGCAGGCGGCAGCCGCCGCCGAGACGCCCGTCGTGCGCACGATGGTCGACGAAGAGCTCGCGAAGTGGCTGAACACGCAGTCGAAGGGCGGCACCGAGCCGCTCGGGCTGCGGATCGCGACCATCGGGGGAGTGATCGAAGGGTTCGGGATCGCGAGCGCCACCGAGAGCGCGTGGGTGCCGTGGGCGTCTGGTCGCCTCGACTACGCCGCCCTCGAAGCCTGGCTCGCGAGCGACGCCCCCAAGGTGCTGCACGACGCCAAGCGCCAGCTGAAGGTGCTCGACGGCAGCGGGCTCAGCCTCGCCGGCATCGCTGGCGACACCTCGATCGCCGCGTGGCTGCTGCGCCCCGCCACGAAGCCCGACGGACTGCCGGGCCTCGTCTACTACTACCTCGGCGAGACGCTGCCCCAGCCCGACCCCAGCCAGCTCGTCCCCGAGACCGAGGCGATCAGCCCCGCCACCGAAGCCTGGTACCTGCTGCGCCTCGCGGGCGAGCTCGAGTCGCGCCTCGACCCCGGATCGCTCTCCGTGCTGCGCGACATCGAGCTGCCACTCGTGCCCGCGCTCGCGCGGATGGAGCTGCAGGGCATCACGATCGATCGCCCCGTGCTCGCGGAGCTGTCGAGCCGCCTCGGCGCGCAGGCGGCGGAGATCGCGCAGAAGGCATACGCCGAGATCGACCGGGAGGTGAACCTCGGCTCGCCCAAGCAGCTGCAGGAGGTGCTCTTCGAGCAGCTCGGCATGCCGAAGACCCGCGCCAACAAGACCGGCTTCTCGACCGACGCGCAGGCTCTCGCCGATCTGCAGGAGCAGCACCCGCATCCGTTCCTGGAGCTTCTGCTGGCCCACCGCGACGCCACCAAGATCCGTCAGATCGTCGACACCCTGCAGGCCGCGATCGGCCCCGACGACCGCATCCACACCACCTACGAGCAGACGGCCTCCGCGACCGGCCGCATCTCCTCCAACGACCCCAACCTGCAGAACATCCCCGTCAAGACCGAGGTGGGCCGCGAGGTGCGCTCGGGCTTCATCGCGGGCGAGGGCTTCGAGACGCTCCTCACCGCCGACTACTCGCAGATCGAGATGCGGATCATGGCGCACCTCTCGGAAGATGCTGGGCTCATCGAAGCCTTCCGCTCCGGTGAGGATCTCCACCGTTTCGTCGGCTCGCGCATCTTCGGCGTCGCACCCGAGGATGTCACCCCGCAGATGCGCACCAAGGTCAAGGCGATGTCCTACGGTCTCGCGTACGGCCTCTCCGCGTTCGGGCTCAGCAAGCAGCTCCGCATCGAGGTGTCGGAGGCGAAAGCGCTCATGACCGACTACTTCGCCCGCTTCGGCGCCGTGCGCGACTACCTGCGCAGCGTCGTCGAGCAGGCGCGCGTCGACGGCTACACGACCACCATCTTCGGCCGCCGCCGCCCGTTCTCGGATCTCACCTCCACCAACCGGGTGCTGCGGGAGAACGCCGAGCGTCAGGCGCTCAACTCGCCCATCCAGGGCTCCGCCGCCGACATCATCAAGCGCGCCATGCTCACGATCGACGCCGATTTGCGCGATCGTCAGATGGCCTCCCGGATGCTGCTGCAGGTGCACGACGAGCTAGTGTTCGAGGTGGCCCCGGGCGAGCTCGACGCGCTCACCGCGATCGTCACCTCGGGGATGTCGGGAGCCGCGGAGCTCTCGGTGCCGCTCGAGGTGCAGTTGGGCACCGGTCCCAACTGGGACGCCGCCGGTCACTGACCCTTTCCCTGAGGAGCACGCATGCTTGAGCGTCGCGTCGTCGTCGCATCTTCGGTCGGCCTGCACGCACGCCCTGCCGCCCTGTTCTCGCAGGCGGCGGCGGGCGCGGGCATGCCCGTGACCCTCACAGGGCCGTCGGGCCGCACGGTCAACGCCGCGAGCATCCTGGGCGTGCTGTCGCTCGGTGTGGACTGCGGTCAGGAGGTCACCGTCGCCGCCGACGGCGACGGCGCGGATGCAGTGCTCGACGAGCTCGCCGCGATGCTCGCACGCGACCTCGAGCTCGAGTAGGCCCTACGTCCTGTGCGCTGTCGGGCCCTCGGGCTACGGTGGATGCATGACTCATGAGCGCCCGACCACGCCCATCGACCAGATCGCGGAGGAGTGGGTGACCACCCTCGTCGACCTCATTCCCGAGATCGCGATCATGATCGGAGTCCCCGGTCGCATCGGCGAGGTGGGCGACCGCTCACCTGCTGGCCACGACCGCCTCGCTGAGGCCACGCGGGAGCTCGTCGCGAAGCTCGAGGCGGCCGAGCCCGTCGACGATGTCGACCGCGTCACGAAGACCGACCTTCTCGCCGAGGCGAACCTCTCGCTCGAGTCGCACGCGGCGCGCCTGCACCTGCGTGACCTGAACGTCATCGCCTCGCCCGCCCAGGACATCCGCGACGCCTTCGATCTCATGCCCACCGACACCGCAGACGACTGGGCGACGATCGCCCAGCGCCTCGGCAACGTGCCGACCGCCGTCGACGGCTACATCGAGACGCTCCGCCAGGGCATCGCAGAGGGTGTCGTGCCGGCCAAGCGCCAGGTGCGCGAGGTCATCGAGCAGGCGCGCCGCAACAGCCGCCCCGACGGCTTCTTCCACGCGTTCGCGCAGGGCGCCGCTCCCACCGAGGGAACCCTCCCGGAGAGCGTCGTCGCCGACCTCGCCCGGGGCGCGGACGCCTCCGCTGCGGCCTACCAGAGCCTCGCCGACTTCCTCGAGACGGAGCTGCTGCCCGCCGCATCCGACATCGACGCCGTCGGCCGCGAGATGTACGCCCTGCACTCGCGCGCGTTCCTCGGGGCCGAGATCGACCTCGATGAGACCTACGAGTGGGGCATCGCCGAGCTCGAGCGCATGATCGACGAGCAGACGCGCGTCGCCCAGGAGATCCTCCCCGGCGCGACCGTCGAAGAGGCGATCGCCCACCTCGAGAAGGATGAGTCGCGCAAGCTCCACGGCACCGAAGCGCTCCAGGCGTGGATGCAGGAGCTCTCGGACCGCGTGGTCGCCGAGCTCGGCGAGACGCACTTCGAGATCCCGGAGCCGGTGCGCGCGCTCGAGTGCATGATCGCTCCCACTCAGGAGGGCGGCATCTACTACACGGGCCCGAGCGACGACTTCAGCCGGGCCGGCCGCATGTGGTGGAGCGTGCCCGAGGGCGTCACCGAGTTCGACACCTGGCGTGAGAAGACCACCGTGTTCCACGAGGGCGTGCCCGGTCACCACCTGCAGATCGGCCAGGCCGTCTACAACCGTGCCCAGCTCAACACCTGGCGGCGTCAGCTCGCCGGCACGAGCGGCCACGCCGAGGGGTGGGCGCTCTACGCTGAGCGGCTCATGGAGGAGCTCGGCTACCTCGAGGACCCCGCCGACCGTCTCGGCATGCTCGATGGCCAGCGCATGCGCGCCGCGCGCGTCGTGCTCGACATCGGCGTGCACCTCGGCAAGCCGAAGCCGCGCGTGCGGGGTCTCGAGGATCTCGACTCCGAGGGCATCTGGGACGCCGACTTCGCGCTCGAGTTCATGCGCCGCAACGTCAACATGAACGACTCGTTCGTGCGCTTCGAGGTGAACCGCTACCTCGGATGGCCGGGTCAGGCGCCGTCGTACAAGGTGGGGCAGCGCATCTGGGAGCAGATCCGCGATGAGGCGCAGCGCCGCGAAGGCGACGGGTTCTCCTTCCGCGAGTTCCACAAGAACGCGCTCGACCTGGGAGGCGTCGGTCTCGACACCCTTCGGGCGAGCCTGCTGTCGTGAGCACCCGCACGCCGGGCACACCGTGGGCGTCGGCCCTCGGCTGGCGTATCACAGAGCTGCCGCCCGCCCTCGCGGACTACTTCGGGGGCGTGCCCTACGGTTCGCACGGGCTCGGTGAGGGCGTGTTCACGCGCGTCGGATCCCCGCGGCGCTGGCTGTGGCCGGTCCTCGCGCTGCTGGGCCGCTGGAACATCGCATGGCCGGTGTGGGAGAAGCAGGTGCCGTTCACGATCGTGAACGTGCCGACTCCGCACGGCCAGATCAGCGTCCGTCGGTTCCATTTCGCCTCCGGCGACCGCACGATGACCGACCGTGTCGTCTGGACGGGCCGAGGGCTGCGCCAGCGCGCGGGTGCGGGGGAGCGGCTCGTGAGCGAGCTGTTCATCGAGACGGATGAAGACGGCCTGCTGATCACCTCGGGCCGGGTGGGCGTCGACATCGCGGGCCTCCGATTCACACTGCCGCCGTCGTGGGCGCCGCGGATCACGGTGCGCGAGCGCGCGCTCGACGACGGGCGTCAGCACGTGTCGCTCACCATCGACCTGCCGGTCGTCGGGCGTCTGTACGAGTACGCGGGCGCGTTCAGCTACCACGTCGAGCGCGTCGGCGACGACGACGGATGACCACCGCACGCGGTCCGGTCGTCGTGGCTGGCGCCTCCGGTTTCATGGGCCAGGCGCTCGTCGCGCACTGGCGTGAAGCCGGGCGCGAGGTGCGCACGATCGGCCGTCCCGGCTCCGGTGCCGACGCGACGTGGGGTGACGCCGACGCGATCCGTCGAGTGATCGACGGCAGCGCGATGGTCGTGAACCTCGCGGGCAAGAGCGTCAACTGCCGCTACGACGCGGCGAACCGGTCGGAGATCGTGCGCTCACGGGTGCAGACGACGCGTGAGCTCGGCGACGCGATCGAGGCGGTCGCCTCCCCGCCGCCGCTGTGGATCAACTCGTCGACAGCGACGATCTACCGGCATGCCGAGGACCGCCCGATGACCGAGGACGATGGCGAGATCGGCAGCGGTTTCTCGGTGTCGGTTGCGACTGCGTGGGAGAACGAGTTCTTCGCTCGCGGGCTGCCGTCGACGCGCCGCGTCGCGATCCGCACAGCGATCGTGCTCGGCGACGGCAGCGCGCTCATCCCCCTGCTGCGGCTCGCGCGCTGGGGCCTGGGAGGGCCGCAGTGGGACACCCCGTGGTTCTCCACGCGTGAGCGACGCGCCGCCGGCACCCAGCACCGCTTCGCCGCACGGTGGGGTCAGCAGCGGTTCAGCTGGATCCACCTCGACGATGTCGCGCGCGCTCTCGACTTCATCGAGAACGACGAGACGCTCACCGGTCCGATCAACCTCTCCTCGCCTCACCCCGTCGAGGGTGTCGAGCTCATGCGCACCCTGCGCCGCGTGGTGCGGATGCCGATCGGCATCCCCGCGCCTCGGCCGGTGCTCGAGGTGGGTGCGTGGCTCATCCGCACCGAGACCGAGCTTCTGCTCAAGAGTCGATGGGTGCTGCCGGAGCGCCTCACCCGCGCGGGCTTCGAGTTCGCGGTGCCGGATCTCGAAGACGCGGTGCGGCGGGTCGTCGCGCAGAGGAGCGGAGTGCGGTAATCTGGAGAGTCGCATTCGTGACATCCATATCCGTATGCCTGCGGAGCACATCATGCAGCACCGCCTCGCAGGCCCGATCATGTCCCCATCCGGAGCAATCACTTTATGACTAACGCAACGACCGCCTCGGCTACCAAGCAGGTCGCCATCAACGACATCGGATCTGCTGAAGACTTCCTGGCCGCGGTCGAACTGACCCTCAAGTTCTTCAACGACGGCGACCTCATCGAAGGAACCGTCGTGAAGATCGACCGCGACGAGGTCCTCCTCGACGTCGGTTACAAGACCGAGGGCGTCATCCCCTCGCGCGAGCTTTCGATCAAGCACGACGTCGACCCCACTGAGGTGGTCTCCGTCGGCGACACCGTCGAAGCCCTCGTTCTCCAGAAGGAGGACAAGGAAGGCCGCCTCATCCTGTCGAAGAAGCGTGCGCAGTACGAGCGCGCGTGGGGCGACGTCGAGAAGATCAAGGAGGCCGACGGTGTTGTCACCGGTTCGGTCATCGAGGTCGTCAAGGGCGGACTCATCGTCGACATCGGCCTCCGTGGCTTCCTCCCGGCGTCGCTCATCGAGCTCCGCCGCGTGCGCGACCTCACGCCGTACCTCGGCCAGGAGATCGAGGCGAAGATCCTCGAGCTCGACAAGAACCGCAACAACGTCGTCCTGAGCCGCCGCGCGCTGCTCGAGCAGACGCAGTCGGAGTCGCGTTCGACCTTCCTCAACAACCTCCAGAAGGGACAGGTCCGCAAGGGCGTCGTCTCCTCGATCGTCAACTTCGGTGCGTTCGTCGACCTGGGCGGCGTGGACGGCCTCGTGCACGTCTCCGAGCTCTCGTGGAAGCACATCGAGCACGCGTCTGAGGTCGTCGAGGTCGGCCAGGAGGTCACCGTCGAGATCCTCGAGGTCGACCTGGACCGCGAGCGCGTGTCGCTCTCGCTCAAGGCGACCCAGGAGGACCCGTGGCAGGTCTTCGCCCGCACGCACGCGATCGGCCAGATCGCGCCCGGAAAGGTCACCAAGCTCGTTCCGTTCGGTGCGTTCGTTCGCGTTGCGGACGGCATCGAGGGCCTCGTGCACATCTCGGAGCTGTCGGGCAAGCACGTCGAGCTCGCCGAGCAGGTTGTCTCGGTCGGCGACGAGGTGTTCGTCAAGGTCATCGACATCGACCTCGAGCGTCGCCGCATCTCGCTCTCGCTGAAGCAGGCGAACGAGGGCATCGACCCGAACAACGCCGAGTTCGACTCGGGCCTCGCCGCGCTCTACGGCATGGTCACGGAGTACGACGAGCAGGGCAACTACAAGTTCCCCGAGGGCTTCGACGCCACGTCGGGCGAATGGATCGAGGGCTTCGAGGCTCAGCGCGACGCGTGGGAGGCCGAGTACGCGGCTGCCCAGGCCCGCTGGGAGGCTCACAAGAAGCAGATCGTCGCGGCCGCCGAGGCCGAGGACACGTTCGAGGCGGCTCGTCCCGCTGGCAACACGTTCTCGTCCGACAGCAGCTCGGTGGGAACCCTCGCCGACGACGAGTCGCTCGCGGCTCTGCGCGAGAAGCTCAGCAGCAACTCCTAAGCCCTCTGGGCTTCACCGGTGGCCGGTCCCTTCGGGGGCCGGCCATTCGGCGTCTCACGGGTGAGTGCGCGTCAGGCGAGGAACGCCGGGGGAGTGCTCTCCGCGGCGGCACGCTCGCGACGGTGGCGACGCATCCGGCGCAGCACGGCAATGAACGCGATGAGCATGAGCACCAGGCCGATCGCCACCAGTGCGGGTGCCACGAGCGCGAGAATCACCATCAGGAGGCTCGCGCCATCCTCAGCGGTGCTCAGCACGGGGGCGGCGACGCCCGCGGTGCTGATGTTCGCGAGCGGACGGATCGACGACTTGGCGAGATGCACGACGAGCGCGAGGACGATCCCGACGACGATCGGAATCCAGGCCCCTGAGCCGAAGAATGTGTCCGGATCGGTGACGGCGACTGTCTCGGTGCCGACGCCGCCCGCGAAGACCAGCCCACCGGATGCGGGGCGCACCACGGTCTGGATCCAGTCGTTGACCGAGTCGACGGCGGGCACCTTGTCGGCGATGACCTCCACCACCAGCAGCACCCCGAAGATGCCGAGAACCCACTCGTTCTCGAGCCAGGTCCACCCCGCGGGAAGCTGGATCCAGTCGAATCGGCCCGCGAGCCCCATGACGAGGATCGGGATGTAGGCGTTGAGTCCTGCAGCGGCGGCAAGGCCGGCACCGGTGAGCAGCTCGAGCATGCCGCCATGCTACGGGGAGCGCACGTGCGGCGGCATACCCGTGGGACGATGAGGGAATGCTCCTCGCCCTCACAGGAGGCATCGCCTCCGGCAAGTCCACCGTCGCGCGTCGACTCGCCGAGCTCGGGGCGGTCGTCGTGGACGCGGATGTCGTCGCACGCGAAGTCGTCGAGCCGGGCACACCGGGACTCGCGCAGATCGTCGAGGCGTTCGGACCCGAGGTGCTCGCCGCGGACGGATCCCTGAATCGCCCTGCGCTCGGCGCGATCATCTTCGCTGACGCGGGTGCGCGGAGCATCCTCAACGGCATCACCCACCCCGCCGTGTGGCGGCGCTCGCGCGAGCTCTTCGCGGCGGCACTCGACGCAGATCCAGACGCGATCGTCGTCTACGACGTTCCCCTGCTCGTCACCGAGACGGGTGCATCGCGCACTGACGAGTTCGACCGCGTCATCGTCGTGAGCGCAGATGAAGGGGAACGCCTGCGCCGACTCGTCGAAGATCGGGGCATGGACGAGACGGAGGCGCGACGCCGCATCGCGTCGCAGGCGCCGGAACCCGAGCGTCTCGCGATCGCCGATCATGTGATCGACGCCAACAGCACCCTCGACGAGACACTGCGGCAGGTCGACGAGCTGTGGGGCACCCTGCACGACGTCCGGGGTCGTGCCTAGGCTGGAAGACATGCAGCCCACGCGCTCGGTGCGACCGTTCGAGGTCGTCAGCCAGTACACGCCCAGCGGCGATCAGCCGACGGCCATCGCGGAGCTCACGCATCGCGTACAGGCGGGCGAATCCGACATCGTGCTGCTCGGCGCCACCGGAACGGGAAAGTCGGCCACGACGGCGTGGCTCATCGAGCAGGTGCAGCGTCCGACCCTCGTGCTCGCGCACAATAAGACACTCGCCGCCCAGCTCGCGAACGAGTTCCGCGAGCTCATGCCGCACAACGCCGTCGAGTACTTCGTGAGCTACTACGACTACTACCAGCCCGAGGCGTACGTTCCGCAGACGGACACGTTCATCGAGAAGGACTCCTCGATCAACGCCGAGGTCGAGCGCCTGCGCCACTCGACCACCAACTCCCTGCTCAGTCGGCGCGACGTCATCGTCGTCTCGACCGTGTCATGCATCTACGGCCTCGGGGCGGCGGAGGAGTACTTGGGTGCGATGGTCGCGCTGCAGGTGGGGGACCGCATCTCGCGCGACAAGCTCGTGCGCGCATTCATCAACATGCAGTACGAGCGCAACGACATCGACTTCTCGCGCGGCAAGTTCCGTGTGCGCGGCGACACCATCGAGATCATCCCCGTCTACGAAGAGCTCGCGGTGCGGATCGAGATGTTCGGCGACGAGATCGAGGCGCTGTACTCGCTGCACCCGCTCACGGGGGAGGTCGTCCGCAAGCTCGACTCCGTGTCCGTGTTCCCCGCGACCCACTACGCGGCGAGCCCCGAGTCGATGCACCGCGCGATCGCCTCGATCAAGATCGAGCTCGCCGAGCGGCTCGCCGAGCTCGAGAAGCAGGGCAAGCTCCTGGAGGCGCAGCGTCTGCGCATGCGCACCGGGTTCGACCTCGAGATGATGGAGCAGATCGGCTTCTGCAACGGCATCGAGAACTATTCGCGCCACATCGATGGCCGCAATCCCGGGGAGCCGCCGAACACGCTCCTCGACTACTTCCCCGACGACTTCCTCGTCGTCATCGACGAGTCGCACGTGACCGTGCCGCAGATCGGCGCGATGTACGAGGGCGACGCGAGCCGCAAGCGCACGCTTGTGGAGCACGGCTTCCGGCTGCCGAGCGCGCTCGACAACCGTCCGCTGCGGTGGGAGGAGTTCCTCAACCGCGTGGGGCAGAAGGTCTACCTCTCCGCGACGCCCGGCAAGTACGAGCTCAGCATGGCCGATGGCGTCGTGGAGCAGATCATCCGTCCGACGGGTCTCATCGACCCGCAGATCATCGTCAAGCCGAGTCTCGGCCAGATCGACGACCTCCTCGAGGAGATCAGGCTCCGCGCCGAGCGCGACGAGCGAGTGCTCGTGACGACCCTCACGAAGAAGATGGCAGAGGAGCTCACCGACTACCTCATGGAAGCGGGTGTGCAGGTGCGCTACCTGCACTCGGATGTCGACACACTGCGCCGTGTGGAGCTGCTCACCGAGCTGCGCAGCGGCGTCTACGACGTGCTCGTCGGCATCAACCTGCTGCGTGAAGGGCTCGACCTCCCGGAGGTGTCGCTCGTGGCGATCCTCGACGCCGACAAGGAGGGATTCCTCCGCTCCTCGACCTCGCTCATCCAGACGATCGGCCGCGCGGCGCGCAACGTCTCCGGCGAGGTGCACATGTACGCGGACAAGCTCACCGATTCGATGAAGTTCGCGATCTCCGAGACCAACCGCCGCCGTGAGCTGCAGATGGCCTACAACGCCGAGCGTGGCATCGATCCGCAACCGCTGCGCAAGAAGATCGCCGACATCACGGATGTGCTCGCACGCGAGGGTGCCGACACCGCCAAGCTGCTCGCGGGCCGCTCGACGGCTGACGGCTCGAGGCGCAAGTCGCCCACGCCGAATCTGCGACGCGAAGGTCGTGGGGCTGCCGGTGCGAACGAGCTCGAGTCGATCATCTCCGACCTCAACGAGCAGATGCTGCAGGCCGCGGGTGAGCTCAAGTTCGAGCTCGCGGCACGGCTGCGCGACGAGCTGCAGGACCTCAAGAAGGAGCTGCGCAACATGGAGGCCGCCGGCCACGTGCGCTGACCCATCCCTTCGACCAAGCGACACCCGGCGGTATGTCAGCGGTCGGAACTAACATGAGTTCAGTGTCGATCACCCCTGTCTCCGGAACCCAGAAGCTGAGCGTCCGCGGCGCTCGCGTGCACAACCTGAAGAACGTCGACCTCGAGATCCCGCGCGACTCGCTCGTCGTCTTCACGGGGCTCTCCGGGTCGGGCAAGTCGTCGCTCGCCTTCGACACGATCTTCGCCGAGGGTCAGCGTCGCTACGTCGAGTCGCTGTCCGCCTATGCGCGACAGTTCCTCGGTCAGGTGGACCGCCCGGACGTCGACTTCATCGAGGGCCTCAGCCCTGCGGTCTCGATCGACCAGAAGTCGACCAACCGCAACCCGCGCTCCACGGTCGGCACGATCACCGAGATCTACGACTACATGCGACTGCTGTGGGCGCGCATCGGCGAGCCCCACTGTCCGCAGTGCGGCGAGAAGATCCAGCGCCAGACGGTGCAGCAGATCGCCGACCAGCTCATGGAGCTGCCGACGGGCACCCGCTACCAGGTCATCGCCCCCGTGATCTCCCAGAAGAAGGGCGAGTTCGTCGACCTCTTCGCGGAGCTCTCCGCGTCCGGATACTCGCGTGCGGTCGTCGACGGGGAGCTCGTTCAGCTCACCGAACCGCCCAAGCTCAAGAAGCAGTACAAGCACGACATCGCGGTCGTCGTCGACCGCCTCGTCGCCTCCGATGATCTCCTGACGCGCGTCACCGACTCGGTCGAGACTGCTCTGCGGCTCGCGAACGGCGTCGTCGAGATCGACTTCGTGGACGAGGAGGAAGGGTCGACGACGCGTCGCCGCTCGTTCAGCGAGAAGCTCGCGTGCCCCAACAACCACCCGATCGCGCTCACCGAGATCGAGCCCCGCACGTTCTCGTTCAATGCGCCCTTCGGCGCCTGCCCCGAATGCTCCGGCCTCGGCACCAAGATGGCGGTCGACACCGGCCTCGTCATCGGCGACCCGGATCTGAGCCTCAACGAGGGCGTCATCCTGCCCTGGAACCAGGGCGGCAAGGGCGTCTACACCTACTTCCAGCGCCTGCTGCAGGGGCTCGCGAAGGATCTCGACTTCTCGCTCGACACCCCGTGGAAGAAGCTGCCGAGCGAGGTGCAGACGGCCGTGCTCCACGGCAACGACTTCGAGGTCACCGTGCAGTGGCGCAACCGCTTCGGCCGCACGGTGAAGTACTCGACGGGCTTCGAGGGCGTCATGCCCTACATCGAGCGCAAGTACAAGGAAGCCGAGAGCGACTGGTCGCAGCAGCGCTTCGGCGAGTACCTCCGCGAGGTGCCGTGCCCCGTCTGCGAAGGTCGTCGCCTGAAGCCGGAGGTGCTCGCGGTGCTCGTGGCCGGCCACAGCATCTCGTCCGTCGCCGACCTGAGCCTCACCGACGCCTATGACTTCATGAACAAGCTCGAGCTGACCGACCGTGAAGCCCGCATCGCCGCGCAGGTGCTGCGCGAGATCCGGCTGCGCCTCGAGTTCCTGCTCGAGGTGGGGCTCGGCTACCTCACGATGTCGCGCGCCGCGGGGTCGCTGTCGGGTGGCGAGGCCCAGCGCATCCGCCTGGCGACACAGATCGGATCCGGCCTCACGGGCGTGCTGTATGTGCTCGATGAGCCCTCGATCGGCCTCCACCAGCGCGACAACCGCCGGCTCATCGACACCCTCGTGAAGCTCAAGGGCCTCGGCAACACGCTCATCGTCGTCGAACACGACGAAGACACCATCCGCACGGCCGACTGGGTCGTCGACATCGGACCGGGCGCGGGGGAGCACGGCGGCAAGGTCGTGCACTCGGGTTCGTACGAGACGCTCCTCGAGAACCGCGGATCCGTGACGGGCGACTACCTCGCCGGTCGGCGGGCGATCGAGATGCCGAAGAAGCGCCGGCCCATCGACCGCAGTCGCAAGATCGTCGTCGAAGGGGCGCAGACCAACAACCTGCAGAACGTCACCGCGGAGTTCCCGCTCGGTGTGCTCACCGCCGTCACGGGCGTCTCGGGCTCCGGCAAGTCGAGCCTCGTCAACGACATCCTCTACAAGGTGCTCGCCAACAACCTCAACGGCGCACGTCAGGTGCCCGGCAAGCACAAGCGGGTCACGGGCCTCGAGCACCTCGACAAGGTCGTGCACGTGGATCAGGCCCCCATCGGCCGCACCCCGCGCTCGAACCCGGCCACCTACACCGGGGTCTTCGACCGCATCCGCACGCTCTTCGCCGAGACGATGGAGGCGAAGGCGCGCGGCTACCAGCCGGGTCGCTTCAGCTTCAACGTCAAGGGCGGACGCTGCGAGAACTGCTCCGGCGATGGCACGATCAAGATCGAGATGAACTTCCTGCCCGACGTCTACGTCGTGTGCGAGGTCTGCGAAGGTGCGCGCTACAACCGCGACACGCTGCAGGTGCGCTACAAGGGCAAGAACATCGCCGAGGTGCTCGACATGCCGATCGCCGAGGCCGCCGAGTTCTTCGAGCCGATCAGCGCGATCCACCGCTACCTCAAGACGCTCGTCGATGTGGGCCTCGGCTACGTTCGCCTCGGCCAGAGCGCCACGACCCTGTCGGGCGGAGAGGCCCAGCGCGTCAAGCTCGCAACCGAGCTGCAGAAGCGCTCCAACGGCCGCTCCATCTACGTGCTCGACGAGCCGACGACCGGTCTGCACTTCGAAGACGTGCGCAAGCTGCTTCTCGTGCTCAACAGCCTCGTCGACAAGGGCAACTCGGTCATCGTCATCGAGCACAACCTCGATGTGATCAAGAGTGCCGACTGGCTGATCGACATGGGCCCTGAGGGCGGTTCGGGCGGCGGCCAGGTGATCGCGACAGGCACGCCCGAGAAGGTCGCGAAGAATCCCGCGAGCCACACAGGTCGCTTCCTCGCGGAGCTGCTCGAGTCGGAGGCCGCAGGCCGGGGTCGTCGGAAGGCCAGCTGACGTGGCCGCCCCGCGCGCCGACGTGCTGCCCTGGCGGCCGAAGGCGGGGGAGATCCCGACCGCACCGGGTGTCTACCGGTTCTCTGACGCAAGCGGGCGCATCCTCTACGTCGGCAAAGCCATCAACCTGCGCCAGCGACTCTCCAACTACTTCCAGCCGCTGCGGAGCCTCCACGAGCGCACCCGGCACATGGTGCTCGCGGCCTCGAAGGTCGAGTGGACGGTGGTCGCGAACGACGTCGAGGCTCTGCAGCTCGAGTACACCTGGATCAAGGAGTACTCGCCGCCGTACAACGTCAAGTTCCGCGACGACAAGAGCTATCCGTACCTCGTCGTGACCCTCGCCGACGAGGCGCCTCGCGTCATGGTGAGCCGCAACCACCGCATCCGCGGAGCGAAGTACTTCGGTCCGTATCCGAAGGTGTGGGCGGTGCGCGAGACGATCGACCTGATGGTGAAGGCGTTCCCCATCCGCACCTGCTCCGACTCCGCCTACAAGCGGGCGATGCAGAGCGGGCGCCCGTGCTTCGCGGGGCAGATCGGACGCTGCGGCGGCCCGTGCTCGCAGAAGGTCACGATCGAGGAGCACCGCCGGATCGTCGACGAGTTCGTGGCCTTCATGGCGAGCCACGACCGCCGCGCGATCACGATGCTGCAGAAGGAGATGGCGGATGCCGCGGCGGCGCTCGAGTACGAGCGCGCGGCCCGCATCCGCGACCGCATCCAGGCGCTCGAGAACGTGCTCGAGAAGAGCGCCGTCGTGCTCTCCGACGATGTCGACGTCGACGTGTTCGGCATCGAGGAGGACGAGCTGGCCGCCGCGGTGCAGCAGTTCATCGTGCGAGGCGGTCGCATCCGGGGTGCGCGCACATGGGTCGTCGACAAGGAGCTCGACATCACCCCCGGTGAGCTCGTCGAGTCGGTCATCGAGACCGCGTACGAGAACGACGCGCCCCCGCGCGAGATCATCGTGCCGGTTCTGCCGGACGATGCGGATGCCCTCTCGACGTGGCTCGGCAGTCGGCGTGAGCGCGGATCCGTGACCCTCAAGACAGCGCAGCGCGGCGAGAAGGCCGCGGTGCTGCAGACCGCGACCCTCAACGCGAAGCAGTCGCTCGCGCTCTACAAGACGCGTCGTACGTCGGACTACGTCGCCCGCACCCAGGCGCTCACCGAGCTCCAGGAGGCTCTCGGGCTCGACGAGGCGCCTCTGCGCATGGAGTGCTACGACGTGTCGCACCTCGGCGGCACGAACGTCGTCGCGTCGATGGTGGTGTTCGAAGACGGTCTGGCGAAGAAGTCCGACTACCGCAAGTTCGCTGTCACGGGGACGGTCGACGACACCGAGTCGATGGCCCAGGTGCTTCGCCGACGTCTTGCGCACCTCGACGAGGATCCCGACGCGGGCAGCGCACCGGAGGAGCTCGACGCAGACGGCGTCGTCAAGCCTCGCAAGCGCTTCGCGTACCGTCCGGGGCTCATCATCGTCGACGGCGGGCAGCCGCAGGTGCAGGCGGTGCAGGCGGTCTTCGACGACCTCGGGATCACCGACATCCCGCTCGTCGGCATCGCCAAGCGCCTCGAGGAGATCTGGCTTCCCGACGACGAGTTCCCGGTCATCCTCCCGCGCGGAAGCGAGGCGCTCTTCCTCATCCAGCGCATCCGCGACGAGGCGCACCGGTTCGCGATCACCTTCCAGCGCCAGAAGCGCCGTGCCGACATCGGCAGCGTGCTCTCGGAGATCCCGGGCCTCGGTCCGTCCCGATCGAAGCAGCTGCTGCGGCACTTCGGATCCGTCGCGCGTCTCAAGGCGGCGAGCATCGACGAGATCGCGGAGGTGAAGGGCATCGGACCGCAGCTGGCGGAAGCCATCGCGAGTAGGCTGGGAGGAGACCGACGGGAAGATCATCAATGACTGATTCCAGCGACGAGCTCGAACTGCTCATCGTGACCGGGATGTCGGGTGCGGGCCGCTCGACGGCCGCGAACGCACTCGAGGACCTCGGCTGGTACGTCGTCGACAACCTCCCGCCGCAGATGCTCCGCCCGCTCGCCGACCTCGGCGCGCACACCGGATCGGCGATCCCTCGCATCGCCGCGGTCGTCGACGTCCGCGGCGGGCGTCTGTTCGAGGACGCGCAGGAGGTCATCGCCGAGCTGCATGCCGCGGGCCGTGCCCGGGTGCTCTTCCTCGACGCCACCGACGCCGCGCTCGTACGGCGCTTCGAGCAGGTCCGGCGCCCGCACCCGCTGCAGGGCGACGGCACGATCATCGACGGCATCGCGTCCGAGCGCGTGCACACGCGCGGCCTGCGCGAACTCAGCGACCAGGTGATCGACACCTCCGATCTCAACGTCCACCAGCTCGCGATGCGCGTCGCCGAGACGTTCTCCGAGGCCTCCACACCGAGCCTCAAGCTCACGGTCGTCAGCTTCGGATTCAAGTACGGTGCGCCGTCCGACGCCGACATGCTCGCCGACATGCGGTTCATTCCGAATCCGTACTGGATCCCGGAGCTCGCGCACCAGACCGGCATCGACGCACCCGTGCGCGATTACGTGCTCTCGCAGCCGGGGGTCACGGAGTTCGTCGACCACTACGTCGCCGCTCTCGCCTCTGTCGTCGACGGATACCGTCGTGAGAACAAGCGCCACGCTACGATCGGAGTGGGATGCACCGGTGGAAAACACCGGTCGGTCGCCATCACCGAAGAGGTTGCAGCACGCCTTCGCGAGCTCCCTGGAGTCTCTGTCACGGTGCGGCACCGCGACCTCGGACGCGAGTGACGACATGCACCCTTCGACATCTACCGAATCGAGACGAGGATTGAACGCGTGGCACTGACGGGAGACGTCAAGGAAGAGCTCGTTGCCGTGACGACCGGCAAGACGAGCGTCCGAGCGGCGGAGCTCGCGGCATTGCTGCGGTTCTCAGGCGGTCTGCACATCATCTCGGGGCGCATCGCCGTCGAGGCGGAGCTCGACTCGCAGAAGGTCGCGCAGCGTGTGCGCCGCGACCTCGCGGAGCTCTACGGCGTGCGCAGCGAAGGCAAGGTCATCAACGGCGCCGGCACGCAGAAGGCGCCCATCTTCGTCGTGCGCGTCGTCGATGGGGGAGAGACCCTCGCTCGGCAGACCGGCCTGCTCGACGCGCGGCGTCGCCCTGTGCGCGGCCTTCCGAATCGCCTCACGACGGGCAACCGCGAAGAGCTCGCCGCCATCTGGCGCGGTGCCTTCCTCGCACGCGGCACCCTCACCGATCCGGGTCGCTCCGCGGCTCTCGAGGTCACCTGCCCCGGCAACGAGGCCGCGATGGCGCTCGTCGGCGCTGCCGGCCGACTGAAGGTCGCCGCGAAGGCGCGCGAGGTGCGCGGCGTGCACCGCGTGGTCATCCGCGAAGGCGAGGCGATCGCCGCGATGCTGCGTCTCATGGGCGCGGATGCCGCTGTCGCCGCGTGGGAGGAGCTGCGTCAGCGCCGCGAGGTGCGCGCGACCGCCAACCGTCTCGTCAACTTCGACGACGCCAACCTCCGCCGCTCCGCGCAGGCGGCCGTCGCCGCGTGCGCGCGCGTCGAGCGAGCGCTCGAGATCCTCGGGGACGAAGTTCCCGATCACCTGCAGTACGCGGGCCAGCTTCGCCTCGCCCACCGCGACGCGAGCCTCGACGAGCTCGGCCACTTCGCCGACCCGCCGATGACCAAGGATGCCGTCGCCGGTCGCATCCGTCGCCTCCTCGCGATGGCGGACAAGCGCGCGGTCGAACTCGGGGTGCCGGGAACCGACGCCAACCTCCCCGCCGATTTCGACGACTGACCACCAGGAAGAACGAAAGAAGGACAGCATGGCCGTCTACACACTGCCTGAGCTCGACTACGACTACGCGGCGCTCGAGCCCTACATCTCGGCACGCATCATGGAGCTCCACCATTCGAAGCACCACGCGGCCTATGTCGCTGGCGCGAACACCGCCCTCGAGATGCTCGAGGCGGCGCGTGAGTCGGGAGACTTCACCACCATCCCCAAGCTCGAGAAGGACCTCGCCTTCCACCTCGGCGGGCACATCAACCACTCGATCTTCTGGAAGAACCTCTCGCCGGCTGGTGGCGACAAGCCCACGGGCGAGCTCGCCTCGGCGATCGACGACTACTTCGGATCGTTCGACAAGTTCGTCGCCCACTTCAGCGCCGCCGCCAACAGCCTCCAGGGCTCCGGCTGGGCGATGCTCGCCTGGGATCCGGTCGGATCGCGCCTGCTCGTCACCCAGATGTACGACCAGCAGAACAACCTTCCGGTGGGCATCACGCCGATCCTGCAGCTCGACATGTGGGAGCACGCCTTCTACCTCGACTACGTCAACGTGAAGGCCGACTACGTGAAGGCATTCTGGAACATCGCGAACTGGGATGACGCGTCGAAGCGCTTCGAAGCGGCTCGTTCGAGCGCAGCAGGCCTCCTGCTACTGTCGTAAGCGGTGACGTGGCCAGGGCCCGCGCCCTGTTCACGACTCTCGCTGGCATCACGCCACCCCCACCACACCCACCACTTCATATGCGCCCCCAGCGCTCATCAAGGAGACAAAAAGTGTCCGTCAAGATCGGCATCAACGGCTTCGGCCGTATCGGTCGCAACTACCTCCGCGCCGCCCTCGCACAGGGCAGCGATCTGGAGATCGTCGCCGTCAACGACCTCACCGACAACAAGACCCTCGCCCACCTGCTGAAGTACGACTCGATCACGGGCCGCCTCGACGGCACGGTCGACTACGACGAGCAGAACATCTACGTCGACGGCAAGGCGATTCGCGTCTTCGAAGAGCGCGACCCCGCCGCCCTCAAGTGGGCTGACTACGGCGTCGACATCGTCATCGAGTCGACCGGCCGCTTCACCAAGGCTGCGGATGCGCGCAAGCACATCGACGACGGCGGCGCCAAGAAGGTTCTCATCTCCGCTCCCGCCACCGGCGAGGACGGCACGTTCGTCATGGGCGTGAACCACGAGGACTACGACCCCGCCACGCAGAACATCATCTCGAACGCGTCGTGCACCACGAACTGCCTCGCGCCCCTTGCGAAGGTCTTCAACGACAACTTCGGCATCGAGCGCGGTCTCATGACGACGGTTCACGCCTACACGGCCGACCAGAACCTGCAGGACGGTCCGCACAGCGACCTCCGTCGTGCGCGCGCCGCGGCCATCAACATCGTCCCCACCTCGACGGGCGCTGCGAAGGCCATCGGCCTCGTGCTCCCCGAGCTCAAGGGCAAGCTCGACGGCTTCGCGCTGCGTGTTCCGATCCCCACCGGATCGATCACCGACCTCACCGTGACCGCCACGAAGTCGGCGTCGGTCGACGAGATCAAGGCTGTCTACAAGGAGGCCGCTGAGGGCTACCTCAAGGGCATCCTCAAGTACACCGAGGACGAGATCGTCTCGAGCGACATCGTCACCGACCCGCACTCGTCGATCTTCGACGCGGGCCTGCTGCGCGTCATCGGCGACCAGGTCAAGCTCTCGGCGTGGTACGACAACGAGTGGGGCTACTCGAACCGTCTCGTCGACCTGACCGAGTACGTGGCCGAGCGCCTCTAGGTCGACTCGATGACTCTCCGCACGATCGAGACCCTCGCCGCCGAACTCGGCGGCGAGGGCCTCGCGGGTCGCACGGTGCTTCTGCGCTGCGACCTCAACGTCCCCCTGAAGGACGGCGTCATCACCGATGACGGCCGCGTCCGCGCCTCCGTGCCGACGATCCGCGAGCTCGTCTCCCGCGGTGCGAAGGTCGTCGTGATGTCGCACCTGGGCCGCCCCGAGGGCGCGCCCGACCCCAAGTACTCCCTCGCACCTGTCGCGACGCGCCTGTCCGAGCTCCTCGAGCTCGACGTCGCGTTCTCGCCCGAGACCGTCGGCGACAACGCAGCGGCCGTCGTAGCCGCCGCTCCCACGCCCGGCGTGGTGCTGCTCGAGAACCTGCGCTTCAACCCCGGTGAGGCCTCGAAGTCCGAGGATGAGCGCGTGGCATTCGCCGCCCAGCTCGCCGCCCTCGGCGATGTCGTCGTCTCCGACGGCTTCGGCGTCGTCCACCGCAAGCAGGCGAGCGTCTACGAGCTCGAGAAGGCTCTTCCGAGCGCCGCCGGCCTGCTCATCGCGGCCGAGCTCGACGTGCTCGACAAGCTCACCGAGAACCCGGAGCGCCCCTACACCGTCGTCCTCGGCGGCTCGAAGGTGTCCGACAAGCTCGGCGTCATCGGCCACCTGCTTCCGCGCGTCGACGCGCTGCTCATCGGCGGCGGGATGCTCTTCACCTTCCTCGCGGCTCAGGGCCACAAGGTCGCGTCGAGCCTCCTCGAGGCCGACCAGCTCGACACCGTCCGCGGCTACCTCGCGGATGCCGCCGAGCGCGGCGTCGAGATCGTGCTGCCGACGGATGTCGTCGTCGCGTCGGGCTTCGCTGCCGACGCCGACCACGTCGTCGCGCCCGCCGATGCGATCGAAGAGACCCCGTTCGGCACCTCGGGCGTCGGTCTCGACATCGGTCCCGAGACGGCGGCGGCATTCGCCGAGCGCGTGCGCTCGTCGAAGACCGTGTTCTGGAACGGCCCGATGGGCGTGTTCGAATTCCCCGCGTTCGCGAACGGCACCCGTGCTGTCGCCGAAGCGCTCACCCACGTCGACGGCCTCGGTGTCGTCGGCGGAGGCGACTCGGCAGCAGCCGTGCGCCAGCTCGGCTTCTCCGACGACCAGTTCGGCCACGTGTCGACCGGCGGCGGCGCAAGTCTCGAGTTCCTCGAAGGCAAGAAGCTCCCCGGACTGGAGGTCCTCGGTTGGCAGTGAACGACCGCACCCCGCTTATTGCGGGCAACTGGAAGATGAACCTGGATCACCTCCAGGCGATCGCCTTTGTGCAGAAGCTGGCCTGGACGCTCCAGGACAAGAACCACGACTACAGCTCGACCGAGGTCGCCGTGTTCCCCCCGTTCACCGACATCCGCTCGGTGCAGTCGCTCGTCGAGGGCGACAAGCTCGAACTCAAGTTCGGCGGACAGGACATCTCCGCTCACGACTCGGGTGCCTACACGGGCGAGATCTCGGGCGCGTTCCTGTCGGCACTCAAGTCGTCGTATGTGATCATCGGACACTCGGAGCGTCGTGAGTATCACGGCGAGACCGACGAGATCGTCGCGTCCAAGGTCGCGGCGGCCCACCGCCACGGCCTCGTGCCGATCATCTGCGTCGGCGAGACCGCGGATGACCTCGAGAAGCACGGCCCGAGCGCTGTGCCCGTCGCCCAGCTGCGCACCGCGCTCGAGGGTGCGGTCAAGGGCTCCGAGATCGTCGTCGCCTACGAGCCCGTGTGGGCCATCGGCTCCGGCCAGGCAGCCACGAGCGCGCAGGCCCAGCAGGTGTGCGCCGCTCTGCGTGTGCTCATCGCGGAGGTCCTCGGAGACGCCGCTGCCGCGGCGACCCGCATCCTGTACGGCGGTTCGGTCAAGGCGAGCAACATCGCCGGCTTCATGAAGGAGCCCGATGTGGACGGCGCCCTCGTGGGCGGGGCGAGCCTGCAGCTCGAGGAGTTCGCGAGCATCGTGCGCTTCAAGAGCCACGTCGGCACGATCTGACCCACCGCTCCTGATGACGGCAGGCACCCCCCGACCTCGCCTATACTGAACCACGGCCATCTGGCCGACCCGAAAGGCTACCCATGGACGTTCTCTGGTCGATCGTGCAGGTCGCATTCCAGATCCTGCTCGGCATCACCAGCCTCTTGCTGACGCTGATGATCCTGCTTCACAAGGGACGCGGCGGCGGCCTCTCGGACATGTTCGGCGGAGGAGTGACCTCGAACCTCGGTGCGTCCGGAGTTGCCGAGCGCAACCTCAACCGCATCACCGTCGCGTTGGGCCTCACCTGGTTCTTCTCGATCGTGGTGCTCGGACTTCTCACCAAGTTCGGCGTCGGCGCGTAGTCGCGCCACCTCCCACCACCACTCGAGGAGACAATATGGCATCGGGCGGCAGCGCCATTCGCGGCTCGCGCGTTGGTTCAGGCCCCATGGGGGAGCAGGACCGCGGATACCACGCGGACCGCATTGCTGTCTCGTACTGGGACGCTCAGGGCAACGAGACCGTTCGGCATTTCGCGGCGACTCTCGCTGCGGAGGAGATCCCTGAGATCATCGACAGCCCCGCGACCGGCCTTCCCGCCGGTCGCGACAAGGACAACCCTCCGCAGCTCCAGAAGACGGAGCCGTACAAGACGCACCTCGCGTATGTGAAGGAGCGCCGCACCGAGGGTGAGGCGACGCAGATCCTCGACGACGCGCTCCAGCAGCTTCGTGAGCGTCGCGGCAGCGTCTCGAGCTGATCGATTCGGATACGACGAAGGCCCCGCCTGATTCAGGCGGGGCCTTCGTCGTACGTGGGGTCAGCTCTGCACGTCGTGCGCAGCCGTCCAGAAGCGTTCGCGAACGAGCAGGTTCTCCGGAACCTCGGATGCCGCGTCACGGTCGACGAAGAAGACGGTGCGCTTGCGGCCCTCGACGCCAGCAGCGGGGACGTCGTGGGGGTTCGCGTCGGCGAGCGTGAGTCCGAGTGCGCCTGCCTTGTCGGCGCCCGCCATCACCAGCCAGATGCGCTCCGAGCTGTTGAGCACCCCCAGCGTGAGTGTGAGGCGCGCGGGCGGGGGCTTCGGGGAGTTGGTCTCAGCGAGCACGATGCTCGTGGTGTCGCGCACCGCATCGTGATCGGGGAAGAGCGACGCGACGTGGCCGTCGGGTCCGACGCCGAGGAACGTCACGTCGAAGACGGGATGCGTCGCGCCCTCTGGGGCTGCCGCCGCGAGCTCTGCGGCGTATGCGGATGCGGCCGCCTCGATGCTCTCGTGTTCGCCGAGCGCAGGGAACGCCTTGATCTGCGAGGGGTCGAGGCTGAGCGCGTCGAGCAGTGCGCGGCGTGCCTGCGTCTCGTTGCGGTCAGCGTCGCCGCTCGGGAGGTAGCGCTCGTCGCCCCACCAGAAGGTGACGCGCGACCAGTCGATGCGCTCGCGGTCATCCGACTCGCGGACCGCGGTGAGAACGGCCTCGCCCATCGTGCCGCCCGTGAGGACCACATGCGCATGACCCTTCGCTTCCAGCACCTTGCGGATGCGCTTGATGAAGCGCGCCGCAACGGCGGTGGCGAGGGTGGGCTTGTCCTCGTATACCCGGACGCGACGCTGGGTCACGGTCACTTCCTTTCGGTCCCGGCGCCGGTCGCCGCGGCCAGCAGCGGCAGCCCCTTCTGAATCACCTCACCATAGAGGTCATCAGGGTCGAGCCTACGCAATTCCTCTGCAAGGCAGTCGCGCAGGCTGCGGCGCGGAAGCGAGATGTCGTGCGTCGGCTGGCCCGGCTGCTGCAGCGTGGCAATGCCCGGCGCGTTGCGCTCGAGCTCGATCGCGCCTGTCGGACGCTCGAGGGTGACGCCGTGGATTCCGCTCGAACCGCGGTCGGCCGTGACCTCGAGCGTCACCGGCACCTGCAGCTGCAGAGACAGCCACGCCGCGAGCAGCTCGGTCGAGGGGGAGTCGGCCGCGCCGCGCACGGTCACGGCGGTGACAGGGCTGTACGGGGGCTGGTCGAGCACAGCGGCGAGCTGCGCGCGCCACAGCGTGAGGCGGGTCCACGCGAAGTCGGTGTCGCCCGGCCGGTAGCGGTCGCCGAGCGCAACGAGCGTGCGCACGGGGTCGTCCTGCGTGCCCGCGTCGGTGATCCGGCGCTGCGCGATGCGGCCGAGCGCGGAGTCAGCGGGGGAGTCCGGAGCGGTGCGCGGCCACCACACGACCACCGGAGCGTCGGGAAGCAGGAGGCTCGTGACGAGCCCTTCCTCATCCGAAGCGGCGGCGCCGTACACGCGCAGCACGATGACCTCACTCGCGCCCGCGTCGCCGCCGACGCGGATCTGCCCATCGAGACGGGCCTCCTCGCCAGAGCGGTCGCGGTTGCGGGAGAGCACGATGACGCGCATCGGGTGCTCGCGCGAGGCGTCATTGGCGGCCTCGATGACCTCCTCCTCCTCGCCCAGGGGCGTCGCGATGACGAGGGTGAGCACGCGGCCGAGGGCGACGGCGCCGCCCTCTTCGCGGATCTTGACGAGCGCCTTGGACAGCGCGCTCGTCGTGGTGTCGGGCAGATCGACGATCATGACTGGTTCTCTCCGGATCAGGGTCGACGCCAGGAGCGTCCGTCGCGAGCGAGCAGCTCGTCGGCGGATGCGGGACCCCAGGTGCCGGGCTTGTACTGCTCAAGGGGGCCGCCGATGCTCTCCCAGTACTCCTCGATGGGGTCGAGGATCTTCCAGCTGAGCTCGACCTCCTCGTGGCGGGGGAAGAGCGGCGGGTCGCCGAGCAGCACGTCGAGGATGAGACGCTCGTAGGCCTCGGGGCTCGCCTCGGTGAAGGCGTGACCGTATCCGAAGTCCATCGTGACATCGCGCACCTGCATGCCGGCGCCTGGCACCTTCGATCCGAAGCGGATCGTGACGCCCTCGTCGGGCTGCACGCGGATGACGAGCGCGTTCTGGCCGAGGGCGGAGGTCTGCGACTCCTCGAACAGATACTGCGGCGCGCGCTTGAACACGACCGCGATCTCCGTGACACGGCGTCCGAGACGCTTGCCCGCACGCAGATAGAACGGCACACCGGCCCAGCGGCGGGTGTTGATCTCGAGCTTCAGCGCCGCGTAGGTCTCGGTGACCGACTGCGGGTTCATGCCGTCCTCGTCGAGGAAGCCGGGAACGTACTCGCCGCCCTGCCATCCGCTCGAGTACTGTCCGCGCGCAGTCGCCGTGGACAGGTCCTCGGGCAGCTTGACCGCCGAGAGCACCTTCTCCTTCTCGGCGCGCAGGTGCGACGCGTCGAAGGACACCGGCTCCTCCATCGCCGTGAGGGCGAGAAGCTGCAGGAGGTGGTTCTGAATGACGTCGCGTGCCGCGCCGATGCCGTCGTAGTAGCCGGCGCGACCGCCGACACCGATGTCCTCGGCCATCGTGATCTGCACGTGGTCGACGTGGTTGGCGTTCCAGAGGGGTTCGTAGAGCTGGTTCGCGAAGCGGATCGCGAGGATGTTCTGAACCGTCTCCTTGCCGAGGTAGTGGTCGATGCGGAACACGCTGTCGGGCGGGAACACGGACTCGACGACCGCGTTCAGCTCACGCGCCGTCTGCAGGTTGTGGCCGAACGGCTTCTCGATGACGACGCGGCTCCAACGGCCATCCACCTGCTCGGCGAGACCGGAACGACGCAGCTGCTCGGTGACGAGCGGGAACGACTTCGGCGGGATCGACAGGTAGAAGGCGTGGTTGCCCATCGTGCCGCGGTTCGCGTCGAGTTCGGCGAGGGTCTCCTTGAGACGGTCGAACGCCGAGTCGTCGTCGAATTCGCCCTGCACGAAGCGGATGCCCTGCGCGAGCTGACGCCACACGTCCTCGTCGAAGGGGGTGCGCGCGTACTTCTTGACCGCGTCGTGCACCTCCTTCTCGAAGTCCTGGTGGGCCCATTCGCGACGCGCGAAGCCGACGAGCGCGAAGCCCGGCGGCAGCAGGCCGCGGTTCGCGAGGTCGTAGACCGCGGGCATGAGCTTCTTGCGCGACAGATCCCCGGTGACGCCGAAGATCACGAGGCTGGACGGGCCGGCGATGCGGTTGAGTCGCCGGTCCGCCGCCACGCGGAGGGGGTTGCTCCCCGCGCTGATCTCGACGGTCATCGCGTTGCGAGCTCGCGCAGTCGGGTGCCGTCGGCGCGGACGTCGCCGAGCGTGAGGCTCAGCACGGGGCGGCCCAGACCCGCGAGAACATTCGCGTCGCCTGCCGCCTGTGCCTGGATGAGCTGACCGAAGGTGAACGGTCGGCCAGGGATCTCGAGATCCTCGGGGCTGTCGCCGAGCAGCTGCAGGAACACGCCCACCGCGGGACCGCCCTTGTGGAACTGACCGGTCGAGTGCAGGAATCGCGGGCCCCAACCGAAGGTCACCGGGCGACCGGTGCGCGCAGCGAGCGCCGCGCGCAGCTCTTCGAGCTCCGGGTAGGCGATGCGGTCGAGGTAGGCCTGGATCGAGATGTAGCCGTCTGCCGGGAGGGCGGCGAGGAGCGCGTCGAGGGCGCCCTCGACCGTCTCGACACCCGCGAGGTCGAGCTGCTGGGCGCGCACGGCGATCCCACCCTCGGTGAAGAGCGGCGCAGCGGGCGGCTGCAGGTCGTCGATGAGCGCACGAGCGGCGGTCTTCGCCGACTCGACGTCGGGCTGGTCGAACGGGTTGATGCCGAGCAGGCGGCCCGCGACAGCGGTCGCGTACTCCCAGACGAGGAGCTGCGCGCCGAGCGTGCCGGCGATCTCCACCTCGCCCGGGTTCACCTCGTGGGTGGCGCGCGCATTGCGCACGATGCGCACCACCTGGAGGTCCTCGAGTCCAGCCGAGAGCTCGGGGGCGTCCTTCTCGAGGACGACGGGGAGCACACCGGTGCCGTGCTTGCCGGTCGACTCTGCGATGAGCTGCTCCGCCCAGTCGCCGAAGCCCACGATGTGGGTGCCGTCGGAGACGATGCCGAGCTTGTTCTTGAGGGGCTTCGTGCCGGCGATGATGGCGCCCAGAACGAGTCCGGGGTTCGTCGGCTGGTCGAGTGCGAGCTCGACCGAGACCGCCTCGGCCTCATCGAGGAGCTCGGCGATGTCGACGCCTGCGAGGCCCGACGGCACGAGTCCGAAGGCCGTGAGCGCCGAGTAGCGGCCGCCGACGTTGGGGTCGGCGTTGAAGACGCGGAAGCCGTCGGCGCGTGCCGACTGGTCGAGCGGCGATCCAGGGTCGGTCACGATGACGATGCGCTCGGTCGGGTCGATCCCCGCCTGCTCGAACGCGGCGGTGAAGATGCGCTTGTGGCTGTCGGTCTCGACGGTCGAACCGGACTTCGACGAGACGACGACGGCCGTGCGGGTGAGATCGCCGTCGAGCGCGCCGCGCACCTGCTCGGGGTCGGTGGAATCGAGCACGACGAGCGGCACGCCGAACGTGCGCGTGATGACCTCGGGTGCGAGCGAGGAGCCGCCCATTCCGCCGAGCACGATGCGGTCGACGCCCTTCGCACGGAGCGCGTCGCGCAGCGCGATGATGTCGTCGACGAGCGGACGCGAGATCGCGACAGCCTCGGTCCAGCCGAGGCGGATCGCCGACTCGGCTTCTGCCTCGGGACCCCAGAGGGTCGGATCCTGGGCGGTGATCGCCCCCGCGACGCCGTCCGTCACGAGCTGCGGCACGACGCGTGCGACGGCATCGGCCGCCGCACCGGTCGCCGCGATGGTGACCGTCACTTCGCAGCCTCGAGCGCAGCGGTCACGGTGTCGAGGAGTTCGTTCCACGACACGATGAACTTCTCGACGCCCTCTCGCTCGAGGAGCGCGGTGACGTCGTCGTAGTCGACGCCCACCGCGGCGATCGCCTCGAGGACGCCCTTCGCTTCGGCGTACGAGCCGGTGACGGCGTCGCCGTGCAGGGGCGCGTGGTCGAACGTGGCCTCGAGGGTCTTCTCCGGCATCGTGTTGACGACGCCGTCGACGGCGAGCTCGGTCACGTAGAGCGTGTCGGGGAGCGACGGGTCCTTGACGCCGGTGGACGCCCAGAGGGGACGCTGCTTGTGGGCGCCGGCGGCGAGAAGCGCCTGTGCGCGCTCGGTGGCGAATTCGTTCTCGAACAGCTCGTAGGCGAGCTGCGCGTTGGCGATGCCCGCCTTCGACTTGAGCGCGAGAGCCTCCTCGCTGCCGATCGCCTCGAGACGCTTGTCGATCTCGCTGTCGACGCGCGACACGAAGAACGACGCGACCGAGTGGATGGTCGAGAGGTCGATGCCTGCGGCCTGCGCCTTCTCGAGTCCGGCGAGGTAGGCGTCGATGACGGCGCGGTGACGCTCGAGGCTGAAGATGAGGGTCACGTTGACGCTGATGCCCGCACCGATGACCTCCGTGATGGCCTCGAGGCCCTCGATGGTCGCGGGGATCTTGATCATCGCGTTGGGGCGGTCGAGCTTGGCCCACAGCTCCTTGGCCTGCGCGATCGTACCGGCGGCGTCGCGCGCGAGGCCCGGCTCGACCTCGATCGACACGCGACCGTCGACTCCGCCCGTGGCGTCGTAGATGCCGCGGAAGATGTCGGAGGCCGACGCCACGTCATCCGTGGTGATGTCGAAGACGGCCTCGGTGACGGTCGCGCCCGATGCGGCGAGCTTCGCGACCTGCGCGTCGTACGCCTCGCCCTTGGCGAGAGCGGACGCGAAGATCGTGGGGTTGGTGGTGACGCCGACGACGTTGCGTTCGGCGATGAGCTTCTCGAGCCCTCCCGACGCGATGCGCTCGCGCGACAGGTCGTCGAGCCAGATGCTGACGCCGATGTCGGAGAGCTGCTGGGTGGGGGTGGGGGTGGTCTCAGTCATGTTCTCGAATCTTCTTCCGTGTATCGGATCTCAGGAGGCGGCGGCGATCGAGTCCTTGGCGGCCTGGACGACTGCCTCGGTGGTGATTCCGAACTCGCGGTAGAGGGTCTTGTAGTCGGCCGAGGCGCCGAAGTGCTCGATCGAGACCGAGCGGCCGTGCGCCCCGAGGTAGGGCGCCCAGGTGAGCGCGAGACCGGCCTCGACCGAGACGCGGGCCGTGACCGCCGCGGGGAGGACCGACTCGCGGTACTCGGCGTCCTGCTCGGCGAACCACTCCTGGCTCGGCACCGAGACGACGCGTGCCGCGATGCCTTCGGCCTGGAGGTTCTCGCGCGCCTCGAGGGCGAACTGCACCTCGGAGCCCGTCGCGATGAGGATGACGTCGGGGTTGCCTCCGGCTGCCTCCGCGAGAACGTACGCGCCGCGCGCGACGTTCGAGGCGGATGCGAGCGTGTCGCCCTCCGCAGCGCCCTCGCCGCGCGCGAACACGGGGAGGTTCTGACGGCTGAGCGCGATGCCCGCGGGGGTCTCGCGACGCTCGAGGATCGTCTTCCACGCCCAGGCGACCTCGTTGGCGTCCGCGGGGCGGACGATGTCGAGACCGGGGATGGCGCGCAGCGTCGTGAGCTGCTCGATCGGCTGGTGAGTGGGGCCGTCCTCGCCGAGCGCGACCGAGTCGTGCGTCCAGACGAAGATCGACGGAACCTTCATGAGCGCGGCGAGACGGACTGCCGGACGCATGTAGTCGCTGAAGATGAGGAACGTGCCACCGTAGGCGCGCGTCTTGCCGTGCAGGACGATGCCGTTGATGATCGCGCCCATGGCGTGCTCGCGGATGCCGAAGTGGAGCGTGCGGCCGTACGGGTTGCCGGTCCACTCGTGCGTCGACCACTCCGACGGGATGAACGACTGCGCGCCCGCGATGGTGGTCAGGTTCGACTCGGCGAGGTCCGCCGATCCGCCCCACAGCTCGGGCATGACGGCGCCGACGGCGCCGAGGACCTTGCCGGATGCGGCGCGCGTCGAGACATCGGTTCCCGCCTCGAAGACGGGGAGCGCGTCGTCGAGCCCCGCGGGCAGCTCGCCCGACTCGATCCGATCGAAGAGCGCCTTCTTCTCGGGGTTGGCGGCGGCCCAGGCGTCGAAGCCCTTCTGCCACTCGGCGTGGATGGCCCGGCCGCGTTCGACGGCCTTGCGGGTGTGGGCGATGACCTCATCCGCGACCTCGAAGGTCTTCTCGGGGTCGAAGCCGAGCACCTGCTTGAGGCCCGCGAGCTCCTCGGCACCGAGAGCGGAGCCGTGGATCTTTCCGGTGTTCTGCTTCTTGGGGCTCGGGTAGCCGATGATCGTCTTGAGGATGATGAGGCTCGGCTTGCCGCGCTCCGCCTGGGCGGCGAGGATCGCGTCGTAGAGCTCGTGGACGTCCTCGACGTACTCGCCCGACTTCTTCCAGTCGACCGTGAGCACCTGCCAGCCGTACGCCTCGTAGCGCGCGGCGACATCCTCGGTGAACGCGATGTCGGTGTCGTCCTCGATCGAGATCTTGTTCGAGTCGTAGATGGCGATCAGGTTGCCGAGCTGCTGGTGGCCGGCGAGCGACGATGCCTCGGCGCTCACACCCTCCTGCAGGTCGCCGTCGCCCGCGATGACGTAGGTGAAGTGGTCGAAGGGGCTCGCGAGGTCAGCGGCGTCCGGGTCGAACAGGCCGCGCTCGAAGCGCTGCGCGTAGGCGAAGCCGACGGCGGAGGAGATGCCCTGGCCGAGCGGGCCGGTCGTGATCTCGACGCCGTCGGTGTGGCCGTACTCAGGGTGGCCGGGGGTCTTGGAGCCCCACGTGCGCAGCGACTTGATGTCGTCGAGCTCGAGTCCGTAACCGCCCAGGTAGAGCTGCACGTACTGCGTGAGCGAGCTGTGTCCGGCGGACAGGATGAAGCGGTCCCGGCCGATCCAGTGGGTGTCGCTCGGGTCGTGGCGCATGACCTTCTGGAACAGGAGGTATGCGGCGGGCGCGAGGCTCATCGCCGTTCCGGGGTGGCCGTTGCCGACCTTCTCCACGGCGTCTGCCGCGAGAACTCGGGCCGTGTCCACGGCCTTGTCGTCAAGCGCGTCCCAATTGAGTGCTGCCACTGAAATGTCGACCTTTCGGATGCGGGGCAGTCTGGGCGCCCCGAGGTGGTGTCCGCTCGCCGAATCGGACTTCGACGGCGCACCGCGCACGACCGCACCATCGGGGGAGAAGATGAGGTTCACGCGCACGGACGGCGAGCACCTCCGAGCATAGCGAGTGAGCCATGCAGACGCCGGAACCCGCGTCACGGCGGTACTTCAGGATCGCGCGACATAGACTTGTGCGAGCCCAGTGATCCGAGGAGCTATGCACCCTTCCGCCCAGAGCGCCCCCGTCGCGGAGTCGACCGTTCCCCCTGAAGGCGCCGTTTCTGCTGCGCCCGTCGGCACGATGACGCTCGGTCGCAAGATCAAGGCGTACGTGGCGCTCACCAAGCCCCGCGTGATCGAGCTCCTCCTCGTCACCACCGCACCCGTCATGGTTCTCGCCGCAGGCGGCGAGCTCGACCTGCACTTCCTGGGTCTCGTGATCGCGACGCTCATCGGCGGCAGCCTCTCCGCCGCCAGCGCTGGCGTCTTCAACTGCTACATCGACCGCGACATCGACGCGGTCATGAAGCGCACGAGCAACCGCCCCCTCGTCACGGGCGAGGTGTCGCCTCGTGAGGCTCTCGTCTTCGGATGGATCATCGGCATCCTGTCGATCGCGATCCTCTGGGTGTTCACCACCCCGCTCGCCGCGGCGCTCTCGCTCGCCGCGATCCTGCTGTACGTCGTTCTCTACTCGCTCATCCTGAAGCGCCGCACCCCGCAGAACATCGTGTGGGGCGGCGTCGCCGGCTGCATGCCGGTGCTGATCGGCTGGGCCGCTGTGACGGGCACGCTGTCGTGGGTCCCCGTGATCCTCTTCGGCATCGTGTTCCTGTGGACGCCTCCGCACTACTGGCCGCTGTCGATGCGCTTCCGGGACGACTACGCGGCGGCCGAGGTGCCGATGCTCGCGGTCGTGCGCGGGCGCTCGACGGTCGGGTTGCAGGTCGTTCTCTACGCGTGGGCGACGGTCGTGTGCTCGCTGCTCGTGATCCCGCTCGCACCGATGGGCATGATCTACCTGGTCCTCGCGGGGCTTGCGGGCCTCTGGTTCATCGTCGAATCGCACCGGCTCTACGCGGCCGCCATCCGCCCCGGCGAGGTCAAGCCGATGCGCGTGTTCCACGCGAGCATCACGTACCTCACGCTCGTGTTCCTCGCGGTCGGCATCGACCCGCTCGTCTACATCCCCATCACCCTCTGATCGTGGGCATGCGAACACCTCTGGGCTGGGCCGCCGAACGCTGGACGCTCGGCACCCGCGCGCTGCGCTGGGGAACCAACGCCGCGCTCGTCACGAGCATCCTCATCGTTCTCGGGGGAGTGACGGTGCGCGTCACCGGATCGGGGCTCGGCTGCCCCACGTGGCCGCTGTGCACCTCGGATTCGCTCATCGCGACACCCGAGCTCGGCATCCACGGCGCGATCGAGTTCGGCAACCGCATGGTCACCTTCCTGCTGATCTTCGCGGTCGGCTGGGCGATCGTCGCCGCGCGCCTGCAGAACCCGCGCGACCGCATGCTCACCCGCCTCGCCTGGTCGATGTTCTGGCTCGTGGTGCTGAACGCCATCGCGGGCGGCATCACGGTGCTCCTCGAGCTGAACCCCTGGACGGTCGCGACGCACTTCCTGCTCGCGATGGGCCTGCTCGCCTGTGCGACGTTCACCTGGCACCGCGCGCGCTGGACCGGCGGGCGCGGTCCGCGCCCCTCGGCTGGCTCCCGTGCGCTCTCATGGGCGCTCCTCGCCTCCACCTTCGTGCTCGTCGTCACGGGCACGCTCGTGACCGGATCCGGGCCCCACGCGGGCGATTCGAGCGACGTGCCGCGCATGGGCTTCGACTGGATCACGATCACGATCGTGCACGGCGCCGCGGCGTTCCTCGTGCTCGCATTCGTCGTCGTGCTGGCCTTCCGCCTCCGCACGGAGGCGGGTGGCGAGCTCGCCCTCACGCGCATCGGGTTCTTCCTCGTCGCGCTTCTCGCGCAGATGGCGCTCGGGGTCGTGCAGTCGCTCATCGGCATCCCGGAGCTGCTCGTGGCGGCCCACGTGGTGCTCGGCGCGATGGTCTGGGTCGGCGCGCTCCGCGTCGTCCTCGACACGGATCCTCAGCTCTTCGCCGTGCGCGATTCTCACCTCGACATCACCGAGCCGCGAACCCTCGTGCGTACCGGTGAGTGAGGGCCTGAGCCTGTAAGATTGGCGTTTGGATGCGCGAACGCGCTCCGCGGGATCGAATCGCCTCACGGCGGCCCGCGAACTGCATCCGCACCCGCAATACCGACACGAACGTGATGGTTCGCTTCGGTGGAAGAGAGGTAGCCCACATGTCAGACGTGCTCATCGACCGTCCGGAGCTCGAGGGCCTCGGACAGTACGAATTCGGCTGGTCCGATCCTGACGCGGCGGGAGCTTCCGCTCGCCGCGGCATCAACCCCGAGGTCGTCACCGACATCTCGGCACTGAAGAACGAGCCCGAGTGGATGCTCAAGACGCGCCTCAAGGCGCTGCAGCTCTTCGAGAAGAAGCCGATGCCCACGTGGGGCGCCGACCTCTCCGGCATCGACTTCGACAACATCAAGTACTTCGTGCGCTCCACCGAGAAGCAGGCCCAGTCGTGGGAGGACCTTCCGGAGGACATCAAGAACACGTACGAGAAGCTCGGCATCCCGGAGGCGGAGCGTCAGCGTCTCGTCGCGGGTGTCGCCGCGCAGTACGAGTCCGAGGTCGTCTACCACCAGATCCGCGAGGACCTGGAAGCTCAGGGCGTCATCTTCATGGACACCGACACGGCGCTGCGTGAGCACCCCGAGTTCTTCCAGGAGTACTTCGGCACCGTCATCCCCTCGGGCGACAACAAGTTCGCGGCGCTCAACACCGCGGTGTGGTCGGGCGGCTCGTTCGTCTACGTGCCCAAGGGCGTCCGCGTCGAGATCCCGCTGCAGGCCTACTTCCGCATCAACACGGAGAACATGGGCCAGTTCGAGCGCACGCTGATCATCGCCGACGAAGACTCGTACGTTCACTACATCGAGGGCTGCACCGCGCCGATCTACAAGTCGGACTCGCTGCACTCGGCTGTCGTCGAGATCATCGTGAAGAAGGGCGCCCGCGTGCGCTACACGACCATCCAGAACTGGTCGAACAACGTCTACAACCTCGTCACGAAGCGCGCGCGCGCCGAAGCCGGCGCCACCATGGAGTGGATCGACGGCAACATCGGCTCCAAGGTGACGATGAAGTACCCCTCGATCTTCCTCGTGGGCGAGCACGCGAAGGGCGAGACGCTCTCGGTCGCGTTCGCGGGTCCCGGTCAGCACCAGGATGCCGGCGCGAAGATGATCCACATGGCTCCGTACACGACGAGCTCGATCGTGTCGAAGTCGATCGCGCGTGGCGGCGGCCGCGCGGGATACCGCGGCGAGGTGCGGGTGGACGCGAATGCGCACCACTCCGCCAACACGGTGCGCTGCGACGCCCTGCTCGTCGACACGATCTCGCGCTCGGACACCTACCCGGCGATCGACATCCGCGTCGATGACGTGCAGCTCGGGCACGAGGCCACGGTCTCGCGCGTGAGCGAGGAGCAGCTCTTCTACCTCCAGTCGCGCGGTCTTCCCGAAGACGAAGCGATGGCGATGATCGTGCGCGGCTTCATCGAGCCGATCGCACGCGAACTGCCCATGGAATACGCACTCGAACTCAACAAGCTCATCGAGATGAGCATGGAAGGCAGCGTCGGATAGTGTCGGCCCCCGTTCAGACTGCACAGCACGGCCTGACGGAGCACTCGCACGGAGGATGGGGACTCGTCCCGGTCCAGACCCGTTCTGAGCGCTTCGCGTCGGTCGATCCGGCGGCGTTCCCCGAGGTCACCGGTCGGGAGATCGAGTGGAAGCTCACGCCTGTCGAGAAGGTGCGCCACCTCATCGACGGCGAACTCGACGGCTCGCCGTACGCGATCCTCTACCCGGAGGCCGCGGGCACGAGCGTCGAGTGGATCGACCGCACGGATGCCGTCATCGGCTCCGTCGGGGTTCCGGAGGACAAGGCGACCGCCAACGCCCGCTCGTCGTTCGAGAACGCGCTGCACATCCGTCTCGAAGGTGATGCCGAAGCGCTCACCGTGACGCGCGCCGACCTGGGCAGCACCCCGAGGGCCGCGCACACCGTGATCACGGCGACCAAGGGCTCCAGCGGTCTCATCGTGCTCGACAGCCGCGGCAGCGCGAACCTCGTCGAGAGCGTGGAGATCGACGTTCAGGACGACGCGAACGTCACGGTCGTCTCGGTGCAGGAGTGGGACGACGACGCGATCCAGCTCGCGAGCCAGTTCGCGCGCGTCGGCCGCAACGCGACCCTCAAGCACATCGTCATCTCGCTCGGCGGTTCCGTCGTACGCGTGAACCCCTCGGTGCGTCTCGCGGGGGAGGGCGCCGACGGCACGCTCCTCGGCGTCTACTTCGCCGACGCGGGCCAGCACCTCGAACAGCAGGTGTACCTGCACCATGAGGCTGCGCACACCCGCGGTCGTGTGACCTACAAGGGTGCGCTCAACGGCGAGGGTGCGCGCACCGTCTGGGTGGGCGACGTGCTCATCGGCCGCGACGCGACCGGGACCGACTCGTACGAGCAGAACCGCAACCTCGTGCTCTCGGACGGCACGCGCGCCGACTCGATCCCCAACCTCGAGATCGAGACGGGCGACATCGCGGGCGCCGGCCACGCTTCGGCGACCGGCCGCTTCGACGACGAGCACCTGTTCTACCTGCAGGCTCGCGGCATCCCCGAGGACGAGGCGCGACGCCTCGTCGTGCTCGGCTTCCTCAGCGAGATCGTGCAGCAGATCGGCGAGCCCGCTCTCGAGGCCCGCCTCATCCAGGCGCTCGAGACCGAGCTGGAGGCAGCCCGATGACCGCGCAGAAGGTGTGCGCCGTCGAGGAGCTCTCGCCGTCGACCGCGCGCCGCGTGGTGCTCGACGGGATCGCGATCTCGGTCGTGCGCGACTCCGCCGGCAACGTGCACGCCATCGGCGACACCTGCACGCACGGCGACATCTCGCTGTCCGAAGGCTTCGTCGAAGACGATGGCATCGAGTGCTGGGCGCACGGCTCGAAGTTCGAGTACGCGACCGGCAAGCCCCTGAACCTCCCGGCCTACGAGCCGGTTCCCGTCTTCGCTGTCGAGATCCTCGACGGCGACGTGTACGTCGACCCGAGCACCACGCTCGCGGTCTGAGAGAAGAGAAGAACATGTCCACTCTGGAGATCCGCGACCTCAAGGTGTCGATCGAGACCGATCAGGGCACCAAGCACATCCTCAAGGGCGTCGACCTGACGATCAACTCGGGTGAGATCCACGCCGTCATGGGCCCCAACGGCTCCGGCAAGTCGACCCTCGCGTACACGATCGCGGGCCACCCGCGCTACATCGTCGACGGCGGCTCGATCACGTTCGACGGCCAGGACGTTCTCGAGATGAGCGTCGACGAGCGTGCCCGCGTCGGTCTGTTCCTCGCGATGCAGTACCCGGTGGAGATCCCCGGCGTCACCGTCACCAACTTCCTCCGCACCGCGAAGACCGCGATCGATGGCGAAGAGCCCTCGATCCGCCACTGGGGCGGCACCGTCAAGGAGGCCATGAGCAAGCTGCGCATGGATTCGTCGTTCGCCGCGCGCAACGTCAACGAGGGCTTCTCGGGCGGCGAGAAGAAGCGTCACGAGATCCTGCAGCTGGAGCTCCTGAAGCCGAAGTTCGCCGTGCTCGACGAGACCGACTCGGGTCTCGACGTCGACGCGCTCAAGATCGTGTCGGAGGGTGTCAACCGCGCCCACGCCGAGACGGGTCTCGGCATCCTGCTCATCACGCACTACACGCGCATCCTGCGCTACATCAAGCCGGACTTCGTGCACGTGTTCGTCGACGGCAAGGTGGCGGAGGAGGGCGGCCCGGAACTCGCCGAGCGCCTCGAGAACGAGGGCTACGACCGCTACCTCGTGGCCCAGGCGTAAACGCCGCGCGCCGCGTAGCCTGAGACCATGGCTGTTTCGCTCGAAACCGAACTCTTCAACAAGGTCGAAGAGGGACTGAAGGACGTCATCGACCCCGAGCTCGGGGTCAACATCGTCGACCTCGGACTCATCTACGACCTCGCGTGGGACGAGGAGAACGATGCGCTCATCATCTCGATGACCCTCACGTCGGCGGGCTGCCCGCTGACGGATGTCATCGAGGAGCAGATCGGTCAGTCGCTCGACGGCATCGTGGAGCGCTTCCGCCTCAACTGGGTGTGGATGCCCCCGTGGGGTCCGGAGCGCATCACCGACGACGGCCGCGACATGATGCGCGCAATTGGTTTCAGCATCTGAGAGCCCGGTGGGCTCTCAGTACCAATTGCGCCGCCGACAGGCGGATCGGCTTCAGCATCTGACGACACCGACGTGTCGTCAGGCCGATCGCGCCGCGAAGCGGATTGGCTTCAGCATCTGACGACACCGTCGATGCCCGGGATCACATCCCGGGCAGGTGCTCCACGTCGCGCAGTCCGAACAGGGCGAGCGCACCCGTGAGGGCGACGCCGATCCACACGACCTGACGCGTCGCGCGTCCGCTGAGGGCGAGTCCGATGGTCACGATCGACGCGACTCCCACGATCGCGCTCCACACGGTCGCCGGCATGATCCGCGCATCTCCTGCGCACCCGGCGGGCGGCGGCATGACCGCGGCGCACACGGTGCCTTCTGGCACGGGAATCGCAAGCTGCCACATCCGCAGGAACGCGAAGAGCGCGATCACGAGTGTGGCGATGGCGGGCCACGCGACGACGCGGAGCCGGTCAGCGCGGCTGGGTACTGCAGCGGATGTGGTCACCGTCGGCCTCCGTCGCCCACGCTGTCGCGTTGACGGGTCAGGTGATCGTCGAGTCCGGCGAGGATGAGCTCGACCCCCACGAGGAACGCCATATCGCTCGGGAGGGCGCTGGGCGCATCGACGGCGGCGTCCGGTGCCACGACGCCCAGACTGTCGGCTTGGATGCGCTGCTGGGTGAGGGTGGCGTCGCCCAGGATGAGGTGCAGCAGCGCGGTCGCGACGAGGTCGCTCGTCTCCTGGTCGTGACCGCGGCGCAGTGCCGCCGCAAGTCGCGCGTGGGCCTCATCGCTGCCGAGGCCGAGTGCGCGGGTGCTGAGCACCACCTCGGCGCCGTCCCGGTAGGCGAGGAGGGCGTCGCGGATGAGGGTGGCTTCGGTGACGGCGGCGGAGCGCCAATCGAGGCGCTCGTGGGGCGTGGGGCGCGCGTGGCTCTGGATGCGGTCGGCCACGGCTGCGAGAAGCGTCTGCTTGTTGGGGAAGTGGTGGTAGAGGGCGCTCGGCTGCACGTCGAGGGCGGCGGCGAGCCGACGCATGGTGAGTTCGGGAAGTCCGTGCTCGTCGAGGATGCGAAGAGCCGCATCGACGACAGAGACTCGATCATGCCGTTGCGTGTTGCGCGTGCCGCTCATGCTCTCACTATACTGAACGGCGTTCACCTGAACAGCGTTCGGATCCATCCTGACCCCCGAGGAGCACCACCATGTCCGCACCGGCTCGCTTCGACACGCGCGACATCGCACGCATCGCCGTCTTCGCGGCCATCATCGCCGCCCTCGGCCTCATGGGCCCGATTCCGATCCCGGGCCTCGCCGTCCCGGTGACCGCCCAGACGCTCGGGGTCATCCTCGCGGGCACCGTGCTCGGACCGCGTCGCGGGGCGGCGGCGGTCGCGGTGCTGCTCCTCCTCGTCGCCATCGGGCTTCCTCTGCTGTCAGGCGGACGCGGGGGAGCCGGGGTCTTCGCTGGACCCACTGCCGGATACCTCATCGGGTGGGTCGCGGGCGCGTTCGTAACGGGCCTCATCGCTCACTCCGGCCGCGGGCCGCTCTCCTGGTGGCGTGTCGCCCTCGGCGCGCTCGTCGGCGGGGTGCTGGTCGTCTACCTCTTCGGCATCCCGGTGCAGACCGCCGTGCTCGGGATCGACCTCAGCCAGTCCGTCATCGCGACCACGGCGTTCCTGCCGGGCGACCTCATCAAGGTGGTGCTCGCGACGATCCTCACCCTCGCGCTCTGGAAGGCGTACCCGCCCGTGTTCGGCGCCCGTCGCGCCCGCGCGACCAGCACCGTCAGGGTCACGTCGAAAGACGCCGACACCCGATGATCACGAGCATCCGACTCCGCGACGTGGCCGTCGACCTCGACGGCCGCCGCATCCTGAGCGATGTCTCGGTCGCACTCGATGAGCGGCGGATCGCCGTCATCGGCGCGAACGGCTCGGGCAAGTCGACCTTCGCACGGCTGCTCAACGGGCTCATCGCGCCCACCAGCGGCAAGGTCGAGGTTCACGGGCTCGACGTCGCCCGCGATCCCCGGAGCGTGCGCCGTGCGGTGGGATTCGTCTTCACGAACCCCGATGCGCAGATCCTCATGCCGACCGTCGAGGAGGACGTGCGGTTCTCCCTGCGCGGTTCCGGGCTCGCGCGTGCCGAGATCGACGAGCGCGTCGCCGCCGTTCTCGCCGAGTACGGACTCACCGAACTCGCGGGAGCGCCGGCCTACAGCCTCTCGGGAGGCCAGAAGCAGCTGCTCGCGCTCGCCTCGGTTCTCGTGCGTGAGCCGTCGCTCGTCGTGGCTGACGAGCCGACGACGCTGCTCGACCTCGGCAACGCGCGTCTCGTCGGCGACATCCTCATCGACCGCCTTCCCACCCAGGTGCTCGTCGTGACCCACGACCTCGACCTCGCCGCACGCTGCGATGTGGTGCTGCGCTTCCGTGACGGTCGGCTCGTCGAGCTGGGGGAGCCGGCCGGGGTCATCGCTCGCTATCGCGCCGAATTCGCATGATCGCCCTGTACGTTCCCGGGCGCAGCATCCTGCACCGGGCGCCCGCAACGCTCAAGCTCGTCGCGCTCGTCGTCCTCGCGCTCGCGATCTCGCTCTACCCCCACGACCTCCTGAGCGCCGCCATCACCTTCGCTGCCGTCGCCGCACTGTTCGCCGTGGCCGGGGTCGGCATTCGCGTCTACCTGCGGCAGCTGTGGCTCACCAGGTGGATCGTGCTGCTCGTCGCCGTGACCCAGCTCATCTTCCTCACCCCAGCGGATGCCGCGATCAACACTCTGCGTGTGGTGTCGATCGTGCTGCTCGCCGCGCTCCTCACCCTCACCACCCGCAGCGAGGATCTCCTCAGCGCGCTCGAGCGTGCTCTCACGCCACTGTCGCGCATCGGGGTCGACCCTCGCCGCGTGAGCCTCACCCTCTCGCTCACGATCAGCATGATCCCGGTCGTCGCGTCGATCGCCGCCCAGGTGCGCGACGCGCAACGCGCCCGTGGGGTGCGCCTCGGCTTCCGGATCGTCGTTCCGATCCTCGTGATCGCACTCCGTCATGCGGATGCGGTCGCCGACGCCCTCACGGCCCGCGGGGTCGAATGAGCGCCGCCGCACGGCGTGCGCAGGCGAATACCCAGGCGGTCCTGGCATAGACTGGGCGGCTGGCCCCTCGGCTATCCTCCACCCGCCTGAAGAAACGGAATCCTGCTGTGCTCGCCGTTCACGATCTCGAGATCCGCGTCGGTGCCCGGCTCCTCATGGATGAAGTCACCTTCCGCGTCGACAAGGGCGACAAGGTCGGCCTCGTCGGCCGCAACGGCGCCGGCAAGACCACGCTCACCAAGACACTCGCGGGCGAGACGATGCCCACCGGCGGCAAGATCGAGCGCTCCGGCGAGATCGGCTACCTGCCGCAGGACCCGCGGTCGGGTGACCCGGAGGAGACGGCGCGCAAGCGCATCCTCGACGCGCGCGGCCTCGGTCGCATCGTGGAGGACATGCGCACCGCGACCGACGAGATGGCAAGCAGCGACCCTGCGGTGAGCGAAGCCGCGATGGCCCGCTACGCGCGCGTCGAGGATCGCTTCCTGGCCCTCGGCGGCTACGCAGCAGAAGCGGAGGCCGCGGCGATCGCCTCGAACCTCGCACTGCCCGACCGCATCCTCGACCAGCAGCTGAAGACCCTCTCGGGTGGTCAGCGCCGCCGCATCGAACTCGCGCGCATCCTGTTCTCGGGTGCCGACACGATGATCCTCGATGAGCCCACCAACCACCTCGACGCCGACTCTGTCGTGTGGCTGCGCGAGTTCCTCAAGCAGTACCAGGGCGGGGTCATCGTGATCTCGCACGACGTCGACCTCGTCGAGGAGGTCGTCAACAAGGTCTTCTACCTGGACGGCAACCGCCAGGTCATCGACATCTACAACATGGGCTGGAAGCACTACCTTCGCCAGCGCGAAGCCGACCAGGAGCGTCGCAAGAAGGAACGCGTCAACGTCGAGAAGAAGGCCACCGCCCTGCAGCTGCAGGCCGCCCGATTCGGTGCCAAGGCGAGCAAGGCCGCAGCCGCGCACCAGATGGTGGCACGCGCCGAGAAGATGCTCTCGAGCCTCGAAGACGAGCACGTCGCAGACCGGGTCGCCAAGCTCCGCTTCCCGGAGCCGGCACCGTGCGGCAAGACGCCCATCTCCGCCCGCAACCTGTCGAAGAGCTACGGCTCGCTGGAGATCTTCACCGCTGTCGACCTCGCGATCGACCGCGGCTCGAAGGTCGTCGTGCTCGGCCTCAACGGTGCCGGCAAGACCACCCTTCTGCGCATGCTCGCGGGCGTCGACAAGCCCGACACCGGTCAGGTCGAAGCCGGTCATGGCCTGCGCGTCGGCTACTACGCACAGGAGCACGAGACGATCGACGTCAACCGCACCGTGCTGCAGAACATGGTCGCCGCGTCGCCCAACCTGACCGAGACCGAGGCCCGCAAGGTGCTCGGCTCCTTCCTCTTCACCGGTGACGACGGCCACAAGCCCGCGGGCGTGCTCTCGGGCGGTGAGAAGACCCGACTCGCGCTCGCGATGATCGTCGTCTCGGGCGCCAATGTGCTGCTTCTCGACGAGCCCACCAACAACCTCGACCCCGCCTCCCGCGAAGAGATCCTCGGAGCTCTCGCGGCATACAGCGGCGCTGTCGTGCTCGTCTCCCACGACGAGGGAGCAGTCGAGGCGCTCAACCCCGAGCGCGTGCTCATCCTGCCCGACGGCGTCGAGGATCACTGGAACCCCGACTACGCGGATCTCATCTCGATCTCCTGATCCCTCGGATCAGGTCGGGAACGGCCGGATCAGCGACCGTGCGCGTCGAGGATGGCGTCCTCGGCGTCGGCATCATCGTGCTGGCGCTTCGGCGCGCGCGCTGCGGCCTGCTCCTCGCGCGGGAGGGCGGCGATGCGGATCTCGCGACGCCAGGCCCACACGAGCCCGATGAACGCCAGGATCCCGAACGCGATCCACTGCAGAGCGTACGAGGCGTGGGGTCCCGGGTCGGCGTCCGGCTTGGCCGCCTGCGCGGGCATCGGCGCCACGGCGGGCGTCTCCGAGCTCAGCGCACCGTACGCGCCCGTCCACCCGTCGATGCCGAGACCGTCGATCACCGTCGGCACGTCGATCGACGGGATCTGCCCCTGCTCCGCCGTGCGCCCCGGCAGGTGCGGCTCCGCGGGACGCAGGCGCGCCTCGACCGTCACCTCGCCCTCCGGCACCGCAGGGATCACGTCGGGGAGGTCCTGCGCGCTGCCGATCGGCAGCCACCCGCGGTCGATGATGAACACGCGGCCATCGGCGAGCTGCAGCGGCACGAGCTGATGGAAGCCGGGCTTGCCGGAATGCACGCGATTGCGCACGAGAAGCTGGTCGCCCTCGAGGTAGGTGCCCGTCATCGTCACCGGGTGCCACTCGGCCTGCGGATCCCACTCGTCGAGCTGGGGCAGGAGCTCCTCCACGGGCGAGACGGGCGCGTCGTAGTTGCGCTCGACGAGCTCGATGCGGGCCATCGCCTCATCCTGGCGGGCCCACTGCCACCACGACAGCAGCCCGCACACGATCGCGAAAACGACGACGAGCGCCACATAGGCGCCCCAACGACGCCATCCGGTGATGGGCTCGGGGGTATCGGTGAAGCTCATGGGGATTCCTGTAGGCGATCGAGCGCGACGTCGATGGAGGTCACCTGCACGGGGAAGCCGCGCGTCGCGAGATAGTCGGCCAGATGCTCACGATGATCGTCGCACGCGAGCCACACCTTCACCCGCTCGGGACCGTGGATGCGGGGGTTGCGCCAGTTCACGCGGAACGTCGCATCCGTCGTGCAGCCCGCGGCGGAGCAGCGCGTGCCGAGCTCGCCGAATCCGATCACCGGCGGTCTTCCGGGGTGACGCGCACGATGGCACTCGGCCGGGCGACCTTCTCGCCCGCGCCCGTCATCGCCGTGTTCGCGACGACGACCGCGAGATACGGCAGCACGATGGCTCCCACCGCCGGGATGACGGCCCACCACCCCGGAACGATGACGCACAGCGCGATGCAGACCACGCGGATGCTCATCATCACCGTGTACTTGAGCATGCGGGATCGCCGCTCGACCTCGGGCGAGACCGGCAGCTCGGTGACGGCGTAGATGGGGTGATGAGTGACGATGAGCCAAGCCTACGTCGCGTCGCCGGTAGGCTCCTGAATCATGACCACTCGTACCGTCCTCGTCACCGGAGGCAACCGCGGAATCGGATTCGCGATCGCCGCCGAGTTCCTCGCTCAGGGCCACCGCGTCGCCGTCACAGCTCGTTCGGGCCAGGGTCCGGAAGGCGCCCTCACGGTGCGCGCCGACGTCACCGACGCGGCCTCGATCGATGCCGCCTTCACCGAGGTGGAGGAGAAGCTCGGCCCTGTGGAGGTCGTCGTCGCGAACGCGGGCATCACCCGAGACACCCTCCTGCTGCGCATGTCGGAGGAGGACTTCACGGATGTGATCGACACGAACCTCTCGGGTGCGTTCCGTGTCGTCAAGCGCGCCTCCAAGGGCATGCTGAAGGCCCGCTTCGGCCGCATCATCCTCGTCTCGAGCGTCGTGGGTCTCTTCGGCGGCGCCGGCCAGGTCAACTACTCGTCCTCGAAGGCGGGCCTCGTGGGGATGGCGCGTTCGCTCACGCGCGAGCTCGGTTCCCGCGGCATCACGGCGAACGTCGTGGCACCCGGCTTCATCGAGACCGACATGACCGCCGAGCTCCCCGCCGAGCAGCAGACGCAGTACAAGGCGCAGATCCCCGCCGGACGCTTCGCGCAGCCCGAGGAGGTCGCGCGCGTCATCACGTGGCTCGCCTCGGATGACGCCGCCTACGTCTCGGGCGCCGTGATCCCCGTCGACGGCGGACTCGGCATGGGGCACTGACCCCGCGGACGACAGCCGCGAATCGAGCGCTCACCGCACACGCGGTGGGCGCTCGTCAGTTGCGGGGGAGTCCCAGGAGCGCGAGAGCCATCGAGAGGTCGCGCTCGTCGAGGAGCACATCCGCGACGTCGCGCACGGGAGCCTTCGCGTCGAAGCCCACCGAGATGCCCGCGAGGGCCATCATGGTCAGGTCGTTCGCGCCGTCGCCGATCGCGACCGTCTGACGCAGCGGCACGCCCGTCGCGTCCGCCCACTGCTGCAGCGCGACAGCCTTCGCCTCCGCGTCGATGATGGGCGGGATGACCTCGCCCGTCAGGACGCCGTCGACGACCTCGAGACGGTTGGCACGCCAGAAGTCGAGCCCCAGCTGCTCAGCGAGCGGATCGACGACCTCGTGGAATCCTCCCGAGACGACCGCGACCTTGCCGCCGGCCGCATGCACGCCCGCGACGAGCTCCTCGACGCCGCGCGTGATCGTGACCTTCGCCGCGACATCCGCGAACACCGACTCGGGAACGCCCTTGAGCGTCGCGACGCGCTCGCGCAGACTCTCGGCGAAGTCGAGCTCCCCGTTCATGGCACGCAGCGTCACCTCGGCGACGGCCTCGCGGGCACCCGCGGCGTCCGCGAGAAGTTCGATCACCTCGTCTTCGATGAGCGTGGAATCGACATCGAGCACGACGAGGAAACGGGCCATGTGGGAAGAAGCTCCTTGGCTGGAGGGACGGTTCGAGCGTCAGTCGACGCGGACGCCCTTGCCCACGACCGTGATGCCCGACTCCGTGACCGTGAAGCCGCGGAGCCTGTCGGCATCATGGTCGACGCCGACCTGTGCGCCAGGCGCGACGACGACGTCCTTGTCGAGAATAGCGCGCTGCACGACGGCGTTCGCGCCGACCTCGACGCGCTCGAAGACCACCGAGTCCGAGATGCGCGCACCCGACTCGATCTTCGCCCACGGCCCGAGCACGACGCGTTCGAGATGCCCGCCCGAGACGACGCATCCGAGTGACACGATCGAGTCGACGGCCGAGCCGACGCGGTTCTCGCTGTCGCGCACGAACTTCGCGGGAGGCGAGTTGAGCTGCTGGCTGTAGATCGGCCAGGCCTGGTTGTAGAGGTTGAACACGGGGAGCGCCGAGATGAGGTCCTGGTGCGCCTCGAAGAACGAGTCGATCGTTCCGACGTCGCGCCAGTAGAAGCGGTCGCGGTCGGTCGCGCCGGGAACCTGGTTGCGGTTCAGGTCGTACACAGCGGCCTGGCCGCGTGCGACGAAGTCGGGGACGATGTCGCCGCCCATGTCGTGGTTGGAGTCGGGGAGGGCTCCGTCGCGCTGCACGGCGTCGATGAGGACATCCGCGTCGAACACGTAGTTGCCCATCGAGGCGAGCACCTCGCCGGGGGAGTCGGCGAGCCCGACGGCATCCCGCGGCTTCTCGCGGAACGCGGCGATGCGGGTGGGATCCTTCGGATCGAGCTCGATGACGCCGAACTGGTCGGCGAGCTCGAGCGGCTGACGGATCGCGGCCACCGTGACCCCCGAGCCGGACTCGATGTGCGCGCGGATCATCTGGCTGAAGTCCATGCGGTACACGTGGTCCGCGCCGACCACGACGACGATGTCGGGCTTCTCGTCTCGGATCAGGTTGAGGCTCTGCAGGATCGCGTCAGCGGACCCCGAGAACCAGCGCTTGCCGAGCCGCTGCTGCGCGGGCACGGAGGCGACATAGGCGCCGAGCATGCCCGAGAGGCGCCAGGTCTGCGACACGTGGCGGTCGAGCGAATGCGACTTGTACTGCGTCAGCACGACGACCTGCCGCATCCCCGAGTTGATGAGGTTCGACAGAGCGAAGTCGATGAGCCGGTATCCGCCCCCGAACGGGACCGCGGGCTTGGCACGATCGGCAGTCAGCGGCATCAGCCGCTTGCCTTCGCCGCCGGCGAGGACGATTCCGAAGATCTTGGGCGATGCTGCCATGGCCTAACAGTAGTCGGACAGGGTGCTGCACTAACGTCGGATCTCATGCGAGTCGATGTTCTGAGCCGGGAGTATCCGCCGGAGGTCTACGGTGGCGCCGGAGTCCATGTCGCGGAGCTCGTGGCCGCGCTTCGTCGCGACGTCGACGTCGTCGTGCGCTGCTTCGGTCTGCCGCGCGACGAGCCGCACTGCTACGCCTACCTCGTGCCCCCGCAGCTGACGTCCGCGAACCCGGCGCTGGCGACGCTCGGCGTCGACCTGCAGATGGCGGAGGACGTCGCGGGCGCCGACATCGTGCACTCACACACCTGGTACGCCAACGGCGCTGGCCACCTCGCCAAGCTCCTGCACGGCATCCCTCATGTCGTGACGGCACACTCCCTCGAGCCGCTGCGCCCCTGGAAGGCCGAGCAGCTCGGCGGCGGCTATCGCGTGTCGAGCTGGATCGAGAAGACCGCATTCGAGGCCGCCGACGCCGTGATCGCGGTGAGCGCCGGCATGCGCGCCGATATCCTGCGCGCCTACCCGGACGTCGACCCTGAGCGTGTGCACGTCGTGCACAACGGCATCGATCTCGAGCGCTGGAAGCCCACGGAGGACCACGCGGTTCTCGAGCGCCACGGCATCGACCCCGAGCGCCGCAGCGTCGTGTTCGTCGGCCGCATCACGCGCCAGAAGGGTCTCCCGTACCTGCTCGAGGCGGCTCGCCAGCTGGATCCCGACGTGCAGCTCATCCTGTGCGCGGGCGCCCCCGACACGCCCGAGATCCTCCAAGAGGTGCAGCGCGGAGTCGCGCTGCTGCAGGAGGAGCGCGAGGGCGTCATCTGGATCGAGGAGATGCTCCCGCAGCACGACCTCGCCGCGATCCTGAGCTCTGGCACGGTGTTCGTCTGTCCGTCCGTCTATGAGCCGCTCGGCATCGTGAATCTCGAGGCCATGGCCTGTGGCCTGCCCGTCGTGGGCACCGCGACCGGCGGCATCCCGGAGGTCGTCGCCGACGGCCTCACGGGCCGTCTCGTCCCCATCGAGCAGGTCACGGACGGCACGGGCACGCCCGTGGATCCGGAGCGCTTCATCGACGACCTCGCGGCGGTGCTGAGCGAGGTTCTCGCCGACCCGACGGTCGCGCGCCTCATGGGCGAGGCGGGCCGCATGCGGGCGGAAGCCGAGTTCAGCTGGGCGAGCATCGCCGAGCGCACTCAGGCCGTCTATGCCAGCGTCCGCGGGTAGGCTGGACCATCATGGTGCGAGTTCTTGACCTCAACGATGTCTCGGTCGTCCGCGACGGCAACCCGATCCTGAATCACGTGAACTGGACGGTCGACTCCGACCAGCGGTGGGTGGTGCTCGGCCCGAACGGCGCTGGCAAGACCACGCTGCTGAAGCTCGCCGCGGCGAGCATCCACCCCACGTCCGGCACCGCCGACGTGCTGGGGGAGCGCCTCGGCAAGGTCGACATCTTCGAGCTTCGGCCGCGCATCGGCTTCGCCTCGTCGGCGTCCGCACGCCAGGTTCCCGGATCCGAGACCGTCTTCGACTCGGTTCTGACGGCCGCCTACGCCGTCACCGGACGCTGGAACGAGAACTACGAGGACGTCGACAACCGCCGTGCCGAACGCGTCATGCGCGAATGGCGCCTGGAGAAGCTGCGCGACCGCCGCTTCGGGACGCTCTCGGACGGCGAGCAGAAGCGCGTGCAGATCGGCCGCGCCGTGATGACCGACCCCGAGATCCTGCTGCTCGACGAGCCGGCTGCGAGCCTCGACCTCGGATCACGCGAGGAGCTCGTCCAGCTGCTCGGCGCCTACGCCGCCACCCGTGAGGCCCCCGCGATGATCATGGTCACGCACCACGTCGAGGAGATCCCGGCAGGCTTCACGCATGCCCTGCTGCTCGCCGACGGCGAGGTCGTGGGCTCCGGCCCGATCGACGAGGTCGTCACGGGAGAGAAGCTCTCGGAGGCGTTCGGCCTCTCGCTGCAGGTCACCCGCAGCGAGGACGACAGGTTCGCCGCGCGCGCGGCAGCCTGATCTTCGGCAGCCTGCACGTCTGCTAGACTCGATAGTCGGTCCACGTGACCTGCCAACTTAGTTTTTCACCCATCCCTTTCTCCGACTGAGGTACCTCATGAAGACCGACATCCACCCCGACTACCAGGCGATCGTCTTCCGCGACCTGGCGAGCGGCGAGACCTTCCTCACTCGCTCGACCCTCACGAGCGACAAGACGATCGAGCTCGACGGTGCGACCTACCCGGTCATCGACGTCGAGATCTCGTCGGCCTCGCACCCCTTCTACACGGGCAAGCAGCGCATCATGGACAGCGCCGGCCGCGTCGAGAAGTTCAACACCCGCTACAAGAGCTTCGGCAAGTAAGCCGTATACGAAGAGGGCCCCATCCACACGGATGGGGCCCTCTTCGTATGTGCGGTCGGTGTGCCGCGCGCGTTCTCAGAGGCGAGAGCCCGGCGTCAGCGAACGCCGAGCTGCGCGCGGCGGCGCTCCCACACCGGGAGCAGATGCTCGGTCGTGAGCGGCGCGACCTCGATGCCCGCGAGGTCCGCCTCGGCGTCGTCGATCCAGAGCAGCTCCTCGATCTCGTTGCCCGCTGCGACAGGACCGTCGATCGTCATCGCGAAGACGGCCGCCATGACGACCGTGTCCTCCTCGTTGGCCGCGACAGCGCGGTACAGCCCCAGATATTCGGCATCGGTGGCGTCGAGATCGATGCCGATCTCCTCCTGGAGCTCGCGCGCGAGTGCCTCGATGGCGCTCTCGCTCTCCTCCATCTTTCCGCCCGGCTGCATGAACTTGGAGGTGCCGCGCTTGCGCACCAGGAGGGTGCGCCCGGCAGGATCCATGACGATCGCCGCCGCAATCCGCAGCACGTCGGGACGGGATCCCGTGCGCTCGGTGACGCGAGCAGTGGAGCGGCGACGAGGGGCGGGCTCCTGGGCGTCGTCCTCGCCATCCGACGAGGCGACGGGCGCGCCGGCCTGCGGCGCGTCCGGCTGCTGTGCCTCCGGAGCCGGTGCGAAGCGGCTCGCGGGGCGAGCCTCCGGCGCCGGGGCGGATCCGAGCGCGAGAGCGGCCTCAGGCGCGTTCGCCGTGGGCGGCGGAGCCATGAGGGCCTGATCTGCTGAGGGGGGCGGCGCGAGCTGCAGCCCGAGCGGGCGTGAGAAGTCGAGCACGGGAACCCGCCCCTGGCGCGGCTCGAGCGGCGGGATGGGCTGCGTGTCGCGGTAGGCGTTCGGGTGAACAGGCAGCTTCACGGGCCAGGCCGTCGATGCCGTGAACTCCGCATCGCCCTTCGAGCTCCGGATGTACGCCTGGAATCGGGCAGCCTGCTCGGCGTACCAGATCGCCTGGCGGCCGTGCAGGTCGTCGATCGGGATGTCGAGCTCCGCCGGGAACGTGCGCAGGAGCGCCTGAGCCACGCGGCCAGCCGCGATCGCATCGGCGCCGGCGTCGTGCGCGTCGTCGAGGATGACGCCGTAGTGCGCCGCGGCGACCTCGAGCGTTCTCTTGCCCTTGCGGTAACGGTCGACCGCCTTGTCGAGCACGAGCGGATCGATGATGGGAGCCGGATCCTCGAGCGGCGCGAGTTCGTTGCGTCGGCACTCACGGTCCAGCAGCGAGAGGTCGTACGGGGCGTTGTAGACGACGATCGGGACCCCGAGCGACACGAGCGTCCGCAGCGTCTGGGTGATCTCCGCGACGACCACGTCGCTCGGACGGCCCTCGAGGCGCGCGCGCTCGGTCGTGATGCCGTGGATCGCGGAGGCGCCCTCCGGGATCTCGACCCCGGGGTCGGCGATCCAATCCCATCGGTCGATGACCTCGCCGCGCGCGTCGAGAACGGCGACGCACGCGGTGACGATCCGCGCGGTCTCCACATCGACGCCCGTCGTCTCCAGGTCGAACACCCCGATGCGGTCGGCCCAGCTGCTCATGCTGGAAGCCTAGAGCCGGCGGGCGACGCCACTCAGAAGGCGCGCGGAATCGCGGTGTGCGGCTCGCCGAGGTGCAGCCAGTAGAAGCTCTGCGACGCGAGCGTGAGCGTGAGGATGCCGTCGTCTCCCACATCCGGGAAGTGCCCCCCGCCGAAGAGGTCGACCGTCGGCTGGCCCTCGTAGCCGGTGAGCTCGACGCGCACCGACACCGGATTGTGCGCGAACGAGAACACGCAGAGGATCTGCTCCGACACGTCACCGAACTGCGTTCCGGAGCCCGCGTAGTCCCGCACGAATGCGAGGACGGATTCGTGGTCGGTGCGGAGCACGCGGATGCCGCCGAGACCGAACGTCGGGTGCGCCTTGCGCACGTGGATGACATTGCGGATCCAGTGCAGCAGCGAACGCGACTGCGCGAGCTGGGACTCGACGTTCACGAGCGAGTAGTTGTAGACGAGCGACTGAACGACAGGCAGGTACAGCTTGCCGGGGTCGGCGGTCGAGAAGCCTGCGTTGCGGTCGGGAGTCCACTGCATGGGCGTGCGGGACGCATCGCGGTCGGGGAGCCAGATGTTGTCGCCCATGCCGATCTCATCCCCGTAGTACAGGAACGGCGAACCGGGGAGTGAGAACAGCAGCGCGTGCGCGAGTTCCAGTTCGTCTCGCGAATTGTCGAGCAGGGGCGCCAGGCGGCGGCGGATGCCGACGTTCACACGCATCCGCGGGTCGTAGGCGTACCAGCCGTACATCGCCTGCCGGTACTCCTCGGAGACCATCTCGAGCGTCAGCTCATCGTGGTTGCGCAGGAACACGCCCCACCCGCCCCCCGGAGGGATCTCTGTGGTCTCGGAGAGCACACGCGTGAGCTCCTGCGCCGACTGCGAGCGGAGGGAGTAGAAGATGCGGGGCATCACCGGGAAGTCGAAGGCCATGTGGCACTGCGGCTCCTCTTCGGTGCCCATGAAGTTCACGACTTCGGCTGGCCACTGGTTGGCCTCCGCGATCATCACGCGGCCCGGGTACTCCTCGTCCATCATGCGGCGGATGGCCTTGATGAACTCGTGCGTCTCAGGTTCGCCCTCGCCGTTGCCCTCCTCGGATTCGTAGAGGTAGGGGATCGCGTCGAGGCGGAAGCCGTCGACGCCCATGTCCATCCAGAACCGGATGATGTCGAAGACCGCCGCGTGAACGGCCGGATTGCGATAGTTGAGGTCGGGCTGGTGCGAGAAGAAGCGGTGGAAGTAGAACTGGCGACGCTCGGCGTCGAACGCCCAGTTGGAGTCCTCGTAGTCGGTGAAGATGATGCGGATGTTGGGGAACCCCTCGTCCGTGTCGCGCCACACGTAGAAATCGCCGTAGGGCCCCTCAGGGTCGCTGCGCGACTGCTGGAACCATTCGTGCTGGTCGGATGTGTGGTTGAGCGGCAGGTCGATGACGACGCGCATGTTGCGCTCGTGCGCCTTGGTGATGAGCTCGCGGAACTCGTCGATGGTGCCGTACTCGGGCAGGATCGTGCGGTAATCGGAGACGTCGTAGCCGCCGTCGCGCAACGGGGAAGCGAAGATGGGCGGGATCCAGAGTGCGTCCACGCCGAGCCACTGCAGGTAGTCGAGGCGCGAGATGAGTCCGCCGAGATCCCCGGAGCCGTCGCCGTTCGAGTCGACGAACGAGCGCACCATGACCTCGTAGAACACCGCCCTGCGGTACCAATGGGGGTCGAGAGTGAGGCCGGGCAGGGTGATCGGGGCCGTGAACGTCACGTTCCGAGTCTGACATCGGATGCCCTGAATGCGCGCCTAGAATCTCTGGTGATGCCCCTTCCCACCCCGCATGCTGCCGCGCTCGCTCGCCATTCCGTCCGTGAACGCGAGGTGGTCGTGCTGGGCTCGACCACCCGTGTGTGGGACTACGGCCCGGAGGATGCGGCGGACGTCGTCGTCCTCGTGCACGGCTATCGCGGCGATCACCATGGCCTTGAGCCGGTCGTCGCCGAGCTCGACGGGATCCGCATCATCAGCCCCGATCTGCCGGGCTTCGGGGTCTCGACGCCGATGACGGATGCGCCCCATTCGGTCGAGGGATACGCGCGCTGGCTGGGGGAGTTCATCGCCCAGTCGGGGCTCGCCGCGCCCCCCGTTGTGCTCGGGCACTCGTTCGGATCGATGGTGGCCTCGGCCGCGCTGGCGAACGGCGTCGATGCGCGCGCGCTCGTGCTCGTGAACCCCATCTCGACCCGTGCGACCGAGGCGACCGGACCCGTGCTGATGGCGCTCACCCGCTTCTTCTACAGCGTCAGCCGCGTCATGCCGGAGCGCATGGCGCGCGCCTGGCTCGGCAGCCGCACCATCGTGCGCTTCATGACGGGCACCCTCGCCACAACCTCCGATCGCACGCTCCGGCGCTGGATCCTCGAGGAGCACCTGCGCTACTTCAGCGGTTTCTCGGACTCCCGCACGGTCGCGGAGGGCTTCCGCGCGTCGATCTCGACCGAGGTCGGTGCCTTCGCCCCGCGCATCTCGGTGCCGACGCTGCTCATCGCCGGCGACGCCGACTCGATCGCGCCCGCCGCGGGTCAGCACCGCGTCGTCGGCCTCTACCCGGATGCGCGCCTCGTGATGATCCCGGGGGTCGGCCACCTCGCGCACTACGAGACCCCGGGTGCCGTGGCGGATGCCCTCCGCGGTTTCCTCGCCGAACACCCGCACGAGCCCCGCACCGGAGCCGCCTCGTGAGGATCCTCATCGACTGCCGCTACGTGCGATTCCCGCGACATGACGGCATCAGCCGCTATACGTCGCGCATCGTCGGCGCGCTCGCACCCCTCGCATCCGAGGCGGGCCACGAGCTCGAGATGCTCATCAGCGACGAGCGGCAGCTCGAGATGCTTCCCGACCTGCCGTGGCGCATGGGCTCCGAGCCCACGAGCCCGCGCGAACTCTCGATCGCGACGCGCATCAACGCGTTCGAGCCGGATGTGCTCTTCAGCCCGATGCAGACGATCGGTGCGAAGGGTCGTCAGTACGGCCTCGTGCTGACGCTCCACGACCTCATCTACTACCGCAACCGCACACCTCCGCGGAACCTGCCCTGGTATGTGCGCCTTGCCTGGCGGCTGTACCACCTCGCCTGGTGGCCGCAGCGGATGCTCCTCAACCGCGCAGACGCCGTCGCCACCGTGTCCGCGACGACGCGGGAGCTCATGAAACAGCACCGCCTCACCGATCGGTCGATCACGATCGTGTCGAACGCGGCGGACCCCGTGGCCTCCACGCGCGCGAGGCGCCAGCCGAAGACTCGCGACGTGCTCTACATGGGCTCGTTCATGCCGTACAAGAACGTCGAGACCATCGCCCGTGCCCTGCACGAGCTGCCCGGGTACCGGCTGCATCTGCTGAGCCGCATCACGGATGCCGACCGCGACCGCATCTCCGCGCTCGCACCGGAGGGCGCGCTCGTCATCCACGACGGCGTGAGCGACGACGAGTATGAGGCGCTGCTCGACAAGGCGTTCGCGCTCGCGACGATGTCGCTCGATGAGGGATTCGGTCTGCCGCTCGTGGAGGCGATGGTGCGCGGAACGCCCATCGTCGTGTCGGATATCCCGATCTTCCGTGAGATCGGCGGTTCGGCCGCCGTCTACGCGTCGCCCACCGATGTGCGCTCCGTCGCGGAGGCTCTGCGCAGCCTGGACGACCCCGCCGAGTGGGCGCGACGCTCGAAGTCCGCGCGTGCCCAGGCGACGAAGTTCGACTGGAATCGCTCGGCGCGAGCGCTTCTCGCGCTGCTCGAGCGCGTTGCGCGCGAGAACGCCGCGACCCGCGCCGAGAAGGAGCTCGCTGAGAAGGAGCGTTCCGAGCGGAAGCGCACGAAGCAGCAGAACCCCGACGTCAGCTGACGCGCATCACGTCGCCGCCCGCGAGCTCCGCCAGACGACGGGGGTCGATGGCGAACACCGACGAGGCGGTTCCGGCTGCCGCCCATGCGACGTCCAGGGCGAGCAGATCCTCGTCGACGACCGTCCGCAGCTGCGTCGCGTGCGCAAGCGGCGGCACCGCGCCGATGGAGAAGCCCGTCGCCTGCTTGACGAGCTTCGCGTCGGCTTTGCCGAGCACCCCGCCGAGTCGCACGCTCAGAGCGTCGACGTCGACCCGGTTGGAACCTGAGGTGAGCACGAGGAGAGGCTCGCCGTCGAGCGTGAACACGAGGCTCTTCACGATCGCCGCGACCGGGCATCCGAGCGCGTCGGCTGCCTCCTGGGCGGTGTGGGTGCCTTCCGGAAATTCCCGGATCTCGGGCTCCAGACCGAGGTCGCGCAGGCGATCGGCGTAGCTGGTCGACACAGGTGCGCTCACCGCGAGGCTCCGTCCTGTCCGTCGTGCGCTTCGACCGCGTTCTGGTCGTCGAGGTCATCGGCGCCGGGCTCGACCGACTCGTCCTCGATCGGGTCATCGAACGCGACGAGCCGCAGTCCATCGTCGCCGTAGCGGAAGCTGTGCACGGAGGCGTTCGTGATCGCCGGGTGACGGGTCTCCGGGTCGATCGTCGCGAGCACGGAGCGGATCGCGCCGCCGTGGCTCACGATCGCGACACGCTGTCCGGGGTGCGTCTGCGCGATCTCCGCGAGTGCGGCGACGACACGCGCGCCCACCTCCTCGCGCGTCTCCTGGCCCGGCGCCCGCACGCCCGCGGGATACTGCGCCTCGATCTCGGCGTTCGTCATGCCCTCGGCAGCGCCGTAGTCGCGCTCCATGAGCGCCTCGCGCGTGGTGACGCCGTCGACGCCGACCCGGGCCGCGATGATCTCGGCCGTCTCCACGGCACGCGAGAGCGGGCTCGCGTAGATCGCATCCCACGAGCGCCGCGCGAGCAGCTCTCCCGCGCGCGCGGCCTGCGCGCGACCGGTGTCGTTGAGGGGGATATCCGTGCGCCCCTGCACACGCCGGGCCCTGTTCCAGTCGGTCTCACCATGGCGAACCAGGTACAGCTCCGTCATCGAACCTCCATCTGCGGGGGCGGACGCATCCGCCCGAAGGATCGAGACTATCGAAGCCTGGCCGCGAGTGCGGTGAGCACCTCGGAAGCGCCTGCATCGATCTTGAGGCTCGCGCGCTTGTCGCCGCGCGTCTCGCCGCGGTTCACGATGACGATTGGCAGCCGGCGTTTGGCCGCCTGATCCAGCAGCCGGACGCCCGAGTTCACGACGAGCGACGACCCGGCGATCACGAGCGCATCCGACGCGCGCATGATCGAGCGCGCCGTCGCGAACACCGTCGTCGGAACGAATTCGCCGAAGAACACGACCTCCGGTTTGAGCATCCCGCCGCACACGCTGCAATCGGGAATGATCATCCGGTCGATGTCTTCGATGTCGACGTCGCCATCGGGCCTCAGTTCGAGAGCCTCGGGGGAGTCGAGCCAGGGGTTCTCCCGCGTCATCCGCTCGGCGATGTCGGCGCGGGCGAAGGTCTGGCCGCACGTGAGGCAGGTGACGCGGCGCATCGCCCCGTGCAGCTCGACGACACGGCGAGACCCGGCGCGCGCGTGCAGACCATCGACGTTCTGCGTGATGACACCCGTCACGGTGCCGTCCTGCTCCATGCGGGCGACGGCGCGGTGTCCGGCATTGGGGGAGACCGACGAGAAGTGGTTCCAGCCGAGGTGACTGCCCGCCCAGTAGCGCTTGCGGTTGCGCTCATCGGCGAGGAACGCCGCGAAGTCCATCGGCTTGCGGTGCACCGGCGCGCCCGTGCCTCGATAGTCGGGGATCCCCGAGTCGGTCGAGATGCCGGCGCCGGTGAGCACGGCGATCCGGCGCCCCCGGAGCAGTCGCTCGGCGGCGTCGAGGGCAGGGGCGAGCGCACCGATTCCGTCGCCGGATGCTGTGACGGCCACCAAGGACATGTCGCCCTCCTTCGCACGCCCAGACTATGACCTTCGTTTTTCGGGCATGTTTCGTGGGGCAGAATCGGAGCATGCACCTCGTCCCCGTCGAGGACAGCAGCGATCCGCGGCTCTCCGACTACTTCCAGCTCACCGATGTCGCGCTCAGGCGGGTGTCGGAACCCGAGGGCGGTCTCTACATCGCCGAGTCGACGAAGGTCATCCAGCGTGCCCTCAACGCGGGCCACCGCCCGCGTTCGGTGCTCCTGCAGGAGAAGTGGATCCCGGATCTCGCTCCGCTGCTGGAGGAGCACGATGTTCCGGTGTACGTCGCACCGGCGCCGATGCTCGAGGAGATCACCGGCTTCGCGCTGCACCGCGGCGCGATCGCGTCGATGCACCGCCCCGAGCGCCCGAGCGTGCAGGAGCTCCTGCGCGACGCCCGGCGTGTCGTGGTGCTCGAAGACATCGTCGACCACACCAACGTCGGCGCGATCTTCCGCGCCGTTGCGGGCCTCGGTGCCGACGCCGTGCTGGTGTCGCCGCGCTGCTCGGATCCGCTCTACCGCCGATCGGTGCGGGTGAGCATGGGCGCGGTGCTCCAGGTGCCGTGGACGCGACTTCCCGAGTGGCCGCAGGGTGCCGACGAGCTGCGCGCCGCCGGCTTCGAGATCGCCGCGCTCGCACTCTCCGACGAGGCCGTCCCGCTCGACGAATACGCCGCAGACCCGCCCGAGCGGATCGCGATGATCTTCGGCACCGAGGGCGACGGCCTCAGCCGCGACGCTCTCGCGAACGCGGATCGCATGGTCACGATCCCGATGCTCCACGGCATCGACTCGCTCAATGTGGCTGCGGCGACTGCGGTGACGCTGTGGGCGCTGCGTGCCCCGAACACCGCGGCCGAGCCTCCCGCCGAACCCATGCCCCACGCGGAATAATCGCGGAGTGCCCCTCACCCGAGCCCAGATCTATCGACGCCGCCGCATCGCCGTGTTCGGCGCGTTCACCCTGCTCGTCTCCGGCATCGCCTACCTGCCGCTCACGCTCTTCGCGCCCGTGAGCGAGATCGCGGCGGTCGTCACCGAGCCGACCTTCGAGACCGCCCCCGCGGTGACGCTCACCCCGCCGGCCGCGGCCGCGTCGGCCATCTCCGCGGCGGGGGAGGGTGTGCTGGTGCAGACGGGCTCGCCCGACCCGCTGCCGATCGCGAGCATCACGAAGCTCATCACCGCGCTCGTCGTGCTCGACGCGCACCCGCTCGCAGCCGGCGAGCCCGGTCCGATGATCCGGATGACGGATGCCGACGCCGCTCTGTACCGCCAGTACGACCGGCTCGGCGCATCCGTGGCGCCCGTGCAGGTCGGCGCGGAGCTCTCCGAGCGGCAGGTGATCGAGGTCATGCTCATCGACTCGGCGGGCAACTACGCGGTCACGCTCGTCAACTGGGCATTCGGCTCCGAGGCGGCCTTCCTCGACGCGACGCGCGCCTGGCTCGCCGACAACGCTCTCACGAGCGTCGTCGTCACGGAGCCGACGGGCCGCGACCCGGGGAACGTCGCGACAGCCTCCGACCTTCTTCGGATCGGCGAGCTCGCGCTCGAGGATCCCGCACTCGCGGAGATCGTCGCGATCTCGAGGACGACGATCGACGGCGCGGGCGAGGTCGTCAACAGCAACAAGCTCCTCGGCTACGAAGGCATCGACGGCATCAAGACCGGCACGCTCAACTCGTTCGGAGCGAACCTTCTCTACTCCGGCGACATCCAGGTGGGCTCCACGACGATCCCGGTGGTCGGCGTCGTGCTCGGGGCGGCGACCCACGGTGTGCTCAATGACGCCGTCCGTGCGCTCTACACCGAGGTGCGCGCTGGCTATCGCGAGGTCGAGGTCGTGACGCGCGGTGAGGTCATCGGGGAGTACGCGACCCGCTGGGAGGAGTCGAGTGCCGCGATCGCCGCCGACTCGGCGACGCTCGTCGTGTGGAGCGACACGCCGATCTCCGCCGTCACCTCGGTCGATCCGGTCGGGCTCGCTCCCGCGGACACCGCTGTCGGCGAGCTCGCCATCTCATCCGGCCCTCGATCGGTGAGCGTTCCGCTCGTGCTGTCGAACGCGATCGAGGACCCGGGCCCGTGGTGGCGTCTCAGCCACCCCGAGATCATCTTCGGAATGGGCTGAGACGGGTCAGCTGAGGCGGGTCAGTCGAGTTCCTCCGGCATGAACGGGCCCGCCGACGGCCGCTTCGGCGTGATGCCGTCGCCCGATGACTGGTGACGAAGCCGACGCAGGATCCACGGGCCGAAGTGCTCGCGCGCCCACACGATGTCGTCGATGCGCGCCGCCCGCCACGGAACCGCGGGCATGGGCTCCGGAGCGAACGGCTCGAGGTCGTTCTCGACCCCCAGGGCGTCGAGAACCATGCGCGCGATCGTGTGGTGGCCGATGGGCGAGAAATGCAGCCTGTCGGGCGCCCACATGCGCGGGTCGGTGAGCTCCCGCAGAGCCCACATGTCAGCGATCACCGCGTCGTGCTTCTTCGCCACGTAGTGCAGGTTCTCGTTGTAGATCGCAACCTTGCCCCTGATGCGGCCGAGCACCGGCGTGCCGCCGATGTCGGGGCCGTTGAAGAGCACGACCGTGGCGCCGTCCGAACGCAGGCGGGCCACGCCCGTCTCCAGCCGCGCCGCGACCTCATCGGGGTCGGTGCCGGGGCGGATGATGTCGTTGCCGCCCGCTGAGATGCTGATGAGATCCGGGCGCAGCGCGAGCGCGGGCTCGACCTGCTCGTCGAGGATCTGCTGCAGCAGGCGGCCCCGGATCGCGAGGTTCGCGTAGGCGAAGTTGTCCGTCTGGCCGGCAAGCACCTCCGCCACGCGGTCGGCCCACCCACGATGACCACCGGGGCTCGAGGGCTCGGGATCGCCGATGCCTTCGGTGAACGAATCTCCGATCGCGACATAGCGCGACCAGGGGTGGAGTGCGGTCATAGCACCAGAATGCCGCATCGCGCCAGGGGATTGTCGAATCTGCGGCTTCGCGATTGAGTAACTCTCGTCGGTTCCCGCCTGGGAGCTGACGGATTGGAGAGACCAATGGGAATCCTCGGTTGGATCGTCCTCGGCCTCATCGCCGGGGCTATCGCCAAGCTGATCCTGCCTGGAAATCAGAGCGGCGGCTGGCTCGCGACACTTCTTCTGGGTGTCGTCGGAGCACTGCTCGGCGGCTGGCTGGGTTCGGTGCTGTTCGAAGCGCCGCTGGAGGACTTCTTCAGCATCCAGACGTGGCTGCTCGCCATCGGCGGATCGATCATCGTTCTGCTCATCTGGGGCCTCGTCACTCGGGGCCGCAGCAGGGCCTGAGTCCACTCGCCAGCGCCCGCCCCGGCTTCGGGGTGGGCGCTGGCGCATGTCCGTGCGCCCCACGGCTCGCTCGCGGCCGCCTGTCGGAGGCGCGTGACAGGATGACCGGGTGAGCAAGCAGGACGGCTCGGGACGCCGGGTGAGCGCGGATCCGGTCGATGACCCGGCCGCGCACATCATGCACGTCGACATGGACGCCTTCTTCGCGTCCGTCGAACTGCTCGAGCGACCGGAGCTCGTCGGCAAGCCGGTGATCGTCGGTCACGCTTCGCAGCGATCCGTGGTCACGGCGGCGACCTACGAGGCGCGCCGGTACGGCGTCAATTCGGCCATGCCGATGGCGGAGGCTCTCCGCCGATGCCCGCAGGCCGTGGTGCTCGAGCCCCACTTCGAGCGCTACGCGCACTACTCGAAGATCGTCATGCGCATCCTCGAGTCGGTCACGCCAGAGGTCGAGCCGCTGAGCGTCGACGAGGCTTTTCTCGATGTCGCCGGAGCACGTCGACTGATGGGCAGCTCGTGGCAGATCGGCACTCTGCTGCGCGAGCGCGTGCACTCCGAGACAGGGCTGCACTGCTCGGCGGGGGCGGCGGCCACCAAGTTCGTCGCGAAGCTCGCATCCGGGTATGCCAAGCCCGACGGCCTGCTCGTGATCCCCGAGGCCCAGACGCTCGACTTCCTGCACCCGCTGCCCGTGTCCGCGCTCTGGGGGGTGGGCGGCAAGACCGAGGAGTCGCTCCTCCGGCTCGGCCTGCGCACGATCGGCGACCTCGCGCACGCCCCTGTCGACATGCTGCGGCGCGCCATCGGCGACGCGGGCGCCACACGCCTGCACGATCTCGCCTGGGGTCGCGATCCGCGCACGATCTCACCCGGCCGCGAGGAGAAGTCGATCGGGCACGAGACGACCTTCGAGACCGACCGCACCGATCCCGAGGAACTCAATCGCGTGCTCCTCGCGCTCTCGGACGCCGTCGGCCGACGCCTGCGCACGGCGGGCGTCACCGCCCGCACCGTGGCCCTCAGGCTCCGCTACTCCGACTTCACGACGATCACCCGCTCGCGCACGCTGCCAGACCCCACCCACCTCGGTCGGCGCATCTACGAGGAGGTTCGCGCTCTCTACGCGCAGGCGAACCCGCAGGCGCGCCCCGTGCGCCTCATCGGCGTGCGCGCCGAACAGCTCACCGGCGAGGTCGCGAACCTCGGCCTCTGGGACGACGACGAGTCGTGGCGCGAGGCGGAGCAGGCCGTCGACGCGGTGGCCGAGCGCTTCGGGGTCGGCATCGTGCGGCCCGCCTCGCTGCTGAAGCCGGCCGTGCGCCGCCGGTTCGGCCACGGCGACTGACCCGCGCCCCGGGCGGCGTCAGCTGAAGGTCGCGGCGAGCTCGAGGCCGCCGTTCGGCGAACCGATGCCGACGCGCGCGCCGGAGAGCCCCACCGGCAGAACGGATGCGAGATCGAGCTCCTGGCTCGTCGCCTCGGCGATCCTCGGCCCCAGTGCCGCGAGGGCGGCGGCGGCGAAGAAGCTGCGCGAGCGGATGTCGAAGCCCTCCAGCCGCAGCCGCGAACCGTCGACGACCCGCAGGACGCCTGAGAGACTCACTCGCGCACCGAGCGCAGCCATGGTGACCTGAGCCTCGCCCTCGAAGCCGACGGCATCCTCGCCCGCGTCTGCGAACGTGAGCACCACATCGTCAAGACTCCACTCCGGCCCGGCGATGTCGCGCACGAAGCCGTCGACAAGAAGCGGGACCGCGTCGCCCGCGACGCTCAGTCTGGCGTGCCCGCGGGGGCCGTCCGCGGCGGGGGAGTCGAGATCATCGCGCAGCTCCAGCACGTCGTCATCGCGCCGCACCCAGCGGATCGGCACCTGGGTGATGTCGGCGTCGAGCACGATGGGCGTGTCGACAACGAGCACGGGCGCCCCCTGCACGCGGATGCGCTGCGCGAGCCCACGCCCGACCGTCACAGCGGGCCGCGCGTCCTGCTCTGGGACGCCCTCGGACCCGTCTCCGAGATCCGCGTCGTCATGTGCGGGCACACGGGCGACGTGGGCACCCGTCGCCTCGACAGCGAGCTCGATGATGTCGAAACCCGAGACGACGGCCGTGACCGCGGCATCCGCGATCCGCTCGATCCGCACCCCGTTCGCGCCATCGCGCAGCGTCGTGATGACACGCCGCGCGAGTTCGTCGCCATCGGCGGGAGGAACCCCGATTCCGAGCGGGAATCCGGGGCGAGGAGCGGCGGTCATGCGGCCACCATATCCACGCGGGCTGAGGAAGGCCGGGACGCATGTCGGGCGGCTCGGCTACCATCTGATCAAGTGAGTGAGCAGGCTGCGACCGCGTCCCAGGGACCAGTGTTCCGCGCGACCGCCGCCGCCGAGCATCTGCCGCCGAGCTTCCCCGAGCGCGCCGCCTGGGGTACCGCCGGCAAGCTGCGCGCGTGGCAGGAGGAGGCGCTCAACCTCTATTTCGATCCGAGCGTGAACCCCGCGGCCCGGCGCGACTTCCTCGTCGCGGCCACCCCCGGCGCCGGCAAGACGACCTTCGCACTGCGTCTCGCGTCGGAGCTGCTGCAGCGCCGCGCCATCGACCGTGTGACGGTCGTCGCACCCACCGAACACCTCAAGGTGCAGTGGGCCGACGCCGCACACCGCGCGGGCATCCGGCTCGACCCGTACTTCAGCAACAGGCACACACGGGAATCGCGTCAGTTCCACGGCGTCGCCGTGACCTACGCGCAGGTCGCCGTGCGTGCGAGTCTGCACCGCGAACTCACGATGTCGGCGCGCACCCTGGTGATCCTCGACGAGGTGCACCACGGCGGCGACACCCTCAGCTGGGGCGATGCCATCCGCGAAGCCTTCGAAGGCGCAGAGCGGCGGCTGTCGCTCACGGGAACCCCGTTCCGCTCCGACACCGCTCCGATCCCCTTCGTCCGATACGTGCGCGACGAGCGCGGCGTGCGGATGTCGCAGACCGACTACGCGTACGGCTACGGCGACGCCCTGCGCGACGGCGTCGTCCGCCCCGTCGTGTTCCTCAACTACGCCGGCTCCATGCGGTGGCGCACGCGATCCGGAGAGGAGATGGAGGCGGCCCTCGGCCAGGACGACACCAAGGACGTCACCTCCCAGGCGTGGCGCGCCGCGCTCGATCCAGGCGGCGACTGGATGTCCGCCGTGCTCTCCGCAGCCGACCGTCGCCTGCGCGAAGTGCGCCAGCACATCCCGGATGCCGGTGGCCTCGTGATCGCGACCGACCACGTCACGGCGCGCGCCTACGCGAAGATCCTCACCGACCTCACCGGAACGCCGCCCACCGTCGTCCTCTCCGACGATGCGGGGGCCGGCGAGAAGATCACCACGTTCTCCGAAGGCACGCAGCGCTGGATGGTGGCGGTGCGCATGGTGTCGGAGGGCGTCGACGTGCCCCGGCTGTGCGTGGGCGTGTACGCCACGAGCTCCTCGACCCCCCTGTTCTTCGCTCAGGCGATCGGCCGCTTCGTGCGTGCACGCCGACGCGGCGAGATCGCCACGATCTTCCTCCCGAGCGTGCCCGTGCTGCAGCGCCTCGGCGCCGAGATGGAGCGCGAACGCGACCATGCGCTCGACCGCGACCCCTCCGCCGACGACGACCTGCTCGACGACTCCCTCATCGACGACGCCAACCGCGCCGAGAAGGGCTCGGATGCGCTCGAGGAGGAGTTCGAGTGGAAGGCGCTCGGATCCTTCGCGACCTTCGAGAAGGCTCTCTACAACGGCGAGGAGTACGGCTCGCTCGCGACGCCCGGCAGCCCCGAGGAGTGGGACTTCATCGGCATCCCCGGGCTCCTCGATCCGGAGCAGGTCTCCGACCTCCTCAAGCACCGCCAGCAGAAGCAGGCGCGACGCGGCGAGGAGCGTCAGGAGCGCGGCGAAGTCGAGACGCAGCCCCAGCCGCTGCACCGCACACTCGCCGAGCAGCGACGCCTGCTCAACAGCCTCGTGAGCATCCACTCGCGCGGCACCGGGCAGACCCACGCCCAGGTGCACGCCGAGGTGCGGCGCATCTGCGGGGGGCCCGAGGTATCGCGCTGCACGGTCGCTCAGCTGCAGGCCCGCATCGACCTCCTGCGTCGCAAACTGGGCGGCCGCTGAGCCCTCCCGCCACGTCGATCGCGTGACGTTCGCCGCGCCGACAGCGGGTAGCGTTGGATGCATGTCCGACACCCTCGAGTCGCTCCGTGCGGAGTACGACGCCCTTCGCTCCCGTGGCCTCTCCCTCGACCTCACCCGCGGCAAGCCGTCCGGGGCGCAGCTCGATCTCGCGAACGCGATGCTCGACATCGATCTGAGCGACGACCACCTCGACTCGGCGGGCACAGACCTGCGCAACTACGGCGGTCCCGACGGACTGCGCGAGCTGCGTGAGATCTTCGGCGAGCTCCTGCAGATCCCCGCCGACCAGCTCCTGGCGCTCGGCAACGCGAGCCTGCAGACGATGCACGACACGATCGTCCACGCGCTCCTGCACGGCGTTCCCGGCGGCTCGCGCCCGTGGCGCGACGAGGACATCGCGTTCCTGTGCCCCGCGCCCGGATACGACCGCCACTTCGCGATGACCGAGCACCTCGGAATCCGGATGATCCCGGTTCCCTACCTCGAGAATGGCCAGGTCGACCTCGACGTCGTCGCCACCCACCTGCAGGACCCGGCCGTGCGCGGCATGTGGATCGTGCCCATGTACGGCAACCCCACCGGCGCGACCGTCGACGAGGAGACGGCCCGCGCGCTCGTCTCACTTCCCGCAGCCGCGAGCGACTTCCGCATCTTCTGGGACAACGCGTACGCCGTGCACCACCTCACCGAGGAGGAGCCGACGCCGCTCGACATCCTGGGTCTCGCCGCCGAGGCGGGCAACCCTGACCGCGTTTTCGTGTACGCGTCGACCTCGAAGATCACCCACGCCGGCGCCGGTGTCGCGTTCTTCGGATCGTCGCCCGCGAACATCGCCTGGTACCGCTCGCACGCGGGCTTCCAGACCATCGGACCCGACAAGCTCGCCCAGCAGCGCCACCTGCGCTTCTTCGGCGATGCGGACGGTGTGCGCACGCACATGCGCAAGCACCGCGACCTCCTCGCCCCCAAGTTCGCGCTCGTCGAGCGGATCCTGAGCGAGCGCCTCACCGGCCACGGCACGTGGACGCGTCCGACGGGCGGATACTTCGTGACGCTCTCGGCCTCTGCAGGAACCGCATCGCGCGCCGTCCAGCTCGCCAAGGAAGCCGGCATCGCGGTGACGCCCGCCGGTGCAGCGTTCCCGTACGGCGATGACCCCGCCGACAGCGTCATCCGCATCGCGCCGTCCATGCCGCCCGAGGCCGACCTCGAGCAGGCGCTCGAGGCGCTCGCGCTGTGCGTTCTGCTGGCCGAAGCGGAGCTCGCGAACTCCTGACCTGCCGCCTGAACGGCGTTCGGGTGCCTGAACGCCGTTCAGCGGAAGTCGCGGGAGCGGTGCTCCACGCCCGCTCGGAGCGGCTCGATCGCATCCGCGAGCACATTGATGACGCCCTCGGGTGAGCGCTCGAGGATGCCGCGCACGATCACGGCGGGTTCGTCACGCGCCACCCGGCGGTGCCTGGCCCAGAAACCTGCGCCGCAGATGACGTTCACGAGCCCCGTCTCATCCTCCACGTTCATGAACGTGATCCCGGAGGCGGTCGCCGGACGCTGCCGGTGCGTCACGAGCCCCGCCACCTCGATGCGGCGGCCGCTCTCGGCCTCGCGCAGCGCAGAAGCGGGCAGCACCCCTCGTGCGGCGAGCCGCGCGCGCAGGTGCCGCACCGGATGGTCATCGGGGGAGATGCCCGTCGCCCACAGATCGCCCGCGAGCGTCTCGAACGCCGTCGGGTCGGCGAACAGCGGCGGCTGCACGGCCACGACCGTGCCCGCGAGGTACTCCGCGCGATCCTGGGCTGCGGCCCCCGCACGCCACAGCGCTTCGCGATTGCGCATCCCGAAAGGCTCGAACGCGCCCGCCGTCGCGAGCGCCTCGAGCTGCGCAGTCGTGAGCCCCACCCGGCGCACGAGATCCTCCATGTCGCGGAACGCACCGCCCTGCCGTCGCTCGGCGACGATCCGGCTGGCGAGCTTCGCGCCGATGCCCCGCACCCCGGCGAGCCCGAGGCGCACGGCGACGCCGCCATCCCGGCGGTGCTCGCGAGTGCGATCGGGTGCCGACGGATCGAACTCCTCCACGGGAGGGTGGATGCGCTCGGCGCAGGTCGGAAGCCCCGTGGGGGCGACGGGGGTCTCGGGGGAGAGCGGTTCGAGGCCGGCGTCGACATCCGAACGCAGGATGTCTGGGCGACGCACCTCGACACCGTGCCGACGCGCATCCGCGGTGAGCGTCGCGGGGGAGTAGAAGCCCATCGGCTGCGCCCGCAGCAGCCCCGCCAGGAACGCAGCCGGGTAGTGCAGCTTGATCCACGAGCTCGCGTAGACGAGCAGGGCGAAGCTCAGACTGTGGCTCTCGGCGAAGCCGAAGTTCGCGAACGCCTGGATCTTCGCGTAGATCTCATCGGCTGCGGCACCCGTGAGACCGTTGCTCGCCATCCCCTCGTAGAGCTTCCGCCGCAGCGACTCGATGCGCTCGAGCCCGCGCTTGGACCCCATCGCGCGCCGCAGCAGGTCGGCATCCTCACCCGTGCACTCGCCGACCGCCATCGCCATCTGCATGAGCTGCTCCTGGAACACCGGCACCCCGAGCGTGCGCTCGAGAGCCGGGATGAGCTTCGGATGCGCGTACTCGATCGGCTCCGTGCCGAGCTTGCGGCGCACGAAGGGGTGCACGGCGCCGCCCTGGATGGGGCCAGGACGCACGAGGGCGATCTGCACGACGAGGTCGTAGAAGCGCCGCGGCTGCAGGCGCGGCAGCAGCCCCATCTGGGCGCGCGACTCCACCTGGAAGACGCCGATCGAATCCGCGCGGCACAGCATGTCGTAGACCGCCGCCTCCTCCTTGGGAAGCGACTGCAGCGTCCACTCCTCGCCCGTCGAGAGCCGGATGAGGTCGAAGCTGTGCTGCAGCGCCGCGAGGATCCCGAGGCCCAGAAGATCGAACTTCACGAGCCCCATCCAGGCGGCGTCGTCCTTATCCCACTGGATGACGGTGCGGTTCTGCATGCGCGCGTGCTCGATCGGCACCACCTCGCCCACCGGACGATCGGTGAGCACCATGCCGCCCGAATGGATGCCGAGGTGCCGCGGAGCCTTCAGCAGCTCCCTCGCCAGGCCCACCACCGGCGCGGGGATGTCGGAGTCGACCGTCGCACCGGCTTCCAGGTTCCACGCGTGCGCGTCGACCTGCTTCGACCACGCGTCCTGCTGCCCGGGGCTGAAGCCGAGGGCCTTCGCGACATCCCGGATGGCGTTCTTGGGGCGGTACTGGATGACGTTCGCGACCTGCGCGGCGTTGCGACGGCCGTAGGTGTCGAAGACCCACTGGATGACCTCCTCGCGGCGATCGGAGTCGAAGTCGACGTCGATGTCGGGCTCCTCGTCGCGCAGCGCCGAGAGGAACCGCTCGAACGGCAGCCGGTACCCGATCGCATCCACCGCGGTGATGCCCAGCAGATAGCAGACAGCCGAGTTGGCGGCAGATCCGCGCCCCTGGCAGAGGATCCCACGGCTGCGGGCGAAGGCCACGATGTCGTGGACGATGAGGAAGTAGCCGGGGAAGTCCTTCTTCTCGATGACGGCGAGCTCCGCCTCGATGCGGGCGCGGTCCTCGTCGGCGAGATCCGGATAGCGCTCGGGCACCGCCGCCCACACGAGCTCGCGCAGATACGACATCGGCGTGTGCCCCTCGGGCACCTGCTGCTTCGGCAGCGCGGGCTTCGCCCGACGCAGCGGGAAGGCGAGCTCCGCAGCGAGAGCGACCCCGTGCTCGACGGCCCCCGGGTACCGCGCGAAGCGTGCGCGCATCTCACGGCCGCTGCGCAGGTGGGCGCCCCCGGAGGCGGGAAGCCATCCGTCGAGCTCGTCGAGGCTGCGATGCGCGCGCACCGCCGCCACGGCGGCGGCGATGTGCCGGCGATCCGGGGTGGCGTAGTGCACGTTGCCGGTCGCGAGCACGGGGAGCCCGCGGGAGGCGGCGAGAGCCGCGAGAGCATCGTTGCGATCGGAGTCGAGCGGGTCGCCCTGATCGATGAGCTCGACATGCACGGCGTCGTGCCCGAACCGGGCGACGAGCTCATCGAGCGCACGCCCCGCTGCGTCGATGCCGTCGCGTGCGAGCGCACGGCGCACAGCGCCCTTGCGGCACCCGGTGAGGATCGCCCAGTGCCCGCCCGCGTGCGCCGCGAGATCGTCGAGGTCGTACACGGGGCGCCCCTTCTCGCCGCCGCGCAGATTCGCCTCGGTGAGCGCCGACGCGAGCCGGTGGTACCCCTCCTGACCGCGCGCCAGCACCACGAGGTGCTCGCCCTCCGGATCCGGTTCGCCGTTCTGCGGGCCGCTCAGTCCGAGCGAGAGCTCCGCCCCGAAGACGGTCGCGACGCTCGAGTTCTCGGCAGCCTCCGCGAACCGCACGATGCCCGCGAGGGTGTCGTGGTCGACGATCGCGAGGGCGCTGAGCCCCAGGCGCTCGGCCTCCTCGAGCAGTTCCTCGGGCGAGGAGGCGCCGTCGAGGAAGCTGAAGCTCGAATGCGCGTGCAGCTCGGCCGCGGGAAGCGCGTCAGGGTCGCGGACCATGCCGGGTGGGGGTGCGTACGGGCCGCGCTTACGGGAGAACGCGGGGCCGTCGCCGCCGTCGCGCGCCTCCGGGGGGACCCCGCTCAGCGTGCGTTCGAACTGCGCCCAGGGCATGGGCGGGTTGCTCCAGCCCATCAGTCGTACCGCCCTTCCGCCCACCAGCCCTCGGCATCCAGCACGAGCAGCCAGGCGCATCCGGTGCTGTCGACCGCCTGCATGCGGTGCACGGTGCGCGCGGAAGCCGGATCCCACCAGCGCTCCTCGAGCGGCCACGGCCCCGCCCACGCCGTGAGCTCGCGGCGGGTACCCGTCTGCGAGACGAGCACCGCAGGTGAGGCGCTCACGGATCCGCGATCATCCACCGCGACAGCGCGACCATCGACGTCCTCCACACGCAGCGGACGCGGCATCGCGAAGACGGTCGTGGGCGGCGGATCGGGGAGGGCACCCGGCCACGGCTGCGTGCGCTCGCGCACGGCAGGCGCCCGGTCGCCCCACGGCACGAGCGTCTGCCGATCCGCGGGGCGGCGGCCGCCCGTCACGCGGGGGACCAGCACGCCCCGATGCCCCACCATGCCCTGCACGCGCGACAGCACCGAGTGCACGCGATCATCGGGGCCCGTGCCCCAGAGCCCCGCCTCGTGCGTGTGCACGGGGTCGACGGCATCCGGGGTCACGCGCACGCGCACGACCCCCGAGCGCAGCGCATCCGCGGCCTGCAGCTGCCATCGCACGCGATCGACGACCTCGGCCGCGGTGAACGACCGCGGATGCAGCCACACGCGCTCCTCATGCTCGCCGCGGTCCCCGTGCAGCTCGACGCGCAGCGCCGTGCACACGAGCCGCTCGGCGAGCAGCTCCTGCACGAAGTCGTCGCACGCGGCGCGCACGCCGAAGGCGACCTCGTCGACGCGCTGGGCGGCAGGTTCGAAGTCGACGAGCGCCTCGATGTCGCGCGGAGGGATGCGCGGGGTCGCGGGCCGCGGATCGACCCCGCGGGCGAGCGCATGCACGCGCGCCCCCGAAGGCCCGAAGCGGGCGATGACGTGCGACGGCTCGAGCGCGGCGAACTCGGCGAGCGTGCGGATGCCGAGCCGGGGGAGCAGGGTGGCGAGCTCCGGCTCGCCGAGTGCCGCCACGGGAAGATCGCCGAGGAAGGCTGCGGTGGATGCGGTCGGCACGATGCGCACCCGATCCTGGGGGCGCGCGGAGGGGGCTGTGCGGCGCGGGGGAGCGAGGGCAGCGAGCTCGGCGGCGAAGAGCCCGGCCGCCACGCCCACCTGGATGCCCTCCGCGCCGTGCTGCTCGGCGATGCCGAGCGCCGTATGGGCCGCCGCAGCCTCGCTGCCGTAATAGCGTGCCGGGCCGCGCGCCCGGATGGCCGCCGTTCCGGGCCGCACGAGATGCCATCCGGGCAGCGCCTCATCCAGCGCCGCGAGCACAGGTTCGAAGGCGCGCACCGCGACGGACGGGTCGTCGCGGAGAATGTGGAGCCCGGGGCAGCGCCCCTGCGCCTCGCGCTGACGCATGCCCTCGCGCACCCCCTCGGCGCGGGCGGCGGCGGTGCATCCGACCACCCTCCCCTTCCCGATGAGCGCGACGGGCGCGTGCTCGTCGCACCGCGCCGCTCGCGCCTGCGCGCGCACAGCCCAGTCGGGGGCGTGCACGACGAGCAGTCGGGGAGCGGAGGAGTTCACCCCTCCATCTTCGAACAGATGTTCGAAGGAATCAATCTGAGATCAGTCGACGATCTCGATCTCGACGTCGACCTCGTCGCCGTACTCGATACCCTCCGCCCGGCGCACGCGCGCATTGAGGGCGAGCACATAGACGCCAGAGTCAGGGAAGATCGACGTCGACCAGTGCGTGGCCCCGATGCCGGCGGCGACCTTCACCGCGCCGAAGCCCGCTCGCGGACGCGCATCCGCCCATTCCCGGATCTCCGCCGAGAACTCGGCGGGCACGTCGACGAAGTACCAGTCGTCACGGCGCACCTTCCATGGGCGCACCTCGGCTCGGAACTCGAAACGCACGGCGTCAGCCTACGCGCGGGCCCCGCCATCCGGCTGGACGCCGCCTTCCGCCCCCTCACCTCCGCCCCCTCACCTTCGAGAGGATGGGGCGGCGGGGCGCACGGGGCCACGGGCGGACGGGGCGAGCGTCAGGCGCTCGCGCGGGGGCCATGCAGGAAGGAGGCTGCATCTGCTCCGATGCGCGGCACGACGGGGGCGACGCTGCCTTCGGCATCCGGCAGCCACAGCCGCCGTGCACGCTGACGCCCCTGCCAGGCGGGGGAGCTCGACGCGACCGTCACCTGGCGAGCGCTCAGGTGCCCGAAGCCCGACCCGAGGCCCGCCCAGTCGCTCTCGGTGATCGACAGGCGCGCCTGCACACGGGGCCAGGCCCCCATCGCGATGAGCACGGATTCACGCTGACGCAGTCGCGACGAGAGCCGTGTCGCCATCGCCTCGCCGACGCGCGTGCGCGCCGGCGGCTGCACGATCACCACGCCGACCGCATCGATGAGCGCCGAGACCACAGCGAACCACTGCTCACCCGGGTGCGGCACGAGAACGAGGCGATCCAGATCGAGCCCCGCGGTGGCTGCAGCCTCGACGCCCAGGTCGGGGAGACCGACGATGGCGCACCACGACCCCGTCGCGCTGGGTTCGCGCGCAAGTTCGAGGGCAAGCGCCGTCGACCCGTCGATCGCATAGCTGCCCCCTGCGAGGAGAGCACCTCGTGGCAGCAGAGAGGACAGAGCATCGGAGGTGGGCAGCGTGCGATCGTCAAGGCGCGTACGCTCCATCCCGCGGATGCGGTCGCGCAGCTCGTCGATCCGCTCCGTGTGCTTCTGCACCGCACTCTCGAACATGCATTCGAGTGTACGTCGATCTGCCGACAGCGCGCCTAGACGATCTCCGTCACCCTGGCGATCCAGCTGAGCACGACGAAGCCGAGCACGTTGAGCACGACGGTGACCCAGAACATCCGCTGGAAGCTCACTTTGAGCGTCTTGTGCCGGAACACCTGCTGGGCGAGGATCGCACCCGGCCAGCCGCCGATGAGTCCGAGGGCGAGCAGCGACCCCTCTTCGACGCGCCAGGCCTGCAGCCGGGCGGCCCGTTTGTCGACCGCGTAGGCGATGAATGCCACCAGGCTCGCCCCGCCGTAGAGCACGAACACCCAGAGGGGGACCGGGGCGAGCTGGCTCGAGATGAGCACGATGCACCCGAACGCGAGGATCGAGAGATACCCGAAAGGGCTCGAACGCGGGGGAGGCACGGCGCGGCGCACCCGCGCGGGCACAGGAGCTCGCCGTTGCAGCCGCGCCGAGGCGGCCCGCGGGCGCCCATCGGGAGAGAGCTGCAGCACGTAATCGATCTCGTCACCGACGGCGGGGCGCTCGGAGCCCTCGGGGAACGCCGACACGTGCACGAAGATGTCCGTGCCGCCGAGCGTGGGGGCGATGAACCCGAAGCCGCGTCCATCATTCCAAGCCGTCAGCACGCCTGTCATGCGCACGGGACCGGGTTTCATGGTGAACGCGATGCTAAGCCGGAATCGCCCCCCACGCGCCGCGACGCGCAGAGATGACGAGTCATCTTTCTGGGTGAGGACGATGGATGCGTCGATCGCGATTCGCTGCGATGCCGATCCGCACTGCCCAGAGCCGGAGAACGACGAAGGCCCCGGATCGATGATCCGGGGCCTTCAGACTCGTGCGCGAAGGGGGACTTGAACCCCCACGTCCCGAAGGACACTAGCACCTCAAGCTAGCGCGTCTACCATTCCGCCACCCGCGCGAGTCAGCTGCTGTTTCGCGGTTTTCACCGCTCCGAGCGCCGAGAAAGACATTACCACGCTTCATGGAGTGCAAATGCACACGCACGCACCCTCATCCCCGTCCGGCACCCCGCGGGTACGGTGGTCGCATGGAGAAACCCCTGGAAGACACGGCGAGAATCGCACGCGATCTGATTCGCTTCGACACCACGAACTGGGGTCAGGGGCGCTCCAAGGGGGAGTCGGAGGCCGCTCAGTACGTCGAGGCGGAGCTCGCGAGCATGGGCGTCTCCTCCCGCCTCATCGACGCGGCCCCGGGGCGCACGAGCGTCTTCGCCCGCATCCCCGGCGCCGATTCCTCACGGGCCGCGCTCGTGGTGCACGGCCACCTCGACGTGGTGCCGGCCGACCCCGCCAACTGGAGCGTCGACCCGTTCGCGGGCGAGATCCGCGACGGGATGCTGTGGGGCCGCGGCGCCGTCGACATGAAGGACATGGACGCCATGATCCTCACGAGCCTCGGCGACATCCTGCGCTCGGGCCGCCAGCCCGCACGCGATCTCGTGATCGCGTTCTTCGCCGACGAGGAGAACGGGGGAGAGTTCGGCTCCCGATTCGCCGTCGAGAACCACCCGGAGCTCTTCGCGGGCGCCACGGAGGCGATCAGCGAGGTGGGTGGCTACTCGATCGATCTCGGAGGCCAGCGCGCCTACCTGCTGCAGACCGGCGAGAAGGCGCTCGTCTGGATCAAGCTCATCGCTCGCGGCGTCGCAGCTCATGGCTCGCGCCTCATCCACGACAACGCCGTCACCAAGCTCGCCGAGGCGATCGTGCGCATCGGACGTCACGAGTGGCCGATCTCCTACGGGCCGACGACGCACGCGATGCTCGACGGCCTCCGTCGGGTTCTCGACGCCGACCCCGATTCGGATCCCGTGGAGCTCATCGAGAGCACGGGTCTCGCCGCGGGATTCCTGCGTTCCACCCTGCGCACCACCTCGAACCCCACCGTCCTGGAGGCCGGGTACAAGCACAACGTCATCCCCGACCGCGCCGAGGCGCTCATCGACGTGCGCCCGTTCGCGGGCCGCGAGGAGGAGACGATCGCGATCCTGCGTGAGCTCGCCGGCCCTGACATCGAGATCGAGGTGCTCGTGAACGAGGTGGGGCTGGAGCAGCCCTTCTCGGGTGCGCTCGTCGAGACGATGGTCTCGACCCTCCAGCGCCACGACCCGGAGGCCGAGGTTCTGCCGTATCTGCTCTCCGGCGGCACCGACAACAAGGCGCTCAGTGCGCTGGGGATCACCGGCTACGGCTTCGCTCCGCTCAAGCTCGGTCCCGGACTCGACTTCCCGGCGATGTTCCACGGCGTCGATGAGCGTGTTCCGCTCGACGCGCTCGCCTTCGGACGCGCGGTGCTCACCGACTTCCTGCTCGAGGCGTAGCGGGTTCACCCGCGCGGCGGAGTCGTCGCGCCCACGCGGGTGACAGAATCGTTGCTCGTGGACTTCCTCGAAGCGATCATCCTGGGCATCCTCCAGGGCCTCACCGAGTTCCTGCCGATCTCGTCGAGCGCGCACCTGCGCATCTTCGGCGACCTCGCGCAGTGGGGGGACCCGGGTGCGACCTTCACGGCGATCACGCAGCTCGGCACGGAGACGGCCGTCCTCATCTACTTCTGGAAGGACATCACCCGCATCATCGGGCGGTGGTTCCGCTCATTCCGTTCGCCGAGCGGATCGCACGCGGCGAGCGTTCCGAAGAACGACCCGGATGTGCGTCTCGGCTGGCTGATCATCATCGGCACCGTTCCGATCGTCCTCGCGGGGTTCTTCCTGCAGGATCTGATCCGCGACGCGCTTCGCTCGCTCTGGATCACGGCATTCGTGCTCATCGGCTTCGGTCTGCTGCTGTGGGCCGCCGACGCCTTCGGACGCCGCGTCAAGGGGCTCACCGACATGGGGTACCGCGACGGCATCCTGATCGGCTTCGCCCAGATGCTCGCGCTCGTGCCGGGTGTGAGCCGCTCCGGCGCATCCATCAGCGCGGGCCTCGCTCTCGGCTACACCCGCACCGCAGCTGCGCGCTTCGCGTTCCTGCTCGCGGTGCCCGCCGTCTTCGGAAGCGGCTTCTACGAGCTGGCGACGTCGCTGCGGGAGCCCGGCACGAACGCATACGGCGTCGCCGAGACCGCTGTAGCCACCGTGGTGGCCTTCGCCGTCGGCTACGCGGTGATCGCGTTCCTCATGCGCTACCTCGAGAAGCGCTCGTTCCTGCCGTTCGTGATCTACCGGATCCTGCTCGGAACCGCGCTCATCGTGCTGCTGAGCATGGGCGTGCTGCAGCCGCTTTCGAGCTGAGGCCGTCTGCTCAGGGCGCGGGCGGGGTGTCGTCGTCGCGCTTGCGGAGGTACTTCTCGAACTCCTCGGCGATCGCATCCCCCGAGGCCTCGGGGGAGTCGACGGTGTCGCGCGCCTGCTCGAGCTGCTCGATGTAGGCCGACATGTCGTCGTCGTCGCCCGCGAGCGCATCGATGCCGCGCTCCCACGCGACCGCGTCATCGTCGAGGGTTCCACGTTCGACCTCGACGGAGATGAAGTCCTCGAGTCGTTCGAGAAGCGCGAGAGTGGCCTTCGGCGAGGGGGCGTTGTGCACGTAATGGGGCACGGATGCCCAGATCGAGATCGTGGGGATGCCGGCTGTCTCGGCGGCATCCGCGAGCACCGAGATGATGCCGACGGGTCCTTCGTAGGTCGACCGCTCGAGGTCGAACTCCTCGCGCACCTCCGCGTTCTCGCTGGAGGCGTAGACGGAGATCGGACGCGTGTGGGGGACGTCGGCGAGCATCGCACCGAGGAACACGATGCGCTCGATGCCGCACACCGAGACGGCGTCGAGCACCTCCTCGGCGAACGTCTTCCATCCGCGCGACGGCTCCGTGCCGAGCAGGACGTGCACGCCTTCGCTGCGATCCGGGGTGCCCGAGAGCACGACACTCGGCCAGGTGATCACGCGATCGCCGTTGTCATCGAAGGCGATGAGCGGCCGATTGAACTGGAAGTCGAAGTAGTCTTCGGGCTCGAGTTCGACGAACGGGACGAGCCCCAGCTGATCGCGCAGACGCCTCACCGCCGAGGATGCAGCCTCTCCGGCGTCGTTCCAGCCCTCGAAGGCGACGACGAGCGTCGAGCCTCCGAGACCCCATTCCTCACCGCGGTCAGTCACCGAACCACCTTCCCGCCCGTTCGGGCGTCTCTAAGAGGATAGGTCCGCGCCCGTAGACTTGCCCGTCGTGAGCACTTCGAGTCCGGTTCCCGCTGCTGTCCTGTTCGACATGGACGGCACCCTCGTCGACACCGAGCCCTACTGGCTGAACGCTGAAGTCGGTCTCGTGGCCGAGTGGGGCGGCACCTGGACCCAGGAGGACGGCCTGCAGCTCGTGGGCTCCGGGCTCGAGGACTCCGCGCTCGTCTTCCAGTCGCAGGGCGTGGGTCTCTCAGTGCCCGAGATCATCGAGACGCTGACGGATCGCGTCCTCGCCCAGATCGAGGTGCTGGTGCCGTGGCGCCCTGGGGCGCGCGAGCTCCTCGCCGAGCTGCGTGCGGAAGGCGTTCCCACGGCACTCGTGACGATGTCGATCCGCCGCATGGCCGACCGCATCGCGTCCGCCCTCGACGAGCACCTCGGGCAGCCCGCGTTCGATGCGATCGTCGCAGGGGACGAGGTCGACGAGCCGAAGCCGCACCCGGCGCCGTACCTGCGCGCCGCTGAGCTGCTCGGCGTCGACATCCACGCGTGCGTCGCCGTCGAGGATTCGGTGCCCGGCGTCGCCTCCGCGGTCGCTTCGGGCGCAGCGACCCTCGCGGTGCCTTTCCATGTGCACGTCCCCGAGAGCCCTGCCTATGTGATCAGCGAGAAGGGTCTCGACGGGGTGCGCCTCGACGACCTGCGCGCCCTCTTCTCGGAGGATGTCCGATGAGCGTCTTCGCCGAGGGTGACCGCGTGCAGCTCACGGGCCCCAAGAACCGACTGCACACCATCAACCTCAAGAAGGGTGCGGAGTTCGGCACCCACCGCGGGGTCATCAAGCACGACGCCATCATCGGCCTCCCCGAAGGGTCGGTGCTCACGAGCTCCAACGGCGACGCGTATCTCGCGCTCCGCCCGCTGCTGAGCGACTTCGTGATGTCGATGCCGCGTGGCGCCGCCATCATCTACCCGAAGGACGCGGCGCAGATCCTCGCGGTCGCCGACATCTTCCCCGGTGCGACGGTCGTCGAAGCGGGCGTCGGATCCGGTGCGCTGTCTCTGTGGCTGCTGCGTGCGATCGGACCCGAGGGGCGTCTGCTCTCGTTTGAGCGTCGCGAGGAGTTCGCGGAGGTCGCACGCAACAATGTGACCGCGTTCCTCGGCAGCACGCCCGAGAACTGGTCGATCGGGATCGGCGATCTCGCCGAGGAGCTCCCGGCAGCGGTCGAGCCGGGCACGGTCGACCGCATCGTGCTGGACATGCTCGCCCCGTGGGAGTGCCTCGAGTCGGTCTCGGAGGCGCTCGCCCCTGGCGGCGTGCTCGTCTGCTACGTGGCCACCGCGACCCAGCTCTCGCGTGTCGCCGAGGCGATTCGCGAGACGGGCCTCTACACCGAGCCGGCGTCGTCCGAGACGCTCATCCGCGGCTGGCACGTCGAGGGCCTCGCGGTGCGACCCGACCACCGCATGGTCGCGCACACCGCGTTCCTCATCGCCGCTCGTCGTCTCGCTCCCGGCGCGGTTCTCCCGAAGCCCGTGCGACGCGCCTCGAAGACCGAGTACTCGGAGGAAGACGTCGAGCTCTGGACCCCGGGCGCCCTCGGGGTGCGCGACAAGACGGACAAGCGGATCCGCCGAGTGCTGCGGGATTCGCGCGATCTCGTGGCCGGTGGGCCGTCGACATCCCGGGAGGGGTCCGACGACCCCTCCTCAGATCAGTAGAATCATCACGCCCCGTGCATTTCACTGTCACGCCCGCCAGGAAAGAAGGCTTCGTGCGCCGCAATCCCGCGCTTCTCAGCTCCGCCGCGATCGCGATCGTCGCCGCCGCATCCCTGTCGGGATGCACCGTCGATCCGGCCGACTCGTGCTCGCCCTTCGTGGCGCGCGGTGAGAGCGCCTCGCTCGTGACCGCATCGGGCCCCGTCGGATCGCTGCCGAAGGTCGACTTCCCGACCCTCACGGTCGATGCCCCGCAGCTCGCTGTTCTCGAGGAGGGCGACGGACCCGTCGCGCAGAAGGGCATGACCGTCGACTTCGACGCCGCCGTGTTCGACGCCGCCAGCGGACGCCAGCTCATCACCACGAACTTCGACGGATCCCCGGGTGTGCGCTACCGCGCAGGCGCCGTCCCCACGGGCGCCGAGTCCGCCGGTGCACTCGCCGACGCCCTCGTGTGCGCGCAGCCGGGGCAGCGCATCGCGCTCGTCTCGAGCTCGGCAGACTCGGGTCTGGACCTGTCGTCGCTCGGCATCGCACCCGACGCCGAGATCGTGTTCATCGTCGACGTCCAGTCCGTGTTCCTCGGCAAGGCCGACGGCATCAACCAGCTCCCGCTCGACGGCATGCCCACCGTGGTGACGGCGCCTGACGGCACCGTCGGCATCACGGTGCCCGCCGCCGAGGCGCCCGCCGAGACGCGCATCTCGACCATCAAGGCCGGAAGCGGCGAGAAGGTCGAGGAGGGCGACGACGTCGTTCTGCAGATCGCTTCCTGGATCTGGCCCGCCGAGGGCGAGAAGCCCACGAAGCTGCAGTCGACCTGGGCGGGTGTCCCGCTCACCGCGCCCATGTCGGTGGACCCGACGGGTGCCACGGGCCTCACTCAGGGCTTCTACGACGCCGTGATCGGCGCGTCGGTCGGCTCGCAGATCCTCGCGGTCGTCGCCCCCGCCGACTCGTACGCGCCCGGCGCATGGCCGGCCGGCGCACAGGACGGCTCCACCATCATCTACGTCATCGACGTGGTCGGAATCCAGAACCAGGCGGAGTGAGCGCGGCACACGGGAAGGCGAAGCGGGCGGTCCCGGCAGAGGACCGCCAGTTCAGCCTGGTCCTCGCGCTGCTCGCGACAGAATCGGGCCTGACGAAGGCCGAGATCCTGCAGACGGTGCGCGGGTACGCCCAGGACCATGCTGCGGGCGTCGATCCTGCGTCGCTCGATCGCAAGTTCGAGCGCGACAAGGAGAGCATCCGCGAGCTCGGCGTGCCGATCGAGACGGTGTCGCTCATCGGCGACGAGTCCGACAACCACAACCTCCGCTACCGCATCCCCAAGGGCGCCTACGATCTCCCGGACGATGTGCGGTTCACCTCCGACGAGGTGGCACTGCTGAACCTCGCGGCGCGTGTCTGGCAGGAGGGCTCGCTCAGCGGCGAGTCGCGCCGTGCGCTCACCAAGCTGCGCGCGCTCGGCATCTCGACCGACGACCCGCTCATCGGATTCGCACCCAGGATCCGTCTGCGTGAGGAGTCGTTCGAGCCCCTCAGCCAGGCGATCGACAAGCGCATCGCGGTGCGCTTCAGCTACCTCAAGCCGGGGGAGGAGCGCGCTCGCCAGCGTGAGGTGTATCCGCTCGCGCTCGTGCAGTACGAGGGCCGCTGGCATCTGAGCGCGGTGGAGCTCGCGTCCGGCGCGGATCGCACCTTCCTTCTCCGACGCATCGTCGGCGGCGTCACGCCCCTGTCTCAGCAGCCTCCGCACGAGCGCACGGGTGATCACTCGGCCGCGGCCGTCGCAGGACTCGACGCCGTGTGGCAGGCGAATGAGGCCGAGATCCTGGTGCACGCAGGGTCCGATGCCGCATCGCGGCTCACACACCGCCGCGGCACGGCCGAGATCGGCCCCGACACGCTGCGCGTGCATTATCTCGACGAGGCGATCTTCGCCGATGAGCTCGCTGGCTTCGGCCCCGAAGTCCAGGTGCTCTCGCCCGCGACTCTGCGGGACGCCGTCATCGCTCGACTGAAGGCGACGGTGGATGCACATGGCTGAGAAGCGTCGACGCCCCGCAGATCGCGCGGCCCCCGTGCAGGTGCGCGACAAGCTCGCGTTCCTCATCTCGCTCGTGCCGTGGCTGCTCGACAACGACCGGGTGACGGTCGCCGAGGCGGCCGCGCATTTCGATGTCGATGAGAAGCAGATCCGGGAAGCGGTGACCCTCGTCGCCTTGAGCGGTGTCCCCGGCGAGACGGCGGCGTACCTGCCCGGTGACCTGTTCGACATCGACTGGGACGCCTTCGACCGCGGCGAGATCGCGATCACCCACCACGTCGCGATCGACGAGGCTCCCCGCCTCTCCGCGCGCGAAGCGGCGGCACTCATCGCGGGCCTGCGCTACCTGCAGGTGCTGCCCGAGAACGCCAACAGCACGACCCTGCGCACGCTCGTCGACAAGCTCTCGCGCGGCGCCTCCGCCGCCCCGAGCGCCCTCGCCGTCGCCGACGGCCCCTCGCGGGATGCGCTCGACATCGTGCAGAGCGCTATGAACCAGGGGCGCCGCCTCGCGTTCGGCTACGTCAACTCCCGCGATGAGCGCGAAGCGCGCGAGGTCGATCCGCTGCGCGTCGAGTCGATCGACAACGATCTCTACCTGCGCGGATGGTGCCACCTGCGCGGCGCCGTGCGCACCTTCCGCTTCGACCGGATGAGCGACATCGCGATCACCGACACCCCGATCGAACACGATGTCGAGAGCATCACCCTCTCGCGGAATCTGTTCGAGCCCTCCGCGGACGACCTCATCGTGACGATCGAGGCCACACCGGAGTCGCTCGCGCTGCTCACCGATTACCTCGCCGACGATTCGAGCTTCGCCACGGTCGGAGACCGGGTGCGCACGACGATCCGCGTCTCCCACTATCACGGGCTCAAGCGGCTCATCGCGAGCATGCCCGGAGCGGTGCGCGTCGTCGAGCCCGAGCAGGCCCGCGAGATCGTATCCGAATGGGCTTCAGCGGGCCTTGCCCGCTACGCGTAGACTGTGACCACCTTCACCGAGCACCCGAGGACGGAACGATGTTCATTTTCCCGCTTGCCGCGATGCAGCCGTGGAGCTGGCTGCTGATTCTCGTCGTGGTGCTTCTGCTGTTCGGCGCCACCAAGCTTCCCGCTCTCTCGAAGAGCCTGGGCCAGTCGATCAAGATCTTCCGCAAGGAGATGCGCGACGAGAGCAAGGACTCCGGCAGCACCGCCGCCGATGAGGAGCCCACCGCGTCGGGCACCTCCACCGACAAGAAGTAATGACGGCGGCCGAACGCCCGGCCCGGCAGAAGCGATCCCGACAGGCGAATCCTGAGGGGCGGATGTCCCTCGCCGAGCATCTCGTGGAGCTCCGCAAGCGCCTCATGCGTGCGGGACTCGCTGTCGTCATCGGCGCGATCGTCGGCTGGATGCTCTACGACATCGGCTGGCTGGGGGAGCTGATCGACCCGATCATCCCCGGTGCCGCGAAGGCCCTCAACGGTGTGGGCACGTGGACGGCGATCAGTGATCCGGTGTACAGCATCGCGGAGCGCGAAGGGCTCGACGCCGATCGCGTCGCGCTCAACTTCACCAACGTCACGGGTGCGTTCGATGTGCGGTTCCAGATCGCGCTCGTCGCGGGCGTCGTGGTGTCGAGCCCGGCATGGCTCTACCAGATCTTCGCCTTCTTCGTTCCGGGCCTCACCCGCAAGGAGAAGCGCTACACGCTCGCCTTCATCCTCACGGCTGTGCCGCTGTTCCTGGCGGGATGCCTCGCGGGTTGGTTCGTTCTGCCGCGCATCGTCGAGCTCATGTTCCAGTTCGTGCCTGAGGGAGCGACGACGCTCTATGAGGCGCGCACCTACCTCGACTTCGTGCTCAAGCTCATCCTCGCTGTGGGCATCGCGTTCGTCCTCCCCGTGTTCCTCGTGCTGCTGAACTTCGCGGGTGTGCTGCAGGGCATGACGATCCTGCGCGGCTGGCGCTGGGCGATCCTCGCGATCACCGTCTTCACCGCCATGGCCACTCCCGCCGCGGATGTCGTGTCGATGTTCCTGCTCGCGGGCCCGATGATCGTCCTGTACTTCGGCGCCGTGGGCATCGCGGTCTGGCACGATCGCATCGTCGCGAAGCGTCGAGCGGCCATCGAGGCGAACATCGACGCGGAGCTGGGGTCGGCGTGAGCGCCGGGGCCGACGAGACGCCGTCGCCGTCGGAGCGGTACGCCGCCGCGCGGTCTCGAGCGCGCACCCCCCATCTGCAGCGCTTCCGCGAGAAGCTCCCGATCGAGCTCGACGAGTTCCAGATCGAGGCGTGCCGATCGCTGGAGGAGGGGCGCAGTGTGCTCGTCGCCGCCCCGACCGGTGCCGGCAAGACGATCGTCGCGGAGTTCGCGGTGCATCTCGCCCTCGCTGAGGCACGGGCGAAGGTGTTCTACACGACGCCGATGAAGGCCCTCAGCAACCAGAAGTACTCGGAGCTCGCCGCCGAGCATGGCGCCGAGAACGTGGGCCTGCTCACGGGGGACACCAACATCAACTCCGGAGCCCGCGTCGTCGTCATGACGACCGAGGTGCTGCGGAACATGCTCTACGCGGATTCCGATCTGCTCACCGACCTCGCCTACGTGGTGATGGACGAGGTGCACTACCTCGCTGACCGCTTCCGCGGGCCCGTGTGGGAGGAGGTCATCATCCACCTTCCCCGCCCGGTGCGGATGGTGTCGCTCTCGGCAACCGTCTCGAACGCCGAGGAGTTCGGCGACTGGCTGCAGGCGGTGCGCGGCGACACCGACGTGATCGTGTCGGAACGCCGCCCTGTGCCGCTCGAGCAGCATGTCCTCGTTCGGGGAAAGCTCGTGGAGCTCTTCGACGGGGCACAGGACCCGGGCGCGCCGCCCCGAGTGAATCCTGAGCTCACGCGACTCGCCGTCGCCGGGGGCCGAGGCGGTTCAGGCACGTATCGCGGCCCCAATCCCGGCCGTCGCGACACCCGCGGAGGTTTCCAGCGCGACCGCGTCGACCGCCCGCAGGTCGTGCGGACCCTGCAGGACCGCCACCTGCTGCCCGCGATCTTCTTCGTGTTCAGCCGCAACGGCTGCGATCAGGCGGTCGAGCAGGTACTGCGTTCGGACGTGGTGCTCACGGAGCGCTGGGAGCGGGACGAGATCCGGCATCTCGTCGAGGAGCGCTGCGCGGGGCTGCGCGACGAGGATCTCGGCGTGCTCGGCTACTACGGATGGCGCGAAGGTCTCGAACGCGGCGTCGCCGCCCACCATGCGGGCATGATCCCGACCTTCAAGGAGGTCGTGGAGGAGCTGTTCCAGCGCAAGCTCCTGAAGGTCGTCTTCGCGACCGAGACCCTCGCGCTGGGGGTCAACATGCCTGCCCGCACGGTCGTGCTCGAGAAGCTCGAGAAGTTCAACGGCGAGGCGCGCGTGCCGATCACGGCGGGGGAGTACACCCAGCTCACCGGTCGCGCCGGACGCCGCGGGATCGACGTCGAGGGCCACTCGGTCATCCAGTGGCTCGCAGGGCTCGATCCGCAGGCGGTCGCCTCACTCGCCTCGCGTCGCACCTACCCGCTCAATTCGAGCTTCCGCCCGACCTACAATATGGCCGTCAACCTCATCGAGCAGTTCGGTCGGGAGCGCACCCGTCGTGTGCTCGAGAGCTCGTTCGCGCAGTTCCAGGCGGACCGCGCGGTCGTGGATCTCGCCCGCAAGGTGCGCGAGCAGGAGAAGTCGCTTGCGGGCTATGCCGAGGCGATGACGTGCCACCTGGGCGACTTCTCCGAGTACTCCGCCATCCGCCGAGAGCTCGCGGATCTCGAACGCAAGCAGGCTCGGAATCAGGATTCCTCCCGCGGAGACCGCGAACGTCGTCAGCGACGCATCGTCGACCTCCGTCGCCGGATGAAGCAGCATCCCTGCCACGCGTGCAACGACCGCGAGGCGCATGCGCGCTGGGCGGAGCGCTGGTGGCGCCTGAAGCGCGACACGGATCGCATCCGCTCGCAGGTGCGGGGCCGCACGGGCGCCGTCGCGCAGGTGTTCGACCGGATCACCGAGCTGCTGCTCGACCTCGACTACCTCGCGCGCGACGAGAACGGCGAGGTCGTGGTGACAGCTGCGGGTCGTCAGCTGCGGCGCATCTACGGCGATCGCGACCTGCTCGTGGCCGAGTGCCTCCGTTCGGGCATCTGGAACGGGGTCGATGCTCCGACCCTCGCCGCCCTCGCAAGCGCGCTCGTGTACGAGCCCCGGCGCGAGGACGCCATCGAGCGCGGACTTCCGCGCGGACGCTTCCGCGACGTCTTCAGTGCGACCGAGGACATCTGGGTGCGGCTGAGCGACGCGGAGCAGGAACGGCGCCTGCCCGAGACCGCGCCGCTGTCGGCGAGCCTCGCCCTCGCGACGCACCTCTGGGCGGGCGGAGCGCGGCTCGACGCGGTTCTGCGCGACACCGACCTCGCCGCCGGTGACTTCGTGCGCTGGATGAAGCAGATCGTGGATCTTCTCGACCAGATCTCGATCGTCGGTGACGGGGAGCTGGGCCGAACGGCGCGCGTCGCCATCGACGGCATCCGCCGCGGGATCGTGGCCTACACGAGCGTCACATGATGGAGACGCCCACGGACCGGCACACGCGCCCCTTCACACCGCTGTCGGGTGCTGTGCTTCTCGCCGCCGCGGGGGGCTTCCTGCTCGACGGGGCGTTCCCCGATCGCGGGTGGTGGCCGCTCGCGTTCGTCGGCATCGCGCTCGTGCTCGTCGCGGCCTATGGGCGCAGCAACAGCGGGGCGGCCCTCGTGGGTCTCGTGTTCGGGGCGACGTTCTATCTCAGCCACATCGAGTGGGCGACGACGTTCCTCGGCCCGATCCCGTGGGCGGCGCTGTCCACCGTCATGGCGCTGTGGTGCGGGGCGGGCACGGTGCTCATCGCGCTCGCGACACGCGTGATCCCGCGCGCGATCGATTCGCGAGCAGGGCGCATGCTCCTGCTTCCGTTCGTGGTCGCCGGGCTCTGGACGCTGCGCGAAGCGGTCGCGAACGTGTGGCCGTACGGCGGCTTCGCCTGGGGGCGGGTTGCGCTCTCGCAGGCGGAGAGCCCGATGGCCGACCTGTTCCCGTGGCTCGGGGTCTCGGGCGTCAGCTTCGCCATGGTGCTGCTCGTCGCGTTCGGAGTGAGCGCGGCGCGAGAGACGACTCTCCCCGCCCCTCAGCGTGTCATCGCGGTCACCCTGATGGCCGCGACGTTCATCGCGGTGCCGGGCTGGGACGCCGCGTCGTCGGGCGGCATCCGTGTCGCTGCCGTCCAGGGAAATGCCAAGGCCGGCTACTTCGACCCACCCGAGCAGCGCGGCGACAACCTGCGCGATCAGGCGGTCGCGACCCTCGAGCTCGTCGATGAGGACGTCGACGTCGTGGTGTGGCCGGAGGGTGCGTCCGACCTCGACCCGCTTCGCGTGCCGGCCGCGGCGCTCGTGTTCGACCAGATCTCGCGCACGACGGGCGCGCCCCTCGTCGCGGGCGTCATCACCGCGCGCGGCGAGGAGTACTTCAACACATCGCTCGTGTGGCGCGACGGCGAAGGCGCGGGCGACTTCTACGACAAGAAGCATCCCGTGCCGTTCGGTGAATACGTTCCCGACCGCGCCTTCTGGCGTCAGTTCGCCCCCGACCTCATCGACATGATCCAACGGGAATACACCCCGGGCACCACCGACACGGTGGTCGATGTCGGCTCGGACGGACGCGAGATCCTGGCTGGCATCGCGATCTGCTTCGACATCGTCGATGACGCGATCCTGCGCGCGATGGTCGCGGAGGGGGCTGAGATCATCTTCGCCCAGACCAACAACGCGGACTTCGGACGCACCGACGAAAGCGTTCAGCAGCTCGAGATCGCGCGCATCCGCGCGATGGAGCTCTCGCGCACCGTGGTCAACATCTCGACCGTCGGCGCAAGTGCGATCATCCTCCCCGACGGGCGGGTGCTCGATGAGCTGCCGACCTTCACGGCAGCCGCGATGGTGGCGGAGGTGCCCCTCTCCACGACGACGACCCCCGCGGCCGTCGCCGGCGCGGGGGTCGAATGGGGTGTGTCGTTCGCCGCTCTCGGAGTGCTCATCGGAGCTCTCGCGAGCCGGTTCGGTCGGCGCACATCGGCTGCGCGCCGACCGATCCGCTAAGCGGTCTTCGAGCTCTTGGAGCCTTCGCCGCGACGAGCACGCAGGTACTCGAGGCGCTCCTGCAGGATCTCCTCGAGCTCGGCGCGCGTGCGGCGCTCGAGCAGCATGTCCCAGTGGGTGCGGGCGGCCTTGGTCTCGGCCTCCACGGATTCTACGAGATTTCCGTCTTCACCGACCAGTCGTCCTTCGAGCCCCGTTCGGGGCGATTCCCACGTGTCGGGCACGTCGGCCTCGGCAGCGAAAATCACCTCGAAAGTGGTCCCGTCTTCCGAGCGGTACACCGCCTTCTTGCGGGGCGAGAACTCGACTCCCTCTTCGCTCTGCATGCTCTGAGCTCCGAGTCGCATTCCGCGCAAACTACGATCCGCCATTGTGTGGCCTCCTCTGCGCCGTGGGGGGTGGTGCGCGCGTGGCGCGCGAGGCGGCCGTCCGTGGTGGGGTCAGGTCGCCGTGCAACGATGTGCAACACCACCGTGGCGCAAGTCATTCCCGCGCCATGGCGTTTTCAGTCGTTTCCCAGGGACCTCGACGCGGATTGGTAGCGGACGGGGGCCATCCATCGGTGATTTGTCACCTATTCGGGTGACGCCGCCGCTCGACGAGGGGGAGTGCGAGGTCGGCGCGGTCGGTGACGAGCCCGTCGACACCTGCGTCGAGAAGCCGGGTCATGTCGTCCGGATCGTTCACGGTCCAGATGTGCATCTCGACGCCGACGGCGTGGAAGGTCCGAATCGCGCGGGGAGTCACCACGCGCGCACCTGCGACGGTCTCCGGCAGCTGAACGGCGTCCACACCCGCCAGGATGCGGCGCAGCAGGCCCGTCGAGCCCGCGCGCGCCGCGTGCACCGCGGGCAGTGCGCCGCTCGCCGAGATCGACGTCGCGACCCCGGGGAGCTGATCCACGACCGCACGGCGGCGCGACGTCGAGAACGAGCTGATGAGGACGCGATCCACCGCCCGCAGATCGGTGACGGCCTTCACGACACCGGGGATGGCGTCCTGCGATTTCACGTCGATGTTGAACCGTGTCTCGGGGAACGCGTCGAGCGCCTCGGCGAGGGAGCAGAAGCTCTGACCCTCACCGAGCGGAACACGCCGCAGCTCCGCCGCGGTGAGCTGCGCGACCCGCACATCGCGTCCCGCGACCCGCTTCAGATCGGCGTCGTGGCTCACGATGGCCAGCCCGTCGGCCGAGCCGTTGACGTCGGTCTCGATGTAGCGCGCGCCCGCGTTCACCGCATGCAGGAACGCGAGCAGCGTGTTCTCAGGCGCATGGGCAGCGAGGCCTCGGTGGGCCAGCACCCGCGGGGTGGGAAGCCTCAGGAATCCGGCATCAGCATCGTCACGACGTGGCATGAGGTCCTTCGAGATGTTCGGGTGCGGCGACGACGAGCGCACGACCGCGCTCGAATCCGGTGATGACGATGCGAGCGTCCGGCTCGAGCGGCGCCGTGCCGGGCTCGGGAGAGACGGGTACCAACACGCCGTTGGCGAGGCGGGCGCGCGGATCTCGCCCGCGGGCGATCACACGGCCGGTGAGGCCCATGACCGCTGGGACGTTCGGGATCACGGCACCGCTGCGGCGAGCCATGAGACAGGAGGCGACGAGTGCGCCGACGAGCAGAACGGTCGTGAGGGATGCCCACACCACGCTCGGATCCGCCTCGAATGCCACGGTATCGCCCTTCCGACATCGTCACCTCGAAACTACACCGCGGCGGATGCCGGACGAGTGCGGCACCCTCGCTAGGGTGGGGGATCGTGAATGACGTTCTCCCCACTGACTCGCTGCGCGGCCTCCGCGTGCTCATCACCGGCTCTTCTCGCGGCATCGGCGCCGACACCGCGCGCTACCTCGCCGCCGCTGGCGCCAAGGTCGTCATCAACTACCGCAACAAGGAAGCGCGCGCCCTCAAGGTCGTCGAGGGCATCGAAGCCGCTGGCGGCGAGGCGATCGCCGTCGGCGCCGACCTCACCGATCCGGCATCGGTCGCGGCGATGTTCGCCACCGTGCGCGAGGCGTGGGGCGGGCTCGACATCGTCGTGCTCAACGCCTCCGGCGGGATGGAGCAGGGGATGGGCGAGGACTACGCGATGCGCCTCAACCGCGACGCGCAGGTCAACGTGCTCGACGCAGCCGTGCCGCTGCTGCACGCGGGGTCGCGCGTCGTCTTCGTGACGAGCCACCAGGCGCACTTCATCAAGACCGTCCCGACGATGCCCGAGTACGAGGCTGTCGCCCTCAGCAAGCGCGCGGGCGAGGACGCCCTCCGCGCGCGCATCCCCGAGTTGGAGGCCGCGGGCATCGGATTCGTCGTCGTCTCCGGCGACATGATCGAGGGCACCATCACGGCGACCCTGCTCGAGCGCACCAACCCGGGCGCCATCGCGTCGCGTCGCGAGGCCGCGGGCAAGCTGTACAACGTGTCCGAGTTCGCCGCCGAGGTCGCACGCGCCGCGATCGAGGAGATCCCGGCCGACAACACGCGCTACATCGGCGACGTGTCGTACTTCACCGGATACGCGGGCTGAGGTCGGTCGATGACGAGCACGCATCGGCACCGTCCGGTGTCACGCGTGCTCGTCTTCGACCGCGAGGGACGCACGCTGCTGTTCCTCACGACGGCTCCGGATTCGTCAGGCGTCGCGCGCTGGCTGACACCCGGCGGGGGAGTCGACCCGGGGGAGTCTCATGCTGACGCCGCTCGCCGTGAGCTCTTCGAGGAGACCGGGCTCGTGGCGACGGATCTCGGTGAGCCGGTGTGGGCCCACGACTACGACGTCGAGTGGGACAGCGCCGACCACGATTCCGGCCACGCCGAGTTCTACCGACTCGTGACCGACCGCTTCGAGCCGTCGACCGACCATTGGACGGACGACGAGCGCGTCGACGTGCTGCAGCACCGGTGGTGGAGCCTCGACGAGCTCCTCGCCGAGAACCCCCGATTCGAACCCGCCGAGCTCGTCGAGCTCGTGCGCGCCCACGCGCCTCACCCTGAGGCCTGACCGAAGGGACGTGCGATGGCGCACCCCGACGCCGTTCACCGCGACCGCATCGACCGCGAGGAGCGGGAACTCTCGTTCGCGACGTTCGCCCCCGACGACGCGTGGCGGCTGGGCTCGACGATCCGTGAGTTCGCTGTCGAGCGCGGGCTCGCCGTGACGATCGACGTGCACCTGGGGGAGCAGCAGGTGTTTCACGCCGCCCTCGCCGGCACCTCCGCCGACAACGATGACTGGATCGCCCGCAAGATCCGCACCGTGCGACGCTTCGCTCGCCCGAGCATGGCGATCGAACTCGATGAGGGGATCGACTGGCTCGACGGCGCCGTCTTCGCTCGCGCGGGAGGCTGTGTGCCGATCCGCGTGAACGGCGCGATGGTCGGCACGGCGACGGTCTCGGGGCTCTCGAGCATCGACGACCACGACCTCGTCATCGAGGGTCTGCGCGCTCTTCACGACTGAACGTGCCCCGAATGCGGGGTGGCGTCACGGCGTTCGCAGGTTCATCGTGGGCGCATGGGCACCCCCGAGCTCGCACCTGAATCCCTGGTCACGGCGGCTTCCGTTATCGGTCTCGTCGTCGCGGCGTTCCTCACGCTCTGGCTTGTGGTGCGCGCGGCGATCCGCAGCGAACTGCGAGCGGAGCGGCGGAGAGAGATGGGGCGCTCGCCGTCGACGGGCCCCGCACCCGCGTCTGCGACGTGGAGCCAGAGCCCGGCACCTCAGCCGGCGCCACCTCCGGATGCGAGCCTCGGGGAGCTTCCTCCGCCGATCTCGCACACCGCTGTGCCCATCAGTCCCGCACCCGTCGGCTACGTTATGTCAGAACCGATCCCACAGGGGCCTGCGTTCGCGATCGGGGCCGCACCGCCCGTGTCCGAGCTGAACCAGCACGCCCCGAGGCCGTCCGCTGCGGCAGACGCGGCGCCGATGATCGCACCGAGTCCAGCTCGCGCGGCACCATCATCCACCCAGACGCCCGACCTGGCCCGACGGGCGTTCGAGAAGCTCTCGGGGGCGCCAGCAGCACCGAACACCCCGAATCCACCGGCCTCAGAGGAGACGGCGATACCCCCCGCTCGCGCGCCCGGTCGCCACGCGTAATAGCACTGATAAGCGCGATTATGTCAGGTGAAGGGTGAATGCCCTCGCGGATATCCGTCGCCCGAACGATGTCACGACCCTCCCCGCCTGACAACGTGATCGCATGAGCACCGGCACCAGTCATGCACCCACACGCCGCAACCGGCCGCTGACGGTCGCGCTCGTCGGCCTCTGCCTCACGGTGTGGAGCGCGGGCGCACTCGCGATCGAGAGATATCGCTCCAGCGACGTCGCCAACCACGAATGCCCCCTCATCCCCGCCGACGTCATCCGCCATCACATCGTTCCCGAATCCCTCCAGAGCGCGTGGCGCTGGACGCCTCCCGGAGTGACGTGCGTGTATGCCACACGAGACGGCGGAACGGTCGAATACGGCCCAGCGCCGACGTGGACGATCGTGCTGCTCGTGGGCGGCGTCGGTGCGGTCGCCGCACCCGCGGGCGCGATCGTCCACTTCGTCCGTCGGACCCGACAGCACCCCCCGGCTCCTGTGCCATAGCTTGCGACGCACCTCGAGTTCGAGGGAGCCTCGGGGACCTCACTCCATGTTCCGAGAGGCGTAGCCAGTCCCGATCATCGAAGCTGGCGGCCTGCACGCCCTCAGTCCGTGCGCCACCAGGTGTCGTCGGGACCGACGGGCACCGTGCGCTTGTGGGCGGTCATCCGGTAGCGGTCTTGGAGTTCGGCAGCAGCCACCGGATCGATCTCGCGCCCCTCGAGGAAGTCGTCGATCTGCTCGTACTCCATGTCGAGCTCGTGCTCGTCGGCCTGGCCGGGCTTGTCGTCGAGCAGGTCGGCTGTGGGCGTCTTCTCGTACAGGCGCGCCGGCGCGTCGAGCGCGATCAGCAGGGCGCGCCCCTGGCGCTTGGTGAGTCCGCTCAGCGGGAGCACATCCGATCCCCCATCGCCGAACTTCGTGAAGAAGCCGGTGACCGCTTCGGCGGCATGGTCGGTGCCGATGACGAGCGCCCCTCTCTCGCCGGCGATCGCGTACTGCGCGACCATGCGCATGCGCGCCTTCACATTGCCCTTCGTGTAGTCGCGCAGCGGTTCGCCCGCACTGCGCTCGTACTCCGCGGCGATGCCGTCGACGCCACCGGCGATGTCGAACACGAGCGAGACATCCGGCTGGATGAAGTCGAGGGCGAGCTGGGCGTCAGCCTCATCCGCCTGCACGCGGTACGGCAGACGCACGGCTGTGAACGTGGCCGCTCCCCCGTCGGCGCGCACCTTCTCGACGGCGAGCTGCGCGAGCTTGCCCGCGAGGCTCGAATCCTGCCCGCCGGAGATGCCGAGCACGAAGCCCTTCGCCCCCGTCGCGCCCAGATACTCCACGAGGAAGTCGCGACGCCGCTCGATCTCGGCGGCCGGGTCGATCTGGGGTGTCACGCCCAGTGCGGCGATGATCTCACGCTGCGTCGTCATGGTCTCCCTCTCGGCGAGCTGATGTGCTCACTCCATCATGCGCTTCTCTCGTTGCGCACGCGTGACGGATTTCGGATTCGCGACCATTCCCGGAGGCCGCTCACCGAGATCAGCGCATCGGAGTCCACCCCGGCGGCAGCGGGCCGTCGATGAGTGCGCGCTCGCGGTCCACGCGCGCCGACCACCCCTGGGCGGCATCGACGGCGTCGAAGCCGCCGCGCGCCACCCGGAATCCGACATCGTCCTGGTGCGTCCGCGGTGCGCCGCCGCGACGTGCGCCCGCGCGCGCACTCCACGCGTCGTCCGCGTAGCCGCCGCCCCGGAACACCCGATAGTCGTCGTAACGGCCCGGGTCGAGCAGGTCCCAGCACCACTCCCAGACGTTCCCGAGGGTGTCGAAGAGGCCATTGAGGTTCGGATGCTTGCCGCCGACGTCCTGAGGGCTCGTGACGCCGTCGGCCGCCGTCCAGGCGACCTCGGCGAGCGGGCCGTAATGCGCCCCGGTCGATCCGGCGCGGCACGCGAACTCCCACTCAGCCTCGGTGGGCAGCCGGTAGCCGTCGGCATCGACATGCCACGTGACGAGCTCACCGTCGAAGCTGTATGCCGGGTCGAGTCCGTCCCATTCCGACGCGGCGTTGCAGAAGCGGATGGCGCGCAGCCAGCTCACGTCGACGGCGGGGCGACGCGGGTGCCGAGCGGTCTCCCCCAGCAGCTCGGCGACCTGCGCTTCGGTCACCGGGTAGACACCCATCTCGAACGGCTCGAGCTCGACGACGCGCCTGAGCCCCCGCCGCGCGTCGTGCAGCTCGACGGAGCCGCCGCCGATGTGCGTCATCTCGATATCCGGCACCCGTGAAGTCTGTCACGCACGCCTAGACTCGCCATGACCAAGGAGGAAGATTGCTCAACTGGGCGGGGAACGTGCGGTTCGGCGCCGCGGGTTCGGTGACGGTGCCGACCGTCGCGGATCTGCAGCACCGGATCGCGACGCGGACGCAGGGCGTCCGCCCCATCGGCACCGCGCATTCCTTCTCGACGGTCGCCGACGGCCCACCCACGAGCACCTTCCTGCGACTGCTCAGCTCGGCAGAGAGCGAGCTGAGGGTCGCCACGGACCGTCGCAGTGTGCGCATCCCTGCGGCACGCACGTACGGCGAGATCGCCCCGCTCCTCGAAGCCGAGGGCCTCGCGCTCGCCAACCTGGCTTCCCTCCCCCATATCTCCGTCGGCGGCTCCGTCTCCACGGGCAGTCATGGCTCCGGCGCATCGCTCGGCTCACTCGCGACCGCCGTGCGCGCGATCGAACTCGTGAACGGGCGCGGCGAGCTCGTCACGCTGCGGCGCGGAGACCCCGACTTCGCGGGCGCTGTCGTCTCGCTCGGGGCACTCGGGGTCTTCACCCACCTCGAGCTCGACGTCGAGCCGACGTTCGACATCGCACAGCGCGTCTACCTCGGCCTGCCGCTCGACGGTGTGCTCGAGAACTTCACCGAGGTCACCTCGCTCGGCTACAGCGTGAGCCTCTTCACGACCTGGAGCGATGCGGATATCGTCGATCAGCTGTGGCTGAAGCGCCGCGTCGACCGCGACCCCGAGCCGCCCGCTGACGTACTCGGAGCTCTCCCCGCCCGCGTTCCGATGCACCCGATCGGCGAAGGCGACACCGCCGCCTGCACCCCGCAGCTCGACGAACCCGGGCCGTGGCACACCCGGCTCCCCCACTTCCGACTCGAGCACACACCCTCGCTCGGCGTCGAGATCCAGAGCGAGTACCTCGTGCCGCTCGCGCAGGCGGAGGAGGCGCTGCGCGAGGTGCGCAGCCTGGCGCACGTCATCGCTCCTCACCTGCTCGTGTGCGAGATCCGCCGAATCGCCCCCGATGATCTGTGGCTCTCGGGCGCGTACGGCACGGATGCCGTCGGCATCCACTTCACCTGGCGTCGCCGCCCCGCACAGCTCGCGAAGCTGCTGCCGATGCTCGAAGAGCGTCTGCTGCCACGTGGCGCGCGCCCGCACTGGGGCAAGCAGTTCGTCGCCGATCGCGCGCAGCTGGCCGCGCTGTATCCGCGGTTCGACGACTTCCGCGCCCTCGCCGAGCGCTTCGACCCATACCGGCTGTTCCGCAACGGCTTCCTCGCGGAGAAGGTGGGTCTTCCCGGGCGCTAGGGTTCGGGCATGAGATCTTCTCGCGTCGCTGTCGCGCTCGCGGCTGGACTGGTGCTCACCGGATGCCAGGGCGGCTTCCTTCCTGCGCCGACCCCGTCGCCCACCGCGACGATCGCCCCCTGGGAGCCGCTCCTCGCGCCAGAGGCGGCAGCAGGGGTCGGCGAGATCGCGCTCGTCGCCGATGAGCCGTTCGCGGGAAACTTCCGATTCCAGCTCTGGATGCAGGGCTGGGAAGGCGATGCCGGTCCGCTGTCGACGTCGTTCCGTCAGTCGAGCCTCGGCTGCACCGCCGCATACTCCCCCTCCGCTGTCGCGGCGTCGCGGGCAGCGCTCGCGGATGCCGAGGCGAGCGCGTCTCTGCTCGCCGAGATCGCCACCGGCACCGAGCTCGAGAGCGCGCGACGGGGCGTCTGGCTGAGCGATCCTGCCTTCGACGTGATGCACACGATCACCGAGACCGACGATTCGGTGAGCTACATCGCCGTGCGCGTGTTCTCGGCGCTCGGCACCGAGCACGTCGTGCGCCTCGACTGCCCGAGCCGCGAACGCTTCCGCGACGTCTACGCGACGTTCCGCGAATCGGGTGGCGTCATCGCGAGCCTCACGGCCGCCGCCCCCGCCACCGCGGATCGCATCGGTCCGTTCCACGTGCGCATCCCGATCGACCTGGGGCCCGGCCCTCACGCGATGGGCACGGTCGCGCTCGATGCCGACGGTCATCCCGCCCGCTACACGGTCGCACCCGACGACGAGTGGGGCCATATTGCCGCCCGGTTCGGCCTCTCTGCCGTGATGCCTACGGAAGGCATCGGCGTGGACGGCGTGAACACCTACACCGGCTACCTCACGACCATCAACTCGGTGCGGCGAGGCGAGAGCCCCTGGACGCTCTACGTGGGCGACACCGTCAACCTCTCGGCTTTCACTGTCACCTCGGTGGGAAGGATCAACGGCTCCTCTACCGCGCTGCCTGCTCCCGATCCGCTCCCCGCCCAGCGCTGACGGGCTCTCAGCTGGCGCATGGGAGAATGGATGGCACGCTCCTTCGCCCGCGGACCGTGCATCGACGAGAGAGACCCGCACGCACGTGAACGACCCGCAGCCGACGAGCGCCATCGACCCGCACGACCTCGAAGTGACTCTGCGTGTGCTGTCCACCCTGCACACGATCGACAACGAGCACCCCGACTTCCTCGCCGTGCGCCAGGCGACCGCGCACATGTTCAAGGAGGTCAAGCGCGAGCGCCGTCGCGAGCGCAAGGCCGCCATCCTCGACCACGAGCGCGCCGTGATCGCGCAGACGGCGACGGGTGCGCCCGACCGCATCGACGACGAGACGCGTGGAGTCCCGATCTCGGGGACCGCGACCGCAGAGGTCGCTGGCGTTCTGCTGAAGCCCCGCCCCTGCTACATCTGCAAGCAGGACTACACCGTCGTCGACGCCTTCTACCACCAGCTGTGCCCGAGCTGCGCGGCGATGAGCCACGCGAAGCGCGACGCCCGCACCGACCTCACCGGCAAGCGCGCGCTGCTGACGGGCGGTCGCGCGAAGATCGGCATGTACATCGCGCTGCGTCTGCTGCGTGATGGTGCGCACACCACCATCACGACCCGCTTCCCTCGGGATGCCGTTCGCCGCTTCACGAGCCTTCCCGACTCGCACGAGTGGATCGACCGCCTGCGCATCGTCGGCATCGATCTGCGCGACCCGGCGCAGGTCATCGGACTCGCCGAGTCGGTCGCCGCGCAGGGGCCGCTCGACATCCTCATCAACAACGCCGCACAGACCGTGCGTCGCTCCCCCGGCGCCTACCAGCCTCTCGTCGAGGCCGAGCTCGCGCCTCTGCCCGACGGCCCGCTTCCGGAGCTCGAGACGTTCGGCCACACGATGGATCCGCATCCGCTCGCGCTTGCCCAGTCCGTGTCGTCGCACCCGATCCTCGCTGCCGCTGCCGCGAAGGCCGAGACGCTGACCGAGCTCGCACTCACGGCGGGATCATCGTCACTCGAACGCCTCGCCGCGGGCACCGCGATCGACGCCGGCGGGCTCGTGCCCGACCTCGCCGACACGAACTCCTGGGTGCAGAGCGTCGACCAGGTCGACCCGCTCGAGATGCTCGAGGTGCAGCTCGCCAACGAGACCGCGCCGTTCATCCTCATCTCGAAGCTCCGCGCCTCGCTCGCCGCGTCGCCTGCGCGCCGCACCTACATCGTGAATGTGAGCGCCATGGAGGGCGTGTTCGGGCGCGGCTACAAGGGCCCCGGCCACCCCCACACCAATATGGCCAAGGCCAGCGTCAACATGCTCACCCGCACGAGCGCACGCGAGATGTTCGAGAGCGACGGCATCCTCATGACGAGCGTCGACACCGGATGGATCACCGACGAGCGCCCGCACCCCACCAAGGTGCGTCTCGCCGAGGAGGGCTTCCACGCTCCCCTCGACCTCGTCGACGGCGCCGCCCGCGTGTACGACCCGATCGTGCGCGGCGAGGCGGGCGAAGACCTCTTCGGCGTCTTCCTCAAGGACTACGCACCGGGACAGTGGTGACCGAGCTGCCCGACGAGCGGATCGTCCGATTCTGGGCGGACGCGCGCGCCGTGCACCCGGAGCTGCCTGAGCAGCTGCCCGAGGCGTGGGCGTTCGGCGCAACGCCCGAGCACGCCGACGGGCTCCTGGAGCTCGTTCTCGCAGGCATCAAGACCGGCACCGCCTCGTCGGTGTGGGACTACGAGCACACGGGCGAGTCTCTGCCGCAGGAGGGCGAACACAGCATCCTGCTCGACGGGCGGGGTGCACCGCGCGCGGTCATCGTGACGACCTCGATCGAGGTCGTGCCGTTCGACGAGGTGACGGAGGAGCACGCCGCGGCAGAGGGCGAAGGCGACCGCACTCTGGCCGCCTGGCGCGACATCCACGAGCGCTACTGGTCGAACCACTCCGAGAGTCCGCGCGGCTACGCCGCGGACATGCCTGTGCTGTGCGAGCGCTTCCGTGTCGTGCATGTCGCAGATGCACCCGCGGACTGATCGCAGCCGCTAGCCTCTCGACGTGAGGACTGCCTCCCCACCCGTTCCGTCGGAGGCGATGACTCCCTCACGGAAGGAACGCCATGTCGGCGCCGCCGCCCGGCCCCACCACACCGCAGCCGCCCTCGTACGCGCACCCCGGACCTCCGCCGCCCCGTCAGCCGCACACGCAGCCTCATCCCTACACGTCTCCCTACCCGCGACCGCATCCGCAGGCTCAGCCGTGGCCTGCACCTCCCGCCCCCGCCGAGCCGCGTCGCCGCCGCGGGCGCACCGTCGCGATCGTGCTGCTGAGCATCGCCCTGGCGTTCGCCGTCGGCCTGTGCGGCTGGCTCGCCCTCCAGCTGCAGCTCGCGTCGATGCACATCGACCAGCAGCAGAGCGAGATCGAGGATCAGCAGCGGCTCATCGATGAGAAGACGACCTTCGGGAAGGTCATGAATCAGATCGTCGACGAGGCGAACGCCCTCGACGGGGTGCCGCTCGCGACCCTGGTCGACTGGTACGACATCGAGAGCATCGCGACGCGAGGATGGACGCAGCGCTGGGATCTCGAGGCGCTCGAGCTCGAGACGTCGTTCGCCGAGCGGGCGCTCCAGGAGATGATCCAGGTGCGCGAGGACGCAGCGACCGAGGCCTCGACCAACAGCACGGGCACCGCCTACGAGGCGACGCTCGATTCACTCGGACGCGGATTCGTGCGTGTCGTCGCGGGCGACATCCGGGAGGCCTGCAGCTCGGACGTTCTCGGATGCGTCGTCTCCGACGATCCGTACGTCGTCCACATCAACTCCGCGGGAGCCGACGCGTCCCACATGAACGACTGGCTCCGCACCGGACTCGCGTACCACGAGTTCGCTCACGTGCTGCAGTTCGCCAACCCCGACGAGACCGAGCCCGCGCTCGCCGCGTTCGGGGGCGATCACGAGACGATGGCAGACTGCTACGCACTCACCTTCCTCGACGGCTGGACGCTCAACCACCGCGTCCACATCGACCGCTGGAGCTGGTGGGAGGTCGACATGGGCTACGGATACTCGTGCGACGACAGTCAGAAGCAGGTTGTCCGGGATTGGGTCGCGTCGCTCGGAGTGCAGCCGCGCACGGTGACCGCACGCGGCTGATCTCCCGCGTCAGTGGAGGTCGGTGAGGATGGTCTCCATCGCGTCGAAGAACGAGCCGTAGCCCAGGATCGTCGCCTGGATCTGCTCGTCGGTGAAGCCGTGACGCGGCTGGAACAGGGTCACGCGCGTTCCGCCCTCGACCTCGGCGAACTCCGCGACGATGGGGTCTCCCGGATCCGTGCCCGGCACATCGGTGAGCGTGAAGACGAGGCGCGACGGCGGGTCGACCTCGCGATACTCCCCCTCCCAGTGGATGAGGTCGCCGCTCGGAAGCTGCATCGCGGCACGCAGCTGGCCGCCGACGCGCACGTCGAGCGACAAGGTCTCGAGGGGAACGTCGACGGCGGCGGTGCCGAACCAGACGGAGAAGTGCTCCGGCTCGGTCCACAGCCGCCAGACGAGCTCGCGCGGGGCATCGAATGTTCGGCTGACGGTGAAGCCAGCTTCGGAGATGGTCGATTCGTTCATGACGGCCGCCTTTCCTGGGGGCTCTGCGGTTCCTGGGTGCTCTGCACTCGACCGAGGCGGGCGCCCATCGCATCGAGACTGTCGGACCAGAACTGCGCGTAGCCGCCGATCCATGTCGCGGCGATCCGCAGCGGGCGTCCCTCAAGTCGAGCGGGCCGATACTGACCCTCGCGGCTGCGGGTGACGAGTCCTGCCTGTTCGAGCACGCGCACGTGCTTGGAGACCGCGGCGAAGGTGATGTCGAAGGGCTCGGCGAGCTCCCCCACGGTCGTCTGCCCCTGGGCGAGTCGAGCCAGGAGCGCGCGCCTCGTGGGATCAGCGAGTGCGGAGAAGACGCGGTCGAGGGTCTCACTGTCCTCGATCTGGTCCGTGGGAGCCGACATATTCAACCAATCAGTTCTATACCAACAGGTTGAATGTAGATCCCCCGGCTCACCACGTCAAGGGTCGGAGACGACGAGACGAGACGAGACGAGACGAGACGATCCGACCGTCTCGCACCGTCGAATCGCTGACACGAGGACCGCGCGCCCCTATCATCGGCTCATGCCGGATCAAGCCGTCGCCGATGCGACCCTCGCTCTCGCTCGCACCGCCCACGAACGCGGAGACACCCTGCTGCAGCTGGCCATCGAGAGCGGCCAGCTCGCCGGAGGTCAGTCCGCGTGGGGCTCCTCCGACAACTTCACGGTCGCCGATCCCGACGTGGGCTGGCTCCTCGGGCATATCGAGGCGATCGGATGGCGCCTCACCCACTGCGACTTCGTCTTCATCGAGACGGGGTCCTCAAGTTCGGCACGGCTGCTGTCGACGGGCGAGGGAACCGTGAACCGCGGAAGCGTCCAGGGCTTCTACGTGTTCCGGCGCGCCTGACGCGCTCCCCCGCCCGCCGACCAGTTCCGTCGGCGGCTCAGCTCGACGGCTGCGCCGCCATGAGCTCGAGCAGACGGACCACCTGCGACGAGTAGCCGTACTCGTTGTCGTACCAGACGTATACGACGAGGTGGTTGCCGGTCGCGATCGTCGCGAGGCCATCCACGATTCCCGCCCGGTTGTTGCCGACGAAGTCGCTCGAGACGATCTCATCGGAGGCGACGTAGTCGATCTGCGTGCGAAGAGGCCCGTGCAGCGACTGCTCGCGCAGCAGGTCGTTGACCTGATCGCGGTCCACGTCGCGCGCGAGGTCCAGGTTGAGGATCGCCATCGACACGTCGGGCGTGGGAACGCGGATCGCGTTGCCGGTGAGCTTGCCCTCGAGCTGCGGCAGCGCCTTCGCGACCGCCTTCGCTGCTCCCGTCTCCGTGAGCACCATGTTGAGCGCCGCGGCACGACCTCGGCGACTTCCCTTGTGCAGGTTGTCGATGAGGTTCTGGTCGTTCGTGTACGAGTGCACCGTCTCGACATGGCCGTGACGGATCCCGTAGGCGTCGTCGAGCACCTTGAGTACAGGGGTGATGGCGTTGGTGGTGCAGGATGCCGCCGTCACGATGCGGTCTTCGGGTGCGACGGTGTCGTGGTTGATGCCGTAGACGACGTTCTTGAGCGGGGACTTGCCGGGGGCGGTGAGCACCACACGGCTGACCCCCGGGGAGGCGAGGTGCTGCGAGAGGCCGGCTTCGTCTCGCCAGCGACCCGTGTTGTCGACGACGATCGCATCGGTGATGCCGTACGACGGGTAGTCCACCGTCGACGGGTCGTCGGCGTAGATCACCTGGATGAGCGTGCCGTTCGCAAGGATCGTCTCGGCGGCCTCGTCGATCTCGATCGTGCCGTGGAACGCCCCGTGCACCGAATCGCGACGCAGCAGCTGCGCGCGCTTGCGCAGGTCGTCCTCCGAACCTCGCCGCACGACGATCGCACGCAGTCGCGGTCCGTAGCCGTTCGCGTGCCCCACGAGGATGCGTGCGACAAGCCGGCCGATGCGGCCGAAGCCGTACAGCACGACGTCGCGCGGGGCGCCCCGCCCCTGCAGCCGGAGCGCCGCGAGGTGGGCGGCGATGTGCTCGTCGAGCGCGGCATCATCAGCGGGCGCGTCCTCGAGGATGACACCGAGGTCGAGGGATGCGCCCTGCACCTGCGCGTCGCGTGCCGCGCGCAGCACGCGGACGATCCGTTCGAGGCTCAGCTCCACGCCGCGCAGATCGCCCGACTCCCGTGTCGCTCGGATGAGCTGCACGGGAGATCGGTTCACGATCTTGCGCCCGAAGAGGTGGGCGATCACGTCCTGCTCGCGCGAGAGTCGCCCGATCAGCGGGATCGCATCCTCTGCGGATGCGAGCTCCCCCAGCCAGCTGTGGTGATGTGTGTGCACGTCGTCGTTCACGTTGTTATCTCCATTGATGATGCGGCGAACCGCATTGCCCGCCCCGGTATGTGGGTCGACTCCCGGCGGGCGAGCCTGCGAGCCGCTGGGGGTAGCTCGCAGGCGGAGGAGTCAGTCGGTCCCGAGATCGAACGCGGCGCCCTCGGACGCTGCGTCGATGGCCTCGGTGTTGGTCTCCGAACCCTCGACGGCGTCGAGGATCTGACCGGCCGCGCCCGCCTCGAGGTGCCCCACGAGCTCGGCGGTCGCACCGCCGATGATGCCCTGAGCGGCGTACTGCTCGAGACGCGAACGCGAATCCGCGATGTCGAGGTTGCGCATCGTGAGCTGACCGATGCGGTCGTTCGGGCCGAAGGCGGCGTCGCCCACGCGCTCCATCGAGAGCTTCTCGGGCGCGTAGCTGAGGTTCGGGCCGGTGGTGTCGAGAATCGTGTAGTCGTCGCCGCGACGCAGACGCAGCGTGACCTCGCCGGTGACGGCCGAGCCGACCCAGCGCACGAGCGATTCGCGCAGCATGAGCGACTGCGGGTCGAGCCAGCGTCCCTCGTACATGAGGCGACCGAGGCGGCGACCCTCCGCGTGGTAGTTCGCGATGGTGTCCTCGTTGTGGATGCCGTTCAGCAGACGCTCGTAGGCGATGTGCAGGAGCGCCATGCCGGGAGCTTCGTAGATGCCGCGGGACTTCGCCTCGATGATGCGGTTCTCGATCTGGTCGGATGCGCCGAGGCCGTGACGGCCTCCGATCGCGTTCGCCTCGAGCACGAGGGCGACGGCATCCGCGTACTCGACGCCGTTGATGGCGACGGGACGGCCCGCCTCGAAGCGCACCGAGACGACCTCGGTCGCCACCTCGACGTCATCGCGCCAGGCGGCGACGCCCATGATCGGGTCGACGATGTCGAGACCGGTCGAGAGCTCCTCGAGGTTCTTGGCCTCGTGGGTGGCGCCCCAGATGTTGGCGTCGGTCGAGTACGCCTTCTCGGTGGCGTCGCGGTAGGGGAAGCCGTGCGAGACGAGCCACTCGCTCATCTCCTTGCGGCCGCCGAGCTCCGTCACGAAGTCGGAGTCGAGCCACGGCTTGTAGATGCGCAGGCGCGGGTTGGCCATGAGGCCGTAGCGGTAGAACCGCTCGATGTCGTTGCCCTTGTAGGTGGAGCCGTCGCCCCAGATCTCGACGCCGTCCTCCTTCATCGCGCGAACGAGCATGGTGCCCGTCACGGCGCGACCGAGAGGCGTCGTGTTGAAGTACGTCTTGCCGCCGGAGCGGATGTGGAAGGCGCCGCACTGCAGCGCGACGAGCCCCTCCTCGACGAGGGCCGACTTAGCGTCGACGAGTCGCGCGATCTCCGCGCCGTACTCGAGTGCGCGCGCGGGCACCGAATCGATGTCGGGCTCGTCGTACTGGCCGATGTCGGCCGTGTACGTGCAGGGGATCGCGCCCTTGTCGCGCATCCACGCGACAGCACACGAGGTGTCGAGGCCACCGGAGAACGCGATGCCGACGCGCTCGCCGACGGGAAGAGAGCTCAAGACCTTGGTCACCCCTCTAGCCTACGGGTCGCGGGAGGGTGCTCCTGCGCATATGAGCTCCCCCGGATATCTCCCGAAAAAGCCTCACCCCTGGCTAGCATGAGGGAATGGTCGACCAGCGGCGCACGCCCGGTTCGCAGACGTCTCTGCGCGAGGCGAATCGCGGACGCATCGTCGACGCCATCAAGCGCCATGGCGGGCTCACACAGGTCGAGCTGGCCGCCGCGACGGGCCTCTCCCCCGCAACGGTCTCGAACATCGTCAAGGAGCTCTCCGAGCAGGGGGTGCTCAGCACCTCCAAGTCGATGCGCTCGGGTCGTCGCGCCCAGTACGTCACGCTCGCGCACGCCTCGGGCCTCGTGTGCGGCATTCACTTCTCGCAGCGTCAGCTGCGGATCGCTCTCGCCGACGCCGCGATGACAGTGCTCGCCGAACACGAGATGCCCCTCGCCCGCGACCACCGCTCCGACAACGAGATCCGGCGGGTCGGTCTGCTGATCGCCGACATGCTCGACTCCGTCTCCGCAGACCGCGACGAGCTGCTCGCCGCGGGCGTCGCGATGTCGGCGCCCATGGACGCCGCGAGCGGCATGGTCGCGCGCCCTGGCATCCTGCGCGGCTGGGAGGGCGTCCCGATCGCCGAATCGATCGAGCGCGCCCTGCGGGTGCCTGTCTTCGTCGACAACGCCTCCAACCTCTCCGCATCCGCCGAACACCAGCAGGGTGCGCTGCGTGGTCACGACGACGCCATGTTCGTGGAGGTGAGTGACGGCATCGGCTCCGGGATCCTCATCGGCGGTCGTCTGCTGCGCGGCGCCTCCGGCAGTGCCGGCGAGCTCGGTCACACCGTGATCGTCGAGAACGGCCCGCTGTGCCGCTGCGGCAACCTCGGCTGCCTCGAGGCGATCGCCGGCGGTGACGCGATCCTCGATGAGCTGCGAGCCCGCGTACCCGGTCTGAAGCTCGGCGACGTCATCGTGCGCGCGATGTCGGGCGACGACGCCTGCATCCGCGCCATCGCCGATGCGGGCGCGCACGTCGGTGTCGCCGCAGCGAACGCCGCCGCGATGTACGACCCCTCGCGCATCGTCATCGGCGGCCATCTCGCGCGCGCTGGTGAGCTGTTCCTGGGGCCCATCCGGCAGGTTGTCGACCGTTCGCTCGCCACACGGCTCGCGCCGCCCCCGGAGATCGTGGCAGGCCAGCTCGGCCCTCGCGCGGGCCTCGTCGGCGCCGTCGCGCTCGCCGTCGAGCGGATGAGCGTGTTCCCCGCGGCCGCCAGTCCGGAGATCCGCGCGGTCATCGGGTGACGCCGTGAAGCCCCCCACTCAGGCGATCCTGGGCGCGCTCGCCGCCGCCCTCGCTCTCACCTTGGCCGCGTGCACCAACGCCGTCTCGCCGAATGCGCCGACAGACCCGGAGACGGCGAAGATCGGCCTCCTTCTTCCGGATTCGGTCACCTCACGCTACGAATCGGGCGATCGTCCGTTTTTCGAGGAGCGCATCGCCGAGCTGTGCGCCGAATGCCGGGTGCTGTACGCCAACGCCGACGGCGACGCCGCGAAGCAGCAGCAGCAGGCCGAGGCGATGCTCAGCCAGGGAGTGTCGGTGCTCGTCCTCGACCCGTTCGATGGGCAGGCCGCCGCCTCGATCGTCGGGCTCGCGCAGGTGCGCGGTGTGCCCGTGGTGGCGTACGACCGCCTCATCCACCACGCCGACATCGCCTACTACGTCTCGTTCGACAACGAGAAGGTCGGCCGCCTGCAGGCGGAGTCGCTCCTGGCGAAGCTCGACGCGGATGGGGTGACCCCCGCTGACGGCGGGATCCTCATGGTCAACGGCTCCCCCACCGACAACAACGCCTCCGAGTTCAAGCGCGGCGCACTCGCCGTCTTCGCCGACAGCGGCTTCGAGGTGCTCGCCTCCTACGACACCCCCGGATGGGATCCCGCGAAGGCGCAGGACTGGGTCTCCGGGCAGATCATCCGCTTCGGGACGCGCATCGTCGGCGTGTACGCCGCGAACGACCCCACGGCGGGAGGCGCGATCGCGTCGCTCAAGGCGGCCGGGGTGAACCCCGTTCCTCCCGTGACCGGCCAGGATGCGGAGCTCGCGGGCCTGCAGCGCATCCTCTCGGGCGACCAGTACATGACGGTCTACAAGGCGCTGCGCCCGCAGGCGCACCGCGCCGCCGACGTCGCGATCGAGCTCGCGAACGGCGGTTCCCCGCGAGGCGAGACGGAGGTCAGCGTCGCAGGCGGGAGCATCCCGACGACCCTCCTCGACCCGGTCGCCGTGACCCGCGAGCTCATCCTCTCCACCGTCATGGCCGACGGCTTCTACACCGTGCCGCAGCTCTGCACCCCGGCCTACAGGACGGCGTGCGCGGAGGTCGGCATCCGATGATGAGCCCCATCGAGTCGGTCGACCGCGCCACCGACGACGCCGACGAGCGTCGGCCGGTGCTGTCGATGCGCGGCATCTCGAAGAGCTTCGGCAAGGTGCAGGCGCTCACCGACGTGCACCTCGACATCTTCGCGGGCGAGGTCGTGGCGATCGTCGGCGACAACGGCGCTGGCAAGTCGACGCTCGTGAAGATCCTCGCGGGTGTGCACCCCGCCGATGAGGGCGAGATCCTGTTCGAGGGCGGCCCAGTGGCGGTCCCCGATCCCTCGACCTCGCGCGCGCTCGGCATCGCCACGGTGTTCCAGGATCTCGCTCTCTGCGACAACCTCGACGTCGTCGCCAACCTGTTCCTGGGGCAGGAGCTCGGCGGCCCCGCGCTCGCCGAGGAGGAGATGGAACGGCGCGCGTGGGAGATCCTGCGCCGCCTGTCAGCGCGCATTCCCTCGGTTCGGGTGCCGATCGCGGCGCTCTCGGGGGGCCAGCGCCAGACGGTCGCGATCGCACGCTCGCTGATCGGCGAGCCGCGCGTCGTCATCCTCGACGAGCCGACGGCCGCCCTCGGCATCGCGCAGACGGCCGAGGTGCTCAACCTCATCGAGCGACTCCGGGAGCGCGGCCACGGCGTCGTGCTCATCAGTCACAACATGGCCGACGTGCAGGCTGTGGCCGACCGGATCGTCGTCCTGCGTCTCGGGCGCAACAACGGCGACTTCCTGGCACCGGATGTGGGGTACGAGGACATCATCGCCGCCATCACCGGCGCGACCGAGCATGGGCGCCACGCGCCCGAGCCTCCCCTGGCGGCCCCTCGTCGGATCGGACCGAGCCGATGAGCGACCTCGCCGCAGCGGGCGACAGCCGCGCGCGAGCGCTCGTCGACGGAATGCGTGGCCGCGTCTCCGCGACCGGGTACGGCGCGCTCCCCGTGATCGTGGGGCTCGCCGCGATCTGGACGGTGTTCCAGCTGCTCGACCCGACGTTCCTCTCCGCCGACAACCTCGTGAACCTGCTGATCCAGTGCGCGCCCGTCGGCACGATCGCGATCGGCGTGGTCCTCGTGCTGCTGGTCGGCCAGATCGATCTCTCGGTGGGCTCCGTCTCCGGTCTCGGCGCCGCGATTCTGGGCGTGCTGCTCACGCGAAACGGCTGGCCGCTTCCCGCTGCGATCCTCGTCGCGATCGCAGCGGGCGTCGCGATCGGCGTTCTGTACGGCGCGCTCATGACGCGCTTCGGCGTGCCGAGCTTCATCATCACGCTCGCAGGGCTCCTCGGCTTCCTCGGTCTGCAGCTGTACATCCTCGGGGCAGACGGCACCGCGAACATCCCCTACGACTCGCCCCTCGTCGCTTTCGCACAGAGCTGGTTCCTGCCGCCGTACGTGGCGTACGCGCTCGCCGCACTCTGGACCGGCGGCATGTTCCTCTCGGCCGTGATGCGGCGCCGCCGACGGGAGCGCGCGGGGCTGCCCGTCAGCTCTCTCGGCTGGCCCGCCGCGCGCGCTGCCGGGATCCTGGCCACCTGCGTCGCCGTCACCGCGTACCTCGCGACCAACCGCGGGGTCAGCGTCATGTTCGTGTTCTTCCTCGTGCTCGTGATCGTCACCGACGCGGCGCTGCGCCGCACCCGCTGGGGCCGCGAGGTGTTCGCCGTCGGCGGTTCGGTCGAAGCCGCCCGACGCGCCGGCATCCGCGTCGACCGCGTCTACATCTCGGTGTTCATGCTGTGCTCCACCTTCGCCGTCGTCGGCGGGCTGCTGGCGGCGGGCCGCCTGAGCTCCGCAGGAACCTCGTCAGGCGGAGGTGACACCAACCTCAATGCGATCGCGGCAGCGGTCATCGGCGGCACGAGCCTCTTCGGCGGGCGCGGCTCCGCGTGGAGCGCGCTCATCGGCATCGTCGTCATCCAGTCGATCTCGAACGGTCTGACCCTGCTCGACCTCGACTCCTCCATCCGCTTCATGATCACGGGCGCGGTTCTGCTGCTCGCGGTCATCGTGGACTCCCTCTCGCGCAGATCGCGCGCAGCACACGGCCAGGCCTGACGTCAGGCCGCGAGCGAAGGAGCCGACAATGATCCGAGACGACGAGGTCCGCGAGTCCCTGGGGCGCGCCCGGCAGTCCGAGATCTTCCGGGCGGGAGCGACCGGTGCGAAGTCGCGCGTTCCCGCGACGTGGAGCGCGCTCGTGGATGCGGCCTCCAGCGCGATGTCCCCGGATGCGTGGGCGTACGTGCAGGGTTCCGCGGGCCGTGAGCAGACGGCCGAGGCGAACTTCGACGCCTTCGACGAGTGGCACATCGTGCCGCGGATGCTGCGCGATGTCTCGGACCGCGACCTGAGCGTCGAGCTCTTCGGTCGCCGGCACCCCACTCCTCTGCTCGCGGCACCCATCGGCGTGCTCGAGCTCGTCGACCCTGACGCCGACGTTGCCATCGCGCGCGCTGCCGCCTCGCTCGGCATCACGAGCATCATCTCGAGCCAGGCCTCACAGCCCATGGAGCAGATCGCGGCCTCCGCTCGGGGACCGCGCTGGTTCCAGCTGTACTGGTCCTCCGACGACGACCTCGTCGCGAGCTTCGTCGAACGCGCGCAGCTGTGCGGCGCCGAGGCGATCGTCGTGACACTCGACACCGGGATGCTCGGCTGGCGACCCCGCGACCTCGATCGCGGCTTCCTGCCTTTCATCCAGGGCATGGGCATCGCGCAGTACACGAGCGACCCCGTCTTCCGGCGGCTCGTGCGCGACCGCATGGCGCACCCCGCCGAGCGTCCGCGCACGCGCCCGACGCCCACCGCGATCCGCACCCTCGTCGGCATGACACGCCGCTATCCGGGCCGCTTCCGCGAGAACCTGAGCTCCGGCGAACCTCGCGCGGCCGTCGAGACGTTCCTGGATGTCTTCTCGCGCCCGTCGCTGAGCTGGGCAGATCTGCCCCGACTGCGGGAGCTCACCGATCTGCCGATCATCCTCAAGGGCATCCAGCACCCCGACGACGCCCTCCGCGCGCTCGATGAGGGCATCGACGGCATCTACGTGTCGACGCACGGCGGGCGCCAGATGGATGGAGGGGTCGGCGCGATCGCGGCTCTCCCCGCCGTGGTGGAGGCTGTCGCCGGTCGTGCGCCGGTGATGCTCGACTCGGGCGTGCGCTCCGGCGCGGATGTCATTCGCGCCCTCGCCCTCGGCGCGAGCGCGGTGGGAATCGGCCGCGCCTGGGTCTACGGGCTCGCGATCGCCGGCGAGGAGGGCGCGCGGGCTGTGCTCGCGAACATCCTCGCCGAGACCGACCTCACCCTCGGACTCTCCGGACACGCCTCGGTCGGCGATCTCTCGCCCGACATCCTCACGCGCGACTGACGTTGCGCGCTCGCCTCAGGCGTTCGTAGCAGAGATCCACGCGTCGAGCTTCGCCAGGGCGGCTCCGTCATCGATGACCGCCGCCGCGGACGCGATGCGCTCGCGGAAGCGCGCACGGATGTCCTCGTCGACGAGCGCGGGATTCTGGGCGAGATCCCACGAGACGAGGCCCGCGGCCGCGTTGAGCAGGACGATGTCGCGCACCGGACCACGCTCCCCCGCGAACACGCGGCGCACGATCTCGGCGTTGTGGGCCGCGTCCCCACCGCGCAGCTCGTCGATCGACGCGCGCTTCAGGCCGAAGTCGGCGGGGTCGAGGTCGTGTTCCTTCACCTCGCCGCGAGAAATCTCCCACACGTGGCTGTGCCCGGTCGTGGTGAGTTCGTCGAGTCCGTCATCGCCGCGGAACACGAGAGCGGTCGCTCCTCGCGTCTGGAAGACGCCGACGAACAGCGGCACCTTGTCGAGGTTCGCGACGCCGACAGCCGACGCTTCCGGGCGCGCAGGGTTGCAGAGCGGCCCCAGGAAGTTGAACACCGTCGGGATTCCGAGCTGCGCGCGCACCGGGGCTGCGTTCTTGAACCCGGAGTGGAACAGCGAGGCGAACGCGAACGTGATGCCGACCTCATCCAGCACGGCGGCGACGCGTGCGGGGTCGATCGTGAGGTCCACCCCGAGAGCAGCGAGCACATCGGATGCGCCGGAGGTGGAACTGACGGCGCGATTGCCGTGCTTGATGACCTTCGCGCCCGCGGCGGCCGCGACGATCGAGGACATCGTGGAGACATTGACAGTGCCGAAGCGGTCGCCTCCCGTGCCGACGATGTCGAGCACCATCGGGTCCACGTCCAGCGGAGTGGCGTGCGCGAGGATCGCGTCGCGGAACCCGACGATCTCGTCGACCGTCTCGCCCTTCGCACGAAGCGCGACCACGAATGCGGCCAGCTGAGCCTCGGTCGCCTGGCCTTCCATGACCTGGCGCATCGCCCATTCCGCCTCGGAGATCGAGAGGTCTCCTCCGGCGAGGAGTTCGGTCAGGATCGAGGGCCAGGCGAGATCAGTGGGCATGCCGACGATGCTACAGACCACACGGAAATCGAAGTCGAGGGTCGCACGGGTACGCCACGCCAGGTGGGTGGATTCGCCCGGGGCGAAATCGGGACATAATGGTCAGGTGACCACTACCTCTGTTGCCAACGCGCCGAGCACCGCGGTCATCAACCGGCCGAATTCCGTGTCTGTGGGCACGATCGTCTGGTTGGGATCCGAGGTCATGTTCTTCGCGGGCCTCTTCGCGGTGTACTTCACCCTTCGATCGACCTCTCAAGGACTCTGGGAGGAGCAGGGCGCGAACCTCAACGTCTGGTTCTCCCTCGGGATCACGATCATCCTCGTGGCGTCCAGCTTCACCGCTCAGTTCGGCGTGTTCGCCGCAGAGCGCATGCAGCCGCGACGCACGGGTGGACCGTGGGATCTGCGCAAGTGGGGCACCGTCGAGTGGTTCATGCTGAGCTTCGTGCTCGGCGCGATCTTCGTGATCGGCCAGGTGTTCGAGTACGCCCTCCTCGTCAGCCACGGCGTGGGCTTCTCGTCTGACGCATTCGGCTCCGTGTTCTACTTCGCGACCGGCTTCCATGGCCTGCACGTGACCGGCGGCCTGATCGCCTTCCTGCTCGTGATCGGCCGCATCTTCGCGGTCAAGAAGTTCACGCACAAGGAAGCGACCAGCGCGATCGTCGTGTCCTACTACTGGCACTTCGTCGATGTCGTCTGGATCGCCCTGTTCTTCGTCATCTACGTCCTCAAATAGCCCGAGATCGGACTCCTGCAGAATCATGGCGACTTCCGCTTCCACACCCCGTAACCGTCGTACTGGTCGGCGCTCGCCGATCGCCTCGGCTGCGCTGCTCATGATCGGCCTGCTCGCAACCGGCGGCATCTACGCCGCCGCCACGTCGGCGACGTCCGCTGACGCCGCATCGCAGTCGCAGCTCGAATCCATCACCGAACAGGGCGAGAAGCTCTTCGTGGCGAACTGCGCGACCTGCCACGGTCCCCTCGCGGAGGGCACCGAGGACGGCCCGAGCCTCGTCGGCGTCGGCGCTGCGTCGGTGGACTTCCAGGTCGGCACGGGCCGCATGCCCATGGCCGCTCAGGGCCCGCAGGCCGAGGGCAAGCCCGTCCAGTTCACGGACGAGCAGATCCACGCCCTCTCGACCTGGGTCGCCACGCTCGCCCCCGGGCCTGCTGTCCCCAGCCCCGACGAGCTCGTCGGCGACGACATCGCACGCGGCGGAGAACTCTACCGCATCAACTGCGCCATGTGCCACAACGTGGCCGGCGCCGGTGGAGCACTCACGGAGGGCAAGTTCGCCCCGTCGCTCATGGGCGTCGAGTCGAAGCACATCTACGAGGCCATGCTCATCGGCCCGCAGAACATGCCCGTCTTCAACAACGCGAACATCTCCTCCGCCGACAAGGCGAACATCGTCTCGTACCTCAAGCACATCGAAGCTGAAGGCGCCCCCGGCGGATTCTCTCTCGGCAACCTCGGACCCGTCTCCGAAGGTCTGTTCGTGTGGATCTTCGTCGTCGGCGGGCTCGTCGGAATCACCGTCTGGCTCACTGCGAAGTCGAACTGATACGCGTGAGTACTGAAACACAGGAAGGGACATCCATGGCTGAGACCGACGGTGCCGCATCCGGCACCGCAGTCGAGACGCACGGGGGTGCACAAGTGCCCGTCGGCGTCGCCGTGATCTCGAACGATGCCGTCGAGAACCCGGGCTTCCCGCCCCACCGCCCGCGCGTCACCGAACTCGACCCCGCCAAGGAGCGTCAGGCTGAGCGCCGCGTGTTCTGGTGGTTCCTCGCCTCCATGGCGGGCAGCGTGTTCGCCGTCGTCGCGTACATCGCGTTCCCCATCGAGCCCGGAAACGTCGAGACGGTCCGCCTGAACAACCTTCTCCTGGGCCTGGGCTTCGCGCTCGGACTCCTGGGAATCGGCTTCGGCGCCGTCCACTGGGCGAAGTCGCTCATGGACGGGCACGACCTCGTCGAGCAGCGCCACACCACGCGCGGTTCCGACGAGACGATCGCTCGCGCCGCCGAGATCTTCACGATCGGCAACAAGGAGTCCGGCTTCACCCGCCGCAAGCTCATCCGCAACGGACTGTTCGGCGCCCTCGCCCTCGCTCCGCTGTCGGCCATCGTGATCTTCCGCGACTTCGCTCCTGCCGCGGACCCGATCCCGCTGCTCAAGCACACGATGTGGGACACCGGAGTTCGCCTCACCCGCGACCCCGACGGCACCCCGATCCGCGCCGCGGACGTCACCGTCGGCTCGGCCTTCCACGTGATCCCCGACGGTCTCCGCGAGTCGGAGCACCCGCTCGAGGAGAAGGCCAAGGCCGCCGTCCTTCTGATGCGTCTCAACCCCGCCGACCTCCACCCGTCGGAGGGCCGCGAGGACTGGGCTTTCGACGGCATCGTCGCCTACTCGAAGATCTGCACCCACGTCGGCTGCCCGGTGGCGCTCTACGAGCAGCACACGCACCACCTGCTGTGCCCCTGCCACCAGTCGCAGTTCGACATCACCCGTGAAGCTGCCGTCATCTTCGGCCCCGCCAAGCGCGCGCTGCCGCAGCTGCCCATCACGGTGGACGACGAGGGCTACCTCGTCGCGCGGAGCGACTTCACCGAACCCGTCGGACCGAGCTTCTGGGAGCGTGAACTGTGACCGCCGCCACTGATACCACCACGGCGCCAGCCTCTGCCTCGCAGCAGAAGCCCGCGCCCGGGCCGGGAATGCGCTTCGTCAACGGCGCAGCGAACTACATCGAGGACCGCACCAGCATCTCGGGTGCCGTCAAGGAACTCGGACGCAAGATCTTCCCCGACCACTGGTCGTTCATGCTGGGTGAGATCGCGCTCTACAGCTTCATCGTCATCCTGCTCTCGGGAACGTTCCTGACGTTCTTCTTCCAGGCGTCGATGACCCACGTCACCTACGAAGGCTCGTACGCGCCGCTGCAGGGCATCGGCATGTCCGCCGCCATGGCGTCGACGCTCGACATCAGCTTCGACATCCGCGGTGGACTCCTGATGCGTCAGGTGCACCACTGGGCGGCGCTGCTGTTCGTCGCCTCGATCGGTCTGCACATGCTCCGCGTGTTCTTCACCGGTGCGTTCCGCAAGCCGCGCGAGATCAACTGGGTCGTCGGATTCGTCCTGTTCATCCTCGCGATGGCCGAGGGCTTCACGGGCTACTCGCTCCCCGATGACCTGCTCTCGGGCAACGGTCTTCGCATCATCGACGGCATGATCAAGGGCTTCCCGATCGTCGGAACCTGGATCTCCTACCTGCTGTTCGGCGGAGAGTTCCCCGGCGAGGCGATCGTCGGACGCCTCTACATGGCGCACATCATGCTGCTTCCGGCGCTCGTCATCGCGGCGATCGGCGTGCACATGATCCTGCTCATCGTGAACAAGCACACGCAGTTCGCGGGCCCCGGCCGCACTGAGCAGAACGTCGTCGGATCCCCCATCATGCCCGTGTTCGCGGCGAAGGCCGGTGGATTCTTCTTCATCGTCTTCGGTGTGCTCATGGCCATCGGCGCCACCGTTCAGATCAACCCGATCTGGGCGTACGGCCCGTACGACCCGTCGCCCGTCTCCGCCGGAACCCAGCCCGACTGGTACATCGGCTTCGCCGACGGCGCGCTGCGTCTCATCCCGCCCCACCTCGAGTCCGTGATCTTCGGATACACGTTCACGTGGTACATCCTGATCCCGGTCGTCATCCTCGGTCTCTTCATCGTGGCCGTGATGTTCTACCCGTTCATCGAGGCGTGGATCACGGGCGACAAGCGCGAGCACCACATCGCCGACCGTCCCCGCAACGCTCCGACCCGTACGGCCATCGGTGCCGCCGGTGTCACGTTCTACGCGGTCATGTGGGCGGCAGCCAGCTCCGACCTCATCGCCACGCACTTCAAGCTGTCGATCGAGGGCGTCACGCTCGGACTGCAGATCCTGTTCTTCGCAGGGCCGATCATCGCGTACATCGTCACGAAGCGCATCTGCATCGGGCTCCAGAAGAAGGACCGCGAGATCGCGCTCCACGGCTTCGAGTCGGGTCGCATCGTGCGCCTCCCCGGTGGCGAGTACATCGAGGTCCACGAGCAGCTGTCGGACTACGACCGCTGGCGCCTCGTGAGCTACGACGACTACGCGCCGCTCATGGTGCGCCCGAACAAGAACGGCAAGATCACGTTCGGCACGCGCCTGCGCGCCGGCCTGTCGCGCTGGTTCTTCGAGGACCGCATCTCCCCTGTGACGAAGTCGGAGATCGAGGCCTCGCAGCACGGCCACGGTCACTGAGCATCGGCTCTCGAAAGGCCCCGGATCCTCGCGGATCCGGGGCCTTTCCCGTTGCCGGGGCCCTCCCCCAACAGCCCACAGAAGGTCTCAAGCGCGCGCACCTTTGGTGAGGGGTCGCACATGACGGTTTGCTCGGCGCGTCAAACGTCATCTGCGACCCCTCACCCGACTGGAGCGGACGGATCGCGTGGCCGCGCCACTCGGTGCCTGCCCTGCTTCAGCGCAACACCCCCGCGCGGAACCGCAGTGAGAGACCGTCCCGTCGCCGGCGTATCCACCCGCCGCTCCTCCCCCGTGCGTGAACCGTTCTCCCGGCCGCACGTGCCGCGCTCCCCCGCTCGTTCCTTCTCGGGTGCACGCAAATGCAAGCGAGACACCATCGCACAGCTCGAGGCTCTGTCGCGAGCGGGTCAGGTGAGGAGCGTGGCACTCTTTCGCTCGGCGCGCATCGTCGACTGACGTCCGCGACTCAACAGGGACAGCGCCGCCGGGCTATCCCGGACAGTCAGTGCCAGGCACATCACGTGGTGGTTCTCACGCTGCGGCGACCACGGACAACGCACGGACAACGAACGGAAGAACTCGCGCGACGGACATCCACGGCGGACATGCGAAGCCCACGCATGCGAAAACGGATCAGCCCCGGCGTGAAACCGGGGCTGATCCGTTCAGACAGGGCCTGTGAGCTCAGAAGAAGCGGCGCATGTACTCCGCCGACTCGTGGAACCCCAGACGGTCATAGAAGCCTCCCGCGCGGCGGCTGGCCACCGTGAGCTGCTTCACGCCGCGTGCTTCGCACTCGGCCTCGACGGCCTTCACGAGCTGCGTACCGAGGTCGCGGCCGCGGGCGGCCGGATCGACGACGATCTCCTGCAGTTGAGCTGAGGGGCCGTTGGTCGACAGGAGCGGCACGACGCTCGTCAGTGCGTAGCCGAGAACGACACCGTCATCCTCTGCGACGTGGAGCAGCACAGACGGCTGCTCGCCCGCCAGGTAGGAGGCGATCGTGATACGGAACGCTTCCGGGTCGAGCGGGATCGCATGACCGAGCTGCGTCACGAGTCCGAGGATCGCATCCTCATCTCCCGCGCGGGCGAGACGGACCGTCATCAGCGTGCGAAGTTGTTCCGGTAGTACTCGTACGTCCAGCCCACGATCGCGACGATCGCGAGCGGGATGCCGATTCCGACAACCCAGGTTCCCACGGCGAGTCCGAGGAACACGACTCCGAGAGCGGAACCGAGCACGAGCGGCCACCAGCTCCAAGGGCTGAAGTGCCCGACCTCGGGGTCGTCATCGTCGATGTCGGCGTCGTCGCGGTCCTGCGCCATCTCGCCGCCCTGCGCCTTGTAGACGCGGTCGATGTAGAAGGCGAGGAAGAACGCGAGGGCTGCCGAGAGCACGAGGGTCACGGTTCCGACCCACTCGATGCGCTCCCAGTTCCAGCCGGCATCGGCGACCACCCAGAGGGTGTATGCCGCAGCCGAGAGGATGAAGAACACACCGAGGATCCACATCAGGATCGCATTGGTACGCATGGTCTTACTTCACCTCTCCGTCGGCGATGTCGAGAACAGGGCGGTCCGGCGCGTCCTTCACGGGCCCGACGCCGACCTGGACGGTCGCCTCCGGGTGGTGCAGGTCGAAGGCCGGCGACTCCGAGCGGATGCGCGGGATCGAGGTGAAGTTGTGACGCGGCGGCGGGCACGAGGTGGCCCACTCGAGCGAGCGTCCGTTGCCCCACGGGTCGTCGACGGTGACCTTCGGCGCCTTGCGGGCCGTGATCCAGACGTTGAGGAAGAAGGGCAGCAGCGACACCGCGAGGATCGCCGATCCGACGGTCGAGAGCTCGTTCATCCACGTGAAGCCGTCGCCCGCGAGGTAGCTCGCGTATCGACGCGGCATTCCTTCGACACCCAGCCAGTGCTGGATGAGGAACGTCATGTGGAAGCCGATGAACAGGAGCCAGAAGTGGATCTTGCCGAGACGCTCGTCGAGCATCTTGCCCGTCCACTTCGGCCACCAGAAGTAGAAGCCGGCGAACATCGCGAAGACGACGGTTCCGAAGACCACGTAGTGGAAGTGGGCCACGACGAAGTACGAGTCCGAGACGTGGAAGTCGAGCGGCGGCGACGCGAGGATGACACCCGTGAGTCCACCGAAGGTGAAGGTCACGAGGAAGCCGATCGTCCAGATCATCGGCGTCTCGAAGGTGACCGATCCGCGCCACATGGTGCCGACCCAGTTGAAGATCTTCACGCCGGTCGGAACCGCGATGAGCATCGTCATCAGGGCGAACCAGGGCAGCAGCACCGATCCGGTGACGTACATGTGGTGAGCCCACACGGTGACCGACAGGGCGGCGATCGCGATCGTCGCGTAGATGAGGGTCTTGTATCCGAAGATCGGCTTGCGGCTGAACACCGGGAGGATCTCGGAGACGATGCCGAAGAACGGCAGCGCGATGATGTACACCTCAGGGTGACCGAAGAACCAGAACAGGTGCTGCCAGAGCAGCGTTCCGCCGTTGGCCGGGTCGAGCAGGTGCGCACCGAAGATGCGGTCCGCCGCGAGAGCGAAGAGGCCGCCGGCGAGAACCGGGAAGGCGAGCAGCACGAGGATCGAGGTCACGAGGATGTTCCAGGTGAAGACGGGCATGCGCCACATCGTCATGCCCGGGGCACGCATCGTGATGATCGTCGTGATGAAGTTCACCGCACCGAGGATCGTGCCGAAGCCCGAGAGAGCCAGGCCGACGACCCAGAGGTTGCCGCCGAGTCCCGGCGAGAAGGTCGTGCTCGTGAGCGGCGCGTAGGCGGTCCATCCGAAGCCAGCCGCACCCTGCGGGGTGAGGAAGCCGGCGACCGCGATGAGCGATCCGAAGCTGAACATCCAGTACGCGAGGGCGTTCAGTCGCGGGAAGGCGACGTCCGGGGCGCCGATCTGAAGCGGCATCAGCGCGTTCGCGAATCCGGCGAAGAGCGGTGTCGCGAACATCAGCAGCATGATCGTGCCGTGCATCGTAAACAGCTGGTTGTACGCCTCGTTGGTCGGGATGACGTCGAGACCCGGCGTGAAGAGCTCCACACGGATGACGAGCGCGAGCACGCCGCCGATGCAGAAGTAGATGAACGACGTGATCAGGTACAGGTACCCGATGGTCTTGTGGTCAGTGGTCGTGATCCACTTGACGAAGATGTTCCCCTTGCGGGACGGCTCGGTCGGTACATATGCCCGAGCAGGAGCGGCGGTGGTCATCGGCCTCAGTCCTTATCGGTGCTGCCGTTGCCCGGCAGGTTCTGGTTCACGTTGTATTCGGCGCCGAGCACACCGGTGTTGCCGGCCGCGCGCAGGGCTTCCATCTGGGAGTCGTACTCGGCCTGCGAGACGACGCGCACCTCGAAGAGCATGTCCGCGTGGTACTCGCCGCAGAGCTCGGCGCACTTACCGCGGTAGGTGCCCTCCTTGAGGGGGACGAAGTACATGTAGTTCGTCTTGGCCGGGATCATGTCCTTCTTGTAAAGGAAGTCGATGACCCAGAAGGAGTGGACGACGTCGCGAGACTCGAGCTTGATCTCGACCTTCTGGTCGACGGGCAGGTAGAGCACCGGCATCGTCTCGGGGTCGTACTCGCCGCTCGCGTTGGGCTGCAGCTGCTCGCCCGAGAAGTAGACGTCCTCGTTGAGGTAGTTGAAGTCCCAGCCCCAGCGCTTGCCGAACGCCTCGACGCGCACGTCGGGCTGCTCGTCGCCGAAGTCGGCCTCGATGGCCGCCTGGTCGCGCGCGGTGAAGGCGAAGAAGCCCAGCACGAGCACGAACGGGACGATCGTGTAGAAGACCTCGATCGGCATGTTGTAGCGCATCTGCACCGGGAGGCCCGTCTGGCCCTTGCGGCGACGGTAGACGATCGCCGCCCAGAGGATGAGGCCCCAGGTGATGCCACCGACGATGAGGAGCACGATCCAGGACGTGGTCCACAAACCGATGACACGATCGACGTGATTGGTGGTGCCCGGCTCGGTCGGAAGCCAGCCGAGCGTCTGCTCTTGCGTGCATCCGGCGAGGATGAGCGAAACCGCGAGCCCGATCGGGGCGACTGCCCAACGGGCGAGACGCGAACGGCGGGCAGGACCCTGGGGGCTGCTAGTGGAGCGCACCTGTGACCTCTCGGATGACGACATGTGAATCTGTTCAGAGTCTATAGCCGAACGAGGCGCCCTCCTTGCGGAGAACGCCTCGTGTCTTGCCGAATCCCCGTGTTTACGGGGATTTCGTCATCGGAAATCAGTGGAAGCTGTCTCCACAGGCACAGCTTCCCTCGGCGTTGGGGTTGTCGATCGTGAAGCCCTGCTTGTGGATGGTGTCCTCGAAGTCGATGGACGCGCCGTCGAGGTAGGGAACGCTCATCTTGTCGACGACGACCTCGACGCCGTCGAAGTCGCGCGTCGCGTCGCCGTCGAGCAGGCGCTCGTCGAAGTAGAGCTGGTAGATGAGTCCCGAGCATCCGCCCGGCTGAACGGCCACGCGGAGGCGCAGGTCGTCGCGGCCCTCCTGCTCCAGGAGGCTGCGCACCTTCTGGGCGGCGGTGTCGGTGAGGTTGACGCCGTGCGTCGTCTCGAGCGTGTCGGTCATGAGCCGATTCTACCTTTCGAGGTCTGGAGGTTGCTGGTCATCGCGATGCGAGACGTGCGAAGAGGAGGGTTTCCGCGAGGATCGACTTCTCGAAGCTCGGCAGGTGCAGCGACTCGTTGGGGCTGTGCGCGCGCGTGTCGGGGTCTTCGACGCCCGTCACCAGGATCTGGGACGCCGGGAAGCGCTCGGCGAGCTCGGCGATGAACGGGATCGATCCCCCGACGCCCATCTCGATGGCCGGGTTGCCGAAGGCCTCCTCGAGGACCTCCTTCGCATCCGCCACCGCCCAGCCGGACGTGTCGACGAGGAACGGCTGGCCCATGTCGAGGCCGTCGATCTCGATGTGGGCCCCGAAGGCGGCGTGCGCGCGCAGGTGGTTCAGGAGGGCCTCCTTCGCCTCCTCAGCGCGCTGTCCGGGTGCGACGCGGGCGCTCAGCCGCACGCGGACGCTCGGAACGAGAGTGTTCGACGCGTCGCGCACGCTCGGAGCGTCGATGCCCGTGATGGTGATCGAGGGCTGGTTCCAGAGGCGCGAGATGATCTCGCCGCGACCGATCGGCGTGACGCCGTCGAGGAGTCCCGTCTCGCGGCGCAGCTGCGCTTCGTCGTAGGCGGGCGTCTCCGCCTCGCGAGAGGTGAGACCCTCCACGGCGACGGAGCCGTCGGGGTTCCACAGGGTGTCCAGGGTGCGGATCGCTGCGAGCATCGCATCCGGCACCGCTCCCCCGAACATGCCCGAGTGCGAGGCGTGCCCGAGCGTCGTGAACCGCACATTGAAGGCGACAGCGCCACGGAGTCCGACGGTGATCGCGGGCACGTCGATCGACCAGTTGCCCGAGTCGGCGACGATGATCACATCGGCGTCGAAGACGTCCTTGTAGTGCTCGAGGAAGGTCGCGATCGAGCGCGACCCGAACTCCTCCTCCCCTTCGGCGTACAGAACGATCCCGATCTCGGGGTCGCCCAGAACCTCGACGAAGGCGCGGATCGCGGCGAGGTGCACGAGGACGCCCGCCTTGTCGTCGGCCGTGCCGCGGCCGTAGAGACGGTCGCCGCGGAGGGTCGGCTCGAAGGGCTTCGATTCCCAGTCGTCATCCGCTCCGGGGGGCTGCACATCGTGGTGCGCGTACAGCAGCACCGTGGGCTTGCCGCCGCGCGCCGGACGCACCGCGACGACAGCAGGCTGACCGAGCTGATCGGAACCGGGCTCGGACACCGGCAGCTGCACGACGTCGACGCTCTCGAACACGTCCAGTCCTCGAGCGAGCTCGGCGACACGCTCGGCGCTCGCCCGCACATGACGGTGATCGAAGCCGTCCCACGAGACGGAGGGGATGCGCACGAGCGATGAGAGCTCGGCGACCGCGGTCGGGAATCCGGCTGCGACAGCGGCGCGGAGTTCGTCGGCGTGGGGAGTGGAGGATGCGGCCGACGGCCCGGACTCAGACATGTGGGATATCTTAGGCTCACCGATTTTTGCGAGGAACCCGTGCCGAACAACACTCCCACCGACTCTTCAGCTGCCGCCGAGAATCCGGAGACCGAGAAGGTCGTCGGCAAGGGCCGCGCGACGCCCACCCGCCAGGAGCGTGAAGCAGCGCGTCGGCGCCCGCTCGTGCCGGAGGACCGCAAGGCCGCGCGCCGCGAATCGCGCGCGAAGCTCAACGAGCAGCGCGAAGCGGCGCGCATCGGCATGGCGAACGGCGACGAGCGCTACCTGCCGATCCGCGACCGGGGTCCGCAGAAGCGCTACGTGCGCGACTTCGTCGACGCCCGCTGGAACGTGGGCGAGATCCTGCTGCCCGTGATGTTCCTCGTGATCCTCACGTACTTCGTCCCGGTCGTGGAGGTCGCGTTCTACGCGCTCATCGCCGTCTGGGCTGTCATCGTCATCGTCGTCATCGACTGCGTCGTGCTCGGCTACCAGCTCAAGAAGCGGATGTCGGCCAAGTTCGGCGCGGACCGTCTGGAGAAGTTCCGCTGGTACGCCGCGATGCGCGCCGTGCAGATGCGGCCCCTGCGCCTTCCGAAGCCACAGGTCAAGCGCGGCGAGTACCCCGCCTGATCGAGCGCACATATGACGAGGCCCCGAGACACTGCGTCTCGGGGCCTCGTCGTATGCGAGCTCAGGAGCGTGCGGCGCGCAGTCGGCGGAGTCCGCGGTTGATGGCGCGCGCCCAGAGCGGTCCTTCGTAGAGGAACGCCGTGTAGCCCTGCACGAGCGTCGCGCCCGCGTCGAGTCGCTCCTGCACGTCGGCGGCTGTCGTGACGCCTCCGACGGAGATGAGGCACATCTCCGGACCCACCGCAGCGCGCAGCAGGCGCAGCACCTCGAGCGAGCGAGCGGCGAGCGGAGCGCCCGAGAGGCCGCCCTCCCCCGCCGCCTCGACGATCGCGGGGTCGGTGACGAGCCCGGCACGCGACAGGGTCGTGTTGGTCGCGACGATGCCGGCGAGCTCGATGCGCTGCACGAGCTCCGCGATGCGCAGAGCCTGCTCGTCGGTGACATCCGGTGCGATCTTCACGAGCACGGGCACTCCGCCCGCAGCATCCCGCACGGCGACGAGCAGCGGCTCGAGCTTGTCGAGCTCCTGGAGCCCGCGCAGACCCGGCGTGTTGGGAGAACTCACGTTGACGACGAGGTAGTCGGCGTGCGGGGCGAGCAGGCGGGTGCTCACGAGGTAGTCGCTCACCGCATCCTCGACGGGCACGACCTTCGTCTTGCCGATGTTGACGCCGATGATCGGGCGCTTCGCCTGCGCGCGAGCGCGAGCGATGCGCGGCTCGACGGCCACCGCACCCGCGTTGTTGAAGCCCATGCGGTTGATGACGGCGCGATCCGGGATGAGGCGGAACAGACGAGGAGCCGGGTTTCCCGGCTGCGCCTGCCCCGTGATGGTGCCGACCTCGACGTGGCCGAAGCCGATCGCTCCGAGACCCGCGATCCCCTTGGCCTCCTTGTCGAAGCCCGCGGCGAGCCCGAACGGCGACGGGAACTCGAGGCCGAGAGCGTGCACGGCGAGCGACGGATCGGGGCGGGTGACGCCGCGCGCGATGCTGCGAAGCCCGGGCGCGCCGAGTGCGCGGATCACGACGAACGCGAGGTGGTGGGCGAACTCCGGGTCGAGTCGAGACAGGACGGTGCGGAAGAAGAGCGGGTACACCCGGAATCCCGGTACGTCGGTCACAGGGCGTCGTCCGACGTAGCGGGCGCGTCCGCGGCGGAGGCCGCGGCGTGCTCGTCACGCAGCGTGGTGATCGCCGTCTCGAAGTCGTCGAGCGAATCGAACGCCTGGTAGACGCTCGCGAAGCGGAGGTAGGCGACCTCGTCGAGCTCTCGCAGCGGCGGGAGGATCGCGAGGCCGATGTCGTTCGCGTCGATCTGCGCCACACCGGTCGAGCGAATCGCCTCCTCGACGCGCTGCGCGAGCAGCGCGAGATCCGCATCGCTCACGGGACGGCCCTGGCACGCCTTGCGCACACCGGAGACGATCTTCTCGCGGCTGAACGGCTCGGCGATCCCGGAGCGCTTGATGACGTTGAGGCTCGCGGTCTCGGTGGTCGAGAAGCGGCGACCGCATTCGGGGCACTGACGCCGACGGCGGATCGACAGCCCGTCGTCGCTCGTCCGGGAATCGATCACACGGCTGTCGGGGTGGCGGCAGAATGGGCAGAACATCGTGCTCCCAGGGTACCCGCGCGGGGCGTCCGAGGGGTGCCGGCGCGTCAGTCCTCGGAGAACCGAGCCATCACGGCGTCGCCGTGGGCCGGGAGATCCTCTGCGTCGCTGAACGCGCGGATGCGGTCGGCGACCTGCGACAGCGCCGCGCGGTCGTAGCGCACCACCTGCTGCGGACGCAGGAACGTCATCGCGCTGAGCGCCGACGAGAAGCGAGCCTGCCCCGCCGTGGGCAGCACGTGGTTGGAGCCGGCGAGGTAGTCGCCGAGGCTCACGGGCGAGTGCGAGCCGAGGAAGATCGCGCCGGCGTTGTGGATGCGCGAGAGGGTCGCGTCGGGGTCGATCGTGTGGATCTCGAGGTGCTCGGGAGCGAACGCATCGACGAAGTCGGCTGCGGCATCCTCGTCGTCGACGAGCACGACGGCCGACTGACGACCGGAGATCGCCGCCGTCACCCGCTCGCTGTGCCGGGTGACGGGGATGAGGCGCTCGAGCTCCTCGGCGACGCGGACAGCGAGCTGAGGGGCGTCGGTCACGAGCACGGCAGCGGAGAGCTCGTCGTGCTCCGCCTGGCTCACGAGGTCCGCGGCGATGAGACGCGCATCCGCATCCGCATCCGCGAGCACCAGGATGTCGGTGGGGCCTGCCTCAGCGTCGATGCCGACGACTCCGCGGACGAGCCGCTTGGCAGCGGCGACATAGACGTTGCCGGGACCGGTGATCACGTCGACCGGCTCGAGGCCGAGATCGTCGACGCCGTAGGCGAGCGCGCCGATCGCGCCCGCGCCGCCCATCGCGTACACCTCGTCGACGCCCAGCAGGTGAGCGACCGCGAGGATCGTGGGGTGCACAGAGCCGCCGAACGCGGCCTGCGGCGGCGAGACGAGCGCGAGCGAGCCGACTCCCGCCGCCTGCGCAGGGACGACGTTCATGATGACGCTCGACGGGTACACGGCCTTGCCGCCCGGAACGTAGAAGCCTGCGCGGCGGACCGGCTGCCAGCGCTGCTGGATGGTGGCGCCCTCGGCGAGGGTCGTCGTCACGGCGGGAGGCACCTGCGCCGCGCTCGCGGCGCGCACGCGCGCGATCGACTCCTCGACCGCCGCGCGAACCGTGGGGTCGAGCGACTCGGCAGCGGCCGCGAGCTCGTCGGCGCTCACCCGCAGCGACGCGGGACGCACCCGGTCGAGACGCTCGGCCTGCGCGAGCAGCGCCTCCGATCCGCCTTCGCGCACCTCGGAGATGAGCTGGGCGGCTGTCTCCGCCGCCACGCTCACATCGACGAGGGCGCGCGGCACGAGGTCGAGCAGCTCGGATGCGCTGGGGCGGGTTCCACGGAGGTCGAGTGTCTGAATCATCGCGTCCCCATGCTACGTGGCTGGGAATGAACCCATCTTCGACGGGGTTGAATAGTCACGATGAACACCGCCAGCAGTGACACCGCTCCACAGATCGCCGACGGCCTCTCGGCCTTCAAGCTCGCCTTCCGCCGCCTTGCCGCTGGTGTCTCGGTGGTGACCGCGCGTGACGTCGACGGCACACCGGTCGGGTTCACGGCGACCTCGCTCGCGTCGCTGGCCGCAGTGCCGCCGCTCGCGACGTTCAACATGGCGCGCACCGCCTCCGCGTGGCCCGCCATCGAGCAGACGAGCCACGTGATCGTGCACATCATGGGAGCCTCGAACCGCGATGTCGCGGCGAAGATGGCGGCGGACCACGACGAGCGCTTCGTGGGAGACCACTGGTCCCCCGGTCCGCTCGATCTGCCTCTCCTGAACGATGTTCCAGCGTGGATGCTCGGTCGCATCGTGGAGCGCTACCCGGTGCACGGCAACGCCGTCATCGTCGTCGAGATCGAAGACGGCGCCCTCGGCGCCCACGACGACGCGCTGCTCTACCACGAGCGCCAGTTCCTCAAGCTCGGCGACCCGGCCTGAGTCTCTTGCGGCGCGTCCCTGCCGCGCCGCTGCGCCGTCGGGCCGGGGCGCTCGCGCGCAGCCCGGAATCCGGCGCAGCGACACGGCAGGGACGTGTCGCGAACGAACTCAGACCACGCAGTTCGGGCCGAGGATGCCCTTGAGTTCGCCGTAGAGGTCAGCCGTCACCGAGACGGGGTAGGGGATCTCGAACAGGCGCGCTGTCTGGCCGCGCACGAGTCGGAGGCGCACCTCGTTGTCGCCGCGGTGTCGGATGAGGATGTCGCTGAGCGCAGTGACCACCTCGGTGGTCGCGCGCTGCTCGGGGATCTGGATGATGAGGGGTCCCGCGCCCAGGCTCGCGCCGGTGTCGGGGATGAACATGCTCGCCGCGTGCAGGCTGATGCCGTCGTCCCGCTGGCTGACGCGCGCCTTGACGACGGCGATCGAGTCGGGCTGGAGCCCGGGGGCGAACTCCTGGTACGTCTTGCCCAGGAACATGATGCTCACCTCTCCCCCGAAGTCTTCGAGGGTGACGAGCCCGTAGGGGTTGCCGGAGGCGCGTGCGGTGCGGTGCTGCACGCTCGTGAGCAGGCCGGCGACGGTCACCGTCTCGCCGTCCTGGATGGTCTCGGAGGAGAGCAGGTCGGCGATGCCGATGCTCGCGTGCTTCGCAAGCAGAACCTCCATCCCGGCGAGCGGATGGTCGGAGACGTAGAGACCGAGCATGTCGCGCTCGAACGCGAGCTTCTCCTTCTTGCCCCATTCGGGACGCTCGGGCACGTGGTCAGCGGCTTCCGGTTCGTCCCACAGGGAGTCGAAGTCGAAGCCCACCTGACCGTTGGCCTCGTTGCGTTTGACGCTCACCGCTGATTCGACGGCTTCCTCGTGGATCTCCACGAGCGAGCGACGCGTGTTGCCGAGCGAATCGAAGGCGCCCGCCTTGATGAGCGATTCGATGGTGCGCTTGTTGAGCGCGCCGAGCGGCACCTTGCGCAGGAAGTCGTGGAAGGACGTGAAGCTGCCCTTCTCCTCGCGTGCCTTGCGGATCTGGTCGACGACGCCGAAGCCCACGTTGCGCACCGCGCCGAGTCCGAAGCGGATGTCCTCGCCGACCGCGGCGAAGAATCCGATCGACTCGTTCACATCCGGGGGCAGCACCTTGATGCCCATGCGACGGCACTCGTTGAGGTAGAGCGCGAGCTTGTCGCGCGCATCGCCGACGCTCGTGAGCAGCGCCGCCATGTACTCGGCCGGGTAGTGGGCCTTGAGGTAGGCCGTCCAGTAGCTGAGGACGCCGTAGGCGGCGGAGTGCGCCTTGTTGAAGGCGTAGTCGGAGAACGGGAGCAGGATCTCCCAGAGCGTCTTGATCGCGGTCTCGGAGAAGCCGTTGGACTTCATTCCCGCGCTGAAGCCCTCGTACTGCTTGTCGAGCTCGGACTTCTTCTTCTTGCCCATCGCGCGACGCAGGATGTCGGCTTGACCGAGGGAGAACCCGGCGACGCGCTGCGCGATCGCCATCACCTGCTCCTGGTAGATGATGAGACCGTAGCTCGTGTTGAGGATGTCCTTGAGCGGCTCCTCGAGCTCCGGATGGATCGGAACGATCTCCTGAAGCCCGTTCTTGCGGAGCGCGTAGTTGGTGTGCGAGTTCGCACCCATGGGGCCCGGGCGGTACAGCGCGATGACGGCCGAGATGTCCTCGAAGTTGTCGGGCTTCATGAGGCGCAGGAGTCCGCGCATGGGTCCGCCGTCGAGCTGGAAGACGCCGAGTGTGTCGCCCCGACCGAGGAGCTCGTAGGCCGCCGGGTCGTCGAGCGCGAGGTCTTCGAGAACGGGGCGGAAGCCGCGGTTGGACTCGATGTTGTCGAGCGCGTCGTCGATGATCGTGAGGTTGCGCAGTCCCAGGAAGTCCATCTTGATGAGACCGAGGGATTCGGCCGCGGGATAGTCGAACTGGGTGACGATCTGGCCGTCCTGCTCCCGCTTCATGATCGGGATGATGTCGAGCAGCGGCTCGCTCGACATGATGACGCCGGCGGCGTGGACGCCCCACTGTCGCTTGAGCCCTTCGAGTCCGCGCGCCGTCTCGAAGACGGTGCGCGCCTCCGCGTCGGTGTCGAGGAGGGCACGGAAGTCACCCGCCTCCTTGTAGCGCGGGTGCGCGGGGTCGACGATCCCGCCGAGCGGGATGTCCTTGCCCATGATCGCGGGCGGCATCGCCTTCGTGAGCTTCTCACCCATCGAGAAGGGGAAGCCGAGCACGCGCCCGGAGTCCTTGAGCGCCTGCTTGGCCTTGATGGTGCCGTACGTGACGATCTGCGCGACGCGCTCCTCGCCGTACTTCTCGGTCACGTATCGGATGACCTCGCCACGACGACGTTCGTCGAAGTCGACATCGAAGTCGGGCATCGAGACGCGGTCGGGGTTGAGGAACCGCTCGAAGATGAGGCCGTGCTGCAGCGGGTCGAGGTCGGTGATGCCCATCGCGTACGCGGCCATCGATCCGGCACCCGATCCGCGGCCGGGACCCACCCGGATGCCGTTCGACTTCGCCCAGTTGATGAAGTCGGCGACGACGAGGAAGTAGCCGGGGAACCCCATCTGGGTGATGACGCCCGTCTCGTATTCCGCCTGCTTGCGCACGTCATCCGGGATGCCGTTCGGGTATCGCCGGTGAAGACCCTTCTCGACCTCCTTGATGAACCAGGTCTCCTCGGTCTCTCCCTCCGGAACCGGGTAGCGCGGCATGTAGTTGGCGCTCGTGTTGAACTCGACGTCGCAGCGCTCGGCGATGAGCAGCGTGTTGTCGCAGGCCTCGGGGTGATCGCGGAAGAGCTCGCGCATCTGCGCGGGCGTCTTGAGGTAGAACTCCTGCGCGTCGAACTTGAAGCGGTTCGGGTCGGCGAGTGTCGAACCCGACTGCACGCACAGCAGGATCTCGTGCGCCGACGAGTCATGGGCGTGCGTGTAGTGGAGGTCGTTGGTGGCGACGAGCGGAAGGTCGAGATCCTTCGCGAGGCGGATCAGATCCGTCATCACGCGACGCTCGATGCCGAGCCCGTGGTCCATGATCTCGGCGAAGAAGTTGTCCTTGCCGAAGAGGTCGCGGAATTCAGCCGCGGCTTCGCGGGCCTGCTCGTACTGCCCGAGGCGCAGACGCGTCTGCACCTCGCCGGAGGGGCAGCCGGTCGTCGCGATGATGCCCTTGCCGTAGGTCTGCAGCAGCTCGCGGTCCATACGGGGCTTGAAGTAGTAGCCCTCGATGGAGGCGAGGCTGGAGAGCCGGAACAGGTTGTGCATGCCGGCGGTGTTCTCGGCCCACATGGTCATGTGGGTGTACGCGCCGGATCCGGAGACGTCGTCCTCGCCGCCGTTGCCCCAGCGCACACGGGTCTTGTCGGTGCGGTGGGTGCCGGGGGTCAGGTACGCCTCGGTGCCGATGATCGGCTTGATGCCGGCGTTCTTCGCCTGCGACCAGAAGTCGAAGGCGCCGAAGTTGTTGCCGTGGTCGGTGACAGCGATCGCCGGCATGCCCTGCTCGCCGACCGCCTTCATGAGGTCGGAGACACGGGCGGCGCCGTCGAGCATGCTGTATTCGCTGTGTACGTGCAGATGCACGAAGGAATCGCTGCTCGTCACACCTTCTCCGTCGGGTCGTCGATCTCCAGACTAATCGCCGCGCAGGACATCGAGGGCGTGCTGGAGGTCTTCGGGGTACCGGGTCTCGAACTGCACGTACTCCCCCGTGCCCGGGTGGCGGAAGCCGAGCTTCACTGCGTGAAGCCACTGCCGCTCGAGGCCGAGCCGTGCCGAGAGCGACGGATCTGCGCCGTACAGCCGGTCGCCGACGCACGGATGGCGCTGCGCCGCCATGTGCACGCGGATCTGGTGCGTGCGCCCCGTCTCGAGGTGGATCTCCAGCAGAGTGGCGGAGGGCATCGCCTCGATCGTGTCGTAGTGCGTGACCGAGTGCTTGCCGTCGGCGGTGACAGCGAACTTCCAGCTCGATCCGGGGTGGCGTCCGATCGGCGCGTCGATGGTGCCCGAGAAGGGATCCGGGTGCCCCTGGACGAGGGCGTGGTAGATCTTGTCGACCTCGCGGTCGTGGAACTGGCGCTTGAGCTCGCTGTAGGCGCGCTCGCTCTTCGCGACGACCATGAGGCCGCTCGTCCCCACGTCGAGGCGGTGCACGATGCCCTGGCGCTCGGCGGAACCCGAGGTGGCGACGCGGTATCCGGCCCCCGCGAGGGCGCCGAGGACCGTCGGTCCGTCCCAACCGGTGGCGGGATGCGCGGCGACGCCGACGGGCTTGTCGATCACGATGATGTCGTCGTCGTCGTGGACGACGACGAAACCGGGAACGAGCTGGGGAACGATCGCGGGCTCCAACTTGGGCGCCCACTCGACGTCGATCCACCCCGCGCGCATGCGATCGGACTTGCCGAGCACGACGCCGTCGAGACGCGCGCCGCCTGCGTCGATGACCTCCGCCGCGAACGTGCGCGAGAACCCGAGCAGGCGTGCGACGGCCGCGTCGGCTCGTTCGCCGATGAGCCCATCGGGAACAGGCATCCCCCGACTCTCCATCTCAGGCCTCCTTCTCGGCTGCGGGAGCGGTGTCGCGCTCATCCGTATGCCGTGTTCCGTCGAGCCGGACGCCGCGGATGGTCAGCAGCATGAAGAGGCCCATGGCGGTGCAGATGGCGACGTCGGCGACGTTGAAGATCGCCGGGAAGCCCCACACGTGGAGGAAGTCGACCACGTGTCCCTCTCCGAAGCCGGGCTCACGGAGCAGACGGTCGGTCAGGTTTCCGAGTGCGCCGCCCAGCAGCAGCCCGAAGACGACCGCCCACGCGACGGACCGGATCCGGCGCGCGAAGATCACGATGAACACGATCACACCCACCGCGATCGCGGACAGGATCCAGGTGAATCCGCTCGCGAGCGAGAACGCAGCGCCCGGATTCTTCACGAGGGTGAAACGGAGAGCCTCGCCGAGCACGGGGATGCTCTCCCGCACCTCCATCGAGGAGAGGATGAGGGCCTTCGACAGCTGGTCGAGTCCCAGAGCGAGTACTGCGCACGCCGTGAGCACGACGAGGGCGCGCACGCTTACGCGCGCGCGCCCCGTCGGTGTGCTCGTCGGCTCAGTTACCGCCAACGCCCGGGTACTCGTTGTTCGGGCGCTGCGTGAACGCGGGGTACTCCGGCTGCTGCGACGCGTCGGTCACGGGAGCCTGCGACTGCTGCGGGAACTCGACTCCGCCGTACTGCGGGGCGGGGTAGCCGGAGTAGGCGGGCGGGGTCGAGCCGCTCGCCGGGACGGGTGCAGCGGCCTGCGACAGATCAGCGAACGAGTTGGTGTTCGAGTAGTCGGGAGCGACCGAGCTCTGCTCGTACGACGGCGCGGGAGCCTGCTCGTAGCTGGGGGTCGGCGGCTGCTCGAAGCTCTGACCCTGCGACTGGTCGAAGCTCGGCGCGGGAGCCTGCTCGTATGCGGGGGCCGACGGCGCGTCGTAGGACGGCGCCTCGTACGACGACGCGTCGTACGACGACGCTCCGCTGTCGTAGCTGGTGTCGCCGAGCACGGCGGGCGCCTCAGCACCGGCGACGGGCGCGGTGGCCTCGAGTTCGCGCAGCTGCGACTCGATGTAGTTGCGGAGCTGGTCGCGGTAGGCCGACTCGAAGACACGGAGCTCTTCGACGGTCTGCTCGAGACGCGCCTTCTCCTGCTCGAGAGCCTCGATGGCGGTGCGCTGCTGCTGCTCGGCGTCGGACACGAGACGTGCGGCGGTCGCGTGGCCTTCGGCGATCAGCTGATCGCGCTTCTCCATGCCCTCGCGCACGTGCTCCTCGTGGAGGCGGCGGGCGAGCTGGAGCAGGTTGTTGGTGTTCGACTGATCCATGGAGGACGAGTCCTGCGCGCCGTACTCGGGTGCGGCGGGGGCGGGCACCGGAGCGGGAGCAGGGGCGGCCACGGGCGCGGCCACAGGAGCGGCAGCGGCAGCAGCGGCCACGGGCGCGGCGGGGGCCTGCGCAGCAGCACGCTGGAGCTCGTTGATGCGAGCGTCCGCAGCGACGAGGCGCTGACGCAGCTCCTCGTTCTCCTGGTTGAGGCGCCGGAGCTCGACGACGACCTCGTCGAGGAAGTCATCGACCTCATCCTGGTCGTAACCCTCACGGAACTTCGTGGGGTTGAAACGCTTGTTGACGACGTCTTCAGGCGTCAGAGCCATGACCGCACCTCGATTGCTTTCCTCTTCGGTTCACACGATTCGCTTCACACCTAGCAAGCTTCAGTCGTAGCTTGAGGGTCGCGTCTGTCCAGAGTACAGCCGAGAGCCTGGAAGATCACTGCCCCCAGATGAGGTTGCGAAAAGGCCGGGCGACGCATGCGTCGCCCGGCCTCGATTCGCTCGGATCAGCGGTCGAAGAACCCAGCCTCGACCTCGGTCTCGGCCTCCGCCTGCTCGCCGCTCACGGCGACGTGCTCAGGAGAGAGCAGGAACACCTTGCTCGTGACGCGCTCGATCTTGCCGTAGAGGCCCATCGAGAGGCCGCTCGCGAAGTCGATCAGACGGCGCGCGTCGGCGTCGCTCATCTGGGACAGGTTGATGATGACCGGGATGCCCTCACGGAAGCTCTCGGCGATCGCCTGCGCGTCCTTGTAGTGGCGCGGGTGAACCGTGAGGATCTCGTTCATCCCCGCGGGTGCGGTGCGCGGTGCCGACGCACGGCGCAGCGGCGTCACGGGAGCAGGACGCGGGGTCGAGGCAGCGGGCGTCTCCGCCGCAGCCGGGGCGGGCGTGTGCGCGCGCTCCGTCTCGGGAGCCACCGCGTCGTCGTACTCCTCGTCGGCCAGGCCGAGGTAGACCATCGTCTTGCGCAGCGGGTTCGCCATGTCGTCCTCCGAAGTTCTGGGATCACCCCGACATTAATCGCGCGGGGGTCGGTTTCCTGTGATTGCGGTGCCGATCCGCAGGTGTGTCGCGCCTTCGAGGATCGCGTCGGCGTAGTCGCCGGACATGCCGGCGGAGATCAGCGTCGCGCGCGGTTCGAGGCCGCGGACGCGCTCCGAGATGGCTCGCAGGCGGGCGAATGCCGGGCGCGGCTCCTCCCCGAGGGGCGCCACGGCCATGACGCCGAGAAGCTCGATCCCGGGCGTCGCGAGCACGTGTTCGGCGAGTCGATCGACGTCGGCCGGAGCGACGCCTCCGCGGCCGGGCTGCCCCGACAGGTCGACCTCGATGAGGCCTCCGATCGCGGGAGCCGTCTCGTCGCGCAGTGCGTCGACGAGGGAGGCGCGGTCGATCGAATGGATGGCGTGGGCGTAGCGCCGCACAGCTTTCGCCTTGTTGCTCTGCAACTGGCCCACGAAGTGCCAGCGCAGATCGAGGTCCGCGAGCTCCGCGGCTTTCGCCTGAGCCTCCTGGTGGCGATTCTCGCCGACATCCTGCACACCGAGGGCCGCGAGCTCGCGCACGAGAGACGCCGGATGGAACTTCGTCACCACGATGCGCGTGATCTCGCCGGGGTCGCGATCCGCCGCACGTGCGGCGTCCGCGATCCCGGCGTCGACCGCCGCGAGTCGCTCAGCGAGTGAGATCTCGACAGCCACTACTTGAGGAAGTCGGGGATGTCCAGGTCGGCATCGTCCTCGAGCTCGTCGAGGCCGCCGACCACCGGAAGCTCGGGCTCGCGAGCCCAGCCGTCCGGAGCAGGGGCACTCTCGCCCTCGCTCGCGACCGACGCGCCGACGGTCGCGGGGACCGCGGCGTCGACGAAGTTGCTGCGACGATCCTGGGCGGGCTTGGGGGCGGGCTCTCCCCCGTCGAAGCCGGCCGCGATGACGGTGACGCGCACCTCGTCGCCGAGGGTGTCGTCGATGACCGCACCGAAGATGATGTTCGCTTCGGGGTGAACGGCCTCCTGCACCAGGCGGGCGGCGTCGTTGATCTCGAAGATGCCGAGATTCGATCCGCCCTGGATCGAGAGAAGCACGCCGTGGGCGCCGTCGATCGAGGCCTCGAGCAGCGGGCTCGCGACGGCGAGTTCGGCGGCCTTGATGGCGCGATCCGCTCCCCGGCTCGAGCCGATGCCCATGAGCGCGGATCCCGCACCCTGCATGACCGACTTCACGTCGGCGAAGTCGAGGTTGATGAGGCCCGGCGTCGTGATGAGGTCGGTGATGCCCTGTACGCCGGCGAGGAGCACCTGGTCGGCCGTCGCGAACGCCTCGAGCATGGAGATGCCGCGGTCGCTGATCTCGAGCAGACGGTCGTTGGGGACGACGATGAGGGTGTCGACCTCGTTCTTGAGGGTCGCGACGCCGATCTCGGCCTGCGCCTGGCGGCGCTTGCCCTCGAAGCCGAAGGGCTTCGTGACGACGCCGATGGTGAGGGCTCCGATCGACTTGGCGATGCGGGCCACGACGGGCGCACCGCCGGTGCCCGTGCCGCCGCCTTCGCCCGCGGTCACGAAGACCATGTCGGCACCCGCGAGGGCCTCTTCGATCTCCTCTGCGTGGTCCTCGGCTGCGCGACGGCCCACCTCGGGGTCGGCGCCTGCGCCGAGACCGCGGGTGAGTTCACGTCCGACGTCGAGCTTGACGTCGGCGTCGCTCATCAGCAGCGCTTGCGCGTCGGTGTTGATGGCGATGAACTCGACGCCGCGAAGGCCGAGTTCGATCATCCGATTCACCGCGTTCACGCCACCGCCGCCGATACCGACGACCTTGATGACGGCGAGGTAGTTCTGGTTTGATGTCACGTCCGGCCTCCTGGAGGAAAACCTTCAACCTCTACTTGAAGTTTGGAGTCTTCCTCAGTACTCTTGAATGCCTTTCACGCTAGGCGCGATTGCGTCGCTTCCGACCGCGACACCCCGCGTGTCGCGAAACGAAGAAGCACTCAGTCCCGACGGAAGACGGCGCTGCCCGGAGCGGACACGTCGTACAGGCCCGAGCCGTCGCCGCCATGGATCGCCACGAGCGCCGCGAGAACGCGCGCCTTGTGGTCGGACCGCTGTGCGCTGCCCCACTCCACCCGCTGATTCGAGCCCGCGAGCTGCAGCGTCACGTTGTCGCGCGTCGACGCGGCGATCGTGTCGACCTGCGCGCGGATGTCGGCGGGAAGCGCGAAGAGAACCTCGGTGATCGAGGCGTACGCCCTCGACTCCACATCATCGCCGGGAACCTGGATGACGGGCATCCCAGCCACCCGCTCCGGCGAGGACTCGATGACGACTCCCGCGGCGTCGACGAGGTCGAAGGTCGCTCCCCGGATGATCGTGCCCACGGGAGTGCGCTCCGTGATGCGCACGATGAGCGTGCCGGGTGGGGCGAGCTCCGTCGTGTAGCTGCGGATGAGCGTGAACGCATCGAGCTCGTCGCGGACGAGCCCCTCGTCGAGCAGCGCGAGCGGCGTGCCGAGCTGGCCGTCGAGCGCATCGACGACGAGCGCGGGATCGATCCGCTGGGTGCCCTCGACGCGCACCTCACGCAGCGCGAGCAGGGGTGAGAACACGGCGATCAGGATGAGCGCTGTGAGAACGGCGACGACACCCGTGAGGCTCCACCACATCGCGCGACGGTGTCGCTGACGGCGGGTGAATCGCCGGAGCTCCTGCTTCTCCGCGCGGCGACGCGCACGCTCGGCCCTGCGCAGCTCGGCGACGGCCTGCTTCTCGGGTGACACCCGGGGCCGACGCTCCGCGGGCCGGCGGACGACGGCGACAGGCGCAGTCGTGACATCGTCGGTCGCCGCGGATGACGCACGCGGTGCCGCTGCCGGAACCGTTCGCCCCTTCTCGACGGGCGCCGCGGCAGCACGTTCGCGGGTGGCGCGCAGGCGTGTGACGGCAGCGCGCTTCTCCCCCCGCGCGCGGTCGGGGGGCGACTCAGGCGCGGGGGGCGACGCGTCGAAGCCCTCGGGCCGCTTCACGCGCGCTGTCCCGTCACGCCTGCTCCGCTCCGAGCGCGTCGAGCACCTGCGGGATGATGCGGTAGACGTCACCGCAGCTGAGCGTCATGACGAGGTCACCCTCGCGCGCGATCTCGGCCACACGCTCGGCCGCCTGCTGCCAGTCGGGCACGAAATCGACCTTGGTGTCGTCGGCGAAACGGTTTGCGACGAGCGCTCCCGTCACGCCCGGCTCCGGGTCCTCACGAGCGCCGTACACATCGAGCACGACGGTGTGGTCCGCGAGTCGCTCGTAGACCTCGGCGAACTCTCCCGCCATCATCCGAGTGCGGCTGTACAGGTGCGGCTGGTGGATCGCGATGACGCGGCCGGCACCCACGACCGAGCGAGCGGTCGAAAGAGCGGCCTCGACCTCGGTCGGGTGGTGCGCGTAGTCGTCGTAGACGCGCACCCCGCGCACCTCGCCATGCAGCTCGAAGCGGCGCCCGGTTCCCGTGAACGACTCGAGCCCGCGCACGATGCCCGCTGCGTCGAAGCCGAGACTCACGAGCACGGCGAACGCACCCGTCGCGTTGATGGCGTTGTGCGCGCCGGGGATCGCGAGCTGCACCGCGTGGTCGACGCCCGCATGCCGGATCGTGAACGACACAGGCCCCTCCGCGACGACATCGCGCAGCTGCACGTCCGCGTCGTCGGCGAAGCCGAAGGTCACGAGACGCTTGTCGACGAGCCTGTCGGTGACGGCGATCGTGCCGGGGTCGTCGCTCGAGGCGACGACGAACTCGCTCGCCTGCTGCGCGAACGTCACGAAGGCGTCCTCGAAGGCCTGCTGCGAGCCGTAGTGGTCGAGGTGGTCCGCGTCGACGTTCGTGATCAGCGCGACGGCCGTGTCGTAGAGCAGGAACGAGCCGTCCGACTCGTCCGCCTCGACGACGAAGAGGTCATCGGTGCCGTACGAGGCGCTGCGGCCGTAGCCCGCGATGACGCCGCCGTTGACGAAGCCCGGGTCGGTGCCGAGCTCGCGCAGGGCCGTGACGATCATGCCGGTCGACGTCGTCTTGCCGTGGGCGCCGGCGACCGAGATGGTGCGGTGGGCGCGGATGAGCCAGTGCAGCGCCTGCGAACGGTGCAGCACCGGGATCCCCGCCGAGAGCGCGAGCTGGTACTCGGGGTTGTCCTGCCAGAGAGCCCCGGTGACCACCATCGTGTCGGCGTCTCCGACGTTCGCCGCGTCGTGGCCGATCGCGATGGTCGCACCCGCGGCGCGCAGCTGGGCGATGGCATCCGAATCGCGCGCGTCGGAGCCGGTCACGCGGTGACCGGCATCGAGCAGGAGCTGCGCGATGCCGCTCATCCCCGATCCGCCGATGCCCACGAAGTGGACGTCGCCGAGTTCGTCGGGAAGCTCTTGGTCGAGGTCGGGCTTGATCATCCGAACAACGCTACCCCTCCGCCGGACGGTCGGCTGAACGCCGGGCGTCCTGGATGAGCTCGACCATCGCATCCGACGCACTGGGGCGTCCGGTGGTCGCGATCCGCGCGGCCATGTCGGCGATGAGGGCCGGATCCTCGAGGAGGGTGACGAACTTCGTGCGCACCCAGTCGGGGGTGAAATCGGCGTCAGAGACGATCATCGCTCCCCCGGCGTCGACCGCATCACGCGCGTTGAGAGCCTGCTCTCCGTTGCCCACCGCGTACGGCACGAACACCGCGGGGATGCCGAGAGCGGCGAGCTCGCTCACCGTCGCCGCTCCCGAGCGGGAGACGGCGAGATCGGCGACGGCGAGAGCGAGATCCATGCGGTCGCAGTATTCGATGATCCGGTAGCCATCGAGACCCGGATCCTGCACCGGCGAACGGCTGCCGGTGATGTGCAGCACCTGCCAGCCGGATGCGAGGATCGCGTCGATCGCCTGCGAGATCGACTCGTTGATGCGGCGCGCACCCGTGGAGCCGCCCGTCACGAGCAGCGTGGGCATCCCCGCACGCAGGCCGAAGAGCTCGAGCCCTTCGGGACGCGCGGCGAAACGATCGAGGTGCTCGATCTCTCGCCGCAGCGGAAGGCCCACGAGACGGCCGTGGCGGATGCGAGTCGAGGCGAAGACCGTCGCGACGAACGGGGTGAGGCGAGCGCCGTAGCGGTTGGCGATTCCGGGCCGCGCATTCGCCTCATGGATGACGAGCGGGATGCCTTCCTTGTGCGCCGCGGCGTACGCGGGGGCCGAGGCGTAGCCGCCGAAGCCCACCACGACGTCGACGCCGCGCTCGCGGATGATCGATCGAGTGAGCTCGACGCTGCGTCGCCAGCGCAGCGGGAAGCGCGTCGCGTCGAGGTTGACGCGACGCGGGAACGGGAGCTTCGGCACCGTGACCAGCTCGTAGCCGCGCAGCGGGACGAGACGCGCTTCGAGGCCCTCGGCTGTGCCGAGCACGAGCACCTCCGCATCCGGCTCCAGCTCGCGCAGGCGATCGGCTGTCGCGAGCAGAGGGTTGACGTGACCGGCGGTCCCGCCACCTGCCATCAGATACACAGTCACTGCACGGACTCCACAGCTCGAGGGTCATGTCGGGCGAAGGACAGCACGATGCCGATCGCCACCAGGGTCGTCACGAGCGAGGAACCGCCCGCGGAGATGAACGGAAGGGGGACGCCGAGCACGGGAAGGAGCCCCAGCACGACGGCGATGTTCACGAACGCCTGGCCGATGATCCAGACCATCGCAACCGACGTGGCGATCTTGACGAACGGGTCGGTCTGGCGGCGGATGATGCGCACGAAGCACACGGCGAGCACGGCGAACAGGATGATCACGAGCACAGCACCGACAAGCCCGAGCTCCTCGCCGATGATGGCGTAGATGAAGTCCGTCTCAGCCTCGGGCAGCCAGTTCCACTTCGACGCCGAGTTGCCGAGGCCCACCCCGAAGATGCCGCCGTTCGCGAGCGCCTGCCAGCCGTGGAGGGTCTGGTAGCACTGGTCGGCGTAGCCGACCGGGTCGGCGCAGCCACTGAGCCAGGCAGCGAAGCGGCCGCTGCGCGACTCGCTCACCTGCACGAGGATGAGGGCCGCGATCGCGACGATCGCGAGAACGCTGCCGATGTAGCGCAGCTTCACACCCGCGAAGAAGAGCGCGCCGATGATCATCGAGAAGAGGATGATGGCGGTTCCGAGGTCGTTGCCGATGAGCACGAGGAAGAGCGGCCCGCCGGCGAACACGATGATCTGCAGGGCAAGGCGCCGCCCCTGCGGCGCCGTTCGGATGACCGTCGTCAGCACGAGTGCGAGCCAGATGATGAGCGCGAGCTTCACGGCCTCCGACGGCTGGAAGCTCACACCGCCGAACCGGAGCCAGTTGCGGTTGTAGTCACCGGAGCCCAGCGGAGTCGCGACGACGAGGAACTGCAGGATCGCCGCGGTGATCATCGCAGGGCCCGCCCAGCGCTTCCAGAAGATCAGCGGTGCCCGCGACACGATGAGCATGAGCGGCAGGCCGATCGCGGCGAGCACCGCCTGCCGGGTGGCACGTGCGAAGAAGTCGCCATCCGACACACGCGACTCGATCGACGACGACGACAGCACCATCACGAGACCGAAGATCACGAGGAAGACGGTCGTGCCGAGCAGCAGCACATAGTCGGGCGAGTCGGCGGCGAAGATCCGCCGCAGTCTCACGACAGCGGTCGTGCCGCCGCGCGCGTCAGAGGGCTGGGCCGGTCCCGGGCTGCTCGGGGGATGCGGAGGTCGGGTCGTCGTCACCGGCTTCCCCTCCCAGGTGCGCGCGCACCGCCTCGGCGAATCGGCGACCGCGATCCGCGTAGTCCGTGAACTGATCCATCGACGCCGCAGCCGGAGCCAGCAGCACCGCGTCGCCCATCTGCGCGACGGATGCGGCCGCGCGCACGGCGGCGGTCATCACATCTCCAGTCTCGGATCCGTCCACCTCGAGCACCGGGACGCCGGGCGCGTGTCGTCGGAACGCGTCGAGGAGCTCGGTGCGGTCCTCGCCGATCACGACCGCCGCGCGCAGACGCGGGGCGTGGCGCTCGACGAGCGGCGCGGGGTCGACGCCCTTGAGGAGTCCGCCCGCGATCCACACGACGCTCTGCGACGCGCGCAGCGACGCATCGGCGGCGTGCGCATTGGTGGCTTTGGAGTCGTCGATCCACGTGATGCCGTCGGCGATCGCCACGATCTCGGTGCGGTGCGCATCCATCCGGAAGCTGCGGATCGCTTCGCGGATGTTCGCGGTGCCGACCCCCGCGGCTCGTGCGAGGGCCGATGCGGCGAGCACGTTCTGCACCGAGTGCGGGGCACCGAGGCCCGCCTCGCGGAGGTCGTCGAGGGTCGCGATCTCGAGAGCGTGCGTGTGGCGCTCGTCGAGGAAGGCGCGATCGACGAGCACATCCTCCACGAGCCCGAAGTCGCTGCGACCCGGGATGCCGAGGCCGAAGCCGATCGCCCGGCAGCCTTCCTCGACATCGGCGTCCTCGACGAGCTTCATGGTGCGCGGGTCGTCGATGTTGTAGACCGCGGCGACCCGGGTGTCCTCGAAGACCCGACCCTTCGCGGCGATGTACGCCTCGAGCGATCCGTGCCAGTCGATGTGGTCGTCGGCGATGTTGAGGCACGCCGAGGCGAGCGGTCGCATGTCGCCGCCCGGATTCCGGTGCGACCAGTGCAGCTGGTAGCTCGACAGCTCCACGACGAGCACGTCGAAGCCGCCGGGGTCGCGGATCGCGTCGAGCACGGGGATGCCGATGTTGCCGGCGGGCGCCGCCCGCAGACCACCAGCGACGAGCATGTGAGCGGTGAGCTGGGTGGTCGTCGTCTTGCCGTTGGTGCCCGTGATGAGGATCCAGTCGGCGGGCGTGCCGTCGGCGCGCACGACCTTGTCGCGCAGTCGCCAGGCGAGCTCGATGTCACCCCACACGGGGATCCCCGCAGCAGCGGCCCACTCGAGCAGGGGGTGGTCGGGATGGAAACCCGGCGACACCACGACCACGTCGGGACCGAACACGACGAGTTCCTCGGGCACCGTGGCGCCATCCGGGTGCTGCAGGAAGCGCGCGCCGATGACGGGCATCAGATCGAGGTGCTCCTGCGAGCCGCCGGATGCGACGACGAGCACGTCAGCACCGAGTTCGGTGAGCGTGTCGGCGACGGCGAAGCCCGTGACGCCGAGTCCGAGCACAGCGACGCGCAGACCCTTCCAGTCGGAGTGCCAGCTGGTGAGGGTGTCGAGCGACTCGCTCACCGGCTGATCCACTCCAGGTAGAAGGCGCCGACGCCGGCAGCCACGAACAGCGCGCCGATGATCCAGAAGCGCACGACGACCGTGATCTCCGCCCAGCCCTTGAGCTCGAAGTGGTGATGGAGCGGGCTCATGAGGAAGACACGTCTGCCCTGCCCGTATCTCCACTTCGTGACCTTGAACCACGTGCGCTGCACGATCACCGAACCGGTCGTGATGATGAAGAGACCGGCGATGAGCACGAGCAGAAGCTCGGTGCGGGTGAGGATCGCGAGCGCGGCGAGGGCCCCACCGAGGGCGAGCGAACCCGTGTCGCCCATGAAGAGCTGCGCGGGCGAGGTGTTCCACCAGAGGAACCCGACGAGGCTGCCCGCGATCGACGCGGCGATGATCGCGAGCTCCATGGGGTCGCGGACCGTGTAGCACTTGTATGCGACGTCGAGGTCGAGCATCGGGTTGAAGCAGGACTGGTTGAACTGCCAGAACGCGATGAAGATGTAGGCCGAGGTCGCGAAGATCGCCGCTCCGGACGCCAGTCCGTCGAGACCGTCCGTGACATTGACGGCGTTGGATGCCGACACCGTGATGACGTTGACCCAGAGCACGAACAGCACGATGCCGATCACGGGACCGAAGGTCGCGAGGTTCAGCCAGTCGATGTCGCGGATCGCGGAGATCTTCAGCGACGCCGGACGGAGTCCGTTCTCGTCGGCCGGGGAGAGGATCGCGAGAAGCGCGAACACCGTCGCCACGATCGCCTGACCGAGGATCTTGGCCCATCCGCCGAGGCCGAGGCTGCGCTGGTTGCGCACCTTCATGTAGTCGTCCACGAAGCCGACGACGCCGAGGCCCACCATCATGCCGATGACGAGCAGGCCGACGGCCGTGAGCGGGGTCTCCGTGACGAGGTGCCCGACGAAGTAGCCGAGCACCGCTCCCGTGATGAAGACGATGCCGCCCATCGTGGGCGTGCCGCGCTTGATGTGATGCGACTGCGGACCGTCGTCGCGGATGAACTGTCCCCACTCGAGCCGGCGGAACAGACGGATCCAGAGCGGCGTCGTGAGGAGGGTGAAGACGAGGGCGAAGGCTCCCGCGATGAGCAGTGTGATCACGAGGCGTCCTCGCTCTCTGCGAGGCGATCACCGAGATGGCGAAGGCCTGCCGAGTTGGACGACTTCACCATCACGATGTCGCCGCTTCGAAGAACGTCACGGAGCACATCGTAGGCCGTATCCGCATCGGGAACGAGGACCGATTCGCCATCCCACGACCCCTCGAGACCGGCGGCCGCATGGATGTGACGCGCGCCCTCCCCCACGACGATGAGCTGGCGGATGTCGAGTCGCACGGCGAGTCGGCCGATGCGGTCGTGCTCTTCGAGCGCGTACTCGCCGAGCTCCGCCATCTCGCCGAGGACGGCGACGCTGCGCCGCCCTTCCTGACGCGCAAGATGCACGAGCGTCTTGAGCGCGGCCGCCACAGAGTCGGGACTCGCGTTGTACGCGTCGTTGATGATGGTGACGCCGTCGGGGCGCTCCAGAATCTCCATGCGCCAGCGCTCGGCACGCGGAAGCGCCTCGAGGGCCGTGATCGCGCGGTCGAGGTCGACGCCGAGCTCGCGCGCGACGGAGAGCGCGGCGAGGGCGTTCATGACGTGGTGCTCGCCGAGGATGCGCAGCAGCACGGGGCGGCGCACATCGCCCGCCACGAGCGTGAAGCGCGTGCCGGAGATCGTCAGCTCGACGTCCTCCGCGCGCAGATCCGCGTCGCTGTCGAGACCGAACGAGGTGACGCGCGCTGCGGTGCGCTCGCGCATCCGCCAGACGCGGTCGTCGTCGCGGTTCAGCACGGCGACGGCGGATGTCGGCAGGTCGACGACCATCTCCGCCTTCGCCTGCTCGGTCGCGTCGATGCCGCCGAATCCGCCCGCGTGAGCGAGTCCCACCTTGAGCACGACGCCGATGTCGGGCTGGGCGATCGACACGAGTCGCGCGATCTTGCCCGCACCGCTCGCGCCCATCTCGACGATGAGGTAGCGGGTGCCCTCGTCGATGCGCAGCATCGAGATCGGGGCGCCGACCTGGTTGTTGAACGAGTCACGCGGCGCGATCGTGGGGCCTTCGGCGGCGAGGATCGCTCCGAGCATGTTCTTGGTGGTCGTCTTGCCGTTCGACCCGGTGATGCCGACCACGCGCAGGTCGCCAGCCGCGCGCACCCGCGCCACGACCTCGCGCGCGAGATCGCCGAGCGCCTCGAGCGCGTCGTCGACGATGAGCTGCGGCACGGGAAGACCGAGGTCCTCCCGGCACACGACGAGCGCTGCGCCCGCCTCGACCGCCGCGGGGGCGAAGAGGTGCCCGTCGGTCACCTCGCCCGGCAGCGCGAAGAAGATCGATCCCGGAGACACGAGGCGGGAATCCGTCTCGACGCTCCCCTCGACGATCGCGCTTCCCGGCACACCTTCGGGCAGAACGAGCCGCCCATCAAGGAGTCCGGCGAGCTCGTCCAGTCCCAACGGGATCATGCGTGTCTCACCTCGTGATTCGGATCAGGGGCAGGCGTCACCAGGTCAGTGGGATCGTGGGAGCCGGTTCGGTCGAGGGTGGGATGCGGAACGTCTTGATGACGTGCTCGGCGATCGCCTTGAAGGTGGGCGCTGCGGCCCTCGACGTCTTTATCGTAGTGGGGTACGCGTAGGTCACGGTGAGCGCATACTCAGGATCATCGGCAGGGAACATCCCGGAGACCGACACGATGCGGTCCGAGGTGTAGCGGCCTCCCGCGGCGACCTCGGCCGTGCCGGACTTCGCCGCGATCCGGTACCCGGGGATCGCGAGAGTCGGCCCCAGGTGGTAGTTCGTGACCACGTTCTCGAGGATGTTGACGGTCTCGGTCGCCGCTCGCTCGGAGATCACCCGGACGGGCTCCTCCTGGGGGGCCTTCACGAACGTGCCATCGGGGAGCTCGCAACCCGCGACGAGGGTCAGCGGGATCCGGACTCCCCCGTTCGCCACGGTCTGATACATGCTCGCCACCTGGGCGCTCGTGGCGGTCATTCCCTGCCCGAACTGCTGCGTGACAGCCGTCACCGGGTCTGTGCGATCGGCGCTGCGCACGGTGCCATCCTCTTCGCCGAGGAAGTCAGCACCGGTGTACGACCCGAAGCCGAAGCCGCGGAGGTAGTCGATGCGGTCGGCGAGCGGCTGCATCTCGGACATCAGTCCGATGCCGATGTTCGAGGAGTTCACCAGGATCCCCGCTGCCGTGTACTGGACCGTGCCGTGACCCCAGGAGTCGTAGATGCGCTCCCCGTTCACCGTGTAGGACGACGGCACGGTGAACGGCGTCGTCGGCGCGAAGACGCCCGCGTCGAGCATGCCGGCGACTGTCGCGGTCTTGATGACCGACCCCGGCTCGTACGGGGCGGTGAAGATGCGGGACCCCGCGTCCTCGGCCTTTGCGGAGTTGACGTCGTTGGGGTCGACCGTCGGCCAGTCGGCGGCCGCGACGATGCGCCCCGTCTTGACCTCCACGACGACGGCAGTCGCCCACCGCGCCCCGATCGCGCTTCCCTGCTCGGCGATCGCCTGCTGGGCGAACCACTGCAGATCGGCATCGATCGTGAGGTGGATCGTGCCTCCGTCGACGGCGGGCGTCTCCACGACCTCCGACCCCGGCATCCGCACACCGTCCTGGCTGATGGCGTATTCCGTAGTGCCGTTGGTCTCGGCGAGACATTCGTTCCACTTGCGCTCGGTGCCCGACAGCGGACCATCCGTGCCCATGAGCCCGACGAGGTTTCCGGCGATCGCACCGTTGGGATAGCTGCGCGCCGGCTGCGGCTCGCTGTAGATCCAGGGGATCTTGAGCGCCTTCACTGCCTGGAAGACGTCGAGCTTGACGCCCTTCGCCAGATAGGTGAACTTCGACTCCGGGTCCTTCGTGAGCGCAGTGCGGAGCTGGTTCGGATCCACACCCGTGAGCTCGGAGACCTCGGCGACCGCCTGCTCGAACGTGACCTGGACGCGTTCGCGCTTGCCGTCGACCTCGATCCGCCGGTCGAATCCCTTGAGGTCGACGAGGTTGGGAGCTGCCGTGATGTTGAAGCGATCGACGCTCGTCGCCAGCACGGTGCCGTTCGCGTCGACGATGCTGCCGCGGGTTCCCCACGTCGTCACCGTGCGGTAATTGTCGACGGCGATGGTGCCGAGCTTCTCGGCGCGCACGACCTGGATGTCGACGAGCCGCACCGAGAAGGCGATGAGCACCGCGAACACCGCGATGACCGCAAGCGACAGCCGCCGACGGGATCCTCGCGGGTCGTTCACGAACTCTCCTGCCGTCAGCGGGTCACCGGCGACGGTATCGTGCCCGGAACGGTCTGTCCGGGAGCGACACCCGAGCCGGGAGCGTTCACGCCCTCGACGCCGGAGACAGGGCTCGTGCTGATGGTCGGCGCGTCTGCCACGGCGTCTGCTGCGGCCTGGTGGTCGAGCATCGTGGATCCGTCGGCGATGAGCGCGTTGCCGATGAGGTTGCCTCCTGCACCGACGATCTGGCCCTTCGCGGGGCCCGCGTGGCCGAGAGCCTGACCGGATTCGATGTCGAGAAACAGGGGCGTTCCGCTCACGATCATTCCGAGGCCCGTCGCGTTCTGCATGAGGCTCTGCGTCGAGCTGAGCTGCTGCAGCGTCTCGGTCGCGGCGTGCTGTTCGCGCACCAGGTCGCGCTTCTCGGTCTGGAGGGCGGCGATCTGGTAGGCGCCATCGGCGAGCACGATGCTCATGAGCAGCTGCCCGATCAGGATGACGCCGATACCGGCGATCGCCACGATCGCCCCGTAGATGCGCGGACGCGCGCGCTTCTGGGCGCGCGTCGGGGCGATGTCGAGGTGACGACGGGGCGTCTCCTCTGGCGCGGGAGCCGGGAGGAGCAGAGCCTCGGCTGCGGCGGTCATGCGCTCTCCTTGACTCTCTGGGCAGCGCGCAGGCGCACGGGGGTGGATCGGGGGTTCCGTGCCCGCTCGTCGTCGTCGGCGAGTTCGGCGCCGCGCACGAGGAGCTTGAGTTCGGGAGCGTGCTCGGGCAGTTCCACGGGCAGGCCGCGCGGAGCGGTCGACGTGGAGCGCGCCTGAAGGGCCCGCTTGACGATGCGGTCCTCGAGCGACTGGTAGGACATGACGACGATGCGCCCGCCGAGGTGCAGGGCGTCGACGGCGGCGGGAATGGCCCGCTCGAGCACCGAGAGCTCCTGGTTCACCTCGATGCGGAGAGCCTGGAAGACGCGCTTCGACTGGTGCCCAGCTCGGCGAGCCGCTGCCGGAGTGGCGGCGTCGATGATCGCGACGAGCTGCGCGGAGGTCTCGATGGGCGCCTGCTGGCGGGCCTCGACGATGCGCTTCGCGTAGCGCGGCGCGAGCTTCTCGTCGCCGTACTCCCAGAAGATCCGGCGCAGCGCCCCCTCGTCGTACTCGGCGATGATCTGCGCGGCCGTGAGCGGCGCCGTGTCATCCATGCGCATGTCGAGCGGAGCGTCCTGCGAGTACGAGAACCCGCGCTCGGCCTGGTCGAGCTGCATCGAGGAGACGCCGAGGTCGAAGAGGATGCCGTCGGCGCCGTCGAATCCGAGGGAGTCGAGCGCGGCAGGCAGCTCGTCGTACACGGTGTGCACCGGGTGGAAGCGGTCACCGAAGCGGGCGAGACGCTCAGACGCGAGTGCGAGCGCGTGACGGTCGCGGTCGAGGCCCACGAGCTGGATGTTCTCGAAGCGCTCGAGGAGCGCCTCGGAGTGTCCGCCGAGACCGAGGGTCGCGTCGACGACGACGGCACCCGGCTCCTGGATGGCGGGGGCGAGCAGCTCGATGCAGCGCTCGAGCATGACGGGGATGTGGAGTCGATCGTTCATGGCTTCGTGGGCGTGATCCCCGCGGATCCGATCCCCATCCGCCGCTTCCGGACATCGGGGAAGTGATGTCCGGGAGTGCGGCTGAGGGTCGCATCCGCGAGATCAGAAGAGGCCCGCGATCACCTCCTCATCGGTGTCGGCGAAGTCGGCTTCGGTGGCTTCGTAGTAGGCGTTCCAGGCGGCGGTGTCCCAGATCTCGGCGCGGTTGCCCGTTCCGATGACCGTGAGTTCGCGGCCGAGGCCGGCGTACTCGCGCAGCAGCGGCGGGATGGTGACCCGGTGCTGCTTGTCAGGGACTTCCTGGGCCGCGCCGCTCAGGAGCAGTCGAAGGAAGTCGCGACCCTTCTTGCCGGTGACGGGCGCTTGCCGGGCGCGCTCGTGCAGTTCCGCGAACTCCCTGTCGCTGAACACGTAGATGCAGCGCTCCTGACCGCGGGTCATGACCACGCCTTCTTCGAAGTCGTCCATGAACTTCGCGGGAAGGATGATCCGACCTTTGTCGTCGAGCTTGGGCGCGAACGTACCGAGAAGCATGTTCGACCCCCTTCGCTCCGGCCAGGCCCAGGTGTCCTCCACTTTACTCCACTTCGCACCACCAAACAAGCGAATCCCCCATATTTCCGTCCGTAGACGACAAAAGAGGCCTGAAATATCAGGCCTCTAGGGGGTGGAGGGAAGTGGAGGAGATTTACGCGAATTGAGCCCGAATTCACCCCCGCAGGGAGGGAAAGCACCGCATCAGGGCAGCAGAACCCTCCAGAGACGACGAAAGCCGGCCCGAAGGCCGGCTTTCGTCATCTCGCAGGCGGAGCGAATCCGCCCGCGAGATCAGCGGTGCACGCGCGGACGCGCAGGCACCTGGAAGCGCAGAGGAGGAGCGAGTGCGAACACGGCTCCCCCGAACATCAGGCCGAAGCCGAGCACCCCGACGAGGGGCTGGCGAACGACCACGCCGAGAACGAGGAGGGCGATGCCGATGAGCAGGCCCAGCGCGGCGATGATGAGCGCCGTCGCATTGGCGCGACCGGGAGTCACCCCCACCGTCGTGACGTCGTCGGCGTCGTTGTGGTAGAGACTGCGCTCCATCTCATCGAGGAGGCGCTGCTCCTGTTCCGAAAGTGGCATGTCGTGCTCCTTAAACCATCACCGAGGTGGGCCCCCTCGATGTGTCGATTCTAGGCATGCGCGGCTGAGTAGGCTAGAGAAGTGGCTGGGAGTACGCGGTTAGTCGATCAGGTCGCTCGTCGGATCGACGATGCGCTCGATGCCCACGCGACTGCGCTCGCCGAGATCTCGCCCGATCTGGCACCGCTCGTCGACGAGGCTCGCGGCCTGCTGGCGGGTGGAAAGAGGTTCCGCGCGCTCTTCTGCTACTGGGGCTGGCGGTCCGTCGCGGCGATCTCCGCGAATGAAGGCCCGCTCCCGGATCTCGACTCCCCCGATCTCGATGCCGACCTGCCCGGGATCGTCTCGGTGGCCTCCGCACTCGAGCTCTTCCACGCCGCGGCGCTCGTGCACGACGACATCATCGACAACTCGGACACCCGGCGGGGTCGGCCTGCGGCGCACCGCGCATTCGCCGCTCTGCACCGCGACCAGGGCTGGGACGGCGCGTCGACGCGCTTCGGCGCCTCTGCCGCCATCCTCCTCGGCGACCTGCTGCTGAGCTGGAGCGACGAGCTCTTCCAGGACGGTGTGGCGACTCTCGCCGACCGCGAGGCGGCGGCAGCGGCTCGCGCCGAGTTCGCACGCATGCGCACCGAGGTGACGGTGGGGCAGTACCTCGACGTGCTCGAGGAGGACTCGTGGCGCTCGCGCCCCGACAGCGAGGCGCTCCCCCGCGCCCATACGGTCATCGTCTACAAGTCGGCGAAGTACAGCATCGAGGCGCCCCTGCTGATCGGCGCGGCGATGGCGGGCGGTTCGCTGGCGCAACTGGCCGCGATGCGCGACTTCGGCCTGCCGCTCGGCGTGGCCTTCCAGCTCCGCGATGACATGCTCGGCGTCTTCGGCGACCCTGCTGTCACCGGCAAGCCCTCGGGTGACGACCTGCGAGAAGGCAAGCGCACCGTGCTCATCGGACTCGCGCGTCAGAAGATGCCCCCGACCGCGGTGCGCCTGCTCGACGAGCTGCTCGGCGATGCCTCGCTCGACGACGCGCAGGTACGGATGCTGCAGAACACGATCCGCGAGAGCGGCGCCGCGGATCAGGTGGAGCGGATCATCTCCCACAATGCGCGTGTCGCCCGAGAAGCTCTCGATGCGGCTCCCGTGGCGGCGTCGGCGAAGACCGCTCTGGCGGAGCTCGCCGATCGCGTCACGCGCCGCGACGCCTGAGACGCAGCGCCGACGCCGCAGCCCGAGGGGCGCGCCTCAGAACGCGAGGGCCTGTGCGACGCGGCGCACTTCTGCTTTGCGTCCGCTGCGGAGCGCCTCGACGGGCGCGGTGCCCAGCGTGTCCTCGGTCTCGAGGAGCCAGCGCATCGCCTCCTCGTCGCTGAAGCGATTGTCGGCGAGCAGCACGAGCGTGCCCTGCAGCCCGACGAGCGGCTCTCCGTCCTGGAGGAAGCTCGCCGGCACCTTGAGGACGCCGTCGACGCGGAGCGCCAGCAGGTGGCGGTCTTCGATGAGCCGGCGCACACGACTCGTGCTCTCGCCGAGCTGAGCGGCGACGTCGGGAAGGGTGAGCCATTCGGCGGAGAGTTCGGTCACCCTTCCAGATTGCCACGACGAGGGGACTGCTCCGTGCGAATCGGTATGTTACGAACATGTGAACTCAAATCACATCAGCCACACTGATTGACACTGTTAAACATCTGTGACACGTTTATGACGGTTTCATAGACACGCTCCAGGCCGGAGGGGAAGGCAGGACAGCGATGTTCGACGCTGAGAATTCGAGTGATCGCGCTCGCACCGTGTTCGCAGGGCTCACTCCCACCGTCGTCGCAGAGCCTCGGACGCAGGGCACCAGCCTGGCGGCCAAGGGCATGATGGCGACCGTTCCGATCGTGCTCGCCGGAGCCCTCACCGTCACCGGGGCCATCGCACCCGTGCAATCCGCGTCGGCCGCTGATCGCAAGACCAGCAAGCCCAAGGCCGCCCTCGGCAGCGCCCTGCGCGCCGCCGCGGCCGCGACCGTCGCGAAGACCACCGTCACTCCCCCGGCGACCCACACGGTCACGGCAGGCGACACGGTCTCCTCGATCGCCGCACGCTACGGCCTCGCGACCGCGAGCGTCCTCGCCGCGAACGGCCTCGGATGGAAATCCCTCATCTTCCCCGGCCAGGTGCTCAAGCTCACCAACGCCGCCGTCGCTCCCACCCCCGCCCCTGCGCCGGCCCCCGTCGCCAGCAGCGGCGGCCGCTACACGATCGTCAAGGGCGACACCATCAGCGGCATCGCCGCGCGCTTCGGCGTGAGCACAGCCTCGGTGCTGACGGCGAACGGCCTCTCCGCCTCAAGCATCATCTACCCCGGTCAGACGATCGCGATCCCCGGCGGCACTCTGTCGTCCACGCCGGTCTCGTCGGTCACGCCGGCACCGGCGCCTGCACCGGCTCCGTCGAACGGCTCGACCTACGTCATCGCCTCGGGCGACACCGTCTCGTCGATCGCCGCGAAGTTCGGCGTGAGCGTGCAGGCGATCCTCGACGCCAACGGCCTCCAGCGTTCCAGCATCATCTATGCAGGACGCACCCTCACGATCCCCGGCGCGTCGCTCGCGATCACCCCCGTCTCGTCGGTGAGCCCGATCGAAGCGAACGACCCGCCCTCGACTCCGGTCGTCGGCCCGCCCACGGGCGCCAGCTACGTGATCGCCTCGGGCGACACTGTCTCGTCGATCGCCGCGAAGTTCGGCGTGAGCGTTCAGACGATCCTCGACGCCAACGGCCTGCAGCGCACGAGCATCATCTACGCGGGGCGCACCCTCACGATCCCTGGTGTCGCGGCCGCTCCTCGCGCCGACGGCCTCACCCCGCTCACCAACGAGATGCGCGCCAACGCGCTGATCATCGTGCAGATCGGTCGCGACCTCGGCGTCTCCGACCGCGGCATCATCATCGCGCTCGCGACCGCCATGCAGGAGTCGAGCCTGCGCAACATCAACTACGGCGACCGCGACTCGCTGGGCCTCTTCCAGCAGCGTCCGAGCAGCGGATGGGGAACGCCCGAGCAGATCCTCGACGCCGCGCACGCCGCACGCCTCTTCTACGGCGGCCCGCTCAACCCCAACAAGGGCAAGACGCGCGGCCTGCTCGACATCCCGGGATGGCAGTCGATGAGCCTCACGCAGGCGGCGCAGGCGGTGCAGATCTCCGCATTCCCGAACGCATACGCCAAGTGGGAGGCCAGCGCGACGGCATGGCTCGCGCAACTGAGCTGACCCCGGAGGCGCCGGGACCGGACGACACCGGAGCCGTGTCCCATCCCGCCTCGGCGTACCCACCCTCCTACACTCGAAGGGTGACCACGAGCACCACGGATCCCCTGATCGGGCGTCTCATCGACGGCCGCTACCAGGTGCGGTCGCGCATTGCGCGCGGAGGCATGGCCACCGTCTATCTTGCGACCGACCTGCGCCTCGAGCGCCGGGTGGCCGTGAAGGTCATGCACGGGCACCTCGCCGACGACAGCCAGTTCAAGCAGCGCTTCATCCAGGAGGCGCGCTCTGCGGCACGGCTCGCGCACCCGAACGTGGTCAACGTCTTCGATCAGGGCCAGGACGGCGAATCCGCCTACCTCGTGATGGAGTACCTGTCCGGCATCACGCTGCGTGACCTGCTGCAGCAGCACGGGTCTCTCACCACGGAGCAGACCCTCGACATCACCGAAGCCGTGCTCGCAGGTCTCGCCGCCGCTCACCATGCCGGCATCGTGCACAGGGACCTCAAGCCCGAGAACGTCCTCCTCGCCGATGACGGCCGCATCAAGATCGGCGACTTCGGGCTCGCGCGCGCAGCCTCGGCGAATACGGCGACGGGTGCCGCGCTGCTCGGCACGATCGCCTACCTGTCGCCCGAGCTCGTGACGCGCGGCATCGCCGATGCCCGCAGCGACATCTATGCGGTCGGCATCATGATGTACGAGATGCTCACCGGCGAGCAGCCCTTCAAGGGCGAGCAGCCGATGCAGATCGCCTATCAGCACGCCAACGACTCCGTGCCGCCGCCGTCGAACGCGAATCCGCAGGTGCCCGCTGAACTCGACGAGCTCGTGCTCTGGGCGACCGCGCGCGACCCCGAGGAGCGGCCGCGCGACGCGCGCGTCATGCTCGACCAGTTGCGCGACACGGAGGCGCTCCTGTCGACGGCCCTCCCGACGGGCGCCACGGCGATCCAGAAGACCATGGTGCTGCCCTCAGCGCTCCAGAACACTGCCGAGACGCAGGTGCTCGGCGCGCGGTCGCTCGTGGCCGCCCAGGCCGACACCGCACCGGTCAGCCCGAACGCCGCCAAGCTCAGTGCGAACGCCGACTCACGGCGCAAGCGAGGCTGGGTGGCGTTCATCCTCGTGCTCGTACTCGCGATCGCGGCAGGCGGTACGGGGTGGTGGTTCGGAGCTGGCCCCGGCGCGCACGTGACCATCCCTGAGGACATCGTCGCGATGCAGCCGGACACCGCGCGCGCGCAGCTCACCGAGCTCGGCATCACCGTCGCCGACGGATTCCAGGAGGTCAACAGCGTCTCGATCGCGGAAGGCCTCGTCGCCGGAAGCGACCCCGCCCCCGGATCATCGATCCGTCGCGACACCGTCGTGACCCTCAAGGTGTCACTCGGACCGGCCCCCACCGTGATCGGCGCTCTCGCAGGGCTCTCCCTCCCGGCCGCCGTTCAGGCGATCGCCGATGCCAAACTCGCGCTCGAGGAGCCGGTCGAGTATCGGTTCTCCGATCAGGAGAAGGACATCGTGCTCGGGGCATCCGTCGCCGACGTCGATGTGAGCGCCGGCTCCGACGCGCTCTTCGAAGGTCAGACCGTGCGCCTCGTGGTCTCCGCGGGCGCCCTGCCTTCCGTCGCCGGCATGTCGGTCGACGAGGCCACGGCCGCGCTCACCGAGGCGGGCCTGGAGGTCGACCCTGCACCGCAGTCGAACTACAGCGAGGAGATCGCGAAGGGCGCGGTGATCAGCGTCGTCGCGCTGAGCGATGTGGTGCGCCCCGGCGACCGCGTGATCCTCAATGTGTCCGAAGGCCGCGAGCCGATCTCCGTGCCGAACATCATCGGCACATCATGGAAGGAAGCGAAGTCGCTCCTGTCCGGGGCTGGTCTCGCCTACGACTTTGAGGATGACGGCGTCAGCAGGACGCTTGCACAGAGCTTCCCCGAATCACTCATCACCGTGAAGTCCGCCGACCCCGGCGCAAGCGCCACCGCTTTCCGCGGCGACACCGTCACGGTCGGTCTGCGGATCGGCTGAGCCTGATGATGAAGGGCCGGTCCCCCACGCGGGGTGACCGGCCCTTCGTCACATCGGCTCAGCGGGGCGCGAGCTCCTCGGCCACGAGGAACGCGAGCTCGAGCGACTGCATGTGGTTCAGTCGAGGGTCGCACAGCGACTCGTAACGGGTCGCGAGGCTCGCCTCGTCGATCTGCTCCGAACCACCCAGGCACTCCGTGACGTCGTCACCCGTGAGCTCCACGTGCACTCCGCCCGGGTGCGTGCCCGCCTCACGGTGCGCCTCGAAGAAGCCGCGGACCTCGTCGACGACGTCGTCGAAGCGTCGCGTCTTGTAACCCGTGGGTGTCGTGATGCCGTTGCCGTGCATGGGGTCGGTGACCCACAGCGGCGTCGACTCGAGCGACTTGCTCGCCTCCAGCAGCGCGGGGAGGGCGTCGCGGATCTTGCCCGCACCCATCCGGGTGATGAACGTGAGGCGGCCGGGCTCGCGGTTCGGGTCGAGCTTGTCGACGAGCTGCTCGAGCACGTCGGGCGTCGTCGAGGGCCCCAGCTTGATGCCGATGGGGTTGCGGATGCGCGAGAAGTAGTCGACGTGCGCGCCGTCGAGCTCGCGCGTGCGCTCCCCGATCCACAGGAAGTGTGCCGAGGTGTTCACGGGCGTGCCGTTGCGCGAGTCGATGCGCGTCATCGGGCGCTCGTAGTCCATGAGCAGACCCTCGTGACCCGTGTAGAACTCCACGCGCTTGAGCTCGTCGAAATCGGCGCCCGCGGCCTCCATGAACCGGATCGCGCGATCGATCTCCTTCGCGAGACCCTCGTAGCGCTGGTTCGCGGGGTTCTTCGCGAAGCCCTGGTTCCACGAGTGCACTTCGCGCAGGTCAGCGAAGCCACCCTGCGTGAACGCGCGGATGAGGTTCAGCGTGGACGCGGCCGTGTGGTAGCCCTGCACGAGTCGACGCGGGTCGGCCGTGCGGGACTCCTCGGAGAAGTCGTAGCCGTTGACGATGTCGCCGCGGTAGGCCGGCAGCGTGACGTCGCCGCGGGTCTCGAAATCGCTCGAGCGGGGCTTGGCGAACTGACCCGCCATGCGACCCATCTTGACGACCGGCATCGACGCACCGTAGGTGAGCACGACGGCCATCTGCAGGATCGTCTTGACGCGGTTGCGGATCTGGTCGGCGGTCGCGCCCGCGAACGTCTCGGCGCAGTCGCCGCCCTGCAGCAGGAAGGCCTCACCGCGCGCGGCGCGAGCGAGACGATCGCGGAGGAGGTCGACCTCACCGGCGAAGACGAGCGGGGGCAGCGCGGCGATCTCCGCCGACGCGGCCTTCACTGCTTCGGCGTCAGGCCATTCTGGCTGCTGCTTGATCGGCAGCTCCCGCCAATAGTCGAGACCGGCGATCACTGCGGGATCTGCCTGCACGATGGTCTCGGTCGGGTCTGCCACGGAAATTCCTCTGCTCTGGGGTGTGTCTCGATCGGGGTGACAGCTCGTCACCCCAAAGACTCAGCCTAGCCGAGCGAGTATCACGCCGCAGACGCGCGAGACCCTCAGGAGGCGGCGGTCGCGGAGGCCGCCGGGCGCGTCTTCGCGGTCGAGGCGTACACGTCCACGTACTCCTGGCCCGTGAGGTGCGAGAGCTCGTACATGATCTCGTCGGTGATGGAGCGCAGCACGAATCGGTCGCCCTCCATTCCGGCGAAGCGAGAGAAATCGAGCGGCTCCCCGAAGATCACTCCCACGCGGCGCACCTTGGGCATCCGGGATCCGATCGGCATGACCTTGTCGGTGTCGATCATCGCGACCGGGACCACGGTGGCACCCGACTCGAGCACCATCCGTGCGATGCCGGTGCGGCCGCGGTAGAGACGACCGTCGTGGCTGCGGGTGCCCTCCGGGTAGATGCCCAGCTGCCCACCTTGCGCAAGGTGGTCGAGCCCCGTGCCGAGCGAGGCCTCGGATGCCTTGCCGCCTGAGCGGTCGATCGGCAGCTGCCCGACACCGAGGAAGAACGCGCGCGTGATCCAGCCCTTGAAACCGGTGCCCGTGAAGTACTCGCTCTTCGCGAGGAAGCGGATCTGCTTGTCGACCACGATCGGCAGGAAGATGGAATCGATGACCGAGAGGTGGTTGCTCGCGAAGATCACCGGACCGCTCTCGGGCACGTTCTCGGCGCCGCGCACCCAGGGCCGGAACACGCTCAGCATGAACGGCCCGACGATGAAGTTCTTCAGAAACTGATACAGCACCAGGGCCTCCGGGTGTCGATCCTACGCTCGCCGTGCGTGACGTCAGCGTGTCGCGGCGTGGCGGCGTGCGATGTCGGCTGCACCCACGACACCCGCGTCGTTGACGAGCTCGGCTGTCGCGAACACGGGCTCCGGGCGGAAGCCGCGCGCGGGCATGTGGGCAAGGAACGACTCGCGGATGGGGGCGAGCAGCAGATCTCCCGCTGCGGCGACTCCCCCGCCGAAGACGAAGATCTGCGGGTCGAGCACTGCCGAGAGCGACGCGGCCGCCTGACCGAGCCACCCGCCGAGCTCGCGCAGGGCGAAGAGCGCACCCGGGTCATCGGCCATGATGAGCTCCGACACGATGTGGCCGTTCAGCTCGCCATGCTCGTCGCGGGCGCGTGCGAGGGCGCTTCCGATGCCGCGCTGGTCGGCGATCTCGTTCGCGAACCGCATGAGCGCGCGTCCCGATCCGTACTGCTCGATGCAGCCGCGCTGCCCGCAGCCGCACGGAAGACCGCCCGGGACGACGCGCATGTGACCGATCTCGGCCGCAGCGCCGAAGCCACCACGCAGAAGCTGACCGCCCGTGACGATCGCTCCGCCGACGCCCGTGCCGACCGTCAGCAGCGTCATGTCGCTGTAGTCGCGTCCTGCGCCGAAGCGGAACTCGGCCCATCCGGCGGCGTTCGCGTCGTTGTCGATCGTGATGTCGAGACCCGGCAGACGCGCCGAGAGCACATCGCGCAGCGGCTCGCTCCGCCACGGGATGTTGGGCGTGTAGTAGACGGTGGACTGCGCCGCATCGATGAAACCGGGTGCCGCGACGCCGACCGCGGCGATCTCCTGGCCCGCGATCAGGCTCTCGACGACCTCCACGACCGCGTCGACGATGACCGCTCCATCCCCTGCCGGGGTGGGGCGCCGCTCCTGACGCACGATCGAGCCGTCCTCGGCCACGAGGCCGCCCGCGATCTTGGTCCCGCCGATGTCGATTCCGATGGCATGCACGAGCGACGAGTCTAGTCAGCCGTACCGTTCCTCGATCGAATTCTTGTGCTCCCACTACAGTGGAAGAAACGCCCGAAACCATCACAGGTACCGAAGGAGCTGCCGTGAACGAGATATATGTCCCGCCCGTCGTCCCAGCCGAGCCCGACGCGAACACCACCGATCTGCTGCTCAATCGTCTCGCCGAGACGCCGGATGCGCCCCTCTTCGCCACGCCCACCGCCGACGGCGGCTGGCAGGACGTGACGACGCGCGAATTCCACAGCCAGGTCATCGCACTCGCCAAGGGCCTCATCGCCGCAGGCATCCAGCCCGGCGAGAAGATCGGCTTCATCTGCCGCACGCGCTACGAGTGGACCCTCGTCGACTTCGCCACCTGGTTCGCCGGTGCGGTGCTCGTGCCCGTCTACGAGACCTCTGCACCCTCTCAGATCGCCCACATCCTCAATGACGCGGGTGCCACGGCGATCATCATCGAGAACGCCGACCAGCTCTCCCGCTTCGAGGAGATCGCCGCTGAGGTTCCCGCGGTCACGAAGGTGTGGAAGCTCCACGAGGACGACATCGCGAACCTGTCCGCGAGCGGTGCCGGCGTCTCCGACGATGAGGTCGAGACGCGTCGCAGCGCCCCCAAGGGCTCCGACCTCGCCACTCTCATCTACACGTCGGGCTCGACCGGCAAGCCCAAGGGCTGCATCCTCACGCACTCCAACTTCGTGGAGCTGTCGCGCAACGCGGCAGTCGCGATGAAGGACGTAGTAGCACCCGGCTCATCGACGCTCCTGTTCGTGACGACCGCGCACGTGTTCGCGCGCTTCATCTCGATCCTGTCCGTGCACGCGGGTGTGAAGGTCGGCCACCAGGCCGACACCAAGCAGCTCCTCCCCTCGCTCGGCAGCTTCAAGCCGACCTTCCTCCTCGCGGTGCCGCGTGTGTTCGAGAAGGTCTACAACTCCGCCCAGCAGAAGGCCGCTGCCGGCGGCAAGGAGAAGATCTTCAACAAGGCCGCCGACGTGGCGATCGCGTACTCGAAGGCTCTCGACACGGGCAAGGTTCCGCTCGGGCTCAAGCTGCAGTTCGCGCTCTTCGACAAGCTCGTGCTGAGCAAGCTGAAGGCGGCGATGGGCGGCAACGTGCGCTATGCGGTGTCGGGCTCCGCTCCGCTGGGTCTGCGCCTCGGACACTTCTTCCGCAGCCTCGACCTCAAGGTCCTCGAAGGCTACGGCCTCACCGAGACCACGGCGCCCGCGACGGTCAACCTCGTGCAGAAGTTCAAGATCGGCACGGTCGGCGCGCCGCTTCCGGGTGTGGGCGTGAAGATCGCCGACGACGGCGAAGTGCTCGTCAAGGGCATCGATGTCTTCGCGGGCTACTGGAACAACCCTGAGGCCACCGCTGAGGTCTTCTCGGGCGACTGGTTCCACACGGGCGACATCGGATCGCTCGACGACGAGGGCTACCTCACGATCACCGGCCGCAAGAAGGAGATCCTCGTCACCGCGGGCGGCAAGAACGTGGCACCCGCGGCGCTCGAGGACCCGGTTCGCGCGAACCCCGTCGTCGGTCAGATCGTCGTCGTGGGCGACCAGCGGCCGTTCATCTCGGCGCTCATCACGCTCGACTCCGAGATGCTCCCCGTGTGGCTGAACAACAACGACGAAGACGGCAGCATGAGCCTCGAGGAGGCCGCCGTGCACCCGAAGATCGTCGCCGAGGTGCAGCGCGCCATCGACGCCGCGAACGCTCGCGTCTCGCGCGCCGAGTCGATCCGCAAGTTCAAGATCCTGCCCATCGAGTTCACCGAGGCCAGCGGCCACCTCACGCCCAAGATGTCGATCAAGCGCAGCGTCATCGTGACGGACTTCGCCGCCGAGATCGAGGCGCTCTACTCGGGCTCCCCCGCAACCGAGGGCATCTCGGTGCAGGGCTGACGCCGAACCCAGCGAAAGGCCCCACCTGCTTCGCGCAGGTGGGGCCTTTCGCATACGTGGATCGCGGCTCAGGGATCCCGGCTCAGCTCAGACCTTGAACCAGTCCGCCTGGCGCACGGCGCGCATCGCCTCGCGCTTGGTCTCCGGCTCGAGGCCTTCGATGTACAGCTTGCCGTCGAGATGGTCGCACTCATGCTGAAGCGCCTGAGCCATGAGACCCTCGCCCTCGAGCACCACCTCGTTGCCGTCGACGTCGACGCCCGTCACACGCGCCCACGGGTGGCGCATGCGCGGGAAATAGAAGCCCGGCACCGAGAGGCATCCCTCATCGACGAGCGACGGCTCCCCCGCTACCTCCAGCACCGGGTTCAGCACGTAGGCGATGTCGCCTTCGATGTTGACGCTGAAGGCCCGGAGCCCCACGCCGATCTGGGTCGCCGCGACGCCGGCTCGGCCGGGAAGACGGACGGTGTCGACGAGGTCCTCGGCGAGAGCGCGCACACGCGCGTCGCCGGGGTCGGTGATCGGGTCGGTCTTCGAACGGAGGACGGGGTCTCCGAAGAGACGGATCTGGCGCTCGGTCATGCGTTCCGTACTGTCGGCAGGCCGTCCATCACGAGAGCGGCGAGCTCACGCGCGGAGGTCCGGGTGAAGGGCTTGAGGCGATTCCAGCGCACCACGGATCCCGCGGCGAGCTCGGGGTCGTAGGGCATCCGCAGGACAGCGCGCACGCGCGAGGCGAAGTGCGCCTCGATCTCATCGAGGTTGACGAGGTTGGTTCCGTGCGTCGCCGTGTTGATGGCGACGACGGCGTTCTTCACGAGGTCGCCGTAGTCGTTGGCTTCGAGCCAGGTGAGGGTCTCGGATGCCAGACGCGCCTCATCGACGCTGCCGCCCGAGACGACCACGATGCCGTCGGCACGCTGCAGGGTCGCTCGCATCACGGAGTGCACGATGCCCGTGCCGCAGTCGGTGAGGACGATCGAGTAGTAGCGCGACACGAGGTCGGCGACCACGTTGTAATCGTTCTCGTCGAAGGCCTCCGAGAGCAGCGGATCCGTGTCGGACGCGAGGACGTCGAGGCGGGTCTCGTCGCGGGAGACGTGCTGCGACAGCTCGCTGAAGTCCTTGATCGCGGGCGCGTGGGTGACGATGTCCCGCACGGTCGAGCGGGTCTGCCGTGCCACGCGCTCCGAGAGCGTGCCGCGGTCGGGGTTCGCGTCGACCGCGATCACGCGGTCCTCACGCACATCCGACAGCGCCATGCCGAGCAGCGCCGTGATGGTCGTCTTGCCGACGCCGCCCTTGCGCGTGAGGATCGGCACGAAGCGCGTGCCGCCTTCGAAGCGCTTCGCGATGCGCGCCTCGAGCGCCTTGCGCTCGCGCACCTTCGGCGAGTCGCCGAGGTTCACAAGGTGCAGCGTCGCGGCATAGACGAATGCCGGCCAGGCACCCTCGGGCGCCACCTTGGTGCGCTTGGGCTCGAGCAGGCGATCCGCCGTGAGCATCGTCGCAGGCTCCGGTGTCTGCACCGGGCCGCGCTTGCGCTCCCGCCGGGAGTACATGTCGTCGTCGGCGGGAAGCGGCACGAGCTCCTCAGCCGCCGATTCGGCTTCGAGGGGAACGGGTGTCTGCACGAGCTCGGGCACGACATGGATCGTCGTCGTGCCCTCCCCCATCGCCCCGATCTCGGCGGGCGCGACGACGTTCTCGTGGAGCGTCACCTGCACCTCCTCCTCGGGCGTCTCGTGCGGTGTCGCCGGCAACTCGATCGTGAAGGAGACGTTCTCGGGAAGCGGCGTCGACGAGGCATCAGGTGCGTCGTCAGCGGCGGGATCGTGCCCGGACGTCATGCGAACCATGAGCGAACCCTACTCGACGACGACGAGCAGATCCCCGGCGTCCACCTGCTGCGTGGAAGGGATTGCGAGGCGCACGATGCGACCGGCGACAGGCGACGTGATCGCTGCCTCCATCTTCATCGCCTCGATCGTCGCGACCGGCTGGCCGACCTCGATGGCGTCGCCTTCGCCGACCTTGAGCGTCACGACACCCGAGAACGGCGCCGCGACATGGCCGGGCTTGGAGGTGTCCGCCTTCTCGGCGGCTGCCACCTGCACCGAGATGCTGCGGTCGCGCACGAACACGGGGCGAAGCTGGCCGTTGAGGGTCGCCATGACAGTGCGCATGCCCTTGTCGTCGGCCTCGCCGATCGCCTCGAGACCCACGAAGAGGCTGACACCGGGGCCGATGTGAACGGTGTGCTCGATGCCCTGCTTCAGGCCGTACAGGTAGTCGATGGTGTCGAGGTTGGACAGGTCGCCGTACTGCTCGCGCACCTCGAGGTACTGACGCGTCGGCGCCGCGAACAGGAGGCGGTTGAGCGTGGCGCGACGGGCATCGGAGTCGTCGCCTTCGAGCGCGGCACGATCTTCGGCGGAGATGTCCTCCACACCGATCTTCACCGTGCGTCCCGCGAGCACCTTCGTGCGGAAAGGCTCCGGCCAGCCACCCGGCAGGTCGCCGAGCTCGCCCGCCATGAAGCCGATCACCGAGTCCGGGATGTCGTACTTGTCAGGGTTCTGCTCGAAGTCGAGCGGGTCAGCGTTCGTCGCCGCGAGCTGCAGAGCGAGGTCGCCGACGACCTTCGACGAGGGCGTGACCTTCGTGGGGCGGCCGAGGATGCGGTTCGCCGCGGCGTACCAGTCCTCCACCTTCTCGAACTGGTCGCCGAGCCCGAGCGCGATCGCCTGCTGACGCAGATTCGACAGCTGACCGCCCGGAATCTCGTGGCGGTACACGCGACCGGTGGGGCCGGGCAGGCCCGACTCGAACGGCTTGTAGGCGCGGCGCACAGCCTCCCAGTACGGCTCGAGGTCGCTCGCTGCGTCGAGCGAGATGCCGGTGTCGAGATCGGTGTGCGCGGTGGCGGCGATGAGCGCCGAGAGCGACGGCTGGCTCGTGGTTCCGGCCATCGGGGCGCTGGCGGCATCGACCGCGTCGGCGCCCGCACGGGCCGCCGCGAGGAGGGTCGCGAGCTGGCCGCCCGCGGTGTCGTGCGTGTGCACGTGGACGGGGAGGTCGAAGCGCTCACGGAGGGCCGCGACGAGCTTCTCAGCCGCGCCTGCGCGCAGCAGGCCCGCCATGTCCTTGATCGCGAGGATGTGCGCACCCGCGTCGACGATCTGCTCCGCGAGGCGGAGGTAGTAGTCGAGCGTGTAGAGGTCCTCGGCGGGGTCGAGCAGGTCGCCCGTGTAGCAGAGCGCCACCTCGGCGACGGTCGACCCGGTGGCGAGCACGGCGTCGATCGCGGGACGCATCTGGTCGACATCGTTGAGCGCGTCGAAGATGCGGAAGATGTCGACGCCGGTCGCCGCGGCCTCCCGCACGAAGGCCTCGGTCACCTCGGTCGGGTACGGCGTGTAGCCGACCGTGTTGCGCCCGCGCAGGAGCATCTGGATGGCCACGTTCGGCAGAGCCTCGCGCATCTTCGCGAGACGCTCCCACGGGTCTTCGCCGAGGAACCGCAGTGCGACGTCGTACGTCGCGCCGCCCCAGGCCTCGACAGAGAGCAGCTCGGGCGTGAGACGCGCGACGTGCGGCATGACGGCCACGAGGTCCTTGGTGCGCACACGCGTCGCCAGAAGCGACTGGTGGGCGTCACGGAAGGTCGTGTCGGTGACGGCGAGGGCCTTCTGCTCGCGCAGGGCGGCCGCGAAGCCGACGGGGCCGAGCTCGAGCAGACGCTGACGCGAGCCGTTCGGGGCAGGCAGGGTGAGGTCGACCACGGGCAGCTTGGTCGCGGGATCGATCGCCGCTCCCCCGTCGCCGTTCGGCTGGTTGACGGTGACATCCGCGAGCCAGTTGAGGATCTTCGTGCCACGGTCGCGGGACACGCGGCCGGTGAGCAGCTCGGGGCGCTCCTCGATGAACGAGGTGGCCACGTCTCCCGCGACGAACGCGGGGTCATCGAGAACGGCCTGCAGGAACGGGATGTTCGTGGCGACGCCGCGGATGCGGAACTCGGCGAGTCCGCGACGGGCGCGCGCGACGGCGGCCGGGAAGTCGCGGCCACGGCACGTCATCTTGGCGAGCATCGAGTCGAAGTGAGGGCTGATCTGCGCACCCGCGGCGATCGTTCCGCCGTCCAGTCGCACGCCGCCTCCACCCGGCGAGCGGTAGGTCGTGATCTTGCCGGTGTCGGGGCGGAAGCCCTGCGACGGGTCCTCCGTGGTGATGCGGCACTGCAGAGCGGCACCGCGCAGGTGGATCTGCTCCTGCGCGAGCCCCAGTTCGGCGAGCGTCGAGCCCGACGCGATGAGCATCTGCGACTGCACCAGGTCGACATCCGTGACCTCCTCGGTCACCGTGTGCTCGACCTGGATGCGCGGGTTCATCTCGATGAACACGTGCTGGCCAGCGCGCTCACCCGCCGTGTCGAGGAGGAACTCGACCGTGCCGGCGTTGACGTAGCCGATCGACTTCGCGAACGCGATGGCATCGCGGTAGAGGGCCTGGCGGGTCGCCTCGTCGAGGTTCGGCGCGGGGGCGATCTCGATGACCTTCTGGTGGCGGCGCTGCACCGAGCAGTCGCGCTCGAACAGGTGCACCGTCTCGCCCGTGCCGTCGGCGAGGATCTGCACCTCGATGTGACGCGGACGCACGACCGCCTGCTCGACGAACATCGTCGGGTCGCCGAAGGCGCTGTCGGCTTCGCGCATCGCCGCCTCGAGTGCGGGACGCAGCTCCTCGCGCGTGTCGACGCGGCGCATGCCGCGGCCGCCGCCGCCGGCGACGGCCTTCGCGAAGACCGGGAAGCCGATCTCATCCGCACCGCGGACCAGCTCGTCGATGTCGGTCGTCGCCGGGGTGGACTTGAGCACGGGGACGCCCGCGGCGATCGCGCGCTCCTTCGCCGTGACCTTGTTGCCCGCCATCTCGAGCACATCGCTGCCGGGGCCGATGAACGTGATGCCGTTCTCAGCGGCAGCCTGGGCGAGTTCGGGGTTCTCGGACAGGAATCCGTAGCCGGGGTAGATCGCGTCTGCGCCAGCTTCCTTGGCGACGCGGATGATCTCCGAGACGTCGAGGTACGCCCGCACCGGGTGACCCTTCTCGCCGATGAGGTACGCCTCGTCCGCCTTCTGGCGGTGGAGCGAGTTGCGGTCCTCCCAGGGGTACACAGCGACCGTCTTCGCGCCCAGCTCATAGGCCGCTCGGAAGGCACGAATTGCGATCTCTCCACGGTTGGCGACCAGGATCTTCGAGAACATAGGTGTCCTTCCCGCCGGGATCACCAGCGTGAGAAAAGGGGGTTTGGCTTCTCCCAGACTAGTAAAGGTAGGCTCCTCTCTCGTGCATGTGCTCAGCGTCAGCTCCCTCAAGGGGGGCGTGGGAAAGACCACCGTGACGCTCGGATTGGCGTCCGCGGCGTTCGCTCGAGGTGTCTCGACACTCGTGGTCGACCTCGATCCGCAGTCCGATGTGTCGACCGGCATGGATATCGACGTCGCCGGACACCTCAACATCGCCGATGTGCTCGCGTCTCCGAAGGAGAAGATCGTGCGCTCGGCGATCGCCCCGTCGGGTTGGACGCGCGGCCGCGCCGGCAAGATCGACGTTCTCATCGGGTCGCCGTCGGCGATCAACTTCGACGGACCGCACCCGTCGATCCGCGACATCTGGAAGCTCGAGGAGGCGCTCGCCCACCTCGAGAACGAGTACGAGCTCGTGCTCATCGACTGCGCGCCGAGTCTCAACGCCCTCACCCGCACCGCGTGGGCTGCATCTGATCGTGTCGCCGTCGTGACGGAGCCCGGCCTGTTCTCGGTGGCTGCCGCCGACCGCGCGCTGCGTGCCATCGAGGAGATCCGCCGCGGCATCTCGCCGCGTCTGCAGCCGCTCGGCATCGTGGTGAACCGCGCCCGCGTGCAGTCGCTCGAGCACCAGTTCCGCATCAAGGAGCTGCGCGACATGTTCGGGCCGCTCGTCCTGGCCCCTCAGCTGCCGGAGCGCACCTCGCTGCAGCAGGCGCAGGGTGCTGCGAAGCCCCTGCATGTCTGGCCCGGCGAGGGCGCGCAGGAGATGGCGCACAACTTCGATCTGCTGCTTGAGCGCGTGCTGCGCACGTCGCGCATCAGCGAGATCCAGCCCTCCAACTGAGGCCCGCGCCCCGCTCCCGGCGGTTCCCGTCTCCCCCGGCCCGTCCCCGTTACGCAGGACCGGCTTGCGGTTATGCAGGAACGGTTTGCGGTTATGCAGGAACGGTTTGCGGTTATGCAGGAGACGCGCTGTTCATCCGGGGTTCGCCTACGCGAATCAACCCTGCCGACTTGACCGCATCCGGATGTTCCTGCATAACCGATCGGGGTTCCTGCACAACCGATCGGGGTTCCTGCGCAACGGGGTCGGGGTTCCTGCACAACCGATCGGGGTTCCTGCACAACGGGGTCGGGCGGCCGGTTGCCGAGCAGGCGCCCGGATATGCGAATGGCCCGTCCTGAGACGGGCCGCGCGCGGAGTTCGTCAGCTCGCGCGCTTGGCGCGGCGAGCCGCCAGTTCGTCGGACGGGTCGACCGTCGCGGTCTCGAGCTCGACGAGGCTCGTCTCGACCTCGCGCAGCACCTTGCCGACGGCGATGCCGAAGACGCCCTGACCGCGGCTCACGAGGTCGATGACCTCGTCGTCCGAGGTGCACAGGTAGACGCTCGCGCCGTCGGACATGAGCGTCGTCTGGGCGAGGTCTCTGACGCCCGCCTCGCGCAGCTGGTTGATGGCGGTGCGGATCTGCTGCAGCGAGATGCCGGTGTCGAGGAGGCGCTTGACGAGCTTGAGCACGAGAATGTCGCGGAAGCCGTAGAGGCGCTGCGAACCGGAGCCAGCCGCACCGCGGACGGTGGGCTCGACGAGTCCGGTGCGGGCCCAGTAGTCGAGCTGGCGGTAGCTGATGCCGGCGGCGCGGGCCGCGACGGTGCCGCGGTAGCCCGCGTCGGCGTCGAGGTCGGGGAGCCCGTCGGTGAAGAGCAGGCCGAGGTCGTAGCGCGGTCCTGAACCCAGCGCGTTCGCCGCGCTGCCGTGTTCGTTCATGTCGCTCATCCCGACCGTCCTCCTTCGTCTGAACTTCTCGCGAAGCTGACCTTCAGGTTGAAGTTGAAGTTCAGACTTGCTGTCGTTCTCCACCGTACTCACCCGGAGGGGCACCATCAATCACATCCGCTCGAGTGCGCGGCGTGTCGCGGTGAAATAGTCGGAAGATCTACAGGCGGCCGAGTGCCGAGCGGATGAGACTCGATCGGACGACCTCGAGCTGGCCCGCGATCTCGCGCGCGAGCTCCTGCGCCTTGGCGCGGCTGGAGGCGTCTTTGCGACGCGAAATCGGGATGAGTGCGGACTCGATGAGACCGAGCTCGCGCTCCGCTGCGGCACGGAAACCGCGCAGGTGACGCGGCTCGATGCCACTGCGCTGCAGCTCCACGAGCGACTTGAGCACGGCGAGGGCGTCCTCGCCGTAGTACTCCGCCGGCACGATGAGCGACGACGAGACGGCATCCTGCAGGAGCATCGCGTTCGCGCCCGCCTCGCGGATGAGTTCGTCGCGCGACATCCGCCGCTCGGCGGGGAGCATCGACGGCGCGGTGACCGTGATGCCGCCGGGCAGAACCGGCTCGCGACCGGCGTCGAGCTCGTCGAGGTAGGTGCGGATCACCTTGAGCGGCAGGTAGTAGTCGCGCTGCATCGAGAGCACGAGCCGCAGGCGCTCGACATCAGCGGGCGAGAACTTGCGGTAGCCCGACTCGGTGCGGCTCGGCGTGATGAGCTGGCGCTCCTCGAGGAAGCGCAGCTTCGACGGGCTGAGGTCGGGGAACTCAGGGTTGAGTCGTGCCAGCACCTGCCCGATGCTCAAGAGCTGCGGGGCACCCGTCGCGCGGGCAGCGGAGGTCGCTGGCATCAGTGCGCAGCACCGCGATCGGCGCGGGATGCGTAGAACGTGAGACGGAACTTGCCCACCTGCACCTCGGCGCCGTCGCTCAGCAGAGCCGAGTCGATGCGCACGCCATCGAAGTACGTGCCGTTGAGCGAATCGAGATCGCGCACCTGGAATGCGCTGCCGGTGCGGACGAACTCAGCGTGACGGCGCGACACCGTGACGTCGTCGAGGAAGATGTCGGCGTCGGGGTGGCGGCCGGCGACCGTCACGTCCGCGTCGAGGAGGAAGCGCGCACCCACATTGGGTCCACGGCGGACGACGAGCAGCGCCGAGCCCGCGGGCAGTGCCGCGATGGCCTCTTGCTCGTCGCGGGTGACACCCGCCTCGAGGGCAGCGAGCTGCATGCGGAACTCGTCGGTGAAATGCGCGGTGGTGTCGTTGGACACCGCACCCGAGGTGGCGGCAGCCTTCACCGCATCCGGGCCGTTTGTGGCGTCGTCACTCATGGCGCCCTCCTTCACGTGTCCAGGCTATCGGATGAGGCCGCGTCCGACACCCGTGCGATTCTCACCAATCGTGCCGTCTCGCGTATGTACACCGCGCCGGCCCACCAATACAGGAATGCACCCCACAGCGCGAGCGCCCAGCCGAGCGGATCGCTGAACGGCGCGATCGCGGGCGCTGCCGCTCCGAGCACGATCGTCGGAAGTGCGAACAGCAGCGCGAAGGTGGCCGCTTTGCCGAGGTGGTGCACTGGCAGGGGCCCGTACCCGATGTTGGCGAGCACGATGCCGAGCACCAGCAGCACGACATCGCGCGACACGATGATGATGACCAGCCACCACGGCAGCAGCCCGATCCAGGCGAGCCCCATGAGGGTCGAGAAGATGAAGAGCCGATCGACGGCCGGGTCGAGCAGCTGACCGAGCCGGCTGATCTGGTCGAAGCGGCGCGCGATCCACCCGTCGACGAAGTCGGTGAGGCTCGACACGACGATCACCAGCAGCGCCCAGCCGAACTGCGACGCCCCGAGGAGCCCCAGGAAGACGGGGATGAGGACGAGCCGCAGGACGCTGAGCGCGTTGGGAACCGTGACGATCCGCGAGCTCACAGCAGTCATGCGTCCTCCCTCGTGATCACTCTAGTCTCGCGCCCCAGCGTTCGAGAGGGACTCGGATCTCCACAGGGCACGCCGGGGGCACGCCTGCGCACCTCAGGCGCCAGGACTACCGTGGATGCATGTCGTGCATCCGGTTCAACACCCCTGCCCAGCGCGCGCAGATGCGCGCCATGGCCCCGAGCATGCTGACGCCCGAGGAGGTCGCGGCGCTGCACCCGGCTCCCCCGGTGACCGAGTCCAAGATCCGCCGCCTGCGTCTGCTTGCGGCAGACCCGAAGCCCCGCATCCGCGAGTCGGTCGCGAGCTCGTACAACACTCCCGTGGATGTGTTCGAGGCGCTCGCACGCGACGAGGACGAAGGCGTGCGCGCGTGCGTTGCTCGCAACAACGCGGCGCCGTGCGATGTGCTGCGGGAGCTCGCGCGCGACGAGTCGCCGACGGTGCGCGGCTGGGTTGCGGTGAACTTCTTCGTTCCCGCTGATGTCATGGACGACCTCGCCGAGGATGAGGACGCGACGGTGCGCGGCCTCGTCGCGTGGAAGGCCGCGCTCGCGCGCGAAGCCGAGCAGGACGCGCTCGTCAGCGCCTGAGTCGCGCTGTCACGCGGCTCGCGAGCCGCCGTCAGGCGTCGGCGAAGGCGGGGTCGCTCGCCGCGAGCTGCGCCCGCAGGTCGGGCCAGGACGCCGCGACGCCCGGGTGCAGGGGAAGCCCTTCGACCTCGTCGAACGGCACCCAGCGCAGAGCGATCGATTCGGCATCGCCGATGACGGGCTCGATGACGCTCTCGGCGCGCGCGAGCACCGTCGTGTACGACCAGTAGCCGACGTCGAAGACGCTTGTGGCGAGAACACGCACCTGATCGACGGGAACGCCCGCTTCCTCGTTCGCCTCGCGCAGCGCCGCCTGCTCGGGCGTCTCGTGCTCATCGTGCACGGCACCCCCGGGAATCCCCCACGTGCCGCCCAGGTGGCTCCATTCGGCCCGGAGCTGCAGCAGCACGCCCGCGTCGGGGTGCGCAAGCAGCAGCCCTGCCGCGCCGAACTTGCCCCAGTAGCGACCGCGGGGTCCGTCGACCCATGCGTCGCCCGGACCGTGCGGTCGGCGGGCGCGCGGATCGTGAGGGGCGCGGGTCATGGCGTCAGCCTAACGAGCGCAGCTTCATGCGCGCCGCGTGTGCGACGGCATATGACACAAGGGGGTGCCGCGCTGTCATGGGCGGCGCATAGTCTCCCCGCATGGCTCGCAGCATCGTCCCCCCGTATCTGCTCGCGCGACTGGCCTCATCCGGCGCGGATCGCTTTCCGACCGCGTCGCGCGCCGCTCGGCGCACTCTGCGAATGGACGCCCCGCGCCGCTCGGCACGCCTCGAGCTGAGCGTCGACGGTGATTCGCTCATCGTCGAGCTGACCGACGCACCGGATCGCGAGATCTCGGATGCCGAGAACCGGGAGGAGCTGCCGGGTCGCGTGGTGCGCACCGAGGGCGACGACTCGACGGGCGACCATGCGGCTGATGAGGCCTACGACGGCCTCGGGGCGACGTTCGACCTGTTCTCCGAGCAGTTCGAACGCAACTCGGCCGACGGTCTCGGCATGCGCCTGCGTGCGACCGTGCATTATGGCGAGCTGTACGACAACGCGTTCTGGGACGGCGAGCGGATGGTCTTCGGCGACGGCGACGGCGAGGTGTTCGCGGGATTCGCTGGCTCGCTGAGCATCATCGGCCATGAGCTCGCACACGGGGTGATCCAGCACACGGCTGGGCTCGAGTATCTGGGGCAGTCCGGCGCGCTCAACGAGTCGATCGCCGATGTGTTCGGCGCCCTCGTGGAGCAGCGTGCGCGCGGCGAGAGCGCGGCCGAGGCGAGCTGGCTCATCGGCGAGGGCCTCTTCACCGACGAAGTCGAAGGCAGCGCCCTCCGCTCGCTGCGGGCACCCGGAACCGCGTATGACGACGACGTGCTCGGACGCGATCCGCAGCCAGCGCACATGCGCGACTTCGTCGTGACATCCGAGGACAACGGCGGCGTGCACATCAACTCCGGCATCCCGAATCACGCGTTCTTCCTCGTGGCGGATGCTCTCGGCGGTGGCGCCTGGGAGCGCGCGGGGCGCATCTGGTACGACACGATCACGGCGCCGCTCTCCGCGACGGCCGACTTCGCGACGTTCGCCGCTGCGACGGTGCGCGCCGCATCCGCGCGTTACGGTGAGGTGTCGACGGAGGTCGACGCCGTGCGAGCGGCCTGGGACGGTGTGGGAGTGACGACGGATGGCGGAGGCAGCTGACCGCGCACCCGACTCCGGCGCGCCCGATTCCACCGCGCCCGCCGTCGTCATCCGCGTGATCCGCACGGGCGGCATCGCCGGGGTGCGACGCGGCTGGCGTGTGGAGACCCGCGACGTCGAGGCGTGGGAGCCGATCGTGAGCGCCTGTCCGTGGGACCGCGTCGAGGACGCCGCAGCGGAGCCTGACCGCTTCGTGTGGCTCATCGAGGTGCGTGCACCGGAGCCCTCGCGTAGGGCGGTGCTTCCCGAGCGCGAGGTGTACGGCCCGTGGCGGGAGCTCGTGGACCGCGTGCGCAGTGAGGGCGAGCCCCTGCGCGCGCCGCGGCCGGGCCGGACTGATCGGACGGACCAGCATGGCTGACGCGGGGGCGCGCGTCGACGCCTGGCTGTGGGCAGTGCGCGTGACGAAGTCGCGCTCGGCGGCGACGGCGCTCTGCAAGGCGGGGCATGTGAAGGTCGGCGGCGAGACGGCGAAGCCGTCGCAGGTAGTGCGGCCGGGCATGGAGGTGCGCGTGGTGACGGGCCACGGCACGCGCATCCTCGTGGTGCGCCAGCTGCTCACCAAACGCGTGAGCGCGGCACTCGCGGCCCCCGCGTTCGAGGATCTGACTCCCGCTCCCCCGCCGAAGGAGGAGCGCACGGTGTTCGCGGTGCGCGACCGCGGCGCAGGGCGCCCCACGAAGCGTGATCGGCGCGAGATCGAGCGACTGCGCGGGCGCGACGAGGTGTAGCCGCCCGTTCCCGCGAGTTCAGCGTGCGGCGAGGCGCCGCGGTGGGTGGCTCACAGCGACCGGGTCCCGGATCCAGATGAGTCTCGTGCGTCGGTGCTCCTCGTGCGTCGAGAATCGGTACACGTACACCGTCGCGCGCACCCAGCGCGGCCTCTCCCCGCGGAACGGGTCGATGCGCAGCAGTCGCAGAGTGGGTCGGTCGGCTTCCAGCAGCCGGCGCAGCAGCACGTCGAACCAGGCGTCGTCGGGTGACCCGAGTGCGAGGAACCACATGAGCCAGTCGAGCCGCAGATGGTACGGCGCGAACTGACGCGGGACGCGGGCGGGGTCACCCGGTTTGCCGTGGAACTCGTAGGCGCGCCACTCGGATGCCTCGTCGGGGTACTCGGCCTGGGTGCCCTCGACGATCACCTCGTAGCGCACCTGCGATACGGAGCCGAAGGCGCCGTACGCGTTCACGAGGTGGAAGCGGTTGAAGCTCGCGTTCATGAGCTGACGCCGGGCCACGAGGTTGCGGGCTGGATGCCAGCTGAGCACCACGAGCAGAATCACCACGAGCAGCACGGGGATCCCCCACCACAGCGGCATCGCATCCGGCCCGGCCTCGGTCGGCCACGCGGGGATGAGCGCGTGCACGACGGCGTCGTCGATCGCGGCGAAGGCGAGCACGATCGTGAGCCAGTTGAGCCATGCGAAGTTGCCCGTCACCACGAGCCACAGCTGTGTGGCGATGATGAACGCGGCGGCGAACGAGGCGATCGGCTGCGGCGCGAACAGGAACCACGGAACGACGAGCTGCGCGAAATGATTGCCGAGCACCTCGAGGCGATGCACCCAGCCCGGCAGGAGGTGCGCGTAGCGGCTCAGCGGACCGGGCATCGGCTGGGTCTCGTGGTGGTACATGAGGGCCGTGAGGTCGCGCCAGGAGCGGTCGCCGCGCATCTTGATCATGCCCGCGCCGAACTCCATCCGGAACACGAGCCACCGCACGAAGAAGATGACGGCGATGGGGGTGGCGGTCTCATTCGACCCGAGCCACGCGACGATGAAGCCCGCCTCGAGCAGCAGCGACTCCCATCCGAACGCGTAGAACGTCTGCCCGACGCACACGATCGACAGATAGAGCGCCCACATCACGAGGAAACACACGAGCGGAACCCACGCAGGCCCCAGCTGCGGCAGGCCCGCGACGAGTGCGAGACCGAACACGATCCCCACGATGCACAGGGCGCGCAGCATCCGATCCGAGTAGCGCCAGCGGAAGATCGTGGGCTGGCCGCGGGCGATCGAGCGCGTGAGATAGCGGTCGACAGGAAGCAGCCCGCGCTCACCGAGGAGCGCGGGGAACTGGAAGAGCGTCGAGAGGAACGCCACGACGAAGATCGCCGCGACGCCCCGCTGGAGCACTTCGCGCGCGAAATCGTAGTCGGTGGTGCCGAACCACTCCATGCGACGGAGAGTAGTCCGATCCGCTGTGGTCGGCGATACGGTTGCGTATGGCCACGAGACGCGCGATCATCGTCGGCTCCGGGCCGAACGGTCTCGCCGCAGCAGTCGCCCTCGCCCGCGCGGGCCTCGAGGTGACCGTGCGCGAACGGCTGTCGGACATCGGAGGCGGAACGGCCACGCGCGAGCTGACGCTGCCCGGCTACCGGCACGATGTGTGCTCGGCTGTGCACCCGATGGCGGCGGCGAGCGACTTCTTCGTGCGCTTCGGCCTCGCCTCGCGACTCGAGCTGCTGACGCCCGAGGTGTCGTACGCGCAGCCGATCGAACCGGGCCGTTCGGCGCTCGCGTACCGCTCCCTCGATCGCACCGCGGATGCGCTCGGCGCGGATGGCGCGGCGTGGCGGCGGATCTTCGCACCGCTTGTGGATCGGGCGCGTGAGCTCACGGCGATCGCCGGCTCATCGGTGCTTCCCCCGCGCCACCTCGCGACGCTCACGACGCTCGGCCTGCGGATCCTGCACCAGGGAGGCCCCGCGTGGAACCTGGGGTTCCGGGGCGAGGAAGCGCCCGCCCTGCTCACCGGAGTGATCGCGCACGCCATCCGCCGCCTGCCGGACCTCGGGGCCGCGGCGCCGGGACTCGTGCTCGGTACGCTCGCCCACACGGTCGGCTGGCCTGTGGTGCGCGGCGGCAGCGGCCGCATCGCCGAGGTGCTCGCCGACGACCTGCGCGCCCACGGCGGGGTGATCGAGACGGGTGCCGAGGTGCGTTCGCTCGACGAGCTCGACGCCGACGTGGTGATGCTCGATGTGACGCCGCGGGCGTTCGCGCGGATGGCCGAGGGCCGGCTGCCGGGAGGCTACGCGCGGATGCTGCGGCGCTTCCGCTACGGCGACGGCGCCGCGAAGGTCGACCTCGCACTCGACGGGCCGGTGCCGTGGGCAGACCCGGCCCTCAACGATGTGGTGACGCTGCATCTCGGGGGTACGCGGGCGGACATCGCGCGTGCCGAGGCGGAGGTCGCGGCGGGCCGGCATCCGGTGCGCCCGTACGTGCTCGTCTCCCAGCCGAGCGTCGTCGACTCGACACGGGCCCCCGGCGGCCACCACGTGCTGTGGACGTACACGCACGTGCCGCACGGCTCGCCCGTCGACCGGAGCGAGGCGATCATCTCCGAGCTCGAGCGCTTCGCTCCGGGGGTGCGCGACCGCATCCTCGCGGTGTCGTCGCGCAGCGCCCAGGACGTGGAACGGCACGACGTCAACGACGTCGGCGGCGATATCGCGGCAGGCGCGGCGTCGTTCCGTCAGCTCGTGGCGCGCCCGCGACTCTCGGCGACACCGTGGCGCACGCCGCTTCCCGGTGTGTGGCTGTGCTCCGCCTCCACAGCGCCCGGGCCGGGCGTGCACGGGCAGTCGGGCTGGCTCGCTGCGCGGGCGGCGCTGCGCGAGCTGGGCATGCCGGCACCCGACATCTCCCCCGTCTGACGACGGGGGCCGTGGCTGGCTAAGCCGACTCGGCCTCCGGCAACGCCGACTCGATCGCGGCGATCACGGCCGGGTCGTCCGGCTGCGTCTGCGGACGGAAGCGGTGCACCGTGTCATCGGGTGCGATGACGAACTTCTCGAAGTTCCACTTCACGCGTCCGGCCTTGCCGTCCTCGTCCGGAACCTGCGTGAGCTGGGCGTACAGCGGGTGCTTGTGGATGCCGTTCACCCGCACCTTCTCCATGAGCGGGAAGCTGACGCCGTAGGTGGTGGAGCAGAACTCCTTGATCTCCTCAGCGGAGCCCGGCTCCTGGCCGAGGAACTGGTTGCACGGGAATCCGAGCACCGTGAGACCGCGGTCGCCGTACTCGCGCTGCAGCTGCTCGAGCTTCTCGTACTGCGGGGTGAGGCCGCAGCGCGAGGCGACGTTGACCACCAGCACAGCCTTGTCCGCATACTCGGCGAGGGTGGTCGCCTGGCCGTCGATCGTCGTCAGAGGAATGTCTCGAATACCCACCGCCCCAGGCTATCGAGGCGACCCATGCGTACGCTGGGCGCATGGCCATCGAGATGACTCACGAACCGGATGCGCACCGCTACACGATGCGCAAGGACGGCGCGATCGTGAGCGTGCTCGAGTACCGCGACCAGGGCCCGAGCGTCGTGTTCCACCACACGGTGACCGTTCCGCAGCACCGCGGGCACGGATATGCGGCGGAGCTCGTGCAGTTCGCGGTCGACGACGTCGAACGTTCCGGACGCACGATCACCCCCACCTGCTGGTACGTGGCGGAGTGGTTCGATCGCCACCCGGAGCGCGCCGCGATGCGCGCCGGCTGACCGCTGGTCGCCGCGGTTCAGCGCGGCGTGAGCCGGAACATCCGCAGCTCGCGCCCCGACGAGCGCTCGTAGTCGCGATAGCCGGGCCACTGCTGCTCGAGCCTCTGCCATACCTCCTCCCGCTCGGAGCCGTCGATCACCTGCGCCCGCACGGCGCGACGCTCACCGCGGAAGTCGATCTCGGCATCCGGATGCGCGAGCAGGTTGAAGGTCCACGCGGGGTGTGTGGGGCGGGCGAAGTTGGAGCCGACGACGACGATCGTGCCGTCGGGCTCGGGCAGGCACATGAGGGGCGTGGTGCGCGGTTCACCGCTGCGTGCGCCAACCGTGTGCAGGGTGAGCGACGGCACGATGACACCGCTGATGGGCGTGCCGCGGGTGCCGGTGAACAGCCGCCCCACCCGCTCGATGGCAGGCATCATCGTCGGGCCGAGGCTGCGGAACAGGCGCGTGCGCGACAGCCACGCGATCGTTCGGCGGAACGGGCCCGGCTGGTGGCCGCTCAGTCGTGACCGCCGAGCTCGGGCGCCCCGACGGGGTCGGAGATGTTCACGAGCCAGTCGACGCCGAAGCGGTCCGTCAGCATCCCGAACGCGTCGCCCCAGGGTGCTGTCTCGAGCGGCACGGTGACCGTTCCCCCCTCGAGGAGGCCGTCCCAGAAGCGGCGGAGCTTCTCGCCGTCGTCACCCGAGAGCGACACCGAGATGCTCGTTCCGGTGGTGTGCGGCATGCCGGTCGGCACGTCGGAGACCATGAGCGTGAAGCCGTCGGGGGTGTCGAGCTGCCCGTGCATGATCAGCTCCGCCTCTGATGGGTCCACGGGGGCGCCGCCTTCGGCGAACGTCGACATGTTCACCTCTCCCCCGAAGATCCCCCGGTAGTGGGCCAGTGCTTCCCGCGCCTGGGCGACCAGATTGATGTACGGATTGAGCGTCAGAGTCATCGTCAACCTCCTCGGACGCCGCCCTCGGCGCCGCCCCTGCGATTCTCCTCCCGAGCCTTCCGAAACGCCAGACACGCGCGGGATTCCCCTCGCGTCATCCGGAGGTCGAAAGACACGGTAATGTAGATGTTCGTGCCGGGAACGGCACAAGCCACGGGCTGTGGCGCAGCTTGGTAGCGCACTTGACTGGGGGTCAAGGGGTCGCAGGTTCAAATCCTGTCAGCCCGACAGAACGAAAAAGGGTCACCTTCGGGTGGCCCTTTTTCGTTGGGTCGAGCCGGGTAGATCTGCACCTGCGAGCAGGTGGGCCCACGCCGCCGAGGGGCCCCGAGCGCCGCGCAGCGGCGGTTGGGGTAGGCGGTGGGGACAAATCCTGTCAGCCCGACAGATGGGGTCTCCAGACACCCGTCCAGGAGCTAGATGTAGTTCCCCGTGAGGTTGTGAACGCGGGTTGAGGGTGTGAGGCCTCCGATGCCGGTGTGGGGTCGGTGGTGATTGTAGTGATGTAGCCAGGCGGGGTAGTCGGCTGCTCGGGCTTCGTCGGATGTGTAGGTGCGGGCGTAGGCCCATTCGGTGGCGAGGGTGCGGTTGAAGCGTTCGACTTTGCCGTTGGTCTGGGGTCGGTAGGGGCGGGTGAAGATGTGCCGGGCCTGGCCGAGTGCGGTGGCGAAGAGGTGGGATCGGTAGCAGGGCCCGTTGTCGGTCATCACCGCCTCGACCTCGAAGCCTGCCTGTTGGAAGAACGCTCTGGCGCGGATCCAGAATCCGGCCGCGGTCTCGCGGCGTTCGTCGGTGTGGATCTCTGAGTAGGCCAGCCGGGAGTAGTCATCGACCGCGTGGTGCAGGAACGAGTAGCCGCGTCCCTGTTTCTTGTTGTTGCGGTTCCCGGCGGTGCGGCCGAGCATGCGATGCCCGCCGCCGTTGGGGATGCGGCCCAGTTTCTTGATATCGACATGCACCAGCTCACCGGGCCGGGCCTTCTCATAGCGGATGGATCGCGGTTTGCGGACCGGGAGGCCGGTGCTCTGATCCAGATGCTGCAGCAACGGCATCCGATAGCGCTCGAGAACGCGTCCGACCGTCGAACGGGGAACACCGAGGTGATAGCTGATGCGGTGCGGCCCCCAACGTCGACTGAACCGCAGCGCGATGATCCGCCGCTCCAACCGCTTCGGGCAACGAGACGGCGACCGGTGCGGGCGCGAGCTACGATCTGTCATCGGAATCCCCGCCCGATACCGGGCCGCCCACTTCGCAGCCGTCGCAGGCGAACACTGGAACCGTTCCGCCGCCCGACGAACCGACCAACCCTGCTCGATGATCAGCCGGGCCAGCCGAAGCCTGCCCTCCGGCGCCAAAGGCGCATTAGCGTGAGTCACGAAGACCTCCGTGTTGACGATTTGAGTGTGGTAACCCACATCGTCCACGGAGGTCTTCGCTACCTCAAACGATCACAACGTCCCGGGGAACTACAGCTAGACGGATCCAGAACCCGAGACAAGGAACGGCCCTCCTGCTTACAGCGGGAGGGCCGTTCCTTGCGTCTTGAGCCGTTGGGATCAGCGGAGCGTCGAAGCCTTACCGCGGCGCGCGCTCGCGCCCCTCGCCACGGCCCTCACGATCGGCACGGCCGGCGCCGCCGCGGCGGTCGGGCTTGATCTCGATGAGCTTGCCGCTGATCCGGGTGTCCTGGAGCTTGGCGAGCACGTTGCCGGGAAGATCGGCCGGCAGTTCGACGATCGAGAAGTCCGGCCGGATCTGAATGTGCCCGAAGTCGTCGCGGCTGAGGCCCCCCTCGTTGGCAAGCGCGCCCACGATCTGGCGGGGCTCGACGCGATGCCGCTTGCCGACCTCGATGCGGTAGGGCGCCATCGGCTTCGTGGAACGGGCGCGCCGCTCTGTGCGCTCCCCCGTCGCGCCGCGCGAGCCACGCTCGCCGCGCTCCTCGCGTTCGTGTCGCTGGAAACGCAGATCATCGGCGGACAGCAGCAGAGGCGTTTCGCCCTGGGCGACGATGGCCAGTGCAGCAGCGACATCCGCCTCGGGAACATCGTGATGCTCGACGTAGTGGCCGATGATGTCGCGGAACTCGGCGATGCGCTCCTGCTGGCCGAGTGCCGCAGTGATCGCGTCGTCGAAACGGGCGAGGCGCGTCACGTTGACGTCATCGACCGACGGCAGCTGCATCTGGGTGAGCGGCTGGCGGGTGGCGCGCTCGATGGCATCGAGCAGGCGGCGTTCGCGTGGTGTGACGAAGCTGATCGCGGCACCGCTGCGGCCGGCACGACCGGTGCGCCCGATGCGGTGCACATACGACTCGGTGTCGATCGGAATGTCGAAGTTGACGACGTGGCTGATGCGGTCGACGTCGAGTCCGCGGGCGGCGACGTCCGTTGCCACCAGGATGTCGAGCTTGCCCGACTTCAGCTGGTTGACGGTGCGCTCACGCTGCGCCTGGGCGACATCGCCGCTGATGGCTGCCGCGGAGTAGCCGCGCGCGCGCAGCTTCTCGGCAAGTGCTTCTGTCTCGTTCTTGGTGCGAACGAAGATGATCATGCCCTCGAAGTTCTCCACCTCGAGGATTCGGGTGAGCGCGTCGACCTTCTGCGCGTACGACACCATCAGGTAGCGCTGGGTGGTGTTAGCCGAGGTGGTGGTCTTGCTCGCAACCGTGACCTCCTCAGCGTCGTTGAGGTACTTCTTGGCGATGCGTCGGATCTGGGGCGGCATGGTCGCAGAGAACAGGGCGACCTGCTTGTCGGCGGGGGTGTCGGCGAGGATGGTTTCGACATCCTCAGCGAAGCCCATCTTCAGCATCTCGTCGGCCTCATCGAGCACGAGATACTTCAGCTCGGAGAGGTCGAGGGTGCCCTTCGCGAGGTGATCCATGATGCGACCGGGCGTGCCGACGACGACATGCACGCCGCGGCGCAGCGCGGACAGCTGCACGCCGTACGCCTGGCCGCCGTAGATGGGAAGCAGGTTGACTCCGCGCATGTGTGCGGCATACACCTCGAAGGCTTCGCTCACCTGCAGCGCAAGCTCGCGGGTGGGCGAGAGCACGAGAGCCTGCGGCGTCTTCTGTGTCACGTCGAGGCGCGACAGGATGGGCAACGCGAAGGCGGCTGTCTTGCCGGTGCCCGTCTGAGCGAGGCCGACGACGTCGCGGCCAGCAAGGAGCGGCGGGATGGTGGCCGCTTGGATGGCGGAAGGCGTCTCGTAGCCGATGTCTTTGACCGCCTTGAGTACGGCATCGCTGAGTCCGAGGTCGGCGAAGGTCACCGCGTCCACGGAGGCATCAGATTGGGTTTCGGTCTTGTCGGGGCGCTCGCCGGCAGTGTCAGGCATAGGTTCCACGGTAGTCGCTCCATCCCGCATCCCCGCTGACACACAGCGACAGGCGGTTTCACCGGGCGGCCCGGAGATGGAGAAACGGTCAGTCCGACGCCAGGGACCCTGCTGTGACGCGGTCGCATGACAACTCGTGGCAGTACCGCCGAAAGCCATCTCGAGCACGGCACAGCACCCATGCCGACGGTCTGCGCCCACTGATCTCTGGCACCACATCGCGCTCCAGAGCCGAGCGGTCGCTAGCCTGAGCGGCACACGCGCCTGCGTGCCACCACCTCGAAGGAGTCGATGATGACCATGCCCGCGATCGGTGTGATGCTTCCCCGTGGCCTGGATGCCGCGCTCGTGCTCGAGTTCGCTCGGCGTGCAGAGCGGCTCGGATTCGATGAGCTGTGGGTGGTCGAAGACCTCGGGTTCCGGGGCGGGATCGCGCAGGCGGCGACGGTGCTCGCGGCGACCGAGCGCATCCGGGTGGGCATCGGCATCCTCCCCGCGGCAGTGCGCAACGTCGCGTTTGCGGCGATGGAGGCGGCGACGCTCGCAAGCATGTTCCCCGGCCGGCTCGATCTCGGAATCGGGCATGGGATGCCGGACTGGATGCGCCAGGTGGGTGCGTGGCCCGATCGGCCGCTGTCGTTCCTGGAGGCTCACGTCGAAGCTCTTCGCGCCTTGCTGCGGGGCGAGACGGTCACCGCGCAGAACCTCGCGGTGACGTTGGACGCGTTCGCACTCGACCCGAGCGCCCGACCCTCTGTCATTCCCGACCTGCTGGTCGGCGCCCGCGGGCCGCGGTCGCTCGCAGCATCCGGCCGGATCGCCGACGGCAGCATCCTCGCGGAGCCCACCACCCCCGAGTACGCGCGCGCCTCGCTCGCGCAGATCGGCGCGACGCGCCCGCACCGCCTCGTCGCCTACAACGTCGGCGCGATTGCCGATGACGATGCCACTGCCTTCGACGCCGTGCGCCCTGGCCTGCAGTGGATCGGCGAACCCGACTGGGCTCCGCACCTCGCGCCGCTCGACATCGCGGGCGAGTTCGCCGCGTTCCGCGCGAGCTGCGCGAGCCGCCAGGAGTTCACGGCGCGGATGCCCGAGGAGTGGGTCGCGCGGCTGTCGCTCGCCGGCACCCCGGAGACGGTGCGGGCGCGCATCCGCGAACTCGGGGAGGCGGGCGTGACCTCATCCGTGTTCATCCCCGTCGGGGACCCGATGGATGCGCTCGAATCGCTCGCGCGCGTCCTTGAGGCGCACTGACGGCACATACGAGGTCGCACTCGCCCCATCATCTACTCGGTGTTCCCGATCGGGCAGATCACTCTCGACGTGACGCCCCGCTGACCGACGCGCGATCGCTCTCGAGCATCCCGAAGATGAGGGTGTCGGTCCACTCGCCTTTGTTCCAGCAGTCCTGACGCAGGAACGCCTCCTGCCGCATGCCCACCGACTCCGCGAGTCGAGCAGAGCGAGTGTTGCGCGCGTCCATCTGCGCGGCGACGCGGTGCAGCCGGCAGTGCTCGAACGCGAGGTCGAGCAGCGCCGCAACCGATTCGCGCGCGAACCCCCGTCCGCTGTGCTCCGGATCGATGACCCAGCCGATCTCGGCGACGCGGTGCTCGGCATCCGTGAGCCACAGCACGAGATCGCCGACCGGGGCGCCGTCATGCTCGACGACGAGCGAGAGGGCGCCGGTCTCGCCATCCAGATCGGTGCGTGCCAGCCTCTCGGCAGCCCGCGCGGCGGCATCCTCCTCGGTCCAGGTGCGCAGCAGGTAGCGGTCGACATCCGGTCGCATGAACACGCGTCGCAGCCACCCGGCGTCATCGGGGCGATGCAGGCGCAGGATGAGGCGCTCCGTGGTGAGCGGGAGCAGATCGGCGACGGTCCCCGGCATCCGCACACGCTACCAATGCGCCCCGGTGGCGTCACGACCCTTGCCAGACGCCGGCGGCCTCACTGCCGAATGTGGGGCTGCTGCCCACGGGCGCGGGCGAGCTCATGCTGTCGCTCACCGCGCAGGCGCGGAAGAAGCTGGGCAAGGACATCGGCGATCGCGTCGCCGTGCGCCTGCGGAGCAGAGACATACAGCTTCCGCCGTTGCCCCCTTTCGCCTGCCCGTCGCCGGTGCGACGATCGAGGATGGCCACGTACCTGATCTCCTTCCCCGCCGAGGCGATGCAGCTGACGCCGGATGAGTTCGAGCAGTCGAGCGTCGATTCGCACGCCGTGATCGAGGAGCTGAAAGCGGCAGGCGCCTACGTGTTCGGCGGCGGCATCGACGACTCGGTCGCCCCCGTGCGCGTCGCCGCGGACGGCGCAGCCTCCGAGGGCACCTATCCGGGGTCGCACCTCACCGGTGGATTCCTCGTGATCGAGGTTCCGGATCGCGATGCGGCGATCGAGTGGGCGGCGAAGGTCGCAGCTGCATGTCGCTGCGACCAGGAGCTGCGCGTGTTCGGCTACGACCCCGCGAGCTGACGCGGCGCACAGCGACAACGGGACGCGGGCCTCGACCCCGCGCCCCGCCCGCTCATCCGTCGAGATCGCGCCGCTCATCGAGACGCCCATCTGAGGTCAGCTCGAGCACCGTCGTGATGCCGATGCGGCGCAGGAACGGCACATCGTGGCTCACGACGACGAGCGCCCCCCGGTAGGCGTCGAGGGCCTCCGCGAACTGCTCGACGCTCTCGATGTCGAGGTTGTTGGTCGGCTCGTCGAGGATGAGCACCTGCGCCGGCGGATCAGCGAACAGCAGCCGCGCGAGAGCCACCCGAAACCGCTCCCCACCGGAGAGCGAATCGACCGGCCGGTCGACGCTGTCGCCCCGCAGCAGCAGACGTGCCAGCTGATTGCGAACCTCGCCCGTGGGGACTCCGCGCGCGACCTCCTGAACGCCGTTCAGGGCGCTGGAAACACCGTTCAGGTGATCGAGTCTCTGCGGCAGGTACCCCACGCGATCCGTCGCGAGCACGCCCCGCGGCCGGCCCTCCTCGGCATCCCGCAGCCCGAGCAGCTGCTCAAGCATCGTCGACTTGCCTGAGCCGTTCGCCCCGACGAGGGCCACGCGCTCGGGCCCCTGGATGATGTGCGTGCGCACCCCGTCGCTCAGCTCGGCGATGCGGCGCCCGCGCGGCACACCCGGATCCGGCAGGTCGAGCCGGATGCTCCGGTCGTCGCGCACGCGCGCATCCGCGTCGTCCAGCGCGGCTTGCGCCGAGGCGAGGCGGTCATCGAGAGTCGCACGCATGCCCGCAGCCGTCACCTGCGCGTTGCTCTTGAGGTTGCCCGCGACGATCCGCGCCACACCCCCGTCACGCGCGGCCTTCGCGGCGGTGCGCTCGCGCCTGGCGAGCTTCGTCTCGGCCTCGATCCGCTGCCGCTTCTCAGTTCGGAGCTGCTGCTGCGCCGCCCGAACGGCGTTCGCGGCGGCCGCCTGCTCGGCATTCTGATGCTCCTTCCATGCACTGTAGGGGCCGCCGAACGTCGAGAGCCCGCCACCGTACAGTTCGGCCGTGTGCTCCATGTGCTCGAGCAGTTCGAGGTCGTGGCTCACCACGACGAGCGCCCCCGGCCATCCGTCCACGAGCTCCGCGAGCCGCGCGCGCGTCGGCCGGTCGAGATTGTTCGTGGGCTCGTCGAGCAGTGTGATGGGCGTGCGACGCAGGATCAGACCGGTGAGGGCGATGAGCATGCTCTCGCCTCCCGACACCTCGGTGACCCGCCGGTCGAGGTCGGCCGCCGAGAATCCGATGCGACCGAGAGCGTCATCGGCGCGCGCCTCGACATCCCAGTCGTCGCCGATCGTCTCGAAGTGCCGCTCGTCGACGTCGCCCGACTCGATCGCGCGAATCGCGTCGAGGGTCGCCCGGATGCCGAGCAGTTGGGCGATCGTCGTCGCGGACGACATGGGCAGGTTCTGCGGCAGGTAGCCGACCTCGCCCGCCACCTCGATCGCGCCCTCGGTGGGCGTGAGCTCCCCCGCGATGAGGCGCAGCAGAGTCGACTTGCCGGCGCCGTTGCGCCCGACGAGCCCCGTGCGTGCGGTGGGGAAGGTGCCGCTGACCTCGGAGAGCGCGACCGAGCCGTCGGGCCACTCGAAGGTGAGGTCGCGGATGGTGATGACAGGACGAAGAGCATGCATGAGAGCCCCCTCTCTTCAGCCGTCGCGAACACGACGGCAGGCGTACGTGGGAATCCCCGCGAAGGATCGCGGGCGGCCGCACGTCAGAGCGCGTCGAGGAAGACGGGGTGATCGGCGGCCGGCGCGACGGTGGGTCGACACCCTCTGAGGGCAGACACTCGAACCGATGCGCGGCGGGCGATCACAGCTTCACGGCGGCGAGGCTAGCACGATTCCGCCCGGGCGCGACGGATCCTCGGGTCGTCTCACAGGCAGAGGGCGCGGATAACGTGGAGACATGCTCCCCCGCGACACCGCCCGGCTCACCTTCCGCGAGATGACGGCCGACGATCTCGACGCCATGGCCGAGCTGCTGGGCGACCCCGCGGTGATGACGTTCTACCCTGCTCCGAAGACGCGCGACGAGGCGGCGGCATGGATCGCCTGGAATCAGCGCAACTATGCCGAGCACGGCTACGGGCTGTGGATCATCGAGACCCCGCAGGGCGAGTTCGTGGGCGACTGCGGGCTCACCTGGCAGAAGGTGAACGGTGTTCTGCGACTCGAGGTGGGCTACCACGTGCTGCCGCGCTGGCAGGGTCGCGGGTTGGCGACCGAGGCGGCGGCGGCCTGCCGCGACCTCGCGCGCGACGAGATCGGCTCCGACGAGCTCGTCGCGATCATCCATCCCGCGAACATCGCCTCACGCCGCGTCGCCGAGCGGATCGGGATGACGCAGGACGCGGACGACCACGCCAGCGCGCTCGTGCGCACCGTCATGCGGATGCCGCTGGCCCCCGAGGGCGACCCGCGCCATACGCCATGAGGCGCAGTCCGTCGGAATCCAGCTGCCCGAAGACGACGCGGTCCGCCTGCCGGGGAGGGTGAGGTGGGTCGTGGTGGCGAGAGTCATGGTGAGCCTTTCGTCGAGATCGGCAGGCGGATGCCGCGATGCCCGCACTTCTCCCAGTAGAGGACGGATTCTGTCCTCACACCAGAACGAGACCCAGGATGATCGCGAGCAGCGCGAGCTCACTTCCCGCGATCACAGCGATGAGCGCGCCGCGGTGGTGGCGCGGCTGCCGACCGGATCGCGCACGCGTCTGATCGCGACGCAGCATCGCGCTCGAGACGATCATCACGACAACGACGGCGATGAGCGCCAGCACGAGAAGCACGACCACGATCCGCTCCCCTTCCACGCTGTCGGATCGACGCTATCGTGCGGCGGCCCGGAGACCGCCCCTCCCCTCAACGCGGGAGGTGGTGGCACAGGTGCGGTTCTCGTCGACTCAGCTGGTGACGCGTCGTGAGGGACGCACCGGCCCACGGGCTGCCGATCTCGAGAGTCCCGATCGCCTCCTGATCGACCACACGCTGAGTCACGAGGCAGACGACGTCGACCCACCGACCGCGCCGAACATCCGCGGTCGCAACCACAGCGCCACATATACGAGCCCCACGAGCGCGGGCACCTCGATGAGCGGGCCGACGATTCCGGCGAGGGCCTGGCCGGAGGTGGCGCCGAAAGTGCCGATGGCGACGGCGATCGCGAGCTCGAAGTTGTTGCCGGCTGCGGTGAAGGCGAGCGTCGTCGTGCGCTCGTATCCGAGGCCCGCCGCCTTGCCCAGCACGAAGCCGATCGCGAACGTGAGCGCGAAGTACACCAAGAGCGGCAGCGCGATCCGAGCGACGTCGAACGGGCGGTCGATCACCTGCCGCCCCTGCAGCGCGAAGAGCAGCACGATCGTGAACAGCAGGCCGTAGAGGGCGAACGGGCCGATGCGCGGCAGGAAGCGGCTCTCGTACCAGTCGCGCCCGCGGGTGCGTTCGCCGATGCGGCGCGAGAGGTAGCCGGCGAGCAGCGGGATGCCGAGGAAGACGAGAACGGATGCGGTGATCGCCCAGAACGAGAAGTCGGCGCTCGTGGTGGGCAACCCCAGCCAACTCGGCAGCAGCTGCAGGTAGAACCAGCCGAGCGCGCCGAACGCGATCACCTGGAAGACGGAGTTGACGGCCACCAGGAACGCGGCGGCTTCGCGGTCGCCGCACGCGAGGTCGTTCCAGATGAGCACCATGGCGATGCACCGCGCGAGGCCCACGATGATGAGGCCGGTGCGGTACTCGGGCAGATCCGGCAGCAGAAGCCACGCGAGGGCGAACATGAGCGCCGGGCCGACGAGCCAGTTCATGACGAGCGACGACACGAGCAGACGACGGTCGCCGGCGACGGCGCGCGCATCCGAGTACCGCACCTTGGCGAGCACCGGATACATCATCACGAGCAGTCCGATCGCGATCGGCACGCTCACCGAGCCGATCGAGAACGAGTGGAGCGCATCCGCGAACTCGGGGGCGAGCAGAGAGAGTGCGAGGCCGAGGCCCATCGCCGCGAGAATCCACACCGGCAGGAGGCGGTCGACGGTGCCGAGTCGCGGGGCAGCGCCTGCAGCGCTCGTGGCGACTCCCCCGGCGGATGCGGGGCCGGGCATCACTCGCTCGCGGGCAGGAGCTCGGCGAGCAGTGCTTCGATGCGGCGCTTGATGTCGTCGCGGATGGGACGCACCGATTCGATGCCCTGGCCGGCCGGGTCGTCGAGCTCCCAGTCTTCGTAGCGCTTGCCGGGGAAGATCGGGCAGGTGTCGCCGCATCCCATCGTGATCACGACATCCGATTCCTTCACGGCTTCGACGGTGAGCACCTTGGGCACGTTGCCGGTGATGTCGATGCCCTCTTCGGCCATCGCCTCGACGGCGATCGGGTTGATCTGGTCCTTGGGCTCGGAGCCGGCGGAGAGCACCTCGACGCGCCCGCCCGAGAGCTCCTTGAGGAACCCCGCGGCCATCTGCGAGCGGCCTGCGTTGTGCACGCAGACGAAGAGGACGGTGGGCTTGGCCTGGGTCTCGGTCACATCGAAAGCATAGACAGACTTCGATGGATTGCGGATGTCGTTCACGGGCTGTTCACCGACCTCAGCAGCACGCGCTCGCCGGACTGATGTCGGTGCTGCAGACGCCCGTCGACGGCAGCACGAGTTCGACGCGCTCGGCCGCTTCGACATCGCCCGCAAGCCACGCGACGATCGACCGCACCTGCTCGTAGCCGGTCGCCAGCAGGAAGGTGGGCGCGCGCCCGTAGCTCTTCATGCCGGCGATGAAGAAGTTCGGTTCGGGATGCCGGAGCTCGCGGATGCCGTGGGGCGACACCGTGCCGCACGAGTGCAGATTGGGGTCGATCAGGGGCGCGAGTCTGCGCGGCGCCTCGACGATCTCGTCGAGGCCGATCCGAATCTCGCGCAGCATGTCGAGGTTGGGACGGAATCCGGTGGCGTTGACGACGACGTCGGCATCGATGGCGACGATCTCGCCAGCACGGCGCCCGGCGACACGCACCCCTCCGCCATCCGGGTGCAGGGACATCATCTCGAATCCGTCGATCTTGGCGATGACGCCGCTTGCGACATGGGCATCCACCGCGCCGCCGAGCGTTGCACGGGCGGGGAGCTGGTCGTCGGCAGACGAGGTCACGCGCGCGGCGCTCGCGTTGCGGATGGCCCACGTGATGCGGGTGCCCGGCTCGAGCGCACCAAGCCTTGCGAGGGCGACGAGGGTGTTGGCCGCGGAGTGGCCCGCGCCGACGACCACGGTGTGCCGACCCGCGAATCGGGCGCGGTCGCGACCGAGCACGTCGGGCAGCGCATGGGTGACGCGGTCGCGCACGAGGTCGATCCCCAGCGGATCGAGGCCAGAGGAGGCGAGCGCATTCGGTGTCGAGTAGGTGCCGGAGGCGTCGATCACCGCGCGTGCGGCCACGTCTTCGATGCCGCCGGAAGTTCGGATGCGCAGCACGAAGGGCACCTCACCTCGCCCCGCGGAGCGGGTGCGATCCATGCCCTCGCGCGACACGGCGATGACCTCGGCGCCATACCGGATGCGGGGTGCGATCGCATCCGTGGCAGCGAGCGGCGCAAGGTACGACTCGACCAGCTCGGCGCCCGTCGGCAACGTATCGACGGCGGGAGCTTGCCAGCCTGTGGGCGTCAGCAGGCGCGCGGCGGCCGGGTCGACCAGGAGCGACCAGGGCGAGAACAGTCGAGTGTGCCCCCACGACGCGATCGACGATGCCGCCGTCTCGCCCATCTCGAAGATCATGAAGTCGATGCCGCGCTCGACGAGGCGTGCCGCCGCGGCGAGCCCGATCGGCCCGGCCCCGATGATCGCGACGGGAAGCGCCTCACGTCGCGCGGATGCCAGATCCGGAGTGTGGGGTGCAGTGAGGGTCATGGTCGCCTTCCATTCATCGACGTTCTTCGATGAGGTGAGTCTGCCACTACATCGACAGATGTCAATGCACGGCTACACTGGCCTCGTGTCGACGATCGAGCTGCTGCCCCTGCGTGATCTCGCCGCGTGCTGCGCACCCCTCACGCGGGAGACGATTCCTGCGGAACAGGCGAGCTCACTGGCCCACAGCCTCAAGGCACTCGCCGACCCCACGCGCGTGCGCCTCATCTCGATCGTGGCGGCATCCGAAGATCACGAGGCATGCGTGTGCGACCTCACCGAACCGGTGGGCCTCAGCCAGCCGACCGTGTCGCACCACCTCAAGATCCTCGTCGACGCCGGATTCCTCACCCGCTCGAAGCGCGGCACGTGGTCGTACTACCGCCTCGTGCCCGGATCACTCGATGCCGTGGCGAGCCTGCTCGTCACCACCTGACGCGACACCGAACGCCGAACAGGAACTCCCGACGGTCGTCGAGGAGTCCCATGCCCTCATCGAGGGGCCCCACCGCATCAGCTTTCGCCTCGGCTGCAGCATCCGGATCGGAGCGCTGGTCTCCCGGTCCGCAAGCCCCGCCTGATCCGCTGCGAGAAGGCCCGGTCAGTGAACCTCTTCCGCTTCGGCTCCCGCCACCCACACACTCTCCACGAGCGGCACGCCGGGGCGATATGCCAGGTGCACATGGCTCGGGGCGTCGAGCAGCGTGAGATCCGCGCGGGATCCCACCGTGAGGCGCCCCACATCCGTGCGCCGCAGCGCCGCCGCACCGCCCACTGTCGCCGCGAGCACGGCCTCGAGGGGCGTCATTCCCATCTCGCGCACCGCGAGGGCGATGCAGAACGGCAGCGAGGTCGTGTAGCTCGACCCCGGATTGCAGTCGCTTGCGAGCGCGACGGTGACACCCGCGTCGAGCAGACGACGCGCATCCGGCCACGGCTGGCGCGTTGAGAACTCGGCACCGGGCAGCAGTGTGGCGACGGTGTCGCTGCCCGCGAGCAGCTCGATGTCGGCGTCGCGCAGGAACGTGCAGTGGTCGACGCTCGCGGCATCGAGCTCGACCGCGAGCCGGATGCCCTCCGACTCCCCCAGCTGCGCGGCGTGCAGTCGCACCCCGAGCCCCGCCGCGGCACCCGCGCGCAGGATGCGCTCCGACTCCTCGATCGTGAACGCTCCTGTCTCGCAGAACACGTCGATCCAGCGCACGTGCGGCGCGCACGCGTCGAGCATGTCGCCCACCACCAGATCCACGTAGGCGTTGCGATCGATGCCCTCCGGCACGACGTGCGCACCGAGGAAGGTGACCTCGTCGGTGAGCTCGGCAGCGATCTGCACGCTGCGCAGCTCCGTCTCGACGTCGAGGCCGTAGCCCGACTTGATCTCGATCGTCGTCGTGCCCTGCCGCCGCGCCTCGGCGACGAGTCGCTGGGCGTGGGCGCGCAGCTCGGCGTCGGAGGCAGCGCGCGTCGCCGCGACGGTGCTGCGGATGCCGCCGGCCGAGTACGCGCGCCCCGCCATCCGCGCCGCGAATTCGCCCGCGCGATCACCCCCGAACACGAGGTGCGCGTGCGAGTCGACGAAGCCGGGGATCACAGCCCTGCCTTCGGCGTCGAACCGTCCGTCGGCATCCGGGGCGTCGGTCGCCTCACCGACCCACGCGATGCGGTCGCCGTCGATGACAAGCGCCGCGTCTTCGATGACGGGCCGCTCCGCATCGCCCGTGACGAGCTCGCCGATACCGGTGATGAGTGTTGTGCTCATCGCGCCCACCTCTGCTCGAATCCGCGGATCGCCTCGAGCACGCACAGCGCGACGAGCCGCACCGTGCGGCCGTCGGGCGCATCGAGCGCGGCGTCCACCTCCGTGAGGTCGATCGAGACGACCGAGGGGTGTGCGCCCGCCATGCGCGCGGCCTGCCGCAGCTCGAGAGCCGAGATGCCGCCCGGCACGGATGCGGGGCAGCCGGGAGCGACGGCTCGATCGCACACGTCGACATCGAGGTCGACGTGTGCGCGCGATCCGCCCACCTCGTCGAGCGCGCGGCGCATCGTGGTGCCGAGGGGTTCCTCGAGGAGCTCGGCGCGGGTCGTCACGCGGATGCCCGCCGCATCCACGCGTGCCCGGTACGCCGCCGAGTTGGCGAGCGGCTCGACGCCGAGCTGGGCGATGCGCGAGCCGGGGATGCCCGCTTCGAGCAGCTGCCGCACAGGCGACCCGTTCGAGATGCCGTCGCGCACGTCGTGGTGCGCATCGACGGTGACGAGGGCGTCGGCGCGGCGGCCGAGCGCCACGGGCACAGTCGCCGCGTTGTCGCCGCCCAGCGCGATCACGAGCGACGCATCGAGAGCGGCGATCGCCGCAGCCGCCTCCGAGACCGAGGCATCCGGGTCGACGAGGTCGCCCGCGTCCGCGATCACGAGGTCGGTCTCGAGCGAGAACCTCCGCAGCGCCTCGCGCACGGCGGCAGGCGTCGTGCGCGTCGCACCCGGCGTGATCGAGGTGCGCCACGTCGGCACGCCCACGAGCACCACATCCGCATGCCCCGCAGGCGCTGGCCAGTCGCCCGCGCGGGGCCACAGCGGGTCGTCATGCAGAACCGCGCTCACACGCCCTCCCGCATCGGCACGCGCACACCGCGCTCGTCGGCGCACGCGATCGCCTCGGGATAGCCCGCATCCACATGCCGGATGACGCCCATTCCGGGATCGTTGCGCAGCACGCGCGCGATCTTCTCTGCGGCGAGCGCCGTTCCATCCGCGACGGTCACCTGGCCTGCGTGGATGCTGCGGCCGATACCCACGCCTCCCCCGTGATGGATCGAGACCCAGCTCGCGCCCGAGGCCGTGTTGACGAGGGCGTTGAGCAGCGGCCAGTCGGCGATCGCATCGGAGCCGTCGAGCATCGCCTCCGTCTCTCGGTACGGGCTCGCAACGGATCCCGCATCCAGGTGGTCGCGTCCGATCGCGAGCGGTGCCGCGAGCTCACCCGAGGCGACCATCTCGTTGAAGCGCAGGCCCGCCACATCGCGTTCTCCGTAGCCGAGCCAGCAGATGCGCGCAGGCAGCCCCTGGAAGTGCACGCGCTCCCCCGCGAGACGCATCCACCGGGCGAGCGACTCATTCTCGGGGAACAGGTCGAGCACAGCCCTATCGGTCTTCGCGATGTCCGCGGGGTCGCCCGAGAGCGCCGCCCAGCGGAACGGGCCCTTGCCTTCTGCGAACAGGGGACGGATGTAGGCAGGCACGAACCCGGGGAACGCGAACGCGTCGGCATACCCTGCGGCGAGCGCCTCGGTGCGGAGGTTGTTGCCGTAGTCGAACACCTCGGCACCCGCCTTCTGGAAACCGACCATCGCCTCCACGTGCACCGCCATCGAGGCGCGGGCGCGGTCCGCGAAGTCGGGGTGCGCCCGGGCTTCCGCCCAGTCGTCGAAGGCGATCTCGCGCGGCAGGTAGGCGAGCGGATCGTGCGCACTCGTCTGGTCGGTGACGATGTCGATCTCGGCACCCATGGCGAGCAGGCGCGGCACCATGTCGGCGGCGTTGCCGAGCACGCCGATCGAGAGGGCGCGCCGCGCATCCCGCGCCTCGGTCGCCAGACGCAGAGCATCATCGAGGTCGCGGGCCTCCGCATCCAGGTACCCGTGATCGAGGCGACGGCGGATGCGCGAGGCATCCACGTCGATGCAGATCGCCACCCCGCCGTTCATGGTGACGGCAAGCGGCTGTGCGCCGCCCATGCCGCCGAGACCCGCCGTGAGCGTGATGGTGCCGGCGAGGGTTCCCCCGAACCTCTTCGCGGCGACGGCCGCGAACGTCTCGTATGTGCCCTGCAGGATGCCCTGCGTGCCGATGTAGATCCACGAGCCTGCGGTCATCTGCCCGTACATCGTGAGCCCCAGGTGCTCGAGGCGCCGGAACTCATCCCAGTTGGCCCAGTCGCCCACGAGGTTCGAGTTCGCGAGCAGCACCCGCGGCGCCCACTCGTGGGTCTGCATGACCCCCACGGGACGCCCCGACTGCACGAGCAGCGTCTCGTCGCCGCGGAGCGTCTCGAGCGAGCGCACGATCGCATGGAAGCTCGGCCAGTCGCGGGCGGCCTTGCCGGTGCCCCCATAGACGACGAGCTCCTCGGGGTGCTCGGCCACCTCTGGATCGAGGTTGTTCTGCAGCATGCGCAGGGCCGCCTCCTGCGGCCAGCCGAGGGTGTGCAGGGTGCTGCCGCGGTGTGCGGTGATCATGCGATTCCTTCCACGAGGGCGCCGGATGCGACGAGGTCGACAGCGGCGGCGATGTCGGGCGCGAGAAAGCGGTCGGGGCCGGGGGCGGGGATGCGCTCGCGGATGAGGCCGACGACACGGCTCGTGGCCGGAGCCGCCCCCTCGCCGCGCATCTCGATGCCGCGGGCCGCCGTCATGAGCTCGACCGCGAGCACGCGGCCCAGCCCGTCGAGCGAGCGGCGCAGCTTGCGCGCCGCGCTCCACCCCATCGACACGTGGTCCTCCTGCATGGCGCTCGTCGGGATCGAGTCGACGGAGGCGGGCACCGCCAGGCGCTTCAACTCGCTCACGATCCCGGCCTGCGTGTACTGGGCGATCATGTGCCCGGAGTCGACGCCCGGATCGGACGCGAGGAACGGCGGGAGGCCGCCGTTGCGCGACTTGTCGAGGAAGCGGTCGGTGCGACGCTCGCTCATCGAGGCGACATCCGCTGCCGCGATCGCCAGGAAGTCGAGCACGTAGCCGACGGGCGCACCGTGGAAGTTGCCGTTCGACTCCACGCGGCCGTCGGAGGTGACGACGGGGTTGTCGATCGCGCTCGCGAGCTCCAGCTCCGCCACGCGGCGGGCGTGCGCGGCCGTGTCACGCGCCGCCCCATGCACCTGCGGCGCGCACCGCAGCGAGTAGGCATCCTGCACACGCGTGAACCCCGTGCTGCGATGGGCGGCGATGACAGGCGATCCGGCGAGCAGCGTACGGATGCGGGCCGCCGAGTCCGCCTGACCGGGGTGCGGGCGGAGTGCCTGCAGATCCTCGGCGAACACCGTGTCGGTGCCCGCGAGCCCTTCGATGCTGAGGGCGGCGGCGAGATCGGCGGTGCGCAGCAGACGATCGAGGTCGGCGAGCGCGAGGCACAGCATCCCGAGCATGCCGTCGGTGCCGTTGATGAGGGCGAGCCCTTCCTTCTCCCGCAGCTCGATGGGCTCGATGCCGGCGGCGCGCAACGCGTCGGCCGCATCCACGAGCTCTCCCCCGACACGCACCGGACCCTCGCCCATCGCGGCGAGCGCGATGTGGGCGAGCGGTGCCAGATCGCCCGAGCAGCCGAGCGACCCGTACTCTCCGATGACCGGAGTGATGTCGTGGTCGAGCATCGCCGCGTATGCCTCTGCGACCTCCGGACGCACCCCGGTGTGCCCCGTCGTGAGTGTCTGCAGTCGCAGCAGGACCGTGGCGCGCACCACCTCGCGCTCGACCTCGGCGCCCGAGCTCGCAGCATGCGAGCGCACGAGCGCGCGCTGCAGCTCCATGCGACGCTCGGTGGGGATCTGCTGCACGGCGAGCGCGCCGAATCCGGTGGAGATGCCGTAGTGGGGGCGAGTGTCGTGGGCGAGCTCCTCGATCACGGCTCGCGAGCGCGCCATCGCGTCCCGCGCGGACGCGGCGATGCTCACGCGCGCATCCCCCCGCGCCACCGCGACGACCTGCTCCACGGTGAGGGGCGCGCCCCCGACCTCCACGCTCTGCGTCATCCGTGCTCCTTCGTGCGATTGGCTCAACTGTCGGCCATCCGCCCCTCGCCCGGGAGGGCCCTGAGGCGTAATGTGTCTGGAATCCCAGACGAACCGTCGAAAGGGAGGATGCGGATGAGTTCGGCCCCTGCCGCCCGCAACGTCCTGCGGATCCTGCGGCACCTCGGCGAGCGCGCCGCCCCCGCACGGGCCTCGACCATCGCGCGCGACCTCGACCTGCCGCGGTCGACCGTCTACCACCTGCTGCGCGAGCTCATCGAGCAGGGTTTCGTCGTGCATTACCCGGAGTACCGCACCTACGGACCGAGCTCGCTGCTCGGCGAGCTGAGCAGCGCACCCCGGCGCGCGGAGCAGCTCACGCGCCTCGGCACTCCCCTGCTCGAGCGCTCGGTCAGGCTCTCATCGCTGCCGGTCGTGGCGCACCTGTCGACCCTCAGCGGGCCGGATGTCATCTACCTCGCGCGTGTGCAGACCACCCGCGCACCGACGACCGTCACGAGTGTGGGGGTGCGCCTGCCCGCGCACCTCACGGCGACGGGTCGATCGATGCTCGCGCGGCTGTCGCCCTCGCAGGTGCGCGCGCTCTATCCGGATCGGCTGTCGCTCATCCTCCGCAACGAAGCGGGGCCGCGCACCCTCGCCGACCTCACCCACCTTCTCGCCGCCACCCGTGCCCGCGGGTTCGCGATGGAGAACGGCGAGGTGGTGCGCGACTTCGCGTCCGTCGGTGCGGCGGCGGTCGACGCATCGGGGTACCCCGCCGCGGCGATCGGCCTCACCTTCCGCGGGCCCGCCACCGAGGACGCCTGGAACACACTCGGCGCGATCGTGATCGACGCCGCCCATGAGCTGTCGACCCGCCTCACCGGCCGCCCCCACACCTCCCTGCCGTTCCCTTCGTGAGGCGGGATCCTCCCCAGCGGGGTGGGGTCGAGTCGGGGCAGGGGATGGTCGCCAGGTGGGGGCATGGATGAGGTGTCCAGCAGCCAGCCTCTAGGCTTGTTCGGTGACTCCCGCACCTGCCCATCTCGATCGTCTCACCCGCGTCATCCCGGACTTCCCCGAACCCGGCATCCTGTTCCGCGACCTCACCCCCGTCTTCGCGGACGGCCCCGCGCTGGCCTCCGTCGCCGACGCTCTCGTGGAGCCGTTCAACGGCGAGTACGACGTCGTCGCCGGTGTCGAAGCCCGCGGATTCGCCCTCGCTGCGGCGAGCGCGGCGCGCAGCGGCCACGGCCTGCTGCTGATCCGCAAGGCGGGCAAGCTCCCCGGCGAGACGCTTCGCGAGAGCTACGCCCTCGAGTACGGCGAGGCCACCCTCGAAGTGCACACCGGGCAGGTCCCTGCAGGCACCCGTGTGCTGCTCGTCGACGACGTGCTCGCCACCGGCGGCACCCTCGCCGCCTCGCAGCGCCTCATCGCGCGCGCCGGCTGGGTGCTCGCGGGCACCTCGGTCGTGCTCGAGCTCGACGGACTCGGTGGCCGCGACAAGGTCGAGGGCCACGTCCACACACTGCAGCTCGCCTGACGCTGCGCCTCAGCGCGCCTCGAACCGCTCCGCGATCCAGCCGACCGCCTCGGTGGGCGCGTGGCGCGCATGCATGATCCCCGCATGATGGGTGGGCCACCACCTCTCGGTGAGCGGCACACCAGCTCGACGGTACGACGCGATCAGCGTGCGCGTGAGAGCAGCGGGCGCGACCTGATCGACTCGTCCTGTATCGATCCGCACGGGCGCACGATCCGGCACGAGGTTCCGGATGTCGTTGGCACGGAACGAGGCGAACAGGCGCCCATAGAGTTCCTGTTCCCGCGGCCCGCCGATCGCCGACGGCGCGAGCTGGCCCCACGAGTCCGCTCGTGACAGCTCGGTCAGTGTCCGCTCGTCGAGGTGCTGCCACAGCTCCCGGGCACGCGGGCTGAGGCCGTCACCGGCGACGAGCTCGGCGAGCTGGGGGTCGCTCGTGGCGGCGCCTCGCAGCATGAGCCCCATGAGGGCGGGGAGCACACCCCAGCCGCTCATCCGCACGCTGAGCCGACGCGCAAAGCCGATGCTCACATCCATGCGGGTCACCGGGGCGAAGACGGACGTGCCGCGCAGCCGCGCGGTGTCATCCGGCTCATCGGCCACGGATGCGTACAGCGCCGCGAGCGAGCCCTCCGAATGCCCGGCCGCAACCCAGTCGTCCCCCAGCCGCTCGTCGAGGCTCCACCGAGCCGCCATCATGTCGCGCATCGACGCACCAAGCGACGCCCCGATCAGATGCGGATGCACCCCCGGCCCGCCGATGCCCTCGTAGTCGGGGCGGAGCACGGCGATGCCCCGCTCGAGCAGTCCCGCGCACAGCACGTCGCCTTGCGACATCCGACGCCATTCAGGATGGGAGCGGTCGCCGAGGCTCGGAGCGGACCGCGGCCCGCCGCCCGTGGTCATGTGCCCGTACACAACCACCGGGTATCCGGTCTTCGGCGCATCGGTGAGCGGCACGTGCAGAAGCCCTGTCTGCTCCTGAGGGGTGCCGTCGAGCGCGTGCGCGGGAAAGCTCACGCGAGTGCTGGTTCCGAAGCGCATGTCACCATCCTCGTCGGGGAGAGGGTCGAGGATGCCGGATCCGCGCCGCGATCCGTCAGGGAGCTGTCGAGACCTCCGACGAAGCGTCACGCGCGGGCGAAGCGGAGGCGAACCGTGTGAGCGGGAGGAGGCTCGCGGCGAAGAGCGCGGCCGGAAGCACGGCGAGACCGACGACGATCGCGACGCGCGCCGCATCCGACTGCACGACCTCGGTGCCGGTCGATTCGAGGTAGCCGCCGAGGCTCAGGACGATGCCGAAGACGGCGGGGCCGAGTGCCGAACCGAGAAGGTCGATGCCCGACCACACGCCCGCGATGAGGCCGATGCGGTTCTCGCCCGTGCGGCGCTCGTCGTCGGCGGCGAGCTCGGCGAGCATCGCGAGCGGGAACAGCTGAGCGCCCGAGTATCCGATGCCGAGCACGACCGAGGCGATGAGCAGCACGACGAGATTGCCGGAGAGCGCCGCCAGGATCATGAGCGCCAGACCGCTCGCAGCGCTCACGCTCGCCCAGCGCAGGCCGCGTACGGCCCCGATCCGTGCGCTGATGCGCGACCACAGGGGCGTCACGAGCAGCGCCGGCGCAACGCAGCCGGCGAAGATGATGGCGGTCGCGGTCGGCACGCCCAGCACGTGGCGTGCGAAGTAGGCGATGCCGGCGAGCACCATCGTCATGGCCACCCCCTGCAGCACGAAGACGAGCACGAGCCACCGGGCGCGCTGGTCGGCCAGCACGATGCGCAGCTGGGCGATGAAGCTCCCGCGCGGTGCGTGCGTGCGCGCGCGAGGTGCTCCCCGCGTGCCCCACCACAGCAGCACGGCCCCGAGAGCGATGAGCGCTCCCATGACGATCGCCATCACGCGGTACCCCTCGGGCCGCCCCACCGCCTCCACGAGCAGCGGCGCGGTCGCGCCGACGCCGAGGATGATGGTCGTGAGCACGATGACCCGGCCGCTCATGAGCCGTGTGCGCACATGAGGGTCGGCGGTGAGCTCGGCCCCCAGAGCGATGTAGGGCACCTGGAAGAAGGCGAATCCGGTCGCAGCCACGAGCAGGAACCCGACGACCCACAGCGCGCCTGCGGTGGTCGGAGATACGGGTCCGAGGAACATCGCGGTGAACGCGAGCGCCATGCCGACACCCGCCCACAGCACGAACGGCCGTCGGGGATCGCCGTGGCGTGCGAAGCCGTCGCTCGCGCGTCCCGCGATCGGGTTGACGACGAAGTCCCAAGCCTTCGGCGCGAAGACGATGAGGCCGGCGAGCGCCGCCTCGACGCCGAGCGTGTCGGTCAGATACGGCAGCATGAGCAACCCGGGCACGGTGCCGTAGGTTCCGGAGGCGATGCTGCCTGCGGCGTAGCCCAGTCGTGTGCGGGCCGGAAGTGCGGACATCCCTCCAGGCTATTCTGGACGGTGTCCACTTCTGACCACGTTCGTCGGGCGTCGCGATTTCGGACCCCTCGCGTCCGCGGCTCCGAGTAGCGTCGACCCATGAGCGCGCACATCGCCGACAGCCACGACATCATCCGCGTGCGCGGCGCCCGCGAGAACAACCTGCGCAGCATCGACCTCGATCTGCCCAAGCGCCGCCTCACGGTGTTCACCGGCGTCTCCGGCTCCGGCAAGAGCTCGCTCGTGTTCGGCACGATCGCCGCCGAATCCCAGCGCATGATCAACGAGACCTACAGCGCCTTCGTGCAGGGTTTCATGCCCACGCTCGCGCGCCCCGACGTCGACCAGCTCGACGGGCTCACGACCGCGATCATCGTCGACCAGGAGCGCATGGGCGCGAACTCCCGCTCGACCGTCGGAACCGCGACGGATGCGAACGCACTGCTGCGCATCCTGTTCAGCCGTCTGGGAGACCCCCACATCGGTTCACCGCAGGCGTACTCGTTCAATGTGCCCTCCATGACCGGCTCCGGCTCGATCACCGTCGAGAAGGCTGGCAACGCGCAGGCGATCTCGACCGCGTTCACGCAGATCGGCGGCATGTGTCCGCACTGCGAGGGCAGCGGGCGGGTCTCCGACATCGACATCTCGAAGCTCGTCGACGAGTCGAAGTCGCTCCTCGATGGCGCCATCACGATCCCCGGGTACACGGCCGACGGCTGGGGGGTGCGCATGTACTCCGAATCGGGCTTCGTCGATCCCGGCAAGCCCATCGCGGAGTACACCGACACCGAACGCCACGACCTCCTCTACAAGGAGCCCACGAAGGTGAAGGTCGCGGGCATCAACCTCACCTACGAGGGTCTCGTGCCGAAGGTGCAGAAGTCGATGCTCTCGAAGGATGTCGATGCGCTGCAGCCGCACATCCGCGCCTTCGTGGAGCGCGCGGTCGCGTTCGCGCCGTGCCCGGAGTGCGGCGGCACGCGACTCAACGAGGGTGCGCGCATGTCGAAGATCCGCGGCATCTCGATCGCCGACGCGTGCGCGATGCAGATCAGCGACCTCGCCGACTGGGTCCGATCCATCGAGGATGCGTCGGTCGCTCCCCTGCTCGCGACCCTCCGCGGGACGCTCGAGTCGTTCGTCGAGATCGGGCTCGGCTATCTCACGCTCGACCGCTCAGCGGGAACGCTCTCGGGTGGCGAGGCCCAGCGCACCAAGATGATCCGCCATCTCGGCTCGTCGCTCACCGACGTCACGTATGTGTTCGACGAGCCGACCGTGGGCCTGCACCCGCACGACATCGAACGCATGAACCGGCTCCTCCTGCAGCTGCGCGACAAGGGCAACACGGTGCTCGTCGTCGAGCACAAACCCGAGACGATCGCGATCGCCGACCACGTGGTCGATCTCGGCCCGAAGGCGGGCCGCGGAGGCGGCACGATCTGCTTCGAAGGCACCGTCGCGGCGCTCCGGGCGAGCGACACGCTCACGGGTCGGCATCTCGATGACCGGGCATCCGTGAAGGCGGAGGTGCGCACACCCACCGGAGCGCTCGAGGTGCGGGGCGCGAACGCCAACAACCTGCAGAATGTCGATGTCGACATCCCGCTCGGCGTGCTCGTCGTCGTCACGGGCGTCGCAGGGTCGGGGAAGAGCTCGCTCATCCACGGATCCGTCGCCCCGCGCGACGGTGTGGTCACGATCGATCAGACCGCCATCCGGGGTTCGCGACGCAGCAATCCCGCCACCTACACGGGCATGCTCGAACCGATCCGCAAGGCGTTCGCGAAAGCCAACGGCACCAAGCCCGCACTGTTCAGCCCGAACTCCGCGGGCGCGTGCCCCAACTGCAACGGCGCGGGTGTCATCTACATGGATCTCGGGGTCGTCGCAGGTACGTCCACGGTGTGCGAGGTCTGCGAAGGGCGACGCTTCGACGCGACGGTTCTCGAGTATCGCCTGGGCGGCCGCGACATCAGCGAGGTGCTCGAGATGCCCGTCGAGGAGGCGGTCGAGTTCTTCGCTGCGGGCGAGTCGAAGGTGCCCGCCGCCCACGCGATCCTCACGCGCCTCACGGACGTCGGGCTCGGCTATCTCACGATCGGCCAGCCGCTCACCACACTCTCGGGCGGTGAGCGTCAGCGTCTCAAGCTCGCCTCCGCCATGGGCGAGACGGGCGAGGTGTACGTGCTCGACGAGCCGACCACAGGTCTTCATCTCGCGGATGTCGATCAGCTGCTGGTGCTGCTGGACCGGCTCGTCGAGGCGGGGCGTTCGGTGATCGTGATCGAGCATCATCAGGCCGTGATGGCGCACGCCGACTGGGTCATCGACCTCGGTCCCGGTGCCGGGCACGACGGCGGCCGCGTCGTCTTCGAAGGCACCCCCTCGCAGCTCATCGCCGACCGCTCGACGCTCACCGGTGCGCACCTCGCCTCGTATGTGGGGGCTGCGTCCCGGGCATGACTCGACCGGAGCGCCTCGCGGTGCGACCATGAGTTCATGCCTTCCCTCCATCTGACCGGCGACGCGGATGCCGACCGCCTGCTCTCGGAGGATCCGCTTGCGCTGCTGATCGGCATGCTGCTGGATCAGCATGTTGCGTAACCATGTGGTGTTGGTGGCCATCGGGGCCGGTGCGGCGCACAAGGTCCCAGCCGACGGCCCCACCGAGTGCGCGCTAGCTCATCGAATGTTGTTCTCTGGGTGTGTGATGCCCCAGCTCCGCCGAGTCTTGGACGTCGGCCACCTGTGGATGTCGCCCACGCACTCAAGGATTTCCTCCTCAGAGCCAAATCCCGTTGTGTATCCGTAATAGATCTTGAGCGGCTTCCCTCCGTCGCGGCGGATAGCGACCATGTGGTCCCTCCCAGGCGTCCACTCAAAACGATCGATGATGATGGCCTCGGTTACACGACGCAGAAGCGGAAGATTGGCGTCCGGAAGACCACGCCCGAGCCATGCCGACCCGATTGAATACCACGTCTTCACATCCTTCGTCATGCTCTCCACCCTTCCGAATCCTGCGCTATGAGACGCGCTTGCTTGAGGACATCCGCATACTCCTCTACCGACAGGCCCGGATCATGGTCCTTCAAGTTCATGTCTCGGAGTCCGTACATCCGGTCCCCGGTCGTCGGATCAATGACGTGGCTCTGCCATCCCACTGGGAAACCAGAGGCTCCACCCTTACCCGCGAATCGGTTGATCTTTCCACGGATGCTGTCCGCATCACGAAGGTTCAGCCGCTCGACAATCTCGCTGGCAGAAACAAGGCCGGGGGCGGCATCAATCCACATATTCCAGATGACACGCTCCGACGGATTCAACAGTCGCCACCATCTGGAAGCAGCTTCAACAACGTCATCGCTCTCATCGTTCACGCTGGCCTCACATGAGGTGGCCCTCTCCTGAGCCCCGACGATCGAAACTCGACCCCGCGCGCCGTCACTCCAATCGGCGAACCAACGGTAGAACTCACTCACGCGCTCCACCGGCACTGGCACCGTAATCTCCTGCATTTCACTCATCATCACTCCTTTGAACCGAAGCATATGACATATATAAATCATATGTCTACATATGAGACACCGGCCCGCAGCTTCTTTGCCTCGATCCGGCGGCGCGCAGAATGCCGGGCGGTGTCAGGAACACCTGACAAACTAGGTCCATGCCTGAACTCCACATCACCGGAGACCCGGCGGCCGACGGGCTTCTGACGACGAACCCGCTTGCGCTGCTGATCGGCATGCTGCTGGACCAGCAGATCCCGCTCGAGACGGCGTTCGCTGGGCCCGAGAAGATCCGCGAGCGGCTGGGCCGGCTGGATGCCGCCGAGATCGCTGAGCTCGCGCCGGAGCGGCTGGTCGAGGTGTTCCGCATCTCCCCCGCCGTGCACCGTTTCCCGGGATCGATGGCGGGTCGGGTGCAGCAGCTCTGCCGCGTGCTCGTCGATGAGTGGGACGGCGACGCCGCCGCGATCTGGACGCGCGACTCCCCCGACGGCGCCACCGTGCTCGCTCGACTGAAGAGCCTCCCCGGTTTCGGCGAGCAGAAGGCGCGCATCTTCCTGGCTCTCCTCGGCAAGCAGTACGGCCTCGACGCCCCCGGCTGGCGGGAGGCTGCAGGCGACTACGGCGAGGAGGGGTCGCTGCGCTCGGTGGCGGACATCGTCGACGCGGAATCTCTGACGAAGGTCCGTGCCTACAAGAAGGCCGCGAAAGCGGCGGCTCGAGGCCGCACGACGTGATCCGCGTCGCGCGGCTCGCTCGCCGCTACATCGCCGTCACTCTCACCCTCGCGGTGGCGCTCCTCGGCGGGATCCTGGCTCTCGCGGGAGCGGGTGCGGCGGTTCCGTACCTCTTCGGCGGCTACGCTCTCGCTGTCGCCGCGTGGCAGCTCGTGGGGATGGTGCGGGAGATCCTGCAGGGACGATTCGGACTCGACATCCTCGCCGTGACGGCGATCGTGGCGACCGTGCTCGTCGGCGAATACGTGGCGGCCCTCGTCGTGGTGCTCATGCTCACCGGCGGCGAGGCGCTCGAGGACTACGCCGAGCGTCGCGCCAAGCGCGACCTGGATGCGCTTCTCGACCGCGCGCCGCAGCGCGCCCACGTGTCACGTGATGGCACGTTCGTCGATGTGCCCGTCGACGAGGTGGCGGTCGGCGATGTGCTTCTGGTGCGCCCCGCGGAGCTCGTGCCCGTCGACGGCGTGCTGCTGTCGCCGTCGACCGCGGTGGATCAGTCCTCGCTCACGGGTGAGAGCGTCCCCGTCGAGAAGTCGGCGGGCGATGAGCTGCTCTCCGGCTCCGTGAACGGCACGATCGCGGTCGAGATGCGCGCGACGGCCGCCGCCGCCGACAGCCAGTACCAGCAGATCGTGTCGCTCGTCGCCCAGGCATCCGCCAGCAAAGCGCCCGTGGTGCGTATCGCTGACCGCTTCGCCGTGCCGTTCACGGTGTTCTCGATCGCGCTCGCGGCGATCGCCTGGGCGGTGTCCGGCGATCCGAATCGCTTCGCCGAGGTGCTCGTTCTCGCGACACCCTGCCCGCTGCTGATCGCCGCCCCCGTCGCGTTCGTCGCAGGGATGAGCCGCTCGGCGCGCGCAGGTCTGATCGTGAAGGGCGGCAGTGTGCTCGAGCAGCTGTCGAGCGCACGCAGCGCCGTGTTCGACAAGACGGGCACCCTCACCCACGGAACGCCACAGCTCACCGAGGTCCGCGCCGAACCCGGGTTCACCGCGGACGAGGTGCTGGGTGCCGTCGCGAGCGCCGAGCAGTACTCCTCCCATGTGCTCGCCTCCGCGTTCATCCGCGCGGCCGCCGAACGCCAGCTGCCGCTGACGGAGGCCACGTTCGCGCGCGAGCTCGCCACCAACGGCGTCGAGGCGGATATCGGGGGCAAGCGCGTCGTCGTCGGGAAATTCTCCTTCGTCGCCTCCCAGGCTCCGGATGCGCGCGCCACCGAGATCGCCCCCGGCGAGCTCGCCGTCTACGCCGCGATCGATGGCCGCTTCGCCGGCGCGATCCTCGCGAGCGACGTGCTCCGGGCGAATGCCGCGGAGACTCTCCACCGGCTCGCCGCCCTCGGCATCCGCAATATGGTCATGCTCACGGGCGACGCGCGCCCCACGGCCGAGCATGTCGCACGCGAGCTCGGCATCGACACGGTTCGAGCGGAGTGCCTGCCGTCCGACAAGGTCGACACGGTGCGTGCGCTCACCGAGCGCCCCGTGATCATGGTCGGCGACGGGGTCAATGACGCTCCCGTGCTCGCGGTCGCGGAGGTCGGCATCGCGATGGGCGCGAAGGGGGCGACCGCCGCCAGCCAGTCGGCATCCGTCGTGCTGCTGGTCGACGACATCAGCCGCGTCGCGGATGCCGTCGAGATCGGCCGGCGCACGGTACGCGTCGCCCTGCAGAGCATCTGGGTGGGGATCGGCGTGTCCGTCGCGCTCATGCTGATCGCATCGTTCGGCGTGATCCCGGCGACGCTCGGCGCGTTCCTGCAGGAAGGGGTCGACCTCGTGACGATCCTCGCGGCCCTGCGGGCCACGAATCCCGGCCGAGGCGATCGCTCCGCCGACGCTCACATCATCGACGAACCGCAGAGCGCCCCGGTCAGCTGATCCCGAGCTCCTCGAGCGAGCGGCGGATGGCCTCCGCCGACGCGGAGAACTTCGCCTGCTCCTCGCTCGAGAACGGAACCTCGATGACGCGGCTCACACCGCGAGCGTCGACGATGCTCGGCACCGAGAGGGCGACTCCGGTCACACCGTGATAGTCGTTCAGAACCGTCGACACAGGCAGCACGGCACCCTCATCGCGCAGCACTGCTTCGACGATGCGCGCACCCGAGAGGCCGATCGCGTAGTTGGTCGCGCCCTTGCCGGCGATCACCGTGTACGCGGCGTTCTTGACGTCGTCGGCGATCATGTCGAGTTCGAGGAGGGGAAGCGGCCCGTTGCCGGCATCCCAGTGCGAGATCGGAACGGGCCCGATGCTCGCCTGCGACCACAGCGCGAACTCCGAATCTCCGTGCTCGCCGATGATCATCGCGTGCGTGCTCGACGGCGCCACGTGCAGCCGCTTCGCCAGCAGCCACCGCAGGCGCGACGAATCGAGCACCGTACCCGACGCGAACACGCGTGAGGCCGGGAGCCCCGAGAATCGGTGCGCCGCGACAGCGAGCACATCGCACGGGTTCGAGACGATCACGTAGACGGCGTTCGGCGCGCGCTCCACGAGCTTCGGCATGAGGTCGCGGATGATGCCCACGTTGACGCCCGCGAGCTCCAGTCGCGTCTGACCGGGATTCTGCTTCGCTCCCGCCGTGATGACGACGACATTCGACCCCTCGACAACATCGAGGTCCCCGCCGCCCGTGATCGCCGACGAGCCCGTGAAGAGCGTTCCGTGCGCCAGATCGAGCACCTCCGCTTCGGCGCGAGCGCCATCGATGTCGTAGAGCGCGACCTCGCGGGCGGAGTTGCGGATGAGCGCCGCGTACGCGAGCGAGCTGCCGACAGCCCCCGCTCCGATGACGGTGAGCTTGGAGTTCTCGATGACGGACATGGGTCGATCATCACGCATCCGCGTCGCGGCGTCGAGACCGCTCGCTCGGCGTCAAATGATGTCATGTCACGCACCAGCCTGTCGGCCCCCAATTGAGGGGTCTCCCGACATGTGCGTCCACTCCCTACCGTGAGGGCACGGGTCCGACGGCGGATCCCGGATGCGAAGGCAGGGGCGCCGGATGAGCAGACGCGGTGAATCCGCATGACGGCATCGCACGACGCCGTCACCCAGACTCCGGTCTTCAGCCCGGCCACGCCACCCGCCGATGGCCCATTCCGCACCTCTGCGAGCCCCGCACCCACCCTCGCTCCCGACGCGAGCGGCTGGGCCGCGACTGCCACGGCCATCCACGCCGTGCGTCGCATGCCCGCCCAGGTCCTCCTGCGCATCGAGGTGGTCGGCGTCGGGTCGATCGTCATCGATCCGCGCGTCGACGGCTACAGCGGCATCCCCTCCGACGAGCTTCCTGCGGCCCCTGCCGCCGTGTACGTCGAGACGCATCCACTCGAATCCGCGCCGCCCGTGCTCGGCCCCCTCGGCGACCTCGACGCGGTGCTCTGGCACATCGGGGAGCTCTCCTTCGGGGACGAGCGCGCCACCTGGCTGTGGCCCACCGACCGGTACCGGCTCGTTCGCTGGCCCCGAATCACGCGGCTCGCCGTGGAGCTCGACACGATCAAGATGTTCGCCGCTCTCGGCGCCGCAATGATCACCGTCGATGAGCTCGCCGACGCAGCCGACGTGCCGCTCGCGCGCGCGCAGCGCACCGTCAATGCACTCAGCCTCATGGGTCTGCTCACCACCGCAACAGCCGCGCCGCCCGCTCCCCGCGCCGACGCGCCGCGGGTCGACGCGGCCCACGCATCAGAGCCGTCGCCCGACCAGCGGACGGCCCCCGGGCCAGCCCTGGCCCGGCACTCCGGCGAGAAGCACTCCTCCCACGGGCTCTTCTCCCGCCTGCGCAAAAGCCTGGGGCTGTAGATGTCCGAACACGTCATCCTCATCGCAGGCCCGATGGGCGTCGGCAAGACAACCGCCATCCGCGCCGTCAGCGACAGCCGCGTGCGCCACACCGAAGCGATCAACAGCGACCGCGAGACCGCCGACAAGGACACCACGACCGTCGCCCTCGACTACGGCGAGATCATCGTCAGCGACGAGGAGAAGCTGCGCATCTACGGCCTTCCCGGCCAGAAGCGCTTCGCATTCATGTGGCGCATCCTCATCGACCGCGCCATCGGACTCATCATCCTCATCGACAACAGCTCGGGCGACCCATTGGCTGACGTCGCCGAACACCTCGAGGCCTTCTCCGACCTCATCGACAACGGCAGCGCCGTGATCGGGGTGACCCGGTCCGAGATCGCACGGAACCCGACGCTCGACCAGATCGCCGCAACCGTCAACGCGATCCGCCCCGGTCGGATGATCCCCGTGCTGCCCGTCGACCCGCGCGACGGAGGGCAGATGCGGCTCGCTCTCATGAGTCTCGTCGCGACGATCGAGATGGAAGCCCGACTCACGACAGGAAGGAGCGGCACATGACCGCGGCGCACAAGGACAAGGAGATCATCAACGCGGCACGCGCCGCGCTCGACGCGCTCAAAGCCACCTGCCCGTCGCTCGTGTTCGCGACTCTCGTGACCGACGACGGATTCGAGGTCGCGAGTTACCCGGCAAGCCACCAGGACGACGGAGGCCTCGCAGGCATGTCGAGCTCTGTGCAGGCCCTCGCCGACGCCGTCGGACGCGAGATGGAGGTCGGCGAGAGCGACTATGTCATCATCGCCTCCCGCGGAGGCCACATCATCCAACGACGGGTTCCCGGGCTGCCGCTCGTGCTCGCCGCCGTCTTCGACCATGCCGAGACGCTCGGCAAAGCACTGTCGGTTTCGCGCGTCAGCGCGGAGCGACTCGGGCGCATCCGCGCCTCAACCGCTGCGACACCCGCAGCATGACTCCGCCGACCGTCCGGCGGAATCGACGAACCGAAAGCAGGGGGAACAAGGACATGGCCGAAGTCAGAGAAGTACTCGAAGCGCTCCTCAAGACCGACGGCGCCACGAGCGCCGCCCTCGTGGACAGCTCCTCCGGCATGCTTCTCGGGCGCGCTGGCAACGGCGTCGATCTCGACGTCGCCGCCGCCGGCAACACCGAAGTGGTGCGCGCGAAGCTCACGACCATCAAGGCGCTCGGACTCGACGAGAAGATCGACGACATCCTCATCACGCTCACAACCCAGTACCACATCATCCGACCGCTCGCGAGCAACCCCGAGATGTTCATCTACCTCGTGCTCGACAGCTCGCGCGCCAATCTCGCAATGGCGCGCCTCAACGTCAAGAAGGCCGACGGCTCCCTCGAAATCTGAGCGTGCCCGGGGAGATCAGAAATGTTCTCCCCGGAAGCGGAAGCCAGCGCTTCCCATGACGGCACTCGTGAACTGGCTGCCCGCGGCCGAGAGGGCCGCGGCGTGTCCGGCGGGGAGATGAGAAATGATCTCCCCGGAAGCGCAAGCGCGTCAGCGCTTGCGCTTCTCCCGGACACGCATGTTGACGATGATCGGGGTGCCCTCGAAGCCGTACACCTCGCGCAGGCGGCGCTGGATGAAGCGGCGGTACTGCGGGTCGAGGAATCCGGTGGTGAAGAGCACGAAGGTCGGCGGACGCGTCGACGCCTGCGTTCCGAACAGGATGCGCGGCTGCTTGCCACCACGCACGGGGTGCGGGTGCTCGGCGGTGAGCTCGGCGAGGAGGGCGTTGAACTTGCCCGTCGGGATGCGGGTGTCCCAGCTCTCGAGAGCGGTCTCGAGAGCAGGCACGAGCTTCTCGAGGTGACGGCCCGTGCGCGCCGAGATGTTGACGCGCGGCGCCCAGGTGACGTGCGCGAGGTCCTGTTCGATCTCACGCTCGAGGTACCGGCGACGCTCGTCGTCGAGAAGGTCCCACTTGTTGTAGGCGAGCACGAGCGCGCGTCCCGACTCGAGCACGAGATCGATGATGCGCAGGTCCTGCACGCTCACCGACTCGGTCACGTCGAGCACGACGACGGCGACCTCCGCCTTCTCGAGCGCGGCGCTCGTGCGCAGCGAGGCGTAGAAGTCGGCACCCTGCTGCAGGTGAACGCGCTTGCGGATGCCGGCGGTGTCGACGAAGGTCCAGATCTTGCCGCCCAGTTCGACCTGCTCGTCGACGGGGTCGCGCGTGGTGCCCGCGAGCTCGTTGACGACGACGCGCTCCTCACCCGCGGCCTTGTTGAGCAGCGAGCTCTTGCCGACGTTCGGGCGACCGAGGATCGCGACGCGACGGGGTCCGCCGATCTCCTGCTTGGCGACGGCCGACACCTCGGGGAGGATCGTCATGACGTGGTCGAGCAGATCGGCGACGCCGCGGCCGTGCACGGCCGAGAGAGGCCACGGCTCGCCGAGGCCGAGGCTCCACAGCTCGGCGGCGAGCGGGTCCTTGACAAGGTCATCGGACTTGTTGGCCACGAGGATGACGGGCTTCTTGGTGCCGCGCAGCATGCGCACGACGTGCTCGTCGGTGGCAGTGGCGCCCACGTTGATGTCGACGACGAAGAGCACAGCGTCGGCGAGGTCGACCGCGACCTCCGCCTGCGCCGCGACGGAGGCGTTGATGCCCTGTGCGTCCGGCTCCCAGCCGCCCGTGTCGACGAGGGTGAAGCGACGCCCCATCCACTCGGCCTTGTACGAGACGCGGTCGCGGGTGACGCCGGGCACATCCTGCACGACAGCCTCACGGCGACCCAGGATGCGGTTGACGAGAGCCGACTTGCCGACGTTCGGGCGCCCGACGATCGCGAGCACGGGCAGCGCCGGCATGTAGGTGATGCCGTCGCCGTCCTCGCCGAGGGCTTCGAGCAGGTCGAGGTCCTCCTCGTCGAGGTCGTAATCCGCGAGCCCTGCACGCAGGGAGGCGGCGCGCTGCTCGGCGACGTCGTCGTCGAGCTCAGCGAGGCGCTCGGTCAGTTCGGGGTCGATCGCTTCGAAGGCGTCGTCGGCGTCGTACTCGGCCGCGGTATCGTGTTCGCGCTCGGTCATGTCGTGTCCTGTCGGTGGGAGATGGTGCTCTGCACCAGATCGACGACCGCCTGAACGGTCTGGTCGAAGTCGAGATGTGTGGAGTCGATCGTGGTGACGCCGGGAGCCGCGGTCAGGAAGTCGACCACCTGGGCGTCCCGCCGGTCGCGTTCGCGCAGCTGATCCGCGGTAGCGGCGGATCCGGGCGCGAGTTCGGCCGATCGTCTGGCAATTCTAACCGCCTCGTCGGCCGTCAGCAGGATGCGCACCTCAGCGTCGGGGGCGACGACGGTCGTGATGTCGCGACCTTCGACGACGATGCCGGGCGCGGAGCTCGCGGCGATGATGCGGCGGAAGGCGTCGGTGAGGGCCGCGCGCACCTCGGGGACCCGCGCGATATCGCTCACGACGGCCGAGATCCGGGGCTCGCGGATCGCGGTCGTGACATCCGCATCGCCCACCCGCACGACGGTTCCCGCGTCGGTCACCTCGGTCTCATAGGTGAAGCCGTCGAGCAGCGCCACGACGGCGTCCGAGTCGTCAGTCGCGATTCCCCGCTCGAGCGCGACCCAGGTGAGCGCGCGATACGCGGCCCCCGTGTCGAGGAACGCGTAGCCGAGGGCGCGCGAGGCGGCCTTGCTGACGCTCGACTTGCCGGATCCGGCGGGGCCATCGACGGCGACGACGACGGGGCTCAACGTTCTGCCTCCATGAGGGTCCAGCCGCGCTGTTCGAGCGCGGTCGCGAGGGAGTGTGCGGCTTCCGGCACGACCGAGATCTCGGCGAATCCGACCTTGGCTTCGGGCGAGTGCTCGAGACGGAGGTCTTCCATGTTCACGCCCTCCTCGCCGATCTCGGTGAGGAGTCGCGCGAGCTGTCCTGGGGTGTCGTCGACCTTCACGACGAGCGCCGTGAAGCGCTTGTCCTGACCATGCTTGCCCGGGATGCGGGCGACGCCGTCGTTGCCGGCGGCGAGCGTCTCGGCGAGGGTGCGCCGGGATGCGGGAGCTTCGGGGTCGTCGAGCGCCGCGATCACGCGGTCGAGGTCGTCGCGCAGCGGCGCGAGCACCTTGACGATCTCGCCCGCGTTCGCGCCCAGGATCTGCACCCAGAGCGCGGGGTCGCTCGAGGCGATGCGGGTCGTGTCGCGCAGTCCCTGCCCGGCGAGGCCGAGCGAGGTGCCGCGGCCCTCGCGCAGACGCGAGGCGAGCAGGCTGGCGACGAGCTGCGGGGCGTGCGAGACGAGTGCGACGCTCGCGTCGTGATCCGCGACATCCATCTCGATCGGAACGGCGCCGAGGTCGAGGATCATGTCCTCGATCGCCGCGGCACGGCGGTAGCTGATGCCGTCGTGTCCGGCGAGGATCCACGGGCGGCCGACGAAGAGGTCGGCACGCGCCGACACCGCTCCCCCGCGCTCGCGCCCTGCCATGGGGTGGGTGCCGAGGTAGCGGCTGAGGTCGGCGCCGCGCGCACGCAGCTCGTCGAGCGGCGCGACCTTGACGCTCGCGACATCCGTGACGAGCGCCTCCGGGAAGCTCTCGAGCTCACGCGCGACGACATCAGCGGTGACGTCCGGCGGAACGGCGACGACGATGAGCCCCGGGGCGTCGCCCTCGGCGGGCGCGCGTCCCGCACCATAGGCGATCGCGAGCGCGCGCGTCGACGGCGAGGCGTCGTCGACGATGACGTCGACGCCGCGAGCGGTCAGTCCGAGTCCGATGGAGGCGCCCAGCAGGCCGGAGCCCACGATGCGCACCTGCTCGGCGAGGCGACGATCGGTCATCGAGTGCGTCCCTGTCGTGAGGTGGGGTTGCGGTTCGCCGAGCGGGGCTGCGTCTTCTTCTCGGGCTTCCCCGCGGTCTGCGGCGATCGGGCGAGGCCGAGCAGAGCGCCGACCTCGGCGCGCGTGAGGTCGCGCATGCGACCCGCGGGCAGCGAGCCCAGGTGCAGCGGACCGAACTGGCGACGCACGAGATCGATCACGGGGTGTCCGACCTCGGCCATCATGCGTCGGACGATGCGGTTGCGTCCCGAGTGGAGCGTGAGCTCGACGATCGTGCGTCCGCCCGACGACTCGCCGATCACGCGCGCCTTGTCGGCGGCGATCGGACCATCCTCGAGCTCGACGCCGCTCATGAGGCGACGCAGCGTCTCCTGGCGGACGACGCCGTTCACGGTCGCGAGGTAGGTCTTCTCCACACCGAACGACGGATGCGCGAGCACGTGCGCGAGCTCGCCGTCGTTCGTGAGCACGAGCAGGCCCGTGGTCTCGGCGTCGAGTCTGCCGACGTTGAAGACGCGCTCCCCGGCCTGCTCGACGTACGGCTGCAGATCGGGGCGGCCGCGCTCATCCGACATCGTGCTCACGACGCCCTTGGGCTTGTTGAGCATCAGGTAGCGCTTCTCGCTGTCCACCTGCACAGGCGTGCCGTCGATCTCGACGCGGTCGACGAGCGGGTCGATGCGACGCCCCTGCTCCAGAACGACCTCGCCGTTCACGGACACCCGTCCCTGTGCGATGTACTCCTCGCACACGCGCCGCGACGCAACCCCCGCGGCCGCGAGAACCTTCTGCAGGCGCTCGCCTGTGGGCTCCTCGATCATCGCGCCACCTCGTCGAATCCGTCGGCGCCGTCGGGAAGCAGCGGTGAGATCGGCGGCAGCTCATCGAGCGAGTTGATGCCGAGCTGGGTCAGCAGCAGGGGCGTCGTCTCGTAGTTGATGGCACCGGTCTCAGCGTCGGTGAACGCCTCGGTGATGAGGCCGCGACCGAGCAGCGTGCGCACGACCGAGTCGACGTTGACCGCGCGGATCGCCGCGACCGAGCTGCGGCTGATGGGCTGCTTGTACGCGATCACGGCCAGGGTCTCGAGGGCTGCCTGCGAGAGCTTCGTGGGGCTCTGCGTGAGCACGAAGTCGCGCACGAGATCGTCGTGCTCGGAGCGGACGTAGAGGCGCCAGCCGCCGCCCACCTCACGCAGTTCGAAGCCACGGCGCGGGCCGCCGGAGGCACCGTCGTAGTCCGCGACGAGGCGTGCGATCGCCGCTCGGACCTCAGTGACCGGAGCGCCGAGGGCGGTCGCGAGCGTCACGATCGGGAGCGGCTCGTCGGCGATGAGCATCACGGCCTCGAGACGGCGTTCGATCTCCTCGGGCGTGTATGCGCGCGCGGGCTCGTCGACCTCCGTCTCGGCGGTCGCGACGCCTCCGGTCGCCTCGGTCTCATCGGTCATAGTCGGCCCCCAGGGTCGAAAGCTGTTCATCGTTCCAGTGCGCCGCCGTCCAGCGCAGGGTGAGCTCGCCGAGCGGCTCGAGCTGCTCGAAGCTGATCGCCGCGTGGCGGTACAGCTCGAGCACGGCCAGGAATCGCGCCACGACCACACCGCGCAGATCGGCGCCCGCGATGAGCTCGCGGAAGCTCGTGACCTCCCGCGACCGCAGCAGGGTCACGACGATCGCCGCCTGCTCGCGGATCGACACGAGCGGCGCATGCAGATGATCGAGGCCGACCACAGGGATCGCCTTGGGCGTCATCGCGAAGGTCGCGAGCGCCGCGAAATCATGCAGACTCAGCGTCCACACGAGCTCCGGCGTCTGACGGCGGTACTTCTCCTCGAGGCGCACCGAACGCGCATGCCGCTGCGACTCGGCGACGAGGTGACCCTCGAACCAGCGGGCGGCCTCCTTGAAGGCGCGGTACTGAAGCAGACGGGCGAAGAGCAGGTCGCGGGCTTCCAGCAGCGCCACATCCTCGGCGTCGACGAGCTCGCCCTGCGGAAGGAGCCCGGCGACCTTGAGGTCGAGGAGCGTCGCGGCCACCACGAGGAACTCGCTCGCCTGGTCGAGCTCCTCGACGCCGTTGAGACCCTTGAGGTAGGAGATGAACTCGTCGGTGACCTTCGAGAGCGAGATCTCGGTGATGTCGAGCTCGTGCTTCGTGATGAGCGACAGCAGGAGGTCGAACGGCCCGTCGAAGTTGGACAGCGTCAGGCGGAACCTCGTCGGTTCCGGGGTCGCGGAGGTGTCGTCGGGCGCGGTCTCGTCGACCGCCGCGAGCGCCTCCTGCATGAGGGCGAGTCTAGTTGCCGCACCTGTGGTTCCCCGCCGCGGCGGGCCCGCGGTCAGCGATACGACGCAGCCTGCAGCTCGTACAGCTCGGCGTAGAGCCCGCCCGTGGCGACGAGCTCGTCATGGCTGCCTGCCTGCACGATCCGGCCATCCGCGACCACGACGATGATGTCGGCCATCCGCACGGTCGAGAAGCGGTGCGAGACGAGCACTGTCACGGCTCCCGTCTGCGCACCCACACGGCGGGCGGTGTCGGCGTACTGCTCGAACAGCTCGTGCTCGGCCTGCGCATCGAGCGCCGACGTCGGCTCATCGAGCACCAGCAGCAGGGGCCGCTCGCGCATCATCGCGCGCGCGAGCGCGACCTTCTGCCACTGGCCCCCCGAGAGCTCGGTGCCGTCGTGGTAGCTCTTGCCGAGCAGCGTGTCGAGACCGTCGTCGAACCGTTCGAGGAGCGACTCGGAGCGGGCGCGGTGCAGGGCATCCCGCACGGCCGCGTCGTCATCCATGGCTTCGAGGGCGCCGATGCCGATCGAGCGACGCGCGGCGAGCTCGAACCGCACGAAGTCCTGGAAGCCCGCCGATATGCGGGTGCGCCATTCATCGACCGCGAACTCGCGCACGTCGATGCCGTCGACGGTGAGACTCCCGGCATCCACGTCGTAGAACCGGCACAGAAGCTTCACGAGGCTCGTCTTGCCCGCGCCGTTCTCTCCGACGATGGCCACCGTCGTGCCCGCGGGCAGCACCAGGTCGACGCCGTCGAGGATGCGCGTGTCGGTGCCGGGGTAGCCGAATGCCACACCATCGAGACGGATGCCGTCGCTCAGCCGCTCGGGAACGGGGCGCGGGGCGAGTGGGTCGTCGCGATGCACGAGCTCCTCGACCCAGTCGACCGTGCGCATCATGCGCGCGCCGCGCTGGAGCTGCTGCAGCACCCCGACGGCCGCGGCGACCTGCTGGTTCACCTGGCCGGCGAGGATGATCACGAGGATGACGTCGCCGACACTCGCCCGCCCCTCGGCGGCCTGCGCCACCACGAGCAGGGTCGCGCCCACATACGCCACCGAGAACACCAGCTGGCCGGCGAGCCACGGCACGAGAGCGCGCCCCTGGGAGCGATCGAGGATGCGGCTCGCCGCGTCCCACGACACGCTCTGGCGGCGGCGCATCTCACTCGCGAGCCCTCCCGCGCGCAGCTCCTTCGCCGAACCCGCCGAGATCGCGAGCCGCAGCAGGTGCCAGGAACGGCGAGTGTCGCCCGCGGCCGCTTCGCGCGCGGTGGCGAGGATCGTCTCGGCCCGGCGCCCGAGCAGCAGAGGCGGGATCGCGGCGAGCGGCAGGAGCAGCAGCCAGGGCGAGACGAGTGCGAGGAGCACGGCGGTCGTCGTCATCGCGATCGCGAGAGAGAAGGCGTTGAACAGCGTCTCCACCATCTCCCGTGTGCGCCCCACCTCCTGCCGCAGCACCTGCAGGCGGTCGGCGTAGTCGGCGCGGTCGTGGTGCGCGAGGCCCGCGGAGCCGTTCGACAGCAGGATGAGGCGCCGCTGCAGTGCGAGTTCGGCCGCCTCCCCCAGCTCGAAGTGGAAGATGTGCGCGAAGTGCCCCGCCGTGAGCGCGGCGATGAGCAGCACACCCGCGACGACCGCGGCCGTGACGGCGCCGGTTGCGTTCCCGTCGAGGGCGCGGTCGGTGAGCGCACTCAGCGCACTCGCGGCGAGCGGCACCGCCACCGCCTGCAGCAGCACGAGCACCCCCGCCAGCAGCATCCGCCCGGGGCGCTCGCGCCAGCTCATCGCCGCGAGCGCGCCGATGCCGCGCAGCATGCCGCCGCGCACGGCGGTCTCCGGTGTCGTCGTCGTCATTCCTCCGCCTCCTCGGCGCCGAGCCCGCGGGCGAAGCGGTCCGCCTGCAGTCGGAACAGTCGGGCGTAGTGCCCATCCGCGTCGAGCAGGCTCGCGTGGTCGCCGTCCTCCACGACGCGCCCGTCGGCGATCACGACGATGCGGTCCGCGCGGCGCACCGACGAGAAGCGGTGCGAGATCAGCAGGGATGTGGCACCGCGGGTGATCTCCACATAGCGATCGAAGAACTCCACCTCCGCGCGCACGTCGAGGGCGCTCGTCGGCTCGTCGAGCACGAGCACGCCGGCCCCCTGCCCGAGCGCGTACAGCGACCGCGCGATCGCGACCCGCTGCCACTGCCCGCCCGAGAGGTCGACGCCCCCGTCATAGCCGCGCGACAGCACCGTGTCGAGGCCCCCCGGCAGCTCGTCGAGCACATCCGAGATCGCCGCGCGCTCCGCGGCCTGGTGCACGGCGTCCTCCCCCGCGTCGGCCCAGACGGCGCCGAGCGCGATGTTGTCGCGCGCGGAGAGCTCGTACCGCACGAAGTCCTGGAAGATGACCGACACCGAGCGTCGCCACACGTTCGGGTCGAGGTCGCGGATGTCGACGCCGTTCGCCGTGATCCGCCCGCTCGTCGGTTCGTACAGTCGGGTGAGGAGCTTCACGAGCGTCGTCTTGCCAGCGCCGTTCACGCCCACGAGAGCTGTCGAGCGTCCAGCCGCGAGCTCGAGGTCGAGCCCGTCGAGCACGGGTCGCGAACTGCCGGGGTAGCGGAACGAGACGTTCTCGAAGCGGATGGTGAGCGGCTCGCCGAGGGGCAGTGCGTCAGCGTCTCCTGCCGCCTCCGCCGTGCCGACGTCATCTGACGTGAGCTCGTCACGGCGCTTCTCGACTCGTTGGATCGCGGCGAGGATCTGGGCGCCGAACTGCGTCAGCACATCGGCTTCGGGGTAGTACTGGCCGAGCATGACCGCAAGCGCGACGGCCTGCGTGCCGAGCGCGACGCCCGCGATGTCGATCGCTCCATCGCTCGCGAGCACGGCCATGGCGATGAGCACGCCGAGCACGACGACGAGTCCCGCGATCGTGAAGCCGATGTACGGGCGGAAGAAGATGCGCCGACGCTCCGCCGCCACGCGTCCGAACATCGCGAGGTAGGGGGCGCGCGTACGGTCGGCGATCCACGACGCGAGATCGAAGACGCGCAGCTCCTTCGCGGACGCCGGGCCTGTTCCGAGGTCGAGGAAGTACTCGTATTCGCGGCTGTCCCGCGCGACGTCGTCCCAGACGGTCGAGTACTTGCGCATGCCGCCGCGCTGCCCGTAGCGGAAGATGAGCGTCACGAACAGGATGCCGAGTCCCGCCCACCAGCCGACGACGGCGCTCACGATCGCGACGAGTCCCACGAGCTGGGTGTACCGAGCGAGGAGTGCGACGAGCCCGCTCGACCCCGATCCGGGAGTTGCCCAGTCCGCTTCGAGGAACCGGGTGGCGGCGTCGAGGTGGTCGAGGAACTCCTGATCCTCGAGAACGGCGATACCGGTCGTCGACGAGGCGACGCGCACGAGGTCGTCGCGGACGAGACCGTCGAGTCGGCGCTTCAGCAGGTGTGAGAGCGCTCCCACGACGGGCCCGAGCAGCTGCTGCACCGTGAAGATCGCCGCCGCGATGACGAACCAGACCACGAGAGAGCCCCACGCTGCGCCGCCCGGCCCTTCGGCGACGACCGCCGGGACGAGAGCGATGAGGGTGCTCGTGGCGAGCACGAACGCGACAGGAAGAAGCCCCGAGACGAGGTTGAGGACCACGAGCAGCGAGACCAGCCAGGCTGGCCCCCGCCGCATCAGCGCGAGCAGGCTCAGACGCGGCCGTACCGCGTCATTCCACCAGCGTGACAGCATCGCTCAATTCCCTCCGAGGGCGCCACGCTAGTGGATCCGGGAGGGGGCGCGCCAGCAGACGCGCGGTGAATCAGATCGCAGGCTCAGGCCACGGCCTGGCGGTGCACGAGTTCGCGCGCGAGCTGGCGGTACTGCTCGGCGCCCTGGTGGTCGGGCGCGTAGGTCGTGATGGGGGCCCCCGCGACCGAGGCATCCGGGAACTTCACGGTGCGGTTGATGACCGTCTCGAGCACGCGGTCGCCGAACGCCTCGACGACGCGCTCGAGCACCTCGCGCGAGTGCAGCGTGCGGGAGTCGTACATCGTGGCGAGGATGCCGTCGAGCTTGATCGCCGGGTTGAGGCGGTCGCGCACCTTGTCGACCGTCTCGACGAGCAGCGCGACACCGCGAAGCGCGAAGAACTCGCACTCGAGCGGGATCAGCACGCCGTGGGCGGCCGTGAGCGCGTTGACGGTGAGCAGCCCGAGCGAGGGCTGGCAGTCGATGAGGATGACGTCGTAGTCATCGCTCACCTGGCGCAGAACGCGCGCCAGGATCATCTCGCGAGCGACTTCGTTGACGAGGTGCACCTCCGCCGCCGAGAGGTCGATGTTGGCGGGGATGACATCGAGGCCGGGGGTCGATGTGGACTGGACGGCGGCCTTCGCGTCCTTGGCGGTGCCGAGCAGCAGATCGTAGATCGTGGTGACGTCGTGCGTCGGCACACCGAGGCCCGCGGAGAGCGCGCCCTGGGGGTCGAAGTCGACCGCGAGCACCCGGCGTCCGTACGCCGCGAGGGCCGCACCGAGGCTGATGGTCGTCGTCGTCTTGCCGACGCCGCCCTTCTGGTTGCAGAGCGCGATGATGCGCGCCGGGCCGTGACTGGACAGCGGGCGCGGCTCAGCGAATCGGGTGAGCGGACGGCCCGTGGGGCCGAGTTCGACTCCGAGATCTTCGAACCCGGAGAGCTCTGTGACGTCCTCCCGCTGCGCACTCATGGGGCGAGTCTACGTCCGTGATCGAGACCCTCCGCGGCGCGACAGGCGCACCGCGACCGGGTTCACCTCACCCTTAACCAGAGCTTGAACGTCACTGCGCTCGGGCACGCGGATGGGCCTGCTGATACGCGTCACGGAGCCCGTCGATCGACACATGGGTGTAGAGCTGCGTCGTCGCGACGCTCGCATGCCCGAGGAGCTCCTGCACGACGCGCACGTCGGCGCCGCCCGCGAGCAGGTGCGTCGCGAACGAATGGCGCAGACTGTGCGGCGAGACATCCGTGGTGATCCCCGCGCGCTCCGCTGCGGCACGGATGACGAGCCAGGCGTTCTGCCGGCTCAGCCGCGCGCCGCGCGCCCCCACGAACAGCGCCGGCGTCGCCGAGCCTCCCGAGGCCAGAAGAGGTCGCGCACGCACGAGGTACGCCTCCACAGCCGAGCGCGCGAAGCTCCCGAGCGGCACGATGCGCTGCTTGTCGCCCTTGCCGATCACCCGGATCAGCTCGGGCGTGCCCTCCGCCCCGACCAGGTCATCCACGTCGAGCGTCACGGCCTCCGACACCCGCGCGCCCGTCGCATACAGCAGCTCGAGAAGCGCCTTGTCGCGCATCCGCACGGGGTCATCGCCATCGGTCGCCGCGAGCAGCGCCTCGACCTGCGCGACGCTCAGCGCCTTCGGCAGCCGCTTAGGCTGCTTCGGCACGAGCAGCGACTCGGCCGGATCCTGGGAGAGGACGCCCTCCTCCACCAGGAAGCGCATGAAACCGCGGATCGACGACACGATGCGCGCCGTCGACGCCGGCGACAGCGGTGTCGCGCGCTCCCGCAGGCCCACGACATAGCTGCGCACCGACTCCGCATCCACCGCGGTCGCATCCGCGATGCCGCGCGCGCGCAGCGCCTCGACGAACGCCGTCAGGTCGCGCTGATACGCCGCGATCGTGTTCTCGGACAGTCCCCGTTCGATCGCCACGTGCCGCACGTAGCGATCGAGCTGGCGTGTCAGATCAGCCGCGAGCATGGGCGGTCAGCACCGCGAGCAGAAGGACCGAGTTGCGGATGCGACCCGCGAGCGCCGCCTCGACTGCCTCCGCGAGGGGAACCCATCGCAGCACGATCTCGGCCTCCTCGTCGGTGCGCTCGAACGCCACCGGGGTGGCGGAGAGGCCACGCGCCTCGAAGATCGTGATCGTCTCGTCGCTGCCTCCGGGCGACGTCGCGTAGGTGATGAGCTCGCGCCACTCCGAGGCGACGAGATCGACCTCCTCTGCAAGCTCTCGCTCCGCTGCCGACTGGCGATCCTCGCCGTCGATGTCGAGCAACCCTGCGGGAAGCTCCCAGTCACGCGAGCGGATGGGGTGGCGGTACTGGTTGATGAGCAGCACCCGATCCTCGTCGTCGCGCGCGAGCACCGCCACCGCTCCGGTGTGATCCATGTAATCGCGGACGAGCTCGTGGTCACCGAAGCGGAAGCGGTCGCGGCGGATGTCCCACACCCGCCCCTCGTACACGAGCTCGGATGCCACCACCTCCGCCGGATCCGGCAGATCGGCGAGAGGCCCGTCGACGAGCGCCGCCCGTGCCTCAGCCGAGAGCGTCACCTCAGACCTCGGCGGCGATGATGTCGATGACGGGCTCGCCCTCGACGCCTTCGCCACCCTCCACCTCGAACAGGCGGGTGGCCTGCTGACGCTCCAGCGCCGCACCCACGAGCCCGCGGAACAGCGGGTGCGCGCGGTTCGGGCGCGAACGCAGCTCCGGGTGCGCCTGGGTGGCGACGTAGAACGGGTGCACCTCGCGCGGAAGCTCGACGAACTCGACCAGCCCGTGCTCGGGGTTGGTGCCCGAGATCACGAGGCCCGCCTCGGCGATGCGGTCGACGTAGCGGTTGTTGACCTCGTAGCGGTGGCGGTGACGCTCCTGCGCGACCGGAGCACCGTAGAGCTCCTCGACGATCGAACCGGGCTTCAGCTGCGCCTCGTAGAGGCCCAGGCGCATCGTGCCGCCGAGGTCGCCGCTCTCGAGGATGTCGATCTGCTCCGCCATCGTCGCGATGACCGGGAACTCGGTGTCGGGGTCGAACTCGGACGAGCTCGCGCCCGGCAGCCCCGCCATGTTGCGCGAGTACTCCACGACCATGCACTGCAGTCCGAGGCAGAGTCCGAGCGTCGGGATGCCGTTCTCGCGTGCGAAGCGCAGTGCGCCGAGCTTGCCCTCGATGCCGCGCACGCCGAAGCCGCCCGGCACGCAGATGCCGTCGACATCCGAGAGCATGCGAGCGGCGCCCTCCTGGGTCTCGCACTCATCCGAGGCGACCCAGCGCAGCTTCACCTTCGTCTGGTGGGCGAACCCACCCGCGCGCAGCGCCTCGGTGACCGAGAGGTACGCGTCCGGAAGGTCGATGTACTTGCCGACAAGGGCGATCTCGACCTCGTGGGCGGGTTCGTGCACGGCCTTCAGCAGGTCCGACCAGCGGTCCCAGTCCACCTCGCCGGCCGTGGCGATGTCGAGCTGATCGATGATGTAGGCGTCGAGGCCCTGACGGTTCAGCATCGTCGGGATGTCGTAGATCGACGCCACGTCGACGGCGTTCACGACGGCCCGCTCGTCCACGTCGCACATGAGCGCGATCTTGCGCTTGTTCGGCTCGGAGACCGGGCGGTCGCTGCGCAGCACGAGCGCGTCAGGCTGGATGCCGATCGAACGAAGAGCCGCGACGGAGTGCTGGGTGGGCTTGGTCTTCTGCTCCCCCGACGCACCCATGTAGGGCACGAGCGAGACGTGCACGAAGAACACGTTCTTGCGTCCGAGCTCGTGGCGCACCTGGCGCGCGGCCTCGATGAACGGCTGCGACTCGATGTCGCCGACCGTGCCGCCGATCTCGGTGATGATGACGTCGGGAGCGGGCGTGCCGTCCTCGCCCGGCTGCGCCTGCAGACGCATGCGGCGCTTGATCTCGTCGGTGATGTGCGGAATGACCTGCACGGTGTCGCCGAGGTACTCGCCGCGGCGCTCCTTGGCGATGACGTTCGAGTAGATCTGACCGGTGGTGACGTTCGCCGCTTCGCTCAGGTTGATGTCGAGGAAGCGCTCGTAGTGGCCGATGTCGAGGTCGGTCTCGGCACCATCATCGGTGACGAACACCTCGCCATGCTGGAACGGGTTCATGGTGCCCGGGTCCACGTTGAGGTAGGGGTCGAGCTTCTGCATCACGACATGCAGGCCGCGCGCGGTGAGCAGATTGCCCAGACTCGCGGCGGTGAGGCCCTTACCCAAGGAGGAGACGACTCCACCAGTGACGAAGATGTGCTTGGTAACGGCTGATCCGGGATTGTTCACCACGGGGTTTCAGCGTAATTCACTTTTGCTGACGATGTGCTCGACGCGCGCGAAACGGCGACGAAATTCCTCAGCCAGCCGCGATGTCGAGCAGCTCGCGGGCGTGTTCGAGCCCCGTGGCGGAGTCGGGCAGGCCCGACAGCAGGCGCGCCATCTCGGCGACGCGCGCGTCATCGTCGACACGGCGCACGCTCGACGCCGTCACCGTGCCGTCGCCGTCTTTCACGACCACGAGGTGGTTGTTCGCGAACGCCGCGACCTGGGCGAGGTGCGTCACGACGATCACCTGCGCTGTCTCGGCGAGCTTCGCCAGTCGCCGGCCGATCTCGATCGCCGCTGCGCCGCCCACTCCCGCATCGACCTCGTCGAACACGAATGTCGGCACCGTGCCCTCCGCGGCGAGGACGACCTCGATCGCGAGCATCACGCGAGAGAGCTCACCTCCCGACGCACCCTTCGCCAGCGGACGCGGATCGGATCCGGCGTGCGGGCGAAGCAGGAACGACACGCGGTCGCGCCCTGAGGGGCCGAGTTCGGATTCATCGACCTCGACGACGAGACGCGCGTCGGGCATCGCGAGAGCCGCGAGCTCAGCGCTCACGCGCTCGGAGAGCGAGGTTGCGGCGGCGCGACGACCGGCGGATACCTGCTCGGCGAGCTGCTCGACGCGTGCAGCGGCGTCATCGACCTCGACCTCGAGCGTCACGATGCGGTCATCGTCGCCATCCAGCTCGAGCAGCCGGAGCCCCGCCGAATCGAGCGCGGCGATCGCCTCGTCGACACTGCCGCCGTGCTTGCGCCCGAAGGCAGCGAGGGCCGCGCGCCGCTCCTGCACCGACTCCAGCTCGCGCGCACCGTCGACGTCGAGGCCGCCGAGGTAGCGGGAGAGCTCACTCGAGACCTCTGCGAGCTGGTACGAGACGTTGTCGAGCGCATCCTGCACGGGGGCGAGCGCGGCATCGTGATCCACGACGCGGGCGATCGCCCGGCGCGCCTCCTCGATGAGGCTCACGGCATCCGGCCGGTCCTCCCCCGACTGCGTCGAGACGGATTCCTGCGCGAGCGTCGCCGCGAGGCGCAGCTCCTCGAGATTCCCGAGCCGCTCGGCCGTGGCGGCGAGTTCGTCGTCTTCGCCGGGGCGCGGTGCGAGTTCCGCGAACTCGGCGAGGTCGGCGCGCAGCATCTCCGCCTCGCGTGCGCGGTCGTCGCGCGCCGTCGTGAGCGCGTCGAGTTCGGTCGCGAGCGCCCGCCACGTGCGATAGGCGACGGCGTACTCGTCGAGCAGCGCCCGATGCGCCGAGCCGGCCGCCCCGTCGAGCGCGTCCCGCTGCGCCGTCGCCGAGCGCAGCCGCAGCTGCTCGGACTGACCGTGCACGACGACGAGCTGCTCACCGAGCTCCGCCAGCACACCCACAGGTGTGGAACGACCGCCGACGATGCCGCGACTGCGTCCTTCGGCGGAGAGCGTACGGGCGAGGATCAGCTCGGAGCTGCCGTCGCCGATGGGGTCGAGTTCGCCGCCCGCCTCGCGCACGCGCTCCGCGACCGCGCCGCCGTCGGGCACCAGCCAGCGCCCTTCGACGCTCGCCTGCGCGCTGCCCGAGCGGATCGCACCCGCGTCGGCGCGTTCACCCAGCAGCAGCCCGAGGGCCGTCACGACCATCGTCTTGCCGGCGCCCGTCTCGCCGGTCACGGCGGTGAATCCTGCGCCCAGCGGCAGCCGGGCCTGCCCGATGACGCCGAGGTCTCGGATGGAGAGCTCTTCGATCACGGTCGACCGTTCTCCTCGCTCACGGGGCCGCGCCATCCGGCGACCGGAAGCGCGAACTTGTTGACCAGCCGATCGACGAACGGACGAGGCGCCAGCCGGGCGAGCTTCACGGGCTTGTCGGAGCGGCGCACGATGACGCGGGCACCGGGCGGCAGATCGAAGGGGCGGCGACCGTCGCACCACAGCACGCCGCTTCCCTGCGAGCGGTCGAGGAGCTCGATCGCGACCGGCGATTCCGGCCCGACCACGAGCGGTCTCGCGAAGAGCGCGTGCGCCGACAGCGGCACGACGAGGATCGCCTCGACGCTCGGCCACACGACGGGGCCCCCCGCCGAGAACCCGTAGGCCGTCGACCCGGTGGGGGTCGACACGACGACACCGTCGCAGCCGAAGCTCGACAGGGGGCGCGAGTCGATCTCCATGACGACCTCGAGCATGCGCTCGCGCGCCGCCTTCTCGACCGTCGCCTCGTTGAGCGCCCAGGTTTCGTACATGACCGTGCGGCCGCGCTTCACGCGCACGGCGAGTGTCATGCGCTCCTCGACGACGTAGTCCCGCTGGAGGATGCGATGCACGGTCTCGTCGAGGTCCTCGCGCTCGGCTTCGGCAAGGAAGCCGACGTGCCCGAGGTTCACACCGAGCAGCGGCACATCCGCCGCCCGGACGAGCTCGGCGGCGCGCAGGATCGTGCCGTCGCCCCCCAGAACGACGACGAGCTCGAGCGCGTCGAGCGGCACATGCGTGCCGAGCCCGGCCAGCGGCGCGAGATCCGGCGCGGCGGCGCGCAGATCCTCGATCTCCTCAGCCGACACCACAGGCGTGAGCCCTGCCGCGAGGAGCCGGCGGCATACGTGGATGCCAGCCTCGAGCGAATCCTCACGGCCGGTGTGGGCAACCACGAGGATGTGGCGCGCGTCATCGGTCATCTCCCCATTCTGTCGGAAACAGCCGACCGCGTCCGGGAGATCTCCCCATGCCGCGCGCCGACGGCGAGCTGTCAGGCGAGGGCGGCGACTGCCTCGCGATGCGCACCCGGATCGTGCGCCCCGGCACGCAGGTGCACGAGGTACTCGCGGTTTCCGTTGCCGCCGAGGATCGGACTGTCCACGATGGCGACCGCTCCGAGCCCCAGATCCCACGCCGCCCACAGCACGCTCGTGGCGGCGTCCTGGCGCAGTGCGCGATCGCGCACGATGCCCTCCTTCACACCGGTGCGACCGACTTCGAACTGCGGCTTGATGAGCAGCACGAAGTCCGCTCCCGGCTCCGCGAGATCGCGCAGCGGTGCGAGCACCTGCGTGAGCGAGATGAAACTGAGGTCGCCCACCACGAGGCTCGGCCATCCGGATGCGGCGAGCTCGTCGCGCAGCGTGGTGAGGGCGTCGGCGTCGCGAGTCAGATAGCGGAGGTTCTGCCCCTCCAGGTCGACGACGCGAGGATCATCCCGCACGCTCGGCGCGAGCTGGCCGTGCCCCACATCCACGGCGAGGACACGCGCAGCGCCGCGCTCGAGGAGCACCTGGGTGAAACCGCCGGTCGAGGCTCCCGCATCGAGTGCCACCCGCCCCGCGGGATCGACCCCGAATGCGTCGAGCGCACCCACGAGCTTGTGGGCGCCCCGGCTCACATAGTGGTCGCCGCCCTCCACCTCGATCGAGCTCGTCGCTTCGACCTTGACGGATGCCTTGACGACCTCGCGACCGTCGACGCGCACAAGGCCCGCTGTGATCGCCTCCGCCGCCGTCGCACGCGACCGAGCGAGACCACGACGCACGAGTTCGACGTCGAGTCGCACCGGTGCGTCAGCTGCCCCCGGCTCGTCAGGCATGAGCGCGCGGAGAGTCGCCCGACTCCAGACGCGCACGCAGCTCGTCGTGGACCTGCGCGAGAGCTGCCGCACGGTCCGCGAGCGGCTGGTCTTCGATGAGCCGCAGGCGCGACACGAGAGCGCTCGGCTCGTCGTTGCGCTCCCCCGTCTCGGGCGTCGACACGTCGTCAGTCATGAGTCGAATATAGGTCGGGCTCGATGTCGAGCGCGTAGATCGGCACGCCTGCACCCCACACTGCGGCGCAGGCGGCGCGCAGCAGGTTGATCGGAGTGCCGGCCACAGCGATCCGCAGGGCCGACCCCTGGTGGCGCACGACGGCGTCACCGACGCTCACGTAGCGCACCCCGCGTGCATCCGTCTCATCGACGGTCACCGGATACGGCGCGAAGAGTCCGCGCAGATCCTCGACGATGAACGTCGGCCGTGAATCGCGCGCCGCCGCAAGCAACTGCTTCGGCCCGTCGATCCCGGTGAGCACGAGCGCCGAGTCCATGCCCGCGCGCACGGCGCCCATGATGTCGGTGTCGAGCCGGTCGCCCACGAAGAGCGGCTTCTGTGCGCCGAAACGCGCGACCGCGGCGTCGAAGATCGGCTTCTCGGGCTTTCCCGCCACGACAGGCAGTCGCCCGACAGCGGTGTGCACGGCCGACACGAGGGTGCCGTTGCCTGGCGCCGTTCCGCGGGCCTGCGGGATCGTCCAGTCGGTGTTCGTGGCGACCCACGGGATGCCATCATCACCGCCGGCGAGAGCGAATGCCGCCTCGGCGAGGTCCGCCCAACCGACGTGCGGGGCGAAGCCCTGCACGACCGCGGCGGGAGAATCCTCAGCCGAGCGGGTGATGCGATAGCCCGCACGCTCGAGCTCGTAGGTGATGCCCTCGCCCCCGACGACGAGAATCGTCGACCCGGCGGGAACCAGCTCCGCGAGCAGCGTCATGGCCGCCTGCGGGCTCGTCACGACATCGTCCGACTCGGTCGAGAGACCGAGCTCGCGCAGGTGCTCGGCCACCGACATCGGGGTCCGAGCCGCGTTGTTCGTGAGGAACCCGACGCGAGTCCCACTCTCAGCGACAGCCGAGAGGGACTCCACGGCGTGCGGAATCGGATTCGGCCCCGCGTACACGACCCCGTCGAGGTCGGCGAGAAGCACATCCACCCCGTCAAGCGGGGCGGCACCCGCGGCCGTCGTCACTCGGCGGCACCCGCCTCGGGCTCGTCGGCGGTCGCCTCGGACTCCGCGCCCTCAGCCTCGACCTCGGACTCCTCATCGAACTCGAGGAACTCCTCGATGATCTCGACAGTGTCCTGGCCTTCCGGCACAGAGGCCTGCTCGAGCGCGATCGTGGCGCGGTCCGAGCGCTGCCACCACTGCTCAGCTTCCTCCTCGCGCCCCAGCTCATCGAGAACCGTCGCGTAGGCGTCGAAGAGCGCGGGGCTCCACGAGTACGCGCGCTCGGGGTCGAGCTGCGGGATCTGCAGTTCGCCGAGTGCCAGCTCCGGCTGCCCCAGATCGAGACGCGCACCGGACATGGCGATCGCAAGAGCGACCTGCACGGCCGGCTCCAGCGTGTCGCGCGGCACCGAGCGTCCGAGCTCGAGAGCAGCCTGCGGGCGGCCGACGCCGCGCTCGGAGTCGACCATGAGCGGAAGCTGATCGTCGCGCCCCGTGATGCGGCGGTACGTGCGCAGCTCGCGCAGCGCGAGAGCGAAGTCGCCCGTCGCGTAGGCGGTGATCGCGGCGGTCTCGCGCACGACGCCCACCCGGCCGGCGCGACGTGTCGCGGCGAGCGAGTGCGTGTGGGCGAGCTCGGGATCGGTGTCGATGAGCTTCGCGGCCATCACGAGGTGACGCGCGACCCAGTCGGCGTTCTCCTTGCTGAGGGTCTTGAGCTCGGTGCGAGCGACCTTGTCGAGCTGGTTCGCGGTGACGTCCTCGGGGATCGCCGGGTCGTCGTAGCGCGGACGGTCATCCTGGCCGGGACGCGAGTCTCCGAACCGCTGGTCGTCACGCGCGCGGGCACCGCGGTATCCGTCGCCACCGTCACGGGCACCACCGTCACGACCGCCGCGGTATCCAGCACCACCGCCGTCACGCGCTGCGCCGTCACGACCGCCGCGGTATCCAGCACCACCGCCGTCACGCGCACCACCATCACGGGCACCGCGGTATCCGTCGCGGGCGCCTCCGTCACGGGCACCACCGTCACGACCGCCGCGGTATCCAGCACCACCGCCGTCACGCGCACCACCATCACGGGCACCGCGGTATCCAGCACCACCGCCGTCACGCGCACCACCATCACGGGCACCGCGGTATCCAGCACCACCGCCGTCACGCGCACCACGGGCCGGGCGCGCGTCGCGGTCACCCCAGGCGGGGCGAGACTCACGGTCACCACCCGCGGGGCGAGCATCGCGATCAGCACGCGCGGGACGCGCATCACGGTCACCGCGTGCCGGACGCGCATCATCACGATCGCCGCGCGCAGGACGCGCGTCACGATCGCCCCAGGCGGGGCGAGCCTCACGGTCACCGCGCGCAGGACGCGCGTCACGATCGAACCGGCCGGGGCGCGTATCACGGTCTCCGCGCTGGGGGTTGCCATCGCGTCCTCCGCGACCGGCGTCGCCGGTGCGCCCGTCACGGTCGCGATCACGGCCATAGCGCGCGGGGGCGCCGTCACGTGCGGGGCGCTCAGCACCATCACGCGGACGCCGCGGCTTGTCGTCGCGCGCCGGGCGCGCAGCCGAGCGGTCACCCGAGGTGTCGGGCTTGCCCGCGCGATCGCGGCGCTCGTGAGAATTGGGGTTGTCGCCGCGTCGGGACGCGGGCTTGGGGGTCTCGTCTGACATCGAACTCCTGAGTCGCTCTATCGTATCGCGACCCGGCTGGCAACGGCGTCAGGGAGCGCGGCACGCCCTCTCTGACGCCGATGACACCCCGCGCGAGCTCGATTCGAGCCCGCAGGAGAACCGACCTCGCGGTCGTGAACAGCATCGACTCCGCGCCTGAGATTTCGGACAGTGTGATGCCGGCTGGCAACTTCACAGCAGCATCTGAGACAGCGACACCCCCGAGCCGCACGACGGCCACACACGTCGCACGCACTGCATCGCCTTCCGCCGTAACTCGGTGAGCGGTGCTGTGGAGGCGCTCCCCCGCAGCGGGCACGGTATCGAGTTGAATGCGGCGTTGCACGCCTGAGGCGTCCCGCACACTCTGACGCCCCGTTCTGGATCTCCAGGGCGGGGCTTCGTCGTTTCTCCGGGGCGCTCTGGAACGGGTGAAGCTCGCTGCCGGTGGATATGCGAAAAGCCCACCTGGTGGGGTGGGCTCGAGATGGGTGTGTGCGGCTGTAGTGGTGGTGATGGTGTGTTAAATGCGAAAGGGCCCACCCGTGAGGGTGGGCCCTTTCGTAAAAGGAGTCCGGCGGTGTCCTACTCTCCCACAAGGTCCCCCTTGCAGTACCATCGGCGCTGTAGGTCTTAGCTTCCGGGTTCGGAATGTAACCGGGCGTTTCCCCTACGCTATGGCCGCCGTAACAATATTGATTGTATCAGCCATGTGCTTCGATTCTTGTTCGAAGCGGGTTCCGACCGTCAATCGGGAACCACAAAGTGGACGCGTGCAACATAAACTTATGTGTTGTCAAGTTATCGGCTTATTAGTACAGGTCAGCTGCATGGGTCTTTAGTCCCCACTTCCACATCCTGCCTATCAACCCAGTAGTCTAGCTGGGAGCCTCTCCCCCGAAGGGATGGAAATCTCATCTTGAAGCCGGCTTCCCGCTTAGATGCTTTCAGCGGTTATCCGTTCCGAACGTAGCTAATCAGCGGTGCTCCTGGCGGAACAACTGACACACCAGAGGTTCGTCCATCCCGGTCCTCTCGTACTAGGGATAGATCTTCTCAAATTTCCTACGCGCGCAGCGGATAGGGACCGAACTGTCTCACGACGTTCTAAACCCAGCTCGCGTACCGCTTTAATGGGCGAACAGCCCAACCCTTGGGACCTACTCCAGCCCCAGGATGCGACGAGCCGACATCGAGGTGCCAAACCATGCCGTCGATATGGACTCTTGGGCAAGATCAGCCTGTTATCCCCGAGGTACCTTTTATCCGTTGAGCGACAGCGCTTCCACAAGCCACTGCCGGATCACTAGTCCCGACTTTCGTCCCTGCTCGAGCCGTCACTCTCACAGTCAAGCTCCCTTGTGCACTTACACTCGACACCTGATTGCCAACCAGGTTGAGGGAACCTTTGGGCGCCTCCGTTACTTTTTGGGAGGCAACCGCCCCAGTTAAACTACCCACCAGGCACTGTCCCAGAACCGGATTACGGTTCGTAGTTAGATATCCAGAGTGACCAGAGTGGTATTTCAACAATGACTCCACGAACACTGGCGTGCCCGCTTCAAAGTCTCCCACCTATCCTACACAAGCCACACCGAACACCAATACCAAGCTGTAGTAAAGGTCACGGGGTCTTTCCGTCCTGCTGCGCGTAACGAGCATCTTTACTCGTAGTGCAATTTCGCCGAGTTCGCGGTTGAGACAGCTGGAAGTCGTTACGCCATTCGTGCAGGTCGGAACTTACCCGACAAGGAATTTCGCTACCTTAGGATGGTTATAGTTACCACCGCCGTTTACTGGGGCTTAAATTCAGAGCTTCGCCGAAGCTAACCCCTCCTCTTAACCTTCCAGCACCGGGCAGGCGTCAGTCCGTATACATCGACTTGCGTCTTCGCACGGACCTGTGTTTTTAGTAAACAGTCGCTTCCCACTGGTCTCTGCGGCCCTGCAGCGCTTCCCGGAGCAAGTCCGTTCACGCCTTAGGCCCCCTTCTCCCGAAGTTACGGGGGCATTTTGCCGAGTTCCTTAACCACGATTCTCTCGATCTCCTTGGTATTCTCTACCTGACCACCTGAGTCGGTTTGGGGTACGGGCGGCTGGAACCTCGCGTCGATGCTTTTCTTGGCAGCATAGGATCACCCACTTTTTATCCGCATCGTGTCTCAGCCTTCATGAGAGACGGATTTGCCTATCTCTCGGCCTACGCACTTGCCCCGGGACAACCATCGCCCGGGATGGGCTACCTTCCTGCGTCACACCTGTTAATACGCTAGCCGCACCAGCATGGGGTCGAGCGTTAGGCCGGACGTTTCACCCCGAAGGGATCCATCTACCGGATTAGGACTCTTAGCACCACTGGATTAGCTTGGGCGGTTCTTCGCCGGTACGGGAATATCAACCCGTTGTCCATCGACTACGCCTGTCGGCCTCGCCTTAGGTCCCGACTTACCCAGGGAAGATTAGCTTGACCCTGGAACCCTTGGTCTTTCGGAGGACATGTTTCTCACATGTCTTTCGCTACTCATGCCTGCATTCTCACTCGTGTGGCCTCCACGGCTGGGTTACCCCGCCGCTTCGCTGGCCACACGACGCTCTCCTACCGATCCGCACGGCTGGACCACGAAGGCCTACCTATAATGCGAATCCTACGACTTCGGTGGTGTGCTTGAGCCCCGTTACATTGTCGGCGCGGAATCACTTGACCAGTGAGCTATTACGCACTCTTTCAAGGGTGGCTGCTTCTAAGCCAACCTCCTGGTTGTCTCTGCAACTCCACATCCTTTCCCACTTAGCACACGCTTAGGGACCTTAGTCGGTAGTCTGGGTTGTTTCCCTCTCGACGATGAAGCTTATCCCCCACCGTCTCACTGCTGCGCTCTCACTTACCGGCATTCGGAGTTTGGCTGACGTCAGTAACCTTGTAGGGCCCATCGGCCATCCAGTAGCTCTACCTCCGGCAAGAAACACGCAACGCTGCACCTAAATGCATTTCGGAGAGAACCAGCTATCACGAAGTTTGATTGGCCTTTCACCCCTATCCACAGCTCATCCCCTCGGTTTTCAACCCAAGTGGGTTCGGTCCTCCACGACGTCTTACCGTCGCTTCAACCTGGCCATGGATAGATCACTTCGCTTCGGGTCTAGGGCATGCGACTCATTCGCTCTATTCGAACTCGCTTTCGCTACGGCTGCCCCTCACGGGTTAACCTCGCCACATACCACTAACTCGCAGGCTCATTCTTCAAAAGGCACGCTGTCACACCTGCTAGGGGTGCTCCAACGGTTTGTAAGCAGACGGTTTCAGGTACTATTTCACTCCCCTCCCGGGGTACTTTTCACCTTTCCCTCACGGTACTTGTCCGCTATCGGTCATCTGGGAGTATTTAGGCTTACCAGGTGGTCCTGGCTGATTCACACGGGATTTCTCGGGCCCCGTGCTACTTGGGATCCCTTCCAACGCTGTGCGACATTTCGGTTACGGGACTGGCACCCTCTCTGGTCGGCCTTTCAATGCCGTTCACCTATATCGCACGAGTCGCAGTGAACTTCGGCAGAAGTTCGTGAAGGTCCCACTACCCCGACCATGCAACGCCTGCCGGCTATCACACATGATCGGTTTGGCCTCTTCCGGTTTCGCTCGCCACTACTAACGGAATCACGGTTGTTTTCTCTTCCTGTGGGTACTGAGATGTTTCACTTCCCCACGTTCCCTCTACCCGCCCTATATATTCAGGCGGGAGTCATCAGGTCGTCTTGCAACGCCTGACGGGGTTTCCCCATTCGGAAATCCTCGGATCAAAGCTCTGTATCTCCCCGAGGCTTATCGCAGATTCATACGTCCTTCTTCGGCTCCAGATGCCAAGGCATCCACCGTCTGCTCTTAGAAACTTGACTACATGAGTTTATTTAGAATCGATCGGCCACACCCGAAGGTGCAGCAGATTGACCAATGATCTATCGGGAACAGCCTCAGAAAGGCTGCTCCTTGTTTGATCATCTTGTAGATCGAGGTCCGAAGACCTCGTTCTAAGATGCTCGCGTCCACTGTGTAGTTCTCAAATGACGGGCGGTATCCGCCGGCTCAAGCAAGTGATGCTCTCCCCGTCCGGATCCGAAGGTCGTTTCGCCGCATTCCTGCGACTGCCCGGTCCTTCAGGACCCAACAGCGTGCATGTCACCCGATTTCTCTTCCGACCCGTTCCTACCGGCAAGCCGGTGTACTAGCGTCTCGAGGATCCTCGAGCGACCTATGTCTATGTTCCACCCATGAGCACCACCTGAAGACATTCGCTTCAGAAGTGGCTCTGTCACTCCGAAGAGTGCAGTGCTCCTTAGAAAGGAGGTGATCCAGCCGCACCTTCCGGTACGGCTACCTTGTTACGACTTAGTCCTAATCACCGATCCCACCTTCGACAGCTCCCTCCTTGCGGTTGGGCCACTGGCTTCGGGTGTTACCGACTTTCATGACTTGACGGGCGGTGTGTACAAGGCCCGGGAACGTATTCACCGCAGCGTTGCTGATCTGCGATTACTAGCGACTCCGACTTCATGAGGTCGAGTTGCAGACCTCAATCCGAACTGAGACCGGCTTTTTGGGATTCGCTCCACCTTACGGTATTGCAGCCCTTTGTACCGGCCATTGTAGCATGCGTGAAGCCCAAGACATAAGGGGCATGATGATTTGACGTCATCCCCACCTTCCTCCGAGTTGACCCCGGCAGTCTCCTATGAGTTCCACCATTACGTGCTGGCAACATAGAACGAGGGTTGCGCTCGTTGCGGGACTTAACCCAACATCTCACGACACGAGCTGACGACAACCATGCACCACCTGTATACGAGTGTCCAAAGAGTTCTACATTTCTGCAGCGTTCTCGTATATGTCAAGCCTTGGTAAGGTTCTTCGCGTTGCATCGAATTAATCCGCATGCTCCGCCGCTTGTGCGGGCCCCCGTCAATTCCTTTGAGTTTTAGCCTTGCGGCCGTACTCCCCAGGCGGGGCGCTTAATGCGTTAGCTGCGACACGGAAACCGTGGAATGGTCCCCACATCTAGCGCCCAACGTTTACGGCATGGACTACCAGGGTATCTAATCCTGTTCGCTCCCCATGCTTTCGCTCCTCAGCGTCAGTTACGGCCCAGAGAACTGCCTTCGCCATCGGTGTTCCTCCTGATATCTGCGCATTCCACCGCTACACCAGGAATTCCATTCTCCCCTACCGCACTCTAGTCTGCCCGTACCCACTGCAGGCCCGAGGTTGAGCCTCGGGTTTTCACAGCAGACGCGACAAACCGCCTACGAGCTCTTTACGCCCAATAATTCCGGATAACGCTTGCACCCTACGTATTACCGCGGCTGCTGGCACGTAGTTAGCCGGTGCTTTTTCTGCAGGTACCGTCACTTTCGCTTCTTCCCTACTAAAAGAGGTTTACAACCGAAGGCCGTCATCCCTCACGCGGCGTTGCTGCATCAGGCTTTCGCCCATTGTGCAATATTCCCCACTGCTGCCTCCCGTAGGAGTCTGGGCCGTGTCTCAGTCCCAGTGTGGCCGGTCACCCTCTCAGGCGGCTACCCGTCGTCGCCTTGGTGAGCCATTACCTCACCAACAAGCTGATAGGCCGCGAGTCCATCCCAGACCGAAATTCTTTTCAGCTCCTAGCCATGCGGCTGAAGCTCGTATCCGGTATTAGACGCCGTTTCCAGCGCTTATCCCAGAGTCTGGGGCAGGTTACTCACGTGTTACTCACCCGTTCGCCACTGATCCAGAAGGAGCAAGCTCCCTCTTTCACCGTTCGACTTGCATGTGTTAAGCACGCCGCCAGCGTTCATCTGAGCCAGGATCAAACTCTCCGTAAAGGCTTGATAACCAGACGAAGCCCGGTAAATCAGTTGGATCCGGGGAAAACCGTGAATCATGCGAGTTTAATCTGACTAAAGGATTGTCTACTGACAATCCGTCAATCAAAGGAATTCACCAGCGAAGCTGGACGAGGTATAATTTGGCATATGACATAGTGCACGCTGTTGAGTTCTCAAGGACCAGACGCACCTGCTGCTCACCGTCACCGGCTCGCCCACAGGGCAACTTCTCTATCCTAACCCCACCGGTCCGCGTGTCAACTCGACACGCCGGGAGTTTCCTTCCGGTGGTCGTGGTGACCGCAGCTCCGAGGAGCGGGCCTGACGAGCGCCAGCGAGCTGGTCTTCGTCAGGGATCTTGTTCTGCCGCTTGAGGGGGCGGGGCCTTGGCCTCTCCGCTCTTCCCTGTGGGGCCGAACAAGTAAGACATTACGCGGATTCCGGCCCTCCCGCCTAATTCCGCATGCATCCCGGGCGTGTCGCCCATGAAATCAAGGTGTTGCGTCACCTACGCGAGGTCGACTCATCCGCCGAGGCCCAGGGAAATGCACGACGCCCCCACCCGAAAGCCGGGAGGGGGCGTCGATGAGGATCAGATCAGAGACCGGTGAGGCGCACGCCGGCGAGCGACTTCTTTCCGCGGCGGAGCACAGCAGCTCCCCCAGCGAGAGCGGTTCCCGCGAACGTCGCATCCTCGGAGTCGACCTTGACGTTGTTGACGTACACGCCTCCCTGAGCCACCGCGCGCCGCGCATCACTGAGGCTCTTCGTGAGACCGGTGTCCACGAGCGCCTGCACGACGGACGCCGATGCCGGCACCTCGACCGTCGCAAGCTCCTCGAGGGCCGCGCTGAGCGTCGCCGCATCCAGCGAGTCGAGATCACCCTGACCGAACAGGGCCTCCGACGCGGCGATGACGGCATCGGTCGCAGCGGCACCGTGCACGAGGGTCGTGACCTCACGTGCGAGCGTGCGCTGCGCTTCGCGCCGGAACGGCTCGTCGGCCACGAGCTGCTCGAGTCGCTCGATCTCCTCACGCGTGAGGAAGGTGAACACCTTGAGCCGCGCGATGACATCCGCATCGTCCGTGTTGAGCCAGAACTGGTAGAAGCGATACGGGCTGCACATGTCGGCGTCGAGCCAGATGGCGTTGCCCTCGCTCTTGCCGAACTTGGTGCCGTCGGAGTTGGTGATGAGGGGTGTTCCGATCGCGTGAACGCTCACCCCCTCCGCGCGGTGGATGAGATCGGTGCCGCTCGTGAGGTTGCCCCACTGGTCGCTGCCGCCCGTCTGCAGCACGCAGCCGTAGGTGCGGTACAGCTCGAGGAAGTCCATGCCCTGCAGGATCTGGTAGCTGAACTCGGTGTAGCTGATGCCGGCGTCCGAGTTCAGTCGCGCGGCGACTGCATCCTTCTTGAGCATCGTGCCGACGCGGAAGTGCTTGCCGACCTCGCGGAGGAAGTCGATCGCGCTGAGCGGCGCGGTCCAGTCGAGGTTGTTGACGATGCGCGCCGCTCCATCGCCGTCGAACGCGAGGAAGCGCTCGATCTGCCCACGCAGACGCTGCACCCATTCGGCGACGGTCTCAGGCGTGTTGAGTGTGCGTTCTGCCGTCGGGCGCGGATCTCCGATCAGTCCCGTCGATCCGCCGACGAGCCCGAGCGGAAGGTGCCCAGCGAGCTGCAGTCGCCGCATGACGAGCAGCTGCACGAGGTTGCCGAGGTGGAGACTCGGCGCCGTGGGGTCGAATCCGCAGTAGAACACGATCGGGTCTCCGGAGAGGAGTTCCTTGAGCGCGGCGGCGTCCGTCGAGACGTGGACGAGACCGCGCCAGTTCAGCTCCTCCCAGACGTCCGGGAAGCTGGGATCGTTGCGCTGCGCGCTGAGAACCTCGGTTGCGGGCATTGATCCAGGTTATCGCTCACGGTGCCGGACTCCGCGCAGATGCCCTCCCGCGTGAAGGGTTGATCATCGCTGTATCTAGCATCATGGGTTGATCTGTCGCTGATCATGCTTCTATGCTTGATGCGGAGGTCGCCATGTTCGTCATCACCGCAGACCAGATCGACAGCCGAAGCACCGCCAGCCGGGGCGCCGAGGCAGTCGAGCTCATCGAACGCCTCGGCGGCGGCCGACTCGCTCTGCCCGCAGATCGCACATCCGGAGACGAGGTCCAAGCGCTCACCGCCGACGCGCGGACAGCGCTCGAGATCACCCTCGCGCTCGTCCGTGACGGCCACTGGCGGGTGGGGCTCGGCATCGGAGCGGTCGACACTCCGCTCTCCGACACCACGCGCACCGCAACCGGCGCCGCCTTCGTCGCAGCGCGCGACGCCATCGACGTCGCCAAGAAGCGTCCGCTGGGTGCGGCGATCGAGATCGCGGGCGCGCCGACCAGCGAGGCCCGCCCCCTCTCCCCCAGCGCCGAGACCCTGCAGGCGATGCTCGATCTGCTGCTCACGGTGCGCATGCGCCGCTCTCCCGAGGGCTGGGAGGTCACCGACCTCGTCGACGCCGGCCTCTCACAGGGGGAAGCGGCCGCGCGGCTCGGCATCACCCCGCAGGCGGCGAGCAAGCGCGCGATCGCCGCCGCGACACGAGTCGACGCGGCTGCACGAGCCGGACTCGCCGAGCTGCTTGCCACCGCCGACGCGTCGGTGCGCGCAGACTCCTGACACACCCCGCGCGAACCCCGCCGAAGGAGCACCATGTTCGTCGTCCAGTACCTGTTCTGGTCGCTCGCCGTCCTCGCCAGCATCGGCGCGCTCGTCGCCATCGCGTTCGCCATCCGGATCCGGCGCCCGCAGTTCGCCCTGCTCGCCCTCATCCCCGTCGGCGGCGGCCTCCTCGCCGCCGCCTTCCGGCTGCCCCTTCTGCCCGAGCCTCCCGTGTTCGGCGTCCTGCTCGCCCTCCTCATCGCGGCGATCGGCGTCCTGGGCGGGAGCCCGGTCACGACCTACGTGCTCGACCTCGCCACCCGCGAGCCGGTGCGCCGCGGCGCACACGGCGGCATCCTCATCCGCACCGACGGCACGAGCGAAGAGCGCGAGGTGATGCGCGGCGGCACGACGATCGGATACCTCGAGCGGGTTGCGCTCATCGGCGGCATCGCGGTGGGACATCCGGAGGTCGCCGCGGCCGTCATCGCGATCAAGGGTCTCGGCCGATTCTCCGAACTCGATTCGGCTGCCGCGCGCGAGCGGTTCATCATCGGCACGCTCGCGAGCCTCATCTGGGCGGGCGCGTGCGCCGTGCTCACCATGATCGCGGCGGGCTGATCCGGCGGGTCGAGCGACCCGGCCGGATCACCCTCCGGCTAGCGGTGACTCGCCGCGTGCGCTCCCGCGCGTCGCCCGCTGAAGATGCCGTCGGCGAGCGCCAGACCGCTGATGTAGCTGTTCGAGCACACTCCCACCGCCGTTCGGCCCGCCGCGTACAGGCCTCGGATGGTGCTGCCATCCGCGCGCGCGACCAGCCCTGTCTCCCCGTCGACGACGAGGCCACCGAGTGTCAGGCCCGGAATCGGTGAGAACGGCGATGCGTCGTCCGAGATGTTGACCCCGTAGAAAGGCGCCTTCAGCACGGGCGCGCAGAGTTCCAGCTCCTTGTGGGCGGGATCACCGGCACCTGACGCGATTCCGTCGTTGTAGGCATCGACAGTACGCCGCAGCTCGGCGGCATCCACGCCCATCCGAGCCGCAAGCGCATCGAGCGAGCGAGCTTTCTTGTGCCCGAGGGTGAAGGTGAACAGGGCCGTCAGCTTGTGGAAGATCTGGGTCTGGGTCCAGAACTGACGTCGCGCCTTCTTCCAGTGAAGCGAGTCGTACACGGCCCAGCCCTTGCCCCCGAACTCGCGCATGAGCGCATTTCCGTGGGTCGCGCCGTAGAGATCCTCGTTGAGGATGCGTCGACCGTTCATGCCCACCGTGACGCCTTCGACGAAGGCGCTCGGCGGCGACAGGAACCGCCACGCCGTGACATTGCCCATCTTGTCCACTGCGCCGCCCGCGTCGATACCGAGCTGGATTCCCGAGCCGTCGTCAGCGGGGGTGCCGAGCGGAGAGATCTTGGTGAACTCGGGCGCGTGCTCGGCAACCCATTCCCGGTTGTAGATGAAGCCTCCGGCCGCGAGGATGACCGCCGAGGCGCGGGCCTCTCGCTGCTCCGCGCCCTCATCCCAGAGCTTCTGGATCCGGTCGGTCGTGCCTTTCACGAGGTCGGGCGCCCAGTTGCCGATCTTGGCGGTGCGCTTCGTCATCCGCCGATGACGAGCGGCATTCGGATGGGTCTGATCCAGAACGCGATACCGCACACCGACGACGGCGTCGTCTTCGACGATGAGCTCCGTGACACGCGCGATGGGTATGAACTCGACCCCCTTGCGAAGCGCCGACTCGTGCAGCGCCGCCCAGAGTGCCTTCCCGGAGGCGAGCCCCTTGGCGACGGTGCGGTGACCGCGCGGAGCCGGTGTCGCGCTCGCGACGTACGGATGCGCCTTCTCGTTTCCGGAGAAGTACAGGTAATGCGCGTCTGTCGGATAGGACGTCTTGTATGGCGCGACACTCGATCTGAACGAGGCTCCCTGCTCCTCGAGCCACGGGATGGTCCCCGGGCTCTGCTCGCAGAAGCGCCTCAGGGTGGCGTCATCGACCGCATCGCCGACTTCATTCCTGAGGTACGCGTAGAGGTTCTCGGGTGTATCGGAGTAGCCCGCCTCCTTCTGCTGTCGGGTGCCACCGCCTGCATACACGACGCCTCCGGACAGCGCGCTCGCCCCGCCGCCGTAGGCGCGGTCGAGCAGCAGCACGCGAGCGCCCCCGTCCGCTGCTTCGATCGCTGCCGACGCACCGGCGACTCCGTCGCCGACCACGATCACATCGAATTCACGTGTTGACGCCATCGTCAGATCGTCTCCCCCGCGTCAGCGAGGAGAACGCTTCCCGTCATGATCATCGAGAGGTCGGATGCCGCGAACAGCACGACCCGGGCGATGTCGTCGGGGGCGCCGACACGGCCGATCAGGCTCTGGTTCATGACGTCGAAGGGCGGAAGTTCGATTCCTGCGGCCGCCGCCTGCTCCATCATCGCCTGCGCCATCGCCATGTTCCCTTCGGTCGGGACGTAGCTGGGGGCGACCCCGAGCACACGCACTCCGAGGGGCGCGAATTCGAGAGCCATCGCCTTCGTCATTCCGACCACGGCGTGCTTCGACCCGACGTAGGCCGCCATCCCGGGTCCGGCAACCTGGAACCCAGCTGTCGACACGATGTTGACGATGACACCTCCCGTGCCGGTCATGCGCTTCGCGGCCTCTCGGGATCCGAGGAAGACCCCTCGCGAGTTGACGGCGAACACCTGCTCCCACATCTCCACCGGCATCTGCGCGGTGGGCATGTTGGGAAAGAGCCCTGCATTGTTGACCCAGATGCCGAGGCTGCCGAGTGCGGCGGCCGCCTTCTCTGCACCGGCGACGACCGAGGACTCGTCCGACACATCCATCCCGACGCCGACCGCGTTCACCGAATAGGTGTCCGCGAGCTCGCGCGCACATGCCGAGGCACGTTCCTCATCCAGGTCGGCGATGGCGATGTCGGCTCCTGCTTCGGCCAGGCGTGCGGCGATGGCACGGCCGAGGCCCTGCGCACCGCCCGTCACAAGCGCGGAGCGACCTGTGAGTGAGAGGAGCTCGGTGATGGATCGACTCGAGACATCGGAGAAGGGGAAAGACATGGCGACCTCCTTGGCGCTGTATTTATGGCACATACTGTCATAAATCACGCGACCCACGCACTACCGTGGTGTGATGACCCCCAGCAGCCCACGCCGAGGCCGACCGCCTGTCGCCGACGTCGAGGAGCTTCGGGCCGCTGCTCTCGCCCACATCGAACGCGTCGGGTTCGAGAACGTGTCGATGGCCACGCTCGCGCACGCCGTCGGGGTGAGCCTGCGCACGCTGCATCGCTACTTCCCCTCCAAGTCGGACATCGTGTGGGGCGGGCTGGAGCAGTCGATCGATGCACTGCGCGATGGCATGCGGCACGCGGATGACGCGCTGCCAGCCATCACCGCCATCTCCGATGTCGTCGTCCGCGTCTTCGCACTCACGGACGACGATCTCGCTGTCATGCGCGCACGACTGCGGCTCATCGCGCTGTCTCCCGAGCTGCGTGCATCCCAGTCATCGACGTTCGATGCCTGGAAGTCGGAACTCGTCGCCTTCATCGCCCGTCGACGCGGAGAATCCACGAACCACCTCATGCCCGTCGTGCTCGGCGCCGCCGTGCACACCGCGATCATGGAATCGCTCACGTGGTGGGCGTCCACCGACAGCGTCGCCGACCCCGCCGAGTGCGTCGCGGCCGCCCTGCGCGGCCTGGACGACGCCTAGGCTGCGGAACCAGGAGGCCGAGCGCTCACGATGATCGCGGCGGGCTGACCCTCCGACGCGGCACCGCCGCGCGATACACCGACACCGTCGGATCGCCGGGGATCCAGAATCGCAGCGGGAACGCATCCGTTCCGCCCTCGCCGGACACGCCCACCCGCGGTCCGACCGCGAACGGCTCGGGTGCGTCCGGGAGCTCGAGCGCGAACGGCTCGCCGTCGAGCGGCGCCGCGTCGTCCGACAGGGCGATGCCGAGCGCCTTCGTGAGCCGCGCGGGTCCGCGCGCGAGATCCGCATCCGCCCGGGAGGTGGTGCGACGCGTGCGGGCGAGCTCGATCCCCTCGACGACCTCGCCTGCGCGCAGCAGGACGGCGCTCGCGGTGCCCGCCGGCGAGCACACGATGTTCGCGCACACGTGCATGCCGTAGGTGAAGTACACGTACAGCTTCCCCGGCTCGCCGAACATCGTGCGGGTGCGCGGCGTGACGCCGCGGAAGGCATGGGATCCGGGATCGGTCTCGCCGAGGTACGCCTCCACCTCGGTGAGACGCACGGTCACCCCTCGCCCGGCGAGCCGGGCCCCGAGCAGCCGAGGCGCCACCTCATCGGCGGCGCCTCGCAGCAGCTCGGGGAGCTTCAGGACGCGAACTCCGCCATGCGCGACGTGAGGGCGGCGAGCTGCTCGGCGACGCGCTCCGGTGCGGTGCCCCCCGTGCCGACGCGGCTCGCCAGCGAGCCCTCGACCGTCAGCACGTCCCGCACGTCGGGCTTCAGGCGCGGGTCGATCGCGGCGTACTGCTCGTCGCTCGGCTCATCGAGCTCCATGCCGTTCTCCTCGCAGAAGCGCACGAGCGCACCCGAGATCTCGTGGGCCTCGCGGAACGGCACACCCTGCCGCACGAGATGGTCCGCCACGTCGGTCGCGAGCGAGAAGCCCTGCGGCGCGAGCTCCGCCATCCGCTCGACGTCGAAGGTGAGCGTCGCGACCATGCCCGTGAATGCCGGCAGCAGCACCTCGAGCGTGCGCACCGAGTCGAAGACGGGCTCCTTGTCCTCCTGCAGGTCGCGGTTGTAGCCGAGCGGCAGGCCCTTGAGGGTGGCGAGCAGGCCCGTGAGGTTGCCGAGGAGGCGGCCGGACTTGCCGCGCGCGAGCTCGGCGATGTCGGGGTTCTTCTTCTGCGGCATGATCGACGACCCCGTCGAGTAGCCGTCGTGCAGGCGCACGAATCCGAACTCCCGCGTGTTCCAGATGATGATCTCCTCGCTCAAGCGCGAGAGGTCGATGCCGATCTGGGCGGCGATGTAGGCGAACTCGGCGACCACATCGCGGCTCGCGGTCGCGTCGATCGAGTTGGGCATCGGGTGTGTGAGGCCGAGCTCCGCGGCGATCGCGTTCGGGTCGAGCCCGAGCGCACCGCCGGCGACGGCACCGGCGCCGTAGGGCGACTCGGTCGCGCGCACGCGCCAGTCGCGCAGACGCTCGAGGTCGCGCACGATCGGCCAGGCGTGGGCGAGCAGGTGGTGCGCGAGCAGGATCGGCTGCGCGTGCTGCAGGTGCGTGCGTCCGGGCATCACGGCGCCGGGGTGCGCGGCGGCCTGAGCGGCGAGGGCATCCACGAGCTGCACGAGCTCGTGGCCGATGCGGTCGGCGTGATCGAGAAGGTAGAGACGGATGAGCGTCGCGATCTGGTCGTTGCGGCTGCGTCCGGCGCGCAGCTTGCCGCCGAGCTCCGGGCCCACCGCCGCGACGAGCTCGCGCTCGAGAGCGAAGTGCACATCCTCGTCCTCGGGACGGGGACGGATGCGTCCGTCGCGCACGCCCTCGTCGACCTCATCGATGCCGGCGAGCATGCGCGTGAGCTCATCAGCGTCGAGGAAGCCAGCCGCGGCAAGAGCGCGAGCGTGGGCACGCGATCCGCGCAGGTCGTACCCCGCGAGCTCCCAGTCGAAGTGCGTCGAGCGGCTGAGCTCGGCGAGCTCAGGCGAGGGACCGTCGGCGAATCGGCCGCCCCACAGGCTCGCGCCGCCTGCCTTCTCGGTCGCGTTCTCAGGGGTACCCGGTTCGGTGGGGGTCACTGCCATCAGATCTGATCTCCTCGTGTCGTTCCCAGTCTAGAAGTCCGCGATATCGCTATGGTTTTGCCATGTCCGAGCCGAACACGCCCACGGTCCCTCCCGTCCCGCCTGCAGGCGGCACCCCTCCGACGCCGCGCTACGGTGAGTTCGCGCCGGTCGAAGGCTCACCCTCGGCCTCTGCGCCGCCCGCCGCAGCCACCCCGCCCGCTTACGGTCAGCCGGGTTCCGCGCCGCAGCCGACCTACGGTCAGGCCGCCGAGCAGCCCGCGTACGGCCAGCCGCAGTACGGTCAGCCCGCATACGGTCAGTCCTCGCCGGCCCAGCCTGCGTACACGCAGCCGAGCGCCGATCAGCAGCCCTACGGCCAGCAGCCGTACGGCCAGCAGCCCGGCTACCCCGCCGCGGGAGCTCCCGTGTACGGTCAGCCCGGTTTCGCCGCTCCCCCGGCACGCCGCAAGGTGTGGGACGTCGTGCTCACGATCATCCTGCTCGTGCTCGGTCTCTTCGGGGTGCTCTTCGCACTGCTCGCGACACTCGCCCTGGATCCTGCAGCCCTTGACGAGTCATTCCGTCAGCAGGGCCTCGACGGCTTCAACGGGGAGGTCGGGGCCGCCGCCGCGATCATCGTCGCGAGCCACGTGATCCTGTACGTGGTCGCCGCTGCACTGTCGATCTTCCTTCTCGTGAAGCGCAAGATCGCGTTCTACGTCCCGCTGTCGGCGGGCATCCTCGCCGCGATCATCTTGTGGGCCGTGATGTTCTCAGTGATCCTGAGCGACCCGAACTTCGTGAGCATGAACAGCTGACGCCCCCTGAACACGCATGAGCGGGCCCCGATCTGATCGGGGCCCGCTCTTGTCGTCTCACGCTGCGGCGCGCTCCAGAAGCCATACCAGGAGGGCCTTCTGCGCGTGCAGGCGGTTCTCCGCCTCGTCCCAGATGACGCTCTGAGGCCCGTCGATGACGCTCGGCGCCACCTCGAATCCGCGATCGGCCGGAAGGCAGTGCAGGAAGACCGCGTCGGACTTCGCGTGCGTCATGAGCTCGTCGGTCACCTGGAAGCCGCCGAAGGTCGCCACCCGGTGCGCCTTCTCGTCTTCCTTGCCCATCGAGACCCAGGTGTCGGTCACGACGACATCGGCGCCCTCGACCGCGGCGACGGGATCGGTGAAGACCTCGACGGATCCGCCGGTCTCGGCTGCACGTCGCTCGGCGTCAGCGACCACATCGGCGGCCGGGCTGAACTCGATCGGCGCCGCGATGCGCACATGCATGCCCGCCGTCGCTCCCGCGAGCAGGTAGCTGTGCGCCATGTTGCAGGCGCCGTCGCCGAGGAAGGTGACGGTGAGTCCCTTCAGCTCGCCCTTGTGCTCGCGGATGGTGAGCAGGTCGGCGAGCAGCTGGCACGGGTGGAAGTCATCCGAGAGCGCGTTGACGACGGGCACCGTGGTGCCGGCGGCCATCTCCTCGAGCCCCGACTGCGCGTAGGTGCGCCACACGATCGCTGAGACCATGCGCTCGAGCACGCGTGCGGTGTCCGACGGGGTCTCCTTGCCGCCGAGCTGGCTGTTCGCGGTGGAGATGATGAGCGGGCTGCCGCCGAGGTCGGCGATGCCGACCGCGAAGCTCACGCGCGTGCGCGTCGAGGACTTGTCGAAGATCACGGCGACCGTCTGGGGTCCCGCGAGCGGCTTGCGGCTGTAGCGGTCGACCTTGAGCTCGGCGGCGAGATCGAGGATCTCGGCCTGCTCGGCGGGGGTCAGGTCGTCGTCGCGGAGGAAGTGGCGAGTCATGCGTGGTCTCCGGGGTCGGTGTGCGGGATGTCGAGGGCCTCGGCGAAGATGCGCATGAATTCGCGGATCTCCTCCTCGCCGATGATGAGAGGCGGGGCAAGGCGGATGCGGTGCTCGTTCGCGGCGTTGATGATGAGACCGCGATCGAGCGCGCGTCGCACGACGATGCCGGCGACGGGCTCGGCGAGGCCGATGCCCAGCAGGAGGCCGCGCCCCTGGATGTCGGTCACGAGCGGTGAGCCGAGCGCCGAGATGCGGGCCACGAGCTCCTCACCGCGCACACGCGCGTTCTCGATGAGCCCCGCGGCCTCGATCTCGCCGAGCACGGCGTTCGCGGCGGCTGCGGCGAGCGGGTTGCCCCCGAAGGTCGACCCGTGGTGTCCGGGACCGAACAGCTCAGCGGCGTCGCCGAAGGCGACGAGCGCCCCGATCGGGAATCCGCCTCCGATGCCCTTCGCGAGCGACACCGCATCCGGCACGATCCCCTCGTGCTGGAACGCGAACCAGTCGCCCGTGCGGCCGGCACCCGTCTGGATCTCATCGAGGATGAGCAGCGTGCCGTGCTTCCGGGTGAGTTCGCGGGCGGCCGTGAGGAATCCCTCGGGCAGGTCGACGACGCCCGCCTCGCCCTTGATGGGCTCGACGACGAACGCCGCGACGTCTCCCGGAGCGAGAGCTTCCTCGAGCTCCTCGATCGTGGCCTCGATGTGGGTCACCCCCGGCATGAGCGGCTCGAACGGCTTCTGCAGCGCAGGCTTGCCGGTGAGGCTCAGCGAGCCCATCGTGCGGCCGTGGAACGAGTTCTTCAGCGCGACGAGACGCGTGCGTCCGGTGAGACGCGAGAGTTTGATGGCCGCCTCGTTCGCCTCGGCGCCCGAGTTGCAAAGGTACACGCGGTCGCCGCCGGTGATGCGGGCGAGGCGGGCGGCCAGCTCGATCTGCGGTTCGGATGCGAAGTAGTTCGACACGTGGGCGACACGCGACGCCTGCGTGCTCACCGCGTGCACGAACGCCGGATGTGCGTGGCCGAGAGCATTGACGGCGATGCCCGCGAGGAAGTCGAGGTAGCGGTTGCCCTCGACATCCCACACCTGGGCGCCCTCGCCGCGCTGCAGCACGGCGAGCGGCGCAGGCGCCGACTTCATCATGACGCGCGCGAAGGTCTCGCCGTGTTCGTCGGTCGCGGTCATGCGGACACCACCTCTGTGCCGATTCCGGCATCCGTGAAGATCTCGAGAAGAACCGAGTGCGGGCGGCGGCCGTCGATGATCGCCGCCTTCGGCACTCCCCCGTCGACGGCTTCGAGGCACGCCGACATCTTGGGGATCATGCCCGACTCGAGGCTCGGCAGAAGCGCGGCGAGCTCATCGCGCGTGATGTGCGAGACGAGCGAATCGCGGTTCGGCCAGTCGCTGTAGAGGCCTGCGACATCCGTGAGGACGACGAGCTTCTCGGCTCCGAGCGCGACCGCGAGTGCCGCCGCCGCGGAGTCCGCGTTGACGTTGAGCGACTGCCCGGGCACGTCGATATCCGGCGCGATCGACGACACGACGGGGATCCGTCCGGCGTCGATAGCGGTGAGCACGGCGGCCGGGTCGACGGCGATGACATCGCCCACGAGTCCGATGTCGACGGTCTCGCCGTCGACGACCGCGCCCCGACGTCGGCCCTGGAAGAGCCCCGCGTCCTCGCCCGAGATCGCCGTGGCGAGCGGGCCGTGGTGGTTGATGAGCGTGACGAGCTCGCGGCTCACCTGGCCGGTGAGCACCATCCGCACGATCTCCATCGCCTCAGGGGTGGTCACGCGGTAGCCGCCGCGGAACTCGCTGTGGATGCCGAGGCGCTCGAGCATGGCCGAGATCTGGGGCCCACCGCCGTGCACGACGACGGGCTTGATGCCCACCGAGCGGAGGTAGACCATGTCCTCGGCGAAGGCGCGCTGCAGCTCCGCGTCGACCATGGCGTTGCCGCCGAACTTGATGACCATGACGCGGCCCGCGAAGCGCTTCAGCCACGGGAGCGACTCGATGAGCGTCGCAGCCTTCGCCGGAGCGTCCTGTGCGCGCGGGTCGAGTTCCTCGAGGGGATTCTTGCCGCCGCTCATGACGAGTACGCGCTGTTCTCGTGGACGTAGTCGTGCGTGAGGTCGTTCGTGAGAATGATCGCGCCGGAATGCCCCGCGTTGAGCTCGAGCTGCAGCAGCAGCTGCCGAGGCGTCAGATCGACCTCGCTGCGTGGACGGTCAGGGCCGCCCTTCGTGCACACGCGGACGCCGTTCATGGAGACGTCGACGTCGTACGGGTCGAACGCCGCGTTCGTCGTGCCGATCGCGGCGAGCACTCGCCCCCAGTTGGGGTCGTTGCCGAACACGGCTGCCTTGAACAGGTTGTTGCGGGCGATCGCACGACCGACCTCGACGGCATCCTCTTCCGTCGCCGCGCTCATGACCTCGATGACGATGTCGTGACTCGCACCCTCGGCATCCTGCTGGAGCTGGAACGCGAGATCCATGCAGAGGGCCTGCAGGGCGGCCGAGAAGAAGTCGAGGTCGGGCTCGATGCCGGAGGCGCCGCTGGCAAGGAGCGTCACCTGGTCGTTGGTCGACATGCAGCCGTCCGAGTCGAGGCGGTCGAAGGTGACGCGGGTCGCGAAGCGCAGGGCCCGATCGGCCTCCGCGGGCGTCAGGACCGCGTCGGTCGTGATGACGACGAGCATCGTCGCGAGGCCCGGAGCGAGCATGCCCGCACCCTTCGCCATGCCGCCGATGGTCCATCCGTCGCGGCTCACAACAGCGCGCTTGGGCTTCGAGTCGGTCGTCATGATGGCTTCGGACGCGGCAACGCCGCCATCCGCGGTGCGCGCCTCGGCCGCGGCGTGGGCTCCCGCGATGAGCTTCTCGCGCGGAAGCTGGTCGCCGATGAGCCCTGTCGAGCACACGAGAACATCGCCAGCCGAGACGCCGAGAGCCGCGCCGACGGCCTCCGCCGTCGCGTGGGCGGTCTGGAATCCCTCGGCACCCGTGAAGCAGTTGGCGCCGCCCGAGTTGAGGATGACGGCGCTCACCGTGCCGTCGGCGATGACCTGCTGCGACCAGATGATCGGGTTGGCCTTCGCGCGGTTGCTCGTGAACACGGCCGCGGCGGTGTGCAGCGGCCCCTCGTTGACGACGAGCGCGAGATCGAGCTTGTCGAAGCCCTTGATGCCTGCGGCGATGCCCGCCGCAGTGAATCCGGATGGGGCGGTGACGCTCACGGGGCGACTCCATTCACGGGAAGACCGAGCGTCTCGGGAAGACCGAGAGCGATGTTGGTGGACTGCACCGCGGCTCCCGCGGTGCCCTTGACGAGGTTGTCGATCGCCGACACGACGACCACGCGGCCCGCGTTCTCGTCGATCGCGAGCCCCATGAGCGCGGTGTTCGCGCCCGTCGTCTCGTTCGAGCCGGGGAAGGACCCCGCGGGCAGCACATGCACGAACGCCTCATCGGCGTACGCTGCCTCCCACGCCTCGCGCACCTGTGCGGCGGTGACGCCGGGGGCGAGCTTCGCCGTCGAGGTCGCGAGGATGCCGCGCGACATCGGGACGAGCACCGGGGTGAACGAGATGCTCACACCCGTGCCGCCCGCCGCGGTGAGGTTCTGGATGATCTCGGGCGTGTGACGGTGAATGCCGCCGACCGCATATGCCGAAGCGCTGCCCATGATCTCGCTCGCGAGCAGGTTCGGCTTGAGCGCCTTGCCCGCACCCGAGGTGCCCACAGCGAGCACCGAGACCAGGTCGTCGGGTTCGACGACACCCGCCGCGATGCCGGGAGCGAGCCCCAGGGTGATCGCCGTCACGTTGCATCCGGGAACCGCGATGCGGTTCGTTCCGGGGATGTTCTCACGCTGCTTCGCCGCGCCGCCGTCGATCAGAAGCTCGGGCATGCCGTACGTCCACGCGCCGTGATACTCGCCGCCGTAGAAAGCAGCCCAGGCCGCAGGGTCGGTGAGACGGTGGTCGGCGCCGCAGTCGACGGCGAGGACGTCGTCGGGCAGCTGCGCGGTGATCTCGCCGGACGCTCCATGCGGGAGCGCGAGGAAGACGACATCCGCCTCGGCGAGCACGCTCGCGTCCGTTGGCTGCAGTTCGAGGTCACGCAGGCTCGTGAGGTGCGGATGCACGCTCGAGAGCTTCTGACCGGCATTGGAGTGGGCGGTGACGACGCGGATCTCGAACTCGGGATGACCAGCGAGCAGACGCAGGAGTTCGCCTCCCGCATAGCCGCTGGCGCCCGCGACGGCGACGGAGATGGACATGCTTCAACCTTAGGCTTCGTGGAATCGGGACCGGAGCGGCGACGCCACACGAAACACTGATCGAGTCAGCTGCGCGGCGTCGCCGAGATTCGGCGCACGCGGCGAGCACGACGGAGCTGAACGCTCTCGACCGTGACCCGCTGACTCATGCTCCGAGGCTATCAGACCCGGATGCCCGAATCCGCGGGCCGAATCGCCGCATTTCGGGGCCGTGACTGCGCGATAAAGTGAGCGCACGTTACCCGTACGGAAGGACCACCATGGCCGACTACGACGATCTTCTGAAGCAGATTCCCGTCGCCGATATTGCGAAGAAGCTCGGCATCGACACGAGCGTCGCCGAAGACGCCGTCGCCCAGATCATCCCCGGCCTCGTCGGAGGCATGAAGGCGAACGCTGACAAGGGCGGCGAGGCCTCGCTCACGAAGGCGCTCGCCAAGCACAGCGACGACAAGATCGCGTCGGTCGACGATGTCGACACCGCTGACGGCTCGAAGATCGTGAAGAACGTGTTCGGCGACAACACCGACAAGGTCGCGGCGAAGCTCGCCGGCAGCTCGGCGAAGTCGGATGTCACGAGCGACATCATCGAGAAGATCCTCCCGATCGTCGCGCCCATCGTGCTCGCGTGGCTCGCGAACCGGTTCTTCGGGGGCAGCGACCAGGGCGCAGCCAAGAAGGCTGACGACAACCCCCTCGGCGGGCTCGGCGATCTGCTCGGCTCGGTGCTCGGTGGTGGCTCGTCGTCGACGTCCTCGTCGAGTGGCGGGCTCGACCTCGGCGACCTGCTCGGCGGACTCGGCGGACTGCTCGGCGGCGGCAAGAAGTAACCGCTCCATCTTCGATGCACCGAAGGGCTCGCCGTCTGCGGCGGGCCCTTCGTCATGCCTGGCGAGCCGACGTCAGCCTTCGAGCCAGTTGAGGTCAGATGGCAGGAAGCCGGCATCGCCGTTCGGCTCGAGCACGGTGCCATCGTCACCGATCCCGAACACAGCCTGCGTGGGAGTGAGCGGCGAGCAGGGGCGCCCGGGGAACGCCGCGAGCGCGAGCACCAGGGCGTTCGCGTCGATCTCCCCCAGGGGGCGGATGCCCGCTGCGGGTGCGCTCTTCGTACCCGGCATCGACACCTCGATCTGCTCGCCCTGGCGCGCGTCGCCGGCGATGACGGCGGCGACCGAGATGACCGTGCCGACCACGACCAGATCGGCCGACTCGACGACCTCACCCCATGAGCTGTACGCGGGGAAGAGGCAGACCGTCTCGGCGACGGTGCACGCGCACAGTGCGAGCGTGAGGGCGAGCGGCGCGGCGACCAGCGGGAGAGTGCGGCGGGAGTCCATGCCTTCGACGCGAGGCGCGCGCACGCAGCCACCACCCAACGAGAAGGGCCGGTCGCTCGACAGCGGCCGGCCCTTCTCGCGTGTGGAGTGACTACTCGCGCAGCGTCGCCGTGAAGCGCTCGGCGGCTACGGCGAGGCCCGCGAGCTTCGCCTCCGTCGCCTCGGCCGCGGTGAGCGTGCGCTCGGCGGCGCGGAAGCGCAGCGCGAAGGTCAGCGACTTCGTGCCAGGCTCGACACCCTGACCGCGGTAGTCGTCGACGAGGCGGATGCTCTCGAGCAGCTCCCCCGCACCCTCGGCGATCGCCGCCTGGACGTCGGCCGCGGGCACCTCGGCGCTCACCACGAGCGAGAGATCCTGGGTGGCCGCGGGGAGGCTGCGGATCGGCGTCGCGTGACGCTCGCCATCCGCGAGCTCGATGAGCAGATCGAGGTCGAGCTCGTACACCGCGACGACGCGCGGCAGGTCCGCCTCGGCGGCAACCGAGGGCAGCAGCTCGCCCGCGACGCCGACGACACGGTCGCCGACGCGCAGCTCGGCGGTGCGGCCGGGGTGCAGCGCGGGGTGCGCACCCTGCGCGACATCGATCGTGAGACCGAGGGCGAGACCCACCTGGCGAACCGCGTCGAGCGCATCGGCGAGACCCGACGCGACCGGCGCGACACCGGGCTGCTTCGCCACCCGGTCGCCGAGGAAGAGCCCTGCGGCGTGACGCGGCTGCGCGGGAAGGCTCGCATCGAGCTCGGCGAGCATCTCGTCGGTGGGACGCGCGCCGCCGAGCGGGAGGAAGTCCGTTCCCGCGGCAGCGTCAGTCGACGGCTGGTAGACGCGTCCGACCTCGAACAGCGCGAGATCGGTGAGCCCGCGTGAGACGTTGCGGTGCGCGATCTCGATGAGACCCGGCAGCAGCGTGCGGCGCAGCAGCGACACGTGCGCATCGAGCGCGTTCGCGAGTCGCACCGACGGCGCGCCCGGCTCCCACAGCTCAGCCGTGGCATCCGACACGAACGGGTACGCGAGCACCTCGGTGGATCCTGCGGCGGCGAGCGTCTGAGCGACGCGACGCCTGGCCTGCTGCTCGCGCGTGAGCCCGCGGCCCGCGGGCGCGATGGGCAGCTCCGCGGGGATGCGCGCGTAGCCGGTGATGCGCGCGACCTCCTCGATGAGCGAGACGTCGTCGACGAGGTCGGGGCGCCAGCTCGGCGGCGTCACGACGAGCTCGTCGCCATCCGTCTCGACGGTCGCGCCGATCTGCTCGAGCGTGCCGACGACCTCCTCGCGGGAATAGTCGACGCCCATGACCTCGGCAGGACGGCTCGCGCGCATGCGCACCGCCGCGAGCGGCTGCGACGCATCGTAGAGGGTTCCGAGCTCATCGATCGTGCCGCCGGCGAGCTCCACGAGAAGCTGCGCCACACGCGTGACGGCCTTCTCGGCGAGCTGAGGGTCGACGCCGCGCTCGTTGCGCTTGGCGGCCTCGCTCGGGAGCTTGTGCCTGCGCACCGAACGGGCGACAGAGATCCGGTCCCAGATCGCCGCCTCGACGAGCACATCGCTCGTCGTGTCGCTCAGCTCGCTGTACGCGCCGCCCATGACGCCACCGAGGCCGAGCGGACGCTGCGCATCAGCGACCACCATGTCCTCGGGGTCGAGGGTGCGCACCTTGCCGTCGAGGGTCTCCAGCTGCTCGCCCGGCACCGCGCGGCGCACGATGAGCCCGCCGGCATCGACCTTCGCGAGGTCGTAGCTGTGGTTCGGCACACCGAGCTCGAGCATCACGTAGTTCGAGATGTCGACCGCGAGCGAGATCGAGCGGATCCCCGCAAGACGCAGACGCGACGCCATCCACGGGGGCGTCGGGCGGCTCGGGTCGATGCCCCGCACAACGCGCACCGCGAAGACCGAGCATCCCGCGTTGCCGCGGATCGGCGCATCGTCGGTGATCGTCAGCGGGTAGCCGGATGCGGGCGTGACCTCGATCGTGTCGGCCGGGTCGCGGAACGCCGCACCGGTCGAGTGCGAATACTCGCGCGCGACACCGCGGATCGAGAACGCGTAGCCGCGGTCGGGCGTCACATTGATCTCGACAGCGGCGTCGTCCAGGCCGAGCAGCGCGATCGCGTCGGTGCCGACCTCGGGGTCGAGCCCGAGCTCCTCGAGGCGGATGATGCCGCTGTGCTCGTCGCCCATGCCGAGCTCGCGCGCGGAGGCGATCATGCCGTCCGACACGTGGCCGTACGTCTTGCGCGCCGCGATCGGGAACGGACCGGGGAGCACGGCGCCCGGAAGCGTCACGACGACCTTGTCGCCGACGACGAAGTTGTGCGCGCCGCACACGATGCCGCGGGGCTCGGGCTCGCCGACATCCACCTGGCACCAGTTGATCGTCTTGCCGTTCGCCTGGGGCTCGGGCTCGATCGAGAGCACCTTGCCGACGACGATGGGGCCCGTGAGGGCCACCCCGTGGGTGTCCTCCTCCTCGAAGCCCACCTTCACGAGCGCCTCATGCAGGTGCTCGAGCGTCACCGCCTCCGGAAGATCGACCCACTCGCCCAGCCAGCTCATCGGGACGCGCATCACACCACCATCCCGAACTGCTGCGAGAAGCGCACATCGCCCTCGACCATGTCGCGCATGTCGTTCATGCTGTTGCGGAACTGCAGGGTCCGCTCGATTCCCATGCCGAAGGCGAAGCCCTGGTAGACGTCCGGATCGATGCCGGCCGAACGCAGAACGTTCGGGTTGACCATGCCGCAGCCGCCCCACTCGACCCAGCGCGCGCCGCCCTTGGCGTTCGGCTGCCAGACATCCATCTCGGCGCTCGGCTCGGTGAAGGGGAAGAAGTTCGGACGCAGACGGATCTGCGCACCCTCGCCGAACATCGCGCGAGCGAGGTGCTCGAGCGTGCCGCGCAGGTGAGCCATCGTGAGGCCCTTGTCGATCGCGATGCCCTCCATCTGGTGGAAGACGGGCGTGTGGGTGGCGTCGAGCTCGTCCTTGCGGAAGACCTTGCCGGGGGCCACGACATACACCGGCAGCTCGCGTCCGAGGAGCGAACGGATCTGCACGGGCGAGGTCTGGGTGCGCATCACGAGGTGACGCTCCGCCGGCTCGACGAAGAAGGTGTCCTGCTCGCTGCGGGCAGGGTGGTCGGGGTCCGTGTTGAGGGCGTCGAAGTTGAACCACTCGTGCTCGAGCTCGGGGCCCTCCGCGACCTCCCAGCCCATGCCGACGAAGATGTCGGCCATCTCGTCCATGAGCACCGACAGCGGATGCCGCGCGCCCGCCGTCCAGCGCGAGGCGAGGGCGGTCACGTCGATCGTCTCGTCGACGAGGCGCTGCTGCTCCTCCGCCACCAGGACCCGCTCCTCGGCGGCCGCGACCGCCTGCGCGACCTGCGCGCGCGCCTGCCCGACGAGCTTGCCCGCTGCGGCCTTCTGGTCGCCGGGCAGATCGCGGATGAGGGAGTTCAGATGGGCGAGCGGCGAAGCCTCGCCGGCGTGGGCCGAGCGGGCGGCCTTGAGGGCCGCCGAATCGCTCGCCTCGCCGATCGCGGCGAGCGCCGCGGCGACGGCCTCGGAGACCGCGCTCTCGGTGATAGCAGTGGGGGTCGACACAAAGAACGAGTCTATCTCCGCACGGAGACCCTCATCCGCCAGCCGCACGGCCCCCAGCGGTGCCGCGCTCGCTCGCGGACACATCACGATTCGATGACTCTGCACACCCCGTCTACCCTCATCCGAGGGATATACGTAGGGTTCTACCTATGGCAACGGATGCACAGGGCGCCGCCGACCCGCTCCCCGCGGGCGTCGACGCGGCCCGAGGAACCCCGCTCGTCGTCCTCACCGGTGTGCAGAAGCACTACGGAGACTTCCAGGCGCTGGCCGACATCGAGCTCACCGTCCACAAGGGCGAGGTCGTCGTCGTCATCGGGCCGTCCGGATCCGGCAAGTCGACGCTGTGCCGCACCATCAACCGACTCGAGACGATCACGAGCGGCAGCATCACCATCGACGGCCGCGAGCTCCCGGCGGAGGGCAAGGCCCTCGCGGAGCTCCGCTCGGACGTGGGCATGGTGTTCCAGTCGTTCAACCTGTTCGCGCATCTCACCGTGCTCGACAACGTCACTCTCGGCCCCATCAAGGTCCGCGGCATGAAGAAGGACGACGCCGAACGCGAGGCACGGGCACTGCTCGAGCGCGTCGGCGTCGAGCAGCAGGCGTCGAAGCTCCCCGCACAGCTCTCCGGAGGTCAGCAGCAGCGCGTCGCGATCGCCCGCGCACTCGCCATGAAACCGAAGGTCATGCTCTTCGACGAGCCGACGAGCGCGCTCGACCCCGAGATGATCAACGAAGTCCTCGACGTCATGGTCGCCCTCGCCAAGGAGGGCATGACGATGATCGTCGTCACCCATGAGATGGGGTTCGCGCGCAAAGCCGCCGACCGCGTCATCTTCATGTCCGACGGACGCATCGTCGAAGAGGCGACGCCCAGCGAGTTCTTCACGAATCCGAAGAGCGAACGCGCCAAAGACTTCCTCTCGAAGCTCATCACCCACTGACCGAGCCCACAAGGCACACGGGCACCCCAAGAGAATGAGGAGAATCCCCATGAGGCACACGCGAATTCTGACAGGAGCGAGCGTCGCAGCCGCAGCTGCTCTGCTGCTCTCGGCCTGCAGCAGCGGCAGCCCGTCGAACCCCGGCGGCACCACCGGAAGCGACATCGACGGCGTCCCGTGGGAGGTCGCGACCAACGTGGAGCTCGACGGCTCGCCCACCTTCGACGCGATCAAGGACCGCGGCAAAGTGATCATCGGCGTCAAGGAGGATCAGCCGAACCTGGGCTACCTCGACGTGACCACCAACGAGCGCACCGGCTTCGACATCGACATCGCCCGCTGGATCGCCGCATCGCTCGGCTACGACGAGGACGACATCGAGTTCAAGGCGATCGCCTCCGCCAACCGCGAGCAGGCACTCGTGAACGGCGACATCGACTACTACGTCGGCACCTACTCGATCACCGACAAGCGCAAGGAGCAGATCGACTTCGCCGGTCCGTACTTCGTGACCGGCCAGGGTCTCCTCGTCCGTTCGGATGACGACACCATCACGAGCGAAGCGGATCTGAACGCCGACACCACGGTGTGCTCGGCGACCGGATCGACCCCGATCCAGAACATCCGCGAGAACTATCCCGAGGTGCCGACAGAGGAGTTCGACCTCTACTCGGCATGCGTCGAGGCGCTCATCAACGGCGACGTGGATGCGGTGACCACCGACCAGGCGATCCTCATCGGATACGCGGCGCTGTACCCGGACGAGGTCAAGGTCGTGGGCGAGCCCTTCACCGAGGAGCGCTACGGCGTCGGCATCGCGAAGGGCGATGACGTGATGCGTGCACACATCAACGATCTCTTCGAAGACGGCGGCACGGTCTGGGAGGAGATCTTCGAGCGCAATCTCGGCGACTCCGGCGCCAAGGTGGACCAGCCGGACGTCGACCGGTACTGATCCCGTCACCTGACGACTGAGTGCTCGGGCGGGGCCCCAACCACGGTCCCGCCCGAGCCCGACAAGACGGAGGCCACGTGGGCGTCATCTTCGACCACATCGATCTGTGGGCTGTGGCGTTGCGCAACACCCTGCTGCTGTTCTTCGCGGGCGGCGGCATCGCGCTCGTGCTCGGACTCATCGTCGGGGCGATGCGGGTGTCCCCCGTGCCGATCGCGCGGGGATTCGGAACCGTCTACGTCAACCTCATCCGCAACACCCCCCTCACCCTCGTCTTCTTCGCGTTCGCGTTCGGCTATCCCCAGCTGCTCCCGAGCCCCGGCTACACGGTGCTCGCGATCTGGGCGCTCGGCATCTACACCGCCACCTATGTGGCGGAGGTCGTGCGGGCGGGCGTCAACACCGTCCCCGTGGGGCAGGCGGAGGCGGCGCGCGCCATCGGCCTCACCTTCGGACAGGTGATGACGCTCGTCATCCTCCCCCAGGCGGTCCGCTCGGTCGTTCCGCCGATGATGAGCGTCTTCATCGCGCTCCTCAAGAACACCACCGTCGCCGCCGGCTTCTCCGTGCTCGAACTCGGCTCCGTGCGCGCCTACCTGAGTGAGCGCGGCGAGAACGCCCTCATCGTGCTGCTGTGGGTCGCTGTCATCTTCGTCGTGCTCGTGCTGATCCTCAGCTTCGTGCAGCGACGACTCGAGAACGCGTGGAGGATCGCCCGATGACTTCCGTCCTGTACGACGTCCCCGGCCCTCGGGCGATCCTGCGCAACCGCATCATCGGCGCGATCACGATCCTCGTGATCCTCGGCCTTCTCGCGTTCACCGTGTACCGCTTCGCGAGCACTGGGCAGTTCAGCGCGGCGAAATGGTACGTGTTCAGCTTCGCCTCGGTATGGGAGGGCATCGCCACAGCGCTCGGCGCCACCCTCGCAGCCTTCGGCGCCGCCGCGGTCGGCAGTCTCATCCTGGGGTTCATCCTCGCCATCGGACGGCTCTCGGATCACGCCGCGGTGCGCGTGCCGGTGGCCTGGATCACCGAGATCTTCCGAGCCGTCCCGGTGCTGGTCTTCATGATGCTGCTGTTCTACGGCCTGCCGTACGTCGGAGTGCGGATGCCGCCGTACTGGGCTGTCGTGATCGCGCTCGTGGTCTACAACGGCTCCGTGCTCGCGGAAGCCCTGCGAGCGGGCGTCGAGTCGCTCCCCCGCGGCCAGAGGGAGGCGGCGTACGCGGTCGGGCTGCGCAAGAGCGGGGTCATGCGCCTCGTGCTGCTGCCCCAGGCGGTGCGGGCGATGCTGCCCGTGATCGTCGCCCAGCTCGTCGTCACCCTGAAGGACACCGCGCTCGGATTCATCATCACCTACCCCGAGCTGCTGTACTACGCCAAGCTCCTCATGGGGCAGTCGGGTCGCCCGATCATCCCGTCGATCATCGTCATCGGCTCGATCTACATCGCCATGTGTCTGCTGCTGTCGTGGTTCGCACGGTGGCTCGAGAAGCGCACCCGTCGCTCGCCGAAGATCCCGCCGAACGTCACTCGCGCAGACGTCGCGACGCACGACATCACGCAGACGCAGCTCATCGCGACGCAGAACACCGGATACGACCCCAGCAAGCCCTCGCGCCGCTGAGTCGCTGGGCAGCACGGGTGATCGCGCTCAGGCGCGCTGGGCGAACGCGCTCTCGTAGAGGCACACCGACGCGGCGGTCGCGAGATTCATCGACTCCGCGTGACCGTAGATCGGCACCCGCACCGCGTGATCGGCGAACGCCAGCTGCTCCCCCGAGAGGCCGTGCGCCTCGTTGCCGAAGAGCCATGCCGTCGGCGCGCTGAGCGAATCCCGCAGCTCAGGGAGGTCGTCGCCGGAGATATCGGCGGCGAGCACCTGCAGCCCTGCCTGCGTCACATGGTGAATCGCGTTCTCGAGCGTCGACCCCTGCGCGAGCGGCAGGTGGAAGATCGATCCGGTCGTCGAGCGCACCACCTTCGGGTTGTACGCGTCCACGCTGTTGCCGGTGAAGATCACGCCGTCGGCGCCCGCGGCATCCGCTGCACGCAGGATCGTGCCTGCATTGCCCGGATCGCGCACCTCCTCGAGGATCGCGACGAGCTTCGGCTCCCCCGCGAGCAGGTCCTTGAGCGTCACCGGGAACTGACGGCACACGGCCACGACACCCTGCGGGGTGACGGTGTCGGCCATGGCGTCGAGCACCTGGTCCGAGACGAGCTGTGCTTCGAGGCCCGCCTTCGCGAGCTCACGGCCCAGGTCCGGATGCCGGTCGAAGACGCCGGCGACGGCGAACACCTCGACGAGCAGATCCGGCTGGAACATCAGGGCCTCGCGCAGCGCCTGCGGCCCCTCCACGAGGAAGAGTCCCGTCTCGGCGCGCGCCGCGCGCTTGGCGAGCTTCGCCACGGCGCGAACACGGGGAGAGCGGGGATTGTCGATCACACTGCGATCGTAGGCTCGACAGCTGGACGAACGACGACGGCGCGCCCTCCCCGAAGGGAAGACGCGCCGTCGTGACGGGTGCGAAGGCTTACGCGGCGCTCTTGGGAGCGTTGACGTCCTTCGGAAGCGCGGCCTTGGCCGCCTTCACGAGACCGGCGAAGGTCGCGGGCTCGTTGACCGCGAGGTCAGCGAGGATGCGGCGGTCGACCTCGATGCCCGCGAGGCCGAGGCCCTGGATGAGGCGGTTGTAGGTGATGTCGTTCGCGCGGGCAGCGGCGTTGATGCGCTGGATCCACAGGCGACGGAACTCGCCCTTCTTCGCGTGACGGTCGCGGTAGGCGTAGACGAGCGAGTGGGTGACCTGCTCCTTGGCCTTGCGGTACAGGCGCGAACGCTGTCCGCGGTATCCCTGTGCGCGCTCGAGCGTAGTGCGGCGCTTCTTGGCGGCGTTGACCGCCCTCTTTACACGTGCCATTTCTCAGTCCTTCTGTGTACCGGGCGCTTACTTGCCCAGGAGCTTCTTGATGACCTTGGCGTCCTGCGGAGCCAGGACGACGTCCTTGTTGAGACGACGGGTCACGCGCGACGACTTGACCTCAAGGTTGTGGCGCATACCGGCGCCCTGCTTCTTGACCTTGCCGGAACCGGTGAGCTTGAAGCGCTTCTTCGCACCGGAGTGCGTCTTCTGCTTGGGCATTACTTTTCCTCTGTCTCGTCGGCAGTTGCCGCGGTTTCGGCGGATCCGTCAGGATCAGCCGGGTTCTGGGGGCGCGCCTTGGCAGCGGCGCGCTTGGCGTTCTGTTCGGCCTTCGCATCGACCTTGCTCTTGTGAGGGCCGATGATCATGACCATGTTGCGACCGTCGATGGTCGGGCTCGACTCGACCGTGCCGTAGTCGGCGACGTCCTCGGCGAACTTCTGAAGCAGACGCACACCCTGCTCGGGACGCGACTGCTCGCGACCGCGGAACAGGATCATGGCCTTGACCTTGTCGCCCTCATCGAGGAAGCCGATCGCGCGCTTCATCTTGGTCTCGTAGTCGTGCTTGTCGATCTTCAGGCGGAAACGGACCTCCTTGAGGATCGTGTTCGCCTGATTGCGCCGAGCTTCCTTGAGCTTCTGAGCCTGTTCGTACTTGAACTTCCCGTAGTCCATGATCTTGACAACGGGCGGCTTGGAGTCGGGCGCCACCTCGACCAGATCCAGGTCAGCCTCCTGCGCGAGACGCAGGGCGTCCTCGATGCGGACGACGCCGACCTGCTCTCCAGCAGGCCCCACGAGGCGGACCTCGGGGACGCGGATTCGGTCGTTGGTTCTGGGATCGCTGATGCGGGTCTCCTTCATACGGCGGTGTGTTCACGCACGTGGAAGGAAACAGAGACAGCATTCGCACCCGTGCAACCAGCCATGCGGCTGGCGGAGTGCGCCACCGGGATCCGGGGATCTCGGCTACCAACTCGAACCCGATAACCTTGAGAGGCGGTCAGCGGGTGGGATCTCTCCACTTGCGTTTCCGGGGATATGGCCCCGGAGCCCGCATCAGAATAGCAGAGGAAACCCGTGAACGCAGAGTCCGTGTCGAACCCCGAGTCCCCTGACGTCGCCGACGAGATCCGCGACATCGCGGACGTCCCCGCGGTCGAGGTCATCAATACCGTCGCTGTTCACCTCCTGAGCGCGGCCGCCGTCAAGCTCGGTCTCGCCGACGACCCCGAGACGCAGACCGACCTCGACGAGGCACGCAAGCTCATCGACGCCCTCGCGGGCCTCGTGGTCGCAGCGGCTCCCGGACTCGGCGACAACCACGCACGTCCGCTGCGCGACGGTCTGCGCAGTCTGCAGCTCGCGTTCCGCGAGGCGTCGACCTTCCCCGACGAGCACGGCAAGGGCCCCGGCGAGAAGTGGACCGGCCCCGTCAGCTGACCTGACCTGAGGTGTCAGTTTGTGCCGCTCGAGGAGACCTCCAAGCGGCACAAACTGACACCTCAGATAGTGGCTAGGCGTCGTCGGCGGCGATGCGGACGGCGACGGAGTCGACGCGTTCTGCGATGAGCTCGTCGGAAGCCCAGCGGGTCTGCACGCGCTCGAGGAGCGCCGCACGGTCGGCGTCGGCCATGCCGGGCTGCACGCGCAGCACGACGAGCACCTCCGCACCCGTCAGGCGCGCCTGCGGGTCTCCGGGCGCGATGCCGACCGCCTGCACGGCAGGCTCTTCGGCGACTGCCGCACCGAACGCCGAAGCGACCTCGACGTCATCGAACGCCGGCGTCCAGGGCTCGCCTGTCGCAAGCGCACGGAAGGCAGGGCGCCGCACCACGAACTGGGTCTCGGATCCGGGATCGAGGATGATGAGCGGCGTTCCCTCGCCCCCTGCGCCCAGGGCGACCTTCGGCGCCTGGATCGGCACGGGACGCGCCTCGGGCCTCCAACGCTGCATCGCGTCGACCGATGTGAACGCCGGCAGCACCGCGCGACCGTCGGGGCCGGCGACGGTGACGACCGACAGCTCCTGGGTCTTGTCGACCTTCTGGCCGTACGGGCCGATCCCCACGTCTCCCGCCTCCGCGATGAGCGGCACGAGGAGACGCTCGTGGTGCAGCGCCTGGATCACATCGGCGACGCCGAGCTCTCCGGCGTGGAACCCTCGGATGGCTTCGATGAGCTTCGCGGGAGCGGAGCCGTCATCGCCCGCCGACGGGTTCGGCTGGAACTGCCTGCCGGTGAACGGGATCCCCGCGCTGTCGGCGTGGCGGTCGGACATCAGTCGCTCGCGACGTCGATCGCCTCGGCGAGGCTGAAGGCACCCGCGTAGAGCGCCTTGCCCACGATCGCGCCCTCGAGGCCGAGCGGCACGAGCGTACGCAGCGCCGCGATGTCGTCGAGCGTCGCGACACCACCGGAGGCGATGACGGGCTTCGGGGTGCGGCTCATGACCTCACGCAGCAGGTCGAGGTTCGGACCCTGCAAGGTGCCGTCCTTGGTGACGTCGGTGACGACGTAGCGGGCGCATCCGGCTTCTTCGAGGCGCGCGAGCACCGTCCAGAGGTCGCCGCCTTCCTTCGTCCAACCGCGACCGGCGAGCGTCGTGCCGCGCACGTCGAGGCCCACCGCGACGGCGTCGCCGTACTCCGCGATGACGTGAGCTGCCCACTCGGGGTTCTCGAGGGCGGCGGTGCCGAGGTTGATGCGCTTCGCACCGGTGGCGAGGGCGGCTTCGAGGCTCGCGTCGTCGCGGATGCCGCCCGACAGCTCGATGTTGACCTTGCGGGGGGTGTTCTTGATGACCTTCTTGATGATGGCGTGGTTGTTGCCACGGCCGAACGCCGCGTCGAGGTCGACGAGGTGGATCCACTCGGCGCCCTGGTCGGCCCACTGCTGGGCCGCGCTGATCGGGTCGCCGAAGCTCGTCTCGGTGCCGGCTTCGCCCTGGGTGAGGCGGACGGCCTTGCCATCGGCGACGTCGACCGCCGGCAGGAGGGTCAGGGCGGGGGACGTGTTGAACTCGGTCATCTCATGGCTTTCCGCGGAGAGGGGCCCCGCAAACAAGATTCAGATAGTAGCCCAGGCGGGCCGGGGACTAGAACGTGGAGAGCCAGTTGCGCAGCAGCTGGATTCCGGCGGCGCCGGACTTCTCGGGGTGGAACTGGGTCGCCGTGAGCGGCCCGTTCTCCACCGCGGCGACGAAATCCTCGCCGTGGTGAGCCCACGTCACCTGGGGTGGCTGGAACGCACCGAACGCTTCGAGCGACCATTGCTTCGCGGCGAACGAGTGCACGAAGTAGAAGCGCTCGTCGCGGATGCCCGCGAACAGCGCCGACTCCTCGGGTGCGACCACGGTGTTCCAGCCCATGTGCGGCAGGACGGGCGCATCGAGCTGCTCGACGGTGCCCGGCCACTCGCCGAGCCCGTCGGTCTCGACGCCGCGCTCGACACCGCGCTCGAACATGACCTGCATGCCCACGCAGATGCCCATGACCTTGCGTCCGCCCGCGAGGCGACGCTCGATGAGCTCTCCCCCGCGCACGGAATCGAGGGCGGACATCACCGCGGCGAAGGCGCCGACGCCGGGAACGAGGAGACCGTCAGCCTGGGCGACGCGGTCGCGATCAGCCGTCAGCTCGACGGTCGCCCCGGCGAGTTCGAGCGCCTTGACGGCAGAGTGGACGTTGCCGACCCCGTAGTCGAGGACGACGACAGAGGGGGCTGCCATGCTCAGAGGGCGCCCTTCGTCGAGGGCACGCCGCTCACGCGCTCGTCGCGCGCGACCGCCTGACGGAACGCACGCGCGAACGCCTTGAACTCGGCCTCGGCGATGTGGTGCGGGTCGCGACCCGCGACGACGTTCACGTGCACCGTGAGCCCGCCGTTGAAGCTGATCGCCTCGAAGACGTGGCGCACCATCGATCCCGTGAAGTGACCTCCGATGAGGTGGAACTCGAAGCCCGCAGGCTCTCCCGTGTGGACGAGGTACGGACGTCCGGAGACATCGACGACAGCCTGCACGAGCGCCTCGTCGAGCGGCACCAGAGCGTCGCCGTAGCGGCCGATTCCCGACTTGTCGCCGAGCGCCTGCTTGATCGCCTGGCCGAGCACGATGCCGGTGTCCTCGACGGTGTGGTGCACGTCGATCTCGGTGTCGCCTGTGGCACGCACCGTGAGGTCGACGAGCGAGTGCTTCGCGAACGCGGTGAGGAGGTGGTCGAAGAAGGGCACCGTCGTCTGGATGTCGGATACGCCGGTGCCATCGAGGTCGAGCGTCAGCTCGATGCTCGACTCGCTGGTCTGGCGGCTGAGACGCGCGGTGCGGTGTGTCGTCATGGTTCGAGTCTACTGATCCGCGCGGGCCCCACCGGGGCCGAGCTCGGCGAGCGACGCGAGGAAGAAATCGGTCTCCTCCCGGGTGCCAGCGGTGACGCGCAGCGAGTTCGGGATGCCCACATCCCGGATGAGGATGTCGCGCTCGAGAAGTGCCTCGAAGGTGGCCTTCGGATCGGCGACGCCATCGAAGAGCACGAAGTTGGATTCGCTCGGCCACGCACGGTATCCGAGGGCGGGCAGCTCGGCGATGATGCGGTCGCGCTGCGCAGCGATGTCGTCCACCATGGCGAGCATCGCCGGGGCGTGATCGAGGGCGGCGACGGCGGCAGCCTGCGTGAGCGCGGACAGGTGGTACGGGAGGCGGACGAGACGCAGGGCGTCGGCGATCGCGGGGTCTCCGGCGAGGTAGCCGACGCGCACGCCCGCGAAGGCGAAGGCCTTGCTCATGGTGCGCGAGACGACGAGGCGCTCACGGCCAGGCAGCAGGCTCAGAGCGCTCGGGTGGTCTTTGGGCATGAACTCGGCGTACGCCTCATCGACGAACACAATGCCGTCGGTGGCCTCATAGGCGGCCTCGATCGTCTCGAGCGGAAGCGCCGTGCCCGTGGGGTTGTTCGGCGCACACAGGAAGACGAGATCGGGCTGGTGCTGCTCGATCGCGGCGACGACGGTCGCGGGGCTGATCTCGAAGTCGGCGTCGCGCTCGGCGGCGATCCACTCGGTGCCGGATCCTGCGGCGATGATCGAGTGCATCGAATACGTGGGCGGGAACCCGAGCACGCTGCGCCCAGGTCCACCGAAGGCCTGCAGAAGCTGCTGGATGATCTCGTTCGAGCCGTTCGCCGCCCAGATCTGCTCAGCGGTGATGCCGTGCCCGAGGTAACGGGCGAGGGACTCACGGAGCTGGGTGAACTCGCGGTCCGGGTACCGGTTGGCCGTGAGAACGGCCTGCGCGAGCGACTCGACGATGTGACGCGCGACGGGCTCCGGGATGGGGTGCGTGTTCTCGTTGACATTGAGCGCGTAGCGCACGTGCTTCTGGGGCGCGCCGTAGGGCGTGAGGCCTCGAAGGTCGTCGCGGATGGGGAGGTCGGAGAGTGCGGTCACTCGGAAATCCTAATGACCGCCGCTGAGAGCGGATGCCTCGCGCCCGCCTCGAATGTCCGAGGAGGTGGGCACGACGGAGCCGCCGCGGGTCAGCTCGAGTAGGAGGCAGGAACGGCGAGACGCTGCCCCGGGTGGACGTCGGTCGTGGCCAGCTGGTTGAGCGACACGATCGCCGAGATGACATCCCGCGGGTCGGACTCCGGTGCGATCCACTCCGCGAGCTCCCACAGCGACTCGCCGGAGGCCACCGTCACGTACTCGAAGGTGGCCGAGGAGGCCGTCGAACCCGCCTGCGCGGGTGCTGACGAGAAGGCGGAGATGGTCAGGACCAGCGCGAGCGGTGCCGCGAGAAGCGTGCCGAAGACGATACGACCGCGGCGGGTCAGACGCAGACGGGGCGCGGTGGTCGCGGATGCGAGTGCGGTGGTGCTCATGGGTGCCTCCTGCTCTCGGGAGTAGTGGACAGCTTCCACATCCGCCCTCGGCCGGGAGGGCGGATGCGAAGCTGTGTTCCGAACATACATTCGATCGAACATATGTTCAAGTGGATTCACTGGATTTCCCGAGGAGTCCCGCGACGTCACGGCGCTGATGCCGCGACACACTCGAACAGATGTTTGCCCGCAACCGCCGAAGCGGATACAGTTTCGATCTACGGGATGCATCCGATCACGGACCACCGACATCGCATCCCCCGACCGTGGGAGAGCGCCGATGAGCGACAGCGAGTACGCCGGGGAACGCAGCGCAACGCGGCGTCGCAAGAGCCTCAGCGAGAAGCAGATGGCGATCCTGGAGGTCATCCAGCGCGCCGTGTCATCGCAGGGCTACCCGCCGAGCATGCGCGAGATCGGCGACGCCGTGGGTCTCGCCTCTCTGTCGAGCGTCACGCATCAGCTCAACCAGCTCGAACTCGCCGGCTACCTGCGACGCGACCCCAATCGCCCCCGTGCCCTCGAGGTGCTCATCGACGTGCCCTCGGCGTCCGACGATGCGCCGAACGCCCCGGTGGGCGACGCCGCCATGGTGCCGCTCGTGGGGCGCATCGCCGCCGGCGTGCCGATCACCGCCGAGCAGCAGGTCGAGGAGATCTTCCCGCTCCCCCGCCAGCTCGTCGGCAAGGGCGACCTCTTCATGCTCAAGGTCTCGGGCGAATCGATGATCGACGCCGCGATCTGCGACGGCGACTGGGTCGTGGTGCGTGAGCAGCGCGACGCCGAGAACGGCGACATCGTCGCCGCGATGCTCGATGGCGAAGCCACCGTCAAGGTGTTCCGCCAGCGCGACGGCCATACCTGGCTGCTGCCGCGCAACTCGGCCTTCGAACCGATCCTCGGCGACCACGCCGAAGTGCTCGGCAGGGTCGTCGCGGTCCTGCGCTCCATCTGAGGCACGAGCGGGCCTCCGCCGAGGCCCAGTGCCGCGTCGGTCCCGCGAACGCGCCTACGCGCCCGTGACGGCGCTCTCGAGCTGGTTCGCGACGGCTGCGCTCGCCTGCACGCGGATGCGCGTGCCGCCCTCCTCGTAATGGGTCTCCATGACGCGCGCCCGATCGTGCGCGAGCGTCACGAGGTCGCCGCGGTCATACGGGATGAGGATGTCGAGCTCGACGTCGGGCGTCGGCAGTCGCACGGCGATCTGCTCCATGAGCGCGTCGATGCCCTCGCCCGTGCGCGCCGAGACGAAGATGCTGTCGGCCTCGAGGCCGCGCAGCTCGATCCGGCGGTCGTCATCGAGCAGGTCGGCCTTCGTGAACACGATGAGCTCGGGCACCTCGCGCGCACCCGCCTCGCCGAGAACGTCGCGCACGGTCGCGATCTGCGCCGCAGGATCCGGATGCGAGCCGTCGACCACGTGGAGCACGAGATCCGACGACGCGACCTCCTCGAGCGTCGAGCGGAACGCCTCGACGAGCTGGTGCGGGAGGTTGCGCACGAAGCCGACCGTGTCGGCAATCGTGAACACGCGGCCGTCGGGCGTGCGACTGCGGCGCACCGTCGGGTCGAGGGTCGCGAACAGCGTGTTCTCGACGAGGACGCCGGCGCGGGTGATGCGGTTGAGGAGGCTCGACTTCCCGGCGTTGGTGTAGCCGGCGATCGCGACCGCGGGCACCTGGAAGCGGTCGCGGTTGGCGCGCTTCGCCTCACGCGCGGGCGCGAAGCCCTTGATCTGGCGGCGGAGCTTCGACATCCGTGTGTGGATGCGGCGGCGGTCGAGCTCGATCTTCGTCTCACCCGGTCCGCGGGAGCCCATGCCGTTTCCGGCGCCCACCTGACCACCAGCCTGACGGGACATCGATTCACCCCATCCGCGCAGACGCGGCAGCAGATACTGCAGCTGAGCGAGTTCGACCTGCGCCTTGCCTTCGCGGGACTTGGCGTGCTGGCTGAAGATGTCGAGGATGACGGCCGTGCGGTCGATGACCTTCACGCGCACCGCGTCTTCGAGCGCACGACGCTGGCTCGGCGAGAGCTCCGCGTCGGCCACGACGGTGTCGGCGCCGAGGGAGGTGACGACCGCAGCGAGCTCCTGCACCTTGCCGCGCCCGAGGTAGGTGGCGGGGTCCGGATACGGGCGGCGCTGCAGCAGACCGTCGAGCACGACGGCTCCCGCGGTCTCGGCGAGAGCAGCCAGCTCGCGCAGGGAGTTCTCGGCATCCTCGACGCTGTCGGAGTGCGAGTAGACGCCGATGAGCACGACGTTCTCGAGACGCACCTGGCGGTACTCGACCTCGGTGACGTCCTCGAGCTCCGTCGAGAGACCACCGACACGGCGGAGCGCCGCGCGCTCCTGGCGGTCGAGCTGCTCACCGTCGACATCGCCGCCGTCGGCGGTCGCCTCGTCCTGGAGAGCTGCGGCTCGTCCGCTGAAGACGCGCACGCCCGCGCGCACCTCATCTCGGGCGAGGATGCGGTCGAGGTCGTCGGCCGCGGCGTCGTCGTCGTGGTCGCGTGTCACATCTTCGGGGGTGTCAGTCATGTTCCCGTTAACCCTAGTCACTCGTTTCGGGTAAGTTCCCAGCATGCCCCCCGAGCACTATTTCTCGCAGACTCCCTCCGGAGACGCGGTGCTGCGGAACATCCATGTGCGCCTCGCAGGCCGTGATCTGACGGTCACCACGGCTGGCGGGATGTTCAGTCCGGAGCGCGTCGACATCGGCACGCAGGTGCTCCTCAGCAACGTGCCGGCACCGCCGCCCGGAGGGGATTTCCTGGATCTCGGCTGCGGCTGGGGTCCCATCTCGCTCACGCTCGCCCTCGAGTCGCCGCGCGCGACCGTGTGGGCGGTCGACGTCAACGATCGCGCCCTCGACATGGTGCGCCGCAACGCCGAAGCGCACGGCCTCGACAACATCCGCGCTGTGCGCCCCGAAGATGTGCCGGACGACGTCGTGTTCCGCACGATCTGGTCGAACCCGCCCATCCGCGTCGGCAAGAACGAGCTGCACTCGATGCTCAGCCACTGGCTCCCGCGGCTCGACCTCGGCTCGGATGCCTGGCTCGTTGTCGCGCGCCACCTGGGCTCGGACTCGCTGCAGAGATGGATGCAGGGCGAGCTGCCGAGCGACTTCACGGTCGCGCGGGCGACGACGAGCAAGGGCTTCCGTGTGCTGCGCGTGCGGCACCATTCCGGCACGGGCCTCACACAGCCGATCGACGTCATCTCCGGCAGCTGATCGGGCGGATGTCCCGCCAGAGCGGAGGCGATCCTGCGCGCGTCAGAGCGCGATGGATCCCTCGTAGACGAGGTCTGCCGGGCCGCTGAGGAACACGTGCAGGCCGTCGGCGGTGTCGGCGACGCGCACGCCCACCTCTCCCCCAGGCACCTGCACACGCCAGGCGTCGGGCGCACCCGTTCCCGCCCACGAACGCGTCGCGAGGGCCGCGGCGGCGGCTCCCGTGCCGCACGAGAGCGTCTCGCCGCTGCCGCGCTCGTGCACGCGCATCCGGATGCGGCCCACACCGTCCTGGATGAGCGGCTCTGCGGGCACCACGAACTCGACGTTCGCGCCCGCCGGGGGTGCAGGGGTCAGGACGGGGGCCTCCGAGAGGTCGAGGGCTTCGAGCTCCTCGTCGTCCGCGAGGGCGACGACGACGTGCGGGTTGCCCACGCCCACGGCGAGGCCCGGGCGGTCGACCTGCAGGCGACGTGCGGCGACCATGGCCTCGCCCGCGACGATGAACGGACCGAGATCGACCTCGAAGCCCTCGACGAGGCGCGTCAGATGCTTCACGCCCGCGCGCGTTCCGATCGCGATGGTCTCACCGACGGCGAGATCGATGAGGCCCTGGGCGAGCAGGTAGGCACCGTAGACGCGGATGCCGTTGCCGCACATCTCCGCGGCGCTGCCGTCGGCGTTGCGGTAGTCCATGAACCATTCGGCGTCCGGGTTCTCGGCGAGCGACGCGGCGCCCTCGGCGATGCTCTCCGAGCGCACGGCCCGGATGACGCCATCGCCGCCGATGCCGAAGTGGCGGTCGGCGAGGAACGCCAGATCCTGGGCGTCGAGCTCGACCTCGCCATCGGGGTCCGAGAACAGGACGAAGTCGTTGCCGGTGCCGTGACCCTTGGTGAAGGCGATGTCGATGCTCACCCTGAAAGCCTAGCTTCGGCCGCGCGCACGGCGCCGTGCGCCGCATCGACGCGGGCCGGGTCTTCCGCCTCGATCCACACCGTGTCGCGTCCGCGACGGAACCACGACACCTGACGCCGCGCGTACTTGCGCGTGAGCATCTGCGTCTCGGTGATGGCCTCGGTCTCGGTCATCGCGCCGTCGAGCTGTGCGAGGGCCTGCGCGTAGCCGATCGCGCGACTCGCGGTGACGCCGAGACCTGCGGGGCGGAGACGCTCGACCTCGTCGAGGAGGCCGTCGCGCCACATCGCGTCGACGCGCGCGTCGAGGCGCGGCACGAGGGCATCACGGTCGAGTCGCACGCCGATCGTGACGGTCGGTCGCCACGTCGCGCCCTCCTCCGGAAGCCCCGAGCCGAAGGCCTCGCCGGTGATCTCGATCACTTCGAGCGCGCGCACGATCCGTCTGCCGTTGTGGGGCCCGATCGCCTCTGCCGCCTGCGGATCGAGCTCACGCAGCCGCAGATGCAGCGTGCCGGGCCCGACCGCGTCGAGCTCGGCCTCGAGCCGCGCGCGCACCTCGGGATCGGTGCCCGGAAAACGGAAGTCGTGCACGACACTCGACACGTAGAGCCCGCTCCCGCCTACGAGGATCGGCGTCGCGCCGCGATCGAGGATGTCGTCGATGACGGCACGCGCCTCCACCTGGTAGCGGGCGACGCTCGCTTCCTCGTGCGGTTCGAGCACGTCGAACAGGTGATGCGGGATGCCGCGGCGCTCGTCGGCGGGCAGTTTCGCGGTGCCGATATCCATGCCGCGGTACAGCTGCATGGCGTCGGCGTTGACGATCTCCGCCGCTGCGCCCGCTGCGGCGATCCGCTCCGCGAGATCGAGGGACAGCGCGGTCTTGCCGGTGCCGGTGGCACCGACGATCGCGACGAGCGGCGTCACCCGAGCGGGCGGATGGTCGGCAGGCCGATGTTGACCGCGCGGGCCCCCGAGGCGCTCGGCGCGGGTGCGCCGCACGAGTCGGATTCGGCGCGCTCCCAGGCATCGCCGGCGCGCGTGCGACGGATCGGCAGCGTGTCGGTCTCCGGGGAGGCGATGACGAAGTGGGGTGTCGCGCGCGTGACGACGACGCTCACGACGTCGCCCGGACGCGGCGCGGGGCCGGGCGGCACATCGAAGTGCACGAGGCGGTTGTCTTCTGCGCGCCCCGACATGCGGTGGGTCTCGTCATCGCGACGGCCCTCCGTCGCGGCCACCAGCACCTCGACACGGCGCCCGACGAGCTTCTGCGCCTCTTCGCCGGAGACGCGCTCCTGGAGGGCGACGAGACGCTCGTAGCGCTCCTGCACGACCTCCTTCGGCACCTGGTCGGACATCGTCGCGGCGGGTGTTCCGGGACGGATGGAGTACTGGAACGTGAACGCGGACGCGAAGCGCGCCTGCTCGACGACGCGCAGCGTCTCCGCGAAGTCCTCTTCGGTCTCGCCGGGGAAGCCGACGATGATGTCGGTGGAGATGGCGGCGTGCGGGATCTTCGCGCGCACGCGATCGAGGATCCCGAGGAACCGCTCGGAGCGGTACGAGCGGCGCATCGCTTTGAGGATGCGGTCGGATCCGGACTGCAGCGGCATGTGCAGCTGCGGCATGACGTTGGGGGTCTCAGCCATCGCGTCGATGACGTCGTCGGTGAACGCCGCGGGGTGCGGGCTCGTGAACCGGATGCGCTCGAGGCCGTCGATCTCCCCGGCGGCCCGCAGGAGCTTGCTGAACGCCTGGCGGTCGCCGAACTCGACACCATACGAGTTGACGTTCTGACCGAGGAGGGTGACCTCGATGGCGCCGTCGTCGACGAGCGCCTGGATCTCGGCGAGGATGTCGCCCGGGCGGCGGTCCTTCTCCTTGCCGCGCAGGGACGGCACGATGCAGAAGGTGCAGGTGTTGTTGCAGCCGACCGAGATCGACACCCAGCCGGAGTAGGTGTTGTCGCGTTTGGTGGGAAGCGTCGAGGGGAAGACTTCGAGCGCTTCGAGGATCTCCATCTGCGCTTCGCCGTTGTGGCGTGCGCGCTCGAGGAGGGTGGGGAGGGCACCCATGTTGTGGGTGCCGAAGACGACGTCGACCCACGGCGCCTTCTCGAGAATGACGTTCTTGTCCTTCTGCGCGAGGCAGCCGCCCACGGCGATCTGCATGCCCTCGTGGTCGCGCTTGGACTTCGCGAGGTGACCCAGGGTGCCGTAGAGCTTGTTGTCGGCGTTCTCGCGCACGGCGCAGGTGTTGATGACGACGATGTCGGCCTCGCCCTCGGTGGCGGGCACGTATCCGGCGGCTTCGAGCGATCCGGAGAGGCGCTCGGAGTCGTGCACGTTCATCTGGCAGCCGAAGGTGCGCACCTCGTAGGTGCGCGGAGCGGATTCGGCCCGCTTCTCGGGGCCGGCGTCGAGCAGGGTCATGGTGCCGACAGTCTACGTCCGCTAGGAGAAACGCACCTTCGAACGCGACTGCGGCGGCAGGGCCTGATCGACGGCCGCGCGCAGGGTGCTTCCCGAGTAGCCCCGGCGAGCGAGGTAGCCCGTGAGCCGGCGCACCGCGGTATCGCGATCGAGGTTCGCGAGCTGGCCGGCGCGCTTGCGCGCGAGCTCGGCGGCACGCGCGAGTTCGTCGCCGGTGTCGACGAGCTCGAGGGCGTACGCGATCGCGCCGGGTGACAGCAGGCGACGGGTGAGCTCGGCGGCGATCGCCGTGCGCCCGAGACCCTTGCGCTCCTGCAGCGAGGCGACGAGGCTCTGCGCGAGCGCCTCGTCGTCGAGCAGGCCGACCCGCGTGAGTCGATCGATCTCGGTCGCCACCGCGGCGGCGTCGTCGCTCTGCTCACGCAGCAGCCGCTCGAGTTCGCGCTGCGAGAGCGAGCGCCGCCCGAGGGCCTTCATTGAGACGCGCTCGAGGTCGACGTCGAGGGGACCCACCTCGGGAACGTCGTCGCCCCAGGAATCGTTCCAGGTCGCGAGATCTTCGCGGATGGCGCGGATGCTGGCCGCCGACCGGCTGGCGTCGTCATCGTCGGCATTCTGCGGCTCGTCCGCGGCGCGCGGCTGCGCGTCGGGCGATCCGAACAGGTAGCTGACGGGTGCCAACCGGTCGACGGTCTCATCCATGGTGTGCGCCTTTTCTGCTTATGCTCCGGCGGCCTTGCGGGCCGCGAGCTTGTCGCCGATCTGCTCGACGTTGTTCGCCTCGGCCTGGGCTGCCTTGCCTGCTGCGCCGATGCCGAGCTTGGCGAGGATCTTCTGCTCGATCTCGTTGGCCATCTCGGGGTTCTGCAGCAGGAAGTTGCGGGCGTTCTCCTTGCCCTGACCCAGCTGGTCGCCCTCGTACGTGTACCAGGCACCCGACTTCTTGACGATGGCGTGCTCGACGCCGTAGTCGATGAGGCTGCCTTCGCGCGAGATGCCGACGCCGTACAGGATGTCGAACTCAGCCTGCTTGAAGGGCGGAGCCATCTTGTTCTTGACGACCTTGACGCGCGTGCGGTTTCCGACCGCCTCGGTGCCGTCCTTGAGGGTCTCGATGCGACGGATGTCGAGGCGCACCGAGGCGTAGAACTTGAGGGCCTTACCACCGGCGGTCGTCTCGGGGCTTCCGAAGAACACGCCGATCTTCTCGCGCAGCTGGTTGATGAAGATCATCGTGGTCTGCGTCTGGCTGAGCCCACCCGTGAGCTTGCGGAGCGCCTGCGACATGAGGCGCGCCTGGAGACCCACGTGGCTGTCGCCCATCTCGCCCTCGATCTCGGCCCGGGGCACGAGCGCGGCGACCGAGTCGACGACGATGAGGTCGATCGAGCCCGAGCGCACGAGCATGTCGGCGATCTCGAGCGCCTGCTCACCCGTGTCGGGCTGCGAGACGAGGAGCGCGTCGATGTCGACGCCGAGCTTCTTGGCGTACTCGGGGTCGAGCGCGTGCTCGGCGTCGATGAAGGCAGCGATGCCGCCGTTGCGCTGGGCGTTCGCGATCGCGTGGAGCGTGAGGGTCGTCTTACCCGACGATTCCGGACCGTAGATCTCGATGATGCGGCCGCGCGGGAGCCCGCCGATGCCGAGCGCAACGTCGAGTGCGATGGAACCCGTGGGGATGATGGCGACGGGTGCGCGCTCGTCGCTGCCGAGGCGCATGACGGTTCCCTTGCCGAACTGACGGTCGATCTGAGCGAGTGCGGTCTCGAGGGCCTTCTCGCGGTCGGCTGCTGAAGCCATGTGCCTGTCTCCTTGAATGTCGTGTTCCATGCGCCCATCGGCTGCCGTCCCTGTGCGGACCGATGTAGCCAGGTGCGCACCCCTTCGACAGGGCTGTTGTCTCCGTGAAGGACATCGGCGACGTTACGCCCGGCCCCCGACATCACGTCGGAGTTGGGGCGGAACTGTCGGCGAAGGCGTTCGACGGATCCTGTGGAGGAGACTACCGAGAATCGAACCGATGTTCGAGAGGAGCGCGGCGTGTCGCGCCAGGCATTCGAACGGAGCGCACGTGCGCGAACGGAGAAGCGATCAGGCCCGCGGGTCGCGCCGGCCGACTCCATGCCAGCGATCGCGCGGAACCTCCTGGGCGCGGCAGAGCGCGATCCACACCTCGCTCGCCGCGACACCTGCCGAGAGCGCGTCGTCGGGGGTGCGGTTGCCGAGCTCGGGGATCACCGTGTCCTGCACGAGCACGCGACCGAACGCGCCGAACTCGGTATCGACGGCACGTCGGAACTCACTGACCTTCATCGGGTCCAGGCTAACCGGCGATCGCCGCCGAGAACGACGAAGCCCCGGCTCATCTGGCCGGGGCTTCGCGATGTGCTGGGGATCAGCGGACCGCGAGATCCGCGTCGAACTCCGCGACGAGCTCGTCGGGGAGCGTGTCGGGGACTGCCGAGAGGCCCTCGAGGACCGCAAGGCGATCACCGACCTCACGCATGATGGCGGACACGGGGGTGTCGAGCGCATCGGCGACCGAGGCGAGGATCTCGGAGCTGGCCTCCTTCTGGCCGCGCTCCACCTCGCTCAGGTAGCCGAGAGCCACGCTCGCGCGACTGGCGACCTGACGCAGCGTGAGCGCCTTGTGAAGCCGGACGTCGCGGAGGACATCGCCGAGTTCCTGTCGTACCAGAACCATGTGGTGTTCCTCCTTCTCTCACTGACGGACGGTCGGGACCGGGTGGCTTACGCTACCGGTTCGCTACAGAAACTCTAAATCCTGTTCGCTTGGATCCCGCCGAGAAGTCACCCAGTGAAACGCTCGGAGTGTCGCGAACTATTCCCGTGCCCCGATGCCGAGCTCCTCGGCGAGCAGTTCGAGCGCCGCATCGACCGCGGCCGCGCGGATCGCGGGGCGGTCACCGGAGGCGGCGAGCTCGCGCGCGCGCTCCCCTGTGGGCGTCGCGAGACCGATCCAGACGGTGCCCGCCGGATGCCCATCCTGCGGGTCGGGGCCTGCGACCCCGGTCGTCGCGAGGGCGTATTCGGCAGGCCGCCCGTCGACGGCGAGCCGAGTGGCGGCGCCGCGCGCCATCTGGCGGGCGACTTCCGCGTCGATGACGCCGCGCTCGGCGATGACCTGCGCGTCGACCCCGAGAAGGCTCGCCTTCACAGGGCTCGCATAGGCGACCACTCCCCCGAGCAGCACCGCCGAAGCACCCGGGACGTCGACGATCGCGGAGGTCAGGAGCCCGCCCGTGAGCGACTCGGCGACCGCGAGACGCTCATCGCGCCGCGTGAGCTCCTCGACGATCCGCGCCGCGAGGGGGCGAGGGCTCACGCCGACTCCGCCGCCGCACGCCGCGCGTTGACCAGATACTGCACACCGCTCACGACGGTGAGCACGAGAGCGATGCCCATGAGCACGGCGTTGACCCAGAGAATCCAGTCGCCCACCAGCGTCCAGAGCGGCGTCAGCGCGAACGACACGGCGACGGACTGAAACACCGTCTTGAGCTTGCCGAGCGTGTCGGCGGCGATCACGTAGCGGCTGAGCATCGCGAAGCGGAAGACGGTGATGCCGAACTCGCGCACGAGGATCACGATCGTGACCCACCACCACAGCTCACCCAGCAGCGAGAGTGCGACGAGCGCTGAGCCCACGAGGATCTTGTCGGCGATCGGGTCGACGATCTTGCCGAAGTCGGTGACGAGGTTGCGGCTGCGGGCCAGGAACCCGTCGACCGAATCCGTGGTGATCGCGACGATGAAGAGCGCAGCCGCGCACCAGCGCCACACGCCGTAGTCCCCGCCATCGAGGAGCATGAGCCACACGAAGACGGGGGCGAGCAGGATGCGCACGACCGTGATGATGTTCGCGATGTTGGCGAGGCTCGCGGGGGTGTCGCCGCGGCGGAGCACACGCCCGCGCAGCGGGTTGATGCGAGCCGGATGGGCGGACGCGTTCTCAGCCGGATCGGTCACTGTCACGCCTTACTCCCTGCCGGTCAGACTCCAGGCGTCCTCGTCGGAGCCGCTGTCCTCGACAGGATAGCCGTCGAACTGCGCGTCGACGTGATCGACCCCGAGATCGGACGGCAGACCGTCCGCGGCGGCAGCAGCAGGCGCCTCCGACTGCTGTCCGCGGATGCGCGCAAGCACGCCCGGCAGCTGGTCGGGCGTCACGAGCACGTCGCGGGCCTTCGAGCCCTCGGACGGGCCGACGATCTCGCGCGACTCCATGAGGTCCATGAGGCGGCCGGCCTTGGCGAACCCGACGCGGAGCTTGCGCTGCAGCATTGAGGTGGAGCCGAACTGCGTGTTGACGACGAGCGTGACCGCCTCGACGAGCAGCTCGAGGTCGTCGCCGATGTCGGCGTCGATCTCCTTGCGCTCCACGACCGCGGCGACATCCTGTCGATACTCGGGGCGGGCCTGCTCGGTGACGTGCTTGACGACGGCGGCGATCTCGTCTTCGGTGACCCACGCGCCCTGCACGCGGATGGCCTTGGAGGCGCCCATCGGCAGGAAGAGGCCGTCACCCTGTCCGATGAGCTTGTCGGCGCCCGGCTGGTCGAGGATGACGCGGCTGTCGGTCATGCTCGACACGGCGAACGCGAGTCGCGAGGGAACGTTGGCCTTGATGAGACCGGTGACGACGTCGACCGATGGGCGCTGCGTTGCGAGCACCAGGTGGATGCCGGAGGCGCGCGCGAGCTGGGTGATGCGCACGATCGAGTCCTCGACGTCGCGAGGGGCCACCATCATGAGGTCGGCGAGCTCGTCGACGACGACGAGCAGGTACGGGTACGGCTGCAGCACGCGCTCGGACCCGGCGGGAAGCACGATCTCGTTCGCGAGCACCGCGCGGTTGAAGTCGTCGATGTGGCGGAAGCCGAACGACGCGAGGTCGTCGTACCGCATGTCCATCTCCTTCACGACCCACTGCAGCGCTTCGGCCGCCTTCTTGGGGTTCGTGATGATGGGCGTGATGAGGTGCGGGACGCCCTGGTACGCGGAGAGCTCGACGCGCTTCGGGTCGACGAGCACCATGCGCACCTCGGCGGGCTTCGCGCGCATGAGCACCGACGTGATCATGGAGTTGATGAAGCTCGATTTTCCGGAGCCGGTGGAGCCGGCGACGAGCAGGTGCGGCATCTTGGCGAGGTTCGCCACGACGAAGCCGCCTTCGACGTCCTTGCCGAGTCCGATCGTGAGCGGGTGCACGCTCTTGGCGGCAGGCCCGGAGCGCAGCACGTCGCCGAGCGACACCGTCTCGCGGTCGCGGTTGGGGATCTCGACGCCGATCGCCGACTTGCCGGGGATGGGCGAGAGGATGTTGACCTCGTTCGAGGCGACGGCGTAGGAGAGGTTGCGGCTGAGTGCCGTGACGCGCTCCACCTTGACGCCGTGCCCGAGCTCGATCTCGTAGCGGGTGACGGAGGGGCCGCGAGTGAAGCCGGTGACCTTCGCGTCGACGCCGAACTGATCGAGCACGCTCGTGATCGCGGCGATCATCTCGTCGTTGACGGCCGTGCGCGCCTTGGGCGGCGTGCCAGCGGAGAGGATGGATGCCGCAGGCAGGCGGTACGGGCGCTTGGCGAGGGCGTCGGCGGCTGCCGCTGCTCCAGTCGCCGAGGCGGAGCTGGAGGCCTCATCGAACTCCCCCGCGGCGCCGCGTTCGCTCGCGGCATCGGCGAATCCGGGCAGCAGGCCCGCCTCGTCATGCATCTCGACGGCGGAGGCCTCGACGACGGGAGCCTCGCCTGTGAAGCGGCGCACGGCCTCCTCGGCGCGGTCGAGCTCGTGATCGAGCGCGATGTCGAAGGCGGCGCGGTCTTCGGACAGCGGCAGGAGATCGGCGAGCGGTTCGACGATCTCGGTCTCGAACTCCGTTCCGAGGACGGGCGTGTCGAACGGGGCAGCCTCGTCCTTGGGCTTCGCGCGTCGCCACCAGGGCATCGAGTCGGGGTTCTCGGGTTCGAAGCCGAGGTCGGTGAGCGTGCCGAGCTCGGTCGTCTCGGTCTTCGAGGCCTTCGCGGGCTTCGCCTCCTTCTCGGAGGGCTCAGGCAGCTCCTCGCCGAAGAGGTACGCGTAGAGCTCGCGCAGTCGGTGACCGATGCGATTCGGGGGCGTCTTGGTGATGATGAAGAGCGACAGCGCGACGACGCCGAAGCCGAGAACGGCGGCGAGCCACGGAACGCCGAGCGAGGCGAGGGGCCACACTGCGACCCAGCCGATGATTCCGCCGCCCGCCGAGAGCGCGGCAGGGCCATCCGACGGGCTCGGCTGTCCGCCGAACACGTGACACAGCGCCGCGAGGCTCGACAGCAGCAGCGCGAGACCGACGCCGATGCGCCCGTTGTCGTGGACGGTCGACGGATGCCGGAAGAGCCACACGGCGAGGAGCACCAGGATCACCGGCAACGCGAAGGCGACACGGCCGAGGAGTCCGCCGAATCCGAAGTGGTCGAGCGCGCGCGCCACATCGCTTCCCGGCGCGAACCACTCGACGATCGCGGTTCCCGCGGCGAGCAGCACGAAGAAGAACGGCACACCGTCGCGGCGCTCCTCCTTGGCGAGGTGCTCCTTGCCGAAGAGCCGCGCGCCGGCGCCGACCGTGTGGGCCATGCCCATCCAGATCTTCACTCCGAGCGAGGTGCTCGGCTCGGGGCGGATCGGCAGCTTCTTGGTGCCCTGCGGACCGCGCGACGAAGAGCCTCGGGCGCCTCCGCTCGAAGAGCGGGCACGCGAGGACGACGACCGGGTGCTCGTGGCCATGCCGCAACGCTAGCGGGCGCGTCGGACGCTCCCCCGCAATGCACGCGGCGTGCCCGCTAGATGCGGATGGCGTCGATGACCTTCACGCGCACCGCGATGAGGGCGGGGAGCAGCCCCGCGAGCGCCCCGACGACCGCCGCCGCGACGAGCCCGGTGACCGCCGCCTCCCACGGGAAGGGCGGGATGTCCTGCGCACCTTGCAGCACGTATTCGCGCACGAGGTCGAGGCGGCTGAGCAGCACGGCGATGACGACACCCACGAATCCCGCCACGACGGTCGCGACGACGGACTCCATCATCACGGAGAAGAAGATCCGCCCACCCGAGGCGCCGAAGCTGCGGCGGATGCCGATCTCGCGGATGCGGTAGCGCACCGTCACGAGCGAGATCGTGAGCAGGCCGAGCGCACCGAGCAGCAGGATGAAGATCGCAACACCGCCGATCACGAGCTTCGTCGGTTCGAGCGGGTCGTACGCGCCCCAGGCGAGATAGTCGTTGCGGCCGACGTCGACCTGCCAGGCGTCGCCGAGACTGCCGCGCATGTCTGCCGCGATGAGCGGCATGAGGTCCTCTGCCAGCTCGGGAGGAACCCACGCCTCGTACTGCGTGCCTCCCGACACATGCTGCTCACCCGAAGCCCGCAGAGCGGTGACGGCGCTCAGAAGCATGAACGCCTGCGGATAGGTGTCCCACACGGGCGACGGCGTCACCCCCACGATCACCGCGGTCGTCGGACGATCGGCGGCGAACGTCACCGTCGGATGCGACGACACGGGCGGGGAGCCGAGCTGCTGCCACATGTACTCGTTGATGATGATCGCCGGCGCCAAGCGCAGCTCGTCCCGCTCGGTGAACCACCGCCCGTCGGCGAGGGCGACGCGGTGCATGATCCCGTAGTCCGGGTCGACTCCGATGACGCTCGCACCGCTGACGCCGTGCGGAAACTGCACCAGCTGATCGCCGTACTGGATGCGGCTGGCGTAGGTCACGCGGTAGCGCTCCATCGCGTCGTGGAAGGCGGCATCGACGAGTGCGGAATCGACGAGTGCGGAATCGCCCTCACCGGACGCCTGCCAGGAGCTGACCATGAGCATCGCCGGGCGCCCGGAGCTGCGCTCGTACGACTCGCGCTGCGACTGCTCGAGCATGCCGCCGAGCGCCGCGACGATCGTGAGCGCACAGATCGAGATCGAGATGCCGATGAGGCTCAGCAGCACGCGCACCCGGTGGATGCGCAGCTCCGTCCACGCTTCGGAGACAGCCCCGACGAATCCGGTGACGAACCTCACACCATCACCCCGACCGGCGACGGACCGACAGCGATCGGGTGCAGAACACCCGCATCGAGTCGGTAGTGGCGCCGCGCGAGCGCGGCCACGTTCGGATCGTGGGTGATCGTGATGAGCGCAGCCCCCGACTGCTCGGCGATGTCGTCGAGCAGTCGCATGACCGCCCCGCCCGTCTCGACGTCGAGGGCGCCCGTCGGCTCGTCAGCGAGGATGAGCCGCGGCCGGCGCACGAGCGCACGCGCGATCGCCACGCGCTGCTGCTCGCCGCCCGAGAGCTGGGTGGGCATCGAGTGCAGGCGCGCACCGAGCCCCACGCGCTCGAGCATCTCGATCGCGAGCCGCTCACGCTGCCAGAAGGTGCGGTCGTGCGCGTAGCCGAGCGGCGTCGCGACGTTCTCGAGCGCCGTGCGGCCGGACAGCAGGTTGAACTGCTGGAAGATGAAGCCGATGTCGCGCCCGCGTGCCCGGTCGCGAGCTCCGCCGCGGAGGCGCTCGAGCGGCACATCGTCGAAGAAGAGCCTCCCCGAGGTCGGCACGTCGAGCATCCCCAGCAGGTTCAGAAGCGTCGACTTTCCGGAACCCGAGCGACCGACGATCGAGACGTGGTCGCCGATCGCCACCTCCAGATCGATGCCGCGCAGGATCTCGAGCGTCGAATCGTCGGGCAGGAGGACGCTTCGCGACACCTGCTCGAGGCGCAGGAGCGGCATCCGTCAGCCGCCGAATCCGATGATGTTGCCGAACTGGTCGTAGATCGCGCCGTCGTTCGGGCCGCCAGCGGGTGCGCCCGGCACGAACTCGAGCACCATGTCGCCCTCGGCGACACCCCCGGTGATCTCGACGAGGAGGCCGTCGTTCATTCCGAGTGTCACGGGCGTCTCGGCGATCGAGCCGTCAGGCTGCACGAGATGCACGATGCCGCTGGCTGCTGCCCCCTCGACGGCCGTGAGCGGCAGCACGAGCGCGTTCTCAGCGAGTCCGCCCGCAAGAGTCACCGTGGCCTTGAGCCCCGCGAAGACCCGCACATCGGCAGGCACGGCGCACCGCACGCTGATGCCGCCTGGCTGCTCGCCCTCCGCCCCGGCGCCCGCGAGCGGGGTCGAGATCGTCACACCCGTGCAGGTGAACGGGGCGGGTCCGCCGTTGATCGCCACCTGCGCCTCCGTCGGCGCATCGAGCAGCCGGTACAACTGCTCCGGCCCGAGCGTCGCCGACACGTGGAAGCTCGGCGGCGCCACCTGGCCGGCGGTGTCGCCCACGGACAGCATCTGCCCGGACAGCACCGGGAACGACGACAGGGTGCCCCCGGCGCCCGCCTTCACCGTCACGGTGCGCGTCGACACGGCACCCTCGGCGTTCACCGTCTCGGCGCGGATCGTGAAGAGCTCCGTCTCAGCATCCACCTGCTGACCGACGACACCCATGACCTTGCGCACCTCGCCGGCGAGGGTCGCCTTGACGGGGACCGCCGCATCCGCGCCGATCGTGCCGTCGAGGACGACATCGTTGCGGATCGTGCCGACCGCCACCGCGATGTGCGGCTCGACGATCTCGCCGGTTGGGATGTATCCATCCGACCGCGCCTCGGCACCGCTCGGGAAGAACGCGACCTTCACGAGCGCGGCCGCGATCACCGCGAAGATCGCCATCCAGATGATCGGGAACACCCACCGACGCGCGACGCTCACGCGAACCCCCATCCCGGCGGGCATCATCGGCGCCGCCGCCCTCAACCTAGAGGCGAGGGTCACTCGATGGCATCATCCGCGACGCGGATTCAGGGGCGCGTCGGGGTCGGATGGGGGTTATCCCCCACCCGACATCCGCTGCGGATCAGGCCTCGATGACGACCGGGACGATCATCGGACGACGGCGGTGCTGGGTGTTGACCCAGCGCCCGACGACACGACGCACGGCCTGGCTGTAGCCGTGGGCGTCCTTCACGCCGCTCTGGGCGGCCTCGGAGAGCGCCTTCACGATCTGCGGGCGCACATCGTCGAAGACCGACTCGTCTTCGGCGAAGCCGCGAGCCTGGATCTCGGGGCCGACGATCACCTGGCCGGTCTGGCGGTCGATCGCGATGAAGATCGAGATGAAGCCCTCCTCGGCGAGGATCCGGCGATCCTTGAGGTCGGCATCCGTGATCTCGCCGACAGTCGAGCCGTCGACATACACGAAGCCGATGTCGAGCTGGCCGACGACCGTCGCCTCGCCGTCCTTGAGGTCGACGACGACGCCGTTCTCGGCCACGATCGTGTTCTCGAGGGGCACGCCCGTCTCGATCGCGAGGTTCGCGGCGGCCTTCAGGTGGCGGTGCTCGCCGTGCACGGGGAACACGTTGCGCGGGCGCAGGATGTTGAAGCAGTAGAGCAGCTCGCCAGCCGCCGCGTGACCCGAGACGTGCACCTTCGCGTTGGCCTTGTGCACGACGTTCGCGCCGAGCTTGGTGAGGCCGTTGATGACACGGTAGACGGCGTTCTCGTTGCCCGGGATGAGGCTCGACGCGAGGATGACGGTGTCGCCTTCGCCCACCTCGATGCGGTGGTCGTTGTTGACCATGCGCGCGAGAACGGCCATCGGCTCGCCCTGCGAACCCGTGCTCATGAACACGACGCGGTCGTCGGGCATGTCGAGCGCGACCTTGAGGTCGACGAGAACGCCCGGGGGCACGTCCAGGTAGCCGAGGTCCGCCGCGATGCCCATGTTGCGCACCATCGATCGGCCCACGAGCGCCACGACGCGGCCGTTCGCGACCGCCGCATCCAGAACCTGCTGCACACGGTGCACGTGGCTCGAGAAGCTCGCGACGATGACGCGGCGCTTCGCCTTCGCGATGACCGATTCGATCACCGGGCCGATCTCGCGCTCGAGCGGCGTGAAGCCGGGAACATCGGCGTTCGTCGAGTCGGGCAGGAACAGGTCGACGCCCTCTTCACCGAGCTTCGCGAAGGCGCGCAGGTCGGTGATGCGGCCGTCGAGCGGCAGCTGGTCCATCTTGAAGTCGCCCGTGTGCAGCACGAGGCCCGCACCCGTGCGGATGACGATCGCGAGCGCATCCGGGATCGAGTGGTTGACGGCGACGTACTCGAGCCCGAACGGACCGAGCTGCGTCGTCTGGCCGGCCTTCACGCGGTTCAGGACCGGCGTGATGCGGTGCTCCTTGAGCTTCGCCTCGACGAGCGCGAGCGTGAGCTTCGAGCCGTACAGCGGGATGTCCCGACGCAGCTTCAGAAGGTACGGCACCGCGCCGATGTGGTCTTCGTGACCGTGCGTGAGCACCACGCCCACGACGTCGTCGAGGCGATCGCGGATGCGGTCGAAGTCGGGCAGGATCAGGTCGACGCCGGGCTGGTGCTCCTCCGGGAAGAGCACCCCCGCGTCGACGATCAGGAGCTTGCCGTCGATCTCGTAGACGGTCATGTTGCGACCGATCTCCCCGACACCACCCAGCGGGATCACGCGCAGCGTGCCCGGCTCGAGGGCGGGGGGTTCGATGACGTTGATGGCCATGTGGCCTCCTTGCATTGGGCGCTTAGCGCGTCGTGCCCGCGATCTTGGGGAGCGCGCCGCCTGCGGCCGCGTTCCGATCGGGGCGGAAGTTACTGAAATCGATGCCCTCGATGTGCTTGACGAGATCGATCTCGTCCTCGATGAGCGCAGCCTCGAAGTCCTCGGGTCCGACGAGCGGCAGACGCACCCGCGGGCTCGAGATCATGCCGAGTCCGTGGAGGATGTACTTCGTCGCGACCGTGCCGGGCACGTGGGTCATCGTGGCGCGCACGAGCGGCTCGAGGGCCTTGTGCGCCGCAGTGGCGGCGTGCAGGTCGTTGCCGTTCACGGCGTCGACCATCGTGCGGTAGGCGGCGGGCGCGATGTTCGCGGTGACGCCGATGAGGCCGACGCCGCCGATCGCGAGCGTCGGGAGCGCGTTGGCGTCGTCACCCGCGAAGTAGAGCAGATCCGTCTGGTTCATGACGCGGCTCACCTCGGAGAGGTCGCCCTTCGCGTCCTTCACAGCGCGGATGTTGGGGTGCTTCGCGGCGCGCAGGATCGTCTCGTACTTGATCGGGATGCCGGTGCGGCCCGGGATGTCGTAGAGGATCACGGGCAGATCGGTGGCATCCGCGACCATGCGGAAGTGCGTGAGGACGCCCGCCTGCGTGGGCTTGTTGTAGTACGGGGTGACGATCATGATGCCGTCGGCTCCCGCCTTCTCGCTCTTCTTGTAGAGCTCGATGGCGTGCGCGGTCTCGTTCGATCCGCCGCCCGTGATGATCTTCGCGCGGCCGGCGGCGACATCCTTCGCGACCTCGACGAGCTTGATCTTCTCGGGGTCCGTGAGCGTCGAGGTCTCGCCCGTGGTGCCCGTGACGACGACGCCGTCGGCGCCGTGCGAGACGACGTAGTCCACGTGCTTCTCGACGTCGGCCCAATCCACTTCACCGTCGGCCGTGAACGGAGTCACGAGCGCGACGAGGACCTGTCCGAAGGGGTTCTCTGGAATCGACACGGATACAAGAGTATCGGGCCGACGGACCCCGCCCGGCACGCCCCCACGCGCCCGCCCTGAACGGTTGTGCAGGAACCTTCCGCGGATATGCAGGAGCCGCAATCCGGATCCGGGTGGTCTCATCCCCGTGAGCTTGATGCGCGGGCGGACGTCCACTCGGTTCCTGCACAACGGATGCGCGTTCCTGAACAACCGTTCCGGGCGTTGCGGTGCTTGTCAGCGGTGGTCGCCGCGGGCGATGGCGGCGCGGATGCTCGCGATCACCTCGTCGCGATCGTGCAGCACCTGCGCCGTCAGGAATCGGAGCGTGCGGTACCCGGCGATGCTGAACCGCGCATCGCGGCGCCGATCGCTCAGCGGGTCGTGGAAGCTGCGCCCATCCGTCTCCACCACGAGCCGGTCGCCGATGAGGAAATCCGCGATGCCGCATCCCTCCACGCCCACCTGCTGCCGGAAGGCGATCCTGCTGCGAAGAAGCTCCAGCTTCAGGAGCGACTCCAGCCCGCTGTCGGATCGGTCGTCGGCGAGCGCGAGGATTGCCGACCGCCCGGCCAGCCGGGCCGCGACATCCGGTGCGACCCGTCGCTTGCTCAGAGCGGACTCCAGCACGACGAAGGCCGTCTCGTCGCCGCAGCAGGCGGCGATCCGCGAGAGCGCCCGATCGAGCGGCTCGACGAGCTCGTACGGTGCGCGGATGTCTGCACTCCAGTGGATGCGCACGTCCGGTGCGCCGGAGTCGCTCAGCCGGGCGCGGTGGTCGTGAGGCGCCCGCAGCCGGGAGGCCGTCGCGGGCACAGCGACATGCAGACTCTCGCTTGCTGGGGTCCACAAGCCGTGCTCGCGGGCCGCAGAGATGCACGACACCACCCCGCCGACGCGCGACGCGCGCAGCACGGCCGGTGAGAGTGTGCGCAGGGCGTACCAGCCCTTGCGGATCCGAGCGATCTCGCCCGCCTGCCATGAGGTGCGCACGAGACCCGGGCCGATGCCCCGTGCGGCGAGATCGCGCGCTGGGGCGATCCCACCGAGCTCAGCCAGGATGCGAACGACGGTCACATCGCCGAGCGTGCGGCGGAAAGCGGCTGGCCGGCTGTCGTGGCCACCCGCGCTGGGGACGAACGCGCACCCCCTGCAGTGTGCAGGGCGCTCCGCGCCGAGCGGTTATGCAGAAGCGCCGCTCTGTTATGCAGGACGCGCGACCGACATCCACCGTTCACCACCCCTGAGAGGTTGATCCGGATGTAGTCCTCGTGCGCGTTCCTGCATAACCGCAAGGGACTCCTGCACAACCGGTCGGGTCAGGGGGCGACGCGGCCGTTCGCCTGGAACGCCGCGTGGGTGAGCGGCATGAGCTCGGCCCAGAACGACTCCATCTGCTCCGCGACCATCTCGATCTCGCGCTGCGGGAACGAGGGGAAGTGCGAGTCCTCGCGCTTGGTGCGCAGAGAGAGGAAGTTCATGAGCGAACGCGCGTTCATCGTGACGTACATCGACGAGTAGGTCGAGACGGGCAGAACACCGCGAGCGACCTCACGCGCGACCCCGCCCGCGAGCATGCGCTGGTATGCCTCGTACGCGAACGTCGCGGCAGCCTTCGACTCGGAGACGGCGAGCTCGGTCTGCTCGGGCGTTCCCTCGACGAACTCGTAGGCACCGGGCTTGCCGATCTGCACGAGACGGCGCTCGGGGCCGGGAACATAGAACACCGGACGCAGCTCGCGGTAGCGGCCCGACTCTTCGTTGTAGGAGGCGATGCGGTGGCGCATGAACTCGCGGAACACGAAGATCGGCGCCTGCACGTAGAAGGTCATCGAGTTGTGCTCGAAGGGCGAACCGTGGCGGTCGCGCATGAGGTAGTTGATGAGCCCGCGGTCGCGGTCAGAGGCCGCGACACCCGCCGCCGCATTCTCGAGCGTCTGCTCTCCCTGCGTCGACACACGGGCCGCGAAGAGCACGTCCGAGTCACTCGCGCTCGAACGCACGAGTTCGACGGTCATGTCGGAACGGAACTGGATGGGGGTCTGATCGCTCGAGGTTTCCGGCACGGGTTCACGATATCCGACGCTCCGAGCCGTACCGCGCACCCGGGCCGCGCGTCATGTTCGGTCGCACTTCCCCGACCGCCTTCCTGACGCTCGCTGCCGCGGCCCGCTGCGGCCCGGCCTTCGCCGGCGCCATCCGCACCCCTGCCGCCCGCTGACCCCGCGACCTAGAGTGGGAGCATGGGGGCGTCGACGCCCCACGTGAGCGAAGGAGATCCCATGGCCATCACGAGTGAAGCGACGACGTTCTGGACGGGCGACCTGACCTCGGGGTCGGGCACCACCTCGCTCGATTCGAGCGACGCCGCCGAGTTCCCCGTGAGCTGGAAGGCTCGCGCCGAGGGCGAGGCGCACCGCACGAACCCCGAAGAGCTCCTGGGTGCCGCGCACTCGGCCTGCTTCTCGATGGCGTTCTCGCACGCGCTGTCGCAGGCGGGACACACGCCCGAGAGCCTGCAGGTGACCGCGGCCGTCACGTTCCAGCCGGGCGAGGGCATCACGGGAAGCCACCTGCTGGTGAGCGCCAAGGTGCCCGGCATCTCGGAGGCGGACTTCGAGCGGATCGCCGAGGACGCGAAGGTCAACTGCCCCGTGTCGAAGGCGCTCGCCGGCATCACGATCACGCTCGAGGCGAGCCTGGCGTAAGCCCTACGCGGCGCGCGCGAGTCGGATGGCGGTGCGCGTCGCCCAACGAGCGCGCTTGCGGTCGCCCGCGGCGTCGTACACGAGGGCAAGGCGGTACCACGCGGCCCAGTCCTCGGGAGCAGCCTCGACGGCCGCCTGGTAGCGCGGGAACAGCGCGTCGGCATCCGCGCGTTCGATGCGGCCGCTCGAGCTCGTGGAGACTTCGTCGTCGGGCAGACCACCCTCCTGCTCGAGCCGAGCGCCCAGGCGCTCAGCTCGGATGCCGAAGAGGATCTCCGCTCCGATGAACCACATCCCGAGCATGGGGAGCACGAGCAGCGCCGCGCCGATCGCGATCGCCGCCGGGTCTCCCGTGCCGAAGAGCACGAACGCGTACCAGACCGCGAACACCAGGTAGATCGCGAGAAGCACCGACATGACGACGGCGCCGATGCGGTTCGTCATGAGCGCGCGTCGAGCCCGAGCAGCGAGTCGAGCCCGACGGTGAGGCCTCGGGCGGCCGGAAGGGCGCGCAGCGCGAGCATGATGCCCTGCTCGTAGGAGGCGTCCGAGACGGTCTGGTGCGAGATGCGGAGCGTCTCGCCGAGTCCGCCGAAGATGACCTGCTGCTCGGCGAGGATGCCGTCCATCCGGAGGCTGTGCACCGGAACGCTGCCCACCTGCTGGCCGCGCGCACGCTGGTCGGCGTGCGGGGCCGCGACGGGTCCGCGATCGGCGCGCGCCGCGGCGATGAGCTCGGCGGTGCGCACCGCGGTGCCCGAGGGCGAGTCGGCCTTGGCGGCATGGTGCGCCTCGATGATCTCGATCGAGTCGAAGTAGGTCGCGGCGATCGTCGCGAGACGCGTCGCGAGCACGGAGCCGAGCGAGAAGTTCGGCACCACGATGACGCCGATCTGAGGGCTATCGCCCAGGCGGCTCGTGAGGCGTGCGAGACGCTCGGCGGTCCAGCCCGAGGTGCCCACGAGTGCGGGGATGCCGCGCGCGACAGCCGCGTCGACCACATCCGGCGAGACCGACGGCAGCGTCAGGTCGAGCACGAGATCGGCACCGTCGATCGTGTCGAGGGAATCGGAGGAGGAGAGGCCGGCGTGCAGCGTGAAGTCGTCCGACTCCTCGATGAGCCTCGTCGCGAGCCGCCCCATTCTGCCTGTCGCACCCACGACCGCCACCGCATACGCCATGCCGCCAGCCTACCGGCGCACTCCCCCGCGCCTCGACGTAGCCTGGCTGACATGGCCCTCGAGTTCACCGAAGCGTCCGTCGACTCAACGGCTTCGCACGAGCTGCTCACCGAGTACTTCGCGGAGCGGATCTCCGGGTTCGACACCACCGCGGGCTCCTATCGTGTGACGCATCCGAATCCCGCCGCATTCGTCGCTCCGCGCGGTGCGTTCCTCGTGGTGGAGGAGGACGGCGAGCCCGTCGGGTGCGGGGGCGTGCGGATGCTCGACGCAGAGCGCGCCGAGATCAAGCACCTCTACCTGCGGGGCAGCACGCGCGGGCGCGGTTACGGGCGGATGCTGCTCGCCGAGCTCGAGGACCGGGCGCGCGCGCTCGGCGCGACGGTCGCCGTTCTCGACACGAACGCGACGCTCACCGCTGCGGGCGGCCTCTACCGCGCGGCGGGGTACAGCGAGGCCGAGCCGTACAACGACAACCCCAACGCGACACTCTGGTTCCGCAAGGATCTCTGAGCGGCGTGTCGGCGCTGGCCGCCTCAGTACGGCTGGTCGACCGCGAGACCCGTGCGCAGCTCGGGCAGCAGGTGCCCAAGGTCGTTGTGGGTCACGAGCGTCGGCGGCTTCGCCGAGCGCACCCGGATGATCGTGAGGCCGCAGTTGGCCTGATTGACACCCAGCCAGCGCCATGTCTCGGCGCCGAACACCTCGCGCACGAACCATCCGATGACGAAGTTGTGGGTGATGAGGAGGTCATGCCGATCCTCGCGGGTGGGGGTCAGCCACTCGGCGACGGCGTCGGCCATCTGCGCCTCGCCCGCGTCGATCTCCTCCACCGTCACCGAGCCGAAGAACGGCTCCCATGAGTGCGGCATGTCGGGCGTGGGGCCCGACGGGATGCAGTCCATCAGCAGCGCCGAGGGCTGCGGTTCGAGCGAGGGAAGACGCTCGGTCATGATGCGGGCCGTCTCCTGGGCGCGCTGCAGGGGCGAGGTCCAGGCGCCCGCGAAGGGCACGCCGCCGAGACGCTCGGCGACAGCCTGCGCCTGGCGCACACCGCGTGCCGACAGCGGGCCATCGGGGAGGCCGTACTCGGCATCCTGCTGCTCACCGTGGCGGACGAGGTAGAGGTAGCGCGACATCGGGCCTCCTCAGGCGGCGAGAGGCTCGCCCACGAGTCCCGCGAAGCGGGTGTCGTCGACAGGGCCGACAGCGGCGAGCGAGAGCGGACGGGCGGACAGTTCGGCGGCGAGCTCGCGTACGTCATCGGAGGTGACCTGGTCGATGCGACGCAGGGTCTCGTCGAGGTCGGCGAACTCGCCGAGGGTGAGCTCGCTGCGGCCGAGGCGGCTCATGCGCGTGTCGGAGTCTTCGAGAGCGAGTGCCGATGCGCCGCTCAGCTGCCCACGGGCGCGGGCGATCTCGTCGTCGGTGATGCCGTCGGCTGCGATGCGCCGGAACTCGGCGAGCATGAGCTCCGCGACGTCGACGGCGCGCGCGGGCGAGCATCCCGCGTACAGCCCCATCACACCGGCATCCGAGTAGCTCGACGCGAAGGAGTACACGGAGTACGCGAGACCTCGCTTCTCGCGGATCTCCTGGAAGAGTCGCGAGCTCATGCCGCCGCCGAGCACCGAGTTGAGCACGGTGAGCGCGGGGCGGCGCGGATCGGCCGCGGCGATTCCCTCGCCGCCGAGGTAGAGGTTGACCTGTTCGAGGGGACGCTCGACGGTGACGCACGGCGAGCCGCGCCGGATGAGACCGCCGACGGGCGAACGGCGCTCGACCGGCAGCGCGGGAGCGTCGAGATCCCACCCCGCGGCGAGGAGCGCCTCGGTCGCCACCTGCACGAGAGCGTCGTGATCGACGGCGCCGGCGACGGTGATCACGAGGTCGCGGGGGCCGTAGTTGGCGCGGTAGTGCTCCCACACGGCCTCACGGCTGACGGCGCCGATCGCCTCCGGGCTGCCGCCGATGGGGCGACCGAGCGGGTGGTCGCCGAAGACCGCCTCGAAGAAGCGCTCCCCGGCCACATCGGCGGGGTCGTCGTCGGCCATCGCGAGCTCTTCGAGGATGACGCCGCGCTCGTTCTCGAAGTCGACGGGATCGAGCAGCGACGAGGCGAACATGTCGGCGAGCACGCGCACCGCCATGTCGAGATCGCGGTCACGCACCTTTGCGAAGTAGCAGGTGTGCTCCTTCGCGGTGAGCGCGTTGTGCTCACCGCCTACCGAATCGAATGCGACAGCGATGTCGAGTGCGCTGCGGGTGCCGGTGCCTTTGAAGAGCAGATGCTCGAGGAAGTGCGTCGAGCCGTAGGTCACGGGCTCCTCATCGCGCGAGCCCACGGCGACCCAGAATCCGACCGTGGCGCTCTGCGAACCGGGCACCTGTTCGGTGAGGATGCGCACCCCGCTCGGCAGGACGGTCCGTCGGACGAGCGTTCCACCGGATGCTGAGATCCGAAGGTCCGCGAGGTCGAGGGGAAGCTTCACCGCGCCGTTCATATCGCCCCGAGCCTACGCCATCTCCGTGCGGCGCCCGGGGGGTGGTGACCCCTCAACTGGGGCGCTCCCGATGAGGACAGACAGACTCGTCTGTTTGTCCTCATCATGCTAACGTGGCGGCGAACCACCACAACGACTTCCTCCCCCGGGGTCGTCGTACTTCCCACACCAGTTGAGTACGACTTTCCATTCCCAAGGAGAACCCGTCTTGCCGATCGACATCGTCCAGGTCCCCAAGCGCCACCACCTCGCCCCTGCGAAGCAGCGCATCCTCGACACCGCCGACCGCCTCTTCTACGAAGAGGGAATCCGCACGGTGGGCATCGATCGCCTCATCGCCACCTCGTCGGTCACGAAGGCCACCTTCTACAAGCACTACGGCTCCAAGGACCGCCTCATCGTCGAGTACGTGAGCTACCGGCACCTGCAGATCGCCGAGGTCACCCACGAGGCTCTCCTGGGCGTCGACAACGCCGAGGACGCGCTGCGCGCGATCAGCAAGGCGCAGGCGGAGTACATTCTCGCTTCTGAGTTCCGCGGCTGTCCGTTCCTCAAGGCCGCGACAGAGTTCCCCGAGTCCGGCCACCCCGTGCGCCAGGCGGTCGAGGACCACCGCGAATGGCTGTACCAGATCTACGAGACACTGCTGCGCCAGCTCGGTCACCCGCTGCCGGGCGACGCCGCCGACGATCTTGTGCTCGCGCGCGACGGAGCGATGTCCGGTGGCTACGCCGGCGACCCGATCGGCGCGAGCGCCGCCCTCCTGCGCGCGTACGACCGCACGCTCGCGGGCACATCCACGCGCATCGCCGCGTAACCAGCTGACCGATCTCGCAGATCCGGACGCGTGAGATCCGGACGCGTCAGTCGCCGGAGCGGTCCAGCTCGGCGAGGTGATGCCTGCTGAACCGCACGCTCGGTGCGCTCATGACATCCAGCAGCTGGTCCGGCGAGCTCACCGCCACGACCGGGGCGATGACGCACGGCTTCGACAGCAGCCAGGCAAGCGACACGGCAGCCTGGCTCACGTCGAGCGCCTCCGCCACCCGATCCACGACGCTCAGCACGCGGCGACCGCGACGGCCCAGATAGGGCGTGACGTACTCCGCTGCGGGGTTGTCGACCACACTCGCACGCGTGCGATACGCCCCCGTGAGGTACCCGCCCGCGAGCGGGAAACGGGGCATCACGGCGAGACCCTGCTGCGCAGCGACGCGCGCGAGATCGCCTTCGTACTCGCGATGCATGAGGCTGTACTCGTTCTGCAGAGCCGACATCGGCGCGACACCGAGCAGCGCGCACGCGATGCGGGCGGCGACCAGGCGATTGCCGGTGTGATCCGACATCCCGAACGCCCGCACCTTGCCGGCCCGGATCAGGTCGTCGACCGTGAGGAGCGTCTCCTCGAACGGCACGGACTCGTCGTCGATGTGCAGGTACAGCACGTCGATGCGGTCCGTCGACAGCCTGGTCAGCGACGCATCCACAGCTGAGGTGATCGCGGGAGCCGAGAGCCCCGGATGCTCGCGCGACCTTCCCACCTTCGTGGCGATCACCAGGTCGTCGCGCTGCCGGCGGCTGCGCACCCAGTCGCCGATGACCTGCTCGCTGCGGCCGTCGGCGTATGAATCGGCCGTATCGATCATGTTGCCGCCGAGGGCGGTGAACACGTCGAGGATCATGTGGGCCGTCTGCTCGGCCACGCTGTCGCCGAACGACTTGCCGCTCACCGCGAGCGGGAACACGGTCGAGTCGGTTCCCGGGATGCGGCGGCGAGGCACCGGCCGCACACCGACGATCGCCGCTGTCTCTCCGGTGCTGGGCACGGCTGTCGGTGTCGGCGCGGAGACGGGTGCAGCGCCTGCGCCTGCTCGCCCCATCCGCATCGCCATGAGCGTCCTCCCACCTGGGTGCGAGGCTAACCCGACGATCCGCTTCCGCCGCAGAGGTGCACCGGACGTTCTGCCGATTGCAACCTTTTCGTGATGTGCACTCGACGTCGGCGCGCCTCACGTGCCACGGTGGAGGCGTGCGACCGAGGAGGACACGATGACCAACGACCCGTTCTGGCGGCTCGACGAGGTGGCCCCGCTCGCGGTGCGCAGCCCTGATTTCGCGGACGGCGCGCGCCTGCCGCAGTGGGCACGCGCACGCTATGCGGGTGGCGAGGACCGCTCCCCCGAGCTGCGTTGGACGGACGCACCCGACACAGCGCGCAGCTTCGTGGTGCGCGTGTACGACCCCGACGCGCCGACCCTCAGCGGATGGTGGCACTGGGCCGTGTACGACATCCCCGCGGGAGTCGACCACCTCGCCCGCGACGCAGGCACTCCCGGCTCGGGTCTGCTGCCCCCGGGTGCCATCACGGTGGCGAACGAGCAGGGCGCTGAAGCGTATGCCGGCGCCGCTCCCCCGGCGGGCCACGGCGAGCACCGCTACTTCTTCGTCGTCAGCGCGCTCGACATCGAGCACCTCGAGCTGCCGGTCGGCGCGACGCCCGCGGTGCTCGGCGGCATGCTGCGCGCCCACGAGGTGGCGCGCGGCTTCACCGTCGGACTGAGCATCACCGAATAGTGCGGAGACGACGGATGCCCGCCCCGCGCAAGCGGGACGGGCATCCGGTCGATGAGAGGATCAGCCCTCGGCAGGAGCCTCAGGGCCCTCCGACGACGCAGCAGAGCTGTCGGTGTCGGCAGCCTCGGTCTCCTCGACGACGGGCGCCAGCGACAGCTTGCCGCGGTCGTCCATCTTCGTGATCTCGACCTGGATCTTCTGGCCGATCGAGAGAACGTCCTCGACGTTCTCGACGCGCTTGCCACCGGCGAGCTTGCGCACCTCGGAGATGTGCATCAGGCCGTCCTTGCCGGGCATGAGCGACACGAACGCACCGAACGTGGCGATCTTCACGACCGTTCCGAGGAAGCGCTCGCCCACCTCGGGGTTGATCGGGTTGCCGATCGCGAGCACCTGGGCGCGCGCGGCCTCGGCCGAGGGGCCGTCGACAGCGCCGATGTACACGGTGCCGTCCTCCTCGATCGAGATCTCGGCGCCGGTCTCGTCCTGGATGGCGTTGATCGTCTTGCCCTTGGGGCCGATGAGCTCGCCGATCTTGTCGACCGGGATGTTCACGCTGATCACGCGCGGAGCCGTCGGAGCCATCTCGTCGGGTCCGTCGATCGCCTGGTTGATGACCGCGAGGATCGCCGTGCGAGCCTCCTTGGCCTGCTTGAGCGCACCGTCGAGCACCGACGAGGGAAGACCCGCGAGCTTGGTGTCGAGCTGGATGGCCGTGACGAAGTCAGCGGTTCCGGCGACCTTGAAGTCCATGTCGCCGAGCGCGTCTTCGGCACCCAGGATGTCGGTGAGCGCCGCGTAGCGGGTCTCGCCGTCGACCTCGTCCGAGATGAGGCCCATCGCGATACCGGCGACGGGGGCCTTGAGGGGCACACCGGCGTTCAGCAGCGAGAGGGTCGAGGCGCACACGGAGCCCATCGACGTCGATCCGTTGGAGCTGAGAGCCTCAGACACCTGGCGGATTGCGTAGGGGAACTCCTCGCGCGTCGGCAACACCGGCACGAGGGCGCGCTCGGCGAGAAAGCCGTGCCCGATCTCGCGACGCTTCGGCGAACCCACGCGGCCGGTCTCACCGGTCGAGTAGGGCGGGAAGTTGTAGTGGTGCAGGTAGCGCTTCTTGGTGACAGGCGACAGCGAGTCGATCTGCTGCTCCATCTTGAGCATGTTGAGCGTCGTGACACCCAGGATCTGGGTCTCGCCGCGCTGGAAGATCGCCGAGCCGTGGACGCGCGGGATGACCTGCACCTCGGCGTCGAGCGCGCGGATGTCGGAGAGGCCACGGCCGTCGATGCGGATGCCCTCCGTGAGCACGCGCGTGCGCATGACCTTCTTGCTGACCGACTTGTACGCGGCGCTGACCATCGAGGTGACGTCGCTGCTCAGCTCGCCCGCCTCGACCTTGGCGGCGATGGTGGTCTTGACGAGCTCCTTGAGCTCGTCGTCGGCCTTCTGACGCTCCTGCTTGTCGGCGATCTGGTAGACGGCCTTGAGGTCGTCGTACGCGATCTCGGCGACGGCGTTGTAGGCCTCGTCCGAGTACGGCGGGAAGAGCGGGAACTCCTGGATCGCCTTCGCCGACTGCGCGGCGAGCTCCTGCTGAGCCTTGATGAGCTGCTTGAGGAACGGCTTCGACGCCTCGAGGCCCTGCGCGACGACAGCCTCGTCGGGCTTCGTGGCGCCGGCGCGGATGAGCTCCCAGCTCACCTCGGTGGCCTCAGCCTCGACCATCATGATCGCGACGTCCTCGTTGCCGTCCTTGTCGGTGACGAGGCGGCCGGCGACGGTGAGGTCGAAGACGGCCTCCGCGAGCTGGCTGTGCTTGGGGAACGCCACCCACTGGTCGCCGATGAGGGCGAGGCGGATGCCGGCGACGGGACCGTAGAACGGCAGACCCGAGATCTGGGTCGAGGCCGAGGCGGCGTTGATCGCGAGCGCGTCGTAGAACTCGTCGGGCGCGATGCTGAGAACGGTGATGACGATCTGCACCTCGTTGCGCAGACCCTCGACGAAGGTCGGGCGCAGGGGGCGGTCGATCAGACGGCAGACGAGGATCGCCTCGGTCGAGGGGCGACCCTCGCGACGGAAGAACGATCCGGGGATCTTGCCGGCGGCGTACGAACGCTCTTCGACGTCGACCGTGAGCGGGAAGAAGTCGAAGCCTTCACGCGGGTGCTTGCCCGCGCTGGTGGCGCTCAGGATCATCGTGTCTTCGTCGATGTAGGCGGCGACAGCGCCCTGAGCCTGCTGAGCGAGACGACCGGTCTCGAATCGGATGGTGCGGGTGCCGAACTTGCCATTGTCGATGACGGTTTCGGCGAACTTGATCTCGGGGCCTTCCACGAGGTCTCTCCTTGCTGCCGCGATACGCGCGGCTCTGCATCGGAGCAGGAGCGGACAGGAAGGACGTGACGCGCATAGATGTGCGCGCCGCTCGCCTGGATCTGGTCAACAGTAGAAGGGCTCTGACGCTCCCCCACAGGAAACTGGGGTGTTCAGAGAACCACCACCGGTGACCAGCTTCGTGCCGGCCTGCTCCGGTTCACCCCCTCGGCGCTGGCGCGCGTCGGGGTGGCCGCCGGATGGCAGCCGCACCCAGGCTACCAGTCAGGGCCATCGAGAACCAGTAATGCGGGCGTCGCGGGCCTGTCGCACGGCGCAGCATCACCACCATCCCGGGGCCACCTGCGGGACCGACGGCGGGAGGATCGGGCAGGCCTGACCGATGGCGACGAGTCGCTCGACCGGCAGCTCGCTGGTCTCGTAACGGGATCCGAGGGCCCGCAGCATCGACAGTCCGGCGTCATCGCTGTAGTGGAAGATCACCTCGGGGTGGTCCAGACCGTTCGCGCCTGCGCACGGCCGGGCGTAGCTCTCGACCCATCTGTTGGCGACCGTGCGCTCGTGCTCGGTGAGGCTCCGCCACGACTCGTAGGGCGGCGCAGGCCACGAGAACGACTGCAGGCAGGCGTCGACGCGCTGTGCCTCCCCCGTGTCGGCGAGCGAGTGCTGACCCGCGTCGGAGTACCACTCCGCATCGGTCACGCGCGGAGCCTCCCCCTCATCGTGCGTCCACCCGAGCGAGGTCATCCCGTCGCGGCTGTGGTCGGGGAAGGTGCAGCGTTGGATCACGACGTCAACGAGCCACACGGGAACCTCGGCGCCCTCCGGAGCATCTGGTCTCCCACCCCCCGGCAGAGCTGCCGCGCCCGCGATCGCGCAGGCCGCCGCCACTGCAGACGCACTCCATGCGGCGGCGACGCGTCGGGTGGTGAGCACACCTCATCGTGGCACGAGGCGCCGGCCCTCGCGAGGAACCGGGCGCCGTCCTATGCTGGCCCTATGAGTGACAACGAGAAGACCAACGCCGCATCCGAGGATGTGAAGCGCAAGTTCCGTGAGGCACTCGAGCGCAAGAAGCAACAGTCGCACGATCGCCCCGGCCACCTCGAAGGCGAAGGCGCGGTGCACGAAGCGCACACGCGTGCGGGCGGCAAGCGCGAGTTCCGCCGCAAGTCCGGCGGCTGAGCCGAACCATGCCTCACGCGGCGACCCGAACGGTCGCCGCAGACGAAGGGCGAGGGCTGTGATCAGCCCTCGCCCTTTCCGTCGCCGCCGGGCTACTCCCCCGCGAGACCGCCGAGCAGGTGGCCGAACGACTTGCCCTCACCGAGGAACGCCTCCGGGCTGAACGGGTCGACGATCTGGCGCGCGTCGCGGTTCGCCATCGCCTCGGCGAGCTCGCGCGCGCCGCGCTCGATGCGCGAGGCGAGCGGCTTCACGTCATCCGAAGCTGATCCCCAGTCGCTCGACGCGGCGAACACGCCCGTCGGCACCGGCTCGGCGTGCAGGTAGGTGAAGAGCGGACGGATCGCGTAGTCGATCGCGAGCGAATGGCGCGCGGTTCCGGCGTTCGCGCCGATGAGCACCGGCACGCCCGTGAGCGCGTCCGGGTCGACCACATCGAAGAACGACTTGAACAGGCCCGAGTAGCTCGTCGAGAAGATCGGCGTGACGGCGATGAGTCCGTCGGCGCTCGTGACGCGCGTGATCGCCGATTCGAGAGCGGGCGGGGCGAAGCCCGTCAGCAGGTTGTCGGTGATGTCGTGCGCGAGGTCACGCAGCTCGATGATGTCGACGGTCGCCTCGACACCGCGCGCGGCGAGCTCGGAGACGGTCACCGATGCGAGCCGGTCGGCGAGCATCCGGGTGGACGAGGGGTTCGAGAGCCCCGCCGAGATGACGGCGATGCGGCGTGTCATGTCAGTTCCCCTTCCGAGCGCCGAGGCCGAACGCGGCACCCGCGACGACGGGAGCCGGGGTGTCGAGGTACGGACCTCCGACGGTGAGGTTGTTGCCAGCGCCGGCACTCGGGCGTGCCTCGCGAGCCGGTTCGTTGCCGAACTTCGCCGCGACACGGGCGGCGTGTGTGGGCGCATCCGGCACCTCGGCGGGGCGGTTCTCGGCCAGCTCGCGGCGGAGCACCGGAACGACCTCGGTGCCGAGGAGCTCGATCTGCTCGAGCACGGTCTTCAGCGGCAGCCCCGCGTGGTCCATGAGGAACAGCTGGCGCTGGTAGTCGCCGTAGTGGTCGCGCATCGCGGCGTAGCGGTCGATGACCTGCTGCGGCGAGCCGACCGTGAGCGGCGTCATCTCGCTGAAGGACTCGAGCGACGGGCCGTGGCCGTAGACGGGCGCGTTGTCGAAGTACGGACGGAACTGCGTCACCGCATCCTGCGAGTTCTTCGCCATGAACGCCTGGCCGCCGAGCCCGACGATCGCCTGCTCGGGCGTGCCGTGACCGTAGTGGGCGTAGCGCTGACGGTACAGAGCGATGAGCTTCTGGTAGTGCTCCTTGGGCCAGAAGATGTTGTTCGCGAAGAAGCCGTCGCCGTAGTACGCAGCCTGCTCGGCGATCTCGGGTGTGCGGATGGATCCGTGCCACACGAACGGCGCGACGCCGCCGAGCGGGCGCGGGGTCGAGGTGAAGCCCTGCAGGGGCGTGCGGAACTTGCCCTCCCAGTCGACGACGTCCTCATCCCAGAGCTTGCGCAGCAGGGCGTAGTTCTCGATCGCGAGCGGGAGTCCCTGGCGGATGTCCTGCCCGAACCACGGGTAGACGGGCCCGGTGTTGCCGCGCCCCATCACGAGGTCGACGCGGCCGCCCGTGAGGTGCTGCAGCATCGCGTAGTCCTCGGCGATCTTCACCGGGTCGTTGGTCGTGATGAGGGTCGTCGCGGTCGACAGGATGAGCGTCTCGGTCTGCGCGCCGATGTAGGCGAGCGTCGTGGTGGGCGACGACGAGAAGAACGGCGGGTTGTGGTGCTCACCGAGCGCGAAGACGTCGAGCCCGACGGCCTCGACCTGCTTGGCGATCTCGACGATGTCGCGGATGCGCTCGGCCTCGCTCGGCGTGTGACCGGTCGTGGGGTCGCGCGTGATGTCGCTGACGCTGAAGATGCCGAACTGCATCTGGCTCATGGCTCGGGTCCTATCCCTCGTACGTTCTATGCATATGCATTGATATCGGATGAAACCGGGGAGCACCCGAGAGTATTCCCGCCCACATGCGGGAAATCCGGCACTCCCCTAGCCTGAAGTCATGGCGACTATCGACCTCACGGCAGACACCTTCGAGAGCACCATCCTGGAGGGTGGCATCGTGCTCGTCGACTTCTGGGCGGAATGGTGCGGTCCGTGCCGTGCATTCGGCCCCATCTTCGAGAAGGCGAGCGAAGCGCACCCCGACATCACCTTCGCGAAGATCGACACCGACGCCGAGCAGGGACTCTCGGCCGCGATGAACATCCGCTCGATTCCCACACTCATGGCGTTCCGCGACGGCATCGGCGTCTTCTCGCAGCCCGGCGCCCTCCCCGGCCCCGTGCTCGAAGACCTCATCACCCAGATCCGCGCGCTCGACATGGACGAGGTCCGCGCACAGATCGACGCCGCCGAAGCTGCGACCTCGCAGAGCTGACGCACGGCCGCGTAGCCTTCGCAGCGTCAGGCGCGAAGGCTACTTCAGTGCGCCCATGAGAAGGACGACCCTGTAGCCCTCGCGCTTCTTGTCGATGCGCACCGGGATGCGCTGCTTGAGGCCCCGCGTGTCCAGGCGACGCAGGTTCTCATCGATCACCGACTCGAGGCCGCGCGGGATGGTGCCCACCACCCCGCTCACGCGGCGCCCGGTGAAGAGCCTCACCTCGATGGGGGCGTCGACGCGCTCCTGGTCGAGCGTGCGCGGCGAGATGGCCGTCTCGATCGTCTCCGCGCCGGACTCGAGGATCTTCGCGATCTCATCCTGGTGCGGGTCGGAGCCAGCGAGCACCATCGTGGTGCGCTTGCTGCGCGGCTCGAGGTTGTAGACGTAGTCGTCGAAGCTCCCGAAGCCGCGATCCTCCCGCGGAAGAGAGGTGTCGACGCCGCGCTTGCTCCCGAAAAGACCCATGGGCCGATCCTAGGGGCGGGGCGCTCCCGCGAGCGCGAGCGGGGCGCGCACGGCGTCCGAGGTCCGCTCCCCCAGGTTCTCCGCGGCCTCCGCAGCATCCGCGGCACGGCAGCAGAGCGCGCAGACTGCCGCGATGAGCCCGTGCCGGCATTCGTCCATGTGCCGAGCATGCGCCTGTCGGGCGTCGTATTCCATCCCCCCGATCGGGTGGCGCGCCTTCCGCGCTCTCACCCGCTCCGCGATGTTCGGGAATGACGAAGGCCGCCACCCGCAGGTGACGGCCTTCGCAAGAAGATCGCGGTGTCGATCGACGTCAGCGACGCAGCCCGAGGCGCTCGATGAGCGAACGGTAGCGGTTGATGTCCACGTCCTGGAGGTAACCCAGGAGGCGACGACGCTGGCCCACGAGGAGCAGCAGGCCACGACGCGAGTGGTGGTCGTGCTTGTGCTCCTTGAGGTGCTCCGTGAGGTCCTTGATGCGCTTGGTGAGAAGCGCGACCTGGACCTCGGGGGATCCGGTGTCTCCGGGGGCGGTAGCGTACTCGTCGATGATCGCCTTCTTGACATCTGCATCCAGTGCCATAGTGGGGATCCCCTCTCTGTCGTTGCGCGGTGCCTCCTGCCGAATGCAGGGGCGCTCTTGATCCGCGGCCGTTAGACGGCAACCTGCCCACTCTAACAGAGACAGTCGGAAGCGCTGCCCGCCTGCGAGTGGGCCGCATCGCCGCCGCCGACTTTGAAAGACTGGTTCCATGATCGCCGAACGGATCCTCGACGTCATCCTGGCGCTCGTGCTGCTGGTCTACCTCGGCGAAGGATGGCGCAACGGGATCCTGCGCAGCGTGAGCGTCATCGTCGGCATCGCCGCGGGAGGCATCGCCGCCTACTTCGCGGTTCCTGTCATCGCCGCCGCGATCCCCTCACCCGACCTGCGCCTCGGGGCGGCGGTCGCCGCCTCGCTCCTGCTGCTCGCCGGCGGACACCTCATCGGGGCGACGGTCGCCTCGCGCCTGCAGCGCCGCTCCGATGACCCCCGCCGCGAGCGCGACCCCGGCACGGCGGCGCGGATCTTCGGCGCGCTCGCCAACCTCACGGCCGCGGCCCTCGTGACCACGCTCGTCGCCGGATCCGTCGCCCAGATGGGAGTGCCCGTGCTCTCGCAGGCGGTAGCGCGCTCCGCCGTCATCCGAGCGATCGAGTCCGTCACCCCCGCCCCGGTCGATGAAGCGCTGGGCCGCGTGCGCGCCGCGATCTTCGAGACCGGCATCCCCACGATCGACCGCGCGCTCGGCGGTGTGACGACCGCACCCGCGCCGCCCGTGATCGACACCGCCACCGATCCGCTCGACGCGGCTGCAGCATCCGTCGCCCGCATCTCGGGCGTCGCATTCGCATGCGGACAGAACCAGACCGGGAGCGGATTCGTGATCGCCCCCGAGCGCGTCGTCACGAACGCGCACGTCGTCGCGGGCGTCACCCGGCCCGTCGTGACGCTGCCCGACGGCCAGGTCGTCGACGGGCAGATCGTGCTCTTCGACGCCGGAGCCGATGTGGCCGTGATCGCCGCACCCGGTCTCACCGCCCGCCCCCTCCCCCTCGACGATGCCCAGGTGGGCGACCGCGGCGTCGTCGACGGATACCCGCACGGCGGCGGATTCACGAGCGTCCCCGCGGAGGTGCTCGCCATCTCGCAAGAGCGCGTCGCCGACATCCACGGCGGCTCCGTGCACCTGCGCGAGGTGCTCACCCTCGCTGCGGAAGTCGTTCCGGGCAACTCCGGCGGACCGCTCGTCGCCCTCGACGGCGACGTCACAGGTCTCATCTTCGCGCGGGCCGCGACCGCCGAGCGGGTCGGCTATGCCCTCTCCTCGGCGCAGCTCGCTCAGATCGTGGCCGACGCCCGCTCCCTCACCGCCCCCGTCTCCTCGGGCGCCTGCGTCGCCGGCTGATCCGCATCCCGTCATCCCCTTCCGAAGGGGACCGGGGGTTGACGAGACGGGCGCCCCGGTGCACCCTGGATGCAGATCAACTCATCGCCCTGACGAGCCGGAGTCACTGACCCGCCACAGGGCGATGAGTCTGTCTGGGCCCGCGCGAGAAGCGTCAGCCCAGTCGCGGCGCCGCCATCAGCGCCTGGCGCGACGCGGTGACCTGCGCGAGCAGAACGAGCTCATCTTTCTGGGCGCCGATGCGGTCACGTCCCGACACGATGCGCTGTCGCGCGAACGCGAGACGGGTGGCATCGCGGATGTAGCGCTCCATGTGGGCGCCCATGCCGTTGGCCTTCGCCCACTGGCGCGCGTGGCGACGGCCGCTCGCGGTGCCGAGAGTGGTGACCTCCTGCGGGCTGATCCAGCCTGCCGCCGCATACTCGGCCAGCCGCTCCTGCGTGAGCAGAGTCTCGCGCTTGCGCAGCTGCACGACGAGCACGATCGCACCCGCGAACAACGGCATCTGCACGATGACGTAGACGGCGAACCATCCGAGGAGTCCGAGGTAGGACGTGGCGTTCCACAGCGCGTGCAGCGTGATCGCGAAGACCAGGCCGACGAAGAACCCGGCGATGCCTCCCATCGTGCTGCGGCGCCCCCACAGCCCGATGAAGAGTCCGATCATCGCCGTGAACATGGCGTGCGCGAAGGGCGACATGATGCCGCGGAGGAAGAAGGTCATGGTGGCGTCCGCCGAGACGAGACCCGACTCGGCCATGCTCGCCGCGAAGTAGAGGATGTTCTCAGTGAAGGCGAAGCCTGCCGCCGCGACGCTCGCATACACGACACCGTCCACGGGCCCATCGAAGTAGCGCCGCGCGACGAGGAAGATGAGCAGCACGCCGAGGCCCTTCGCCACCTCCTCGACGACGGGAGCCTGAACGACCGCACCGAGGAATTCGTAGGTGCCGGCGTCGATCACGGCACCGTCGACGACGGTATCGATCCCGAAGCCCACGATGAGTGCCACGGCGACCGAGACACCCGACCCCCAGAGGAACGCGAACAGCAGCAGCCCGCGCGGCTCCGGCTCCCACCTGTCGATCCAGAGCACGCCGTAGAGCACGATCGCGAGCGGAACGAGCGCGAGCACCGAGCTCGCCACGAGCAGCACCGGCCCGAGCGCGAGGAGCATGTAGGCGAGCACCCCGAGAAGAGCGAGGGCTCCCACGACGATGCCGGCGATCCCCCAGGCGAGGCGCGAGTTGGACGGCACGACGGGGTCCGCGAAGACGGGCTGCGGCGGTGCCTGCGTCTGAGCCTGCAGCTCGGGCGGCGCGGCGTGAGGCTGCGCCGCCTGTGGGCGGGAGTGCGGTTGCGCGGACGATGCGGCTGTGTCGTACGACATCCCGATACCCTAACCGGACGATGCGGCCGACAGGGCTCGGTCGCTGTGCGTCGCCTGCGCTACTTCTGCTGCTCGCGCAGGATCGCGAGCGCGCGGCTGACGCGGTCGCGGAGCCCCGGAACGCTCTTGCGCTGCGGGATGCGCGCCCGCTCGAGAAGCGCCACCACCTCGGCGCGCTGGGCGCTGCGGACGGCGTCGACCGCCTGGGCGCGCACAACGGCGGCGCGCGTCGCGACGACGTACGCGGCGACACTGAGCGCAGCCGCTGCGATCGCGGCGATCGCGATGCCAGGAAGGCCGTCGGCGAATCCGACGATCGCGGTCACGATGCCGAAGGCGATGACGGCGACGAGCGCGACGACGCGGATGAGGGGCCCCGCTGCCGAGCGGCGGGCGCGCGAGCGGTCGGCGTCGGCGAGACGCAGCTCGAACTCATCGAGCTCGTCGGGCTCGAGCTGCAGGATGGCGCGGTCGCGCAGGTCGCGGCGGATGCGGGCGTAGGTGGGGCGGTCGCGGCGCACGACGGCGCCGACCGCGAGGGCGCCGACGCCGAACGCGACGAGCGCGGTGATGACGAGCGCGAGGTAGGCCACGAGTGGCTGCGATGCGTCGAAGATGGCACGTGCCGCGACATCGACGCCGAACGCGACGACGACGCCGGTGATGGCTGCGACCGCCATCGACCAGGTGAGCTCACGCACGCTGTTGCGCGTGATGAGCTCGGGGTCATCGGTGTCGCGGATGCGGCGGGCGTCGATGAACAGCGTGATGGCGTCGCCCACGAGGAGCGCGAAGATCGCCGTCTGCAGGATCAGAGCGGCGACGAGCAGCGGGTCCAGATCCACGGAGCGAGCCTAACTTGCGCTGGATTCCGTCGGAGCATCCACCGCGCCGCCGAATCGGCGCGAGCGCGAGCGATACATCCCCACGGCATCCCACAGCTGCTGACGCCCGAAGTCGGGCCACAGGGTGTCGAGGAACACCATCTCGGCGTAGGCCGACTGCCAGAGCATGAAGTTGCTGGTGCGCTGCTCGCCGGAGCTGCGCACGAAGAGATCGACGTCGGGCAGGTCCGGCACGTAGAGGTGCTTCTGGATGGTCTTCTCGGAGATGCGGTTCGGCGACAGTCGCCCTGCTGCGACCTCCGCGGCGATCCCGCGAACGGCGTCCGCGATCTCGGTGCGCCCTCCGTAGTTGACGCACATCGTGAGGGTCAGTGTCGAGTTGTGTGCGGTGAGCTGCTCGGCGAACTGCAGCTCGTCGATGACGGAGCGCCACAGCTTCGGCCGGCGACCCGCCCAGCGCACGCGCACGCCCCACTCGTTGAGCTGGTCGCGACGGCGGTGCAGCACGTCGCGGTTGAAGCCCATCAGGAACCGCACCTCGTCGGGGCTGCGCTTCCAGTTCTCGGTCGAGAATGCGTAGACCGACAGGTGCTTGACGCCGATCTGGATCGCACCGGCGACGACATCGAGAAGCGCCGCCTCGCCCGCCTTGTGTCCTTCGACGCGGGTGAGGCCTCGGCGGTTGGCCCAGCGTCCGTTGCCGTCCATGACGATCGCGACGTGCTCGGGCACGTCGGATGCGGGGATCGCGGGCGGGTACTGCCCTGTCCAGTCGATCGGCACGAAGTCGACTGCATCCTTGTGCGTCTTCGGCACGGGGGTCATCGCGAGCTCGCTTCCGTCACCCCTCGACGATACGGCAGGTGCCGGAGGATGCGGCGAGCGGCCCACGTCTTGACACGTGGCGGAGGTGCGCAAATACTTAGCCGCATGGCTAAGCGTTCTGAGCGCGGCGACCTCGTGTTCGCCGCTCTCGCCGACCCCACACGCCGGGCGATGATCGAACGACTCGCGAGCGGGCCGGCATCCGTCACCCAGCTCGCCGAGCCCTTCGGGATCGCCCTGCCCACAGCGACGCGTCACCTCGGCGTGCTCGACGACGCCGGGCTCATCACGAGCACCAAGCACGGTCGCGTGCGCATGTGCCGGCTCAACCACGCCGCCCTCGACGAGGCAGCGGAATGGATCGAGACGCACCGGCGCCGCTGGACGACACGCCTCGACGCCCTCGAGAACCGAATCGCGGAAGGAACCCCCGAATGACGAACGAGCGCACCATCACCATCACCCGACTGATCGCCGCCCCCATCCAGAAGGTCTTCTCGTATTGGACGAGCGCCGAGCTCATCGTGAGCTGGTACGCGCCCGTCGACGACTGGGTCGTGGGCCACGCCGAGATCACCCCCGGGGTGGGCGGCGGGTACATCGTGCGATTCGGCCCCGCACCCGAGGGCGACGCGTTCACGGAGGCCGGCACCTACACGGCCTACGACGAACCGCACCGACTCACCTGGGAAGGGACCGTCCACGGCGACGACGTATCCGAGACGAGCTTCATCGACGTCGTCTTCTCCGCGGAGGGGGACGGCACGCTCGTGACCGTCACCGAGACGGGCCTCACCGCCGAGTCGGCCGACGAGCACACCCAGGGCTGGGAGTGGGGTCTCGCGAGCCTCGAGCGCGCGGTGCTCGCAGGCTGAGCCGAAGCGCGCGCGGCGCTCGCGACCTACGCGGTCGTGCGATCGACGTGCTCGAGCGAGCGGAGCCCCCGCTCGAGGTGGAACTGCGTGTAGGCGGCCGTCACGCCGCTCGCCTGCGCGCGGGTGCGCTCGTCGGCAGCCTCGACCGTCTCCCAGTCGCCCGCCAGGAGCGCGGCGAGCAGCTCGAGGGTCACCGGATCGAGACGCGGGCTTCCGGGAGGTGCGGCGGCATCCGACACGACACCGCCGAGCTGCGGCACGAACGCGGTGTGCGGCCCCGGTGCACCCGTGACGGCGCAGTCGACGAAGCTGGGCGCCCATCCGGCGATCGAGAGTGCCCGCAGAAGGTAGGAGTCGAGGGTGAGACCCGGCGAGTGCTCCCCGCGCGCGAGCGACCTCAGCGCGCCGATGAGCAGCAGGAAGTGCTGCAGACCCGCCTCGTGGTCGGTGAGACGATCCGCCGTCTCGACCATCGCCGTCGCGGCCGTGTAGCGGGCGTAGTCGGAGGCGATGTCGCCCCCATAGGCACCGAGCGTCTCCGCCTGCTGCACGATGTCGAGGCTGCGCCCCTCGTAGCACTGCACGTCGATCAGCATGAACGGCTCGAGACGCGCCCCGAATCGTGAGCCGGTGCGGCGAACTCCCTTCGCCACGGCGCGGATCTTGCCGTGGCGACGGCTGAGCATCGTGACGATGCGGTCTGCTTCACCCAGCTTGTGGGTGCGCAGCACGACGGCTTCATCACGGTAGGTGGGCACGCTCGATTATCTCTCTCTGCCCTGACAGCGGCCGGGATGCCACGATGGGGCGCGTGGCGTGGCTGCGCTGGCAGGGGGCGGATCATGCATCGGTGCGGGAGCCGACCGAAAGCCCTCAGCCGTCACGCCGCAAGCGTGCTACGAATGGGTCATGAGCGATGACACGTTCTCCCTCCCCCTGTGGATGGACCTTCTCGCTGTCGGACTCGGCGGCGTGCAGGGTGCGGCCTTCGCCGCGCAGTTCCGCGATCGTCGACTCGATCTTCTCGGCGTCGCGATCATCGGCATCGCCACGGGGCTCGGCGGCGGTCTCATCCGCGATGTCCTGCTGAACCAGCAGCCCAGCGCACTGAGCACCAACGTCTACCTTCCGGTCGCGGTGGGCGCGGCGCTGCTCGGCATGCTGCTTCAGCGTCTCGTGCACAAGCTCAGCGTCACCATCAACCTGCTCGACGCGGCCTCGATCGGCATGTTCGGGGCGGTGGGCACCACGAAGGCGCTCGGCGTCGGGCTGCCGGTGATCCCCGCGATCTTCGTGGGGGCCATCGCCGCCGTGGGCGGGTCGGCGATGCGGGATGTGCTGCTGAATCTGCCCATCGCGATCATGCAGGTGGGATCGCTGTACGCGGTCGCGGCGATCGTGGGAGCGTCGAGCCTCGTCGGGCTCACATCCCTCGGCGTCGACGGCCTCATCGCCGGTATCGTCTGCGTCACCGTCACGTTCGGTGTGCGCGTCCTCGCGGTCGCCTTCAACTGGAGCCTTCCCGAGCAGCGCCACCTGCCGACAGGTTCGATCCGCATCGCCCGCCCGAAGCGCGCCGTGCAGGCTCCCGGCACCCAGCCGCGTCGCCGGTTCGTGCTGCGGCCGCGCAAGAAGCCCGACACCGCCTGACAGCGGCCAGGGGTTTCCGCGGGAGGACGCACTCGCAGACCTTCGTGAGGTCCTCGCGGCGAATGCGCTCTCCCGCGGACGTGGGTACCTTCGGGAGGACGACACGCAGCATGCGGCCGGACATCGTGGCCGGCGCGGCGTGTCCTCCCGGAGGATCAGATCAGACGGCGGCGAGCTCGCGGTCGCCCGCACGCTCGCGAACCGCGCGGTTCACAGCCGAGACGATGGCCTTGAGGGATGCGGTCGAGATGTCCGCATCGATGCCGACACCCCACAGGCGAACGTCGCCCACCTGGAGGTCGACGTAGGCGGCCGCCTGCGCGTCACCCGAGGCGCTGAGAGCGTGCTCGACGTAGTCGTAGAGCTTCACCTCGTGCCCTTCGGTCGCCAGGATGCCGAGGAGCGCCGCGATCGGGCCGTTGCCCTCACCGTGCGCCTCGACGACCTGCTCGCCGACGCGCCACCGGATGTCGAGGCTCACGACGCCGTCGAGCTCGCTCGCGGTGCGCGTCGAGAAGAGCTCGTAGCGGCCCCACTTCTCCTCGACGTCCTCGGCGGGGAGGTACTCGTCCTGGAACGCGGCCCAGATCTGCTCGCTCGTGACCTCGCCGCCCTCGGAGTCGGTCTTGGCCTGCACGACCTGGCTGAACTCGATCTGCAGCTTGCGCGGCAGGTCGAGCGCGTGGTCGGTCTTCAGCAGGTAGGCGACGCCGCCCTTGCCGGACTGCGAGTTGACGCGCACGACAGCCTCGTAGCCGCGACCCAGATCCTTCGGGTCGACGGGCAGGTAGGGAACAGCCCACACCATGTCGGAGACGGGCACACCCGTGCGCTTCGACTCGGCTTCCATGGCCTCGAAGCCCTTCTTGATGGCGTCCTGGTGGGAGCCCGAGAAGGCCGTGTAGACGAGGTCGCCGGCCCACGGGCTGCGCTCGTGCACCTTCAGCTGGTTGCAGTACTCGGCGGTGACGCGGATCGAGTCGAGGTCGGAGAAGTCGAGCTGCGGGTCGATGCCCTGCGTGAACATGTTGATGCCGAGCGCGACGAGGTCGACGTTGCCGGTGCGCTCGCCGTTGCCGAAGAGGCAGCCTTCGATGCGGTCGGCACCCGCCTGGTAGCCGAGCTCGGCCGCGGCGATGCCGGTGCCGCGGTCGTTGTGCGGGTGCAGGCTCAGCAGCACGCTGTCGCGACGCGAGAGGTTGCGGCTCATCCACTCGATCGAGTCGGCGTAGACGTTGGGGGTCGCCATCTCGACGGTCGCCGGGAGGTTGATGATGATCTTCTTCTCGGGCGTCGGCTCCATGAAGTCGATGACGGCGTTGCAGACCTCAAGCGCCACCTCGAGCTCGGTGCCCGTGTAGCTCTCGGGCGAGTACTCGTAGTAGATGTCGGTTCCGGGCACGGTCGCCTCGTACTGCTTGCACCACGCGGCACCCTGCAGGGCGATCCTCTTGACGCCTTCGACATCCGTGCGGAACACGACCTCGCGCTGTAGCGTGCTCGTGGAGTTGTAGAAGTGCACGATCGCCTGCTTGGCACCCTTGATGGACTCGAACGTGCGAGCGATGAGCTCCTCACGCGCCTGCACGAGCACCTGGATGGTGACGTCGTCGGGGATGAGGTTCTCCTCGATCAGCTGGCGCACGAAATCGAAGTCGGTCTGGCTCGCCGAGGGAAAACCCACCTCGATCTGCTTGAAGCCCATCTTCACGAGGAGCTCGAACATGATGCGCTTGCGCTCGGGACTCATCGGGTCGATGAGCGCCTGGTTGCCGTCACGCAGGTCGACGGCGCACCACATGGGCGCCTCGGTGATGACCTTGTCGGGCCAGGTGCGGTCGGGCAGGTCGACGCTGAACTGCTCGTGGTACGGGCGGTAGCGGTGGACCGGCATGGCAGAGGCGGTCTGGGTGTTCTTCATGGTGCGGTTCTTCTTCCTCGTCGATTACGGCCGACAGCGAACTCCGCGACGGGGAAGGCCTGAGAACTAGGACCCGTCGCGGCGGCTAAGAAGGAGAAGGCCGTAACGCACGAAATCAGGCTACCACCGTTCCCCTTGGCGACGACGCACGATGCGAGCGAACGTTGGGTTGCCGAGCGCAGCGTGGTGCGCGAATACTGCGAGGTATGAGATGCGCGCTCGTCGTCGCCGCCGTTGCCGTCGTGCTCGCGGTCTCCGGTTGCACGAGCGGCGCAGCCCCCGGATCCGGCTCCCCCGGCCCCGTCGACCTCGTGGGATTCGCGGCGGATGGCGTCGTCGTCGGGCAAGGCGGCGTGATCCAGGTCGACGGCTCCCCCGCCGAGCTGTGCCTCGGGGGCGTCATGGATTCGTATCCCCCGCAATGCGCGGGAGGCGTCCCGCTCGTCGGCTGGGAGTGGGAGGCGATCGAAGGCTGGGAGACGGCCTCCGGTGTGACCTGGGGAGACTATGCGGTGTGGGGCGAGTGGGATGGCGAGGCCCTCGCCGTGACCGGCGCCATCATGCTCGCGCTCTACGACCCGATGCCCTACACCTCGCCGCTGCTCGATCCTGCGAACCGCGGCGACACCTCCGAGGCAGAGCTGCTGCGCATCCAAGAGGACCTGCAGGCCCAGACGCCGTTCCCCGTTCTCGGGTCGTGGACGGAGAACGGCTACCTCTTCGCGAGCGTCATCTACGACGACGGCCGACTGCAGAGCTGGTTCGACGAGTCCTACGGTGCCGACAGGGTCGCCACCGTCGGGGCTCTGCAGCCGGTCGACGTCACGGAGTGATGGGGCTCAGTCGACAGCGAGCGCCGTGATGGGCGACACCCGGATGGCGCGGCGCGCCGGCGCGATCGACGCGCCGATCGTGAGCACCGCCGCCCCCACGACGACGACGCCGATGAGCAGCCACGGCACGCCAGGCGCCACGATGCCGGGAGAGCCGGTGATCGCACCGAGGAGCGACTGCGCACCCACCCATCCGTAGAACACGCCGAGCATCAGGCCCACGACCACCGCGGCCGACGTGAGCTGCACGGCCTCGCTGAACACCATCCGGCGCAGCTGACCGCTCGAGAACCCGAGTGCCCGCAGCAGGCCGAGCTCGCGCGTGCGCTGCAGCACGCTCAGCGAGAGCGAGTTCACGAGCCCCACCGCGGCGATGAGCGCGCTCACGCCGATGAGGGTCGAGAACACGGCAGTGACGACGTTCAGCATCTCATCGATGCCCTCGTACACCTCGGGCTGCTCGGCCTGGGCGAGGGAGATGAGCTGCCGGAAGCTCGCCGTGGCGACGCCGAAGGTGGTGATGAGGGTCACGCCGATGACGACGCCGATCGTGGTGCGCGTGGAGCGCTCCGGATACCGCAGCGAGTTCTCGGAGGCGAGGCGGGCGGCGGGCGAGCGGCCGAGCAGACGGCCGATGATCCGCAGCGCGCGGGGCATCACGAGGTGCGCGCCCGCGACGACGCCCGAGAAGGAGAGGATGCCGCCGACGAGCCCGATGAGCACGGCCAACGGGTTCATGAGCCCCACGAGCACCGCGAGCACCAGGAACAGGAACCCGACGATCGAGAGCGTCGCCGCGACCGCATTGCGGCCCTTGCGCGCTGACGACTCGTCGAGCGTCATCGGCTGCGCGCTGCCGAGTGCCTGAAGCGGCGTGACGGTGAGCACCTTGCGGGCCCCCACCCATGACGCGAGCCACGTCGTGGCGATGACGCCGACGATCGGGAACGCGAGCACCGGGTCGAACCAGTTGTGCGCCATGTCGGGCATCTGACCGGTGACGACGGCCAGACGCTCGAGGCCCAACGCGAGCGCCGTGCCGACGACGGCGCCAGCGGTCGCTCCGATGAGGCCGACGACGAGACCCTCGCGGGCGACGGCGCGACGCTGAGCGCGCGCGCTCGACCCGATGAGGCGCATCAGCGCGATCGTGCGGGTGCGACCGGCGACGATCGTCGCGAAGGTGTTGGAGGTGACGACCGCCCCGACGTACACCGAGATCGTGAGGAACACGAACGCGAGGACGATGAGCATGACGCGCACCGTGGCGCTCGAGCCCGTCACGTCGTCGGCGCGGATCGCGTCGGCGAGCACACCCGTCACCTGCAGGAGCGAGACGCCGAACGCGGCCGAGAGTCCCGCGACGAGGATCGAGGAGGCGTGCTCGCGCAGCCCCGTGGTGGTGGAGTCGGCGGACATCACGCCTCCAGGTCGAGGTCGAGCATGAACTGGGCGATCTGCGAGGCGTCCATGCCCGTGCGATCGGCGACGACGCGCCCATCGGCGAGGAACACGACGCGGTCGGCGTAGCTCGCGGCGACCGGGTCGTGGGTCACCATGGCGATCGACTGACCGTAGCTGCGGGTGGCCGAGGTGAGCACCCCGAGCACCTCGCGGCTCGTGCGGGAGTCGAGGTTGCCGGTCGGCTCATCCGCGAAGACGAGCTCGGGGCGGGTCACGAGGGCACGCGCGATCGCGACGCGCTGCTGCTGCCCGCCGGAGAGCTCGTGCGGTCGATGCGCGAGCCGCGCGTCGAGGCCGAGCACGGACTCCAGCTCGTCGATCCACTCGCGCTCGCTCACCGTCGGCGTGCGGCCGTCGAGTTCGAAGGGCAGCAGCAGGTTGCCTTCCACATCGAGCGTCGGCACGAGATTGAACGCCTGGAAGACGAAGCCGATGCGGCGGCGGCGCAGCAGCGTGAGCTCATCGTCGCGCATCCCGCCGATCTCGGTGTCGCCGAGCCACACCCGTCCGCTGGTCGGCGCGTCGAGGCCGGCCATGATGTGCATGAGCGTCGACTTGCCGGAGCCTGACGGTCCCATGATGGCGGTGAACTCGCCGCGGCGGATGCCGAGCGTCACGCCTGTGAGCGCGTCGACGCGGGCGCCGTGCGCGCCGTAGCTCTTGGTGAGACTCTCGACGCGCGCGACGAGCGAGGCAGGGGTCGCATCTGCGGAGTCGATGGGGGTGATGCTCGTGGTGAGGTCCATGCTCTCGACGCTACGGACGAGTGCTGCGCGAGCGCGTCGGGCGTGGGGCGCATCCTCATCCGCCTGAAGGATGACCTCGGATCAGTCGATCAGCCGGTGCTCGAACGCGTAGACCACGAGCTGCACGCGATCGCGGAGACCGAGCTTGGAGAGGATGCGCGAGATGTGGGTCTTCACGGTCGCCTCGCTCACGAACTCGCTCGAGGCGATCTCGCTGTTGCTGAGACCTCGCCCGGCGAGCAGGAAGATGTCGCGCTCGCGACTCGTGAGGGTGTCGAACGCGGGGGGCGCGGTCGTGACGCCACCCCGGGAGTCGAAGTGCTCGAAGAGCTCGCGCGTGGCGCTCGGCGCGATGACGGCGGTGCCCGCGTGCACGGTGCGGATCGCGGCGAGCAGGAACTCGGGGTCCGCATCCTTCAGCAGGAAGCCGCTCGCACCGGCACGGATGGCGCGCGTCGCCGCCTCGTCGAGGTCGAAGGTCGTGAGCACGATGACGCGCGGACCCTGCGCCCCCGGAGCGACCTTCGCGAGGATGCGCTCCGTCGACTCGATGCCGTCCATGACCGGCATCCGGATGTCCATGAGCACCACATCCGGCTGCTCGCGCGTCACGAGCTCCACCCCCTCGGCGCCATCGCCCGCCTCGCCCGCGAACTCCAGATCGTGCTGCGAGCTGATGAGCATCCGGATGCCGGTGCGGAAGAGCGCCTGATCGTCGACGAGCGCGACGCGGATGGGGTCGGTCATTCAGCTGGTTCCTTCACGGTGAGGGCGGTGGGCGACACGGCATGCATGGACGGGAGCCACGCGGTCACGACGAAGCGCCCGTCGACGGCAGCGGCACGCAGCCAGCCGCCCGCGAGGTTGGCGCGCTCGGTCATGCCGGCGAGACCGTGACCGGTCGAGGCTCCCGCGACGGGGATCATGCCGGTGCGCGTGCGCACGTCAGGCAGGTGGCTCTGGATGGTGAGGTCGAGGCCGTGCTCGGCCCACGCCATGCGCACGAGCACCTCGCGTGCGGTGTCGGCGTGGCGCAGGGCGTTCGTGAGCGACTCCTGCACGATGCGGTAGATCGCGATCTGCTGCGCGGCGCCGAGCACAGGCCGGGTGCCCGTCTCCTCACGCTCGACCTGGAGCCCGGCCGCACGCATTCCCGCAAACAGCCGGTCGAGGTCGCCGAGGGTCGGCTGCGGGCCATCCTCCTGGCTGTAACGCAGCTGGGCGAGAAGCACACGCACATCGCCCAGCGCCTCGCGTGCGGTGGCGGCGATCGTCGCAAGCGACTCCTCCGCGGCGACGGGGTCGACGCGCGACGCGTAGCGGCCTCCGTCGGCCTGCGCCACGATCACGGCGAGCGAGTGGGCGACGACGTCGTGCATGTCGCGCGCGATGCGGGTGCGCTCCTGCTCGGCCACCACCTCCTGCTCGGCGACGATCATCGCCGCCTTGTTCGCCCGCGCGCGATTGCGCGTGCGCACGAGCTGGCCGATCGTCCAGGCGAGCAGGAACGCGAACGCGAACGCGACGAACCAGCCCACCGCCCGACCGGCGAGATCTGGAACATAGCTCGCGCAGTACTGGTACTGGAAGGTGAGGCACATGTCGAGCTGGCCGAAGCCCTCATCGGCGAGCACGTAGAGGGTGATGGTGATGGGCGCGACGAACGACGACGCGAATGCCGCCCAGCGGGTGAGCGACGATCCGTAGGCCGCGGCGGTGTAGACGAGCACGAAGACGACGACGTTCGCCGGGTTCGGCAGCACACCGAGCAGCATCTGCACGATCGCAACCAGCCAGCCCACCGCGAGTGCGACTCCCGGCGCGACCCGGCGCAGAGCGAGCGCGACCGTGAAGCCCGCGAGGACGAGCAGCGCCCACCTGCCCACCTGCCACGTGGAAAGCAGCAGAAGCAGGAAGAACCCCACCGCGATGAGGATGTCGACGCCGAGCTGCGCGGGCGTCAGTCTCCTCCACATGCTGGTCACGCTACGGCCCGCGGGGGCCGAGCGCATCCGTCGGCGGATGTATCCGCCCTCCATCTAGAAGCCGAGACGGCGCAGGTACTTGGGGTCGCGCTGCCAGTTGGGTGCGACCTTGACGCGCAGGCTGAGGTAGATGCGCTTGCCGACGAGCGGCTCGATGCCCGCACGCGCGGTCGCTCCGACCTCCTTGAGACGCGATCCGCCCTTGCCGATGATGATGCCCTTCTGGCTGTCGCGCTCGACCCAGATGTTGGCGTACACGTCGACGATGTCGGAGTCCTCGCGGTCGACCATGTCGTCGAGGGTGACGGCGATCGAGTGCGGCAGCTCGTCGGAGACGCCCTCGAGGGCAGCCTCGCGGATGAGCTCCGAGATCCGGTGCTCCAGGGTCTCATCGGTGACAGCGTCATCCGGGTACAGCGGCGGCGACTCGGGCATGAGCGCGATGAGCTGCGACACGAGCGTGTCGAGCTGGATGCCCTGGAGCGACGACACCGGGATGATGTCGTCCCATTCGCGCAGCTCGCTGATCGCGAGCAGCTGCTCGGCGACGGCCGGGCGCGACGCCTTGTCGACCTTGGTGACGATCGCGATCTTCTTCGCCCGCGGGAACTTGTCGAGCTGTTCGTTGATGAAGCGGTCGCCGGGGCCGATCTTCTCGTCCGCCGGGATGCAGAATCCGATGACGTCGACGTCGCCCAGGATGCCCGCCACGACATCATTGAGCCGTTCGCCGAGCAGCGTGCGGGGCCGGTGGATGCCGGGCGTGTCCACGATGATGAGCTGGCCGTCCTCGCGGTGCACGATGCCGCGGATCGCGGTGCGCGTGGTCTGAGGCTTCGCCGACGTGATCGCGACCTTCTCGCCCACGAGGGCGTTCGTGAGCGTCGACTTTCCGACGTTCGGACGCCCCACGAAGGTGGCGAAGCCCGCCCGGAACTGCTTGGACATCATTCCTCTTCCCCGGAGGCGAGCGCCTCCTGCATACCCGCGAGCGAGGCGTCTCGCTCGACGAGCACGGTCGTGACCTGTTTGCGGCGGCCTTCGGTGCGATCGGCGGTGAGCACCAGACCGTAGATGCGCGTGCTCGACCCCACGACCGGCAGACGACCGAGCCCCTTCGCGAGCAGACCGCCCACGGTGTCGACCTCGTCGTCTTCGATCTGCAGGCCGAACAGATCGCCGAGCTCGTCGACCGAGAGGCGCGAGCTCACGCGGAACAGCCCCTCACCGAGCTCCTTGACCTCGTCGATGTCGCGGTCGTACTCGTCCGAGATGTCGCCCACGAGCTCCTCGATGAGATCCTCGAGCGTCACGAGGCCTGCGATGCCCCCGTACTCGTCGACGACCATCGCGAGGTGCATCGAGTCGCGCTGCATCTGGCGCAGCGTGTCGTCGGCTTTCTTCGATTCGGGGATGAACGACGCGGGGCGCGTGAGATCCTTGACGGTCGTCGAGGCGGCGTCGAGCGGCTGCTCGTAGCTGAGGCGCGCGATATCGCGCAGGTAGAGCACACCGAGCACCTCATCGGCGTCGCGGCCGATGACGGGGATGCGCGAGACTCCGGTGCGGAAGAACAGTCCGAGGGCTGCGCCGATCGAGCTGTCGGCGTCGAGGGTCACCATGTCGGTGCGCGGCACCATGACCTCGCGCACGACCGTGTCGCCCCACTCGAAGATCGAGTGGATGAGCTCGCGGTCGTCCTCTTCGAGCATGTCGAGCTCCGTGGCCTCGTCGACCATCGAGAGCAGCTGCTCCTCGCTCGAGAACGAGACAGCCGTCTTCGGGCGGCCGGGCGTGACGCGGTTGCCGAGCGCCACGAGCCCCGCGGCGACAGGCCCGAGCAGCACCCGGATGGCGCGCACGATGAGCGCTGCGAACGACACGATGCCCTTCGCGTGGGCGCGGCCGACGCTGCGCGGGCTCGAGCCGACGAGCACGAACGAGGTGCAGGTCATGACGACGGCGCTCGCGAGCAGCACCCACCACCACTGGTCGAACACCTCGGCGAACGCGAGCGTCACGAGCACCGCGGCGAACGACTCCGAGACGACGCGCATGAAGTTGACGGCGGTGACGTGTGCACCCACCTCACCCGCGATCGCCAGCAGCGACTTCTTCGCGCGACGGTGCGCGGCGAGATCGATGAGATCGGAGCGCGAGAGCACCGAGAGCGCCGAGTCGACGGCAGCCAGCAGACCCCCGAACGCGACGGCCGCGACGGCGACGGCGATGAACCATCCGAGCATCGCGGATCACCCGCCGCGCTGGGTGTGGGCGTAGCCCACGAGGATGTCGCGCTGCAGCCCGAACATCTCCTTCTCCTCGTCGGGCTCGGCATGGTCGAACCCGAGCAGGTGGAGGATGCCGTGTGCGGTGAGCAGCTGCAGCTCGTCCTGGGTGGAGTGCCCAGCGGTCTTCGCCTGCTCGATCGCGACCTGCGGGCACAGCACGATGTCGCCGAGGAGACCTGCGGGCGTCACCTCGTCATCCGTGCCGGGGCGCAGCTCGTCCATCGGGAAGCTCAGCACGTCGGTGGGGCCCGGCTCATCCATCCACTGCACGTGCAGCTGCTCCATCGCGGCCTCGTCGACGAGGACGATCGCGAGGTCGGCATCCGGATGCACGCGCATGTAGTCGAGCGCGAACGCCGAGAGCCGCACGAGGGCCGCCTCATCGACCTCCACGCCCGATTCGTTGTTGATCTCGATCGACATCGCTATCTCTTCCCCATGCCCTTGTTCATGCCTCTGCGGCGTTCGGCGCGATTCGCGAACTCGGCGGCTTCGCGCCGTTCGTGTGCGCGCGCCTGCTTCTCGGCGTCGTACTTCGTGTAGGCGTCGACGATGCGGCCGACGAGCGAGTGGCGCACGACATCATCGCTCGTGAGCCGCGCGAAGTGGATGTCGTCGACCCCGTCGAGCACGCGCGTCACGAGCTGCAGCCCCGACGCACCTGCGGGGAGGTCGATCTGCGTGATGTCGCCCGTGACGACCATCTTCGTGCCGAACCCGAGACGCGTGAGGAACATCTTCATCTGCTCGGGCGTCGTGTTCTGCGCCTCGTCGAGCACGACGAACGAGTTGTTGAGCGTGCGACCGCGCATGTAGGCGAGCGGCGCGACCTCGACGGTTCCCGACGCGAGCAGCTTCGGCACGAGCTCCGGATCCATCATCTCGCCCAGCGCGTCGTAGAGCGGCCGCAGGTACGGGTCGATCTTGTCGGTGAGGGTGCCGGGCAGGAACCCGAGGCGCTCGCCCGCTTCGATCGCAGGGCGGCTGAGGATGATGCGGTCGACCTCTTTGCGCTGCAGCGCCTGCACGGCCTTCGCCATCGCGAGATAGGTCTTGCCGGTTCCTGCGGGGCCGATGCCGAAGGTGATCGTGAACTCGTCGATCGCGTCGACGTACTCCTTCTGCCCGAGGGTCTTCGGACGGATCGCCTTGCCGCGTGAGGTGAGGATCGCCTGGCCGAGCACGTCACCCGGTGCCCCGCCGCTGTCCAGGATGCGCCGCGAGGTCGCGACCTCAGCGGGGCCGAGATCGACGCCCTTGCGCACCAGCTCGGTGAGCTCGTCGATGAGGCGCCGCGCAGCCTGCACGGGGGCCTCCGGGCCTTCGAGGCTCACGACGTTGCCGCGCACATGCACGGTCACCTCGGGGTACTGGCGCTCGAGGGTCGTCAGCAGGCGGTCCTGCGGACCGAGGAGTCGAACCATGGCGACGCCGTCGACCTCGACCTCGACGCGCGTCAGGGGCGTGCCGTCGGCGGGGAATCCGGGGATATCGTCAGCCAAGAGTGCCTTCCGCGAGTCCTCCCGCGAGCACGTGGGCGTGCACGTGGAATACCGTCTGTCCGGCGCCGGCACCCGTGTTGAAGACCAGTCGGAAGTCGCCATCGGAGAACTCGTCGGCGAGCTGCGACGCCACCTCGACGAGGTGCGCGAGGAGCGCCGGGTCACCTGCGGCGAGCGCCGTGACATCCGGGTAGTCGGCCGTCTTCGGCACGACGAGCAGATGCACCGGCGCCTGCGGCGAGATGTCGTGGAACGCGATGACCGTGTCGTCTTCGAAGACGATGCTGGCGGGGATCTCGCGCGCGATGATGCGCTCGAAGATCGTAGGCGTGTCCGTCATCCGTCCATTCTACGGGCGCAGGCCCGTCGCTGGCTCTGCTTGGATGAGGGAGTGGATCGCTTCACTCCCGGACTCCTCGCCCTCGGTGTCGGATTCGTCGCGGCATTCGCGCTGCTCATCCCGTTCATCGCCGTCAGCTATCGCCGTCGTGGCGGGCTGACTCCGGGTCGCACCGTCGCGTGGCTCGCGCTGCTGCTGTGGGTGCTCGGCATGTGGGCGTACACCCTGCTGCCGCTGCCCGACGACGGGTACCGGTGCGCGGGTGTCGTGCTGGATCCGCTGCAGGGATTCCGGGACGTGCTCACCGACGGCCGCGCCGCTGTCGAGCAGCTCGTGCTCAACGTGGCGCTCTTCGTGCCGTGGGGGTTCCTCGTGCGGGCGCTCTGGCGTCGCGGCTGGCTGGTGGCGACGGCGAGCGGACTCGTGCTCTCGCTCGGGGTGGAGTTCACGCAGCTCACCGGGGTGTGGGGTGCGCTGCCGTGCGCGTACCGGTTCTTCGACACAGGCGACCTGCTCACGAACACCGCGGGCGCACTCCTCGGCTCGCTCGTCGCCATCCCCTTCCTGCGTCGCGCCCCCCGCCGCCCGAGTGCGGCGGATCGGATCGCGCTGTCGCGACGCCTCGTCGGCATGGCGTGCGATGCGATCGTCGCCTGGACGACCGCATCGGTCGTCACGACCGCCGCGAACGCCGTGCAGGTGTACCTGTGGGAGGTCGAGCGCACGGCGATCGACTACACCCTCTCTGCGTGGGTCGGAGGAATCACCGCCTTCGTGATGATCGGCGCCCTCGTCGTCGCGACGGGAACATCTCCGGGCGAGTCCGCCGTCAACATCGCCGGCGTCGACGCGCCGCGGGCGGTCGTCGTACGCCGCACCGTGCGCTACCTCGCGGGAATCGGCGGCTTCCAGCTCGTCTCAGCGCTGCCCGAAGGCTGGGGATCGCTCACGGCGTTCGGGTTCATCGTCGCGTCGCTCGTCGTCGCGTGGCGGACGCCGCAGCATCGAGGGCTCGCGTCGAGCATTGCGGGCATGGACATCCGGCTGGGCGGAGCGCCCTCCAGCGCGGACGAACCTCAGTTGGCGTCCCAGAGCCCTCGGTAGAAGCGGATCCGCTCCGCGTCGGGGCGCACACCGTACGCGGCGAAGAGCTCGTCCTGCCAGCCCGGGCCGTAGTTCCAGTCGAGGCTCATGCTCGCCACCGCGAGATCCGCCCAGCGGTCGGCGAGCCCGAGCGCACCGAGGTCGACGTGCCCTGCCCAGCCGCCGTCGTCGGCGATGACGGTGTTCGGCGCGCAGGCGTCACCGTGGCACACGACGAGGACGTCGACGGGGGGCACATCGCCGAGGGCCGCGCGCTCCGCATCCGAGAGCCGCGCGAGCCGTGCCTCCACCGACCAGTCGAAGGGGCAGTCGTCGCGTGGGATTCCCTCATGCAGCGCACGCAGTCCTTCGCCGATCGCGCGGACAGCGATGCGGGGCTCCGCGAGCCACCGCGGTGTCACCGCGCCCTCGCCCGGCAGCGCGCGCGTGACGAGCAGCTCGCCCTGAGCGGCAGGAGCGAACTCCACGACCTCGGGAACGGGATGGAACGACGCGGCCCACCGCATCCGCGCGACCTCGTCGGCGAGCGAGATGCCGGTGCTCTGCGGGTTCCACTTGAGGTACCGATCCGCATCGCGGAAGGTGACTCCGCCGAGCTCATTGCGCCAGACCGCCTGTGCGCGCGGGGAGCGAGTCCGCACCGCCTCCGGCAGCTCGACGTGACCGTCGGGAGCGGAAGCGGGCGCCATCACCAGCGCCCGAGTCGGGCGTTCAGCACGGCGAGCGCGGCGGGCCCCGCCGTCGACGTGCGCAGCACCTCGGAACCGAGACGCGCGATCACGGCACCGGATTCGGCGAACACGTCCAGCTCTCGCGGAGAGATGCCGCCTTCCGGCCCGACGACGAGCGTCACCCGGTCCGCTCCCACCGTGTCGATCGCTGTGAGTGGCGTCTCGCCCGTCGGGTCGAGAACGATCACGAGACCGTCGATCGCGGCGAGCTGCTTCGTGGTGCTGAGCGGCGCCACCTCGGGAACGCGGCCGCGGATCGCCTGCTTGCTCGCCTCCCGCACGATCGAACGCCAGCGCTCCTCGCCCTTGGCGACCTTCGCGCCCTCCCAGCGGCTCACCGAGCGCTCGGCGGCCCACGGGATGACGCCCGCGATGCCGAGCTCCGTCGCCGCCTGGATGGCGAGCTCGTCGCGGTCGCCCTTGGCGAGCGCCTGCGCGAGCCAGAGCGCCGGACGGGTCTCCTCGACATGCTCCGCGCGCTCGACCTCGATCGCGAGCACGCCACCCGCGGCCTCGACGACTCTGCCGTGCAGGATGGTGCCGCGTCCGTCGCTGAAGGCGAGCTGCTCCCCCACGCGCACACGGGACACCTGCAGCGCGTGACGTGCCTCATCGCCCGTCACCTGAACGCGCGCGCCCGTGCGGGTGTGCGCCTCATCGAACCCCGGATGCAGGTAGAGGTGAGCCATGGCTCAGCTCATGAAGCGGTCGCGCAGCTTCGCGAACAGCCCCTGCTGGAACTTCGAGAACTGGGGCTTGGCCGGCGGGCGCTTCGAAGCGAACTGCTTGATGAGCTCGAGCTCGCTCGAGTTGAGACGCACGGGCGTCTGCACGTTGATGCCCACCCGCAGGTCGCCGCGACCGCCGCCGCGCAGACGACCCACGCCGCGATCCTTGATCGTCACGATGTCGGCCGACTGAGTTCCCGGCTTGATCTCGATCTCCACGTCGCCATCGAGCGCCTTGAGGGTCACCGAGGAGCCGAGGATGGCGTCCGTCATCTGCACGTCGAGCGTCGCGAGAAGGTCATCCCCCGAGCGACTGAAGATGTCGTGGTGGCGCACCTTGACCTCGAGGTACAGGTCGCCGTTGGGGCCGCCTGCGGGGCCCGCTTCACCCTCGCCGGGCAGGTGCAGACGCATGCCCGTGTCGACGCCCGCGGGGATGTCGACCGCGACCTTGCGCTTGGCGCGCACGCGGCCCTGGCCGGCGCACGAGGGGCACGGGTTCGGGATGACGGTTCCGTAGCCGCGGCAGGTTCCGCAGGGGCTCGAGGTCATGACGTTGCCGAGGAGCGAGCGCACCGTGCGCTGGATCTGCCCCGCACCGTGGCAGATGTCGCACGTGACGACCGAGGTGCCGGGTGCGCAGCACGAGCCCTGGCACGCCTCGCACAGCACGGCCGTGTCGATCTCGATCTCGTGCTTGGTGCCGAAGATCACCTCGTCGAGGTCGATCTCGATGCGCAGCAGCGCATCCTGCCCGCGCTCGGTGCGCGACCGCGGCCCCGCGGTGCGCGAGGCCCCGCCGAAGAAGCTGTCGAAGATGTCGCCGAACCCGAAGCCCGCGCCCCCGAACCCGCCCTGGTCTCCCATGTCGTAGCGCTGACGCTGCTCGGAGTCGCTCAGCACGTCGTACGCGTGCGTGACGAGCTTGAATCGCTCGGCGGCATCCTCAGACGGGTTGACGTCCGGGTGCAGCTCACGTGCGAGGCGACGGTACGCCTTCTTGATCTCCTCGGCGGTCGCGCTGCGGTCGACGCCCAGGACTTCGTAGTGATCTGCCAACGTTCCTCTATCTGATCTCGTCGTCGCCGATGAGGCGCGACAGGTAGCGGGCGACCGCACGCACAGCCGCCATGTTGCTCGAATAATCCATGCGCGTCGGCCCCAACACGCCGAGGCGGGCGACCCCGCCGCCCGGCCCCGCGTACCCGCTCGCGAGCACACTCGTCTCGCCGAGGCCGAATCCGCTGTTCTCGCTGCCGATGCGTGCGATGACGCGCGTCTCGTCGGGATCGATCTCGCCGATGAGGTTCAGCAGCGTGACCTGCTCTTCGATGGCCTCGAGCACGGGATAGATGGAGCCTGTGAAATCCCGCTCGGTGCGCGCGAGGTTCGCGGCACCCGCGAGCACGAGCCGTTCGTCGCGGTTCGCCGCGACCTGATCAGCGAGATTCGCGAGGATCGGGCGCGCGACATCGTGGTGCTCGGGGGCGATGGTCTCGGGCAGCGCATCCAGGATGGCGCCCGCACCCTGCAGAGCGACGCCGTCGAGCGCCACGTTCACGTTCTCGCGCAGACGCGCGAGCACCTCAGGGTCATCCGTCTGCGGGATCTCCACCGTGCCCTGATCGACGCGACCGGTGTCGGTGATGAGCACCGTCATGACGCGCGTGGGCGAGAGCGAGACGAGCTCCACATGGCGCACGCGGGAGATGCCGAACGACGGATACTGCGCGAGCGCTACCTGGTTGGTGAGCTGCGACAGCAGTCGCACGGTGCGCCGCAGCACCTCGTCGAGGTCGGAGGCCTCACCCAGGAACGACTCGATCGCGCTGCGCTGTGCGGTGCTCAGCGGACGCAGCTCGGTGAGCTGGTCGACGAAGACGCGGTAGCCCTTGTCGGTGGGGATGCGGCCAGAGGAGGTGTGCGGTGCCGCGATGAGCCCGTCTTCCTCGAGCTGGGCCATGTCGTTGCGGATCGTGGCCGACGAGACACCGAACGCGTGACGTTCGACGATCGACTTCGAGCCGACCGGCTCGCGCGTCGAGACGTAGTCCTGAACGATGACGCGGAGCACTGCGAGGCTGCGTTCTGACACCATGTGCGCGCCCCTCCCTGACTCGTGATCGGCACAGAGAAATCCCCTGGCACTCCCGGGCTTCGACTGCCAATGATAACGCGCGGGACCTGCGGATGCCGTTGCACCGCCGCGGGCCGAGCGCTAGCTTTATCTCGCCCGCCACTCGGGAGCCCCCAGACAGAAAGGCACCACCACCATGACCGACTCTGCATCGCCGCAGCCGGCCGCCCCTCTCACAGCGGCGGAAGACAAGCAGTGGGCCTCGTTCGCCCACCTTGGCGGCATCTTCTGGATCATTCCGGCGCTCATCATCTGGGCGATCTTCAAGGACCGCGGCCCCCGCACGAGCGTCGAGGCCAAGGAGGCGCTCAACTTCCAGATCACGCTCGGCATCGCCTACGTCGCCGCATACATCCTCGTGGTGATCTCGTTCGGTCTGCTCTTCTTCCTGCCGTGGCTGGTCTGGATCGCGGGCGTCGTCTTCTCGATCATCGGCTTCGTGAAGGTCAACGAGGGCGGCAGCTACCGCTACCCCTTCGCCCTGCGCCTCATCAAGTAATCGAAGAGATCTCTCACGAGCGCCGGGTCAGTGGCCCGGCGCTCGTGCTTTGATGTGTTCATGAGCAACGAGCAGAACCCCTACGCGAACAGCCCGCAGCCGATGTCGCCTTCGGACGAGCGCCTGTGGTCGACCCTGCTGCACGTCGGCGGAGCCGTGGCGAACTTCTTCACTCTCGCCGGCTTCGGCTGGATCATCGGGATCATCGGCTACGTCATCCTCAAGGACCGCGGCCCCCTGGTGCGCGCGCACAGCGCTACCGAACTGAACTTCCAGCTGACCCTGCTCATCGCGGCGGTCGTCGGATGGATCACGACGCTGGTGCTCGTCGGATTCCTCATCCTCGCGGCAACATGGGTCGTCGCGATCGTCTTCGGCATCATCGCGGCGGTCAAGGCCAACAACGGCGAGTACTACACCTACCCCGTGGCGATCCGCTTCATCCGCTGAGCGCGCTCAGGGCAGCAGACGACGCACGATCGCGTCGGCGAGCAGCCGGCCCGAGCGCGTCAGCACGATGCGACCGGAGATCGCCGCGCGGCCGTCGATGAGACCGTCGGCGATGAGTCCCGCGACGGCTTCCCGGCCACCATCGTCGAGCAGCGCGATCGGCAGGCCGTCGCTGATGCGCGAACGCAGCAGCACCTGCTCCACACGGCGGGTCTCGGCGTCGAGAGTCTCGCGGCCCGCGGCGGGTGACACACCCGCCGCGAGGCGCTCCGCGTAGGCGGCGGGATGCTTGACGTTCCACCAGCGCACACCGCCCACGTGGCTGTGGGCTCCCGGTCCGACGCCCCACCAGTCCTGACCCGTCCAGTAGGCGAGGTTGTGGCGCGAACGGTGGGCGTCGTCGCGCGCCCAGTTGCTGATCTCGTACCAGTCGTAGCCGGCGTCGGCGAGCATGGCATCCGCGAGCTCGTACATGTCGGCCTGCAGCTCGTCATCGGGCGAGGCGACCTCGCCGCGCTTGATCTGGCGGGCGAGCTTGGTGCCATCCTCGACGATGAGCGCGTAGGCGGAGAGATGGTCGGGCTGCTGTGCGAGCGCGAGCTCGAGCGAGGCTCGCCAGTCATCGAGCGACTCCCCCGGGGTGCCGTAGATGAGGTCGAGGCTCACCTGGAGCCCCGCAGCACGCGCCCACTCGACGACGAGCGGGATGCGCGCGGGGTCGTGGGTGCGCTCGAGCGTGCGCAGCACGTGGGGCACCGCCGACTGCATGCCGAAGCTCACCCGGGTGAACCCGGCTGCGGCGAGCTCGCGGAAGCCCTCCTCGGTGACCGAATCGGGGTTCGCCTCCGTCGTCACCTCGGCATCCGGTGCGATCCCCCACGCCTCGCGCACCGCATCGAGCATGCGGATGAGATCGGACGTCGGCAGCAGCGTGGGCGTGCCGCCGCCGAAGAACACGGTCGACGCCGCGCGAGAGGCGACCCCCGCCTCCTCGAGCACGCGGCGTCCGAACGCCACCTCGGCGGCAGCCTGGCCTGCATAGTCGGATTGCTTGACTCCGCGGATCTCAGAGGCGGTGTACGTGTTGAAGTCGCAGTACCCGCAGCGCACGCGGCAGAACGGCACATGCAGGTACACGCCGAAGTCGCGCTCGTCCGAGGCGGCGGCCGCGGACGCCGGAAGAGCGCCGTCGGCGGGCGCCGGATCGGCGAGGGGCAGGGCGCTGGGCATCCCTCTATTCTCCCTGCTCCGGGCCCCGCTCGCTGTCAGCGCAGGTGGGCGAGGAGCGCGCGAACGTAGCGGTCGGTGTAGATGCGCTGCATGAGCAGCACGGCGGGGTATCCGATGCGGAAGAGCCACGTCGCCGGCCGCGAGAATGCCCGGATTCGCAGCACGACCGAGTCATCCGGCAGATGCTCGACCACGAACGATTCCTCCCCGCTCTCCGGGTGCCCCGGAAGCGTGCCGTACGCGAATCCGATGCGGCGCGGCTCGTCGATCGTCGCCACGACGAGGCAGGGCACCTCCCACGGCCAGAGCGGCACGCGCATGATCGCGGCGTCCCCGGCGCGCAGCGTGCGGACGGGCTCGACAGCGTCGACCTGCACGCGGATGCCAGCGCCGCGCTGGATCTGCCACGACATCGTCGCGGCAGCCGCGCGCGCGAACACCTCGGCGCCGTGCCCGAGCTCGACGTCACGCTGTGTCGTCCGGAACCCGGTCTCGTCGGGAACGTCGTCGAGACTGCGGCCCACGGCGGCGTACGTCACCTCAGGCTCGGCCATGGGCCCATGATGTCCGGTGCGCTACGCGTCGGCAAGCAGCGGCAGCGGGCCCGTGAGTTCGGTGAGGTAACGGCGGACATAGACCGCCTGCACCACCCGCAGGAACGGCGTCGCGAGACGCCACCAGCCTTCCGATGCGCGCGACAGGATGCGCACCGTGAACCACACCGACCCATCCGGACGACGTTCGACGACGAACAGCTCCTCGCCCGACAGCGGGTGGCCGGGAAGCGTTCCGAAGGCGGCACCACGCCGATCCTTCTCGTCGATGATGTACACGACGCGAACCGGGAAGGTCTGCGGCCAGAACGGCGCGCGCAGCAGACCCGAATCGCCCGCGCGCAGGATGGGGTCGCCTTCAGAGGTGTAGAGCGCCTCCCCTGCCTCGCCGACGGTGGCGCGCTGGATGGGGTTGCCGTCGTCATCGAACGCGACGGGGATGTACGCGGCATCCGTGGCCTCGGGGGGAGCCTCGATCGGGGTGACCCGCAGGCCCGCGCCGCGCTGGATGCCCCAGCTCATGACGCGCATCCACGCGAACTCCCACCGCTCCTCGCCGTGGCCGATGCGGATGCGGCGTTCGAACGGCCGGTAGCCGCTCGGCGGGTAGGCCATCAGGTCGCCCGCCTGGGCACCCCCGACCGCGCCATAGGTGACCGGCACGCGCCACAGCTGCGAGGGGTCGCGAAAAGCGGTCGAGGCGGGGGCCGTCGACCGTCGCATGGCGTCGCCGGGGGGCGATGACGCAGGTGACACGCCCCCATTCTCCCAGACGATTCCGGGGAAACACCCCGAAAGGGTCGGAGGCTACGCTTCGTCGCGCAGCTCCCACGGCAGCTCATCGGCGTCGAGTTCGATGGGCTCCTCGGGCGGAGCATCGAACGGACCCTTCGGGCCGCCCATTCCGTAGCCGAGTCGGGCGACGCCGTCGACTCGGTCGGGTGCCTCGCCCAGCAGGTCGCGGCGGATCCGGCGGAAACCCGGCAGCTCGTCAGAGGAGTCGTTCACCAGGTCACTCTAAGCGCCGCAGCCTGGACGAGAGCGCTCTGCGCGTACCGTCGTTGCATGAGCGGCTGCACGAGACGGATGCCGAGCCACAGGGGCCACCAGGAGCCCGCGACGCGCGACACCGTGCGCGTGCGGAACCACACCGATCCGTCGGCATCCCGTTCCACGAGAAAGCACTCCTCGCCGCGCAGCGGATGCCCCGTCAGCGTGCCGTAGCCGAAACCGCGGCGATCGGGCTCGTCGACCGTCCACACGACGCGCACCGGTTCGAGCAGCCGCAGGCGCCCCACACCGAACCGGGTCGCGTAATCGCGCCCGACGACCACGCGCGCGTCATCCGGCGCGACGACGAAGCCGACGCCCTTCTTCACCACCCAGCCGTCGACGATCGACGCCGCCCGATCCCAGAGGACGTCCCCCTCCCCGAGCCGCACACGGCGGTCGCCCACGCGGAACCCTGCGGGAGGAGCCGCGCCGGGGCGCGACATGCCTTCGGGCGCGTAGCTGAGCGAGCGAGATCTCGACGATGTCACGGGGCCACTGTAGGCGGCGCCAGAGGACGAACGCGGACTACTTCTTGTCCTTGGCCTTCTCGACATCACCCGAGAGCGCGGCGATGAACGCCTCCTGGGGGACCTCCACGCGACCGACCATCTTCATGCGCTTCTTTCCCTCCTTCTGCTTCTCGAGGAGCTTGCGCTTACGTGAGATGTCGCCGCCGTAGCACTTGGCGAGAACGTCCTTGCGCATCGCGCGGATGTTCTCGCGCGCGATGATGCGCGCGCCGATCGCCGCCTGGATGGGCACCTCGAACTGCTGGCGCGGGATGAGTTCGCGCAGGCGCGTCGCCATCATGGTGCCGTAGGCATAGGCCTTGTCCTTGTGCACAATCGCGCTGAACGCGTCGACCGTCTCGCCCTGAAGCAGGATGTCGACCTTCACGAGGTCGCCGGGCGCCTCGCCCGCGGGCTCGTAGTCGAGCGATGCGTAGCCCTGGGTCTTCGATTTCAGCTGGTCGAAGAAGTCGAAGACGATCTCGCCGAGCGGGAGGGTGTACTTGAGCTCGACGCGGTCCTCGCCGAGGTAGTCCATCGACTTCATGGTGCCACGGCGCTGCTGGCAGAGCTCCATGATCGCCCCGACGTACTCCTTCGGCGCGAGAATCGACGCGTTGACGATCGGCTCGAGCACCTCGGCGATCTTCGTGCCGGTCGGGTACTCGGACGGGTTGGTCACCGTCACGGTCTTCTTGTCGTCGGTCGTCACCTGGTACGGCACGCTCGGCGCGGTCGTGATGAGGTCGAGGCCGAATTCGCGGCTGAGACGCTCGGTGATGATCTCGAGGTGCAGGAGGCCGAGGAAGCCGCAGCGGAAGCCGAAGCCGAGCGCGACGGAGGTCTCGGGCTCGTACTGCAGCGCCGCATCCGAGAGCTTGAGCTTGTCGAGGGCCTCGCGCAGCTCCGGGTAGTCGGAGCCGTCGATCGGGTAGACGCCCGAGAACACCATCGGCAGCGGGTCGGTGTATCCGGGCAGTGCTTCGGTGGCGGGCTTCGCCAGAGTCGTGACGGTGTCGCCGACCTTCGACTGGCGCACGTCCTTCACGCCCGTGATGAGGTAGCCCACCTCGCCCACGCCGAGCCCCTTCGACGGAGTCGGCTCGGGCGAGCTCACGCCGATCTCGAGGATCTCGTGGGTGGCGCGGGTCGACATCATCTGAATGCGCTCGCGCGGGTTCAGCTTTCCGTCGACCATGCGGACGTAGGTGACGACACCGCGATAGGAGTCGTACACGGAGTCGAAGATCATGGCGCGTGCCGGCGCGTTCGCATCGCCCACGGGCGCGGGAACGCGGCCGACGACGCGATCGAGAAGCGCCTCGACGCCCATGCCGGTCTTGCCCGACACCCGGAGGACCTCCTCAGGGTCGCCGCCGATGAGCTGGGCGATCTCCTTCGCGTACTTCTCGGGGTCGGCTGCCGGGAGATCGATCTTGTTGAGGACGGGGATGATCTCGAGATCGTTCTCCATCGCGAGGTACAGGTTCGCGAGCGTCTGGGCCTCGATGCCCTGAGCTGCGTCGACGAGCAGGATCGCGCCCTCGCAGGCTGCGAGCGAGCGGCTGACCTCGTAGGTGAAGTCGACGTGGCCGGGGGTGTCGATCATGTTGAGGGCGAACGTCTCGCCGTCGACCTCCCACGGCATGCGCACGGCCTGCGACTTGATCGTGATGCCGCGCTCGCGCTCGATGTCCATGCGGTCGAGGTACTGGGCGCGCATGTCACGGTCGGACACGACGCCCGTGATCTGCAGCATGCGGTCAGCGAGGGTCGACTTGCCGTGGTCGATGTGCGCGATGATGCAGAAATTGCGGATGCGCGACGGATCGGTCGCAGCAGGCGAGAGAGGCTTCAGGGCGCGGGGTGACATATCCGAACGATTGTCCCATGTCTGCAGGCGTTCGCGAACCGAGTTCCCTGGAGCTCCGGGAGACGGTTCAGACTCCCCCCGAATTGGGCACAGGTGACACTCAGATAGATCCGAAATGCGAGCATCGTTCCGCTATGGTCGTGAGAAACCTTCCCGTGAGATTCCACCCGCCGCAACCCAAAGGACCTCCCCGTTATGAAGAAAACCACCACACTGCTGACTGCCGGTGCGCTTGCGACCTTCGCCGCGGTCGCGATCGCGTCGCCTGCCGCCGCCGCTACGCCCGTCGGTGACGCGGTGTTCTACACGGACTCCGACTTCACCAACGAGTCGGGCCCCTACCCCACGGATGCCTGGTTCTGGGGCGCCGTGAGCACTTCGTCCTACCCCGGCGGAACAGGCACGGTGTCGAGTTCCGAGACGGGCCTCAACATCTCCAACTCGGCCACGCAGGCGGCGCAGCCTCTGACGACGCGCGTGGCGCAGCCGGCGACCGCCGACGAGTTCGTGGGCGCCGTGCAGGACATCTCGGTACACGCCTCGAACTCCGACTGGACGCTCCAGCTCCCGGTCTTCGGTGAGCCCGGCGAGACCGACCAGCAGTTCACCACTCTGCGCCCTGCAGCCAGCGGCAACGTCGACAGCAGCACACTCTGGCAGACCTCGCGCGCCTTCGGCCCCTTCACGGCCAATGAGACCGCAACCCTCGACGCGTTCGCCGCTGAGCTGTACGAAGGCGTCACCCCCCAGGTCCTTGCGGCGGGACTGTTCGTCAACCCCAGCGCTGCGACCTCCATCTACGCTTTCGAGGCGTTCGGCGAGACGAGTGTGTTCACGCCCATCCCGACGCGCACGATCACCCCGAACCCGGTGACGCTCGCCGCGGCGAAGTCCACCGGCATCACCTTCTCCGGCACCGGATGGTTCCCGGGGGCCGTGGTCTATATCAGCGTGCACGAGTGCCTCGACGGAGACGAGGAGCCCGGCGAAGACAGCCTGAGCTTCGAGGACACCAGCAACGTCGCAGATGAGAACGGAACCTTCAGCATCACGGTGACGCTGCCTGAGGACTGGACGACGGGAACCTACTGCGTCCTCCTCGACGACGACTCCACGCTGTACAACCTGGGCGTGCAACCGCAGCTCATCGACTACCTCAGCATCGTCGACACGATTCCTGCGGCGACCACGCCGCAGCTCGCGGCGACGGGCGCCGAGGGAGCCGAGGCGGGCATCGCCATCGCCGCCATCGCGGGTCTCGCCGGCCTCGGAGCCGTCGTGATCGCCGCTCGCCGTCGGGCCGCGAACGCCTGATCGCACGAACATACGGAGGGCCGGTGCAGCAGCACCGGCCCTCCGTCATGTCCAGCCCGGGATCAGATCCAGAACCACCCGAGGCCAAGAAGCGCGAACGGCGTGAAGACGAGGAAGCCGAGCATCCCGAGGATGACGCCTCCGAAGAGTCCGACAATGCCGAGCACGATGCCCCAGTTGGCCATCGTGCGCGCAGCCGGCTCCTTCGCCCGCGCCACGAACCCGAGGACGATCGCGGCAACCGCGGCGATCGCGAGCCCCGTGGGGATCGACGCGATTCCGAGCACGAGGCTCGCAATGCCGAATCCGCTCGAGTTCGCACCCGAGGCCGACTCCGAGGGCACTGTCGGCACCGCAGTCGGCGACTGCGCGGAACCGACGTGCGGGTCGGCGTCGATGGCGGGAAGGGAGGTCGTCTCTGTCATGCACCCAGCCTCCCGTTACGGCGATTCAGGGAGAATCCGGCCAACCCCCGGATGCCCCGAACGGTCAACCACCGCGCTAGGCTGTGGGGAGGCCGTCTTTCCGCGACACATGCTCACCGGTGCATTGGCATCCGAGCCCGTCAGCTGGTAAAGTCGACCCTTGGTTTACGTGTGAGTTCCTCCACGCGTGTTGCCGGAAGCGCCCCTCTACCGTTCCCCGGCCGATCCCTTCCGTAACGAACGAAAGACACTCATGGCGAACATCAAGTCGCAGATCAAGCGCATCGGCACCAACAAGAAGGCGCAGGAGCGCAACAAGGCCGTCAAGAGCGAGCTCAAGACGGTCATCACGGCCACCCGCAAGGCTGTCGCCGCGGGCGACAAGGCTGCGGCCGAGACCGCCCTCGTCAAGGCCACCAAGAAGCTCGACAAGGCTGTCAGCAAGGGCGTCATCCACCAGAACCAGGCCGCCAACCGCAAGTCGGCGATCGCGAAGCAGGTTGCCGCGCTGTAATTCAGCCGCACAACGTCAACGGGCCCCACATCTTCGGATGTGGGGCCCGTTTTCTATGTGGAGCGAGCCGGGGTTAGCGGGCGCCGCGAGAAGCGATCACACCCACCAGACGTTCCAGCGAATACACCGGGTCACGGCCAGCACCCTTTACCTCCGCGTCAGCCGACGCGAGTGCGGAGATGGCGCGCGCGAGCCCCTCGTCTGACCAGCCCTGCAGGTCGCGGCGAGCACGATCCACCTGCCATGCCTGCAACCCGAACTGGCGGGCAAGGTCGTTCGACGACCCGCGCGACCCCGCAAGCTTCGCCATGGTACGAATCTTCATGGCGAACGCCGCAACCATCGGCACCGGGTCTGAGCCCGACGACAAGGCGTGCCGCAACAACCCGAGGGCCTCGCCCGCGCGCCCCGCGATCGCGGCATCCGCGACCGCAAAAGCGGTGACCTCGGAACGGCCGGAGTAGTACTTGTCGACGACTGCCTCGGTGATATCGCCATCCGTGTCGGAGATGAGCTGGCGGCACGCAGCGGCTAGCTCGGCAAGATCGTCGGTGAACGCTGCAACGAGAGCACGCACAGCACCTGCAGTGACCTTGCGCTTGGCGGCACGAAACTCGGCGTTCGCGAAGTCGATCTTGTCGCCCTCCCGCTTGAGTTCGGCACACACCACTTCGATGCCGCCGCCCCGCCCCGAGCGAATCGCATCGAGCAACTTCTTGCCGCGCACCCCTCCCCCATGACGCAGCACCACAACCGTGTCGTCAGCAGGAGCGCTGAGGTACGAAATCGCCTCTTCGAGGAACGCGTCAGTGCACTTCTCCACCTGGCTCACCCGGATGAGACGCGGCTCGCCGAACAACGACGGGCTCGCGAGAGTGAGCAGCTGCCCGGGAGCGTACTGGCCAGCGTCGATGTCGGACACTTCGAGGCTGGGATCCGCCGCGCGCATGCCGTCGCGAAGCGCGCGAACAGCGCGGTCGGCGAGAAGAGTCTCGGGGCCGGTCACCAGCACCACAGGAGCTTGCGTCACCGCATGCCACGCCACCTGCGAGATCACCGATTTCGATGCCTTCGATGCAACCGCCATGGCGCCCCCTCTACTGCTCACCCTCCAGCCTAGTGAGCGGCTCGGACACCGTCGCGCGGGTCGCTGACGACGACGGCGCCCCTGACGGCGACTCTGGCGCTGAGGGCAGAGGTCGCTTTCGCGACTTCTTACGCGGAGGCACGAAGAGAATCCAGGCGATGAGTGCGGAACCGCCCACGAACCAGACAGCCCACCAGGGGAATCCGAGCGGCACACCGTCACCGGAGATCGTCTGCTCGAGCGGCCCGGCGTCTGCATCCGGAATCCGTTCCGCATGCACGAGAAGGCGGTGGCTGTTCACACCCACGGGGGTGCAGGTGAACAAGGTCACCCAGTCCTCCCCCTCGATGATCCGCAACGATTCTGTGTTGCCCGGTTCGACCATCTCGATCTCGCGAACGATGTAGTGGTGATCCTCGCCGAGCACCGAGATCCAGAACGTGTCGCCCACCTTGGCAGCGTGCAACGGAGTGAAGAGAGCCGCGTGCGGAAGCCCACTGTGCGCGGTCAACACCGAACGCGTCGACGGTCCACCGACCGGCAACGACGTGCCATACATGTGGCCGACGCCCTGGGAAATGGCCTCCTCGGACGTGCCGTGGAAGATGGGCAACGCAATGTTGACGGCAGGAAAATTGAGCGTGCCGATTGCGTCGGTGCCGCTCACACGCAACATCTCCTCGTACGCCTGATAGAGCTTGCTGCGCTCCTGCGCGTCTTGCGACATCGAGATGTAGGGGTCAGTGAGGGGGCCCGGCTCCAGCTGATCGTTATACGCGTACGCCGCATCGAGGATGCGCTCACGCTCCTCAGACGGGGTGCTCTCGACTTCGCGCACATACCCCGAGATCTCGGAGTTGTGTCCGATGCTGTTCACCCAGTTAGCAGCATCGGGATACACGAGCAGGCCGATCGCGACCATCGCTGCGAGTTGCAGGACGACATTGACGAGCGTGTGGCGCTTCTGCGATTGCGGGCGCGCGGTGGTGGCCGTCACAACGTGTGCGCTGATTCGCTCTGGCGCTCCCGGCGGCGAGCAACGAGGAGAAGGCCGCCACCGATCAGCACCGCGGCGAGCAAAGCGGTACCCGCCACCTGCGCGCCGGTCGTCGCCAGATCGTTCGAATCCTCCACCTCAAAGGCGAGAGCCTTCGCGTTGATGACGGAGTCGATTACGCCGGGAAGTGGCCGATCGTCTGTCCACTTCCAGCCGGTGGGCACACACGAGGGCACAGCCCAGTAGTGACGGTAGAGCGGGTCGCTCGCCTCGCGGTCCAAGCCATCCACGAATGCGCTGAACCGCAAGCCGTTCACATTCAGCAGGCCGTTGGCATCGGTTCGCCACTCGCTCACGCCGTTGACAGTGATCGGATTGACCCGATCACGCGCATCTGCTTCGCTCGCGTACACCATGAAACAGGCCCCAGCGACAGGGTTCCACGGCTTCCCGCGCTCCGTCGCTTGCACCTTCAACGCGCCCCACTTAGTGAGGTTCTGAGCTTCAACAGGGCCGGGGGCACCCTCAGCGGCATCGATGATCGCCTTGCTGGGATACAGCGAGGCTTTCACGACAAGCTCGCCCTCTCCCAGAACCGTGGTGGGGAATTCCACGAGCACGTGCGAGCCCGTGTGCTGCGCGAGCAGCGTCCGCCCCGACTCCGTGAAGTCGACGGTGAACGTCAGACCGTCGGGCGAGAGAGAGACCGTGTAGTGAACGCCACCCTCAAGAACAGGCGCTCCAGAGGCGCCGAAAGCCACGCGGACGCGCGCCGTGCCGTCGACGAGATCAAGCTTCGGATCGATCTCGTGAACGATCCGGTAGCCGTCGATGGTCGGCATGCGCGGGATGTCGGCGCGCGCGGTCCACGTGACTTCGTCGCCGAGCGCCCGTGCGTTCGCATCCGACACATCGAGCGTCAGGCGCGCCGGTGCACCCTTCGGATACACGTGCACAGTCGACAGCCATCCGCCACGGTCAGTGGGGTGAGTCATGGGAAGAGCGACGAGGAACGGAGCGGCACCGACATACCCGGCGGGCGTGACCGTCTCCTGAACGTAGTAGAGACCAACGGCGAGCGGTGACAGCGTGGTGAGGCCGTCTGAACCGGTCGTGCCAGTGGCATCGGGAGATGCCGAGGAGATCAATGCCGCCGCATCAGACGGAGTCATCGCGGCAGCAGCACGCTGACCTTCGGGCGTCATGACATCGACGCCCGGAACGCGGGTCGCGCTGAAGCCAGCTCCCGCAACGGGACTGAAGCCCGCCGTGTCGAGAGGGAGACCGTCGGCGGCGAGGCCCGGATCGACCGGTTGCTCGAGTTTGTGAACAACGATTGCCGTGACCTGATCCGGATCGATCACGGGAAGAAGCGGGGCAGCGTGCGCGGCAACCGCCCCGGAAGACACCGCGATCGCAGTGAACATCGCGCCCGCAGCGACCGCGACGGCACGGAAAAGAGAGGTCGTCATCCAGCTTCCCCTTCTCTCGGGGCGCCAGCGGCATGCGCTGCCGTCGAAATCGCCACGCGGGAACGAGGCTTCACGAGCAGCACAAGCGCAAACGCGCCTGAAGCCCCCACAAAGATGACGGACCACCACGGGAAGCCCGCCGCCTTGCCGTCGCCCGCGACTTCGCGCGCGTCAGCCGAGAAAGCGTCATCCGCCAGGCGAACGCCGCGAACCAGGATCCGGTGACTGTTGACCCCAATGGGAGTGCACGTGATCAGCGTGACGTAGTCACGGCCGTCGACCACCTCGAGCGAACTCGTCTGGTCCGGGAGCACCGTTTCGATCTGATCGACGCGATACGTGTGCGTCTCTCCGAGCACCATGACGGTGAACGTGTCGCCGATCTGCGCGCCCGTCAACGGCGTGAAGAGCTCTGCGTGCACGAGTCCCGAATGCGAGGTCAGCACGGAGTGCGTCGACGATCCGCCGACCGGGAGCGAGCTGCCGTACAGATGGCCAACGCCGCGCGAGAGGATGTCATCGCTCGTTCCGTGATAGACCGGCAACCCGATTCCCAGACGCGGGTATGACATCTCGCCGATGACGCCGTTGGCGCTCACACGGAGCACCTGCTCGTAGGCACGGTACGCCGTATCGGCATACAGACCCGGGTCGTCCTCCCCCGGACTATAAGGATCGCGCAGCAACCCGGGCGGCATGAACGAGTTGTACCGTTGCGCGGTTTGCAAATGCTCCAGACGTTCCGCTTCCGGCAACGCCTCAATGGCGCGAACGTAGCCGGAGACCTCCGCGTTGTGGGCGAGAGTGGCGAACCAATCGGCTGCTGTCGGATAGAGCAACGCACCAATCCCCACCATCGCGCCCACCTGCAACGCGACCGGCGCCCACATCGCCTTCGCCGACGTGCGCCTCCGCACCCTGGGCCCTCCCGCCCGGCGCCGGCCGGAGACGCCGCGTGAGTCAGCACGGTGCATCACGTTGACGTTCACGATCGGCGCCTCCTTCCGGTGCTTCAAGGGAATCGAGAGCGAGTCCGGATCCCGCACGATGGCGGGATCCGGACAGGGGGTGTTACTCCGCAGTCACTGCCTGAGCGCGGCGACGACGCGCAACGAGCAGAACGACAGCGAGGAGAGCAATACCGGCGATGGTGAGGAACGCCGTGCCCGTGCCACCGGTGAGCGGCAGAACGAACGCGCCAGTGTTGTGCTGGTTCGTCACCTCGAACGCTGTCGCGCTCGCGTCGGTGCTGGTGATGGTGAACGCGATCGGCTCTGCGAGAAGCTGGTGGCCCGCAAGCGCCTCAACCTCGACCAGCCAGTAGGTCTGGTACTTCGGGTTGTCAGTTGCCTTGTCTGCCTCGACATCGGTCTGGTTACCCGACGCGTCGAGGAAGGGAAGCTGTGCCTCTCCATCAGCGAAGTTGCTGAAGCGCAGACCCTCGAGCACGAGCTCGCCGCTGGCGGGAGTCGTCCAGGTTCCGGTCGCCGCGTCGTAGTTGTCGGTGTCAACAGCCGGCATCAGCGGGTTGGTCTGTGCGAGCGCGTCGGCCTCCGAAGCGAATACACGGAACTGAGCGCCGGCGAGCGACGCAGCGGCGTCGGTGCTGACCTTGTTCAGCTGGGTGCTGCCGTACTTCACCTGCGACGGGGTTGCCGGGAAAGGACGGTTGTTCGTGATCGCGTTCTGGTTCGGGAAGAAGTTCGCGTTGTTGGTGATCTCGTCAGCGGACTGCACCGTCGTGGTGAGGGTGACTTCCACCTGAGCGGTGGCGTCAGCGTTGACCGCTTCTGCAAGCTTCGTGAGACCAGCAGCTTCGAAAACGATGCGGTAGGTGGTCTGGCCGGTCACCGAGAGGTCGCGAACGACCGCGTAGTCGGTTCCTTCGGTGAGGGCTGCACCAGCGACGGTCACCACGATGCCACCGTTCGCACCTTCGACGAAGGCGGGCGCCAACGTGAGCTGCTCGTCAACGAGAGTGTCGTCGATGCGGTAGGCATCGGGGGCAACGAACTGCGGGTTCGTGGCCGAAACCGGCTCGCTGCCATCGAACGAGGGGTTCTGGAGCAGCGGGATGTCGGTTGCGATCGTCCAGTCGACGGTCTCACCGACGGTCAGCACAGACGCGTTGTCCACCGTCTTCACGGCCGTGACGGCCGCGTTCTTCGGGTAGATGTAGATCGTGTCCATCCAGGCGTCCCGGTTGACCGGGTCGGTCATGGGAACAGCAAGCAGGAACGGCGCCGAGGCAGTCACGCCCGCAGGCATGGAGCTCAGGTTCTCCTTGACCAGGTACAGACCGCGCGGCAGGTCGTCCCACCGAATCTGACCAGCCGTGCCCGCCGCCCCGGTGACCCCGGTGGTGGGGACTACCGCGGGCGAGGCGGCGTCGATGGAGCTCTGCGCTGCCGACGGTGTGAGCTGAGCGGCAGCCTGCTGCCCGGCGTTGGTGCCGATGTCGTTTGCGCCGTCCTTACCGGTGCCCGGCACGAGGTAGGCCTCGAACGTGACGCCGTCGATGCGCGAAGCAGGGTCGTAGCTGTCCCACTCGGTGCCATCACCGGGGGCACCCAGCGGCGTCTGCTGCTTGAGCTTGGTGATGATCACGTCACTGGACTCGGGGGCCGGTAGCGGCGGGGCCGCGAACGCGGCCGCCGAACCGCCCAGCGCGAGAGCGGCTGCGGTGAGCAGCGCACCCGCACCTGCGGCGAGGTTCTTGGTGGTTGTTCTCATGATTCCCTTTCTTGAGAAGAGGTTGTTGGTGTGAAACCCGCTCATTGCGCGCGGGTGGTCAATGGGTGCGAACGGCTTACGCACGCTCGTGATCGTGAGGTGCGGCGGCCGTGCGGCGACGCCACCACCACGCACCGATGACAGCCAGTAGCAGGACCGCTCCGCCCGCGAGGCCGAGAGGCAACGTGCCTGTTCCTCCTGCGAGCGGAAGCTCGCGCATCTTCACGTCGAAGATCGGCATGCTCCATCCGGTGGGCATCACGCACGCCGGCTGGTTGTTCGCAGGAAGCGCCCACGCGTCGGCACACATCGCGCGAAGCTTCAACCCATCCGCCGTCGCAGCAGCGAGTCCGCCCAGCTGGGGTGTTCCACCGGGCAACGTCGGCTCCGGCTCACCCTCGCCCACATACGGGAGGGAGAGGCGGCCCTGGTACTCGTACCAGTTCGGATGCCCGGGGAAGAGCCCGCCCGTCGTCGCGGATGCATCAGGTGCAACCCAGATCTTGAACGGAGCGGCCAACAGCTGGTGCTTGTCGGGCGCCACCATCTCGGCGATCCAGTAGGTGCCGTGACGCCCCTGGCTCGGATCCGACGGATCGTTGAGGGCGCTCTCGGTACGCCACTTCGCCAGCGGAGCGAGACCGTTTGCCGCCAGATCACCACCGCGAATATCCTTCGCGCGCCACGAACCAGGCGCCTGCCCGTCGTCGAGCTCGGGGCCCTGGAGCTCGAAGAACAGCCCACACTGGCTGAGCTCCGGCCGGAACCCCGGCGATGTGGAATGGAGGTTGTTCGCGAAGTTGTAGGCGGCACGCACTCGGTTCGCCTCTTCGATCGACCGATACGTCGCCGAGTCCTTGCCGATGTCGAGCACCTTCGCGCCCGAGTCGACTCCAGTGAGCGTGCCCACAGCGTGCAGCGGTTCGCTCATCGGGTCTTGCGGATTCGGGACGGCGTAGCCCGCCCGGCAGAGCCAACGCGAGGCGATCCCTGCAACCGCATCCGCCTGCGTGTCGGCGAGGACGAACGTGCTCCCCACGAGGTTTTGCCCGGAACCGCCCACGCCCTCGTTGGAGCTCTTCTTCCAGATATGGAAGTAGCTCTCCCCCAGCGCGTGGAAAGTGGTGCACTCGTCAGGCATCTCGACGAGCGCAGCGAGCTGCGGAGCCGAACAGGTGGTGGGCTGCACGGCACGCCCGCCGATGGTGGCCGCGCCCGCCGTCGCGGTGTTCACCCACGTTGCACTCGACAACGCAGACACGGGAGCCGTGCCGTTGGCGAGGTACTGCAGCTCGGGGTTTGCCGGGCTCGCAACCTTTCCACCCTCGACCGCGTAGCCGACAATCGCGTACGCGACCTTCTGACCGTTGATGGCGGCGGGGATCGTGAACGACGGCGTCGTGAAAGTCCACTGCCCGTTCGGGAACGGGGTGCCGTCAGTGAAGTCGGCGTCAAACGCCGCCGGGTCACCCGAGGCACCAGGCTTGAGGCCGAAGACGGGCTTTGGCCCTGTCGCCGCGTTCCAGACGATGTCTCCACCCGCGATGTGGGAGTCGTTCGCCGTGTAGAAGCTGATGCCGTAGGGCACCGTAACAGCGGGGGGAGCGGTGGGGTCCCACAGCGTTGCGGCGAGCGTTTCCGTCATGTCGTCGACAAGCTGCACGCCCGTCATCGTGCTGCCGCTGAAGTTCTGAATCTTCACGCGGTAGTAGATGTTTCCGCCGCTGTGGATCATGGCGCCGTCTTCCGGCTGCGACCCCTTCGACACCGACCACGCAGCGATCGGATGATGGGTGCAGCTGGAGTCGATGACGGGAGCTCCCGTGCTCGGGTCAGCGCACACAGCAGGAAGCGGCGCACCGGTCGGCACGAGGTAGTTATTCAGCGCGAACCCAACACGGTTGGGGACGTCGGTGACGCCCGACTCTCGCTCATATCCCTCAGCGCGATCCGTGGAGCGCACATCATTCGCAAGCGTGGTGACGCGGAACCAGACAGTCCGAGTAGAGCGCGCCGGCAGCGTACCTTCGAAGGCCACCGTCGGATCCGCTGCGGTGTGCCGATCCGTTACGGTGATGCCGTTCGGGGACGTTGACGCTGCCGAGTATCCCGCTTCCGCGCCCGTGCCGTAGCGGAAGCTCCCAGCCACGAACGTTGCATCGTCGAGCACATCGGCGAGGTAGTCAGTGTGATCCACGGTCATCGGGGCGCTGCCCTGAGCGTTATCGAACGTGATCCGGTAGTAGACGTCGCTCTGCCCCGCTACCGCTGTGCCCCAACCCAGGAGGTTGCTCGCAGCAGCGTCTGGCGCCGTGAAGGCATCCTTCTTCACCACGAGTCGGGGTTCGTTTGCCGTGTTGCGGAACGTGCACCGCAGGTCATTCCCCTTCGCGACTTTGAGTCCCGTGGAGGAAACCTGGCCTTCAGTGTTGATGGTCTTTGTGAATGCCGTGTTCGGGAACGCCGTTGAGCCGCTGTTCGCCACACAGGTGATGTCGGTCCAGTCGTAGCCGTACAGCCAGGGGTTGTTGTGTGGCCCTGTCTCACTGAACGAGTAGACATCGGCAGGGTTCGCACTGTTGGCGGCGATAGGGAGCTTCACCCCTGTCGCGCCCGGCGCCACACCCGCGGCACTCGTCTTCGATGTCGTCGCCGCAAAATCTCCGGCGCCCGCGACAGCAAGAGTGAAGTCTGCGGCAACGTTGGTGGCACCGGTTCCGGCCTGCTGAACATCCTTGACGAGCGTGATGTACGGGGGCGTGTACGTGACGGTGCAGTCGATGTATTCGCCCGGCCGCAACACGAACCACGCGGTGTTAGTCGCCGGCGGGGTGGGGCTCGTTTGCGACGATTGCGGTCCCGGCCAGTACACGGTCGTGGGGCCACCCGTTTTTATGCACTGCCACGTCTGGGTGTACGAGGAGTCCCACTCGTTGGGCACCCCCGAAAGATTCAGCTGAGTGCCGCTTGCCGGGATCGGGAACGATGGGTTGACCGAACCGGACAGGCTCGTAGTGCCGGTGGTCGCCTCGATCGGCGCAAACCCGGGGGCCGAAGCACGCGCACCGAACTCTGCCGAGATCGGGGCGCCCGTGGAGTCGGGAACGCGGTGCGCGACATCAACCGTGAGGTTGACACGGCCGATCAACACACCAAAGGCGACCCCCTGGATGCCTCGGCCGACCATCGTCTGAGTCACGCTCCAGTCGGTGGTGGGTTGAGCCGGCGGCAACACGTTGAGCATCACGGCACCTGTTTTGTTGCCCGCCGTAGAGCCGGTGCAGTTCACGGGGTTCGGGGCAGTGAGGGAAGCCCACTGGTTGCGGTAGTTGGTAGATGTCTCGCCGTTGCAGACGTTGTTACCCACAGCCGCCTGGCGGCGCGCGTTGTTCGACGTCGCGCTGGAGAATGCCGTCGAGTTGTTCGGCAACCATCGCATCGCACTCGCGTTGCTGTGCGAGAAACGGATCGACTCGCCGTCGTCGGTGCTTTCCGCGTCGGCCATCACAACCGAGTAGCCGCTCACAGGCGTGCCTTCCGACGACATCCTGATCTGCTTGAGAGTGATCGTCGTGGTGCGGTTTGCTGCAGTTTCGGCCGCACGGTCGGTGCGTTGGTAGAGCGCAGGGAAGCCTGTCGTTCCCGTGTAGAAGCTGTTCCCCATGTACGCACCCGCGTACGTGGGCAAGACGTGTGACTGCACGTGCTGGGCAACCGATCCAGCGGGCGCGGAGACGTCGAGCTTCGCGCTAAAGACGTAGCTGCTGTTTGGAAGCGGCACCTCGATGGGGAAGTTGGTGACGTTGCCGTAGTAGCGGTTTCCATCGGCGAACAGCCCGGCACGCGCGGCGTTCCGAGCAGCGGTGACGGCCGCAATACGTCCTGCGGCGACCGAGTTGCCGCTCGCGCTGCGTGTTTCGGTGCGGCTCCCGTAGGCCGCGCCCATCGCGCTCGCCCAGGTGACCGTTGCGGTGCAGTTCGTGCCGTTGCAAACGATTTGGTTGTCGGGCGTCACGAAGGTCTCGACCCACTCCGTCGAGAAGGGGGTCTTCGTGGCGCCGTTCATGTAGGCGAAGTCGAACCAGCACAGGGTGTCCTTGTGCTGTCCCGTGCCGGTGTCGCCGTAGCTGCAGCTAATCGTCTCGGCCGCAGCGAAAGGAGAAATATTGGCAGGGCTGGCCGTCGAAGTGGCCTGCGCGAGCACAGGGTCCTTGACGGCGGTCGTCGCCACGGCCGCGTCTCCGATCGGAGCCGCAAAACCGACGAGCACACTCATCAGGAGTGCAAGCAGAAGCGCGCCGCTACGTTGCATTGGTAGCAGATCCCCCCTTGCTGACGTTCGTCATCGCTGTGGATGGCGCGCGAAAGAGCACGCCAATGGCACGGCGAGACGGCGGTCAGACCACCTCGAGCCGTGGCATTCCCCACCAGCGCTGCGCAGCAGCTACCTCCCGTGCGGGCACGGGAGTCTAGGGTTTGGAATCGCTTCGGGTGAAGCATCCGTCGGGTAACGGATTCATATTCGGGTGTTGTGTGCGCTCAGATTTCGGGTCTGGGCGCTGCGGATGCCGGGTAGCACGACCGCTGCTGGGGTAAGCCCTCTCAGGCTACGTCTGCGGAAGTGAGCAGATCGCCGTTATCACGCGATGTGAGTCCGGATTACTACCCCGATTAGTACGTTGGTGATGCGTCAACTACGCGAGAGAGCAAAGTGGGGCTATAGCGCGAGGTTGTGGCCAAAGGCGAACGCCGACAACTCATCCCGCGACGAGACATTGAGCTTCTTGTAGATGCTCCGCGTCTGCACTTTGATCGTGTGCGCAGAGAGAAACTGCTCTGCCGCGATCTCCGGAATGGACTTGCCCGAGACCAGCAACCGGAAGACCACCAGCTCGCGTTCCGTCAGCGCATCGAGGCTCGCGGTCTCTTCAATCAGCGAAACCCGTGGGAGCGAATCACTTACGTCGTCGAAGCCATGCATGGCGAGAGCCTCCCGCACCGCGTCAAGGTCGCGCTGCGCCAACAGCCCGAACTCGAAACGCACCCCCGACTGGCGCGCACTACGCCCCAGAGATGACGCCGCACGCTGCTGCACGGCGAAGTGGCGGTCACCGTCTGACGCAATTCCCTGAACACGCAACAGAGCCGCGAGAGCGATCGACGCCATCTCGACCTCCGCGCGGGGCGACACCTCCGTCGGGTCGATATTCCGGATCTCCTGCAACGCCACCCCCGGAGCATTGCGCGTCAGCGCAACACGAGCCAGCGCAATGGTGACTTCGGGTGTGTCCTGACGCGCGCGTTCCTTGCGCAGCATCATCTCGGCGCGAGCAACATTGCCCTGCGCAAGCTCAAGAACCGCGCGTGCGGGAGCCAACGCCGCGCGGAAATGAGGAAGCTGCGACGAACCCGGGTGCAAGTGCGCCGCCCGCGCCAGCTCTGCAACGGCTGCCCCCGGCCCCTCACGCAACAACGCGATGGCGGCGTCAACGCGCGCGATCTCGACCCAGTTCTCAATCGTCCGCCGGTCAATCTTCAACCGTGCCATCTGCTGTTCGGCGGCCTCCGCGTCGAGGCGCTCGAGCGCGAGGATCGACTCAGCAAGCACGTAATACGCACCCGCATAGCCTTCCCGGCTCATCGCATCCGCGCGACGGGAACGCATGGCGCTCACGTGCCGACGCGCCTCAGCGAGGTCTCCCCGCATCGCAAGAATTCCGGCCAACAACGAGTCGCAGTTGTCACTCAGTTCGGGGGCGGTGAGCTCGGAGATCGCCAGGCCGTCCTCGAGGATGAGCACCGCACCATCGGTATCGCCGTTGAAAACGAGCGAACGCGCTACCTGGGCATACAGCGCGGACGCACCCGGCATTGCGGCAAGCTGCACTCGCCCCGCGGAGCGGAGGAACCGCGCGGCACGCAACGCTGCCGTTTCGGCACGATTGCCGATGCGCATGATGCGATAGATGGCGGCTTCGGTCACCAGAAGGAGCAGCTCGTCCATCTCGTGCAGACGGCCCTCGCGCGCGTGGGCGCGGGCCGCTCGAAGCGCCTCACCGAAGTAGAAAACAGCATTCGGGCGACGCAGACGGCTTGGCAGAGACACGGCTGCCAGCAGCAAAAGAATCAGGGGTTCTGTGGAGCGATCCGATGACGGGATGCGATGCAGAATCTCGCGAACCCGCTCGTAGTCGCCCGGGATCAGTCGGTACCAACCGGCGCGAATCGTCGCCGCAACCTCGGCCGTATCGCCGCGCTCGACGAGCGCGGCGAGCTCAGCGCACGCAGCCATATGGTGGGGATCTTCGGAGGGCACGAACCGGCCACTCCAGGGGTCCGGCGCCTCCGCTGCGACGTCGGGTGTCGGATGCGGCATTGCCTGAGAATCGAGCTCCCACACGCTCGGAGCCTTTTCCTCGATGTTCACATCATCGTGTGCGAGGGACGCAGCAGATGCGCGCGGGAACGGAACATCCAGCACAGCTAATCCCACTTCTCCGTCATGTCATCAACCACTGCGAGCCTAGCCGCGTTCTGTCCACACACCAGACGGCCCCACCAGTACGAGCCCGTGCAGGTCGCTGCGAAACACGGCTGTTCCTGAATCGGCGAGCGCGGTGAGTGCGGAAGGTGACGGGTGACCGTACGTGTTGCCCTCCCCTACTCCGATCAGAGCGACACGCGCGGCTGCCCGAGCAGTGATGGCAGCACTCGAATCGGCCGAACCGTGGTGAGCGACTTTGAGGATGTCGACGGGACCCACCGTGTGACGAGCACCGAGCCGTATCTGCTCCTCTTCGCCAAGGTCACCCAGCAGAAGAGCGCTCAGGCAGTCGACGCATCCGGGCCCGGGCTTCACCATGAGCGCGACGCTCGCTGCGTTGCCGCTTTCTGCGCCGCGCGACGGCGGCCACAGGACCGTCCAGCTGTGGGACCCGAGGGTGCCGTCGAGTCCGTCAGTCGCCGTGCGCACCTCCGCTCCGGATGCCCGCAAACTGTCGACCACCGCAACGTCTTCGGGGTCGCGCATGGGGCCGACAAGAACGGTTGACACGCGACCCAGCACAGCCTCCACGCCGCCCACATGGTCGGAGTCGTAGTGAGTGAGCACGAGGAGGTCGATGTGCGAAATCGCAAGACGCGCGAGACACTCCTCGACGAGTACCGGGTCGGGCCCGGTGTCGACCACCGCAACCCGCTGAGCTGATCGCACGATGAGCGCGTCTCCTTGGCCCACGTCACACAGGGCGAACTGCCAATCCGTCGGTCTCGACAGCACATCGGCGATACGCGACACCGCTGGCGTTGCCGCTACGGCCACGATCGCCGCTAAGGATATGCGAGCTGCCGCCCACCGCCACCGCGACGCCGGCGGCGCCAGAAATGCGGTGAGCGTCAGTGCAGTGAGCGCCGCGAGTGACAGGAGACCGGCTGCACCCTCAGCCCAGGGCAGTTGGGCCCCGGGGAGGCCCGCCGTGAACTCTGCGACCGCGGCGATCCACGCAGCTGGTACCCACGCGATTGCCGCCAACGCCCCACCCAGCGCTGGCGCAAGGGGAGTAACGAGGCACGCGATGAGTCCGATCACCGTGCACATCGGAGCAGCAGGGGCAGCGAGCACGTTGGCCAGCACACCCCACGTCGCGATGGAAGGGCTGAGCAGGATGAGCACTGGCTGACAAGCCAGCTGTGCGGCGAGAGGTACCGCGAGCACAAGGGCAAGTGCGCGTGGCATCCACCGCGCAAGCACGTTCGCCAGCGGTGCCGCCAGCAGCAGCAACCCTGCGGTGGCGAGTACGGAAAGCGCGAAACCGTAGGACCGCGCGAGCCACGGATCGACGACGAGCAGCCCCACGATCGCAAGGCACAGCACAGGCACTCCCTGCATCGGCCGACCAGAGACCAGCCCTACGAGCACCACCGCCGCCATCACCGAAGCCCGCAACACGCTGGGCTCTGGGGTGACCAGAACCACAAAGCCCAGAAGCGCGAGCAACGATATGACCACGCGGGCTCCGCGCGGAGCCCCCATCGCGGCCGCAAGCGCGAAGACAGCGCCGACGACGATCGCGCAGTTCGCCCCCGAGACAGCGGTGAGATGGCTCAGGCTCGATGCCTTCATATCGGCATCGAGGCCGTCCTCCACCCGGCTCGTATCACCCACCGCGAGGCCCGGAAGCAATTGAGCCCCGCGGCCCGGCAAACCGGCTGCGAGTTCTCGAAGACCGGCGCGCAGGTGCGAGGCGGCATCGAGGATGGGCGGCGCGTGTGCCAGGCGCTCCCCCGCCCTTTCGGCGAACGCCAACAGGGTCGCGTCGTCTGCGGGCTCTGTCGCCACAACGCGCGCGGTGACGGCCCATGATTCGCCGATCTGCGGTTCGGATTGCACCGAATCGCCCTGTTCCTGCTCAGCGAGAAACACCACGCTGGACGCCCAGCCCGGATGCGTCGTTTGCGCAAGGCCCACGTCGGCAGTGACGCGCCCATCCGTTGCCTGTCCCGTGATCACCGCCACCAGCTCCACCACAGCACCCCTACTTGCGGCTTCTGCCAGGGCCTGAGGCAGACGGTCGGGCGCGCGCATGGCCACCGAGTGTGCAACGATCGCCGCACCCGTGAGCGCAAGCACCACGGGGAGCCACAGTCGCCAGCGCCCACACACGATCGCACTCACGAACGCGCCCGCCCACAGCACACCCACAACCCAGCCCAGCGGAGCCTCTGCCGGAAATCCGATCACCACCCCCGCCGATGCCCACGCTCCGAGAGCAGCGGGCACCAGGCGAAGGTCGCCGGCCCGAAACCGTGCGCGAGGTGCTTCGTGCTTCGTTTCCGGGCGCGGATCCGTCACGGGGCAACCAGCGGGCGCAGCGCTTCGAGAGTCTTCGAGCCGATTCCTGAAACAGAAAGCAGGTCGTCGGCCGACACGAACGGCCCGTGTGCCGTTCGGTGCTGGATGATGCGATCGGCCATCGCCGGACCAATGCGCGGGAGGGTCTGCAGCGTTGCGGAGTCCGCGGTGTTGAGGTCGACCCGTCCGTCGTGCGCGAGCCCCGGCGTGACGCTCGCGCTTGCCTCGTCTCCCTCAGCTGGCACGACCAGTTGCTCGCCGTCGGTGAGAGGCCTTGCAAGGTTGACAGCTGCCGGATCAGCGTCGGGGGTAAGCCCTCCCGCAGAGGCGACGGCATCGATCACGCGGTCGCCCGCCCGCAATTCGTAGACTCCGGGTCGCCCCACTTCGCCCGCGACATGCACGATGATCCCGGCTTCGGCTACCGCTACGTCGTGTGCCGACTGTGCACTCATCGAAGCCGCCGGAAGGTCGTGCGTCTGCCCGCGAGGCGCCAACGCCGTCGTGAGCACAGCGATCGCCGCCCCGGCGAGCACGATGACGAGCGCCACCCCGACTCTGCGGCGTATCCGGGCGCGGAGGATGCCGGGGTCGGGGTGGTCGCTCACCCACGCAGGCTACGAACCAGCGCGGCAGTGGTCACCGAGTGATGCGCGTATCTGCGGTGGCGCCCACCACCCGGTGGCCTGGGGAGGACTGGAGGTTCAGCTCGCGGCGGCGAAGTGCTCGGTGAGCACATCGACAAGCTGCGGAACAACCGCGACGGGGATCGTGTGCCCCACGTTCGGCAGCAGTTCGAGACGCGAACCGGGGATCGCGGCAGCGGTGTCTTCGCCGCCCGACACGTCGATCATCGGGTCGGCGTCACCGTGCACGACAAGCGTGGGCACAGTGATCGCACCGAGACGCTCGTGGCGGTCGCCATCCGCCTGAATCGCCGCCAACTGGCGTGCGGTGCCTGCGGGACGCAGGCCCCGCTCGAACGCACGCAACGCCGTCTCGCGTGCGAACTCGAGCTCGACGTAGTGCGGGCCAGCGATCGACTCGTGGTGCCGGATCGCGTAGTCGAGGAACTCGTCAAGGTTCTCGCTGGGAGCATCGGTGCGGAAGATCCACTTCGACACTTCGTGCGGGCGGCCCACGCCACGGCGACCCGTGGTCGACATGAGCGAGGTGAGGCTCGCCGTGATCTCGGGCGCTGCCATCGCCACATGCTGCGCGATCATTCCGCCCATCGAGATGCCCAGCACGTGAGCATTTTCAACACCCAGGTGCCGCAGCAGATCAACAAGGTCGAGCGCCATATCGCGGATCTCGTACTCATCCCCCGCGACGTTGCTGAGCCCGCAGTCGCGGTTATCTGCCGAGATCACCCGGTATCCGCGACGCACCAGTTCGGCGGCGAATTCCGGCTGCCATTCGATGCGCTGCATGCCGAGACCCGCGATAAGCAACACGGTTCCGCGGTCGCCCGCGACAGTGTCGATGTAGTTGATGCGGCGGTCGGCGTCGGTCCAGGTGGAACCCACCGGGTCGAGGGTCGGGAATACGGTGAAGTCGGTCATGCCAAGTCTTTCGTGCAGTGGTTTCGGGTCACGCGGATGCGGTGCGCGCGTCGATCAGGAACGCCGCGACCTCATCACGCAAGGAGCTGAGAGCAGCGTCAACACCGTGCGTTGTGGGACCGGGGAGGGTGTGGTCGGAGTAACCGCGTTCGTGCAGTGAGGCTGCGCCCAGGTGCATGAACTCGGCGATCTCTTCGGCACGACTGGCGTCTTTGTAGAGGATCGACGCCGCACCTTCTGGGGCGATTACCTCAAAGACGGAGTCGTCCTGCATCACGAGTCGGTCGGTGGCCGCGAACGCCATCGCACCTCCAGAGCCGCCCTCGCCACGGTGTTCTTCCGCGCGGACGGCACCACGAACGACATCCCGCTCAACGCCCGATCCACGGGCCCCTCGTTCTCGGTGCTGCGCCGTGTGCCTCGCCGCATCTGCGTCGTGTCGGGGAAGAGCCGTCTGCTGGCTCTGCGCGGGGCGCTCGCGGCGGGGCTCGTCACGGACCTCGTGATCGATGAGCCGAGCGCGTCCTGGCTCGTGCGCAGCATGTCTGCCTGAGCGCTCGCGTGCACGTTCGCGCAACTTTGCTGCACCTTCGCTCACGTTCGAATCCCGTCCCGCGATTCCCCCCGGTCAGCGAGGCAATGTGCGCGCGCGGAAGCGGGTAATTGGACGGTGTCTAACTTTTTGTAGACTGAGTACATGACGCGTCACACTCCACCCCGCCGCACCGCACCATCGCGCCTGCGAAGCATCGCCGTCCTCACTGCCGCCGCCTTCGTCGGTGCGAGCCTCATCGCACCGACGAGCGCACCGCGCGCGGAGGCGGCTCCGGCGCACCGCCACACCGAGAGCTTCACCTCCCCCACAGGCACCACCTGGGTCGCCCCCGCAGGTCTCACCAGCATCCGCATCTCCGTCGCCGGTGCGCGCGGAGGCGCCAACATGTGGGGAGGCGGCGGAGGCTCCGGCGACATCGTCACGTTCGAGCTTCCCGTCACCCCCGGCGACCGCTTCACCTTCTACGGTGCGACCGACGGCGACGGACGTGACGGCGGCAAGGGGTGGGTCAGCGGAGGAAAGGGCGGCGACAAGTCCGGCTCGGGCAAGGTCGGCGCCGGCGGTGGTGGCGCGGGCGCGGTCATGCGCAACGGTCAGCTCATCGCCGTCGCGGGCGGCGGCGGTGGCGGCGGCGGCGGCTCGTGGGTGAGGGGCGACACCGTCGGCGGCGACAACATGATCGGAGGAAACGGCGGAGACGCAGGCCTCAGCGGCAGCTCCGGACAAGCGCACAAGGGCACCCACCCCGGCGCCGGCGGAGCAGGGGCAGCCCGCGACTTCGGCAAGGGCGGCGGCAACGCCAGCTCGGCCGCGAGCTTCTCCGAAGGTGCCGGCGGAGGTGGCGGCGGAGGCGGCTACGCCTCCGGAAACGGCGGCAGCTCGGGCAAGAAGTTCAACGGCCACGGCGCCGGAGGCGGCGGAGGCGGCGGATCCAGCTGGACGGCGCCCGGCATCACTCCCACCATCGAGAAGAACGAGAACTTCGAAGGCTACGCCATCGTGAGCTGGGAGGCTCCCGTCGAGCTCACCGCGCAGGTTCTCTCCCCCACCATCCAGGCCGGCGCCCCCGTCTATCTGCGTGTCTCGGCGGTCGAAGCCGGCACGACCACGAACGTCTACGGAGAGTTCCGCATCCTCGACGGAACCACCCGCATCAAGAGCTGGTATGGCTACTCGCAGGTCGTCGAGCTGAACCTCACACCCGGAACTCACACCATCGAGGTGACCCACTGGGAGATCATGGGCTCCACAACGCGACAGACCCTTGAGATCATCGTGCCCGAACCGCTGCTGCAGGGGGGCCTGGGCGAGCCCGAGCAGGTGGCCATCGACCTCGACACCGTGCCCAGGAACGTGCCGCACGACACGGCTCTGACCATCTCCGGGCGCCTCATCGGCGCGCTCGGCGGAACGCCTGCCGGGGTCAGCGTGCGCGCCGGGTGGGGCGACACCGCAGGGCACACCACGACCGACGGCGCGGGTCAGTTCACGATCTCCCTGCCTGCGCCCGGAACGGTCGGGTCCCATGAACTGCACCTCACGACAGAGGCGAACGCGCTCTTCGCCGCTGCTCCCCTGCTCACGCTTCCGGTCACGGCGATCGACGAGATCTCGACCGTCACGCTGACCCCGTCCGCCACGACTCTCGTCTACGGGCAGCCGCTCGACGCGACCGTCTCCGTGACGGCCACCGGAACGGGAACCCCGAGCGGTCTCGTCGTGCTCGCCGACCAGGAGGACCTCATCGCCATGGCTGCGCTCGACGCAGATGGCGAAGCCACATTCACCGACGTGTTCGTGCACCCTGGAACCACCGAGCTGCGCGCCCTCTATGCGGGCGACGAGGTGCACGCGGACGCCGTCTCGGATCCGGTCGCGCTCACCGTGACCGATGCGGCCACGACCACGACGCTCACCGCCTCGAGCCACACCGGACACGCGGGCGACCTCACCGCGATCCGCGTGACCGTGCAGGCCGAGGCGGGCAGCGTGCTCGAACCGGCCGGACACGTCGAGCTGCTCGTCGACGGCGAGGTGTTCGACACCGCCTCGATCGGATCCGATGCCGACACGACCGCGCGCGACGGCCGCGTCGTGTACGACTTCGACACCACCGAGCTTCCCGCGGGCGACCTCACCCTGCAGGCGCGCTTCGTGCCGGGGGCGGGCTACCAGGCTTCGCAGTCGGATACCGTTCCGCTCACGCTCGACGCGCACCAGGTGCGCCTGTTCGTGAGCCCTTCGAGCATCGAGATCACCGACGGCGACACCGCGATCATCGCGGGTCATGTTGAGGTGCTCGGTCACGAGAACGGCGGCCTCACGCGCCAGACTTCGGGTGCTCCCGAGGTCGCGGGAAGCCTCGTCGCGTTCCTCGGCGACGACGTCGTCGGCGCCGCGCACGTCGACCCCGCCACCGGCTCCGCCGAGCTCGAACTCGCCGGTCTGCCGGTCGGGAGCGGATCGCTGCGGATCGCGTTCATGCCCGATACGGTCGCGCTCGACTCCGCCCAGACCGAGCTCGCCTACACGGTGCTGGCGGCGGCGACACCTGCGCCGACACCTGCGGCCACACCTGCGGCCGCACTAGCGACGACCGGCGCATCCGGCAGCGAATCGCTCATCGCGATCGCGGCAGCGCTCATCGCCCTGCTCGGCGCGGCGCTCATCGCCACCCGTCGTCGCCGCGCCGCGCTCACCGCCGAGGTGACCTCACGATGACACACACAATCCGCCGTCCGCGCACACGCACACTGGCAGCGACAGCTGCCGTGGCGATCGCGGCGGCGCTCACCGTCGCCCCCGGCACCGCCGCACAGGCGCAGCCGCTCGTGATGCTGAGCGAGACGATCACCGCCACGAGCGGATCCACCTGGGTTGTGCCGCAGGGCGTCACGGAGGTGCAGATCGAGATGAGCGGCGCCAGCGGCGGCAGCTCTGCCGGAGTGCCCGGCGGCCATGCGCACCGGATCACCTTCGATCTCGCGGTGCGGGCAGGTGACCGCCTGACCGGCTACGGCGCCACCGCGGGCGGCGTGACGAGCGCGGGTCGCGGCTACATCAACGGCGGCAAGGGCGGTGACCGCTCCGACCCCGCACAGAAGGGAGCCGGAGGCGGCGGCGCCGCGGCGCTGCTGAAGAACGGCAACGCAGTCGCGATCGCCGCCGGTGGCGGCGGCGCGGGCGGCAGTTCGAAGAAGTGCACCGTCGTCGCGGATTGCGTGGTCGTCGGCGGCTCCGGCGGCAACGCCGGCGCTCCCGGTGAGCCCGGGCAGGCTGTCCGGGGGACGCACCCCGGCAACGGCGGAAGCGCCGCCGATCGTGCAGGCAAGGCCGGCGGCGACGGCAGCGGCGCAGCCTCCTTCTCGGGTGGAGGCGGCGGTGGAGGCGGCGGCGGTGGTCTCGCCTCCGGGTCCGGCGGAAGCTCCGGCAAGAAGTTCGACGGCGCAGGCGCCGGTGGAGGCGGCGGCGGTGGTTCGAGTCTCGTCCCCGCCGGTGGGCTCCTCGAACTGAGAATCGGCGCCGACGGGTTCGTCACGATCCACTACCCGGCGGCCGTTCAGCTGACCATTTCGCAGCTCTCCCCCGAGTCGTTCGCAGGCGCCGCGACCTATGTGCGTGTGTCGGCGACCGAGCCGACCCACGGATCCGACATCTCCGGCACCTTCCGCGTCAGCGTGAACGGCACCGAGGTGAACCGCTGGTCGGGGGTCAGTTCCATCATCGAGCTGACGCTCGCAGCGGGCACCCACACGGTCGACGTCGAGCACCGCACATCGTCAGGAACGGTCACGCGCGCCACCACATCGATCACCGCGCTCGCACCCCTGCTCCAGGCTCAGCCGGGCGAGCTCCAGACGGCGATCCTCGACCTCGACGAGATCCCCACCCGTGTCACCGCAGGGTCCGTCCTGACGCTGACCGGCACGGTTGTGGCGACCGACCTCACCCCGCTCGGCGGAGTGAGCGTGCGGGCCGGTCTCGGCGCCACGCCCTACTTCGACACCACGGGCGCAGATGGGCGCTTCAGCATCAGATTCAGCGCACCTTCGACGCTCGGGGCGCACGTCGTTCACATCACCAGCGACGAGGACGCGACCGTCGCGGCCACCCCGCTGCTGGAGCTTCCCGTGCAGGTCGTGAACGACGACGCGCGGGTGACGCTCACGGCCTCGCCGTCAACGCTCGTCTTCGGCCAGCCGACCACGGTCACCGTGGCTGTGAGCGCCCTCGATGGCACCCAGGTGAGCGCCCCGACCGGAACCGTGCTCATCGCCGACCAAGACGGTCTCGTCGCGGTCGGCTCCCTCGGTGCAGACGGCGCCGTGACCCTCGACGATGTGTTCGTGCACCCCGGAACCACCGAGCTGCACGCCCACTACGCGGGCGACAGCAACTTCGGCCACGGCTCCTCCGATCCGCTGCCGATCACGGTGACCACAGCTGCCACGGCGACGACGCTCGCCGTGTCGCCCGCCACGGGACGCGTCGGCGACCTCATCGCGATCCGCGCGACGGTATCTGCGCAGGGCGGCAGCGTGCTCGAGCCTGCCGGTCATCTGGAGCTGCTCGTCGACGACGAGGTGTTCGCTGTCGCCTCCATCGGAGAAGACGCCGATCCGACACCGAACGATGGCACGGTCGCGTACGACTTCGACACCGCTGAGCTCCCTGCGGGCGACGTCACGCTCACCGCGAGGTTCGTTCCGGGAGCCGGATATGGCGCCTCAGAATCCGCGCCCCAGTCGCTCAGCCTCACCGCATACGGCACGCACCTGTTCGTGAGCCCCTCGAGCATCGACATCGCCGAAGGCGACACCGCGGTGATCTCGGCGCACGTCGAGGTGATGGGCGTGGGCGGTGAGCTTCACCGGGCAGGTGGCCCGGCGCCGGAGGGAAGTCTCGTGGCGTTCCACGACGATGAGGTGCTCGGCGTCGCCGAGTTCGACCCGCAGACGGGCACCGCCGAGCTGCATCTCGACAACCTCCCGAGCGGCACGGGCACGCTGCGCCTCATGTTCGCGCCCGACACGCACGGACTCATGATGTCCGAGGCTTCGGTGCCGTTCACCGTGGCGTCCACAGCGCCCGCAGAACCCGAGACGCCTGGCACTCTGCCCACCACCGGCGTCGCCGTCCCCACGGGAGTCATCGCGGTCGCCGCAGCTCTCGCTCTGCTCCTCGGCTGCGTGCTCACCGCCATGCGCCGCCGCGGCGCGCGCATCTAGCGCGCACAGGACAGGGCCCCGCGGATCACTCCGGCGGGGCCCTTTCTGCGTGCGGCTGGCGCGTCAGGCGTTCTCGAGCTGCGCGTCGCTCACGATGCTCCCCGACTGCTCGGGCACGATCCAGTCGGCGAGATCGAACCCCATAGAGCGGGCGGTCTCGAGGTAGCTGTCGATGACCGTAGCCTCCGCCTGCGGAGTGCGGGAGAGCAGCCACAGGTTCTTGCGGTCGGGCGTGCCCACGAGTGAGTACGCGTAGTCGTCGTCGATGCGCAGCACCCAGTAGTCGCCCTCGGTGAACGGGATCCAGCGCAGGAACTCGGGCAGGAACGTGACGGTCAGCTCGCTCGTCTTCTCCCCCGTCTGCTTCGCACGCCCGACGCTCTGCGTGGGTTCGCCCTTGTCGTCGATGCAGCGGTTGTCGATTCGGATGGTGCCGTCATCGTTCGCCGAGTACTGCGCGGTGATGTCGCGCGCACCCTTCGGCTCCCACTTGAGCGGCAGCCGTCCGATCTCGAACCACTGCCCGAGATAACGGTCGACATCCAGGTGGTCGATGGCTCGGACCTCGGTCGCGTTCGTCATACGGTCTCCCTTCGTCGGTGGCGACGAGCCTGCCAGCGCGCCCTGAGCGTGCGTTCAGGTTGGGAGGCAGACGAGACCAGGCAGCACGAGAGAGGGCCCCCACCACATCCGGCAGGGGCCCTCTCACAGTTCCGAGCGTGTCAGCCCTTCGTGGCGATGCTCACGATCTTCGGGGCGCGCACGACCACGTTGACGATCTCGCGGTCGGCGAGGAAGCGCTGCACGTTCGCGGATGCGCGCGCGAGTGCCTCGAGCTCCTCAGGCGCGATCGACGGCGAGACCTCGAACTTGTCGCGCACCTTGCCATCGACCTGCACCACGGCCACGACGGAGTCCTCGACGAGCAGCGCCGGGTCGGCCTCCGGGAGCACCTGGTGCGCGACCGAGGGAGCGTGGCCGAGCTTCGCCCACATGTCCTCGGCCGTGTAGGGCGCGAACAGCGACAGCAGCACGGCGGTGACCTCGACGGCCTCGCGCACGGCCGGGTCAGCTGCTCCCGCACCCGAGTCGATCGTCTTGCGGATGCTGTTCACCAGATCCATGAGACGCGCCACCACGACGTTGAACTTGAAGCCCTCGATGAGCCCCGGAGCGTCGGCGAGCAGGCGATGGGTGACACGGCGGAGCTTGGCGTCACCTGCGGCGGCGTCGGCCCCGGGCTCCGAGGTCACGTCGTTCGCGGCACGCCAGGCGCGCGCGAGGAACTTCGCCGAACCGGCCGGCGAGACATCCGCCCAGTCGATGTCGTCCTCGGGCGGGCCCGCGAACGCCATCGTGAGGCGCACAGCGTCGACGCCGTACTCGTCGAGCTGGTCGGAGAGGCGCACGATGTTGCCGCGGCTCTTCGACATCGCCGAGCCCTCCATGAGCACCATGCCCTGGTTGAGCAGCGCCGTGAACGGCTCCTCGAAGTCGATGTAGCCGAGGTCGTGCAGCACCTTCGTGATGAAGCGCGCGTACAGCAGGTGCAGGATCGCGTGCGTGACGCCTCCCACGTACTGGTCGACGGGGGCCCACTTCTTGGCCTCCTCGACGTCGAACGCCTGTGTGTCGTCGTTCGGCGACAGGAAGCGCAGGAAGTACCACGACGAGTCGACGAAGGTGTCCATCGTGTCGGGGTCACGGCGCGCGACGGTGCCGTCGGGCAGCGTCACGTTCACCCAGTCCTCGGCACCGCCGAGCGGCGAGGTGCCCTTCGGCTGCAGGTCGAGACCCTCCGACGGCGGCAGCGCCACGGGCAGAGCCGACTCCTCGACAGGGATCTCACGGCCGTCCTCCGTGTGAAGGATCGGGATGGGGGTTCCCCAGTAGCGCTGGCGCGAGATGAGCCAGTCACGCAGACGGAAGTTCTTCGCCGCGCGACCGGTTCCGAGCTTCTCGAGGTGGGCGATCGCGGCGGGAACGGCCTCAGCCTTGCGCAGACCGTCGAGCGGCCCCGAGCCGACCATCACGCCGTCGCCCACGAGCGCGACGCCCGTGACCGCGGGGTCGATCTCCTCGAGGGTCTCCTCAGCGTCGGCCGCGCGCGTGTCGACCACGAGGCGCACCGGGAGGTCGAAGGTGCGCGCGAAGTCGAGGTCGCGCTGATCGTGGGCCGGCACCGCCATGATCGCGCCGTGACCGTAGTCGGCGAGCACGTAGTCGGCGCTCCACACCGGAATGCGCTCCCCATTGATGGGGTTGATCGCGAAGCGGCCGAGCGGCACACCCGTCTTCTCGCGGGTGGCGTCCTGGCGCTCGATCTCGTTCGACTTCTGCACCTCGGCGAGGTAGGCGGCGAACGCCGTCTTCACCTCGTCGGAGGCGTCGGCGACGAGCTTCGCGGCGAGCTCCGAATCCGGTGCGACGACCATGAAGGTGGCGCCGAACAGGGTGTCGGGACGCGTGGTGAACACCGTCACCTTCTCGTCGAGGCCCTCGATCTCGAAGTCGACGTCCGCACCCACCGAACGGCCGATCCAGTTGCGCTGCATCGCGATGACCTTCGACGGCCAGGTGCCTTCGAGCTGGTCGAGGTCATCGAGCAGACGGTCCGCGTAGTCGGTGATCTTGAAGTACCACTGGGTGAGCTTCTTCTTGGTGACGACGTTGTCGCAGCGCTCGCACCGGCCGTCGACGACCTGCTCGTTCGCGAGCACCGTCTGGTCGAAGGGGCACCAGTTGACCCAGCTGGCCTTGCGGTACGCGAGGCCCTTCTCGTAGAGCTTGAGGAACAGCCACTGGTTCCACTTGTAGTACTCGGGGTCGGACGTGTGGATCACGCGATCCCAGTCGAAGCTCGTCGCGTAGCGGCGCATCGACGCGCGCTGCTGGGCGATGTTCTCGTAGGTCCACTCGCGCGGGTCGATGCCGCGCTTGATCGCGGCGCCCTCGGCGGGGAGGCCGAAGGAGTCCCATCCGATGGGGTGCAGCACGTTGTGGCCGCGGATGCGCCAGTAGCGCGCGATGACGTCGCCGAGGGCGTATGCCTCCGCGTGCCCCATGTGCAGGTCGCCCGACGGGTACGGGAACATGTCGAGCACGTATTTGCGTGGGCGCTCGTCGGTGGGGTCATCGGTCGAGAACGGCTTCATCTCGTCCCACACGGGGAGCCAGTGCTCCTGGATGCGGCGGAAGTCGTACTCGTCGGCGCCGGGCGTCTCGCCCTGCTCGTGCTGGGTCACGGGTGGCTCTCCCTTTCGGATGGCAACCTCTCCAGGTTACTCGCGCTGCGGCTGGACGGAGGCCGCGAGGTCATCGAGCAGAGCGGCCGCTTTGAGGCGTGCCTCGGCGAGCTCCTCCTCGGGCACCGACAGCGCCGTGATGCCGCCACCCGCGCCCACCGTCGCGCCGTCCGGATCGATCACGATCGTGCGGATCGTCATCGCGAGGTCCGCGGAGCCGTCGGCGGCGAGGTAGCCGAACGCACCTGCGTACGGACCGCGCGGCCGCTGCTCGAGCTCATCGAGGATCCGGACCGCGCGGAGCTTGGGGGCGCCCGTCATCGATCCGGCGGGGAAGCACGCTGCGACGGCGTCGATCGCGGTCGCAGCGGGTCGCAGCCGCCCCTGGATGGTCGAGACGAGCTGATGCACCCGCGGGTACGGCTCGACGACGTGGAGGCGCGTGACGGCCACGGAGCCCGTCTCGCAGACGCGCGACAGGTCGTTGCGCATGAGGTCGACGATCATGAGGTTCTCGGCGCGCTCCTTCTCGCTCGCGAGAAGCTCATCCGCGAGGCGCGCATCCTCGTCGGGGTCGGGATGCCGCGGGCGGGTGCCCTTGATGGGGCTCGTCTGCACGAGGCCGTCGGCGTCGACCTCGAGGAAGCGCTCGGGTGAGGCGGAGACGAGGGATGACTCGCCGATGCGGATGAGTCCGCCGTGGTGCGTCGCCCCGGTCGCGCGCACGGCGTCGAACACCGCGCGTGCGTCGAACGAGCCTGCGACGCGCACCTCGCTCGTGAGGCACAGCTGATACGCCTCGCCCTCGTGGATCGCGGCCTGGCACGCCCGGACACTCTCGAGGTAGCGCTCGGGGTCGTCACGCCACACCGGCTCGGCCGTGATGCGGCCCGCGCGATGCGCCGGGCGGGGGCGCTCCATCGCGGCCACGGCGAGGGACGCCGTCTGGTCGCGCCACGCGGCCAGCTCCCCCGTCCACGCGTCGCCGAGGGCGAGCAGCGCGGCCGTGCCGTCGGGGTGCACCTCGATGAGTCGATCCACACGCAGGAACGCGGCATCCGGAAGCGGACCGCGCTCGCGCACCATCTCGCCCGTCGTCTCCTCGCGCAGCTCGTAGCCGAACCATCCGACCACTCCGAGCGGCACGCGCCCGAGCGCCGACGGCACGCTCATGGCGGCGAGTTCGGCACGCAGTCGCGGCAGCACCTCCCCCTGCGGCAGAGCGATCCGCTCGCCGGTGCCGAGAAAGGCACGGCCTGCCTGTCCCGAATCGAGCCAGAACGCATCCCCCTCGGGATGCATGGCGTCGAAGAGTCTCGCAGCCTCGAATACGCCGGAGAGCTGATGTCGCACGAGCCCAGGACGCATAGCCTGATCTTATGAGCGCGCTGCACCCTTCCCCCGCGGCGTCGTCGCTGTGGACCGACTCCGAGCTCGTTCCGCGCGACGACTGCGACGTGCACCCTGCACGCACCCTCGTCGCGGATTCGTGGCTCGTCGCGGATGGTTCGGTGCGCGGGCTCGATCTGCATCGGGAGCGATTCCTGCGCGGCATCCCCGCGGACGCCGCATCCGCGCTCGACGCCCGCGGGTTCTGGGATGCGTCGATCGCCGCCCTGCCGCGGGAAGGCGATTGGTTCCCACGCGTGGAACTGCGCGAACAGCGCGGCGCCCCGCAGCTGCTGCTGCGCATCCGGGAGGCTCCGGCACGCAGCCGCTCGCTCGTGCTCGCGACGCATGACGGCCGGGACCCCCGCACCCAGCCCGCGACCAAGGGCCCCGATCTCTCCGCAATGCTGCGTCTGCGCACCGAGGTGCAGGCGCAGGGCGCCGACGACGCCGTCATCCTGAGCCCGGAGGGTCACATCGTCGACGGGTCGACGACGGCACTCTGCTGGTGGCGCGGAAGCTCGCTGTGCTTCCCGGAGGAGGGTCTCGAACGGGTCGACAGCGTGACCTTGCGCAGCATCCTCGCGCTCGCGACCGCGCTCGGCATCGCGACCTCCGCCGAGCGAGCGACCCCCGACGAGCTCGACGGGCTCGAAGTCTGGGCCGTCAACGCCCTCCACGGGGTCCGCATCGTCACCGCGTGGCGGGGCGGCCCCGCACAGCTCGCCGAAGAGCCGGGTCGGCTCGCGACGTGGGAGCTGCGGCTGAACGCCCTGCGTCGCCCGATGCCCCACACCGACATCAGAACCCCGTCTGCACCGGAGCGCTCGACGTGAACGACATCCTCACCGCCATCCTCGATGCCGTCCAATCGGTCGACCCTGTGCTGCGCACGATCATCGCCGGCATCGGCATCTTCCTCGAGACGTCGGTGCTCGTCGGCCTCGTCGTGCCGGGCGACTCGATCGTGATCGTCGCCGCGACCGCCGTCGCGAACCCCGCCGAGTTCATCGCTCTCACGATCGCCGTCATCATCGGCGCCCTCGGAGGCGAGAGCGTGGGATTCGCGCTCGGGCGCTTCTTCGGACCGCGCATCCGCCACTCGCGCCTCGGACGTCGCATCGGCGAGCACAACTGGGTGCGCGCCGAGAACTACGTCGACCGCCGCGGCGGCATCGCCGTGTTCATCTCGCGCTTCCTGCCCGTGCTGCACTCGCTCGTGCCGCTCACCGTGGGGATGAGCAACATGCGCTACCGGCGCTTCATGGCGTGGACGGTGCCCGCATGTGTGCTGTGGGCGGTCGCCTACGTGTCGGTCGGATCCGCTGCCGCCGGCTCCTACCGGCAGCTCTCCGAGCAGCTGCACTGGGCCGGCTACGTGTTCGTCGGCATCATCGTCGCGTTCCTGATCGCGGTCGTGGTCGGCAAGAAGCTGATCGAGCGCTCGCAGGCACGCCACTGGGAGCGCCCCGGCGACGGCGACGCGACGACGATCGAAGACGCGAAATGAGGGGACCCCGTGCGGCGTGTGCCGTACGGGGTCCTCTCAATCAGTCGCTGTGGCTCGATTACTCGGGCAGCACCGCCGACATGATCGCAGCGGCGGCGGCCTTCGCGGTCGCCAGGCGCGCCTCGTCACCCTGCGGGTCGCGGGCGAACGCACGCGTCACCAGAGCGTCGGCGGCGATGAAAGCCGCCTCGAAGCCGGCACGCATCTCGGCGGTGTCGGCGAGGTCGAAGCGCGCGACGAGAGCCGAGTAGAGGTTGTCGGCCATGACCGAGTTGCGGGGCTCGCCCTCGGCGGGGCGCAGGTCGACGACGTCGCCGAGACGCAGCGACGTGAAGCCGGGCTCGACACGGTGGAACTCGATGAACACATCCAGCGACGCCGCGAGTGCCGACTTCCAGTCGGTGTGCGCCGGGTCATCGATGACCTCGAGGGCCTTCGCCGTGATGCGGTCCTCGTTACGGGCGGCGAGGCTCTGGAGCACGGCGATGCGGTCGGGGAAGTAGCGGTACACCGTGCCGATCGACGCTCCCGCGCCTTCCGCCACCATCGCGGTGGTGAGTCGCTCGTAGCCGATGTCGGCGACGACCGCTGCGGCGGCGTCGAGCAGAGCGGCAAGACGGGCGGTGCTGCGAGCCTGCATGGGCTCGTTGCGGATCAGCTGTGCGGGTGGCGGCGCTGTGAGAGTGTCGGGCACTGATTCTCCTCGGGAATGTGTGAGGAAATCGTACCCCGCGAACACTTGACACACGCTGAGGAAACCGCGTATCCGGCATGCAAGACTGGGAGGATGCATTCCGCCGTGTCCCCCGAGGGACAGACCCCTCCGACGCGGCGCGCACACTACGCGGCTCGGCTCGAGGATCGCTTCCACCGTTTCCGTGAGCGACGCGCGAGGCGCCGCGGGCTCGTGCCCACGATCATCCCGTTCGTGGGATACGGCGGCGACGGCTGGACGCGCGTGCTCGCCCGCGTCATCCTCCAGAAGCCCGATCGCCGCGCTCCCGAACGCTCGCGCGGCATCCGCGGCTGGCGCAGCTTCACGAGCGTCCACGTCGCGCACGCGACGATCCAGGTGGAGGCCGGGGGCGCCATGCATGCGGTCACGGCGGACCGAGGTGGGCTCGTGGATGTGCGGCTTGAGGTCGATCTCGTACCCGGGTGGCAGAGTCTCCTGCTCTCGATCGAGGGCGCGGACGCGGTGGAGATGCCCGTGTTCATCGTGGATGCAGCCGTGACGTTCGGAATCGTGTCGGATATCGACGACACCGTGCTCGTGACGGCCCTCCCCCGGCCGTTCGTGGCCGCCTGGAACACGTTCGTGCTCAACGAGCATGCGCGGCGTCCGGTGCCCGGGATGTCGGTGCTCTACGACCGCCTCGTGTCGTCGCACCCCGGCTCGCCCATCGTCTACGTGTCGACGGGGGCCTGGAACACCCTGCTCACGCTCAACCGCTTCCTCACTCGCCACCTGTACCCGCGGGGTCCCCTGCTGCTCACCGACTGGGGCCCCACGATCGACGGCTGGTTCCGGTCGGGCGCCGAGCACAAGAAGTCCAATCTGCGTCGCCTGGTCGCCGAGTTCCCGCACGTGAAGTGGCTCCTCGTGGGCGACGATGGCCAGCACGACGAACAGCGCTATGCGGAGCTCGTGAAGGATCATCCCGAGAGCGTCGCGGCGGTGGCGATCCGTCAGCTCACGAAGAGCGAAGCGGTGTTCGCGGGTGGACGGTCAGGGCACGACGAAGACGAGGGCGCCGTTCCCTGGGTGTGGGGTTCGGATGGCGCCGAGCTCGCGGAGAAGCTCACCGCGATCGGGGTGCTGGAGGCCCCTCGCGCCTGAGCGATTGACCCCCGAATGGGGGAGCCCTAGCATGGGCCCACCGCGTGGCGGGGTGCTCGCCGCACTCGCGCTCGTCACCATCTCGGCGGGCGCCGTCGGCGGGAGCGCGATCCCGCCTCCCCCGACCCGGGTCGAGGCGATCGAGCCCGCTCCTGTCGAGCCGGGCTCCCCCGCTCAGCCGATCGGCGATCCCGAGTCGTTCACAGCCCAGCTGCCGACGCTCGCGCTCGACGACGCGGACGAGGTGTCGGATCCGCGGCCCGAAGCTCCAGCAGCAGACCTGCACCCGGGTCCAGAAGCGGCAGAGGAAGACCTTCCCGCGTCAGAAGCGACCCGCTGACGACGAACGGCTCCCCCGCGCGTGCGGCGAGGAACCACGCCGGGTCGGTGATCTGGTGGCGCGATGCCTCGCCCAGATCGTCCCGCACGCGCACCTCGTATCGGCGTGTCGGGTCGAGGCCGGGGATCGCGGTGCGCGGCGTGAAGGCGCGCGTCGAGGTCGCGGTGCGGATCCAGGCGAACACCGCATGCGAGGCGTCCTCCGACACGACACCGTGCAGGAGCTCCCCCGTGTCGGTCGAGTCGGCGCGCACCGTGATGCCGGTGTGCAGCAGGGGGCGCAGCTCGCGGTAGAGCGCCGTCCACCGGGTGAGGGCCTCGAGCTCCTCCTCGGTGCATTCGGTGACATCCCATTCGATGCCCGCGTGCCCGAAGAGCGCCGTGAGCATCCGGAACGACAGGCTCGCCTCGCGGTGGGTCGTGTGGGCGCGCGGCGGCCCGACGTGCGAGCCCGTGACCTCGGGAGGCAGGAGGGTGCCTGTCCAGCGCTGGATGAGCTGGCGCTCGATGGGGTCGTTGCTGTCGGAGGCCCACACGCGCTGCGCGTGCGACAGGGCGCCGAGGTCGGCGCGCGCGCCGCCCGAGGCGCATGCCTCGATCTCGAGCCCCGGATGCCGCTCACGCAGCTCGTCCATGAGCGCGTACACGGCGCGCGTCTGGCTGCCGACGCTCGCACGGCCGAGGTAGGACGAGACGGGAGCGTGGAGCTCCCGGTTGTGATCCCACTTGATGAAGTCGACCTTCGCCTCCGCGATGACGGTGCTCATCTTCTCGAGCAGGTGCGCGTACACGGCGGGGTTGCCGAGGTCGAGCACGAGCTGGTGGCGCCACTCCTCGCGGGATCCGAGGATCCAGTCCGGGTGGATGCGCGCGAGATCCGAATCGAGGTTGACCATCTCGGGTTCGAACCACAGGCCGAACTCCATGCCGAGTTCGTGCACGCGATCCGACAGCGGGCGCAGCCCGTCGGGCCACGACTCCTCGTCGACGATCCAGTCGCCGAGGCCCGCACGGTCGCTGTGGCGCGCCGGGAACCAGCCGTCGTCGAGCACGAAGCGCTCCACGCCCACGCGTGCGGCGACCTCGGCGAGTTCGGTGAGCTTGGCCGAATCGTGGTCGAAGTACACGGCTTCCCATGTGTTGAGCACGAGCGGACGCGGGGTGCTGGGGTGCGCCGCGAGGTTGCGTGCGTATGCGTGAAGCCGGGCGCTCGCGCCGTCGATGCCGTCCTCGCTCCACGTCGCGACGAGCTCGGGCGACTCGTAGCGGTCGTTCGCCCGCAGACGCACTTCGCCGGGAGCGAGCAGCTCGCCGACGACGAGCACCGACCGGTGCACACCAGCGCCCTCGGGGAGACGCTCCACATGCACCTCGTGGTTGCCGCTCCACGCGAGGTGTGCGGCCCAGAGCTCCCCGGAGCGGAATCCGAACCCCGGCGTGCCGACCATGGTGAGGAACGGAGCATCGTGCCCGGGGCGTCCACGGCGCACGGCGCGCGAGTGCGAGCCGTCGACGACGTCCTGCCGCTGCGGGGCACGTTCACCCGTCCAGCGACCCGTGTGGTCGACGATCTCGGCGGCGCGCTCGGGAAGCGGCAGCACGATGCGCGCGGCGACGAGGTCGAGGGGCAGGGCGCGGGCGCTCGCGGTGCTCGTCACGGCGAGCGATGCGGTGAGCACGCCGAAGCGATCCAGCTGGATGCGGAGGTCGATCGCGACACGCGCGATGCCGTCGGCGAATCGCACGACGACACCCCCGCCGCCGGGAACCTCGAACTCGTCGATGCCCACGACGTCGGGCTGGGGTGCGCTGCTCGTGCCGGCCCGGTGCCACGCGAGCGCGGGCGCGCCCGACCATCCGTCGGATTCGACGGGCAGCACGCTCAGAATGCGCGGGGCATCGAACGAGCTGAACGTCACGGCGGGCAGCGACGACGCCGCAAGCGCTTCGAGATCGTCGACCTCCGCCGAGCCCCAGTGCAGCACGCGCACTCCGCGCGCATCAGAGAGGAGCGCGAACCGCACCCCGCCGCCGACGAGGTCGACGATTCGTGATGCGACGTGCTGTGCGGTCATCGGGGAAGGTCCTCTCGGATCGTGGGGGGGGTGGAGACGCGACGCGCCCCGTGGACGTCGAGTGACGTCCACGGGGCGAGTCTTGCTGATCGACCTGACTACTCGTTGACCGGGATCGACTGAGCCTTGAACGCCGCGATGGTCTTCGCGGTGCCCTTCTCCAGCGCGTCGAGCAGGGTGCCCGAGCCGGTCGCTGCCTTGCCGAAGCCGTCCGAGACGTCCGCGTAGGTCTGGGTCATGGTCGGACCCCACACGAAGTCGGGGCTGACCTGCTCAGCGGCGGTGGCGAACACGTCGTAGATGGGCTGGCCGCCGTAGAACTCGACGCCCTCCTTGAGTGCGGGGAGCTGCATGCCCTCGAGCGTCGCCGGGTACAGGTTGGCGAGCGAGTTGAGCGCGGTCAGCGCCTCCTCGGAGGTGTTGAGCCAGAGCGCGAACTTGGTCGCCTCGTAGAGGTGATCCGTGCCCGTGAAGACGGCGGTCGAGGAGCCGCCCCAGTTGCCGGCCTCCTCAGCGCCCTCGGTCCACTGCGGCGCCGGGGCGACAGCCCAGTTGCCAGCGGTGTCGGGAGCGCCGCTCGAGATGGAGTTGGCACCCCACACGGCCGAGGTCCAGGACCAGACCGTGCTCGAGTTGTAGGCGTTGTTCCACTCGTCGGTCCACGCCGGGTAGGTGGCGACGAGGTCCTCGTCGATCATGCTCTGCCAGTACTCGGCGACCTTGACCGACGCGTCGTCGGCCAGGTCGACGGTCCAGGCGTCGCCCTCGCTCGAGAACCACGAGCCGCCGGCCTGCCACACGAAGCCCGCGAACTGGTTGATGTCAGCGGTCGAGAAGTTGGTGATGTAGCCGCCGGCTGCACGCACCGCCTTCGCGGCCTCCTTGTACTCGTCCCAGGTCGTCGGAATGGCGATGCCGTTCGCTTCGAACAGGTCGGCGCGGTAGAACAGCGCCATGGGGCCCGAATCCTGCGGGACGCCGTAGACAGCTTCTCCGCCGCCGAGGGTCACCTGACCCCACGTCCACGGAACGAACTCGGACTCGGCCTTGACGACGTCCTCGCACACGCTGATGTCGGTGAGGCCGTCCTGCACGACGAAGTTCGGGAGCGCGTCGTACTCGATCTGGCCGAGGTCGGGCGCGTCGCCGGCGGCGAGCTGGTTGAAGAAGTTCTTGTAGGTTCCGCCGTTGCCGTTGGGCCCCGTCTGAACCTTCACCTGAATGTCGGGGTTCGCGTCATTCCAGATGCCGACGACCTCCTCGATGCCCGGGATCCACGAGGTGAACTCGAGCGTGACGGCCTCGCCGGCGGGCGAGCAGTCGACGGCTGCTTCGCCGTTGGAACCCGTGTCACTGGCACATCCGGTGAGAACGAGCGTGGAGACAAGAGCGACCGCGCCGACCGCTACCTTGCGTTGCTGCATTCCGGTCTTTCCTTTCTTGGTGGGGATGCCGCACAGCGTCGCTGTACGACAGGGTGTCTCACTTGATGGCGCCTGCACCGACGCCGTTGCGCCAGAAGCGCTGAAGTGAGAGGAACATGACGATCAGGGGGATGATCGAGATGAGTGCGCCGATCAGCACGTAGCTGCGGAGCTCGGGAATCTGGTTGAGCTGCGTGTTCCAGGCGTAGAGGCCGAACGTGACGGGGAACAGCTCCTCGCTGCGCAGCATGATGAGCGGCAGGAAGAAGTTGTTCCAGATGGTCACGAACTGGAACAGGAACACGGTCACGAGGCCCGGAAGCATGAGTCGCCATCCGATCGTGAAGAACGTGCGCAGCTCCCCCGAGCCGTCGAGACGGCTCGCCTCGAGCACCTCATCCGGAACAGCCTGCGCGGCGAAGATGCGCGACAGGTAGACGCCGAAGGGGCTCGCGATGGAGGGCAGGAACACGGCCCAGAAGGTGTTCGTGAGCTCCACCTGGCTGAACATGAGGAACAGCGGCAGGGCGAGAGCTGTGCTCGGCACGAGCACGCCGCCCAGGATCACGTTGAACACCGTGTCGCGGCCGCGGAACTGGTACTTGGAGAGCGCGTAGCCCGCCATGCCCGCGAACACGGTCGCGACGAGCGCTCCGAGGCCCGCGTAGAGGGCCGAGTTGAGCAGCCACTGGAAGTACACGCCGCCGCGGTACTCGGTGAGAGCACCCAGGTTCTCGAAGAAGTTGAAGTCGGCGAACCACAGCGGGGCTGTGGTGAGGATGTCGCCCTTGTCCTTCGTGGAGGCGACGAACAGCCACCAGATCGGGACGAGGAAGTAGAGCGTGAAGACGCCCATGATGAGCATCGCCGCGGCGCGCGAGAGAAGCGGCTCCTGCTTGTAGGCGAGGGAGGCGGATTTCGACATCAGATGCTCCTCTTGTTCGCGAAGCGCAGGAAGAAGAACGACAGCACGAAGGTCGCCAGAGCGAGCACGACCGACTGCGCGGCGGCGAGGCTCGTGTTGGGCACGGCTGCGGTCGCGAAGACCGTCATGTTCGGGGTGAAGGTGCTGGTGACAGCCGAGCTGAAGGACTTCATGACCTGGGGCTCGGCCAGCAGCTGCAGCGTTCCGATGATCGAGAACACCGCCGTCATCGTGATCGCGGGGCGCACGAGCGGGATCTTGATCGACCAGGCGATGCGGAACTGGCTCGCGCCGTCGATGCGGGCCGCCTCGTAGATCTCCGTCGGGATCGACAGGAGCGAGGAGTAGATGATGAGCATGTTGTAGCCCACGAACACCCATGTGACGACGTTCGCGATCGACCAGAGGATGAGGTCAGCGCCGAGGAAGTCGACGTTCTTCGTGATCGCCGAGAACGGCGACAGGTTCGGGGAGAACATGAAGCCCCACATGATCGCCGCGATGACGCCGGGAACGGCGTAGGGCACGAAGAACGCGAGGCGGAAGAAGCGGCGTCCGCGAACGAGCGGCGAGTCGAGCAGGAGCGCGAACAGCAGCGCGAGCCCCAGCATGACGGGAACCTGCACGACCCCGAACAGCAGCACACGGCCGATCGCGGCCAGGAACTCGGCGTTCTGGAACACGAGGGCGTACTGGGCGAAGCCGCCGAACACCTGCGTGGCTTTGCCGAACGTTCCCTCACGCTCGACGACGAGCATCGACTGCCAGACGGCGATGATGATCGGCGCGATGTAGAACAGCGCGAACGCGATGCCGAAGGGTGTCAGCAGGGCGATGATCGCCCCGGTGTGCTGATTCTTGCGGCCACGACGCGCCGTCGTGGCGACGGCGGTTCTGGTCATGCGTGCACCTCCTTGATGATGCGGACGGCGCCAGCCGGAACGGTCGTGTGCGTCGTGAGGGTCTCCCCGGTGATGAGCTCGACGCCCGCGGTGGGAACGTCGATGCTCTCGATGCCGTGGTTGATGACGAAGAGGAAGCTGCGGTCGCCGTCAGCGCGACGCACGACCTCCACATCCCTGCCTGCGCCGGGCATGATGGTCGCGCCTGCGGCGCGCGCGATGCGCGCGACGATGGCCGCGTAGTCGCCATCCGACGGCGTCGTCGCGAGGTACCAGGCCTCGCCCTCGCCGTAGGTGTGACGGGTCAGGGCGGGCTCGCCGGCGACGGGGCCGTCGGCGAAGGTGTCGATGACGTCGGCTCCGCGCGGGGTCACGAGCTCCGCCCAGGTCGACGCCGCGGCACCGGAGCCGAGGGTCAGCGTCGTTCCGGGGAGGACGGGCGCGAACTCCTCGACCAGCAGGCCGAGCACCTCGCGGAGCTTACCGGGGTAACCTCCGAGTTCGACGCGATCCTGAGCATCGACGACGCCCGAGAGGTAGGTGACGAGCGCGGTGCCGCCCGCGGCGACGAACTGCTCGATGGCCGCCGCATCCGCGTCGGCGAGGATGTGCAGCATCGGGATGACCGCGAGGCGGTAGCCCTCGAGCGAGGCGCCGGGGGCGAGGATGTCGACCGTCACGCCGGAGGCGCGCAGCGCGATGTACGCCGCGTGCACCTGCTCGAGGTAGTGGACGTCCGTGCTCGGGCGCGGCTCACCGTCTGCCGCCCACCACGACTCCCAGCTGAAGACGAGAGCGACATCCGCCTGGGTGCGGGTGCCGACGACCTCGCCGAGCGCGCCGAGCACGCGCGCCATCTCGCTCACCTCGCGCCAGTGGCGCGAGTCGGTGCCCGCGTGCGGCACGAGGGCGGAGTGGAACTTCTCGCTGCCCTGAACGGACGCACGCCACTGGAAGAAGCAGATCGCATCGGCACCGCGCGCCACGTGGGTGGCGATGCTGCGCAGCAGACCGCCTGTCGGGCGCGCGATGTTGTGCGGCTGCCAGTTGACGGCGCTCGGCGCGGTCTCCATGAGGAACCAGGGCTCGCCCTGCGCGAGGCCGCGAGTCGCATCCGCGGAGAACGACAGCTCGGCGTTCGGGAACGGCAGGCGGTGGTCGAGGTAGTGGTCGTTCGCGATGACATCCATCTCGGGCGCCCACGTCCAGTAGTCCATACCGCGGATGTGGGCGGTGACCATGAAGTTGGTCGTCACAGGCTTGTCGCTGTGCTGACGGATGACGGCGCGCTCGGCACGGTAGTAGTCGAGGAGTTCGTCGGAGCTGAACCGGCGGAAGTCGAGCGCCTGACCGGGGTTGCGGAACGAGAGGTTGCGCATGGGCGTGAGGATCTGCTCGAAGTCGCTGTAGCGCTGGCTCCAGAAGCTCGTGCCCCAGGCGTCGTTGAGCGCCTCGACGGTGCCGTAGCGGGCCTTCAGCCAGTCGCGGAACGCACGGGTGCTGGTCTCGCAGTGGCAGTGCACGTTGTGGCAGCCGAGCTCGTTGGAGACGTGCCAGAGCGCGAGCGCAGGGTGCGATCCGTAGCGCTCGGCGATGCGACCGGCCAGTTCGAGCGCGTGCTCGCGGAAGACCGGCGAGCTCGGGCACCACGCCTGGCGGCCTCCCGGGAACCGTGTGGTGCCGTCGTCTGCGACGGGAAGCAGCTCGGGGTGCTTGGCGGTGAGCCACGGGGCGGGGGACGCGGTTCCCGTGCCGAGGTTGAGGCGGATGCCGTTCTCGTGCAGCAGCTCGATGATGGCGTCGAGGCTCTCGAAGTCCCACACGCCCTCGGCGGGGTTCACGCTCGCCCAGCCGAAGATGTTGATCGCGACGATGCCGATGCCGAGTTCGCTCATGAGGGCGACGTCCTCGCGCCACACGTCGCGGTCCCACTGCTCGGGGTTGTAGTCGCAGCCGAGGAGCACGCCCGTCGTCGTGAAGACCTCGTGGGTCTCGATCTTCGACGTGGACTGCATGGCGTGAATCTCCTCGCTCCGTTGCGGTGGCGCTGCGGGTAGTGCTGTGGGGGGACGTGATGCTGGGGGCACCCTGTGCACGTGCACACACACCCATGACCGAGAAAGGGTAGGAGAATGTGTGAACGTGCACACACTAGGCACGTCGTGGCGAACGTGTCAAACCGAACCCGTGGATATCCTGATGAGCATGGCTTCCTCACCCCTTCCCGTGCGCCGCGCGACCGTCCACGACGTCGCCCGTGTCGCCGGGGTCTCGCGGGGCACCGTGAGCCGCCTGCTCAACGGCCGGATGTACGTCTCCCGTGAGGCCCGCGAAGCCATCGAGGCCGCGATCCTCGAGGTCGGCTATGTGCCGAACACGGCCGCGCGCAACCTCGTCATGCAGCGCACTCAGGCGGTGGGATTCATCGTGCACGAGCCGCACTCGCTGTTCCTCGAAGACCCCAACATCGGCAACATCATGCTCGGCGCCAACACCGCGCTCTCCGAGTCGGACTACCAGATGGTGTGCCTCGTGGTCGACACCGAACGCGACACCGAGCGCGTCGCCCGGTACCTGAGCGGCGGGTTCGTCGACGGCGCGATCATCGTCTCCGCGCGCGACCACGACCCCATCGGCATCGCCGTGCAGCGACTCTCGCTGCCCGTCGCGTTCGTCGGCCATCCGCCCGGCATCGACGCGCCGTGGGTGGGCATCGACAACTTCGGCGCCGCGCGCTCCATCGTCGAGCGTCTGCGCGACACCGGTCGACGCCGCATCGGCATGATCGCCGCCGCGCTCGACCGCGATTCAGGATCGGATCGCCTCTCGGGCTTCCGCGAGGCCCTCGGCGACCGCTTCGACGCCTCGCTCGTCGAAGAGGTGCCGCTGTACTCGTACTCGGCCGGCGTCGCCGGCATGCGCGCCCTCCTCGAGCGCCACCCCGACATCGACGGCGTGTTCGCCGCCGCCGACTCGGTCGCCGCGGGCGCCGTCGACGCCCTCCGCTCCGCGGGCCGCAGCATCCCCCGCGACGTCGGCATCGTCGGCTTCGACGACTCCGCGTGGGCGACCCGCACCGATCCGCTGCTCTCGACCGTCTCGCAGCCCGCGAGCGCCCTCGGCACCGAAGCGGCGCGCAGCGTGCTCGCACAGCTCGCGGGAGCCGCCCATCCGGAAGCCGGCATCGTGCTGCCGACCCCGATCGTCTGGCGCGACTCCGCCTGACGCGACGCGTCAGCGTGTGCGCGCGACCTCATCCACGACGAGAGCCGGCAGACGCGGATCGGTGAGGACCCGGAAGTGCCCCATCACATCGAGCGTGATGTTGCGCGCGCCGGCGAGCTGCGAGCCGCCGGGGATGTGCGGATCCCACCGGGGTGCGATCGAGGTGATCCGCTCGTTCACGTGGGACGCCGCCTCCAGCCTGCGGATCACCGGATGCGACGGACTGAAGATGCGCAGCGACGGCGCCGGCATGCGATCCGCCAGCGCCGATCCTCCGAACGGTGTGGCCACGGCGATCATCCGATCCACACGCCGCTCGGGATCCCCGAACGCCATCACGTGCTTCCCGATGAGTCCGCCTTTCGAGTGCGCCACGATCGCCGCATCCCGAAGGTCGAGGTCTCGGATGCGCGCCGACACCACTCCCGCCGACCACGGGACCGGCCGACTGTTGAGCCCGAGTCGCAGGATCGCGTGCACCGGATGCCCCGCGGCGTGCAGCGCATCCGCGACCGGGCGCAGGTAGTGCCAGCGCTCGTACACACCCGGGATGAGCACGACGGGGCGACGGGAGCCTTCCGCGAACGCGGGCGGCACCGGCCAGGACGAGAGAGCACGCGTGCGGAATCGGAGCGCGTTCGGCAGGTCGCCCACGATGGCGCCCACGTGGCGCACCCGTCCTCGCGGCACGACGGCGGGCGCTTCGGCGTCGGGGCCCTCCACCGGGGTCGTCACGACCGCTCCTCGGCACCCGCGACGAGCGCGAGGATCTCGGCGACGATGACCTCCGGGTCGGAGTACATCACCGAGTGCGGGCCGGGAACCTCGACGAACCGCGCACCCGAGCGTTCGGCGAGCTCGACGCACCACGCGCGCGACACGACCGCGTCGCGTTCGCCGTGCACGATGAGCATCGGGTGCGACACCTGCGCGATGCGGTCCTCGAGGGCGTCATCCAGCAGCACGGGGAACTGGCGGATGAGGTACGGCAGACCGCACCGGAAGAGGTAGTCGGTGAACGCGATCCAGCTCACGACGAACGGCTCGCGCAGACTGTCGCGCAGCAGACTCACGACAGCGCGCGACGCGGTGCGCCGCTCGGGTTCGATCGTGGGTGCGATGAGCACGATCCGGTCGACCAAGTCGGGATAGCGCTCCCCCACGGCCGTGACCACCTGCGCGCCCATCGAGTGGCCGATGAGCACAACCGGGTCGAGACCCGCGTCGCGCACGAGAGCGGCGACGACCTCCACGTGGTCGTCGAGGCTCACGTGCGTCTTCGGATCCGGCGCGAAACCGTAGCCAGGGAGATCCACGAGGTGAACGCTGCCCTCCCGCGCGAGCCGCAGCGTGAGGGGCAGGAACATCCGCGACGACACCCCGATGCCGTGCACCAGCACGAACGCCGGCTGCCCGGCGCGACGCGCGCCGATCTCGGTGACCGCGAGCGTGAAGCGCCCGTGGCGCTGCCGCACGCTCACATAGCGCGTGCCGCGGAATCGACGGACGTATTCGCGCGCGGGCATGAACCGAGCCTATGCGTGCGTCGCGTGAACCGCGAGAGTGCCTCAGTCGTGCTGCGGCTGGGCCGCCGCGCCCGCGTGCGCGCTCTCGGCGAGCAGTTCGCGAACGCGCGGGATCACCACCTCGCCGTACAGCTCGATCTCGTGCATGAGGTGCTCGTGCGGCAGGGTGCCGAATGCGTACTTGAGATCGAAACGCTGCACGCCGAGCGTCTGGACGGTACGCGCGATGCGCTGCGCGACCGTCTCAGGCGAACCGATGTACTGCGATCCGTGGTCGATCTCGTGCTCGAACGAGTCCCGTGTGGCGGGCGGCCAGCCGCGCTCGGCTCCGATTCGATCGGCCATCTTGCGGTAGTGCGGCCAGGCGAGCTCGCGCGCCTCGGCGTCGGTGTCGGCGATGAATCCCGGCGAGTGCACGCCCACCGGAAGCGTGGGCTTGCCCATCTGCGCGAGCGCACGGTGATAGAGGTCGACGAACGGTGCGAAGCGCGCCGGGTCTCCGCCGATGATCGCGAGCGCGAGGGGGAATCCGTAGTGCGCTGCCCGCACCACCGACTCCGGCGAACCACCCACTCCCACCCAGGTGCGCAGCGGGCCGCCGTCGGTCTTGGGGTGAACGTCAGCGTCGACGAGGGGTGCCCGCGTCGAGCCCTGCCAGGAGACGGGCTCCTCCCGCAGCAGCTGGGCGAGCAGATCGATCTTCTCCTCGAACAGCACCTCGTAGTCGCGCAGGTCGAAGCCGAACAGCGGGAACGACTCGGTGAAGGAGCCGCGGCCGAGCGTGATCTCGGCGCGGCCGTTCGAGATCGCGTGCAGCGTCGAGAAGCGCTCGAAGACGCGCACCGGGTCGTCGGAGGAGAGCACGGTCACCGCGGTCGTGAGCGTGATGCGCTCGGTGCGGGCGGCGATGGCGGCGAGGAGCATCTCGGGAGCCGACACCGCGAAGTCGTCGCGGTGGTGCTCCCCGACCCCGAAAACATCGACGCCGACGCGGTCGGCGAGCACGCCCTGTTCGACGGTGTTGCGGATCACCTGGGCGTCGCTCACGCGCGTTCCGTCGAGGTCGACGGTCACGTCGCCGAAGGTGTCGAGTCCGAATTCGAGAGTCATGTGTTCATGCAACCGCATGAACTCTCGGCCTATTCCCCGCGAATCGTCAGACGGCGCGGGGCAGAGAGAGCGCGCCCGATTCCGACGTCTCGGCGTGCCGCGCGACGGGGTCTCCGGGACGGACGGGATCGCTCGGTGCGAGGTTGAGCTCGCTGCGCACGCGGTTGGCCGCGAGCTTGAGCTCCAGCTCATCGGCGACCAGCGCCGCGAGATCCTGCAGCGAATCCACCTGCGCGTCGGTCAGCGTCCGCGGCTGGAAGTCGAGAACCGAGAGCACGCCGATGTTGTGCCCCTCGGGCGAGCGAATCGGCACACCGGCGTAGAACCGCATCCCGAAATCTCCCGTGACCAGCTCGTTCTCGGCGGCACGTGCGTCGATCACGCAGTTGTCCACCACCCACGGCGCATCCTCGGCGATGACGCCCGCGCACAGGCTCTCGTCGCGCAGCAGCCCTGCGAGCTCGGTGCCCGGATGCGCGAGGAAGCGGATGTCGTCGTGCTCGACGATGCTCACGATCCCGACGGGCGCATCCGTGACGTGCCGTGCGAGGTTGGCGACGCGCTCGAACACCTCGTTGCTCGCCTGCGCGTACGGAAGATAGCGATGCACCGCGTTCATGCGCGCGGACTCCTCGGCGGGGAGCGGCGCCGGACGCGAACGGTGACGCCCCGCATCCTCGATGATGATCTGCCGCAGCGCGAGCATCACATCGCGGGTGGGGGGACGCTGCGCGGGATCACGCTGCAGCATGCCGCCCAGGAGACTCCGCCAGGAATCGGTGAGCTCCCCCGGGATCACAGGGTCGGACTTGAGACGCGCCACCGCCGAGGTCGCCGGGTCGCCGGGGTACTCGATGTGCCGCGTGAAGCACTCGAGCAGCAGCAGGCCGAGGGCGTACACGTCGGAGGCGGGGCCCACGAGGTCGCGCAGCACCTGCTCGGGGCTGAGGTACGCCGCCGTGCCCGTGGTGTTGGTCTCTTCGGGCCCGAGTGCAGCTGCCGTGTCGAAGGCGATGCCGAAGTCGGTGAGCCGGGCGCGCGTGCGCAGTCCGACGTCGCCGTACTCGACGAGCAGCACGTTGCTGGGTTTGAGATCGCGGTGGACGACACCGCGACCGTGCACATAGTGCAGCGCCTCCGAGAGGTCGTAGCCGATCTCGGCGATCGCGCGCGAGGTCAGCTCCCCGGCGGCGATCGCCTGCTCGAGATTCGGACCCGTGACGAGCTCCATGATGAGGAACGGGTGCGGCTCCTCGGGAACCGAGTCGTCGATCCCGGCGTCGAGCAGCGTGACGATGCCGTGGTGATTGAGCGACGCGAGCACCCGCAGCTCGGCGTCGAAGACGGGCGACGAGGTCGTCGAGGAGGCGATCGCACCGAAGAGCTTGAGCGCGACGTCGCGCCCCAGCTGCTCATCGCGCGCGCGGTAGACCTTCGCCATGCCCCCGCGGCCGATGACGCTCCCCGGACGATATCTACCCTTGAGCAGAACGTCCGCATACGATCCGTATGGACGATCCATTCGTGCCTCTTCTCTTCTCCGGATGCTACCCGCAAAGGCCGTGAATCCGAAGGATTCGTCTACCCTCGAATTGGTCACATCACCCAGGGCATGCGAGACGGCGCGCCCGCTGGGCGTGCCGTCGGTTTTCCGAAGGATTCAGGCTCGCGCAGGCGGGCCAGCGCAGAGCTCATCGACGGCGTCCGCTGCCGCGTCGCGTGACGCGAGCGCGGCAGCCTGACGGGTGCCAGAGGGTGACGAACTCGCCGTCTCCGCGCCTGGCAGCTTCCGAACGGAACCCCCCGGTCGCCCAGCTCTGGGCGGGAATAGGCGCAATGCGCCCAACCTCAAGAGTATCGTGCGCACACGGTTCGGGATACCGCGCGCCAACTGGCCCGTGATGGCGTCACGCGACGACGGCCCGCGGGCATGCCACGCGGCTCGGAGCGTGTCTCAGCGCACGAGCTCGATGAACCGGCTGAGCAGCGCGAAGCCGTCGGGCTTGGCAGGCAGGTGATCGACGAGCCGCGGCGAATGCACCAGGTACGACGCCCACTGCGCGCGCGAGATCGCGACGTTGAGGCGGTTGCGCGAGAGCAGGAACTCGATGCCGCGCGGCACATCCTCGGCGGACGAGGCGGCGAGCGTCACGATCGAGACGACCGCTTCCTGCCCCTGGAACTTGTCGACCGTGCCGACCCGCACATCCGAGAGCCCCGCGGCGTCGAGGGTGTCGCGCACGAGCTCCACCTGCGCGTTGTACGGCGTCACCACGATGAGGTCGTTCGGGGCGAGCGGACGCCGCTCGCCGTCGGTCCACGGCAGGCCGATGAGCTCGCGCGCGAGCTCGAGCACGGCGTGCGCCTCGTCGATCGACGACGTCGCGTCGCCATCGTGGTGCACGGGCACGGCGTGCAGACCCGGCTCGACACCGTCGAGGTGGCGCGCCGCCGCCGTGGGGTGCGAACTCAGCTCGCCCTCGTAGCTGAGGCGTGAGACGACTGCACTGAGAGCGGGATGCATGCGGCGGCTCTGCGGCAGGAAGTAGCCGAACTCGGCCGGCAGCACATCGTGGCCGGCACCGATGTGGCCGAGGGCCGCGCCGTCGACGGGGGCCGGATGGATGCCCTGGCTCACCTGGGGAAGCTGCTGCGGGTCGCCGAGCAGCAGCACGCGCTTCGCGGCGGAGGCGACCCCGATCGTGTTCGCGAGCGAGAACTGCCCTGCCTCGTCGATCACGAGAAGGTCGAGCTGATCGGCGGCGATGCGCTTGGTGTTGGTCATGTCCCACGCGGTGCCGCCGATGACATAGCCGGAAGCGTCTCGGTCGGCGGCGAACGACGCGTGCCGATCCTTGGCGATCTCGGTGAAGCGGCTGTCAGCGTAGGAGCCGGGCTGCTTGCCCGTCTGCACCGCTTTGCCCACGAGCGAGCCGTCGAGGCCAGCCCGCACCACCCCATCGAGCACATGCTCGACGACCTTGTGCGACTGTGCGGTCACCCCGACGCGCCAGCCGTGCTCGGCGACGAGCGTGCGGATGACATTCGCGGCCACATACGTCTTGCCGGTTCCGGGCGGGCCCTGCACGGCGAAGTAGCCGCGGTCGCGTGCGAGCAGCGAGCTCACGACGGCGGGCACCGCCGCATCCGGAGCCTCCATCTCGGCGAGCGGGGATCCGGATGCCGCGGGCGGTCGCACGCGCAGCAGATCCGACTCGGCGCGGTCGGGCCACTCCCCCGTCGACGCGCGCGAGGCGAAGCCGGCGATCGCGGTCTCGACGCTGCCACCGCGCGGCGGGGGGCCGGGGGTGAGGGCGAGGGGCGACGCCTCCCACGGCTCCTGCGAACCGGGGCAGAACTCGGTGACCCGCACGGCCGTGTCGCGGCCGTCCTGTTCGAGGAACTGCGCAGCGACGTCGAGCCGCGAACCGGGTGCACGACCGAGACCCGTGTAGGGCGTCGGGTGGTCGTACACGAGATACGCGTCGCCGCGGTCGGGCGCCGAACCGCTGCCGGGCGCCCATGTGCCGTGCAGCACGAGCTCGCGGCTCCAGCGGGTGCGCGCCTGCTGCCAGTCACGTGTCACCTCGATGCGCTCGATTTGGAACACCCCGCGCTGATCGATCCACTCATCGACAGGCTCCGAGAGCCGTGCGAAATGCTCCCACCAGAACGCCTTCGCCTCGCGGCGGTGGTAGTCGAGGGCCGCGGCGGTGAGCCGGAACGCCTCAGCGTCGAGGGCATCCCCGCGCTCGTCGGCGTCACGCGCGTGGCCGACGAGCACATCGGCGAGGGGGTTCTCGTCGAACGGCGCGAGCTGCACGGGCACGTCGTCGCCCTGCCCCGGATGGATGCCCCGCTCGGCGGCGAGAGAGAGCATCCAGTCACGCAGGCGATGCGTCGAGACGCAGTCGTAGCGGTTGTAGTCGGCGATGGCGTCGAGCTCGCGCTGCGCCTCATCCGTCTGCCCCAGCTGCATGAGCTCGGCGGCATAGCGGTACTGCACGACGGATCCGACGGCGTTCGTGACGCCTTCGTCGTCGCGCAGCTCATCGCCCATGTACAGCGGCTCGAGCTTCTTGATCGAATACGACGGAACGCCGACGCGCAGCATGCGCCGCACCACCGGGTAGAGGTCGACGAGCACGTTGTCGCGCAGCAGCTGGTCGACCTCGTGCTCGAACTCGCCGTGGCGTGCCGCGATGCTCAGCAGGTGGGTGCGCTCGTACGAGGCGTAGTGGTAGATGTGCATGCCGGGGTGCGCGGCGCGTGTGGCGCTCACGAGGGCGATGAAGTCGCGCAGCGCCTGCCGCTCGGCGTCCAGGTCGTGCGCCCAGAGCGCGGTGAAGGTCTCGCTCGTGTCGACCATGCCGAACAGGTAGTCGAGGCCCCACTCGGTGCGCTCACCCCTCTGGATGCTCCACAGCGGGTCGCCTTCGAAGTCGAAGAAGAGGTCGCCGGGGTTCGGGGCGGGCAAGGCCGCGATCGCCTCGGGCGCGATCACGTCGACGGGCGGCAGCGGGCCGTCGTGGGCGTGCAGCTGCAGGCGAGCCTGCTGGCTGAGGGCCCGGTAGGTGCGCTCGGGGACGTCGCACCCCTCCGGGCGCGTCTGCGTCGCCGCGAGCTGGGTCATCGTCGTGATGCCCGCCGCGCGCAGTTTGGCGCGCTGAGTGAGCCGCATGCCAGCCACCTGCAGCAGGTCGTCGTGCAGGGCCACCTGCTCGGCGCAGTGCACGCAGCGGCCGTCGATCGCGAGGTCGTCATCGCCCCACTGCGCGGGCCCGGCGGCGGCGCGCCGCTGCTCGATCACGTGGCGCAGGCGCTCCATCCGCACGGTGTGCACGGGCACGATGTCGCGCACATCGTGGGCGGCGACCGTGCCGTCGCCGAGCAGCAGCTCGACGGTGTCGTCGACGGGGATGCCGAGCCGCACGAGGTGCTGGTGGTAGGCGGCGAGCTGCAGCAGCGCCGTGACCTTGACGGATCGCGCGAGCTTGGTGTCCTGGACGCGATAGGTGCCGTCGGCCTGCCGCACGAGGAAGTCGGCATAGCCGATGGTGGGGAACTCGGGGTCGGTCTCGTCGAAGAAGGTCGCCTGGAAGACGATCGGCGCTCCGCTCGCGAGCGCCTCGACGGTCGCCGTGGCGGCGTCGCGGATGTTCTCGAGCGTCGGGGGCGAGGGCCGTTCGAACTCGACCACCGCATCCGCACCGAACTGCGCGCGGTAGGCCTCCAGCTGCGTCGCCTCGTGGGCGTCGCCGAGCGCCCCCGCGAGCTTCAGCATGGGGTCGTCATCGAGCGGCACCGATTCGAGGCGACCGAGGCGCTTGTCGAGCACGCGCGCGAACGCGAACTCACAGTCGGACAGCAGCTTGAGATCGCTCGGGCTCGTGACGATCGCATCGCCGAGGATGAACATGGGTGGTGGGTGCTCCGATCAGCTCGCGTGGTCTCGACGCTAGCGCCCGGCACCGACATCCGGGAGCGGATCAGCAGGTGCGCGGCTCAGCAGCGGGCGAGAACCGCCTCGAGCACCCCACGGTCATCGTCGGGCATCGCGAGACCGTAGGTGGCGACGACGTTCACGAACTGCTCGGCGTACGCGCAGTGGTGGGCGGCATTCGGCGGCATCCAGCGCGCGGGACCCGCATCGGATTTCTGCATATTGGTGGGGCCGTCGACCGCGAGCAGATTCAGCTGGTCGCTGTGGAAGCGCTCGCGCTCGTCGGCGCTCCACGCCGAGGCCCCGTACCGCCACGCCCACGCGAGCGGGACGACATGGTCGATCTGCACCGCCTGCGAGGTCTCGTTGCCGCGCACGAAATGGATCGTGGATCCCGTGTACGGATCGTGCAGCGTGCCGGATGCGACGACGCAGTCCCGGGTGCCCGGCCGGAAGGCCACATCGATCAGGTCGCGCGCGAGCACATCGTTGCGGGCGTCGCACCCGTTGCGATCGGGGTCGCCCCACCCATTCCCGAAGGCGCTGCGCTCGTACCAGAGCGCCGCGGAGGTGGCGGTGGGGACAGTGGCGAGGGTCGCGAGGGCGGGGTGTGGAGCGGGGGCGGAGGGCGCTGCCGATTCGGCGGGCGCGACCGTCGGCTCGGGTGCGGGCGGATCCGGGAGGAGCGTTGCGGACGGCCGCGGCTCGGGCGTCTCGCTGGGGACCGTGTCGGGACGCGGCGACACAGTGGGCGCTGTGAGCCCCCCGCTCGCCGCGCCCGGAATCTCGCCTCCGAAGTGCAACCCCAGCGCGATGAGCAGGATGGCAAGCGGAATCCCGAGGGATGCGAGCGGGGGCAGGGCGCGGAAACTTCTCGACATCAGATGCCCAGGTTAGGTGACACCTCAGACACAGGGGTCGCGTAACCCGACCTTCCCCCTCCGAGCGCATGCACCGCGTCGAGAGGAACGGGACCCACAACATCCACACGGACCAGCACATCGAAGCCCGTACCCGAATCCGACGGCAGCGCGCGGCTCACCAGCCCCGGTCGCGACGCCACGATCGGCTGGTCGACCACCGGCTCCGGGCCCACCACATAGGAGGCGACATCCTGGTGGTGCGCCTGCTGCACGCGGTGCGTCGAGATCGCGAGCGCGCTCAGCGGCGGCGGAGCCACAGGGCTTGCCGACACCGGCTCGAGCAGGAAGTCGCTCCACCCCCGCGTCGACTCCGCCGTGCGGGTGCGCTGGAAAGCCGACATCGGGTCGGCGCGGCGCAGAGGTGCCACGGAGATGCGCTCCCCCGCCTGCACGTCCTCCTGGAGCCCGTCAGCAATCGCCGCGAGCTCGCGGGCCGCGACAGCTTCGAGCACATCCCGCTTCCCCATGTACTGCCGCACCAGGCTGCGGGAGTTGTTGGGGGCGTCCGGCACATCCGCGTCAAGCGCGTCGGGATCGAGCTCTGAGCGATCCAGACCCAGACGGTCTGCGATCTCGTTCAGCAACTCGCGAAACGCTGCGTCGCGCCATCCGCGGCGCACGATCTCCTCGGCGGCGTCGCGTGTGATCCGGTCCGCTCCCGTGCCGACACCCTCCACCGCTTCGCCGATGGACATCGCGAAGGGCATGACGTCGGGATTCAGACCCGAGCCGGCACCCTCGGTCCACTCCGCGGGGACCTCCCACGGGTCATACAGAGCAGCCGTGATGAGGTCGATCCACTCGTCGGCCTGCTGATGGATCGACTCGAGTCGCTCGAGCTCGCCTCGCAGCGCATCGAGTCGCGCGCCGCGTGTGTGCGCCACGTGCTCCGCGAGTCGCACGCGGTTCGAGAACGTCGACCAGCCGCGGTAGTAGCGGGTGAGCAGCAGCAGGATCACAACCAGCCAGATCCCTGCGGCCATGAGCAGAGCGACCCACCATTCCGGGTACCGACCCTCCGCGACGAGCTCATCGATCGCCTGGCGCGCCTCATCGCTGTTCGGGAATCGGAGCGCGATGACGATCGCCGTCGCGACAGCGACGACGAACGTCGTGACCGCCGCGCCGAGATGGAAGGACTTGCGCAGCCGCACGAGTTCGCGCGGCTCAGGCAGTGCGAGCTCTCCGGACTCCTCGCGCGCGACCTCACGCGCTGCGTGCTCGCGTGAGGCATCCATGCGGTCGGCGAGACGCGCCACGAACGTCGAGCGCTGGTCTTCCACCCATTCGAGGAACGAGTCGAGAACACCCTGCTCCCACTCCGCGCGCACCGACGCGATCTGGAACTGCTCTGCCGACTTCTCAGCCTCGCGCGCCGCCGTGCGGCATCGGTCGTTCGCACGGGGCCAATCGGCCGCGGATGCCTTGTGGGCGGCGGCGACCTCCGCGGTTGCGTCCTTCGGAGCCTTCACGAGTGTGACGCGCCCGTCGCTGCGCACCTTGATCAGCCCCGCATCCACGAGACGACCACGCAGCTCGTCGCGCGCCGCCTCGGCGGCGACGCGCTCGGCTTCGGCGTCGGTCGCGACGGCCTGCCAGTTCGCCGCCACGGCGACGGCCTCGTCCCGCGTCTCCGCGAGACGGGTCTCGATCGTGCGATCGTGGCGCACATCCGTCCACGTCACCCGCTCCGGGAATCCATCCGGAGGGGCGGGGTGCCGCCACTCGGTGCGAGGGTCGGGTGCAATGGGGCTCAGGGAGTCGAAGACCGGAGCCCGGCCGTCGATCTCGGCGAAACCCCCTCCCGCGGGTCCGGAGCTGCCGTCCACCGCGGAGAACACGATCTTGCGCAGCCCCGACCACAGACGCGGAGCGGAATGCACCGCCGGGCGGGAACGCGCCGAACGACCGAACGTCGGCTCGAGACGCTGACGCTGGAGACGCTGCATCGCGAGCAGCAGACGCGCGTCGTGGGAATCCGGATCCTGATCGAGCAGGAGCTGCACCTGACGAAGCCCTTCCTCGCCCTGCAGCTCCTGCCCCACGCGGCGCGCGAAGGCATCGTGGATCCAGGTCGACGTCCAGTGCGGCATCCGGGAGATCTTGCCTCCGGCGAAGCGCAGGAACAGACCCAGTTGCTCCCACACGCCCACCTCGGCGCGAGTGGGCGCCGACTCGACAGCAGGCTGGCGGAACGCGAGCGCCGAGTCGTCGAGATCCATACCCGCTTCGACCATGGAGTCGACGTAGCGGGGCACACTCTTGTCAGGGATCGCCGAGGTGCCATCCGGCGTGACCGTGACGCCAGCTGCGCTGACAGCGCCGCGGTACTCGACCAGTTTGCCGAGGACATCCGCCGCCGCACGGCGGGAGATCCCGCCCGTGAGCACTCCGCGTACGAAGACGCGCTGCATCCAGATGCTCTGGGTTGCCGAGCTCTCGCGATCGAACAGCTCCAGGGTGCCCACGGGGGCCCCCTTCCAGAGCCCCGCGAGCGTCGCGAGATGCATGAGCACGAAGCCCCCGAAGCGTTCGTTCTCGCGCACGAAGGCGTCCCCCGCGTTCGGCGTCGCGCGATCCTCGGGAGAGGCCACCACGACGACGCTCGAGTCGTTCTCGGCGCCACGCAGGCGCTCGTCGAGCTGCACCTGCGTCGGGGTGCAGATGAGGCTCATCTTGTCGAGGTCTATCGCATCCGTATCACCCGAGCCCAGCGGGTTGACCTGCGGCATCGAGAGCGCCACGTAGCGGGCCACCACATCCGAGAGGTCGTCCTGGTGGTCATCGGCCTCGGCATCGACGCTCGGGGAGCGCAGCTTGACCACGCGCACCCGCGACATCTCCTCGAGCGCGAGCATCTCGAACAGGTCGACCTCTTGCTCGATCAGCGCACGTTCATCGTCGACATCGATGAGCGTCGCCGTCACCCGTGGCGGACCGTCGCCCACCACGATGCCGTCCGGGAACACCCATGCGGCGGGCGAGATTATCCCGTGTCGTGTCCACTCGCGGACGAGCGCCAGAAGCTCCTCCCCCTGAGGACGGGTCGAGAAGAGGACGATGCTGACCGCACCGTCGCGCCACATCGACATCTCAGATTCCGCTCATGGGCGGCTTGACGCTCGCGGTGGCGGAGCGCAGCTCCTCGAGCACGCTCACCACGACGTCGCGGATCTCCCACGACACGGGGTACGAGAACACGGAGGTGTCGACATCCTGCATGATGACGTTCTTCGTGAAGCTGTCGAGCTCGTCCACGAAGAAAGCACGCAACGCGCTCTGACGCGCCTCGAGCGAATCAGTCGGAGTTCCAGCGCGCTCCGCATTCGGCATGGGCGCGTTCACGGGCATCTTGCCGTCGCGCAGCCAGCTCTCGAGCGCGGGGCTCACCTCGCCGGGCTTGCCGCCGAGATCGAGCAGTGCGTGATAGGCGTACAGCGGCGCGAGTGAGCTCTCCGCATTGCACAGCGCGACCGCGATCGTGAGGGACTCCATCACGACTCCGGGGTAGTCGTACCATTCGATGCGTCCGTTCCCGGCGTACAGAAGCGGGAACGGGAACGACACCTCGGTCCGGTGCTCGGCGCTCCAGATCCCGAGCCGCGGACCGCGGTCGTCTCCCTCGCCCTGCGTGAGTTGCCCGAGAGCCTTCGCGACATACCAGCCGCGGAGCATCGAGTCGAAGACGTCCGGATCGGCGGGTGCTGCTTCCTTGAGCAGGCGCCCGCGTTTCCACTGCCAGAATGCCGCACGCGTGTCAACGGTCGCCGAATCGGTGAGCCAGCCGCGCGCGATGGGCGCCATGACCGAGTCCATCACCATCGGCTGGAACGGGAAGGCCGCGGGCGTAAAGATCTCGATGCTGTCGACCTTCGCGTCCTTGAACCAGCGCTTGGACGTGTTGTCGTTCCAGACTCCCGCCGAGACGAGAGCCGCCTTGGTGAGCTCGTACATGTCCGAGCCATCGGAGAACGGAATGGCGCTGAAGAGCGGGGCGTTGCCCTCGCCGATCGACTTTGCGTGCACCTCTGAGAGCAGCGACGGATTGAGTTTGACCAGAGGCTCGCTCGCCCCGAGCGCCGCCGCGAGACCCTCGCGGTAGGCGTCCTTGCGGGCCTTGAGTTCGTGGGGCGCGACCGTCTGCGCATCGAAGTGCTTGTCGAGCGTCTCAGTGATGTACGACTCGAAGGGGAAGCCCGAGCGCAGCATCCAGTGGTGGGCACGCTGCTGGTAGATCTCGGTCTTCTCCGCGACCGCGAACATAGGCCGCTCCACGATCGAGGACAGCTGCTGCAGGTTACCGGTGGTTGCCGGCTTCCAGTCGCGGCGCACCTCGATGAACGACCACAGGTTCTGGTTCGCGACCCCCTCGTTCGGGCGCGGTCCGCAGATGAGGTCGGTGACGGCATCCAGCACCGCCTCGTCGAACTTGCGGCGCCCGAAGGTCTGCTCGACGAGCCGCTGGAATTCCGCGGGGTATTCGGTGTGCTTGACGAGCAGGCGCTCGTTCGGCGCGGGTTCGTACTTGCGCGGCACCGACGTGGACGTACGGTGCGGCCAGTTCGGGTACTCGTTCTCGCGTCCGTCATCCTGCACGCGCTCGGTCACGCGCATGAGCAGCGCCCGGTGCGCGGAGGCAAGGTGCTCCTTGAGCGGGACGATGAACTCACTGCGGAGCTCCACCACGAGTCGGGATCCGACCTCGCGGAGGTTGGCCTCGGCCTCCCACTCGAACGAGTCCTCGACGTCGTTGAGCGCCGTCTCGAACGCATCCTGCTCGGGGCGGATGGAGTCCTTATTGGCCGCCGATCCGAGAGCCTCGCTGATACGACTGGCAACGCGCGTGATCCACCCGCGGTAGCCCTGGGCCTCGTTGAGAAGGTTCGACGACGCCGCGTCGAGGGCGCGCGAGAGCCGCTCGAGCAGTTCGACCACCACGGGAAGCCCTTGACGCGCGATATAGCGCTCGACGGTGTCGATGATGTGCGCGGGCGCGGTCTTCGTCCACGCCGTGACGAGCAGGTCGACCTCGCTCGTGTCGCGCGCGAGGAAATCGGGAACGAGCGTCGTGCGCGCGTTCGTCAGCCGGTAGTACCAGTCGCTCTCGCTCAGCCCGCCCGTCTTCGCGTCGAGCCCATGCACACAGCTGTCTCGCACAGCCTGGCGGAACTCAGACTTGAGGAGGGTTCGTGCGTCGTCCGGCCGAAGCTGGTTGATGACGTCGTCGTGGCCCTCCATCTCCTCGTCGAGACGGAGGTCTCGGATGAAGGCGCCGAGCGCCTGGTCGGCGCGGTACTCGATCCACTCACGCTCGGTGCGCTGCTCGAGACGTGGGTCCTCCTCCGTGTGCGCGTAGAGGGCGCGGTCGAGCACCGAGCGTGCGAAGCGCTCGGAGGCGTAATCGAGGAACTTCTCGCGCCCGAGCGTGATGCGGCCGAAGCCGAGCGAGGCGAACGCGGGAGCCTGGTCAGCAGCTGATCTGAGGCGCGAATGGTCGGCGAGCGCGTTTGCGGCGACGTTCACATTCCAGTTGGTGGCGACGTAGGCGTCCAGGTCGCCCTGCACCTTGTCGTCTGTCATCCACGCCGTCATGCTCGTGGAGATCGCCGAGTACACGTCGCCCTGGTTATCGAACGCGACCTTCGAGTTCTGGCGGCCGATGATGAAGGGATACTCTGCGCCCACCCGGGCCCGCGCACTTCCCGCCTCGACGCTGATGCCCTTGCTGCGGTACAGCTCAAGCGTCGCCTTCGAGGGATTCTTCGTCCAGAAGCCGCTCATTGTCTCGGCGATCGTGGCGAGAGCGTTGCTCGCGATGCCAGCTCCACCCTTGATCTGGTCGAACACGTCGGGCGCGTAGAGCAGCGAATAGAACTGGTGCGCCCATGGCTCGCTGCGCACTGTCGACTTGACCGCCTCGATGACGTCGAGATACTGCCCGGCGCCTGATCCGCCTGCGACCGAGGACACGATGATGACCGTCGGTTCGGGATGCGCGCCTCCCTCTTTGCGAGCACCCAGCAGTTCGCCCAGGAGCTCGAGTTCGCCGACAGCCGACGAATCCCGCATGCGATCGATCGCGTCCTTCGCCGCACGCGCGACCTCATCGAGCTTCGACACGACGACCGCTCGGCCAACCGCGCGGAACTGCCCAGCGCCCTTCGCGAGAGGGACGCGCACACGCTGCGGATCGGGCAGCATGCGGGTGATCTCGTTCTGGACTTCGCCGCCGAGTCCGCGGCCCACAATCGCCGCGTGCACGTTCTCGTATGAGGAGTTCGCTGCGACAAGGCCCTTGTAGTCGGTCGCCGGAAGGAACGGCATCACATACTCTGCACCATCCTGCCGTATCGGCGTGTCGAAGTGGAGCAGCTGCCAGGCGGCGGGGATGCCGCGATCCCATCCCGCCTGCTCCAGACGCAGCTCGAGCGCGTGGCGGAGACCACGGAGGGTCTTTCCGCCGGACCCGCCGACTCCGACGATGAGAAACGGTCGCAACATGTGGGTACCTCTTCGGGCTTCAGGCTGGCTGGGTCAGGATGGACGGGCTCCCCGGATCACCGGGGTCGCCGAGGTGGCGGAGGCTCGCTGCCGCCCGGGGGCGACGCGAGACGAGGTGGAGGTGCCCCGGGGCCAGCGGCTCCAACGGGACCGGATCGACGGGGCGGCTCGCCGGTGCGGGGAGACGGCTCTCCGCGGCGCGGCGGCTCCGCCGTGAGGCCCGATCCCGCGGTACGGCGCGGCGGTTCGCTCGGATCGGACGGCGCGGCTCCAGCGCGACGAGGGGGCTCGCCGGCATCGTTGGAGGCTGTCGCGCCGCCGCGCGATGCACGCGGGGCGCGCGAGGACTCCGCGGACTCCCCCGCCTCTCGGATCGAGCTCAGCTGCCGCGCAATCGACTTGTCGTTCACGATGCCTGCGATGCGACTCAAGAACAGCGCTGGGTCGGTGTGCTCGGCGCGAAGGTACGCGATGAGCCGGGCCGAGATCGGCTCGTCAGAGCGTCGCCGCGCGGCATCCGCGGGGAGCGCAATCCCCCACAGCCGCCCAAGGTCGCCTGGAACGCCGAGCAGCTCGCCGCGGGCCGCAGCTGCCCGACGCGACGTGGGCATCGCACCTGCGGGGCCCACCAGCACGCGGCCAGCGGGTGGCGTCAGCTCGTACCACGGGTTCGCGAAGGGCTGGGCAGGTACACGCGCGTTCACCACGCCCAGGCCGTCGACCTCGACGCGACGCGCATCCGCGCCACCCTGTTGGAAGACGAAGTCGTTCAGGCCCCAAGCGCGAGCAGTGAGCGGCGCACCCTCAGCGTCCGTGATGGTGCCGTCGGGGGCGATGCGGATGGCGATCGACGCGCGCAGCAGCTGCTTGCCCACGTTGACCTTCGTGAACAGCAAGTTGAACAGCCACAGGAGCAGCAGCGGCAGGAGGAGTCCCGCCACCAGCAGGCCGATGAGGGTCGCGAGGAAGACAGCGATGTTGGCGGGCTTCTCGATCTGGAAGGTGAGATCGAGTTCGCCCGCGAGGGTGTCGCCCGCCCCGGCGTAGGTGACCGGGATGTGCGTGCGGATCTCGCGATTCGCCGCAGCATCCGTCGTCATGACGATCTCGAGCTTCTCCGATTCCCCGGGCCCGACGGTGACGCACGAGCCATCGTGCTCGACGAACTCCCACTTCCACGCCCAGGTGCCGTCGGCGTTCTGCTCACCGCTATCGGACCCCGGGAAGCAGACTTCGCCTGTCGTCACCCCGTCAGAGGGGGCGGACACCACGATCGTGGCGGTCAGCACATCGTCGTCGCCACTGAGCGGCACGGAAGGGTTCTCGATCGTCGCCGAAGGCATCTGCTCGCGCGCAGAGACCGGTGTCGTCATCCGCGCCGATACGTCGGCGACCTCGATGCCGCGTTCGGCGGTGGCGACGCCACCGAGGGTCGCCGTGAACTCGATGAAGTCGGTGACCTCGGTCACGTCGTAGATGACGACGAATTCGTGGCCGTCGCCGACACGCTCGGCGTCGAGGGTGACCATGCGCGACGGCAGTCGAGCGGAGACGGTGAGCGCATCGAAGGTGAAGTCGTCGAGAGTGACGTCACCCTCCCCGGTCCACGCGACGCGCAGGGTGAGTTCTGCTGGTTCGTCCCCGCCTGCGACGAGCGGACTCGACGGCTGGGGGAAGTCGATGCTGAGGGCGCTGCGGTAGAAGAGGTCGGCCGCGGCGAGCGAGCCACCCCATCGCCACACCCCGTGATCCGCACGGGCGATCGCCGGCGACGTGATGCGGTTGGCTGCGCCCGCGGACTCGATGGTGAAACTGCCGGGGCTCTGCGGGGTGAACGAGGCTCCGGCGGGTGAGGTGATGCTCCAGTTCGGATCGGTGGTGATGATCGAGAACGACGCGATGCCTGGCACGACGTGGAAGCTGCCGTCGGCCGCGAAATCCGACTGGCGCCCGCCCTTGACAGCCTCACCGAGGCTCATGAAAACGGTCGCGAGAGAGTCGACGCTCGTCGCCTCCAGGTAGATGCCGCGATTCTCGCCCTCGTGCTCGGCGCCGCCGCACCCGCTGTCCCCGCCCGCCTTGCCTTCGACGAGGGGCTTCATGTTCGGCGCGTAGGCCCCCCACTTGTCGTTGTAGTGCGGGTCGGCATAGCGCACACCGAAGACCGAGACATCCGTGCGGCGCAGCTCCGCGAGCAGACCGTCGGATCCATCGGCCCCGCACAGCTGTCCGAACGCGTCGGCGGAGGCAGCGTCGCTGTATGAGACGTTGAGCCCGCCGTCGGTGAACCAGATGAGTGCCTGGCACCGCGCGGTGTCACCCTGACGCTGCGAGGCGAGGCTCTGCTGGGCCGCCTGCAGACCGCGAAGCCAGTCGGTGGAACCGTCGGTGCGTTTCGTGCGGATGAGCATGTCGATGGAGGCGACGTGCTCGTCGATCCGATCCGGCTCGACTGCGCGCCAGGCCTGGCCCTCGGCGTAGCGATCAGCGAAGAAGCCGACGGCGTAGCGAACGCTCACGTTCGGCACGCTCGCGAGTTGCCGAAGGCTGTTGGCGAGCAGGTCGGCACGGACCTTGTCGCGGTCGGTGTCGCTCAGGCTGCCGGAGCTGTCGACCAGGTAGAAGACGTCGAGGCTCGCATCCGGCTGCGACAGGCACGCGCGCAGATCGTCGACGCCCCGTTGCCCCGTGGGCGAGAGGATGCCTCCGCTCGCCGCGGCGGCCTGTGCCGGAGTGGCCGGGAGCGGCGCTCCGAGAAGGCACAAAGCGGCGAGAACGGCGAGAGCGCCCCCGAGGCGCGAGCGGGCGTTCATGCGGTCGCCGCGAGGTAGGCGATGTTGTAGATGTGCCAGGCACCCACAACCATGGCGCACATCGCCATCCCCTGGAGCGCGCGCGTATAACGGGGCTTGAGACCGAAGTTGCGGTCGCGCAGACCGAGTCGCTGGCCGATCCGATCCCAGATGAGCGCGCCGATGACGACGAAGGGCGTGAGCAGGTAGCCCGCGATGCTCAGTTCGTGTGTGCTGTCATCCGCCACCCAGAGGTGGAATTCGCCGCTGAACGGCTGCTCCGTGACGGTCGCCGCGGTCCACGCAGCGAGTGCGATTCCGCTCGCGAGACCGGCGGCACCCATGACGAGTGGCCAGTGGCTCGCAACAGGCTGCGAGCTGCGTCGCGGGGCGGCGACGCGGGGCGCGGTAAGCGAATTCATGTGGTCTGTCTCGGGTCAGCAGCTTCCCCGGAAAGCAGGGCGCGTGTCGGGCACATCTCGCAGGGATGCGCCTCAACTTACCGACGCGAGGCGTCCTCGGCAGACCCCAGAACTGGGGCGAACACGATAGGTGATGTGTCTCACTGGCGCGCCCGACCGAGTCAGATGCGCCGTGAAAGTGTCGGCGAGCGCGCAGGCAGCGGTGGCACCATCGGTGCATGTTCCCCCCGACATTCCTCTTCGGCGCGGCGACGGCCGCCTACCAGATCGAGGGCGCGGCTCATGAGGGCGGCCGCCGCGACTCCATCTGGGACGCCTTCTGCCGCGTCCCCGGCGCGGTGATCGACGGCCACGACGGCTCCGTCGCGACCGACCACTACCACCGGTATCCCGAAGACGTGGCGCTCATGAAGCAGCTGGGGCTCGACGCCTACCGCTTCTCGATCTCGTGGGCGCGGGTGAAGCCGGATGACGCATCCGTGAACCCGGAAGGTCTCGCTTTCTACGACCGACTCGTCGACGAGCTGCTCGCCGCCGACATCCGCCCCTGGCCGACGCTCTACCACTGGGACATGCCGCAAGCGCGCGAGGAGCTGGGCGGATGGCCCGCCCGTGAGACCGCGGAGCGCTTCGCCGAGTACGCCCTCGCCGTGTACGAGAAGCTCGGCGACCGGCTCGACACGTGGACGACGCTCAACGAGCCGTGGTGCTCCTCGTTCCTCTCCTACACCGCGGGCGCGCACGCTCCCGGCCACTATTCCGCATCCGAGGGCGTCGCCGCGGGCCACCACCTGCTGCTCGCCCACGGGCTCGCCGCGCGCGAGCTGCGTGCCGCGGGGGCGGCCGCGGTGGGCATCACGCTCAACCTCGCGCCCGTGCATCCGCTGCGCCCCGCCGACGAGGGCGATCAGGATGCCGCCCGCCGCATCGACGGGCTCTTCAACCGGTTCTTCCTGGGGCCGCTGTTCCGCGGCGCGTACCCGGATGATCTGCGCGCCGACCTCGCGCCGTTCGGTCTGGAGGACGTGGTGCTGGATGGCGACCTGGCACTGATCCAGGGTTCCGCCGACTTCCTGGGCGTGAACTATTACCACGGCGAGCTCGTCTCGACGCTGGAGCCCGAAGTGCCGCTGCAGCAGGACGCGCCGACCACACGTCCGGTGCACTCCTCGTGGCCAGGGGCCGAGTTCGTGAAGTTCCACCCGAGCGGCGCGCCCACCACCGCGATGGGCTGGGAGATCCAGCCGTTCGGCCTCACCGAGTTGCTCGCCCGGGCGCAGCGCGACTACACAGGCAGGCTGGGGGTGCCGCTGTACGTCACCGAGAACGGCGCCGCCTTCGACGATCAGGTGTCCGCTGACGGCGCGGTGCACGACGCCCACCGCGTCTCGTTCGTGCTCGAGCACCTCGACGCCGTCTCCGCCGCCATCGACGCCGGCATCGACGTGCGCGGCTACTTCTACTGGTCGCTGCTCGACAACTTCGAGTGGGCGTGGGGCTACCACAAGCGCTTCGGGCTGATCCGGGTCGACTACGACACGCTCGAGCGGACGCTCAAGGAGTCGGCGCTCGCGTACCGGGATGCGATCGCGGGGGTGCGGGGTTAGGGCGCGTCCGGTCGGCTGAACCACCGCGGCCTCAGCCCTTGGCGACGACCGCGGGGAACGATGCCGCCAGAAGGTCCGCGGTGGCCACGATGTCGCAGGCCGCCTCCGTCCGCGTCTGCAGCATCTTCAGGAGCTTTCCTGGCCACACGACATCAACGCCCCCGACGGTGAACTCTCCGCCGAACAGCGGCCAGTCCGCGTCCACGAAACACAGCACACCTCGGACGGGGACGTCACCGACGACGGCTCGGACGCGTTCCACCTGGCCGAGCACGCCGGGCACGAGCTTCGAGTGATCGCGACCACCGACGAGCAGCGTCTCCGTCCGCGGACGGATGATGCCGCCCTCCACGCGCAGGCTCGGGCGCTTGTCGCGATACCTCTTCGCATCGACGACCCACACGCCATGCCCGGTGACGACCAGGTGGTCGATGTTCGCTCTGGTTCGCGGAATTCGACGGTCGTGAAGAACGCGGATGGCATCTGATGCGATGGAGTCGAGGTGGCGCGCCACCTTCTCCTCGCCCGCTGCGCCGACCGCCCACGCGGCCGTCGACTGGCGCTCGGGCGTCAACGCAACCGCGATCGAACCGATCCTGCCCTCGCCCCAGGTCTGGCGTACCCGCGCCTCGTCTTTCGCCTTGCGACGCTCGTATTCGGAGCGTGCCGACCCGCCCGCCGAGCCGTCTTCGTCAATCCGGTCAGCCATTCGTCTCGCCCTCCAACATCACACAGCGATACCGCCCGCGTGTCATGCCCACGTAGAGCAGGTCGTCCCAGTCGATGCCGGTCGATTCGACCCACTCGCGCGCGGCAGGGTCGATATCGGTGAGAACGACGGCCTCGGCATCCAGGCCTTTGAACTTGAAGATCGACCGCCAGCGGATCCCGCCACCGCCAGGCGTCGCCAGCTGCTTGCGCAGCCAGCGCTCATCAGCGGATGCCTCTGGACGCGCGAGGAAGGAGCCGACGAGCGACGACCTCTCGCCGAACGGGCTCAGCACGACGATCTCGTGCGGCTCGTGGTGTTCCAACAGCCGCTTGAGCGCGGATGCAAGCGCCGAGGTCTCGCGGCCCCGTGCGACCTCAACGCGCTCGAGTCCTCCGGGAGTGGCGTCACGGAGCCGGTGGCGCGTGAAGCCCAGGGAGCGGCCGAGGCGCTTCTCGGCGGAGTGGATGAGCTCGGGAACGTTGCGGCAGTTGCGGCGCAGACGAACATGCACGAGATCGGGGATCGACGCCTTGGCGACGTCGAAGGCTCGCACCGCCTCTCCTGTGCGCAGGATCTGCTGCCGGTCATCGCCCGCCAGCAGCATCACAGTGCCGTCGGCCGAACCGGTGCCGGCAAGCGCGAACAGGATCTCCACGAGCAGGGGGTTGCCCGCCACATCCTGGAACTCGTCAACGAGGATCGCTTCGAACGCACCCAGGTACGGCTTCTCGCGAAGCACGGAGAGTGCCCGCTCAGGGAGCTCGCGCCGATACCACTCGTCGCCTGCGGCTGGCGGATTCGTCGGCTCGCCGATGATCTGCAGCATGAGGCTGTTGAGGTCGAACACCTCGATCTCCGGACGACCGACGAGCAACCGCAGCTCGTCAGCCATGAGCACGTTCCAGCAGGTGACGAGCGTGCGGTGCCCCTGCTTGGCAAGGCTCCGGGCGGCGGTTGCGAGGAGCAGGCTCTTGCCGGTTCCCGCAGGACCGTCGAAGAACACGTGCGGATTATCTTCCACAAGCTCGAGCGCGAACTCCTGCTCCTCGATGAGCGCCCGCTCGGCGATCCGCCGCGCCTTCGCCCGATCGGATTTCGTCTGCGTCACGGTGAAATCGCCGAGCAGCGCCGAAGCCATCTGGTCCGCCCTCTCAGGCGTGAGCACGGAGCCGTCGAAGTCGACGCCGTCGACGGAGGAGAACCACGCCAGGTGCTCATCGATGACCTTCTCGATGAGCCAGGCGGGCTTCGCGAGATCCTCCTGCCATCCGAGCTCCCACTCGAAGAACTGCATGTCGCCGCGCGACCTGTTCTCGAACTGGTGGCGGCTCAGGTTCGTGAACCACACGAGCCGCGCGATCGGGAGCCCATCGTCGAGCAGCTCATGCTGACGCAGATACCCGCGGATGCTGGATCGCGCGATCACAAGCTGCTTGAACGGATCCTTGGTGGGTGCCGGCGACTTCGCGAGGTACCAGTCGCCCTCCCGATACTGCACGTGCTCCGCGGTCTTCGCCTCGATGAGCACGATGCCCTTCCCCGGGATGAGAACGGCGAAGTCACACTCCCCCATCGTCGCGCCCAGATTCTGCGCGAGCTGCATCGAGTGGATGACCGTCCAGTCCCGGGTGTCCATGAGCGACTCGAGCGCCATGAAGATCTGCTTCTCGGATCGGTTTGCACCATCACGAGGAACCCCGGGGATCATGCGCACCATGGGCTGAGGCTATCCGCGCTCGTGCGGGCGCCGCGCGCCCCAAGGTTGGGGGGATCCGCTCGTTCGCGGGCGGAACCGCCGCACGTCGGCGTGGGGTTTCGAGAGCACCTCCGCCTCGATGTCGGGGGTGCGGCTTAGCGTCTCTCAATTGTCGGCGTCGTACCCGAAACGGCGCATCTTCCGACATCCGAAATCCACCCGAAAGGCAGTCGCATGACCGTCTCCCCTCCTGCTTCACCCGACTCCGGCGAGTCTGCAGCGCCCGCAGCGCCCGCCGCACCCGCCGGGCCGTACTCCGCGCCGCCCGTGACGTCATATCCCGCACCGCCCGCTCCCTCTGTCGGACTCTCGACGACCGGGCCGAAGTCGTTCCTCGTTACGTGGCTTCTGGCGCTACTCGTCGGATTCTTCGGGGCCGACCGCTTCTACCTCGGCAAGATCGGCACCGCGATCCTCAAGCTGATCACCTTCGGCGGCTTCGGAGTCTGGGTGCTCATCGACGTGATCCTGGTGCTCGCCGGCGCTCAGCGCGATAAGGCCGGACAGCCCCTTGAGGGGTACGCCCAGCACAAAAAGATCGCTTGGATCGTCACCGCCGCGCTCGTGGCGCTGTCGCTCGTGACCTCGATGGTCAACGGTGCGAACGCCGGATCGCGCCCCGGCGCATCCGACGAGGTCGCCAGTGTCGTCGCGGAGCCGGTCGACGAACCCGAAGCCGACGAAGAGGCCCCGGCCGAGGAGCCAGCCGAGGAAGCCGGCGACCCCACCGCGGAGTGGGCCGACAAGGCGTTCGGCTCGTTCGAGCCCGTCTCGCAGGCGGGCTCGGGCGACAACCTGATCTCGCTGCCTGTCGGGGTGTCGGCTGGTCTCGTGACGGCGACGCATGACGGATCGCGCAACTTCGTGATCAGTGTGCTCGACGCCAACAACCAGTCCACGGGCGACCTGCTCGTCAACACGATCGGCGGCTACAACGGCACGACGGCGTGGGGCTTCAACGCCCTCGGCGATGGGACGACGTTGCAGATCACCGCAGACGGCGCCTGGAGCATCACGATCTCCCCCATTTCGACGGCAACCCGCCTCGACGGCGCCGCATCAGGCACCGGAGACATGGTGCTGCTGTACTCGGGCGGCGCGAGCAAGCTCGCAACCACTCACAGTGGCTCCCGCAACTTCGTCGTCTCGGAGGAGACCGCGAAGATGTTCAGCTTCGGTCTGCTGGTCAACGAGATCGGCGCCTACGACGGCGTCGTGCCGCTGAGCTCGGGTCCGAGTGCGATCACGGTGTCGGCCGACGGCGGCTGGACGCTCGCGGTCGGATAGCTCCGATGCTGACAGGCCCGCCGATCCGTCGGCGGGCCTGGTCGTCGTTCGTCACGGTGGACGAGACGAACCTCTAGAGGATCGTCCTCGTGGCAGACCGCAACGGGAGTATCGGACCTTTGCCATCAGCGGACGATCCGCGGAAACGCTTCGAGGAAGCCCGCGTTGGGGCGCGCGTGCGGCAATGCCGCGAGCACGTCGTTCAGCGCCTGGCCTGCGGGCACACCGAGATGCAGGGCGGCGTAGGCCGCCGCGACGATGGGTGTGCGCGAGCGCGCCTCCACGCAATGCAACAGCACGGTCCGGCCCTCCGCGCGGAGTGCCGCCACCGAATCCGCGGCGTCGCGCAGCACCTCGTCGAGGTGCGGGTTCTCGGCCGGGTCGGCTACGTCGATGAGCCAGACGCGGTGACGCATCGCCGCCGGGATGCGCGCCGGGACCTGCTCGGACCCGAGGCGGCACAGCGAGACGACCGCATCGACTTCGCCAGGCAGATGGTCGAGCGCGTCGACCGAGCCGATCAGCACGCCGTCGTCGTGGGGGTGAGCCGCGAGACGCCCGCCCGCGAAACCGCTGTAGTCGAACCGTGGGCTGGCAGGCCAGCCGTGCGCATCCGGACGGCCACGTCGGGCCGCGAGGATCGCGGCAATGGTGAGCTCATCCGCGTCGAGCCCCGGCCACCCGTGCAGAATCCGGCGCCAGCGGAACGGCACGCCGCTGCCTCCGCGCACCGCACCGGCCAGCGCTCCCGCGATCGCGGCGACGGTGTCGGTGTCCCGACCGCCGCGTACCGCGCGCTCGAGGACGTCGACGAGATCCCCTCCATGGGTAATCGCCGACCACGCCCCCTGCAGCGCCTCGACGACCCAGCCGTTCTTCGCGAAGTCGCGCGGCTGGCGCGTCTCGGCGTCGGTGATGAGCGCGACCCACCGGTTGCGGCGTTCCTCCGGAAGGCCGTCGATGCCCACCTGGATGTCGAGCTCGCCCGTGCGGATGGCGTGACGGATCGCGAGGCACCAGATGACGCAGGCATCGCCCGCGTCCTCGTCGACGTGGGTGAGCCCGCTCACCGCCCGCGCCGTCTCGGCGAGAGCGACCTCCTGGCCGTCAGCGAGGAACGCGAGGGCAACAGGAGCCGTACGCATGAGCGATCCGTTGCCTCCGGAACGCCCGCTCGCGTCGTGCACCGCGCGAGCCGACGCGCGCGCAGCCTCCGCGGTCGCGCCACCATGGCGACCGATGCTGGCCAGCACCTGACGAGTCTGGATGCCTACGTCGGGTGCGGTTCGTGCCCAGTCCGCCCAGGCCGCGACGATCCGATCGAGCGACGCTTCCTCAGCGAGGTCGGCACCAGCGGCGAGTTCGCGGAGGATCGGCACGGCCATGCTCGTGTCATCCGTCCACTCGCCGGGCGCCCATCCGAATCCGCCACCGCCAGCCATCGTGACCGTCGCATCCTCGGCGAGCGGTGGGCCGAATTCGTATCCTGCTCCGAGTGCGTCGCCCGCGGCCATGCCGAGGACGGCGCCGACGGCGCGATCGAGCTGAGGTGCGGTGAGTCGAGTGGTCATTGTGCGTCTCCTTCTGCGGTACGGGTGAGTGCTGCTGGCGGGGTGATCGAATCGAAGAAGTACAGGTAGTGCCCGCCGATCAGCTCGTCGGCAGACAGCCGATAGTGGGCGTACTCGCTCGTCTGGTGCGGTTCGGTGAGCGGGGAGCTGAAGCCATGAGGAACACCTCCGGTCGGGAAGATCGGCACTCGATACCGCTTTCCGTCGAGCGGACCCCCGAGGAGGATCGCGGGAACGTGGGCGAGCTCACTGTCGTGGTACGAACTTCGCATGGCCGCTCCTATTAGATCGATTGTGCTCAAATTCAGAATATGGCCTACCGCCGACATTGCGCAATACTGCGTAAACTGCGTGGATGATCTATCGCGACAGCCACGGCAAGAGCCTCGACGACTACCCACGCCCATCCGTCGCGGTCGACACGGCGGTGCTCACGGTTCGAGATGCTCTCGAGGTGCTGGTCGTGCGGCCGGATGCGAATGAGGCATGGCGCCTGCCGGGAACCTTCCTGCACCCGGGCGAGCGTCTTGCGGACGCGGTTCTCCGATCTCTGCGCACGAAGGCTGACGTCGATGGACTCTCCCCCGCGCAGCTGCATGTGTTCGACGATCCGACTCGGGACCCCCGCGGATGGGTGCTCTCCGTCGCGCACCTCGACATCGTGCCCGCACGTCGTCTCGCCGTCGACAGCGAGCGCACGCAGCTCATTCCCGTCATGGACGCTGCTGGCCTCGCCTTCGGCCACGACGCGATCGTGGCCGAAGCGGTCGCCGCGATGCGCGATCGCTACTCCGCCACCCCCGACCCCGCGGGCTTGCTCGAGGACGCCTTCCGCATGAGCGAGTTGCACGCGCTCCACGAGACGGTCGCCAGCGGACCCATTCAGCGAGACGGATTCCGCCGGGCGATGCTCCCACTCCTCGAACCCACGGGCGAGCTCGACCTCGGCGCACCGGGGCGTCCGGCGCAACTGTATCGGCGGCGGTAGGGGGCTTAACTCGTTCGGCGACCGGGGCCTGTGGTGCTGGGCTCTCCAGTCCACAGACGCTTACGCTCCTCGATGCGGCGACGGGCGTCGGGGCGGAGATCGTCATCCGTCAGATCCGAGAGCTCTGCGATCACCGCATTCATGACAGCGGCGCCCCTCCGGCTCCTACGGAGATGCTCGGACATCTGCTCAGGCTTCTCATACCTGCTGGGGTCGAGCAATTCAGCGAGACCGATGACCGCCCTGTCCACACCGCGGCGTTTGAGGTCCTCCCACTCGAACCAGCTTGAGGGGACCACCTCATGCAACCAGGCGACCGCATGCTCGACCGGCTGCTCCACGGGATCGAACCGGGATGCCACGCGCTCGAGAAAGCGAACGAGATCGTCGCCGGTCGCATCCGACTGACCCGCGTGCGCTTCGACCGCGATCCGCTGCGCCAGTCGGATCTGCTCGGCGGCCCGGGCGGAATCCGCGAGAAGCGCGAGCTCTCGGTTGTTCTGAACCGTGCGCTCCAGGTACGCGCGCCGCCGTCCGTTCGCGCGGCGCCGCCGCTCGAGCTCGAGCAGCGCCTCCTTGTCGAGGCCTCCCGCACCCACGAACCTCGGCCCGGCCTTGGGTTGCGAGGTTGGCGACGGGTCGGTTCGCTGCTGCGCAGGGCTGGCCGCCTGCGCGCCGGCCTTGGGCTGGTGTGGGTTCCCGGCCTCGGGCGAAGACTGGCAGCGGAGCCCAGCGACGGCGGCATCGAAGGCGTCCTTCGGTGCATCACGGCCATGTCTGCGATTCGCCGTCCACGAGGAGGGCCGCACGATCGACGTCCCCGGCGGCAGCATCGAGACAGCACCCTCGGGGCCGAGGTAGTCATACGTCCACGAACCGTCGGCCTCCGTGACCGCTCGCCGCAGATAGTCCGCACGCTGCTCGTCGCCAACCGGAATGCTGGCCTTCGCGGCCGGACCATGCTCGTAGACCGGCATGTCGGCGAAGACCCGCCCATCGAGCGGCCCGCCGACGCAGCGGACGAGTGCGTACGCGCGGACGGGGTCGTTCTGGGACATCTCGGCCTCCGGTTCGGGAATGACGGTTCGGGTGTCCGTCATTGTGGCGGCAGCCGCCGACATCCACTGCGACAGCGAAGCCAGAAGTTGGCTGCGGGTCAACCGCGGGCGAGAAGCTCCGGCCGGCTCGCCAGGTGCGCTGCAAGGCCGAACATGTCCGAGTAGATCGACGAGGCACGAAGGCTGTAACGCACCTGCAGCTGGTGGCGGATATCCGGCTTCGCGCCCGCCTTCAAACGATAGGTGAATACCGGTGCTGAGTCGGCAGCGAGATTACCGCGGCGGATGTGCGTGAGCTTCATCGGGATGGAGGCGAACTCGCGCATCTCCGCCGCGGTCCAGGCCTCCTCGATCTCCGGCGAGCGCTGCCCGAGTCCTCCGCGGGCACCCTCGAGCGGGACGCCATCGAGAAGAAAACCTGCGCTCTGCGAGCCGATACGACCGTGGTAGGTCGGCGGCCGCCAGTACGAACGGCCGAGCCCGGTGCCCCACCGCTTCTCCACCCGAGCGAAGTCCGTCGTCAGAGAATGCCAGCGCGCATTGCGTCCATTCCAGCGGTCATTTAGGTGGATGTCCCGTGTCGTCGGCGCGACGAACGCGAGCACGCGGCCGTCGTTCTCCGCCTCATCTTTGCGTGGCTCTTCAGTAGCGAACCATAGAGCGATGAGTGGGTTCTCCGACACATCGAGCAGCCGCGTGGGTCCTCCGAAGTGCTGCAACTGGGCGAGCAATTCGAGCGCGGGGACACCGTCGAACCTCCAGTCCTCTCGCGCCAGACGCAACGACTCCTTCTCAGCGGCGACCATCTCGTTCTCGGTCGGGTAGCGGCCGTACACCTGACGCAGTGCACGCGACAGCGAGCTGTGTACTCCCCACGATGCATCGCGCACGCCGCGCCAGACGAGCCGGTGCCCTTCGTATCTGGCGGTCAGCTCGTTGACCTCGGCCTGGAAATCCTGCCAGTTGGCGATGCTCGCCTGCTCCCACGGCTCGAAGAATCGCGTCGCGTCGCTCATGTCGACCCGCTATTCCGTAGTCGCCGACGCCAGCAGATCCCGAGCCACATCGGAAGGCGCGCCCTGATAGCTGACCACGAGCTCGTCGCGCGCACGGCTGGCGGCGACGTAGAGCAGCGAGCGCGCCTTTGTCTCCGCCTCCTGCAACTCTTCAGCGAGCAGGTTCTTGACGGAAGCGGGAACCGGGAAGCTGCCAGCCGAGATGTCGAAGACGATGACACGGCTGAACTCGAGCCCCTTCGCCTTGTGCATGGTGAGCACGGCGATTCGACCTGCAGGTAGCACGTCGTTCTTCGGCTCTCCGACGGGGACGTCTGCGGCAAGGAGCCTGTCGTGCAGGGCGGTCGGGCGGGCGGCTGTGACGACGGCGATCGATGCCGGGTCCACACCCGCATCGATCCACTCGCGCAGCACCTCGGCGACGACCTTCGCCTGGTCGGCCATGCTGCTCGCCGCGACTACGCGCGGGGCGGGGCCGGTGCGCGCCGAACGGTACCCTCCGACCACCGCCTCAGCATCGCCTTCAGGGTCGAGGTACACCCCTCCTTGGAGAGCGGCGAACGCGAACCGGAGATTCTCTGCTGTGGTGCGGTAGTTCAGCTCGAGGCGGCGCGAGCGGCCGCGGATCGCGATTCCCAGCCGGGAGAGGACGACGGGGTGCCCGTAGATCCGCTGGTGGCTGTCCTCTGCGAGGAAGATGTCGTTCTGCCCCGGCGCCACCAGAGCGCGCAGCAGCTTCCAGTGCGACGGGGCGAGGTCCTGACCCTCATCGACGAGCACATGGTCCGCAAGCGGCGACGTCTGATCGAGGTAGTGTGCAGCGACCTCGGCGGTCTCCTTGAACGTGAGCTTGCCGTCGAGGCGGAGAGTGCGGCGGCGGCGCTCGATGATCGCCCACACAGCGTTGCGCTTCGCGCGGTCGAGCGCTACACCGCGCCCGGGTCGGCGCACCGTCAGGAAGTCGTCACGCGTGGTGATTCGATTCGGGAGCACGACATTCACGTACTCGGCCTCGAGGAAGGCTGCGCTGCGCACTGCAGCGGGAAGGTCGCCGGGTTCACGCTCGGCCGCCTGCTCCCACTCGTCGGCGTCGCTCACGAGTGGTCCGTTCGTGCCCGCCTCTTCTCCGATGGCACCTCGACCCGCCTCGCTGTACGACTTGCTCCCGTGCTTCCGCACAGCGACGGCAAGCTGATCGATGCCGCGGATGAGCACGCCGGGCTCGCCGAGCTCCCCCGCGATCCGGATGGACGCGTCGAGCCGCTGCAGATCTCGCTCGAGGTTCGCTGCGAGCTGCCGGGTGAACGTGGTGAGCACGATCCGCGCCTCCGGGTTGCGGCGGGCGAGGTAGCGCGCGCGGTGCAAGAGTACGACTGTCTTGCCCGTACCGGCACCGCCGGTGAGACGGAACGGGCCGTTGTAGTCGCGCTCGACGTATCGACGCTGCTCGGGGTGGAGGAATACGCGCCATCCGGCCATGTCGCCGAGCTCGATGATGTCGCGGAGCTCCTCGTCGTTCTCGATGAGACGCCACTGCGCCCGTGCGGCCGGATGCTGGAGGGCCTCGAGGATGCGCTGATCGTCGTCCTCGTGAGGCTCGGGCGCCGGGGTATCGACCGCGACGTGCTCGAACCCTGGCTGCTGCTCCGACGCATCGGCGGCGTCATTGCTGTTCTCCGGCAGAAGATCGAGCGACTCCTGGATGTGCTGCACCGACATCTCAGCGAGCATGCCGTCGAGCACATCGGCGTGCCACGCTGTGCTGAGCGTCCGTGCGAACGCCCGAACCTCGGACTCGGTTGCGAGGTCGAACACGAAGTCGGCGACGCGCGGCGAGAATCCGAATCCGTCGATAAGGTCGCTCGGCAGGTAGCCGAGTTTCGTGAGCACCGGAGTATCGTCCGTCTTCGCGACAGTGGCTGGCGCGGGGGCGATCGGCGCCACGCCGACGGCCGCAGGGGCGGCTGTTTCAATCAGCTCGAAGACGCCGTTGACGGGATTCGTACGGAGCGAGTGGCGCTCGGCATAATCGATCGCGTCGTCGTGGTTCCAGATGCCCGCGAGCAGGTAAGTGGGCTCGCCGCCGTGGTTCTCAAGCTTGTAGAGAACCGCCCGGTACTGCTGGTTCACGCGTCCGGTGCGGACCCGCCGATCGACGGAGTTGTTGATCGGCTCAATGTGCAGACCCGGCGAAGTGTCGTCCTCGCATAGCTTGTTGAGGAACTGGAATGCGAGCGCACGCACATCCTTCTGCAGGTTCTGCTGCGTGTACTGCTTGGACATCATGAGATTGGGCATGGCGCTCCTGCTCAGTCGTTCTCGAGGGCGGTCCGGACCGCCTCGGGTTGCGGTACGACGATGGTCCAGCCCGCGGCGAGCAGGTCCTGACGCTCGTCGTCGGCGAGGTCGTGGTCGAGCACGATCTTTCGGTCGGGCCAGCACACCGCAAGAGGGATGCCGTCGCCAGTCTCGTGCCCGAGGGCTGGCAGCGGGAGGTCGTTGGCGCCCACCGAAGCGAGGAGCTGACGCTCGATGTCCGTCGCAAGCGGCCCAAGCTCGCTCCACACCTCTGGAACGCGCTGAACGGCTCCGGATTCCGACCCGGCGCCTGATTCGGTCTCGCTGCGGGCTCCCACCCAGTGCGAAACAGTTGAAGGCGCAAGCCCGACAACGTTCGACCATCGCAGCCAGAGCTTCCACTGGTCGATGAAGCCCGGCGCAAGCAGCGCATCCGTGCGATCGTCGAGCACGAGCGCCGCTTCCACGGTCAGGTCGGGATGGAGACGCCCGGCGAGGGCGACTGCACCAACGTGGGTGAACGCGCCGTTCGACACCCCACCTGCCGCCTTCTCCGCGTTGAGTCCGTCGAGGAGGGCGCTCCCCCATGCTGGCAGGCCCGCATCCGACACCCGGTATTGGGTCGGCGGGTTCCACAGCAACATGGGCAGCACCGTTCCCATGCGCTGCCAGAGTTCGAGCGACGAAGGATCCTGCACGTACGACATGACCTGGTCGATGGGGTTGCTGGCCACATAGTCGACGCGGTCTGCGGGGATCTTCCACATGCTCGCGAGAGTCTTCGCCTTGGATTCTGCGAACCAGGCGGGCAGTGCAGGGCGCGTTGTCGCGCTCGCCTCAACGAGGTCGTCCCACGTGACGCTGAAGACGATGTGACCCTGGTCTCGCATCCAGCGCCGCTTGGCAGCGTCGTCCGCGATCCGGTTGTGGGTGGTGGTCGCGTGGTACTGGAAGCCGTCGGTGTAGATCGCGATGCGCTGCGGGTCGCCGTGACGCTCGAGCACGAAGTCGGGCCTGGTGACGCCGAAGTCGACCTGCTCTCGCAGGATCCAGATGTGGCCCCCGGGGAGCGTCGCGGTGATGCGCTGTCCGGTCGCGTCCGTGGTGTGGACGATCGATGCGGAGAGCGCACGCATCCGCTCCTCGAACACCTTTCGGAAGAACGATTCGAGCGGCGGTTCGCTCTTCGGCGGGGCTTCGTGGCGCACGTCCCACTCGTGCGGCGAACCATCCTCGCCGAGCAGCTTCTCTAGCGTGCGGATCGCCGACAGCCGCGAGACGTTCTTCGCGGCGCGGCCGGCGAACGGCAGCAGGCAGCGCGGGCAGGCGTTGCGCTCCTCCTCTGCGCACGGGCATCCGCGCAGGTGGTCAAGCGCCGCTTCGAGCACGGCCCGCATGCGGTCGGGTGCCGCGAGGTCGGCAAGGTAGCCGGTTCCGCCCGGTACGGTGTCGTGGAGCAGCAGCGCGGTGGCGTGAGCGCCATCTCCGCTGGAATCCGGATCAACGATGGTCTCGACGCTCAGGTGGTCCGGGTCCCCGCCGATCGTCTCGCGGAGCCCGAGCAGGATCGCGGCGGTGAAGCTCGTCATCGCGGGTCCCTGGTCGAGCACGACCGACGAGGGAACGCGCACGACGAGCCCTTGCGTGCGGAGCCGACGCATGAGCGCGATCTGCCGGGTGTGCTCCTGCGGACTGCTGCGGTGTGGGCACCAGGCACGGTGCTCGCTGCGCGAGTTTGTGTTGGTGCTGCGGTCGAGCTTGCCGCAACTGGAGCACACGCGGAACAGCGGCGCCCGCACCTCCGAGCCGGCGATCGCGCGCGGCTGACCACCCGCGGCCTGCGGGCCGAGATTCAGCCACCGGACGTCGACCTCGCGGCAGTACCGCACTCCGAACCCGGTTCCGTCGACGTGCCACTGCGTGGCGATGTGGTCGGGGTCGATGTCGGCGGTCGCGATGATCGTGAACTGCTGGCGGCTGCGCTCGTCACGGCGGTCGTCGATGGTCGCCTCATCGCGGCGCACCTCGGCGCTCACGCGTTCGAGCGCGGCGATCGGCATCCGCTGGCCGACGTCAGCGAGGCCGGTGTCGCCGCAGCGCGGGCACACTGCGATCTGGGTTCCGGTCTCGTCGATGTCGTGCGCATAGCCGCACGCGGCGCAGAGCTGCCAGGTGTGCACATCGCCGCCGTCTGCACCGAGCTCGACGGCGTCGACTGCGATCTCGAGCCCGTGGGCGTAGAACGTGGCGCCCGGTACGAGCTCGCGGATCGCCATGCCTGCACCGCGCGTATAGGTGTCGCTGCTGGACTCGTAGGTGTTGGTATCCGGGTCGTACCAGCTGAGGGCGACGTCAAGCTGCACGCTGTCGTCGAGGAGCGTGTAGTTCGGCAGCACGCCGACCGCTTCGAGTGCGCTCACCCAGTGCTCAGTGCGCATACGGGCGAGCTGCGCGCGGATGCCCTTGTGGGCGGAGACCGCGGCGCGGTGGTCGATGACGTCGTCCTCCACGGGCGACGGGTGCTTGGCCTTCGCCTCGAGCTCCGGCAGCGCGGCATCGATCTCGTCGAGACGGTAGCCGAGCGCCTGCAGGCGCTGCTGCCAGCGCTGCGCGGCGGTGTAGACGAGCTCGGCGAGCCCACTGGATCCGGGCCCGTCCACAGGGGCGGCCCAGGTGCGCAGGGATTCGACGGCCCACTCGTCGAGCGTGTCGAACGTGCCGAGGAACTCGTTCAGGTACTCCTCACGGTGCTCCTCCGCCCGGTGCACAAGCTCGCCCAGGAAGGTGCCGGATTCGGCGCTGCCTAGCGCATCGGATGCGGTCCGCGGCGCGGTCACCGACAGATCGGATGCCATCCGGTCGATGAGCGAGGCGATGTACTGCCGCTGCAGGATCTCTTCGGCGTTCAGGTAGGTGGCTGGCGGCCGCACGGCTCCCTCGATCACGCTGAGCGGCTCTTCGAGTCGCGGCAGCTGGTCGCCGCGTCCGGTGACGAACGCGAGATTGAGGGCGTTGCCGGTGAGCCGGCCGGCGCGGCCCACGCGCTGCAGGTACCCGGCGACGCTCTTGGGGATTCCGGCGAGCATCACCGTCGAGAGGTCGCCGATGTCGATACCCATCTCGAGAGTGGGCGTCGCGACGAGCACATTGGGCGCGTCGGGCGCGTCTGCGGATGACTTGAACTTCGTCTCGTACTCGAGGCGCACCTCGTCGGCGAGGAGTCCGGTGTGCTCGCGCGCAACGACGCGCCGCATGTCGCCCTCGGTGTAGAGGCGGCGGTAGAAGTTGTCGCTCTCCCGCCGCTCGACGAGCACGCCCGCGCAGCGGGGCGACGTGCAGGGGGCTCCGGTGAGCACGGCGATCACATCTCGGGGCGCAACAACGCGCGTCTCGCATACAGGGCAGGAGAGAGCATGGTGCCCTTCGACCCACTCGTCGCGCTCGATCTGCACGACGCGCACGCGCTCGGCCGGCACGGCGTAGGCTGTTCCGCCGGATGCTGTGGGCGTGCCGGTGACGATGCCTGCACGTTCGAGCTCGCGGAACAGCGTTCGTGTCAGGTGCGCACCGATCTGGGCGGGCACCCCAAGCGTGTCGCGCGCCCACTGCGCGTACCAGCTCTGGGTGCTCGTCGCGGGGTCGAGCGACGAGCGGCGCCGCGCTTCGCCGGTGAGCGCGTCGCCGACGCGGGGCCACGCGGGTGCGTCGCGTCCCTCGGGGAAGGCGGGCATGCCCTCCCCCTTGGGGCGTCCACCCCAGATGTACCAGCGGTTTCCGTCGTTGGCGGCGTACTTGCGATACCAGTCGTGTTCGATGGCGCCGCGCTCGCGCATGCGCTCGAGTACGCCGCGCACCCACCAGACGAGCTGGCCGGTGTCGAGCTCGGGGGCACGCTCGTCGAGGTCGAGCTGAGGCTGATGCATCACGTCTTCGGCAGAGCGACGGCCGATCGCGGTGAGCTCGGCGTCACTTCCGGCAACGACCGCAGCGGCAAGCGTGCCGGTAGTCCCGAGCGTGCGTCCGACGCGCGACATGAGGCCGAACTCGAGCGCGACGTCGAACAGAAGCCGCTTGCGCACGCGCCGCAGAAGGGCGGCGCGGTTGCTGACCGGTGCGGCGGCATCCCAGTATCCGCGGAAGTTGGGCCGGTGGGCGATCTCGGGCGAGAGCAGCAGGTAGCGCTGTGCGGGCTCGGTTGCCTGCTCCATCATCGTGTCGACGAGCGTGCTCAGGTCGATGCCGCTGGCGGGGACGGCGCGGCGGATGGCGTTGCGCAGCGCGAATACGTGGGCGCGGCTCTGCACGAATCCGGCACGGTGTGCGGCGTCTTGCACGCTGTCGGTGAAGACGAGCGCCTTCTTCTCTGCCGCGTCGAGGTCGGCGGCGCCAAAAAGCGTCGTGATGGCGACCGACAGCATCGTTGCGATCGCGCTGCCGACGAATCGGATGCCGTCGTCGCGCCCGCACGACGGGCACGTGTCCTTGCGCGCGGCCTCATCGGCTCCGGCGCCCATGATGGCGAGCACTGGAAGCGCGCGGTCGCCCTCGGGCTGGTCGCTCTCGAGACGGCGGCCGAGCGGGTCGAGCCAGCGCAGGCCCGAAACCTCGGCGCCGTCCTCGCGGCTGGTGGCTTCGTGCGGCGCGTGGATGAGCGCGCGGAAGCGCGAGTCGTCGGCGAGCCGCTTTGCACGGGGGTCGACGCTCTCACTGTCGAGGTCGTCACCGCCCGGCGCGAGCGCGACGCCCCATCCGCTACGGCCGCAGTGACGGCAATAGAGGGCGGGGAAGCGCGGCTCGATGCGTCCGTCGGCGACGGTCACGCCGTCATCGGCCCACGCAAACGCAACCTGGGGTGTGGCGAGGCGGTCGAGGCGGGTCAGTTCGCGCACCCACAGGTGGAGGCTCACGTCGAGCGCCTGCCCATATCCCGCGGTGGCTCGCACCTGGCTGAGCGCCGCGAGCAGAGCGACGATCGTCGTTCTGCGCGTTTCGCGCCGCTCGGCGGGATCGAGGTGTGCGTCTGCGGCTGTAGGGATGAGTTGTGCAGCGAGGTCGTTGAGGTGCACCGCGTGTTCCGCGGACTCGGCGAGCCGCCGGAGATCCGGGTGTGCGACCACGAGGTCGAGCGCACTCGCCTCGGCAGACACCTCCCCGCGGTACAGCGCCGCCAGGACCGCTCGCGCTCGCATGGCCGCGTCAGACATCGACGACGCCTCGCGGATGGCGGCCAGCACCTCGCGGTCGATGGCGGCAGGCTCGAGCCCGCTGTCACCCGCTCGTTGCCCGGCCCACTCGTCGATCGTCAGCCGGGTTTCGGTGATGACGCTGTCGGGCGAGAACGGCACCCCGAACACGGTGCGCGCGAACTCGATCATCGCTGCCGGGTCGCCCTTGTCGCCGAGCGTCGCGGAGGTGGCTACGGGGGTGATGCGCCCGAGGGCCTCGGCACCGTCGACGCGCGCCTCCCGGGCGAGCACGAGCGCGAGTCTACGCAGCAGCATCGCGACGTCGGTGCCCTGGGCCCCGTCGTAGGTGTGGAACTCGTCGAGCACCAGGTAGCGCAGGCTCGTCGCACTCTGCTGCCAGATTCCGCGGTCACCGCGGCGCAGCAGCAGCTGGTCGAGCATCTTGTAGTTGGTGAGCAGGATGTCGGGTGCGCTCTCGCGGATGGCGCTTCGCGAGGTGATCAGTGATCCCGGGCTCACCATGCTCTGCTCCCCCGATCGCTGACCGGTGTAGAGCGCGGCGCGGACGCCGCCCAGCTGGGGCACACCCGTGATCAGGTCGGCGAGGCGCCGTGCCTGGTCGTTGGCGAGGGCGTTCATCGGGTAGAGGATGAGCGCCTTGATGCCCGTCTCCCCCGCTGCCTTAGCGCGCATGACGTGATCGAGGATCGGGTAGAGGAACGCCTCGGTCTTGCCGGATCCGGTTCCCGTCGTCACGAGGGTCGGCAGCGGCCCCTGCGGCGCGCCGTCGTCGATCCGGCGGCTGCTGAGGCGCCGCCAGGCGGCGGCCTGGTGCGCATGCGGCACGTGCGGAGGCGTCCAGCCGAGAAGCTGCTGCCACCCGTCGGCGGCCGGACGGAACGGCGCTCGCAGGCGCACGTAGGGACCGCGGAATATGCCGTTGTCCGGGTCGGTGAGCAGACGGCGCAGCTCCTCATCGGCGGGCGGATCCGCAAACGCGAACGTGGTGGTGAGGTAGTCGGTGAGGGCGCCGCGGAAGCTCTCGGCCTGCTCCGCGGGCAGCAGAACGCTCACAGCTCAGCCTCGAACCGCGCATATGCCTCGCGCATGTCCGCCTCACGGTCGAGGAACCGGAACGGCAGCTCGTACACGTACTCGACTCCCGACCCCGGGTGCACCGCGGTGCGCTCCTCCACCGCCATGCGCGCGGCATCCGTCGGCTCGCCAGCCTTCCGCCATGCCTGGCGGATCGTGGTCGGCACGAGGCGACCGTTGGCGTCGAACAGGTACTCGTTGCGGTCGTATCCAGCAAGAACAGGAAACTGCGTCCGATAGATCGTGACGAGCTCGTCGATCGTGATACCCAGGCTCAACGCAACCAGCACGTCGATTTCCAGCTGCGCCCGCCGCCGCTCGACCGCTTTCCTCAGCACTCGATCAGGGCCCCACTCGTTACCGACGACGTCACGCCATAGCGGCGCGAAGGCATCCGTCGACGCGACAAGTCGCAAGTAACGGGCCGATATAGCACCGATGAATCTGCCGCCGCTCTGCACAGGCAACCGTTCGAACACGCCTTGGTAGATTCCGCTTTTTGGCGCTGCGCGCACTCCGAAATCGGAGATGAGTGAGGAGCTGAAGCCCGCGGCGGCTACGAGAGTGTCGGGTTGTGCTCCGCCGACCGCGAATACCCCATTCACGTGCCCCGCGCCTGGCGGGATCAGCGCAGATATGAACGTCCGTTCCCCAGTATTCGCCGCCATAGCGCGCCATGCGATGCGGTAGAAATCGCGGATGGGGCGGTGCTCGCCGTCGACCTCCCATGTGCCGTACGCAGCGTCGTACTCCGCGCGGGAGCCACGGGGCTTGTACTGGGTGACGGGAATCGCGTCGGGTTCGAGCGCCTCGAGGTCGACCGACGTCCAGTCTTGGTTGTGGAGCATCGTGGGGTTCGGGTTCTTGTAGAACGGTGTGGCCACGTGAATGTGGGGACCCTGCAGGATGACGTCGCGCCAGCTTTCGGGCCGCCCCCACTCTGCCTCGAAGCGCCCCTTCTTACGGTCGATCGACTCATCCCAGCCGCGGCTGAACTGCAGCCCGAGCTCGGCCATGCGCGGCGCGGTCGACAGCTTCGCGAGCACGGCAGCGGTCGAGCGGTTCACGGTGTACACCATCCGCGTTCGCACGACGGGGACGGACTCGGTCTCGAGGATGGCGTGCCACGTGCGCAGCACCTCGCCGTCGACTCTCTGAATGCGCGAGGCGTGCGGTCGGAGATCCCACCGCCCTTCGTCGTCCTTGAGGCCAGGCTCCGGCCCGCTCCCGTCATGCCGCAGCGATGCTTCCACGGTGGAGGGGTGGTACAACGAGGTCGCCTGCAGGAAGTCAGGCGAGCGCTCGGGGCCGTAGACGTTAATGCCGTAAGAAACAAGATGATGCACTTCGAATAGCGACAACTCGTTGATGAACTGCCAATGCCGGCGAAGACGCCGGTACGTTGCTGCGCGCAATACACCCGCCTTCTCGTCGGTGAAGTGCGACTCCGGGTGGATCAACACCACGGATCCTCCGCGCGACATGTGCGCCCACGTCGCAGTCGTGAAGCAGCGGTAGAGGTCTGGCTGCAGGCCCGCCAGTTGCGGGTAGTTCTGAACGCCGCCAATGAATGCGGCGAGCGCTACCACCTCCGCTGTGCCGTCAACGAGGATCTCGCGCACGCCCGGTACGGCGAGCGCCGCCTCACGGTGCTGCGCATCCTCGGCGGCAGTGGATTTCGCCTTGAGCTGCCACCATGGGTCGCCCTCGGCGAGCAGCGCCTCGACGTCGGAGCGGGGCCGCACCCAGGGCGGGTTGCCCACCTGCAGGTCGAACCCGCCGCGCAGGAACACGGGTGCGAAGTCGAGCTCCCAGTGGAAGAAGCCCTGCCGCTCCGCGATGCGCTCCGCGACCACCAGCCAGGGCTGCTCACGCAGCACGTCCTTCACCGGGAGCGCCGACGCGAAGCCCAGATCCATCTGCTCGGCCTCGGTGAGCGCGTCCCACCCGTCGGGAAGGTCGAACGTCGTTGCCCCTGCGTCCCGAGCGGCGCGTGCCTTGCGGGTCTCAGATCCGGTCGTGCCGAGCAGGCCCGTGAGCGCGGCGATCCACTGCTCCCACGTGGGCGGTTCCACCCCTCCCGTGAGGTCATCGGTGAGCGGCCAGAACCAGAGCGCGCACCACGCGTCCATCACACGCCGCAGGCGCCGATAGGCGCCATCTGCGTCGGCGAGCGTGTGCTCAATCTGCTCGCGCGACACCGAGTGCGGGCGGTCGTCGTCGGGGTCGGCGTCGCGGCCCCACAGGGCGATCGGCCGGCGGGCCTCCCACTCGGCCACCTGCAGGCGCTTGGCCGCGAAGGCCCACAGCGACTCGACCCGCGACGCGAGGGCTTCGAGCTGCGCGATCTGCTTCGCGGTCGGCTTCATGCGCATCGACTTGCGCCACGTCGTCAGCGCCGCACGGGCATCCGCGGCGAGCTCCTTCGCCTCCTTCGCGTCTGCAGAGGCACCCCATCCGTCCGCCGGAAGCAGGAAGTGGTGGATGCCGATGTGCACGTCGTCTCGCAGCGGCACGTCGCGGGGAACGTCCGAGAGCCACCCCTTCGAGCGCACCTGATCGGCGCTGAACACCGCTCGCCGCGCGCCGACGAGCGAGTTGCCGCGCCGCAGACGGAGACCGAACCAGGGGGCATGGAGCCCTTCGCTCATCGTGTCGAGCCACAGCGAGATCTCCGCGAGCTCGACAGCCGTGGCATTGAGGTCGACGCCGTACACCTGGTGCAGGGCGATCCACGCCTTGACCTTCTGCAGCTCGCGGGGGCGCTCGTCGGGGTCGATGCGCACCCCGAGCTCGGCTTCGCGGCGGTCCAGGTACTGCTCGGCGAGCTGACGCACTGCCTCGATAGCGAACGCGCCCGATCCGAGCGCCGGCTCGCAGACCGACAGCTGCAGAATCTGCTCCGCGGTCGTCTCGGGCGTGAGCAATTCCTCGAGCGCCTGCGACACCGTGAACCGGGTCAGCACCTCCGGACTGTAATACGAGGCAGACTGCTGACGGTCGCGACCCGAGAGCCGATACACAAAGGCGCCAGCACCGTGCACGACGGGCTTCGGCTCACCCGTGATCGGATCCGGAGCTTTCACGAAGTGCTTCTCGTCGAGGTGCCCCGACCGCGAGACCGGCACCACCCAGGAGCCCTTCTCAGGCTTCCCATCAGGCGCGACCTCGTGCAGATCCTCGGTGGCGAAGAACCCCGTGTACGACATCAGACCCTCGTACACGGCGCCCAGCTGGTTGATGCCGAGGTCGGCGTACGAGATAAAACCACGGTCGCGGCCCTTCTGGGCCTTCGAGAGCAGCAGCCGCTCCAGCACGCTCTGCAGCGCGCCATCCGAGAGCTTCGACTCGCTGATGCGTGAGACCGCCTCCGGGCTGAAGAGGTCGGCTCGCAGCGAATTGAAAACGAGCCCGTCCGTCAGATCAGTGCTGCCCTCCGCCTCGGGCGACCCCTCATCAATCAGGCGGAACAGCACCGCGAGTGAGTCGTAGAAGTGTGTGCGCTCGGCGGCATCGCCCGAAAGCTCGACAAGCACCAACTCCCGCAGGCGGTCGAGCCCATACCCCTCACCGAATTCAGGGGCACCCACCGGGAGCACCTTCAACTCGGGAGACGACTCCGCATAGAGAAGGAAGAGGATCCGGTAGATGAAGCGCAACGACTGCTTCGCGAGCGTCTGCGCCTGGTCAGCCGGAATCGGATCCAGCCCCAGCCGTGCACGCCGCTGCACCGCGTCGTTCGCGATGACTTCAATGGCGAGGCGCACGCCCTCGCGCAGATCCTGCGAAACACCGACCGTGTGCTTGATCGACTCCTCGCGCACGGAGCTCCACCACACCGTGCCCTCCGCGTCAGGCAGCAGCGACTCGGCCGACAGCACCGCAACGAGACGGTCGAGCTCACCGCCCTTGCGCTGGTCATTGCGGTCGACCACGAGCTGCACATCAACGGCGAGGTAGCGACCCTCGGGCCAGCGCTCGCGATCTACCAGCAGCGCCCATCGCCCGGCCAGCACAACCGCGAACTCCGGGGCATCGTCAGCCACAAGCAGGGTCGACAGCAGACGCGAGAGGCTCGTGACTGCGGGCTCACCCTCGGGCGCATACGCCTCAAGCAGGGTGTCGCCATCCTTCTGCAGCAGATCGTCCAGCGACTCGGTGTGACGGCCCTCGACCAGCGCGAGAACGGGCGCATCCGTGCCGGGAGTGCTCAGCCAGTTGACCGGCCCGAGCGTGCGCGAACGCAGATGTGCGTCGTCGAACCCGAGAGCCGACACGAGCGGCCGCGTGACCTCGTCGTGCTGCCGCACGTCACGCTCGAGACCCGGCGCAGCCTCGTCGAGGCGGGCGAGCGCAGACGCGAGCTCACCCGCGATGCGGCTGACACCCGCGCGAGGCGAGTCACCATCCTCGTCCCACGACTTACGGCGCTCCAGCACACGCTGCTGGAAGGACTGCTTACCGTCCGTGGTGAAAAAGTGTTCGCTGATCCAGCTCTCGCCCACGATGAATGCGTCGCTCTGCATGATCACTCTCCCTCCGGCACCGCGAGCAGAAGCGGCCGCACCAGCACCTGGCTCGGGCGCATCGACTCGGCGATCGACTCCTCCGCTGCGACGCGCTCGCTGTTCTCGCGCAACGATGCGACCTGCACCAGGGCATCGGCATCGCGCTCCCAATCGCGCACGCGCTTAACCCACTGAGCGACCCGGTCATCGAGATCAGCGCGGGCATCGACCATGAAGTTGTGCATCCGATCACGCGCCTGCTCCACCGCGATCGGGATCAGGTGCTGCCACCGAGACGGATCGAGATCCCCGCGGTTGACGAGGCGCCCGAACATTCCGACGGAGTCAAGCGCTTCACGCGCATCCTCGTGTGCCTGAAGCATCACATTCGACGGCCCCAGCTGCGGAGCCGTCATATACGAAGCACCAACAACCTGCCCGCGGCGGTTCGTGAGCGTGCCCACGAGCACAACCGTCGGAGTGTCCACAGACGTGCGCAACACAAAGACCTCGTTTCGGGCGAGCTTCGCGAGCGCGCGATCAGCCGCCCAATCGAGCACCGGGTGCAGCGGCCCGAGATAGTGGCTCTCGGGCCACAGCGACGAGCGATCCGCGCGCGAGCGCGCCTCTGCAAGCGACCGCTCCGCCGCCGTGCGCGTAGTCGCCAGCGCGAGGCGCTCAGTGACCCGCTGCTGCTGCACGTAGGTCTGAGGCAGCACACGCAGACGCTGGGCGAGATCCGGGGGCGGCGCAAGTGAAACGAGATGGTGGTTCGCATGCACCTGCAGGCCAAAACCGCCGCGCTCAAGCGGAGCCTCCGCGGTGTCCGACAGCTCGGCGAGCGCCTGCTGCAGGAACTGCTCCGCCGAATCGAACAGCGTGAGATCCGGAACCTCCGCTGACTCGACGACGGCGCTCTCCTCGGTAGCGAGCAGGGCGAGCATCTGCGCAAACGGATCCGACGACTCCGCCACCGAGTCCACGGTGGGAACGACCTCGTCGAAGTCCGCGCCGCGTGCGAGCGCCGACATGATCGCCTTCTCCTCCGCCTCGGCGTCATAGTGCCCCATGAGGCTGGCAGCATCACCGAGCGCGGTGTGCGCCTCGCTCTCACGCTCAAGCAGGCGCGTGAGCACCCGCACATCCCCCGAGAACATCTCATCGGAAGGGTTCAGCAGCAGCGTGGTGATACGGGGCGGGTGTTTCTGCCCATATCGGTCGATGCGGCCGTTGCGCTGCTCGATGCGGATAAGGCTCCACGGGATGTCGTAGTGCACCAGCTCGTGGCACTGCGCGTGCAGGTTGACGCCCTCCGAGGCGATGTCCCCCGTCACGAGAATGCGGATCGGACTCGAAGCGAGTTTGAAGCTCTCGACGATCTCCTGCTGCTCCACATCACTCAAACCGCCGTGCAGCACGGCCACCTGCTCGGGGCGGAGCTTGAGCGCGGTGCGCAGCGCCTGCTGGAGCCACTTGAGGGTGGCGACGCGCTCGGAGAAAACGACGAGCCGCTCCGAGGCGCTCGCGCTGATGCCCACCTCCCGAGCGACGTCGAGCAGCGCGCGGAACTTCGCCGACGACTCCGGGGCGGCGGCATCCGCGAGCTCCAGCAACCGCTCGAGCGCCACGCGCTCCCCCGAACGGGCCGCGTCGGACCCGAGGCGCTTCAGACGCTCCTGCACCGTCTCGCGGAATGCCGGGATCGACGAGAGAAAGGCCTTCGCGAGCGTCCAGGGGAACAGCGAGGAATTCTGCCCCGAGTACGGGCTCTGTCCCGACACAGGGTGCAGCCACACCTGCGACAGCTCGCGGGCGATCGCATCCTCGGCGGCCGTCGCCGGAACGAGCACGTTGTTCGGCGGACGCCGCTCAGCCCAGTCGGAGCCGACCTCCGCCTTCACCTCCGGGCTGTACCGGTGGCGGCGGATCACGAGCTTCTTGAGCATGTCGGTGTCGATGTCGTTCGACGGCGACACCGCGGTCGGCTCGAGCAGACGCACCAGCTCGGCGAAGGACTCCTTCCGGCCGTTGTGCGGGGTCGCACTGGCGAGGATGAGCGCCTCCGTCTGCGGCGCGAGCACGCGGGCGAGGCGGTTGTTGAGGGTGGCGCCCGTGATGTTGTGCGACTCATCGATCACCACGGCATCCCACGAGAAGTCGCGAAGGTGCTGCAGGTAGCGATCCTGCTTGAGCGTGTCGATCGAGATGATCGCCCGCTTGAAGCGACTGAACGGGTTGCGCGTCGCTGGCAGCTCCTGGCGCACCCGCTGAATGCCGACGGAGTCGAGGCGCACGAACGGCAGCGCGAAGCGCGTCCACATCTCGTGCTGCATCTGCTCCAGCACGTGCTTCGGCGTGACGATCAGGATCCGCTCCCCCCGGCCGCGACGCACAAGCTCGGACAGGATCATGCCGATCTCGATCGTCTTGCCGAGCCCCACCGCATCCGCGATCAGCAGACGCGGGCGCAGCAGATCGCGCGAGAACGCGCGCTGCACCGCCGTGCGCTGGTAGCCGAGCGAGTTGACGAGCATGTGCGGCGAGACGCTGAGGTCGGCGCCGCCGAGCGGGAGCGACGTCTTGCGGATCGTGGCCTCGAGCCACAGGCGAGCGCGACGGTAGCCGGGTGAGTCATCTGCTGTGACCCGCGCCTGCGCTGGATCGAGCGGCTCGATCTCATCGAGGAGGCTGTAGAACGACGCAGTCGTTCCTCGAACCAGCTCGGACAAGCCCTGGGCCCGCACCAGCAGTCCGCTGCGGGTCGGCTCGACCGAGGTCACGAGCCACTCAGCGTCGCGCACCACAACGATCGATCCCGGTGCGACGGCAACGTCATTCAGCATCGGCAGCGATACACCTCTCGGGCAGAAGCAATAGGACGCAGGGGAACCCGCGCGTGACCGTAACCCTACGACGCGCACGCGACACTCGGTCGTCGGCCCGGGAGCTACGGTCCGGCGGGCCCGGAACCCGTGACCCGAACTGGGGCCATAAACCCGCCCGCCGCCCCGCCAATCAACGAGAACGCCCAGCCCGCCCGTTCCTCCCCCAGTTCGGGTCACGCAAGCTGCATTGGTCGACTCAGTGTCGGAGGTGGCGGGTAGTTTCAGCTGTACCGGACCGACGGGGGGTCGGCTCGGGGAGCATCACTGGAGTTGCTGTGCAGGGCTGGGACCACCACAAAGAGCTGGCCGACGTCGTTTGGGAGCAAACCGACGCGTGCCTTCGTGTTTACGCGGAGCAGCCGAGTCGCGTGCACCAAGACGCCGGGATCGAGCAGCAGATCGCTGGCGGCGGCTACGAGCACCGGCAGATCGAGGAGCTCGCGCAGAATGCCGTCGACGCTGCGCGTGAAGGCGGTAGCCGCATCGAAATCGTCCTGACGCGCGACGCACTCTACGTCGCGAACGACGGCAAGCCCTTCACCCGCGCGGGTGTGGAAGCCGTCATGGCGAGCCACATCTCGAACAAGGACGACGACTCGATCGGCAAGTTCGGCATCGGATTCAAGTCGATCCTGGCCATCAGCTCACGACCCATGATCCTGAGCCGCACGGTCGGTCTCGCCTTCGACGCTGAATGGTCGAAAGCGACGCTCCTCGACGAGGGCTACGAGTTCCCGATCTACCCGACCATGCGCCTCGCGAAGACCGTCGACCCCAACGTCGAGGCGCAGCGGGATCCGATTCTTGCTTCGCTCATGCCCTGGGCGAGCACCGTGATCGTGGCCCCGCTCAACCAGAAAGGGCATTACTCACTCTCCAAGCGGCTGTACGCCTTCCCTGACGAGTTTGTCCTGTTCTCGCCGCACATCAAGCGCGTTGCTATTCGCAACCTCGCGGAATCCGACCCGGAGGCCAGGAAGGACCGCCCCGGGCGCCCGGCAGAGCGCGAGATCGAGCGCTCCATCGAAGCGGACGGCACCGTGGTCATCCGATCCGGACGGAACGTGAGCCGTTGGACCATCGCATCGGTCGAGCACGAGCCGTCCGCGAAGGCGCTGGACGAAGCCGGCCGCCTCGCTGCACGCAAGCGGCTGACAGTCTCGTACGCGCTCAAGCTCCCGCCGAAGAACGACCTCGGCACCTTCTGGGCCTATTTCCCCACCAAGGAGCAGACCTCGCTGTCGGGCCTCATTAACGCGGCCTGGAAGCTCACCGAGGATCGCATCCACGTCCTCGAGTCCCGGTTCAACGAGGAGCTGCTGAAGCGGGTCCCGGCGCTCTTCGGGCAGGCGATCCAGCGTCTCTCCGAGCGGGGCGAGGGCGTTCTCGCACTGGATGCGATGCCTGCGCGCGGCAAAGAGATCCGCAGCTGGGGCGACGAGGTTCTCAACGAGCCCATGTTCGATCACCTGCGTCGCCTCCCGTCGCTCGCGGACGGGACCGGACGGCTCCGCGTGCCGTCCGAGCTCAAGTGGCTGGGCGACATGGACGAAGCGATGCTTGCCGCCTGGGCAGAAGTTCCTGGCGCACCAATCGCCGACTGGGTTCACGCTGACGCCTACCGGAGCGCCGAGCGGAGGAATCGCGTCGAGCGGCTCCGGCCGGGCAAGGGAGCCGACTCCGTGCAGTCGTGGCTCGAAGCTCTGGTTCCTGAACCGACTGTGGAGACATCGGCTGCGGCCATCGCCTTCGCAGCGCGCCTCTCCTCGTCGCTTCGAAACGTCGCGGATACGACCCAGCGCCGACGCATCGATCAGGGGCTCGCGAGTGCACGGATCGTCTTGCTCGAGAACGGCGAACTCAGCGCCCCGAGCCGCGGGCAGGTGTTCGTGCGCATTCCGGGAGAAGCGCGTGACGACGTCGCCTACGTGAACGCCGAGCTCGCTGAGCTGCCGGGCGTCAAGGACGCGCTGGCAGAGCTCGGCGTTGTCATCATGGACCGCACCGGTGAGCTGCACGCCCTGCTCAAGCGAGTAACGGACTCCCGCGTCGCGTCCGAGACGGGGCGGCTGTGGGCACAGATCTGGAACGTCCTGCGCGACATCCCGCTGGACCACGCACTCACGATCCTCCGAGAGGACCTCGGGGATGACTTCGAGACGCGAATCCGCGTACGTACAGGAGACGGCGGATGGTCCGACACCGCCAACTCCTTCCTCGCGGGCGCGATCGTGCCTCCCGACGGAAGTCGCGATCGCGCGTTCCTGATCGATCCGGCGTTCCATCGTGAGGACGCCGAGCTCCTGCGTGCAATCGGCGCGGTCGACGCCCCGACCGTCCGCCACGATGCCCCCAAGGAGGCGTGGCTCGACTCCTACGAGGACTCGGTCGCGGATGCCTTTATCCGCGCGCAAAGCACGATGAAGCCGGAGCGCTCCAAGCTCGTGATCTCGGGCCCGCGCCCGCCATGGCCCCTCGACCCGGTGCTGCGGATGAGCGAAGACGCCCGGATCGCCGTCACGGAGCATCTCATCGCTCAGGGGTTCGCTTCCAAATGGACCGTCGAGCACGCCACCAATCGCCAGTACGGCCGCCACCACGTGATGGGACCGGAAGCGTGGTTCGTCAAGCGCCACGGACTGGTCCGCACCGAGTTCGGCGTGATGCCGATCACCCGGCCCCTGCGCGCAAGCGAAGACATCGATCCGCGCATCCTCCCCGCGATCGAAGTCGGAGGCGCGCTCGCAGAGATGCTTGAGTTGCGCGAGGACCCCGACGACCTGAGCGCAAACGACTGGAAGCAGGCCAAGGAAGTCGCCGACCGCTGGATCAGTTCGGACGAGGCGGACAGCCGCCGCATCGAGTTCTACACCTGGCTCCCGACCCGCTACACACCCGAAACCGTCATGGTTCGCGTCGGTCGATCGACGCAGCAGGTCGAGCTGGAGAACGTCGGCGTGACATCGGATCGCGGCGTGTATGAATCGATGCTCGAGGCCCAGATCCCCGCCGCCCTCGTGGCACTCCCCGAGGACGCCGATCGATTTATCGAACACTGGGGTATGCGGAAGGGAAGCGACCTCCTGCAAGAGGAGATCGTCATCAAGGCATCGGGCGAGCCGTCGTATCTCACAGACGTCTTCCCGCCGCTCAAGCTTCACCTGGAGCTCGAGGATCAGGACCTGATGCTCCAGCCGGTAGACACGCTCGAGAAGATGATCGCCACGGCACGAGGGCAGGTCGCAAAGCGCATCAACTTCTACCGCGAGGGCTCCACGCTCTATGCGACTGCGCACGACGACCAGCGCGCGCTGCTGCAACAGGTCTCGCAGCTCACCGGACTCGGTCTGTCCGACAGCGACATCTCGTCGGTCCTCGACCAAATGTCCAAATCGAAGGCGAACGAGCTCCGCGTCCAGCTCGCGCACGCGCAAAACGATGACGAGCGACTGGTCTCCGCGGTCGGCATCGACGCTCTCCGCCGCATCGTGCCCGCGCAAGCGGTCAAGGCGCTGGAGGCTCGCCCCGAGGGCATCACCGACAGCGATATCGCCGCACTCGCGCGTGCCGTGCACGGAGTGTCGATCCTCAAGCAGCTGCGTCCCGCGCTCGAGGAGCGCGGACTAGAACCGCCGCGCGAGTTCACAGGACGTCAGCGCACCCGCGCCTGGGTCCGATCGCTCGGCTTCCCCGTCGAGTGGGCCGGGTTCCCGGAGGCGCGACGCCCGGCGATCGAACACATCGACGGTCCCGTCGATCTCAAACCGCTGCACGACTACCAGGAGCAGGTAACGCTGCGGATCGCCGCGCTGCTCAAGGGGGTCGGTAAGGACCGCGGCATGGTCTCACTGCCGACCGGAGCGGGCAAGACCCGCGTTACGGTTCAGGCCCTCATCGAAGGGGTGAAGGCTGGAGACATTCCGCTCGACCGGCCACTGATCTGGATCGCCCAGAGCGACGAGCTCTGCGAACAGGCGGCAGAGACCTGGACTTACGTCTGGCGCGCGATCGGTTCGGGTACTCCGATGAGTCTCGGCCGCCTCTGGGCCTCGAACGAGGTCGATGAGGAGCCCGATACCTTCCAGCTCATCATCGCCACCGACGCCAAGCTGCTCGCGATCACGCGACGATCAGCCGAGCAGTACGAGTGGCTGCGCAATCCGAGCGTCGTCGTGATCGATGAGGCGCACCAGTCCATCGCCAGCGAATACACGCAGGTGCTCGAGTGGCTTGGGCGCGGAACCCGTGGTCGCAACACCGCGGAGCGCAAACCGCTCATGGGACTGACAGCAACACCGTTCCGAGGGACCTCCGAAGAGGAGACGAAGCGCCTCGCGCTCCGCTACGACCACAACCGGCTCGACCGTGGGTCGTTCCGCAACGATGACGACCCATACGGCGAACTGCAGGAGATGGGAGTGCTGGCACACGTGGACCAGATGCTGCTCGACGGCGTCGACGTGCACCTGTCCGTCGAGGACGTCACCGCGATCGAGCGCAGTCGCCTTCTCCCCGCGGCCGTCTCGGAGCGCATCGGTTCCGACCTCGATCGCACACAGCGGCTGGTGAACTCGATCTGCTCGCAGGATCCGTCCTGGACGATGCTCGTGTTCTGCCCCTCGGTCGAGAACTCTCGAGTGCTCGCAGGACTCCTGACACAGCGCGGCGTGCCCGCTGTCTCCATCTCCTCGGACACCGAGCCCGCGGCACGGCGCCACTACATCGACGAATTCAAGGCCGGGCGCATCCGCGTGCTCACGAACTTCGGCGTGCTGATCCAGGGTTTCGATGCCCCCAACGTCCGTGCGGTCTATCTCGCCCGCCCGACGTTCAGTCCGAACGTCTACCAGCAGATGGTGGGGCGAGGTCTCCGCGGCCCCAAGAACGGAGGCTCGGATCGGGTACTGATCGTCAATGTCAAGGACAACTTTGACCAGTTCGGTGACCTCCTCGCGTTCAACCAGTTCGAGCACCTCTGGAGGCGCGTGTGACGGTCACTGAGCTCGACGACAGCCAGCGCGCAGTCGTGGAGATCGGATACGGAACGCGGCAGGTCGTGACCGCGGGGCCGGGCGCGGGGAAGACGGAGACCGTCTCGGCGCTCCTCGAGCACCTGGTTGAGGACGAAGGTCTCGCGATCGAGAGCGAGCTCCTCGTGATCAGCTTCTCGAACGCCGCCGTCGACGCCGTCGACCGCCGGCTCCGCGCGAAGTCGCTGCCCCCGGCGACGATCCAGACCCTGGACTCGCTCGCGGCGGACATCATCCGTGATCTGGGATCGGACGACTTCTCCGGAATGTCGTTCGACCAGCGCGTCGTCGAAGCTCGACGGCTGTTGAGTGAAGACGATTGGCCGCGACTCGAGGACCTATTACACCTCGTGGTTGACGAGGTGCAGGACATCGTCGGTGTGCGCGCCGACCTGCTGGACGCGCTCCTCGAACGACTCGACCCAAAGGCGGGGTTCACCCTTCTCGGTGATCTCGCCCAAGGGATCTACGACTTCCAGATCCGCGATCGGGACGGCTCCCCTTCACCTGCGTCGAAGACCACTGCGGTCGAGCTCCTGCATCATGCCTACTCCGAGCACGGAGCCGAGCAGCGGGTCCTTACCGGGCAGTACCGCGCACGTACTCGCGAGACCTTCGCCGCGATCAGTCTTCGTTCCTCTGCCCTGACCGCGGATGAGAGGAGCGAAATCGCGAAGTTCCGCGCGTCGCTCGTCGTCGCTGGCGACATCTCGGAGACGGCGACAGCCGCGGCTCGGTGGAAGGGCACAACAGCATTCTTGACCTCAACGAACGGACAGGCGCTGCTGATCGCTCAGCAGTTGGGCGCATCCGGCTATCCCGTCGAGCTCCGGCGGAGTCCGCGGGACATCCCCTATGCGGGGTGGATCGCGCAGGCGCTCGGGCGGCATCCTCGACGCGGGATCAGCCGCTCGGAGTTCGAGGAGGCTGTCTCCGGTTCCGGTCCTATGCATCCCAGCGCCGACATGTGGCGGGCACTCCGGGCCGTCACCGACGCCCGAAGCTCCGAGTTGGACCTCACGCACCTCGCTGCGCGCCTGGCGATCCGGCGCTCGCTCGTGCCCGCCCTCACTGGACAGCAGACGGCGGGAATGGTCGTCTCGACGATCCATCGTGCGAAGGGGCTCGAGTTCGACAACGTCGTGCTCGTGGATTTCCCTGAGCGATTCGCAGACGAAGAAGACGCCTCGGCCGCAACCGAAGCCGCGCGGGTGCAGTTCGTCGCGCTGACGAGAGCTGCGGGCAGGATCGTGCGGGCTACGGGACCGTCCGATGCCGGGCTGACCTCGACAGTTTCCCCGACCGGCGGCACCCGCTGGGTGCGCAAGGGGTTCAAAGGCGGAGTAACTGCCATCGAGCTCATGCCGTCGGACGTCGCACCGTTCGAGCTGCAGGGCGAGGATGGCCTACGAGCACAGGACGCACTCCTCACCTCAACCTCGGGTTCGGTGGATCTCGACCTCGTCATGAACCCTCGCCGCTCGACGCTCGACCTCCCCGTGTACTCCATCCGTCTCGGCGGCATCGAGGTCGCGGTCACTTCCGAAGCTTTCGGAGCCGCGATCGCTCGCCAACGCTTCAAGACCGATGATCGGGCACGGCCGGTGTGGCCGTCGCTCCGCGGCGCCGTGGGGCACCCGCCGATCACGATCCCGGAGCGAAACGACTCCATCGCCGCGCCTTGGGGCCTCTGGCTGGCGCCCAGGATCTCAGGATTTCTTCACATCGACTGGAAGGCTGCATCATGACCCGGTTGGATCCCTGGTACCAGGCGCGCACCGCCATGGTTGACGCCCTTATCGCCGATCTGCACGGCACCGAGGCCGACGCGACCATCGAGGAGGCACCGCTCGACCGCTACATCGTCGGCATCCTGCACCCCCGCTCAGTATCGAGCGAGGACGCGGCCCCCGTTTTCGCCGACGAGGTTCCGGAAGACGAATCCCCGTCGATCGAAGGCGACTCCGACCCGGGGGTCTCGTTCGCGCACCTCCGGTACCCGTCCTCAGTCGGAATGACCTTTGGGGTCTCTTCGGGCACGCAGCGCGTCTCAATCTCGGTCGGAGCAACACGATACGCACCGGCCGAGCAGCAGCCGATGCAGCCCGGTGACGACGACGTTGCCACCCGTGGCGGCGGCAGGCATGGTTCATGGGCAGCGGATTCAGTCCGCCCCGAGCCCATTGAGGTGCAGGTGCGCCCGGGCGTCGACGAGCGCGAAGTCGCACCCGGGCTTCTCTTGCGTTGGGTGATCCGCGACGCCGTGGACGAAGTCGTCAGCATCACCGTCGTGCTGGTGAACACGCAAGAGCGAACGGAGAAGGGGCGCGCAGACCATCTCTGTTGGTTCCGTCCGACGATCTCAGCGAAGACCATCGACGGAATGTTCGTCGACCGCCGTCCGCGGCAGCGACTCGATCACTTCGACGAGGACGAGCGCAGCGGAGAACTTCTCTACCGGCAAGAGCGCCACCTGGCCGTCGGGCACGGTGTCGCCGTGACATGGGACGAGAGCCCCAGGGTCACGCACGTCGAGACGACGTTCTTCCCGTCGCACGAGCTGCCCCTCGCGGATGCGGAGGTCGAAGGCGTCTCCGCGCTCGACATGGGCGAGTTCGCTGAAGGACGAGGCATGCGTGCGCTCAGCGACCTCGCTGGCCGCTACGAGTCGTGGATCGGCTCCCAGCGCCGTCGCGCTGCGCAGGAGCTCGCTGGCCCAATTGCGGAAACTGCGAATCAGCACCTCGACCTCGCGGAGCAGGCAGCGAAGCGCATCCGGCGCGGAATCACACTGCTCGAGTCCGACGAGGACGCCGCACTCGCCTTCCGGCTCATGAATGCGGCGATGCAGCAGCAGCGCCGACGCCAGGAGATGATCCGCAGCGGCGCCACCGCGCCGTCGAACGACGTTCGAGCTGAGTGGCGCCCGTTCCAGATCGCGTTCGTCCTTTTCAACCTCGAAGGATTGAGCGACCCGTCCAGCCCCGAGCGCGACCTCGCCGACCTCCTCTGGTTCCCCACCGGTGGCGGCAAGACAGAGGCCTATCTGGGGTTGATCGCCTTCTCGCTCACGCTTCGCCGTATCCGCAGGCTTGGGCCCGGCGAAGATGGCGCTGGCGTCGGCGTCATCATGCGCTACACGCTCCGGCTGCTAACGCTGCAGCAGTTCGAGCGCGCCGCAGGACTGATCTGTGCGCTCGAGGACCTTCGGACCACACGTCCCGAGCTGTCCAACGCCGCGCCCTACTCGATAGGGCTCTGGGTCGGGCAGAGCGCGACACCGAACAGTGTCGAGAACGCTCGCCGGGCGTTGAACAAGCGCCGCCGCGGCGAGGACGTCGGAGACCTGGGCGACCCGGTCCAGCTGCTGAAGTGTCCGTGGTGTGGCAGCAGCCTTGACGAGAATCAGTACGACACCGAAACCGACCGCAGCCGGTTGATCGTCCGTTGCCCGTCCTCATCATGCCGATTCTCGGGCGGACTCCCTGTTCACCTCATCGACTCGGATGTTTACGCCTACCGCCCGTCCCTCATCATCGGAACCGTCGACAAGTTCGCAATGCTCGCTTGGAACGAGCAGAGCGGCCGATTCTTTGGAACAGGGGGAGCGCTCGCGCCGGACTTGATCATCCAGGACGAGCTCCACCTGATCAGCGGGCCGCTCGGCACGCTCGTGGGACTGTACGAGACCGCGGTGGACCATCTCGCAACCTCTTTGGAGGGTCACCGTCCGAAGCTCGTCGCCTCGACCGCCACGATCCGTCGCGCGCGAGATCAGGTTGCTGCCGTCTTCGCGCGCGAATCGATGCAGTTCCCCCCGCCAGGTCTCGACGCGAGCGACTCCTTCTTCGCCGTGGAGGCGCCGCGCGACAGGAAGGGCACACGACAGTACGTCGGCGTGATGGCCCCGAGCACGAGTCATGCCACGCTCCTCGTCCGTACTTACGCCGCGCTGCTGCAGGCCGGGGCAGAACTCGACGCGCCAGACGAGGTGAAGGACGCCTACTGGACCCTCCTCGGCTACTTCAACAGCCTCCGCGTGCTCGGGGCGGCGTACATCCAGTCGATCGACGACGTCCGCGACCGCATTGGCGTCGTCGCCACGCGCCATGGTCGGCCGCCGCGCGCCACCGAGGCGCCTCGCGAGCTCACATCGCGGGTGAAGTCGAGCGAGATCCCCGTCGAGCTCGACGCGGTCTCGCTCTCGTATCCGGATCCGCTCGCCGCCGACACCGTGCTCGCCACCAACATGATCTCGGTCGGCGTCGACGTCGACCGACTGGGCCTAATGGCGGTGATGGGACAGCCTCAGACGACATCCGAGTACATCCAGGCCACAAGCCGCGTGGGACGCAGGCACCCTGGTCTGGTCGTCACGCTCTACAACGCCTCGCGTTCAAGAGATCTCTCGCATTTCGAAGCGTTCACGACATACCACCGTGCGCTCTACCGGCAGGTGGAGGCGACGGGAGCGACTCCATTCGCCCCCAGGGCACTCGATCGCGGGCTCCACGGCGTTCTCACGATTCTCGCGCGGCACACCGTGCCGGGTGCTGCGCCCGATACGGCCGTCAACGTTCCCGCCGTCGACGGCGCGCTCAAGGGCCTGACGCAGATCCTCGTCAAACGTCTGCACATGACGGGCGCCGAACCCCGAGCCGAGATCGAGTCGGAGCTCAAACGAGCTGCCGAAGAGCTATCTCACCAGTGGGAAGCAGCGGCAGCAGAAGGGCTCTCGCGGTACGGCCTTTGGCACCCGAACAACGAGGACATCAGGTCGCTGATGGTGCCAGCGGGCAGCGAGCTGGTGGACAACGGCGAGCCGCTCATCGCGAGCTTCCCGCCCCAGCGCACTCCGTGGCCCACGCTCACGAGCCTTCGGAACGTGGATCGCGAGAGCACACTCCGCATCCTCACCCTCGGTCGTCGAAAGGAAGAGGCACCCGATGGCGCCCAGTGACCGTCCCAAAGCCAGACAGTCCCAACTCGTCACCACGTACGGCGTAGGATCGCTGTTTCCCGCAGGCGACCAGAGTCTAATGATCTGCGGCATCGACTCCTGGGACGAGAGGTTCTCGCCCGAGATCGAGGAGCCCCGCCTCGCGCGCTCGCTCGGCGTCCGCACCTTCCGAAGCCCGTCGAGCGGCCGAAAGATCGGAGACGTACCGGTCGTCCGGTTCCCGGAGTACCACTACTGCCCCGAGTGCCGCCGGCTCGATCCGTTCTGGAAGTTCGACCCGAGGAAGATGAAGTGCAACGACTGCGATCGCGACATCACCCCGTCGCGCTTCGTCGCGTGCTGCGAAGACGGCCACATCGAAGACTTCCCCTACTTCAACTGGGTCCACCGCGGCGCTGAGGGTGCCCCGGGAGGGAGGCACCAGCTGAAGCTCACCACCCGAGGCGCCTCGTCGTCGCTCGCCGACATCGTGATCTCTTGCACATGCGGAGTGAAGTCCTACGACCTAGATGGCTCGTTCAGCTACAGCGCGCTGCGGCAGATCAAGAGCTGCGGAGGCAAGCGGCCGTGGCTCCCCGATGCACAGCCCGACCAGTGCACCAAGCCTCTCCGCGTGCTTCAGCGCGGTTCCTCGAACGTGTGGTTCGGCGCTGTGCGATCGGCAATCTCAATTCCTCCGTGGTCGAGTCCGGATGCGCGGTTCGTGAACAAGTACTGGACCGTCCTCAAGCAGTTCCCGGAAGAATCGCTCGAGGTCGCCCTGCCCGCATTCGCCGCTTCCGAACCGGGAGTAAGCATTGAAGGAGTTGCTGACCTCATCCGCCGCCGCCACACGTTCGACGATGCAGAACCTCCGACCGAAGTCGACCTCCGGAACGACGAGTACTTCGCCCTGCGCGATGGAAGCGTCACGCGGGGGGACGACACGTTTACCTGCCGGGAGGTCGAGGTGTCGCCTCGGCTTTCAGGCGTTGTCGCCCAGGTCTCCGCAGTCGACCGCCTGCGCGAGGTGCGCGCCCTACACGGTTTCACGCGCGTGACCGCATCTGCCACGGCCACAGCGACGCCGCGTATGGCGAAGCTGAGCTCTCGCCTTACCGACTGGCTCCCCGCCACAGAGGTGCTCGGCGAAGGCATCTTCATTCGTCTCGACGAGCGGGTCGTCCATCAGTGGGAGTCGACCGGCCTCGCCTCCCACCGCCGCGGCCTGCTCGCCGATTCGCTCGAGCTCCGGGCCCGCGAAGCGGGAATCGACGCGATGCCTGCACCGACAGCGCGATTCCTCGCCCTGCACACCCTCGCGCATGCCGTGTTGAAGGAGCTCAGCCTCGACGCCGGATACCCAACCGGAGCGCTTCGCGAGCGCGTCTACGCAGAAGAGGGCCAGGCGGGGTTCCTCGTCTACACGGCCTCCTCCGACGCCGCAGGAAGCCTTGGAGGACTGGCCGCGCTGTCGTCGCCGGAGCCACTCGCCCGAGCAATCGAGGGCGCCCTCGCCAGAGCGGCGTGGTGCTCGAATGATCCGGTGTGCTCTGAATCCGTGCCTTCAGGAAGCGACGGGCTCAACCTGGCCGCGTGCCACGCGTGCATGCTTCTGCCCGAGACGAGCTGCGAGTCGAAGAACATCTATCTCGACCGGGCACTGCTGATCGGGGACCTCGAGGAGGGAGGCGGGCTCGCCGATGCGCTCCTCGCGTGACGGTTGCCCCGATGACTTCAGCGACCATCACCTGATGAGCCCCGCGCATGGTGCACGAGGATGCGACTCGCGCCGGCTAGGCTGGAATCGTGCCTGACCGACCCCCGATTACCGTCCTCGATCTCTTCGCGGGAGCGGGCGGGCTGAGTGCGGGACTGCACGCGGCCTCGCCTCGCTACCGCACGGTGCGGGCGGTCGAGATGGATGCCGCTGCTGCGGCTTCGTACGACGCGACCTTCGGGCGCGGCATTAGCTTTGCGGGACCGATCGAGCGTTGGCTCGAGACCGAGGACGTCCCCGCTGTCGACCTGATTGTGGGCGGTCCCCCATGCCAGGGCTTCTCGACTCTGGGGAAGCAGAACGAAGAGGACGAGCGCAATTCGCTGTGGGAGCAGTACGCGCACACGGTGACCCGCGCACGCCCGAAGTACTTCGTGGTCGAGAACGTCGCCGCATTCGCGAAGTCGCGGCAGTTCCTCGATTTCAAGGAAGCAACGAGTCCGGGCGGACTCCTGGAGGACTACGCCTTCGACTTCCGGATCTTGAACGCCGCCGATTTCGGCGCGCCGCAGGCACGGAAGCGCGCCGTTCTCATCGGTCACCACCGCGACCTGCCCGCACCGGGCTTCCCCGAGGAGACGCACGCGGGACGGCACATTACTGTCGCCGAAGCACTGCGAGGTGTCCCCATCCAACCCGACCGCGACGAGGCGTTCGGTTCCCGGAGCGTGGTCGTCAACAGACGGGCCACGCCTGGTCCGCTTGCCCCGCGTGACCTCCACATCGGGCGTGACTACACCCAGCTCTCGCTTGATCGGTTCCGAGCGATCCCTGCCGGAGGCAACCGCTTCGATCTACCCGACGAGCTCCTTGCCCCATGCTGGCGCAAGCACCGCTCCGGATCAGGAGATGTGATGGGGCGCCTTCATCTCGACAAGCCGTCGGTGACGATTCGTACGGAATTCTTCAAACCCGAGAAGGGCCGGTACATCCATCCCACCGCCGACCGGGCAATCACTCACTACGAAGCCGCGCTGTTGCAGGGGTTCACAGACACCCACCGTTTCGTAGGGTCTCGTACGGCTATCGCGCGGCAGATCGGCAACGCCGTACCCGTTCCCCTCGGAGCCGCGATCGGAAGGCTTCTCGTCACTCAGATGTGACGGCTGAATCAGCCGGCCCCAACTCGTAGATCGAGTGATCCACATTAGTGACGGCGGCTGCGGCAAGAGGCAGGAGCCGGAGGGCCGCCTCATCTGTTTCCGCGTGCACAACGACGTCGATCGAATCGTCGACCAGGCTTCTCTTCAGATCGGTCCTCGTTGTAGATGTCATCCCAGCCGATCGTCACATCCGGTCCTCGGACCGTGAGCGACCAAGGACCGAGGGCGTTGAAATCAACTTCGAACAGCGTGAACCGGCGATGCTCGAACTCTCGTTGCAGGCAGCACATCTCGTACCGGCGAATGAGGTATACAGGGTTCGCGCCGGTGATGTGCACGAACGGGTCTCCACGTGCCATTCGGAAGCCTCACGCTCCAACATGTCCGACAGGAACGATCGCGGCGGCCTCGTCGACCACATCAGGCACACTTTGACGCGATCCTCCACCACATTCCCCCTCGACTGTGCCGGGCTATTGCCCATGTGACTGTACTGCGATCCGGACTGTTTCTCTGCTTCCATGGACGACATGACCCCCCGCACGCTCCCCCGCCCCGCCGCGACCCTCGCGTTCGATGACCTGCCGGGTGAGGAGCGCGCATTCGTGCTGGTGCACGGGGCAGGGCTGACCCGCGAGATGTGGGCGCCGCAGGCGCGCGCGCTCAATGAGGCGGGCCACCGCGTCATCAACCTCGACCTCCGCGGGCACGGCGAGTCGACGCTCGAGACGACATTCACCGCCGACGACGCGATCGACGACCTCATCGAGCTGCTCGAGCAGCTGCAGCTCGACTCACCCGTGCTCGTCGGCCACTCGCTCGGCGGCAACCTCGCGCAGTCGGCGGTGAGCGAATGGCCGGATCTCGTCGGCCACTTCGTCGCCGTCGACTGCACCTGGAACACCGGCCCGCTTTCCGAGTTCGAGCAGTTCGGCCTCGATATCTCGGTTCCCATGTTGCGCGCCATCCCCGCGCGGCGTCTCCCCCGGATGATGGCTCGAGCGTGCAGTACGCATCCCGCAGCGATCGACGAGCTCGAGCGGATGTTCGCCCAGATGCCGAAGCCGCGCTTCCTGGAGGTGTGGGGCGCGGCGGTGTCGCTCGTGGCGCCCGACCCCGACTACCGCACCCCCGTGCCGCTCACGCTCATCATGGGCGCGCACGACAAGACCGGGAACATCCGCCGCGCGATGCCCGCGTGGGCGAAGGCCGAAGACATCGAGGTCGTCCGCATCCCGGATGCGGGCCACGTGCCGTCGCTCGACAACCCGGATGCGATGACCCAAGCACTCCTCACCAGCGCGCGATAGCGCCACTCATCCCCACCTGCGAATCCGTTCCTCCCCCCGATGGATCCGCCGCCTACCGTGTCGGGATGCGCCGACTCCCCCGCCCGATCCTGATTCCCGCTCTCATCACCGGTCTCGCCTTGACGAGCTGCGCACCGTCTCTTCCGCTGGCCAGCACCGCGACCATCTCAACCCATGAGGACGCGGAACGCGCCGCCCGCGACTCCTACGACGCGTTCATCCAGGCATATGACGCACTTCACCTCGACGAGGTCCCCGATATCTCGGCCCTCCGCGCAACGACTACAGCGACGTTGAGTCAAGTCGCGGAGGACAGCCGCCGAGGCCTGGACGCCGATGGCATCCGCGCTGTGGGGCGCACGACGTTCGAACTCGAGGTCGTGGACTTCGATGCGAAGACGATCACCGCACGCGTGTGCGAGAACAGGGTTGAGCACGACCTGCTGGATTCGTCGGGCGTATCGATCATGTTGCCCGGCTCGCCCATGTGGGTGTCGCTCGGGGTGGTCTTCGACGTGCACGAGACGGTCATCGTGACCGAGCGGAACCAGCTCCCCCGCGAGGAAGCGTGCGGTGCGCGACCCCTATTCGCCTCCGAGACGGCCGCGAAGGATGCCGCCGTCGCCGCCTACGACGACTACCTCGATGCGCTGCTCGCCATGTATGCGTCAGGCGGCTATGAAACCGAGCACCTGACCTCATTCACGACAACCCGGTTCTATGAGTGGTCCATCCCCAGCTATCTCAGCCTGCGCTCGGGGAACATGCGACTGACCGAAGGTAGCACGATCGAGCACGCGCTGGCACCGGAGGAGGCGATCATCTCCGAGCACCACCTCATGGTGATGATGTGCGTCGATTACCGCAATCTGTTCTTCACCGACGACACCAGCACACAAGTGCAGTACTCGGACCGAATGGAGCTGATCGCGGTCGACGTTCTGTTCCATCAGAACGATTTCCGGCTCATCGTCGAGGGCGAGGCGCTCCGCGACGACCTCGACCTCTGCAACGGGTGATCCCTGCAGGGGTCGAACCCTTCGGCACCCCGGACGCAGCGGGACTCTCGTGGCGCGAGAGAAGGCCAGATCCGTCGGCTACACCCAGCCGCGGTGCACTGACCACAGGTCGGCAGCGCGCGTCGCGGCTGCTTCGATGAGTTCGCGCAGCTCCGGCCGGTCAGGCACGGCGAACGACACATACCCTCCCCGACCACCCGCAGCCGGGCGGCCGTAGGCCTTCGCCGCGAGCGTGCCGTCAGGAAGCAGACGCACAGTGATCGACTGCAGCACGAACTGCTCACCGCGGCGCTCGTCCGTCCACTGCAGCTCAGGCGGAACCTGCACGTTCAGGGCGAGTGCCGCCACATCGAGGGCTGTCATCCCGTCATTCTGGTCGCGACACAGGCAGCGCGCCAGGGCTACCCGAGCGCCACCCCGATCGCCGCCACCGCGTCCGCATCGACGCGGCAGCAGCCGCCCACGACGGCGGCGCCGGCATCCGCCCAGGAGCGAACCATCGGCACGGGCACGCCGGAGCGGCCCATCCAGCGGCGGTTCTTCGCGTCCCACTGCTCGCCCGAGTTGGGGTAGGCGATGAACGGCTTGTCGGTCACGTAACGGGCGATCTGCACGGCCCCCAGAACGTCACGCGGATCGCAGCAGTTCACGCCGATCGCGGCGACAGCATCCGAGGCCGCAGCGAGCGCGAACGCCTCCGACAGCGACTCCCCTGAGCGCAGACGGTCACCGTCGATCGTCACCGAGATCCACGCCGGCGGAGCACCGGCGAGAGACTCGAGCTCGGCGACGAGCGCCGCCACCTCGGCGAGCGACGGGATCGTCTCGGCGGCGAGCGCATCCGCCCCCGAAGCGGCAAGCACCGCGAGACGCGGGCGATGCCAGTCGCGAAGCTCATCCTCACTCAATCCGTACTCGCCCGTGTACTCGGAGCCGTCGGCGCGGGTCGCCCCATACGGGCCGACGGATGCCGCCACCCACGCCGTGTCGTCGAACCCGGATGCGGCACGCGCCGCCTGCGCGACGCGCACGCTCTGCACGAGAAGAGCGTCGACCTCCGCACGGGAGAACCCCGCGGCCCCGAGATTGTCGTAGCCCACCTGGTACGAGCCCGAGATCGCCACGCGCGCGCCGGCGCGGAAGAACGCCTCGTGCGCGGCCTGCACCTGCTTGGGGTGGTCGAGCAGCACGCGCGCCGACCAGAGCTCACCGCTCACATCGCTGCCCCGCTGCTCGAGCAGCGTGCCGAGGCCGCCGTCGAGCACGAGGCGACCGGATGCGAGGGCGTCGACGAAGGACGCCGGGGCGTTGGAGGTCACCGCAACAGGGTACGGCGCGCGCGGCGACGGGAGGAGTGCAGATGCGTGCGCGCATCACACCCCTACCCCGCGCTCGAACACCTGTTCGAATCCGGACGACCTCTTTCTGTCATCTCTAGTAAATCTGTTCGAATCTCGCTAGACTGGGCATACCCAGAAACCGAAGGCGTGTTCATGTCACTCTCTCGTGAAGTCACCGACAAGGCCGGCGCCTTGATCGAGTCGCTCGCGGGCGCACACTTCGCCGATCTCACCGACCTGGGCACCGCCGACTTCCTCGAATCACTGCGGATACTGGGCGAGCTGTCGCGCGTCGTCGATGCTCTCGGGGCTGTGCTCTCGGGCGAGCTCACGCGGCGGGTGCGCACGGACGCCGACTTCCGTCGCGACGCGCTCGGCGGCGATGTGGGTGGTCGATTCGCCACCGAGTTGCTGCGCGACCTGCTGCGCATAGACGACGCGGCGATCCGGGACTGGGATTGCGTCGGCGACGCGATCACTCCGCGCACCACTCTGCACGGTGAGCTGCTCCCCTGCGTGCACGAACCGATCGCCGAGGCGATCCGCTCGGCAACCATCACGGCTCGCTCCGCGGCGATCATCATTCGCGGCATCGACGGCATCGCCTCGTACGCTGACGCCGAGATGCGGGACAGCCTCGAGACGACCCTCATCGAGCGAGCCCCTTCGCTCACCACCCGCGAGCTCGCACAGGTCGTGCGCACCCTCCCCGACCGGTTCAACCCAGACGGGGCAGAACCCCGAGAAGACATGCTGCGCGAGCGATCACGAGTCGCGCTCCGCGAACTCCCCAACGGCCTCACCCGCCTCACCGCGGACCTGCATCCCGAAGCGGCCGGTTTCGTGCGCACAGCCCTCGACGCACACACCGCTCCACGCCGGCAGGTCGCGTTCCATCACGAACACGCAGGCCCCGACAGCACCCCGACGTCCGACGCCGAGGCGGGCATCACCTTCGCCACAAACGACGACATCGACCTCCGACCCCTCGCACAGAAGAGAGTCGACGCGCTCGTCGCCCTCTGCCGGGACTCCCTCTCCCGCGACCACGGAACCCTCGCCGGAACCAGCGTCACGATGCTCGTAACCGTCTCGCTCGACGCCCTGCGATCGGGCGTCGGCACCGCCACGATCTCCGGCGTCGACGAACCGATCAGCGCAGGCACCGCCCGCCGACTCTCCGCCGACGCCGAGCTGATCCCCGCAGTGCTGGGCACCGACTCCGAAATCCTCGATCTGGGCCGCAGCGCCCGCCTCTACAGCGCAGCGCAGCGCAGAGCACTCGCCCTCCGCGACGGCGGATGCATCTGGCCCGGATGCCACATCCCCCCGGGCTGGTGCGAGGTGGCGCACGTGACCGCGTGGATGTTCGGCGGCGGCACCGACCTCGACAACGGGGCACTCATGTGCGCGCACCACCATCGGCGATTCGACCACGACGGGTGGACGCTGCGCAGAGACCGCGGCACGCCCTACCTCGTGCCGCCGCCCTGGCTCGACCCGAGGCAGACGCCGCGCCCCGCCGGGCGCATACCGCTCGCCGCCTGAACAGCACCACGCCCGACGAGGGGGCCGCCGAGCGCGCCATACGGGCGCGCCACCCGAGCGCGGGCGCCCCCTCACCACCCGAGCCGCGCGGCAACCACCTCCGCAGCGTCCGTCGGAAACTCGGACCACCCAGGCTCCAGCAGCTCCCGCGTGAGGGCCATCAGCTCCCGCGCAGCCTCCTCCACGGGCTGCGCGACAGCGACTGCGATGCGCGCCCCCTCTGCAGGGAACTCCTGCTCGAAGCGGCGCACCGGGTCGAGCCCGTCGCGCACACCCGCCGTCCAGCCTGCTCGCCCGCGGATGGCGCGCACGAGGTGCTGCACCGCCCAGGTGCGCACGAACTCCCCCGCCGTGAGCACCTCGCCACGGCGAGCGCGGCCCACCCCGATGAGCAGCTTCAGCAATACGAGGCGCACGTCGTTGGCGGGGTCCGGCAGCGGTGCCGCCGCGTTCCGCTGCTGCGCCGACGCCACGAACGCCGCCAGAGCGCCCTCAGCGTCATCGACGGCGACCGTCGCCTCGCCCACGCCTGCCGCTGCGAGCTCGCCCAGCTCGGCGAACGCGAATTCGGCCAGGTGGCCGTCGTCGTAGAGCGCCGCGAACCCCAACTCGCCCTCGCGTGCCGTCAGCACGATGCGCTCCTGCTCGGGCAGCCACGAGAGATCGGGGCGCAGCGCGGCACCGGATCCGGGCTCGATGATCGCGAAGAAGTCGTGGTCGCTCCACTCGTCACGCCGCGCCGCCGCGACCTCCGACGACGACCCCAGCAGCACGAGCCCTGTGAGCTGCGGATGCGCGGAGACCGCGTCGGCGAGACCTCGGCTGAGCGCCTCGAACCGGCCGGTCACGCGGCGCCGCCCGCGGGCACAGCCACACCCGGAAGCACCCACGCGCCGAATGTCGGCCCATCACCGGCCACCCGCACCGCGTCCCCCGACACGGCGAGCGTGAGCTCCCCGAACGCGCGGCTCGCCCGAGAAGCCCCCGGCACGAGCACCGCCAGCACCGTCACATCGACGGCAGCGCCCGACGACGCCACGACCAGCACCGACTCCTCGGCGCTCTCGCGCACGAACATCACAGTCTCGTCGTCGACGTGCACCCACCGCAGTCCCCCGTCGCCCAGCGCGGCGGGGTGCGCCCGCCGCAGCCCCACGAGCGCGCGATACAGCGCCATCCGCTCCGCCACCTCCGGCTCATCCGCGCGGTCCCACGGGATCGGCGTGCGGCTCGCTTCGCCATCCACGCCGAGCGCCGCGAACTCGTCGCCCGCGAACACCACGGGGATGCCGGGGAGCGTCATCGAGAGGCCGACCGCCACCGGGATGGTGCCGGGCTTCGCGTGCGAAGCGAAGCGGCCCGTGTCGTGCGTGTCGAGCGGCTGCATGTTGCCGAGCCGCACGCGCCACGGGATCGAACCGCTGAACCGCACCACCGCGTCGGCGAAGTCGCGCGCCGTGTAGCGCGGAAACTGGGTGATGGGCTGGCCGAAGAACCATGGCTCGGTTGTGGTGTCGCCCTCCGCGGTGAGACGCGGCTCGCCGTCCACCTCACCCAGCCAGCACCAGAGCGGCCGCGTGAAGCCCGGGTAGGTCATGGCACCGTGCCAGGCATCCCCCTGCAGGTCGCCGGAGGCGTCGTTCGTGATCTCGGCGACGAGCAGCAGCTCGGGGTCGATCGCATCCATCGTGCGGCGGATCGTCTGCCGCACTTCGGCGTTGAGATCGATGTCGCCCATGCGACCCGTCATATTCGCCACATCGATGCGCCATCCGTCGATGCTGTACGGCGGCAGCAGCCACCGGCCCACCACCGAATCCGGCCCGTCGATGAACCGTCGACGCAGCTCCTCAGACGCCCAGTCGAACTTCGGCAGCGTGGGCGTGCCGAGCCAGCCCACATACTCCTCGTTCTTCTCATCCAGGAAGTAGTAGAAGCTCGACTCGGGCGCCTCCGGATGCCGGTGCGCCGCTTGGAACCGCTCGTGACGGTCGCCCGAGTGGTTGCTGGTGAGGTCGCCGATCACCTTCATGCCGCGCGCATGCGCCGCCTCGATCAGGCGAATGTAGGCCGCGTCTCCGCCGAGCAGCTCGTCGATCTCGGTGAAGCTCGACGCGTCGTAGCGATGGCTCGACGCCGCCGGGAACACCGGTGTCAGGTACAGCACGTCGACACCCAGCGATTCGAGGTGATCGAGGTGCTCGGTGATGCCGTCGAGGTCTCCCCCGTAGAACTGCTGCACGCGTCCCGGCATCACGGGGTCGAGGGGCTCATCCCAGGATGCCGGGATGGCCCAGTCGGGCAGCTCGCGGCCATCCGCAGCGTCCGAACGCGCGAAGCGGTCGGGGAAGATCTGGTACATCACGCCGGCGGTCATCCACGATGGCGGTGCAGCGGAGGTCACGAGGGCGAAGTCCTGCGCGTCGAGCGTCTCGATGCGGCTGATGCCCGCCTGGTTGAGCCATTCGAAGGTGCCGTCCATGTGTCGCAGCACCCAGCGGTAGCGCTGCACCGGATTGCCGACGCGCAGCTGGGCCTGCCACCAGTCCCAGCCCTCGGTGGACCCGATGAGGGTGGCATCGAACCAGGCCGGCTCATGGTCGATGTCGGCACGCACGGTCACGAGCTCGAGGGGGCCGTAGCCGTGCGGTACCCGCAGGCGCACGCCCACGATGTCGCCGAGTGCGGGCGCGAGATCGTCGACGTAGAGGGGTGAGCCGTCGTGGTGCGGCAGGCCGGCGGATGGGCTGGATGCGGATGCGGATGCGGATGCGGATGCGGATGCAGGGTGGAGCGTCATGCTCTGTCCTCTCGGTCACGGCGGCACATGCCGCCACAGTCAGGAGACGTGGATGCACGGCGGTCGCCATGACAGAGCCCTCAGGTTGTTATTCAGTTGTGGGAACCGCGCGCGTCGGTGCCGGCGCGCGTCACTTCACCGATCCGGCGGTCAGACCGCCCACGATGAAGCGCTGCAGCGCCAGGAACAGCGCCACGGGGATGATGGCTGCGAGCACCGCGCCCGCCGCGAAGACGCTCCAGTTGCGCGAGGTCTCCTGCGAGATGAACTGGTAGAGCCCCACCGCGAGAGTCTGGTTCTCGGGCGACACGAGGATCACGGAGGCGATCACGAATTCGCTCATCGTTCCGAGGAAGCTCAGCAGCGCGACGACAGCGAGGATGGGCGAGACGAGCCGCAGGATGATCGTGAAGAAGATGCGGGCGTGGCCGGCGCCGTCGATCTTCGCTGCCTCGTCGATCTCCTTCGGCACGGTGTTGAAGAACCCGTACATGAGGTACGTGTTCACACCCAGCGCGCCACCCAGGTAGACCATGATGAGGCCGATCTGGGTGTTGAGGCCGATCGCCGGGAAGATGTCGCCGATCGCCGACATGAGCAGGAAGATCGCGACCATCGCGAGCAGCTGCGGGAACATCTGCACGAGCAGCAGGGTGATGAGTCCCACCCGGCGCCCCGTGAATCGCATGCGCGAGAACGCGTACGCGGCCAGCGCTCCGAGAAGCACGGTGCCGGCGGCCGAGGTGAGCCCGATGATGAGCGTGTTGGCGAACCACGCCGCGTACGGCTGCTGCGGGCGGTTGAAGAGCTCGATGTAGCTGCCGATGTCGACGGTGCCGAAGAGCGTGTTGGCGGTGACGAGTGTGCCGCCCGGGTTGAGCGACGCCGAGAGGATGTAGAGCAGCGGGAACGCGCAGTAGATCACGACGACGATGCCGACGAGGTGCCGCCATCCGGTCTGCCGGAAGTAGGTGCGGAAGTCGCGCTTCTGGTCGACGATGACCGAGTTCGCCCGAGTCTGGGTGATGGGGCTCATGTCAGTTCAGCTCCTCGAGCGTCTTGGTGCGACGGAACGCGATCACCGAGATCGTGCCGACGATGACGAAGATGATGATCGCGAACGCGCTCGCGAGACCGTAGTCGCGATCGGATCCGACGAAGGCGACCTTGTAGACCATCGAGATCAGGATGTCGGTGGCACCCACGTTGACGTCGGCCGTGATGTCGCGCGGGCCACCCCTGGTGAGCATGTAGATCAGGTTGAAGTTGTTGAAGTTGAATGCGAACGACGAGATCAGCAGCGGCGCGACCGACACGAGCAGCAGCGGCATCTTGATGAGGCGGAACGCCTGGAACGGCGTCGCGCCGTCCATCTGCGCGGCCTCCGTGAGCTCCCCGGGGATCGACTGCAGCGCGCCCGTCGTCACGAGGAACATGTACGGGAAGCCGAGCCACAGGTTCACGAACAGGATGCTGAACTTCGCGAGCCATTCGTTGGTGAGCCAGGGCACTTCCGCGCCCCCGAGGAACACGACGTTGATGAACCCGAACTCCTGGTTCAGGAGGCCGCTCCACACGAGCGCCGAGAGGAACCCGGGGAACGCGTACGGGAGGATCATGACCACGCGGTAGTAGGAGCGGCTGCGCATCCGGGGGTCGTTGAAGACGAGCGCGAGCACGAGGCCGAGCAGGAACGTCGACGCCACCGAGATGAGGGCGAACGCGAACGTCCACACCGTCACGGCGAGAAGCGGCTCGCGGATGGTGGGCTCGCCGAAGGCGCGCTCGAAGTTGGCGAAGCCGACGTCGACCTTCCACCCGGGCATGAGCTCCTCTCCCGCCTCGGAGGTGAACGCACCCGTTCCGACGTCGCTGAACGTCTCACCGGATGCCGTGTCGACCATGACATCGCGGTCGGGTTCGTAGATGAACCGCGAGGTGTAGAGGTAGGCGGTGTTGCCGTCCTGGGTGCGGAGGGATCCGTCTTCGCCGCCCTCGGAGAGCAGCACGGTCATCTGGGTGACGCGGTTCTGGTTGGCGACGACGCCCGCAAAGTCGAGGCTGTTCCAGCCGTCGAGCGCGACGGCGCGACCGCCTTCGATGCGCGCGTCGACCTCTTCGGCGACTTCGCCGTCCCGGCCGAGCAGGGCATCGCCTTCGGGGGTGGTGAGCAGCAGGCCGATCTCGCCGAAGTTCTCGAGAACCGTCACGGGGTAGCCAGGCGAATCCTCGACACGCTGCTGGCTCTGCAGGATGAGCGCCTGGATGGCGTCTTCCTTGGTGGAGTTGTGGCCGGTGCCGTAGTTGGTGAAGGCGACGTAGCCCGAGTACAGCACCACGAAGATCTGGAAGATCGCGAGGAAGATGAGGCCCGGCGCGAGGTACTTGGCCGGGAGCCGGCCGCGGCGGAAGTAGATGACGTTGACGGCCGCCGTGACGATGACGATGACGCCGACGACCACCCAGTCACCCACGCTCGCGAGCACGAGCACTGCGTAGAGCGCGATCGCATCGACGATCGCAAGGGCGAGGATCTTGACGAGGGCAACCTTCCATCCCCCGGATGCGGCGGCGACCATCCGCGCGGCGGTGCGCCCGGGGCTGTCCGTGCGCTCCTCGAGCGGCATCTGCCGCAGTTTCAGCTGCGTCATGGGTTCCTCTTCGTCCTCGGCAGTGACAGCGTGGCAGGCGGAGGCACCGCGAGTGGAGCATCACGCCCGACTCGCGGTGCCGGCTGGATCAGCCGATGGCTGCCTGGATGTCGGCGGCCATCTTCTGCCAGAGCTGCGCGGGGTCGCCCTGGCCGTTGATGATCGCGACCTCGGTCACGCCCCAGAACTCCCACACCTTGCCCATCGCGGGCACCGACGGCATCGGCACGGCGTTCGCGCCGACCTCGCCGAAGGCTCCGACGATCGGGTCGGATGCGACAGCGGCCTCGAACGACTCGGTGAGCGCGGGGGCACGGCCGCCGATCTCGTAGAGCGCGGTCTGCACCTCGGCCGAGCCGATGTAGTTGATGAGGAAGTTGGTCGCGGCGACGACGTTCTCGCTCTTCGCCGAGAGGAAGAAGCCCTGCACGCCGGCGAACGGCTGCGCGTCCTGGCCTCCGGCGCTCGGGATCGCGTCGACGGCGATGTCGAGCCCGGCGTCGACAGCTGCGGGAACGTTCCACGGACCGGTGAGGAAGAACGGCGACTTGCCGGCCACGAAGTTCTCACGTGCGAGGTCGCCCGAGATGTTCGTGTTGAGCACGCCGGCGGCACCCTGAGCTGCGAGCCAGGTCGCGAAGGCGTCGCCGCCCGCGTTGCCGATCTGCAGGTCGGAGGGGTTGTAGCTGCCGTCCTCGTTGATACCGAAGACGGGGGCGCCGAACGAGGTCTGGAACGGGTAGAGGTGGTACGGGTCCGACGCGTTCGGGTCGAGTCCGACGAGGAACGGGTACTCGGTTCCGGCGGCCTGACCGGCGGCGATCATCGCGTCGTAGGTCGCGGGGGCCTCGGGGGCGAGCGCCGTGTTGCGCAGGAGCGCGATGTTCTCGATCGAGTACGGCACGCCGTAGATGTTGCCGTCGTAGCTCCAGGCGTCGATCGCGACCTTCTGGAAGTCGTCGGCCGCGTCGCCGAGCGCGATGGGCGCGACGACGCCGTTGGTGACGAGCGTGCCGAGCCAGTCGTGGGCACCGACGGCGATGTCGGGGCCCTCGCCCTCGGGAACCTGCTGCACGAACTGGTCGCGCACCTCGCCGAAGTCCTTCTGCACGAGGGTGACCTTGACGCCCGTGTCCGACTCGAAGTCGGCTGCTGCGTCCTTGAGAACGGCGGCGCGGTCCGCGTCCACCCAGACCGTGATCTCGCCGACGGCCTCGTTTCCGCTGTTTCCGCCGTTGTCGCTGGCGGAGCAGCCCACGAGCAGGGATCCGGCGGCGACGAACGCTCCGATTCCGATGAAGCCCTTCTTGTACACCTTCATTGGTGCGCCTCTCTGGTCTGTGATCGCCGACGTCGACAAGACCGGATGCGGACTTCGTCGACCGTGGCGCCTGCGATGTGCAAGCGCTTCCAGATGTACCTCACGCCTATACCCCCGCGCAAGTAACGATTCGGATGCGGTCGGAGATCGCTCCGAATCACCTGAGGAGATGGCGTATTGGAAACGCTTGCGATTAGGGTGCTGTGCATGACTGCGACCGAGGGCAACGTCCGCCCCGACACCGACACGAACGCCAGCGCTGGCAGCGAATGGTGGCGCACCGCCGTGATCTACCAGATCTATCCGCGGTCCTTCGCGGATGCGAACGGCGACGGCATCGGCGATCTCGCGGGCATCACGTCCCGCCTCGACTCGGTCGCACAGCTCGGTGCCGATGCGATCTGGCTGTCGCCGTTCATGGTGTCGCCGCAGAAGGACGCCGGCTACGACGTCGCCGATTACCGCGACGTCGACCCGCTCTTCGGCACCCTCGACGACTTCGATGCGATGCTCGAGCGCGCCCACGACCTCGGCATCCGCGTGATCGTCGACATCGTGCCCAACCACTCCTCCGACCAGCACGTCTGGTTCCAGGAGGCCCTCGCCTCCGCCCCCGGCTCCGCGGCCCGCTCTCGCTACCTGTTCCGCGACGGCCGCGGCGAGCACGGCGAGCTCCCGCCCAACAACTGGGAGTCGGTCTTCGGCGGCCCCGCGTGGACGCGCGTCATCGAGGCCGACGGCAACCCGGGCCAGTGGTACCTGCACCTGTTCGACTCGAGCCAGCCCGACTTCGACTGGACCAACCCCGAGGTGCGCGCCGAGTTCGAGAGCGTGCTGCGCTTCTGGCTCGACCGCGGCGCCGACGGCTTCCGCATCGACGTCGCGCACGGCATGATCAAGGCCGACGGGCTCCCCGACTACACCCCGCCTGTCGAATCCGGGAGCATGGGCGGCGACGAGTCGATCGCGCCGTACTGGGGCCAGGAGCCTGTGCACCAGATCAACCGCGAGTGGCGTCGCCTCGCCGAGAGCTACGCGGGCGACCGTGTGCTCGCCGCCGAGGCATGGCTCCCCACCGCCGAGGAGACGGCCGCCTGGGTGCGACCCGACGAGCTGCACCAGGCCTTCAACTTCCCGTACCTGCTGGCCGGGTGGGATGCCGAGGAGATCCGCGGCATCATCACCGAGTCGCTGCGCGCATTCGGCGGCGTCGGCGCTCCCGCGACGTGGGTGCTCTCCAACCACGACGTCGTGCGCCACGCGACGCGTCTCGCGCTCGGCTTCGACAACCCCCAGGGCGAAGGCGTCGGGCCCCGCGATCCGCACCCGGACCCCGCCACTGGCCTGCGTCGGGCGCGTGCCGCGACCACCCTCATGCTCGCGCTCCCCGGCTCCGCCTACCTCTTCCAGGGCGAAGAGCTGGGTCTGCCCGAGGCGATCGATCTTCCCGACGAGGCACGTCAGGATCCCACCTGGTTCCGCACGAACGGCGAGCGCTACGGGCGCGACGGATGCCGCGTGCCGCTCCCGTGGGAGGCGGATGCTCCCGCATATGGCTTCTCGCCGACGGGTCGCACCTGGCTGCCGCAGCCGGAGGTCTGGGGTGAGCTCGCCCGCGACCGCCAGGTGGGCGACCCCACCTCGACGCTCGAGCTGTACCGCGCTCTCTTGGGCGCGCGACGCGAGTTCGAGCTCGGCGCGGGTGCCCTCGAGTGGATCGATGCGGGCACCGACGTCGTAGCGTTCCGCAACGGCGATGTCGTGGTGGTGGTGAACTTCGGCACGGAGCCTGTCGCTCTGCCGATGGGCGACGTGATCGTGGCGAGCGGGCCGGTGACGAAGGGGGCGCTGCCGCCCGAGACGGGCGTCTGGCTGCGCGGCTGATCGCCGCGGCGCATCTCCGCCCGGATCAGCCGGCGAAGAGGTACTCGCCGCTCCAGTAGTACCAGAACACGCTGGGCACACCGTCGAACGACGCCTCGCCCAGCATCAGGATCGCGACGAGCACGGTCAGCAGCGGCATCACGAGCGACACGAGCGCACCCACGGCGAGCAGCACGATCGCGAGAGTCGTCATCCAGCGGTGGGTCGCGCCGTTCCGCTTCGCCAGCACGATGCACGTTATCGATGCGGCCATGAGCGGCCACGCGACGACCGCGATCGGTCCGGCGAGCACGAAGGCCGCGACACTGCACAGCAGTGCCGCGAGCGCGTAGCCGTTGCCGCGGCCCGTGGCTGCGACTGCTGCGACAGAGGCGGCGGTTGCGGACTGCTCGGAGATCGGGCTCATCCGCTCATCGTGGCAGAGCTCGGCAGGTGGCAAACGGCCGTTCTGCCCCGCCACTGCGGGATTGCCCCCGAACGTGGGTAGACGGTGACCACTCTTTTCATGGACACCGTCCACTGCTGATAGAAAGGTGCACGCACCCCCACAGGATGCGTGCCGCGAGCGACACGGTGGTTCGCATCCGCGGCACTGACCACCCGATCCGCGCCGCCTCGGCGGCGCTCGCCCGAAAGGCCCCAACATGACCAATGCCGCAACCGGCTCGAAGTCGTTCGTCGTCACCTGGATCCTCGCGCTCCTCCTCGGAACGCTCGGAATCGACCGCTTCTACCTCGGCAAGGTGGGAACCGGCGTTCTCAAGCTCGTGACCTTCGGCGGCCTCGGCGTCTGGACGCTCATCGACCTCATCTTGGTGCTCATGGGCGCTACGCGCGACAAGGCGGGCAACGCCCTCGCCGGCTATGCCGAGAACAAGAAGGTCGCGATCATCGTGACGCTCGTGCTCGTCGCGCTGTCGGCCGTGAGCGGTGCGATCAGCGGCGCCGGTGCCGCTGCCAGCCTCGAGTCGTTCTGATCTCGATCCCGCTTCACGAACGGCCCGTCGCTCTCGCGGCGGGCCGTTCGTCGTGTGCGCGGCGTCTCAGAGCGGAGGCGTGAGAGGCGGAGGCACGCGCCACTCCCCCAGTGCTTCGAATGCCGCCGCGAATCGCAGCAGCTCCGTGTCGTCATACGCGCGACCCGCGAAGGTGAGCCCGATGGGCATCTGGATGTCGTTCATGAGCCCCATCGGCACCGTCACCGTGGGGATGCCGAGGTGCCGGATCGCGAGGTTGCCGTTCGCAACCCACACGCCGTTGCGCCACCCCGCGTCCGCGGTCTCGGGGTTCACGTCCATGTCGCCGGCGCCGACATCCGCCACCGCCGGGAAGATCACGGCGTCGAGGCGGTGCGCATCCATCCACTCCTCGAGGTCGATGCGTCGCGTCTCCTCGAGGCCCCGAAGCCCCGCTTCGAGCTCGGGGATGTCGTCGAGCGTCGCATCAGGATGCTCGGCGGCCCACGCCGGGTAGGCCGCGATGTCGTCGTCGGATCCCGTGTCGCGCAGCGGCAGCGTGCCCGGCTCGTGGGGGAAGATGAGCGCGCCATCGACCTCGGCAAGGCGCGAGAGGGCCGGATCGCCGTTGGCGTCGAGGAAGTCATCCCACGCCCACGCCGAGAGATCGAGCATCTCGCGATCCAGGAACTCGGGTGACACGAGCCCGCGTGTGCGGATCGTGGGCGCGCCCGCGCGATCCCCCTCGTAGTTCGAGACCACCGGGAAGTCCACCTCGACGACCACCGCGCCAGCTGCCTCCAGCGCGCGCCGTGCGTCGTCCCACCGCGCGAGCACTCCCTGCCGCGGCTCGATGCGCTGCCCGAGCGGGCCGCCGAGCGACTCGCCCGTGCCGGCTTCCGGATCCTCGCCCAGGTACATGCGCGGCACGCCGAAGCGCCGCCCCGCGAGGTCGCGCAGCACATCGGCGCGGTCGTCCGGGAGCAGCGCGGGGTACGACAGCGGCCGCACCTCGGAGCTCTGCGGGATCGACACCCATGGCTGCGCGCGCCAGAAGTCGCCGCGGTGCTCGTGATCGTCGGCGACGATCACATCGAGCACCTCGAGCAGGTCGGCCATCGTGCGTGTGTGAGGCACGACGACATCCATCGTGGGAACCAGCGGCCAGTTGCCGCGCACCGAGATGACGCCGCGTGAGGGCGTGTAGGCGCACAGCCCCGAGTTCGTCGCAGGTCCCCGGCCGCTCGACCAGGTCTCCTCCGCCAGCCCGAAGGCGGCGAAGCTCGCGGTGGTCGCGGTTCCGGATCCGTTCGACGAACCCGAGAGGTACGGCGCAGGGAGATACGCGGGGTTGTACGGACTCTGGGCGCGCCCGTAGAGGCCGCGCTGCGTCCCGCCGTTGGCCATGGGCGGCATGTTGGTCTTGCCGAGGCAGATGGCACCCGCCGCCCGCAGCCGCTCGATCGTGAATGCGTCGCGCTGGGCCACCAGCTCGGCGAACGCCGGGCTGCCCGAGGCCGCCGTGAGGCCCGTCACGAGGTAGCTGTCCTTCGCGGTGTAGGGGATGCCGTCGAGCGGGCCGAGCACCTCGCCGCGCGCCCGTCGCTCATCCGATGCCCGCGCTTCGTCCCGCGCATCCGGGTTGAGGACGACGACCGAGTTGAGCCGCGGCCCCGCCTCGTCGTACGCGGCGATCCGCGCGAGATACGCGTCGAGAAGCTCGACGGCGGTGACCTGCCCCGATTCGAGCGCTTCGCGCAGCTGCGCGATCGACGCTTCGACCACATCGAAAGTCATGTCGTCATCATGACGCATCCGCACGCAGATGAGCAGTCACCTGCAGGTCGCATCCTGTGCCGCATGATCGCGCCCGAGGTGGGTACGACCTCCGCCCTCATCCGCTCGAAGCTCCGTGAGCTGGGCCCTCGCGAACGCGCCGTCGCCGACGACCCCGACATGGCTGACATCAGACGGAAGTCGGGAGTTCACGGCGCGTTCACCAGCGCTCCGCCATCAGGTCGCCTTCCTCGCTTGTAATCCTCATGCAGCGCACCAGCAGCGCATGCAAGAGAACTGCAAGGAGTGGCCATGGGCAGCATTCAGGTCGAGCGCGTCACGCGACGCTTCGGCACGACCGTCGCGGTCGACGACATCAGCCTCAGCATCGACGACGGCGACTTCCTCGTCCTTCTCGGCCCGAGCGGATGCGGAAAGTCCACCCTGCTCCGCATGCTCGCAGGTCTGCTTCCCACCTCCGAAGGCCGGTTCATCGTCGACGGAGTGGACGTCTCAGCTGAGCACGCGCGCGACCGGGACCTCGCGATGGTCTTCCAGAGCTACGCGCTCTATCCGCATCTGAGCGTGCGCAGCAACCTCGCGTTCCCGCTGCGAGCACGGCGCCGCCCCACGGCCGAAATCCGCGACCGCGTCGCGGAGGTGGCCCGGATCCTCGAGATCGACCACCTGCTCGACCGCAAGCCGAAGGAGCTCAGTGGGGGCCAGCGTCAGCGCGTCGCCGTCGGGCGCGCGCTCGTGCGCCACCCGAAGGCGTTCCTCATGGACGAGCCGCTGTCCAACCTCGACGCCAAGCTGCGCACCGCCACCCGCCACGAGCTCGTCACCCTGCACCAGCAGCTGGGCGCCACCTTCGTGTACGTCACCCACGACCAGGTCGAAGCGATGACGATGGCCACCAAGATCGCCGTCCTCAACGGCGGACGACTCGAGCAGGTCGGCGCGCCGCTGGATGTGTACGCCCGCCCCGCATCCACCTTCGTCGCCGGGTTCCTCGGCAGCCCGCCGATGAACCTGCTCGATGTGCGCATCACGTCGGAGGCGGGCCACGTCGCGATCCTGGGCGACGGCTTCGACGGTGTGCTGTGGCCCGGCGAAACGGCCGACATCGATGCAGTGCTCGGCATCCGGCCCGAGCACCTCGAGCTCGACGGGCGCGGAGCCGTGCAGCTCGATCTCACCGTCGACAACATCGAGAACCTCGGACACGAGACGCTCATCTTCGCGAGTCTCGACACCCAGAAGATCGTTCTGCGCGCCAGCCCCGACACCGCGATCCAGACCGGCGACGCGCTGCGCGCAGGCGCCCCCATCGAGCACCTCCACCTCTTCGATCGCGCCTCAGGGCGCCGCCTCGACTGGGTGCCCCAGTCGAACTCGCCCCACCCCCACGCGATCTCAGCCCCTGTCTGACCATCCGATCCACCCTCATCACAGAGAAAGCGACACCATGACCACGCGTTCGCGCGCCCTCGGGCTCACCGCCCTCGGAACCATCGCCGCACTCGGCCTCACCGGCTGCGCCACCTCGCCCGCCGAGCAGGCCAGCGGAAGCGTCACGTTCGACCCCGAGAAGTCGTACGAGATCGTCTTCGAGAGCTACAACCTCGGCAACGCCACCTGGGACGAGCCCATCCGCTCCCTCATCGCCAAGTTCGAAGAGAAGTACCCCAACGTGACCGTGACGGCCCAGGCTGCCGGCGACTCGACCGCCGCGGGCGGCACCGCGGGAAGCGTGCAGCGCCAGCTCCTCGCGGGCGATCCGCCCGACGTCGTGCAGCTCACCTTCGACACGCTCGGCTACGCGGTATCCGACCTGCGCGCCCAGTCCCTCGAGGCCCTCGTCGGCGACGCGGCCATCGAAGAGCACTTCGGCGGCGACTACCCGATGCACGAGAACGTGCGCGGATTCGGCGAGGTCGACGGCACGATCTACGGCATCCCCTACGTGCTCTCCACGCCGATCCTGTACTACAACGCCACAGCCTTCGAAGCCGCCGGCATCGCCGACGCCGACCTGAGCACATGGGACGGAGTGCGTGCGGCCGCGGAAGCGCTCACGGCCGCGAGCGGCCGCCCGTCTCTGTCGAACTCGTGCCTCGACCCGGTCGGCGAATGGTGCTACCAGTCGATGGTGCGCTCCGCTGGCGGGCAGGTTCTCAGCGACGACCGCACGGAGATCCTGGCGGGCGAGGCCGACGCCGCCGCCCCGATTGCGCTCATGCAGGAGCTGTTCCAGGACGGTCTCCTCCAGAACGCGGACTTCACGGGCCAGTACGAGGCGTTCGCGGCGGGACAGACCGCGATGCACATCAACTCCGCCTCCATGCAGCGCGCATTCCAGGGAGGCGCCGCCGCGGGCGGATGGACGCTCAAAGCAGCCCCGATGCCGTCGTTCGAGGGCAACGACGTCGTGCCGGTGTCGTCCGGCTCGATGCTGTCGATCTTCTCGCAGGACGCCGACACCCAGGCCGCGGCGTGGGAGTTCGTGAAGTTCATGACCTCCCCGACCGCCTACGAGACGATCACGCCCCTCGGCTACCTGCCTCTGCGCACCACGATGACCGAGGCCGGCGCCCCGCTCGCTGACTGGGCTGCCGCACAGGCCGACCTGCTCACCCCCAACCTCGAGCAGCTCGAGCGCATCGAGCCGTGGGTCTCCTACCCCAGCAAGAACTACGTCCAGATCTCGACGATCATCATGGACGCAGTGGAGCAGGTCGCCTACTACGGCGCCGACGCGACCACGACGCTCGCCGACGCGCAGAAGCGCGCTCAGGACCTGCTGAAGTGACCGACCTCCGCACCCGGGGCGGGGATGCCGTGCGCATCCCCGCCCCGGGGCTCGTCAACCTCCGCGCGGTGAGCGGATGGGCGTGCACGGGGGGCACCGTGCGCGCCGGTGTGCTGTACCGCGCTGACTCCCCCGACAGCCTCGAACACCTCGGGATCGCCGCTCTCCGGGCTCTCGGCATCACCGCAGCGGTCGACCTGCGCTCCGAGCTCGAGACGGCCACGCGCGGGTACGCCATCCCCGGCATCCGCCGTCACGCGCATGCCATCTCGCTTCTGGCACCCGACGACGTCCATGACCCCGACATCCGGCTGTCTGTGCTCTACGAACGCCTGCTGGACGAGCACGGCCCCACCCTGGCTGCGGCGGTGCGCTCGGTCGCCCACCACGACGGCGGCACCCTCGTGCACTGCACAGCAGGCAAGGACCGCACGGGCGTCGTCGTCGCGCTCATCCTGCTCACCCTCGGCGTGGGTCGCGACGACGTGATCGAGGACTACACCCGCACCCACGAGAATCTCGTCGGGGCGTGGACCGACCGCTACCTGGCGCGCATGGGTGTGGCAGCCGAGCTGGCACCCGCCCTCGTCGAGATCCTCAACGGCAGCCCCGCCCATGTTCTGGCCGCCGCTCTCGACCATCTCGACACCCGCCACGGAGGCGCCGAACGCTACCTCCGCGCTCACGGACTCACCGATCACGATCTATCGGCACTCTCCTCGCGCCTCGTCACACCCCACCGCTGAACCCCGAACGGGAGAACCATGAACATCGGACAGTACCCGCCCCCGACGCACACGCTGCTCCACCTGAGCGACACGCACCTCGTCGAGAATCGCCGCCCCCTCTACGGAGCCGTCGACTCGGATGAGCACCTCGCATCGCTGCTCGAGCGTCTGCGCACAGCGGGAACGCGTCTGGATGCGATCGTGCTCACCGGCGACCTCGCCGACCATGGCGCACCCGACGCCTACGAGCGACTGCGCGAGCTCATCGAGCCGTTCGCCGCGGAACAGGCTTCCCCCATCGTGTGGGTGATGGGCAACCACGATGACCGCGAAGTGTTCCGCGTCCACCTTCTCGACGAGCCTGCCGGCACCAGCCCCATCGACCGCGTCCACGACGTCGGCGGCCTCCGCATCGTCGCGCTCGATTCCACGGTGCCCGGCTCGCACCACGGCGAGATCGACGCGGAGCAGCTCGACTGGCTGCGTGGTGTGCTCGCGACCCGCGCTCCGCACGGCACCATCCTCGCGCTCCACCATCCGCCCGTGCCGACCACTCTCCCGCTTCTGCAGATGGTCGATCTGCACGACGCGTTCAGGCTCGAGGAAGTCATCCGCGGCACCGATGTGCGCGGCATCCTCGCAGGGCACTTCCACTACCCCACACACTCCACGTTCGCGGGAGTGCCCGTGTCGGTCGCCGCGGCAACCTGCTACACCCAGGACCTCGTGGTTCCGGCAGGCGACACCCGTGCCCAGAACTCGGGCCAGGGCGCCGCGCTCGTGCACGTGCACCCCGACCGGATCGTCCACTCCGACATCTCGATGATCGCCGGCGAGACGATGTATGAGATCCCCGCGTCGACCATGCGCAGCTGGGTCGACGCGCTCCGCACCGGACAGCCGCTCGACACCGGTCTGCTCGACAGCTGATGCTCACTCCTGTCATCGCCCGCGACGAGATCGCTGACGCCTCCGCACCGCGCCCGCCTCGGCCCCCTGTTCGGCGTCTCCTGTCGCCCTACCTGTACGTGCTGCCCGCGGTCGCGCTCGTCACCATCTGGGTGTTCGCCCCGCTCGGGCAGACGGTCGCTCTGTCGTTCTTCGACTGGAACATGCTCCCGACGTCGCCCCGGGAGTTCGTGGGATGGGGGAACTACGTCGACGTGCTGGCTCTTCCCGAGATGCAGCAGGCGCTAGTCAACACCGGCCTCTACATCCTCGCGGGCCTCGTGTTCCTCGTCCTCCTGCCGCTCATGGCGGTGCTCGTCGTGAGGCGGCTGAGCACACGCGTGTCGAACGCGTACCAGGCCCTTGTATTCCTGCCGTACCTGGTGACGCCTGTCGCCACCGGCGCCATCTGGCGCTGGCTGTTCGCCGAGGACACGGGCGCTGTCAGCGCGTGGGCGGAGTCGATCGGGCTCGAGCTGGGCAACGTCTTCCGGAACCCGGATCTGTCGCTGTGGGCGATCGTCGTCATCCTGGGATGGCAGATGATCGGCTTCGGTGTGCTCATGGTGAACGCGGGCTACGCGGGCATCGACCGCACCTACGCCGACGCCGCCTCCGTCGACGGCGCGAGCGAGCGCCGCATCACGTGGTCGATCATCGTGCCGCTGCTCTCCCCCACGCTGGCGTTCCTCGGACTCATGGCCGTGCTGCTGGTCGCCCAGTGGTCGTTCCCGCTGATCGACCTGCTCACCGGCGGCGGACCGGGTTCGTCGTCGACGAACGTGTACCACCTTCTCTTCGTGTTCGGGTTCCAGAACTTCGACGCCGGGATCGCCGCCGCCGCCGGCGTGCTGTTCTTCGTCGTGTTCCTCCTCATCGCGTGGGCGTTCGTCGAGCTCACCGAGCGACTCAGCTTCTTCGACGACTAGGACGTGACGCCATGACTTTCGTTCTCGACGCCCCCGAGCGCTCGACCATCCCCGTCGCCGTCGTCGCCCCGCCTCGCGGGATCGTGCGAGCGGCCCGATTCCTGGTGCGCTCGGGCCCCGCCCACGCGGTCATGATCGCGTTGTCGCTGGCTGCCGTCGCCCCGCTGATGTCGCTCGCGATCACCGCGTTCAGTCCGTCGAGCGTGGCCGGCGGCGGCACTGCGGGCTTCACCCTCGACAACTTCGCCTACGTCTTCGCGACGATCCCCATGGCCGAGATGATGCTCGACACCACGATCATGGCCCTCGCGATGACAGTCGCCCAGCTGCTGGTCGCGCTGTTCGCCGCGTACGCGTTCGCGCTGTACGAGTTCCGCGGCAAGAAGCTGCTCTATCTGCTGTTCGTGTCGTCGTGGCTCGTGCCCTTCCAGGTGACGATGATCCCCAATTACGTCCTCGTGTCGCAGCTCGGACTCCTCAACACGATCGCCGGCGTGATCGTGCCCAACCTCTGCTCGGCGTTCGCCGTCATCATGCTGCGCCAGCATGTGCGCGCCATCCCGCGGGAGCTCATCGATGCGGCGTCGATCGACGGCCGCGGCAGCTGGGCGACGCTCTGGCTCGTGGTCGTCCCGAATCTGCGGCCCGCCCTCGCCTCCCTCGCGGTCGTCCTGTTCATCTCCGCGTGGAACGACTACACCTGGCCGCTGATCGTGATGCAGCAGGATCCGAGCGTGGTGCAGGTGGGGATCCGCTCGTTCCTCGGTGCGGAAGGCAACAACTGGGGCGCCATCATGGCCGCGAGCGGTCTCGCGTGCCTGCCCGTGTTCGCGCTCTACCTGGTGCTGCAGCGCCGCATCGTGGACGGGTTCGTGCGCTCCGGCCTCAAGTGAGCCCCGGATCTCTGCAGCGCCCGCCCCGGGGATGCCCTCGGGGCGGGCGCAGTGGAGAGCATCATGAGCACGTCGCGCACGAGCATCGGATTCCTGTCGTTCGGCCATCGATCGAACTCCCCCGGTTCGCAGGCGCGCACCGCATCGGATGTGCTCCTGCAGTCCATCGACCCCGCGTCGCCCTGATCTCGGGCGGGCGACCGCAGCTCGGCGTGAGCCGGGGGTCACCCGAGCAGGTCATCGACGGCTACCCGCTCCTTCGGCTACGGCGCCCCGAGGGGCGAGACGATGGCGGATGTCGCCCGCTGCGACTCGCGGTGGCCTGACCGGTGCCGCTATCGCTGCACGCTCGACTGATCGCCGCCCGCTCAGTCGGCGCGGACCGACACGCACACGGGGAGCCCCCGCGGCTTCAGGATGCGCTGCGCCCTGCCGCCCGTCGGCGGAGAAGGAGCACCGCGCCCGCGCCGATGAGCGCCAGCGCCGACGCCAACGGCAGCGCTGCATCCGTCCCCGTCGCCGCCAGCTCGGCGCCCGTGACCTCGATGGTCAGGTCGACGCTCGCCGATCCGTAGCGGTTGGTGGCGGTGATCGTGAAGGCGTGGACGCCCGGCTTCGTGGGGGTGCCGGACAACGCTCCCGTCGTCGCGTTCAGCACGATGCCCGCGGGCAGCGCACCTGCCGAGACGGAGATCACCGGAACGGGGTCGCCCTCGGCGGCGATTCTTCCCGAGAACGGCGTGCCGCTGGCAGCCGTGGCGGGGACGGTCGCGGTGACGGTGGGGAGTTCGCCGAACGCCAGAAAGTGCAGCCGAGCCGTGTCGATGTCGAGCGCCGCCGCACGGGCTCCGTTGTCGAAGAAGGAGATGCTGTCGGCGCTGACGCCGAGGTCGAGAGTCTGCCTCACCTCGAGAGTGAGGGGATCGCGGAACTCCAGCTGGCCGGCGGTGCGGCTGCCCAGAATCAGCTCTGATCCGTCCGGGCTGAGAATGACGGCACCGAGCGCCCTGCTGAGAGGGATCGGACCGACGACGCTCCAGTCGGCGATGCCGATCGCCGCGATCTGCGAGTTCGTCGCTTCCACGAACAGGGTCGACTGGTCGGCGTTCCAGGCAAGCCGCATCGGATACGAGAAGGTGTGCGCACGCAGGCGCGTGCCAGCCAGATCGTATTCAGCGACTTCCTGGACGCTCACATCTGCCACGTAGATGCGTGTCTCGTCCCGAGAGACCGCCAAGTTCGCTGGCTCCCCCGGCAGGTCGATCTCGGTGAGGAGCGAACGGGTGGCCACGTCGTACACCTGGACGACGCCGTTCGAAGTCAGCACATACGCCCTCGCACCGTCGGCGGAGAATTCCAGCTCGTAGCTGTCGACGGCAGAGAGGTGGTCACCGACCGTGTTCGTGGTGGTGTCGACGATGAGCAGCCCTCGAGTGGTGGCAACCCAGAGATCAGTGCCGTTGGGAGCGAACGCCATCATGCGAGGCTGCCATCCGTGCGGCATGTCGATGATGGTCGACGCGCGCGTATCCGTGTCGATGACGATCAGATTCCTGGCGATGAAATCGCTGACGTAGGCGTACGCACCGTCGGGGCGAACCGTGACCGAATTCGATCTGCTGCTCACGCTGACGAAGCCGTCGTCGGTGACCGCATGGGCGCTGGTCGCCCCGGTCGTCACCCCGATCGCCACGAGTGCAGCTGCCGCTGCGGTCGCCATGATCTGCCGTGCGCGTCGCGCCAAAACGGTCTCCCCCTGTTGTCCGAACCCGAGGCTATCGGTCAGAAGTTGACGCATCCGCCGATTCGCACCCCACGTTCGGGGGCCGTCTCTGAAACCTCGCGGCAGATGGCCCGGGTGCCGACGGGGACGATCTCAACGCGGATGCGGACGATCAGGTGGCCAGCAGCCGCTCGACCTCCTCGTCGCTCGTCTGCCGGAAGTCGATGTAGTGCGCGCCCACAGCCCAGAAGTCGCGGGGCTGCAGCACCGCCACCACCTCATCCGCCGCGGTGATGCGGCGCATCGCGTCGGCCGCGGCGACCGGCACTGCGGCGACCACTCGGGCGGCACCTCGTGCGCGCGCCGCCAGGCACGCGGCCTGCATCGTCGCTCCGGTGGCGAGGCCGTCGTCGACGACGATCGCCGTGCGGCCGTCGAGATCGGAGGAGGCCCCACCGCGTCGCAGTCTGTCGACGCGCTCATCGAGGGTGCGGCGCTCCCGATCCTCGACGCCTGCGACGCCCTCCGCCGACACTCCCGCTCGTGACGCGAGGTGCTCATCGAGCACACGCGCCCCGCCCTCACCGATCGCCCCCATCGCCACCTCCGGGTCGAACGGCAGACCGAGCTTGCGCACCACCACCACATCGAGCGGCAGGTTCAGCTTCTCGGCCACGACCGCGGCGACCGGCACACCCCCGCGCGGAATGCCGAGCACGACGGCGTCAGCCGCGCCGAACCGCTCCAGCTCGCGCGCCAGACGCTCGCCCGCGTCGACCCGATTCGTGAACTGCATGCGTCGTCCTCCGCACACAGTCTGCGAGCCGCGCCGGAACACCGCGCACCGGTTGACGTCTGCGAAGAGGCAGGGGGCGAAGACGTCACGATGATCGCGCGCACCCACCCGGAAAACACGAAAGGAGCCCTTGCGGACTCCTTCACGAGTGGATCTGAGGGGACTCGAACCCCTGACCCCCTGCATGCCATGCAGGTGCGCTACCAGCTGCGCCACAGACCCGTGGTTTCGCTGCCCCCTTGCGGCGGCAACTCATCCAGAATACAACACATCCGGGGCGGCAAATGACACATCCACCCCGGATCGCGTCATTCGCCCGAAACGGCCTCGACCGATTCGAGCTCGAACGGGATCGTCGGGCAGTCCTTCCACAGACGCTCGAGCGAGTAGTACAGGCGCTCCTCCTCGTGGAACACATGCACCACGAGGTCACCGAAGTCGATGAGGACCCAGCGGCCCTCGGTGCGGCCCTCGCGGCGCAGCACCTTGACGCCCTGCTCGAGCATCGCCTCCTCGATCGCGCTGCCGATCGCGTTGACATTGCGCTCGTTGTCGGCGGAGGCGAGGAGGAAGGCGTCGGTCAGGGGCATCGGGCCGGACACGTCGAGAGCGACGATGTCCTGGGCCTTCTTCGAGTCGGCGGCACGAGCCGCGATCTGCACGAGTTCACGTGTGCGATCGGAAGCAGTCACAGGTGGGGATTCCTTCGAGTCACTAGCCGAGCACACCCTGCGTGAGGGCGACGACCAGGAGCGCCACCACCACGACGGCCATGCCGGCTGCCGAGATGATGAGCGCGGTGAGCGCGCGATTGCCGCGCTTGGGATTGACGGTGCCGATGAGGTCACGCGACGAGGTGTGCGTGCTCACGGCCCGGATGGCGCGGACCGGCTGCGAGTCGGTGGACGCAACCTGACGGTCGCCCGGTTCGAGCATGCCATCGAGGTCGGACTCGTCAAGCTGCGCGGGTAGCGCGCCCGTCGACGACAGGCTCGACGGCAGCGAGATCGAGCCGGTCACCATGACCTCGCCCGTTCCCCCGATCGTCGAGGTGAGCACGTCGTGGTTGGGGATCTCGGGCAGAACGAGCGCGTTCGACGTCGTGGGCACAGCGCCCACGCTGCGCGTGCTCACCGAGCCCAGCTCCGGCGAGCTCTCGTCGATCTCCGACTGCCGCGACCAGTGGTTGCGGGGACGTTCGGCGACGGGAGGCTGGGACGCCGTGGTCGGCTCCGCGGGGTGAGCCTGCTGCTCGGCGGGCGCGAGCGGAACGCTCTGCGGGAACGCGGGAGCGGCACTCGGCTGCACGGGGGCCGCACTCGGCTGCACGGGGGCGGGAGTCGCCTCCTCCGCAGGGGATGTCGACGGCGGCTGCATCACATCGGGAACGCTGATCGGCGACGTGAACGGGCCCGCCGAGATGATCGGCATCGGGAACGCCGGCGCAGGCTCTGTGCCCGGAGCGAACGGGAAGCTCGGCGGCGCAACGGTGGCCTGATCAGCGGGCGATGGAGAACGCAGATCGCGGGTGAAATCTCCGAAGCTCGGGGCCGGGAGCACAGACGCCTCAGGCTCGACCGGGGCGGGCGGTGTCGACTGCTCTACGGGCTCGCTGGAAGGGGCCTGCGGCTCTGCCGTGGAACGGAACAGCGCTTCGAAGCTCGCCAGCGCATCGGATTCCGGAGCTTCCGGCTCGATGAGCGGCGGCGGAGTGGGCTGCTCGGCAGCCACGGGCGGAGCCGAATACGCGGGCTGAGCCGAATGCGCCGGCTGCTCCGAATGCACCGGCTGCTCCGAATGCACGGGCTGCTCCGAGTGCACGGGATGCTCGGAGTGCACGGGATGCTCAGACACCACCGGCTGAGCCGATGCGGCAGGCTCCGCGGGCGGAACAGGCGCGGCCGAGGCAGACACCGGCTGCTGCGAGGCGTTCGCCTCCGCTGCTTCGCGATCCTGAGCTTCTCGCAGTGCGCGAAGCTCGCGCCGCGTCATCGTGGCCTCGGGATGCGCGCTCACCGGCGGCGTCGTGTAGGCGCCTTCGCTGCTCACGGGCGGCGTCGTGTAGACGGGGCCGCTGCTCACGGGCGGCGTCGTGTAGACGGGGCCGCTGCTCACCGGCGACTCCGAGGCCGGCTCGGAAGCAACCGGCTCGCTCGTCGGCACGGGCACATCCGCGCGACCCTGCGTGCGGTAGTCGAGATCCGCGGGCTCGCCCTGCTCCTGCCGCCAGGCACCGGGGCGGGCTGCGCCCTCCGGGCTGAAGTCGCGGTAGCGGTAGGGCGCGTCCGCCTGCGTCACGGGGGCGCTCGACGGCGGCGTGAGGGGCTGGGCCACGGGGGTGTCGTACTGCGGAAGCGGTGCGCGGCTCTGCGTCACATAGGTGAGCGGCTCCGGGCCGACCGACGACTGCGCGACCGGCTGCGACGAGGACTCGGTGGTCGGATTCTCGTCAGAGTTCGTCACAGGCTCGCGCGACGACGCGGCGCGGGCAGCCTCAGCTTCGCGCTCGCGGATCGCGCGCCGCGACTGCGGCGGATCCTGTGAAAAAGTCATGTAGAACTCCGATAGAGGTGGTGCTTGGAGATGTACTGCACAACACCATCGGGGACCAAGTACCACACCGGGAAACCCCGGCCGACTCGCTCACGGCACTCCGTTGAGGAGATCGCCAGGGCGGGCACTTCGAGCGAGCTTACGCCAGCCTCGGGCAATCCGCGAATGTCCAAGGCGTGTCCTGGCCGTGAAACTGCTACGAAATGCGCGAGTTCCCAGAGCTCCTCGACGTCCTTCCACTGCAGAATCTGCGCGATCGCGTCCGCTCCCGTGATGAAGAACAGCTCGGCGTCGGGGCGCTGAGCCCGCAGATCGCGGAGCGTGTCGATCGTGAACGTCGCGCCGCGCCGGTCGATATCGACGCGACTCACGGTGAAGCGCGGGTTCGACGCCGTCGCCACCACCGTCATCAGGTAACGGTGCTCCGCGGGGCTCACATCCGACTTCATCCACGGCTGACCCGTGGGGACGAAGACCACTTCGTCCAGGTCGAACATCTGCTGCACCTCGCTCGCAGCGACCAGGTGCCCGTGATGGATGGGATCGAACGTCCCGCCCATCACGCCGATGCGCGGTCGGCGCTCGGTGCCCACGCTCATCGCGGCGGGCCTAGTGGTGGCCGTGTCCTGCGTCGTCGACGACCTTGTCGGAGTGGCGGTTGGCGACGTCGCGGTAGCTCCACGTGACGAAGCCGATGAGCGCGAAGAAGGCAGTCGCGATCACCGCGAATACCCAGGGCTCGGCGATCATCGGAGCGAGCTCGTGCTCGGCTTCGACCAGAAGGGTGGGCAGCATGTCGTCCTCGTTTCGGATGTACGTCGGGTCAATTCTAGACGGGATATCGGCGCTCAGCCGCGCACCTGGCCCTCGCCGCGCACGATCCACTTCGTGCTCGTGAGCTCAGGCAGTCCCATGGGGCCGCGCGCGTGCAGCTTCTGGGTGGAGATGCCCACCTCGGCGCCGAAGCCGAACTCGCCGCCGTCGGTGAAGCGCGTGGAGGCGTTGACCATCACGACGGCAGAGTCGACCTCGGCGAGGAAGCGGTTCGCGGCCGACATGTCGCTCGTGACGATCGACTCGGTGTGGTGTGTGGAGTAGGTGCGGATGTGGTCGAGCGCCTCATCGAGACCGTCGACGACCTTGACGGTGACGTCGAGGCTGCCGTACTCGGTGGCGTAGTCCTCCTCGGTCGCGGGGACGGCTGCGGGGAACAGCTCGCGCGTGCGATCGTCGCCGTGCACCGTCACACCCTTGTCGGCGAGAGCGCCGAGCACCCCGGGGAGGAGACGCTCGGCGGCGGCGGAGTCGACGAGCAGCGTCTCGAGGGCGTTGCAGACGCTCGGGCGCTGCACCTTCGAGTTGACGGCGATCTCGGTCGCCATCGCCTCGTCGGCTGTCTTGTCGAGGAAGAGGTGGACGACGCCCGCACCGGTCTCGATCACGGGCACCTTCGATTCGCGCACGACGGTGTCGATCAGCTGCGCGGAGCCGCGCGGGATGAGCACGTCGACGAAGCCGCGCGCCTGCATGAGCTGGGTGGCGCCTTCGCGTCCGAACTCGTCGATCGTCTGCACGGCGTCGGTCGGCAGACCGACGGAGCCGAGCGCCTCCTGGATGAGCGCGACGAGCACGCGGTTGGTGTTCTCGGCCGCTGAGCCGCCGCGCAGCACCGCGGCATTGCCCGACTTGAGGGCGAGAGCGGCGATGTCGATCGTGACGTTCGGGCGGGCTTCGTAGATCGCGCCGACGACGCCGAACGGCACACGCACCTGCGTGAGCTGAAGGCCGTTGGGGAGGGTCGATCCGCGCACGACGCCGCCCACCGGATCCGGAAGCGCGATGACGTCGCGTGTGGCGGCCGCGAGCCCCGCAAGCCGCTCCTCGGTGAGGCGCAGACGATCCTGCAGGCCCTCGCTCATGCCGTTCTCGCGACCGTTGGCGAGGTCGAGCTCGTTCGCCGGGAGGATCCGCTCCGCCGCCGACTCGACAGCCTTCGCGATCGCTTCGAGCCCGGCGTTCTTCTGCGACGTCGACGCCTGAGCGAGCGCGATCGAGGCAGTGCGCGCGGCGCGCAGCTTGTCGTCGAGAAGAGGGGCGGTGACGGCGTTCGACATGCCGACGAGTCTATCGAGCACAGGTGGCGTCGAGGCGCTCCGACAGCGCCGAGAGGTCAGTCGCGCGGGCGCGCGTGGAACCAGGTGCCCGTGGGCTCGCCCGACAGGGCCTCTGCGACATTCGCGGTCGACGCGAGCAGAACGGCGGTGCCCGTCGATGCGGCGAGCTTCGCCGCTGCGATCTTGGTGCCCGCTCCCCCGGTGCCGACGCCCGCGGAGCCGATGTCGCCGATCTCGACCGAGCCGAGGTCGTCGTCGAAGGGCACCTCATCGATCCGCTCGGCACCCGGAAGGTGCGGCGGCTTCGTGTACAGAGCGTCGACATCCGACAGCAGAACGAGAAGGTCGGCGGCGATGAGCTGCGAGACGAGAGCCGCGAGCCGGTCGTTGTCACCGAAGCGGATCTCGTGGGTTGCGACCGTGTCGTTCTCGTTCACGATCGGCAGGATGCGCAGGCCGAGCAGACGCTCCATGGCGCGCTGCGCGTTGGAGCGCGATGTGGGGTTCTCGAGGTCTCCCGCCGTCAGCAGCACCTGGCCCGCGACGATCCCGTAGCGGCGCAGCGACTCCTGATAGCGGTAGATGAGCACGTTCTGGCCCACAGCAGCCGCCGCCTGCTGGGTGGCGAGGTCGGTGGGGCGGCTGTCGAGCTTGAGGTACGGCATGCCGGTCGCGATAGCGCCGGACGACACGAGGATGACTTCGGCGCCGCGCTCGTAGGCAGCCACGAGGGCGTCGACGAGCGGCTCGATCTGTCCGACGTTCGGGCCCGAGATGGAACTCGACCCGACCTTCACGACGATGCGCTTGGCATCGGTCACCGCGGCCCGCAGGCTCATCGGCCGTCCTCTCCCGAGATCACCTCGGCGTCGCTGTCTTCTGTGGCATCCGCCCACAGGCCCGCCTGGCGCTCTGCTTCGAGCTCGGCGCGCGCGGCGGCCTTGGCGTCCATGCGCTCGTGATAGTCGCGACGGCGCTCGGCGCGGGTGGACCGGCCGTTGTCGTCGAGACGCGAATCCGTGCCGCGCGGGCTCGTGATGAGCTCCGCTGCGGAGGTGAGCGTCGGCTCCCAGTCGAACACCATGTTGCCGATGACGACCGTCGAGCCGGGCACAGCACCCTGCGCGAAGAGCTCGTCTTCGACGCCGAGCTTCGCGAGCCGGTCGGCGAGGAAGCCGACGGCTTCGTCATTGGTGAAGTCGGTCTGCTGGATCCAGCGCTCCGGCTTCGTGCCGATGACGTGGTACTCGGGCTCGGTGCCGCCGACGAGCTTCACCGTGAACTCCGCGGCGTTGACCGCCTTCGGGCGGATGACGATGCGCTCGGGCGTCGGCGCGTCGGCGCGCACCTTGCGATCGGCTTCGACGAGCTCGGCGAGGGCGAACGACAGCTGACGCAGACCCTCGTGGCTGACCGCAGAGACCTCGAACACGCGATAGCCGCGCTCTTCGAGAGCAGGACGCACGAAGTCGGCGAGCTCGCGGCCGTCGGGTACGTCGATCTTGTTGAGGGCCACGATCTGCGGACGCTCGAGCAGCGGCGTCTGCCCCTCGGGCACCGGGTAGGCGGCGAGCTCGGCGAGGATCACGTCGAGATCGGTGAGCGGGTCACGGCCGGGCTCGAGGGTGCCGCAGTCGAGCACGTGCAGCAGCGCGCTGCAGCGCTCGACGTGGCGCAGGAACTCGAGGCCGAGTCCCTTGCCCTCGCTCGCGCCCTCGATGAGGCCGGGGACGTCGGCGATCGTGTAGCGCACCTCGCCTGCCTCGACGACGCCGAGGTTGGGGTGGAGCGTCGTGAAGGGGTAGTCGGCGATCTTCGGCTTCGCGGCCGAGAGTGCGGCGATGAGGCTCGACTTGCCCGCACTCGGGTAGCCCACGAGCGCGATGTCGGCCACCGTCTTGAGCTCCAGCAACACGTCGGCTTCGGTGCCGTGGGTGCCGAGCAGCGCGAAACCGGGAGCCTTGCGCTTGGTGGTGGAGAGCGCCGCGTTGCCGAGTCCGCCCTGTCCGCCTTCGGCGGCGACGTAGCGCATGCCGGGCTCGACGAGATCGACGAGCACCTCGCCGTCGGTGGTCGAGACGACCGTGCCCACGGGGACGGGCAGGATGAGCTCCTCGCCGTGGTAGCCGGCGCGCATGTCGCCCATGCCGGGTCCGCCGTTGCCGCTCGTGCGGTGGGGCGAGCGGTGGTAGTTGAGGAGCGTGGTCACCTGTGGGTCGGCGACGAGGACGATGTCACCACCGTGGCCGCCGTTTCCGCCGTCGGGGCCGGCAAGCGGCTTGAACTTCTCGCGGCGCACCGAGACGCAGCCGTGGCCGCCGTTCCCGGCACGCAGGTGGAGCGTGACGCGGTCGACGAATGTCGCCATGGTCTGCTCCTTCCTGTGTGTGCTGATGGTGCGGCGGGCGGATGAAACCGCCCCGGAATACGACGAAGGGCGAGCCGCAGCCCGCCCTTCGCGAAGTCTGTCTCCGGGCGATTACGCCGGGACGACGATGTTGACGACCCGACGGCCGCCCTTCTTGCCGAACTCAACCGAGCCCGCCGCGAGGGCGAACAGGGTGTCGTCGTTGCCACGGCCGACGTTCACGCCGGGGTGGAAGTGGGTGCCACGCTGGCGGACGATGATCTCGCCGGCCTTGACGACCTGGCCGCCGAAGCGCTTGACGCCGAGGTACTGGGGGTTCGAGTCACGACCGTTGCGGGTGGACGATGCGCCCTTCTTATGTGCCATTGCTCAGCCCCTTACTTGATGCCGGTGATCTTGACACGGGTGAGGTCAGCGCGGAAGCCCTGACGCTTCTTGTACCCGGTCTTGTTCTTGAACTTCTGGATGACGATCTTCTTGCCACGCTCGTGGCCGATGACCTCGGCGGTCACCTTGACCTTGGCGAGGGCCTTCTCGTCGTGCGTGATCGTGTCACCGTCGACGTAGAGAACGGGGGTGAGCTCGATCTTTCCGCCGAGTTCGGCCTTCTGGCGATCGAGCACGACGATCGTGCCCACCTCGACCTTCTCCTGCCGACCACCGGCGCGCACAACTGCGTAAACCACGGGATGTCCTTACGTATGAATGGAAGTCTGAGTCCGGCGGCGAAGCCAGGACGCGGATGTCTCGTCGACCCCATGGGGGATCGGGCGGCCTCCCTTACGGGGACGCGCAGAGTGAGACACCAAGGGTCAAGAATAGCCGACGGATCACGATCCGGCAAACGCGGTCGGCGCCCGGCGCGCCGCTCCCCCGCGTCCTACCATCGAACCATGGCGGTGCTGATCGATGAGGCGGTCTGGCCGAACCACGGAACACTCTGGGGGCACCTCGTCTCCGACGCCTCCCTGGACGAGCTGCACGCGTTCGCGCGCCTCGCCGGCATCCCCGAGCGCGGCTTCGACCACGACCACTACGACTACCCACTCGAGCGCTACGAACAGCTCGTCGCTCTCGGAGCCGAACCCGTGAGTGCGCGCGAGCTGCTGGGGCGCCTGCAGCAGGCAGGGCTGCGCGTGCGCCAGAAGGACAAGAGCCCGAAGCGCTAGAAGCGCTCTCCGCGCCGCACGAGGTGCACGAGGAGCGCGGCGAGGATGACGAGCGGGGCCGCCGCGAACGTCACGCTGGCGATATCGGCGGGCAGCCTCATCGGACTCAGGTGCTGCAGGTCACGCAGCCAGCCGAGGCCCGCCTGGATGCCCGCGAACGCCAGCCCGGCCACCGCCGCGAGAGTCGCGCCCGCCGCGGCCGCAAGCAGCCCCTTCGCGAGCACGAGAAGCAGTCGGTCACCGGATCGCACGGGCAGCAGCCAGAGCACGAGGAAGACCCCCGCCGCGAACGGCAGCGACTCGAGCATGACCTGCCGGCCGAAGTGGCTCATCATGCCGACGTCGGCCCCGGAGCCCGGAACCCAGCCGACCAGGCTCACGAGGTGGCTGATGATCATCCAGCCGAACACCGCGGCGGCGATGATGACCGCCGGAAGGGGGTCGCGCGCGGCACTCGCCGTCGTCGTCTCGCGCTCATCGGTCACGTCGACCCCCATTGCTCAAGGCTGAGATTTCCTCCACCCTAGACGCCGACAGCGCCGTCCCACCAGGGAACGGCGCTGTCGATCGGTCTGTTCGAGCTACTCCGAGGGCTGCTCCGTGGCCGTCGTCGGCGCACCGGCCGCCGACGACGCGCGACGCGAACGACGCGAACGGCCCTTGCCGGGCGCGGCGGGCTCGGGAAGCGCGTCGAGCACGGAGCCCAGCACCGCCTCCGCGTCGGCCACGGGACGCTTCTTCTCGCGGACGGGGGCGATCGGGATGTCGAGGATCTCGACCACCTGCTCGGCCCCGACCTCCGCCGACGGCGCCTCGGTGGACTCGGGAGCCGAGGCCTCGGGGACACCACCCACGAGCACGTCGGCCACGTCGTCAGTCGACACCTCATGGTGCACGGTCGAGGACGCGATCTTCGCGAGCGCGTTCTTCACGTCATCGGTGATCTCGTGCGTGCCCGTGACGCTCGGCTTCGCGGGCGTCTGCGCGGCGTTGCCGCCGCCTCCGTTGCCGTTACCGCCCTTGCCGCCGTTGCCGCCCTCGCCGTTGCCTCCGCGACCGCGGCGGCCGCGCGCCGAGCTCGACTGCTGCTCCTGCTGCTGGCCGCGGTGCTTGAACACCGGGTCGTGGTGGACGATGATGCCGCGACCGGCGCAGTGCTCGCAGTTCTCGCTGAACGACTCGAGCAGGCCGAGACCGAGCTTCTTGCGGGTCATCTGCACGAGTCCGAGCGAGGTGACCTCGGCCACCTGGTGCTTCGTGCGGTCGCGCGACAGGCACTCGACGAGACGACGCAGCACGAGGTCGCGGTTCGACTCGAGCACCATGTCGATGAAGTCGACGACGATGATGCCGCCGATGTCACGCAGACGCAGCTGGCGGACGATCTCCTCGGCCGCCTCCAGGTTGTTCTTGGTGACCGTCTCCTCGAGGTTTCCGCCGGATCCGACGAACTTGCCCGTGTTGACGTCGACGACGGTCATCGCCTCGGTGCGGTCGATGACGAGCGAGCCGCCGGAGGGCAGCCACACCTTGCGCTCGAGCGCCTTCTCGATCTGCTCCGAGATGCGGTACCGGTCGAAGCTGTCGACGTCGCCCTCGTAGCGCTCGACGCGGTCGAGCAGGTCGGGGGCGACCGCTGCGAGGTAGCGCTCGATCGTCGCCTGCGCGTCGTCGCCCGCGATGACGAGCTTCTGGAAGTCCTCGTTGAAGACATCGCGGATGATCTTGACGAGCAGGTCGGGCTCCGAGTGCAGCATGGCCGGGGCCTGCTGCGTCTCGACGGCGCGCTCGATCTCGGCCCACTGCGCCGTGAGGCGCTGCACGTCGAGCGTCAGCTGCTCCTCGGTGGCGCCTTCGGCCGCGGTGCGCACGATGACGCCCGCATCATCCGGGAGCACCTCCTTGAGGATCTTCTTGAGGCGCGCACGCTCGGTGTCGGGGAGCTTGCGGCTGATGCCGTTCATCGAGCCGCCGGGCACGTACACGAGGTAGCGGCCGGGCAGGCTGATCTGGCTCGTGAGGCGGGCACCCTTGTGTCCGACCGGGTCCTTCGTGACCTGCACGAGCACGCGATCGCCGGGCTTGAGCGCGAGCTCGATGCGGCGGGGCTGGTTCTTGGCGTCGCCTTCGGCGTTCGCCGCGGCGGCCTCCCAGTCGACCTCGCCCGAGTAGAGCACGGCGTTGCGGCCGCGACCGATGTCGACGAACGCGGCCTCCATGCTCGGCAGCACGTTCTGCACGCGACCGAGGTAGACGTTGCCGATGAGGCTCGCATCCGCGGCGCGCGCGACGTAGTGCTCGACGAGGACCCCGTCTTCGAGAACGCCGATCTGGATGCGGCCGAACTTGCTGCGCACGACCATGACGCGGTCGACGCTCTCGCGGCGCGCGAGGAACTCGGCCTCGGTGATCACGGGGCGGCGACGGCCGGCGTCGCGGCCATCGCGGCGGCGCTGCTTCTTGGCTTCGAGTCGCGTCGAACCCTTGACCTTCTGGGGTTCGGTGATGGGCTCCGGCTGCTTGCGCGGCTGGCGGACCTTCGTGACGACGTTCGGGGCGTCGTCACCCTCACGCGGGGCCTCTCCCGCACGGCGGCGGTTGCGGCGCCGCGGGGAACCGGCTGCTTCGGCGTCGGCATCGCTCGGGATGACCGGGACGCCGACCCCGGGGGGCGGGGGTGGCGGCGCCTGGAAGATCAGGGCGAACGGAGACGACGGCGTCGAGGTCGCGGGGGCGGCCTCCTCGCTGTCCGAGGTGTCGCTGTCCGAGGTGTCGGCATCCGAGGTCTCGCTCGCCTGCTCGGCGGTCGTCTCAGCATGCTCAGAGACCTGAGCGGTCTCCGCGGGGGTCTCGTCGGGCTCGGCGTCAGGCGCCTCGACCGGCTGCTCTGCGGCCGCCGACTCGAGGACCTCGGGCTGCTCAGCCACGGCCTTCTTGCGCAGGCGCCCGCGCTTGGGGAGCTTCAGCATCGGCTGCCGCCGCGGAGGCTGAGCGCCTGCGCCATCGGCTGAATCGGCGGAGCTTCGGTCGTCATGGGATTCATCGTTCTTCACCATCGCTGGTGCACTCCTCACCCTCAGCGGCCGCGCCTGCTGCGGGTACTCTCCTGCGGTTCCGCCGGGGCGGACCGCTAATCCTGGTCTGATTCGCGACCTCGCGATTCGCGGTAGGTCGCTCACGCTCTCTCACAGCGTCGGCTCTCTCACAGCACGGACGGAACTGGCTATCCATCTGGATGCGATACCCGACGCGGCGGGTGGTGCATCTCTTCGGCCCGGTATGCCCGGTCAAGCTTCTTGTGGGGTCGCCTTGAGACGACCTCGTCGATTATCGCATGGCGATCCGATTTGCGGCATTTACTTATCTACGGCGTGGGAGGATTCCGGCATGACCGCACCCGCCACAGCCGATCAGGCCCGTGTGGATGACCTCGACGACGACTTCGACGAGGAGCCCGCCACCACCACCGCGCGCACGCCGTGGGTGTTCGCCATCTGGCTCATCATCGCCGGCGCGATCGGCGAGCTCGCCGCCTTCTCGCTCACGATGGAGAAGATCCAGAAGCTCATCGATCCGGGCCAAGCCGCATCGTGCGACTTCAACGTGCTCCTGCAGTGCAGCGCGAACCTCGTGTCCTGGCAGGGCTCGGTGTTCGGATTCCCGAACCCGATCCTCGGGCTCGTCGGATGGATGGCGCCGATCGTCGTGGGCTTCGCGCTTCTCGCGGGCGCTCGCTTCGCGCGCTGGTTCTGGGTGCTCTTCACCCTCGGGATGACGTTCGCGATCTCGTTCGTCGTCTGGCTCATCAGCCAGTCGTTCTACGAGCTCGGCACGCTCTGCCCGTGGTGCTTCGTGACCTGGTCGGTCACGATCCCGACGTTCTTCGCCGTGCTGTTCCACGCGATCTCGATCGGCGCGTTCGGAGGCTCCGAGCGCGTGCGAGGCGTCGGCCGCAGCCTGAAGGTGTGGGTGGCCCCGATCACGATCGTCTGCCTCGGCATCATCATGCTCCTCGCCCAGCTCGAGCTGGACTTCTTCAACCGACTCTGACCCACCCGGCCACCGTCCTCACGACAGAGAGAATCAGGATCCGTCCGTGACCAACACACCCCGCCCCACCCGCAACGAGCAGCGCGAGCGAGCCCGTGAGGCCGCGCGCATCGCACGTGAGAAGGAGCAGAAGCGCAAGTCGCTGCTCAAGTGGCTCGTGCCCACCGTGGCATCGGTCGCGATCCTCGCGATCGTCGCCGGCGTCATCTGGGCCGTCATCGCGTTCCAGCCGCCGCCCAAGGCGGAGGCCGGTCCCGCGAACATGCTGAGCGACGGCTTCGTGCTCGAGGCGCAGGACGGCGAGCTCGCCTTCGTCGAGACGGAGGGAATCGCGAAGGGCGAATCGCCCGTTCCCACGACCCCGCAGGAGGGTCTGCTCAACATCGTCACCTACCTCGACTACAAGTGCCCGCACTGCAAGACGTTCGAGGACACCTACGGACCGACGATCGATTCCCTGGTGAAGGAGGGCGTCGCGACGCTCGAGATCCGCCCCGTCGCGATCATGGGCCCGCCCGCGGTGCGCGCCGCGAACGTCGCCGCCTGCGCCGCCGAGTACGCGCCCGAGAAGTTCGCCGACGTGAACCGTGGCCTCTTCGCCAACCAGGGTGTGAGCAGCACGAGCGGCTACATCGACATCCTCCGCGAGGCGGGCGTCGAGAGCGAGGACGCCGATGCATGCGTGCGCGGAGACAGCTTCTCGCCGTGGGTCGAGGCGGCCACCGCCCGCTCGGGCGTGCGCGGCACCCCCACGATCATCATCAACGGCACCCAGTGGGACGCGCAGGCTCAGCCTGACTTCACCGCGTTCCTCACGGACGAGCTGAGCAAGCTCAGCGCCGGCAGCTGATCCCGACCTGACGACGACGGGGCGGTCACCGCAAGGTGGCCGCCCCGTCGTCATGTCACGCCCGAAGGCGGCGGGTCACTCGAGCAGGTGGTCGCGCAGCCGCTGCTGCTCGGTCTCGCCGATGCCGAGGCCGTCGGCGAGGTAGCGCTCGATGGTGCCGTAGTGCTCGCGCACCGTCTCTAAGGCGGTGTCGAGGTAGGTGCGATCGACCCCGAGGACCGGCATCAGCCGCACCCGTTCGACGCCCGCTGCCTCGAATCGACGGATGAGCGGCTCGAGCGCAGGGATGAGCTGCTCGTTGGTGAGCAGATACTCGGCGTAGACGTCGCGCTTCTCGACCCCGAGGAGCGTCAGCAGGGAGGCAGTCGCCCAGCCGGTGCGGTCCTTGCCGGTCGTGCAGTGGTACAGCACGGCGCCGTCGGTGTCGAGCACCGCGCGCATGAACGCGCCGTACCCGGCGCGCGCGCTCGGGAGCAGGATCGATTCGCGATACGCCGAACGCAGCGCCTCCTCCGCCTGCCCCGACTCGAGGAACGCGGCAGCGGCCGCGGGGTCGGAGAAGAACGTCTTCAGCTGCGCGGGTGCGGAGAGCTGCGAATCGGCCAGAACATCCGCGACGATGACCTGCACACCCGGTGCCACCCGATCCGGCCGCGCCTCTCGCTCGGGCGCGGTGCGCAGATCGACGACCGTGCGGATCCCGAGGCGGGCGAGCACGGCGGAGTCGGACTCGTCGAGGCGATCGAGCGCCGTCGAGCGGTAGAGGAGCCCGCGGCGGACGCGGCGGCCGTCCGTGGTGGACCAGCCGCCGGCGTCGCGCAGGTTGGGGAGCGTCGCCAGCGCGATCGGCGCACCCGGGGTGTTCATCAGCTCGCGGGGAACCAGAGGGCGAGCTCGCGGGCGGCCGACTCGGGCGAGTCGGAGCCGTGCACGAGGTTCTGCTGCACCTTGAGGCCCCAGTCGCGACCGAGGTCGCCCCGGATGGTTCCGGGGGCGGCGGTCGTCGGGTCGGTGGTGCCGGCGAGCGAGCGGAAGCCCTCGATCACGCGGTTGCCGGCGACGCGCATCGCGACGACCGGTCCCGACTGCATGAACTCGACGAGCGGCTCGAAGAACGGCTTGCCCTCGTGCTCGGCGTAGTGGGCGGCGAGCAGGTCACGGTCGGGCTGCACGAGACGGACGTCGACGAGCTGGTATCCCTTGGCCTCGATGCGGCGCAGGATCTCGCCCGTGAGGCCGCGGGCCACACCGTCGGGCTTGACGAGGATGAGGGTTTCTTCGACAGCGGTCACGGGGTCTCTCCTTCGGTTGCGGGGGTTGCGGCCTTCTGCTGGGCGAGCCAGGCGGCCTTCTGGGCGTCGATCTGACGCCCCTTCGTGAAGCAGTACACCCACAGCGCGCCGAAGCCGGCGCCGAGGGCGAAGAGCATGGGCTCGAGGAAGCCCGTGAGGATGATGACGACCTGGATGACGGCACCAGCCCATACGGCCCAGGTGTGCCGCTGCAGGCCCGCGAGCATCACGACGATGAGGAACAGGATGCCGCCGTAGACGAACGCCATCCAGTCGGGGCTGAACTTGTCGAGCCCGAACATGACGAGCGTGGCGAAGAACACCAGGCACGCCTCGAGCACGAGGACGATCTGCAGGAGCGACTCGGTCAGCGAACGCTCGCGCCGAGTGCGGGGCGCGCGGCTCACTTCCATCCGCCGTCCTCGGCAAGGTCCATGACCTCGCCCACGAGAGTGATCGATCCGGTTACGACGACCGCACGACGCGGCGACTCCGATGCCCAGGAGCGCGCGGCATCGAGGGCGTCGACGACGTCGGGCTGCACGGTGACATTCGCCGGGTCGACCTCGAGGCGCACGATGTCGGCGAGCTCGTCGGCGGGGATCGCCCGCTCGGACTGCGACTGGGTGACGATCACCACGGTGCTCATCGACGCGACCTCCGCGATGATGCCGCGCGCGTCCTTGTCGGCGAGCACGCCGATGACGAGAGCGATCTCATCGAAGTCGAAGTACGCCTCCGTCGCCGCAGCGAGGGCCGCGGCACCGTGCGGGTTGTGGGCGGCGTCGACGAGCACGCTGGGCTCGATGCCGACGAGCTGCAGGCGACCGGGCGACGTGACCTGACCGAAGGCCTCGGCCACGACATCCTGGCCGAGAGCGAGAGTGCCGTCGCCGAGGAACGACTCGACCGCGGCGATCGCGACGGCCGCGTTCTGCGCCTGGTGGTCGCCATAGAGCGGCAGGAACACGCCGTCGTAGCGTCCGGCGCGGCCGCGGATGTCGACGAGCTGACCGCCGACGGCGACCGTCGTCGACTCGAGCGCGAAGTCGACGCGCTCGATGCTCATGTGCGCCTCGTTCTGCAGCGCCGACGCGCGGATCTCGTCGAGGGCCTCGATCGGCTGGATCGCGGACACCACGTTCGCGGTGGGCTTGATGATGCCGGCCTTGGTGCGCGCGATCTCGGCGACGGACGACCCGAGCTTCGACGTGTGGTCGAGGGCGATCGGCGTGAACACCGCCACCTGTCCATCGGCGACATTCGTGGAATCCCACTCGCCGCCCATGCCCACCTCGAGCACGACGACGTCGACGGGCGCATCCGCGAAGCACGCGAAGGCGAGCACGGTGAGCGCCTCGAAGAACGTGAGGGTCTCCTCGCCGTTGGCGACGAGCTCCGCGTCGACCATGAGCAGGTAGGGCTGGATGTCGTCCCAGTTGCGCGCGAACGCCTCATCCGAGATCGGCTCGCCGTCGATGATGATGCGCTCGTTGACGCGGCGCAGGTGAGGGCTGGTCATGAGCCCCGTGCGCAGACCCGAGGCGCGCAGGAGCGACTCGATCATCCGGCTCGTCGAGGACTTGCCGTTCGTTCCCGTGATGTGGATGACGGGCGCTGCGCGGTGCACGTCGCCGAGCAGCTCGACGGCGCGGCGGGTCGGCTCCAGGCGCGGCTGCGGGAACGACTCCCCCACACGTGCGAGCAGTTCGTCGTAGGCGGCGTCGGCGGCCGCTCGGGCGTCCTCGTCGAAGACGAAGTCGTCATCATCGTCGGAGATCATGCTCGCTCCAGCTCGATCGTGACCGCGGATGCGTCGCCGACCGGCGTCGCCCCGTTCTCAGCCTGACGCGCCTCGAGGCTCGTCGCAAGGGTCTCCCCCGCGATGAGCTCCCGGTGCGCCTCGACGGCCGCGACCGCGGCCGCGTCGCCCGAGAGGGTGAGCGCGATGCGGTCGGAGACCTCGAGTCCGGCATCCTTGCGAGCCTGCTGCACGGCGCGCACGACGTCGCGCGCGAGGCCTTCGGCGGCGAGCTCGGGCGTCACGGTCGTGTCGAGCACGACGAAGCCGCCCGAGGGCAGGAACGCGATCGCGCTCGCCGCGTCGGCGACCGTCAGCTCGAGCTCGTACTCGGCCGCCTGCAGCTCGACGCCGCCCGCGACCACGACATCGCCGTCGACCGACCAGTCGCCCGCCTTGGCGGCCTGGATGACGCGCTGCACGTCCTTGCCGATGCGCGGGCCCAGGGCGCGCGCGTTGACCGTGAGTCGGCGCGAGATGCCGTAGTCCTCGAGGCTCGACTCGCCGAGCTCGACGAGCTCGACCGCCTTGACGTTGAGCTCGTCGCGCACGATGTCGGCGAAGCCCGCGAGGGCATCCGAATCCGGCGAGACGACGGTGAGGCCGGCGAGCGGCAGACGCACGCGGAGGCTGCGGGCCTTGCGCTGCGCGTTGCCGGCGGAGGCGATCTCGCGCACGCGGTCCATGGTGCGCACGAGCTCGGTGTCGACGGGGAACTCGGCGGCATCCGGCCAGTCGGTCAGGTGCACGCTGCGTCCGCCGGTGAGGCCGCGCCACACCTCCTCGCTCACGAGCGGGAGGAGCGGAGCCGCGAGGCGAGTGAGCGTCTCGAGCACCGTGTAGAGGGTGTCGAACGCGTCACGATCGGTGCCGTCCCAGAAGCGGTCGCGGCTGCGGCGCACGTACCAGTTGGTGAGCACGTCGGCGAAATCGCGCAGAGCCTCCGCTGCACCGGGGGTGTCGAAGTCCTCGAGGCACGCGGTGACGTCGCCGATGAGGTCGCGCGTCTTGGCGAGCAGGTAGCGGTCCAGCGGATGCGCCGAGTCGGTGCGCCAGCGCGCCTCGACCTCTGCGGAGTTCGCGTAGAGGGTGAAGAAGTAGTAGCTCGACCACAGCGGCAGCATGAGCTCGCGCACACCCTGACGGATGCCCTCCTCGGTGACGACGAGGTTGCCGCCGCGGATCACCGAGCTCGAGAGCAGGAACCAGCGCATCGCATCCGCGCCGTCTCGATCGAAGACCTCGGAGACGTCGGGGTAGTTGCGCAGCGACTTCGACATCTTCTGGCCGTCGTTGCCGAGCACGATGCCGTGGCTGAGCACGTTCGTGAACGCCGGACGGTCGAAGAGCGCCGTCGAGAGCACGTGCAGCGTGTAGAACCAGCCGCGCGTCTGCCCGATGTACTCGACGATGAAGTCGGCGGGGCTGTGCGAGTCGAACCATTCGCGGTTCTCGAACGGGTAGTGCACCTGCGCGAACGGCATCGAGCCGGAGTCGAACCACACGTCGAGCACGTCTTCGATGCGGCGCATCGTCGACTGACCCGTCGGGTCGTCGGGGTTCGGACGCGTCAGGTCGTCGATGTAGGGACGGTGCAGGTTCGGCTGGCCGTTCTCGTCGAGCGGCAGGCGGCCGAAGTCGCGCTCGAGCTCCTCGAGCGATCCGTAGACGTCGATGCGCGGGTACTCGGGGTCATCCGACTTCCACACCGGGATGGGGCTGCCGAAGTAGCGGTTGCGGCTGATCGACCAGTCGCGCGCGTTCGCGAGCCACTTGCCGAACTGGCCGTCCTTGACGTTCTCGGGCACCCAGTTGATCTGCTGGTTGAGCGCGCCCATGCGGTCGCGGAACTCGGGCACGCGCACGAACCAGCTCGACACCGCCTTGTAGATGAGCGGCTGACGGCAGCGCCAGCAGTGCGGGTAGCTGTGCTCGTAGCTGCGCTGCTGCAGCAGGCGCTTCTCGGCACGGAGCTTCTGGGTGAGCGGCTTGTTGGCTTCGTCCCAGCGCTCGCCTGCGACATCCGTCACGGCCGCGAGGAAGCGGCCCGCGTCGTCGAGCGAGAGCACGGTGGGGATGCCGGCCTGGGCGCAGACGATCTGGTCGTCCTCACCGTAGGCGGGAGCCTGGTGCACGATGCCGGTTCCCTCGCCGGTGGCGACGTAGTCGGCCACGAGGATGTGGAACGCGTGGGGGCCGTACTCCTCGACGTAGTAGTCGAAGAGGCGGTCGTAGGCGACGCCGTCGAGCTCGGCACCGCGGTAGCGGCGAGGCTCGATGGCTTCGCGCAGCTCATCGGCGCTCGCGTAGCCGAGGTCTTTCGCGTAGGCGGCGACGGTGTCGGCGGCGAGCAGGTAGCGTGCCGCTCCCCCTTCGGATCCGTCCGCGGCACCCGCGGGGCCCGCGGGCACGACGACGTACTCGACCTCGGGTCCGACCGCGAGTGCGGCGTTCGTGGGGAGCGTCCACGGGGTCGTCGTCCAGGCGAGCGCGTTGACGGCCGTGAGGCCGAGTGCCTCTGCCTTCTCGCCGACGAGCGGGAAGGTCACCGTGACCGACTGGTCCTGACGCATCTTGTAGACGTCGTCGTCCATCCGCAGCTCGTGGTTCGACAGCGGCGTCTCGTCGTTCCAGCAGTACGGCAGCACGCGGAAGCCCTCGTAGGCGAGGCCCTTGTCGTGCAGCTGCTTGAACGCCCAGATGACCGACTCCATGAAGGTCACGTCGAGCGTCTTGTAGTCGTTCTCGAAGTCCACCCAGCGGGCCTGGCGGGTGACGTAGTCCTCCCACTCCTGGGTGTAGCGCAGCACCGATTCACGCGCCTTCGCGTTGAAGGTGCCGATGCCCATCTCGTCGATCTCGGCCTTCGTCGTGATGCCGAGCTGGCGCATGGCCTCGAGCTCGGCAGGAAGACCGTGGGTGTCCCAGCCGAAGCGACGGTGCACCTGCTTGCCGCGCATCGTCTGGAACCGCGGGAAGACGTCCTTCGCGTAGCCGGTGAGCAGGTGCCCGTAGTGCGGCAGGCCGTTGGCGAACGGCGGGCCGTCGTAGAACACCCACTCGGTGCAGCCTTCGCGCTGGTCGATCGACGCCTGGAAGGTGCCGTCGCCCTTCCAGAAGGCGAGGATCCCCTTCTCGATGTCGGGGAAGCGCGGTGAGGCGGGAACGCCGTCGGTGCTCTCGTGGCGGGGATAGCTCATGTGGTCCGTCCGTCTGGGTCGCTCGGATGCTCTCCACGAGGACGACGGATGCCGCGGTACCACCTCGCTTGCCGCCTCTCAGAGAGACGACCGCTCGTTGACGCGATGACGGGCGCACCCGCTCGGTTCTACTGGGCCGTGGGCGTGAGGCTTGCGGGCTGTTCTTCCGAGGACTCCCCGGTGATGGCCGGATCGATGTCGTTGCCGCTCAGTCTAGCGCGATCCGCCCGCCTCACGGGTGCGTCGGATGTGACTGCGCGCGTGGGCGACCGCGCTCGGCAGGTCGTCGAAGAGGTGGTTCTCGTGGCGCAGCGCGCGGATCACGCCGACGCGCTCGGCGAGCTCCATGTGCTGGGGCGGGATGCCCTTCACGAGCACGGTGATGCCGCGTCTCTCGAGGGCGGTGATGAGCTCGGTGATGACCTGGGCGCCGGTCGCGTCGATGAGCTGCAGCTGCGACATGCGCACGATCACGACCTCGACGTCGCGCAGCTCGGAGATCCGCTCGAGCATGCGCTCCGCGGCACCGAAGAACAGTGCGCCTTCGAGGCGGAACAGCGCGATGCGCTCATCTCCCGGCTCGACGGCCCCCGGGAGTTCCTCCCGGTGCACGCCGCTCGTCGCCGCGAGCGCCCGCAGCGCGAAAAAGGCGGCGATCGCGATCCCGATGAGCACCGCGTAGATGAGGTCGACGCTCACGGTGATGAGCGCGGTGATGACGAACACGGTCGCCGCCGAGGGGGACGAGGTGACGACGGCGCGCACGGCACGAGGGCCGACCATCCGCACCGCCGTCACCATGAGCACGCCCGCGAGGGCTGCGAGCGGGATGTGCGCGACGACGGCGGAGCCGACGAGCACGACCACGAGCAGCAGCACACCGTGGGTGATCGACGCGACGCGCGTGCGCGCCCCCGCGCGCACATTGACAGCGGTGCGGGCGATCGCGCCCGTCGCCGGCATGCCCCCGAAGAATCCGGCGACGATCGACGCGAGCCCCTGCCCTACGAGCTCGCGGTCGGCGTCGTAGGGGCCCGTGTCGGCCATCGTCGCGGCGACGCGGGCGGAGAGCAGCGACTCGATCGCGGCGAGCGCGGCGATCGCCGCAGCAGGGCCGACGAGCTGGCTGAAGATCGCCGGGTCGACCGTGGGCACCTGCGGCATCGGCAGGCCGGTGGGCAGCTCGCCGATCGTGGCGACGGGGATGCCGAGCGCCCACACGCCGACACCCGCGATCGCGATCGCGATGAGCGATCCGGGAAAGCGCGGGTGGATGCGGGGCGAGATGAGCATCACGAGCACCACGAGGGCGACGATGCCGAGAGACCAGCCGAGCTCCGGCCACGAGATGCCCGCGAACGACTGCACCGCCGCGATGACGGGATTGGTGCTCTCCCCCGGCTCGCTCCCGAGGGCGGTCGGCACCTGCTGCAGGAAGATGATGATCGCGATCCCGAGGGTGAAGCCCTCGATGACGGGCCACGGGATGTAGGTGACGGCGCGGCCGAGCCGCAGCACCCCCGCAAGCAGCACGATGACCCCGGCGAGCAGACACAGGATGCCGAGCACGCCGACTCCGTGAGCGGCGATGATGGGCGCGAGCACCACGACCATCGCACCCGTCGGGCCGGAGACCTGCACGTTCGATCCCCCGAAGACGGCGCCGACGATGCCCGCGAGGATCGCGGTGATGAGCCCGGCTTCGGCTCCCGCACCGGAGGTGACACCGAACGCGAGAGCGAGCGGCAGCGCGACGATGCCGACCGTCACGCCCGCGAGAACATCGACGCGCCACGTGGAGCGGAGTCCGGCGTAGTCGGAGGCGCGTGGCGCGAGACGACGCGCGGCGGCGAGGCTTCGGGCGACGACGCCCGGTGCACCCCCGGCCGGCGTGCTCACGAGACGCGCTCGGGGATCGCCGGGAGCCCATCGCGTTCGCCGAGGTGCTCGCGGGTGGTCTCGAGGATCGCGCCGAGAAGCGCGCGGGACACCCGCAGCAGATCGGCGACCTCGGGGTAGGCCAGACGGTAGAACACCTGATTGCCGCGGCGTTCGGCGAGCACGAGCCGGTTGCGGCGCAGCACCGCGAGGTGCTGGGACAGGTGCGAGGCCTCGAGCTCGGTTGCCGCGAGGATCTCGGAGACGGGGGCCTCAGGGGTGGCCGCGAGCACTTCGAGGATCCGGATGCGGATCGGGTGCGCGAGCCCGCGGAAGAGCCCCGCCTTCACGTCATACAGCGGACGATTCGGATCGTTCGGCATGCCGGGCCCCTCATGGTTTCACGACTTGATGAATCCATCATATTGCGGTCGGCGACGGCGCACGGCGTCCGCCCTCCGGGCGGGCGCGGCAGCCCCCGACGGCACCGCGGGCGTGGGTGAGAGTCGTCTCACACAGGCGCCTCGGCTCTCTCGGTCGGGCAGGATGGTGACATGGAGAGGACTGCGCGGGTCGTCGTGGCTGCTGTCGCAGGCGCCGCATTCCTGACGGGCGCCGTGGCAGCGGCGTACGCGCTCACCCCGCGCGACATCCCCGGCGAGGCTGTCGACATCACGCCGATCGTGCTCGAGACTCCAGCCGCGCCCGCTCTGCAGCCGCCTGCATCCGATGTCTCTCCAGAACCAGCTGCCCCGCCGCCCGTGCCTCCGGCTCCCGCGCCGCAGATCGACGACGGCGATGACGACGACGAGATCGACGACGAGGAGATCGACGACAATGAGCTCGACGACGACTCATGAGCTCGACCACGACTGACGACCTCGCTCTGCTGCATGCGGTCGCCGAAACCGCTGGCCTGCATCTCGTGTCGGCGAACCGGGTCTCCGCGGAGGCGACCGCCGGCGGCATCACGGTCGGCTTCGAGGCGACACTCGGCGACGACACCGGCGGTGAGATCCGCCGCCTGATCTACGTCGAGACCGCCCCGACGGACCACGACCGCGATGGTGTGCTCCGGTTCCGCGATGACGACGGCGACGAGCGCGCCGTGTGGGTATACCCGAACGATCCGGCGCTGCCAGCGCTCGCAGACGCCGTCGTTCCCGCCCGCGCAACGACACTGCTGCGGGAGGTGGCCGAGCTCGAGCTCGATGCGAACGCTCTCGAGCTCGAGGTACTCGCCTACCGACCCGGGAAGCGCGCTGTCGTGCGGTGCCGTGCCGGTGACACGACCGTGTATCTGAAGGTGGTGCACCCGGACGTCGCGCGCACGCTCGCCGAACGGCACGGCGCCTGGCGCTCGCGCGGCGTGCCCGTGCCCCGCGCGTACGGGTGGAGCCCGCGGGGCGTCATCGCCCTCGAGCAGGCCGCCGGCGCTCCCGCGCTCGACGCCCTCACGACGGCGACCGACCCCGCCGACCCCGAGAGGCTGCTGGATGCCATCGATCGGGCGAGGGAGCTCGTGGCCCGACTCGTAGACACCCCCGACACGGCGATCGGGTCCACCCCAGCTCGCGCCTCTCTTGCGCGGCGCATCTCCTGGTATGCGCGCCGAGTGCGGCGCCTCGCGCCCGAACTCGGCGATCGACTCGGAGCGCTCACGACGCGCATCGAAGACGCTGTCCGAGGCGCGACCTCCTCGGTCACCATCCACGGGGATCTGCACCTCGGGCAGGTCTTCGTCCACCCACACGACCCAGCAACTGTCACGTCGCTGATCGACATCGACACCGCGGGGATCGGCGATCCAGCCGATGACGACGCCGCACTCTGGGCGCACCTGATCGCATCAGCCCGCTTCGCACGAGACCGCGGTGACACCGAGCGAGCACGGACCGCCGAGGTGCTGGCCGCCCATGCCCGGACCCGATGGGCGGCAGGGCCGGACACCGCGTACACCGCCCGCGTCGCCGCGATCGCCGCCACCCATCTGCTCGGGCACGCACTCACCGAGGTGCTGACGCCTGCAGAGGCGGTGCAGATCGCCGAGGAGCTGCTCGCCGATCCCGAAGATGAGAATCGTCTCAGCAAGACCTCCTGAACGTCTCATGCACTCTCACGAAAGTCGTATTGAGGCGATCGCGATGATCACCTCGACGAACAAGGAGAGACAACATGGACGCCCGTAAGAAGTGGACCGCCATCGGCGCAGCATCAGCCCTCGGCCTGGGCCTGACCGGATTCGGCGCGGTCGCGGCGAACGCGGATCGCGCCGACGTGAAGCCCGCGAACCTTCCCGGCATCAGCACCGGCTCGGTCACAAACGGTGCGCAGATCGGCAGCGCCGCCACCTCGGCCTCGATCGACCTCGGCACGGTCGCGTCCGTCACGAGCGATGCAAGCGCTGCGTCGGCCCCCTCGCCGGCTTCCCCTGCGACCCCCGCCTCCCCGGCGAGCCCTGCGTCCCCCGTGAGCCCCGCGTCCCCTGTGAGCCCTGCCAGCCCCGCCTCGCCCGCGAGCCCCGCAAGCGTCGCTTCGGTCGACTGAGCCGCAGCATGATGCCCCCGACCACGAAGGTCGGGGGCATCATGCTGTCACGGGCGCACTACGGGCGGGCGCGCACAGCGCAGAGGAGACAACGCGCGTCAGAGGTCGGAACGCCGCGGCGTCAGAGCAGCCGGTAGCCGACGCCTCGCACGGTCTCGATCCGCTCAGCACCGATCTTCCCGCGCAGATAACGCACGTACACGTCGACGACGTTGCTGCCGGGGTCGAAGTCGTAACCCCACACCCGGCTCAGCAGCTGCTCGCGCGTGAGCACCTGATCCGGGTGGCGCAGGAACTCCTCCGCGAGCGCGAACTCCCGAGCCGAGAGCTCCACCTGCGTGCCGCCGACGTGCGCGCGGCGCGTGTGCAGGTCGACGCTCAGGTCGCCGCGCGTGAGCGCCTGGGTCACCTGACCACCCTGGTCGCGCAGGGTGCGCCGCACGCGGGCGAGCAGCTCGTCGAACATGAACGGCTTCCCGATGTAGTCGTTGGCACCCCCGTCGAGTCCGGCCACGGTGTCGGCGGTCGAGGTGCGCGCGGTGAGCATGATGATCGGAACAGACGAACCTGCCGCGCGCGCACGCTGCAGCACCTCGAACCCGTCGATGCCGGGAAGCCCCACATCGAGGATGACCAGGTCGAGGTCGCCGGCACGGATCGCCTCCAGCGCAAGACGGCCGTCGGCGACCGCCGTCACTCCGTATCCCACCGCCTTCAACCCTTTTTGAACGAAGCGGGCGATTCCCGGTTCGTCCTCGGCGATCAGAATGCGACTCATGGGGCCTCCGTGTCGGATGCGGGGGCTGCGCCCGATGTGAGCGGCAGCACGATGCTGAAGGTGGAGCCGGCGCTCGACGATGCGAGGCTCACCCGGCCCCCGTGGGTTTCGGCGATGGCTTTCACGATCGGCAGCCCGAGCCCCGATCCGGCGATTCCGCGGCCGGTGTCGACGCGGCCGAAGCGCTCGAAGATGCGCGCTTCGGACCCGGCGGGGATGCCAGCACCCTCGTCCGCCACCCAGCACTCGACGGTGTCGTCGCGGCGGGTGCTGCCGATGCGGATGGGCGATCCCGGAGGCGAATACTTCGCGGCGTTGTCGGCGAGCTGCAACCATGCCTGCGTGATGCGGCGCGGATCCACGCTCACGACAACGTCGGCGGATTCGCCGAGGATCCAGTCGTGGCCGGGCATCACGGACGCTTTGCGGTGCACCGCCTCGGTGAGAGCGGCGATGTCGGTGGGTTCGAGACGCGGGCGATCCTCGGGCACCTCGGCAAGCAGCTCGATCCGGTCGACGAGACCCGCCATACGGTCGAGTTCGCCGATCGAGAGGGTGCGCGTATAGGCGACCTCCTCGGTGTCGTGCGGGTCGAGCAGCTCGAGGTGGCCGCGCACGATCGTGATGGGCGTCTTCAGTTCGTGCCGCACATCGTCGAGCAGTCGCCGCTGAGCGGTGAGCGACCCTTCGAGTCGATCGAACATGCCGTTCACGGTGCGGGTGAGTTGGGAGATATCGTCGTCGCCGGTGACCGGCAGGCGTTCGGAGATGTCGCTCACGGTGATGCGCGATGCCGCCTCGCGCAGGGCGCGCAGCGGGCGCAGCAGACGCCCAGCGACGAACCACCCGACGACGCCCACGAGCGCGGTCGCGCCGAGCGCGAGCCACGCGTAGGTGCGGAATGCTGAGTTGAGCTCTGCGAGCGACGCGGGCAGATCGACTGCGGTGATGTAGACGCCGGTGCTCGGATCTCCGCCGACTGCGACGGGGGCGGCGATGTAGCGCACATGCCCGAGCACCGAAGACACGCTCGTGCCGATCCTCACCGTGTCGTCGCTCACCTCAGCGGCGATCCGCTCCATGAGGGCGGGGTCGTCTTCGAGGTGGAAGGCGATCTCGACGGGCGGCAGATAGGCGGGGCGGCCGTCGAGGAGCGCAAGCGCGCTCTCGTGCGGTCCGGGCACGACCCGCTGCATGATCCACTCGATCGCAATGTGCGTGCTCGCGGGGCTCGCGGTTCCGGGACTCACGGGCACGGCCGTCGCGCCCGCTTCGGCGGTGGTCGCCCCGGTCACGGCGGTGCGCGCGGACTCCACGCGGGCATAGAGGCGTTCGTCGATGTCCGCGAGGACTCCGGCACGCTGGGTGAGATACGCGATTCCACCCGCGAGGGCGAGCGCGACGCCGGTGACGACGACGATCACGACGAGGATGTGGGTGCGCACCGACCATCCCGGTCGTTCACGCGCGGCATTCGTCGTCACAGAACCATTTTCGACTGTCGGACAGCATGATGTGCTGCGCGTGAGAGCACTCTCACCGCGAGGGACGAGCGAGGGACGATCTGGCGCGGCTTCCCGAGCGGCGGGACACCCGGCACGGCCCCTAGCTCTCCGTCGTGCGATCGGGCGAGTCGGTCTCGGGCGCGGGCCGCGCGACATAGGCGGCAAGCAGGGCAGCACCCGTGCGGGCCCCGTCGACCGTCACCGTGAAGCGGCGGCCGTCGTGGCGCTCGACCTCGATCGCCTCGCCAGCGCGCGCGATGGCGCCGAAGCTGCGGCCCGGCGCCCAGCGCCATCCGAAGCCGCCGAACTCCCCCACCGGCTCGACCTCGACCGTCTCCACTCGGGCGATCTCATCGGGTCGGATGCGCACCGCGGGCCAGCCGAGCGGGCGCGAGGAGACGGTGAGCCCCGAGGCGTCCACACGCACGCGCCATGCGAGGCTCGTGCACGCCCCGGCGATGAGCATCACGGGGAGCACGAGCGCCACCGCGCCGGCCCCCCGCGTGGCGACCACCGCGATGACCCCCGCGGCGAGCGCGAACAGCACTGCGCTCGCGATCGCGATGACGGCTCCCGTCGACACCCGCACCGAGGCGATCCACACACCGCGCTCGCCCGGGGCGAGGTCGAGCGGCTCGGCCTCGACGACATCCATGCGCCCCGCGTGCGCGGGCGGCAGTGCGAACCATCCCGCGATTCCGAGGAGCGCGCCTCCGGCGAACCCGGCGAGCATCCAGGGCGTGATGCCGCCGGCCTCTGCGCCCTCCTCGAGCCCTCGCTGCATGCCGAAGGTCGCTGTGGTGATGGTCGAGATGAGCACGGCCATGAACAGCGAGGTGGAGACGAGCATCTTGTGCGTGTTCGTGAGCCCTCCGCGGCCCCCTGTCACGAGCATGATGCTGAACATCGCCGGGAGCCCGATCGCGAGCAGCGCCGCCAGCAGGATCGCGCCGGCCGGGGATGCGAAGCCGTCGGGGCGATCTTCGACGCCCCAGTGGATCGCGATCGGATCCGGAACCTCACCGAGCCACACGAGCTGCAGCGCGACTCCGGTGAGCCCGATGACGAGCGGGAGGATGACGCCGAGGATCCAGACGACGGGCGGAAGCGGCACACGGCGTGCGGCGGTCATGCGGGGTACTCCTCGCGGATGAGAGAGATGAGCGTCTGGGCTCCGACGCCCTGCTCGCGAGCGGCGGCGACCAGTGCGCGCACGCTCTCGACGATGGCGCCCGCGTCGACGGCGGCCTCGGTGATCACCGCGCCACGGCCCCGACGCAGGTCGACGAGCCCTTCGTCGCGGAGGACCTGATAGGCGCGCAGCACGGTATGGATGTTCACCTGGAGGGCGTCGGCGAGTTCGCGGGCTGGCGGAAGCCGATCGCCCGGGGTGAGCATTCCCCGGGAGGCATCGGCACGCACGGAGGCCGCGATCTGGTCGTAGATCGCGACGTCGGACGCCGGGTCGATGCGGATGAGCACGACGTCATCCTAATTGTTCTAGTCCGACTATCACAAAGGCTCACGGCTGGGTGCTCGACCGCACCCAGAACCCCGACCTAGGATGTGCGCACCGACGACCACTGGATCCGTACCACCCCATCCGTCACGGAGCACACGATGAGCGACGACACCCCCACGCAGGGCCACCCCGACGGGCGCACACCCGAGCCCCAGCACACCCCGCAGCCGGCGCCCGCCGACGTGCCCACGGAGCTGTTCCCGCAGCCGGGAGGTCCATCCGGCGACGCACCCACGGAACGCTACCCACAGACGGGTGACCCGGCGCCGACCGAGCGCATGCCCGATCCCTTCGCCGGAGACACCCCGACGCGCGTGCTACCCGAATCCGCGCGGCCGGTGCCGCACGCCTACTCCACCCCATCCGCGGGACGCATCGCCACCGCGCCCCCGACCACCGCCTACGCCCCCGAGCCGTCTGCCCCCACCCCCGAGGAGCCGGCGAAGCGCACCAAAGGGCTCCTGATCACGCTCATCGTGCTCTCCGTCATCCTGCTGGCCGCCCTCATCGCGCTCATCGTGTGGCTCCTGGCACCCGACGGCGACCAGGCGCCCGGACCCGACACCGGTGCAAGCCAGTCGCCAGCGCCCGAGCCCGCCGAATCCGACGACGACGCGGACTCCGACCCGGGCGCTGCGGAGCCCGAGCCCACCGCTCCTGCCCCGCCGCCCGGGCCCGCGCCGGGCACCGTGCTGAGCTTCACGGCATCGGCGAGCGCGGTCTCCTGCCCCGAGGGGGTGAGCGTGGTGCCCGTCGAATTCGAGTGGAGGACGACCGGCGACAGCGTGACGTTCGCGATCGGCACGCCCGAAGCCGAGACGGACCCCTACGCGACAGGGCTCGACCCGAACGGCTCGATCAGCGTCGACTACCCGTGCGGCACCGACGACGGCGAACAGCTCTACTCGATCGCGGCGTACTCCGGGGACGACGTCGTCGGACGCGGCGACGTGACCCTCTGGGATGAGTGACCCCGCGCGCCGGTAAGATCGGGAGGTCACCCACACTCAGGCACCCCGTGACGCGGTGCCGCACATATCGAACCGGAGCAGCACGCCGATGACCCACGCCATTCCCGAGAAGCCCGCCCTCGAAGGGCTCGAGACCAAGTGGCGCGACACCTGGGAATCGGAAGGCACCTTCCGCTTCGATCGCGCCGCTGCGCTGAGCGCCGGCAAGGACTGCGTGTTCTCCGTCGACACGCCCCCGCCGACCGCATCCGGCAGCCTCCACATCGGCCACGTGTTCAGCTACACGCACATGGACCTCGTCGCGCGCTACCAGCGCATGCGCGGCAAGCACCTCTTCTTCCCGATGGGCTGGGATGACAACGGCCTCCCCACCGAGCGCCGCGTGCAGAACTACTACGGGGTGCGCTGCGACCCGACGCTCCCCTACGTCGAGGGCTTCGTGCCCCCGCACGAGGGCGGCGAGGGCACCTCGATCAAGGCGGCCGACCAGGTGCCGATCTCGCGCCGCAACTTCGTGGAGCTGTGCGAGAAGCTCACGATCGAGGATGAGAAGCAGTTCGAGGAGCTGTGGCGCACCCTCGGCCTCTCGGTCGACTGGTCGCTCACCTACCGCACCATCGGCGATGAGGCGCAGCGCGTCGCGCAGCGCGCCTTCCTGCGCAACCTCGCCCGCGGCGAGGCGTACCAGGCTGACGCCCCGACGCTGTGGGATGTCACGTTCCGCACCGCGGTCGCCCAGGCCGAGCTCGAAGACAAGGACCAGCCCGCGGCCTACCACCGCGTGAGCTTCCACAAGCAGGGCGGCGGCACCATCGAGATCGAGACGACGCGCCCCGAGCTGCTCGCCGCGTGCGTCGCGCTCGTCGCGCACCCGGATGACGAGCGCTACCAGCCCTACTTCGGCACCACCGTCACGACGCCCGTCTTCGGCGTCGAGGTGCCCGTGCTCGCCCACCACCTCGCCCAGAAGGACAAGGGATCCGGCATCGCCATGATCTGCACCTTCGGCGATGTGACCGACGTCGTGTGGTGGCGCGAACTCGACCTGCCGAACCGCGCGATCATCGGCTTCGACGGACGCATCCTGCCCGAGTCGCCCGCCGCCGACCTCTTCACCGAAGCCGGCAAGGCCGCCTACGCGGAGCTCGTGGGCAAGACCGTGTTCAGCGCCAAGGCGCGCATGGTCGAGCTGCTGCAGGAGTCGGGCGACCTCATCGGCGAGCCGAAGAAGATCACCCACCCCGTCAAGTTCTTCGAGAAGGGCGACAAGCCGCTCGAGATCGTCTCGACCCGCCAGTGGTACATCGCCAACGGCGCCCGCGACGAGAAGCTCAAGGCGCGCCTGCTCGCCTCGGGCGAGGAGCTGCAGTTCCACCCCGACTTCATGCGCGTGCGCTACGAGAACTGGGTCGGCGGCCTCACGGGCGACTGGCTCATCTCGCGACAGCGCTTCTTCGGCGTGCCGATCCCGGTGTGGTACCCGCTGGATGAGAACGGCGAGGCGCTGCGCGAGCAGCCCATCGTGCCGAGCGAGGACATGCTCCCCGTCGACCCCTCCTCGGATGCCGCCCCCGGCTTCGACGAGTCCCAGCGCGGCGTGCCCGGTGGCTTCATCGGCGAGCTCGACATCATGGACACCTGGGCCACCTCCAGCCTCACCCCGCAGATCGCGGGCGGCTGGGAGACCGACCCCGAGCTCTTCGACCTCGTGTTCCCGTACGCACTGCGCTCGCAGGGCCAGGACATCATCCGCACCTGGCTCTTCACGACGCTGCTGCGCGCGCAGCTCGAGCACGGGCAGACGCCGTGGAAGCACGCGGCCATCTCGGGCTTCATCGTCGACCCCGACCGCAAGAAGATGTCGAAGTCGAAGGGCAACGTCGTGACCCCGCAGGGTCTGCTCGAAGACCACGGCTCCGACGCTGTGCGCTACTGGGCCGCCTCGTCGCGTCTCGGCACGGATGCGGCGTTCGATCCGCAGAACCCGAAGCAGATCAAGATCGGCCGCCGCCTCGCGATCAAGGTGCTCAACGCCGCCAAGTTCGTCTACGGATTCCCGTACACCGACGGCGCGGAGGTCACCGAGCCGCTCGACATCGACATGCTCGCCGAGCTGGCCCGCGTGGTCGAGCAGGCGACGCGCGCCTACGACGAGTTCGATCACGCGCGCGCCCTCGAGGTCACGGAGCAGTTCTTCTGGACTTTCTGCGACGACTACCTCGAGCTCGTCAAGGAGCGCGCCTACACGGGCGAGGGCGCCGGCCAGGCGTCGGCCGTCGCGGCGCTGCGTCGCGCGATCGACGTCATGCTGCGCCTGCTCGCGCCCGTTCTGCCGTTCGCCACCGAGGAGGTGTGGCGCTGGACGCACGACGACTCGGTGCACACCGCCGCCTGGCCGACGGTCGCGGAGCTCGGTGTCGACGGCAGCCCGCGCGGCCTCCTGCCCGCCGTCTCGGCGGCGCTCATCGGCATCCGCCGCGCGAAGACGGATGCGAAGGCCTCGCAGAAGACCGAGGTGCTCTCGGCGACGCTCGCCGGGCCCGCCCTCCTCGCCGAAGCCGCGGGCGACCTGCAGGCCGTGGGCCGCATCCAGCGCCTCGACCTCGTGGAGGCCGCCGAGGTGCAGGTGACCGACATCCAGCTCGCGGAGCAGCCCGAGGTGTAGACCATGAGGGCGGCGATCGTCGAAGCGCTCTGCGCCGCGATGATCGCCGCCCTTCTGTCTGCCTGCACGCCGGGCGGCCTCTACGGCCCCGTCGGCGACCCCTACCCGGAGGGGGCCGTCGCGACGATCCCGGCCGCGCATCCGCAGGCCCAGCTGCGCTGCCCACTCGAGGCGGCCTTCCTCTACGATCCGCAGGAGCTGCCGCTCGACGAGATCGATGCCGCGTACATCTGCACGGCGACCCCGTGGTCACCCGACCCGCAGGGCCGACCCCGCACCATGCAGCACATCGACGGCGTGCCGCTCACCGCACTCCCGCACCTGCTCGAGACCTTCCTCGCCCCGGATGCCGCCGCAGCACGCCCGTGCGACGAGGACTCCCCCGAGCCCCTCATCGTGTGGTTGCATCATGAGGGCGGGATCACCCCCGTCCGGGCCCCCGCGGACACCTGTCGACGCCCGCTCACCGCAGCCGCCGCGGCGTTCGACCACCTGCCCCGCACACGCCTCGCCTCGGCGAGCGAGACCGAAGGACTCACCGACTGATGACCACCACCATCCGCCCGCCCCTTCCCGCCGACGAGGCACGCTGGCGCGAGCTGTTCCGCGCCTACGGCGAGTTCTACGAGACCCAGTTCGGCGACGACGTGCTCGACCGCGTGTGGGCGCTGCTCACGACCGAGGGATCGGGCATCGACGCCCTCCTCGCGGAGCGCGACGGCGAGGTCGTGGGGTTCGCGCACTTCCGGTCGTTCCCCGACACGTTCACGGGCGGACGCGACTGGTTCCTCGACGATCTGTTCGTCGATCCCGAGGTGCGCGGCACGGGCGCGGGCCGCGCGCTCATCGAGGCGATCGTCGAACGCGCGCACACCTCGGGTGCGCCGGCGACGCTGCGGTGGATCACCGCGGAGTCGAACACCACTGCGCAGGCGCTCTACGACCGGATCGCGACGCGCACATCATGGGTGACCTACGAGAAGAGATTCTGATGCAGCTGGGCACACGCTGGAGCGTCGGCGACGAGCCGCCCGCTCGCCTGCCCGCCGACATGGTCGAGGCAGTCCGCGCTGTCGAGGCGGAGGTGTCCGACATCGACACGAGCGCCTGGCGCTGGACTCTCACGTTCCTCGAGGGGCGCCCCGTGGCGGAGCTCGACGACGGCACCGTGCTGCGCATGGCGCACGATGGCACCATCCAGCGCGAGCAGCTCGACTGAGCCGGTGCTCGGCCCGAGTGTCTGCGGACGCGGGAGGTTCGCGTCTGGCGCAGAGCTCATTCCGGGGTCAGCGCACGTGCAGCAGTGCGAGCTCCGCGGCGCTTGCACGCCGTTCGTTGGCGATGTGGTTCTCGTAGCGACGCAGGCGCACCTCGCGGGGCGGGAGCGCGGCGCGGCGCTCACCCCAGCGTTCCAGTGCGCGACCGAGCCGGACCGCCAGCGCCGGCACACCGCGGAGGGTGTGCGGACAGTCGGGTCGGAGGGAATCGGGGGTGTAGGTGAGGATCATGAGGTGGTGGTCTCCGGAGTCGGGGCTGGCTGGGGCCTCACGAGCCCGTCGATGAGCGCGAAGACGTCTACGTTGACCTGCACCGGGCGTGCACCCGGGACGTCCTGTTCGCGGTACTGCGCGGCGTAGCGGTCGGTGATCGCCCCGAGCTCGGAGACGAGCTCCTGCGTCTGCTCGCGGGTGAGCTGCAGGTTGACGGTGCTCACCGTGCCGGCCTCGTCCCAGTCGGGTTCGAGCATCTGCTCGCCGCGCGCGACGTAGGTCTCGAGGCGGCTGGCGCGCGTGCGGAACCACTCCGAGGTCACGAGGGCGGACGCCGCCTTCTCGGCGGGACCGGCGTCGCCCTGGGCGTGCAGCTCGATCGACTGCGGGACGCGCTTCCACCAGCGCTCGCGCCCGTTGCCGCGTGCCTCGTCTTCCACGACGAAGCCGTGGCGGGCCAGCTGACGCAGGTGGTAGCTCGTGGCCCCGCTCGACTCACCCAGCCGCTCGGCGAGGGCGCTCGCGGTCGAGGGACCGTAGGCGCTGAGCTCGTCGAGCAGGCGCACGCGCAGCGGGTGGGCGAGGCCCTGGAGGCTGCGCATGGCGTCGGGGTCGGTGGGAGGCGGGGTCACGATCACAAAGATAGCTTTGCAATCGATTCATTGCAATGGTTTCTTTGCAATCCCTTTCTGCGAGCGCCGCGCGGCACGTAGGCTGGCCGCGTGACGAATCCCTTCCTCGCCGACAGCCCGCTCCCCTACCTGCTTCCCGACTTCGCCGCGATCCGCGACGAGCACTACCTGCCCGCGTTCGAGCAGGGCATGGCCGAGCAGCTCGCCGAGATCGCCGCGATCACGGCGCAGGAGGAGGAGGCGACCTTCGCCAACACGATCGAGCCCCTCGAGCGCTCGGGCGCGATCCTCGAACGCGTCGCGACGGTCTTCTACACCCTGTCGTCCTCCGACACGACCGAGCACATCCAGCAGCTCGAAGAGGAGCTCGCGCCTCGGCTCGCCGCGCACCACGACGCGATCGTGCTCGACGCGACCCTGTTCGCGCGCATCGACGCCGTGCATCGCGCGCACGACGACGGCACCGCGCCGCTGGATGCCGAGCAGGCGTACCTCGTCGAGCGCCGCCGCACCGAGATGGTGCTCGCGGGCGCAGCCCTCGACGACGCCGAGAAGGATCGCCTCAAGGAGCTCAACCAGCAGCTGTCGACCCTCACCACCCGGTTCGAGAAGAACCTCCTCGAGGACACCAACGACCTCGCCATCCTCGTGACGGATGCCGCCGAGCTCGACGGGCTCACGCCGGGCGAGCTCTCCGCGGCGCGCGAAGCCGCCCTGTCGCGCGGTCTCGACGGCTGGCTCGTCACGCTCGTGCTGCCCACCGGCCACCCGTGGCTCTCCTCGCTCACCTCCCCCGCCACGCGGGCACGCATCATGGAGGCGTCGCTCGCGCGCTCATCGCGCGGAGGCGCACACGACAACACCGCACTCGTGCTCGACATCGTGCGCGCCCGCGCCGAACGCGCACGGCTCCTCGGCTTCCGCGACCACGCATCCGTCGTCACCGCCGACGAGACAGCCGGGGACCCCGAGGCTGTCGCCGGGCTGCTCGAGCGGCTCGCCCCCGCCGCGGCCCGGAACGCCGAGACCGAGCGCGATGATCTGACCCGACTTGCCGGGTCCGAGATCACCGCATCCGACTGGGCATTCGCCGCCGAGGCTGTGCGCCGCGAGCGCTACGACCTCGACACCGCAGCGCTGCGCCCCTGGTTCGAAGCCGAGCGCGTGCTGCAGGACGGCGTCTTCTACGCCGCGAATCGCCTCTACGGCCTCACCTTCGCCGAGCGCAGCGACCTGCGCGGGTGGAACGACGAGGTGCGCGTGTTCGAGGTGAGCGACGACGACGGCCCCTTCGGCCTGTTCGTGCTCGATCTCTACACGCGCGACTCGAAGCGCGGCGGCGCGTGGATGAACTCCCTCACCACCGCGACGACCCTGCTCGGCCACCCGCCCGTCGTCACCAACAACCTCAACGTGCCGCGCCCCGCCGAGGGCGAGCCGACGCTGCTCACGCTCGACGAGGTCACGACGCTCTTCCACGAGTTCGGCCATGCACTGCACGGGCTGTTCGCGCGAGCGACCTACCCGAGCCTCTCCGGAACCAACGTGTTCCGCGACTTCGTCGAGTTCCCCAGCCAGGTCAACGAGATGTGGGCCATGCACCCCGAGGTGCTCGCGAACTACGCGCGGCACTACGAGACGGGCGAGCCGCTCGACCCCGCGATCGCGCAGCGCCTGCGCGACGCCGAGCAGTTCGGCCAGGGCTTCCGTACGAGCGAATACCTGCAGGCGGCGCTTCTCGACCAGGCGTGGCACACGCTCGACGTCGAGCAGGCTGCGGCCGTCGCCGACGTCCCCGGCTTCGAGAAGGACGCTCTCGTGCGCGTCGGACTCGCGAACGACGCGATCCCGCCCCGCTACTCGACGGCATACTTCCAGCACGTCTTCGCGGGCGGCTACGACGCCGGCTACTACTCGTACATCTGGAGCGAGGTGCTCGACGCCGACACGGTCGAATGGTTCGCCGAGAACGGCGGGCTCACGCGCGAGAACGGGGAGCGCTTCCGTCGGCGCCTGCTCGAGGTCGCGGGCAGCCGTCACTCGCTCGACGCGTTCCGCGATTTCCGCGGTCGCGACGCGCGCATCGAGCCGCTGCTCGAGCGCCGCGGGCTCGCCTGACACCCGTGCACGTCGCCGCATCCGGGCCCACGACGGCGCCGACCGTGCTGCTGCTGCACGGCGGCGGCGTCGGGGGCTGGATGTGGCGTCCCCTGCTCGGTGAGCTGGGCGACGACGTGCATGCGCTCGTTCCGGACCTGCCGGGGCATGACGGCAGCGCCTCCGAGTCGTACCTGGGGCACACAGCGACGATCGACGCGCTCATCCGGATGCTCGACGAGCACGGCGCGCGATCGCGCGTCACCGTCGTCGGCTTCTCGCTCGGCGCACAGCTCGCGACGATGCTCGCATCCACCGAACCGCTGCGCATCGCGCACGCCGTCATCGTGAGCGCGCAGGCAGAGCCGCTGCGGTTCGCGGGGGCGACCCTCGCGCTTCTGCGCTACATGGCGCCGCTCGCCCGCAACGCGCGCTTCGCCCGCGCGCAAGCCGCCGAACTGCGCGTGCCGGAGTCGCTCATGACGGACTATGTGCGTACATCAGCGACCATGAGCGCCGACGACATGGTCGCCTCCGTGGGCGAGAACCTGCGCTTCACGGTGCCCGAGCGGTGGTCGCGATTCCCTGGGCGTGCGGATGTCGTCGTGGGCGAGCGCGAGCGCGCCCTGATGCGCCGCTCGGCTGCCGCGCTCCACGAGGCGCTCCCGTCGAGTCGGCTCACGACGTTCGAGGGTGTGGGTCACGCGATCCCGTTCGAGCGTCCCCGCGAACTCGCCAACCTCATCCGCGCGGGTCTCCCCACCCCCTGACCTCCTTCGGGCGGACGGATGCGGATGCGTCTCGAGCGGGCGGCTGAGAGGAGCCTTGAGACACGCCGAGACGGGTGGAGCGTCAGGTGAGGTTAGGCTAACCTGACCTTGCGCGCCGACGTCGTGCCGCGCGATCCCATCCCCCGATGAAAGGACGCTCGTGCGCGCCATTCGCACTGTGCCCCTCGTGCTCGCGGCAGCCCTCGCGCTCACCGCCTGCTCCGCGACAGCCGACACCGCTCCTGCCGGCGAGAACGACGGGACCTTCCCCGTGACGATCGAGCACGCCTACGGCACGACGACCATCACCGAGCGGCCCGAGCGTGTCGCGACGGTCGCCTGGGCGAACCACGAGGTGCCGCTCGCGCTCGGCATCGTGCCCGTGGGGATGAGCAAGGCCACCTGGGGCGACGACGACGGCGACGGCGTGCTGCCGTGGGTCGAGGATGCGCTCGAACAGCTCGACGCCGAGACCCCGGTGCTCTTCGACGAGACCGACGGCATCGACTTCGGCGCCGTCGCCGATACGCAGCCCGATGTGATCCTCGCCGCGTACTCCGGCATCAGCGAGGAGGAGTACGAGACGCTCTCCAAGATCGCCCCCGTCGTCGCGTTCCCCGACGTCGCGTGGGGCACCTCCTACGAGGACATGATCCGCCTCGACTCCGAGGCCCTCGGGCTCGCCGAGGAGGGCGAGGAGCTCATCCAGACCCTCCACACCCAGGTCGACGACGCACTCGCGGCCCAGCCCGACCTCGTCGGCAAGAAGGTGCTGTTCTCCTACCTCGACCCGAGCGATCTCAGCCAGATCGGCTTCTACACCTCCCACGACACCCGCCCCGGGTTCCTCACCGGCCTCGGCCTTCCCCTGCCGGAGATCGTGGAACAGGAGTCGGCGAAGACCTCCGACTTCTACGTGACCGTGAGCGCCGAGAACGCCGACGCGTTCGCCGATGTCGACGTGTTCGTCACCTACGGCGACGATGCGGAGGCCACGATCGCGCAGCTGCAGGCCGACCCGCTGCTCTCGCTCATCCCGGCGATCGCCGACGGCCGCATCGCGGTGCTGCACAACGGCACCCCGCTCGCCGCATCCGCCAACCCCTCCCCGCTGTCGATCGGCTGGGGCATCGACGAGTACCTGGGTGTGCTCGCGTCAGGCGCGACCGGCGCGGAGTGACCACGCTCACCAGAACGCACCGATCATCGGGGGTCGCCGCTCTGCGACGCCCGGTGCCCGTGCGACTGCTGTGGTTCGCCGCGGGATGCGCGGTGCTCGCAACGCTCGTGCTCGCCTCGGTGGCGTTCGGCGTGCGAGACGTCTCGCTCGCCGAGATCACCGCGGCCCTCGGCGGTTCGACGGATGGCTTCGGCGAGGCGGCCGTCGCCGCCCGCCTGCCTCGCACGGCCCTTGCGATCCTGGTGGGCGCAGCCCTCGCCCTCTCGGGCGCGACGCTGCAGGCCGTCACCCGCAATCCGCTCGCCGACCCCGGGATCCTGGGGCTCACGGGCGGCGCGGCGCTTGCGGTCGTCACCGGCATCGCCTTCTTCGGGCTGGCGCATCCGGTCACGACCGTGGTGGTCGCGATCGTCGGCGCGACGGCGGCCGGCATCGCCGTCTATGCGATCGGTTCGCTCGGCCGCGGCGGCGCCACCCCCCTCAAGCTCGCCCTCGCGGGCGCTGCGACGGCCGCTGCCCTCACCTCTCTCGTCAACGCGATCCTGCTGCCCCGCGTCGACGTGCTCACCGAGTTCAGGTTCTGGCAGATCGGCGGAGTGGGCGGAGCGGTCTGGGAACGCATCTGGCTCGTCGCCCCGTTCCTCGCCCTCGGCGCGCTGGTGTGCCTCATGTGCGCGCGCGGAATGAACTCGCTCGCCCTCGGCGACGACCTCGCGGCGGGGCTCGGCGAGAACGTCGCACGCACACGCCTCGTCGCCTCCCTCGGTGCGTTCGTGCTGTGCGGCGCCGCGACCGCCATCGCCGGCCCCATCGCCTTCGTCGGCCTCGTCGTGCCGCACGTGTGCCGACTGCTCGTGGGGTCGGATCACCGCTTGCTGCTGCCGTTCTCGGCGCTCACGGGCGCTGTGCTGCTGCTCGCCTCCGACATCGTGGGACGCCTCGTGGCGCGACCCGGCGAGGTGGAGGTGGGCATCATCACGGCGCTCATCGGCGCCCCGTTCTTCATCGCGATCGTGCGCCGTCAGAAGGTGCGCGAGCTGTGACCGCCGCACTCATCGCATCCGGACGCCGTCACCGCGTCCGACGGCGGGCGCTCGTGTGCGCGATCATCGCCGCCGCTGTGCTCGCGCTGTTCGTGGCTGCGCTCCTGATGGGCCGCACCTTCTATCCGCTCGCGGACGTCGTGGGGGTGCTGTTGGGCGAGCAGATTCCCGGCGCCTCGTTCACGGTGGGAGAGCTGCGACTGCCTCGCGCGGTGCTCGCTGTGCTCGTCGGGTTCGCGTTCGGCGTCGCGGGCGTCACGTTCCAGACCCTGCTGCGCAATCCGCTCGCCTCCCCCGACATCATCGGCATCAGCTGGGGCGCGAGCGCCGCCGCAGTCGTGGCGATCGTCGGGTTCTCGGTCAGCCAGACGGCGGTCTCGGTGGTCGCTCTTGCGGGTGCGATCGTGACGGCGGTGGCCATCTACCTGCTCGCGCATCGCGGCGGCTTCGCGGGGGCGCGGCTCATCCTCATCGGCATCGGCATCTCCGCCATGCTGCAGAGCGTCGTGGCGTACATGCTCTCGCGGGCCGCCGACTGGGACCTGCAGGCGGCGATGCAGTGGCTCGCAGGCAGCCTCAACTCGGCGAGCTGGGAGCGCGTCGCCCCGCTCGCCGTCGCATCGGCGCTGCTCGTGCCGGCGCTGCTGCTGCAGTCGCGCAAGCTCGGGGCGCTGCGCCTCGGCGACGACTCGGCCGCGAGCCTCGGCATCCGCGTGGATCGCGTGCGACTCACGCTCATCGTGTGCGCCGTGATGCTGCTCGCGATGGCGACCGCCGCGAGCGGCCCCGTCGCATTCGTGGCGTTCATGGCGGGCCCCGTGGCTGCGCGCCTCGTCGGCCCCGGCGCATCCCTCATCGTTCCCGCAGGGCTCGTGGGTGCGCTGCTCGTGCTCGGCGCCGACCTCGCGGGGCAGTTCGCGTTCGACAGCCGCTACCCCGTGGGCGTCATCACGGGTGTGCTGGGCGCCCCGTATCTCATCTACCTGCTGACCCGCACGAACCGATCCGGAGCCTCGATATGACCGCGCATCACACGCTCGCCGCCGTGGACGCGACCCTCGCGTACGGTGATCGCGTCGTCGTCGACGGGCTGTCGCTCGAGATCTCGCCGGGGCGGATCACAGCGATCGTCGGGGCGAACGGATGCGGCAAGTCGACGCTTCTGCGTGCGCTCGCCCGTCTTCTGCCGACGAGACGCGGTCGCGTGCTGCTCGACGGCGCGGACATCGCGGCGCGCCCCACCAAGGAGGTCGCCCGACTGCTCGGGCTTCTGCCGCAGAGCCCGATCGCTCCCGAGGGGATCGCCGTCGCCGACCTCGTGGGTCGCGGTCGCCACCCCCACCAGAAGCCTCTCGCGCGCTGGTCGCAGACCGACTACGCAGCTGTCGCCGCCGCACTCGATGCGACCGACATCGCCGACCTCGCCGATCGTTCCGTCGATGAGCTCTCAGGTGGGCAGCGGCAGCGCGTGTGGATCGCGATGGCGCTCGCCCAGGAGACCGACATCCTGCTGCTCGATGAGCCGACGACCTTCCTCGACGTGGCGCACCAGGTGGAGGTGCTGGATCTGCTCACCGACCTCAACCGCGACCGCGGCACGACGATCGTCATGGTGCTCCACGACCTGAACCTCGCGGCGCGCTACGCCGATGAGATCGTCGCGATGGTCGACGGACGCATCCACGCGGCGGGCACCCCAGCCGAGGTCGTCACCCCCGACATCGTTCGCGAGGTCTACGGTCTCGACAACGCCGTGATCACCGACCCCACGACGGGCAAGCCGCTCGTGCTCCCGAGAGGCCGACACCATGTCCGCTGACCCCGCCTTCCGCATCATGCGGGCGCGCGTGGAGCGCGTGGAGCGCGTCTCCCCCACGTTCGTGCGCATCACGTTCGGCGGCCCGGAGCTCGCGCGCTTCGGCACGCCGGGCCGCGTGTTCGATCAGCGTGTGAAGCTCGTCTTCCCCGCTCCTGGTCGCCCGCTGCCCGAGTTCGACGCAGGCGACCCCGACTGGTATCGCGCCTGGCTCGCGCTTCCCGACGACGAGCGCGGCTCGATGCGCACCTACTCGATCCGCGAGCTCATCGTGGACGGTGATGAGACTCGTGCGGTGATCGACTTCGTGCTGCATCTCGCGCCGGGCGCATCGGGGCCCGCGTCACGGTGGGCGAGCACCGCGCAGCTGGGCGACGAGCTCGTGCTCGTGGGGCCGCAGCGCGGCCGATTCGACGGCGGCGGCATCGAGTTCTCCCCCGGCGAGGCTCGCACATTCGTGCTCGCGGGCGATGAGACCGCGGCTCCGGCGATCGCGCGGATTCTGGAGGACGCCGATCCCGCGTCGTGCGGCGTCGCGTTCATCGAGGTGCCGGATGCCGCTGATGCCCTGCCGATCGCGGCGCCTCCGGGCGTCCACGTGCGCTGGCTGCCGAGGGGCGGCACCGCGCACGGAACGCGGCTCATCCCGTCGATGCTCGAGCACCTCGGCGCCATCGGCGACGCGCATGCGGCGGCGCCCGTGCAGCTCGAGGATGTGGACTCCGAGGACCTCGTGTGGGAGACGCCCGTGTATTCGGGACTCGGCGAGGAGCTGCCGAAGCCCGTCGCGCATCCGGACCGCTACTACTGGGTCGCGGGTGAGAGCGCCGTCGTCACGACGCTGCGCCGCCACCTCGTGAAGGAGCTCGGCATCGACCGCGCCCAGGTGGCGTTCATGGGCTACTGGCGCCGCGGCGTCGCGATGCGCGGCTGAGCGCCCCCGCGAACGCCGACGGCGACCGCCCCCGCAGGGAACGGCCGCCGTCGAGCTGTCGGTGACTCAGGCGTCGGTCTTGCGCCAGCGTCCGATGAGGTTCATCACGTGGTAGACCACGAGCGTCGCGATGGTCGCGAGCACGATGCCGGAGAAGATCTCGTTGCCGTCGCCGTCAGCCCACAGGAAGCCGCCGATCGCGACGATGAGGCCGACCGCGGCGGTGAACTGGTTCTTCGGCTTCGAGAAGTCGACCTTCGCGTCGATCCACATGCGGAATCCGATGACGCCGATGAGGCCGTAGAGCGCGGTCGCGATGCCGCCGATGACGCCCTGCGGGATCGTGGCGAGGAACACGCCGACGGCGGGCGAAAGGCTCAGCAGGATCGCGGTGATCCCGGCGACCCAGTACGCGGCCGTCGAGAAGACGCGGGTCGACGCCATGACACCGATGTTCTCGCCGTAAGTGGTGGTGGCCGAACCGCCGAACGAGCCCGCGAGCGTCGTGGCCATGCCGTCCGCGAACAGCGCGCGACCGGTGAGCTTGTCGAGGTCGCGGTCGATGAGTGCGCCGACCCCCTTCACGTGGCTGACGTTCTCGGCGATGAGCGCGAGCACGACGGGGAGGAACCCGAGGTAGATCATGAGGTACTGGCCGTCGAACACGGGAGAGGTGATCTCGGGCAGGCCGATCGGCGCCGCCTTGGCGAGCGCGGAGAAGTCCACCTCGCCCTGAGTGAGCGCGAACAGGTAGCCCACGACGACGCCCACGAGGATCGAGAGGCGACCGAGCATGCCCCGGAAGAGCACCGTCGAGACGATGACGGCGACAAGGGTGACCACGGCAGTGAGCGGGGCCGCCTGCACATTGCCCCACGCCGCAGGTGCGAGGTTGAGTCCGATGAGCGCGACGATCGTGCCCGCGACGACCGGCGGCATGAGCGCGGCGATCCAGCGGGTGCCGGCGAAGTTCACCACGAGGCCCACGAGCGCGAGCGTGACGCCGACGACGATGATGCCGCCGAGCGCGACACCGCGCTCGCCTGTCGAGCCCACGGCGACGCCGATGGGCGCGAGGAACGCGAACGACGAGCCGAGGTAGCTGGGCAGCTGGTTCTTGGTGATGAGCAGGAAGAGGATCGTGCCGATGCCCGAGAACAGCAGGGTGGTCGTGGGCGGGAAGCCCGTGATGATCGGCACGAGGAACGTCGCGCCGAACATGGCGACGACGTGCTGCATGCCGAAGCCGATGGTGCGCGGCCAGGTGAGGCGCTCCTCCGGAAGGACGATCTTGTTCGCCGGGACGGTCTTGCCGTCTCCGTGCAGGGTCCACAGGGCCACGGGTTCTCCTTAGTGTGAAATGCCTGAGAAATCGTACAGCGTCGGAGGACGTATCAACGTCCGAGGACCGGCGCCGCCGTTCAGGAGCGACGGGCGGCGACGACCGCGATCATGCTGACGCCCGAGGCGGAGATCGCGAAGACGGCCGCGAGGGCGATCCAGCCGGGCATCCCGTTCGCGAGAGTGAGCGCGATGACGAGCGGGGCGACGGTCGCCCCGGCGGAGAAGCTCATCGAGAAGATGCCCTGGTAGGCGCCCGCGCGAGCGGGGTCCGCGAGTTCGAAGCTCAGCGACCAGGACGCCGCCTGCGACAGGATCTCGGCGAACGCGTGCAGCAGTGCGCCGAGGACGAGCAGGACGATCGCGCCGCCGAGGACAACGGCTGCCGAGGCACCGTACGCGACGCAGGCGAGCGCCATCAGCACGCCCGCGATCGCCGAGACGAGACCCGCTCGACGCAGGTCGTGGGTGCCGCGAGAGAGGGGAACCTGGAGCAGGATGACGGCCGTCGTGTTGATCACGAGGAGCACCGCGACGAGCGCCTCCGGCGCCTCGGTGCTCTGCGCGATCCACAGTGGGACGCCCACGTCCGCGACGGCGAACTGCATGCCGAAGACGGACGCGAGCACCGAGAACGCGAGATAGCGCCGATCAGTCCACGGCGAGCGCCCGACCCGGCCGGGTGCATCGGCCGACCGCTTCGGCGCGTCGACGCGCGCAGGCAGCCGCAGGGCGACCCCGGCTGCACCGACATAGGCGAGCCCCGCCGCGACGAGGAAGATGCGATACGCCTCGGGCGTCCCCGCGATGAGCGCGATCGCCGCCGCACCTCCGCCGACGGCGATGCCGAGGTTGGTGATCGATCGCAGCACCGCGCGACTCATGACCCGCGCGTGCCCCTCGAATGCCCGCGCGATGATCGCCGAGCGCACCGACCCGCTGAACGCCCAGGCACTGGAGCCGAGAACCTGCACGACGAGCGCCGACACCGCATCGCCCACGAGCGCGTACGCGATCACCGCGAGGCCGCAGACCGCCGTGGACGCAGCGAGCAGCTTCCGCGCCGAGACGCTGTCCGCCATCCGTCCGCCGAGGTAGGCGGCGCCCACCCCCACGCCCGCACCGATCGCGACCACGAGCGCCACCTCGGAGGCGGTGAGCCCGACGATCAGGCTCAGGTACAGCACCACGAGCGCCAGCACGACACCGCGACCCAGGGTGCCGATCGCGGTGAGGATTCCGAGCGAGCGCAGCACCGGCTCAGCCGCCGCGATCCGGATGCGCACGAACAGCCCGGGCGATCCCTGGTCGGGGGCGGTCACCGGGGTGCTCCGTGACCGCTCACTCCCGCCCGCGGCGCTGTCTGCGTCTCAGACACGCACGGCGCCCAGTCTGCGGCGGGGCCGCCACGACAGCCAGATCATCGCGATCCCACCCACGACAAGCCCCCAGAACGCGGAGCCGATGCCCGCGATCGCGACACCCGACGCGACGACGAGGAACGTGATGACCGCGACGACGCGCGTCGGCGGCTCCTCGAACGCGCTCGATGCGGCGGATGCGAGGGCGCCGAAGAGCGCGAGGCCTGCGACCGCCGTGATGACGAGCGGCGGGGTCACGGCCACGAGCGACGTGGCGGCACCCGCGCCGACGCCGAGCACGAGGTACGCGACACCGCACGTGACGGTCGCGATCCAGCGACGGTCGCGATCCGGATGCGCGTCGGGCCCCGCCATCATCGCCGCGGTGATCGCGGCGAGGTTGAGCGCGTGGCCACCGAAGACGGTGGAGGCCATCGTCGCGATGCCCGAACCCGCGAGCATCGCCCGTGCAGGCGGGTGCGGGTAGCCGAAGGTCGTGAGCACGGCGAAGCCCGGCACGTTCTGACCCGCCATGGTGACGACGTAGAGCGGGATCCCGAGTCCCACGATGACGGCCGGATCGAACACCGGCCAGGTCACAGTGAGCACGGGCACGAGCGCATCGAGCTCGAGCCCCGACGCCTCCCCCGAGATGATGACGGCGACCACCGTCGTCACCACGGCGCCCGGCACCGCCCAGCGCGGTGCGAGCCGCGCGAGCACGAGCCACACGAGGACGATCGGCAGCGCCAGGTGCGGCAGCTCGATCGAGGCGAGCACAGGCGCGAGGCAGATGGGGAACAGGATGCCCGCGAGCATGGCGGAGGCGATGGGCTTCGGGATGCGGGTCATCGCGCGGGCGAGCCACGGCCAGACGCCCGTGAGCGTCAGCAGCGCACCGCACACGAGGAACGCACCCACCGCGGCGCGGAAGTCGCCGGTCGTCGCCTGCGCCGCCACGAGGAGCGCGGCTCCCGGCGTCGACCACGCGAAGCTCAGCGGCATCCGGTACCGCAGCCCGAACACGATGCACAGAAGGCCCTGCATGACCGTGAGGGCGAGCAGACCGGACGCGGCGTCGGCATCCGAGGCACCCACGGCATGGAGGCCTGCGACGACGATCGCGAACGAGCTCGCGAATCCGGTGAGCGCGCCGACGATGCCGGTGCCGATCGGCTGGGCGAGTTCACGGGTGGTCATCGAGAACGACCCTAGAGGCGCACAGGCTCGGGCCGTGAAGGCCAGTCGTATGGGCGTGGCGCCTCGGCTACGCCTGCTCTGCGGTGCCGCCGGATTCTACGGGGGCGGTCGCGGTGAGCGCCGCCTGCAGCACGCCCACCGCGTACTCCTCGGGTGCCCGTCCGTAGTGCTCGGCGCTGGCGCGCACCAGCTCGGCCACATCCGGCGGCAGCACGACCGTGAGCGAGCCGGGGTCCGCGTCCGACAGCGGCAGAGCGCCCGCGGCCGGAGGCGTCACGGGCTCTGCCGCGCCGCGCAGCACGAGGCCCAGGATCGGCAGCGCGATCGTGCCGAGCGCATCGAGGATCGCGATGACTCCGAAGAAGCGCCAGTACGCCTCGCCCGCGGCATCGCCCGGGAACTCTCCGTCGGTGAGAATCGGCAGGATGATCATGATCGCGACGACGCCGATCGCCGCGAGAGTCACGGCGAGCGCGACGCGGATCACCTGCTGGCGGCGGCCCGAGAGAAGCAGCAGCAGGTTCGCCTGCGCAAGGCTCGCCGCGGCGATGCCGCCGACGGAGAGGCCCTTGAAGAGCGGCTCGATCTGGTCCCACGGCAGGTCGCTCCAGATGAGCACGATCGCACACAGTGCTGCGACGACACTCGCTGCGATGCCGATGAAGCCCACGACGCGCACGCGTCGCGCCACGACGGCGAGGTGGCACAGCGCGGTCGTCCCGAACGCGGCGACCGTGAGAGTCGTGAGGAGCACGCGCGCCTGCACCTCGCCGAAGTCGCCGCTCAGGAGCGCGATGATGCCCAGCAGCGCCGCGATCGCGAGCGACGCGACGATCGTGATGATCGCCGCACGCCGCACCCCCCGCACGACGGAGGACGGGGAACTGCCACTCTGCTCGTTCATGGCGTCAGCGTAGCGGCACGCGGGGTGGCTGCCTCACCAGCGGTTGTGCACGTCCTCCGCGAAGCCCACCGCGCCGTCCACGCGCACCTTCTCGCCCGCATCCGTCGCCATCCATCCCGTCCAATGTCCGAAGCACTGATCGGTCTTCGCCTGGATGACGCCCACGTTCGTGCGCGTCATCTTGTCGTGGAACGGGGTGAAGGTGAGGTCGGCGAGTTCGCCGTGAATGCGCCACGGCGCGAGGTAGTCGCTCGTGTCGTACACCCAGGTGAGCTCTTCGGAGATCTTGTGAGCGCGGCCGTCGACGAAGAGACAGTTCTCGGTGGAGCCGGAGCCCGTCGTCCACTTGTCGCCCAGCTGGATGCCGATGCGGCGTCCGTCGACGATCCCCGACCCTGCTGCCCAGTTCCACGCGACGTCGTACGGCCAGCGCCCGCGGCCGTGATCGAGCACACCCCATGCGGGGCCGCCCGCGTCGATCTGGTGCCCCGTGCCGTCGATGACGAGGGTTCCGGTGGTCGGCAGGGCGACGTCCTTGACCGTGTACTGGAAGCGCCTGTCGCTCCACGGCACGACGACGCCCATGTGCTCCTGGCCGTCGGGTCGACTCGCGATGAGCTCACCGGAGACGTTCGGCGTGCGGAACGCGAGGCGCGTGCCCGCCTCGACCGGGTCGATCCAGATCTCGAGCTTCCCGGCCTTCACATGTGCGCGTCCGCCGCCGAGCGAGGGCGGCAGGGTGACCCCGCGACCGAACGGCACGAGCGCGGTCTGCTGATGCTCGGCGCCCGTCTCCCGGTCGAAGACCCACACCTCCTGCGAGCCCAGGTAGTCGATGTTCGACACCGTGAGCGACACCATGAAGCGCTCGCCGATGACCGACCAGTACTCCCAGCGCTTGTTGCGACCCCACGCCTTCCGGCCGTCGATGCCGGATGTGTCGTGCAGCTGGCTGCGCGTCCATCCGACCGCGTCGCGGTTCAGAAGCCCGTCATGGCCGGTGAACGAGATGGCCTGGGTGATCTCGCGCTCGGTGAGTCTCACGCTCGCTCCTCTCGCGCCGCGGTGCGCGCGGCGATGTTCGCGAGCTCGGCGTTCAGTGCGCCCAGAAGCTCGGGGTCGATCTTCACGACCTCGCGGTCGTAGGTGAGCAGCCCGTTGACCTCGTCCTCGACGTCGGTGAGCTGGGTGTAGACGAATCCGGCGAGCCCCTGCTCGGTGGCGGGGGCGAGCTCGTCGCGCCAGAGCGCGGTGACCGCCTCGGCGAGGGACGCGCGGTCGCGGTAGCGCCGGTAGCCGAACTCGCGCGCGTTCCAGCGGTGCCCCTCGACGGGCCAGCTGTACCCGCCGAACTCCGACAGCACGACGGCGCGGCCACGCCAGCGGCGGCGATCCGGCATCCGGAAGCGGCGGAAGTACACGTGCAGACTCAGCACATCGCCCGCGAACTGGTCATGCCAGCCGCTCGCGTGGTCGACGGGCCGGCTCGGGTCGAGGCGGGCGACATGCGCGGCGATGCGGGCCGCGTCGAACTGCCCCCACCCTTCGTTGAAGGGCACCCAGCCGATGACCGACGGATGGTTGCCGAGGTGCGCGATCATCGCGTCGAGGGACGCTTCGAAGGCTTCGCGATCCGCGCGGTCACGGCGAGCGAAGAGGCCGCGGTGGCGGGTGTCGTCGAGTCGGAACGAGCTCGCCACGGGGAGGGTGATGGTGAGCGGATGATAGCGCCCCCCGCCGTTCACGGCGTCCTGCCACACGAGCATCCCGAGTCGGTCGCAGTGGTGATACCAGCGGGCGGGTTCGACCTTGATGTGCTTGCGCAGCATCGTGAATCCGGCGGCGCGGGCGGCCTCGATGTCGGCGATCATCGCCGCATCCGAGGGAGGCGTGAGAAGACCGTCCGGCCAGTACCCCTGATCGAGCAGGCCCGCGTGCAGCACGGGTTCGCCGTTGAGGGTGAAGCGGCGAGCGCCGTCAGCCCCCTCGACGATGCCGAGCGAGCGGATGCCCGTGTAGCTCGCGACGCGGTCGTCGCCGAGCTCCACCTCGACGTCGTACAGGTGCGGATCTGCGGGCGACCACGCGCGAGCGCCCGGGATCGGCAGCACGACGCGCTCGACCGGCGGCACGACCGCCTCGGCGATCACCTGCCCCGCATCGAGCACACGCACGCGGGCCGGTCCTGCGCTCGGGCCGTTCGCGAACACGCGCACGGCGAGCTCGCCCGTCGCCTCGCGGCTCGCGTCGAACGAGGGGGTCAGCTCGAGGCGCTCCACGAACGTGCGCGGCACAGCCTCGAGCCACACGGTCTGCCAGATGCCCGACTGGGGCGTGTACCAGATGCCGCCGCGCTTCAGCCGCTGCTTGCCGCGGGCACCGGGCTCCAGGTCGGTGGGATCCGTGACCCGCACGATCAGCTCGCGGGGGCCGCCGCGTGCAAGCGCCTCCGTGAGTTCGTGCGTCTGAGGCGTGAAGCCGTCGTGGTGCTCGCCCACCTGCATGTCGTCGAGCCACACCGTCGTGTGTCGGTCGCTCGCATCGATGTGCAGCAGCACACGCTCACCGGCGGGCGGCTCGGGAAGCTGCAGACGGTACCAGAGCGCGTCACGGTGCGTGAGGGTGCGCTCGAGGCCCGACAGCGGCGCCTCAGGCGAGAACGGCACGAGGATCCGATCAGACCACTCCGCGGGCCGCGGCGCGTCGACGGGCGTGATCGCGCAGTCCCACCAGCCGTTGAGGCTCGCCCATGCGTCGCGTACGAGCTGCGGCCGCGGATGCTCGGGCAGCACATTCTCGGGGTCGAGCTCGCGCCCGAACCGGGTGAGCATCGTCACGGCACCTCAGCTTCCGAGTCCGCGGCGTCCGCGACCGGCGCCTCAGCCACCGCGCGCCCGGCACCCCGGTCGGCGCGCAGCAGACGCAGCATGAGCGGCACGGCGATCAGCACGACCGCGGCAGCCGCCACGAAGATCCACGACGTCGGCACCTGCTTCTCGACACCCAGATCGAGGTAGGTCTCGTCGGCACCCTGGATCACGAACGCGCCGATCCACGGACCGATCACCATCGGGATCAGCACGACGGCAATCATCCGCACGCCCTGCACCGACCCGGCGCGCCCCTCCGGGACGAGGTCGCGCACGGTCGCGGCGAGAGCGCTCGTCGACACCAGGAAGCCCGTCATCATGACGGTTCCGGCGATGATCGCGCCGATCATGTCGCGCACGACGAACATGCCGAGCAGCCCCAGCACGAGCACGCCCATCGCCGGAAGCACCATGCGGAGCTTGCCGATCCGGTCGGCCAGGCGTCCCCCGAGGATGCTGAACAGCGACGCCGTCGTGAGCACGACGCCCAGCACGATCGCGTAGCCGTCGATGCGCAGGGTGCGCTGGATGTAGATGATCAGGTACGGGAAGTACACCTGCGAGGCCACGCCGATGATCGCCACCGCCACGAGCACCTGGTAGAGCCGCGGGTGCGCGCGCAGCGTCGAGGGACGCAGCATGAACACGATGTCGGCCCACACGCTCGTTCCGCGAGCCGCCGGCGGGCGGTTGCGCACCGTGAACCAGGCGATCACGCCCACCACGGCGGTGAAGGCGCCGACGATGCCGAAGAACAGCCGCCACTCGCCCGCCTGCGTGAGCCCGTCGAGCGCCGCGAACACGAGCAGCATCGACAGCAGCGGAAGCGTCGCGAGCACGCCGTCGACCCGGCCGCGGTTCGACGGGTCCGTCGAATCCGTCACCCACGCCTGGTACGCGGCGTCGTTGGCGCTCGATCCGAAGAACGTCATCACGCAGTCGAGCACGATGATGACGGCGATCGCCGCCGTCACCGCATCCCACCCGGGGATGAGGGAGCCGACCGACTCGGGGGTCGCGAAGCCGAACGCGGCGGTCGTCGCACCCCACAGCACATAGCCCGCCGTCACGATCGTGCGGCGGTTGCCCGTGCGGTCCGACCAGGCGCCCACCACGAGCGCGGTGAGGGTCGCGACGATCGCGGAGGCGCCCACGAGCGTCGCGATCACCGTCGGGTTGTCGGTGATCGTGTCGTACACGAACACGTTGAGATACATGTTCTCGACGGTCCAGGCCAGCTGGCCGGCGAGACCGAGGATCACGAATGCGGACCAGGTGCGGGCACCGAGACGGGTCGGGCGTGGAACTTCCACCACTCCTCCTTGAGGGGCGGCCGCTCAGGGGCGCGGCGGATCGGGTGTGCTGCGAGGCAGCATCGCCAGCTTAGATCGCCGACGTCGGGTTGTGTCGGAGTGTCAGGCCGACTTCTCGGCACGACGGGCCGGGCGCGGCACGATCGTCGGCGCGGCGTTGTCGATCACGGCTTCGCGCGTCACGACGACGCGGGCGACCTCATCGCTCGAGGGCACCTCGAACATGATCGGCCCGAGCACCTCCTCGAGGATCGCGCGAAGGCCGCGAGCGCCCGTCTGGCGCAGCACCGCGAGATCCGCGATCGCCTCGAGCGCGCCGCGGTCGAACTCGAGCTCCACCCCGTCGAGCTCGAACATGCGCTGATACTGCTTGACGAGCGCGTTCTTCGGCACCGTGAGGATCTCCATGAGAGCCTCCTGGTCGAGCGGCGTGACCGAGGTGACGACGGGCAGACGACCGATGAACTCGGGAATGAGTCCGAACTTGTGCAGATCCTCGGGGAGCACCTCGCCGAAGAGCGCCGATTCGTCGCGCTTGCTGTGCAGCGGGGCGCCGAAGCCGATGCCGCGGCGACCGACGCGCTGCGAGATGATCTCCTCGAGGCCGGCGAACGCTCCCGCCACGATGAACAGCACGTTCGTCGTGTCGATCTGGATGAACTCCTGGTGCGGGTGCTTGCGGCCACCCTGCGGCGGAACCGAGGCGACCGTGCCCTCGAGGATCTTCAGCAGCGCCTGCTGCACGCCTTCGCCCGAGACATCGCGCGTGATGGACGGGTTCTCGGCCTTGCGGGCGATCTTGTCGACCTCGTCGATGTAGATGATGCCCGTCTCGGCGCGCTTCACGTCGTAGTCGGCGGCCTGGATGAGCTTGAGGAGGATGTTCTCGACGTCCTCGCCCACGTAGCCGGCTTCGGTGAGCGCCGTCGCATCCGCCACCGCGAACGGCACGTTGAGGCGCTTCGCGAGCGTCTGCGCGAGATACGTCTTGCCGCAGCCGGTGGGGCCGACGAGCAGGATGTTGGACTTCGCGATCTCGATGTCGTCGTGCTTCGCGTCGGCGGCGGTGATCTTCTGCCCCGCGCGGATGCGCTTGTAGTGGTTGTAGACGGCCACCGAGAGGGCGCGCTTCGCCGCCTCCTGGCCGATGACGTACTCCCCGAGGAAGGAGTAGATCTCCTTGGGCTTCGGGAGGTCGAACTCGCTGGGGGCTTCTTCGCCCGCTTCGGCGAGGCGCTCCTCGATGATCTCGTTGCAGAGTTCGACGCATTCGTCGCAGATGTAGACGCCCGGGCCTGCGATGAGCTGCTGCACCTGCTTCTGGCTCTTTCCGCAGAAGGAGCACTTCAGGAGGTCGGCGCTCTCCCCGATGCGTGCCATGCCGTTCTCCCCTCCGAAAGCGTACTCGGAAGCCTAACCCCTCCACCCGACGCTCGCCGGGACACCGCGTCATGCCGTGTCGCATCCGCAGCTCACCCGGTTCAGGGCGAAAGTCCCGATCAGGCCGATTACGCTGAGGCTATGGAGTCGAGAGCGTCGCGCCTGCTGCGCGGGATGGTGCTCGGCTCCGTCGCCACCCTGCTCGCCGCGCTCTCGCACACCTGGGCAGGCGGCCTCGTTCCGGGAACGCTCGCGCTCGTGCTCGGCGGAGTGTTCGCGAGCGCCGTGGGCGTCGCCGCAGTGGGACGCCGCCGCACATCTCTCGTGCGCACCGTCGTCGGCGTCGGCATCGCACAGCTGGCCTTCCACCTCGTGTTCTCGTTGCTTTCCACGGGCGGCACCGTCGTCTCCACCGCCGGGCACCATCACGCGGCTGCCGCGATCATCACGTCTCCCGCGGATGCCGTCGCCCAGGGCGGCATGGCGATGTGGATGGCGCACCTCGTCGCGGGAGTGCTCACCGTCGCCTACCTGCGACGCCTCGAAGCGCTCGTGTGGGCGCTCATCGCCCGTGTCGGCGGCTTCATCGTGCGCGCCCTCGGCGTGCGCCCCGAGCCTGTCGCTGTACCGCGCACGCTCGTCGCGTCGCGGCCCATGCCTCGGCCGCAGTCGGTTCTCGGCTCATCGATCGCCCGACGCGGCCCACCCGTCCTCCTCGGCGCCTGACTCGTCCTCGTGTGATGAGTCGTTCGGGCGCGCGCATCCGCACATCCCGACTCTCGTCCAGGAGGACACCCATGACCACGACCCGCACCCTCGCCGCATCCGCCACCGCCCTCGGCGGTGCGCTCGCCCTGGCTCTCATCCCCGCCGCCGGCGCGAGCGCTCACGTCACCGCGAGCGCGACCAGCACTGCGGCAGGCTCCCACACCGTCGTCACCTTCAGCGTTCCGCACGGGTGCGAAGGCTCCCCCACCCTCGTCGTCGACATCGACATCCCCGACACGATCGCCTCGGTCACGCCCACCATCAACCCCAACTGGACCGTGACGAAGAACATGGTCGACGACCGCGTCGACAGCGTCACCTACACGGCGATCGGCGCGGGCCTCGCAGACGGCTACCGCGACGCGTTCGAGCTCTCGCTGCAGCTGCCCGACGGCGAAGCCGGCGACGCCGTCGAGTTCCCCGTCACCCAGACCTGCGCGGAGGGCACCGAGACCTGGGAGGGCGACGAGGTGCCCACCGTGATCCTCAGCGAAGCGACGGGCGCCGGACACGACCACGACCACGGAGCTGCGGCGGAGCACGCCGACGAGGCCACGGCGAGCGCATCGACCGGATCCGAGACGGGCGGCGATGACCTCGTGGCGCGCATCATCGCGATCACCGGCGTGCTCGTGGGCGTCATCGGCCTCATCGTCGGTGTGACGGCACGCCGCACACAGAAGGCCGGATGATGTCGCGCGCACACCGGTCGCGTCTCGCAGGCGCGAGCGTGGCGGTGCTCGCCGCGGTCGCGCTCGCGGCGACGGCGTCCGCTCCCGCGTGGGCGCACAGCCAGCTCGTCGCATCCACCCCGAGCGAAGGCGAGACGCTCACCGAGCTTCCGCGTGACTTCTCGGTGACGCTCAACGAACGCGTGCTGACCGAGGCGGGCACCTCCGCGTTCGCGCTGCGCGTGTCGGATGCGTCGGGCCAGTACTACGGCACGGGCTGCCTCGACATCCTCGACACGACCGTGAGCACCCCCGCAGCCCTCGGCACAGCCGGCAGCTACACGCTCGAATGGCAGGTCGTCTCGGCCGACGGGCACACCGTGGGGGGCGCGATCCCGTTCGAGTGGGCGCCGACAGGTGAATTCGAGCCCGCCACCGGCTCGGCCGAGGCGCCGCGGTGCGGCGACGACGCGCCAGCGGCCACCGACGAATCCGGGGAAACCCACCATGAGGCGGATGCCGCACCCATCGCGGTCGGCGACGTGCTGTGGATCGTGGGTGCGGTGCTCATCATCGCCGTCGGTGTGACCGTCGCGCTCCTCGCGACACGGCGTCGCCCGACGGACTGACCGACAGACCGCAGCATCGCGCAACGAGAAGCGCCCCGGTGGAGATCCACCGGGGCGCTTCTTCGTGATCTGCTGATCAGGCCTTCGTGAGTGCCGGGAGCGACTTGCGGCTCGTCAGCACCTGGTCGATGAGGCCGTACTCGAGCGCCTCCGGCGCCGTGAGGATGCGGTCGCGCTCGATGTCGGTGTGCACCTGCTCCACCGTCTTGTTCGAGTGGCGCGACATGGTCTCCTCGAGCCACGTGCGCAGGCGCAGGATCTCCTTCGCCTGGATCTCGATGTCCGACGCCTGACCGCGTCCGGCTTCGCCGACCGAAGGCTGGTGGATGAGCACGCGCGCGTTCGGCAGCGCGAGGCGCTTGCCGGGCGTGCCCGCCGCGAGGATCACCGCGGCAGCCGAGGCTGCCTGGCCGAGGACGACCGTCTGGATCTGCGGGCGGATGTACTGCATCGTGTCGTAGATCGCCGTCATGGCCGTGAACGAGCCACCGGGGCTGTTGATGTACATGACGATGTCGCGGTCCGGGTCCTGCGACTCGAGCACGAGCAGCTGCGCCATGACGTCATCCGCCGAGGCGTCGTCGACCTGCACACCGAGGAAGATGATGCGGTCCTCGAAGAGCTTCGCGTACGGGTCCTGGCGCTTGAAGCCGTAGGCCGTGCGCTCCTCGAACGTGGGGAGGATGTAGCGCGACTCAGGCGCGCCGTAGGGCAGAGCGCGCGATGAGGGCATGCGGTCGAGCATGTCGCCGCCGGCCATGAAAGTAGGGGTGTCCATTCGTGGGTTCCTTCGTCTCTCGCGCTTAGTTCTGTTCCGTGCCCGCGCCGCCCACGACATCCGTGGCCGAGGAGCGGATGTGGTCGACGAAGCCGTACTCGAGGGCCTCTTCCGCGGTGAACCAGCGGTCGCGGTCACCGTCGGCGTTGACCTGCTCGATCGACTTGCCGGTTGCGGCGGCCGTGATCGCGGCGAGGCGCTGCTTCATGTCGTTGATGAGCGCGGCCTGCGTCTGGATGTCGGAGGCCGTGCCGCCGAATCCGCCGTGCGGCTGGTGCAGGAGAACGCGCGCGTTGGGGGTGATGTAGCGCTTGCCCTTGGTGCCCGCCGTGAGCAGGAGCTGACCCATGGAGGCCGCCATGCCGATGCCGACCGTGACGACGTCGTTCGGGATGAACTGCATCGTGTCGTAGATCGCCATACCCGCGGTGATCGAACCGCCGGGGCTGTTGATGTAGAGGTAGATGTCCTTCTCAGGGTCCTCGGCAGCGAGGAGAAGCAGCTTGGCCGCGATCTCGTTCGCGTTCTCATCGCGCACCTCCGAGCCGAGCCAGATGATGCGGTCCTTCAGGAGACGGTCGAAGACGCTCGGCGCGAATGCCGGTTCAGCCATGTGAGGAACTCCTTGTTCTATTCGAGGACAGGGCCTCGATGTCCGTTGTCGAATCTACCGGGGAGGTGGCGCGCGGCTCGTCCGTGTTCGCCGTGGGCAGAGTGCGTGCCGCGGCGCGTAGCCTCGGATCATGGACTGGCGGGAGCAGATCGCAGCCGTATGGGCCGAGGCGGATGAGCTCGGCGACGTGGAGCTGGTGCGGCGGATCGACGAGATCGCAGCCGACCATCCCGATGACCCGGTCGCGCTGTTCGAGCGCGGCGGAGCGCGCGATGCGACCGACGATCAGGCGGGCGCCGAGCAGTTCTACCGCGCCGCGCTCGAGGCGGGGCTTCCGGATGCCGAGCGGGCGCAGTGCGTCATCCAGCTCGCGAGCACGGTGCGCAACCTCGGCAGGCCGGAGGAGTCGCTCGAGCTGCTGCGCGATGAGTTCGCCGGGCGGCCGGATGATGACCCGCTCGCGGACGCCGCGGTCGCCTTCGCGGCGCTCGCCCTCGTCGATGCCGGGCGCCCGCGCGAGGCCGTCGTGGCCCTCCTGCACACGCTCGCTCCGCACCTCCCCCGCTACACGGGCTCCGTGCGCTCCTACGCCGACGACCTGCTCGAGGGCTGACTGCCCGTTTCTCCTCCGGTGAGGGGTCGCGAATGACGGTTGATGCGGCGTGTCGGCGGTGATTTGCGACCCCTCCCCCCAGCGGGCACCGGGATGTCGCGGGTGAGCGGTCAGCGCAGCAGCTTCTCGACCGTGTTGAGGTTGCGGCTCGTGAGGTGCGGCTTGAGCGCCGGCTTGCCGATCAGCGCGCCGAGCCGCGAGCCGAGGGTCTCGCCCTTCGGCACCGTCCAGTAGACGACGCCCGCGCCCTCCGCTGCGCGCTCGAGCGCGGGATCGAGGTCGACGCGCAGGATCTCGGCGCGCACCGCCGCTTCCGGTGCGAACAGCACATAGTCGTGCCAGCCGTCGCGGCCGCGCTCGAAGGGGTACGCGTCGGCGATCGCCCGCAGCGCGTCGAGGTCGACGATGTGCACGTGCGGCTCGTAGCCGTAGTGGGAGCGCAGCGCGTCGTCGACGCGGGTCTTCACCTCGGATGCCGCGTCGCCGCTCGTGACGAGCGCGTTCCCGGATGCGAGCACCGTCGCGACATCCGCGAACCCCGCCCTCGTGAGGACGTCACGCAGCCCGGCCATCTTCATGGTGGCGCCGCCGACATTCACGCCGCGCAGCAGGATCGCGTACCGCATCCCGTCACCCTACGCGCGCGCCGCGACACCCCCGGGGGAACGCCTGAGGGGCCGCAGATCACCGGTGACACGCCGTGTCGATGGTGATCTGCGACCCCTCAGGTCGTGAGACTCAGCTCAGGTCAGTGGTTGTGACCCTCGTGGTCGTCGTGCTCCGGGGTGCCGACGAGGTCCGACTCCTCGATGATCTCGGAGTCATCCGAGCCATCGCCGAGCAGCGGCACAGTGAGGGCGGAGACGTCGACGGCCTTGCCCTTCTCGTCGACGACCGTGGCCTTCGACAGCGCCACGGCGACAGCCTTCGAGCGTGCGACCTCGCCGACCATGGCGGGGATCTGGCCCGACTGGCCGAGAGCCTGGATGAACTCGCCCGGCTCCATGCCGTACTGCTGCGAAGCCTGGATGAGGTACGACGTGAGCTCGTTCTGGCTCACCTTGACCTCTTCGGCCTCGGCGATCGCGTCGAGGAGGAGCTGGCGCTTGAAGACGACCTCCGACTCGGCGGCGACCTCGGCACGGTGCTCGTCGTCCTCGAGGCGACCCTCGTTCTCGAGGTGACGGTTCACCTCGTCGTCGATGAGGCCCTGGGGAACGGGGATCTCGGCCTTCTCGACGAGAATCTCCACGAGCTTGTCGCGCGCGGCGACTGCCTGGCCGAACTCGGCCGACTTCTCGAGCTGCTCCTTGACGTCCTTGCGGAGCTCGCCGATGGTGTCGAACTGCGACGCGATCTGGGCGAACTCGTCGTCGGCCTCGGGAAGCTCGCGCTCCTTGACGGCGTTGACGGTGACGGCGATCTGCGCCTTCTCACCCTGGTGGTCGCCGCCCACGAGCTCCGACTCGAACGTCGTCGACTCGCCGGCCGTGAGGGTCTCGATGGCGTCGTCGATGCCGTCGATGAGCTCGCCAGAGCCGAGCTCGTACGAGATGTTGCTCGCGGTGTCGATCTCGGTGCCGCCGATCGTGGCGACGAGGTCGAGCTGCACGAAGTCGCCCTTCTTGGCGGGGCGGTCGACGGTCACGAGCGTGCCGAAGCGGCTGCGCAGGTTCTCGAGCTCGGCCTCGACCTCATCGGGTCCGACCTTCGCCGTCTCGACCTCGACCTTGAGGCCGTCGTACTTCGGGATCTCGAACTCGGGACGCACGTCCACCTCGACGGTGAAGACGAGGTCGCCCGAGAAGTCCTTCTCGCTGGGCCACGTCACGACGTCGGCCTCGGGGCGTCCGAGGGGACGCAGCTTCTCCTCGTTGGCGGCCTCGCGGTAGTAGCGCTCCAGGCTCTCGGAGACGGCGTGGTTGAGCACCTCGGCGCGGCCGACGCGCTGGTTGATGATCGCGGGCGGCACCTTGCCCTTGCGGAAGCCGGGGATGTTGACCTGCTCGGCGATGTGCTCGTAAGCGTGATCGATCGAGGGCTTGAGCTCTTCGGGGGTCACCGTGATGGTGAGCTTGGCGCGCGTGGCCGAGAGCTTCTCGACGGTCGTCGTGACCATGGGGATATATCTCCTGGGGTTCTGTTTCGCTGATGTTCCGTCGGGGCGACAGGATTTGAACCTGCGACCTCCCGCTCCCAAAGCGGGCGCTCTAGCCAAGCTGAGCTACGCCCCGGAGGCCGCAAGTGGTGAAGCCGCCGGCGTGCGGATGGTTGTGCCGAAGCAGATTCCACCCGAAAAAACGGCCTCGCACAGTCTAGCCGCACGATGCCGGGCGCATGCCCGCGGATGATGCTGCCGCGTGTGCGTCGAGCCGGGGACGTGCACGAGGGGGATCCCAGCCTGCGCTAGAGTGGAGGCGTTGCCTTGAGAGATCGAGGCGCCGGGGATGTAGCTCAATGGTAGAGCCTCAGTCTTCCAAACTGATTACGCGGGTTCGATTCCCGTCATCCCCTCCATCGCCCTGACAGTGACCACCGGTCGCTGGCAGGGCATTCGTGTTGATGGAGCGAATCCCGCTCACGACACCCCCGGCTTCCGCAGCGCCACGTCCGCCCCCTACGCTCCGAACATGAGTCAAGGTCTCATTCAGGCGCCTCCCGTCGCCGGATCCCGCTGGCGCACGGCCGTGATCGCGGTCACGGCGGGCGTCGCCGCCCTCTTCCTCGGCAAGCTGCTGCTCACACTGGTGATGTCCCCCGGCGCACTCGGGGGCGCCACAGCTCTCGCCCTCCTCATCGACGTCGGGTGGCGCGGCCTCGCGTGGGCGGCGCTCACTGCCGCATTCGTCGCTCTCGCGCCGCCGCGCGTCGCGCGGGGGCTCAGCATCGCGGCGGCTCCGTTCGCAGCGCTTGGGACATCCGTCATCGAGTACCTTCCCGCGCTGACCTTCGACGACGCGGGGTTCCTCTTCCTTCTGCTCGCCATCCCCTTCGCACTGGACGCGGTGGCGATGCTCGTGTGCGCGGTCATCGGCTGGGCGATCTCGGGCCGCGTCCGTTCGCCCGGGCCGCGTCGTGACCGAGCCCTCGTGCCCGGATCTGCCCTCGCGCTGATCGTCGGCGGCGTCGCGACCATCGCGCTGTTCTCCCAGTGGTTCGAGGTCCACTTCCGACTCTTCAACGTCAACGTGGTCGAACCCGAGCCGTTCGGAGCGACGGGGATCCGGTACCTCGTCACCGCCGGAATCGCGGTCGCCGCCACCCTCGCCGCGGCCGTGCTCGCGACAGTCGCGAAGCAACGGGGTCTCAAGATCACCAGCTGGATCCTGGTGCCGGTCGTGATCGCCATCGCGCTCGTGCTGCAGGTTCCGCAGGGGCGGTTCGATCCGCCTCCGGCCCCCGAGCCCGATCTCAGCTTCTATACGGAGTGCTCGTTCGACGCCAACCGCCCCGGATGCGGCGGCTGAGGACACGGGGATGAGGACGCCCGCATCCGCTCTCCCCCACGGAGACGACACGGGCGTCCGGTCTCGCACTCGGCTCAGTGGCCAGCGGGCACCGCTTCGACCGAGGGCAGCAGCTGCTCCTTCGTGCCGCGGATGAGGGCCAACGCGGTGAGGGCGGCGAGCAGCATCGCGACGCCTGCGATCACGAATGCCGCCGAGTAGCCGCTCGTGAACGCGACGAGCGTCGTGGCGCCTTCGCCGAGGGCATTCGACGACACCGAGGTGTAGGCGACGGTGAACACGGCAAGGCCCAGCGCCCCACCGACATGGAAGACGGAGTTGACGACACCGGATGCGACACCCGCATCGCGAGGCTCGACGCCAGCGAGAGCGAGGTTCTGCAGCGGCACGAAGATTCCCGACAAGCCGATTCCCATGACGACGAACCCGGGCAGCGCGTGCGTCCAGTAGCTGCCGTCGGCCTGCACACCCGCGAACATGAAGAGCCCGACCGCCACGATCGCGGGGCCGGCGACCATGAGCCAGCGCGGGCCGAAGCGTCCGAGGATCTTGGTGCTCACCGGGGTCATGAGCACGATCGCGACCGTCATCACGACGTTGCCGACACCCGTCCACAGCGGGCTCATGCCGAGCACGATCTGCATGTAGAAGTTCGTGTAGAGCATGGCTCCGAGCATCGTGGCGCCCGTGATCGCCTGCACGATGAGGGCGCCTCCGCGCACCTTGTGGAGGATGACCCGCAGCGGAAGCAGCGGCTGCGCGATTCGCGTCTGGCTCCATCCGAAGACCACGATCAGCACGACACCGAGGGTGATGAAGCCGATGGTGTCGAGCGAGCCCCAGCCGTGCTCGGCGAGGGTGAAGCCGTAGACGAGTGCGCCGAGGCCGGCGGTGATGAGGATCGTGCCGACGATGTCGTAGCGGTTGTCGCCTTCGGTCGTCGACTCGTCGAGCAGCAGCCACCCGCCGATGAGACCGATGGCGACGAAGAAGATGTTGACGAGCAGGCACCAGCGCCAGTCGGCGAACTCGGTGAGCAGTCCCCCGAGCAGCAGGCCGATTGCGGCTCCGGTTCCCGCGACGAGACCCCAGATGGCGAAGGCGATGTTGCGCTCGCGTCCGTGTGCGAACAGCACAGTCACCATCGACAGCGCGGCAGGCGCGAGGAGCGCGGCGAAGGCGCCCTGCACTCCGCGGGCGAGGATGAGCTCGAGCCCCGTCTGTGCGAGGCCGCCCCAGACCGAGGCGATGCCGAATCCGACCATGCCCACCATGAAGGTGCGCTTGCGGCCCCAGTAGTCGGCGATGCGGCCGCCGATCAGCAGGAGCGCGCCGAAGGCGAGCGTGTAGGCCGTGATGACCCACTGGCGCTCGCCGTCGCCCATGCCGAGCTGCTGCTGGGCTTGGGGCAGCGCGATGGCGACGATCGTGCCGTCGAGCACGACGACGAGCTGAGTGAGTGCGAGGACAGCGAGCGCCCACCAGCGCGCGGTTGCCGAGTTGCGGAACGCAGAAATAGTGAAACCTCCAGGCTTCAGACGATGAAGACGCCGGAGGTTTCCAGCCTCGGATCGCGCGGAGTTCTCACGCGCAACCGCCCCCACATTGGTGTGGGACAGATCAAGGATCTTACTCGAAACCGCCCATTCCCTGTGATTCATGCCAAAAGATCGAGCCTCACACCGCAAACGCATATGGCACCCCGTAAGGTGAATCAAGTCGAATGGCAATCCCGCCCTTGGCTTCTCATCTCGGCCCACTTGGGCCACCAAGCGGACGGATAGGCCTATTTCCACTATCTCCCCGGCAACACCCGCCCTCGGGCGCATCCGGACCACGACGCCTCGCAACGGCGCGACAGTCGACCCGGCCCGTGCCTTCACCACGGTCTCCAAGCAGATCAAGGAAGCCGGACTGCTCAAGCGCAGCCAGCTCTTCTACTTCCTCCTCCTCGGCGGCCTCGCGCTCGCCCTCGGCGGAGTCATCACGGGCTTCATCCTGCTCGGTGACAGCTGGTTCCAGCTGCTCATGGCGGGCGCCCTCGGCATCATCGTCACCCAGATCGCCTTCATCGGCCACGAAGCCTCGCACCGCCAGGTGCTGAGCTCGGGCCCCGCCAACGACCGTCTCGGCCGCCTCCTCATCACCCTTGGCGCCGGCATGAGCTACCAGTGGTGGATGACGAAGCACACCCGTCACCACGCCAACCCGAACCGCATCGGCAAAGACCCCGACATCGAGGTCGACACCATCGCGTTCCACCCCGAGTCCGCCGCTTCCCAGCGCGGTCTGCTCGCCTGGGTCACGCGTCGCCAGGGCTGGCTCTTCTACCCGCTGATGGCCTTCGAGGGCCTGAACCTGCACTACCACTCGATCCGCTCGCTCCTGCGCCGCGGACCCGTCGAGGGTCGCTGGTTCGAGCTGTCGATGATCACCCTGCGCTTCGCCGTCTACCTCGGCGTGCTCTTCACGTTCCTGCCGCTCGGCATGGCGTTCGCGTTCCTCGGCGTGCAGATGGCCGTCTTCGGCTTCTACCTCGGCACCGCTTTCGCGGTGAACCACATCGGCATGCCGATCGTTCCCGCCGACGAGAAGCTCGACTTCTTCGCCAAGCAGGTGCACACCTCGCGCAACATCAGCGGCGGATGGGTGGCGTCGAGCATCTTCGGCGGACTCAACTACCAGATCGAGCACCACCTCTTCCCGAACATGGCCCGGCCGCAGCTCCCGAAGGCGCGCCTGCTGGTGCGTGAGTACTGCCGTGCGAACAACATCCGCTACACCGAGATGAACATGTTCCGCGCTAATGTCCACGTCGTGCAGTACATGCACAAGGTCGGCCTCGCGGCACGCGATCCCTTCGTCTGCCACCTGCTGGCGCAGTACCGCCGCGCCTGACCCCCATAGACATCCGAGACGGTTCGCCGTCACCGGATGCATCCGCCGGAAATCATCGGGCTGTGACTCTCGTCGCCGCCACCGCGGATGTCAACGAATAAATAGGAGAACACATAATGACCACCGGAACTGTGAAGTGGTTCAACGCTGAAAAGGGCTTTGGATTCATCGCCCCCGATGACGGCAGCGCCGACCTCTTCGCGCACTACTCGGCAATCGTCGGGTCCGGCCACCGCAGCCTCGACGACGGCCAGCGGGTTTCGTTCGACGTCGTGCCTGGCCAAAAGGGCATGCAGGCATCGAACATCGCCGCGGCGTAAGTCGTTTCACGGAAGGGGCGGGGGCTCAGCTCCCGCCCCTTCTGCATGCCCTCAGCACCTCACACCCGCTCCCCCGCGGATCCTGCGAGATGGTCGATGCCCACCCGGACAGCGACCGTCTCGCACGATTCTCGGAAGAGGGAGGTTGCGGATCTCGCGGTTTTCCACACGTGCGCAATTGCCTCTTGCACCCCGCATTCGGGGGGCAATATGATCGCGTCAGCCGCTTCGCTCGAACCCCACCCGCGGCCACCCGTCCCCCCAGGAGCGATTCATGAACATCGTCACCCCCTCATCGGCGGGCGCCCCCGCCGGCTGGTACCGCGATCCGCTCGGCATCCCCCAGCTGCGCTGGTGGAATGGCGTCGCCTGGACCAACCACATCCAGGAGAACCGCCCCGAGATCCACAGTTCGACAGCAGAATCCGTCCGCGCCTGGCGGACATCCGTCGCCTGACGGCCATCGACTCCGGTGCAACGCACCGGACCCCCGGGTACACCTGCGATACCCAACACCGATGACCGGTGCACCTGACGGGTGGGTGCATTGTTCATCAGTCGGCGCGCGGGCGTTGATCATCAGATCCGCCCGCGCGTCGACACCTGCCTGTCGACCGCATCCGCCGCGGCCCGGCGATCAGGGGCGCAGCCAGCAGATCAGCGTTGCAGCCACGCGATCACCGCGAGCACGCGGCGGTGATCGGTGCCCGAGTCTTCAAGACCGAGCTTGGTGAAGATCGAGGTGACGTTCTTCTCGACCGCCCCGACGCCGATGAACAGGTCCTTGGCGATCGCGGCGTTGCTGCGCCCCTCCGCCATGAGCTGCAGCACCTCACGCTCACGCGGGGTGAGCGATGACAGCGGGTCGTTGCGCCGCCCGATGAGCTGCGCGACGACCTCGGGATCGAGCACGGTGCCTCCCGACGCGATGCGGTCGACGGCGTCGGTGAGCTCGTCGAGCGAGGCGACGCGGTCCTTCAGGAGGTAGCCGACTCCCCCGCCGCCCGATCCGAGCAGCTCCTGGGCGTAGGCGACCTCCACGTACTGCGACAGCAGAAGGATCCCCATCCCTGGACGCTCGGTGCGCAGACGGATCGCGGCGCGCACACCCTCGTCGCGGTAGGTGGGCGGCATTCGCACGTCGAGCACCGCGAGCTCGGGGGCCAGGTCGTTCACGTGGGCGAGCAGCTCGACGGCATCGCCGTACGCGCCGACGACCTCATGCCCCGCCTCCTCGAGCACGCGCACGAGCCCTTCGCGCAGAAGCACGGAATCGTCTGCCACCACTACACGCACGTTCACACCCCCCAGGCTAGCGATCCGCGGTCACCCTGAGATGATCATGGGCAGCACGCCCAGCACGGGCACGCGGCTGATGACGTGCGTCGGGCCCCCGATCGGGCTGCGCACCTCGACGGCGCCGCCGAGTCCGCGCACGCGCTCGTCGATGCCGGCGAGTCCGTGGCCGTCGAGAGCGGCCGCTCCCCCGCGCCCGTCGTCGGTGACGATGATCTCGACCCACTCGGAATTGGGGGCGCGGTGCAGTTCGAGGCGCACCCAGGCGTTCTGCGCGTGGGCGTGCTTGGCGACGTTCGTGAGCGCTTCCGCTGCGATGAAGTACGCGTTGCGCGCCGACTCAGCCGGGATCACGTACCCCGCAGGCAGCATGTTCTCGATGTGCACGGGCAGCGGCGAGCGCACGGCGAGCGATTCGAGCGCGGCGACGAGTCCGCGGTCGAGCAGGATGGGGGGCGCGAACCCGCGCGAGAGGGCGCGGAGCTCCTCGAGCGCCTCCTTGGACTGGGTGCGCGCTTCGGCGATGAGGGTGCGCGCGGCCTCCGGATTCTTGTCGAGCTGACGTTCGGCGGCAGCGAGGTCCATCTGCATGCGCACCAGGCGCTGCTGCGGGCCGTCGTGGATGTCGCGCTCGAGGCGGCGGAGGGCGGCGCCTTCGGCGGCGACGGCGGCGGTGCGGGAGGCGGAGAGGTCGGCGACCTTCTCGCGCAGCTCTTCGGAGCGGAAAGCGGCGAGCATGCCCTTGGCGATCGCGTGGTGCACCCACACGAGCCCGTGAGTGACGAATGGGAGGGCCGCGAGGAAGACGACGCCGATCGCGGTGAGCACGGGGACCGCGGCGCTCGGGCCGATCATGGCGGCGGCATCCGGAAGCCAGCCCATGACGATGAACCCGAGGCCGTCCTGGTTGAGCGGGGTGAGGGCGAGCACGGAGAGGGTGCCCGCGAGTCCGATCGAGAGCCACACGATCGTGAGCGTCCACGTGACGATGCCGACGATGGGGTTCACGATGAGGCCGTGCAGCAGGTAGAGCCAGTAATGACCGTCGATCGTGGGGGCGATGAGCTTGAGCCAGTCGCTCGTGCCCTTGCCGGGGGCGCGGCGGTCCCAGCGGGGCGGAGTGATAGCCGGGAACTTCGCACCGCGCAGTCGCCAGATCTCGAGGATGCCGAACCCGCGCGCGATGAACAGCGCGAGCACGACGATCGGCACACCGACGATGATCGGGATCATGCCGACGCCCGCCACGAAGACCGTGAGGAGCACGGTGAACCCGATCACGACGACAGGCAGCTGGGGCAGCAGGAACCCGAGCTCGGGCAGGAGTCCCTTCCAGAAGTCGCCGTAGCCTCGGCGTCGGGTCGTGGGAGCGGGAACTGCGGTCATGACACCAGCATCCCGGATGCTGCGCGCGGGCGGCATCCGGGATCCTGACGTGTCGAGGGTGGGGTCAACCCCCGTGGCGCACGGCCACGGGCCCGGTGGTCGTGCTCCCCGCTTCCGCTTGGCCGAGTGCGATGACGCGGTCGTCACGGTTCCAGTCGTCGGCGCGGTGGCTCACGAGCACGACGAGCCGGTCACGGCTCGCGGCACGCAGGTCACCCATGAGCGCCCGCGCGGTCGGCTCGTCGAGGTGGGCGGTCGGCTCGTCGAGGAGCAGCAGCTCCGCGCGGCTGAGGAGGGCCCGAGCGACGGCGAGTCGCTGCCGCTCGCCTCCCGAGAGGGCGCGCCCCGCGCGCCCGACTCGGGTGTCGAGACCGTCGGGCAGCGCGGCGAGGAGCTCGCCGAGCCCTGCCTGCCGCAGCGCGGACTCCATCTCCTCGTCGTCGACGGGTTCGTCGCGCCGACGACCGATGAGCAGGTTGCCGCGGATCGTCGAGTCGAAGACATGCGCTTCCTGGGGGCACCATGCCACGTGGCGGCTCCACGACGCGCGGTCGAGTTCGGCGACGGGAATCCCGTCGGCGAGCACGGCCCCGGCGTCGGGGCGCAGGGCCCCCATGATCATCGCCAGAAGGGTGGACTTGCCCGAGCCGGAGGGGCCGTCGATGCGCAGCCGCGCACCCGGGTGGACCTCGGCATCGACGTCGCGGAACAGCGGCGCCTGCGCACCGGGCAGCTCGCGTGCGAGGCCGCGGAGCTCGAGGCGCGACACAGGACCATCGAGCTGGCGGTCCCCGCCGATCTCCTCCGGTGCATCGAGCACGGGCGCGAGCCGGGCGAGCACCGCAGTGAGCGTCGGGATGCGCCGTACCGCGCCGATGATGCCGCTCATGCCCTCGACGAGCGCGAGCGCCAGAAGACTGACGACGGCGACCGTCTCGACGGGCAGGCTCGCGGGCGACAGCACGGGGACGACGACGGCGAGCCCGGCGCAGCCCAGCATCGCGAAGGCCCCGCCGAGACCGTCGGCGGAGGCGGTGCGTCGTTCGGATCTGCTGAGGCGCTCTCCGGCTTCGTCGATGCGGGCGAGAGCACGGTCGGCGAGGCCGCCCGCGCGCAGCTCGTCTGCGGCATCGCCGAGAGCCGCGATGCGGCGCACGAGCGATGCACGCACCTCAACCCGCTCGCGCGCGGTCCGGCGAGCGGTCGCGAGCGACACGACGGCCGCGACGGCGGCGGTCGCGAGCAGCACTGTCCAGACGACGGGCGCGAGCTCGGGGGCGAGCAGCTGCGTCGCGATGCCGACAGCGAGCGTCGCCGCGATGCCTCCGGCGAGCGGCGGGATGACGCGCGGCAGCTGGTCGCGCAGCTCCGCGGGCTCGGTGACGAGCACGTCGAGTGCTGCACCGCCTCCGAGGAGCCCGCGCATCGCAGGACCGTGAGCGGCGATGCGACGCCACAGCCGCAACCGCAGCGCATCGGTCGCGCGGAACACGGCGCTGTGCGACAGCAGCCGCTCGGCGTACCGCGCGATCGGACGACCGATGCCGAAGGCTCGGACGCCGACGATCGCGACCAGGAGGTACATGATGTGCTCCATGTCGGCGGCGCGCACGATGAGCCACGCCGAGACGGCCGTGAGAGACATGCCGAGCAGGAAGGTGAGCGTGGCCATGATGGCGGCGCCCACCCAGCGCCACGGCGCGAAGCCGAGCACGGTGCGCAGCGCCGCGCCGCTGCGGGCGTCGCCGCGAGCCGCCGCGGCATCGCGTGCCAGGGAGCTCTCAGCAGCCAGCGGTGCGACCTCGGGCGCGTCGGCCATGTCGGGGCGCGCATCCGCATCCGCATCCGCATCGGCGTGCAGCGCGACGACCTCATCGGCGAGCGCGAGGGTGCGCGGCTCGTGGGTCACGAGCACCGTCGAGACACGGTCGGCGCGGGCGCGGATCGCGTCGCGGACGAGCTCCGCGGCTGCCTCGTCGAGGTGCGCTGTCGGCTCGTCGAGCACGAGCAGCCACGCCCCATCGTCGACGCGGGCGAAGGCGCGGGCGAGCGCCGCGCGGCGCTGCTCGCCGGGGCTCAGCTCGGCGAGCGGTGCATCGAGAAGTCCGGCGAGTCCGAGTTCGCCGGCGAGCGCTGCCGCTGCGGGGCGGTCGGCACCCGCGAGCGCGAGCTCGTCGGCGAGGGTCTCCTCCGCGAAGCGCGGGGTCTGGGCGGCGTACGCCGTGAACGACGGATCCCCCGTCACGACACCCGAGACCTCCGCGTCGGCGGGCAGGGCCCCCACGAGCGCCGCGAGCGCGGTGGATTTGCCGCATCCGCTGGGACCGGTGACGGCGGTGATGCGGCCCGGCACGGGGCGCAGGGTGAGCTGCGTGAGCACCGGTTCGCGGTTCGGGTAGCGCACAGAGACTTCCTGCAGCGCGGGCGGGCCGGGGCGGGGGGTCGCGGCAGCTCGCCCATCGGCGAGGAGCCCGCGGATGCGCGCGAGCGCCGAGAGACCGTCCTGCGAGGAGTGGAAGGCGGCGCCGACGTCACGCAGCGCCGTGAAGCACTCGGGGGCCAGCAGCAGCACGAGCAGGGCTGTGTCGAGCCCCACCGTGCCCGACAGCAGGCGCATGCCGAGGAACACAGCGATGATCGCGACCGAGATGGTGGCGATCAGCTCGAGGGCGAGTGCCGACAGGAACGCTGTGCGCAGCGTCGCCATCGTGCGGGAGCGGTAATCCTTCTGGATGCGATCGAGAGCGTCGAGCTGCTCCTCGAGGCGCCCGAGTCCGACGAGGACCGGCAGACCCCGCGCGAGTTCGACGAGGTGGTCGGCGAGGCGCGTGAGGGCATCGGTCGCACGGTCGACGGTGTCGCGCGTGTGCATGCCGATGAGGGTCATGAACACGGGCACGAGCGGGATGGTGCAGACGAGCACGATCGCCGAGATGAGGTCGGCGCCGAGGATGCGGGCGCCGGTCGCGAGCGGCACGACGGCCGCGGTGATCATCGCGGGAACGGCCACCGCGTAGTAGTCGTCGAGGGCGTCGAGGCCCTCGGTGGCGAGCACAGCGGTGCCGCCGCCGGTCGGCTCCCCCGCGGCGATGCGCGCCACGAGGTCGCGCCGCAGGGCGGACTTGGCACGGATGGCGGCGCGGCGGGCGAATACGCCCTGCGCCCACACGCCGAACGCACGCAGCACGACGCCGATCGCGCCCACGAGGAGCCACTCCGCCGGGTCGGCGCCCTCGGCGATGGCTGCGATCTGCCGAGCGATGGACTCGGCGACGAGGATGATGCCGATCGCGCCCACGAGGGCGGCGAAGGCGACGGGGACGAGGTGACGGACGCCGCCCGGACCGAGATCCGGGCGGCGTCGCAGAAGCGTGTCGGTCATGTCAGCTGGCGCGGGTGGCCGCACGCACGGCGGGCACCGCGTCGTGGGCGTCGGGCAGGTGGTTCGGGGAGACCCGCTTGCGGAACACCCAGTACGACCATGCCTGGTAGCCGAGCACCACCGGCAGGGCGAACCCGGTGACGACGGTCATGACGCCGAGCGTGTAGCTGCCGCTCGCGGCGTTCCAGACCGTCAGGTCGAACGCGGGATCGAGCGTCGAAGGCAAGACCACAGGGAACACCCCGGCGAAGATCGATCCGGCGCCGAAGAAGCCGAAGGCGGCGAAGCCCGTGAAGGCACGCCCCTCGCTCCCGCGGAGCGAGAACAGGTAGCCGATGAGCACCGCGGCGACGGCGAGCAGGAGCAGGACCCAGCTGAGCGCGTTGCCGCCGGTGCGCACCTCGATGAGCACCGCCCAGGCGGTGATCGGCAGAAGGGCGATCGGCGCGAGACGCGGAACGAGGCGATTCATCCGCTCGCGCACGGGGCCATCCGTCTTGAGCGCGAGGAACGTCGCGCCGTGGACGAGCGAGAACCCGACGAGCGCGAGACCGCCGAGCACGGCCTCCGGCGTCAGCCACACGAACGGTCCACCCACGCGGTCGCCGTTCGCGTCGATCGGAAGACCGGTGGTGGTGAGGGCGAGGCCCGCACCGATGCCGAAGGCCGCCACCAGGCTGCCGATGCCGATCGAGCGGTCCCAGAACAGCGTCCAGTTCTGCGCGACGACCTTGCCGCGGTACTCGATCGCGACCGCACGGAAGATCAGTCCGAGGAGCACGAGCGTGAGCGGCACGTAGAGGGTCGAGAACAGCGACGCGTACCAGTACGGGAACGCTGCGAAGGTGGCGGCACCTGCGGTGAGCAGCCACACTTCGTTGCCGTCCCACACAGGGCCGATCGAGTTGAGCATCACGCGACGATCCTTGTCATTGCGAGCGCTGAACAGCATGTGCATGCCCACACCGAGGTCGAAGCCCTCGAGCAGGATGTATCCGATCCACAGCACCGCGATGGCGATGAACCAGACGACGGGAAGTGCATCCATCTCTTCTGTACTCCTAGCTCAGTACGCGAACGCGAGGACGTCGCGGCGATCCGCGTCGCCGTCTCCGTCGCCGGGCTCGTTGGGGTCGGTGAACTTCTCGGGCATGACGCCGGCGATGCCAGCTCGGACGAACTTCGCGAGCAGGAACACCTCGACGACCATGAGCGCGAGGTACACGAGACCGAGCGCGACGAGCGAGAACACGATCTCTCGTCCGTCGACACCGGGCGACACCGCGGCGGCGGTGAACATGAAGACCCCGTCGACGCCGCTCGGGTTGGGGTTGGGCGCCACGACGAAGGGCTGGCGGCCCATCTCGGTGAAGACCCAGCCGGCCGCGTTCGCGCCGAAGGGCGCGAGGATGCCGAAGATCGCGAGCTGCATGAGCGGCTTCGAGGTCGGCACGGTGCCCTTGCGCGTCAGCCACAGCGCCACGGCACCCGCGAAGGCTGCGATCGCGCCGAAGCCGATCATGATGCGGAAGCCCCAGTAGGTGACTTCGAGGTTCGGCATGTAGTCGATCTTCTGGCCGGCGCGCTCACCGTAGAGCGGGTTGTCCGGCAGGTTGGTGCCGTACTTCTCCTCGTACTCCGGGATGAGCTCGTTCAGGCCCGGCATCTCGGTGGTGAAGTCGCCCTTCGCGAGGTACGAGAGCACACCGGGGATCTCGATGATCGGAACGACCTCATCGCAGTTCTGCGAACCGAGCTTTCCGATCGACAGCACCGAGAAGCTCGTGCCGCTGTGGCAGGCGGCTTCGGCCGCGGCCATCTTGAGCGGCTGCTGCTCGTACATGAGCTTGCCCTGGATGTCGCCCGTGATCGCGACGGCCCCGAAGCCGAGGATCGCGACGACGCCGCCGATCCGCATCGAGGTGATCCAGACGGAGTGGTCCTTCTTGTCACGACCGGGGATGTCGGTCGCCTCGCCCACGATGACGCGGCCCTTCGCATCGACGGTGTCGATGCCGTCCTTGCGGCGACGCCACAGCTGGTACCAGGCGATGCCGACGAGGAACCCGCCGGCGACGGCGATCGCACCGGCGATCGTGTGCGGGAAGGCCGCCAGCACGGTGTTGTTGGTGAGAACCGCCCAGATGTCGTTGAGGACGGGCTTGCCGTTCACGAATTCGATGCCCACGGGGTGCTGCATCCACGAGTTCGCCGCGAGGATGAAGTAGGCCGAGCCCCACGAGCCGATGACGGCGAGCCAGAGGGTCGCGAGGTGCACCTTCTTCGGAAGGCGATCCCATCCGAAGATCCAGAGACCCAGGAACGTCGACTCGACGAAGAACGCGAGCAGACCCTCCATCGCGAGCGGTGCGCCGAAGACGTCGCCGACGAAGCGGGAGTACTCACTCCACGCCATGCCGAACTGGAACTCCTGCACGATGCCGGTTGCGACACCCATGATGAAGTTGACGAGGTAGAGCTTCCCCCAGAACTTCGTCATCCGAAGCCACTTCTCATCGGCGGTGCGCACCCACATGGTGTGCAGGACGGCCACCACCATGCCGAGCCCCAAGGTCAGGGGCACCATCATGAAGTGGTAGACGGTCGTGATGCCGAACTGCCACCGGGCGATCTCGAGCGGATCCACGGTTCTCCTTCAACTCAGGCCGCGCGGGTGCGACCGATCGCAACAAGCTTCCGCCTGTCGCGCGACCCTTTTTCAGAGTCGAAGGTCCCAACACGTGAGATAGTCAGCTGGCGTACCGTGGGAGCGTGTCCACACGCATCTATCTCACGAGCGCCGAAGGGCGCACCGGCAAGTCGACGGTCGCGGTCGGTCTCCTCGAGACGCTCAAATCGAGCGTGGCGCGCGTGGGCATCTTCCGCCCGATCGTGCGCGCAGGCGAGGCCCGCGACTACGTCCTCGAACTCATGGTCGCGCACGCGAGCGCGGGCCAGAGCTACGAGGATTGCGTGGGCGTCGACTACGACACGCTCCACGCGGATCCGGAGGAGGCGCTTGCTCGAATCGTCGAGCGCTTCGCGGATGTCGAGGAGGCGTGCGACGCCGTGCTCATCCTGGGCTCCGACTACACGGATGTCGGCACGCCCACCGAGCTGTCCATGAACGGACGCATCGCGGCGAACCTCGCGGCGCCCGTGCTGCTCGTGACGGGCGGGCTGGTGCCCGAGAGCGCCGTGGCGCGCAACGCGAAGCAGTGCGTCGAGATCGCGCAGATCGCGCTCAGCGAGCTGCGTGAGGAGCACGCGGAGGTGCTCGCCATCGTCGTGAACCGCGCGGCCCCGGAAGCGGTCGGCGAGATCGCGGCCGCCGTCGCCTCGGCGACAGGTCTGCCGGCGTGGGCCATCGCCGAGGATGCCGAGCTCACCGCGCCCCTGCTGCGCACGGTGTTCGAATCCGCAGAGGCGGAGCTGCTGCGTGGCGACGAGGCCGGGCTCGAGCGGCCCGTCATGGGCACCACGATCGCGGCGATGTCCCTCGAGAACGTGCTGCCGCGGCTCGTGCCGGGCGGCGTGGTCGTCATTCCCGGTGACCGATCGGATGCGCTCGTGGGCACGCTGGCGGCGCAGCTCTCCCAGAACTTCCCGGCGCTCAACGGCGTCATCCTCAACGGCGGCTTCGAGCTCAATCCGCAGATCGAACGCCTCGTCGACGGGCTCGGTCTCGCGCTGCCCATCGCGCGCACCCCGCATTCCACCTTCGACACCGCGGTGCGCATCACGCAGGCGCGCAGCCGACTCGCCGCCGACTCCCCCGCCAAGCACGAGCGCGCTCTGACGCTGTTCTCGGAGTACGTCGATGCGGGCGAACTCGTGCGACTGCTGAGCCTTCCCACGACGGGCGTCATGACCCCGATCCGCTTCGAGCACACGCTCGTCGAGCGCGCGCGGACTGCCGGCAAGCACATCGTGCTGCCCGAAGGCGACGACGACCGCATCCTCGAGGCTGCCGCGATCGTCGTGCAGCGCCGCATCGCGCGCCTCACGATCCTCGGCGACCCGGACGCGGTGCGGGCCCGTGCGGCGGCGCTCGGGCTCGACCTCGGCGACACGCGCGTTCTCGCGACGAACGACCCGGAGCTGCATCCGCGGTTCACCGAGGAGTACGCGCGACTGCGCGCCCACAAGGGCGTCACGCTCGACCGCGCAAGCGAGATCGTCACCGATGTGTCGTACTTCGGCACGATGATGGTGCACCTCGGCTACGCCGACGGCATGGTGTCGGGCGCGAAGCACACGACAGCTCACACCATCCGCCCCGCCTTCGAGATCGTGAAGACCGCACCGGGTGTCTCGGTCGTGTCGAGCGTCTTCCTCATGGCGCTCGCGGATCGCGTGCTCGTGTACGGCGACTGCGCCGTCATCCCCGAGCCGACAGTCGAGCAGCTCGCCGACATCGCGGTGTCGTCAGCGGCGACGGCCGCGCAGTTCGGCATCGAGCCGCGCGTCGCGATGCTGTCGTACTCGACCGGCGAATCCGGATCCGGTGCCGAGGTCGAGCGCGTGCGCGCCGCGACCGCGATCGTGCATGAGCGCGCCCCCGAGCTGCCCGTCGCAGGACCGATTCAGTACGACGCCGCCGCCGACCCGAAGGTGGGCGCGTCGAAGATGCCGGGATCGGAGGTCGCCGGTCGCGCGACCGTCTTCGTGTTCCCCGACCTCAACACGGGCAACAACACCTACAAGGCCGTGCAGCGCTCGGCGGGCGCCGTCGCCATGGGTCCGGTGCTGCAGGGTCTCGCGAAGCCCATCAACGACCTGTCCCGCGGCGCACTCGTGCGCGACATCGTCAACACCATCGCGATCACCGCGATCCAGGCAGAAAGCGCATGATGAGCGAGATCCGCAACGTCTTCGTCCTCAACGTCGGGTCGAGCTCGATCAAGTACCGCGTCATCGACGTCGAGACGGGAGACGTGTTCGCGTCGGGGCTCGTGGAGCGGATCGGCGTCGCCGGATCGGACATCCCCGACCACGACGCCGGCATCCGGGTGGTGCTCGCCGAGCTCGAGGGCATCCGCATCGACGCCGTGGGGCACCGGATCGTGCACGGCGGCCCGCACTTCATCCACGCCACCGTCATCGACGACAACGTCGAGCATGGCATCGAGGCGATCTCCGACCTCGCTCCCCTGCACAACCCTCCCGGCCTCGCGGGCATCCGCGCCGCACGCGCGGCGTTGCCCGACCTGACCCATGTGGCCGTGTTCGACACGGCCTTCCACGCGACGATCGCGCCCGCCTCGCGGGACTACGCGATCGACCTGGAGGTCGCCGCACGCACCGGTGTGCGGCGCTACGGCTTCCACGGCACCTCGTACCGCTACGTGTCGAAGGCCGCGGCCGAGCTGCTGGGTCGCGACGGCGACCCCGACCTCAAGCTCGTGGTCCTGCACCTCGGCAACGGCGCCTCGGCGGCGGCCGTGCAGGGCGGACGCTCGGTCGACACCTCGATGGGCCTCACGCCGCTCGAAGGGCTCGTGATGGGCACACGCTCGGGCGACATCGACCCCGCGATCCCGCTGTACCTCGCGCGCGAGCACGGATTCACGATCGCCGAGCTCGACGATCTGCTCAACAAGCGGTCCGGTCTCCTCGGGCTCTCGGGTCGCTCCGACATGCGCGAACTCGTCGCCGCCGCGAATGTGGGCGACATGACGGCCGCGCACGCGCTCGACGTGTACGTGCACCGGCTGCGCCACTACATCGGGGCGTATGCGGCCTCGCTCGGCGGCATCGACGCGCTCGTCTTCACGGCCGGCGTGGGCGAGAACTCGAGCTACATCCGGCGGCGTGCTGTCGCGGGGCTCGACTTCCTCGGGCTCGAGATCGACCAGGAGCGCAACGACGGCCCCGGATCCGGACCTCGGTTCATCTCCCCCGAGGGCTGCCCGACATCCGTGCTCGTGGTGCCGACGAACGAGGAGCTCGAGATCGCGCGGGAGACCCGGGAGGCCGCGAGCGCCTGATCCGGTGCCCGCTTCCCTGGGCCACTGCCCCTCCGCGCCTCTCCTCTGGGTGAGGGGTCGCAAATGACCGATTCGACGGCGTGTCACTCGTCATTCGCGACCCCTCACAGCGGGCACTCCCGAGAGGGGTCGCATATGGACCCGTGCGGGCGCGCGGGGCGCGGGGCGCGGGCCGGACGCGCGCGGTCAGGATGCGGGCAGGGGGGGGCGAGCGTCAGCGCACGACCAGCACGGGCGCGTTGGCGTTCAGCAGCACAGAGTGCAGCGTCGAGCCGAGCGGCGAGCGGTGCGGCTCGGTGGCACCGGGTCCGACCACGAGCAGAGCGGCGCTGCGGCTCGCGTCGAGAAGCGCCTCGGCGGGCGGACGCGTCGACACGCGCGAGCGGATCTCGAGGTGGTCCCCCGCTGACCGCGCCGCGTCGGCCGCGACCGCGAGCGGTCCGTCGTCGCCTGCGCGCGCCGCGTGGGCGCCCTCGGGCTTGATGGCGTGCACGAGCGTCAGACGCATGTCGCGGTCGCGCGCTTCGGATGCCGCGCAGGTGGCGATGCGAGCTGCCGTCTCGGCGCGATCGATGCCGGCGATCACACCGGAGCGCAGGCGCGGGTCGCCTTCGGGGATGACGGCGACCGTGCCGGGGGCGGCGAGCGCGATCTGCACGCTGCGCGATCCGAGCACCCGCCCCGTGACGTAGCCCGTCTTGCCGGTGCCGATCACGAGGGTGTCGCCTTCGGTTGCGGCCTCAGCGAGGGCCCACGCGGGCGGACCGGTGAGGATGCGCGTCTCGACGCCGACCTCCGGAAAGGCTTCCGTCATCCGTGCGCGCGCCGCCGCGAGCACTTCGCGCCCCGCCGCGCACGCATCGATCTCGCCGTCGCCCTCCTCGGCATCCGGTTCAGGGTCCGCGACGTGCACCAGGACGACGGTCGCGCCCTCGTCGCGCGCGTGACGCCCTGCCCAATCGAGGGCGGCGTAGGAGGGCACCGAACCGTCGACTCCGACGATGTAGCGGGCTGCCGCAGGGGACGCAGAGGACTCAGCCATGGCATCGAGCCTCGCACCCGCACAGCGTCGGCACCCGGGTCGAAGGTCCCGTGGCGCGCGCGATCACTCCGAACGCGGGAGAATGGGATCATGCCCACCTCGGAAGCCCGCGAGTACCGCCTGCGTCGTCTTCTCGAGGTGGTTCCGGATGTCGTGGGCGCGCTCGACCTCGCCACGCTGCTCGAGCGCATCATCACCGCCGCTGTCGAGCTCGTCGATGCGCGCTGGGGCGCACTCGGGGTGATCGGCTCGGATGGCGGTCTGGAGCAGTTCGTGCACGTCGGAATGGCGCCGGGCGAGGTGGAGGCGGTCGGCCATCTGCCTGAAGGGCATGGTCTGCTCGGCGCTGTCATCGACTCGGGTGAGGCGATCCGCCTGCCCCACCTCGCTGACGATCGCCGATCGGCGGGCTTCCCGAAGCACCACCCGCACATGGACGCGTTCCTGGGGGTGCCGATCCGCATCCGCGACCAGGTGTTCGGCAACCTCTACCTCACCAATCAGGATGGCGGGCGTGAGTTCTCGCACGAAGACCAGCAGCTCGTGTCGACGCTCGCCGCATTCGCTGCCATCGCGATCGAGAACGCACGCCTCTACGACGAGAGTCTGCGGCGCGCGCGCTGGTCGACGGCTCTCGCCGAGGTGACCGCTGCGCTCCTCTCGGAGGACACGGTCGATGTGCTCGCCGTTCTCGCGGAGCGGGTGGGCTCGGCGATGGATGCGGAGCTCGTCTGCGTCATCGTCGACGACGGCATCGAGGACGACGAGCGGATGCTGCGCGTCGATGCGGCGCGCGGCGAGGGAGCCGAGTCGCTCGTCGGGCGACGCTACCCCGCTGCCAACACCCTCTCGGGTCGTGCCATCAGCACGGGCGCGCTCGCGTCGACGGAGGCGAGCGACCTGGGCGAGTCGGTGGTGCGCGACGGCCCGAGTGCGGCGATCGCGCTCCCCGTGCGGTCAGGAGACCGTGTGCTCGGCGCCCTCGCGGTGTACCGCTCGACCGACGCCCCTCGCTTCACCGACGCGGAGCGCCAGATGGCGGCGGAGTTCGCGCTGCAGGCGGGTGTCGCGATCGCGCTCACGCAGGGCCGCGCCGACCGCCAGCGTCTCGCGCTCGTGGAGGAGCGCAGCCGCATCGCACGGGACCTGCACGACCATGTCATCCAGCGCCTCTTCGGCACCGGCCTCTCTCTGCAGGCGCTCGGCGCGCGCGCCCCGCAGATCGCCGACGAGATCGGCACCCAGGTGGATGCCATCGACGCCGCGATCGGCGAGATCCGCACCGCGATCTTCGCGCTCACCACGCGCCGCGGCTCCGACGGCGCACTGCGTCACCGTCTGCTCGATGTCGCGACGGATGCCACGGCCGGGCTCGACAGCCCTCCCCTGCTCACGTTCGCGGGCCCCGTGGATCTGCTCGTCGTGGGTTCGCTCGCCGACGATGTCCTCGCGGTCGTGCGCGAATCGCTTGCGAACGCCGCCCGCCATGCGAACGCGTCGCGCGTCGAGGTGTCAGTGGCAGTCGATGACGATGCCGTGACCGTCGCCGTGGATGACGACGGCGTGGGCATCTCCGCGACGGTGTCGCGCGCGAGCGGCACCCGCAATCTCCACGACCGTGCACGCGCCCGCGGGGGCGACTTCGTGCTCGGCCCCCGACCCGGAGGCGGCACCCGTGTGCGCTGGTCCGCGCCGATCCGCACCGTGAGGAGCAGCTGAAATGACCCGAGTGTTTCTGGTCGATGACCACGAGATCGTGCGCCGCGGCATCGCGGATCTCATCGACGCCGAGCGCGATCTCGAGATCGTGGGCGAGTCGGGGACGGTGCGCGGCACGGTCGCCAAGGTGGAGCTCACGAACCCGGACGTCGTGGTGCTGGATGTGCGTCTGCCTGACGGCGACGGCATCGAGCTGTGCCGTGCGATCCGCTCCGCTCGTCCCGACATCCGCTGCATCATGCTGACCGCGTACGACGACGACGAGGCGAGCCGCTCGTCGGTGCTCGCGGGGGCGTCGGGCTACGTGCTCAAGGACATCCGCGCGCGCGGCCTGGTCGACGGAATCCGTCGGGTGGCGGCGGGTGGCACGCTCATGTCGCCGCGGGTGAGCGAGTCCGTGGCGGAGTCGTTCAGCGCTGTTCACCCCGACGACCCCGAGCTCACGCTGCGTGAGCGCCAGGTGCTCGACCTCATCACGGAGGGGCTCACCAACCGGCAGATCGGCGACCGTCTCGGCCTCGCCGAGAAGACGGTCAAGAACTACGTTTCGGGGCTGCTGGCGAAGCTCGGCATGGAGCGCCGCACCCAGGCCGCTGTCTACGGGCTCGAGAACCGCCGCTGACCCCGCAGCCCGAGCCGCCGCTCGGGAGCGTCGGTGTTAACCCCAGGTCAGGCAAGCCTCAACTACGTTGCGGAATGTCTCAGCCTGAGTAGCGTTGAACTCGACCACGGCCGACCTGTCGGCCAGGAAGAGGAGACACACCATGACCGACGCGAAGATCACGTCCATCCCGACGAGCTCGATCGACCCGGATGTCACCTCGGGCGTCGCCCAGTTCCTCGGCCCGGTGGTCGTGAACCTGCAGGCGCTCGCCGTCGACGGCAAGCAGGCGCACTGGCACGTGCGCGGTGCCAATTTCCAGGCGGTGCACGAGCTCCTCGACACCGTCGTGGAGCACGCGCAGGGCTACGCGGATCTCGCCGCTGAGCGCGTCGTGGCCCTCGGCCTGCCGCTCGACGCGCGCATCCAGACGGTCGCCGCGAAGACGACGACCCCGAAGCTCTCCGCAGGTTTCCAGCAGGCGGACCAGGTGATCGCCCAGGTGATCGCCGGCATCGATGCCACTCTCGCGGTCGTCCGCACCGCGATCGACGAGCTCGACGAGCTCGACCTCGTCTCGCAGGATGTCGCGATCGAGATCGCCGCGGGGCTCGAGAAGGACCGCTGGTTCCTGTTCGCCCACGTGGCTGAGTGACAGCACGCATGTGAGAAGGGGCGTCGCGCGAGCGGCGCCCCTTCTGCGTTCGCTCAGATGCCGATCGGCTCCCCCGCTGCGACGGTGCCGTGCACGGGCATCGTGCGCAGCGACTCCGATGCGACGGTGTGCGGATCGGCGTCGAGGATCGCGAGATCGGCGAGTCCTCCCACCTGGACGCCCGCGACTCTCCCCCACGACGCGCGCAGCGCATCCGCCCGCGACAGCGCCTGCTCGGGGTGCCACGGCTCTCGGCCATCGCGGCTGCGGGTGACGGCGGCCGCGAGCGTCGCCCACGGATCGAGCGGTGCGACGGGCGCGTCGGATCCGAGTACGAGCTCCGCGCCCGCGTCGAGCAGCGTGCGGTAGGGGAAGGCGCGACCGGTGCGTCCTGCCCAGTGGTGGTCGGCGACGTCGCGGTCATCCATCGCGTGCTCCGGCTGGATGCTCGCGCGCACCCCGAGGGCCGCGAAGCGGGGCACATCGGCGGGGAGCACGAGCTGGGCGTGTTCGATGCGGCCGCGATCGGGTGCATCGGCCGGAATCGCGAGCGCCTCGAAGGCGTCGAGCGCCTGCGTCACGGCGCGGTCGCCGATCGCGTGGATCGCCGGCACCCAGCCGTTCGCCCACACGTCGCGCGTGAGTTCGACGAGCTCCGCATCCGCGTACGTCGCGAGGCCGTGTGCGTGCGCTCCCGACTGTCCCGGATACGGGTCGACGCACCACGCGGTGCGGGAGTTGAGCGCCCCGTCGGTGAAGATCTTGAACGGTCCGACGGTCGCGAGCCCGTCGGTGCCGGGAATCGCGTCGCCCGTGCGGAGCCCGAGGGCGGACACCCGATCGCGGCCCTCCGGGTAGACGACGGCCTGCACGCGCAGCGAGCGCAGCCCCGCGGCTGCGCGTCGCGGCCAGGCGTCGACGGCGCCATGCATCTCGAAGTCGACGATGCCGGTGACCCCGCGCGCGGCAGCGGCCCGTGCGGCATCCGCGACCCAGCGGTCGAGCGTCGCCTCGTCGACCGCTGACAGGCGCACGTTGAGGTCGAAGGCCGCCTGCTCGCCCAGCCACCAGTCGCTCGCGGGCAGACCCATCCGCCGCAGCAGCGCCTCGTTCGACCACACGGTGTGCACGTCTCCCGAGACGAGCGCGACCGCGACGTCGCCCATCGCCAGCAGCTGGGCGCTCGGGGCGTCGGGCCAGAGTCCGTCGCGGAAGCCGTATCCGACGAGCACTTCGTCGGTCGGGTGACCCGCATCGACGCGAGCCCGCACGAGCGCGGCGGCCTCGGCCGCGGATCGGGCGCGTGAGACGTCGAGTCGGCGGGCGAGCGCGGCCCACTGGCCCACATGCACGTGCTGGTCCCACATGCCGGGCATGAGGAAGCGGCCGTCGAGCTCGAGCCGCCGCGCGGCCGGGGTGTCGAGCCGTTCTCCGATCCGCGCGACGCGGCCGTCTTCCACGAGCACGTCGACCGGCTCGGACGCTGTCGTCTCCGCCGACACGATCCGCACGCCGGCCAGAAGCAGTGCGCTCATGCCTGGCGGTCCTCGATGCGCTGCATCTCGCTGGCGAGCGCGGCGTTGGCGTACGGCCCGTCCCCCCGGAGGCCGTCGATGATCCGAGCGCGCGTCACGTCGTCCTTGCCCTGACTGAGCTTGGCGCGCGCGTCGAAGCGCGTCACGCGGATGCGCAGACCCACGGTGCCCTTCGCGACGCGGCGGGCGTACGTCTCGTCGAGGCTCAGCGAGCGCGGGTCGGGCGTGTGGCGCTCGAAGTGGTCGGTGAGTCGCTGGAGGATCGCGAAGTTCTCCTCGTCCGAGAGGATCTCGGGCACCCCGTAGAGGTGGGCAGTCACGTGATTCCAGGTGGGGATGAACTCGCCGTCGTCGTACCAGTTGGGCGTGATGTAGCCGTGGGGGCCCTGCGCGATGACGAGCACTTCGTGCTGGCCGAGCTCGTGCGCAACCTCGTCGGGACGCCCGAAGTGGCTCACGATCGAGATGCTGTCATCATCGGTCTCTTCGAGGAGCGTCGCGTAGTGGGAGGCGACGAGTCCGGTGGAGGCGTTCGACACGAAGGTCATCCAGGCGTTGCGGCGAAGGAGCCGTTTGACCTCGTCGACGTCGGTGAGCAGGTAGTTGGGCGTGCGGCGCATGGTTCATTGTGGCGCGACTGATCGCGCACGCAACAAAGTTGACGAATCACCCGGCATCCTTCACGATGGGAGACTGACCGTTCCACCTACCCCGAGGATTCCGTGAAGACCCCCGCCCGCCGCCCCGCGCTCGTCGCGAGCCTCGCACTTGCGATCGCTCTCGCCCTCGCGCCCGCGGCCGCACACGCCGACCCCCAGGGCGACGCCGGGGCGACGCATGACTCGGCGGCAAGCGCCCAGACCGCGGATCTCGCCGAGACCGGCGTGCGCGAAGACGCCCTGGTCGCCGGCGGAATCGCCGCGGTCGCGTTCAGCGGGGGCGTGCTCGCTCTCGCGCTCGGTCGAGTGCGTCGGATCAGCGCAGCACGCTGACAGCGGCGCTCACACCTGGCAGTTCGGGCACCAGTAGAGCTTCCGCGCCGCGAGCTCGGTCATCGCGATGTTCGTGCCGCACACCCGACAGGGCTCGCCCGTGCGGTGGTAGACCCAATGGCGGTCGTCGCGCGAGGCGAGCGCCTTGCGGTACGCCTCCTCGTCGAGATCGTCCATCGTGAGCATCTGCCCTGTCGAGACGCCGATTCGCAGCAGGTGCGTCCAGTCGCGCCAGAGCTCCCGCACCAGCTCCTCGGGGATCTCGCGTCCGGGTCGGAAGGGGTCGAGTCGCGCGCGGAACAGGAGCTCCGCCCGATACACGTTGCCGATCCCCGAGACGACCGCCTGATCCATCAGCAGCAGCCCGATGGGCGTGGGCTTGCGCCGCACGACCGCGACGAAGCGCTCCTCCCCCACCTCGGGAGCATCCACCAGCGGATCGGGACCGAGCTTCGCGATCTGGCGATCGACCTCCTCGATGGTCTGCACCTCGCACGCCGTCGGCCCGCGCAGGTCGGCGCATGCGGTCTCGGTGAGCAGACGCACGCGCACCTGACCGACAGGGGGAGGCGGCCAGGTCTCGGACAGGTCGCCGAGCTTCTCGCCCTCCGACATCCGCAGACGCGCCCGCCGCGGGGCGCCGATCGACCACGGCGAATCCTCATGGGCTCCGATGACGGTGCTCGCCTCGTCGGCGGCGCCCGGCACCGTTCCGCGCTGATTGGTCTGCCCCATGCGCCCGCTGGCGGACACGAGGGTGTCATCGACCGAGATGTCGCCCGCGAAGTCCCATGCGCCGTAGAGCCCCAGGTGCACACGCAGCCAGAGCTCGTGGTCGAACTCGAGGAACATCTGCTTGCCGACGGCTTTCGCCTGCACGATGGCATGTCCGTCGAGCTCGGCGGCTCCCGCGGCGAAACGTCCCTGCGGCGAGCTGACGGCTACGGGCGCACCCGTGAAGTTCAGCTCGAACTGCCGAGCGATGCGGTGAACGGAATGCCCCTCGGGCATGGACTACTCGATGTCGTGGCCGACGATGCGGCCGGTCGTCTCGTATTCGGCGAGCTGCGCGATGCGTCGTGCGTGGCGCTCATCCCCGGGGAAAGGCGTCGCGATGAAGCGGTCGATGAACGCGATCGCCTCGTCGACGGTGTGCTGACGCGCGCCGATCGAGATCACGTTGGCGTCGTTGTGCTCGCGAGCGAGCTCGGCCGTCGAGAGGTTCCAGACGAGCGCCGCGCGCACGCCCTCCACCTTGTTCGCCGCGATCTGCTCGCCGTTGCCGGATCCTCCGAACACGACCCCGAGCGCCTCGGCGCCTGAGCGCTGGTCGCGCACCACGGCACGCGCTGCGTTGATGCAGAACGAGGGGTAGTCGTCGAGGGGGTCGTAGCTGTCGGGGCCATGATCGATCACCTCGTGCCCGGCATCCGTCAGATGCTGCTGGAGGGTCTGGCTGAATTCGAGGCCTGCATGGTCAGTCGCGATGTGGATCCGCACCCTCAGATTCTAGGCGTGCCCGCCGACCGGTGAGTGTGGGAGATCCGAACGGTCTGCCCCCTCTCTGGGGAGAGAGGAGCATCCCTCCGGTTGACTAGGTTTCAACTTTGTTGACAGTCGTGCATCTCTCACGAGAACGCAGCTGCGGCACCACCCGAAACCGCCCCGCCGCGCCACGCCGACGGGCGACGCAGAAGAAGCCGATGAAGCCGAACACCCGCCCGTGCGCCGCGAGCGCGCACAGATGACCTACGACGCCCCGGTCGTCCCGACCCACCGCCATCCGCAGACCGTGGAGGCCGCAACCGACGCGCTCGTGCAGCTGCGCGAGGCCTGCCCGTCATTCACCGTCGCCGTCGTACTGAGCGACGACGGTTTCGAGATCGCCCGCGACCCCGCAACGAGCGATGCGAACCAGCGCCTCGCGAGCATGGCGAGCTCGCTGCAGGCCCTCGCCGAAGCGATCGCCAAGGAACTCGCGCTCGGCGCGACACGCTACGCCCTCATCGAGGCCGAAGACGGGCACGTGCTCCTGCTTCGGGTGCCAGAGCAGCCCATCGTGCTCGCCGCCGTGTTCGGCGACGAGGAGACGTCCGGAAAGGCGCTGCTCGCGTCTCGCCGCGTCATCACCGACTTCGCGGCGCAGCTCGCCGCGTCGACCCACCCCACAGAGTAAGGAACCCCACCATGGCCGAAGTTAACGTCAACGAGGAGCAAGCCCGCGGAGCGAACGAGGGAATCGAGATCCTCCTCCAGATCGACGGCGCTCTCGCCGCCGCCATCGTCGACAGCGATTCCGGAATGGTCGTCGCGAGCGGCGGCACCGGTGTCGACGTCGAACTCGCCGCCGCCGGTTACACCGAGGTGATGCGTGCGCAGCTGCGCAACATCCGCAACCTCGGTCTCGTCGGAGGCGTCGAAGACAGCCTCCTGTCGCTCGAGACGCAGTACCACATCGTGCGACCGATCGCGGCGTACCCCGACGTCTTCATGCTCCTGATCCTGGACCGCGCCAAGTCGAACCTCGCGATGGCCCGTCTGAAGCTGCGCCAGCTCGACACGACCGAGGGCGGCGTGGGTATCTGACCCGACGTTCGACGGGAGCCCCGGCCGGTGACGGCCGGGGCTCCCGTCGTCTTCGAGAACCACCTGCGAGCCTTCCGCAACCCCTGGATTCCTCAGCGCGAGAGGCGCACAATCGGACGAAAGCGAGAACCGCGAGGTGATGACGATGCGCAACCGCACTCCTTTCGTCCCCGATGTCATGCCGCACCTGTCGGCTGGTCGACACCGGAATCCACGCCGAGGCGCCTGCTTCATGGAGTTCGCCTCCTATCTCGCGGGCGAACGGTGGAGCGACCATCCCTCATGCACCGACGGCACGCTCGCAGCCCTCGCACGCGGCGTCAACGATCTGATCGCCGACAGCCGCCGCGACGAGCTCATCCCCCTCATCCCCCGCGTCGTCGGGCTCACGGGATCGGATGACATGGGGTCGGTCGTGGCGCTGCGCTCGGCGGTCGTCGCACTTCCGATCGCGAGCATGGAACGCCAGCGCGTGCTCGCGGCGGGCGCGCTCGCGCTCGCCGTGCGACTGCAGCGCCGTCACGCGACCATCGGAACTCTGCAGAGCGACCTTCAGGCGGCTCTCTCGGCCGTGCCGGACGCGACCCGCTGGGCCCGCAACCACCTCACGACGATCACGTCGCGGTATCCGCGACTCGACGCCGTGTCGACGGAGCTCATCATCGCGACCGCCGTGGTGGGTGCCTCCCGCGCCTGCATCGGCGACACGGATGGCGCGCTCATCGAGATGCTCGGACGCGCCGTCGATGATGCCGAGACCCTCGTCGATCGCACCCCGGAGCCCGTCGTCACCCCGATTCCCGTACCTCAGCTCGGCCACTGAACGCGACAGACCTGTATGCCCCCACTCTGGGCATCCCGGCGCGCGCCAGAGCGTCTTATCGTGCAACTTATTCGACGACGCTTCGCGAGCCCGGAGCACCTCAGCGAGGAGAGAGCAGGCATGATCTCAGCGGCGGCTGCGCCCACCGACGGCACCTCGCGTGACGTCGACGTCGACGCCCCTCCGACGAGGACCGAACCGACGCTGCCTGCTCATCTCGACCCCGCGATCATCGAAGCCGCGACGATCACGCTGCGCGAGCTGCACTCCGACTTCCCGTCGCTTCTCGCCGCCATGGTGCTCACCGATGACGGGTTCGAGATCGCTCGCACCCCGGCGCTTCGTCGGCGCACCGACGCGGAACCCGACCACCGCCTCGCGAGCATGGCGAGCTCGATGCAGGCACTCAGCGAGGCCGTGAGCCGAGAGCTCGCTCTCGGCACCACGGGCCTCGCGCTCATCGAAGCCGACGGCGGGCGCGTTCTGTTCCGCCGCGTTCCGGATCACGAGATCGTGCTCGCAGCGGTGCTGCGCGACGACGACACCATCGGGCGCGGAATGGCACTCACCGCGCGACTCGTGAAGAGCCTCAGCGTGGCGCTGCGAATCGCGCGCGTCGCGGGCGAATCCGACGCGCCGCCTGCCGACTGACCGGGATCCCCGAGGCACCCTCGTTCGCCGAGCCTCGCGCGCCGTAGGCTGGCCTGCGGACACGATCCACCGAACCAAGGAGCAGAAGCGTGCCTGGAGAGAATCTCACCCGCATCGAAGCCCAGGAGCGCAAGGCGCTCGTCGAGACGCAGAGCTACGACGTCGTGCTCGATCTGACGACCGGACCGACGACCTTCCGCTCGTCGACCACGGTGCGCTTCACCGCCGAAGAGGGTGCGTCGACGTTCATCGACGCGATCACGGACGAGGTGCACTCGGTGACCCTCAACGGCGTCGAGCTGGGCGCTGGCGTCGCCGATGGATCCCGCATCCAGCTCGACGGGCTCGCGGCCTCGAACGAGCTCGTCGTCGTCGCTGACTTCGCGTACACGAACACGGGCGAGGGTCTGCACCGCTTCGTCGACCCCGTCGATGGCGAGGTGTACCTCTATACCCAGTTCGAGGTCCCCGACAGCCGTCGCGTCTTCGCCGTCTTCGAGCAGCCCGACCTCAAGGCCGAGTTCAGCTTCACGGTGACCGCCCCCGAGGCCTGGCAGGTGGTCAGCAACTCCCCCACGCCCGAGCCTGCTGCGAACGGCGACGGCTCCGCGACGTGGGCGTTCCCCGCCACGAAGCGCATCTCGAGCTACATCACGGCGCTCGTCGCGGGCCCCTATGAGGTCGTGCGCAGCGAGCTGACGAGCTCCGACGGACGCACGATCCCCCTCGGCGTCTTCGCGCGCAAGTCGCTCTTCGGCTACCTCGACGCCGACTACATCTTCGACATCACCCGCAAGGGCTTCGCCTACTTCGAGGAGAAGTTCGGCTACCCCTACCCGTTCGAGAAGTACGACCAGCTGTTCGTGCCCGAGTTCAACGCGGGCGCCATGGAGAACGCGGGCGCGGTGACCTTCACCGAGACCTACGTGTTCCGTTCGAAGGTGACCGACGCGATCAAGGAGCGTCGCGTCGTCACGATCCTGCACGAGCTCGCCCACATGTGGTTCGGCGATCTGGTGACCATGAAGTGGTGGAACGACCTCTGGCTCAACGAGTCGTTCGCCGAGTGGGCGTCGACGATCGCAACCGCCGAGGCCACCGAGTGGACGGAGGCGTGGGCCACCTTCCAGGCGATGGAGAAGAGCTGGGCGTACCGCCAGGATCAGCTCCCCTCGACCCACCCGATCGTCGCTGACATCCGCGACCTCGACGACGTGCAGGTGAACTTCGACGGCATCACCTACGCCAAGGGCGGCTCGGTGCTCAAGCAGCTCGCCGCATGGGTCGGCATCGACGCGTTCTTCGCCGGCGTCGGGGCGTACTTCCGTGCGCACGAATGGGGCAACACCGAGCTCAGCGATCTGCTGCGCGAGCTCGAGAAGACCTCCGGCCGCGACCTCTCCACCTTCTCGGCGCAGTGGCTCGAGACCTCGGGTGTGAACACCCTGAAGCCCGAGATCGAGACGGATGCCGACGGCGTCATCACGAGCTTCCGCGTGCGTCAGACGGCTCACCCCGACTACCCGACGCTGCGTCAGCACCGCATCGCGATCGGCTTCTACGAGTTCGCCTCCGATGCCGCCGACGCGCCGCTCGTGCGCACGCACCGTCACGAGTTCGACCTCCTCGCCGAGGAGTGGAACGACGTCGCCGAGCTCGTGGGGCTCACGAAGCCGGCGCTCGTGCTGCTGAACGACGACGACCTGGCCTACGCCAAGATCCGTCTCGACGAGGATTCGTTCCGTGTCGCGGTCTCGGCGCTCGGCCGCATCGAGGACCCGCTCGCCCGCGCCCTCGTGTGGGGCTCGGCGTGGGATGCGACGCGCGACGCCGAGATCGCCGGCCGCGACTACGTGCAGCTCGTGCTGGGCAACATCCTCGCCGAGACCGAATCGACCACGATCCGCCTCTCGCTCACCCAGCTCCTGCAGACGGCTCGCGCCTACGTCGCCCCGGAGACCCGCGACGCTGTCGTGCGCGAGGTGGGCGACGCGCTCTGGCAGCTCGCCCAGCAGGCCGACGCCGGTTCGGATGCGCAGTTCCAGTTCGTGAAGTTCTTCGCGAACGTCGCCTCCACGACCGAGCACGCTGCGATCCTGCAGGGCCTGCGCTCGGGCGAGATCGCGCTCGACGGTCTCGCCGTCGACACCGACCTCGACTGGGAGCTGCTCGAGGGCCTCGTGCTGGTGGGTGCGGCAGGCGAGCTCGAGATCGCGGCTGCGCTCGAGAAGGACGACACCGCCAACGGCCAGCAGGCCGCGGCGCGCGCCCGTGCCACGATCCCCACCCTCGAGGCGAAGACCGCCGCCCTCACGGCAGGTCTCGAGGACGGCACGATCTCGAACGTCGTGCTGCGCAACATGGCCCTCGGCTTCACCCACGTGAACGACCCGGCCGTGCTGGAGAGCCTCGTGCCGCAGTATTTCGACGCGATCCGTCGCGTGTGGGACGAGCGCAACTTCCAGATCGCGCAGTACATCGTCTCGGGCTTCTACCCGGCACCCCTCGCCTCGCAGCAGCTCGTCGACGCATCGCGCGCCTGGCTCGACGCGAACCCCGAGGTCCCTGCACTTCGCCGCATGGTGATCGAAGGTCTCGCCGGGGTTGAGCGCGCACTCGCGGCGCAGGCGCGCGACACCCTAAGCTGAGGACCCCGCACTGTCCCCCGGTCTGGGGCGCTCTTCGCGCCCCGGACCTGGGTACCGTGTTGTGGATATAGCGCCACGTGATGCATCAGCGAATGTGACCGCAGAACCCGAGTCCCGACGAGATTGAGCGACCTGTGAACGAAGACGGCAGCGTCCAGCCCGGCTGGTATCCGGACCCGCTCGGTCTGCCCCAGCTGCGGTGGTGGGACGGCCAGGCGTGGACGGAGCACACCTCCGACGCGCGTCGGCCCACCGGCCCGCAGGTTGTCGTGACGACGACCTTCGCCGAGCCCGTGCGTGAGGCCGAGCCTGCCTACGCCGAGCCCGTGCGCGCAGAAGCTCAGGCACCCGTGCCGCCGGCCGAGCCCGTGCGCCCCGCGCAGCCCGCCCAGCCCGCAGCCGCCCAGCCCGCGACCGCCCAGCCGGCAGCCGCGACCGCCCCCGTCGCCGACGAGTCCGGCGCTCCCGCGAAGCCCGCGGCCCAGGCGAAGACCGCCACCGGTCCCGCCGCGCTGCCCGCCGGCACCGAGAACGCGCCCGAGCTCGGATGGGCGGGAGCAGCGCTCACGCTCCACTCCGTGCAGAGCGCCCGCGTGCCCATGGTCATCGAGCTCGAGATCGTCGGGCACCCGTCGATGATCGTCGACACCCGCTACCAGGCCTTCACCTGGCCGCTGCGCCTCGACCTGTTCCCCGAGAACCCCCTCGGCGTGCGCGTCTCGGTCGACCTCGTCGAACCCCTCGGAGAACCGGCTTTCGAGCTGCCCGGCGAGGCGCTCGACGCGCTCCTGTGGAAGATCGGAACGATCGCGTTCCCGACCCGCCTCGCGCCGTGGCTCAACTCCACCGACGTCTACCGCCTCCAGCGCTGGCCCAACCTCACGACGCTCAACCCCGACATGGACCAGATGCGCCAGGCCGCGATGCTCTCCAACGGCATCTTCTCCGTCGAGCAGCTGGCTGAGTTCTCCGGACGTTCCATCGAGACGACGCGAACGCTCATCAACGCCCTCAGCCTCATGAACGCGCTCGAGATCCTGCCCCCTGAGAAGAGCGTGCAGTACGAACCGCCGGCCCCCGTGAAGCCCGACAACGACAAGAGCCTCTTCGGCCGCCTGCGCCGCAGACTGGGTCTGGGATAGCTGTGGCGGAGCACGTCATTCTCTTCGCCGGCCCCATGGGCGCCGGAAAGACCACCGCCATCCGCACGCTCAGCGAGATCGAGATCGTCTCCACGGAGGCGGCGAACACCGATCGCGTCACCGCCGACAAGGACACGACGACCGTCGCGCTCGACTACGGAGAGATCACCGTCGGCCAGGACGACAAGGTGCGCATGTACGGCGTGCCCGGTCAGAATCGCTTCGACTTCATGTGGTCGATCCTGCAGGAGCGCGCGATGGGGCTCATCATCCTCGTCAATGCCGACGCTCCGGCGCCCCACGTGCTCGTGGGCGACCACCTGGGCGCCTTCGCCGACCTCGCCCGCCGCGGCGGCCTCGTCATCGGCGTCACACGCAGCGACGTGGGCCAGAAGGGCCTCGTCGAGAAGCTCCACGGCATCGCCGAGGCTCTGCTTCCCGAGCGCGCGACACCCGTGTTCGAAGTGGATGCGCGCGACGAGCGCCAGATGACGACCCTCCTCATGGCGCTCATCGCCGACATCGAAGCCCGTGCGACCGTATCGGGAGCGGTTCGATGAGCGAGGCGCTCCCCGCGCACCGCGACCCGCACGTCATCGCCGAAGGGAATCGCGCCCTCGTGACGCTCAACGAGCTCACCCCGGCGTTGCGTGTGGCGGTCCTGCTGACCGACGACGGCTTCGAGATCGCTCGCTACCCGCAATCCGAGACGAACGAGCAGCGCCTGCCCAGCATGGCGAGCTCGCTGCAGGCGCTCAGCGACGCCGTCGTGCGCGAGCTCACCCTCGGCACGTCGCGCTTCTCGCTCATCGAGGCGGCCGAAGGCCGCGTCATCATGCGCCGCATCCCCGGTCACCCCATCGGCTTCGCCGCCGTGTTCGGCGAAGAGGAGGCCGTCGGTCAGGCGATCTCCCTCTCGCGTCGCGTCGTGGACGACCTCCTCGTGGCGCTCGAGCCCACGCAGTAGCCCCCCACCGTCAGGACCACCATGTCGCAGTACGCAGCATCCCTCGCCGAGCTCATCGCCATCGACGGAGCCATGGGCGCCGCCGTCGTCGACACCGAGACGGGCATGGTGCTCGCCCACACGGGAGACGGCATCGACCTCGATTCGGCGTCGGCCGCCACGACCGAGATCGTGCGCGCGCAGAGTCGGGCCCTGCGCACCCTCGCGGTGACCGACACGATCGACGACATCCTCGTCACGCTCACGACCCAGCACCACCTGATCCGTCCGCTGCGCGCCAACGCGAACCACTTCCTCTACCTCGTACTGGACCGCTCGCGTGCACACCTGCCGCTCGCACGCATCCGCCTCCAGGACATCGACGCAGGCCTCTCCGCCTAGGCGCCCGCCGTTCAGAGACCCCACGGCCGACGTCGATAGGCTGACGGGATGGAAGCCCTGACCGCCTGGTGGGAGAGCCTCGGGCCGTGGTCGGCCGCATTCGAGGTGCTGTTCATCATCATCGGCTCGTTCCTCGCATGGTGCGTGCTGCAGTTCGTCATCCGCCGGGTGGTGCACTCCGTCGTGTACGGCGTGAAGCGGAAGCAGGGCGTGGACGACACGCAGGCGCTCAACGCATCCCCGCTCGCCGCGGTGCGTGTCGTGCAGCGCACCCGCACGCTCGGCGGCGTCCTGTCGAGCGTCGTCACGACGATCATCGTCATCATCGCGGCGATCCTCGTCATGACGACGCTCGCCCCGGATGCCGCAGGCGCGTTCTCGCTCATCACCGCCGCGATCGGTGCGGGTCTCGGCTTCGGCGCGCAGAACATCGTCAAGGATGTGCTCAACGGCCTCTTCATGGTCATCGAGGACCAGCTGGGCGTGGGCGACGTGGTCGACCTCGGTCCCGCGACGGGCGTCGTGGAGGCGGTCGGCATCCGGATCACCGACATCCGCGACGTCAACGGCACCCTGTGGCATGTGCGCAACGGCGAGATCCTGCGGGTCGGCAACCTCTCGCAGGGCTGGGCGCGCGCCATCATCGACCTCGCTGTGCCGTACGACGTCGACACCGACGAAGCGCAGAAGATCATCCTCGACACTGCTGTCGCGCTCGCGTCCGAGAGCAAGTGGAGGCGCGTCATCATGGAGCGCCCCGAAGTGTGGGGCATCGAATCGATCTCGGCCGACGCGATCGTGATCCGGCTCGTCGTGAAGACGCGCACGAGCGCGAAGGACGAGGTCGCTCGCGAACTGCGCGCGCGCCTCAAGCGAGCCCTCGATGCCGAAGGCATCCGCCTTCCGTCGCTCAACTCGGTCGTGCTGTCGGGCTACGAGGGCGCGGGGTCGATCCTCGGCCACCGCCCGCCCAACACGACGCCGCTGCCCGTGCAGCCCACCGGCCGGCGGCCACGCATCATGCGCGCCCCGAAGACCCCCAAGAACCCGCCAGCGGGAGGCACCACATGAACCTGCAGCTGCGGATGGGCGAAGGCGGCGACGTCGTCGGGCAGAGCTTCTGGCAGGAGGTCGGCGGCCGGCCGACGTTCGAGAAGCTCGTGCGGCGCTTCTACGAAGGCGTGCGCACCGACGAGCTGCTGTGGCCGATGTACCCGGAGGAGGACCTCGAGGGTGCGATCCAGCGGCTCACCGGGTTCCTCGAGCAGTACTGGGGTGGCCCGACCACCTACAGCCAGGAGCGCGGCCACCCGCGTCTGCGCATCCGCCACGCGCCGTTCCCCGTGACGTTCGAGGCGCGTGACCGCTGGCTCGCGCACATGCGCGTCGCCGTCGACGAGCTCGAGCTCAGCCCGCTGCACGAGAACATGCTGTGGGACTACCTGGAGCGTGCCGCGCACGCCATGGTGAACAGCGCCGGATAGGCTTGAGGCGAGACTTGGTCAGATGACCGAATCGGCCGGCGCGCCGGATCGCACACGCAACGGGGGACCCATGACGGACCGGGCTGACGCCATCATCATCGGGGCCGGACTCTCGGGTCTGGTCACGGCCGCCGAGCTCGTCGAAGCCGGCAAGCGCGTCGTCATCCTCGACCAGGAGTCCGAAGCCGGCATGGGAGGCCAGGCCTGGTGGTCGTTCGGCGGACTGTTCCTCGTCGACTCGGCCGAGCAGCGCCTCATGGGCGTCTCCGACTCGCATGAACTCGCCCGCCAGGACTGGTTCGCGAGCGCCGAGTTCGACCGACCCGAAGACGACTGGGCGCGCGAGTGGGCTGAGGCCTACGTCGCGTTCGCGGCGGGCGAGAAGCGCGCCTGGCTCAAGGAGAAGGGCGTGTCGTTCTTCCCCGTGGTGGGCTGGGCCGAGCGCGGCGGCTACACCGCCACCGGCCACGGCAACTCGGTGCCTCGCTTCCACATCACCTGGGGCACGGGCCCCGGCCTCCTCGAACCCTTCATCAAGACCGTGCGCGAGGGCGTCGAGCGCGGCCTCGTGGAGCTGCGCTTCCGTCACCGTGTCGACTCGCTCCTCACGAAGGGCCGCAAGGTCGTCGGCGCTGCGGGCGCCATCCTCGCCCCCGACTCCGCGGAGCGCGGCGAACCCACCAACCGCGACGAGGTCGGCTCCTTCGAGGTGCACGCCGCCGCGGTGGTCGTCGCCTCAGGCGGCATCGGCGGCAACCACGACCTCGTCCGCAAGTTCTGGCCCGAGTGGCTGGGCAGCGCCCCCACGTCGATGCTCTCCGGTGTTCCCGCGCACGTCGATGGCCGCATGCTGCAGATCGCGCAGAACGCGAGCGCGCGCCTCATCAACAGCGACCGGATGTGGCACTACGTCGAGGGGATCGAGAATCACTCCCCCGTGTGGCCGCTCCACGGCATCCGCATCCTCCCCGGCCCGTCGAGCATGTGGTTCGATGCCACCGGCAAGCGCCTGCCCGTTCCGCTCTTCCCCGGTTTCGACACCCTCGGCACTCTCGAGTACCTGCGCGAGACGGGATACGACCACTCGTGGTTCATCCTCGATCAGTCGATCATCGAGAAGGAGTTCGCGCTCTCGGGCAGCGAGCAGAACCCCGACCTCACCGGCAAGAGCGTCAAGGAGCTGCTGCGCCAGCGTCTCGGCAAGGGCGCCACGGACGCGGTGGAGGCGTTCAAGGAGAAGGGCGCGGACTTCGTCGTCGCCGACACCCTCGACGAGCTGTTCGCGGGGATGCGGCGCCTCGCGCCGGAGGTCGAGCTCGACACCGTGCAGATCCGTCAGGAGCTCGAGGCTCGCGACCGTGAGATGGACAACGCCTTCACGAAGGATCTGCAGGTGACCGCCCTGCGCGGTGCTCGCAACTACCGCGGCGACAAGCTCATCCGCGTGGCGAAGCCGCACCGCATCCTCGACGAGCGCCACCGCCCGCTGATCGCAGTGAAGCTGCACGTGCTCACCCGCAAGACGCTCGGCGGCATCCAGACCGACCTGTCGTCGCGGGCCCTCGATGCGAAGGGCCGGCCGATCCCCGGCCTCTTCGCGGTGGGCGAGGCCGCGGGATTCGGCGGCGGCGGCGTGCACGGCTACCGGTCGCTCGAGGGCACGTTCCTCGGCGGCTGCCTCTTCACGGGCCGCCAGGCCGGCCGCGCGATCATCGCAGCTCTCTGACGGCCAGCTGGCAGGGGGTGCGACGCTCTGCGCTCAGGCGCCGTGTCGCACGGGAAGACCGGATTCGATCCACGCCGTGATGCCGCCGTCGATGTTGGTCGCGTCGTAGCCCGCCTGCTCGAGATAGACGGTCGCCTGGGCGCTGCGCCCGCCCGCGTGGCACATGACGTACAGCGGCAGATCGGCCGGGACCTCGTCGAGTCGCGCGACGAGTTCGCCGAGCGGGATGAGGGTCGCGCCCTCGACGTGCGCGGATGTCCACTCCTCGGGCTGGCGGACGTCGAGCAGGATGTGCTCGCCGAGGTCGGATGCCGCGTAGTCGGCGGGGGTGATGCTGTTCATCGGGTGGTCTCCTTCTCGAAGGTGGTGAGGCCGACGCGCTGAGCAGCACGCCAGGTGAGGTAGCCGCCGTCGAGGTTCACGGCATCGACGCCGTGCGCCTCGAGGAGCTTCATGGCGGTGTGGGCGCCCTGGCCCACGCGGCAGTGCACGACGACCGGGCCTTCGCGCAGCTCGTCGATGCGCGACCGCAGCTGCTCGACGGGGATCCACTCGGCTCCGGGGATCGTGCCCTCGTCGAGCTGGGCGGCTCCCCGCACATCGATGAGGCGCGCACCGGCTGCGAGTGCGTCATCGAGCTCGTGCCACTGGATCGTCCCCTCGCCGTCGCGGCGGTTCTCGGCGACGTAGCCGAGCATGTTGACCGGATCCTTCGCCGAGCCGAACTGCGGAGCGTAGGCCAGCTCGAGGCCCGCGAGACCGGATGCGGTGATGCCGGCGCGCATCGCCGTCGCGATGACGTCGATGCGGCGATCGACGCCCGCTCCCCCGACGGCCTGCGCGCCGAGGATGCGGTCATCGGCAACGCCGACGAGCAGCTTGAGCGCCATCATCTCGGCGCCCGGGTAGTAGCCGACGTGGTTCATCGGGTGAGTGTGGATGACGCGATGCGGGATGCCCGCGCCGCGCAGCTCCGTCTCCGTCGCGCCGACGACGGCGATCACGACGCCGAAGGCGCCCATGATGGCAGTGCCGAGCACGGGCGCAACGCTGATCTCGCGACCGGCGAGCGCATCCGCGACCAGTCGGCCGTGGTGATTGGCGGGCCCGGCGAGCGGCACCGAGCGAGTGCCGCCGAGGATCGCATGCGCCTTCTCGGCGACATCGCCCACCGCGCGGATCGCGGGGTCGTTCGTGCGCAGCTCCTCATCGACCAGCACGCCGCCGTGCGCGCCGATCCCGAGTCCCGCGTCGCGGGCGAGGTCGCTCGCCGGGCGCACGCCGATGGCGCTGATGACGAGGTCGGCGGGGAGCTCGTCGCCGCTCGCGAGCACGACGCTCGAGAGCTCGACGCGCGCAACCGTGTCGCCGAGGCGCACGTCGACGCCCGCCGCGCGCACGGCGTCGGTGACGGGCGATGCCATCTCGGGATCGAGTGCGGGGACGAGCTGAACTCCGCGGTGCACGATCGCCGTGCGGATGCCGCGTGCGTGCAGGTTCTCGGCCACCTCCATGCCGATGAAACCGCCGCCGACGACCACGGCCGTCTGCGCGCCGTCGGCGGCGTCGAGAATGCGGTCGAGCTCGTCGAGTCCGCGCAGCGGGATCGCGCGCTCGGCGCCCGGCACCTCGAGCGCCCGCGGGACGGCGCCGGTGGCGAGCACGAGGTCGTCGTAGGCGAGCTCCTCGGTGCCGGATGCGGTCCGAAGGACGACCACCTGGCGTTCGCGATCGATCCGGACGGCCTCGGTGCGGATCCGCACGTCGAGACCGAAGCGCTCCTGGAGCCGTTCGGGTGTCTGCAGCAGCAGGTCGTCGCGCGAGGAGATGATGCCGCTGATCGCATAGGGCATGCCGCAGGTCGCGAGCGAGACGGCTTCGCCGCGCTCGATCACGGTGATGCGGGCGCTCTCGTCGAGCCGACGGAGGCGCGTGGCTGCGGACATTCCGGCGGCGACGCCGCCGATGATCACGATGCTGCGAGAGGACGTCATGCCTCCAGGATATACCCCCGGGGGTATCCCAAGCTGCGGGGCGACTGACGGGCGCCCACCGCGTGCGTCAGCGCGCGAGAGTCCAGGCGCGTCGCTTCACCAGCACATGACCGCGCGCGGTCGTCAGGCGCGTCCAGGGGCCCGTCTCGAACAGCTTCACGGCATCCTCGCCGAGGAACCCGAGGCTCAGCCCCGCGAATGCGACACCCGCCGGAAGATGCTCGAACGACGGGATCTCGCGACCCCACACCTCGCCGCGCACCTTGCGCACGATCGACTCACCCACGGCATCCGGAACGATCTCGGCGATCTCGGCGATACCCGCCTTCGCCACCTGCTCGAAGACCGCCGCATCGATCGACGGGATCTCACGCCAGCCTCCGCGCGGCGGCGAGATGGCCGCCCAGGTGGCCGTGTGCACCTGCATCGGAACGCCGACATCGACAGGTTCGGTGCGGCCCGCATCGATCGCGGCGATCGCCGCCTGCTGAGCACGCTCGACACGCTGCAGGAGCGAGCGGATCGGCACCACGACATCGAAGGCCTCGCGGCTCGCGAGGGCGAACGTACGCAGCCCCAGCACGGTGGGCGTCTCATCCAGAAGCCCCACGGGGTACAGCACCGCGGCGTACACGGCGAGCACGCCCCCGCCGCCGATCAGGCGCACGGAACCGTCCTCGACCCGCTGCGCGCGCGAGAGGAAGACGTGGAGATCATCGAGAGACGTCGGGTCGACGAGAGTGAAAGCACCAGTCACAACCCCTCCAGCCTAGCGAAGCCCGGCTGCCTCCGGCTCCTAGACTGGAGCCATGAGCGCCCCGACGCCCGGCCCCGATCCTCTCGCCGGACTCCTGTCGACCCTCGACCTCACCGACACGGGTGCACGGACGAGCGAGGACATCTTCACCGGCCCCAGCCAGTGGATGCCGGGCGGACGCGTCTTCGGCGGCCAGGTGTACGCGCAGTCGATCATGGCCGCGGTCCGCACCGTCGCCTCCGACCGCCTCATCCACTCCACCCACGGCTACTTCCTGCGCCCGGGCGACGTGAACCTGCCGATCACCTTCGCGGTCGATCGCATCCACGACGGCCGATCGTTCAGCACCCGACGCACCCAGGCACACCAGAACGGACTGCCGATCCTGTCGATGATCGCGTCGTTCCAGGACGACGACCCCGGCCTCGACCACCAGGCGCCCATGCCCGAAGGCATCACACCTCCGGAGGACCTCCCCACACCCGCCGAGGTGCTCGGAGCTGTCGACCACCCCACAGCCCAGTTCTGGGCGACCAGCCGCCCGTTCGAGATCCGCCACGTCGACGAGCCCATCTACATGGCGCCCGACGTGTCACCGCGCCCCCACCAGGCCGTGTGGATGAAGACCATCGGCCCGCTGCCCGACGACGAGAACCTCCACCGCGCGGCGCTCGCCTATGCGAGCGACTACTCGATCCTGGAGCCCATCCTGCGGGCCCACGGGATCTCGTGGATCAAGCCGGGGCTCAGAATGGCGAGCCTCGACCACGCGATGTGGTTCCACCGCCCGGTGCGCGTCGATGACTGGCTGCTCTACGTGCAGGAGTCGCCCTCGGCGATGGGCGGCCGCGGCCTGTCGATGGGCCGCATCTACACCCGCGACGGCGTGCTCGTCGCCTCCATCGCCCAGGAGGGCATGGTGCGCGTCCCCGACGTCAGCTGACGTCGGCCACCCACCGCGTCTCTCAGCGAGCTGGCGCGATCCGGCGCCCCGCGAAGACCGCGGCAGTCGCGGCGACCACATGCATGAGCATGAGGGCGACGACCGCGATGGGGGTCGCTCCCGGCACGAACCCCGTCGCGAGCAGCACGACATCGGGGATCCACGACAGCGCGAGCGCCACGGGAACGAGCACGCGCAGCACGGCGGCCGAGCGGCGCACGAATCGCACGACGAGCAGCCAGCCTCCGATCGCCGCGAGCGTGCCGGCGGCGGCGAACGGTGCCGCGATCATGGGCTGCACGGGCGGAAAGCCGGGGGCCGCGCCGAGCAGCAGTGCGGCGAGGCCCAGCGCCGCCGCGCCCGCAGCAGCGGCGATGGCGGCGAGTGCGATGGTTGCGGCAGTGACTCGGGCACCCGAAGCGGTGCCCATGGCGGAAGCGGTCATGGCGATCTCCTTCGGCGGATGCGACGCGAACGCGACGCTGTGCGCCGAGGCTATGGCCGCACCCGCACCGAGCGGATCCGCCGACCGGAGGCCGCGCGCTACTCCCCCGGGAGCATCGCGCGGCCGGACGGCGTAGGTCAGGCGGCGGAGCCGATGACGGCCGTGACCTCGATCTCGATCTTCATCTCCGGCTCCATGAGCGGAACCTGGATCATCGTGCAGGCGGGGCGGGCGGAGGCGAACGCCTCGCGCAGGGCGGGCCAGCACGCCTCGAAGTCGCGGCCGTCGGTGAGCATGTAGGTGGCGCGCACGACCTCGTCGAGGCTGGATCCAGCCTGCTCGAGGGCTGCCTGGATGTTGCGCAGCGTCTGAGCGGCCTGCTCGGCGACGTCGTCCGAGATCTCACCCGTGGCGTAGTCGTATCCGGTGGTGCCCGAGACGTAGACGGTGTCGCCGACGACGACGGCACGCGAGTAGCCGATCTTCTCCTCGAAGGCGGATCCGGACGAGATGTGAGTGCGGGGCATGGTGGTTCCTCTCAGGGTCGGGTGTCGTGTGGTGGCTGGCAGGGCTGGGACGCCCGTCGTTCAGGAGCGCTTGCGGAAGCGCACGGGCTCTTCGGTGTACTCGGCGAGGAGCTTGCGGATCTCCGGGGGGATGCGCGTGGGCTGGCCGGTTGCCGCCTCGACGAGCACCAGATCTGTGGACGCGAGCGTATAGCAGATGCGCGGTTCGACGCCCGCGGGTGAGTAGATCTCGTAGCAGACCTGGAAGCTCGCACCGCCGATCCGACCGATCCACAGCTCGACGTCGATGGGCGCCCGCTGGTACGGGATGGGAGCGAGGTACTCGATCTCCTGACGCGCGATGAGGCTGAACGTGGAGGCATTCGGTCCCGCGTCGATGACCGCGGTCGGGCGCACGTCCTCGGGCGCGACCGTGGGGCCCGGCCGCCAGAAGGCTTCGATGCGCGCCTCCTCGAGGATGCGCAGCATCTCCGCATTGTTGACGTGCGCGTACGCGTCGAAGTCGCTCCAGCGCAGCCGGATGGGGATGTGGATGCGGGTCACGCGGTCCTCCTCGAGATGCGGAAGCCGCGGCCGACGAGGATCCCTCCCCGATCGGCCGCGGCTCCCGATATTCCGCGACGGTCAGTCGCGGGTGAGCTTGCGGTACACGGAACGGTGCGGGTTGGCCGCATCCGGTCCGAGACGCTCGATCTTGTTCGTCTCGTACGCCTCGAAGTTGCCCTCGAACCAGTACCACTGGGCCGGGTTCTCCTCGGTGCCTTCGTACGCGAGGATGTGCGTCGCGATGCGGTCGAGGAACCACCGGTCGTGGGTGATGACCACGGCGCAGCCGGGGAACTCGAGAAGCGCGTTCTCGAGCGACTGCAGGGTCTCGACGTCGAGGTCGTTGGTGGGCTCGTCGAGGAGCAGCAGGTTGCCGCCCTCCTTGAGCGTGAGCGCGAGGTTCAGGCGGTTGCGCTCACCACCGGAGAGCACACCGGCCTTCTTCTGCTGATCCGGGCCCTTGAAGCCGAACTTCGACACGTAGGCACGCGACGGGATCTCGGTCTTGCCGACGGTGATGATGTCGAGCCCATCGGACACGACCTCCCACAGCGTCTTGTTGGGGTCGATGTTGGCACGCGACTGGTCGACGTAGCTGATCTTGACCGTCTCGCCGATCTTCAGCTCGCCGCCGTCGAGCGGCTCGAGGCCGACGATCGTCTTGAAGAGGGTCGTCTTTCCGACACCGTTCGGGCCGATGACGCCGACGATGCCGTTCGGCGGGAGCGAGAAGGAGAGACCGTCGATGAGCACGCGGTCGTCGAACTGCTTCTTGAGGTTCTTCGCCTCGATGACGACACTGCCGAGACGCGGACCCGCGGGGATCTGGATCTCCTCGAAGTCGAGCTTCCTGGTGCGCTCCGCCTCGGTCGCCATCTCCTCGTAGCGCGCCAGACGCGCCTTCGACTTCGCCTGACGGCCCTTCGCGTTGGAGCGGACCCAGTCGAGCTCCTCTGCGAGGCGCTTGGCGAGCTTGGCGTCCTTCTTGCCCTGCACCTCAAGACGCTGAGCCTTCTTCTCGAGGTAGGTCGAGTAGTTGCCCTCGTAGGGGTAGAGGCGTCCGCGGTCGACCTCGGCGATCCACTCCGCGACGTTGTCGAGGAAGTACCGGTCGTGGGTGATCGCGATGACAGCGCCCGCATACTTCTGCAGGTGCTGCTCGAGCCAGAGCACGCTCTCGGCGTCGAGGTGGTTGGTGGGCTCGTCGAGCAGAAGCAGGTCGGGCTTCTGCAGCAGGAGCTTCGCGAGCGCGACGCGACGACGCTCACCACCGGAGAGCTTGGTGACGTCGGCATCTCCCGGCGGGGTGCGCAGGGCATCCATCGCCTGCTCGAGCTGCGAGTCGAGGTCCCAGCCGTTCGCGGCGTCGATCTCCTCCTGCAGCACGCCCATCTCGGCGAGCAGGGTGTCGAAGTCCGCGTCGGGGTCGCTCATGAGCGCCGAGATCTCGTTGAAGCGGTCGAGCTTCGCCTTGATCGCGATGCCGTCCTGGATGTTCTCGAGAACGGTCTTGGTCTCGTCGAGCTCGGGCTCCTGCATGAGGATGCCGACGGTGTAGCCGGGGGTGAGGTTCGCCTCGCCGTTGGACGGGGTGTCGAGGCCCGCCATGATCTTGAGGATGGTCGACTTTCCGGCGCCGTTCGGGCCGACCATGCCGATCTTCGCTCCGGGAAGGAACGACATCGTGACGTCGTCCAGGATGATCTTCTCGCCAACCTTCTTGCGAGCGCGCACCATGGAGTAGATGTATTCGGCCATGCCGTATCTGCTGCTTTCTCCGAGAGTCCGGGGGTCAACTCCCCAGGCTAGCCGACTGCGACGGACGGGGCCGCTGTGAACGAGGCGCTGCGAAGGCGCCGCCCACGAGTCCCGCCCCCTCCCGCCCGTGAGGTGTCAGTTTGTGCCGCCCCGGCGCGGGCGCAGGCGGCACAAACTGACACCTCGCCAGGTGGGGCGCCCGGTGCCGCCGCCGCGGATCGGTGCGAGGCTGTGTGCATGACGATCGTGGTGCGCGGAGCAACGGAATTCGACGACCTGGCGACGATGGTGGGGCCGAAGAATCCGGATTCGGAAGCCTGCTGGTGCATCAGCTACCGCGTCTCCCCCGCCGAGAACCGGGCCCTTCACCGCCAGGAGCGCGGCGCGAAGGCCCGCGAGCTCACCCAGCTCGACCCGCCTCCCGGTGTGCTCGCCTACGACGGCGACGAGGTCGTCGGATGGGCCGCGATCCACCGCCGCGCCGACACGAGCTTCGCGACGAACCGTAAGATCCCGCACGTGGACGATCAGGATGTGTGGTCACTGTGGTGCGTGAAGGTGCGTCCCGGCTTCCGCGGACGCGGTATCGCGCACCAGCTCGTGTCAGGTGCCGTCGAGTTCGCACGCCAGCACGGTGCGCCCGTTGTGGAGGCCTACCCGGTCGACAATCAGGGCGCGACGGTCGACAAGACGATGGCGTACGTGGGCACCCGGTCGCTGTTCGAGAAGGCGGGCTTCACGATGGCCGCCGAGACCACCTCGGTGCTGAACGGCTTCCCGCGCGTGCTCATGCGCCTCGAGCTCTGACGGCCCGCCCGCAACCCCGGATCCCTGCGCGGCCCTGAGGTGTCAGTTTGTGTCGCCTGGGCGAGCGCTCGGGCGGCCCAAACTGACACCTCATCAGGCGGGGCGTTCGGTTCCGACGATGCAGCGGCCCGTCGAGAGCACCGGGGCGACCATGCTCGTGTAGCCGATGTTGCCCCACTGCCCGAGCAGGCACTCCTCGCCGAACCGGATCGAGAACACGATGTTGTCGGCCGCGATCCCGATCGAGGTGGTGTCGGGGGTGACCTCCATGACGTCACGCGGGAAGCCGGCGCCTTCGAGGTTGTCGACGAATGCAGCCCCGTTGAGCGCGGTCCCCGAGGCGATGAGCTCCTCGTTCACCCAGTCGAAGAACGCCTTGTTATCGGTGGCCGTGCCATCGAAGACGGGCTCGGGAGCGACCGTGGGCTCCGGCGTGGGCGTCGCGCCGGGAGACTCGACAGGCGCCGTCGTGGGCGCGGGGGCCTGCGCCGTGCAGCCGACGAGTGCGAGGGATGCGGCCACGAGGATGACAGCGGCGGTCGTGCGGCGCGGTCGTCTCATGGGTTCCTCTCGGTGCGCTCCGCCCGATCGGCGTAGCGCTCACGAGTCTAGAACGGCAGCGCCTCGGCGAGTTCGCTCTCGGCGGGGAAGCCCGCGGCGTCAGCGTCGGCGGCTGTCGGCGCCTCGGCGACCTGGGGAGCACCCTGCGTCGCGGCAGCCGCGCGAGGCGTCTTCGTGTACTCGGCGGTGCCCCATGCGAGGTCGGGCCCGAGGGCATCGGCGATGATCTCGACATCCCGCCCGCTCTTCTCGCCGTCGCGCCATTCGCGCACGCGCAGTCGCCCCGTGACGACGACGCGCTGCCCCTTCTCGAGGGAGGTGTGCAGGTTCGCGGCCAGCTGCCGGAATGCCGTGATCGAAAACCAGTTGGTGTCGCCGTCGACCCAGCTTCGGGTGTCGCGGTCGAAGCGGCGGTGATGCGAGACGAGACGGAACGAGCTGATCTCGAGCCCTTCGCTCGTGACGGTGTGGGTGATGGGCGTCGCGATGAGTCCCGTGACGGTGATCGTGTCGGGCATGGCTCCTCCAGGGGTGCGTGCGGATGGGCGACGCACGGCCGTGGTCGTCGTGCCGGATTCACCCCGACCGTGCGTCGTCCCCGAAGCGTCGCGGATCCCGCACCCGCACGACGGACCGCGCCGCCGTCTCGTGGACGCGCGGCGCGGCCCGCACAGGTGGAGGAGGGGTGGACCCTCAGTGCTCGCGGAACTCCGGCATGTCGGATCCGGGCAGGAGCGCCGCGTGGAGGGCGCTCTTGGCGACGTCGAGGCTCGGATAGCTGCCGCGATATTCGGTGTCGGAGAGCAGCTTCATCTTGAATGTGTCCCCGACGCGGTGGATGGTTCCGAGGGCTCCCGATTCGCCGAACGCGACCCAGCGCTGGTCGATGGTGCTGCTGTCACTCATGATCGACTCCCTTGCATGTGGCACGGCTCGTGCCTCGACCGTACTCCGCGTGCACGCGCGCGGACCCACCTCTCGGCGATCATTCAGGCGAGTGCTCCCCGAGGGTCGCGAGCCCCGCCCAGGTGACGTCGAGCAGGCGCTCGTAGCTCGCATCCACGTCGTCCGGCATCCGGAACCCGCCCGCCGCGTCGAGCACGATGAAGCCGTGGGTGGCGGCGCGCAGGATGCGCACGGCATCGACGCGGCGCTCCTCGGGCACCCCGCCCGCGGCGAGCGCGGTCGAGAGCGCGGCGACGGCACGCGAGGCCGCGGCGACATAATCTGCTGATGATTCGTGCCCGGGCGCGGGCTGACTGGCTGCATAGAGACCGGGATGCGCGGTCGCGAACGCACGGATGGCACGCCCCACGGATCGGACGGCGCTGCGCCCGTCGCTCGACGGGGCCGCCTGCTCGACCGCCTCGGTGAAGCGCATGATGGCGACGGTGGCGACGGCGTCACGCAGGGCGTCGAGCGAGGGGACGTGCTTGTAGAGACTCGGCACAGCGACCCCTGCCCGCGCCGCGACGCGGGCAAGTGTCAGCGGCGTGGCGGGATCGTCGTCGAGGAGTTCGACGGCGATCGCGACGACCGCATCTCGACTGAGTCCCGCCCTAGGCACGGGTGCCGTTCCGTGCGCCCGCGGTGCGGGCGGCGAAGTCGCGGATCGCGGGCAACACGAGCTCCGGACGCTGGCGGTGGGGGTAGTGCGCCGCGTCGTCGACGAGCAGTGTCTCGGCACCCAGCACATCGCCCACGTGCGCGAGTTCGGCGGCGGGGTCGCGGTAGTCGGGATCGAGCGCACCGATGACGGCGAGTGCGGGCACCGTGACGCCAGCTGCGCGCTCGGCGACCTCGGAGTGGTCGAGGGTCACCGCAAGCCGGCGGAAGTCGGCGAGGCGGCCGGGTCGGCGCAGCCACGCGCGGATCTCGGCGACGTGCGCTGCGTGATCCGCAGGGGCCGTGCCCTTGTTGATGACGGAGCGGTAGTACCAGGTCCAGGCTGCGACGCCCCACGGTCGTGCGAACAGCATCCGGAACATCGCGCGCATCATGCGCGGATCCCCGGGCGCGTTGCGCACGAACGGCGACAGCAGCACGATCCCGCGCACGAGCTCTGGATGCTGGGCGGCGGCGAGCACCGCGGCCGACGCGCTCATCGAGGTTCCGATGACGAGCGCCGGCCCTCCGAGTTCGTCGATGAGGGCGGCGATGTCGGATGCGGTGGCGGCGTCGCCGAGCTCGGCGAACCCGATGTCGGAGTCGCCGTGCCCGCGCAGGTCGAACTGTGCGACGCGGAAGCCGTCCGCGAGGAGCGCATCGGCGAGTGCGTCGTCGGCGCTGCGCAGATCGCCCATGCCGGGAACGGTGATGACGAGGGGACCTGCGCCACGGACGGCGTAGGCGAGGCGGCGCCGGGCGTCGCCGTCGGGGCGGTTCAGGAAGGAGGTCATGGCCCCAAAAGCTAATGCCATTAGCTTTGGAGCGCAACCCCCGGACTCACGCGACCTTGATGTACTGCGCGAACCCCTTCCGCACCTTGTTGACCTTGGGCACGGCAACCGCCATGCAGTATCCCTGGCCAGGGTTCTTCGCGAAGAAGTCCTGGTGGTACTCCTCAGCTCGGTAGAAATCTCCCAGGCGCGTGATCGTGGTGACCACTCCCCCACCCCAGAGCTCGGATGCCCGCTCACGCGCTGCCTCGAACTCCGCCTTCTGCTCCTCATCGGCGTAGAACACCGCCGAACGGTACTGCGTGCCGACGTCATTGCCCTGACGATTCAGCTGACGTGGGTCATGGAGCGTGAAGAACACGTCGAGGATGACCTCCGACGGGATGACCTCTTCGTCGAACGTCACCGCCACGACCTCCGCGTGCCCCGTCGTGCCCGTGCAGACGAGCTCGTACGAGGGGTCGGGCACCGAGCCGCCCGTGTACCCCGAAACGACATCCTGCACGCCCTCGAGCGTGCGATAGACGGCGTCGAGGCACCAGAAGCAGCCACCGGCGAGAACGAATGTGCGCATGGTGCGACCCTACTTTCCTGGGATTCGGTGAGACAGGGGGTACAACGCGGCGCAGGGGCGTTCCGTTCCCTACGCTGAGCAGATGCCGTACACCGCCGCCTCCGATCGCTACGACCGCCTCGAGTACGCCCGCGTCGGGCGCAGCGGGCTGAAGCTCCCCCGCATCTCCCTTGGTCTGTGGAACAACTTCGGGCACGACCGACCGCTCACCACCCAGCGCGACATCGTGCTGCGTGCGTTCGACCGCGGCGTGACCCACTTCGATCTCGCGAACAACTACGGCCCGCCCGCGGGATCCGCCGAAGAGAACTTCGGACGCATCCTCGAGAGCGATCTGCGCCCCTACCGCGACGAGATCATCGTGTCGTCGAAGGCCGGATACGACATGTGGCCGGGACCGTACGGCGAGTGGGGTTCGCGCAAGTACCTGCTGTCGTCGCTCGACCAGTCGCTCACGCGCCTCGGGCTCGACTACGTCGACATCTTCTACCACCACCGCCCCGACCCCGAGACGCCCATCGAGGAGACCATGGGCGCCCTCGCTCACGCCGTGCGCAGCGGCAAGGCGCTCTACGCCGGCATCTCCAACTACGGTCCCGACGACACCCGCCGCGCCTACGAGGCGCTCGCGGCGGAGGGTGTGCCGCTGCTGATCCACCAGCCGTCGTACTCGATGTTCAACCGCCTCCCCGAGGAGGGGCTGCTGGAGACGATCGCCGATCTCGGCATCGGATCGATCGTCTTCTCGCCGCTCGCGCAGGGCCTGCTGACGAATCGCTACCTGCAGGGCATCCCCGCCGGCTCGCGAGCCGCGGAGGGACGCTGGATCGACGCCGACACCATCGACGACGTCTACCTGGAGCGCGCTCGCGGCCTCAACGAGATCGCGGAGAGCCGTGGCGCGACCCTCGCGCAGCTCGCGCTGCTGTGGGTGCTGCGTCAGGAGGCCGTGACGAGCGCGCTCATCGGCGCCTCGAGCGTGCGTCAGCTCGACGACAACCTCGACACCCTCGACCAGGCGCCGCTGACATCCGACGAGATCGCCGCGATCGAGCCGTTCGCGGTGCACGGAACGGCTCGCCGAGGCTGAACCCGCGAAGCTGAACGCAGCCTCCGGGTTTTCGCGCCACGCGGGGGGAAGACGGTCCGTTCTGCCGACCGTCGACTTATGGTTCGGCCATGCAGTGGTGGAACGATTTCGTGACCTGGTTCTCTTCAGATGCCGGACAGCAGGTGCTCGTCTCGGCCGTGATCCCCTTCGTCGCGATCGTCGTGGCAGGCCTCATCGCCGCGCTCATCGGGCGCAGCACGGTGAAGCGGATCGTCGGGCAGCGTGATTACGAGACCCGCGCCGGCGCCGTCGCCGCACTCATCTCGGTGGGTCAGGATGCGGTGCGCTGGCACGGCGAGACCCCCACCTCCCGCGAGCACTCCGAGCGCCTCGCGCGCGAAGCCGACACGCAGGTGCGCCTGCTGCCGATCCCCGCATCCGACCTCGCCGCCGACTGGGCGGCTCACCAGCTCAGGGACATGCGCATCAACTCGGTGAGCTTCAGCTTCCAGGCTGAGCAGACCCTGGGCGAGTACCGCGACCGTCTCATCCTGTGGCTCCGCAAGCCCAACAAGGCGCGCAAGCTCTTCGCCGCCGACCTCGAGCGCTGGCGCTACGAGGATCAGAGCGTCGACCCGCTCGTCACCGAGCAGCAGAAGTGGGCCGAGGCGCAGTTCACGGCGAACACCGACCAGAACGTCGAGCACGCTCCCGATGTGGTCGTGCCGGATGTCATCATCCCCGCATCCGTCACCGCCCCCGCCGCCGCAACCATGGTGGGCCAGCCCATCGTGAGCGCGCCGGATGAGGCGGCAGGCGAGCCGGCCGAGGCTGCCTCCACCCTCACGCCGTCGGATGTGTTCGTGAACCGCTACGCGTCGCCGCTCGCTTCGACCACGACCACGGGGCTCGACACCGACACCGACACCGATGACGTCGAGGTGGCGGAGATCGTCGACGAGCCCGCGAACGACCAGTCGCGCTGAGCGGCCGCGCACCGCACGCACGGGCGGGGCTGAGCGCTACAGGTTGGTGCCCATCCCCGCTTCGCGCGCGGCGATGACCGCCTCGGAGCGGCCGGAGACCTGGAGCTTCACGAAGATGTTCGACACGTTGTTGCGCACCGTCTTCGGGGACAGGTAGAGCGCGCGGGCGATGTCGGCGTTCGAGCGCCCCGCGGCTACCAACTCGAGGATCTCCCGTTCGCGCGCGGTGAGCTGCGGAAACGCGACCTGGCTCGCGGCGGGCGCGGGCGTTGCGAAGAACTCGGCGATGCGCACCGCGATGCTCGGGCCGAACACGGCGTCGCCCTCGGCGACGGAGCGGATGGCGCGCGAGATGTCGTGTTGCCCTGCGCCCTTCACGAGGTAACCGCGAGCGCCCGCGCGCATCGCCTGGAAGACCGTCTCGTCCGATTCCGACATCGTGAGCACGACGATGCCGACGTGCGGCTGTCGCGCCACGATCTGCCGCGTCGCCTCGACGCCATCGAGGTTCGGCATCTGCACGTCCATGACGATCACGTCGGGTTGCAGCTCGTCGGCGAGCGCGATCGCCTCTCGCCCGTCGCTCGCGGTCCCCACGACCTCGAGGCCGCGCAGGGAGCCGAGCAGCGCCGCGAGGCCATCGCGGTAGATGGGGTGGTCGTCCACGAGCATCACGCGGATGCTCGCCTCGGTCGACGGGTTCGTGCGGTCATCGGCCATATCCGGCACCTTCTTCGCTGAGGGGATACGGGGGCGTCGCGGCGATCGGGGCGGGCGCGGGGGCGGGGAGCACGGCGCGGATGACGGTGCCCCCTCCGGGGCGGCGCAGCACCTCGAGCGTTCCCCCGAGCTCTGCGGCGCGTTCTCGCATCGACAGCAGGCCGACCCCCGCGTCCGCCGCCGCATCGATTCCTGCGCCATCATCCGAGATCTCGATCACGAGCGCGTGCTGCTCGTGATTCATCCACACCCAGGCGCGCTGGGCCCGAGCGTGACGCTGCACATTGAGCAGCGCCTCCGAGACAATCCGGTAGGCAGCGACCTCGACCGCCGCGGGCACCGGGGTCGGAACCGTGATGTCGGTGTCGACGATGTGCTCCCCCGCGTCCGCCAGCCGGCGCACGAGCTGCTCGACGGCTCCCACGAGACCCAGGTCGTCGAGCGTCGGCGGACGCAGGTCGTGCGCAAGCCTTCGGATCTCGGTGACCGCCACCCGGATGTCCTCCGACGCCCGCGCGAGCAGATCGGCCGCGGCGGGCGCATCAGCGTCGAGTGTGTTCCGGGCGGCTTCGATCCGCAGCTGGACTCCCGCGAGCGCCGGCCCCAGGCCATCATGCAGCTCGCGGCGCAGGCGCTGCCGTTCGTCCTCGCGCGCACGCACCAGTTCCTCGCGGATGCTCTGCAGCTCGGTGCTGAGGGCGCTCGCCCGCACCGCGGCGGCAGCCTGGCGCACCAGGTCGGCGAGCAGCTGCTCGTCGCCCGCCGTCAGCCGGGCGCGACGCCCCGGTGCCATCTTGAGCGTTCCGATCCGCTCGCCGCGGTAGCTGAGCGGCATGCGCAGGAGCTCGTCGGCGGTGTAGCCGTACTGCGAGACGAGGCGGGATCCGTCTGGCCGGTCGACCTCGACGACGACGCACGGCGAGACGAACGCGTGCGCGACCGACTTCGCCAGGTGGTGCAGCTGATCGTCGGGCTCGACGGCTTCCTCGAGTCGGGCGCTCAGTGACGATACGACGCCGTACGGGTCGCCGCGACGTCCGTTCACGAGCCGCGACGCGAGAATCAGCAGCCGATCCCGGAGAGGCATGTAGATGATGAGCGCGATGATCGTCGAGATGCTCGCGAGCAGCTGGTGGGTGATGAGCTGGCCGACGAGTGCGATGAGCACGACGTCGACGATGATGACGCCCACCGCGAAGAACGCGTAGACGGCGGTCCAGCTCGCGACCCGGTCGATGCGCGACAGCCGGTGATGTGCGAGCGCGATGGCGATCGCCGTGCAGAGGACGGCGAGCCCGACGATGACGACCCCCTGCCCGAGGAAGTAGGGAAGGGCGAGAGCCGACAGCACGAACAGCACAGCGAACACGAACGCGCCCCACACCACCCAGGTGAGCTGCAGTCGCACCTCGTCGGGGGCGCCGAACATCCGCCCGGCGACCATCATCACCGTCAGCACGAGGGCGGCGAGGGTCGCCGGCTCGACGAGCAGAACGAGGCTCTCCCAGACGCCCACTGGCAGGAGCGCCGACCATCCGTCGCCCATGGCGTCGCGAAGCGCCGGCGTCAGACCCCCGACTTCGCCCGAGAAGACCTCCCCGGGCGCCGCGAGACGCACGAGCACCGCGAACGCGACGAGAGCGCCGACGAGCACGGTCAGGATCATCGGAACCCCGCGCGCGATGCGCCCCGTGGGGAAGAACAGGAGTGCGACCGGGAGGGCGAGCACAGCGGAGTCGCCGATGCGCGACGCAAGGAACGCGGCAGGCTCAGTGAAAGGAATGGTCGGCCAGAACGTCACCGAGGCGTTGATCCATGCCGCTCCGAGCCCGCTGGCTGCGGCCCCCAGAGCGCCCCAGGCGAAGATGATCGGCACCGGATGCCACCCGAGGCGCACGAGCATCCAGGTGGCGACACCGCCGAGCACGATGCCGCGCCATGCGCCGGTCCAGCCGGGAGGGCCGACGACTTCGAGGCCGGTGCGGTGCGCCACGACATCGAGCGCGAACGTCGCGAGGGCCGTGGCAGCAACGAGAAACGCGCACACGAGCGCGGCCGCGCGCGCGGACGAGGCGCCTGAGCCCTGCTGCATCCGACCATCGTGGCAGTCGACGCGACCGGATGGGAGGGCGTTTGTCCCGGAACCTTCGGGACATTTTCCGGGCGGACCGCAGGAGGAGCGCCCTGGGCGCCCAGGACGAGCGCTCGGGAGGCTCGACGGCATCAACCGCGCCACGGCGCTCTCCCCTAAGGACCTCCCATGCACACCGTCGCACTCCCTCCCCCTGCTCGAACCGATACGTCGGAGAACGAGCAGCCCCTGCGGCCACGCGGCGCCACGCCGGCCGCTCTGCGCATCCTCTGCACGGCGGCAGCCGTTCTGCTGGCGGTCGCCGCGGCGCTCATCACGATGCCGTGGCCCGCGGATGCGAGCGGCTTCGCCGCTGGCTCGTTCGGCGCAGCCGCGCTCGTGCTGAGCCTCGCGGTCATCGTCATCGCGGCCCACGTGACCGGCGCGTTCGGCACCCACCGCGTCGCACGGCTCGCGGGTACCGCCGCCGCGGGAGGCCTCATCGCGGGCACCGCGCTCTACGTCATCGGCGTCTTCGTGCCCGCGGCGACCGCCGAGATCGTCATTCAGACAGCCCTGATCTCGGCCGAGATCTCGTACTGGCTCGCGGGCGTCACCATCGCAGCCGCCGGCGTGTGGCGCGGTGCAGCGCGCATTCTGCCCCTCCTCGCCGCGAGCTGGCCCGTCACCGCGGTCGCCGTGGCGATCGTGGACGGCACGCTGCAGGACGCCGCCTGGGTGGCGTTCATCCTGCACCTGCTCGTGCTGCACCTGCTCACCGTGCTCACCGTCGCGATCGACGCCCACCGGCTCGTGCGCGAGTGACCTGACCCACCACCACACCTGGAGAATCATGAACACCTTCCTCCCCCTGCGCACCCTGTGCGCAGCCGGCGCGACCGCGCTTCTGGTCACCTCGCTCGGAACGGGCGCGGCGTTCGCGGCGGCTGACGAGGGCGACGTTCCTCAGATCACCCCCGCGGATCTCACCGTCACCGACGCCCACTCCCGCATCCCGGAGCCTCCCGCAGCAGATGTGCTCCCCCCGCTCGACCCGACCACCGAGTCGCCCGCCGAGCGTTCTGTGGCCGCCGGCGCGGAATACGCATCCACTGCAGCGGGCGAGGGCCCGTGGGTGGAGATGGACGGCATCGGTCCGATGTTCTTCACCCGGTACTCGGAAGGATTCGTGCTCACGCTCGAGTTCTCGTGCGGATCGGACGACTCGACGATCGTGAGCTGCACCGAGGCGTCCGGGGCCCGCTCGGGTGACCACATCACGCTCGGGTCCGGTGATCGCAATCGCGAGTACCACTGGACTGTGACCGCCGTCGATGCGGAGGGCCGCACTGCCACGAAGACGCGCGCCATCATCATGATGGAGTCGAGTGACGAGCGCGCGATCACGACGGCGACCGCCGCATCCGGCACCCTCTCGGGGTGGAGCCCCGTTCCCGTCGAGCTGCACATCACCCGCACGCTCGCCGGTGCGAACACCGAGGGCATGGTGTACTTCAGCACCGGCGGCCTGTGGACCCACAGCACCACAGGCCTCTACACGCACCACGTGGCGACCGAGGGCGTGCACCGTCTCTTTCACCGCACCACGTTCGATGGCATCCGGGACACCTACGTGCGCATCGACCTGACCCCGCCGACGCTCACCGTCGACGCCCCGGTCGACTTCTCCGGCGGCGAGCCGGTTCGGATCCTGCGGGGATCAGCTGTTCCTGTCGATTACGCGTGCGCGGACGCGCTCTCGGGTGTGCGCAGCTGCGGCGGCGACATCGCCCCAGGCGGGCTTCTGCCCACGTCGACGCTCGGCACCAACAGCGTCACCATCGCGGCGGTCGACGAGGCAGGTCACCGCACCGAGCGCACGCTCAGCTACCAGGTGATCTCGGAAGCGGATCTGCTGTCCGTCTCGTTCGAAACGGACGCGGAGCGATCGGCGAGTGGCTGGTACACCACGCCCGTCTCGGGTGCCTTCGTCGGTGCGAACGCGGGCGAAGACGCCATCGCCGAGATCTCGATCAACCGCGGAAACGGCTGGGAGAGCCTCGAGGGCCCGCGCTTCGAGGCGGACTTCGAAACCGAGGGCCGATTCGTGGTGCACAGCCGCACCGCCACGAACAACGCGAACTCCGCGACGTTCTTCCACGGCTTCGACATCGACTGGACGGGTCCGACGATCGATGAGGCGTTCGACGCAAGTCACGCTCTCCTGATCGGCGCCGACGTCACGGTGACCCCGGAGTGCTCGGATGAGGTATCCGGTGTCGCGAGCTGCGAGGCCATCACCCTCGACACGAGCGAGGCCGGCGAGTTCATCGCTCAGCTCCGCGCCATCGATAACGCCGGCAACGAGACCGTCCGCGAACTGCACTACGTGGTGATCGCGGAGTGGAATGAGCCGGGCGGCGACGACCCGATCACCGAGGAGCCCGGCGCCGGCGATCCGACCGCGGCCCCCGCGGTTCGCCCCGCGGCAGTCGGCCAGCTCGCGCAGACGGGTGGCGAGTGGCAGGCGCTGCTGGTCCTCGGAGGCATGCTCGCCCTCCTCGGGCTCACAGCGCTCGGCGTGCACCGCGCGGTGCGTCCCTGAGACCGGCGGGGGCCGGGAATTCGGGTACTACTGGCCCCCGCCTCATCACAGAGAAGGCCCTCGAGATCCGCTCCAGGATCCGAGGGCCTTCCGCTTGGCGCCCCCGGCAGGAATCGAACCTGCGACCAAGAGATTAGAAGGCTCCTGCTCTATCCGCTGAGCTACGAGGGCAGCACTCCAGGCTACCGCAGGCGTCTCCTCCGATCCCCGAGCCGCTGGCCGTCGGAGGCACACGACTAGAGTTGACCCGTGAGTGCGACATCCGAACGCCTGGTGTGGATCGACTGCGAGATGACGGGACTCGACCTCGAGGTCGATGAGCTGGTCGAGGTCGCTGTGGTCGTCACCGACTACGAGCTCACCCCGCTCGATGCCGGGTTCTCGATCGTGATCCGGCCCGACCAGTCGGCGCTCGACCACATGAACGATTTCGTGCGCGACATGCACACGAGCTCGGGGCTGCTCGAGGAGATCCCGAACGGCGTGAGCCTCGCGGATGCCGAGTTCCAGGTGCTCGAGTACATCCAGCGTTTCGTGCCGGATCACGGCACCGCACCCCTCGCGGGCAACACGATCGGCACCGACCGTGCGTTCCTGGCGAAGTACATGCCGCGCATCGACTCGTATCTGCACTACCGCAACGTCGACGTGTCGAGCATCAAGGAGCTGTCGCGCCGCTGGTTCCCGCGCGTGTACTTCCAGGCACCCGCTAAGAACGGCGGACACCGCGCTCTCGCAGACATTCTGGAGTCGATCCGGGAGCTCGATTACTACCGCAAGGTGGCGTTCGTAGCCGACCCCGGGCCCACGAGCGAGGAGGCTCAGAACGCCGCCGCAGACGTGGTGTCAAAATGGGCCTCGCGGATACCGTAGAATCGTCTCGTTGCTTCAGCAGCATGGCGGTCGTAGCTCAGTTGGTAGAGCGCTGGCTTGTGGTGCCGGATGTCGCGGGTTCGAGTCCCGTCGATCGCCCCAATTCCACCCCGAACAGGGTTTTCTCTTCGACGTCGATCGAGGCGCGCATGTCAGGTGATTCTTCGTCCACCACGGCGTCTCCCGTTCTCGACCGCGACACAGCGACTCGCTTCGATGTGCCGTGGGTGCTGATCGTGTGGAACGACCCGATCAACCTGATGAACTACGTGGCGCACGTGTTCCGCACCTACTTCGGCTACTCCCGCGAAGAGGCGGAGCGTCTGATGATGCTCGTGCACACCGAGGGTCGCGCTGTCGTCGCCTCCGGCAATCGCGAGGAGATGGAGCGGCACGCGCAGGCGATGCACGAGTACGGGCTGCATGCGACGATCGCGAAGGACGGCACATGAGGATCGGCCTCGTCGACGAGGGCGTGCGGATCGACTTCGAACCGGAGGAAGCGGGCCTGCTGGCGGTGCTCGCCAATCAGTTCGCGGATGTCGTGCGCGAACCGGAGCTCGACGACGCCGCGCTGCTCACCCGGCTCTTCCCCGACGCCTACACGGATGACCCGGAGGCCGCGTCCGATTTCCGTCGCTTCACCCGCGACGAGCTCGCGGAGCGCAAGATCGCAGCCGTCACGTGCATCGCGGAGACGGCGACGGCAGGCACGGTCGTTCTCGATCAGGACACGTGCGCCACGTGGGCGCGCGGCCTCACCGATGTGCGGATGATGATCGGCACGCGCCTCGGCATCCTCACCGACGACGATGAGCCGGGCGAGAGCCCTCTGGCCGACATCTACGGCTGGCTCGGCGAGCTGCAGTGGGTGCTCGTGGACCTATTGGAGGCCGAATGAGCTTGGAGCTGACCGCTGAGGAGTTCGAGAAGATCGTCATCGACGAGCTCGACGCCCTGCCGGATGAGATGGTCGACGGTCTCGAGAATGTCGTGTTCGTGTGCGAGGACCGCCCGGAGGACGGCTCGCTCGACCTGCTCGGCGTGTACGACGGCGTCGCCCTGACCGAGCGCGACCGCTACGGGTTCGGCGAACTCCCGGATCGGATCGTGCTGTTCCGCGAGCCGCTGCTCGCGATCTGCGAGACCGAGGATGAGCTGCGCGACGAGATCCACATCACGCTCGTGCACGAGATCGCCCACTTCTACGGCATCGACGACGACGAGCTGCACCGCCTCGGCTGGGCCTGACTCGTAGTTCGTCCACCGAAGATGAGGGCTCGCGCGCCGCGCCCGCGCCCCGTACCATCCGAAGACGCCGCTTTCGAGGAGTCTTCATATGGACAGCACCCCCGCCCTCAAGCCCACCACCCGCTCCGCAGCGCTCGTCGCAGCGCTCGCGCTCGTCGCAGCGCTCACCGCATGCACCGGCGGAACCGAACCCGGGCCAGGGGCTGGCGGGCCGTCAGGTCTGCCCAGCGACGACACCGGGGCCGCTGACGGCGAGACCACCCCAACAGCGTGCGTCAGCGGCACGTGGCACGCCGACGTCGACGATCTCGCCGCCCAGCTTGCGGTGATGCTCGAGGACACGGGCATGCCGGTCCTCACCCACCGCGCGGCCGGCGGCCAGAGCCTGCACATCACCGAGGACGGCAGGTTCCGCTTCGACAACGACCTGTCGATCGCGGTCGACCTCCAGCCGACCGACGGCCCCGTGATGACGATCGCGCAGCGGCACACCGGTTCGATGTCGGCAGCATGGGCGTGGGATTCCTCCGCGTCGAGCGCGGCGATGATCTTCGACGAGATCGACGCCTCCGCCTACGACATCGAGACCACGACCGCCGTCGAGGGGGTCTCGACCACAACCCCGATGGAGGTGCCGGGCCTCGGCGACGCCGAGGGGCGTCTTCTGGTGACCTGCTCGGGTTCGAGCCTCACCACGCAATGGGAGGGCGGCCCGTTCATCACTCGGTGGAGCCGGTGAGCACCTTCCCGTCGCGGATGATGAGGTCGGCGAGCGCCTCCGGATCCTCGCGCGCGATGTGCGCATCCTCCTGACGCGCCCAGCGTTCCCAGTGCGGAGCGTAGGTGTCGCCGTCGCGGCGGAGCGCGCGTTCCCGCCGCTCATCGGCATCGCGATCGATCCACCACGAGTGGTCCGCGAGGGCACGTGAGGCACGGGAGAGAGCGCCGCATCCTTCGACGATGAGCGACCCGGTGCGATCGATGTGCGCCGTCGCGGCCGGGCCGCCAGCGACCCAATCCCATCGCCGCCAGCTGCCGTCGCGGATGATGCCCTCTACGGCCGCGCCGCCTGCGGCGAGTCCGTCCCATCCGGGGTAGACCTCGTCGAGCGACACGAGCGTCGCGCCGGTGCGCGCCGCGAGTTCGCGCCCGAGCACGGTCTTGCCTGCACCCGAGCGCCCGTCGATGAGCAGCACGAACGGCTGCACGCCGCGGGTCAGGAGGGCAGCGAGCGGCGCCGGATCGATGTCACGATCAGTGCGCACGGTCACGAACGCGGCCCGAGGATCGGGTGGAAGGTGCCCGCGGCGATCGACACGGCGATCGCGGTCGCCCCGATGGCGATGCCGATGAGCACGAGCACCCATTCGGCGGCACCGAAGCGCGCCGTGCGCGCCGCCGTGCGCGGGGTGTCTCCGCCGAATGCGCGCGCCTCCATGGCGGTGGCGAGCGAACTCGCCCGCCTCAGTGCGAGCACGAGCAGCGCGAACGCGACAGAGCCGAGGAACCGCATCCGCCCGAAGAATCCGCCCGCGTCCCCCACCCCGCGAGCGCGGCGGGCGAGCACGAGGGCGCGCCAGTCGTCGACGAGCAGTCCGATCATCCGCAAGCCGGCGAGAGCTCCCAGCACGAATCGTGCGGGCAGACGCCAGGTCTGGATGAGGCCATCGGCGAGGTCGGTCGTGTCGACGGTCGCGATGAGCAGCACCGCGGGCACCCCGATCGCGAGCACGCGCAGCACGGCCGCGGTGGCGAACTGCAGCGAGCCGTCGCTCACCGTCGCGAGCAGGAAGCTCCAGTGGATGCGGCCGGACGGCTCGGCGTAGAGCGCGAGCGTGAGCCCGGTGAGCGGCGCCGCGACGAGGATCGGCGACAGACGCAGCAGAAGGGTGCGCCACGGCACCCCCGCGAACGGGATGAGCGCGCCGATGAGCACGAGTGCCACCACCCCGGAGACCCAGTCGATGGTGCTGATGAGCGCGATCCCGACGGCAGCGGATGCGGCGATCTTGGCGACCGGGTTGATGCGGTGCACGAGGCGGTCCCCGGTGACGGGCGCGAGCAGGTCGCTCATGACGCCTCCCCCGCGGCGACGGCGGCACCGAGCGCGAACTCACGCGCATCCAGCGCGTCGACGAGCCCTCGGTCGTGCGTGACGACGACGATCGCGCGGCCGGCGTCCCGCTGCTCAGCGAGCAGCGCTACGAGCTCGCGCCAGGTGCGGGCATCCTGCCCGAAGGTCGGCTCGTCGAGCACGAGCACCCGGGGCGACGTCGCGAGCACGGTCGCCACCGAGAGGCGCCGCTTCTCGCCGCCCGAGAGGCCGAACGGATGCGCGCGCGCGATCCTGTCGAGACGCAGCCGCCCCAGCAGCTCGTCGATGTGCGCACCGTCGGGCTCGCCTCCGAGCGCGCGCTGCCCGAGTTCGAGCTCGGCACGCACCGTCGTGGTGAGGAACTGGTGGTCGGGGCTCTGGAACACGAAGCCGATGCGCGTGAGCAGCTCTCGCGACCGCCATGACGCCGGATCAGAGGATGCACTGCCCGCCAGCCCCGGGGTCGCGCTGACGGTTCCCGCGACGGGTTCGAGCAGGCCCGCGAGGGTGAGCGCGAGGGTCGTCTTGCCGGCACCATTGGGACCAGTGAGAGCGAGCACCTCACCCGCGCGCACCGTCACGTCGAGGCCGCGTGCCGCCGCGGCGGCGAGGCGCGCCTCGGTGTCGTCCTCGGCACGGCGACGCCGACGACGGCGCACCCGCGTGCCCGCACGGCTCACGGCGAGCCCCTCGGCGTGCAGCAGCATCGGCCCCGCGGTGGGTGCCGGATAGCGCGGCAGGCGCGCTGCGGCGCCCGGCAACCACACTCCCGCCGCCTCGAGTTCCGCGCGCGACGAGTCGAGCACCGCCTCCGGCGTGCCATCGGAGATCACCCCGTCGATGCCCAGCACGACCACGCGATCCACGTGCCCCCACCACAGATCGACGCGATGCTCGACGACCACGAGCGTGCGCCCCGCAAGCGAGTCGATGACCGCGGCGACGACCTCCTCCGCCCCCTGCGGGTCGAGGTTCGCTGTGGGCTCGTCGAGCAGCAGCAGACGCGGCTGCATCGCGAGCACCCCCGCAAGCGCGAGGCGCTGCTTCTGGCCGCCCGAGAGCGCCGACGTGGAGTGCGTGAGCGGCACGTCGAGCCCCACCGCGGCGAGCGCCTCCGGCACACGCCGGTGCATCTCGTCAGCGGGCACGCCGAGGTTCTCGAGCCCGAACGCCACGTCGTCGCCCACGCGCGCGAGCACCGCCTGGGAATCCGGATCCTGCAGCACGAGCCCCGCAGTCCCGCGTGCGTCGGCGGCGGGGGCGCCATCGACGAGCAGCTCCCCCGACTGCTCCCCCTCGTCGGCACCGCCGAGGATGCCGGCGAGACCATGCAGGAGGGTCGACTTGCCCGCGCCCGAGGCGCCGAGCAGCAGCACGCGCTCCCCCGGCTCGATCACCAGATCGAGGGCGCGCACGGCAGGGTCGCGGCGACCGGCGTGCCGCCAGCCCCATCCGCGTGCTTCGATCCGCGCGCCCACGGGCGTCGCCTCCGTCACAGTCTCACCGGCTCCGCAGGCTCAGACGAGCTCGGTGCGCTCGCGGCCCGCGGCGAAGCGGTTCAGCACACCTGTCGCGGCGAGAGCGCGCACGAGCAGCCACGAGAGCACACCCGCGAGCAGCGCCCCCGAGATGATCGCGGCGACCACGTAGATCGTCGAGAACGTGGGCGTCGCAATCGAGGCGTACCAGAGCAGCAGGTCGTTGACGGCGAGCGCGATGCCCGAGCCGATGCCGGCGAGCGCCGCCACCACGATGCCGAAGCGGCGGTACAGGAAGAGGGCGAAGATGAGCTCCGCGCCGAGACCCTGCACGAGCGACGACTCGAGCGTCCACCAGCCCCACTGGTTGACGACGAGGGCGCTCACCGATCCCGCGACGAGCGAGGTGAACAGCGCCGCCCCGGGCTTGCGCACCACGAGCGCACCGAGCACGCCCGGGATGAGCCAGACGCCCGCGACGATCGCGCTCGCGCCGGGGATCGCGGCGCCGATGAGCTCGCGCAGCGGATCGGTGGACGCGTTCCAGAGGATGAAGATGAGACCGACTGCGACGCCGAGGACGGCGGCGACGACGATGTCGACGACCCGCCAGCGCTTCGAAGCCGGGGCGGCGGACGCCGTGGCGGGAGTGTCGGTTGATGCGGTGGTCACGATACGTGCCCTTTCTGGTCGGAAAGCGGCACGGGTGGGCGACTGCTGATGCAGACGGACCCTGAGATTGCCTCCCTGCGCCGGCATGATCCGGATCAGGTTCGACGGTCGAAGCTTGGAGCAGCTTCCTCTCAGCCCGGCACACCGGACTCCCGTGTTCGGTCCCGAGTGTAGCCCCATCGCGGCTTCGCCGCTCCCCGACGGGGGACGCGTCAGAGCGGATGTGAGATGCTGTCGCCATGCCCGCGTTCCTCGTCGCTCTCCTGCACGGCATCGTCGTCGTGCTCGGGATGCTCGGCGTGCATGAGCCGGGCGCGATGCTCGCGGCCCTCGGTGCTGCGGCGCTGACGGCGGCCCTCGCGGCGGCGCTCGTCGCCGTCGTGCGCGCGACGAGCGCCGCACGACCGCGGCTCACCGCGGTCGGCGCACGCTCGCGCCGCCACGCTGTGCTGCTCGGGCATCTGCCCGACTTCTCGCATCCGGATGCGCGCGGACACATCCGCTCCCGCGCTCCTGGGCTGGCCCTCTCGGCCGCCTGACGCGCACCCCGCGCACCCACCCGCTCCGGGTTCGGGCGGCCAGATGATCCCGTCTGCCCGCATCCGACCCAGGAGCACCCATGAATCCCTTCGACTTCCCACCCCTCGCCGCCATCCTCTCGGTCGCCGCCAGCGGCCTCGAATCCCTCGGCTCCCTGGTGACGCCCGCCCTCGCGATCGTGCTCGTGACGGTCGCCGTGCGCGCCCTGCTCATCCCCGTGGGCGTCTCCGTGGCGAAAGCCGCGCAGAACCGCCGCCGCCTGGCGCCGCAGCTGGCCGAGCTGCAACGACGCCACCGCAAGGACCCCCAGAAGCTCCAGCGCGCGACGATGGAGCTGTACGCGGCCGAGAAGGTGTCGCCGCTTGCCGGATGCCTGCCGCTGCTCGCCCAGATGCCCGTCATCTCGCTCGTGTACGCGCTGTTCGTGCTGCCGACGATCGCGGGCGAGCCGAACGGCCTGCTCACCGCCCCCGCGTTCGGCACCGACCTGGGGCGGCGCCTCGGCGATGTGTTGGGCGGCGCCATGCTCGGCGATCTCACCTTCCTGGCGCTCGCGCTCGTGCTCGTGGCGGTCGCGTGGCTCAACCGCCGCCTGACGCTGCGTGACGCACCTGCCGCCTCCGCTCAGCTGCCGGCCGCGCTCGACCCGCGCGGTCCGCTCAGCTGGGCGCCGTTCCTCACCGTCGCCGCGCTCGCGGTCGTGCCGCTCGCCGCGGGGCTCTACCTCGCAGTCTCCGGGGCGTGGGCATGGGCGGAGCGCAGCATCCTGCGTCGCATCTACGCGTGATGCGCCGTCGCCTGTGGAGAGCGCACGTCAGGCTGCGGCACCGCGCGGCAGGGTTGACGGATGGTGCTGCGACTCGATCCGACACTCCCCGTGGTGTGGCGCGACCCGCGCACGGTGCAGGTGGGCGTCGACCCGGTGCTCGCCGTCATCCCGGATGTGAGCCCCGGCATCGAGCGGCTGTTCGCGATCGTGCAGGCGGGTGTCTCGGAGTCGGGATTCGCGATGTTCGCCTCCACGTTCGGGGTGACGCCGCGGCAGGCCGAGCGCCTGCGCGACACGCTCTCCCCCGCGCTCCTGCCCGCGGATGCGCCGCAGGCGGGCGCTCGCGCGCTCGTGCTCGGCGCCAACCGCGTCGCCGCCGACCTCGCGCGACTGCTGCACGCCGCCGGGGCACTCACTTCAGATCCCGCGGCGGCGGATCTCGTGGTGATCGTCGCGGATCATGTCGTCTCGCCCGCCGAGCACCGACGCTGGCTGCAGGGCGATGTGCCGCACCTGCCGGTCGTCACGGGTGAAGCCGCGATCACGATCGGACCGCTCGTCGAGCCGGGCACGACGGCATGCCTGCACTGCGTGGGTCTGCATCAGCGCGACCGCGACCCGGCGTGGCCGGCGATCGCCGCCCAGCTCGCGCATGCTGAGCCGCCCGCACACGACCCGGTGCGCTCCGCGACCGCCGTCGCCGAGGCGGCGCGACGCATCCTCCGCCACCTGCGTGGCGACGGCGCAGTGCTCGAGGGGGCGCTGCGGATCGGGGGCGACGGCGTCGAGGTCAGCTCGCTGCGGTTCGAGCCGCACCCGGAATGCCGCTGCGCAGCTCAGCCAGAAAGCGACTGGGCTCCCGCGGACGCGAGCGCAGCCCTTCCGAGGCCCAGTGCAGCGCGAGTGTCCGCCGTGCTCGCGTGATCCCCACGTAGAGCAGACGCCGTTCCTCGTCGATCGCGTCGAAGCCCTTAGCGTGCGAGATCGGCATGAGCCCCTCGCTGAGACCCACAAGGTGCACGTGGTCCCATTCGAGACCCTTCGCACCGTGGAACGTCGACAGCACGACCGACGACATCGTCGGCTCATGCTGGGTGCTCTGGCGCTCCCGCAGCTCGGCGACGAACTGCACGAGCGTCATGGTCTTCGGTGCGTTGTCGGCGAGCTCGACGAGCGCGTTGAGCGCCTCCCAGCGTTCGCGCACGGCACCCTGCGTCTCGGGTGGGTCGACCGTCCACCCGATGCTCATCGCGACATCCGCGACCGTCTCGTACATGCCCTTGCGAGAGCCGGTGCGGGCGAGGCTCATGAGCTCGAGCACCGCGCGCTTGATGACATCGAGGTCGAAGAAGCGCGTGCCGCCGAGCTGGCGGGCGCTGATGCCGCGGGCGGCGAGCGCCGCCTCCAGCGCACCCGACTGCGCGTTCACGCGGTAGAGCACTGCGATCGTCTCGGGGGCGACGCCGGATGCGATCTGCTGCGCGATCATGTCGGCGATGCCGGCGGCCTCCTCGGCATCCGTTCCCCAGCGCGTGACGACGGGCTCTGCCGTGTCGCCGGGGGTCGCCGGTATCAGCTCGAGCGCGCCCGGTCGCCCCCGCATGAGGCGGTTGGCGGCGGCGAGCACGCCCGGCGACGACCGGTAGTTCGTCTCGAGGCGCACGACCGTGGCATCCGGGTAGCGCGATCCGAAGCCGAGCAGGTAGTCGCTCGACGCGCCCGCGAAAGAGTAGATCGTCTGGGAGGCGTCGCCGACGACGCACACGTCGGTGCGCGGACCGAGCCACAGCTGCAGGAGGTTGTGCTGCAGCGGCGAGACGTCCTGGTACTCGTCGACGACGAAGAACCGGTACTGCTCGCGCACCTGCTCGGCGACGCGCGGCTCGGCGTCGATCATGCCCGCCGTGATGAGCAGCACGTCTTCGAAGTCGATCTGGCGGCGCTCATCCTTGAGGTCTTCGTAGCGCTGCTGCAGCTCGAGAACCGCCTCCACCGAGAGCCCCGTCGGCATCACGCGGTTCGCGCGCGCCTGGCGCTCGTACTCCTCGAGCGACATGCGGCGGACCTTGCGCCATTCGATCTCGGACGCGAGATCACGAAGCACGGCCGTGTCGACGCGGATGCGCAGCGACTCGGCGGCGTGGCCGAGCACGCGCGCCTTGCCCGAGACGAGCTCGGGTGTGCGCCCACCCACGAGCTGGGGCCAGAAGTAGCTGAGCTGCGAGAGTGCGGCGGCGTGGAAGGTGCGCGCCGTGACCCCCTCAGCACCGAGCCGGCGCAGGCGTGAGCGCAGCTCGCCTGCCGCACGGGTCGTGAAGGTGAGCGCCATGACGCGGTCGGGCGTGTAGACGCCTGTCGCGACGCCGTGCGCGATGCGGTGGGTGAGCGCGCGAGTCTTGCCGGTGCCCGCACCCGCGAGGATGCAGACGGGCCCGAGGAGCGTCTCGGCTGCTTCACGCTGCTGGTCGTCGAGCCCTGCGAGAAGATCGCTCGTCACGGGCGCACTCCGCTCGGCAGCGCCTCGCCGAACCAGTCGGCGATGATCGCGTGTGCGATCGATGCGGGCCCGGGCAGCAGCAGTGTGCCCGCCTCGACCTCGGCGCGCACATCGTCGCGCGTGAACCAGCGGAGTTCGCGCAGCTCGGTGCCGTCGGGCGTCGGCTCGGGCGAGGTGTCAGGGGCGATGCGCGCCTCGAATCCGAGCATGAGGGACGCAGGGAACGGCCACGGCTGACTGCCGCGGTAGACGGGATCCGTGACGACCACCCCGGCCTCCTCGAAGATCTCGCGCACGACCGCTGCCTCGAGCGACTCCCCCGGCTCCACGAACCCCGCGAGCAGCGAGAAGCGTCCCAGCTCCCAGGTGACGTTCGAGCCGAGCAGGATGCGGTCGTCGTCATCCAGCACGGCCACGATGACCGCAGGGTCGGTGCGCGGGTAGTGCTCGGTGCCGAGCTCGGGATCGACGCGCACCCAGCCCGACTGGGTCACCGAGGTCGCGGCGCCCGTCGCGGGCGAGAAGCGCGCCACGCGGTGCCAGTTGGCGAGTGCGAGCGCCTGCGTGAAGAGCCCCGCGTCACGATCGGAGAGCCGCGCCCCCACCCGCCGCAAGTCGAGCCATTCGCCGTCGAGCTCGGCAGCCTGGTCGTCGTCGAGGAGGATCGCGAGCACTGCGGCACCCTGCTCCAGGTCGGGCGACGCCTCGCGCGCCCGGCCGAGGAACACCGCCGTCTCGACGTCGAGCGAGGGAAGCGCCGGGGTGTGCAGCAGACGCAGACCCTCCGCGGTGCCGAACGCACGGCCGTCGTGCAGCGCGACGATCCGGGTGCGCGGATCCTCGGCGAGCGCGAGCACACCGCCGATGCGGCTCAGGTAGTCGCGGTCGAGAGCGGAGCGCGAGAGGGCGGGCGTGAGCGGCGGGCGTCCTGGGGGAACCTGATCCGGCTGAACCGACCCGCTCATGTGCTCCTCATCCGCATCCGCGACCATCCGAGAATCCCGCGTGCGGGGCCGTGAGAACGCCGCTACAGGCGTGGCGTGCCGGGGCCGCCGGGCGGGGGCGACCTACCCTGTCGCCATGGCCAGATCCCCCTTCACTCTAGCGGCGCTCGCCTCCTCAGCCATCGCCGACCTCGACGTCGTGGGCGCGGCACCGTTCGGCTCCTCCGGCGGCGACTTCGACTCCGCGGTGGTCACCGGTCGCGATGGACGCATGCTGATCGTGAGCGTTCCGCGGTCCGAGCGCGCCGAGCAGCAGCAGTCGGCCGACATCGTCGCGGTGCGCGCGCTCAGCCAGGGGGTGCGATCGCGCCTCCCGTTCGATGTGCCCACGTTCGCCGGCCACGCGCCCGTGACGGGCACGCGTGCCGTCGTCTCGGAGTTCATCGGAGGCACCCCGGTGTCGTCCACGGGCATCGACCGCGCTCTCGCGACCTCGATCGGCGAAGCGATCGCCGCCATCCATGTGCTCCCCACGAGCCTCGTGACGGATGCAGGGCTCCCCGCGTTCACGGCGGCCGAATCCCAGCACGCGTGCCTCACACTCATCGACCGCGCGATCTCGACCGGTCTCGTTCCCGCCGCGCTCGTGCGACGCTGGCAGGCGGCGGGCGACGATGCCGGCCTCTGGCAGTTCACCCCCGCCGTCATCAACGGCGATCTGTCCGCCGACTCGTTCCTCGCATCCTCAGCGGATGTCTCGGGCATCCTCGGCTGGCACGATCTGCGCGTCGGCGACCCGGCGCGAGACCTCGCCTGGGTGCTCGGCACCCGCCGCGAGGGCATCGCGGATGCCGTGTTCGACGCGTACACCCGCGTGCGCGGGCAGGTGGATCGTCGCCTGCGTCAGCGCGCCACGCTCCTGTCGGAGCTCGAGGTGGCGCGCTGGCTGCTGCACGGTACCGAGACGCGTTCGGCTGAGGTCGTCGAGGATGCCGTGCAGATGCTCTCGAAGCTCGTCGATGACGTGCTGGGAGATGCGACCGACTCGATCAGTCCGCAGACGATGCCGACCCTCGCGGTCGACGAGGTCGAGGCGCTCCTGGATCGCGCCGAGCGCGTCTCCTGACGCGCCCGGCTGACCGGTCGCCGGCTAGGAGAGCGGTTCCCGCCGCACGATCCGCACCAGCTGCCGCGGTGTGCGCAGGCTGACCGCGACGCGCATCTCATGCCGCGCGGCCACGACGATCGCCACGACGATCGCTGTGGTGAGCGGCACCGCTCCCGCGACCCAGAACGCCACCTGACCGCCCCAGTGCTCGGCGATCCACCCCATGATGACGCCGCCCGCAGCCTGACCGCCCATGAGCACCATGATGTAGAGCGAGATGACGCGGCCGCGGATGCCGGGGTTGGTCGAGAGCTGGGTGAGCGCCTCGGCGGTCATGGCGAACAGGAGGCGGCTCACTCCGATACCCACGAGCGCCGAGAGGAACAGCGGGTACCAGCCGTCCCATCCGGCGACGAGCGTGATGGCGCCGTAAGTGCCGGTGAAGACCACCACATCCCGCAGGCGCAGCGTCATGCGCCGGGACGAGAGGACCGCGCCGATGAACGCACCCGCCGCACACAGCGAGTTGTACAGGCCGTACCCGGCCGCACCCGTGCGATAGATCTCGTCGGCGGCGGAGGCGAGCAGCACGGGCAGATTCATGCCGAAGATCGACACCGATGCCAGCAGCACGAGCGTCCAGAAGATCGCGGGCTTGCCCCACGCATAGCGCAGCCCTTCCACGAACTGCCCCTTCTGGCGCGGCTGCCGCGGTGCCGGATGCAGCTCGTGCACGCGCATGAGGAGGATCGCGACGACGGCGATGCCGGTGGTCATCGAGTTGATCGCGATCGACCATCCGGAGCCGACCGCGACGATGAGCACCCCTGAGAGCGCGGGGCCCAGGAGACCGCCGAGGTGGAAGGTGGTGGCGTTCAGGCTGATGGCGCCGCGCAGGCGTGCGTTGCCGACCATCTCCGAGACGAACGCCGAACGGCTCGGGCCCTCGATCGCATACGAGACACCGGTGAGCCCGGCGACCAGCAGCACGTGCCACACCTCCACATGCCCCGTGATGACGAGCACCGCGAGCAGACCGTTGGCGAGGGTTGCGAACGCCTGCGTGCCGAGCATGATGAGGCGGCGGTTGGCGCGGTCCGAGAGGACGCCCGCCCACGCTCCGAGGAGGATGGTGGGCGCGAACTGAAGCGCCACCGCGATGCCGACGAGCGCCACGCTGCCCGTGAGCTCGAGCACGAGCCAGTCGATCGCGACGCGCGCCATCCATCCGCCCGTGCTGCCGAGCGCGAGCATCGCCAGATACAGCCGGTAGTTGTAGACGCCGAGGGCGGCGAAGCTCTCGCGCCACGTCGGGCGGCTTGAGAAGGTGGGGATGGGCTCCGTCGCGGGGTGGTGATCGGGTGGAGCGATGGACGGCATGCCTCCAGGCTAGGTGGCGCCGATCATTGCGGCGAACTATCGTTGCAATAACTCCCATTCGGAAATCGAATGAAAGGCGCCGATGTTCGACCCGGTCCTGCTGCGCACCTTCGTGGCCGTCGCCGACACGCTGAGCTTCACGCGCGCCGGCGAGCTGCTGGGCGTCAGCCAGCCCACCGTCAGTCAGCACATCCGACGACTCGAAGCCGCCGCAGGGCGCCAGCTCATCGTGCGCGACACCCGGGCCGTGCAGCTCACCGACAACGGCGACGCGATGCTCGGCTTCGCGCGCACCATCCTCGCCGCTCACGACGAAGCGGCCGCCTACTTCGTGGGATCCGCGATGCGCGGGCGGCTGCGCTTCGGCGCCGCCGACGACCTCGCGCTCACCCACCTCCCCCAGGTGCTGCGCGACTTCCGGCAGCTGTATCCGCACATCAACCTCGAACTCACGGTGGGGCAGAGCGGTCAGCTCGCCCGGCGCCTGGCCGCGGGGCAGCTCGACCTCGTGTACGTCAAGCAGGAGCCCGGAGAGACCGACGGCCGCACAGTGCGACGCGAGCCGCTCGTGTGGGTCGCGCACCGCTCGCAGCGCCTCGACGCGGATGCGCACGTGCCGCTCATCGTCTACCAGGCGCCGAGCGTCTCGCGCGAAGCCGCGATCCGCGCACTCGAAGCCGCGGGACGCACCTGGCGCATCACCTGCAACACCCGCGAGGTCAACGGGATGCTCGCGGCACTGCGCGCCGGCATCGGCATCGCGGCCTACCCGCGCGTGCTCATCCCCGAGGATCTCGTCGAAGTGACCAGTGCGTTCGAGCTTCCCCCGATCGGCGAGCTCGACTTCACGCTGCTCGCGAACCCGCGCGCCGCGCGCGAACCCGTCGAGGCGCTCTCGAACGCCATCCACGCGACCGCGCGCTGACGCTCAGCCGTCGACCCTCAGCCCTCGGGGAACGCCTGCCGCCACCGGCGCAGCAGATCCGCCTCCGTGTCGATGCGCTCCGGGCGCACGATCGTGTCATCCGCCACGAAGTAGAACGCCGCATCGATGAGGTCGGGGTCCACCCCGCGCCAGCTCGCGTACGCCAGACGGTAGAGCGCCAGCTGCAGCTGCTTGCGCTCGAGGTCTGCGGCGTCCTTCGGCGACCGGCCCGTCTTCCAGTCCACGACCTCGAACCGCTCCCCGTGCTGGTAGACGGCATCGAGCTTGCAGATCACGACGCGGCCGTCGAAGGGAAGATGGATCTCGCGCTCGACATCCACCGGCTGCAGCCCACCCCAGGGCGACGCCGCGAACGTCTCGCGCAGCTGCGCGAAACGCTCCTCGTCGACGGCGATGAGCTCATCCGAGGCCTCGAGATCGAGATCCTGCAGCTCGTCGAGGCCGCCGACGATGGGCGCCGTGGATCGGTTCTCCACCCACGCGTGGAAGAGCGTGCCGAGGCGCGTGGCTCGGTACGGCTTCTCGGGCATCGGACGACGCACCTGCGCGAGCGTCTCGGCGGGTGCGTTCACGTAGTCGCTGAAGCGCGAAGCCTGCACGCGCATCGGCGGGGCACCCTGTGCACCCCCGGCGAGACGCTCACGGTGCTCTTCGAGCAGCAGACGCAGTTCGGTCGCGAGGCGCTCATCCGCCACCTCCGGAGCGGCCTCGCGAACGGCCTCGGCCGCCTGCTCGACGCGCGCGCGGCGCGAACCGAGCGGATCGCGCGGCCAGTCGATGGGCGCGAGCGCCTCACCCTCGGGCAGCTCCTCGAACTCGGGCGCCTCGGGCAGCTCGTCGATGATGAACGCGTCGGCCAGCTCCGTGAGGAACCTGCTCGGCATACGCGGCTTCGACTGCGACGCCCAGAACGAACCCGCAAGCAGCAGATGGCTGCGGGCACGCGTGAGCGCGACGTAGGCCAGGCGGCGGTCCTCCAGCAGGAGGCGCTCCTTCTCCTCCTCCTTGAACTGCTTCATGCGCTGCACGACCTCGGCGCGCGTCTCGCACGTCTGCCAGTCGAAGATCGGCAGCGCGTCGCGGTCGCCGCGGAACGCGTACGGGAACCCGCCGAACTGCAGCCAGCCGGTCGATGTGGCCGACGGGTTCGGCAGCTCGCCCTCGACGAGTCGCGGCACCGCCACGACATCCCATTCCAGGCCCTTGGAACCGTGGATCGTGAGCACCTGCACGCACCCCGGCTCGGGCGGCTCGGTGCGCGGGGTGAGACGCTCACGGCTCTGCGCCTCGCGCAGCCAGCCGAGGAAGTCAGCCAGATCGGCGCTCTGCCCGAGCTGCTCGAAGCCGGCCACGGCATCCGCGAAAGCCTCGAGCGCCCGGAGGCCTCCGGGTCGGGATTCGTTCGCCGCGACCTCGATGTCGAGATCGAGCGACTCGATGACGAGCGACGTGAGCTCGCCGAGCGGCAGCCGTGCGCGGCGACGCAGCCGTGAGAAGAGCTCCCCCGCCTCGCGCAGGCGCGCGAGTCCGACCTCAGAGAACCCGGCGGTGGCGATGATGCCGTGGGATTCCGGCGCGTGAGCGAGAAAATCGAGGGCGTCGACGAGCGACAGCGACTCCTCGGCGGCCACCGAATTGCGCAGCGCCTCGAGCGCGATCTCGCTGAGCGGCTGGAGGGTGTGGTCGCGCTTCGCGAGCCACGATGCGAGCGAACGCAGGGCCACGATGTCGCGCGGCCCGATGCGCCAACGCGAGCCGACGAGCAGACGGATGAGCTCGGATCCGGAATCGGCGCGCGCGATCACGGCGAGCGCCGCGACGATGTCGGCCACGACCGGCTCCGTGAGGAGGCCCCCGACGCCCAGCACGTGATACTTCACACCCGCGGCACGGAACGCCGCGAGATAGGCCTCGAGGTTGGCGCGCGCACGCAGCAGCAGCGCCGCCGACGGCGGGGCGGCATCCGTCTCGCCCTTGGGGACCTTCCACAGACTGCGTTCCGCGAGCCTGTCGCGGAACCACTCGGCCACCCGCGCGGCCTCATCGGCGAGCGTCTGCTCGTACACGATCGTGAGCGGCAGCTCGTCGGCACCGGGCCGCGGCGCGAGCGGCTTCACCTCGACCGCGGATGCGGCGCTCAGCGGCTCGATGATGCGGTTCGCGGCGGCGAGGATGCGCGCGCCGTTGCGCCAGCTCGTCGAGAGCGAGAGCGTCGTGCGGCACCCGAACCAGTCGCGGAACTCCGCGAGGTTCGAGGCGCTCGCCCCGCGCCATCCGTAGATCGACTGATGCGGGTCGCCGACCGCCATCACCGGCTGGCCGGAGAAGATCGTCGACAGCAGACGCGACTGCGAGACGCTCGTGTCCTGGTACTCGTCGAGGATCACGAAGCGGTACTGCGCGCGCAGCGTCTCCGCGACCTCCGGGTTCGCCTCGACGATGCGCATCGCCGTGGCGATCTGGTCGGAGAACTCGGTGTAGCCGCGCTCGAACTTGGCGCGCTGGAACCGCACCGCGAGGTCGACGAGCAGCGGAAGGGCCGCGATGCGATCGACGACCGCCGATTCGACCTCCCCGTAGCGCCCCTTGCCGCCGTTGGGCAGGTCGGAGAGGGTGCGGATGTCGGCCGCATAGGCGGCGACCGCCTCGGGGTCGGCGAGGTTCTCGCTGAGCGCCGCCGCGAGCTGCACGACAGCGGTCGTGACCTTGTCGACGCCCGCATCGAGGTCGGCGAGGCGATCGTCGTCGCTGTCGACGACGATCTGCCGGGCGAGCAGCCACGAGGCGGCCTCCCCGAGCACGACGCCGTCGCCGTCGAAGCCGAGGAGCGCCGCGTTGTCGCGGAAGATCGCCGCGGCGAACGCGTTGTAGGTGGAGACGCGCGGGGCATCCAGCAGCTCGGCGGCGGGGTCGGGCTCGCCCTGCTCGGGCATGAGGCCCTTCTCGCGGAGGGCAGCGATGCGCTCCGCCATGCGCACGGCGAGCTCACCCGCCGCTTTGCGCGTGAACGTGAGGCCGAGGATCTCGCCGGGCGCCGCGTGGCCGTTCGCGACGAGCCACAGCGTGCGCGCCGCCATCGTCTCGGTCTTGCCGGATCCGGCACCCGCGATCACGAGGGCGGGGGCTGCGGGGTCGGACTCGATGACCGCGACCTGCTCGGGCGTCGGCGGCGGCAGCTCGAGCGCAGCCGCGATGTCGAGCGCGCTCATCGCGCGCGGACGCGGGGCGGGAACAGCCGCGTCGATGAGGGTGAGGTCAGTCACCGGAGACCTCCCCAGGCAGGTGGACGAGGCGGATGTCGGATCCGGCCATCAGGTACGGGTCGTCGATGGGCGTCGCCGGGAACCGCGTGCCCGCCATGACGGTCGCCGCGTCGCGCACGAAGGCGGCGAAGTCGGCGAGCTGCTCGGGGCTGAGCTCCGACTGGTCGACGACCTTGTACGGGCTCGTCGCGGTGCCGCGCGTGTAGAGCATGCGCGCACCGCCGGAGTCGACACCGTCGGGGATGCCGTCGATCTGGCCGCGCGCGAACGCCAGCTGGTAGGCCTTCAGCTGCGGGTTCTCGTCGACCTGCTTCTGCGACTTCGGCGAGCCCGTCTTGAGGTCGATGATGACGACGTCGTCGCCCTGCCGCTCGATGCGGTCGATTTTGCCGCGGAGGCGGGCGGGGGCCTCATCGAGCTCGAACTCCGTCTCGGCGCCGAGACGCTCAGCGCCCGCGGCAGCGCGCGCGGCGAGGTACGCGGCGAGCGCGTCGATCGCGGATGTCGCGGCGCGCTCCTGCTGCACACCCACCCAGGCGCTCTCGAACTGCAGCTCGCCCCAGCGCGCGCGCAGGGCCTCCGTCATCGCCTCCACGGTCTGCTGCTCGGGAGTCACTGCGTGCTCGAGCACATCGTGGATGAGGGTGCCGAAGCCGGCGGCGAGCCCCGCGGAGCCGCCCCGGTTGGCTTCGACGAACCATTCCATCGCGGAGCGCGCGAACGTCTCGAGGCGCGACGGCGACACCGTGACGCGCACATCCGGGTTCTCGGGATCATCGAGCTCGACGAGCGGCGCGTCGGTCGAGACGGGTGCGAGACCACGCCAGTCGCGCGGATCGGCCCCCGGGATCTCGGCCTCGGCGAGCAGCGCGAGGGCGGCTGCCGCGTCGTCGCGGCGGCGACGATCTGCGGGGTGGTCGGACGTGAGCGTGTGCCGCATCCGCCCCACGGCACCCCGGAGGGTGAGAGGCGAGGCGGGCACGCTGTGCGTCGGAAGATCGCGGCGCAGCACCGCGACGACCGGGCTCGGCACCTCGTCATCCGACGAGACGACGGCGAGCACGAGCCGCCGCCGCGCGCGGGAGGCCGCGACGGTGAGCAGGCGCAGCTCGTCGCCCAGCACCTCGCGTCGCGCGTCGAGAGTCTCGGGGTCGAGGCCCGTCGCGACCTCGACGAGCGCGGGGCCCCCGAGGAGCGTGCCGCGCACGCGCAGATCGGGCCAGCGGCCATCCTGGAGCCCCGTGACGATCACGGTGTCGAACTCGAAGCCCACAGCTCCCGTGGGCGTCGTGATGAGCACGGCATCCTCGGCGGTCTGCGGGGTGATGATGTCGGCGGGCACCTCGGCGTCGAGCAGCTCGTCGAGGAACTCGGTCACGCTCGACGAGGGCCGGCTCTCGGCGAAGCGACGGGCGGCGGCGAACAGTGCGACCACGCCGTCGAGCGCGCGCGAAGCCTCCTCGGCGGCGATGCCGGTGCCGAGCGCGGAACGCCGCCAGCTCTCGGCGACACCCGAGCCGTCCCACGCCTCCCACAGCAGCTCCTCCGCCGAGCCGCCCTGGGCGTGCGCGGCGGCGACACGGGCGAGCACGCGCGACATCCGCGCCCCCTGCCGCCCCACCGCGGTGTCGATCGACGCGAAGCCACCTGCAACCTGCAGCGCCTCCGCGAGCAGATCGCCCGAGGGTCGCGCGTCGCCCGCGGTGAGGGCTTCGGCACGAACCGCGAGACGCAGGCGGCGCAGGCCCACCGAGTCGAGTGCGCCGAACGGCCCCGTCAGCAGCTCGGCAGCCGTGATGCCGTCGAGCGGCGCACGGCCGACAGCCACCTCCACGACCCGCAGCAGCGCTGCGGCTTCCGCATGCTCGCGCAGCGGGCGGCCCACCGCCGAGCTGCGCGTGGGCACCTGAGCCGTCGCGAGATGACGTTCGAGGGCGGCGATGTCGCCGCGGCTGCGCACGATCACGGCGAGCTCGCTCCAGGGCACGCCGCCCAGCAGGTGACGCTCGCGCAGCTCGCGCCCGATGGAGGCGGAGAGCGTCCACGCGCTCGGCTGCTCGATGACGACCGCGGGGGCGACGTCGGCAGCATCCTCCGGACCGGCCGCGGCCTCACGCTGGCCGACGACGCCCGCGGTGCCGATCATCTGCGAGAGCGTGCGCACGACGCCACGCAAGGTCGGCCCGTGACGGTGCACCCGGGTGAGGGTGAGCTCGGCGGCGTCGGCGGGCAGCGCCGTCGCGCGGAAGCGGGCGACCGTCTGCGCCCCCGCACCGCGGAACGTGTCGGCTGCGAGATCCGGGTCGCCGAAGCCGACGACCGCAGCCCCCGCATCCGCGAACGCCCGCACCAGACGCACCGTGCCCTCCGAGGACTGCTGCACGTCGTCGACGATCACGAGCCTGATGCCCGCGAGGCGCTCACCGGCCACCCCGTCGCGCAGCGCATGGGCGGCGAACACGGTGAGCTCGGCCGGGTCGAGCAACCCCGCGTGCGACTGCGCGACGATCTGCTCGTACTCGGCCATGAACTCGCCCGCCGCCATCCAGGCGGGGCGCGCGTGGCGTCGCCCCAGCTCGACCAGATGCGCGGGGCGGATGTCGTACTCGGTCGCGCGCATCATGAGCTCGCGCAGCTCGGTGCGGAAGCTCGCGAGGCCGCGCACCGTCTGATCGAGGTGAGCGGGCCAGTCGGGGCCCGAACCGTCGGCCAGGTGCCCCTCGAGCACGTCGCGGATCACGAGATCGTGCTCGGCGCCCGACAGCAGCCGCGGGGGCGTCGCACCTTCGAGGCGCGCGCGCTCGGCCACCGCCTCGAACGCGACGGATGCGGCGGTGCGGGCCCACGGCCCGGTCGTCACGATCGGCACGCGCTCCGCGATCCGCTCGCGCAGGGCATCCGCCTGGTGCCGCGACGCGGCGAGCACGAGCACCTGCGCGGGTGCCAGCCCGTCGTCGAGAACGCGGCGCGCTACAAGCTCCACGAGCGTCGAGGTCTTGCCCGATCCGGCTGCACCCACCACGAGCGCGCTCGCCTCTGCCGGCAGGTCGAGGACGGCCTGCTGGGAGGCATCCGGCGCGAACGGGATGCGCGGGTCTCGGGCAGGCATGTGGGTACCGTAACCGGCGGCACCGACACCGTCCGGGCGACCGGCGGGCGCGTCCCGTTCCGCCCACAGTGAACCGCCGCCGCCACCGCCCCGGGCATCCCGTACGCTCGGATCGTGGACATTCGCATCGGTATCTCCAACTCGCCCCGTGAGCTCGCGTTCGAAAGCGCGCAGACGCCCGCCGAGATCGAGGAAGCCGTCTCGTCGGCTCTCGCCGCAGACGCGAAGCTCCTCACCCTGAAGGACGACAAGGGCAAGCTGTACATCGTGCCGCTCGCCTCGCTCGCGTATCTCGAGGTCGGCAGCGACAACGCTCGCCGCGTCGGCTTCGTCGCGTAACCCCGCGCTCCCCTAGGATCGCGGCGTGGAGATCGTCTTCGTCACCGTCATCGGCGCCGCCCTCGGCGGCCTCATCCGCTACCTCGTGCCCGGTCGCCAGTGGCACGGCCTGGGCCTGATGCCGAGCGTCGGCGCAGCCGCGACCGCGCTCGCGTGGGCGATCCTCGTGTGGCTGGGCTTCACGTTCGACGGCGGATGGATCTGGGTCATCTCGCTCGCGGTCGGCGTCATCGCCTCCGTGGCGACCGCCCTCCTGCTCCCGCGCCGTCGCGAGAAGCACGACGAGGAGCTCTTCGAGCGCCTCGTCCGCCAGGGCGCCTGAGCTCCGCGCCTTCTCCGCAACCCTCGAGAATCGTGCCTGTTTGTCGTTTCCGGGCCCCTGAATCGACCATCTCGCACGATTCGCTGGGGTGTCAGAGCCGGCGCGACTTGACGCCTGACCGTACCGTTCGCAGCACTTCGATGAGGCGCCGTCGAGGGGACTCACGGGGCGAAGCTCCTCCACAGCACGATCGCGATCCCCTACCGTGCAGCATCTCGACGAGTGCAAGCCGCGCGTGCACCGCCCCCGCCTCCATGGTCTGCTGCATGAGCTCGAGCGCTCGCGCACGATCCCACTCCCACACGGCGGCGGCGAGAGCGGCGAGCCATCCCAGGTCAGCATCCCCAGAAGCCAGCGCCCCACGACGCCACAGACCAGCACCCTGCGAATCGTGCCTGTTTGTCGTTTCCGGGCCCCTGAATCGACGATCTCGCACGATTCTCCTGGTACTGGCGGGGCGCAGGGCCTCAGCCGGCGGCGCGCACCGCTGCCACGAAGCGCTCGATGAGCGGGATCGACTTCACGCCGCGCTCCGACTCCACGCCCGACGACACGTCGACGCCTGTCGGTGCGAGGGCGCGGATGCGGCTGGCCACGTTGTCGGCGTCGAGGCCGCCCGCGAGCAGCCACTGAGCGGGCAGAGCCGCGCGGTCGAGACGGTCGACCGAGAACGCCGTGCCGCTGCCGGGCACGTCGCCGTCGATCAGCAGGCGGATGCCGGGGTGCGCGCTCGACTCCCCCACACGGTGCGCGACGATCACGTCGATGCCCGCATCCCGCAGCTGCGCGATCTCGGCGGCTGAGCGCTCCCCGTGCAGCTGCGCGGTGCGCAGTCCCGCGCGCCGCACGTCATCGATCACCGACTCGATGGGCGCATCCGTGAACACGCCCACCGTCTCGACACGAGCAGGCACGCTGGCCACGACCGCGGCAGCGTCATCCGCCGTGATCCGGCGCACGCTGCCCTCGGCGAACACGAAGCCGAGCGCGTCGACACCCAGCGCGACACACGCGTCGGCGGTGGCGGCGTCGCGGATGCCGCAGATCTTGATGAACACAGCGGCTACGCCGTGAGCCCGAGCGCATCCATGCGGCGCGTGTGCGAGGCGATGAGCTCGGTGAACACCGGCTCGACGCGCTCGTTGACCGACGCGGCGGGGTGCTGTTCGAGCGCGGAGCGCGCGACCAGCATCGTGTCGCCGATGAGGCGACGGCCCCACATCGCCAGGCGCGACGCGAGGCGCGGGCTCTCCTCGATCGCGCGACGCAGCTCGTCGACGAGCACCGCCTCGCCCGCGTGGTTCTGCAGCACCGTCGCGGCGCGATCGTCGAGGTCATCAGGCAGTCCGGATGCGAGACCGGCGAAGAAGTCGAGCAGGAAGCCGCTCGTCAGGTAGCAGGTCACGAGGATCTCGTACCAGTCGGCACCCTTCGTGCGGCGCTGGAACTCGTCCAGCAGCAGACGGAACGGCTCCATCTCGGCGGCCGGGTCATCCGTGAGGCGCTCCAGCTCCTTCACGAGCGTCTGATGCGTCTCGAGCATGTCGGATGCGGCGCGCGCGAGACGGGTCTTCGCATCCGTCGTGGGTGCCGTGGTGACGGCGCGCCCGAGGTTCTCGAACAGCACGATCGTCAGGTAGGCGGTCTGCCCGAGGAAGCGCGCAGGCGTCGGCGCGAGGTCGCGCAGCTCGACACGCGCGACGGCGACAGCGGCCGAACGCGGCGGTACCTGAAGGGTTCCCGAACGCTGACGGGTGCGACGACGGAACCAAACCACCCGCCCAGTGTATGGGAGGCCGGTAGACTGAAGACCTCTCCATTTCCTCAGACAGGAATCTCTTGACTTTCCGCGATCTCAACATCGACGACGACATCGTCGCCGCGCTGGAGTCGAAGGGCATCATCGAGCCCTTCCCCATCCAGACGCAGACCATTCCCCTCGGCCTCTCCAAGCAGGACATCATCGGCCAGGCGAAGACCGGCACCGGTAAGACCTTCGGCTTCGGCCTTCCGGTCATCCAGGCGCTCGGCGAGAACCCCGGGCCCGGCGTGAAGGCGCTCATCGTGGTGCCCACGCGCGAGCTGTGCGTGCAGGTGGCCGAAGACCTCACTCTCGCAGCCTCCAACCGCCCCACCCAGATCGCCGCGATCTACGGCGGCAAGGCCTACGAAGGCCAGGTCGAGCAGCTCAAGGCCGGCGCGCAGATCGTCGTCGGCACCCCGGGCCGCCTCCTCGACCTCGCCGGCCAGCGCCTGCTGTCCCTCAAGGACGTGCAGGTCATGGTGCTCGACGAGGCCGACAAGATGCTCGACCTCGGCTTCCTCCCGGATGTCGAGAAGCTGTTCGCGCAGACCGCGCCGACGCGTCACACGATGCTCTTCTCGGCCACGATGCCCGGCCCGGTCGTCGCGCTCGCGCGTCGCTTCATGAACCGGCCCATCCACATCCGCGCGACCGACCCGGATGAGGGCCTCACGCAGGCCAACATCAAGCACGTCGTCTACCGGGCGCACTCGCTCGACAAGGACGAGGTCATCTCGCGCATCCTGCAGGCCGAGGGCCGCGGCAAGACCGTGATCTTCACCCGCACGAAGCGCGCTGCGGCGAAGCTCGTCGAGGAGCTGAACGACCGCGGCTTCAACGCGGGTGCCGTGCACGGCGACATGAGCCAGGAGGCGCGCGAGCGCTCGATGGCCGCGTTCAAGGCTGGCAAGAAGGACATCCTCATCGCCACCGATGTGGCCGCGCGTGGCATCGACGTCAACGACGTCACCCACGTCATCAACCACACCGTGCCGGACGACCCCGACACCTACCTGCACCGCGCGGGCCGCACCGGCCGTGCCGGCAAGACCGGCATCGCGGTGACCTTCGTCGACTGGGACGACATGCACAAATGGGGTCTCATCAACCGCGGCCTCGAGATGAACATTCCCGAGCCGCAGGAGACGTACTCGTCGTCGCCGCACCTCTTCGCCGACCTCGACATCCCCGAGGGCACGAAGGGCCGCCTGAAGCCGTCCGCCGCGCCCGCCGGCGCCCGTCCGCCGCGTGAGCGCACCGGATCGGGCGAGAGCTCGGGCGAGGGGGCGTCGCGTTCGCGCAGCCGCAGCCGCACCCGCACCCGCGGTGGCGCGTCGACGGAGGCGTCGGCGTCGACCGACACCACCGAGGCTCGCGCCGAGGGCGGCGGAACGCACGACGGCCGCGGCAGCGAGCACCACGACGGCAACGCGGCACCCACGAAGCGTCGTCGCCGTCGCCGCTCGGGCGGTGCCGGCAGCGGAGCACCCACTCCCCCGCCCGCGGGCTGATCCACGGATTCTCGGAAGGCGCGTCGCTTCGGCGGCGCGCCTTCTGCATTGCCGGGATGCCTCAGCGATTCCCGCGTCGAGAGTTCAGCCGCTGAACGGCTGCGTTCCCGTGCCATGCGCGACGATCGCCGCATACACCTCGGGCGACGTGGTGTTCTCGGCGAGCAGGTTGGGCTTGCCCGCACCGTGGTAGTCGCTCGATCCGGTGACGACGAGGCCGTAGCGCTTCGCGATCTGCTCCCAGCGCCCCCGTGCGCTCGGCAGGTTGTCGCGGTGGTGCAGTTCGACACCGAAGAGGCCCGCGTCCACGAGAGCGCGCAGGCGCTCATCCGTCCAGAGGCGTTCGGGGCCGCGCGAGGCCGGATGCGCCATCACGGGAACACCGCCCGCTTCGGCGATCAGCCGCACGCCCGCGGCAGGCAGCGGCGCCGGATGCGGCCGGTAGTACCCGCCGCGCCAGTGCAGGATCGTCGCGAATGCCGCCGAGCGGTCCGACACGTGCCCGCGAGCGACGAGCGCGTCCGCGATGTGCGGGCGCCCGATCGTGGTGCCCGGCGTCGTCTGAGCGAGAACGTCATCCCAGTCGAGGGCGTAGTCCACCGCGATGCGCCGCACCATCGATTCGGCGCGTGAGAGGCGCTCCGCCCGGATCTCATCCGTCGTCGCGACGAGCGCCGGATTCGCCGGGTCGATCATGTAGCCGAGGATGTGCACGCTCGCGTAGTCGAGCTGGGTCGAGAGTTCGATGCCGGGCATGATCTCGAGCCCTGTGCCGCGCGCGGCAGCGAACGCCTCACTCCATCCGGCGGTCGAGTCATGGTCGGTGATCGCGAGCACTCCGAGGCCCGCTTCCACTCCCGCTGCGACGAGCTCGGCAGGCGTCTGCGTGCCATCGGAGACGCGCGAATGGGCGTGCAGATCGATCGGGCCGAGCATGCCTCCATGCTAGGGCGGCGGTGCCCTGCTCACCGGATACGTCCGGGAGCTGCTCAGTGCGCACGCGGTTCACCGCAGGCTCCCTCGGGCCCCCCTCCCAGGTTGGTGCGCCTAGGCTCGGGGCGATGTTCGGACGCCTGCTCGCCGCCGCGGTCACCTTCGTGGTGGCCGGGGTGCTTCTGCTTGCCTGCTGGCCGCAGCTGCTGGGCGCGGAGCGTCTGCTGGGCGTCGCGCAGCTCGTGTCGCTGCGCGGCCTCGCCGTGCTCGCGACTGTCCTCGCGGGTGCGCTCGTGCTCATCATCGCCGCCATCACGACAGTGGGCAGGCGATTCTTCGCGAGCGTCGGTGTGCTGCTGCTGGCGTTCGCCGTGGTCTCGGTGGGGGTGCTCGCCGTGCGCGGCGCGGATCCGACCGCGATCGACCGCGACCGCGAAGGCGGGCTCATCGTGCTCACCTGGAACACGCTCGGCGATGCGCCCGGCGAGGAGAGGATCGCGCAGCTCGCCCTCGACCGCGGGGCGGATGTGGTCGCGCTTCCCGAGACGAGCCGCGGGACGGCGGTCGCAATCGCCCGGATCCTCGGCGACGCGGGCCGCCCCATGCAGGTTCTCGGCGTCGCGTACGACGAGCATCTGAAGGCGCGTTCCACGATGATGCTGGTCTCGGAGGCGCTCGGCGACTACGAGGTCGACGACTCGGTCGGCAACACGCCCACGCTGCCGAGCGTCGTCGCTGTCCCGGTCGACGGGAGCGGGCCCACCATCATCGCGGCGCACCCGGTCGCGCCGGTGCCCGCCGAGATGGAGAACTGGCGCGTCGGACTCGATTGGCTCGCCGAGCGCTGCGCCGACCCCGCCTCCGACGTGATCGTCGCGGGCGACCTCAACTCGACCATCGATCACTGGGCAGGCCTCGGCAGCGATGTCGGTCTCGCCGGCTGCCGGGATTCTGCACGTGCCGTCGGCGGCGCCGCGATCGGCACCTGGCCGACACGCCTTCCCGCGCTTCTCGGCTCGCCGATCGACCACGTGCTCGCGACGGACGCGTGGACCACCGTCGGCTTCGAGGTCATCGAGGTGGGCGACACGTCCGCGTCCGACCACCGCCCGGTTGTCGCGCAGCTGGTGCCCGCAGGCGGCTGACAGCCGACGGTGGCAGGATGGGCGGCATGACCGACACCACCCCCGTCGCCACCTCGGACTCGCCCGAGAAGCTCGCCCCCGGCACCACCCCGGTCACCTCGAACCGCTCGACGACGCCGACCTCCGACGCGTTCCGCGACTTCATCTTCGGCAGCTGGGCCGACAATGAGCAGCCGATCCCCGCACCCCGCGCGCAGGCGGCGTATGCCGCGGCCAGGCGCATGCGACTGGCCGCGAAGTTCCCGGATGCGACGCTCGTCATCCCCGCAGGTCCCGCGAAGGTGCGCTCCAACGACACCGACTACCCGTACCGCGCGCACTCGGCGTTCAGCCACCTCACCGGCTGGGCGAGCGACACCGTGCCCGGCAGCGTGCTCGTGATCGGTCCGGGTGACGACACCCCCGCGACCCTGTACTTCGTCCCCACGGCGGGCCGCGACTCGGAGGAGTTCTACGCGAACGCCGCGATCGGCGAGTTCTGGACGGGAGCACGCCCCTCTCTCGCGCATGTCGCCGCGGATCTCGCCCTCGAGACGCGTCCGCTGGCCGAACTCTCGCCGTTCGACGGCGACGTCGTGGTGCTGCGCGGCATCGACCCGGCGGTCGACGACCTCACCGCCTCGCGCGCCGAGGACGCGGAGCTCGTGCGCGCCGTGAGCGAGCTGCGTCTGGTGAAGGACGAGTACGAGATCGCCGAGATGCGTGCCGCTGTCGCCGCCACGAAGCTCGGCTTCGACGACGTCATCGCCGACCTGCCGAACATCGTCGAGCACCACCGCGGCGAGCGCCTCATCGAAGGCACCTTCAATCGTCGTGCGCGCGCGGAGGGCAACACGGTCGGCTACGACACGATCGCCGCCTCGGGAGCGCACGCCTGCATCCTGCACTGGACCCGCAACGACGGTGCGGTGAAGCCGGGCGATCTCGTGCTCATCGACGCCGGCATCGAGCTCGATTCGCTCTACACCGCCGACATCACCCGCACCCTGCCCGTGTCGGGCACGTTCACCGAGGTGCAGCGTCTCGTCTACGAGGCGGTGCGGGAGGCTGCGGATGCGGCGTTCGCGATCGTGCGTCCCGGCATCCGGTTCCGGGAGGTCCACGCCGAGGCGATGAAGGTGATCGCGGCGAAGACCGCCGAGTGGGGGTTCCTGCCGGTGAGCGCCGAGGAGTCGCTCGAACCCGATGCCCAGTTCCACCGTCGCTACATGGTGCACGGCACAAGCCACCACCTCGGCATCGACGTGCACGACTGCGCGCAGGCGCGCCGCGAGCTCTACCTGGATGGTGTGCTCGAGCCCGGCATGGTGTTCACGATCGAGCCGGGTCTGTACTTCCAGCCCGACGACCTCACCGTGCCCGCGGAGTTCCGCGGCATCGGGGTGCGCATCGAGGACGACATCCTGGTCACCTCCTCGGGTGCCGAGAACCTGTCGATCGGCATTCCGCGCACCGCGGACGACGTGGAGGCGTGGCTGGCGGGTCACCTCTCGTAGGCGCGACGCGGCGAGCGTCGCCGTAACGCCAGCGCAGAGCTCGAGAAGCGCACGCTCCGAACGCCGAGCGTATGAGGCCCGGTGGCGGCTCAGAACAGCTCAACGTGGAGCCAACCCGCCACAGCGGATTGGCCCCACGCGCACAACGACACCTCTACCTCAGAGGCGTGAGCCCACTATTTGGCTTGTCCAGTGCCTGGGGCACCCGATGCGACCGCGGCGGGCTCAAGGTACTCGTCCTCCGAGATCACGCCGTCCGCGCGGTCCTTTTCCTCCAGACGGCGCGCGATAGGAACGCACAGCTTGTAGGCAAAGAACATGGCCAGCACGCCAGCAACGAACTTGCCGATCAGCAGCGGGCCAAGAATGTGCGGTTGCACGTTGGCGGCGTAGGCGAGGTGCCCACCGAGCACGTCGGTCCCACACACCATGAACGCGATCGTGAGGACCTTATCGCGGGGTGTGAAGTTGGGGACGAGGCGGAAGAGCGCGATGACGTTGGCGCTGCTCGCAAGCACGCCAGCCGTGGTGTCGCTGCTCACACCGAAGAGCTTGCCGACGCGCGCGAGCGGACGCTGGCCGTAGGTGCGGATGACGTAAACCAGCGGGAACGCACCGGCGAGGATGAGGCCGCAGTAGCCCGCAACCTCAAGGGCACGGAACTGGTCCGCCTCGTCAGCGATGATCGGGTCGAAGCCCCACGCGCCGAAAACCGTCGAGAACAGCCCAGTGAAGTACTCGACGATCGAGAGCGCGAGCACGATCTTGATGACTGCGTCGAGCGCGCGGCCGAACCACTTGAACCCTGTGAGCATCGCGCGAGGAGCGAAGCGAAGGCCGAGCGCGATCACGATCACGATCACCGTGATCGGGATGAGGTTGAGGAACATCTCCCCCCACGGCAACTCGAAAACCCAGTCGGAGGGGTCCGACGTCGAGATTTCGCGCCGCAACGTGGTGTTCGTGACGACAAGCAGGGACAACGTAATGAAGGCGCTGATCGGGATGGTGAGCACGCCGGCGAGGATTCCGAGCGCCATGTACTTGTGGTCGCGAACCGGGAGCATGTTCAGCCCGACCGGGATCGTGAACACAACGGTGCAGCCGAGCGTGAATCCCAGAACGGAAGCCATGATCCAGCTTCCGGGGCTGATGGCTGTCGCCTCAGCGAGCTGGTAGCCGCCCATGTCAACGGCGATCAGGCCAGCTGGCATAGAGGGGTCAGCACCGATGGAGCGCAGAACCGGGCCGAGCACATCCTCGATGAAACGAGCCAGATAGGGGATCGTGGCCATGACGCCGGCGACCGGTACGAAGATCGGCCCAATCGTGTACAGGCCCTCCAGGAACTCCTTCCCGAGCCCCTTCTCCGGGTTACGGATTGCAGCGACGGCCCCAACGACCACGAAGGCCATGATGATGAAGACGATGATTGTGCCGACTACGGCCATGTGAACTGCTCCCTTGCAGTACGTCGAAAATGATCAAGTGATCATTTGTTCATTTGCCGCACGAGCATAGCGGCCGAGAGAAAGAATGAAAACCCAGTTATTTGCTGGGTGTTTTCCCGCCCAGAACGCGTGTTATCGTGTCCCTCATTCAGATCACTTGATCAAGCGGGGGTGCAGTGAAGAAGCAGGATCGACGGCATCAACTGATCGCCGAGCTGTTGCGCGACCGCGAGTTCGCGACCACGCCCGAACTAGCGCAAGCAGTTGGCGTGTCTGAGGTCACCCTTCGCCGCGACCTACGCCACCTCGAACAGACCGGAATGTTGGTGCGCCAGCACGGCGGCGCCCAGCTCGCGAACCGCATCGAGGCTCAGAGCCGCTTCGCGGAGCGCGAGCTGCTGAACGCAGATGTGAAGGCCGCCATCGGCAACGCAGCTGCGGCCCTGATCGACATCGACGAACACGTTGCCTTCAACGATGGGTCGACGGTGATGCGAGTCGCGGAAGCTCTACTCGATCGCAATATGCCCGCCAGCGTGACGACGAATGCCCTCAACATCGCGCTCACCCTGAGCGACAGCGCCTTTATCGATGTCTGGGTACTCGGCGGGCTGGTGCGTCGCGCATCGTTCGCCACGTTCAACGCGGGAGCCGACCCGTTCGAGGGGCGGCGTTTCGACACAGCCATCCTGGGGGTCGAGTCCCTTGATTCGATCGGCGCAGCGCTCGACCACCCGTACGACCTCGCCGTAGCTAAGGCAATGATCGACCGGGCCGAACGGGTGATCGTCGTCGCCGACTCGAGCAAGTGGGATCGACGCGGCCGCGTCGAGCTCTGCCCATGGGCGGAGGTCGACGTCCTCGTAACCAACGAGATCACCCCTGAACAAGCAGCACGAATAACCGATCAGGGCGTCTCGCTCGTGATCGCCGATCCCTCATAAGGAGCACACGCAACATGTCCGAAGTAGAGCTCGTCGTCGTCGGCGGGGGCGTCACCGGAACAGCAATCGCACGCGATGCCGCGCTCCGCGGCATCAAGACGATCCTCGTCGAGCGCGGCGCGATCGGCTCGGGCACGAGTGGACGGTTCCACTCAATGCTTCAGAGCGGGGCTCGGTACGTCGTCACAGACACCGACTACGCCGCAGAGTGCATGCGCGAGCGACGCATCATGGAGCAAATCGCTCCCTTCGCCCGCACCGCAACCAGCGGACTATTCGTTGCTTTCGAGGATGACGATCCCGCCTTCATGGAGCGCTTCGAGAACGCGGCGTCGGTAGCCGGGATCCCGATCGAGAAATTGACACCCGCGCAGATCGCCGAGCGTGAGCCCAACATTGCGGCAACCATCGGCGGGTTCACCGTGCCGGATGCAGTGTTCCGTCCGTGGGAAATGGTCCCCGCTCTCGCCGCGAGCGCAATCGCGGCCGGCGCGGAAATCCTCACCCACACAACCTTCGTCGGCGCGGAGTCCGTCGACGGCAGTGTAAGCGCTGTGCGGGTACGCGGTGCTGATGGGCACGAGTGGAAGATCGAGACTGCATCGCTCGTCATCGCCGCAGGGGCGTGGGCTGCGGAACTCGGCGGCACGGTGGGTCTCGACATCGAGGTTGAGACGGCAAAGGGCGCAATGCTCGTCCTCCCCACGGAGATGGTGAACACTGTCGTCAATCGCCTGCGCCCTCCGACAAGCTTCGACATCTCGGTTCCGCTCAACGGTGCAACTGTTTTCGGGACGACCTCGTCCATCGTGGAGCGCCCCGAAGACATCGCCGTAACCCCGGAAGAGTTCGATGAGCTCGCCATCGAGGCGCGCAGGTTCCTCCCCACTCTCGGCCAGGACACCTCCGGTTGGTCTGCGTATGCGGGCGTTCGTCCGCTCGTTAAGGCTTCTCCCGGCGAGGGCGGTGCGGTGTCGCGTCGCCACGCCGTCTTCGAAGGAACGGTGGACGGTGCATACGGCATCGTGGGCGGATCCTTCACGACGCACCGTGCGATGGCAGAGGATGTCGTCAACCGCGTGGCCGCGCTCGTCGGTAACCCGAACCCGTCGACCACCGCTACGACTACTCTGGTGTCTTCGGCGACACCTGCGTGGGCCGCCGGAGCCCCCATGCAGGCCCACGGAATCGCTCTGGCGCAGTAATGGGCGTCCTCCTCGGGATCGACCACGGAGGGACCACGACGACATGCGTTGTGGTTTCCGAGGGCGGCGGCATCATCGGGCGCGCCTCCACCCCTATGAATCGCCAGACTCCGCGCGCGGGGTGGGTCGAACACGACGCTGACGGCTTCGTCGATGGAAGCCTCGCGTCAGCGCACCGGGCACTCGAACAGGCCGGCCTCGACTGGAAGGATGTCCGCGCTGTAGGCATCGCGAACCAGGGAGAAACGTCGATCGGCTGGGATTCGCGGACCGGGCGCACCGTCGCCCCCGCGCTCTCATGGCAAGACAAACGCACGAGCAGTCGTTGCGACGATCTTCGCAACGGCGGATTCGACGAGATGGTGCAGCGAATTAGCGGGCTGTCGATCGACCCCTACTTTTCGGCGTCGAAGTACAGCTTGCTCGCATCGTCAACCGACGAGGCCCGGGCCGCCCGAGAGCGCGGCACCCTGCGGCTCGGCGGCACGGACGCGTATCTCATCGATCGCCTGACGCGAGGCGCATCGCACGCTACGGACGCGTCGAGCGTCTCGCGCACGGCCCTCATGAACCTCGACACACGAGATTGGTCCGACGAGCTACTTGCCCTCTGGGACGTTCCCCGGACCGCACTCCCTAGGATTCAGCCGACGACCAGCCACTTCGGTGAGATCACACACCCCGACGTGCCTGTCGCGGGGATCCCCATCATGGCGAATGTCGTCGACGCCCACGCTTCGTTGTTCATGCACGACATGTGGTCACCGAACGCCATCAAGGCAACATTGGGCACGGGCGCCTTCATCGAGACGAGTGTCGGCTCGAATCCCATTCGCTCCGACACCGGGCTGACGCCATTCGTCGGCTGGGACCGTGCGGGCGACACCCGCTACGTGCTCGAGGGCAGCGTTTTCGACGTCGGCGCGGCGATTGACTGGCTTGTGGATATGGGCCTAGTGGAATCGGCAGCGTTGACCTCCGACGTGGCCAACCTCGCTCTCGACTCCGCTGGCCTCACTTTTGTCCCCGCTTTCAGCGGCCTCGCTGCGCCGTATTGGGACAGCGACGCCCGCGCAGCTGTCTACGGAATGAGCCTCCGAACACGACCCGAACACGCCGTCCGAGCGTTGCTCGAAGGCCTGGCGAGGTCGGTCGCGGAAGTGGTGCTCATGCTTTCCGAGGCGTCCGGACACGACGAGCCCATCATCAAGGCGGACGGCGGCCCCTCCCAGAACCCGTTCCTCATGCAGCTCCTGGCTGACTATGTCGGGTTCCCTGTTGTCGTGACCCAAGAGCCAGATATCACAGGCCTCGGTGCCGCCTGCCTCGCCGGGCTTTCGGCAGGTTCGTTTACGCACGACGATTTGATGCGTATGGCACCTTCGACAGTGGACTATATCCCGACGACTAACACCGCGACCCGCGAGCTGAAGCGGCGCGAGTGGCAGGACGCCGCGCGAAAGCTCGTCACACGCTGAGCGTCGCACTGGATCGGTACATCGTTGCTAGGGGCCAACTGACTACTTCGTAGGCGAGCAAGTGGTCGAGCCGGAGTGCGCTATGTCCGTAGCGTCCCCATCTGAAAGCGACCCGATTCAAGGAGGCGTCGCGAGCAGCTGCTGTGCGCGGGCGAGGTGCCCCGGCTCGAGCACGATCTGGTAGTTCTCGGCGAGCACGCTGCTGATCGACTCGAAGTCGCGGATGCGGCGCGAGATCGCGTAGCTCGCGAGCTGCACGAACAGGCCGATCGCGGCACCGATGAAGACGGCTGCGGCGAACAGCTGCCACGTGAACGTGGGAGCGAGCAGGCTCATGAACAGCCCGACGAAGATGCCGAGCCACGCACCCGAGAGGGCACCCGAGATGGCGGCGCTGTTCCACGACCGCTTCTTGGTGACGATCTCGACACTGGTGAGGTTGTTGCCGACGATCGCGAGCTTCGCGACCGGGAAGTCGGCCTTCGCGAGACGGTCGACCACCGACTGCGCTTCCTGGTAGGTGTCATAGGTGCCCAGCACGTCGCCGTGCGGAACACTCATGGGGGCGCCGCGGCGCGGAGAACGAGAAGAGTTCGACACCCCGCCATTCTGGCACCGTCCAGGTAGGGTTTCACCGTGAGCGCCACGAGAGTCTTCGTCGCCCGTCTTGCCGGGTGCTCCGTCTTCGACCCCAATGGGGATCGGGTGGGGCGCGTGCGCGACGTCCTCGTCGTGTACCGGCACAACGCATCCCCGCGCGTCGTCGGACTCATCGTCGAGATCCCCGGACGCCGCCGCGTCTTCCTGTCGATCGGCCGCGTCACGAGCATCGGGGCGGGCCAGATCATCACGACGGGCCTCATCAACCTGCGCCGCTTCGAACAGCGCGGCGGCGAGGTGCGGGTGATCGCCGAGCTCCTCGGGCGTCAGGTGACGCTGCGCGACGGATCCGGTGAGGCGACGATCGAGGATGTCGCGATCGTCGAGACCGGTCCCGGCGAATGGCATGTGGGCGAGCTCTTCCTGCGTCGCCCGCGCGCGAGCGCCTCGCCGTTCGCGAAGGGCCCCACTCTGCTCGCCGCATGGACTGCGGTGCGGGAGAAGAACCTGCCGGGCGAGGCGCAGTCGGCCGAGCAGCTGATCGCCACCTACTCCGACCTCCTCCCCGCCGACCTCGCCTCTACCCTTCTCGATCTGCCCGAGGAGCGCCGGTTCGAGGTCGCCGAAGAGCTCTCCGATGACCGCCTCGCCGACGCGCTCGAGGAGATGCCCGAGCAGGAGCAGGTCGACATCCTCACCCAGCTCGATGACGAGCGCGCCGCCGACGTGCTCGACCAGATGCAGCCGGATGACGCCGCCGACCTCATCGCGCAGCTTCCGATCGAGCGCGGCGAGGCGCTGCTGGGGCTCATGCAGCCCGAGGAAGCCGACGACGTGCGCTTCCTGCTCAACTACGCCCCCGAGACCGCCGGTGGCCTCATGACCACCGAGCCGATCATCGTGTCAGCAGATGCGACCGTCGCCGAGGGGCTCGCTCTCATCCGTCGCCATGAGCTCGCCCCCGCGCTCGGTGCGGCCGTGTGCGTCACGCTGCCGCCGTACGAGCCGCCCACAGGCCGGTTCCTGGGGGTCGTCCACTTCCAGCGCATGCTGCGCTACCCGCCGCACGAACGCCTCGGCGCCCTGATCGACGGCAACCTCGAGCCGGTGCGCCCCGAATCGAGCGCCGCCGAGGTGGCGCGCACCCTCGCGAGCTACAACCTCGTCTCGCTCCCTGTCGTCGACGAACAGGGCCGACTCGTCGGGGTGGTGACGATCGACGACGTCCTCGACTACCTGCTCCCCGATGACTGGCGAAGTTCCACAGGAGATGACCAACCTGCTCCTGTGAGCACCAACACGGCAGCCATTCCGACGAGAGCAAGGAGGACACCGCATGGCACGAGCTAGCGACGTGCGGCTGGACGCCCCGAAGTCCTCTCGCCCGGCCTTCGGGTTCCGCAACTCGGGCAGCGACCGGTTCGGCCGGTTCACGGAAGCCATCGCCCGCGGCATGGGAACCCCGTGGTTCCTCATGGGCCTGACGCTCTTCGTCATCGCGTGGATGTCGTGGAACACTCTCGCGCCTCCCGGTCTCCAGTTCGACCGGGCCGACTATGGCTTCATCGCGCTCACGCTCGCCCTGTCGCTGCAGGCTTCCTACGCTGCCCCCCTGATCCTGCTGGCGCAGAACCGCCAAGACGACCGCGACCGCGTGCAGATCGAACAGGATCGCCAGCGCGCCGAGCGCAACCTCGCCGACACCGAATATCTGGCGCGCGAGGTGGTGGCCCTGCGGCTGGCGATGAAGGATGTCGCGACGAAGGACTTCATCCGCCACGAGCTGCGCGCGCTGCTCGAAGAGCTCGACCGCGAGAAAGCGCAGGACGAGGCAGCCTCGTGAGCGTTCCACCCCCCACCGCGGATGCGGTGCGCGCTGCGCTCGCGCGCGTCATCGACCCGGAGATCCGCCGCCCCATCACCGAACTCGACATGGTCGCGGATGCGCGGGTCGACGGCTCGACGGCGCACGTGGGCATCATGCTGACGATCGTCGGATGCCCGGCCGCTGACCGCATCGAGCGTGACGTGCGCGACGCCGTGCTCGCGGTGCCGGGCGTCGACGAGATCGACCTCGAGATCGGGGTCATGTCGCCCGCTGAGCGCACGGCGCTCGTGGAGCGTCTGCGCGGCGTCAAGACGATGCCCTTCGGACCCGGCACACTCACTCGCGTCATCGCGGTGAGCTCGGGCAAGGGCGGGGTCGGCAAGTCGACGATCACGGCGGAGCTCGCGGTCGCCCTCGCCGCACGCGGCCTCGCGGTGGGGCTCGTGGACGCCGACGTCTTCGGCTTCTCGATCCCCGGCATCCTGGGCATCCCGGACGCGAAGCCCACCCAGGTGGGCGACATGATCCTGCCGCCTGTGGCGCACGGCGTGAAGGTCATCTCGATCGGCATGTTCGTGGAGGACGGCACGCCGGTGTCGTGGCGGGGGCCGTTGCTGCACCGTACGATGCAGCAGTTCCTCACCGACGTGTATTTCGGCGACCTCGACGTGCTTCTGCTCGACCTGCCGCCCGGCACGGGGGATGTGGCGATCACGCTCGGCCAACTGCTGCCGAACGCGGAGGTCATCGTGGTGACGACCCCGCAGGCGGCAGCCGCGGGCGTCGCCGAGCGCTCGGGCCTGGTGGCGCGCCAGACCGGTCAGACGGTGATCGGCGTCGTCGAGAACATGTCGGGTGGGATCTTCGGATTCGGCGGAGGCGACGAGGTCGCGCGCCGTCTCGACGTGCCCGTGCTCGCCCGCATCCCGCTCTCCCCCGAGGTACCGGGCGCGGGAGACACGGGCGCCCCCGTCTCGCTCGCCAGCCCAGGCGATCCCGCTGCCGCCGAGCTCGCGCGTCTCGCGGAGGCGATCGTCGCCCGCGGGCGCGGGCTCGCCGGCCGCTCCCTGCTCTGACCGCCCGCCAGCGCGTTGGGGTTCGTCACACGACCGGGCTGGGTCGATCGACGCTCCGGGGTTTCCTCACCCGGCGTGACGACGGGTTTTCTTTCTTCCCCGCCCGTTCGCGACGATCAGAGCCACCACGCCGATGACGATGGTCGCGAGAGCGAGCAGGCCCAGCGGCACGATGTCCGGTGCGAAGATATTGCCGCCGAGTCCCTCGCGGTCGACTCGGTCCATCTGCGCACTGATGTTGGAGGACACGAGAACGATCAGGGCCAGACCGATCGCGACGAGTGCCGCCCCGGTGACCATTCCGAGCTTGCTTCTCATTTCACTGCCTCTCATGTCGGAGTGCAGAGCGCCGCAACCGTCGCAGCTTCCCTGGCAGTAGGGTGCCATGGTTCCGGGGCTCCTTCAACGGGGCCCACCAAGCGAAGCAGGACACTTGCTGACGGGCACCGGTGGTGTCCCACGACGTTTGCACAGCTGCGCGTCGCCCTATTTCGCGAGAACACACGGCGCGAAGTCGAACACGCACGCGCTCAGGGGCGCTTCGGCGGGCGGCCGCAGACGCGCCCAGCTCTGCCGGGCTCCTCCATCACCTCGCGGCAGCGGGCTCCGCGACGCGCGCGATCACCTCGACGAGCAGGCGCTCCGCGAGCTCGGCAGGCAGCGCCTCGATGAGGGCAAGCAGCGGCGCCTGCTGCTCGGGCAGGCCCCCGTCTCCCCCGATGCCGAAACCCTGCAGCAGCCCCCATGCCGTCTCGGGGTCGAGGGCGGATGCGGCGAGCGTCGGCAGCCCCGCGAGGAGCGGAGCCGCGTCCACGTGGGGCACGCCGCGCACCGCATCCGCGCCGGCCTCAAGCGCGGCGACGAGATCCGGCAGCACGCGCTCGGTGACGGGCGTGATGGTGAGGTGCGTGGTCGAGGGGATGCGCACGCCCGTCTCGGGGCGCGTCGCCGGCTGCAGCTGCAGCACGAAGCCCTGCCCGCGCACGGCATCCGCCCAGTGGTGCGGGTCGACCTGCTGCTCGAGCGGGCGTGCGGTGTCGGCGGCGATGGCGAGAAGCGGCCCCACGGGGTCGCCCACGACCACGAGTCCCTCGATGCGGTCGATCGCGGCCCGCAGCTCGCGTGTGGCGCGCACGCACCGCGCGGTCAGCTCGACGAAGCCCGCATGGCCCAGGTGGGTGGCGAGCGCCCACGCGGCCGCGAGCGGCGCGGCCGACTTCGAGCCGAGCAGCGTGGGGTTCACGACCGGGTAGCCGGGCCAGCGCGTCGTCGCGAAGAACTGGCTGCGCTGAAGCGCTCGACTGCGGTGCAGCAACACCGAGGCGCCCTTCGGGGCGTAACCGTACTTGTGCGCGTCGGCGCTGATGCTCGTGACCCCGTCGACCCGGAAGTCCCACAGGGGTAGCGGGTCGCCACCCGCTTCCTCCCAGAACGGCAACACGAAACCGCCGAAGCACGCGTCAACGTGCAGGCGGATGCCGCGTGCCACCGTCTCGACGGCTACCTCGGCGATCGGGTCGAGCGCGCCGGTCGAGTAGCTCGGAGCCGACAGCACCACGAGCGCAACATCGTCGCCCAGGCACGCCACCACATCCGCCGCCGCGACCGTGCCGTCGGGGGCTGTGGGCACCAGGTCGAGCATGACGCCGAAGTACTCGGCCGCCTTGTGGAACGCAGCGTGCACGGTGGCGGGGGCAACGAGGCGCGCCCGGCCCTCCGGATGCGCCGCCCGCCAGGCGTCACGCGCGGCCTTCACTGCGAGCAGGCAGCTCTCGGTGCCGCCCGTCGTCACCGAGCCGGCCGCGTCATCATCGCCGTGCAGCATCTGGCGCGCGAATCCCACGAGCTCCGATTCGAGCACCGCGACCGAACGGAATGTCGTCGGATCGAGACCGTTGAGGGGCTGCACGGCACGGATCGCCGCGGCGGCCAGCTCATCGAGTTCTGCAGTGTCCGGGTCGTACACATAGCTCAGCACCCGACCGCCGTGCGTCGGCGGGTCGAGGGTGCGCAGCTCCGCGAGCCGGGCGAGCACCTCGTCGCGGGAGCGCGGCCCGATCATCGGGCGTCTCCGGCCGCAGCATCCGCGGCGTTCTCGGCAGCGGCGTCTTCGGCATCCGCCTCGACGTCGATATCGATGCGACGCAGCGGGTAGCGACCGAGCGTCAGCAGGCTCGCGCCGATCATGATCGCGGGGATGACGCTGAAGCTCAACACGATGCCTGTGATCGCGAGATCCCCCTGCCACACGACTGCGCCAGCCACCGCCTCCTGGTAGCCCGTCGTGGCGAGCACGAGCGAGAGCACAACGGAGCCGAGCGCCATGCCGGTTGTCTCGCCCGCCGTCCACACGCCGCCGAACACGCCCGCCCTGCCGTCGCCGTGGTGCCGCGCATCGTGCGAGATCACATCCGGGAGCATCGCCATCGGCAGGGTCTGCATGCCTGCATACGCGGCACCGGCCACCCCGACGGGCACGTAGATCCACGGGCCTGGCGCCCACAGCATGAGCACGAGCGACAGCGCAGCGAGGCCGAACATCACCGACGCCAGCCCGAACGCCCACTCCTTGCCCGTGCGCTGGGCGATTTTCGCCCACACGGGTGCGCACACGAGCGCGGGCGCGATGAGTGCGAGGAACAGGAACGTCGTGGCGCGCTCGTCGCCGAGCACCCACTTGGCGACATACGCGGCACCCGCGAGCATCATGCCCGTGGCGAGCGCCTGCAGCGCGAACGTGCTGAGCAGCGTGCGGAATGCGCGGCTGCGCCGCAGCGCTGCGATGCCTCCCGCGTAGTGCGCCGCGATCGAGACGCGCGCGGGCGCGCCGGTCGGGAGCTCGCGCGGGGCTGCGGTCGACGCGACGAGCATGCCGAGCCCGAGCAGGAGACCCGCGACGATCGCCATCCCGAGGTACCCCTCGGGTGTCGATCCGCCGAAGAGCTCGCGCAGCTCAGGACCGCCCGCACCGAAGAGCAGGATCGCGAACGTGAGCACCACGACGCGCGCCGAGAGCAGGCGCGTGCGGCCGTCGTAGTCGGGCACGATCTCCGCGGGCAGCGTGATGTAGGGCACCTGGAAGAGACTGAACGCGGTCGCCGCGAGCAGGAACGCGACGCCCACCCAGATGCCCGCCGCGACGGGGCCGACACCCGGCGCGACGGCGAACGTCAGCACGAAGAACACCGGCAGCAGTGCGGCGCCCAGGAGCATGAAGCGGCGGCGCGTTCCGGAGGCCGCCCGGCTGCGATCGCTCGCCCCGCCGATCACCGGATCGATGAGCACGTCCCACACCTTCGCGACGCCGATGATGAGGCCCACCCAGATGGCGGCGACCCCGAGGGTGTCGGTGAGATAGATCGCGAGCACGAGGCCCGGCAGCGTGCCGAACCCTCCTGTGCCGATCGATCCGACCGCGTAGCGGGCGATGGTGGACGTGCGGATCCGAGGTGACGTCGTCGTCATGGGCGTCAGACTATCGCCGACAACCTGTCTGCTTCACCCTCCCCCGGTATGGGGCAGTGAAGTGGGACGCGCGTCCAACTTAGACTCTTCGCATGACCGGCTCGATGCTGACCCGCCCGCTCGCCGACGAGCTCGTTCGCGATCTCGCAGGATCCTCCGGCGATGCCGTCTCGGTGATCGCGCCGTTCACCGCCTGGGAGCTCTACCGCCTCCCCCACGCGACGGTCGACGAGGTGCAGCAGGCAGCCCGCCGCGCCCGCGACGCGCAGGAGGCCTGGTGGGCGGCCGGGCCCGCCCACCGCCGTCGCGTTCTGCTGCGCGGCCACGACCTCCTGCTCGAACGCCGCGAGCAGCTGCTGGATGCCGTGCAGTCGGAGACGGGCAAGACCCGCGGCCAGGCCTTCGAAGAGGTCTTCAACGCCGCCGCGACCACCCGTTACACGGCCCGCACCGCGCACCGCGCCATCGCGGGAGGCGGACGTCGTGCCGGCATTCCCGCCCTCATGCGCGCGCGGGTGCGCGTCGCCCCCAAGGGTCTCGTCGGTGTCATCACGCCCTGGAACTACCCCCTCGCCCTCGCCTCGATGGATGTCATCCCCGCCCTGGCCACCGGCAACGCCGTGCTGCAGAAGGCCGACGACCAGGGGGCTCTCTCGGTGCTGCTCGCACGACGGGCCTTCGTCGATGCAGGCCTCCCGCCCGAGCTCTGGGCCGTCGTCACCGGCCCCGGCGCCGAGGTCGGCTCCGCCGTCGTCGACGAGGCCGACTACGTCTGCTTCACCGGCTCCACCGCGACGGGCCGCACCGTCGCCCAGCGCGCCGCTGGCCGCCTCATCGGCGCGTCGATGGAGCTCGGCGGCAAGAACCCGCTGATCGTGCTCGACGACGTGAACCCCGAGAAGGCCGCCGCCGATGCCGCCTACGGGTGCTTCTCGGCCGCCGGTCAGCTGTGCGTCTCGATCGAGCGCATCTACGTCGAGCAGGGCGTCGCGGATCGTTTCATCCCCGCGTTCGCCGATCGCGTCGCGGGGCTCGCCCTCGGCACCTCGTTCGACTTCACCGCGGATGTGGGTTCGCTCGCGAGCGCCGCCCAGCTCGAGCGGGTGACCGCGCACCTCGAGGACGCGGTCGCGAAGGGCGCGACCGTGCTCGCGGGCGGACACCACCGACCCGACCTCGCGCCGTTCATGCTCGAGCCCACCGTCCTCACCGGCGTCACCGACGACATGGCGTGCCACCGCGGCGAGACCTTCGGGCCTCTCGTCGCGATCGAGATCGTCGACTCCGCCGAGCAGGCGATCGCGCGCGCCAACGACACCGAGTACGGGCTCAACGCATCCGTCATGGCGGGTTCGCGTCGCCGCGCGCGCGAGGTCGCTGCGCGACTGCACGCCGGATCCGTGAACATCAACGAGGGCTACCGCGCGAGCTTCGGATCGGTGGATGCGCCGATGGGCGGCGTCAAGCAGTCAGGGCTCGGTCGCCGCAACGGAATCGAGGGTCTGCAGCGCTTCGTCGAGGCGTCCACGATCGGCGAGACGACGGGCCTCATGCAGCTGCCGCGCACCGGCTACGAGTTCAGCCGGCTCACGGGCCTCATGGTCTTCCTGCTGAAGACCCTCAAGGCCGTCGGCTGGCGCTGACCCGCCCTCCCCGCCAGACCGCGCGCCCGGCCCAACCCCGAGGGGTCGCACATGACCGCCGACACGCCGTGGAGATGGTCATCTGCGACCCCTCCGCCGGGTGCGCGGGTACCGGATGCCCGCGGGTCGGCCAGCGAGCGGAGGCTCAGGTCGCTTCGGAGTCGAAGGGCGGCACCGCGCCCTTGCCGAGCCGACGCTGCCGCAGCTCGTACGCCGTCGCCGAACTCCGCTTCGGCGTCGCCGGTCCCGTGATGACGGGCGCGGACGCCGCCTCCTCCTCGAGGAGTGCGTCGCGGATGATGCGGCGAGGGTCGTACTTGCGCGGATCCATCTTCGCCCAGTCGACCTCGTCGAACTCCGGCCCGAGCTCCTCGCGCATGCGATCCTTGGCGCCGTTCGCCATCTGCCGAAGCGACTTCACGAGCCGCGCGAGCTGCGCGGCGTAGCCGGGGAGACGGTCCGGACCGACCAGGAAGACGGCGATCACCAGGATGATGAGCACCTTGTCGAAGGTCAAACCGAAGGACACCCGCCCAGGATATCGGTCTCAGCAGTGATGCGGCCGTACGCTGGGACCGGAGGCAACGCGTGACCGATAAGGAATTGAGCTGGAAGTACGCCGAGGAGTTCCCGGTGGAACCTCCGGCGACCCAGCTGGCCCGCCAGCACTCGCTGGAGCTGGGCATCGACCCGGTCTCCCCCGCGGTCGGCGCGCAGCTTGCGGTGCTCGCCGCGGCGAGCGGCGCACGCAGCATCCTCGAGATCGGCACCGGCGCGGGCGTCAGCGGGCTCTGGCTTCTGCAGGGCGCCCCGAAGGCCACCCTCACCTCGATCGACGTCGAGATCGACCACCAGAATCGCGCACGCCAGGCGTATCTGGACGCGGGCATCGCGGCATCCCGCGCGCGCCTCATCGCAGGGCGGGCCGTGGATGTGCTCCCGCGCATGAACGACTCCGCCTACGACCTCGTGCTCGTGGATGCCGACCCGGGCTCCGTGCTCGACTATGTCGAGCACGCCCTGCGCATCGTCCGTCCCGGCGGCATCGTCGCCGTCGCCCACGCGCTGTGGCGCGGTCGCGTCGCCGATCCAGCCCAGCGCGACGACACGGTCGCAGATTTCCGGGCCCTCCTCGCGACGATCGCCGAGTCGAGCGCGGTCGTCGCGGCACTCAGCACCCTCGGCGACGGTCTGCTGCAGATCGTGAAGACCGCGGACTGACAGCTCCCCACCGACATGGATGAAGGCCGGACCCCCGAGGGGATCCGGCCTTCACCGTGAGTAGGTCGCGCCGATCTAGACGGCGATCACTCCCGCGAGGGCGTCGTGAAGCTCCTTGGCCTCGGCGTCATTGACCGACACAACGAGACGACCGCCGCCCTCCAGGGGAACGCGCACGATGATGAGGCGACCCTCCTTCACAGCCTCCATCGGTCCGTCACCGGTCCTCGGCTTCATGGCTGCCATGAGTTGTCCCCTTTCAGTGGATGCGTAGCCCATTATCCCGTATGCGTGTGACAGTCACGAAATCAGGGTGGACTCCAGTCCCCAGGGCTCCGCCACCAGCACCAGTCGATCCACACGATCTGCAGCGCGATTCCGCTCATCAGAAGCAGAATCCGGAGCACGCGGGAGCGCGGCACGGCGAAGGCGCCGAGGGCTGGGGCGAGAGGCAGGAGCAGTCGCCAGGTGCTCGACTGCGGGAAGAAGACAGCCGTCAGATACAGGGCGAAGCCGACGAGCCAGAGGCGCAGCTCGATCGCGAGCCGGCGAGTCATCGGCAGCATCAGGAACACGGCGAACGCGGCGATCGTGAGGACGAATGCGACCACCGCCAGCACCCACGATCGGTCACCGGGAACCCCTGCGAACCGCAACCAGAACTCGAGCCCCTGCAGCCACCCCTGGAACGGCACCAGATGTCCGTGCCCGACATAGCCGGCGCGCCACGCGAGCTCGGTGTCGGTGTAGGCCGTCATCGATCCGGTCACGGCCCACGCGACTCCCGCCCACGCGAATCCGGCCGCGAAGCTCGTGAGCCCCGCGACCACGATCGCGACGAACTCCCGCGGAGGCAGCGGATGCCCCTGCGGATCCCGCACCCGCCGCACGATCCGCATCACGAAGTAGAGGAAGAGGAATGCCGCGAACGCGAGCCCCGTGGGGCGGGTGAACGACGCCACCAGGATCACGGGGATGAGCAGCCAGAAGCGGCGCCGCATCACGAGCAGCAACGCGAGGAAGAGCAGGGCGAGGCCGAGCGATTCGGCATACGCCACCTGGAACAGCGGCGAGACCGGGGCCACGCACAGCAGCGCCACCGCCATGAGCGCCTGGCTCCGGTCGAGCCCGCTCTCGCGCATGAGCATATGGAAAAGCAGCACTGCGGCGGCCCCCGCGGCGAGAGAGATGAGCACCCCCGCGATGGGGAACGGCACCCCGATCGCCGCGAACGCCGCGGTGAGGAGGGGGAACACCGGCATGAACGCCCACGCGTTCGTGTCCACGTGGCCATCCGCCGTCAGAGGCAGCTCAGCCGGATACCCCTGCTGGGCGATGAGCCAGTACCACTGCCCGTCCCAGTTGGCTGCGAAGCTGAAGTAGTCGAGCGTCGACGTTCCGTTCGCCTCACCCTGCAGCTCGGCGAAGCGCAGCAGGATCACGGTCGTCAGGATGCGGGTCGCCCCGTAGACGACGAGAACCTGCCCCCACCACGGGGTGAGACGCCAGCGGTCGCGGGCGCCGATCGTCAGCTCGCGGAGGTCAGCCATCGACGCAGGCCGGTCTCGACGCGCTCGATCTGGGCGAGCGGCACCCGCTCGTCATCCGCGTGCGCGAGCGAGGGGTCACCCGGGCCGTAGTTGACGGCGGGGATGCCGAGAGCGCTGAAGCGCGCGACATCCGTCCAGCCGTACTTGGGGCGCGCCTCTCCCCCGACCGCGTGCACGAACTGCTGCGCGAGGGGAGCGTCGAGGCCGGGGCGTGCGCCTTCGGCGAGATCGGCGACGGTGATCTCCGCGTCGATGCCGGCGAAGAGCTCCTCGAGGTGAGCGAGCGCCTCTGCACCGCTGCGGCTGGGGGCGAAGCGGTAGTTCACGTGCACGGTGCACTCGTCGGGGATCACGTTGCCGGCGACGCCGCCGGAGATCCGCACCGCCGAGAGGCTCTCCCGGTAGGCGAGGCCGTCGACCTCGACCGTCTGCGGTTCGTAGGCTGCGAGGCGCGCGAGGACAGGGGCCGCGGCGTGGATCGCGTTGTCGCCCATCCAGGCGCGGGCCGAGTGGGCGCGCGTGCCGCGCGTCGTCACGTCGACACGGATGGTTCCGTTGCAGCCACCCTCGATCTCGCCGTTCGACGGCTCCCCGAGGATCGCGAAGTCCGCCTCGAGCAGCTCCGGGCGCTCGCGCGCGATGCGTCCGAGGCCGTTGAGCGAGGAGTCGACCTCCTCGTTGTCGTACCAGACCCACGTCACGTCGACGACAGGCTCCGTGAGCTGCACCGCAAGCGCCAGCATGACGGCGCAGCCGCCCTTCATGTCGACGGTCCCCCGACCCCAGAGGATCGTCTCGCCGTTCTCCTCACGGAGCTGGGCCGGGAGGTTCGCGTTGATCGGAACCGTGTCGATGTGTCCTGCGATCACCACCCGCTGCGGCCGCCCGAGGGTGGTCCGCGCTACGACGGCATCGCCGTCGCGCACGACCTCGAGGTGCGGCACTGCCCGGACGACGGATTCGATCGCGTCCGCCAGCTCCCGCTCGCCACCCGACACCGAGGCGATGTCGACGAGCTGCCGAGTGAGGTCGGACGTGGACGCGGAGAGGTCGAGGGGGCGCACGGGTCAACATTACCCAGCGGATACCCTGGAGGTATGACGACCGCATGGGGCTATGGACTCGCAACGATCGCCAGCGACGGAACGGTGCTCGACACCTGGTTCCCGTCGCCCGCACAGGGAAGCGCGCCCGCCGGCGTCGAGCCGCCGCAGGCCGTGCTCGAGGGTGTCGGCGAGGACGCCGTGCGCGATGTGCGCACCGAAGCCGTGCTCGTCGAGATCGACACGGATGCGGCTCCCGCTTCCACCCCGGACGCCTACCTGCGCCTGCACCTGCTGTCGCACCTGCTCGTGAAGCCGAACGAGGTCAACCTCGACGGCATCTTCGCTCACCTGCCGATCGTCGCGTGGAGCAACGCCGGCCCCGTCCACCCTGACACTCTGCGGACCGCGCGTGCGCGCCTGCAGAAGGCCGGCATCACGGTCGAGGGCATCGACAAGTTCCCGCGCCTCACCGACTACGTCGTGCCGGACCGCGTGCGCATCGCGGATGCTGCGCGCGTGCGCCTCGGCGCGCACCTCGCGCCCGGCACCACCGTCATGCACGAGGGCTTCGTGAACTTCAACGCCGGCACCCTCGGCGCTTCGATGGTCGAGGGCCGCATCTCGCAGGGCGTCGTCGTGGGCGACGGCAGCGACATCGGAGGCGGAGCGTCCATCATGGGCACGCTCTCCGGCGGCGGCACCGAGAAGATCGTCATCGGCGAGCGTGCGCTCCTCGGTGCGAACTCGGGTATCGGCATCTCGATCGGCGACGACTCGGTCGTCGAGGCGGGCCTCTACGTGACGGCGGGCACCAAGGTGACCTACCACCTGCCCGCTGGCCCGCGCACGGTCAAGGCGGTGGAGCTCTCGGGCGTCGCCGGCATCCTCTTCCGCCGTAACTCGGTGAGCGGTGCGGTGGAGGCGCTCCCCCGCAGCGGCCACGGTATCGAGTTGAATGCGGCGCTGCACGCCTGAGGCGTCCCGCACACTCTGACGCCCCGTTCTGGATCTCCAGGGCGGGGCTTCGTCGTTTCTCCGGGGCGCTCTGGAACGGGTGAAGCGCGCTGCCGGTGGATGTGCGAAAAGCCCACCTGGTGGGGTGGGCTCGAGATGAGGGGTGGTGTGCGCGGCTGTGGTGGTGGTGGTGGTGTGTTAAATGCGAAAGGGCCCACCCGTGAGGGTGGGCCCTTTCGTAAAAGGAGTCCGGCGGTGTCCTACTCTCCCACAAGGTCCCCCTTGCAGTACCATCGGCGCTGTAGGTCTTAGCTTCCGGGTTCGGAATGTAACCGGGCGTTTCCCCTACGCTATGGCCGCCGTAACAATATTGATTGTATCAGCCATGTGCTTCGATTCTTGTTCGAAGCGGGTTCCGACCGTCAATCGGGAACCACAAAGTGGACGCGTGCAACATAAACTTATGTGTTGTCAAGTTATCGGCTTATTAGTACAGGTCAGCTGCATGGGTCTTTAGTCCCCACTTCCACATCCTGCCTATCAACCCAGTAGTCTAGCTGGGAGCCTCTCCCCCGAAGGGATGGAAATCTCATCTTGAAGCCGGCTTCCCGCTTAGATGCTTTCAGCGGTTATCCGTTCCGAACGTAGCTAATCAGCGGTGCTCCTGGCGGAACAACTGACACACCAGAGGTTCGTCCATCCCGGTCCTCTCGTACTAGGGATAGATCTTCTCAAATTTCCTACGCGCGCAGCGGATAGGGACCGAACTGTCTCACGACGTTCTAAACCCAGCTCGCGTACCGCTTTAATGGGCGAACAGCCCAACCCTTGGGACCTACTCCAGCCCCAGGATGCGACGAGCCGACATCGAGGTGCCAAACCATGCCGTCGATATGGACTCTTGGGCAAGATCAGCCTGTTATCCCCGAGGTACCTTTTATCCGTTGAGCGACAGCGCTTCCACAAGCCACTGCCGGATCACTAGTCCCGACTTTCGTCCCTGCTCGAGCCGTCACTCTCACAGTCAAGCTCCCTTGTGCACTTACACTCGACACCTGATTGCCAACCAGGTTGAGGGAACCTTTGGGCGCCTCCGTTACTTTTTGGGAGGCAACCGCCCCAGTTAAACTACCCACCAGGCACTGTCCCAGAACCGGATTACGGTTCGTAGTTAGATATCCAGAGTGACCAGAGTGGTATTTCAACAATGACTCCACGAACACTGGCGTGCCCGCTTCAAAGTCTCCCACCTATCCTACACAAGCCACACCGAACACCAATACCAAGCTGTAGTAAAGGTCACGGGGTCTTTCCGTCCTGCTGCGCGTAACGAGCATCTTTACTCGTAGTGCAATTTCGCCGAGTTCGCGGTTGAGACAGCTGGGAAGTCGTTACGCCATTCGTGCAGGTCGGAACTTACCCGACAAGGAATTTCGCTACCTTAGGATGGTTATAGTTACCACCGCCGTTTACTGGGGCTTAAATTCAGAGCTTCGCCGAAGCTAACCCCTCCTCTTAACCTTCCAGCACCGGGCAGGCGTCAGTCCGTATACATCGACTTGCGTCTTCGCACGGACCTGTGTTTTTAGTAAACAGTCGCTTCCCACTGGTCTCTGCGGCCCTGCAGCGCTTCCCGGAGCAAGTCCGTTCACGCCTTAGGCCCCCCTTCTCCCGAAGTTACGGGGGCATTTTGCCGAGTTCCTTAACCACGATTCTCTCGATCTCCTTGGTATTCTCTACCTGACCACCTGAGTCGGTTTGGGGTACGGGCGGCTGGAACCTCGCGTCGATGCTTTTCTTGGCAGCATAGGATCACCCACTTTTTATCCGCATCGTGTCTCAGCCTTCATGAGAGACGGATTTGCCTATCTCTCGGCCTACGCACTTGCCCCGGGACAACCATCGCCCGGGATGGGCTACCTTCCTGCGTCACACCTGTTAATACGCTAGCCGCACCAGCATGGGGTCGAGCGTTAGGCCGGACGTTTCACCCCGAAGGGATCCATCTACCGGATTAGGACTCTTAGCACCACTGGATTAGCTTGGGCGGTTCTTCGCCGGTACGGGAATATCAACCCGTTGTCCATCGACTACGCCTGTCGGCCTCGCCTTAGGTCCCGACTTACCCAGGGAAGATTAGCTTGACCCTGGAACCCTTGGTCTTTCGGAGGACATGTTTCTCACATGTCTTTCGCTACTCATGCCTGCATTCTCACTCGTGTGGCCTCCACGGCTGGGTTACCCCGCCGCTTCGCTGGCCACACGACGCTCTCCTACCGATCCGCACGGCTGGACCACGAAGGCCTACCTATAATGCGAATCCTACGACTTCGGTGGTGTGCTTGAGCCCCGTTACATTGTCGGCGCGGAATCACTTGACCAGTGAGCTATTACGCACTCTTTCAAGGGTGGCTGCTTCTAAGCCAACCTCCTGGTTGTCTCTGCAACTCCACATCCTTTCCCACTTAGCACACGCTTAGGGACCTTAGTCGGTAGTCTGGGTTGTTTCCCTCTCGACGATGAAGCTTATCCCCCACCGTCTCACTGCTGCGCTCTCACTTACCGGCATTCGGAGTTTGGCTGACGTCAGTAACCTTGTAGGGCCCATCGGCCATCCAGTAGCTCTACCTCCGGCAAGAAACACGCAACGCTGCACCTAAATGCATTTCGGAGAGAACCAGCTATCACGAAGTTTGATTGGCCTTTCACCCCTATCCACAGCTCATCCCCTCGGTTTTCAACCCAAGTGGGTTCGGTCCTCCACGACGTCTTACCGTCGCTTCAACCTGGCCATGGATAGATCACTTCGCTTCGGGTCTAGGGCATGCGACTCATTCGCTCTATTCGAACTCGCTTTCGCTACGGCTGCCCCTCACGGGTTAACCTCGCCACATACCACTAACTCGCAGGCTCATTCTTCAAAAGGCACGCTGTCACACCTGCTAGGGGTGCTCCAACGGTTTGTAAGCAGACGGTTTCAGGTACTATTTCACTCCCCTCCCGGGGTACTTTTCACCTTTCCCTCACGGTACTTGTCCGCTATCGGTCATCTGGGAGTATTTAGGCTTACCAGGTGGTCCTGGCTGATTCACACGGGATTTCTCGGGCCCCGTGCTACTTGGGATCCCTTCCAACGCTGTGCGACATTTCGGTTACGGGACTGGCACCCTCTCTGGTCGGCCTTTCAATGCCGTTCACCTATATCGCACGAGTCGCAGTGAACTTCGGCAGAAGTTCGTGAAGGTCCCACTACCCCGACCATGCAACGCCTGCCGGCTATCACACATGATCGGTTTGGCCTCTTCCGGTTTCGCTCGCCACTACTAACGGAATCACGGTTGTTTTCTCTTCCTGTGGGTACTGAGATGTTTCACTTCCCCACGTTCCCTCTACCCGCCCTATATATTCAGGCGGGAGTCATCAGGTCGTCTTGCAACGCCTGACGGGGTTTCCCCATTCGGAAATCCTCGGATCAAAGCTCTGTTATCAGCTCCCCGAGGCTTATCGCAGATTCATACGTCCTTCTTCGGCTCCAGATGCCAAGGCATCCACCGTCTGCTCTTAGAAACTTGACTACATGAGTTTATTTAGAATCGATCGGCCACACCCGAAGGTGCAGCAGATTGACCAATGATCTATCGGGAACAGCCTCAGAAAGGCTGCTCCTTGTTTGATCATCTTGTAGATCGAGGTCCGAAGACCTCGTTCTAAGATGCTCGCGTCCACTGTGTAGTTCTCAAATGACGGGCGGTATCCGCCGGCTCAAGCAAGTGATGCTCTCCCCGTCCGGATCCGAAGGTCGTTTCGCCGCATTCCTGCGACTGCCCGGTCCTTCAGGACCCAACAGCGTGCATGTCACCCGATTTCTCTTCCGACCCGTTCCTACCGGCAAGCCGGTGTACTAGCGTCTCGAGGATCCTCGAGCGACCTATGTCTATGTTCCACCCATGAGCACCACCTGAAGACATTCGCTTCAGAAGTGGCTCTGTCACTCCGAAGAGTGCAGTGCTCCTTAGAAAGGAGGTGATCCAGCCGCACCTTCCGGTACGGCTACCTTGTTACGACTTAGTCCTAATCACCGATCCCACCTTCGACAGCTCCCTCCTTGCGGTTGGGCCACTGGCTTCGGGTGTTACCGACTTTCATGACTTGACGGGCGGTGTGTACAAGGCCCGGGAACGTATTCACCGCAGCGTTGCTGATCTGCGATTACTAGCGACTCCGACTTCATGAGGTCGAGTTGCAGACCTCAATCCGAACTGAGACCGGCTTTTTGGGATTCGCTCCACCTTACGGTATTGCAGCCCTTTGTACCGGCCATTGTAGCATGCGTGAAGCCCAAGACATAAGGGGCATGATGATTTGACGTCATCCCCACCTTCCTCCGAGTTGACCCCGGCAGTCTCCTATGAGTTCCCACCATTACGTGCTGGCAACATAGAACGAGGGTTGCGCTCGTTGCGGGACTTAACCCAACATCTCACGACACGAGCTGACGACAACCATGCACCACCTGTATACGAGTGTCCAAAGAGTTCTACATTTCTGCAGCGTTCTCGTATATGTCAAGCCTTGGTAAGGTTCTTCGCGTTGCATCGAATTAATCCGCATGCTCCGCCGCTTGTGCGGGCCCCCGTCAATTCCTTTGAGTTTTAGCCTTGCGGCCGTACTCCCCAGGCGGGGCGCTTAATGCGTTAGCTGCGACACGGAAACCGTGGAATGGTCCCCACATCTAGCGCCCAACGTTTACGGCATGGACTACCAGGGTATCTAATCCTGTTCGCTCCCCATGCTTTCGCTCCTCAGCGTCAGTTACGGCCCAGAGAACTGCCTTCGCCATCGGTGTTCCTCCTGATATCTGCGCATTCCACCGCTACACCAGGAATTCCATTCTCCCCTACCGCACTCTAGTCTGCCCGTACCCACTGCAGGCCCGAGGTTGAGCCTCGGGTTTTCACAGCAGACGCGACAAACCGCCTACGAGCTCTTTACGCCCAATAATTCCGGATAACGCTTGCACCCTACGTATTACCGCGGCTGCTGGCACGTAGTTAGCCGGTGCTTTTTCTGCAGGTACCGTCACTTTCGCTTCTTCCCTACTAAAAGAGGTTTACAACCCGAAGGCCGTCATCCCTCACGCGGCGTTGCTGCATCAGGCTTTCGCCCATTGTGCAATATTCCCCACTGCTGCCTCCCGTAGGAGTCTGGGCCGTGTCTCAGTCCCAGTGTGGCCGGTCACCCTCTCAGGCCGGCTACCCGTCGTCGCCTTGGTGAGCCATTACCTCACCAACAAGCTGATAGGCCGCGAGTCCATCCCAGACCGAAATTCTTTCCAGCTCCTAGCCATGCGGCTGAAGCTCGTATCCGGTATTAGACGCCGTTTCCAGCGCTTATCCCAGAGTCTGGGGCAGGTTACTCACGTGTTACTCACCCGTTCGCCACTGATCCAGAAGGAGCAAGCTCCCTCTTTCACCGTTCGACTTGCATGTGTTAAGCACGCCGCCAGCGTTCATCCTGAGCCAGGATCAAACTCTCCGTAAAGGCTTGATAACCAGACCGAAGCCCGGTAAATCAGTTGCTATCATCACGGGGAAAACCGTGAATCATGCGAGTTTAATCTGACTAAAGGATTGTCTACTGACAATCCGTCAATCCAAAGGAATCTCAACCCAGCCGAAGCTGGACGAGGTATAATTTGGCATATGACATAGTGCACGCTGTTGAGTTCTCAAGGACCAGACGCACCTGCTGCTCACCGTCACCGGCTCGCCCACAGGGCAACTTCTCTATCCTGACCCCTCCCCCGGTTGCCTGTCAAATCGACTGGCTTCCTTCGGAAGGCCATCCCTCAGACGCTGTCTCTCGACGTTGTTCTGAGGGGGTTTCGGTTCTGCCACTTGAGGGGGCGGGGCCTTGGCCTCTCCGCTCTTCCCTGTGGGGCCGAACAAGTAAGACATTACGCGGATTCCGGCCCTCCCGCCTAATTCCGCATGCATCCCGGGCGTGTCGCCCATGAAATCAAGGATCTGCAGGGATCCGAGGCCCTCTCAACCCCCGCCGAGCGACCCGCCGAGCGAGTCGGCGAGCCTGCCGGCGTGATCCGGCGTGCCGGGCGCGCCGGCACCGGATACGCCGAAGCGCCGCACACCCAGAAGGTGTGCGGCGCTTCGTGCGTCAGAGCGGAGGCTCAGCGGCCGGTCGGCCAGTCGCGAGCAGCCGGTCCCACGTAGAGCTGCTGCGGGCGACCGATCTTGGTGCCCGGGTCGTTGATGGCCTCGCGCCAGTGCGCGATCCATCCGGGAAGACGGCCGATCGCGAACAGCACGGTGAACATGCGCGTCGGGAAGCCCATCGCCTTGTAGATCACACCCGTGTAGAAGTCCACGTTCGGGTAGAGGCGCCGCGACTGGAAGTACTCGTCGTTGAGCGCGAGCTCCTCGAGCTCCTTCGCGATGTCGAGGAGCGGATCCTGCACGCCGAGGTCGGCGAGCACCGCATCCGCGGATTCCTTCACGAGTCGCGCACGCGGGTCGTAGTTCTTGTACACCCGGTGCCCGAAACCCATGAGACGGATGCCGTCTTCCTTGTTCTTCACGCGCTCGACGAACTTGCCGACGGACTCCCCCGATTCGCGGATCTGCGCGAGCATCGTGAGCACCGCCTCGTTCGCGCCGCCGTGCAGCGGACCGTAGAGGGCGTTGATGCCGGCCGAGATCGAGGCGAACATGTTCGCCTCCGTCGAGCCGACGAGGCGCACCGTCGACGTCGACGCGTTCTGCTCGTGGTCTTCGTGCAGGATCAGCAGGCGGTCGAGCGCCTTCACGAGCACGGGGTTCACCTCGTACTGCTCGGCCATGTTGCCGAAGTTCAGCTTCAGGAAGTTCTCGACGAAGTCGAGCGAGTTGTCGGGGTAGAGGAACGCCTGCCCCAGCGCCTTCTTGTGCGCATACGCGGCGATCACCGGCAGCTTCGCCAGAAGGCGGATGGTGTTGAGCTCGACCTTCTCCGGGTCGCGCGGGTCGAGGTCGTTCTCGTAGTAGGTGGAGAGAGCCGACACCGCCGACGACAGCACCGACATCGGGTGCGCCGTGTGCGGCAGGGCCGAGAAGAAGTGCTTGAGGTCCTCGTGGAGGAGCGTGTGGTGGCGCACCTTCTCGGAGAACTCCTCGAGCTCGCTCGGGGTGGGCAGCTCACCGTAGATGAGCAGCCACGCGACCTCGAGGAAGGTCGAGTTGGCCGCGACATCCTCGATGGCGTACCCGCGATAGCGCAGGATGCCCTCGTCGCCGTCGATGTACGTGATGGCGCTGCGCGTGGCGGCGGTGTTCACGAAACCGGGGTCGAAGGTGTTGTACCCGGTCTGCTTCGTGAAGGTCGACAGATCGACCACATCACGGCCATCAGTGGCCTTGTGGACGGGGAATTCTGCCATTCGGTCGCCCAGATGCAGGCTGACCTTCTCTCCAGCGGTCGTGTCGCTCACGCTTCCACCCTACCTGCGGGCGAGGCGCCCCGTGGCCGCGGCCACCTTCTCGTCGGTCGCGGTCAGCGCGACTCTGACGTGTCGGGCGCCCGCCTCACCGTAGAAGGATCCCGGTGCCACCAGGATGCCCTGTGCGGCGAGAGCGGCGACGGAGTCCCAGCAGTCCTCATCGCGGGTGACCCAGAGGTAGAGGCCCGCCTGCGAGCCGTCGATGCGGAAGCCGGCGGATTCGAGCGCGGGGATGAGCATGTCGCGCCGAGCTCGGTAGAGCTCCTTCTGCACGGCGACGTGCTCATGGTCGCCGAGGGCTGCGACCATCGCAGCCTGCACGGGTGCGGGCGGCATGAGCCCCAGGTGCTTTCGGGCCGTGAGCAGCTCGCCGACGAGGTCGGAGCATCCGGCGATGAATCCTGCGCGGTAGCCGGCGAGGTTCGACTGCTTCGAGAGCGAGTACACCGAGAGAGTCAGGCGCCGCGACCCCTGCGTCACCTCGGGGTGCAGGATCGTGGGCGTCGGCTCGTCGCTCGACCAGTCGAGCTCGGCGTAGCACTCGTCGTTCGCGATCACGGCGCCGAGCTCGCGCGCACGCTCGACGGCGCGACGCAGGAACGGGATCCCGTGCACACGGCCGTCGGGGTTGCCGGGGCTGTTGAGCCACACGAGCTTCGTCTCGGCGGGCCACTCATCAGGCTCGTCGGAGGTGAGCACCGTCGCGCCGACGACCGCGGCACCCACGGCGTAGCTCGGGTATGCGGCGGAAGGCTGCACGACGACGTCTCCGGGGCCGAGACCCAGGAGCGTCGGCAGGAGCGCGACGAGCTCCTTGGACCCGATCGTCGGGATGACGTTCGCGACCGTGAGGTCGGTGACGCCGCGGCGGCGCGCGTACCACTCGACGATCGCTTCGCGCAGCGGCACGCTGCCCGCGGTCAGCGGGTACGCGTGCGCGTCGGTCGCCGCAGCGAGAGCCTCGCGCACGGCAGCCGGCGTCGGGTCGACGGGTGAGCCGACCGAGAGGTCGATGATGCCGTCAGGATGTGCGCGAGCCGTCTCCGCGTACGGGACGAGGGTGTCCCACGGGAAGTCGGGGAGCTCGAGCGCCACGCGTCAGTCGCCCTGAGGCGGCAGCGCGGCGACCACCGGGTGGTCTCCGGGGATCACGCCGACCTTGGCGGCGCCGCCCGGGGATCCGACCTCTTCGAAGAACTCGACGTTCGCCTTGTAGTAGTCGGCCCACTCATCCGGCAGGTCGTCCTCGTAGTAGATCGCTTCGACGGGGCAGACCGGCTCACACGCACCGCAGTCGACGCATTCGTCGGGGTGGATGTAGAGCATGCGGTCGCCCTCGTAGATGCAATCGACGGGGCATTCATCGATGCAGGCGCGGTCTTTGACATCCACGCAGGGAAGGGCAATGACGTAGGTCACCTGACCATCCTATTGCGGTCGGCGGATGCCGCTGCACGCACGCGGCACCCCAGAGAGAGTCTCACGGGGTACATACAGGAGACCCCGGGCACGCGGCCCGGGGTCTCCTGTGGTGCGCTGACGAAGGTCAGCCGCTGGCGTTCTGGCGCTTGAGGCGCGACGCGGCACGACCGCGCTCGGTCGCGTCGAGCACGACCTTGCGGATGCGCACGACCTCGGGGGTCACCTCGACGCACTCGTCTTCACGAGCGAACTCGAGGCACTCCTCGAGAGTCAGCTCGCGCGACGGCGTCATCTTCTCGAAGTTGTCCGAGGTGGAGGAGCGGATGTTGGTGAGCTGCTTCTCCTTGGTGATGTTCACGTCCATGTCGTCGGCGCGCGAGTTCTCGCCGATGACCATGCCCTCGTAGACCTCCTGCGTGGGCTTCACGAAGAACGACATGCGCTCCTGCAGCGCCACGAGCGCGTTCGGGGTGACGGAGCCCGCGCGGTCGGCGACGATCGAGCCGTTGACGCGCGTGGTGATGGTGCCCGCCCACGGCTCGTAGCCGTGCGAGATCGCGTTGGCGATTCCGGTGCCGCGGGTGAGGGTGAGGAACTCGGTGCGGAAGCCGATGAGACCGCGCGACGGGACGATGAACTCCATGCGCACCCAGCCGGTGCCGTGGTTCGTCATGCCCTCCATGCGGCCCTTGCGAGCGGCGAGGAGCTGCGTGATGGCTCCGAGGTGCTCTTCGGGGGTGTCGATGGTGAGCTGCTCGAACGGCTCGTGAACCTTGCCGTCGATCACCTTGGTGACGACCTGCGGCTTGCCGACGGTGAGCTCGAAGCCTTCGCGGCGCATGTTCTCGACGAGGATGGCGAGGGCGAGTTCTCCACGGCCCTGCACCTCCCACGCGTCGGGCTTGCCGATGTCGAGGACGCGCAGCGAGACGTTTCCGATGAGCTCGCGGTCGAGGCGGTCCTTGACCATGCGCGCGGTGAGCTTGTGGCCCTTCACCTTGCCGACGAGCGGCGAGGTGTTGGTGCCGATGGTCATCGAGATCGCCGGCTCGTCGACGGTGATCGCCGGCAGCGGGCGGACGTCGTCGGGGTCGGCGATCGTCTCGCCGATCGTGATGTCCTCGATGCCCGCGACGGCGACGATGTCACCGGCGGATGCCGACTCGGCTGGGAAGCGGTCGAGCGCCTTGGTCATGAGGAGCTCGGTGATGCGCACGTTCTGGTGCGTGCCGTCGTTGCGCACCCAGGCCACGGTCTGGCCCTTCTTGATGGTGCCGGCGAAGACGCGAAGCAGCGCGATGCGGCCGAGGAACGGCGAGGAGTCGAGGTTGGTGACCCACGCCTGCAGCGGCGCCTCGTCGTCGTAGCTGGGAGCCGGAACGTGCTTGAGGATCGCGTCGAAGAGCGGCTCGAGGTCGTCGTTGTCGGGGAGCTCGCCGTTGGCGGGGCGGTTCCAGGAGGCTGCGCCGTTGCGTCCGGATGCGTACACGACGGGCACGTCGAGGATCGCGTCGAGGTCGAGATCGGGAACCTCATCGGCCATGTCGGATGCGAGGCCGAGCAGGAGGTCCTGCGCCTCGCCGACGACCTCCTCGATGCGAGCGTCGGGACGGTCGGTCTTGTTGACCGCGAGGATCACGGGGAGCTTCGCCTCGAGCGCCTTGCGCAGCACGAAGCGGGTCTGCGGAAGCGGGCCCTCGGACGAGTCGACGAGGAGCACGACGCCGTCGACCATCGACAGGCCGCGCTCGACCTCGCCGCCGAAGTCGGCGTGGCCGGGGGTGTCGATCACGTTGATCGTGATGGGGCCGTCGGTGGCGTGGATGCCCTCGTACGAGATCGCCGTGTTCTTGGCGAGGATCGTGATGCCCTTCTCACGCTCGAGGTCGTTGGAGTCCATGGCCCGCTCTTCGAGGTGCTCGTGCGAGCCGAAGGAGTTGGTCTGGCGCAGCATGGCGTCGACGAGGGTGGTCTTGCCGTGGTCGACGTGAGCGACGATGGCGACGTTCCGGATATCGGAGCGGTGGACGATGGGCATGCAGAAACCTCGAAGACGTTGAGGGTGAAAGTCGATAGCGCCAGAAAAGCGACGTTCTAGTCTAGCGGACGCGGTGTCGCGGAACCTGCATGCGGTTCTGCGGGGGTCCACGCCCACGCGTTCCAGAGCACTCCGCGTGCGAGCGGGGACCGCGTGACGCCCTCCACACGGTCGCTCACCGCGGTGAGCGCGGGGTGGGCGAAGAGCGGCGCACCGTAGGCCGAATCCCAGAGGATCGCGTCGAGCTCGATGAGGCGCTCGGTGATCGCATCGATGTCGTCGGTCGCGAGGATCTCGTCGATGAGCGCATCGGCGCGGGGATCGGAGAATCCGGAGAAGTTCGCGAGGGCGGCGTCGCTGCGGAAGACGGCCGCAGAAGCACCGGGCCCGAGGCGTGTGGTGTCCCACGCGAAGAGTGCGGCGTCGTACGCGCCCGGCACACCGAGGAGCGCGCGCCAGTCGCGACGCGAGCAGTCGGTCACCGCGAAGCCGGCAGCGGATGCCGACTTCTGGATGAGCGCGAACGCGGCAGCGCGTCGCTCGTCGGCGGGGTCGTAGAGGATGCAGACCTCCGGCGAGGCGACGCCCGCCTCCGCGAGGAGCGTCATGGCGGCGCCGATGTCGGTCGTGTGGTGCGCGTCGGATCCGTTCTCTGCGACGGCCTCGTCGTATCCGGGGGCGCCGGGTCGCACGACGAACGAGTCGAGCAGCATGGCGTCGGCCTTCACAGGCGCGACGAGCTCGTCGAGGATCGCCTGCCGCGGCAGCGTCAGCAGGAACGCCGTGCGAACCCGCTCATCGGCGAAGTGCCCCGACTTGGATCCGGTGAACTGCAGGTCGAGGTGCTCGAATGTGCTCGTGGAGTCCGCGGAGACCGTGACCCCCGAGATGCCGGAGAGCTCGCTCGCGAGCTCGGCGTCGGCGGCGGGCGTCGCGATGTCGATCTCGCCGCTCTGCATGAGGCGCGTGAGCTCCCCCGGGTCGACGATCGTGCGCAGAACGAGGGTCTCGACGGCGGGCGAGCGATCGCCGCGATACTGCGGGTTGACGGTGAGCGTGACGCGTCCATCGGCGACGGCACTCACCCGATACGGGCCGCTCGCGAGGAGCAGATCGGGATCGGGTTCCGCGCCGGTGAGGTCGAACCCGCTGTTCCACACGTCGGCGATCTTCGAGAGCGTGTCGGCATCGGCACCGAGGATCGCGTCGACGAGCGCAGCGGTCGCCTCCCCCGCGAGCTCCTCGGTGGGCTCGGCATCGGCGGCGTCGGCGCGCAGGGGGAGGTCGAGAGCGCGGGCGGCGACGACGTGAGCGGGAAGACCCGGCGCGAGGACGGTGCGCCACGAGGGCGCGAACTCATCGAAGCGCACGGTGAGCGCGCGGCCGTCACCCGAGATCTCGGGCGTCGCCGTGGCGAGCTCGAGCCCGCGACCGAGAGCGCCGTCGAAGTGCACGATGCCGTCGGGGAGGCTGCCCATGCGTCCGGTGTCCGGATCGACGAACTGCGCGCCGTCGACGCCCGCCGTGTCGAGCGCACGTGAGTTGGCGGCCCACGCCAGCAGCAGGTCGGCGGCCGTGATCGGGACGCCGTCGGACCAGCGCGCATCGGCGGAGACGCTGTAGCGCACGGTGAAGGGATCCTCGGAGACGACCTCGGCCGATCCGAAGCTGTCGTCCTGCACGATCTCGAAGCGATCGTTCGGATAGGCGAACCCCGAACCCGTGAGGTACGCGACGTCGGCGTTGAGCTCCGACGCACGCCCGTACGAGCTGTCGGGGTTGAGGGTCGTGAGCGAGCTCTCGACCGCGACGGTCACCGTGGATCCGGCGACGACGCGGTCATCGCCCGTGCATCCCGTGAGCGCCGCGGCAGAGGCGAGAGCTGCGAGCGCCGCCAGCGCCCGCATGCCCCGTGTGCGGCCTCGGGTCACGCCGATCGACGCTCGGCGCGTCGCCGCGCCTGCTCGTCGGGGTCGGGGACGGGGACGGCGTCGATGAGTCGGCGCGTGTACGGGTCCTTCGGACTGCGCAGGATCTCGTCTCGCGTTCCGACCTCGACGAGCCGGCCGCGACGCATCACGGCGATGCGGTGCGACAGGATGTCGACGACGGCGAGGTCGTGGCTCACGAAGAGGCACGCGAAGCCGAGCTCCTTCTGCAGCCCCTGCAGGAGCTCGAGGAAGCGCGCCTGCACCGAGACGTCGAGGGCGCTCGTGGGCTCGTCGGCGACGAGCAGCTCGGGCGCGAGTGCCAGCGCGCGGGCGATGCCGACGCGCTGGCGCTGGCCGCCGGAAAGCTCGTGCGGGTAGCGGTTGCGGTACGAGCGCGGAAGCTCGACCTGGTCGAGCAGCGTCTCGACGCGGCGATCGAGCTCGGCTCCGGAGGCGTCGCCCGAGAGCAGAAGCGGCTCGCCGATCGATTCGCCGATCGGGAAGCGCGGGTTGAGAGAGGATCCCGGATCCTGGAACACGATGCCGACGCGGCGGCGAATCGCCTTGAGCTCCTGCGGGTCGCGGGAGGAGATGTCGTGACCGACGACGGTCAGCTTGCCTTCGGCGACAGGGATGAGCCCGATCGCGGCCCGGCCGAGCGTGGTCTTGCCGGAGCCGGACTCGCCGACGAGACCCATGATCTCGCCCTGGTGCAGCGTCAGGTCGATTCCCTCCGCGGCACGGAAGACGGGCATCCGGCCGCGCTTGGGGTAGTCGATCGCCACGTTCTCGAACGACAGCACGACGTCGCGCTCGTCGACGACCTCGGCGACGGGATCGTGGTCGACGATCTGGAGCGTGTCGTTGGCGCCCAGGTGCGGCACAGCCGCGAGCAGAGCACGCGTGTAGGGGTGCTTCGCATCCGTGAAGATCTCGCGGATGGGGCCGGTCTCGACGACCTTGCCGTCCTTCATGACCATGACGTGGTCGGCGAGGTCGGCGACCACGCCCATGTCGTGCGTGATGAGCACGACGGCCGAGTCGAGGCGCTTGTGGAGGTTGCGGATCAGGTCGAGGATCTCGGCCTGCACCGTCACGTCGAGCGCGGTGGTGGGCTCATCGGCGATGAGCAGGCGCGGGTCGCACGAGATCGACTGTGCGATCATCGCGCGCTGTCGCTGACCGCCCGAGAGCTGGTGCGGGTACGAGTCGAACGCCTTCTGCGGGTCGGGCATCTCGACCATCGCGAGCAGCTCGAGGGCGCGCTCCTTCGCCTCCGCGCGCGTCATGCGCGGGTGGTGCACCTGCAGGGCCTCGCAGATCTGGAAGCCGATGCGGTACACGGGGTTGAGAGCCGTCATCGGCTCCTGGAAGATCACGGCGATGCCCTGACCGCGGATCTGGCGGATGCGCTCCGCCTTCGCACCGATGAGCTGCTCGCCGTCGAGCTTCGCGCTGCCGCTCGCGCGGCCGTTCGCGGGGAGGAGTCCCAGCAGCGACATCGAGCTGGTGCTCTTGCCGGAGCCGGACTCGCCGACGATCGCGAGCACCTCGCCGGGCATCACCTTGTAGGTGACGCCCTCGGCGGCGGTGACCCACTCGCCGTCGACCCAGAACTCGACGTTCAAGCCGTCGACCTGCAGAACGGGGGTGCGCTCCCCCGTCGTCGGGGTGGTCATCGTGGTCTCGCTCACGCCGAAACCTGCCTTTCGCGGATGCGTGCGGTGCGTGTCAGCATGAGAGCGTGACTGACACGGTGAATCTGAGATCCCGCCTGGGACGCGTTCTGACGATCGCTGTGGCGGGGGTGGCGGGCACGGTGCTCATCGCAGCCGCGCAGGTGGGCCCGGAGGCCGTGGCGCGAGCGATCGCGCCGTGCGCTCTGCTGGTGTTCGCGACGTGGGCCGCCTACTGGCGTCCCTTCGTGCGCATCGAGGGCGACCTCGTGACCGTCGGCAACGTCTTCAGCACGGACCGTGTGCGCCTCGAGCAGATCCAGCGCATCGACACGCGATACGCCCTCACCCTCGAGACGACGCAGGGAAAGATCACGGCATGGGCGGCGCCCGCTCCGGGCCGTCACAGCGCGATGTTCGCGCGCCGTGACGAGGCCGTCAATCTTCCCGAGTCCACGTACCTCGCCGGCACGGTGCGCCCCGGAGATCTCACCACGAGCGATTCCGGAGCCGCTGCGGCCGAGATCCGTCGTCGGTGGGAGGACCTGCGCGACGCGCGTGGATCGATCGGCGACGGCCCCGCTGTGCCGCGTGACCGCAGCATCCACTGGGCCACGATCGTGGTGACCGTGGCGCTTCTCGGCGCGAGCATTCTCAGCATCGCGCTCTGACCGACGGGTCATCGCCGTCACGCCCCGTCTCGCGGGGTGCCGGATCCGACTGCCGTCTCACTCGCGGCCTTCTTCTCGCCGGTGCGGAACCAGCCGAGGAACTCGGACCAGAGGCTCTGCGCGCTGGGGATGCGCTTCTGGCGCGGGTCGAACGCATCGCGCAGACCGTCGCCGATGAAGTTGATGCACAGCGCGATGACGACGATGAACAGACCAGGCCACCAGAACAGCCACGGGCGGGTCTTGAACGCCTCGTTGTACTCCGAGATGATCTGGCCGAGCGAGATGTCGGGCGACTGGATGCCGAACCCGAGGAAGCTCAGCGACGTCTCGAGCAGGATCGCGGCGCTCATGAGCAGCGTCGCGTTCACGACGATCGGACCGACAGTGTTCGGCAGGATGTGCTTGAAGATGATGCGCTTGGTCGAGGCGCCGGCAACGCGCGCGGCGTCCACGAACTCGCGCTCGCGCAGGCTCAGGAATTCGGCGCGCACGAGTCGTGCCAGGCCCGGCCAGGTGATGCAGCCGAGCAGGAGACCGAGGGTCAGCGCGCTGCCTCCGAGCGTGCGACCGAGGACGGCGCCGAGCACAAGGAGCGGGATGATGAGGATGAGGTCGGTGAATCGCATGAGCAGCGAATCGATGCGGCCGCGGTAGTAGCCCGCGATGGCGCCGATGACCGTGCCGATGACGGTCGCGAGGAGTCCCGTGAGGAACACGACCGTGAGCGACTGCTGGGTGCCGCGCATGATGCGGGCGAAGATGTCCTTGCCCATCGTGTCCTGGCCGAACGGGTGCTCCCCGAAGCTGAAGGGCCAGAAGGTGATGGTCGGCTGACCGCCGGGAAGCAGCACCGGGTAGTTCTCGTACCAGTTGTACTTCCACCATCCGGGGATGCGGAAGCCGTCCACGACGAGGCGGCCCGTCTCGGGGTCGGGCACGAGCTTGCCGGTTCCGCCGATGACGGTTCCCACGGAGGAGAACGCGAGCAGCGTGATCAGGCCGAGCACGATCATCGAGCCGACGGCGGCACGGTGTGCGAAGAAGCGCCGACGGGCGATCTTGCCCTGGCTGAGGCCCGCGGTCGCGCGCTGCTCGATGGTCTGCTCGGAACCCTGATCCTCGGGAACCGATGGCGGCATGATCGGAGTCGTTGTCATTGGTCAGCTCACCCGGATTCGCGGATCGAGTGCCGAGTACAGAAGGTCGGCGATGATGTTGAAGAGCACAGCCAGCAGACCCGTCACGAGGAAGAAGCCCATGACGAGGTTGACGTCTGTCAGGTGGAGACCCTGATTGAAGAGGGCACCCATTCCCTGCCACGCGAAGACGCGCTCGGTGATGATCGCACCGCCGATGACGGCGCCGAAGTCAATCGCGATGATCGTCGTGATCGGGATCATCGCGTTGCGGAACGCGTGGCGCATGATCACGGTGCGCTCGGTGAGGCCCTTCGCTCGCGCGGTGCGCACGTAGTCCTGGTTCATGACCTCGAGGAGGCTGGCGCGCGAGTAGCGGGTGTAGGTCGCGACCGAGATGATCATGATCGCCGCGGTCGGCAGGATGAGGTGCGAGACCGAGTCGAGCAGGTGCAGCCACTGGTTGTCGGTTCGGGCGAGCGACGGCGTGGAAGCGCCGATCGTCGAGATGAAGCCTCCGTTGAGGGGCACGCGCTGCAGGTATTCGCTCCAGCGCAGGAGCATCTGGTCGAGCACGAGCGGGAGCGTGAGCAGTCCACCGACGATCGCGGTGGTCCTCATGACGACGCGCCGATCGTCGCCGCCCGCGAAGCGTCCGATGATGAGGCCTGCCCCGATGAGCGCGATGAACGTCGCGGGGATGATCCACCACTGGTTCTGCATGTAGAAGTAGAGGAACTGCAGCGGGTACCAGGCGGCGAGCACGACGGCGATCATGATGCCGACCGAGGTCACCGCACGTCGCTGACGCAGACCGGTGGTGAGCAGCAGCACGGTCGCGCCGATCGCGATCGACATGAGGGCGACGCCCACGATGCCGAGCGTCGGACGCGAGAACCAGTTGGTCAGCGCGAGCACGGCCACGAGCACGCCCGTCGCCGCGGCGGCGATCAGGAACGACCGCACACGCACCGCCAGTCGGCCTCCGACGACCGACGACACGATGACGCCGAGGATCACCGCGATGAGAAGCACCGTCCACCACTGGATGTCGGGATTCCGCAGGAAGTTGTTGAACTGGATGGCGCCGAACTCCTTGAGGAGCACCGCGACCCAGAAGACGGGGAGCGAGTAGAACACGAAGGTCAGGAAGGTGACCGTGTAGTCGTAGCCGCTGTACTGACGAAGCGCCGTCGTCATGCCGATCGCGACGCCGATGACGATCGAGAGGATCGTGGCGATCGTGACGAGCTGGAGCGTCGACCCGGCGGCCGTCGCGAGAGCGGCGGTGACGGCCTGCTCGCCGCGCGCGACCGAGATGCCGAGGTCGCACTGGCCGATGAGGCAGCCGGCGGCTCCTCCGAGCCACGAGAAGTACCGCAGCGGCGGCGGCGTCTCCAGCTGCAGGACCTCCGTGAGATACACGATGCGCTGCGCGGCCGCAGGGTCACGGCTTCCGCGAAGCTCGACGAGCGGGTCACCGGAGTAAGCCGTGAGCACATAGACGACGAACGAGGCGACGAGCAACACAAGAAGCGTCGCCACCAGACGCCTGGCGATGAATGCGAGCAATGGAGTCCTTCGGTCTGCCATGTTCTCTGCCCGTGCCGGGTGCGCGGGGTGTGCGGTCGGATCGGCGCTGATCGACCGTGAGAACAGAGAGAGTATAGGTCGAGTCCCTGAGGGCCCGGTTCAATGGGAACGGGCCGGACGCACTGAGCGCCCGGCCCGTTCATTCATGGGTGAGCCTTAGGCGGCCGGTGCCCACTCCCAGAAGTTCCAGAAGTAGGTCGGTGCCAGGGGGCTCGGCTTGACGCCGGTCACGCTCGAGTTCCAGACCGTGAGGCCGGGGTGCTGGAAGAGCGTGAGGCCGTAGCCCTCGCTCCACGCGAACTTCTCGATCTCCTTCTGGATCGCGATCTGCTTCGCGGGGTCGAGCTCGGTCTCCAGGTCCTTGAGGAGCTGGTCGACCTCGGCGTTGCTGTAGCTGCCGAAGTTGCTCGCCTGGCCGGTACCGAGGTACTGGTCAGAGCCGGTGAGCGCGAGGCTCGTCGACTGCCACGCGAACAGGGTCGCGTCGTGAGCGTTGACCGGCATGGCGACGCGGTCCGTGAAGGCCCAGGTCGGCTCGGAGTCGTCCACGAGCGTGAAGCCCGCGAGAGCTGCCGACTGCGAGATGAGCTCGAACTGCTGACCACGACGGACGTTGCCCTCGGGGTACCAGAACTTGACCTCGATCGGCGTGGCGACGCCGGCCTCCGCGAGGAGGGCCTTCGCACCGTCGATGTCGGCGTTGCCGACCTCGGCCGAGCCGTTCGACTCCGCGATCTCGTCGTAGCCGGGGCCGCCGGGGATCACGAGGATCGAGTTGCGGATCTCAGCGTTCGGGTTGAGCGGCTTGATGAGGTTGTCGAGGATCTGCTGACGCGGGATCGTCTTGAGGAACGCGAGGCGGACGGCCTTGGCCTTCTCCTCGTCGCCGCCGTAGGTGGCCGGGTCGAAGGGGCCGCCGTTGTCGAACGTCAGGTCGACGTGCTCGTAGGTGGCCTCGTCGCCCGTGTGCATCTCGGCGTTGGTGAGCGCCTCCGCGAGCTTCAGCACGTCCGCGGTCGGCTGGCCGGCCGCGATCTGCACGTCACCGTTGTCGATGGCCTGGATCTGCGCGGTCGAGTCCTCGATCTGACGGATCGTGACGCGCTCGTACTTGGGCGAGGGGCCCCACGCGTACGCCTCGTTCGCGACGAGGGTCACGTACTGGTCTTCGACGAGCTCCTCGAGCACGTACGGGCCGGCCGAGAGCGTGATGAGCGAGTTGTCAGGCGTGTTGGTGGCCTGGTAGCCCTGGTTCCACGCCTCGGCGACCTTGGTCAGCCACTCGATGTCTTCGTTCTCGAGAGCCTCGAGGAACTGCTTCTTGGCCTCACCGGCGTCGGTGATCTCGGGGTACGCGAGCTGCACGGTGCCGTGGGCTGCGACGCCGAGCTCGAACTGGGTCTCCCAGTCGACGTAGGCCTTGTCGTAGGTGATGGTGATCGAGCGGCCGTCGACCTCCGGGAAGGAGGCGGCGAGCTCGGGCTTGGCGTTGGCGTGCGAGAACCCGGCGTCGGGAACGGCGCCGAAGATGGTCGCCCACGCGAGCGCGAGGTCGGCACCATCGATGTCCGTGCCGTCAGACCACTTCACACCGTCGTTGACGGTGTACTTGACCTGCAGCGGGTCTTCGCTGATCTTCTCGTAGGTTCCGAAGTCGGTGTTGCGGACGAGAGCGGGCTCGTTGTCGTAGTACCAGAACCCCGGGCCGTGCATGAGGTACAGGACGTTGGCGTTGGCCGTGTTGTTACCGGATGCGCTGTCGCCGTTGAACTCATCGATGATGTCGTTCCAGGCGACCGAGATCTCGGTGTCCTCGATGACCTCGGACTCGTAAGGCGGCGTGCAGCCGCTCAGAACGAGCGCTCCGGCCGCGACCACGGCGCCAGCGGCCATGAATCTGTTGATTCGCAATTTTCCTCCTGCGATGGACAAGGCGCGTCGAATTCGGTGGATGCCACCGTGACGCGTTCGTCCCAAGGGTATGCAGTGCCGGCTCCCAGGCCGGTTAGTTCGCACGACTCGTTACATTGCCGAAACCATCCATGCGCAGATTCGTCAGATGATCGACAAAGACGCAAGATACATGCGCCGATCTGCGGATTGTTGCGTTGTCAACCAGATGCCCCGCACCGCATATTGCGGTGGCGGTCGTAGCATCGAGCCGTGGACACCGCTGGCACCCTCGAACCGTCGCGCGCCCGCCTCTGGGCGGAGATATCCATCGTGCTCGCGCTCGGGCTCGGGCAGTCCGCCGTGTACGCGATCGTGGCACTCGCCTACCGACTCACGAGCGAGGTCGCGCTGCGTGACCAGACAGCGACCCTCAACCCGTCGCGCAGCGACCGCGAGGTGTTCGACCTCATCTACCAGCTGCTCTCGATCGGCTTCGCGATCGTTCCGGCGCTGCTCGTGTGCTACCTCCTGTGGTCGCCGCGCCGACCGCGGCTGTCGCGCCTCGGACTGGACGGCACGCGCGTGGGCCGCGACATCGGGTGGGGTGTCGCCCTCGTCGCCGCGATCGGCATCCCCGGCATCGCGCTCTACCTCGTGGGGCGCGGCGCCGGCTGGTTCGTCGCGGTGAATCCCGCGGGCCTCGGCGACCACTGGTGGACGATCCCCGTGCTCCTGCTCGCCGCCGTGCGGGCGTCGGTGCAGGAGGAGTTCGTGGCCCTGGGCTACCTGTTCGCGCGCCTTCGTGACCTCGGCTGGGGACCCTGGCCCATCATCATCGCGACCTCGGTGCTGCGCGCGACCTACCACCTGTATCAGGGCCCAGGCGCATTCGTCGGAAACCTCGCGATGGGGCTGCTGTTCGGCTGGCTCTATGCGCGAACCGGGCGCCTGCTGCCGTTCCTCGTGGCGCACTTCCTCATCGACGCCGCCGTCTTCGTGGGCTATCCATGGGTCGCGGGGATGTGGCCCGAGCTCTTCGGGCTGCCGGGCTAGGAACGGATGAGGGGCGCCCGCTGACGGACGCCCCACTCAGGGCACTGCTACGCGAATGCCTCGGGAGGCGGGCACGCGCACACGAGGTTGCGGTCACCGTACGCCTGGTCGATGCGGCGCACGGGCGGCCAGTACTTGCCGCCGTGCACGAGCGAGTGCACGGGGTAGACGGCCGTCTCGCGGTCGTAGGCGTGCGCCCACTCCCCCGCGATGACCGACTCCGCGGTGTGCGGCGCGTTCACGAGCGGGTTGTCATCCGCCGGCCACTCCCCCGCGCCCACCGCATCCGCTTCGCGCTTGATGTGGATCATCGCCTCGATGAAGCGATCGAGCTCGGCGAGATCCTCGGATTCGGTCGGCTCGACCATGAGCGTGCCCGCGACAGGGAACGACATCGTAGGCGCGTGGAAGCCGTAGTCGATGAGGCGCTTCGCGACATCGTCGACGGTGATGCCGGTGGCCTCGCGCAGCGGGCGCAGGTCGAGGATGCACTCGTGCGCCACGAGGCCGTTATCGCCCGCGTAGAGCACCGGGTAGTGCTCGCTGAGTCGCGCCGCGATGTAGTTCGCCGCGAGCACGGCCGCGCCCGTGGCCCGCTTGAGGCCCTCTGCACCCATCATGCGCACGTACGACCACGAGATCGGCAGGATGCTGGGGCTGCCGAACGGCGCCGAGCTCACCGGGTTCTCGGTCTCGGTGGGCAGGTAGGGCGCGAGGTGCGCCTTCGCCGCGACCGGGCCGACTCCGGGGCCGCCGCCGCCGTGCGGGATGCAGAACGTCTTGTGCAGGTTCAGGTGCGAGACATCTCCCCCGAAGTCGCCGAAGCGCGCGTAGCCGAGCAGCGCGTTGAGGTTCGCGCCGTCGACGTACACCTGACCGCCCGCGGCGTGAACCGCATCCGTGATGTCGCGGATGTCGTGCTCGTAGACGCCGTGCGTCGAAGGGTAGGTGACCATGAGCGCCGCGAGGTCATCCGCGTGCTCCTCGACTTTCGCGCGGAGGTCGTCGAGGTCGACGTTGCCGAGCTCATCGCATGCCACGACCACGACGCGCATCCCCGCGAGCACCGCCGACGCGGCGTTCGTGCCGTGGGCGCTCGACGGGATGAGGCATACGGTGCGCTGGGTGTCGCCGTTGGCGCGGTGGTAGCCGCGGATCGCGAGGAGGCCCGCGAGCTCGCCCTGGCTGCCGGCGTTGGGCTGCAACGACACGGTGTCGTAGCCCGTGACCTCGGCGAGCCAGGTGGAGAGCTGGCCGATGAGCTCGCGGTAGCCCGCCGAGTCGGCCTCGGGCGCGAAGGGGTGCAGGTTCGCGAACTCGGGCCACGTGACGGCCGCCATCTCGGTCGCCGCATTGAGCTTCATGGTGCACGAGCCGAGCGGGATCATGCCGCGGTCGAGCGCGTAGTCCTTGTCGGCGAGGTACTTGAGGTAGCGCATCATGCCGGTCTCGGTGCGGTGCGTGTTGAACACCGGGTGCTCGAGGTAGGCGGAGGTGCGCAGGCACTCCTCGGGGATGGAGTTCAGTCCGGTGACGAAGCCGAAGCTGCGCGCCTCGGGGCCGCCGAAGGCGATCGCCACCTGGTGCAGGTCGGTCAGTGTCGTCGTCTCGTCGACGGCGATGCCGACGGTGTCGGCGTCGACCTGGTGCAGGAGGATGCCATGGGCCGATGCATTCGCCACGATCGACGCCGCGCGACCAGGCACGTGGTAGCGCAACGTGTCGAAGAACGCCGAGTGCTCCGGTTCGAGGCCCTGCTCGCGCAGGAACTCGGAGAGCAGGTGGGCACGCGAGGCGACCTGCCGCGCGATCCGCTTGATGCCCTGCGGCCCGTGGTAGACGGCGTACATCGACGCCATGACGGCGAGGAGCACCTGCGCGGTGCAGATGTTGCTCGTGGCCTTCTCTCGGCGGATGTGCTGCTCGCGGGTCTGCAGTGAGAGGCGGTACGCGGGGTAGCCGTTCGCGTCCTGCGAGACGCCCACGAGGCGACCCGGCATCTGACGCTCGAGGCCCTGGCGCACCGCCATGTAGCCCGCGTGAGGGCCGCCGAAGCCGAGCGGCACGCCGAAGCGCTGTGTGGTGCCGACCGCGACGTCGGCGCCGAGCTCGCCCGGGGAGGTGATGAGCGCGAGCGCGAGCAGATCGGCGGCGACGACCGTGAGACCGCCCGCCTCCTTGACGCGCGCGATCGCATCCGCGGGGTTCCACAGGCGCCCGGAAGCACCCGGGTACTGGATGAGCGCGCCGAACGCTTCGGGCAGGCTGTGCCCCTCGGGCATGGCCGCGAAGTCGGTCTCGACGAGCTCGATGCCGACAGCCTCGGCACGGTGAGCGAGGAGCGCCTTGGTGCGCGGGAGCGCATCCGCGTCCACGAGGAATGTGTTCGACGCGCTGCGCGAGGCACGGCGCGCGAGCAGCATGCCCTCGACGACCGCGGTGCCCTCATCGAGCATCGACGCGTTCGCGGTCGCGAGGCCCGTGAGGTCGGTGACCATCGTCTGGAAGTTGATGAGCGCCTCAAGACGCCCCTGCGAGATCTCCGGCTGGTACGGCGTGTAGGCCGTGTACCAGCTGGGGTTCTCGAGCACGTTGCGCTGGATCACGCTCGGCGTGACGGTTCCGTAGTACCCGAGCCCGATCATCGGGCGCGTCACGCGGTTGCGCGACGCGAGCGCCCGCAGCTCGGCGAGCGCCTCGACCTCGGACGCCGCGGGCGGCAGCACCGAGACGAGGTCATCGGCGACGCGGATGCCTGACGGCACCGCAGCATCCATGAGGTCGTCGACGCTCGCGTACCCGAGGGCGGCGAGCATCGTCCGCTGGGCGTCATCATCCGTGCCGATGTGTCGATCGGCGAAGAGCTCGGTCACTGGTGTCCTTGCGTCGGGGCCGATTACTCGGCGGTGAGTGCGGCGTACTCGTCGGAGGTGAGCAGCGTCGGCAGCTCGCTGAAGCGCACGGCGATCAGCCAGCCGGCGCCGAACGGGTCGGAGTTGACGAGCGAGGGGTCGGCGGCGACGGCGTCGTTGACCTCGACGATCTCGCCGTCGACGGGCGCGTAGAGCTCGCCCACCGACTTGGTCGACTCGATCTCGCCGACGACGCGACCCGAGACGGCAGCGGAGCCGACCTGCGGAAGGTCGACGAAGACGACGTCGCCGAGCTTGCCGGCGGCGTAGGCGGTGATGCCGATGCGCGCGATGTCGCCGTCGACGGCGACCCACTCGTGTTCGGCCGTGTAGGCGAGTTCAGCGGGGAGGGACATCAGCTCTTCTTTCTCGAGTAGAACGGCAAGGCGGTGACGGTCGCGGCCAGGCGGGTGCCGCGCACGTCGATGTAGACCGTGGTGCCGACCTCGGTGAGGTCGGGGCGGACGAGGGCCATCGCGATCGGGTAGCCGAGCGTCGGGGAGAGCGCGCCGCTCGTGATGATGCCCGCCTCCTCGGTGTCGGTCTCCGTCGCGAACACGGGGTAGTCGGCACGTCCGGCGCGACGGCCTTCGGAGACGAGGCCCACGAGGATCCGCGCATCCGCGGGAAGCTCTGCCCGAGCGGCAGCCTCCCCCACGAAGCCGCCGTCCTTGCCGAGCGCGACCACGCGGCCCGCGCCCACCTGGCCCGGCAGCGTCTCGCGGCTCAGCTCGTGGCCGTAGAGGGGCATGCCCGCTTCGAGGCGCAGCGTGTCGCGTGCGGCGAGACCGGCGGGCACGAGCCCGAGCGGGGCCCCCACCTCGACGAGCGCCTCCCACAGCGCGGGGGCCGCGTCGGTGTCGAGGTAGAACTCGAAGCCGTCTTCGCCCGTGTAGCCGGTGCGCGCCACGAGCACGGTCTCGCCGCGGAAGTCGCCGGGGACGACGCGGTAGTACCGCAGCTCGTCGAGTCCGGGGATGTCGAATCCCTCGACGCGCGTGAGGATCTCGACCGACGCCGGCCCCTGCAGTGCGATGAGCGCGACGTCGTCGGATTCGTCGCCGACGACGCAGTCGAAGCCCGCCGTGCGCGCGAGGATCGCCTCGACCGCCGGGCCGCGGTTGCCGGCGTTCGCGACCACGAGGAAGCGGTCAGCTCCCGTGCGGTAGACGACGAGGTCATCGATGATGCCGCCGTCCTCAGCGAGCAGCAGGCTGTACTTGGCCTGCCCCTCCTCGATCGCCGAGATGCGCGCGCTCAGCGCATGATCGAGAGCGGCCGCCGCCTGCGGACCGACGACGAGGATCTCGGCCATGTGGCTGAGGTCGAAGAGGCCCGCTGCGGTGCGCACGGCGTGGTGCTCGGCGAGGTCGGAGCTGTAGCGCACCGGCATCTGCCAGCCAGCGAAGTCCGTGAAGCTCGCGCCGGCAGCGACGTGCACGGCATCGAGGGGAGAGCGACGCGCGTCGGCGTCGGAGTGGGCATCGGTCATGGACGAGTTCTCCGATCAGGTCGGTGGAACTCCCCCTCTGTCATCGGTGCCTGAGAGATTCACGACGTGTGGTCGTTTTCACCATGGGCGGCCCCGGTAACCCGGACGAGATCCGGTGGAGCACTTTTCAGAGTGGCCTGTCGATGCGGTACACGTACCTGAGAGTTTGGCGGGGAGGCTTGCTCCTTCGGTGTCGACTCGAGGTCGACTCTCCCGCATCGCATGCGGCCGGTATTCGGTTGTGCGATCACACTACCGGATGCCGCGACAGCTCAGTCGGTGAGACCCGCCGAGTAGAGCACGGCCGAGGCGACGACGCCCGCGACGAGCGCGACCCACAGCACGATCGCCGCCCACGAGAGGGCCGTGCCGAGCGCCGGCCCGCGTCGACGCAGAGCAAAGCCCGCGAACATGGGTGCTGCGGCCCACAGCGGCAGCGTCAGGAAAGCTCCGCCGACATCGACGACGTAGGCACCGCGTCCCGTTCCCGCGAGTGTCTCCCACAGTCCCGCCGAATAGGCGAGCCACACCATGGTCGAGATGAGGGCGAACCCGAAAGCGAGCCAGGGGAACACCCGGTTGGGTCGCACGAGCCCGCGACGCAGCGACACCGCGAGCCCGACACCCGAGACCACCATCGTGGCGAACAGGGCGAGGCCGATGCCCGCGTTCACGAGCCACTCGGCAGGAGCGTTCGACGGGAATCCGATCCCCGCGACGAGGTTCGTGATGAACGCCGCGGTGGAGATCACGAGGACCGTGCCGTGCCCCGCGGGCGTGGGGCGCGTGGTGCGCGCCGGGTCGACGACCGGCACATACGCGGCCGGAAAGACGCCGGGATGCTCGGCCGAGTGCTGCGGCTGCTCGGCATCGCTCATAGGGCGAGAATAGCCAACATGTCCCGGATCGCCCGACTGCCACGGCGCGACTGCCCCGTCCACCCCGCGAACGGGGTACCGTGGGCACAACCGCCACCTTGAACGAAGGATCGTCAATGGGATCACTGCTCTACGGCATGTCGGGTATCGAAGTCTCCTTCGACGACAGAGTGCTCGCGCATCTCGAGATCGTGATCAACACGAAGCTCCGACGCCGCGAGTCGTTCATGCTCAGCTGGCGCGACTCGGCCGGGGTCGGCGACGGACGCAGCTCCGTCTGGCTCGATACCGCCATCCCCCTGTACTTCCGCTACTCGGGCAGCCGCCTGCCGCTGATCGACAAGGAATGGCTCGAAGAGCTGCTCGCGCAGTCGTCGTCGACGCGCGGACTCGTGCTGGGTGAGGATCCGGCGACCGAGCAGCTCGTGCGCGCCCACGACAACAGCACCAAGCGCAAGGATCACCCCGCGCGCTGAGTCTGACGCTCGGCTAGATGATGCCGACGCTGTCGAGGCGCTGCGTCTTGTGGCGCAGGACCGCGACCGCGAAGTCGGCTCCGTCGAGCTGCATTTCGTGCAGTTCGACATCGACCACGGCGACCGGGGTCACCGACGTCAGCACGAGCGCGGCTTCCGTCGCGCGCCCGTCGATGATGACGGGGATGGTCACCACCTCGGGCGGCTGGGTGCGGGCCAGCGACACCACGAAGTCGAGCAGGGCCGCGGCCACGTCGTCCGTGGTCGTGAAGTCATGTCCGCCGTACAGAATGTTCTTCATCGCGTCTCCACGCCCAGCGTGCCCCGCGATCCGACCTCTCTGAAACCCGTTCCGCTCAGCGGCGCAACGTGCTACACGTCAGTCGGTGCCGTTCTCGATCTCGATCTGTCCGGTGTCGATGTGCTCGGCGGTGAGCTGGATGCCGCCCGTGGTGTTGGCGGAGCGGAGGATCTCCTCGATCCACTCGCGTCGCAGCGACGGCGGCTCCGGCTCGACGAACTCGAATCGCAGCGGGATCGACTCGTGCATCCAGATGGTGGTGCGCCCGGGAAGCTGATCCTCGCCATGCATCCACGACAGTGTGAAGCTCTCACCTCGACGCAGCTTGGTCACGACGGCCACCTTGAGATGAGCGAGGGTGCGGTCATCCATCGAAATCGCCTGATCAGCGTAAAAGAGCGTCCCCATGTGCACATCGTAGGTGCACGCCGGGCCGAATGTCCCGATCCGCACGCGTTTTCGCTGCCCCGGAACGCGGAAGGGGCGACCCGCATCTGCGGACCGCCCCTCCCGGATGCGTCGGATGCGCGTCAGCTGCCCGAGGCCACCGGCGTGAACGGCGCCTCGACGCCGTCCGCGTACACGGGCTGCGGGAGGACGACGCCCTCTCCTCCGTCGCGGATCTCGCGGATCGCGTCGACGATGCCGGAGATGTTCTCGGGGACCGGCAGACCGCACGCCTTCAGCTCGGAGGCGAGCTCGAGCGTGAGGCGGTTCTTGCCTGCCTCGACGGCTTCAGCGGTGGTGCCCTCCGCAGCCTCGGACGAGGCGTTGGCGATGTCGGGGACGTCGGCGCACACGTGGTAGACCGATCCGCCGGCGACCCAGTGCACCCGGTCCTCGCCGAGGAGCTGGATGACGGTCGACTGCTCGGCCGTGTACTTCTCGACCGAGGCCGGGTTGAAGTCGGCGCCGAGGGCGGTGGCGACGAGAGCGAGGATGATCGCGATCGTGCCTGCGAGGCCCTTCTGGCCCTTCGACATGTCCTTGTTGAGGAACACCATGATGATGAGCGGCAGGAACGCGAGCACCGCGAGGATCGCACCGAGCTGGTTCTGCACGAAGAAGCGGAAGGTGTCCTTCTGCGACGCGGGGTCGAGGCGGTTCGCCTTCTTCCAGAGCATCGAGCCGATGATCGACAGGGCCGCGATCACGACGAGCACCACGATGAGGGTGATGAACGCCCACTGCGGGAACTCGTACGTGGCGGCCTCGTCGACGAGGAGTCCCGTCTCGGCGTCACGCGAGAGGCCGGACTCCCCCGATCCGCCGACGGCTTCGCGCTGGCGCAGCAGCCAGAAGATCGCCCCGGCCTCTGCGGCGATCGCGACGACCCACAGGACGATCGCGATGATGCGCAGGGTGGTGGCTTTCTTCTTCGCCTCTGCGGTCGGCTTCCAGGCGGCGGCGTCGGTGCCGCCCTCCTGGGTCGCCTTGGTGGTCTTCTCGGCCTGGGCCATGTGGTCCTCCACGGGTGGTAGCTGTTGGGGGAAGCGTATCGAAGCGGAGGAGCTTCCTCGCATTCGGGCTCGAGGGAGCACAGATGGGGGTTTCGCGGGACGCGCTGCGGTGCTTGGATCGCCGCAGGAGGTTCTCCATGAGCATCATCCGCACCCCCGAACCCGGCGACGCGACCGGTGAGGCCGCAGCCCTCTACGCCGCCGACATCGAGAGCATGGGCTACGTGCCCTCGCACACGCGGGTCATGGCCAACAACCCCGCCGCCGTGCATGCTTTCGAATCCCTCGTGCGGGCGTCGACGCGCACCCTCGACAAGCGCCGCTACGAGCTCGTGACACTCGCGGCCGCGCGCGCGATCCGCTCGCAGGCGTGCCTGCTCGCGCATGGTCTGAGGACGCTCTCGGTGATCGACGAGGACGAACTCACTCGCATCGCCGCCGACTATCGCTCCGCGGGGCTCTCAGAGGCCGAGGTCGAGATGATGGCCTACGCAGAGCAGCTCTCGACCGATTCGTCGTCGATGACAGAGGCAGATGCCGCACGGTTGCGCGAGGTCGGGTTCTCGGACGACGAGATCGTCGACATCACCATCGCCGCCGCCGCCCGCAACTTCTACTCCCGCGCCCTGCACGCGCTCGGGGTTGAGGTCGACGAACCTCCGGGTCTGCCGGAGGGCCTGCGTCAGGCGCTCCTGGAAGGTGCGGGTGCCCAGGAGGCGTAGCGCAGCGTTCCGGTGACGAGACAGCGAGCGCGTACATTAGCGACATGCTCCGACGACTCGTCGCCCGAACCTTCTGGACCTTCAGCCGCTGGACGCTGAAGACCGAACCCGCGCCGACCCGCGCAAGCATCCTCATCGGCGCCCCGCACACGTCCAACTGGGACTTCGTGCTCATGCTCGGGATCGCGTGGAAGCTCGGGATCGACTTCCGCTGGCTCGGCAAGAAGAGCCTCTTCACGGGCTGGCGCGGGCCGATCATGCGCGGCCTCGGCGGCATCCCGGTGGACCGCAACGATCCCACGAGCGTCGTGACGGATGTCGTCGCGCGCATCAAGGCGGGCGAGAACTTCTGCCTCGTCGTGACCCCGGACGGAACACGCGGCGGCAACACCGGCTGGAAGTCGGGCTTCTACCGGATCGCGCGCGAGACCGGCATGCCGGTCGTGCTCGGATATGTGGACCGCACGACCATGACGACGGGCCTCGGCGACACGATCGAGCTCACAGGCGATGTGCGCGCCGACATGGACCGCGTGCGGGCTTTCTACGCCGACAAGGCGGGCTTCCACCCGCACAAGCGCGTTGAGCCGCGTCTGTCGAACGAAGGCACCAGCGCCGAGGGCTGAGCCCGCACGGCGCCCCGACTCAGAGCCCGAGCAGGCGCTCCGCGACGGGCACCGCGGCCTCGGCGTCGAGCGACGGCACCGACTCCCAGCGTCCGCCGCTGACGACGACCGTGACATCGGGGATCATGACCGAGGTGACGACGACCTGGGCGACGGCGTCGATGGAGATCGCGTGCGCGATGCCACCCACACGAGCCGCGCCGGGCGCGTCGACGAGTTCGAAATAGCCCGACTCGGCGAGCTCGGCGAGCGACTCGGCGGTCTCGCCGGTCTGGAGCGAGACGACGACCTCCACGGAGCGGATCTCGCTGAGGTCGGTGGCGGTGTCGGGCTCTCGCCAGTTGCAGGCGCCTCCCCACTCGTTGAACGGCTCCGCGTTGCTCTCTTCGGCGACGAGACCTTCGATGTACGGCGCGACGGCCCCGGCGATCGTGTCGCAGCTGTCGGCGACCGTGATCGTGGGTGCAGCACCCCCTGGCGCTGCGGCGGCGTCGCCCGGCACGGTGGCGGCAGGCGAGTCGGCGGGCGCGCATCCGGCGAGCGCGAGCAGAAGGGCGGCAGGCAGAAGCAGACGGCAGGGGGCGGTGGTCATGCCTTCGACGATACGAGAAATGGTGACGCCTCAGCCAATCGGGTCCGCGGAGGAGGACGTCGCTATATTCTTCGCATGCTTCGCGGCAGAGCACGGCGTCGCCACCGTCACCTACAACTACCGCGGAGTGGGCGCGACCGCGCGCGCCCATCCCCACCTGCGGATGCGCGACTGGCTGCTAGAGGACGCGCCCGCCGCCACCGCCTTCGCCACCCAGCGCTTCGCGAGCATCCCGCAGGTGGCCGTCGGCCATAGCCTCGGCGGCCACGCCCTGCTCCTCGGCGCGGGTGGTGAGCACGTGACGCGATTCGCGAGCGTCGCCAGTCACCTCGCGGCGACCACCGCGATCCCGTCGCGCAGCGAGCTGGTGCGCGTCGCCGCGATCCTCGGCGTGATCGACGATCCGAGCTTCGATGCCCGCGACCGCGCGGAGGCGACGACGGTTCCGATCCTGGCGGTCGGCGTCGACGACGACCCCTGGTCGGCACCCGCCGCCATCGATGCCCTGGTAGCCGCGGCAGGCGGCCCCGTCGAACGACGCCAATACAGCCCCGCCGATCTCGATCAGGAGCGCGTCGGCCACCACGGCCTCTTCCGCCGAGGCGCGGGAGCTCGATTCTGGCCCGAGCTGGTCGAGTGGCTCACGAGAACGAGCTGAGCAGATGACACGCTCACGGAATCCGCGCCTCATGTTCAGCGTGATCGCCGCCGAACGCGCCCTGCGACGCATGATCGACGCGCGCTCGGGCGGATTCGGGGTGGGAGCCGCCGGGGCGGGAGTGCTGTTCGCCGTCGCCCGCACCGGCAGCGCATCCGCCAAGGAGATCGCGAGCGTCATCGGCGCCTCCCCCGCGGGCACCACGGGTCTGCTCACCCGCATGGAAGCGGCCGGCCTCCTCCGTCGCGAGCCTGACCCGGACGACGCGCGCGCCATCCGCGTGACCCTCACCGAGACAGGCGAAGCAGCTCGTGCACACGCCCTCACCGTCATGGATGAGCTGAACCCGCGCCTCGGGCGCGGCTTCACATCCGACGAGCTCGACGTCGTCGCGCGCTGGCTCGACCACGTGCGCGCGCTCGAGCGCGACGAGGACTGAGGCTCAGCTCAGGCCGGGACCGACGGGATCCCCAGGGGGATCTCGGTGCAGCGGGTGCCCGTGTAGATCGTGGGCATGCAGCGGTTGCAGTGGTCGCACAGCGACCGTGTCGACGCATCTGCGCGGATGCGGTCGATGAGGTCAGGTTCACGCAGCAGTGCCCGCGCCATCGCGACGAACTCGAAGCCCTCCGCCATCGCAGTGTCCATGCCGTCGCGGTCGGTGACCCCGCCGAGCAGGATGATCGGCATCGAGAGCTCGGCGCGGAAGCGCTTCGCCGTCTCGAGGAGGTAGAGCGGGATGTACGGGTACGTGTGCAGGAAGGCGGCGCCGAACACGCCGATGCCGAGACGCAGCAGCGGGTTGTGCTGGGCGCGTGCGAACTCGCGCACCGGTGAGCCGCCCCTGAACAGGTACATGGGGTTCACGAGGCTCGATCCGGCCGTGAGCTCGAGGGCGTCGAGGTGGCCGTCCTCTTCGAGCCACTTCGCCGTCTGGATGGATTCGTCGACCTGGATGCCGTGGCGCACGCCGTCTTCCATGTTGAGCTTCGCGATCACCGCGAGCTCGCCGTCGACAGCCTCGCGCACGGCTTCGGCGACGCCGCGGGCGACCTTCGCCCGATTCGCGAGCGAGCCGCCGAACTCGTCGCGGCGCTTGTTGATGCCGGGCGAGAGGAACGAGCTCGCGAAGTAGTTGTGCCCCAGGTGGATCTCGATGCAGTCGAAACCCACGTCGCGCGCCATCTTCGCCGCATCCGCGTGCTGCCGGGTGATGCGGCGGATGTCATCGTGCGTGGCCGCGCGGTCGAACCGCATCCCCAGGGGGTTGAAGCGGCGCGACGGCGCGAGCGAGAACAGGCCGGTGGAGCTCGCATCTGAGACGGGCCCCGCGTGCCCGATCTGCGCGGAGGCCTTCGCGCCCGTGGCGTGCACGGCTTCCGTGAGGCGTGCGAGCCCCGGCAGCGCCTCGTCGCGCCAGTAGATCTGGTTGCGCTCGGTTCGCCCCTCGGGCGCGACCGCGAGATAGGCGACCGTCGTCATGCCGACGCCGCCGCGTGACGGGGCGAGGTGGAACTCGATGAGCTCATCCGACACGAGGCCGCCGGGCGCCACACCCTCCCAGGTTGCGGCCTTGATGACGCGGTTGCGCAGCGTGACGGGCCCGAGCTGGGCCGGTGCGAGCGGATCCGGTGAGGGCTGGGTCATTCGAGTCTCCTTCGACACGAGCGGGCGCGTCAGCGCCAGGGTACGCCGGAAGCTGTGGGCTCAGTGGGCGAGGGGAGGATGCCGGCGAGTCGCGCGAGGTCGCCCCGCAGCCCCTTCCGGAATGCGAACACAGCGCACGGGTCGAGCTGCGTGCGATCCTCCGCGTAGCCTGGAGTGGTGCCGCACCCGCGGCCGCAGAGAGGGCCCCGTGAAGATCGCGCACCTGCGCCGGTTCGTCGCCGTCGCCGACGAGCTGCACTTCCCGCGCGCCGCCGAGGCGCTCGGGATCCCGCTCGCTTCGCTCTACACCGCGATCGAGAAGCTGGAAGCGGAGGCCGGGCAGCAGCTCATCACGCGCGGCCAGAACTCGCAGCTCACCCCCGCCGGGCGGGCGCTCCTCGCCGAGGCGCGGGCGATGATCGCCGCCGCGGGCCCCGAGCCCGAGAGCACATCGACCCCCGCGGGCGGCAAGGCGAAGGCCTCGAAGGGTGTCGGGCGCGCCCCGAGCGTCAAGGGGCAGCCGAAGCCCTACAAGAAGCGTCAGGGTCGCTGAGCCGACGCCCTAGAGCTCGGTGACGACCCCCGCCTCGACCTGCCAGCGGCGATCGGTGCTCACCGCGGCGAGCATCCGTCGGTCGTGGGTCACGAGCAGCAGCGTGCCTGTGTAGGACTCGAGCGCCTGCTCCAGCTGCTCGATCGCGGGAAGGTCGAGATGGTTCGTGGGCTCGTCGAGCACGAGCAGGTTGACCCCGCGCGCCTGCAGCAGCGCGAGGCCTGCACGCGTGCGCTCCCCCGGCGACAGCTCGTTCGTCGGGCGGTTCACGTGGTCGGCTCGGAGCCCGAACTTCGCGAGCAGGGTGCGCACCTCGCCCGAACTGTACTCCGGCACGAGGGCCTCGAACGCCGTCGCGAGCGGCTCAGCACCCGCCAGCAGGGAGCGCGCCTGATCGATCTCGCCGATCTGCACGCTCGCCCCGAGGCTCGCACTGCCCTCATCCGGAACCTGGTGCCCGAGGAGGCCACGCAGCAGCGTCGACTTGCCGGCGCCGTTGGGCCCCGTGATGCCGATGCGCTCCCCCGCGTTCACCTGCAGCGACACAGGGCCGAGGGTGAATGATCCCTGCCGGAAGACGGCAGAGCTGAGCGTCGAGACGACGGAGCTGGAGCGCGGCGCCTGCCCGATCGTGAACTCCAGCTGCCACTCCTTGCGCGGCTCCTCCACCTCCTCGAGGCGGGCGATGCGGCTCTCCATCTGACGCACCTTCTGCGCCTGCTTCTCGCTCGACTCGGTGGACGCCTTGCGGCGGATCTTGTCGTTGTCTGGCGACTTCTTCATCGCGTTGCGCACGCCCTGGCTCGACCATTCGCGCTGGGTGCGGGCGCGCGACACGAGGTCGGCCTTCTTGTCGGCGAACTCGTCGTACGCCTCGCGCGCGTGCCGACGCAGCGTCGCGCGCTCCTCGAGGTAGGCGTCGTACCCGCCGCCGTACAGACGGTTGGCGTTCTGGGTGAGGTCGAGTTCGAGCACGCGCGTCACGCATCGCGCGAGGAATTCGCGGTCGTGGCTCACGAGGACGACGCCGCCGCGGAGTCCGCGGACGAAGTTCTCGAGACGTTCGAGACCATCGAGGTCGAGATCGTTGGTGGGCTCATCCAGCAGCGCGATGTCGAAGCGCGACAGCAGCAGGGCCGCGAGCCCCACGCGCGCCGCCTGCCCGCCCGAGAGGGAGGTCATGAGGGTGACCTCGGGATCGTCGCCGAGATCGAGCCCCAGATCGGCGAGCACAGCCGGGATGCGCTCGTCGAGATCCGCGGCACCGCTCGCAAGCCATCGCTCGAGCGCCGTCGAATACGCATCAGAGGGGTCGACACCCGCGGGGGCGAGCGAGGGGTCGCCGAGCGCGAGCGCCGCGGCATCCATCTCGGCGGTCGCCGCGGCGCAGCCGGTGCGCCGTGCGATGTACTGCGCGACCGTCTCGCCCGCGAGGCGCTCATGCTCCTGCGGCAGGAAGCCCACGAACGCATCCGCGGGTGCCAGGGACACGGTGCCCTGCTGGGGCTCGTCGACGCCCGCGAGGATGCGCAGGAGCGTCGACTTGCCGGCCCCGTTCGCCCCGACGACCCCCACGACGTCACCCGGCGCGACCGTGAGGTCGAGCCCGTCGAAGAGCGTGCGGTGGCCGTACCCGCCGGCGAGATCGTGAGCGACGAGTGTTGCGGTCATCCCCCGATTCTCTCAGCTGGCGATGAACTCCAGGTGGATGCCGTCGGTGTCCTCCCCGAGCGACGTGCCGCGCGCGTCTCCCGTCGGCTCAGGTGCGCCGCGCCTCCGACGCGAGCACGTCGCGGGCCCACCCTGCGAGGAGGTCGCGCACGACGACCGGCTGGTCGACGACGATGTTGTGGCCTGCGCGATCGAGCACCGCATATGTCGCATGGGGAAGCCGCTGGGCGAGCCGCCATTGATCCTCATAGCCGACGATGGCGTCCTGACGTCCGGCGACGATGAGCACCGGGCTGTCGAACCCTGCGAGCCTGTCATCGGGCAGCTCCGGCAGCGTGTATCGGTCGCCGAGGGCCGCCATCGCACCAGGGTCGGCCGCCCGGATTCCCGGCAGGATCGCCGCACGGAACCGCTCCCAGTTGTCGCGTGTGCGGAGCACGGCGAGGGGGAGATACTCGTCGGCGTCGGACGCGTCGAGCTCCGCGACGAGCTCGGCGTCCTCGTCGAGCACCTCGTGCGCGGGCACGGTGCGATGACTCCGATCCGAATCGACGACCGGCGCGAGCAGCGCGATCCCGGCGCATCGCTCGCGCAGTCGGGCAGCGACATCGCGTGCGAGGAGCCCTCCCAGCGACTGCCCGACGATCGCAAACCTCCCCGCGCCCGTGAGCTCGGCCACAGCCTCGGCGAGGTCGTCGGCCAGCTCAGGCAGCCCGCCGGGCGCCGGGAGGGGCGCGGCGTCGCCGAACCCGGGCAGGTCGAGGTGGATGCGCTCGAGTCCCGGCAGCGCGAGGGCGTCGTCGACGTCGAGCAGCACGCGGTGGTCGACGCCGTTGCCGTGCACGAGCACGACCGGCATCCCTGAGCCGCGTCGCTCGGCGATCACCGCGCGTGGCGTCACGCGCCGCTTCCTTCGGAGTTGGTCATGAACTCCAGGCGGATGCCGTCGGCGTCCTCCACGAACGATGCGTAATAGTCACCCGAGAACCGCGGATACTCCTTCGGGTCGCGCACCGCGTGCCAGCCCGCCTCGAGAGCCAGCGCGTGCATCCGCTCGACCTCATCCCGGGATCCGACCGCGAACGCGAGGTGCTGCCAGCCGACGCGGCCGTGCACGTGCGGCGCGGTGCTCGTGTCGCGTGCGCCGTAGAGGATGAGCTCCGGCTCGCCCTCCCGGTACCACGCCGACGACTCCCCCGCGTCGGAGCGGGTGAAGCCGAGCGCGCTGAAGAGCGGATCGAACCGCGCGCGCCCATCTTCGAGGTCGGAGACGGTGATTCCCAGGTGATCGACGAGTGCCATGCGCACGAGTCTCCCGCATTCCGCCGACACCGCGCGAGGTGCTGTCCGACCCTGCGAGCGGGCCGCTCATCCCGTTCGCGGTGATCGAGGATGCGGCGGGCCGCCGGCCGCTCACTCGTCGGGGTCGGCGATCTGCTCGATCACCGCAGCACCCTGCGCGATGTCGTTCACACGCGCGGTGAGGGCGTCGACCACATCGTCCGGCACCTGCACGACGAGCTCGACATCCGCACCGTGCACGACCTCGCCGAGAGTCGCCCCGTGAGCGTCGAACTCGCGCCGCACGGCACCTTCGACGGCGTACGGCACCACCACGAGCAGGGTGCGCAGGCGCACGAGCTCCACCCGTTGGGCGTCGACGAGCGCCTGAGCGACCGCATCCGTGTAGGCGCGCACGAGACCGCCCGCACCGAGCTTGATCCCGCCGAAGTACCGCACGACGGTCGCCAGAACGCCCTCGAGCTCCTGATGCCGCAGCACATCGAGCATGGGACGCCCGGCGGTGCCTCCCGGTTCGCCGTCGTCGTTCGCCGCGGAATGCCCGCCCGCCATGAGCGCCCAGCACACGTGGCGCGCGTCGGGGTGCTGCTCGCGCAGCTCCGCGACCCGCTCGAGCGCCTGCTCGCGCCCCGCGACAGGCTCCACGCATCCGATGAACCGGCTCTTCCGGATCAGCAGCTCGCTGTGGTGCGGCTCAGCGAGGGTGAAGGGCATGGGCCCATTCTCCGTGATCGCCGAAGCCGGGAGGCTACTCGCGGGAGCTGTCGAGCTGCTCCAGAACGCTTCCGCTCTCGCCCTCGATGCCATCGATGATCACGCGGATCGTGGGTGCCTCGTCCATCTCGAGCACATGCTCACCCGGTACGAACGTGTCGAGACGCTCCAGGAAGCTGCGGATCACGCTGTCCTTCTGCTGGTCGCCCGTCTCGAGCACGACCTCGGTCGTGTCGGTGTTGACGGGCATGAACGCGTAGACGCCGGAATCCCCCTCGCGGAGCTCGATGTTCGTGCGGTACTCGAGGCCGCCGATCTCGACCGTGCGCACCGACCACGGCGACCAGATCAGGACCGCCACCAGCGCGGCCACCACGGCGGCGGCAGCGGCGATCGCGATAGCGATCCACCGCGGCCGACGCGTCCGGGGGGCCGCCGAACGGCGGCCCGACCGGGGGGTGTCGTGGGACATCATTCCGCGAACTCCTCTCGACCGTCGCGACGACGGCGAACCATGATCAGAAACAGCCCTCCACCACCGAGCAGCAACGCGATGACCAGCGCCGCTGTGAGCCCGCCGAGTCCGGTGAAGGCGAGGCGGTCCTGCACGAAGGGGAAGTCGAGCGTGCGGTGGTCGAGCAGCTCGTCGAGGAGGACGTTGCCGTCCTCGTCGAACAGCACCAGGTCGGCGACGATCGACTCGACGCGCGATCCGTTCAGGGTCGCGGTGACGCTCGCCCCGCCGCTCATCCGGTAGCCGAACGGCATGTCGACCGTCGTGCGATAGGTGCGCGGCTGCAGGTAGGTGTCGTGCGTCTCGTCGAAGTCGACCGGCATGACCGTGAAGGCGTAGCGGCCGTTCGCGTCGGTCGTGCGGGTGGAGGTGCCCGTGACGTCCTCGACGATCACCCACTCGTCGTCGACGAGCTCCCACAGCGTGACCGTGAGGCCCGCGAGCGGCGTCTCGCCATCCTGACGCAGACCGTCCTCGAGCTTCTCGCCCCACGCGCTGCCGCCCACGATCACGGTGTGCTTCTGCGACCGCAGACCCATGTCCATGTGGGTGTCGTCACGCTGCGTCGCCGGGATCGCGAGACCCTCCTCGATCTCGATGATCGAGAACTGGCCGCTGATGCCGGTGTGGATCGTGCCGAACTCCTCGGCGGGCGCCGTCATGTCGCTGTCGATGAGCGGGTCATCGCCCACGTTGACGGGCGACCACATCTGCCATCCGTCGCGCTGGGCCGACACACGGTACTCACGCGGCTGCAGGAAGTTCGCCGCCGTGTCGTCGAAGTGCATCGGCGCGACGCGGAAGCTGTAGACACCGTCCTCACCGGAGACGACCACACCGCGTCCGTCGAGGTCGAGCGCCTGTACCCACTCGCCGTCGACGAGCTCCCACAGCGTCACCTCGCGGCCCACGATGGGCTTCTCGTCCTCGGCTCGGAGGCCGTCGTGGTCGGCGTCGTCCCACACCATGCCGCCGATGATGCTGGCGGGTTCGAGCAGACCGAGGTCCACCGTCGGGTGCGAGATCGACGTGCGCGTGTCCACGGGGATCAGGTGACCGTCCACGTGCTCGGCGAGCACGTACACATCCGACACCGCCGTGATGGTCGCCCCACGGGCGTCCTCGACGAAGTCGCTGTCGATGCCGTCAGCACCCGCGTTGTGCGAGGTGAGTCCGAGCCACAGAGGAATCTCCGAAACCACGACGCGGTACTCGAGCAGGGTGCCGCTCGCGTCGTCATAGGTCGGGAGGTCCTCGAAGCTGTAGACGTTCGTCGACGCCATCGAGCCGACCGCCTTCCAGGATCCGCCGTCGCGACGCACCTCGAGGGTGGCCGTGAAGCGCGGGTCGGCGAGGTCGTCGTCGAGCTTCGTGCCGTCGGACTGGTCGTCGATGAAGATCTCACCGGCGATCGACGCTGTGGCGTGGGCGATCAGACCGAGATCGATCGTCACGACGTCGCGCATCACCGGCTCATCCCCGCTCGCGTCGGCGATGAGGGAGATGAGTCCCGTGCCGTCGCTCGCGGTCTGCATCGTGCCGTCGAGCTGGAAATCGGAGTCGAGATCCGTGCGCGTCCCCTGGAGCGCCGGCGCGAGGGTGTACCCCGCAACGAGCTCGCCCGGGAGCACTGCAACGGCGTAGCGGTACTCGATCAGCTCATCCGCCACCGCCAGGTCGAACGCCTCCACCCGACGGAACGAGTAGAAACCGTGCGAGTCCGAGGTCGCGGTCTCGTCGAACGTCTCGTCGCGCACCCACAGGCCGTCCTCGTCCTGGACGTACTTGTACAGGTGCACGGTCTGACCGCCCACGCCCGGCTCACCCAGATCCTGGATGCCGTTGCGGTTGAGGTCGTCCCAGACGCGGTCGCCGATGACGGCGAAGTTGTCACGCTCGTAGAAGCCGACATCGACGTTCATCCGGTCCGCGAAGCGCGAGGCGAAGAGGCCCTCGAGCCCGAAGTCCATCGGGTTGCTCCGGACAACCAGCGTGCCGTCTTCCAGCTCCACGAGCACACCGTCGTTGTCGTCCGAGAACTCGAACGGGTCAGCGGAACGCAGCAGCGGAGTCACCGGGATCTTGACGTTGTAACGACCCTCAGCGTTCGTCACCTGGATCAGGTACTCGTTCTCGCGCGGCAGGAACGTGAACTCGTAGGCGCCGTCCGTGTCGGAGACATCCGTCAGCGGCTCGCCGTCGTGGTCGAGAACGGGCGAACCATCCGGGTGGATGAGCGCCACGTTGTACCCAGCCAGCTTCGCCTCGGCGGCGATGCGGGTGCCGTTGCGGTCCTTGTCGTTCCAGATGACACCGCCCGTGCGGATCTTCTCGGCGACACCCAGGTCGAAGGCCATCCGCAGCTCGTCCGGCGTCGAAACGGTGACGTCAGCCGGCTTCGAGACCGCGACGAGGGAACCCGTCGCGTTCGGCGCGGGAACGTCAGCCGCCGAACCCTTCGGGAACTCCTCGACGGCCGTCTTGTCGAACATCTCCGACGTGGTCACGCCGTAGCGGTCGTAGGCCGCCGGGAACTCGAACATCACGCGGTACGTGGCCGGTGCGAGGTTCGAGAACACGTAGTACCCCGCGTTGCCGTGGATGTCGGAACGGGTGGTCGTGGTCATCGGCCCGTCGGATGCGGTGGTCTGCCCGAGGTCGTCGTAGACGATGTCGCCGAGGATGTCGTCGATCACGACCCAGCCTCCGTTGTGCTGCGTGATGGCACGCCCACGCGCGTCCGCGTAGTTGCCGCGCTCGGTGAGGAGCGTGACCGTGACGCCGTTGATACCGGGGTCATCGACCGTGCCGTCGTCGTTGAGATCCTTCGACGGCTTGAGCAGCGTGCGGCCGTTCTGGTCGACCCAGGTCTCTCCTTCGTCCTGCGCGGCGTTGTAGTTCACGTCGTGCCAGACGTAGTTCCCGATCGAGACGGTGCCCGCCTGCTCGGTCACATACACACCGGCCGTGTTCGATTCCTGCGGCTTGAAGCTGTCCGCACGCTGCGTACCCACGAAGGAGTTCCACTGCGCGTAATCAGCCGACGTCGCAGTCTGGTTCGATCCCTCGAGGTACACCGGCGCGTTCAGCGGCGACGTCATGTCGTATGTGAGTGTCAGCTTGCTCTTACCGGGCAGGATCTCGGCGGCGTCGTTGAGCATCACCAGGATCGCCCGGGCGTCAGCCAGCAGCGTCGGGTCGGACGCCACCGCGGTGCGGAAGTCGGCCAACGTCACGAAGTGCTCGCTCCGGACCGCCGACGCGACGGACGGCGTAGCCAGGCTGTCGTAGAACGCCGTGGTGGAGGCCTCTGTGGCTTCCGGCAGAGTCGAGCGCACGACCTTGGTGCCGTCCTTGCGGAACGGCCCCACGTAGAGCGTGTACTTGTTCGCCGGGTAGACCATCGGGCTGGCACCTTCACGGCGCAGCTCGAAGCTGCTCAGGTCGAGCAGACCCGACGCCTTCGACTCTCGGGATGCACCCGCATCGAAGATCGAGGTGTCGCCCACGTGCGGCAGCACGTCGTACATGATCGGGTACGGGTACGGCTTCTCTTCCATCTCGTTCGTGTTGTCGAGCGAGATGGTGAAGGTGTACTCGCCACCCTCGCGCACCGGGGTAAGCCCCGGAGCGACCGTTCCGGCAAGGTTCAGGTCGGAGTAGGCGGTCTTGCGCTTGCCGAAGTTGTCGTAGACCTCGTACTGGAAGAGCTGACGCTCGTTGAACACGAGACGGTCACTCGTGATGTTGTTGCGGTCCAGGTCGTTCTGGTCGGTCACGTACCCGAGACGGTTGTCCTTGTTCCACACCGAGTTGAGCGGCTGGAGAAGACCCGTGTTGTTCGTCAGATACGCACGCGACGTGACATCGGACGAGCTGACGCCCGGAGTGTACTCGTCGACGAGGCCGATGAAGTCGACCACGACCTTGTCCCCCGGGTAGATCATGCCGTCGAACCACACCGTGATGACGTTGCGGTCCATACCGGGCCACGGGCCCGAGTACATGTCGACGTGGGTGAGGTAGGAATCCTCGTTCGTGGGATCAGCACGCACCAGCTTCCACGTCCACTGATAGGCGTCCTCGTCCACCAGGGGGTGCGGAGAGCGGTGGTGTCCGTCGAGCGGGTGGGTCTCGTCGACCTCATCGTTCGGCACGTACGTGAACGGCTTGTTCATCGCCATCACGCTCGGCAGCTCGAAGGTGAGGACCGGATCGATGAGCGTGTCTTCCGCGTAGGTGCGAGACTCATCCGACTTGGGGTCGGTGTCCCACATCGTGTCGTCGGCGTTGATCGCCTCCCCACGGAACTTGAGGAACGCGGGCGGCTTGATGGCGGTGTTGTCCGACCATCCGTAGAGCCGCTCCTCGGGGTAGGTGCGGTCCGAGCGGTAGTACAGCGCTTCGTGCTTCACGTTCACGACCGGGCGCGACATGGTGAGGTACGAGCGCGAGACCGACTGAGCCAGCTTCGCGCGGGCATCCGCGACGTAGTTCGCCCACACCTGGGCGGTGTCGTAGATGAACACGGTCCGGTCACCGACCGACGCGGCGCGCATCCCCACGGAGATCGCGTTGTCGGTCACACCCTCGGGGTACTCCTCGATCGAGTCGTTCTTCGGGTCCGTCTGCGTCACATCCTGGGAACCGGCGGTATCCGGGTCGGCGTCGATCGCGAGGCGCAGCCCCGTGGGCACGAGGAAGTTGTCATCGAGCGAACGCACGATGACGCGGACCTTCGTGTAACCGAGGCGGTCTCCCGAGATGTCGTACCGGACGTTCTCGGTGGCGCTGTTGATGCCGAGCGAGGTCCAGTTATCCGTCTCGTAGCCGTCCTCCGAGATCGCCTTCGAGACCTGCACCTCGACCTCGAACACCTCGTCGATCGTCTTCCCCGCCGCCGTGAGACGGTCGAGCGTCTCCTGCGGGAACTCCCACGTACCCGACGTCACGTAGAGCAGCGTCGTCGTGAGCGCGTCCTGACTGAGGGGCACCGACGGGTCGTTCGACCGGTTGGTCGGCAGGATCTGCTCGACGACCAGGTCCTTCAGCGCAGAACCCGTGTTCTTCACGTGCGTGACCAGGTATTCGATGTCGTCAGATGACTTGAAGTACGGGTCACCGGTGAGGATCACATCCGGGTCGGCGCTGTTGTACTTCAGGCGCGGGCGCGCGGTGTTGACACGGACCTCGGCGCTCGGCTTGATGATCTCGATCTCGGTCGGATCAGCAGCGAAACGGCTGGTCTTCTCTCCGTCGGCGTCGTAATCAGGCGTCGCATCGGTCTCGACCACGAGCTGCTCGTAGCCGAACACGTTGATCGGCTGGACGATGAAGTCGTCCTCGCGTTGGTCGCCCGTGATGAGCGTGAGGTCATCGGGGACGGCCGACACATAGGTGTCGATGATCAGCGACGGGTGCTCCCAGGTGGTCCCGCCGGTCGTGGCGTCGCCCTCGAAACCGTCGACCAGCTGCAGCTCGAAGCGGAGCTCGAAGCGATCACCCGAGGCGAGCTTGCCCTCGGTGCCGTCTCCGCCATCCGGGGTCGTGACCATCCACTGGATGAGCTGGCGCTCGCCCGCGCCCTCACGCTCGTCCTCGGTGACGGCTTCCACGGTGTACCCGAGATCTTCGAACGCAGCGCGATCGAGCAGCTTGCCATCGATCAGCAGACGGACGTCGCCGGTCTTGTGGGCGAAGCTTGTCACGTACGCCGACACGAGGAACCGTGAGTTGTGCACGTCTCCCGCGGTCTGGATCTCTTCGTACGGGTTCGACTTCGAGACGGGGCGGTTGCGCACCTCTGTCGACAGCCAGAACTTGCCGGCAGGGTCGAGGTGGAGAGGCTCCTGCGCCGGGTTCAGCTGACGATCCTTCGGCGTCGCCTCAGCGGTCGCGCCGGCCTTCGTCTGATTGACGATGTTCGGCTGACGCAGCACGAGCTGCGTCGAGCCCGACGCGCCCGTGTTGACGCTGGGTGCCGTGACCTCGTCCGGCAGCAGTTCGCTGGCGGCGACGTTCCACTGTCCGTTGGTGTGCAGCGGCACCTCGGTTGCGGGGGTGAACTTCTGCGTGGGTGTGATGAGGCGCTCGGTGACGCGGATCTGGCCGAAGTTGCTCGACCAGCTGCTCATCGAGTCGCGACGGTTCTTGTCGTTCATGAACGGCGTCGTGCCGTTGCCGATCGATCCGTCGCGGTAGTCGTCGCGACCAGACGGAACCGAGCCCGTGGTGTGCGAGCCGCTGACCACCGGGTACGAGACCGGACGCTCGGTGTGCGCGAGCGCGACGATCGGCTGGTAGTACTTCTCGCTCGTGTCCTCGCCGAACGACGGGGAGTCGACGACCATGACGCGCGGCGAGACGGTGAGCGACTGGTTGTAGCGGATCTCGTGCATGACCTGCTGCGAGACGGCATCATCCTTGGCGATGAAGTGCAGCACATACCGGAGGCCGTGCTCACTGTCGACGCGCTCGACGCTCACCTCGAGGTGCTGCGAGACGTCTCCCCCGGTCAGCGCCACACCGGAAGCTGTGGCGGCCGGAGTGGTCGACCTGTAGGTGACGTCGGTGATCTGCGCAGTGAAGACCACATCCTGCTGACCGGAGAGGTCTTCGGAGTAGCGAGCGATGTCGCCGTCGATCACCGGGACGATGCCGTACGGAAGCGCGACGGTGATGGTCGGGTCGAACCACGAACCGCGTGCACCGCCGATCACCTGCGGCTGGCGGGTCCACACCTCGTCGTTCAGGTAGTCGCCGCTGTACCAGTTGTAGCCGGAGCGCCCGCGGATGTAGTCATCCTGCGATTCGATCTGCTGGTTCTCGACCGTGGCGTTGACCGTGAACTGCTCGTAGAGGTCGACCGTGTAGTCCTGGATGGAGCGGTCGTAGGCGGTGGTGTAGCTCGCCTCATCCTTCGTGATCTCGTTCCACACGCGCAGCGTGGGAACGCGCATTGCGATCTGGTCTCCCGTCATCACGGCGGGCTTGCCGTTGAGCTCGGCGCGAGTTCCTTGAGCGTTGAGCCCGCGAATGTACATGCCGTACGGCTCGAAGGAGAGCCACGTGTCGCCGTTGTAGAAGTCCCAGTAGAGCGAGTCGTGGTCGATGCCGAGGGGGGCCGCGTCGTTGACGTGGCGCTTCTCGTTGTAGCTGTTGAAGCCGCGGGTGAAGGCACCGTAGCCGGCACCGTCGACCACCGAGGCGTAGAGCTCCATGTACGGCTCGGTGTCGATGCTGGTGACCGTGAGCTGGTCGTACCAGTAGGCCTTGCCGTTCACGAGGTGGGAGGACTCCTCCGCCACACGCACGCGCACGTCGACTCGCTGGTACTTCGAGGTCGTGGTTGCGGCGGGCGCGTCGAACATGCCCGTCAGAGCCGCCGGCACCTGGATGCGCAGCACGTACGGCGCCTCGTCGGTGAACGTCGCCGTGGCGTCGGTTCCGGCTTCCTGCGACTGGGCAGGGGCCGCCCAGGTGATCGGATCTCCCGGCTTCTGCACCACCTTCACGGATCCCTCGGGCAGGGCGATCTCGTTGCCCGCGCCGTCATAGGCGGTGACGCCGAGCAGCGAGCCGTCGGCCGCGTAGGGACTGATGCCGAGCGGCAGCACCTCGAGGTACTCCACACCGGATTCGATCGGGTGGTCGCCGAGGTTCGCGGCGTGCAGGCTCACGGTGAACAGCTCGTCGAGCTGCACCGCGTAGGTGTAGTTGTCGTACGCGTACGGGCTGTAGCCACGACGCGGGATGTCGATGTGGTTCAGCGAGCCATCGTGCTCGTAGAAGTTGGCACCCGAGACGCCGTAGGTCTCGGTGCGCTCGCGATCCGGTGCCATCTCGCTGGCCGCATAGAGCCAGGCACGGCTCAGCTGCATGGAATCCTGAGCCCACAGCACACGCTCACGGTCGGCCTTGGCCGATCCGTCGACTCGTGCGCTCGTCACGAAGCGCCAGTTGTCGTCCTGGTTCGCGCCGGTCTTCGATTCGAACAGCAGACTGTCGGTGCGTTCCTGCAGGTACACCTGGTGCGAGCGCGCGCTGTCAGCCGAGGCGTCGTAATAGGTGTCGATATAGGAGCGCGAGTAGGTCTCGACCGGCTGGGCGCGCTCGCCGGTGCCACCGGGAACCCACGACGACGAGGTCGACAGGAACTCGGCCGCCGTCATCTCGTGACCGCGCGAGCCGGTGATGCCGGCATCGTGCAGAAGCGCCGCCATGTCCATGTCGTAGTTGTGGGCGTTCTTCGCGAGCGGGGTGTCGTTCGTGTACCAGCCGCTGAGCGGTGCGTAGACGCTGCGACCATCCGGGTACGTCGCGACCGGAAGGTCCTCGTCGCGGATCGTGCCCGAGTAGATGATCTCGAGACGCTCGCCCCGGCCGAGGTCGTCCGGGAAGGTGTACGTGATCGAGCGGAAGGTGATCGTGTCCGCCGGGTTGGTGGCGGTGTTCGCCGGCGAGGCGCTCGAGAGCAGACCCCAGCTGTCGTTGTGACGGTCATTGGAGAACTGCTGCGCGCCACCCACGTCGAGGGCGTCGACGTGGTCGACGGTCGCCGTCGGCAGAGCGACGTCGGTGCGGAGTGCACCGGCCGCGTCGTAGTGACGGATGACCAGGTCGCCCTCAGCAACAGCGGCCTCGACATCGAACGTGGTGCCCGACATGTGCCGGTCGAGATCGGTGCCGATGTACTCGGGGATGCGGTCGTAGATGACCGGGTCGAGCAGCGGAGCCTTGCCGTAGCCGGTGTTCTCGGTCGGAGCCGTGTTCGCGTTGCGGGCCGTGATCTTCATCGACACCGCGTCACCCGGGCGGTACGAGGTCTTGCCGAGCGCGCTCGACGGGGTGTTCGGCGTGAGCGCCTCGGCCTCGTCGTCGAACGACTTGAGGTCGAGCTCGATCACCGGGATCGCCTTGTGAATGACGGAGGTCGCGCGCGGAGCCTGCGCGTACGACGCCACGGCCGGGTTGCCGTCGGTCGAACCCTCGTGGTGCGTCAGCACGAGACGCGCCTCGGAGATGATGTCGTACGTCTTCGCACTCGCGCTGACGTAAGGCTGCCAGTGCCCGATGCCGTGGACCGTGAAGGCGGGCATCGTCAGCACCGTCTGCCCGTCGCGCGCCGGCACGATGCCGTAGTCGATGCGGAGGCGGTTGACGTCGGCGAGCTCGTGGACGTCGGGGTCGTAGGTGACCCACGATCCGTCGACCTCGATCTCGACCGTCGGGTCGGCGAGACCCGCAGGCCCCGCCGGCTGCGGCAGCTCGGTCAGCTCGAATCCGCGCGCGCGGGTGTCGAGTGTGAGGTACAGCACCGCTTCGGTGTTGTCGTGCAGGATCTCGTTCTCGATCTGCGAGATCGTGAGCGTCATCGGGGTGCCCGAGAGGCTCTCCACATCGAACTCGCTGCCGATGCGGAGGCGGTTCGGGTCGGCGTAGTCGTACGTCGGGTGCACGCGGGCGAGGTGCTCCGCGGTGCCGTCGGCGTCGTAGTCGGCGGCGACGTTCGAGTCGGCGCCCGCACCATTCACACCGCCGCTGCTCACCACGTAGTCCTGCATCTGGTGCAGGAAGCCGGGGCGGGCGTACGAGTACGGCGCGACCTGCTTGTTCTGCGTAGCCAAGAGGTCGGCGCTGTAGTCGTTCACCGCCGTGTACTCGACGAGCACGAAGACGGACTCGCCCGCGTCAAGCCACAGGTCATCGAACACGACCGTCTGCAGCTTCTCGGGGTTGGCGCCGGACACGGTGACCGTGTTCGCCGTGGGGGCGACGAGGGTGCGACCGGCCGCCGCGATCACGCTGGCGATGCGGGGATCCGGCGTGCCGGTGATGACCTGCAGGTCCGAGATCTTCAGACCCGTCGGCGCGGTGAAGTGGCCGCGCGGTTCGTAGACGGGCAGCGAGCCGCTCGTCTCGGTCGCGGAGTTGCGCAGCTCGTAGAGCACCTTGGTCGTGTCGCCGACAGCGATGTTGTCGTCGATGATCTGGCGGTCGGTGTCGGCGTCGTAGAAGTACCCGCCGGACTCGGTTGCCGCGGTGAGGGCTTCGGTCAGGTGGAGACCGTGCAGCTGCAGCTGGGCGAGGCGGTGCTGAACCACCGGCGCGTTGTTGCCGCTGTTGCGCGTGAACGAGGGCTTCGATCCGCCGTTTCCGGTTCCACTCACTGCGGACTCGGTGAACACCTGCGGAGTCACCACGTTCGTCACCGCCACGTTGAAGGAGCTGTAGTGGCGGCTGCTGGTCTCCGCCTTGAATTCCTCGTTGCGGAAGGAGGGCTTCGAGTCCCAGCCCTTGCCGGCGGCGGTCTCATCGACCCACACACCGGTGAGCCCGACGTAGGGCTTGCTCGTGATGCGAGTGGGCAGGTTCTCTCCCTGGGAGAGCGAGCCCCACATCCGTGTCAGCGGGGCGCCCTCGGCATCGCGGGCAGCCGAGAACGTGATCTGGATGTTCTGCAGCTTGCGCTCGATGAGCGTCACGTCGTGGCTGAAGTCGACGTCGTTGGTGGTCTCGGTGAGGAGCTCCGGGAAGAGGCTCACGAGGTCGAGCACGTAAGCGTCGGTCGCCGCGTCGTAGGCGAACTCGCCAAGCGGCACCTCGCGGGTGCCCTGAGCCTGCTGGATGACGACCTTCCCGACCGTCCAGTTCCCGTCGAACGCTTCAGCGGGGATCGAGAGCACACGCGAACGGAACGCCGAATCCGGCGTGATCGTCATCGTGAAGTCGGTGATGTCGGCCTGCGACGTGTTCGTGAGGCCGGTGTACATCGTCGTGGTCGTCGGCGTGATGCCGTCGGCGGTGTAGTCGTACAGCGACGTCGCGTCGAACGACATGTCGATCGTCGCACCGAGCTTCGGGGTGTAGCCCTGCAGGATCGCGCTCGTCGTGTGCATGAGCGTGGGAGCGCGGTCGGCGTCCACATCGGCGTCGCTGTGACGGTAGAGGCGCGTGGTTCCGACGAGGTCGCGGTTGCCCGCGACGATGCCGCCGACGCGCACATCCACCTCGTTGAGGTTCGCGCCGAGCGAGTCGGGCGTGACGCCGGCGATCTCTGCGGTGCGGTCGCCGAAGCCGGTGACCTCTTCGAACTTCGCCTCGAACGTGGTGGCGTAGCCGCCCTCACCGAGCGACACGGAGTAGGTTCCGGGACCGGTGCGGTGGAATCCGGGCGCGAGGGCGTTGTCGTAGGTGACGACGAATGCGCCGTTCGCGATCATCTCGGCGCGCATCTCGTCGCCGATGGCGAGGGTGACGCTGTCTGTTCCACCCGGGTCGATGGACGGCGTGCCCGATCCGTCTCCGGCGGTCGCGTACGTCGTGTAGTCGATGCGCAGCGCCGTCAGGTACGTGAGCGTCGACGTGTCTTCGATCGTGATCGTCGACGGCGTGAGGTTGTAGGTGGGGTCGACGCCCGGGTTCGCCGGGTAGGTGAACTCGTACAGCAGGCGGTCGTGGAACGCCTCAGGGTCGTAGTGTTCGAGCCACTCGTCGAACTCGGTCCACACCGGGCTGTAGATGTCGGGGCCGTGCCCGTTGTAGTAGTACCAGTCGGCCTCGTTGACGTTCCAGATGCTCGCGAGGTAGTGGCCCTCGGTTCCCATCGTCACAACCTGACGGGGGTTGTTGGTGTTCGTGACAGCACCCGTGCGGGTGAGCGCGTAGGGGTGCGCGACCAGGGAATAGATCGGCGAAGCCGTGTAGCTGCGCGTGATCGGTCGGTCGATGCCGAACGTGTCCAGCGAGCGGATGCCGGTCGGCTTGTCTCCTGTGGACGTCTCGTAGAAGCGCCCCATGAACTCGATCGCACGCGTCGAGTTGCCCGAGAGCTGCGGGATCGCGTTGGCGCTCTCGCGCGTGAACGCGAGGTTCACCTGCACGCGGCTGACCGGCTGGCTCGGGTCGACGTCGGCGTCCCAGGGGTCCTTGTAATAGGGGTGAGCCGGGTCGTTGATGTCCGCGGGGGTCGTGAAGAGCTGGTCGTCCGGCGTGGACGGGCGCGCGGTCGCGATGCGGGTGTAGGTGCCCTCCACGCTGTTCATCGCATCGAGTGGGCCCTCGACTGTCTTCCACAGCGTCTCGACGCCGTCGACGGTGCGGTAGATGTCGACACTCGTGACGTACGGGCTGACGCGGGAGTTGACCTTGATGTAGTAGAGGTCGAAGTGCTCGGTCGGGAACGTGACGTCGACGGAGGTCGTCTGGTTGTTGTTCTCGTAGGTGGTCGTCGGGCGCTTGATCGTGCCGACGAAACCTCCGAGCGACTTGTAGCCCTGGTCGAGCGTGTAGTCGATCTTCGAGCCGCAATCCCAGTAACCGCAGTACCACTCACGCTCCACCCACTGGCTGTACGTGGGGCTCGCGGTGGCGGCGGTGCCGACCTGGTTGACACCCTCGATGACGACCGTGGTCTTGGTCTCACGCACCTCGACGGTGTTCGTGTGCGTCGACGTCTTCACGGTCGTGTACGGCAGGTTCTGCGTACCCGAGAAGCGCGAACGCAGCTGCTGGGTCTCCCCCATGTCGAGCGTCGAGTCGTAGTCGACCCGCGCGACCGTGGTCAGGCTCGCAAGGGAGAGCTGCGTGCCGGAGATCACGATCGAGCTGACGGCAGGCAGCGTCGTCAGGTCGATCTCGCCCTCGGTGAACGTGTGCACCGAGCCGTCGACCGCGTTCACGGTGATCTCGAGGTCCGAGAACGCGGCGAGGAACGCGTCCGTCAGCGCAACGCGCGTGGGCGTCGCTTCGCCGACCTTCTTGCTCGGCTCGAGCAGGTCGAGCGTGTAGGTGAACTCAGGCGAGGTGACGCCGCCCGTGCTCAGCTGGTAGTCGGCGCTGAACGGTGCCTCGTACGGGATGTAGGTGGTGCTGGTGGTGCGACGGTCACCGTAGATGCCGACGATCTGCGACGAGACAGCGAGCTCCTTCGGAAGCGCGATGTCGATGATGCCCGTCGAGCTGCGGGTCGTGTTCTTGTCGTACGGAACCGGCTGGTAGGTGCGCATCGACACACCAACGGTGTGCTGCACAACAGTGCCGTTGGCGACCTTGCCGGTGACCGACGCGTATGCGGATGCACCGTTCGAACGGAAGGTGTCGGTGTCGATGATGATGCGCGCGGCGTCATCCGCGAGGGGGAACTGCGCGTCGGTGCTGCCGTCGAGACCTTCCACGTTGAGCACCGTCTCGGTTCCGTCGACCGCGACGACGCGAACGCGCACATTCTCGCCATCTTCGAAGAGCTTGCCCGCGAGGGTGAGCGTCGCGTCGGTGATGCCGGTCGCCGAGGCCGAGTTCAGCGTGATGGTGGTGGTCGAGTTCTCGGCCACGGTTCCCTCGCCGATGCCGAACAGGAAGTCGAGGCGTGACTGGGCGTCGTAGGCGACGGTCTTCCGGTCATAGGTTCCGTCGATGCGCACACGGGTCGACGGAATCGCCTCGTCCGGGTAGATGACCGTGAACGAGACGTTCTTCTGCAGCGACCGCGGAACGTCGGTGTAGGTGGTGGGCTGCGAGTAGTCCTCGTTGCTCGCGAAGCGCTCGAGGTAGTTCGCCACCGCCGGCGACGTCATCGTTCCGACCTTGTATGGCGTGCCGTACACGCGGATCGTGAGGGGCACCGACTCGCCGGGAACGAGCTTCTCGGCAAGGTCGGTGAAGACGAACGAGTGTCCCCAGTCGAGGTCGGCCAGGACGCTGGCATCGAACGTGATCGAGGTCGGGTTGTCCTCGTCGTCCAGAACACCGCGCAGGATGCCGGTCCGCGCGTCGCCGGCCTCCGTGGTGTAGCTGTACTCCACGGTGGCGTCGCGGAAGCGGTCCGCGTCGGCGGGGTCGAAGGTGTACTCGATGCGGTCGACCTCGAAGTTCGGGTCGACGCCATAGGTCATCGACGCGTCGAAGATCGGGACGTTCGACGCCGTGCGGATGTCGCTGATCTGGTTCCACGTCTCGTAGCCATAGACCACATCGGGCTGCTTGGTGGTATGCGAGAACGCGAAGTTGTAGGTGGGCAGCTGCACCGTGCGCTCCGCGATGGACGTCTTCGTCCAGTGCGCGTTCTCCGCGAGGGTGATGTCGGTGACCGCGCGGACCTTGAAGGTGGTGGGCAGGCTGGGGAAGCCCTGTCGGCTCATCGGCAGCGAGACGAGGTACTGGCGCTCCCGGTTCGTCTCATCCGGGGTGATGCTGTCGGCGGGCCGCTCGAGCACGATCATTCCGCTTCCGGAATAGGTGTACGGGAGCTCCTCGGTGAGCTCCGATTCGCCGTCCCAGTCGGTGATGTCGTAGATCAGAACACCGCCCTCGCCGGGCACACCGATGAACTTGCCCTCCCGGAATCCAGGATCGGCGTTCGGAACTGGCTCACCGTCTTCGCCATAGATGAAGCGGTTGACATCGAACGGAATGATTCCGTTGATGTTGTCGGTGGTGTCGAAGTCGAAGGTGACCGCGTAGCCGTTGATCTTCGACGATGGGTTCGTCGATGTGTTCTGGAGTGTGTAGATGTAGTCCGCGTACTGGTAACGGTCCCAGATCGGCACGACCGGGCTGCTGCCGTCGGCGACGAAGGGAACGATGCTGGGTTCCCACTGCAGATCGGTCGAGACGATGGTCACACGCGAGTCGTCGTCGACGCCGAACTCCGTCGACCACTCGGAGCCGGGCACCCGGTTGAACATCGTGTACGACACGAAGCCGTTGATCTCGAAGACCGTGCCTTCCGGCACGCCGCCGTAGGGCCCCGAGGTGCCGTCGTTGTAGGTGTTCAGCTCGATGTCGAAGCCGTAGTTGTCTCCCGCGAGAATGTCGCCGTCGTACTGCAGCACGATCGGTCCGCCCTGAACCGTCGTGTCGGAGACGACGATCCAGTCGCCACCCGCCTTCAGCGTGCCCTGAACACCGAGGGGGGTTGCGGGAAGGCTGCGGTCGGTGATCTTGTACTCACCGTCGACATAGGTGAGCGACGGCATGTGGATGCTCACGCGCACGCCGGTGGCGCGACCATCGCCTGTCCAGCTGGGGACGAGACGGTAGTTGATGCGGGTGTTGCTCCCCGACGACATGATCGCCGACTTGGAGCTGAGCACTCCGGGCTCGCCGGTGTAGGTGGTGCCGTTCAGCGCGATGGGCGGGGTGTGGTACAGCGCCTCCGCTGCCGGCTCCGTCGTGGCCGACGCGGCCGCAGCACTCTGGCTGCTCGCAAGAACGTCGGTGAAGGCGAGAGTCGTGGCGAGGATTCCTGCCATGAGACTCGCGAGGAACGGCGTGGTTTTCAACCCACACACCCTTTCGCTGTCCGACACCGATGGGCGCGCCGGCGTGCTGATATGAATTGCCCTAGTTTATGTGTCAACTATGGGAAGGGGCCTGTGCCGAAGGTCCTATTTGCCCCCCACATGAGGGGTGGACAGATGGTTTTCACACGTGCGACCCACCCGGCATTCATCAAGCGGGCGGTTCGTAGACTCGGTCGAGCCCGCAGACGGTGACGAATCACCGTCTGCTCGATCATTGGAGAACCCATGCTCAGCCGCAGCATCCCCCTCGCCACCGCCGCATGGCTGGTCGCCGCCGCCGCCATCCTCACCGGGTGCAGCGCCACGCCGCAGGACTCCCTCGACGGCGAGCCGACCGTCGAGGAGATCGAGATCGGCGCCGAGCAGCCAGGAACGACCGTCTTCGCAGACGGCACCCTCACGTCGTCCAAGCTCAGCATCCGCATCACCGACAGCGCCGTGATCCCGCAGGGAGAGTCGGGCAACGAATACGGCGAGGCGCCCGTGCTGGCCGTGTGGTTCGAGACGACCAACACGTCGGGCGAGGAGATCGACCCGCTCACCGCCTGGCTGACGCACGCCCGCGCCTACCAGACCGTCTCGGACCTGCCCGCCGAGCTCTCACTCGGGATGGCCCCCGACAGCGAGCTGTCGATGGCGATGACGACCCCGATTCCCGCAGACGCGACCGTCATCGGAGCCGTCGCCTACCTCCTCGCCGACGACGAAGCGCCCGTCGAGCTCGTGCTGAGCGACACCTTCCTCACCGAGGTCGGGCGAATGAGCCTCGCGGTCGGCTGATCGGCGCGAGCAGCCTCCACCTCCGCGGGTGCGTCAGACGACCTTCTTGACCACACTCGACTTCAGCTGCATGCGGCCGAAGCCCGGAACGGTCGCGTCGATGTCGTGGTCGCCGACCCCATCCTCGATGAGGCGGATCCCGCGCACCTTCGTTCCGACCTTCACGACGCCGCCCCCGGCGCCCTTCACCTTCAGGTCCTTGACGATCGTCACCGTGTCGCCATCGGCGAGCACGTTGCCGACGGCATCCGTGATCTGCGCGGTCGCCGCGGCGTCATCGACCGCCGCGTCGGCAGCCCACTCGTGGCCGCACATGGGGCACACGAGCAGAGAACCCTGCTCGTAGGTGTAGGCCTCGCGGCACTCGGGGCAAGGGGGAAGCGCGTCAGACATCACGTCGAGCTTAGGCGCGGCGAGCGGCCAGACCGATCGGGTGACCGCCTCCACCCGACGACGGAACTCCCCTCGCGCTCGTTCCACCTCGTGAATGCGTCGTCACCATGCCCGCCCGCGAAGATCGATCGCCCCTTCGGGCCACTCCGACGAGGGACCCAGCGGAAAGACGAGGAGCGGCTGCCCGGCAGGATCCGTCGAGGGTCGCCCCTCCCGATCCAGCGACCGTTCGACAGCCGCCACGCGCGTCCACCCGCATGACTGGTAGAACGGCAGGACTGCGTCACGGCATCCGAGGTAGCCGAACTGGATGCCGCCGGCATCCCTCATCGACGCGACAGCCGCGCTCATGAGCTGCTCCCCGAGTCCCCGACCCCGAGCATGACCGGCGACGAGCACCCCGCCGACGCCCGCGATCACGACGTCCCGCTCCCCGACGCCGATCTCGCGGCGCGCCCAGCCGACATGACCGACCGTCGCATCACCTCGGCGCGCGATCACGTGAACGTCGTGGGGTGCATAGCCGTACGGCTGCTGCGGGTTCCAGTCACCGAACTCCGTGAGATTATTCGCCATCGAACAGCGCTCGGAGTCCCGCGAGGTCGCCGCGGGACAGCTCACCATGCGCAGCGACGTGGATGGTCAGACTCATCCGATGGACGATACCGTCCATCGTCTCGCCTCGCCCGCGGTTCGCTCAGCGGCCGGACAGAGTCAGACGTTGAAGCGGAACTCCACCACGTCGCCGTCCTGCATGACGTAGTCCTTGCCTTCGATGCGGGCCTTGCCCTTCGCGCGGGCCTCCGCGATCGAGCCGGTGTCGACCAGGTCCTGGAACGAGACGACCTCGGCCTTGATGAAGCCGCGCTCGAAATCGGTGTGGATGACGCCCGCCGCCTGCGGAGCCTTCCAGCCCTTGCGGATCGTCCAGGCGCGCGCCTCCTTCGGACCCGCCGTGAGGTAGGTCTGGAGGCCGAGAGTGTCGAAGCCGATGCGCGCCAGCTGGTCGAGTCCCGACTCGGTCTGGCCCGTCGAGGCGAGCAGCTCCGCGGCATCCTCGGGGTCGAGGTCGATGAGCTCCGACTCGACCTTCGCGTCCAGGAAGACGGCCTTCGCGGGCGCCACGAGCGCCTCGAGCTCCGCCTTGCGGGCGTCGTCGGTGAGCACCGCCTCGTCGACGTTGAAGACGTAGATGATGGGCTTGGCCGTCATGAGGCCGAGCTCCTTGAGCAGCTCGAGCTCGAGACCCTTCACGCGCGACAGCGGCGTGCCCTCGTCGAGAGCCTTCTTCGCCTCCTGCGCCGCGGCGAGCACCGCAGGGTCGGCCTTCTTGCCCTTGACCTCCTTCTCGAGACGCGTGATCGCCTTCTCGAGAGTCTGCAGGTCGGCGAGCGCGAGCTCCGTCGTGATGACCTCGAGGTCGTCGCGCGGGTTCACCTCACCGGCGACGTGCACGACATCGTCATCCGCGAATCCGCGCACGACCTGCGCGATCGCGTCGGCTTCGCGGATGTTCGCGAGGAACTGGTTGCCGAGGCCCTCGCCCTCCGACGCGCCCTTCACGATGCCCGCGATGTCGACGAAGCTCACCGTCGCCGGCAGGATGCGCTCGGATCCGAAGATCTCGGCGAGCACCTTCAGGCGCGGGTCGGGGAGGTTGACGACGCCCACGTTCGGCTCGATCGTCGCGAACGGGTAGTTCGCCGCGAGCACGCTGTTCTTGGTGAGTGCGTTGAAGAGGGTCGACTTGCCCACGTTGGGGAGACCGACGATGCCGATGGTAAGAGCCACGGGGCACAAGCCTACCGGGGCGATCCTCCGCTCCTCCCCTGCACACCCGCTCCGCCCCCGTCCCCGCCCTTCTCCCCTTCGGGTGGGTGGGCCCCGGTTGGACGGGCGGCCCGGATTCGGGCCGGAAAGTGAGGAATCTGGGCGCGACACGCCCGGGATGCTTGCAGATCGGATGGCACGGGTTTACCGTGGCTACCGCGTCGTGAGGTACGGCGCGTGTGACCACTGAAAGGAGCCGGCGATGATGATCCAGAAGAGCATCTGCCGCGGAGGCGCCATCGCGCCCCGTCTCGGCTTCTTCGGCGGCCTCACCGCCTGACGTCTCGGCGTTTCTGCGCCGCCGTCAGTGACGGTGGCGACGCTGAGAAGCCTGCACTGTGAGCATCGCTCCCGTGCGCCCCGTCCCTCGACGACCCGGCTGGGCCGGTGTCGCATCCTCGCCGCTCCGAGCGGCTCCCCCGCCGAACCCCGCATCCGGGGTCGACGTCGTCCCACCACCATGAAGGACACTGCTCCACCATGAATACGACCGTGACGGTCGAGCCCCGTCTCCCCGACACCATCAACGACACCACCATCAACCCCGCGACGCACCCTCCGGTGCGCCGCCTGAGCATGCTGGATCGCGCGGCGCTGCACCTCGGTGTGGCGCTGATCCGCTGGGGCCGCCGACCCCATCGGGCGCTCGCGCGCTACGAACGCCGCGCGAACGGCTACGAGCGGCGCCTCGCGCTGGCGCATGAGGCCGCCGTGACGGCCTACGAGGATGCCCGCACCCGCGCGTACCTCGGCACCATGCGATGACCGCACACGGTCGGACCGCCTCCTCCGCCGCGAGAGGCGGTCCGATCCGCGGTGGTCTGCTGGATCCCCCGGATGCGGCGCGTCCGCGAACGGGCGTCGGTGCCTCGTGCGAGAGTCGAGACGTGCCAGTGGACTTCACCGCGATCGACTTCGAGACAGCGAACGGCTCCAGTGCGAGCGCCTGCTCGGTCGGTCTGGTGAAGGTCCGCGACGGGCGCATCGTGGAGCGTGACGGCTGGCTCATCCAGCCGCCTCCCGGCCACGACCACTTCGTCGAATGGAACACGCGGATCCACGGCATCCGCGCGGATGACGTGCTCAGCGCGATCACGTGGACGGACCAGTTCCCCCACCTGCTGGACTTCGCGGGCGACGACATCCTCGTCGCCCATAACGCCGGATTCGACATCGGCGTGATCAAGGCGGCGTGCGCCGCCACCGAGCTCGAGGTGCCCGCGCTGTCGTACATGTGCAGCCTGCAGCTCGCGCGCAAGACGTACACCCTCGACTCGTACCGCCTGCCGCTCGTGGCGGCGGCGGTCGGATTCGCCGACTTCCCGCACCACGACGCGATCGCCGACGCCGAGGCGTGCGCAGCGATCATGATCGACGCCGCGCGCCGCCATGAGGCCGCTGACCTGCCGCAGCTGAGCGAGCGATCGGGTGTGCGGCTCGCGTCGGTGGCGCCCATCGCGGTCGCGATCGCCAGCTGACGCCCGTCTCAGCGAGGTCGAAGCTGAAGGTCTCGTTCGCCTGGCGTCCCGCGTAGCGGTGGCGGTTCAGTCGGTGGCCCCCGGCAGCGGATGCATGAGCAGCTCGGCGCGCTCGCGCACGTAGGCGAGCAGCGGTGTGGGCTCGGCGCCGCGCATCCACTGCACACTGAGCTGGTCCCCCTCACCCACCAGCGGCGCGGTCGGTTCGCCGAGATCGAGCGGGTGTGCATCGACGACGATCGTCGCGCCTGCCGTGATGCCCGACTTCTGGGCGAGCAGGAACAGCTCGTTGCGGCGCAGGGCCATTGCCGAGCGGTGATTCGGGTGGGTGGGCTTCTTCACCGCGAGAACCTCGCCCGTGGCGAAGAGCGCCCCCGATGCATCGAGGCAGACGGCACCCAATCGCCACACCTCGCCGACGACCCGCATCCGCTCGCCGCGGAAGCGCCGCTTCACGATGTCGACGCGCGCTTCCGTCGACACGTGCGCGTCAGCAAGTTGCGCCGCGATGCGCGCGAGTTCGGTGCGGATGTCGGTCATGGGTGCCTCCCGACGCGACGGTACCACCGCGCCGTCCTCCAGGCTGTGGGGTCTGTCGTCGCCGAATTCGGTTCGACGACGCCCCTGCTCACATCACCGCTGTGGGGTGCCTGCCGAGCGTCGGCGAACGACAACCAGCAGGAGGCCGGCGAGCAGGAGCACAGCGGAGGCCGCGCCGACGGCATTCAGCTCGATGCCGGTTTCGGCGAGCGCCGGAGTGGCGGGCACCGGAGCGGCGGGCACCTCCGGGGTCGGCTCATCCACGAAGAAGATGGCCCACGCGGCCGAGCAGGTGTCTCCGCGCAGCGTCGGACCCTGCATCGCGAAGCCGAGCTCAGCATCGCTCACGTCGGCCGAGGAGAGCGTGACGATGCAGGCGTCTCCCTCGGCGCGGACCACGGACCAGAGGCGTCCCGTGGCGTCGAAGTCCGAGGTCTCGGTCGCCCCGATGGCCTCGTCGATGCGGGTCGCGGCCCACGTGGTGGTGTCGATGAGAAACACGTTGTCGGCGTAGTCGGCGATCACCATGCGTCCATCCGCCGCGGTCGCGAGCGAGGCGAGATCGTACGCGTTGCCACCTTCCCCCGAGATCGTGTGGGTCGATTCGACGGCCGCGGTCGTCTTGTTCACGACATGCAGGAGGCCGCCCTGCTCCAGGATGCGGAGGACCCCATCGGCGTCGATGTCGAGGCCGTCGCACTCGGCGATGTCCAGCATCTCGCCGACGAACGTCTCGGTCGCCGTGGCGAGATCGAGGGAGTACAGCATGCAGCCGTCGACGTCGTCGAAGAAGTATGCAATGCCGGTGGTGGGGTCCCAATCGGCTGCCCACGCGCGGTAGTTCTGTTCGAGCTCGCCCACGAGGTGCACCGTGCCGTCCGCGTCGATCGTGACGAGCTGTGAGGTGAGGTCTCCGCCGTTCTGTTGGTACTCGATGCCGTAGAGGGTCTGCCCCGCGGGAATCGCGGCGGGCACGTCGTCGGCCTGTGCGGCGACGGCTCCACCCAATGTCAGTGCGGCGGTGGCTGCGACTGCGCTCATGGCGGCGAAAGGGCGCGAAAGGCGCATGTGTGATGTTCCCCTGATCGTGCACGCGACAGCGCGCCTCGACACGCTAGCACCTGCAGACACGTCTATTCCTGCCCTGCGCACGGGGACACGCCGCACTTTCTGAGGACCAGTCACCCCGAATCAAGGAAGGGGCACCCGCGAACGAGTGCCCCTTCCGGTTCGGTGACCGATCAGTTGGTCGGGAACCCGAGGTTGATGCCGCCGTGCGACGGGTCGAGCCAGCGGCTCGTGATCGCCTTCTGGCGGGTGAAGAAGTGGATCGCGTCGGGACCGTAGGCCTTCGTGTCGCCGAAGATCGAGTCCTTCCAACCGCCGAACGAGTAGTAGCCGACGGGCACGGGGATCGGCACGTTGATGCCGACCATGCCGACCTCGACCTCGCGCTGGAAGCGGCGCGCCGCTCCGCCGTCGTTGGTGAAGATCGCGGTGCCGTTGCCGTAGCGGCCCGAGTTGATGAGGGCGAGGCCCTCGTCGTAGGTCGCGACGCGCACGATCGAGAGCACCGGTCCGAAGATCTCGTCGGTGTAGACCTTCGAGCTCGTCGGAACCTTGTCGACGAGGGTCGGGCCGAGCCAGAAGCCGGAGGCGTCGCCGTCGACCTCGATGCCGCGGCCGTCGACGACGATCTCGGCGCCATCCTGCTCGGCGACCTCGAGGTAGCCCGCGACCTTGTCGCGGTGCTCCTTCGTGATGAGCGGACCCATGTCGCAGTTGCGGGTGCCGTCGCCCACCTTGAGGGTCGACATGCGCTCGCTGATCTTCGCGATGAGCTCGTCGGCGACAGGTTCGACCGCGACGACGACCGAGATCGCCATGCAGCGCTCACCCGCCGAGCCGAAGCCGGCGTTGACGGCCGAGTCGGCGACGAGGTCGAGGTCGGCGTCGGGGAGGACGAGCATGTGGTTCTTGGCGCCGCCGAGTGCCTGCACGCGCTTGCCTGCTGCGGTGCCGCGCTCATAGACGTACTTCGCGATCGGGGTGGAGCCGACGAACGAGACGGATGCGATGTCCTCGTGGTCGAGCAGGGCGTCGACCGACTCCTTGTCGCCGTGGACGACGCTGAACACGCCATCGGGGAGGCCGGCCTCCTTGAGCGCCTCGGCCATCCAGATCGCGGCGGTCGGGTCCTTCTCGGACGGCTTCAGGATGACGGCGTTGCCCGCGGCGAGCGCGATGGGGAAGAACCACATCGGCACCATCGCCGGGAAGTTGAACGGGCTGATGACGGCGACGACACCGAGCGGCTGACGCACCGAGTAGACGTCGACACCGGTCGAGACGTTCTCCGAGTACTCGCCCTTGAGCAGGTGCGGGATGCCGCACGCGAACTCGACGACCTCGAGGCCGCGCGCGATCTCGCCGAGCGCATCCGAGATGACCTTGCCGTGCTCCGACGTGAGGATCTCGGCGAGTTCGCCCTTGCGCTTGTTCAGGATCTCGCGGAAGTTGAAGAGCACGGTCTGGCGCTTGGCGAGGCTCGCGTCGGCCCACGCGGGGTAGGCGGCCTTCGCGACGGAGACGGCGTGGTCGACGTCGCCGGTCGTGGCGAGGCGGACCTCCTTCTGCACGACGCCCTGCGCGGGGTTGTAGACGGGGGCGGTGCGGGTGGACGCGCCAGCGAATGCGGTGCCGCCGACCCAGTGGTCGAGGATCTCGGTCATGTCTGTTGCCTTTCGACGGATGCTCTCACTCTCCCCCGCCGGGGCCGTGCAATCAAGCACGAGTATCGCCCAGCAGATGTGCAGAAATGCACACGGCGGGATGAGGGTCCGTCAGCGCCCGACGAGCTCCGACGCGCGCGACTGCGCCTCGTGCCTGAGCGCCCGACACACCTCCGCGACGGCCTCCGTCGCGGGCGACTCCCGGCGTACGACGAGCGTGTACTCGAGACGCAGATCCACCTGCTCCGGCAGCACCGGCACGAGCTGCGGATCGCCCTGCGCCATGAACGAGTGCAGCAGGCCGACACCCGCGCCCGCTCGCACCGCATCGAGCTGGGCGAACACGTTCGTGCACCCGAATCCCACGTGCATGCCCTGCAGGAGCGAACCGAGTTCGAGCTCGCGCACCGTGAGCAGGGCGTCCACGTAGAACACGAGCCCGTGTGCCCGCAGATCGTCGAGCGAGCTGATGGGGTCATACCGCGCGAGGTACTCGGGAGAGGCGTAGAGGCGCAGCGCATAGGGCGCGAGCAGCTCCGCCGCTAGGCGGGTGTTGGGCACCGAGCCGACCGTCACCGCGACATCGAAGCCCGAGCCGTGGGAGGTGAGCGGACGCGTCGCCGTCACGAGCTCGATCTGCAGATCCGGGTTCTCGGCGCGCACGCGCGCGAGCGCGGGCGCCACGAACCGGGCCCCGAATCCGTCGGGTGCCAGCACGCGCACCGCACCCCGGATGCGCGAGGCCTGCTCGCCAGCGGCAGCCGCGAGCACGTCCTCCACGACCTGGTCGAGCCCGGATGCCTTGGCGACGACCTCGCGACCGACCGCGGTGAGCGTCCACCCGTCCGCCGCCCGATCGATGAGGCGCGCACCGAGAGCGGTCTCGAGGCGGTCGATGCGGCGGCGCACCGTCGTGTGATCGACCTTCATCGCGGCGGCAGCGGAGACGAGCCGGCCGGCGCGGGCCACCGCGACGAGGAAGCGCAGATCGTCGACGCTCACATTCGGGGCAGGTCTCATGGGCTTCACCCTACGGCGCGGGCGGCGGGTCGCTGTCGGATGCCGGTGCGAGACTTCGGGCATGGACGCACTGCTTCCCCTGCTGATCGGCCTCGTGCTCGGCGCCGCGATCGCGACGATCGTGACGGCCGCCGTCTGGCGTGCCCGCACGACCTCCGCGACGGCGGTGGCTGACGCCCGCGTCGAGGGCATGCGCGAGCAGCTCGATTCGGCCCGCGGCATGTACGCCGAGCTGCTGCAGCGCACCGAGGCCGAGGCCCGCCAGCGGTCAGCGGCGCTCACGGATGAGAACCGCGTGCTGCAGGCGCTCGCCCCGGTGAGCGAATCCCTCGAGCAGATGCGCGCCAAGGTGGCCGAGCTCGAAGGGCAGCGCAGCCGCCAGCACGGTGAGATCGCCGAGCAGCTCCGCCATGTCACGGCCTCCGAGGAGCGCCTGCGCCAGACGGCTGAGGGCCTCGCCGGGGCCCTCCGCAACAACGCGACGCGCGGCGTGTGGGGCGAGACCCAGCTGCGCGCCGTCGTCGAAGCGGCGGGGATGCTCGAGCACGTGAACTTCGACCTGCAGTCGACCATCTCGGTCGATGGGCGCACCGCGCGCCCCGACATGATCGTGCGCCTGCCGGGCGGCAAGAGCATCGCCGTCGACTCGAAGGTGCCGTTCTCGGCCTACCTCGAGGCGTCGGCGATCCCCGAGACGGCCGACGACGCCGAGCGCGCCCGTCGCGCGAGCCTGCTCGCCCAGCATGTGAAGGCCGTCCGAGACCACGTCACCGCACTCGGGGCGCGGCGCTACTGGGACGGCCTCGAATCGAGCCCGGAGATGGTCGTCGCGTTCATCCCGAGCGAGTCGCTGCTCTCGGCGGCGCTCGAGGCCGACCCGTCGATCATGCAGTTCGCCTTCGACCGTCATGTGGCGCTCGCCTCCCCCGTGACCCTCTTCTCGGTGCTCAAAGCCGTCGCGGTGAGCTGGCGGCATGAGATCGTCACGCAGGAGGCGCGCACGCTCTTCGATGTGTCGCGCGAGCTGTACGGGCGCATCACCACGCTCGCCACCCACGTCGACAAGCTCGGCCGGTCGCTCGAGCGCAGCGTGCGCGACTACAACGGATTCGTCGGCTCGCTCGAGCGGCAGGTGCTTCCGTCGGCTCGACGCCTCAGTCAGCTCGACGAGACGAAGGTGCTCGCACCCGTGGGCGAACTCGACGCGGATGTGCGCCAGCTCGCGGCCTCCGAGCTCATCGAATCGCTCGAAGCCGACGCCGCCACATCACGCAGCATCGGCTGACGTTTCCGCCAGCGCGCGCGACGGCGCTGTCGAGAGCAGCACGGTGCACGGAGGGGTCGCGAGATGCCGTCGCGACCCCTCCGCGGATGTGGCCGCCCGGGTGCGGCGGCCACATCGAGGCGATCAGCCCTGCGGGTACAGGTGCCTGACCTCACCTCTGGCGTAACGCGGCTGCGCCGGACCGGGTGTGCCCGCGCCGCCCTGGGGGCAGAGACGACGGGACTCACCGACTTCCGTCGCGAGCAGCCGCACACGGAAGACAACGCCCGCGGGAATAGTGATCGCGAGGGAGCCTGCAGGCAGGGGGGTCGCAGAACTGACTCGGGACATCAGTGGCTCTCTTCGGCGTCGGCGGAACGTTGTCGAGAGAAGAGAGCTCGCTTCCGGCGGATCGTGACGCGAAACTCCGAAAAACTTTCCGGCCTCTCTCGACGGAGCGATCCACGCCCTCAGCGATCAGATCCCGGGGTCGGGAACGACGCTCTCGGTCCATCCGATCGGACCGCGGGCGCCCGTCACCGGGTCGAACACTGCGACCCCCAGACGCGCGACGGTCCCCACAGGCGCACCGCCCTCGAAGCGGTACGTGGCGGCATTGAGTCCACCGACCTGCATCTGGCCGGCAGCAGTGACCTCGCCTCCACCTGACTGCAGGTAGATCAGCACCTCGACATCGGATGCCAGGTCGACGGTGATCGGCGCCCTGAGATCGACCCCGTCGAGATACCAGGATCCGAGTGCCAACGTGGGCACCGCGGCCTCGACCGTCACCGCTGTGGGGGCTGACTCGTAGACGACGGAGTCACGTTCGGTCGACTGGGTGATCTGCAGCGCCGTGGATCCCGCCGCGAACTCCACATTCGTGAACGGCACCGTCCACGTGCCATCATCCGCCACCACGACCTGGGCGATGATCTCACTGCCTCGCCGCACCGAGATCGTCGCACCGGGCTCGCCCGTGCCGGTCATGGACGTCGGGAGCGAGCCCGCGGCGATCGACGCGACCGCCCCGAAGACCGGAGCATCCGGGCGCGGCGACACCGGGGCAGGCGTGGGGGCGACGACCGCGGGCGGCACCGTGACAGGTGCACGCGAGTCCGTGCGATCACGCGAGTCGGCCCCCGGGGCGGCAGGGAGTTCCTCGACCTCGCCGACGGGTGCCCCCGCATCCGTCTCCTGGTCCACGGGCGTCGGAGGCGCTTGGTCGCCGTCGTCAGGGGTCGTCGGCTGTTCCTGCTCGGCAGCGGGCGGCGACGCGAGGTGCGACACCACCGCGACACCCGCGCCTGATCCGACCACGACCACCGCAGCGGCAAGGCCCACCAGCGCGGTGGCGCCGAAGCCGGAGCCCGAGCCAGCCGAGGAGCCCGTGAGGGAGGACCGCTGAGATCCGGGGTTCCGCGCTCCCGGACCGGCACCCAGCGTCTCCGGCCCTGCAGGGGGCCCGGCGAGCACGGCAGCGTCGACGACGCGCGACGGCTCGCCGAAGATCGCGGCCGGCACCGGCGCCGCGGCGGCCGTCGCCGGTGCGACCGCGTCCCGCAGCAGGGCTGCGGCGCTGACACCCGTGACGATCGGGAAGAGGATCGCCGCGAGATGCCGATCGAGGTCAGCGCCCTCCGCGATCACCGCACGGCACCGCATGCACCCTGAGGCGTGGGCGTCGATCTTCGCCTGCGTGCGGGCCGAGACCTTGCGTCGGGTGAACTTGCCGAGGTTGTCGTCGACAACGGCGCAATCGGGGCCGGCCGCCCCGCCCGCGAGCTGCGCCTGGATCCAGTTCTGCTTCAGCGCCTCGCGCGCGCGCAGAGCAAGAGCGGACACGGCGTTCGGCTCGATGCCCAGCAGGGGCGCGGCCTGCGCCGGTTTCAGGCCTTCGACGTCGACGTACCAGAGCACGGACTGCCAGCGCTCAGGAAGCGCTCGGAAGGCCGACGCCGTCGCGCCGTTCTCCAGCTGAGCCAGCGTCTCCTCTTCGACGGTCATCGGACTGGCCATCTGCTCGTCGAGAGGCTGGTCGGTGAGGCGGGACGCCGAGCGTTGCTCCTTGGCGGCGAGGTTGCGCACCACGGTGTAGAGGTACGCACGGAACGCGTGGTCGGGGCCACCCTGCTTCTGGAACTGCTGGAAGATCGCGGCGAACGCATCGACGGTGATGTCATCGGCGACGTGCGGTGCATAGAGCGCCGCAACCCGCCGCGCAGCGTCCGAATGCCGACGCCAGAGCTCCCCGAAGGCGTCACGATCGCCAGCCTTGCTGCGCGTGATCAGCTCGTGGTCGCCCCACTCGACGTCGTTTTCCACTCTCGTCATCCCTGACTCCCCCCCGATCATCGGAGTCCGGCAAGGCTACGTCAGTGATGTTCGTCGTCCCAACGTGGAGGCGCGCATCGAGGTGTCCCGAGGCGGCCCTGGCCGCCCGGCCCTCGATCTGCGCGCTGGTGCCCACGATGATGAGAGCGCTCCCGCGCCGGATCGTGACGCAGGTTTCGAGAATCAGTTCGTTCGCGTGGGTGCAGGTCCGCGTCGTCGTCGGATGAGGACCAGCGCACCGCCCGCTGTGCCGGCCGCGAGCGCAAGTCCGGCGGGGATCACGAGGCCGAGGGGCAGCCCGTCGCTCTGCGCGGTCACCACACCACCGGGGGTTCCCGGATCCGCGCGGAGCGCGATCCATGTGGTCACCCAGCTGAGCGCCGAGTTCCAGTTGATCGTCATCTCGTTGGTGGACCACGACTGGATGTCATCCAGGTAGCAGAGCTGTGCCGTGCAGCCGTCCGGCCATGCCTGCTGCGCGACGGGGTCCTGGATCGCGCTGTTCGGCCCGCCGGCGATGGTTCCGGGCGAGATGGGCGGGAGCGACGCGTTCAGCGACGGCGCCATCCAGCGGTGGTGCTGGTTCTGCGCGTACGCGGTGCCGTACCCGGTGATGAACGACGTGTCGACGCCGTTTCGGCCGAGCAGATAGTCCATCGCCGTCACGACGGCGTCACGGTAGCGCGACTCCCCCGTGATGTCGGATGCGGTCGCGAGGATCACCTGGTTGTTGAGGATGATCGCGTTGGAACCCCAGTCGTATTCCCCGTCGCGGGGCCGGTACGGGTGCTCGAAGGCGTTCTCTGCGGCAGCCAGATAGCTGTCGGCGGCGTCGACGATCGAGGCACGCGCCGCCTCGCGGCCCGGATGCTCCGACTCGACGAGTGCGAGGTCCATGCGTCCGAGCGCGGCGGTCTCGCGCCAGTCGAATCCGCCCTCGGCATCGATCGAGATCTCGGCGACAGGGCTCGCGGCGACGAAGTCGGCGAACTCGCTCTCCCCGGTCGTCAGGAAGAGCTCCACGGCGGCCCAGTAGAACTCGTCGTCGACCGTCAGGTCGTCGTAGGGCCCGCCGCCGTCGTTGCCGTCTGCGGGCGATGCGTAGAGGTCGGGGGTGGCGAGAGCCGCCCCCCACGCGAGGCGTGAGGCGTCGAGCAGCCGGGCCGCGTAGTCGGGGTCGAACTCGGCGAACAGGCGCGATCCCTTGGCGGTGACGGCGGCGAAGTTGAGCGTCGCGGCCGTCGAGGGGCGGTGCACCTGCCGCGGCTTGTCGTCGAGCCATGGCATCGTCGGGAGCCCCGACCAGGCGTCGTTCTGCACCTTGTGGAACACCATGCCCGCGTACTGCTCGCCGTCCGGCACCTGCATGCGCAGCATCCAGTCGAGCTGCCACTGGGCCTCGTCGAGGATGTCGGGGATGCCGTTGCCGGCCTCCGGGATCGAGAGCATGCCGTCGGCGAGCGGCTCGGTCGAGCCGGTGATGAGTGCCCGCTCCCAGATATCGAGCACCTGGTGCACCGCGATGCCGCCGTTGACGACGTACTTGCCGTGGTCGCCCGCGTCGTACCAGCCGCCGCTCACGTCGAAGACGCTGTCGCACGTCCAGTTCTGGTAGTACTCGCGCGGCTGCTGGCAGCCGACCGCGAGGTCGCCCTGGTTGGGGTCGACGCCCAGGTGGCCGGCGGGGCGCGCATACTGCTCGCCCGCGTGCTCGGCTTCGATCTCGATGCCGCTGCGGGCGAGGTAGAAGTAGCCGAGCGCGTCGGTGGCGAGGGAGGCGTACAGGCCGTCGCGGATCGAGAACGGGTAGCTCGTCTCGCCCCCCGCTTCGAGGGTGAAGCCGTCGCCGGTGGCGCGCACGTCGTCGAACACGACGCGCTGCACGGCAGACGCGACGGTGCGGTCGTCGCCGAGCGGCTCAGCTGTGCCGCGCGCGACCTCCCCGCCTTCGGCGTCACGCAGAACCCAGTCGACGCCTGCGGCCTCGGCTGAGTCGACGAGGATCGTGGCCCGCTTGGGGCCGGAGGGCAGGTAGCCGTATTGGTTGACTCGGATCGAGGAGTGCGTCTCAGCGACGTAGGGCTCGGGCGGCGGCCCGGTTCGGAAGGAGACGTCGTCGAGGCAGAACGTCCAGTCGGTCTCGGATCCGCCGATCTGGAAGACGAGCTGCCCGGTCGGCCAGTCGAGGGTCGAGGTGAAGCCGCCCTGGTGGAGGGTCATGTCGGAGGCGGTCGTGGGGTTGGTCTCGTAGGTTGCCGTCCACGGAGCCTGATCCTGCTGTGCGAGCACACGGATCGTCACCGGGGCGGTGCCGCTCATCCGCGCACTGTAGCGGTAGCTCTCGCCCTTCACGAGCGGGATGTCGTCGAGGCCGACGATCGTCGACCACGCGGTGGTCGTGCCACCGGGGACGTCGACGCAGAGGGCGCCGCTCGAGCTGTCGGCGACGGTGTCGGGGGTGGTCCACCACGGTTCGTGGCCGGCGTCGAATGTGCCGTTGGCGATGAGCTCGGGCCCGAGGTCGTCGACGGCGGGTGCGGCGAAGGCGGGGGCGCCGATGACGCCCACAGCGAGCAATGCGGCGGCGATGCCGCCCGCTGTGCGGGCGCCGTGGCGGCCGGCGCGGGTGGCAGGGCGGGTGCGGGTGTGGTGGTGGCGCACGGGTCTCCTCGGTCCACGTCGATGTGGGAGCGCTCTCACGGTAGCAGAACGCGAGGGTTCGTCCGATCGCCGACCGGACGCCCCTCGGGCGCCGATCAGGCGGCGGACTCGTCCGTCTCGTCGGTCTCGATCGGCGCCGCGAACTGGGCTTCGTAGAGCCGCGCGTACGCGCCGCCGGCTGCCAGCAGCTCCTCGTGCGTGCCCTGCTCGACGATCGCACCGTTCTCCATCACGAGGATCACGTCCGCGTCGCGGATGGTGGAGAGGCGGTGGGCGATCACGAAGCTCGTGCGGTCCTGCCGAAGAGCGCGCATCGCACGCTGCACGAGCACCTCGGTGCGGGTGTCGACCGAGCTCGTCGCCTCGTCGAGGATGAGCACACTCGGCTTCGCGAGGAACGCACGCGCGATCGTGATGAGCTGCTTCTCGCCCACCGAGACATTGCCGCCCTCGTCGTCGAGCATGGTGTCGTAGCCGTCGGGCAGCGAGTGCACGAAGCGGTCGACGTAGGCGCCCTGCGCGGCCGCCATGATCTCCTCTTCGCTCGCCTCGGGGCGCCCGTAGGCGATGTTCTCGCGGATGGTGCCGCTGAAGAGCCAGGTGTCCTGCAGCACCATGCCGGTGCGGCGGCGGAGGTCGTCGCGCGTCATGTCGCGGGTGTCGACGCCATCGAGGGTGATGCGACCCGAGCTGGGGTCGTAGAAGCGCATGACGAGGTTCACGAGGGTCGTCTTGCCTGCCCCCGTCGGGCCGACGATCGCGACCGTCTGCCCCGGCTCTGCGACGAACGACAGGTGCTCGATGAGCGGCTTGTCGGGGTCGTAGCTGAACGTGACGTCCTCGAAGGCGATGCGTCCTGTGGCGTTCGCGGGGGTCTCCGCGGGCTGCGGGTCGGGTTGCTCCTCCTCGGCGTCGAGCAGCTCGAACACGCGCTCTGCGGACGCGACGCCCGACTGCAGCAGGTTGACCATCGATCCGAGCTGCGAGAGCGGCTGGGTGAACTGACGCGAGTACTGGATGAACGCCTGAACATCGCCGAGACGGAGGCTCCCGTTCGCGACGAAGAGCCCGCCGACGACCGCGATCGCCACGTAGACGAGGTTCCCGACGAACATCGTCGAGGGCATGATGATGCCGCTCACGAACTGGGCGCCGAAGCTCGCGCGGAAGAGCTCCTCGTTCTTGTCGTCGAAGCGCGCCTGCGACTCAGGGCGGCGACCGAAGACCTTGACGAGCGAGTGCCCCGTGTAGCCCTCCTCGATCTGCGCGTTGAGCTCGCCGGTGTGCGCCCACTGGGCCACGAACAGCTTCTGCGAGCGCTTTGCGACGAACACCGTGATGACGAGCGTGATGGGGATGGAGATGAGAGCCACGAGCGCCAGGACGGGCGAGATGACGAACATCATGATGCCGATGCCGAGCACCGTCAGCAGCGATGTGAGCAGCTGCGAGAGAGTCTGCTGGAGGCTCTGCGACACGTTGTCGATGTCGTTGGTGACGCGACTCAGGAGCTCGCCGCGCGGCATCCGGTCGAAGTAGCTGAGCGGCAGTCGGTGCAGCTTGTCCTCGACCTGCTCGCGCAGGCGCCGCACGGTGCGCTGCGTGATGCCGTTGAGCACGTACGACTGGCCCCATGAGAACACGGATGCGGCCACGTACAGCAGCAGCACGGTGCCGAGCACGAGCGCGAGAGCCGAGAAGTCGATGCCCTCCCCGGGGTGCACGTCCATGTTGCGGATCATCTCGACGAGCTGGGTGTCGCCGCGGGCCTCGAGGCTCGCGATCACCTGCTCCTTCGTGGCGCCCTCCGGCATCTGCGCCGAGATCGCGCCTTCGAAGACGATGTTGGTGGCTTCGCCGAGGAGCTTGGGCCCCGCAACCGTGAGCGCGACGCTCACGACCCCGAGCAGGACCACGAAGATCACGCGCAGGCGCTCCCGGCGCAGCTGCCCGAAGAGGCGCTTCGCACTCGAGCCGAAGTTCATCGACTTCTCGACGGGCATTCCTCCGCCGAAGCCGCCGTGTCCGCCCCCCGGCCCGCGACCGGGCCCGACGGCGGGTGCCGGACGTCCGGCGCTCATGCCGCCTCCTCCGCGCTCAGCTGGCTGTCGACGATCTCGCGGTACTCGGTCGAGGTCTCGAGCAGCTCGTCGTGCGTGCCGCGGGCGATGACCGTGCCGTCATCGAGCACGACGATCTGGTCGGCGTCGATGATCGTCGAGACGCGCTGCGCGACGACGATGAAGGTCGCGCCAGCCAGGCGCGAGGAGAGCGCCTGGCGCAGCCGCGCATCCGTCGCCGTGTCGAGCGCCGAGAACGAGTCGTCGAAGATGTAGATCTCGGGCCGCTTCACGATGGCGCGCGCGATCGCGATCCGCTGGCGCTGGCCGCCGGAGACGTTGGTGCCGCCCTGCGAGACGGGCGCTTCGAGCTGCTCGGGCATCCGCTCGACGAAGTCCCGCGCCTGGGCGATCTCGAGCGCCTCCCAGAGCTCCTCGTCGGTGGCGTCGGGGTTGCCGTAGCGCAAGTTCGAGGCGATCGTGCCCGAGAAGAGGTACGGCTTCTGCGGCACGAGCCCGATGAGGCTCCACAGCAGCTCGGGATCGAGGTGGCGCACATCCACTCCGTCGACGAGCACGGCACCGCCCGTCACATCGAAGAGCCGCGGGATGAGGTTCACGAGCGTCGTCTTGCCGGACCCTGTGGAGCCGATGATCGCCGTCGTCGTACCCGGCTCGGCGGTGATGCTCACATCGCGGAGCACCGGGGCGTCCGCCCCCGGGTAGGCGAAGGTCGCACCGCGCAGTTCGACGCGTCCGGCGCTCGCGAAGTCGGTGATGGGGATCTCGGGCGCGACGACGGAGGGCTCGGTCTCCAGCACCTCGCCGATGCGATCGGCCGAGACGGCGGCGCGCGGCAGCAGCACCGTCATGAAGGTCGCCATCATCACGGCGATGAGGATCTGCATGAGGTAGCTGAGGAACGCGATGAGCGATCCGACCTGCATCGCACCCGCTTCGATCCGGAACGCCCCGAACCAGATGACGGCGATGCTCGAGACGTTCATCACGAGCATCACGACGGGGAACATGAGCGCGAACAGCCGACCGGCGCGCAGCGCGGTGTCGGTGAGCTCGTCGTTGGCCCGCCCGAAGCGCGCACGCTCCGCCGACTCCCGCACGAAGGCGCGGATCACGCGGATGCCGGTGAGCTGCTCGCGCAGCACGCGGTTGACGGTGTCGATGCGCGTCTGCATCACGCGGAAGAGCGGCACCATGCGCGCGATGATGAGCCCCACGCTCACGAGCAGCACGGGAACCGCGACGGCGAGGATGCCCGAGAGCGCCACGTCCTCGCGCAGCGCCATGATGACCCCGCCGATGGATTGGATGGGCGCCGCCACGAGCATCGTGCACGTCATGAGAACGAGCATCTGCACCTGCTGCACGTCGTTCGTGGAGCGGGTGATGAGGCTCGGTGCGCCGAACCGCGCCACCTCGCGCTCCGAGAACTCGCCGACGCGGTGGAACACGGAGGCGCGCAGGTCCCGACCGAGCGCCATCGAAGCCTTCGCCCCGAAGTACACGGCGGCGATCGCGGCGGCGATCTGCACGAGTGTGATGCCGAGCATGAGCGCACCGAGCCGCACGATGAGCGCCGTGTCCCCCGCCGCGACGCCGTCGTCGATGATGTCGGCGTTGATCGCAGGGAGGTAGAGCGCAGCGATCGACTGGATCAGCTGGAAGACGACGACGCCGACGAGCAGCGGTGCGTACGGGCGCAGGTAGCGCACGAGCAGTTTGCCGAGCACGGAGCTTCTTTCACGTGAGAGAGGTCGGATCCGCGCCCTCGGGAGATGTCGGATCCGACCTCAATCTACGTGCGCGCGGGTCAGTCCGCCAGGGCGGGGGCGAGCTCCACTCCGAACCGCGCGGCGAGCTCCGCGCGGGTGGCGGCGAGCTCGGCGGCGAGGGTGTCGGCATCCCATCCGGCGGCCTCGGCGAGCGCGTCGGCGATCTCGACGAGGAGTTCGTCGCTGAGCGCCCCCGTGAACGCGAGATCGGTGCGACGCAGGAGCACATCACTGAGGTGCACGGCCTGCTCGTGCTCGACCATCCACGCGAGCTCACGCGTCGAGACACGACCTCCGAGGATCTCGCGGTCCTCGCCCGCGCTGAGGAACGCGGCGACGGCGCGGGCACGCGTGCCGTAGCGCTCGAGGAGCTGGGCGTGGCGTCCGGCTGACACCTCGGCGAGGTTGGTGCGCACCCATGCCGCGGCGGCCGCTGCGGTCGCCGGGAAGTCGACGCCGCCGCCGATCACGAGCTTCGAGGTCGAGACGCGGCGCTCAGCGCCGAGGAGTCCGAGCACGGTGTTCGCGAGCGATTCGCCGAGCGCGCGGAACGTCGTCCACTTGCCGCCGACGAGGGTCACGACGGGCGCCGCACCCTCGCGCTTGGCGATCTCGACACGGTAGTCGCGCGAGACGAAGCCGGGAGCGGTGTCCTCGTGGCGCGGCAGCGGGCGGATGCCGGAGTAGCGGAACACGATCTGCGCGCGGTCGACGGTGATCGTGGGGAACACGTGGTGAATGAGATCGAAGAAGTAGTCGACCTCCTCCTCGGTGCACAGCGCCGGCTGCGAGGGGTCGGCGTCGATGTCGGTCGTTCCGACGAGCACGCGCCCCTTGATCGGGTAGATGAGCACGATGCGGCCGTCCTTGTGCTCGAAGAAGATCTCGCGGCCCTTCGTGGCCTCGAGGAGCTCCTCGTTGTCGAGCACGATGTGGGAGCCCTTGGTGCCGCCCATGAACTGCGAGGGGCGACCGAGGGCCTCGTTGGTGAGGTCGGACCAGGGGCCGGAGGCGTTGACGACGACGTCGGCCGCGAGGGTGAACGTCTCGCCCGTCACGGTGTCGCGGAGGGTCACGGTGTCGCCGTCGAGGCCGATCGCCTCGACGTAGTTGGCGGCCGTCGCACGCGGCTCGGCGGCGCAGCCGTCGAGGAGCACGTCGAGCGCGAGGCGCTCGGGGTCGTGCACCGAGGCGTCGAAGTAGGTGGCGGTGTAGCGGATCTTCGGGTCGAGCACGGGGAGAGCTTCGAGCGAGCGCTTGCGGCCGTGGAAGCGGTGGCGGGGCACCGCGCCACCGTCGCGGGAGAAGATGTCGTAGATCGTGAGGCCGACCTTGATGAGCAGCGCGCCGCGCTCGGTGGGCTTGCCCTGCTTGTGCGTGAGGAAGCGCAGCGGCGCCTGCAGGATGCCCGCGAACGTGGAGTAGATCGGAATCGTGGTCTCGAGCGGCTTCACGAAGTGGGGCGCGATCCGCAGGAGCCCGTTGCGCTCCTCGACCGACTCCTTGACGAGTCGGAACTCGCCGTTCTCGAGGTAGCGGATGCCGCCGTGGATCATGTGGCTGGAGGCCGCCGTCGCGCCGGATGCGAAGTCGGCGCGCTCGACGAGCACCACGTCGACGCCCTGCAGGGCGAGGTCGCGGAACGTCGCGATGCCGTTGATGCCGCCGCCGATGACGAGCGCCTGAACCCGGCCGCGCGCGGCGAGTTCGGAGACGACAGGACGGACGGATGCTGCGGGGCGCGACGAGGTCATGCGTCTATCGTGGGAAGAGTTCGCACAGCATTGCAAAGCGGCTGCACAAATGTGCAGAAAGGAGGAGCTCATGACACCGCGGCCTGATCCCGTGATCGACCCGAAGGAGCTCCTCGCACTCCGAGCGGCCCAGCTCTACTACATGCAGGACCAGACGATGGAGGTCATCGCCGCCGAGCTCGGCACCTCGCGCTCCTCCGTCTCGCGCCTGCTGAGCCTCGCGCGAGAGCTCGGAATCGTCGACATCCAGGTGCGCTCGCCCCTCGAATCCGGTGCCCGTCTCGAGATGGAGCTGCGCACCCGCCACCGTGTGAACGCGCACGTCGTGCCCGCCCCCGACCGACTCAGCGACGTCGAGCGACTCGAGCGCGTCGCGCTCACCGCCGCCCGCCTCCTGCCGCGCTACATCGACGCCAACCTCGTCGTCGGCATCGCCTGGGGGTCGACCGTGAGCGCCATCAGCCGGCACCTCCCCCAGAAGGAGACCCACAACACCGTCATCGTGCAGCTCAACGGCGCAGGCAACACCGAGACGACCGGCATCGAGTACGCGAGCGACATCCTCGGGCGCTTCGGCACCGCATTCCACGCCCGCACCCAGCAGTTCCCTGTGCCCGCGCTGTTCGACGACCCCAGCACCCGCGAAGCCCTCTGGCGCGAGCGCTCCATGCGCCGCGTGCTCGACCTGCAGGACCGCCTCGACGTCGCCATCTTCGGTCTCGGCTCCTCGCTCGCAGCGGTGCCCAGCCGGGTGCACATCGGCGGCTACCTCGAGCGCAGCGACTACGCGAGCCTCGCCGGAGACGAAGTCGTCGGCGACGTCGCGACCGTCTTCTACCGCGCCGACGGCTCCTGGGCCGACGTCGCGCTCAACGCACGCAGCTCGGGCCCCGGGCTCGACCGCATCCGCCGGGCCGCGCGGCGCATCTGCATCGTGTCGGGCGCGCAGAAGCTCGAGACGCTGCGCGGCGCCCTCGCCGCGGGCATCGTCACCGATCTCGTGATCGACGAAGGCCTCGCGCGCCGCCTCGTCCACGGCACCGCATGAGCTGCACGTCCGTTCACCGTCTGGCTCGTCGACGCGCGTCGCTCTAGCCTCGAACCACACCGAAGGAGTCCCGCATGGCAGCCGCCGCATCCGCACCCCGTCACATCGTCTCCATCGACCAGGGCACGACGAGCACCCGGGCGATCGTCTTCGACGACGGAGGGCGCATCGTCAGCTCGGGGCAGCGCGAGCACCGCCAGATCTTCCCCCAGCCGGGGTGGGTCGAGCACGACCCCCAGGAGATCTGGCACAACACCCGCCACGTCATCGGCGAGGCGCTCGCCGACGCCGGCATCACCCGCCACGACGTGGCCGCGATCGGCATCACCAACCAGCGCGAGACCGTCATCGTGTGGGACAAGGCCACCGGAAAGGCGATCCACAACGCGATCGTCTGGCAGGACACCCGCACGCAGGATCGCGTCGACGCCCTCGCTGCCGACGGCGGCGTGCGCCGCTTCGCCGCGAAGACGGGCCTGCCGCTCGCCACCTACTTCTCCGCCACCAAGATCGCGTGGATCCTCGACAGCGTCGACGGCGCCCGCGAGCGCGCCGAGCGCGGCGAGCTGCTCTTCGGCACCCCCGACACGTGGGTGCTGTGGAACCTCACCGGCGGCACCGACGGCGGCGTGCACGCGACGGACGTCACCAACGCGAGCCGCACCCTCCTCATGGATCTCGACACGCTCGACTGGGACGACGAGCTGCTCGCCGCGTTCGACGTGCCGCGCGCCATGCTCCCCCAGATCCGCTCCTCCGCCGAGGTGTACGGCACCGCGCACGGCGACAGCCTGCTGCGCGAAGTGCCCATCGCCGGCATCCTCGGCGACCAGCAGGCCGCGACCTTCGGCCAGGCCGCGTTCGGCGCGGGCGAGTCGAAGAACACCTACGGCACCGGCAACTTCCTCATCGTCAACACCGGCACCGCGAAGGTCGCGAGCGAGCACGGACTCATCACGACCGTCGCCTATCAGCTCGGCGACGACGCACCCCGCTACGCCCTCGAAGGATCGGTGGCCGTGAGCGGCTCGCTCATCCAGTGGCTGCGCGACAACCTCGGCATCATCTCCTCGGCCCCCGAGGTCGAGGAGCTCGCGCGCTCGGTCGACGACAACGGCGACGTCTACGTCGTACCCGCGTTCGCCGGCCTGTTCGCGCCCTACTGGCGCCCGGATGCGCGCGGTGCGATCGTCGGACTCACGCGCTTCGCGACGAAAGCGCACATCGCCCGCGCATCCCTCGAATCCGTCGCCTACCAGACGCTCGACGTGCTCGAGGCGGCCAACGCCGAACTCGGCACCGACATCACCGAGCTGCGCGTCGACGGCGGCATGGTCGGCAACGAGCTGCTCATGCAGCTGCAGGCGGATGCCCTCGGCATCGACGTCGTGCGCCCCGAGGTCGTCGAGACCACAGCCCTCGGCGCCGCCTACGCGGCCGGCCTCGCGGTCGGGCTCTGGAAGGACGTCGACGAGCTCCGCTCCCTCTGGAGCGAAGGCGCGCGCTGGAAGCCGACCACGGACGAAGCCACCCGCGCCGCGGGCCTCGCCCGGTGGCACAAGGCCGTCGAGCGCACCTTCGACTGGGTCGACTGAGCCCTTCTCACCCCGCGCGCATGCGCCGGGAATAGACTCCGTGTTGGCGCTCGCGCGTCGTCAGCTCACCACAACCGCCGCCAGGAGGACCCCCATGCCCGTCGCAACCCCGGATCAGTACGCCGAGATGCTCGACAAGGCCAAGCGCAACGTCTTCGCCTTCCCCGCCATCAACGTCTCGTCCTCCTCGACGATCAACGCCGTTCTGCAGGGCCTCACCGAGGCCGGCTCCGACGGGATCATCCAGGTCACGACCGGCGGCGCCGACTACTTCGCCGGCCAGAGCGTGAAGGCTCGCGCCTCCGGTGCACTCGCGTTCGCCGCCTACGCCACCGAGGTCGCCAAGAACTACCCGATCACGGTCGCCCTGCACACCGACCACTGCCCCAAGGAGGCTCTGCCCGGCTTCGTGATCCCGCTCATCGAGGCGTCCGAGGCGGAGGTCAAGGCCGGTCGCAACCCGATCTTCCAGTCGCACATGTGGGACGGATCGGCTGTGCCGCTCACCGAGAACCTCGAGATCGCGCGGGAGCTCCTCCCCCGTCTCAAGAACATCAACGCCATCCTCGAGGTCGAGATCGGCGTCGTCGGCGGCGAAGAGGACGGCGTGCAGCACGAGGGCTCGAACGACGCGCTCTACACGACCCTCGGCGATGTCACCCAGGCGGTCGAGGCGCTCGGCCTCGGCGAGCAGGGCCGCTACATCGCAGCGCTCACCTTCGGCAACGTGCACGGCGTGTACAAGCCCGGCGGCGTCAAGCTCCGCCCCGAGCTGCTCGGCGAGATCCAGGCGGGCATCGCAGCGAAGTACGGCACCGGGCCCAAGCCCCTCGACCTCGTCTTCCACGGCGGATCGGGTTCGACCGAGGCGGAGATCGCCGAGGCCGTCGCCAACGGCGTCATCAAGATGAACATCGACACCGACACGCAGTACGCGTACTCGCGCTCGGTCGCCGACACCGTCTTCCGGAACTACGACGGCTTCCTGAAGGTCGACGGCGAGGTCGGCAACAAGAAGATCTACGACCCGCGCGCATGGGGCAAGCTCGCCGAGACCGCGATGGCGCAGCGCGTCGTCGAGGCTACGCAGCAGCTCGGCTCGGCAGGTCAGGCCATCAGCCGCTGATCCCTCGGGCATCGCGAACGCGCCGTCTCCTCACCTGAGGGGCGGCGCGTTCCGCATTCCCGTGCCGTTCAGGGGGTGTTCGGCGGGACGCGGAACGAGACTCCCCCGCGTCGCAGTCGAGCTCGTTGCGGAGATCAGCTGCGCGCGCGACCTCCGAGAGCACGGGAGTCGGCGTTGCCCTGCGCGTCGCGGCGCAGCTCCTTGGGGAGCGAGAACATGAGGTCCTCCTCGGCGGTGCGCACCTCGGCGACATCGGCGTATCCGGCGTCGGCGAGATCCTCGAGAACCTCCTGCACGAGAACCTCGGGCACGGATGCGCCGCTCGAGATGCCGATCGTCGCCACCCCGTCGAGCCACGACTGCTGGATCTCGTGCGAGTAGTCGATGCGGTACGCGGCCTTCGCGCCGTACTCGAGCGCGACCTCGACGAGGCGCACCGAGTTCGACGAGTTCGCCGAGCCGACGACGATCACCAGGTCAGCCTGCGGAGCGACCTTCTTGATCGCCACCTGACGGTTCTGGGTGGCGTAGCAGATGTCGTCCGAGGGCGGATCCTGAAGGTTCGGGAAGCGCTCGCGCAGACGACGGACGGTCTCCATCGTCTCGTCGACCGAGAGGGTCGTCTGCGAGATCCACACGAGGTTGTCGGGGTCGTCGACCACGATGCCGTCGACATCGTCGGGCGAGTTGACCAGGATGGTCTGCTCGGGCGCGTGACCCATGGTTCCTTCGACCTCTTCGTGCCCGGCGTGACCGATGAGCAGGATCTGCAGATCTTGCTTCGCGAAGCGCGTCGCCTCGCGGTGAACCTTCGTGACGAGCGGACAGGTGGCGTCGATCGCCATGAGGTCGCGATCGGCGGCGGCCTGCACGACCATCGGCGAGACGCCGTGCGCCGAGAACACGAGGTTCGACCCCGGCGGCACCTCGTCGACCTCGTCGACGAAGATCGCACCGCGGCGCTCCAGCTCGCTCACGACGTGCACGTTGTGCACGATCTGCTTGCGCACGTAGACGGGAGCGCCGAAGTTGTCGAGCGCCTTCTCGACCGCGATCACGGCACGGTCCACGCCCGCGCAGTATCCGCGGGGAGCGGCGAGCAGCACGCGCTTGGGCGCGTCGACCGGCTCGTCGCGCAGGCGGCCGCGCACCCGCGGCATGCGGGGCGTCTCAAGGGCGACGGGCGGGCTCCCGTTGGTGATGGCAGACACATGCCGAGTCTACGGTGGGGACCTTCGCATCCGCCGGGCGCGCGAGGTGCGTACCCTGGTCGGGTGAGCGACGAGAAGCCGACAGCCGAGACCCCGTGGCCCGTCGCCGAGCTCGCCGCCAAGCTCAAGGGCTGGATCGACCGCCTCGGCTCGGTCTGGGTCGAGGGCGAGCTGACCCAGTGGAACCAGTCGCGCGGCGTCGTCTACGCCAAGCTCAAGGACCTCGACCAGGACGTCACCGTCTCGCTCACCGTGTGGTCCTCCACCGTCTCGCGCCTCACCGAGACGTTCCAGCAGGGCGACCGCGTCGCGGCCCTCGTCAAGCCCGACTACTGGATGCGCGGCGGAACGCTCTCGATGGTCGCGTCCGACCTCCGGCATGCCGGCATCGGCGACCTGCTCGCCCAGCTCGAGCGCCTCAAGCAGAAACTCCGCGCCGAAGGTCTCTTCGACGCCGACCGCAAGAAGCCGCTGCCCTTCCTTCCGCAGTGCATCGGGCTCGTCACCGGCAAGGACTCTGATGCCGAGAAGGACGTGCTGCGCAATGCCCAGCTGCGCTGGCCGCAGGTGGAGTTCCGCGTCGTGCACGCGGCGGTGCAGGGCGACCGCTCAGCGACCGAGGTCGCCGCAGCCATCCGCACGCTCGACGCCGACCCCGAGGTCGACGTCATCATCGTCGCGCGCGGCGGCGGCGACTTCCAGAACCTGCTGCCGTTCAGCGACGAGCAGCTCGTGCGCACCGCCGCGGCGGCGACCACTCCGCTCGTCTCGGCCATCGGGCACGAAGCAGACAGCCCCCTCCTCGACCTCGTCGCCGACCTCCGCGCATCGACCCCCACGGATGCCGCCAAGCGCGTGGTCCCGGACGTCGCCGAGGAGATGGCGCTCATGCAGCAGGCACGCGCCCGCATGAGCTCGCGCCTCGCCTCGCTCATCAACGGCGAGATCGAGCGGCTCGCGACGCTGCGATCGCGCCCCTCGCTCTCGGACCCCTCGACCCTCGTGCAGACGCGCACCGAGGATCTCATCCGCCTCGTCGACCGCGGCACGCAGCTCGTGCAGCTGCGGGTCGAACGCGAGGAGACCGCCATCCACCGACTCGCCGTCGAACTGCGTGCGCTGTCGCCCCAGCGCACCCTCGACCGGGGCTATGCCGTCGTGAGCGCCGCGGATGCGATCGTGCGCGACGCCGACGAGGTCGCCTCGGGCGACGCCCTCCGCATCCGCGTCGCATCGGGTGAACTGACTGCCACCGCCGACTAGTCTGGAAGCCATGTCCGACGCCACCCCCGCCGACGTCGCCTCGCTCAGCTATGAGGAGGCCCGCGACGAGCTCGTGCAGGTGGTGACGCGCCTCGAACAGGGCGCCGCCACCCTCGAGGAGTCGCTCGCACTCTGGGAGCGCGGAGAGGCGCTCGCCCGCCGCTGCGAAGAGTGGCTCGTGGGCGCCAAGGCACGACTCGAGGCCGCACGCGCGGCTGCCGGCTCGTGAGCCCGCGTCACCCCGGACACGACGAGCAGGGACGGCCGATCGTCGCCGAGCTCGGTCGCGCCGAGACCCCCGAAGAGACCTTCGCCCGCAAGGCGGCGACGAGCCGCGCACACCGTGAAGGCAAGACCTGGTTCGCCCTCGTGGGGGCGCTGCTCGGAACCCTCGGCGTGGTGTTGTTCCTGGTGCTCGTCGTCGCACGCCCCGACCAGGGCGTCTTCCGCGAGCCCGTCGACTACGCGACGTCGACGCACAACGCCCAGTCCGGATTCGACGACAAGCTCGTCATCCCCGAACTCGGCGACGAGTGGACCTCGAACTTCGCCCGCTCCGCGAAGAAGACCGCAGCCGGCGTCACCGCCTGGGAGATCGGCTTCGTGAGCCCGAACCGCGAATTCGTGCAGCTCACCCAGGCTTTCGACACCGACGCGACCTGGATCGCCAACACCGTGCGCGACGCACAGGCCGGCCCCATCGTCGAGCTCGGCGGCATCCCCTGGACCACCTATGACCGCCGGGACGTCGAGGACGCAGGCAATGTCGCCTTCGCCCTCGTCGCCGAGCTCGACGACCGCACCATCGTGGTCTCCGGGACGGCACGCGATGCCGACCTCGAGACCGTCGCCGCCGCCACCGCCGAGGAGCTCCCGTGACCGACATCATCCGCACCCCTGCCCAGGTCTGGCGTGAGATGAAGCGCGGCAACGAGCGCTTCGTCGCAGGTGAGCCGCTCCACCCCCGCCAGGACGCCGAGCGCCGCCAGGATCTCACGGGCGCGCAGGATCCCCACGCCGTCCTCTTCGGCTGCAGCGACTCCCGCCTCGCGGCCGAGATCATCTTCGACAAGGGCCTCGGCGACCTGTTCGTCATCCGCAACGCCGGCCAGGTCATCTCCGACTCGGCGATCGCCTCCCTCGAGTACGCCGTCGCGGTGCTCGGGGTTCCGCTCATCGTCGTGCTCGCGCACGACAACTGCGGTGCGGTGAAGGCCGCGATCGAGCTCAGCTCACCCGAGACTCCCGCGCTCCCCCCTCGCATCGCGGGCCACATCGCCGCCATCCGCCCGGCCGTCCGCGCCGGCGCCGACCAGAGCGCGGAAGCCGTCGGCATCCGCCACCTCAAAGCGACCGTCGCCGCCGTCGTGGAGCGATCCGAGCTCATCGCCGACGCCGTCGCCGAAGGTACGCTGGCAGTGGTGGGAGCGAACTACCGTCTTGCCGAAGGCGACGCCGCAGTGGCGATCGTGATCGGCTCCATCGACGACGAGGCCTGAGCCCGCGTCGTCACCCGCATGAACCCGAAGAAGGGCAGCATCACCGTGACTGAGTACCGCATCGAGCACGACACGATGGGAGAGGTGCGGGTTCCTGCATCCGCCCTCTACCGCGCGCAGACGCAGCGCGCCGTCGAGAACTTCCCCATCTCGGGCACCGGGCTGGAGGCCGCGCAGATCGTCGCCCTCGCCCGGGTGAAGCGCTCCGCAGCGATCGCCAACGCCGAACTCGGCGTGCTCGACGTGGCCGTCGCCGACGCGATCGTCGCGGCCGCCGACGAGATCATCGACGGCCAGCACCACGACCACTTCCCGGTCGACACCTACCAGACGGGCTCCGGCACGAGCTCGAACATGAACATGAACGAGGTGCTCGCCACCCTCGCGACCGAGAAGCTCGGCTCGCCCGTTCACCCCAACGACCACGTCAACGCCTCGCAGTCCTCGAACGACGTGTTCCCCACCTCGGTGCACGTCGCCGTCACGGGTGCCCTCATCAACGACCTCGTGCCCGCGCTCGACCACCTCGCCGTCGCGCTCGAGAAGAAGGCGACGCTCTGGAAGGACGCCGTCAAGCCGGGCCGCACGCACCTCATGGATGCGACGCCCGTCACCCTCGGCCAGGAGTTCGGCGGCTACGCCCGCCAGGTGCGCCTCGGCATCGAGCGCGTGCAGGCGGCACTCCCCCGTGTCGCGGAGGTCCCGCTCGGCGGCACCGCCGTCGGCACCGGCATCAACACCCCGCTCGGCTTCCCGCAGAAGGTCATCGCCGAGCTCGCGGCCTCCTCGGGCCTGCCGATCACCGAGGCGCTCGACCACTTCGAGGCGCAGGCGAACCGCGACGGCCTCGTCGAGGCCTCCGGCGCCCTGCGTGTCATCGCGGTCTCGCTCACCAAGATCTGCAACGACCTGCGCTGGATGGGCTCCGGCCCCAACACCGGTCTCGGCGAGCTGCACATCCCCGACCTGCAGCCCGGCTCCTCGATCATGCCCGGCAAGGTCAACCCCGTCGTGCCCGAGGCCGTCATCATGGTCGGCGCGCGCGTCATCGGCAACGACGCGACCGTCGCCTGGGCGGGCGCCACCGGCTCGTTCGAGCTCAACGTCGCGATCCCCGTGATGGGCACGGCGCTGCTCGAGTCGATCCGTCTGCTCGCGAACTCGACCCGCGTGCTCGCCGACAAGACGATCGACGGTCTCGAAGCGAACCTCGAGCGCGCCGCCGCTCTCGCCGGCATGTCGCCGTCGATCGTCACGCCGCTCAACAAGTTCATCGGCTACGAGAACGCCGCCAAGATCGCCAAGCACGCGGTCGCCCAGGGCATCACGGTGCGCGAGGCGACGCTCGAGCTCGGCTTCGTGGAGCGCGGCGAGCTCACGCTCGAGCAGCTCGACACGGCGCTCGATGTGCTCTCGATGACGCACCCGGGCTGATCCGCAGCTCCCCCGCAGTTCCTCTGCAGCGCCCCCGTTCCGGTTCGCCGAGCGGGGGCGCTCTGCGTCCGCCCGAAGGGACGGGAGAGATCGGATACGGCGGCGGGAGGCCGCGGACTACCAGACGGTCGTCGCGAGGAAGAAGACGAGGCAGAGCGAGAGGGCGATGAGCCCGGCGAAGTTGATCCAGCGGAGGTTCCGGTAGAACGACTCCGGATTCGGGTCGTCTTCGGGCGCCGCCCCCCAATAGCCGAGCCAGCGCCACTGCATCCGCGGCATGATGACGCCCCACAGGGTCATCAGCAGACCGAGCACGAGCGGCAGCAGGATCCAAGGAGGCACGCCCTCACCCTAGCGGCGAGGGCGTGCCCCGTGGATGCGTGCCCGCGGATGTCAGGCGAGTTCGTTCGTCTCGAGCAGCTCGGTGACGAGCGCCGAGATCGCCGAGCGCTCGCTGCGCATGAGCGTGATGTGCCCGAACAGCGGGTGCCCCTTGAGCGTCTCGATGACGGAGGCGATGCCGTCGTGGCGCCCGACGCGGAGGTTGTCGCGCTGGGCCACGTCGTGGGTGAGCACGACCCGCGAGTTCTGCCCGATGCGCGACAGCACCGTGAGCAGCACGTTGCGTTCGAGCGATTGCGCCTCGTCGACGATCACGAACGCGTCATGCAGTGAGCGACCCCGGATGTGGGTGAGCGGCAGCACCTCGAGGATGCCGCGAGCGAGGACCTCCTCGATGACATTCTCGGAGACGACGGCGCCGAGCGTGTCGAACACCGCCTGGCCCCAGGGGTTCATCTTCTCCTCCTTGTCGCCGGGCAGGTAGCCGAGCTCCTGACCGCCGACGGCGTAGAGGGGGCGGAACACCATGATCTTGCGGTGCTGCTGGCGTTCGAGCACGGCGTCGAGTCCCGCACACAGCGCGAGCGCCGACTTGCCGGTGCCCGCGCGCCCTCCGAGCGACACGATCCCGACCTCCGGGTCGAGCAGCAGGTCGATCGCGAGCCGCTGCTCGGCGCTGCGCCCGTGGAGCCCGAAGACGTCGCGGTCGCCGCGCACGACGCGCAGCATGCCGCGTTCGGTGACGCGGCCGAGAGCGGATCCCCGGTCGGAGTGGACGACGAGGCTCGTGTTGATCGGCAGATCGGCGACGAGACGCGTGGTGAGTGTGTCCTTCTCGTACAGGTCGGACATCTGCTCGCTCGAGACCTCGATCTCGGCGACGCCGGTGTATCCGGAGTCGACGGCGAGCTCCGCGCGGTACTCCTCGGCGGCGAGGCCGATCGACGCCGCCTTGACGCGCAACGGGAGATCCTTCGACACGACGACGACATCCACACCCTCGTTCGAGAGGTTGAGCGCGACCGCGAGGATGCGGGAGTCGTTGTCGTTCAGCTGCAGGCCCGACGGCAGGACGCCCATGTTGGAGTGGTTGAGCTCGACGCGCAGCGAGCCGCCCGTGTCACCCACGGCGATCGGGAAGTCGAGGCGTTCGTGTTCGATGCGCAGCTCGTCGAGGAGGCGCAGTGCCGCCCGCGCGAAGTAGCCGATCTCCGGATCGTGGCGTTTCGCCTCGAGTTCGGTGACGACGACGACCGGCAGAACCACGGCGTGCTCCGCGAACCGGAAGATCGCACGGGGATCGCTCAGGAGCACCGAGGTGTCGAGCACATAGGTGCGCTCGGTGCTCTTCGCCTTCCCGGCGCTGGTGGCGGTGGTGTTTCGCTGGGGCTTCTCGAGCGCAGGCACTCCCACTCCATCCCCGGGTATCTGATTCACCCGGATCCTGTCGCGGATCGGCCAGGGGGCTCAACGGTGCGAACGTATGTGGCCGCTCCGTTCAGACACGGTGTCTGATGCCCAGACGCTATGCCCGTGCCGCGCCGTCCGTCGCACCGACACGCGGCGCGTCGCGGATGCGCTGACAAACCCTCAGCGAGGGATGGCCTGTGCGTAGGAGACGAGCGCCGAGCGCAGGAGTGCGATGGTGTCGGAGCCGGTGGACGCGTGCGCAGAGAGCCGCACGGTGCCCGCTCGACTCGTCGCGCTGACACCGTGGTTGTGGAGGGCGGCGAGCAGCGCCGTGAGGCGATCCTCATCGGGCTCGACCACCACGATGCCTGCGCGCTCGCCATCCGCGCGCGGGGAGACGATGGGGATCGCGAACTCGTCGACGACGTCGATGATCTCGGCGGTGCGGCGCGCGATCCGCGTGGCGATCTCAGCGACACCGACGTCGGCGATCTCTTCGAGGGACGCGGCGAGTCGCGCCGCCGCGACGGGGTCGCCGTTGGTCACCGAGTACGCCCGCGCACCCGCGCCCGGGTCGACGACCTCATCGAGCGGCAGCTCGTCGCCGTCGATCGCGGTGTAGCCGGACCACACGGGCGTGAGGTGCTCGAGTGCGCGGTCGGAGAGCGCGAGGAAGCCCGTCCCCCATCCGGCACGCGGCCACTTCTGCCCACCCGCGGCGATGACATCCGCCGCCTCATATGGGGCGTCCACGACGCCGAACCCCTGCGTGGCATCGACGATGAGCAGCCGATCGCCGATCACCTGGCGGATGCCGTCGAGGTCGGCGCGGTAGCCGGTGCGGAAGTCGACGAGACTCACGGCGACGGCGACGACCGAGGGATCGAGCGCGTCGCGCAGGTCGCCCGGGGTCACGCGCCCGTGGTCGGTCTCGATCCAGATGGGAGAGACGACCCCGAGGGCCTGCTGCGCCCGCACCGCTGCGAACGGGAGCGACGGGAACTCCGCCGCCGAGAGCGCGACGCCGCCCGTGAGCCCGAAGAGCGTGTGCATGAGGCCGAGGCTCGTGTTGGGCTGGAACACCACCTGGTCGTCGCGGAACCCGGTGAGCGCCGCGACGGCCGTCTGCAGGCGCGCCTCCTGCTCGCGGAGCACGCTGAGCGACCCGTGGCGCGCGCTCTCGAGCAGCGTCGTGAGTGCGTTCTGCTCGGCGACGACCGTGTCGCCGAGGGGGCCCACGGAGGCGAAGTCGAGGTATCCGGGCTCCTCGTGGAACCTGGATGCGTAGTCATCGATGCTGAGGGGCACGGGATCTCCTTCGGGGGTGGGAGCGGGGGCCCGGACGCTACTGTCCGAATCGTCGATGGCGCGTGGCGTAGTCGCGCAGCGCGCGCAGGAAGTCCACCTCGCGCAGATCCGGGCCGAGAGCCTCGACGAAGTAGAACTCGCTGTGCGCTGCCTGCCACAGCATGAAGTCCGAGAGCCTCTGCTCACCGGACGTGCGGATGATGAGGTCGGGGTCGGGCTGGCCCTGCGTGTAGAGGTGCTGCCCGATGAGCTCGGGGGTGAGCAGCTCGGCGAGTTCCTCGAAGCTGCCCCCTGTCGCGCCGTGCGTGCGCACGATGCTGCGCATCGCATCCGCGATCTCCCGGCGACCGCCGTAGCCGACGGCGAGGTTGACGTGCAGGCCGCGGTTGCCTGCCGTGCGGTTCTCGGCAGCCTTCAGCGTGTCGACGAGGGACTGGGGCAGTCCTTCGGTCGTGCCGACGTGCTGGATGCGCCAGTCGGCCGCGCGCGAGAGGTCGTCGGCGAGGTCGCCGATGATCTCGAACAGCTGGTCGAGCTCCTCGTTCGAGCGGCCCGAGAGGTTGTCGGCGGAGAGCAGGTAGATGGTGACGACGCGGATTCCGAGCTCGTCGCACCATCCGAGGAACTCGCGCATCTTCTGCGCACCGGCCCGGTGGCCGTGCGCCGCGGTCTCGAGCGCACGGTCGCGGGCCCAGCGGCGGTTGCCGTCGATGATCATCGCGACGTGCTGCGGAAGAGGCGCCCCCTGCAGCTGGCGTCGCAGTCGCGCCTGGTACAGGCCATAGAGGGGCCCGGAGCCGCCGAGATCCTTGCTCTCAGTCACCAGGCAACGGTAGCGGATCGACATTCTGGTCGATAACAGCTCGCATTCAGGATCGGTGATGAGCCTCCGTCTACGATCTCGTCATGACTCTCGCACCGAAGTCGTCCGACCTTCCCGACGACCGCGTGAATGCCGCGCTCTCGGATGAGGAGCGCGAGGCGGAGTCGGAGCCGGCGGCCTCGCTTCCGAACATCCCGCTTCTGGAGTCCGACGATGACCAGGGTTCGGCCGAGGTCAAGCCCACCTGGCGCGGCTGGCTGCACGCGGTGACCTTCCCGATCACGGTCGTGGCGGGCCTCGTGCTCATCACCTTCGCGCAGGGCGCGCCCGCCAAGTGGGCGTCGGCGGTTTTCATGGCGACGTCGATGCTGCTGTTCGGCATCTCGGCGCTCTACCACCGGATCAACTGGTCGCCCCGGGTCAAGGCTGTGTTCCGCCGCCTCGACCACGCCAACATCTTCCTGCTCATCGCGGGCACCTACACGCCCCTCGCCGTGTGCGCTCTGCCGCACGACAAGGCCGTGCTGCTGCTGTCGCTCGTGTGGGGCGGTGCCCTCCTCGGCATCGGCTTCCGCATCTTCTGGCTGAAGGCCCCCCGCTGGCTCTACGTGCCGCTGTATCTGGCGCTCGGCTGGGCGGCGATGATGTACATCGGCGATCTCGCCGAGGCGAACCTCGCGATGATGATCCTCGTCGTCGTGGGCGGGCTCTTCTACACGGTCGGCGCGGTGTTCTACGCCCTCAAGCGCCCGAACCCGATCCCCGGGGTCTTCGGATTCCACGAGCTGTTCCACGCGTGCACCGTCATCGCGTTCTTCTGCCACTGGACAGCGGCGCTGCTCATCACGCTCCACCCGCTCTACGCCTGAGCGACGGCAACCGGATGGCGGCGCAGAGACCTACTTGACGGGCTCGTCGCCCGCGGGGCCCTCGCCTGCCTCGTCGTCGCTCGCGCGCGCGTCGCCCGCAGCAGCGTCACCCGATTCCTCGGCGTCGAGACGCTCGGCGATCTCGGCGCGGTAGCGCACGCGACGAGTGCGGCGGTTCATGTCGAGCAGCAGCACGATGGTGGCGACGACGAGCACGAGGGTCGCGACGAAGCCGATGACGCCCGGTGTCACCAGGTTGGGATCGACCCCCGCGGGGGTCGGCGTGGGCGTCTCGATGAGGACGAAGTTCAGCACGTCAGGACCCTCCAGGGAACGGTTTAGCCTGGTAGTAAGACTAATCGGCCACGGGAGCGCGCATGACATCGACCAACCTCGACGCGAGGTACGGACGCACGCCCGCGCGCCGCTCTCGCGCCCGCATGCTCGCGTGGGGTGCCGCCATCGGCGTCGCGATCGTCCTGATCGCGTGGGTCGCCTGGGCCGGACTCCTCAGCCCGGGCGCATCGCTGCAGGCGCGTGACTCCGGCTTCCGGGTGCTCACCGACGACACGATCGAGGTGGACTGGCAGCTCACGGCGCCCGTCGGATCCGAGGTCTCGTGCGCGATCAAGGCCATCAGCGAGAAGAAGGCCGTCGTCGGATGGAAGGTCGTCGAGGTGGAGCCCTCCGACCAAGCGATCCGCAACGTCTCCGCCGTTCTGCGCACGACGGAGAAGCCCGACGGCGGGTTGCTCTACCGGTGCTGGCTGACCTAGGCTGTCGCGAACGCAACACCTGAGAGAGACCGGCCGTGTGCCGGTCTCGATTGTTTGTGAGGAGCAGTATGTCCGCCACTACGACCTGGCTCACCCAGGAGGCCTACGACCGTCTGACGGCCGAGCTCGCCGAGCTCGAGGGTCCGGCGCGCGTCGAGATCGCGAAGAAGATCGAGGCTGCGCGCGAGGAGGGCGACCTGAAGGAGAACGGCGGCTACCACGCCGCCAAGGACGAGCAGGGCAAGATCGAGGCCCGCATCCGCCAGCTGACGCAGATGCTGCGCAGCGCGGTCGTCGGAGAGGCGCCCGCCAACGACGGCACCGTCGCGCCCGGCACGGTCGTGACCGCTGTCATCGCGGGGGAAGAGTCGACGTTCCTGCTCGGCAACCGCGAGATCGCGGTGGATGCCGAGGATCTCGACGTCTACCCCGAGTCGAGCCCCATCGGCCAGGCCATCATCGGCGCGAAGGCCGGCGATGAGGTCACCTACACGGCACCCAACGGACGCGACATCTCGGTGAAGATCGTCGCCGTCGAGGTCTACGCGGGCTGATCACCGCACAGAAGCACCCCGGAGGCTCGGCCACCGGGGTGCTTCTGCATGAGCGGAGTGCTCAGACGACGCGGGGGGCGTAGCCTGCCTCGCGCAGGCGCCCCAGCACCTGCTCGGCGTGCTCGACTCCGCGCGTCTCCATGTGGATGTCGATCGCGACCTGGCTGATGTCCAGATCGCCGCCGTGACGCGTGTGGAGCACCTCGACGACGTTGGCGTTCGCCTCGGCGATGAGGCCTGCGATGCGCGCAAGCTGGCCCGGGCGGTCGGGCAGAGGGATCGTGATGCGGAGGTAGCGCTGCGACGCCGAAAGGCCCCGGCTGATGATGCGCTCCATGACCATGGGATCGATGTTGGCGCCCGACAGCACGATGACGGTGGGGCCGTCGACGGAGATCCGGCCGGTGAGCGCTGCGGCGACGCCGACCGCCCCCGCAGGCTCGACGACGAGCTTCGCACGCTCGAGCAGCACGACGATCGCGCTCGCGGTCTCGTCGTCGGAGACGGTCACGACGTGGTCGACCGCCTCTTTGATGATCGCGAAGTTGAGGGCACCGGGCTTGCCCACGGCGATGCCGTCGGCGATCGTCGGGGAGGTCGTGATCGTGACGATCTCACCCGCAGTGAGCGACAGCGGGTAGGGCGCGGCGTTCTCCGCCTGCACGCCGATGACGCGCACGCGGCGACCGATCTCGGGCTCGAGCTGGCGGAACGCGGAGGCGATGCCCGCGATGAGGCCGCCGCCGCCGATCGGCACGATGACGTTCGCGACATCCGGAACCTGCTCGAGGATCTCGAGAGCGATGCCGCCCTGGCCGGCGACGACGTCCGGGTGGTCGAACGGCGGGATGAGCACAGCGCCCGTGCGCTCGGCGAACTCCGCGGCCGCGTGCAGGGTCTCGTCGACGACGTGACCGTGCAGCACGACGTCCGCGCCGTAGTTGCGCGTGGCCTGGAGCTTGGGGAGAGCCACGCCGATGGGCATGAAGATCGTCGCCGGGATGCCGAGCTCACGCGCGGCGAGGGCCACGCCTTGCGCGTGATTGCCGGCGGATGCCGCGACGACGCCGCGGGCGCGCTCCTCGGGGGTCAGCTGCGAGATGCGGTTGTAGGCGCCGCGGATCTTGTACGAGCCGGTGCGCTGCAGGCTCTCGGCCTTGAGGTGCACCGTCTGCCCGAGCACACCGGAGAGGAAGCGGGAGCGCTCCATCGGGGTGACGACGGCGACCTCGGACGAGCGCGCGTGCGCGTCCCGGATCTGAGCGAGCGATGGTCCGGGCAGTTCACCGGTCACTGATCTGGTTGCCTCTCGTAGGGGGAACGACGTCTGCGACGCTCGGGTGCGGGTTGGTGCGCCAGTCGCCTCGGGCCATGTAGCCGATCATCGAGTTGGCGGTCGCGACGACGGGCACCGCGAAGAGTGCGCCCGTGATGCCGGCGAGGAACCCACCTGCTGCGACGGCGAGCACGACCGCGAGGGGGTGCACCTTGACGACGTTGCCGACGAGCAGCGGCTGCAGCACGTGACCTTCGAGCTGCTGCACGCCGATGACGATGAGAAGCATGATGAACGCCGGCCACGGGCCCATGAACACGAGCGCGATGAAGACGGCGAGCGCCCCCGACAGCACGGCGCCGACGACCGGCACGAACGCACCGAGGAAGACGAGGATGGCGATCGGCACGACGAGCGGGAAGCCGTCGTAGAACAAGCCCAGGATGAATGCGCCGAGGCCGATGCCGACGGCGTCGATGAACGCGACGAGAACCTGCACGCGCACGAAGCTCGAGAGCGTGATCCATCCGGCTTCGCCGCCGCCGACGATGGCCGGGCGGGCCTTCCGCGGGAAGATCCGCACGATCCAGTTCCAGATGCCTCGGCCGTCGATGAGGATGAAGAGCGTCGCGAAGAGGGCGAGCAGGAATCCGGCGATGAAGTGCCCGACGCCCGACCCTACGGAGAGCGCTCCCGAGACGAGCACACCGGAGTCGCGCTGGATCTCCTCGACGAGGTCGGCCGCCCAGCGGTTGATGTCGGCCTCGGAGAGGTGCAGGGGCGACTGGAGCAGGAAGTCCTTGAAATCCTCCCAGCGCACGAGAGTCTGTTTGACGAGCGCGGGGTAACCGGCGACGACGGTGCGCACGATGAGCCAGATGAGCGCGCCGACGATCGCGAGGAGCCCCACCTCGGAGACCCCGATCGCCGCCCACCTCGGCCAGCGGTGCGACTGCAGCCAGTTCGAGAACGGCACAAGCAGTGCGGCGAGCAGCATCGCGACGAGGATCGGGACGACGATGAGGCGCAGCTGCACGATGAGGAACAGCACGACTGCGATCACACCGGCGATGACGAGGAGGCGCCACGACCACGCGCCGGCGATCCGCATGCCCGCGGGAACCGCATCGGCGACGCGCGCATCGACCTGACGGCGCACTTCGTCGTCACGAGCTCGTTCGCTGCGGAATCCGAAGGCCATTCCCTGATTCTAGGCACGGCATATGCGGGAGCGAAGGGTGCGATGTCGGATGCCGGGCGTACTCTCGGCCCGTGGCCGATTCCGTCTCCCCCGCAGCAGCTCGCCGGATCGCGCTCGCGGCGCAGGGTTTCGGACGCGCGCGACCCACCTCGGTGGGCACTCGTCAGCTCAACCTGCTGCTCTCGCGCCTCGGCCTGGTCCAGCTCGATTCGGTCAACGTGCTCGAGCGCAGCCACTACCTGCCGGTGTTCGCGCGCCTCGGCGCATACGACAAGGCGGCGCTCGATGGGCTCACCTTCTCGACGCGCGGCCCGTATCGGGAGTACTGGGCGCATGAGGCGGCGCTCATCCCGACCGAGGATTGGCCGCTCTTCCGCTTCCGTATGGAGCGCTACCGCCAGCGGCGCGCCGAGGGCCGGCTGTGGGTGAACGTCGAGGAGAAGACGCTCAACTGGCTGCGCCTCGAGATCGCCGCGAAGGGGCCGATGCGCGCCTCCGAGATCGAGCGCGATGCGCAGACCCCGCGGCGCGGGTCGTGGTGGGAGTGGGATGAGGTCAAGAGGGGTCTCGAGGTGCTGTTCGCGACGGGCGACCTGGTCTCGGCCGGGCGCACTCGGTTCGAGCGCACCTACGCTCTCCCCGAGCAGGTGATGCCCGCCCATGTGCTCGGGCGCGAGGTCTCGACGGAGGAGGCGATGCGCATCCTCATGGAGCGCTCTGCCCGCGCGCACGGCATCGGCACGCTGTCGGACCTCGCCGACTACTTCCGTCTGAAGACCGCGGATGCCAAGCCCGCCCTCCAGAGCCTCGTCGACGAGGGCGTCGTGCGCGAGGTGACGGTGCCCGGATGGGGCAGACGCGCGTACCTGCACCGCGACGCGCGCGTCCCTCGTCGCATCGAGGCGACGGCCCTGCTGTCTCCGTTCGACCCGGTCGTGTGGGAGCGCGACCGGGCCCTCAGGATGTTCGGGTTCCACTACCGGATCGAGATCTACACGCCCGCCGCGAAGCGGCAGTTCGGCTACTACAGCCTGCCGATCCTCGTGGATGACGCGCTCGTGGGGCGCATCGATCTGAAGAACGATCGGCAGCGCGGCGTGCTGCGTGTGCAGTCTGCGTGGCGCGAGGAGCAGGCTGCGGCGAGCGGCCAGCTCGCCGAGCGCATCGTCCCCACACTGCGGGAGCTCGCCGCGTGGCAGGGCCTCGGCGAGGTCGAGGTCGCTGATCGCGGGGATCTGGCCGCCGCGATCGCCGCGGAGCTCGGCACCGCTCTGGTCGACGCGCGCTGACGCTCACAGGTCTTTCTCCGCACCCGGGAATAATCCGCCCAGGTGTATGCGTTCACATAAGGTGTTACGTCCTCCAATTGAAAGGGTCACTGTGACGCACACCATCGGCTACATCGTCGGATCCATCTCGAGCACCTCGATCAACCGCCGCCTGGCCAAGGCGCTCGAGCGCCTCGCCCCCGCGGGCGTCGAGCTCGTCGAGATCCCGATCGCCGACCTGCCCTTCTACTCCCCCGACCACGATGCGGACTACCCGCAGGTCGCGCGCGACTTCAAGGACGCGATCGCGAAGGTCGACGGCGTCATCATCGTGACCCCCGAATACAGCCGCTCCATCCCCGGCGTGCTCAAGAACGCCCTCGACTGGGCCGCCCGCCCGTGGGGCCAGGCATCGTTCGACGAGAAGCCCACCGCGGTCATCGGCACCTCCGGCGGCGGCATCGCCACGGCTGCCGCACAGCAGCACCTCAAGGCGATTCTCAGCCACTACAACGCCATCACGCTCGGCCAGCCCGAGGGCTACGTGCAGTCGACGCCCGGCCTCTTCACCGACGAGGGAGAAGTCACCAACGAGTCGACCGCCGCTTTCCTGGTGTCGTACCTCACCGCGTTCGACACGCTCATCACGCGCGTCGAAGCCGGTCGCGCCGCCGCGTAAGCAGCCCGCACACGAAGAGCGCCGCTCGTCCTCCGGGACGGGCGGCGCTCTGCGTATGGGCGCGCGATGGGCGCGAGCCGCGGATCAGAAACGCTCGGCGTTCTCGCGCAGCCGCGCGATGCGGCTCTGGATGGGCGGGTGCGTCGCGAACAGGCGCTGCACGAACCCCGGCTCGTTGGGGTCGACCATCCACAGGTGCGACATCGACGTGTTGGTGCGCGCCACCGGGCGGCCATACATGTCGAGCTTCTCGAGCGCGCGCGCCAGACCCTCGGGGTGACGCGTCGTGAGAGCGCCCGTCGCATCCGCGAGGTACTCGCGCTGACGCGAGACCGCCGCCCGCACGATCGACGCCAGCAGCGGCGCGACGATCGCCACCACGAGACCGATCACAACCGTCACGATGAGCGCGGGCAGGTTGTTGGAGCGGCGCAGACCGCCGAACACGAACACCCGGAACGCGAGATCCGCGATCACGCCGATCGCCACCACGAGACCGAACACGATGAGCGAGACGCGGATGTCGTAGTTCTTGATGTGGCCGAGTTCGTGCGCCATGACACCCTGCAGCTCCTGGTCGTCCATGATCTCGAGCAGGCCCGTCGTCGCGGCGACGACCGCGTGCTCGGGGTCGCGACCCATCGCGAACGCGTTGGGCGCCGGATCCGGGATGACGTACACCTTGGGGGTGGGCAGGCCCTCGCTGATCGCGAGGTTCTCGACGATGCGGTACAGCCGCGGCTCGTCGGCCTTGCTGATCTCGATGGCGCCGCTGATGGCGAGCGTCTCCCTGGTGGCCGCGAAGTACTGGATGAGTGCGTAGATCGCGGCGCCACCCAGAACGACGGCGGCGATCCACCACTCGCCCGTGAGCCAGGCGGCGAGCGCACCGAGTGCGCCCAGGATCACCAGGAACGCCAGGATGATCAGAACGGTGTTGAGCTTGTTCTTCGCAATGGCGGAGTACATGGGTGTCTACCTCGACGTGGTGGGTTCGGGGCGGGAGGACGTGACAGCGGGGCTGAGGATCAGAACTGCACGCGCGGGGGCTCGGCGATCGCCGACGGCTCGGCGACCTCGAAGAAGTCGCGCTCGGAGAATCCGAGGCCGCGCACGAAGAGCGTGTTCGGGAACATCTTGATCTTCGTGTTGAGCTCGCGCACGCCGCCGTTGTAGAAGCGGCGAGCCGACTGCAGCTTGTCTTCGGTGTCGACGATCTCGCCCTGAAGGTGCAGGAAGTTGCGGCTGGCCTGCAGCTCCGGGTACGCCTCGGCGACGGCGAAGATCGACTTGAGGGCCTGCTGGAATTCGCCCTCGGCCGCCGACGCCTCAGCGGGCGTCGACGCGCTGATCGTCTTCGCGCGGGCCTCCGTGACCTGGTTGAAGACTCCCTGCTCGTGCGCCGCGTAGCCCTTGACCGTCTCGATGAGGTTCGGGAGAAGGTCGGCACGGCGCTTGAGCTGGACGGTGATGTCGCTCCACGCCTCATCCACACGCACGTTGAGCTTCACGAGGCCGTTGTATGTGGCCCAGAGGTAGCCGCCGATGATGACGACCAGAAGAACGACGATGCCGATGATGATGAGGGGTTCCATACCGACCACTGTAGAGCCTGAATGTTCTTCAGGAGTCATGCGCGGGCGGATGCCCGGCGACCTCGCAACGAGGTGTCATCCTGCACCCAGCATCGCGCCGCATCCGAGCGCGCACCCGCCTCCCGCACCCGAGGAAGACGCGGGCCGCACAGCCCCCCGACTGCGCGGCCCGCTGCCGCACCTGCTCCGCTAGCGTCCGAGGACGCGCTCGAGGTACGGGTTCTGGAAGACCCGGTCAGGGTCGAGCCGATCGCGCACGCCCAGGAAGTCGCCGAAGCGCGGGTAGCGCTCGGCGAACTCGGCGGCGGCGAGGTGATGCATCTTGCCCCAGTGCGGGCGCCCGCCGTGCGCGAGGAAGATCTCCTCCGCCGCGCGGAAATAGGCGCCGGGATCGTCCTTCACGAAGCGGTGCACGGCGATGTATCCGGATTCGCGTCCGTGCGCGGTCGAGAGCCAGTTCTCATCGGCCGCGGCGGCACGCACCTCGACGGGGAAGCCGATCGACCATCCGGAGGCGTCGATCATGGCGCGCAGCTCGTGAAGTGCAGCAGGGATCTCATCGAGCGGCATCGCGTACTCCATCTCGCGGAAGCGCACCCGGCGCGGAGCCGTGAACACCTCGTACGAGAGGTCCGTGTACTCGCGGTCGCCGTAGACGCTCGTCGCGAAGCGGTTGATACCGGGGATCGCCTTCGGCAGCGCCGTGCCGACGTTGCAGATCGCGGCGAGCGCGGCGTTGCCGAGCAGCTCCTCCTCGACCCAGTTCGACACCACGCCCACGGGCTTGCGCCCCGCCTCGAGCGGCAGGCGCGTGTTGGTCTTCGTCATCACCCGGTCGGTGTGCGGCCACCAGTACAGCTCGAAGTGGTCGGCTGCCTCTGATCGGGCGCGGAACTCGTCGATGACCTCGAACGGCTCCGGATGCTCGACAGCGTGCAGCAGGTACGCCGGCACGCACTGGATCGTCAGCTCGACGAGGGTGCCGAGGGCGCCGATGCCGAGACGCACAGCGGGCAGCAGCTCGGCGTTCTCCGTCTCGGAGACACGCAGCACGGATCCGTCGCCCACGACGAGCGTCGCCGCCGCGATCGTGGTCGCGAGCCCACCGAAGGCGAGGCCTGTGCCGTGCGTGCCCGTGGAGGTCGCGCCCGCGATCGACTGGCGGTCGATGTCGCCCATGTTCTGCAGGGCGAGGCCGTACGGGGCGAGCAATGCGGGCAGCTGGTGCAGGCGCGTGCCGGCGCGCAGCGTCACGCGGCCGGACTCGGCATCCGCTGACACGATGCCCTGGAGGCCGTCGAGGTCGACGAGGATGCCGTCGGTCGCGGCGATCGCGGTGAAGCTGTGACCGGCGCCCACGGTCTTGACGGGCAGCCCGCGCTCGCGCGCGGCACGCACGACCGCCTGCACCTCGGCGATGCTCGCGGGCGATGCCCGGAACGCCGGGCGCGCGGTCTCGCTGCGACCCCAGTTGCGCCAGAGACGGCTCGTGCGCAGGCGCACATCGGTCGACTGCTCGGGCTTCGTCGCCGTCACAGGAACACCTTCCCCTCGCCGCGGTAGGTCGGGATCGTGGTGAGGATGCGGCCATCCTGCACCACCTGGAATGCGTCGAGATGCTCCGAGAGCTCCCCCGCCTTCACGTGCCGGAACCAGACGCGGTCCCCCACACGGAGGTCGCGCGCGGCCTCGCCGCGCACCGGTGTCTGCACTTCGCCCGCCGCCTCGCGGGGCAGGTAGGAGAGGCCCTCAGGCCAGACCGGGCGCGGCAGGCGATCGGCGCCCGCAGGGCCGGATGCGATCCATCCGCCGCCGAGCACCGTCGCGATGTCGGGCGTGGGACGGCGCACCACGTTCAGCGCGAACGATGCCGCAGGCGCGGGCCGGAAGTGCTCGTAGCCGTCGAACAGCAGTGGGCCGAAGAGCCCGGAACCCGCGGCGATCTCGGTGACGGAGGGGTCGTCGTGCGTCGACTCGAGCGATCCCGTTCCGCCGCCGTTCACGAACTCGAGCTCGGCGATCCCGCGCACGACCGCGACGACCGCTCCGCGCCGTTCGCGCAGCTCGGCGGCCGACGCCTTCTGCATCATGCGGATGAGCGCCTTGCCGCGATTGCCGACACCCGCGATCTGCGCCTCGTACGCCATCACCCCGACGAGCCGGAATCCGGGGCGCTTCGCGACCTCCGCGGCGAGCGCCGCCGCATCCGACGCCTCGCGCACGGGCGAGCGACGCACCCCCACGTGCCCGAGCAGCAGGTTCCGGTACGAGGCATCGAGCTCGAGGCACACGCGGATGTCGGCTCGTGCCGACGGCGCCACCACGCCGTCGACGAAGTCCAGCTGCTCGACCGAGTCGACCATGATCGTCACGCGCGACGCGAGGCGCTCATCCGCGGCGAGCGTCGCGATCGCGCCCCGATCCGCTGTCGGGTAGCCCACCACGACATCGTCGTGCGTCTCAGCGAGCCACAGCGCCTCAGGGAGTGTGTAGGCGAGGATGCCGCGGTACCCCGGAAGGGCGAGCACCGCATCCAGCACCTCGCGCACGCGCACCGACTTGCTCGCCACCCGGATGGGCGTGCCCTGGGCGCGCGCGAGCATGTCGTGCGCATTCGCGGCGAGCGCCTCGAGCGAGATGACGCCGTACGGCGGATCGAGCTCGGCGGTCGCCGCGGTGAGCGCCGGCCACCATGTCTCGGGGGTGCGCCACGGCTGCGCCTGCTGCGGGGTGAGAACGAGCGTCATGAGCGGTGCGCGATCCTCAGCGGACGTCGCGGACGAGCGAGACGACGAGCGCGCCGAGCACTGTCGCGAGCGCCGACAGGATGAACAGGCCGCTGAAGCCGCCGAGCGCGGCGACGACGAGCGCGCCGAGCAGCAGCGCCAGCGCCTGCGGCACCTGCTGGGCGATGTTCATGATGCCGAGGTCCTTGCCGCGGTCGGCCGGGTCGGGCAGCACCTGCGTGGCGAGCGCCTGGTCGACGGCGAGGAACGCTCCATAGCCGAGGCCGAGCAGCGCACCGCCGATGAAGACAGCCTCGTAGCTCGTGATGAACACCAGCACGAGCGCGGCGACCGCCTGCAGCAGTGCGCCCCACACGACGAAGATCTTGCGGCGCGCGAGGCGGTCCGAGATCCATCCGGCGACGAGAGCAGACGAGACGACCGCGACGAGGTAGACGACCACGAGCGGCAGGAACGACTCCTCGGCCTTCTCGATGCCCAAGCCCAGACCGAACGCGAGGAAGTACAGCAGCAGGCCGGTGCCGAGCGCGTTGCCGAGGTTGACGAGCACGCGGCTCGTGAGGGTCCAGGCGAAGTCGGGGTGCTTCTTGGGCGAGATCCAGAGACCGCGGAAGAACGCCGAGACGGTCGCCTCGGGGCGCTCCGCCTTCGTGATCGGGATCTCCTTGGCGACGATCAGGATGGGTGCCATGAGCACGACGAGGCCGATCGCCATCGCGAGGTAGCCGAACATCGCCGTGAGGAACACCTCGGTGACGAGGATGGTGCCGAGGATGATGCCGATCGCCTGCGGTGCCGACATCCAGCCGGAGACGAACCCACGCTGACGCACCGGCACCGAGTCCGAGATGAGGGCGGTGAGCGCGGAGACGAGCGTGCAGTATCCCGTGATGGCGATGGACCAGAACACGCCGACGAGCACGATCGAGTCGGCGAAGCCGAGTGCCACGAGTCCGGCGGCGAACACGAGCGCTCCGCCGATCGCCCACGGTCGGCGGCGGCCGAGCTTGGAGGTCGTGCGGTCGGAGAGGAACCCGGTGAGCGGGAACGCGATCACCGAGCACGCTGCCGCGATGCCCGAGATCGTGCCGAGTGCGAGCACCGAGGCGCGCCAGTCGCCGTCGATGCCCATGAGCCCGTCGACCTGAACGGGAAGCATCACCTGCAGGGGCGCGAGCTGCGCCATCCAGATGCCGAGCCACGCGGCGGCGAAGGCGGCGATCCAGCCGCCGGTGACGGCGCGCTGCGGTTCGGCGAACGCCGCGGAGGGCGCAGGGGTGGTGGTGGTGGTCATAGTCGTTCTCTCCAGCGGGGTCAGGCGTTCTCGGCGAACTGTGCGATGGCTCGCGTTGCGAGGTCGATGGTGTGGTCGGCGGTGGCGTCGTCACGGTCGACGAGCCACCCGAGGGTGACGCCGTCGGTGATCGTGACGATGAGTCGGGCAAGATGCTCGATGGGGACGGTCCAGCGGATGCCGAGGTGCTCCTCGGCGGCGCTGAGCACGGCGGCGGCGGTTGCGTAGTAGCGGTCGTACTGGTTGAGCGGCAGGTCGGCGAGTTCGGGGGTGCGCAGGGCGTACTGCGTGAGCTCGAACATCGCCTGCTCACGGCCGGGAGCCATGCGCACGTGGCCGAGGTAGGCGCCGAGCGTGCGGCGGATCGCGTCGTGGACGTCGGTGATCTCCGCGGCACCGGCGAGGAGCCCGGCGAGCGCGGCATCCGACTCGTCGGCGACGACGAGCTCGACGACGTCGCGCAGCAGGTCATCCCGCGAGGGAACGGCGTAGTGGAAGCTCGACAGCGGCATCCCCGCTTCGGCGACGATCGCCCGGGTGGTGGCTGCGTGCACGCCGTCTCGGTCGACGACGGCGAGGGCGGCACGCGCGAGGGCGGCACGACGTTCGGTGGCGGGCATGCGCGTCACGTCGCCTCCTCCCCGATGAGCCCCCAGAGTGGGACAAGTGTCCCAGACGCCTGTTCCGCGCGCTAGCCCCCCACGCGAGGCGCAAACGGACGTATCGGCGTGCGCCAGGTTGCCGACCTCCGACCGGCAGAATGGGGGCACGCCCTCGTAGCCCAATGGCAGAGGCAGGCGACTTAAAATCGCTTCAGTCTGGGTTCGAGTCCCAGCGAGGGCACCGCCGCCTTCCGGTGAGGGGTCAGGCGAAGCCGAGCGCCTCGAGGCGGGCGCGGATGCGCTCATAGAGAGCGGGCTCCTCGAAGTACGCGGTGTGCACCTCCGGCAGGTGCTTCGGGTGCGTGAGCTCGACATCCGTCGGCGACGTGACGGATGGGCCGGTTCCGGGCGGGAAGACCGGCTCGGGCGGGAACACCGTGCTGGCATAGAACGCGACCGGATCGCGCGGGTTGTAGACGTTGAGCCACGGCGCGAACGGGCGGATGCCGCCGCTGCCGATCGGATCCGAGAGCCGCAGAGTTGCGAAGAGCGGCATCTGGCTGCCTGCCGTGACGAGCAGCGTCCGGGGCTGCGGCCGGTGCGTGAGGGCATCGACGGCGATCACTCCCCCGATGCTGTGGCCCGCAACCACGAGAGGGCCATCCGTCTGCGCGCGAACGCGGGCGACCTCCTCGACGATCCAGTCGCGGATGTCGTCGCGCCGGTGGAAGTACACGAACACATTGCGGACGAAGTCGCCCACGGCGACCGTCACGCGCGCCCGATGCGCGGCGATCGCGCTCGTCACGGCCGCGAGCACGAAATCCGGAATCGCCGCTTCCGCACGCACGCCGCCCGCCGTGGTCTCGCGCGTCGGAGCGGCCAGTTCGGCGGCGAGCTCCGCTCCGAGCGCCTGGACGACGGCATCGAATGACGCCGCATCCGCGCCATCCGGTTCGATCGCCGTGCGCTGCTCCGGCGGCAGAGCATCCAGCGGGTTCCCCCAGGTGCCCGCGACGCGCTCACCCCACGGTGGGCACACGAGATCCCAGTCGGCGAACCACGGCTGCGCGTCGAGCGCGGCGCGGATGCGCAGGCGATCACCCGACGAATCCGGCCGCCCCGTGCCGTGGATGAAGACGAACGTCCCCGACATGCGGGCCTCCTCGATCCGATGACGAGCTTCTGCCAGGATCCCCCCGCGTCGTCACCCCGTCAACCACCCGAGAATCGTGCGAGATCGTCGTTTCGGGGCCCGAATAACGACAATCAGGCACGATTCTCGGAGGCTGAGTGCATCGGGCGGTTCAACCGTCGCCAACCGGTCGCGATCCCACCACGCCCCGCTCCGGGGATCACCCGACTGGTCTACATGTCCGCACCCGCGCCCGGATATGCGGAAGGGGCGGGCGGCCACCATGAGTGACCGCCCGCCCCTTCGCAGGACGTGCTGGGTTACGCCTTCGGGCGCGACGCGAACGTCTCGAACGCCTCACGCGGCACGTCGCGGGCGGGAATGCCCACGAGGTCGCGGCGAGCGAGGAAGTTCATGATCCAGTTGCCGAAGACGCGGAACTTGCGCTCCCACATCGGCATCGCCAGACCGTGGTAGCCACGGTGCATGAGCCAGGCGATGAAGCCCTTGATCGCGAGCTTGCGGTACTGGAAGACACCGTTGTAGAGACCGAGACCGGCGACCGCACCCATGTTGGTGTGGTTGTACTCGCGCGGCTGCTCGCCACGGAGCTCGGCGACGATGTTCTTCGCGAGGAGCTTGCCCTGGCGCACGGCGTGCTGCGCGTTCGGCACGCACATGCCGCCGACGCCGCCGCCCGAGAGGTCGGGGGTGGCCGAGTTGTCGCCCGCGGTCCACGCACCGGGAACGGCGTCGCCGTTCTCGTCGGCGATGTGCAGGTCGGCACGGCCGCGGAGGCGTCCGCGCTCCTCGATCGAGAAGTCGGTGCTGCGCACCATCGGGTTCGCCATGACGCCGGCGGTCCAGATGATGAGGTCCGACTCGAAGCTCTGACCGGTCGAGAGCTCGATCTTGCCGCCGACCGCGCTCTGCAGCTGCGTGTCGAGGTGCACGGTCGCGCCGCGCTCGTCGAGGCTCTTCAGAACCCACTTGCTCGTCTCGAGCGAGACCTCGGGCATGATGCGGCCCATCGCCTCGATGAGGTGGAAGTGCGTCTCGTCGAAGTCGATCGTGTCGTACTGGCCGACGAGCGAGCTCGCGAAGCTGCGGAGCTCGGCGAACACCTCGATGCCGGCGAAGCCGCCGCCGACGACGACGACGGTGAGCAGACGCTCGCGCTCGGGGCTGCCCTTGGGCAGGTTCGAGGCCTTCGCGAAGTTGTCGGTGAGGCGGTCGCGGATCGAGATGGCCTCCTCGATCGTCTTGAGACCGATGGCCTCATCGGCGACACCGGGGATGGGGAACGTACGCGAGACGGCGCCTGCGGTCATGACGATGTGGTCATACTCGACCGTCCACGGCTCGCCGACCGCCGGGGTGATCTCGGCGGTCTTCGACTCGTGGTCGACCTTCGTCACCTTGGCCGTGACGACCTTGGTCTTCTTGAGGTGGCGACGGTGGGAGACGATCGCGTGGCGACCCTCGATCGAACCAGCGGCGACCTCGGGGAGGAAGGGCTGGTACGTCATGTAGGGAAGCGGGTCGACCATGGTGACCTCTGCCTCACCCCGACGCAGGTGCTTCTCGAGCTTCTTGGCGGTGTAGAAACCGGCGTAACCGCCGCCGACGATCAGGATCTTGGGCACCTTGAGGGCTCTCCTAGCTAGGAATAAACAGACGGGGCCAGTCTACCGGGTTCGTGGTGCCCGTCTGACCGCGAACGCGGCACCGACTCCGAACCCGCCCAGGACGAACGCGACGAGCAGGAATCCGATGAGCGGTGCGCCCACCTGCGACAGCTGCAGCGGCGACGGCACGAGCACGCCGATCGGGTCGAAGGCGTCCGTCGGCTCGTCGAATTCGACGGGTGCAGCCACGGGCTCCCCACCGACCACCGCGACCTCCTGGGGGCGGTTCACTCGGATCCACTCCCCGAGGTCGCCCATGGGGTTCGCGTCGACGCGCGGCACCTCGGCGGTGACGGCGGCGAAGGCGTCGAGCACCCCGTACCCGTAGGTGACGTCGGCCCCCGGCTCGCCCGCGTCCTTCGCGGTGGCTGTGATGCGGTGGATGATGTTCGCGGCATCCAGCTGCGGATGAGCGGCCTTCACGAGCGCCACCACCCCGGCCACGATGGGAGTCGCACCACTCGTGCCGTTCCAGCTGACGTAGCTGCCGCCCGGCATGACGCCCACGAGGTCCTCGCTGGGAGCCGAGACGCCGATCGTGACGCCCTGCGCCGACGCGTCGTGACTGGATGCACCCTGCCGGTCGAGACCGGCGACCGTGAGCACGCCCGGCATCGTCGCGGGCGCCCCGACGGCTTCGGTGCCCGAGCCGCGGTTGCCTGCCGCCGCGACGACGATGACATCGTTCTCGGCGGCGTAGAGGAACGCCTCATCCCAGCTTCTCGGCCAGTCGACGGTGTTGCGGGTGAGCGACATGTTGATCACGTCGGCGCCGTTGTCGACAGCCCAGCGCACCGCATCCGCGATCTGCGCATCCGAATCGCCCCGCGTGAAGCTCATCGAGATCGCGAGGATCGACGCCTCGGGCGCACTGCCGATGACGCCCGAGGTGGCGCCGGTGCCGCGCCCTGCGGCGAGCGAGGCGACGAGTGTGCCGTGGCCGCTGCTGGCGCCGATGGGTGTGCGGCCGCCGCTGCCGCCGACACCCGAGACGTCAGTGCCGCCCACGACGGCATCGCGCAGCTCGGGCGGGTCGCCGACGCCCGTGTCGATGACGGCGATCGTCACCCCGGCTCCGCGCGTGAGCGTCCACGCCTTGCGGATGCCGTAGTCATCCAGCCAGTACTGGGCGTCCCGGATGGCGTCCGTCGGCGCCGCCGCAACAGGCTGCGCGCCTGCCGGCAGCGACGCGAGGAGGGCGCACGCGAGCGCCGCGGCCATGGCGAAGCGGACGCGGCGCATCGGGTCAGCCGGCGAGCGCGGCGCCCGGCTCGGCGCAGGTGCACCGGTCGGGCGACCAGCTGGAGCGGGCGAGCGCGGCGTCGCCGATCGGGTTGACGCCGGGGCCCGCCGCGAGGGCGTGGCCGGCGAGCGCATGCAGGCACTTCACGCGCTCGGGCATGCCGCCCGCCGAGAAGCCCGCGATCTCCTCGACGACCTCCACACTGTCGCGGTCGGCGAGGTAGGACTCGTGCGCCGCCTGGTACGCGGCGGCGACATCCGGATCCTCGAGCATCGCCGCGAGCTCGGGCATGACGCCCGTGGCCTCGAGTGTCGACATCGCGGCCGTCGCGCCGGGGTGCGACAGGTAGTAGAGAGTCGGGAACGGCGTGCCGTCGGGCAGACGAGGGCTCGTCGCCACCACGGTGGGGTTGCCGCACACGCAGCGGGCTGCGATTCCGATCACGCCGCGCGCGGGGCGGCCGAGCTGCTGGGAGACGACGGCGATCTCCGCGTCGGTGGGGGTGTCGAACGGCGGACGGGTCATCCGGAGCCCTCCTGGGCGGGACTGTCGACGACGGGGGCGTCGTCGGGGGCGGGAGAGGTGGTGAGCCCTGCCGTGTACACGGACGACAGGAAGGCGTCGATCCAGTCGACGGATTCGGTCTGGACGCTGTCGGTCACCGGGAGGTCATCGCCGGGGACGATGGGCGACGTGTCGCCGCCGAGCACGAGGTAGCTCGTGTCGCCCGGGTAGACGTAGAACAGGCGATCGCGCGCCTGCGCCTCGATGTAGGCCGGATCGGACCAGCGCGCCACCTCGGAGTCGATCTGCTCGAGACGCTCGGACGCCGCGGCGACCTCGCGCTCGAGCTGGGCGATCTGCTGGCGCTGCTCGACGAGGGTCTTGAGCTGCGGGGCGAGCATCACGAGCGCCGCCACCACGAGCAGCAGGATGGTGAGCGCGAACCCCGACAGACGGAAGTCGCGCAGCCACTGCATGCCCGCAGTCGGCTCCGCCATGGCGACGGGCACGCGTTCGGTGCGGGGCTTGCGGCTCACCCCTCCAGGCTATCCGCACGAACGAGGATGGGGCGGAGCGCCGCAGCGCCCCGCCCCATCCGATCGGTCGTGCTTACGCGCGACGGAAGGCGCTGCGACCCGCGTAGACCGCGGCGTCGCCGAGCTCCTCCTCGATGCGGAGAAGCTGGTTGTACTTCGCGACGCGCTCCGAGCGAGCGGGCGCGCCGGTCTTGATCTGGCCCGCGTCGGTCGCGACGGCGAGGTCGGCGATCGTGGTGTCCTCGGTCTCGCCCGAACGGTGCGAGAGGATCGCGGTGTAGCCCGCGCGCTGCGCGTTCGACACGGCGTCGAGGGTCTCGGTGAGGGTTCCGATCTGGTTCACCTTGACGAGGATCGAGTTGCCGGCGCCGAGGTCGAGTCCCGTCTGGAGGCGCTTCGGGTTGGTGACGAACAGGTCGTCGCCGACGAGCTGCACCTTGCTGCCGAGGCGCTCGGTGAGTGCGACCCACGCGTCCCAGTCATCCTCGGCGAGCGGGTCCTCGATGCTGATGATCGGGTACTCGGTGATGAGCGCCGCGTAGTAGTCGATCATCTGGTGGGCCGAGAGCTCGGCGCCTTCGTAGCGGTAGACGCCGTCGTGGAAGAACTCGGTCGACGCGACGTCGAGGCCGAGAGCGATCTGGTCGCCCATCGTGAAGCCGGCCTTCTCGACGGCACCCGTGATGAAGTCGAGCGCCTCGCGAGCGGTGGAGAGGTCGGGGGCGAAGCCGCCCTCGTCGCCGAGGCCGGTGGCGTATCCCTTGGCCTTGAGCTCCGACTTGAGGGCGTGGTAGACCTCGGCCCCCCAGCGGAGCGCCTCGCGGAACGTCGGGGCGCCGACGGGGAGCATCATGATCTCCTGCGCGTCGAGGCCGTTGTCGGCGTGTGCGCCGCCGTTGATGATGTTCATGAGCGGCACAGGAAGAACGTGCGCGTTGGGGCCGCCGATGTAGCGGAAGAGCGGCAGGTCGGCCGAGTCGGCCGCGGCCTTGGCGACCGCGAGCGAGACGCCGAGGATCGCGTTGGCGCCGAGCTTGGACTTGTTGTCGGTGCCGTCGGCCTCGATGAGGGCGGCGTCGATGAGACGCTGGTCGGTAGCATCGAAGCCTTCGATGGCCGGGCCGAGCTCGTCGAGAACGGCATCGACGGCCTTCTCGACGCCCTTGCCCAGGTAGCGGCTCTTGTCGCCGTCGCGGAGCTCGTACGCCTCGAACGCGCCGGTGGAGGCGCCCGACGGAACAGCGGCACGCGCGACGGTGCCATCCTCGAGGAGAACCTCGACCTCGATGGTCGGGTTGCCTCGGGAGTCGAGAATCTCGCGGGCGCCGACGGCCTCGATAGCAGACACAGGGAACTCCTTATGGGGGAAGTGGCGGGGAAGGGCACGCAGCCCTCCCCCGCATCCTACCGACTGCCGTGTGAGGTGTCAGTTTGTGCCGCGTCGCGCACAGCGCGCGCGGCACAAACTGACACCTCGGGATTCAGGGTGGGCCCGGGCTCCGTGATGGGGCGGCTGGGGGCGGCGGGGCAGGGCTGGGGGTCAGTCGAGCGGACGCAGGTCGAGCGCGTCGACGTCGGCGAGAGCGACATCGCGGCCGACGAAGGCGAAGCTCGTGAATCCCTGCTCGGCGAGGCCTTCGAGCTGCAGCTTCGTGTTCTTCGCACGACGCACGAGACGGGCGCGGTCGCCGCGCGACACGAACTCGGCCTGCAGGGCGAGGAGCGGCGCGAGCGGCGCATCCGCGTCGTGCACAAGCGCGACGGCCGCTCCCCCGGTGCCGCCAGGCAGATCCACGAGGTCGACGAGGCGCTCGAAGCCGAACGAGAAGCCCGCGGCGGGCACATCGCTGCCGAGGAAGCGTCCGATCATGCCGTCGTAGCGACCGCCGCCACCGAGCGAGTACGGAACGCTCGGGTGCGCGAGCTCGAAGATCGGGCCCGTGTAGTAGCCCATGCCGCGCACGAGGAACGGGTCGAAGACGAGGGGCGGGTTCTCCTGGCCGCGTGCAGCGGCGACCGCTTCGCCGATCGCCACGAGTCCGCCGACGACCTCGTCATCCGCCCCCTCGGGGAGAGCCTTGCGGATGGCGCGCTCGCCGAACGGCTGGAACTCGCGTGTCTGCGGGCGCAGCAGGAACGCGCGGAACGCCTCGACGGCTGCCGGCGCAGAGCTGCGCTCAGCGAGCTCTGCGGTGACGCCCTCGGGGCCGATCTTGTCGAGCTTGTCGATCGTGATGAGCACCTGCTCGTGCTCCTCGGCGGGGAACCCGAAGCCGGTGAGCATGCCGATGAGCAGGCGGCGATCGTTGATGCGGATCGACGCGTCCTCGAGCCCGAGGGCGTCGACCGTCGCGAGCGATGCGGTCAGCAGCTCGGCCTCAGCCTGGATGCCGGGCTCGCCGATGATGTCGATGTCGCACTGCACGAACTGGCGGAAACGCCCCTTCTGGGGGCGCTCGGCACGCCACACGGGCGCCACCTGGATCGCACGGAACACCGCGGGCAGCTCGGCGCGGTGGGTCGCGTAGAAGCGCGCGAGCGGCACCGTGAGGTCGAAGCGGAGGCCGAGGTCGACGACGTCGAGCACGCTCTCGGCGGCGTGCAGATCGGCCACCTCGAGTCCGCGCTTCAGCACGCCGAAGGCGAGCTTCTCGTTGTCGCCGCCGAGGCCCGAGTGCAGGCGCTCCGAGTCCTCCACGACGGGCGTCTCGATCTCGTCGAAGCCATGGGCGCGGTACACGCGCCGGATCTCGGCGAGGATGCGCTCACGGCGCGCCTTGTCGGCGGGAAGGAAGTCGCGCATCCCGCGCGGGGGGTTCACCTGCGTTGCCACCCGACGATTCTCGCACCGTCCCGGTCGAGCGACGGACGACGATCATCCGCCAGGTGGACGCCACGTCACCGAGCGCGCCCTATCGTCGGGATATGAGCGCTTCTGAGCCCAGCTCCGCCGCCCGCCACACGGGGGTCACCGTCACGGATGTGGCCCGCTCCTTCGGAGACGTCCATGCGGTTCGCTCGGTGAGCTTCGATGCACTCCCCGGCCAGGTGACGGGCCTCGTCGGCCCGAACGGCTCGGGCAAGACGACGCTCCTCCTCATGCTCGCGACGCTGCTCGCCCCTGACCGCGGCCAGATCCGCATCAACGGTGCCGACCCGGTGACCGAGAGCGACCAGGTGCGCGCGATGCTCGGCTGGATGCCCGATGTGCTCGGCTCGTGGCCGGCGCTGTCGGTGCGCCGCAGCCTCGAGCTGACGGGGCGCCTGTATGGCATGTCGAGCCCGGAGGCTGCGGCGCGCGCCGCCGAGCTCGTGCGCCTCGTGGATCTCGCGGAGCTCGCGGATCGGCCCACGCGCGTGCTGTCGCGCGGTCAGAAGCAGCGCCTGAGCCTCGCGCGGGCGCTCGTGCACGACCCGCAGGTGCTGCTGCTCGACGAGCCGGCGTCGGGTCTCGACCCGGGGGCGCGCATCGCCCTGCGGGTGCTGCTGCGTGAGCTCGCCTCCGAGGGGCGCACCATCATCGTCTCGAGCCACGTGCTCGCGGAGCTCGATGAGCTCGCGGATCGGGCCGTCTTCCTCGAGCGCGGCGTCTCGGTGAGCGCCGACCGCATCGAGGCGGCCCAGCGCACGGAGCGCGCGTGGCGCATCCGCTCGCTCGAACCTGCGATGCTCGCCGACGCTCTCATCGTGGCGGGGGTGCCCGCGTCGCGCGTCACGGTCGACCCGCAGGGCCTCATCGTGCCGCTCGCGGGCGACGACCGGGCAGCCGAGCTGCTCGCCACGCTCGTGAAGGCAGGTGTGCCGGTGTCGTCGTTCGCGCCCGCGGTGGGAGACCTCGAGCACACCTTCCTCGACCTCACGAACCCCGAGAGTCGCGAGGATCGCGAACCCGCATCCGGGGACGCGGCACCTGAGATCGGAGAGACCCGATGAACTGGCTCTCGCGGATGTGGACGATCACCTCGATCGAGCTGCAGCAGCGTGTGCGCGGCACGGCCTGGTACGTGCTGCTCGGCGTCTTCGTGGTCGTGGTGCTCGTCGTGACGCTCTTCACCTGGATCTCGACCGCCAACACGGAGGCACCGGGCGCCGTGCTGTATTCGGCGATCGTGTACTTCGTGCTGCTGCTCGGCAGCCTGGTGACACCCGCCCTCTCGGGCAATGCCGTCAACGGCGACCGCGAGAACGGCACGCTCGCGACCACCCAGGTGACGCTCGTCACGACGACCCAGCTCGTGCTCGGCAAGCTGTTCGCCGCCTGGATCACAGCGCTCGCGTTCCTCGTCGCGGCGCTTCCGTTCCTGCTGTTCGCGCTCGTGCTGGGCGGCGCGCAGCCGGTCGTCGCGATCGTGTCGGTGCTTGTGCTCGCGCTCGAGCTGGGCGTCGTGGCGGCCATCGGGGTGGGCCTGTCGGGTCTCATCCGCCGTCCGCTGTTCTCGGTGGTGGTGACCTATCTCGTGGTGGCGCTCCTGTCGATCGGCACGCTCATCGCCTTCGGCCTGGGTGGCTGGGCGTCGCAGAAGAGCGTGACGGTCGTCAACGAGAACATCGACTGGGAGAGCAACCCCGACATCGAGTTCGACCCGCAGACGGGCATGCCGATCGATGCCGAGTGCACGGTGATCAACACCTACTCGTACGGCGTTCCGCAGTTCCAGAACGTGTGGTGGGTGCTCGCAGCGAACCCGTATGTGCTGCTCGCCGACGCGGTCCCGACGACGTACGACGCGTGGGGCACCCCGGAGGACGCCTTCGGCTTCATCAAGCTGGGAAGCCGGATGGCGCAGATCGAGCCCGAGGTGACGACGTTCTACTCGGAATGCGACCCGGCGTCGTGGGAGACCCCTCAGGACCCCACGCCTCGCGAAGTGATCGAGTCGACGGTGCCGAGCTGGGCCGTGGGCCTGGGCCTTCACCTGCTGCTCGCGGGCGGGCTCATCGTGGGTGCGATCGCACGCACCCACGCGCCCACCCGCTCACTCGCTGCGGGAAACCGGATCGCCTGAGCCGCCGGGCCGGTCGATGACCTCGATCGACCCGGTGACGGGCATCGGCTCGGGGAGCGTCTGCGCATCCGCGGCGCTCGGCTCCAGCCGTACGAGGACGATGCCGACGAGGATCAGACCGGCCCCCACGAGTCCGATCGGGGCGATCGCCTCGCCCAGCAGGATCCATCCGACGATGCCGGCGAAGACGACCTCGAACAGGCCGAGGAACGACGCGAGCCGGGTGCCGAGGAACGCGATCGAGGCGATTCCCGCGATGTACGCGAGGGCGGTCGCGACGAACGCCACGGTCAGGAGCGGTGCCCACCACGGAGCCATCGTGCCGAAGAAGGCGACGTCATCGGTGGTCATCTCCATCGGAAGCACGCCGATCGCCCCCGCAAGTGCGAGGAGCGTCGCGCCGACGATGAACCCGGCCCAGATGACGGTGACCGGGGGGACGTCCTGCGGCAGCCGCGCGCCGACGACGTAGTAGAACGCCACTCCGACCATCGCGATACCGGCGAGGATCACCCCGAATGGGTCGAGCCCGTCGGGGCCCACTCCCGTCGGCCCGATCACGAGGACGAGACCCACGAGCGCGATGACCGCCCCGATGAGCACGATGCGGTGGGGCGTGCGGCGGGTGCGCGCCCATGCCGCGAGCAGGAGCGCCACGGGCGCGAGGTACTCGATCAGCAGGGCGGTGCTCACCGGGATGCGCTCGAGCGAGGCGTAGAAGGCGAGCTGCACACCCGCGACCGCGAGAGCTCCGTAGGCGAGCACGAGCTTCCAGGACCGCAGCAGGGGGCGCAGGTCGAACCGCGCCATGGCGAGCGCGGGGATGGTGAGCAGGATCGTCGCCAGGATGAGGCGCGCCAGCACCGCGGCTCCGGGCGACCATCCGGCTTCGAAGAGCGGTTTGATGATCGCCCCGCCGGCGCCGAAGCCGAGGGCGGCCACGAGGCCGAGGACCACGCCGAGCACGCCTCGGGGGGCGTTCGCGACGCGAGCGATCATGGGGACTCCTACGGTATGGTCATGGGCTAAACGAAGTTCGGTCGTGACGTTATCGAGCGAGGAGGTCAGGAGTCAAATGCTTTTCACCCATGACACCGAACTCAATCTCAGCTTCCTTCAGTCGCTCGCCAACACCGTTCCGGAGTCGTCCGAATCCGGCTCGGACGAACTCGCCACGACGCAGCATCTCGACCGGTTCCTGCATGAGTGGACCTTCAACCTGACGCGCACCTGCACGCCCGCCGAACTCGACGCCGTGAAGCACGTGCGCACCGATCTGCGGGCCATCTGGGGCGCCGACGAGCTCGACGTCGTCGCCTGGATCAACCAGATCCTGATCGACGCGCGCGCGACCCCGCAGCTCGTCAACCACGACGGCCTCGGCTGGCACGTGCACGCGACCGACACCGACGCGCCGCTCGCCGAGCGCATCATCGTCGAAGCCGCCATGACGCTCATCGACGTCATCCGCGCCGACCGCCTCGACCGCCTGCGCGACTGCGAAGCCGACGACTGCGGCGGACTGCTCGTCGACCTCTCGAAGAACGGGTCGAAGCGCTTCTGTTCGACGCGCTGCGGCAACCGGATGGCCGTGCGGGCCTACCGCGCCCGCGGCGCCACGTCCTAGACGCGGTCCGTCGTCACTCCGCCTCGGCAGCGCGGATGTCGTCCTGCAGTCGCCGGAGTGCATCGCGCAGAGCGCGTTCCGCGTCGAGCCCCTTCGCGCGCGCCGCCACGACGGTCGCGAGCAGCTCGTCGCCGAGCTCCGCCTCCGCATCCGGAACCGCTGGCGCCGCGACCGGCTCGAGGCCGACCTTCTCGGCGCGGCCGAGGAGCTTCGCGGCGAGAGCGAGAGACGGCATCGCCTGCGGGATCCCGTCGAGCACGCTCGCGCGCCCCGGCTTCTCGGTCTTCTTGATCTGATCCCAGTTCGCCGTGACGGCCTCCGCGGTCTCGGCGACGACGTCCCCGAACACGTGCGGATGGCGGCCGACCATCTTCGCCGTCATGTGCGCCGCGACATCCTCGAGCGTGAAGCGCCCCTCCTCCGCAGCGATGTCGGAGTGGAAGATCACCTGGTAGAGCACGTCCCCGAGCTCCTCGATGAGCTCCGCGTCATCCCCCGCCTCGATCGCATCGACGAGCTCGTAGGTCTCCTCGACGAGGTACTGCACGAGCGAGCGGTGCGTCTGCTCCCGATCCCAGGCGCAGCGCCCGGGCGCCCGCAGGTAGCCGAGCACCGCGACGAGCTCCTCGACGCGCGGGAGGGGGGCCGTCGGCACGACAGGGGTCTCGAGGTCGTCGGTCATGTTCTCAGCCTGCCAGACTCGTTCCGTGCGTCGCGTATGGGGGATCCTGGTCATCGTCGCGCTCGTGGGCGTCGGCCTGTGGGCGCTCGCCGACCTGAACGGCGGCCGTCTGCCGGGGCTCGACGAGCTCACCTCGCAGGGCACCTCGCAGGGCACCGAGCAGAGTGGCGGGCAGAGTGGCGGGCAGGGTGGCGATGACTCCCCCGCGCCGAGTCCGGCGCCGCCTGCCGAACAGCCGGACCCATGGGATGAGGGCGTCGCGACCCCCGCGCTCCCCGCGGATGCCGGCACCGCGGTCGTGCGATACGTGCACGATGGCGACACCCTGTTCCTCGAGGACGGCCGCAAGGTGCGCCTGCTCGGGGTCGACACGCCTGAGGTGGGCGACGGCGCCGAGTGCTACGGCGACGAGGCCCGGTCAGCGCTCAGGCGCATGCTGCCCGAGGGCACGACCGTACGCACCGTCGCCGATGTGCGCCCGCTCGACCAGTACGACCGCTCGCTGCTGTTCCTGTTCACCGAGGACGGCCGCCTCGTGAATCTCGATCTCATCCGCGAGGGCTACGCGGAGGCCGTGGTGCTGAAGCCCAACTACCTGTGGGCCGACGAGGTCGAAGCCGCTGAAGACGAGGCCCAGACGGCACGCGTCGGCATGTGGGGTGCCTGCGTCCGCTAAACGGAGGAGCCGGACGCGGCGTCGGGCGACTCGGAACCGGGCGCGATGCACTCGCGGGGCATCGCGATCGCCGCGACGACGAGCACGACCGCGACCACCGTCGCCCCCACGAACACAGCGGTGGATGCCGCGATGATCGTCGCCGGGTCGGTCTCGTCTCCCCCGCGTCCCGCGATCACGCCGTTCGCGACGGCACCGAGCACCGCAGCGCCGAGAGCCTGCCCGATCGAGCGCGCGAACATGCCCGCCCCCGTCACGACGCCGCGCTCATCCCAGCCGACGCTCGACTGGGCCGCGACGATCGCGGGCACCGAAGCGAAGCCGAAGCCGAGCCCGATGACGAACGAGGTGGCGGCGACGAGCGGGATCGAGGGCGAGTGACTCAGGAGCGACAGAGAGGCCACGCCCACAAGCACGACGACGGACCCGATGATCGCCGTCGCACGGAAGCCGATGCGCAGGTAGAGGCGCCCCGAGAGCGCCGCCGCGATCGGCCATCCGATCGTGAGCGTCGCGAGCGCGAGGCCGGCGACGAGCGGGCTCACATCGAGCCCGACGACGAGGTAGGTGGGCACATACGCGGTGAGCCCGGCGAGCGCCGCCCCCACGGCGAGTCCCACGAGGTTCGTCGAGCGCAGCAGGGGTCTCGTGAAGATCCACATCGGGAGCACGGGTTCGGCGGCTCGCCGTTCGACGAGGACGAACACGATGAGCAGCACGACGCCTGCCCCCGTGAGAAGCGCCGTCGGCAGCGAGAGCCAGGCCCACGCGTGCCCGCCTTCGAGCACCGCCAGCAGCAGCAGCGAGAGCGCGACCGTGAGCAGCACGGCCCCCGCGACGTCGATCCGGTGCCGCCTGGGCTCCCGCGACTCGTGGTAGCCGCGAGCCAGCAGCCAGAACGCGAGGATGCACAGCGGGATGTTCACCCAGAAGATGCCCCGCCACGCGTCGAGCTCGGCGAAGATGCCGCCGAGGGTGGGCCCTGCGACCGCGGCGATGCCCCACACGCTCGCCACGTACCCCTGCACGCGGGCGCGCTCCTCCACCGTGTAGATGTCGCCGATGATCGTCGTCGTGACGGGCAGCATCGCCCCCGCGCCGATGCCCTGCAGGGCGCGGAACGCGATGAGGCTCGGCATGTCCCAAGCCACACCGCACAGGATCGAGGCGACGAGGAACACGGTGATCCCGAAGAGCACGATGCGCTTGCGCCCGAGCGTGTCGGCGAGCTTCGCGTACACCGGCACCGTCACCGACTGCGTGAGCAGGTAGATCGAGAACAGCCACGGAAACTGCGCGAACCCGCCGACGTCGGCCACGATCGCGGGCACAGCCGTCGCGAGGATCGTCGCATCGATCGCGACGACGCCCGTCGACACCATGATGGCGAGGAGAACGGGCCCGCGTTCCGAACGCAGACCCACAGCAGAGGCGGTCATCGCCACCATTCAAGCGGGCCGAAGGCCGCTTCCGCTTGCTGAGACGGCAAGATGACAGCCATGGATCCACAGTTGCTCGCGCTGCTGCTCGTCGTCGTGACGATGCTCGTGTGGCGCGCCGTCACCCGAGAACGACGCGAATACGCGCAGTTCAAGCGGATGCGGCTCACGTCATCCCGCCAGAAGATCATGCGCAAGTGGATGCTGGAGTCGGTTCTCGTGATGGGCGGCCTCTCTGCGGCGCTTCTCATCGCCACGTGGGACATCGTCCCCGTGGCGCTCGCCGAGGCACAGTCGTGGGCGCCGATCGCCGCATCGCGCGAGTTCTTCGTCGAGTCCTCGATCGGACGCGGCATCACGATCGGGGCGATCGTCGGCGGCATCATCGGGGTGTTCGTGCCGTTCATCCTCGTGCGCAATGCCAACCCCGACGACATCCCGAAGCTCGGTGACGTGGGCGCGTTGATCCCCCGCACCCGCGGCGAGCTGCGATACGGCGCGGGGCTCGGGCTCTCGGCGGGCGTCTTCGAGGAGACGCTGTTCCGTCTGGCCATCCCCGCACTGCTGTTCGGCATCTGGCCGAATGCCCCGCTCGCGTTCGGCCTCGCCGCCGTGCTCTTCGGGATGCTGCACCTGTACCAGAAGGTGGTGGGCGTGATCTTCGCGACGCTTCTCGGCGTCGTGCTCACCTACCTGTATCTCGTGTCGGGCTCGATCCTGGTGCCGATCATCGTGCACGCCGTCATCGACCTGCGCTCGCTCGTGGTGCTGCCGCTCATCGTCGGCAAGGTGTGGTCGAAGGAGCTCTGAGCCTCAGCGGGCATACCCCAGGAGGGGTGCTCAGCCCACGCTCGGGTCGACCGGGCGGTCGTCGGCGTGGCGCGCGAGGTGGCGCGCGTAGCGTTCGGTGAGCTGCACCATGAGGTCGGGTGTCGAGCGGTCGAGACCGAAGACGTAGCCCGGAAAGTCGAGATCCTGCTGGATCTCCCAGATCTCATCGTGCCGATGGGGACTGAGGATGCTCACCGGGTTGCCCACCGCGACCCACGCGATCGGCACCACCGAGCCCGCTGGCAGCACGGTGCGCAGATGCACGACGGCGTTGATGCGCACCTCGCTGCGTGCGCCGATCCGCGCGCCGTTGAACACCCGGGAGCCGGTCGCCAGGAACACCTCGTCGCCGATCGTCGCCCCCGAGATCGACGCCATCGGCCCGACGAGCACGTGGCTGCCGATGTGCAGCGGATCGGAGGAGCTCGCGCGCAGGAGAGCGTTCTCCATGACGATGCTCGATTCCCCGATCGCGACCGGGCCGCCCTCCGCCGTGATGACCGCGCCGTGCAGGACCTGGCATCCGGGTCCGATCGTCACGTCACCCGAGACGACGGCCGTCGGGGCGATCACGGCGGTGGGATCGATGCGAGGGCTGTGGCCGAGATGTTCGAACAGCATGCGGTCACGCTACTCCCGCTCACCCGATACTGGAGGGGTGGATGTCGAACTCGCGCACCAGCACCTCACTGTCGACCTCGAGGCGACGCGGGTGGGTGTTCCGCGGAAGGTCGCTCGCTGGCTCGGCGCAGCCCTGGAAGCGGCACTCGGCAGCCTCCCCTCCGCACCCGACGTGGATCTGGTGGTGCGACGCATCGACAGCGGAGCGGAGATCCTGCGCACCCATGCCGACACCGGATCCCCCGAGGCGCTCCTCGCCCAGGCTCGCGCCGATCTCGCCACCAAGACGGTGGCGGACTTCGTGGCCGAATGGCGCCTGATCGATGACGCGGGTGACACGGCGCCCTGACGCCGCCCGCACCCTCAGTTGAGCATGTTGATCTGCTGCCCCTTCACGAGCGGGTAGTCCACGAGCGTGTGGCCGTCGAGATCCTCCTTGTGCATGTCGACCCCCGTCACCTGGCTGTTCTCGTAGGTCGTGTAGTAGTAGATGCCCTTGTCGGTGTTGCAGCACGACGAGTAGATCGTGATCTCGTAGCCGTCCCCCACATCGGCGAGCCCTCGCTGCTGCGCGACGGATCCCAGAATCTGGAAGAACTGGCTGATCGACTCGGACTCCGAGGTGCCGGCGACCGAGTTCATCCGGGTGAACACCGCCTTGACGAAGCGCGACGACGATGAGAGGTCACCGGGCAGGCCGATGCCGCCCATGCCGCGGCTGTACAGGTCGAGTTCGATCTCATCCGAGAAATGGTTCTCGGGCTGCTTGGTCGACAGGTGCGCGAAGTTGTTGAGGTTGAAGTACTGGATGTCGAACGTGGGGTTGTTGGTGAGCACGCCGACGGGGTTGTCGTACACCTTCAGCCCCTCCTTGACGCTCTCCACCGTGATCGAGGCCGACTTGTCGGAGATGAGCCAGTGCAGCGGCGACAGCGGGAACTCCTCGCTGAAGGAGATGTCGACGAGACTCATCTTCGCGAGCTCGGCCTTGACCTCGTCGATCGTCTCGAACTGCCCCAGAATCCACGGAATGAACTCGAACGGGGTGATGTTGGTCTTGCTCGGATCCTCCGGCTTGTAGTCGGCGTTCTCGGGGAAGTTGAGCCCCGCCATGCTGAGGCCCTTCTCGTTGGTCGCCTCGTAGTAGAGCGGGTAGCCGTCTGAGACGGTCGCCATCCCGATGATCGCGTGATGCGTGTTCAGAGGGGGCGCCTTGCGGAACTCGAACGGGAAGTTCCGCGGGGTCACGGTGACCGTCTCGTGGTACGAGAACTCGAGATCGAGGTTGCGGCCGAAGTAGTGGTCTTGAGTCGTGTAGCTCACGCCAGTGCACATGGTGTCCTCCGTCACGGCGGCGCCGGAGCCGCCTCTCGCGACGGTACCTGCGCGCCGTCGGAGCAGACAGGGCCGGACGGCAGGGTCGGCGCAGGCGGAACGAGCGGATGCGCGAGCGGGACGCGAACCGGTTCAGCTCACCCAGCCACGGCCCTCGCCACCGTCGAGGCCTGCGCCAGCTGCGTCTCGCCGATGGCGATCAGCTGGTCCGACTGCACGGGGACGACCGTCCATCCGACTTCGCGCAGCCGCTGCGCGGTCGCCGGGAAGGACTCCCCCCATACGAAGACACCGGGGTGCACTTCGACGGCCAGCAGCGAGGTCTCGCCGCACGAGAGCAGGTGCGTGGCGCGCACTCGGCGAACCGACGACGCGGTGGTGAGCGCGACGACTGTCGCATCACTGCTCACCCGAGAGCCGAACGCGGCCGGCTGCGTGGGTGCGGGCAGGATCGCGAGCACCTCCGGCGGCACGGCCCTCCGGCCGGATGGCGGCGTCGGCAGCACGGCGGGAGTCTCGGAGCCGAGTGCGGCAGCTCGCGCCGAGGCCGCCTTCTCGGCGGCGCGCCGGGCAGCTTCGAGTGCGGAGGCTGCTTCGACCTCGGCCAGTGCGGCGGCCGCCTCCGCGGCTGCCTGGGTGGCGCGCTCAGCCGCTTCCGCGGCGCGCGCCTTCGCCTCAGCGAGGCTGCTGCCGAAGGCTCCCCCAGGCATCGCATTCACCCGCTGCCCCGTGACGGGGACGCGCGCCATCATGCCGCGGCGACGTGAGCCGCCGAAGGTCGACGGGCTCAGAAGGCTGACCTCGTAGACGTGCCGAGTGACCCCGCGCGAAGAACCCGCCGCCAGCAGCTCGAAGCGGAGCGTGCTGCCGTCCACGTCCACGCGCGCGGCCGGGCCGGCCGCATCCGGGTCGGTGGCGACGACCCGCAAGACCCCCTCTGCGAGCCGGAACGACAGCCGCCCCACCGACTGCGCCGTGCCTTTCTCGACGATCGAGACGTCCCACTCGCCGATGATGTCGCGGATCATGTGGCTCCCCCTTCGCCTGGATCTGCTCGGGTGCACGTGTGCACCGTCACGACACAGTCAAGAGGTCGCGTGTCTCCGGCGTGTTACGGCAGGGTCACCACTGCGCAAAAGGTGCGCGGGCCGCGCTCACCCGGCGGGGGTCTCCTCCGGTGCGGGCTTCGGGGCGGGGAGGATCGCGCTGAGCAGCTGCTCGACCCACGTCACCAGCTCCGCATCCGAGAGCCCTTCTGGCATCGGCACATTCACGACGCTCTGCGCTGCGAAGTACTTGGAGCCCGGGTACATGCGCTGCAGGCGCACCTGGATCGAGTCGGGCAGGTCGAGCGGGGCGATCCGCAGGCGGCTGCCCATCGCGACGACCTCGCCGAGGCCCGCCTTCTGGGCGCGGCGACGCAGGCGCGACACCGTCACGAGACGCGCCACGGCCTCCGGCAGCTCGCCGTAGCGGTCGGTGAGCTCCTCGACCACCCGGTCGAGGGCGTCGTCGGGTGAGAGCGGGCCCGCGGCCGTCGAGAGCTTCTGGTACGCCTCGAGACGCAGACGCTCCGACTCGATGTACTCCTCGGGGATGCGCGCATCGATCGGCAGCTCGAGCCGCAGCTCGTTCGGCCCCTCCGTCTCGTCACCACGGAACGCGCTCACGGCCTCGCCGATCATCCGCAGGTACAGGTCGAAGCCGACGCCCGCGATGTGACCCGACTGCTCACCGCCCAGCAGGTTGCCCGCACCGCGGATCTCGAGGTCCTTGAGGGCGATCTGCATGCCGCCGCCGAGTTCGTTGTTGGCGGCGATCGTCTCGAGACGATCCTGGGCGGTCTCGGTGAGCGGGCGATCGCCGTCGTACAGGAAGTAGGCGTACGCGCGCTCGCGACCGCGACCCACGCGTCCGCGGATCTGGTGCAGCTGGCTCAGGCCGTACTTGTCGGCCTGGTCGATGATGAGCGTGTTCGCATTCGCGATGTCGATGCCGGTCTCGATGATGGTCGTCGTCACGAGCACGTCGAACTTGCGCTCCCAGAAGTCGACGATGACCTTCTCGAGGCTCGACTCGCTGAGCTTGCCGTGCGCGACCGCGATGCGGGCCTCCGGCACGAGCTCCGAGAGCTCCGCCGCGACGCGGTTGATCGACGAGACCCGGTTGTGCACGAAGAACACCTGGCCTTCGCGCAGCAGCTCACGGCGGATCGCCGCGGTGATCTGCTTATCGGATCGCGGGCCGACGAACGTGAGGATGGGGTGCCGCTGCTCGGGCGGGGTCGCGAGGGTCGACATCTCGCGGATGCCGGTGACCGCCATCTCGAGCGTGCGCGGGATGGGGGTCGCGCTCATCGCGAGGATGTCGACGTTGGTCTTGAGCTTCTTGAGCGCGTCCTTGTGCTCGACACCGAAGCGCTGCTCCTCGTCGATGACGACGAGCCCGAGATCCTTGAAGCGGATGCTCTCGGAGAGGATGCGGTGCGTGCCGATGACGACGTCGACCTCACCGCGCTCGAGCCCCTCGATCGTCGACTTCGACTCCTTCTCGGTCTGGAAGCGGCTGAGGGCCCTCAGGTGCACGGGGAACCCGGCGAAGCGCTCCTGGAACGTCTCGAAGTGCTGCTTGACGAGCAGCGTCGTCGGCACGAGCACGGCCACCTGCTTGCCGTCCTGGACGGCCTTGAATGCGGCGCGCACGGCGATCTCGGTCTTGCCGTAGCCGACGTCGCCCGAGATGAGGCGGTCCATGGGGATGGGCCGCTCCATGTCGGCCTTGACCTCATCGATCGTCTGCAGCTGGTCGGGCGTCTCGTTGAAGGCGAACGCCTCCTCGAGCTCGCGCTGCCAGGGGGTGTCGGGCCCGAAGGCGTGCCCCTGGCTCGCCATGCGCGCGCTGTAGAGCTTCACGAGCTCGACGGCGATGTCGCGCACCGCCTTGCGGGCCTTGCCCTTCGCCGCCGACCAGTCGGATCCGCCCATCTTGCTGAGAGCGGGGCTCTCGCCGCCCACATAGCGGGTGAGCTGGTCGAGCTGATCCGTCGGCACGTAGAGGCGGTCGCCCGGCTGGCCGCGCTTGCTGGGCGCGTACTCGATGACGAGGTACTCGCGGGTGACCTTCTCGTGCTTGGTGCCGAGGGGTCCGCGCGCCACGCGCCCGCCGCCGGCGACCTCGCGGGTCACCAGTTCGAGGAAGCGGCCGATGCCGTGCGTCTCATGCACGACGTGGTCGCCGGCCTTGAGCTGCAGCGGATCGACGACGTTGCGTCGCCTGCTCGCGAGGCGCTTCGGCTGACGCGAGTCGATGCCCGCGGAGCGCCCGTAGAACTCGGACTCGCTGAGCAGCGCGAACTGCGCCTCATCGAGTTCGAAACCCGCCTCGACGGATGCCGTGACAAGGTACGCGACGCCCGGATCCGGATCCGCGGGGGCGGAATCCACGATGCGCGCGGCGACCTCGTGCTCGGCGAGCACCTGCGCAGCGCGCTCGACGAGACCGGCGCCACCCGCGGCGATCGTGACCGACCACTGCTGCTTCAGCAGCGACGCGACGTGCGTGGCAGCGCCGTCGACCTGACCGGCGAAGCTCGGAACCGCGCGACCTTCGATGCGCACCACGTCGTCGTCGCCCGCGTCGAACGGGCTCACGGTCCACCAGGTGCGGGGGCGCGCCACGGCACGCAGCGCCGAGACGGTGAGGAAGTCGCCCGTGTCGAGGCTGGCCTGCAGGTCGATGGGCGCTTCGCCGCCCGCCGTCGCCGCCGACCACGCGGCCTCGAGGAACTCGCGGTTCGTCTCGGCGAGGCTCACCGCGCGCGTCGACACGCGCTCAGGTGAGAGCACCGCGACCGCGGCGTCCTCGGGCAGGTAGTCGGTGAGCGGAACCAGACGGCCCACGAGCGCGGGCGTGAGGGACTCCATGCCCTCCACCGGGATGCCCTCGGCGACTTTCGCGAGCATGGGCGCGAGGGCCGGGTACTCGTCGACGAGCTCCGCGGCGCGAGCACGCACGGCCTCCGTGATGAGCAGCTCACGCGCCGCCGGCAGCTCGACGGCGGGCAGATCGCCGGGGATGGAGCGCTGGTCGGCCACCGAGAAGGCGCGCAGCTGCTCGAGCTCGTCGCCGAAGAAGTCGGCGCGGACGGGGTGGTCGGCATCCGGCGGGAAGACGTCGAGGATGCCGCCGCGCACCGCGAACTCACCGCGGCGGGTGACGAGGTCGACGCGTGCGTAGGCGCGTTCGGCGAGCTGGAGGGCGAGAGTCGCGAGTTCGTAGCCGCGACCGCCGGGGGTGAGGGTGATCGGCTCGAGCCGGTCGAGACCGGGGGCGAGCGGCTGCAGCGCCGCGCGCACCGACGCCACGAGCACGAGAGGCTCGGTGCGGGGGCCGTCCTGCCAGAGACGCAGCTCACGCAGGGCACGCAGCCGCTGGCCGACCGTCTCGGCGGACGGACTCAGCCGCTCGTGCGGAAGGGTCTCCCACGCGGGGAGCACGAGAACGCGGGCCGTCGGCGACCAGGCGCGGAAGGCGTCCGCGACCGCCTGCGACTCGCGGCTCGTGGCCGCGATCGCCAGCAGAGCCTGGCCGGTTCCTGTGCTCGACGAGCGGCGCTCGAGGAGCCCCGCGAGCAGCGGAACGCGCAGACCCTCGGCGGCGGAGAAGTCGCCGTCAGAGCCCGCCTGCGCGAGAGCGTCCGCGTACGACTGGGCGCGCGCGAGTACGGATGTCAACGAGGCGAGTCCCACTGAAGGAAGCTTACGCGTCGCACCCGACAGACGCCCGGTCTCACCCGCTCGCCTCACCGACCCCGGACTCCAGTGCTGGCCACCCGAACGAGCAGCAGGGATGCTGCGGATGCCGCCACGATCGTCGCCGCCAGCGCACTCCATCCGCCCACATCCAGCACCAGACCGAAGCACCAGCCGAGCACCGCGGCACCCGCGTAATACGCAATGGTGTACAACCCCGTCGGCACGGCGCTGCCGTTCGCGAGCTCGGCGACCCACCCCGCCGCGAGCGCGTGCACGGTGAAGAAGCTGGCCGTCACGATCGCAGTGCCGACGACGATGGCTGACGCCCCGTCGGCCGCCGTGAGCGCGGCACCCGCCGATTGCACGACCAACGCGCAGCCCATCACTCTGGCCTTCCCCCAGCGGGCAGCGGCTCGACCCGACCTGGCCGCAGCGATCGACCCCACCACGTACAGCACGAAGATCCCAGTCACCATCATCTCGGGAAACGAGAGCGGCGGGGCGATGAGTCGGAACCCGAGGAAGTTGTACAGCGCCACGAAGGCGCCCATCTGCACCAGCGCCAAGCCGCAGAGGGCCCCGATGCCGCGTCGATCGAGCCCGGATCGCAACCCGCTGGCGATCGCGGGTCTTCCTGCGACGCGCGGCGCCGCCGCCAGGAACAGGATGGCTGCGGCCGCCACCACCAGGCTCACTGCGATGAGCGCCGTGCGCCAGTCGGCGACTGCGCCGACGACGCCCGCAACCAGACGACCGGTGAGCCCTCCGATCGCCGTTCCGCTGATGTACCAGCCCGCCGCGATGACTGCAGGCGCGCGTGCCAGCAGGTCCCCCAGGTGCGGCACGGCCAAGGCGGGGATTCCCGCGAGGACCGCGCCCTGCAGAAAGCGCACAACGAGCAGCACCTCGAGACTGCCCGCGAACACCACCACCGGGCTCAGCATGATCGTCGAGATCACGGCGATCCGGATGAGGGTGCCCCGGCCGACGCGGCGCGCGGCGAACGACCAGGGCAGAACGGCGACGGCGACGCCCAGCGCTCCCGCCGACTGCGCGAGAGCGGCGGACCCGGCAGAGATGTCGAACTCCCGCGCGATCGCGGGGAGCAGAGCCTGCACGCCGTACAGCTCGGCGAAAGCCACCATGCCCGCCGCCGCGAATGCGACGACGGTCGGCCGAAACGGTCCGGCACCCCGCGAGACGATCCGACCGGTCATGAGATCGGGTGCAGAAGCCACGTCACAATGAACAGAACGGGCACAGCCAGGACGGTGGTGAGCAGCACGACGTCACGGGCCACCCCGACACCCTGGCGGAACTTCGACGCGTAGGTGTAGACGACCTGACCTGTCGGGAGCGCCGCGACCACCACGGTGGCGTACACGATCGCGGGGTCGAGCCCGAGAATGGGGCCAGCCACCAGCCAGGCAGCGAGCGGCATGACCACCGACTTGAGCGCAGTGGCGACGAGCGCGGTCACCCGGTCGCTTCCGGCGCCGAGCACCCGCCGTCCGCGAAGCGAGATCCCGAAGGCGAGAAGCACCATCGCGATCGTGCCGTCTGCAACCAGTCCGACCGGGACCTCAACCACGTCCGGCAGGTCGACCGACAGCAGCGAGCACGCGACCCCTGCTGCTGTGGCCGCCACGACCGGATTCTTCAGAGGCTGCGTGAGCACCCGTACAGCGGTGGGACGCCCGCCCCCCGCGGCGTCCAGCACCGCCATCAGCCCGGGCGTGAACAGGATCGGCTGGAGCACCAGCACCGCGGCGATCGCCTGCGGATCATCGAGCACGAACGCCGCCACCGGGATGCCCATGTTCGTGCTGTTGAGGAAGACTGTCGACGACGCACCGATCGCGGTCTCTCCGAGCGAGCGCCGGAACCAGATGCGGGAGCTCACCACGAACAGCACGCCGACGACCGCCGCACTCGCGAGCGCGATCGTCATGTAATCCGAGAACACAACCCGCAGATCGGCGTGCGAGAGCAGGTTGAACAGCACCGCGGGCATTCCCACGTAGAAGGCCACACGCGTCAGCGCATCGGCGATGCGCTGATCGAGCACGCCCGAGAGGGCGCACAGATATCCCACGAGGACGATGAGGCCGATGACCCCGACGCCCTCGAGAACCCCGATCACTGCGGGGCGTTCGCCCAGAGGTCGGCCTTGCCCGTCTCCGGGTTGCGCGGAAGCGGCGAGCCGTCGTCGGCGACGATCGGACCCGGCAACGGAGAGATGTACTCAATGCGGATGCCGTCGAGTGCCGACTTGTCGGTGAACATCAGCAGGATCCGCCCGTCCTCATTGAGCGAGCAGCCGTCGATGCCGACGCCGATCTCGGCGAGACGCTCGCGTTCCGTCTCCGGTGAGGCGATGTTCTGAATACCCAGATGGTGGATCCCCAGCTGGTCGGAGCCGTGAGTTCCCTCGCCGGTGACCTCCATCAGCTCGATGCGCGGCGAGCCCTCGCGCGAGAACGAGATCCGCGCGTCGTGGAAGTGCGGATGCTCGTCCGTGTGGTCGATGTAGCGGTCAGTGCGGTACCGCGCGATCGGGCTGAACGTGAATCCGGTGACCGCCGACCAGCGCTCGATCGCCTCTTCGAGGTTGGGAACGAGGACGCCGATGTGCTCGATCATGGAACCCGTCATCTGGGTCATCTCCTGTCAGTGGACGCTACGCCTGGCGGCGCAGCAGGTGTCGGATGGTGTCGATGAGGGCGAGTCCGGACGGACTCGCCCCTGCCATCCGGGGGAACATGTCGGTCGTCCAGGCGACGACGAGATCTGCTTCGGGGTCGGCGATCGCGAACGATCCGCCCGCCGCCTCGTGTCCGTACGACGACGGACCGAACATCGGGAACTGCGGGAACGGCAGCTGCATGCCGGTGGAGAACGCCGTCTCGACACCCAGCACCGCATCGGTGCCGCGAGACAGCTCTCCGACGAGGTCGCGACGCGACGCGGGCGCCAGCAGCGACTCGTCCATGGTCGCCGCGAAGAGCTCGGCGAGAGACCTCGCCGAGGCGACGCCGCTCGAGGAAGGGAACCCGGCGCGGGCGAAACCTGGGCCGTTGTATACGTCCATCTCCCGCGCGAGTGCGGAGGTCGTCCCGGTGGGGATGCCGCTCGCCGCTGCGAACGCCGCCCGGGAGCGAGAGACCGCCCCGTGCTGATAGCGGACCGGTGCGAGCCGGGGGTGGAGATCGTCGGGGAAGCCGAGCCAGATGTCGAGTCCGCGTGGGCGCACGATCTGCGACGCGAGGTACGCGCCTACCGTCATCCCGAGGGTGCGACGGAAGATGCCATCCATCAGCGGCCCGAAGGTGAACGCGTGGTAGCCGTGTCGCGTCCCCGGCTCCCAGTAGGGTTCCTGGGCGGCGACTGCCTCCTCGCCTGCTCCCGAGAGGATCTCCCGGTAGCTGAGAGCCCGATCGAGCGAGGCGATCCCCGAACGATGCGACAGCACCATCCGCGGGGTGATGGAGGCGGTGGAACGCTTCCGGAACTCGACCCATCGTTCGCCGAGAGGCTCGTCGAGGTCGAGCGTCCCCGCGTCGGCCGCATGCAGCGCGGCGATCGCCGTGAGCGCCTTGGACACCGAGAAGACCAGCTGCACGGTGTCGGGACGGTAGGTGCCGCCCACCAGATCCACGACAGTGCGCCCGTGGTGGATCACCGTGAGGGCGGCACCCCCGCCACCTTGCGCCGCGATGGCGCGCGCGAACACCTCGGGGAACTCTGCGAAGGATGGGTCCGTGCTCCCCGCGATGTCGATGATCTCCGGCTCGCTCATCACCGGTAGATGGGGGCCAGGTGCTCGCGGAAGAACTCGAGACCGTGGCGCAGCTCGCCGATCGGGTCAGGTGAGTTGTCGATCTCTTCCGTCGCCCAGCCCTTCCACGCATGGTCGCGCAGGATGCGCATCCACTCGTTCCAGTCGACGAGACCTGAGCCGAGAATGCGGAAGTGGGTGAGCATGACCGCGTGGCGCTCCTTCTGGTCGCCGCGCAGCACGTGCCCCGACAGCGGTGATGCGCAGTCCTTCCAGTGCATCGTGGGCACACGATCGATGTGGTCGCGCAGCACCGCAACAGCATCTCCGCCGTCAAGGGTGATGTGGCCAGCGTCCGGGCACAGCCCGATCGACTCGGGGTCGGTCAGCTCCATGACCGTCGCGATGTCCTCATTGCGCGAGCAGACCGAGTACGCGTCGGTGTGGATCGCGATGGTGACGCCGTGCTTCCAGGTGATCGCACCCAGGCGATTCAGGTGGTCGGCGAAGCGCTCATGCAGGTCGCGCTCCACGGGCCGCGAGAAGTCCTCCGGCGTGGCGGTGTCATCGGGGCTCTCGTTGCCGAAGCGGCTGCGCATGATGTTGCCGGTGACGATGGTCGATGCACCCATCTCCGCGAGGAACGCAGCATGACGCTCGAACGCATCGTCGGCCACGGCGATGAGAGACGAGTCGGCCATCGCGTTGCCGATCAGCTGACGCCCATGGGCGTAGCTCGAGCTCAGCTCGAGGCCTCGCTCCTCGAGCGCTGCCCGGAAGCCCGCTGTGCTTCCGTACACCTTCAGCGCCGCCTCCCAGCCCGCGGGGTCGGGCGCGAGCTCGATGCCCTCGAGTCCGGCGTCGCGGGCGCCGTCGAGCATGCCGTCGAAGTAGCGACGCGGGTCTGCCCAGAACGCCTCCGTCCAACGGGGGTGGTTGAGCCCCGGTTCGAGTCCCCACCACGCCGACTCGTAGAACGTGATGATGTTGGTGCCGAAGCGGATGTTGTCGTCGGCGGCCATCAGATCGCTCCCCCGTCGGTCACGTCGACCCATGAATCCGATTGGCCAGCGCGGTAGACGGCCGCGACCACATCCTCGACATGCGCCGCGCGGGCGAAGTCAGGCGCGGTCGGCTCACCGGAGACGATGGCCCGCACGAAGTGCTGGAACTGGATTGCCGACACATCGACGTAGCCGGTGCCGAGCCCTGCCAGGCGCCACCATCCGTCGGGATGCTGATCGTTGGTGTGGATCGTGCGGAAGCCGCGGTGATCAGCGGGGTCGTCGACATAGGCGACCTTGAACGTCTCGCGGTCGTTCCAGTCGAACTGCACCGATGCGCGCGTGGCGTCGAATTCGAAGTAGACGCGGTTCTTCCGACCCACCGCGAACTGGTTGACGCTGAAGGTGCCGATCGCTCCGTTCGAGAACTCGGCAAGCCAGACGGCGGCGTCGTCGATGAGGTCGCCATCGATGCGCTCGGCGTCGGGGCGCCAGCCATCGACTCCGAAGCTGCGCGCCCGGGCGGCGACGCGGACGATGTCGCCGAAGAGGTGCTCGGCCAGGTCGATGATGTGGGAGCCGATATCTCCGACCGTGCCGGACCCTCCGGTCGCCTTGGTCGCGCGCCAGCGGTTCGGGTCGGCCCAGAACCCGACCTCCTGGTTGTAGCTCGCGCGGAACTGCAGGGGTGCACCGAGGGCGCCTTCATCGAGCAGCTTCTTCGCGAACGACACCGCGGGGGTGTGCCGGTAGTTGTAGCCGACCTGCGTCACCACGCCAGCGACGCGCGCCGCCTCGACGATGGCGCGCGCTTCGCGCGGATCGTTGGTGATGGGCTTCTCGCAGAAGACATGCTTTCCCGCTTCGACAGCGGCGAGAGCGATCTCGGCGTGGAACTGCGGAGGCGTGCAGATGTCGACGATGTCGATGTCATCGCGGGCGATCACCTCCCGCCAATCCGTGGCTGATTCCGCCCACCCCAGCTGCGCCGCCGCACCGGCGGCGATCTCCGCGTTCGCGTCGACGAGCACCGCCTTGGTGACCGTCGCACCCAGCTCGCTCGCGAGGGGCGCGATCGCATACGCGAGGCTGTGCGCGCGCCCCATGAATCCCGCACCGATGAGCGCGACCTTCAGTTCCTTCACCGATGACCTCCGTGTCGTTCGTTGTTCCAGCGTCGCGGCAGGTGCCGATGCGGTCTTGCACGTCGCGGACGTGGGTTTGCCTGTGGCCGACTAGGCCGACTTGAGCTGATTCGACGTGCGTGAGCGCTCAGCGAGCACCTGCTGCCGATACGCGCGGGGCGAGGCTCCATAGGCGCTCTTGAACAGCCGGCTGAAATGTGCGGCATCCCACAGCCCCCATCGGGCTCCGATCGCGCTCACTGCGGTCGTCGCAAGCACGGGGTCGGTGAGTTCGGCGCGGCACTGCTCCAGACGCCGGGTGCGGATCCAGGTGCCGAGAGTGAGGCCTTCGCGTTCGAAGAGCCGGTGCAGCGTCCGTGTCGAGATGTTCTGGGCCGCGGCGATCGCGTCGGGGTTGAGGTCGAGGTCAGACAGATGCTGCTCGATGTACTCGATGGCCTCGCGCAGAATGTCGGGTCGCCAGGCGTCATCGTCTCGCGAGTCGAGGCACATGAGCCCGATGAGTCCGACGACGTGCTGGGAGAGTCGCGCGGGGTGCTCGGTGCCCACGTCCCCCTGGGCCGCGAGACCGCGGAGGAGGTGGGCGACGAGACCCGACGTCCCCTGTTCGGCGCGCAGGGTGCGCCCTGACGCGCCGCGCATGGCCTGCGCGTGCGGGCCTGCTGCCGTCTCGGGGATGCGTACGATCACAAGGTGAGCCCCCGAGGCGACGTCGATCCGCACGCGTCCGGCACTTCGGAGGACGGCGATATCGCCCGCGCCGAGCCGCGGCGGCTGAGCCCCCAGATGTGCGGTGCCGGTGGCGACGTGGACGACGTCGAACGTGGGGCGGTCGGGATGCGCGCCTTCCAGGTAGGTGGTACCGCCGAGAAGGCTGAGAACCTCCAGGCGATCAATGAACATCGCTGATGCGGTGGGCGCAAGCATCGTCAACTCGGCTCCTTCGACGAATCGGTTACTCGTTTCACATTACTCGTGTAACTACGGCAGTGTTACACGAGTAATGTCACGTCGTCAACACGGCGCAGGCCGAGAGTCCCAGCCGCCGGCCGCCGCGCGCGCAGACACGCACCCAGCTCCGCAGCGAGAGCTGCTTCAGGCGCTCGAGCGGGAGATCATCCGGATCAGGTCATCGCCGCCCACTTCGGGGGGCTCCACGTCATCGAGAATCGCCACTGCCGCCGCGATCACCCGGTCCGCCCACCGATCGACGTCGATCTCCACCGTGGACACCTCGGTGCGAGCCGTTGGAGAATTGTCGACGCCGACGATCGCCAGGTCCTCCCCCGGCACGAGACCGCGAGAGCGCATCGCGCCGATCAGAGCCACCGCGATGTCGTCGTTGTGCGCGGCAACCGCCGTCAGCCCATCGATCGCCAGAAGCGCATCGAGGGCGGCAGCCGCCGACTCGACGTCAGCGGGGTCGACCACGACCTCCTGAGGGTCGGCGAGCCCCAGCCGCGCGCATTCCTCTCGCAGACCCCGCAGACGCTCCAGCGCGATGAGAGCCAGGCTTCGCTCGCCCGGCACCGCCGAGCCGATGACACGGTGGCCGCGCTCAGCCAGATAGGCCGCCTGCATCCGGCCGATCTCGGCGTTCGGCAGAGTGCCATGAACGCGCAGCACCCGCTGCGCTGTCGCGTCAAGACGCTCCTGCTCCGACAGTGTGAGTCCGCCCATCACCACCACCAGGCTCGGGGATACCAGCTGCCACAGCTCCTGCAGCGAGCGCAGGGAGGCATCGTATCGATGCGTGAGCAACACGAACCCGCGCTCGGCGAGCGCGACGTCGAGCCGTTTGAGCAGAGAGTTCGAGATGAACCCGGGCGAGAAGTCCCTCACGAGAGCGAGCACCACATCGCTTCGCCCGAGGCGCAGCATGCGCGCAGGCGCATACGGCACGTGGCCGAGCTCGCGGGCCGTGCGCAGCACGAGCTCCTTCGTGGCATCGGAGATCATGCGGCCCGGTACATCGTTGAGCACGTAGCTCACGGTCGCGCGCGAGACACCGCACGCGCGCGCGATGTCATCATGCGTCACCCGTTTCGGGCGCGTAACGCGCGCTGTCGGCTCGGGGGTCACAGATCCGGTCCTTCCACATAACCCGATGTGACGGGTCCGCTCGGATCCTATCGAGCGGAGGATCCGAGCACGTTGCGCATCGCGGCCACCATCTGGATCACCCGCGCCACCCTCATCGATTGCACGACGACGCCATCCATTTGCGAGAGGTGGACACAAGCGAGCTCGGCCAGCACCGGCGTGCAAGCCTGGACGAATGACAACGGCCATGCCGGCGCCCGTCCTGCCGCTGCTGCGCGGCGGACCGCGCCTGCGATGGGGCGTGCTGGCGCCGGGGGCGATCGCGCGCTCATTCGCGTCTGCGCTGCACCGACACACCGATCAGCGGATCGACGCCGTCGCGTCGCGGGACACAGCGCGGGCGGACGCCTTCGCATCGGAGCATGGAATCGCGCGGTCCTACGGCGACTATCGGCAGCTCGTCGCCGACCCAGCTGTCGACATCGTCTACGTCGCCGCACCGCACACACACCATCTGCCCCTCGCTCTGCTCGCGCTGGAGCACGGCAAGCACGTTCTCGTGGAGAAGCCGCTCGCCGCGAGTGCAGCCGAAGCACGCGAGATCGCCGCGGCCGCTCACCGCGCGGGTCGCTTCGCGATGGAGGCGATGCATACCCGATTCCACCCGAAGACGAGCGTGCTCACGCAGCTGCTCGCAGATGGGGCGGTCGGCGAACCTGTGCTGCTGCAGGCGGAGATCGGATTGGGCGGGGTCGCCTACGACGCACGCAACCGCCTCTTCGACCCCGCTCTCGGCGGCGGCGCGGCGCTCGACATCGGTGTGTATCCGCTGTGGCTCGACCAGCTCGTGCTCGGCCGTCCCGATCGCATCGTAGTCAGTGGAACCACCGCAGCGACCGGGATCGAGGATCAGTTCTGCGCGGTGATGCACCACGGGAGTGCGCTCGCCACCGTCGGCGCGAGCCTGCGCACGTGGACGAGCTCACATGCGACGATCGCTGGCGATGCCGGCCGGATTCGGCTCGACTCGCGGCTGCCGCTGCCCGGTAGCCTCGAGCTGATCGACAGCGCGAACTCTCCGATCTCACGGTTCGACGACCGCAGCGGCATCGTCGGATCCGACGGACTGTGCTGGCAGGCGGCCTGGGCGGCGCAGCACATCGCCGACGGACTGACGGAGTCCCCCATGCACCCCCTCGCACGGTCAGTCGACGTGCTGGAGACCATCGATGAGATCCGCCGAGCACTCGGCGCGGAAGGAGCACCCGAATGAGCACGATGCGTGCAGCCCGATACGCCCGGTACGGCGGACCGGAGGTGGTGGAGATCGTCGAGGTCGAACGCCCGGAGCCCGGCCCTGACGAGTGTCTCGTGCGGCTTCGAGCCGCGGGTCTCAACCCCGCCGACGTGAAGGTGCGGCGGGGCGCGACACCCGTGGCGCCGCTGCCGTCGGGCATCGGCCGGGAGTACGCAGGCACCGTCGAGGTCGTCGGCTCCGCTGTCACCGAGTTCGCCGTGGGCGACGAGGTGATCGGCACCGGCGAGTGGGTGATCGGCGAGTACGCGGTGACCCCCGCCGGACTCCTCGCCCCCAAGCCCGCCGAACTCCCGTGGACCTGGGCTGCGAGCGTCCCGGTGGCTGTCCAGACGGCCGCCGTCGCCGTCTTCTCCCAGAATCCCGGCCCCGGCGACACGGTGCTCGTCAGCGCCGCGGCGGGCGGGGTGGGGTTCTTCGCGTCCCAGTACGCCGTGCGCAGCGGCGCACGCGTCATCGGAACGGCGAGCGAGCGCAACCACTCCCTGCTGCGCGAGCTGGGCGTGGAGCCCGTCAGCTATGGCCCAGGCCTCGCGGACCGTCTGAAGGAGATCGCCCCGGAAGGCATCTCCATCGTCCTCGACCACGAGGGTCAGGCGACCATCGAGGCGGCGCTGAGCCTCGGCGTGCCGCGCCACCGTATCAACACGATCTCCGGGTACAGCACCTGGTACGAGGTCGAGTACGTGGCCCGCCGCGGGATGAACCGAGATGTCGTCGATGCGATCACCGCCGATCTCGTGTCCGGCGCACTGCGAATGCGCATCGAAGAGGAGTTCCCCTTCGAGCAGATCCAGGAGGCGTATCGCCGACTTGAGACCGGACATCTGGCCGGAAAGGTCGTGCTCACGTTCGGCTGAGCACCGATGAGGGCCCCCGCTCCTGCGAGCGGGGGCCCTCATCGTCTCCTCGCCAGAAGGAGCGCAGACGACGGTGGCCGCCTTCCGGGGAAGGCGGCCACCGCGGGGTTCTGCACCTTACTTGGTGTCGAACTCCTTCTGCATGCCCTCGAGCATCTGCTTCGGCGTCATGGTGCCGATCAGGAGGCCCTGGATGCCGTTGACCATAGCCGACTCGATGCGAGCGTTCGGCCACATCTGGTTGAGGTAGTGCACGGCGCTGCCATCACCGAGCGCGTCAGCGAGGACCTGCTCGTTGGCATCCTTCGGCTCGAAGCCGTCGGTGATGGTCGGGATCGTTCCCGGCATCACCGACTGGTACAGCGAGATGTTGTCCGCGAGGAATGCAACGAACTTCTTCGCGGTCTCCTGGCGAGGCGACTTCGCGTAGACAGCCGCTCCACCCTGGGTCGAGAGGGTGAGCGCGTTGGTGGCGTCATCGTCGTCGCTGTGGAACGGGACGATCGTGAAGGTCTCGTCCGGAGCGGCGGCCTGAAGCGCGGCGATGCGGGTGCCGATGAGGAACTGGCCGAGAGCCTCACCCGAGGCGACCATACGGTTCGACTCGTCGTACGGGGTGCCGGTGGCGTTCGGCTGGAAGCAGCCGGCGTCGATCATCTCGAGGTACTTCTCGGTGGCCTCGAGGTAGCCCTCGTGCGAGTCGAAGGTGGTCTTGCCGTCCAGGAGCTCCTGGTCGAATTCGGTGCCCGTTCCGTATACGAGGTCAGCGACCAGCGCGTAGTACGGCGCCTGACCCGCGTACAGATTGTTGCCAGCGAGCGCGAACGCAACCTTGCCGGAAGCGACAGCCGCCTCACAGAACGGGATGACCTCGCTCCACGTGGTGGGCGCCTCGAGACCGGAGGTCGCGAGCGCCGACGCGTTGTACACGGGCGCGAACGCCGTCGCGAGCGGCGCCATGATGTACGCCTCATCGTCGATCGACACGAGCTCGCGGATGAAGTCGGGGTACTTGGCGACCCAAGCCTCGTCCGAGAGATCGGTCATGAAGTCGCCGCCGTCGAGCTGACGGATAGCGGCGGTGTTGCCGTCGCCGGGCCAGACGTAGAACACGTCCGCCGCCGTTCCCGTCCCCAGCTGCGTGCGGATCGACGCCTGGTACTGGGCGGTGTCGGCTGTCGTGACGACGACCTGCACGCCGGGGTTCGCCTCCTGGAAGGCGGCGACGACAGCGTCGATTCCGGCCTTCTCGTTCGCGAGCCAGTCGATCTTGAGGAAGGTGCCGTCATCGGTCGCGGCAGGCGCGCCCGAATCGGTGCCGGGCGCTGCGCAGCCCGTGAGTACGAGGCTGGCGAGGGCGAGTGTCGCGCCTCCGGTGGCCAGTGAGCGGGTCCACTGCATTGTGTTTCCTTTCCGAGGTGGTGCAGGTGTGGGTGGTGATGCAGGCTGACGTGCGATCAGCCCTTGACGCCGCTGGCGAATCCCTTGATGAGCGTCTTCTGGAAGATGAAGAACGCGATCAGCACAGGAATCACGCTGATGATCAGTGCGGCGAAGACGAGTGGCCAGATGGTGGTGTTGTCGTTGACGAAGCTGTAGACCGCGAGCGGCACTGTGCGGTTCACCGAGCCGCTGAGGTACAGCAGGGGGGTGAGGAAGTCGTTCCACACGAAGAGGCCGTTGAGGATGATCACGGTTCCTGTGATGGGGCGCAGCAGAGGGAAGACCACTCGGCGGAAGCGGGTGAAGATCCCCGCACCGTCGATCGCCGCAGCCTCTTCGTATTCCGCCGGGATCTGGCGCAGGAACGTGGTGTAGAGGAACAGCGTGAACGGCAGTCTCAGACCGATGTAGATGATGACGAGCGGCACGACCGAGCCCAGCAGACCCATCGCCGCGAAGTTGCGGTACAGCGGAACGAGCCCCAGCTGGAACGGGATGAGCAGCCCGATCATGAACAGGTAGAACGCCGGCGACGACCAACGTGCGGTGGCACGAGCGAGGGCGTAGGCGCACATCGCTCCGACGACGACCAGCAGACCCACGCTGATAACGGTGATCAGGGTGCTGTTCACCATCGCCTGGGCGAGCCCGGACTTCTCCCACGCCACCGCGAAGTTCCCGAAGGTGGGGTTCTGCGTCGGCAGCAGCGGTGAGGTGAGATCGCTCTGCTCACGCACCGAGAGGTTGACGAGCACGTAGATCGGCACCATGAAGATCAGCGCGATGACGATCATCACCGCTTCGAGCGTGCCGGTGCGCCAGGTGTAGCGGGTCACTTGGATCCTCCCGAGCGAAGAAGGCCGCGGTACTGGAAGTACCCGAGAACGGCGACGATGACAGCGAGCACGACGGCGATCGCGGCCCCGCGGCCGAGTTCTCCGAACTGGAATGCGGTGCGGTACACGAGGGTCGACAGAGAGTGGCTCGTGTCGGCGGGACCACCGCCTGTGGTGACCCAGATCTGGTCGAAGATCATGAACCCGCGGATGAGCGACAGCATGATGTTCACGGTGATCGCCGGAGCGAGCAGCGGCCGCACCACGTGCCAGAAGCGCTGCACGGCGCTCGCGCCGTCAAGGGATGCGGCTTCGAGCTGCTCCTCGGGGATACCCTGCAGCCCGGCCAGGTAGATGACCATCGTGTATCCCGTGAACTGCCAGATCACGATGACGCAGATGGAATAGACGACGAGGTTGGGGTCGCCCAGCCAGTTCGGGTTCACGTCGGTGAAGCCGATCGCCTGGATGAGCTGAGTGATCGCCCCGTTGTTGACCTGGAAGAGGTACTGCCACAGGTAGGCGATCACCACGGAGAGCAACACGACGGGCATGAAGAACAGCACGCGCAGGACGTTGCGGCTCTTGATGCGGGAGTGCAGTGCGAGCGCGATGAGCAGACCGAAGATGTTCTCGAAGATCGTGGTGATGATCGCGTAGATGAAGGTGTTGCCGATGGCCTTCACACCGTTGGCATCGCCGAAGAGGCGGTCGAAGTTCGCGAAGCCGATGAACTCCCAGTCGGGGTCGAGCCCGTTCCAGTTGGTGAACGAGAAGAAGACGCCCTGGAGGCTCGGGATGAGCACGACGAAGCCGTAGACGATTCCGGCAGGAACCAGGAAGATCCAGAGCGAGCGCGAGTCGGTGCGCCGCGCGTTGCGCGCGCTGGCGGATCGACGCGGGGCGGTCGCGAGCGGCCGCGACGGCGTCGGCGTCTCGGTCGGGGGCGTTTCTACAGTCACCGGCGGCTCCTCGTTGGGTCGTGGTGGGGCAACTCTCTCTCGGAGGCCGCAACTGCGGCTTGCACGTGCCCGACACGTTCTAGGCGCCGTCCGACATCAGCGCGGATGGCTCGAATGCACCTTGTCCGCGCGGCCTTGGGCCTGCGCTGGCTTTAGGTGTCTCGTCATACTCGCACTCCCGCGCCTCCCGACGCTTTCTCACGGACGAGGCACGATCGCCCCCGAGATGCAGGGTGGCGCCCTCCGCAACATCACGGCACGGAAACGCAAGCGCCCGCCGCCCTCCGACCCGTATTCAGGAAGGACGCGTATGCGCTCATCGATGAGGAGACCCGATGACACGACTGTTCAACGACCCGACGGCGTTCGCTGACGAGATGATCGCCGGATTCGCCGCCGCCCATCGCGATCACGTGCGTGCGGCACCTGGAGGTGTCGTCCGGGCGACGCAGGCGGACGAGCCCACCGTGACCCTCATCATCGGCGGCGGCTCCGGCCACTACCCGGCATTCGGCGGCCTCGTCGGCGCGGGACTCGCCCACGGCGCCGCGATGGGGAACGTGTTCGCGTCACCCTCCACCCAGCAGATCCTCTCGGTCGCCCGCGCCGCCGATCAGGGAAAAGGGGTGCTCTTCTCGTACGGCAACTACGCCGGCGACGTCCTGAACTTCGACGCCGCCGAAGCGCGGCTGCTCAGCGAGGGAATCCGCACGCGCACCGTGGTCGTCACCGACGACATCTCCTCCGCGCCGCCGCACGAGGCACACAAGCGGCGCGGCATCGCCGGCGACCTCACCGTGTTCAAGGTGGCTGGTGCCGCAGCCGAGCGCGGAGCGAACCTCGACGAGGTCCACCGGGTGGCGACGCTGGCCAACGCGCGCACCCGCACCCTCGGCGTCGCCTTCTCGGGCTGCACGCTTCCCGGTGCGGACGCCCCCCTGTTCACCGTCCCCGAGGGACGGATGGCGGTCGGCCTCGGCATCCACGGCGAACCCGGAATCGACGAAACCGACATTCCGACGGCCGACGGTCTGGCTGAGCTGCTCGTGCGCTCGCTGCTCGCCGAGCTCCCCGACGGCGTGGACTCGCCGGACGGGCAGCGCGTCACCCTGCTGCTCAACGGTCTCGGCTCCGTGAAATACGAAGAGCTGTACGTCGTCTACGGCGGCATCGCCCGGCGCCTCGAGCAGGCAGGCATTGAGATCATCGCTCCTCAGGTCGGCGAATTCTGCACGAGCTTCGACATGGCGGGGGCCTCGCTCACCCTCATGTGGCTCACCGACGAGCTCGAGGCGCTCTGGCTCGCTCCCGCCGACGCGCCTGCCTTCCGCCACGGCGCGATGACCGCGCACCGCCGCGTCGAGAGCACCGGAGAGGTCGCCCCACTCAACGTCATGCAATTCCCGGAGGCCGACGCGGGCTCTCGCCACGCCGCCGCCCTGATCGCCGAGGCACTCGCAGCGACCGCGCGTGCGATCGACCAGGCGGTCGACGAGCTCGGACGCATCGACGCTGTCGCCGGAGACGGAGACCACGGCATCGGCATGCAGCGGGGCGCCACGGCCGCGGCTGCAGCAGCCGCTGTCGCTCGCGAGGCGGGCGCAGGAGCGGGATCTCTCCTCGCCTATGTGGCGGATGCCTGGTCCGACCGCGCCGGAGGCACCTCCGGCGCGCTGTGGGGCCTCGCCCTCAGAAGCCTCGGCGAGCGTCTGGGCGACGACGAGGCACCCACCGCGAGCCGGGTGAGCTCCGGCTGCACGGCGGCTCTCGACGCCATCTGCGCGTTCGGCAGAGCGCAACTCGGCGACAAGACGATGGTCGACGCGATCGCCCCGTTCGCGGACGATCTCGCGACGCGCATCGATGCCGGAGATGCTCTCGCTACGGCATGGCGCGCGGCCTCAGTCACGGCCACCGCAGCTGCAGAGGCGACAGCGCAGATGCTCCCCCGCATGGGTCGGGCCCGGCCGCATGCCGAGCGCAGCCTCGGCACGCCCGACGCAGGTGCTCACTCCTTCGCCCTCATCACGCGCACTGTCGCCGACATCCTCGATCGAAAGGACCACATCTCGTGAACCAGACCGCACCGCTCCGCCTCGTCATCGGCAGCGACGACGCAGGATTCGCCTACAAAGAGGCCATCAGGGCCGACCTGGAGGCATCGCCGCTCGTCGCATCCGTCACCGACGTGGGTGTCGACGCGGACGGGCACACGGCGTATCCGCAGGTGGCGATCGCCGCCGCCGAACTGGTCGCCTCCGGCGAAGCCGACCGCGCGATCCTCATCTGCGGCACCGGTCTGGGCGTTGCGATCGCGGCCAACAAGGTCATCGGAATCCGAGCGGTGACCGCCCACGACAGCTTCTCGGTCGAGCGGTCGATCCTCTCGAACGACGCCCAGGTGCTGTGCATGGGCCAGCGTGTCGTCGGGATCGAGCTCGCCCGCCGACTGGCACGCGAATGGCTCGAGTACCGGTTCGACGCCACGAGCCCCAGCGCCGAGAAGGTCGCGCTCATCGGCGAGTACGAGCAGACGGGGGCCTGCGGGTGACCCCGGTGATCGTCGGAGTCAGCTTCAAGACCTACTTCGGCCACCGCGCGGCGCGCGACTGGCTCGCGGATGCCGCTGACGTCGTCTCCCGCAGCTCCGCAGTCGCGGAGGGTGCCGTCGAGTTCTTCGTGGCGCCCACTTATCCGCAGCTGATTCCCGCGATGGAGGCGTTCGCCGGGACCCGAGCCGCCATTGCCGCCCAGGACGTCTCGGCGTATGCCCCCGGCGCGTTCACCGGTGAAGTCGCCGCATCTGAGCTCGCCGAGATCGGCGTGCGGATGGCGGAGATCGGTCATGCCGAACGTCGTCGTCTCTTCGGCGACACGGACGAGGTGATCGCGGCCAAGACGGCGGCGGCACTGCACCACGGCCTCACTCCCCTGCTGTGCGTGGGCGAACCCCAGAGGCTCTCTCCCGCCGACGCTCTCGCGATCGCCACCCAGCAGGTGGAGGCGGCGATCGACGGCGCTCCCGACGGCCGCATCATCGTCGCGTACGAGCCGGTGTGGGCGATCGGGGCCCCAGAGCCTGCCCCTGCCGCCCACACAGCAGAGGTGTGCGCCGGACTCCGTGACGTGGTGTGCGCGCTCCCCGGCAGGGGCGGCTCCGCAGTCATCTACGGAGGAAGCGCCGGTCCTGGCCTGCTGACCGAGCTCGCCGGCGCGGTGGACGGGGTGTTCCTCGGTCGCTTCGCACACGATCCTGCGGCTCTCGCCGCTGTACTCGACGAGGCGGCGACGCTCGCGCGCTGAGGACGAGCGGCGCGTGGCGGCGCCTCGGACGACCCGGCGAGCGGGCGAGTGCGGCGAGGCGAGAAGCTAGACCCGAGGGGCGTGCCAGCGCTGCTGAGCCGCGAGCAGCCCCTCGCGCACGAGGTCCTCGGTGGCGTCAGCCGCATCCGACAGCAGCATCGGGAGCGCCTCGCGCTCCGCCTTGCTGAACGGCGCGAGCACGAAGTCGGCGGCATCCTGACGCCCGGGTGGGCGTCCGATGCCGATCCGCACGCGCGCGAAGTCGGCGGTGCCGAGGGCCGACTGGATGTCGCGGAGGCCATTGTGGCCGCCGTGGCCGCCACCCACCTTGAGCTTCACCGTGTCGAACGGGATGTCGAGCTCGTCGTGCAGCACGATCACGCGGTCGGCGCCGAGCCCGAAGAACTTGGCGGCCGACGAGACGGGGCCGCCCGAGAGGTTCATGTAGGAGTTGGGCTTCACGAGCACGAGCTTCGCAAGCCCCGGACCCAGCCGCCCTTCGGCGAGCTGGGTGTTGGTCTTGTGGCGCGAGAATCGCGCGCCGATGCGCTCCGCGAGCACATCGAGGGCCATCTGGCCCACATTGTGGCGATGAGCGGCGTAGCCGGGCCCGGGATTCCCGAGCCCGGCTACGAGCCAGACGTCATCTGCCACAGATCTGTGATCCGAGAAGCGTCGAGAGTTCCGAGTGGATTACTCGGCGGCCGCGGCGGGCGCCTCAGCGTCCGCGGACTCGGCGGCCTTGGCCGGGGCGGTCACGTTGACGACGAGGGTGTCCGCGTCGGTGATGAGCGTGGTGCCCTTGGGGAGCTCGATGTCACCAGCGGTGATGTGCGTGCCCTCCTCGGCGCCCTCGACGCTCACCGAGACACTCTCGGGGATGTGGGTGGCCTCAGTCTCGACCGTGATCGTGGAGTTCTCGACCTGCACGATCGAGCCGGGGGCGGCTTCACCTTCGACGTGAACGGCGACCTCGACCTGGACCTTCTCGCCCTTCGTCACGACGATGAGGTCGATGTGCTCGATGATCTGGCGCACCGGGTCCTTCTGGACGTCCTTGACGAGGGTGAGCTCGTGCTTGCCGGCGATGTCGATGTCGAGGACCGCGTTCGCCTTGCGCAGGATGAGCGCGGTCTCGTGCGCCGGCAGGGTGATGTGCTGGGGCTCGGTGCCGTGGCCGTAGATGACCGCGGGGACCTTGCCGGCGGCGCGGATCTTGCGGGCCGCGCCCTTGCCGAACTGGTCGCGGATCTCGGCGGCGAGCTTGGTGCCGTCAGTCATGATTGCTCCTTCAGTGGGGCGTCGGCCCCGTCGTGTGATTGTCAACTCGAACGCACAACAGCGTGAGGAAAGACTCTGGGCCCGCCCACCGCGTCGATCACGGTCCCTGTCCTGACGGATCGAGACCCTCGCCGAAGTTCGCGGGCCAGTCTACCTGACGACCGCGTTCAGTAGAACTCGCGGGTGTTGACCACGTTCTGCATCTGCTCGCCGTCGAGGAACCGGCCCAGGTTGCGAGAGAACAGCTCGAAGATGCGACGGGGCTCATGCGGGCTGATGGCTGCCGTGTGGGGCGACAGGATCACGTTCGGAAGGTCCCACAGCGGGCTGTCCGCGGGCAACGGCTCGACGGCGGTGACATCGAGCACGGCGAGGTCGACGCGACCGTCTCCGAGCGCCTCGATCAGGGCAGGCTCATCGACCGTGCTTCCCCGACCGACGTTGACGACGGTGACACCGGGCTTGACGGATGCGAGCACCTCAGCGGAGAGCATCTTCTCCGTCGCCTCGGTCTTCGGCAGCGCCAGCACGATCGCGTCCGCTTCGGAGGCGACCACGGCGAGCTCGTCGACGGTCACGATGCGCTCGACGTCGGCGTCGACGTCGCGCCGGTGCACACCGACGACACGGCATCCGAGCCCCGTGAGCTTGTGCGCGACCGTGCGCCCGATCGCGCCGAGGCCGACCACGACCACCGTCGACTCGGTGAGCTGTCGCATCGCCTCGCGGGGTCCCCACTGGCGCTCGCGCTGAAGCCCCTGCATCCACGGGAGCCGCTTGAGTCCGGCGAGCACGCCGAACACCGCGAACTCCGCGAGCGGCTCGGCATGCACTCCCGCGGAGGTGGTGAAGATGATGCGGGAGAGCGCCTCGGAATCGAGGTGCGCCGACTTCACCTGCTGGCCGCCTCCTGCCGCCATCGTGTGCACCCAGCGCAGGCGGGGGTTGGCGGCGACGGTGCGCGCGAGCGCGCGGCCGGATTCGTCGGGGATGCCGTAGAGCACGTCGGCGTCGTCGAGGTACGCCTCGTACTCGGCCTGCTCGGCGGCGTCCCGTGTCTTGGGCCCCGCCATCCAGTCCTGGCTCGGCGGGTTGAGAAGGTCGGGCCGGTGCACCACCTCGAGCCGTTCGTCGCGTTCGAGTTCGGCGACGAACTCCTGCTCGAGCGGAACGGCGATCACGACGCGGAGTCGCTCAGTCACGGATGGTCTCCCCTCGGGCGGCCGAGGCCGCGATGCTCAGACGGAGGGATCGCAGCGGTGCGTCTGCACGAATGCGACGGCCGCATCCGCGATCCTCTGCGGCGAGTCTGCCACGTCCAGACAGATACCTGACTCATCAACGTCGAGGGGTTCGAGGGCGTCGAACTGCGACTGGAGCAGCGACGCCGGCATGTACTCATGGGAGCGCGCGTTGACCCTGGACGAGATGAGCTCGAACGATCCGTGCAGGTGCACGAACACCGCACCCGGCGCATCCGCGCGCAGCAGATCACGGTACGCGCGCTTCAGAGCGGAGCACACCACCACGATCCCGGTGTCGCGCCCCGTCTGGAGAACGTCTCCGATCACGTGCAGCCAGGGTTCGCGGTCCGCATCCGTCAGCGGCACGCCGGTCGCCATCTTGGTGATGTTCTCGGCCGGGTGCAGACGATCGCCATCGATGTACCGGCCGCCGATCCGCTCCGCGATGAGCTCCGCCACAGTCGACTTGCCCGAGCCCTGCACCCCCATGACGACGACGGGGGGCAGGGACCCCGTGTGCTGACTCAACCCTTCGTCGCTCCCGCGGTGAGACCGGAGACGATGTACTTCTGGGTGAACAGAGCGATGATCATGATGGGAATCGTAACGACGACGGCGGCGGCCATGAGGCCGCCCCAGTCGATCGAGGCGTATCCGACGAAGTCGAAGATCGCCACGGGGAGCGTCTTCGTGCTGGCACCCGAGAGCACGAGCGCGAACATGAAGTTGTTCCACGAGAAGATGAACGACAGGATGCTCGCCGTTGCGATGCCGGGAACGGACAGCGGCAGCGTGATGCGCCAGAATGCCCCGATCGGCGTGAGGCCGTCGACCTGCGCCTGCTCCTCGAGCTCCTCCGGAAGCGAGTCGAAGAACGACATCATGATGTAGAGGATGAGCGGCAGCGACACGAACATGTGCGACAGCACGAGCGGCGTGTAGGTGCCGACGATGCGCATGTTCGCGAACACGAAGTACCACGGCACGAGCAGGCTGACGCCCGGGATGACACGCGCGAGCAGCACCAGAACAGCCGACTTCTTCATCACGAAGCGGCTCATCGAATATGCGGCGGGCACCGCGAGCACGAGCGACAGCGCCGTCGCGACAGCCGCGACGAAGAAGCTGTTCCAGATGTACTGGATGTAGTCAGCCTGCTGGAAGACCGTGTCGTAGTTCTTGAGCGTCGGCGTGAAGACGAACGCCGCTTCCGAGTTGTAGATGTCGACGTTCGTCTTGAACGAGGCGAGCAGCATCCACACGACGGGCGCGAGGAACGAGAGCGCGACCACGAGGAGGGCGATGGTGCGGAACGACTTGTATCCGAGTCCGCGGCGGCGACGACGCTGGACGGGGGACGTCGTCCGGATGAGGGAGGTGGCTGTCGAGGTCATCAGAGGGCGCTCTTCTTCTTGCGGATGGTGAGGATCCAGATGCAGCCGATGATCATCATGAAGAAGACGATCAGCACGGCGGAGGACTCTCCGTACTTCTGGTAGTCGAAGCTCAGTCCGTAGGCGTAGACGTTGAGCGTCTCGACCTCATGGAACGAGCCGCCGCCCTTGCCCTTCGTGGCGTACAGGATGTCGAAGGTCTTGAGAGCGTCGATGCCGCGCAGCAGGATCGCGGTGATGAACGTCGGCATGACGAGCGGGAACGTGACGTACCAGAACCGCTGCCAGGCGTTTGCGCCGTCGACGCGGGCGGCCTCATCGGGCTCGTCCGAGAGCGACGTGAGTCCCGCGAGGAGAATGAGCACGACCATCGGCGTCCACTGCCAGATGTCGACGAAGATGAGGGTCGGCAGCGCCGTGGCCTCACCCGCGAGCCACGGCTGCGCGGGGATGCCGAACCACGACAGGAACTGGTTCGCGAAGCCGATGGAGGGCTCGAAGATGAGACGCCACATCATGCCGACGGCGACGGGAGTCGCAACCAGAGGCAGGAGGATGATGACGCGCACGAAGCCCTGTCCGCGGAACGGACGCCACAGCAGCAGGGCGATGAGCATGCCGAGCACCATCTCGACGAGCATCGCGCCGCCGGTGAAGATCGCCGTGCGGGCGACTGCCGGCCAGAAGCGGTCGGTGTCGGTGAGGATCTCGGCGTAGTTCTCGAGCCCGATGAAGTCGTGGGACGAGCGGATGGATCCGGATGCGTCGGTGAGGCTCAGGTAGAGCGTCCACGCGAGCGGGAAGGTGATCAGAAGGGCCACGAACGCCATGGCCGGTGCCGCGAGCACCCACTTCCGGTGGCGGTTGACCCAGAGAGAGAAGGACGACTGTGTCCTTGCTCGCGTACCGGTCGTTGTACTCATTGCTATCTCCAGGTCGGCTTGTGCCGCAGCGGGGGGATTCGACGGATGGTGGTGCGGCGGGTCTCCCCGCCGCACCACCGGTGTGAGTCAGTGCTCAGTGAGCGAGAACTCAGTTCTCGTCGTCGAGGAACTTCTGGAAGTCCTCGTGCGCCTTCTTGATGGCGGCGTCGACGTCACCGCCCGTGATGGCGACGACGATCGGGGCACCGACGATCTCGCGGGCCTCGGCAACCGAGACGACGCGCGGACGGTCGTAGCCGACACCGGTCTCGGAGCCGATCGCGATCGCCTCAGCGAGCTGCTCGGGGAAGCTCGAGATGCCGGCGGGGTTCTCCCACACCGAGGTGCGCGCGGCCGGAACACCGGCGGTCTGCACCTCGAGTGTCATCTCGGGGCTCGTGAGCCACTGGATGAAGTCGAACGCGAGGTCCTTCTTGTTGGAGTCGCTGTTGATGCCGAGCGCCCACGACGGAACGTTGTAGGGCAGCGAGCCGGCGGGACCGGCGGGGAACGGCGCGTATCCGACGTGCTCCCAGACCGTGGAGTTCTCCTCCTCGGCGAGGTTCTTGTAGAGGCTGGACGCGTCGGTGTAGAACGCGACCTGACCCTGCGCGAAGAGCGCGGCCGCGTCAGGCCAGCTCATGTCGGTCGACACGTTGTCGGGACCGTACTGGCCGATGAGGCGGCCGTACAGCTCGTATGCAGCCTTGGCCTCAGCGGAGTCGATCGTGGACGTGGTGTAGTCCTCGTTCGCGAAGTCGCCGCCCATCGAGTACAGGTAGCTCGAGAACTGGGTGACTGCGGCCGAGACACCGGTACGGGCGACGAAGCCGGCGATCTCGCCCTGCTCCTTGATCGCCTTGGCGGCCGCCTCGAGCTCGTCGAGAGTCTTCGGGACCTCGATGCCCATGCTCTCGAGCACGTCGCTGCGGTAGTAGAGCACCTCCTGCTCGGTGATGATCGGCACGCCGACGACGGAGCCCTCGAAGGTGGTCGCCTCGACCGGGCCCTCCTGGAAGTCGCTCCAGTCCCAGGCCGAGTCCTGCGCGACGTAGTCGCTGAGGTCCGCGAGGTAGCCATTCTGCGCGAAGAGCTTGCCCTCCTGGAGGGGGCGGTACATCATCACGTCGATCTCATCGGTACCCGCGTTGAGCTTGACGTTGTACTGGTCAGACAGCTGGTCTTCGCCGAGCTGCGTGAGCTCGACCTTGACGCCCTCGTTGGCCGCCTCGAACTCCGAGATCTTGTCCTTGACGATGTCGGTCCAGACGTGGTTCGCGAGAGTGACGCGGAGGGTCTGTGCTCCGCCCTCTGCACCTCCTTCGTCGCTGGAGCAACCAGCCAGGAGTCCCGTGGTGAGCGCTGCGACCGCGACTGCGGCGGTGGTCAGCTTGATCGAACGATGCTTCACTGCATCTCCCTTTCATTGGGCACGCAGCCGACTCTGGATGCGTGTGCTGTGATTCAGGTCAGATAACCCTTATAAATAATACTAATACAACGAAGCTCCACAAGTCACGATTCGGCAACCGGCCGCGCGACGCTTCGCACACCCCACAGTCGCAAGGAGGCACAGCGTGGAACTCACACTCACCGGTCAGGTAGCCGTCGTCACCGGAGTCGGTCGCGGAATCGGCCGCGAGATCGTCCTCACCCTCGCCCGCGAAGGCGTCACGACCGTCGCGCTCGACATCAACCCCGACGACCTCGCCAGCCTCGCCGACGAGCTCGGCACCATCGGAGGCGAGCACGCTCAGTACACCTGCGACGTGCGCGACGGAGCCCGCATCCGCGAGATCGTCGCCGACGTCGACGCGCGCTTCGGCCGCCTCGACATCCTTGTGAACAACGCAGGCGTCGGAGGCGACGGCCTCGTCTCCGAGCTCCCCGAAGACATCTGGGACCGCTGCTTCGACATCAACGTCAAGGGCACCTACCTCACATGCCAGGCGGTGCTGCCGATCATGAAGCGCCAGAAGCGGGGCCGCATCATCAACGCCGCATCGTTCGCCGCGATCGTTCCGATCGTCGGATCCGCGGCCTACGCCGGCTCCAAGTCGGCCGTCACCCAGTTCACACGCGCCCTCGCCGGCGAAGTCGGCCCCTGGAACATCACCGCGAACGCCTACGCACCGGGGATGATCCCCACGGCCATCAACGGCTTCACCGAACGTCCCGCCGCGGAGCAGTCGCGCCTGCTCGACACGCTCACCCTGCGCAGCTGGGGCGAGAAGAGCGACATCGCCAACCTCATCTGCTTCCTCGCCTCCGACCAGGCCCGCTACATCACGGGTACGCTGATCGACATCAGCGGAGGCAAGCTCGCCACCCAGGTTCCCCGAATCGCGTACGAGCGCGCCGCCAGCGAGGGCCACGACCTCCTCTGACCCCACCACATCCCCCCTGAAGGACATCCATGGTCGATCTCACCGCGCGCCAATCACCCAGCGCCAAACACCGCAGCCGCGTCGGCAGCGGACTGTATGCGCACGTCTTCGAGGCACTCGGCCAGGAGATCATCGACGGCACGCTCCCCATCGGCAGCATCGTGTTCGCCGAGCAGATCTCCGAGCGGTTCGGCGTCTCGCGCTCGGTCGTGCGCGAAAGCCTGCGCTCACTCGCATCGATGGGGCTGCTCGAGTCGCGCCCCCAGGTCGGCACGCGTGTGCAGCCCCGGGAAAGATGGGATCTGCTCAACCCGCACGTCGTCCATTGGCGCTCGCAAGGCCACGACTACCGGCAGCAGATGCGCGAGCTGCTCGAGCTGCGCCTCGGCCTCGAGCAGGCGGCAGCGCGCTTTGCGAGCGAGCGGATCAGCGACGAGCAGGCGGAAGCCCTCGTGGATGCGGCCGAGCGGATGTCAGCCGCCATCCACGAGACCCACGACCTGCGCGCCTACTTCGACGCGGACGCCACGTTCCACCGCCTGCTGCTCGAAGGCACGGCAAACCCCGTCATCGCGCAGCTCTCGGACACCATCGGCGCAACACTGCACGCCCGGGCCATGGACACTCGACCCGGCATGCACGATGTGACCGAGAGCTCGATCATCACGCACCGCGAGCTCGCCCAGGCGATCGCGGCGCACGACGGCGAAGCGGCGGAGCGTCTCGCGCGACTCCTCGTGAGCGACACACTCGACGAGTTCTCCTGATCCGCTGAAGGAACATGGCGAGGGCCCCGCAGGATGCCTGCGGGGCCCTCGCCATGTTCGTTCAGGAGAAGAGCATGACGCTCTTCACATTGCGTCCGGACTCCATGGCCTCGAACGCCTCCTCCCACTCCTCGAGCGGGTAGACGCCGCCGAGCACCTTGTCCGTCTGGAGCGTGCCCGTCGAGAACATCGAGAGCACCGCCTCCCAGGTGGTCCAGGTGTGCGAGAACGAGCCGGCGAGAGTCACGGCCTTCGCCACCAGCGGGTCGAGGCTGAAGTTCAGGGGCTGAGGCCCCCACCCGATCTTCACGATCGTGCCGTAGGGGCGCACGATCTCGAGGCTCTGTTTGAGCGCGATGCTCACGCCCGTCGCCTCGATGACCACATGCGCCCCCAGTCCATCGCCCAGCTGCGCGATGACCGCGTTCGCGTCCTCGGTCGTGATGTCGATCGTGCGGTCGACACCCATCTCGCGTGCCTTCGCCAGACGCGCCTCGTCGATCGAGGTGCCGAGCATGATGACGGTGCCGGCTCCGCGCAGCCGCGCCATCTGCGCCGCGAGCTGGCCGATCGTCCCAGCACCCTGCACGACGACGAGGTCGCCGGGCTTGATGTCGGCGCGCTCGACGACGCCGGTGTACGCGACCGCGAACGGCTCGGTCATCGCGGCCTGCTCGAAGCTGACGTTGTCGGGGATGCGGTGCAGCACACGCGGCTCGGCGAGCAGCAGTTCACCGAAGGCGCCGTCTCGGATCGCGCCATAGCCCTGACGCTCGGGGCACAGGTTGTAGCGGCCCGTGCGACACAGGGCGCACACTCCGCAGATGGAGGCGGCGGTCTCGCAGACGACGCGGTCGCCGACCTTCCAGCCGGTCACATCGTCGGCGACGGCCGCGATGACGCCCGCGGTCTCGTGGCCGAGCACGAGTGGGAGCTTGACCTCCCACGACTGCCCGTCGCGCCACATATGCACGTCCGAGCCGCACACACCCACCGCGCGGGCCGCGACGAGCACGGTGCCGCGCTGCAGCTCGGGCGCGGGCACGTCGCGGATCTCGACGGCGCCATCCGCGAGCGCGTACTTGACGAGCGCCTTCATCGCGCCATCTCCCGTCCGGTGGCGAGGGCGTCGTCGGCAAGGTTCGGACGCGCGAGGCTCGCAAGCCCGGCCGCCGCACGCGCCTTCTCCTGGTTCTCGACGCGCACGGCGGTGGAGCCGCCGAAGTAGAGGTCACGCGCCTCACGCAGGAACAGGACCGATTCGTGCATCTCACCCATGCCGTTCACACCGTCTTCGATGCTGATCCAGCCGTCGTAGCCGGCAGCGGCGAGCGTGCGGAAGATGCGCGGGTAGTCGTTCATGCCCTTGCCGATCACGCCATGCTGCAGGGCCGGCGAATAGCCGATCGTGCCGTCGGCCTGGCGCAGGTCGTCGAGCGTCGTACCTTCGGCGAGGAAGCGGTCGGAAGCCTGCATGGTGACGACGCGATCGATCACATCGTCGAGGAAGTCAGCCGAATCCATCCCTGCGGTGATCGCGTTCGAGGGGTCGAACTGCACGCCGAAGTGCACGCGGTCGTCGATCGCATCGACGATCTCGCGGAACACGTCGCCCTTCTGCGCGAATTCGACGTAGGCCCAGCTGCCGTCCTTGTAGTGGTTCTCCATGCCGAGCGTGATGTCCATCTCACGGGCGATCGGCAGCAGACGCCGGTACGCGTCGACGACCCACTCGACACCCTGCTCGCGCGACACGCCGGGGTGCTTCTGACCGGAGAGCACGCGAGTGCTCGCGCCAGCGCCTCCAAGGTGTCGGGTGAAGCGCATCATCTCGACCTGACGGTCGAACTCGGACGCGCGCACCGCGGCATCGGGGTGGGTGAAGTCGGGCGAGGTGCAGAGCATGGGCATCTCGAAGCCCTCTGCGGCGAGCGCCTCCCCGATGGCGTCCAGGTAGTCATCGTCGTTCTGCCAGAACATGCCGGAGTAGAGCTCGAGCCCGTCTGCGGGCAGGGATGCTGCTGTGGTGATCCACTCGAACACCGTCATGGTGCGCGAGTCGCTGAGCGCCGACAGGTCCCCCTTCGGGAAGACGCTGATTCTCATTGCAACCTCTTTGTTGTGATCTTGACGTGGACCAGGCGCCCACATCGAATAAGTATGACCTATAAGATCAGTCCAGACGGAATGGCAATGTCGCCGGAAGGACCAGAATGTCGATCACCGCAGACCGCCTGCAGCAGTGGGTCACCGAACTGCTCACCAGCTGGTCGTACGCCCCCGAGGATGCCGCCTACCTGGCCGACACCCTCGTCGATGCCAACCTGCGCGGCATCGACTCCCACGGCGTCATCCGTCTCTCCGCCTACCGGGCACGCCTCGACGCCGGCCTCACGAGCGCCACCGCGAAGCCCATCGTCAGTGGCAGCGGCGCCGCACTCCGCGTCGACGCCAACGGCGCCGCGGGCCAGATCGCCGCGCGCGCCGCGGTCGAAGCCGCCCGCGACGCCGCCCGCGCGCACGGCATCGCCGCCATCGCCATCCACGGTTCCAGCCACTTCGGAGCCGCCGGCTACTACGCCCGCGCACTCGCCCGCGACGGCCTCGTCGCCGTCGTCGTCTCCAACTCCGAGCCGTGCGTCGTGCCCTTCGGCGGCCGCAGCCCGCTCTTCGGCACCAACCCGTTCGCGTTCGCCGCCCCCACAAGCGGCGCGCCCATCAGCCTCGACATGGCCACCAGCACCTCCGCGATGGGCAAGATCATGGTCGCGCAGGCCGAAGGCCGCAGCGTGCCCGCTGACTGGGGAGTCGACGTCGACGGCAACCCCACCACCGACCCGAACGCCATCACCGCGCTCCTGCCCGCAGGCGGACCCAAGGGATACGCACTCGGCTACCTCGTGGAGGTGCTCGGCGGTGTGCTCACCGGCGCTGCGATCACCCACGGCATCGGCAACATGTACACCGACTTCACCAAGCCCCAGGATGTCGGCCACTTCATGATCGCGATCGACGTCTCCCGATTCCTCCCCTACGACGACTTCATCGCCCGCATGGACGCCCTCACCGCGGAGGCCCACCAGGTCGCCCCCGCGCCCGGATTCGACGCGGTGCTCGTCCCCGGCGAACCCGAAGAGCGCACGAGCGCACGCCGCGCCGAGACCGGAATCCCGCTTCCCGACGCCACGCTCGACGAACTCCGCACCCTCGGCACCGACGCAGGCGTCCTCTTCCCGGAGGTCGCCGCGTGAAGCTCCTCATCCCCGACACGGTCGAGTTCGCGCTCGACCCCATCGACGGCGTCCAGATCATCGAGTATCAAGCCGCTGAGCGCCTCCCTGTGGAACACGAGGACGCCGAAGCGCTCGTCGCGTGGGGCAACTCGGATGCCTGGCTGTCCGATGTCGCCCAGCGCCTCACGCGCCTGCGCTGGGTTCAGACCCTCTCCGCAGGAACCGACCAGATGATCGCCTCCGGGTTCGCCCCGCAGGTCACCATCACCTCGGGAAGGTCCCTGCAGAACCCCGGTGTCGCCGAACACGCCCTCGCGCTCGCCCTCGCAGGCGCGCGCCGCATCCACACGCTCACCCGCGCCCAGCTGGGGCACCGCTGGGCCGCCGAGATCGGCGGGCGCCAGCCCATCCGCGATCCGGAACGCGTCACCACGTTGCGCGACGCCCACGTCGTCGTGTGGGGCTTCGGATCCATCGCGCAGACGCTCGCCCCCATGCTCACCGCGCTCGGCTCGCGCGTCACCGGGGTCGCCCGCAGCGCCGGCGAGCGCGGCGGTTACCCCGTGATCGCCGAGGCCGACGTGGACAGCATCCTGCCGAGCGCAGACGTGCTGATCATGATCATGCCGAGCACCCCGCAGACCCGGCACCTTCTCAACGCGAAGCGCCTCGCGCTTCTCTCACACCGCACCTGGGTCGTGAACGTCGGGCGCGGAACCACCATCGACGAAGCCGCTCTCATCGACGCCCTCCGCGCCGAACGCATCGCCGGAGCCGCCCTCGACGTCACCGAGATCGAACCGCTCCCCCTGAGCTCGCCGCTCTGGGACCTCCCGAACGTCATCATCACACCGCACACCGCGGGCGGCCGCCCCGTCGGCGCTGCGGACCTCGTCCGCGACAACGCCATCGCACTCCGCGACGGCCAGCCGCTCGCCAACACCATCGCCCGCTGAACCACCCATCCGAACCGCAGCAAGGAAGCTCAATGTCGACCTCCATCCGCCATCTCACGCGGGAGAACCTCGCCCGGCCGCTCGTGCAGATCTCCCTCGACCTCACCAACAACGACGAAGCCCTCCGCACCGCGGCCGTCGCCGTCGAATCCGGAGTCGACTGGATCGAGGTGGGCACCCCGCTCGTGCTCGCCGAAGGCCTGCACGCCGTGCGCGCGCTGCGCAAGGAGTTCCCCGATCACCCCATCGTGGTCGACCTGAAGACGATGGACGGCGGCTACCTCGAAGCCGAGATGATGGGAGACGCCGGAGCCGACGCCGTCATCGTGATGGCGCGCGCGCACACGGCCACGATCGAGGCGGTCATCGAAGCGGGCGACCGTTTCGGGATGCTCGTGATGGGCGACGACCTCGCCGAAGACGACCGCGTCTCCGCGTGCGTGCGTATGGAGAAGCTCGGCGTGGGCATGGTCATCCATCACATCGGCTACGACCACCGCAACAAGCATCCTGAACTCGGCCTCAGCCCGCTCACCGAACTCGCGGACATCGTCGCCGCGACGACCGTTCCCGTGCAGGCCGTCGGCGGGCTCTCCATCGACCAGGCGATCCAGTGCCCCGGGATCGGCGCCCCCGTCGTCGTGTTCGGAGCGCCGCTCGCCATCGACGGCAAGACCTTCAGCCCCGCATCCGGCGACCTCGGCCGCGTGCTCACCGAGGCGGCCGCCCGCGTTCACGCCGCCCCCATCCGCTACCCCGAAGGAGTCTGATCAGCATGAGCGCCCCCGAGATCCGCGACCGCGTGGTGTGGGTGACTGGTGCCGGCAGCGGCATGGGCCAGGCGAGCGCCGTGGCGGCGGGCACCTCCGGGCGCCGCGTCGCGCTCAGCGGTCGCCGCGCGCCGGCGCTCGAGGAGACCGCACGTCGGATCGTCGACGCGGGCGGGCCAGATCCCCTCGTCCTCCCGCTCGACGTCACCGACGCGGATGCCCTCGCGGTGGCGCACGCGCGCATCGCATCCGAGCTCGGTCACATCGACGAGCTCGTGCTCGCCGCAGGGCTCAACGCCCCGAAGCGCACGTGGGCGAACCAGTCGATCGCAGAGTTCGCGCAGATCGTGGACACCAATCTCGTCGCCGTGGCGCGCGCCATCGACCTCGTGCTCGGGGGCATGCGGCAGAACGGCCACGGCACGATCGTCGTCGTCTCGTCAATCGCCGCGTGGCGCCTCTCCCCGGGAGCGGGCGTCGCCTACACGGCGAGCAAGCGCGGTCTCAAGGCGCTCACCGAGACGATCAACGGCCAGGAGGGGCGAGCGGGCATCCGCGCCACCCTGCTGCTGCCGGGCGATGTCGACAGCGAGTTCCTGCGCCTGCGTCCCGCCCAGCCCGACAGCGCCACCCGCGCCCGCATGCTCACCCCTGCGGACATCGCGCGCACCGTGCAGTTCGTGCTCGACAGCCCGCCGCACGTCACCATCGACGAGCTGGTCGTGAGCCCCACCGGTTTCTGACCCTCTCTGCTCATCCCCTGGCTTTCGTTCGGAAGCAGGAGGGGATGCGGGGAGCCGTCCCGGCGCCGCCGGAATGGACGACCCACTAGCCTTGACCACGTCCCCCAGCCAGTCGGAAGGTAACTCGTGTCCGGAAACGAATCTCAGGCCAACATCGGTGTCGTCGGTCTGGCGGTGATGGGTTCGAACCTCGCCCGCAACCTCGCCAGCCGCGAAGGCAACACCGTCGCGATCTTCAACCGCAGCTACGAGAAGACCCAGGGTGTGCTCGACGCGCACCCCGAGGCCGGGTTCATCCCCGCCGCCACCTACGAGGAGTTCGCCGTCGCGCTCTCGAAGCCGCGCACCGCGATCATCATGGTCAAGGCGGGCGCCGGCACGGATGCCGTCATCGACGAGCTCGTGAAGGTCTTCGAGCCGGGCGACATCATCGTCGACGGCGGCAACGCGCTCTTCACCGACACCATCCGTCGCGAGAAGGCGGTCCGCGAGACGGGCATCAACTTCGTCGGCGCCGGCATCTCCGGCGGCGAAGAGGGTGCGCTCAACGGCCCGTCGATCATGCCCGGCGGCTCCGCCGAAGCGTGGGAGACCCTCGGACCCATCCTCAAGTCGATCGCGGCCGTCGCCGAAGGCGAGCCGTGCGTCACGCACGTCGGCACCGACGGCGCGGGCCACTTCGTGAAGATGATCCACAACGGCATCGAGTACGCCGACATGCAGCTCATCGCCGAGGCCTACGACCTCATCCGTCGCGGCACCGGCAAGAGCCCCGCCGAGATCGCCGACATCTTCGCCGAGTGGAACACGGGCGAGCTCGAGAGCTACCTCATCGAGATCACCGCCGAGGTGCTGCGCCAGGTGGATGCCTCCACCGGCAAGCCGCTCGTCGACGTCATCCTCGACCAGGCTGGAGCCAAGGGCACCGGCGCCTGGACCGTGCAGACGGCCCTCGACCTCGGCGTGCCCGTCTCGGGCATCGCGGAGGCCGTGTTCGCACGCTCTGTGTCGTCGAAGCCCGCGCAGCGCGCTGCAGCTCGCGACCTCCCCGGCCCCGACGGCTCGCTCGACATCGCCGACGCCGACGCGTTCATCGAGGACGTCCGCCAGGCGCTCTACGCGTCGAAGATCATCGCGTACTCGCAGGGCTTCGACGCGATCATCGCGGGCGCCGAGCAGTACGGCTGGGACATCAAGAAGGGTGACATCGCGGCGATCTGGCGCGGCGGCTGCATCATCCGCGCTCAGTTCCTCAACCGCATCACGGAGGCGTACGCGGCCGACCCCGGCCTCGTCGCGCTCGTGACGGCGCCGTACTTCGCGGAGGCGATCGGCCGCACCCAGCAGGCGTGGCGTCGCATCGTCGTCGCGGCGGCTGAGGCCGGCATCCCGTCGCCCGCGTTCTCGTCGTCGCTCGCGTACTACGACAGCCTGCGTGCTGACCGCCTGCCGGCTGCGCTCGTGCAGGGTCAGCGCGACTTCTTCGGTGCGCACACCTACCGCCGCATCGACAAGGACGGTACGTTCCACACCCTGTGGTCAGGCGACCGCAGCGAGATCAGCGCGGTCGACACGCACTGATCCATCGACGCGAAGCCCCGGGCGAGTCTCTCGTCCGGGGCTTTCTCGTCTCCGGATGCGTCCGCGCCTACCAGGCGGGGTCGTCGGATCCGAGGGAGCGCGGCGGACGTTCCCATTCGATCCGCACCCCGGCGAGTTCGAACGGACCAGGGAGCACGCGCACGGGGCCCCACTGCGTCTGCATGAGCTCCCCATCGGAGGGCTCGTCGCGCACCGACGGCGTCGCACGGGGCAGGCCTCGGGCGTCCTCCAGTTCGAATGCGGTCCGCGCGAGTGAGAGGCGGTGCGCGCTGCCCTCCCCCGTCGCCAGTCGGTCGCGGAGACCAGCGAGGGCGGCGGCGGCCATCAGGTAGCCGGTCGCGTGGTCGAGCGCCTGCACGGGCAGCGGGACGGGGCGGGGTGCCGCGACGGCGCGCATCCCCGCATCCGCGATGCCGGTCGACATCTGCACGAGGCTGTCGAAGCCGCGGCGACCTGCCCAGGGCCCGGTGAACCCGTAGGCGTCGAGCGAGACGTCGATGAGGCCGGGGCGCAGAGCGGCACGTTCCTCGGCGCCCAGCCCGAGGCTCTCGAGGCCGCCCGGTCGGTAGCCGTGCACGAGGACGTCGGCTTCGCTCAGCTTGCGGTGCAGGCGCTCCCGTTCGATGGGGTCGCTCGCGTCGATGCGGGCGACGCGCTTGCCGAGGGTCACGTCATGGGCGAGGGCAGGCTCGTCCCAGCCCGGCGGATCGATGCGCAGCACGGTCGCGCCGAGGCCCGCGAGGAGGCGCGTCGCCACGGGACCCGCGAGCACGCGCGTGAGGTCGAGCACCCGGAGGCCGGCGAGCGGTCGCTCGAGGGTGGGCGTCCAGGCAGACGGGGCGACGGCGTCGCCCGTGCTCCTGTGGGCGACGAGAGGCTCAGCTGCGACAGCTGCACCCTGCGGGTGCCTCCGCCACTCCTCGGGGCGCCGCATCCGCGCCGCGCATCCGCCGGCCGCGACGATCTCCTGTTCGAGCTGATCTGCCTCCCAGAGCGCCACCGCACGCGAGACGGCTCCGCGCTCGGCATCCGCACCGAGCACCCGCAGCGCGGCCTCGCGGTGGTGCGGCGCGTTGGTGTGCAGGCGGATCCAGCCGTCGGAGGCCTGGTAGTCGCCCGCGATCGGATCCCACGGGTTCGGCGCGATCCATCCGACGGGGCGCACGCCCGAGCGGAACCACGCGTCGACGAGCTCACGCCGCACCGTCGCGGGCGGCGTCTCGATGCCGCGCGCCGCGAGCAGCGACTGCACAGCTGCCGCCGCGGTCGCCGCCGACGCTGCGGCGAGATCCGACACCGGATACGGGGAGACGAGCGTCGCGACACCCGCCACGTTGATGCCCGCAGCGTCCACTCCGAGCGCGTCGCCCATTCGCGCGCGGAGCCGCGCATCCGCTGTCGCCGCCATGCTCTGACGCTACCCGCGGGCGGGATGCTCCGCCACCAGACGCGCGCTGCCCAGGCGAGGGCGCGGGCATGGTGGGAGACTGGAGAGGTGGAGCGACGCGAGCACGAGGATCCGGACGAGCACCCCGAGCTGGCGGGCTACGTTCCGGGCGAAGCGGGAACGCTGCGCGGTCGGCGCATGCAGCGCATCGCGCGCGTCGTCGTGGTGCTCGCGATCATCGGCCTTGTGCTGCCCGGCATCATCATCGGACTCGGCACCGCGTCGCGCACGGCTGAGCTCGCGTGCCAGATCGTCGCATCCACGACGGCATCCCAGGCGGCGATGACGGAGGCGCGCTTCGAGTTCGGCGGCTTCGAGGGCCCGGGCTGGTACTGCTACGCGACGGCGTTCAACGGCACCGAGACGCAGCTGCAGTTCCTCGGCTTCATCCCCGAGATCAAGGTCGTACCCGGGACTCCCGGCACGGATGTGTGACGCCGCTCAGCGGGTCTGTTTCGCTGTGTGACGGGATCCGGAAGGCTCTCGGGAGCGCGCACGTAACCTGATCGGGCAGTCGCACCCGCCGACGCATCCGCAGCCCCCGAATCGAGGTGACCCCATGGACGACACGACACGCGTTCAGCAGGAAGCCGGTTCCTTCATGTGCGCCGAGGCGTGCTCAGGGGCGGGGCACCGCATCCACCCCATGCAGGCTCTGGTGGCGCGCAGCACCCCCAGCCGCTGGGTGGACGCGTTCGCATCTGCTGATGAGCGCGTGCTCGAGCTCACGACCCTCGACGGCACCCGTGTGGTGCTGTGGCACCACCTCGGCATCGAGCTCGCCCCGGGCGAACCTGTCGGCTACCACCCCGTCGCGGGCGTGGTCTCCATCGGCGGTGCGCTGCTCAACGTGCGCGTGCTCGAGGCCTGAGGCTCGAGCCCGTCGCGTCGGGTGTCAACGACTGAGTCCCGGATTCAGCCGAGCTTCGCGATCAGCGACTCGCACGCCGAGAGCATGTTCTCGCAGGCCATCATGCAGATGCGGCACGGCTCGTGGTGGTCGGCGTGCATGCTGCACTCGTCGATGCAGGCCTGGCACATGACGACGCACGCCTCCAGCATGGAGCGCATCACCGTCATGTCGTGCGCCATCGGACGCAGCATCATCTGCATCATTGTCGTCGCCATGTCGGCCATGTTCATGCACATCGAGCTGCAGCGGCCCATGCCGTCCATGCCGGCGCACGCGTCGGCGCACATGGTCGCCACCATCGAACACGCCTGACACGCCTCGATGCACTCCTGCATCGTCGACATGTCCGCTCCCGTCGCCGAGGGGGGCATCGAGCCCATCATCGTCGACATTCCCATCATGTCCATCGTCCCGATCCTCCCGTCGGCACCCTGTTGGGCGCACACGAGCAGACTAGGCCGGGCTCAGGGCCAGGGGAACAGCGGTCCGCGGATCAGGAACCGCGGATCAGGCCGCGCCGTCGAACATCGACGTCACGGATCCGTCGTCGAACACCTCGTGGATGGCGCGCGCGATCAGCGGCGCGATGGGAAGCACGGTGAGACGATCCCAGCGCTTCGACTCCTCGATCGGCAGGGTGTCGGTGACGACGACCTGGTCGATGAAGTCGGACTGCAGGATCTCGACAGCGGGGTCGGAGAAGACGGCGTGCGTGGCGCCCACGATGACGCTCTTGGCACCGCGCGCCTTGAGAGCTTCGGCGGCCTTCACGATGGTGCGGCCGGTGTCGATGAGGTCGTCGACGAGGAGGCAGTCGCGGCCTTCGACCTGGCCGACGATCTCGTGCACGCTCACCTGGTTGGCGACGCGCGGGTCACGGCGCTTGTGGATGATGGCGAGCGGGGCGCCGAGGCGGTCGCTCCAGATGTCGGCGACGCGCACCCGACCCATGTCGGGGCTGACGACGGTGAGAGTCTCGGGGTCGACGCTCTTCCGGAAGTGCTCGAGCAGCACCGGCATCGCGAAGAGGTGGTCGACGGGGCCGTCGAAGAAGCCCTGGATCTGCGCGGCGTGCAGGTCGACGCTCATGATGCGGTCAGCGCCCGCGGCCTTGTACAGGTCGGCGATGAGTCGGGCCGAGATCGGCTCGCGGCCGCGACCCTTCTTGTCCTGGCGGGCGTAGGGGTAGAACGGGGCAACCACGGTGATGCGCTTAGCGCTCGCGCGCTTGGCCGCGTCGACCATGATGAGCTGCTCCATGACCCACTCGTTGATGGGCGAGCAGTGCGACTGGATGAGGAAGACGTCGGATCCGCGAATGGATTCGCCGAATCGCGCGTAGATCTCGCCGTTGGCGAAGGTGCGGGCTTCCGTCTCGACGAGCTCGGTGCCGAGCTCCTCGGCGATGTCGGCGGCGAGCTGCGGATGCGCCCGACCGGATACCACTACGAGACGCTTCTCACCGCTGATCTTGATGCCGGACAATGTTCCCGCTACCCGCTCTCGCTCGTGGCCTATGCCGAGTCTAATGCGTGCATATGAGTGCGCGGTCCGCGCGTGTCATCGGAGTTCGCATCATGTGATCGGCCAGCCCGATCAGGCGGATCCGCGCCCTACTCGGTGGCGGTCGCGTCCTGCGCCTCACGCGCCGCAGCGGCAGCCTCGGCGGCAGCTGTTCCGGCGCGGTTCGCCTCCACCCAGCCTTCGATGTTGCGCTGGGGCGCGACGTTCATGGCGAGGGCACCGGCCGGCACGTCCTTGCGGATGACGGTTCCGGCACCCGAGTAGACGCCGTCCCCGATCGTGACCGGGGCGACGAAGACGTTGTGGCTTCCGGTGCGCACGTGGGAGCCGACGGTGGTGCGGTGCTTATTGACGCCGTCGTAGTTGGCGGTGATGGTACCGGCGCCGATGTTCGACTTCTCACCGACGACCGTGTCGCCGATGTACGACAGGTGCGGCACCTTCGAGCCGCGGCCGATCTCGGCGTTCTTCGTCTCGACGAAGGTGCCGATCTTGCCGCCGCCGCGCAGAATCGTGCCGGGGCGGAGGTAGGCGAACGGGCCGACCTCGGCGTACGCCTCGATCAGGGCGAGCGTCGCGTCGGTGCGCTTCACGATAGCTCCCTCGCCGATCTCGCAGTCGACGAGCGTGGTGTCGGGACCGATGGTCACATCGCGGTCGATCGTGGTGGCGCCCGCGAGGCGCGTGTTCGGCAGGATGACGGTGTCTTCGCCGATCGAGACGGTGAGGTCGATCCAGGTGGTGGCCGGATCCTGGATGCTGACGCCGTTCATCTGGTGCCCGCGCACGATCATCTGGTTGAGTCGGGCGGCCTGCTCGGCGAGCTGCACCCGGTTGTTGACGCCTTCGACACGCCAGGCGTCGGCGACGGGCACGGCGGCGACGGGAGCGGATGCGGCGCGCAGAAGCCCCACGACATCCGTGAGGTACTTCTCGCCCTGCGCGTTGGCGGTGCCCACCTGCGGGAGCGTCTGACGGAGCGCGGCGGCAGCGAAGACGTAGCTGCCCGAGTTGACCTCGGTGATCACGCGCACGTCGTCGTCGGCGTCCTTGTGCTCGACGATGCGGGCCACTCCCCCGTCGGCGTCGCGCACGATGCGGCCGTAGCCGGTGGCGTCGTCGAGCACGGCGGAGAGGATGGTGGCCGCTGCGTGGGCGGCGCGGTGCTGCGCGATGAGGTCGGCGAGCGTGTCGGCGTCGAGCAGCGGAACATCTCCCGAGACGACGACGACATCGCCGTCGAAGTCGGCAGGGAGCGCCTCGACGGCGAGCTCGACCGCACGGCCGGTGCCGGGGATGTCGTCCTGGTCGACGATGCGGGCGTCGGCGGAGTACTCGAGCACCGCCTCGGCGACCTGGTCGCGCTGGTGGCGCACGACGACCTCGATGTACGCCGGTTCGAGCCGGGCCGCGGTGGCGAGCACGTGTCCGAGCATCGGGAGCCCGGCGATCGGGTGCAGAACCTTGGCGCGGCGGGATCGCATGCGCGTGCCCTCTCCGGCGGCGAGGACGATGACGGCGAGGCGAGGGTCGGTCATGGCTCTATTCTGGCGCGCCGAGCCCACTCCGGCGCACGCTCAGGTCGAACCCCCAGCCCGACGATGTGCGCGGGCACCACCGCGAGCGCGGGGAATGTGCGCATGAGCCGAACTGCTGCCCTCGGCGCGGCGGTGATCCGGCCGGCGAGCACGGGGCGGATCAGCCGGGCGTGGAGAATGCGCTGGAGGGCCTGCGTCGCGCGGGTGGGGAACGCGCGTCGGCGCTGCACCCGCGCCAGGTCCTGCGTGCGGACGCTCCCGCGCCGAAGCGGTTCGGCGAGGATGCGCGCCGTCGCGACTGCATCCTGCACGGCGAGATTGATGCCGACGCCTCCGACGGGTGACATGGCGTGGGCGGCGTCGCCGATGCAGAGCAGTCCGGGTGCCCACCAGCGTCGCAGGCGATCGACCCGCACATCGAGATGCTTCACGACATCCATGCTGGGGAGCTCCTCCGCGCCGACAGGGATTCCGTCGAGGAGCGAAGCGACCTCCTCACGCAGCGCCTCGATGCCGCGCTCCCGAAGCTCGGCATCGGTGCCCTTCGGACCGAGGTAGGCGATCTGCAGGTAGCCGCGGCGGGGGATGCAGATGACTGCCGAACCGCGACCGATGCGGGGAAGAAGCCCTTCGAACTGACGCGTATCCGTCTCGACGCGGAACCACCAGGCGTCGAACGGCACCCGGAACCGCCGGGCCGGCAGAGCCGCGGCCGAACGGATCGCCGAATGCCGACCGTCGCACGCGACCACGAGCTCCGCGAGCAGAACGTCGGTGCCGTTGGGGCCGCGGTACTCGATGCCCACCGCCTTGTCGCCGACGGTCACGAGACCTGTCACCTCATGCGCCATCCGCAGCTCGAAGCCGGGCTCGGCCGCCGCGGCGGCCGCAAGCAGGTCGAGCAGGTCCCACTGCGGCACCATCGCGATGTACGGATGCCGCACCCGCAGCCGCGCGAAATCGACGAGAGGCGGCGCGTCCCCTGATGCCTCGGTCCCCGGCATCCCGACGCGTGTGACGCGCGTGTGCGGGATGGCGTCGAAAGCCGGGAACAGCCCGAGGTCGTCGAGAAGGTCGAGGGTGCTCGGATGCACGGTGTCGCCGCGGAAGTCGCGCAGGAAGTCGCGGTGCTTCTCGAACACCGTGACACGCAGCCCGGCGCGAGCCAGCAGCAGCCCCAGGACGAGACCCGCAGGACCGCCCCCGGCGATCGCGACATCGACGCGAGGCGTGTCGTGCATGGATTCATCGGGCCGCACGGGTGCTCCTGTGGTGGTGGGGGGCGAGCACTCCCATCCTGCCCGCGCGAGTGCCACGCCGCCACCCGATGACGACGGCCCCGGCGCGATGCCGGGGCCGTCGTCGATGCGGGCTACTTGCCCTTGGCGACCTGCTGGCCGGTGATCACGCCGCCGTCCATGAGGATGTCGACGCCCGTGAGGTATCCGGCCGCTTCGCTCGCGGCGATCTTCATCACGGCGTCATCGTGTACTTCGTCTGCAGGTACTCGTGGATGCCCTCCGCGCCGCCTTCGCGGCCGAGTCCCGACATCTTCCACCCTCCGAACGGTGCCGCAGCGTTCGAGACCACGCCCACGTTGAGGCCCATCATGCCGGTCTGCAGCCGGTCGATCATGCGCTGTCCGCGGGCCAGATCCCGGGTGTACACGTAGGAGACGAGCCCGTACTCGGTGTCATTGGCGAGGGCGATTGCCTCGTCCTCGTCGTCGAACGCAACGATCGTGAGCACGGGGCCGAATATCTCCTCACGGAGGATGTCGGATCCGGCGGGCACGTCGGCGAGCACGGTGGGCGCGTAGAACGTTCCGGAGCCCTCGACGGGCTCTGCGCCTGTGAGCACGCGCGCGCCGCGCGAGACGGCGTCGGTGACGAGTTCGTGCACCTTGGCGACGGCCTTGGCGTCGATGAGCGGTCCGATGCGCACACCGTCCGCGGTTCCGCGCCCGACGCGGAAACCGGCGACCTGCTCGGTGATGCGCGCTGTGAACTCATCCACGAGCGCGCGATGCACGTAGAAGCGATTGGCGGCGGTGCACGCCTGCCCGATGTTGCGGAACTTCGCCGCCAGTGCGCCCTCGACCGCGAGTTCGAGATCCGCGTCCTCGAAGATGACGAACGGCGCGTTGCCGCCGAGCTCCATCGAGGTGCGCAGCACCCCGTGCGCGGCCTGCGCGAGCAGGGTCTGACCGACGGCGGTGGATCCGGTGAACGAGAGCTTGCGCAAGCGGGGGTCGCGGATGATCGGCTCGCACACGGCGTTCGAGGTCGAGGTCGTGATGACGTTGACGACGCCCGCGGGCACACCCGCTTCTTCCAGCAGCGCTGCGAAGGCGAGGGTCGTGAGCGGGGTGAGCGTCGCGGGCTTGATGACGACCGTGCAGCCAGCCGCGAGCGCGGGGGCGATCTTGCGGGTCGCCATGGCCAGCGGGAAATTCCACGGAGTGATGAGGAAGCACGGCCCCACGGGGTGCTGAGTGACGATCATCCGCCCGGTGCCCTCCGGGTTCGGGCCATATCGTCCATCGAGTCGCGGGGCCTCCTCGGCGAACCAGCGCAGGAACTCGCCGCCGTAGGTGACCTCTCCCCGGGCCTCGGCGAGCGGCTTCCCCATCTCGAGGGTCATCAGCAGCGCGAAGTCGTCGGCGCGCTCCTGGAGCAGGTCGAAGGCACGGCGCAGGATCTCGCCACGTCGGCGCGCGGGGGTCGCCGCCCAGTTCGAGAAGGCACGGTCGGCGGCATCGAGGGCGGCGATGCCGTCCTCGGGCGTCGCGTCGGCGATCTGCGCGATGCGCCCACCTGTCGCCGGGTCGACGACGTCGATCGTGCGCCCGCCCGATCCCGGGCGCCACACACCGTCGACGAACAGCCCGGTCGGCACGCTCGCCAGCAGAGCGTTCTCGCGTTCGGTGTGCATCTGAACTCCTCAGGGGTGGGGTCGCCGACTCAGTCGTCGGGGTGGGCGGGGTCGAGCGGGGCGTGATGGTCGAAGGCGACGACACCACGTCTCCAATAGCCGGACACCGCGAACTGCGCAGGCGGCAGCGCCTGCGCGCGCAGGGCCGCGCGGATCGGGATGAGCGAATTCGCCTCTCCGGCGGCGAAGACGAAATCGCCGTCGCCGATGACCAGATCCGCGCCCGTGCCGTCGTGCTGATCGATGCGGGTAGGGGTCACACCGACCGCGTCGAAATACACGTGCGCCTGTGCAATGGAGGCCGGGTCGCTGACAAGCACGGTGGTGGGGCGCTCGTCAGCCGCTCGGATCCACTGGGCGGCGCTCGGAAGGGCTGTGCCGTCGACGATGAGGACGAACCCGTCGGCCCCGGGCGGCGCGTGCTTCGATCCGCGAGGCCCGACGACGACGATCTCGTCGCCCTCTTCGGCACGAGCTGCCCAACGCGCGGCGGGGCCGGGATCGGGGTGCAGCAGGAAATCGAGGTCGAGTTCCACACCCGCGGCGCTGCGCCTCACCCCCGCCGGGGTGAAGTCGCGCGAGATCACGGGCTCGTCGGGGCGGATGATGCCGTCTTCGGCAGCGCCGACCGCGCGCGGGGCGACGAGCACACCGTCATCCTCGCGCGGGAAGAAGAGGCGCACGTGATCGGCAGGTCCCGGCTCGGGGAAGTCGGCGAAATCGGGCCCGGTGACTGTCACGCGAACGACGTCGTCACCGAGCCGACGGACGTCGGCAACGTGAGCCTGACGCGCGGTGAAGCGATTGCGTCCGCCTGTGCGGGCAAAGCGTCCGGCGTCGAGATCTGTGGGGCGCATGGCGTCCTCTCAGTACGAGGCGCGGTCGACTGCCGCGGCCTGTCCCCAGTCGGCGGCCACCCTCTCGGCGGCGCGCGCGAGCACGGCGACGTCGGCCGCGACGAGCACGAACGACGCACCGGCGTCGGCGTAGGCGCGTGCCGCGGCTGAATCGAAGGCGTTCACACCCACCGGCTTGCCGGCAGCGCGGACGGCACCGAACGCGCGCTGCACAGCCGCCACAACCTCCGGATGCCCTTGCTGCCCGAGGTGCCCCATCGAGGCCGCGAGGTCACTCGGCCCGACGAATACGCCGTCGACGCCGTCGACCGCGGCGATCTCGCCCGCGCTCTCGACGGCCTCTGCAGTCTCGACCTGCACGAAAACGCTCGTGTAGGCGTCGGCGTTCACAAGGTAGTCATCGACACGGTTCCAGCGGGCCGAGCGCGCGAGCGCCGAGCCGACGCCACGGCGTCCACGCGGCGGGTAGCGCACCGCCTCGACCACGGCGCGTGCCTCCTCCGCCGTGTTCACCATCGGTACGAGGATGTTCTGCGCGCCGAGATCCAGCACCTGCTTGAGGACGACGACATCGCCCACCGGCACGCGCACGAGCGGCGCAGCGGGGTACGCCGCGACGGCCTGCAGCTGCGCGAGCACCGACTCGAGGCCGTTGGGCGAGTGCTCCATGTCGATGAGCAGCCAGTCGACACCGCCGCCCGCGACGATCTCGGCGACGAGCGCCGAGCCGCTGCACACCCACACCCCCGCGAGCGGGCGGTCGGCTTCGGCGAGATGGTCACGGAAGGTGGGGTCTAGACGAAGCGGCATGAGATGGTCCCCCGGGGTCCGAAGTCGGCGAGCACGGTGTCACCCGGGTGCACCCACATGGGGCGTGTGAACGAGCCGGCGAGGATGATCTCGCCCGCCTTCAGCGTGTCACCGTGGGCGGCGAGCTTGTTCGCGAGCCATGCGACCCCCGATGCCGGATTGTTGAGAACGCCCGCGGCGACGCCCGTCTCCTCGATGGTCTCGTTGCGGTAGAGCAGCGCGCTGATCCAGCGGAGGTCGACGTCGGACGGCGTGAACGGCTGCCCTCCGTAGACCATGGCGCCCATCGCGGCGTTGTCGCTGATGGTGTCGACGATCGTGCGGCCCTGCATCTCGATGCGGCTCGACAGGATCTCGAGCGCGGGGACGACGTACTCGGTCGCGCGCATGACATCGAAGACCGTGACCTCCGGGCCCTCGAGGTCCTGGCCGAGCACGAACGCGAGCTCGACCTCGATGCGCACGTTCGAGAAGCGGCCGTGCTCGATGACGGAGCCGTTCTCGTAGACCATGTCGGCGAAGATCGCGCCGTAGTCGGGCTCGGTGATGCCGGTGGCCACCTGCATGACCTTGCTCGTGAGGCCGATCTTGCGGCCGACGAGGCGGCGGCCGGCGGCGACGCCTCGTCGGCGCCATTCGTTCTGCACGGCGTAGGAGTCCTCGACAGTCATGCCGTGATAGCGCGCCGTGAGCAGCGGCACCATGGTGCGAGCTTCCTCGGCGGCTGCGAGTTCGTCGGCGATCTCGCGGATCGTCTGCTCAGAAAGCATCAGAGATCTCCTTCTGGGATTCGGGGGTGCGACCGGCGAGGAACGCCCCGCTCGCCCGCAGGCGGTGCTCGCGCATGTGGTGTTCGATGCGTTGGGCATCGGCGTGGGTGCGGATGAGCTCGAGCAGCTGCGCGTGCTCGAGGACCGACTCACGCGCTCCGTCGGGGGTGAACGCGCAGCTGTCGTCGCGCACCGTGACGAGGCGCGCGTGCTGGGCGCGCGCGAGTGCGACGAGCTCCGGGTTGGGGCAGGTCGACGTGAGGATCTCGTGGAAGCGGCGGTTGAGCTCGGCGTAGCGGCTGGAATCGAAGTGGTCGAGCAGTGCCGCGAGTTCACCATTGACAGCGTCGGCGTCGGCCAGCGCGACGTCACTCAGCCCGGGCGCGGCGAGCGCCGTCGCGGCACCCTCGACCACCGCGAGTGACTGCATGATGTGCAGATACGCGACCTCATCCACGTGCGCGACACGGGCGCCGACGTTGTGTTCGAACGTGACGACCCCCTCCGCCTGCAGCATCCGGATCGCCTCGCGCACGGGCACCGCGCTCATGCCAGCCTCGGCGGCGATCGTCGAGAGCACGAGGCGGCTGCCGGGCGGGTACTCGCCCGACCGGATGCGTTCGCGGATGTGGTGGTGCGCGCGCTGCGCCTTGTCGAGCTCGGCGGTCATGCGCTGTGCTCCGCGTCGAAGCGCGCCCGCCATGCGGCGTTCATGGGGAACAGCTCCTCGACGCGGCCGCCTTCGGCGACGCGCTCGGCGATCCAGGCGTCCTCCGCCTCCTGAGCGAGGGCGGCGTCGACGATCTCGTGGGCCATCGACGGCGGGATGACGACCACGCCGTCCGCGTCGCCCACGAGGATGTCGCCGGGTTGCACGGCGCAGCCCCCGCAGGCGATCGTGATGTCGGTGTCCCACGGCACGTGCCTGCGCCCGAGCACAGCCGGGTGCGGGCCGCGGGTGTAGACGGGGAGACCCACCTCGGTGACGGCGACGACGTCGCGCACGCCGCCGTCGGTGACGATGCCCGCGGCACCTGCGGCGTTCGCGCGGATGGCGAGAATGTCGCCGAGGGTTCCTGAGCCGGATTCGCCGCGTGCTTCGATGACGATGATCTCGTCCGGTCCGACGGAGTCGAAGAGGCGTTTCTGGGCGTTGTAGCCGCCGCCGTGGCTCGCGAAGAGGTCGGGGCGGGCGGGGATGAAGCGCAGGGTGCGCGCGACGCCGACCATCTTGGCGCCCGGATGCAGCGGGCGGACGCCGTCGATCGTGACATCGTCGAGTCCGCGGCGGCGCAGCTGCGCCGACAGCCCGGCGGTGGGTGCTGCGAGCAGCTTGGCTTTGAGGCGGGGGTCGAGGGCGACGGGTTCGAGAAGACCGGCGGCCGCCCGCGATCCCCAGAGCTTGACGCGCAGCGCGTCATCGACGGCGGGGAGGGATCCGAGAGCGGGATCGAAATCCCCCGCGCCTTCGACGACACTCGTGACAAGTCGCCCCGAGGTGGGGGCACCGGGCGTGCTGGGCGCGTCGACCTCGACCTCGACCGTGTCACCCGGGAGCGCCACGGAGGCGCCCGCGGGGGTGCCGGTGAGGATGATGTCACCGGCCTCGAGCGTGAGGTGCTGCGAGAGGTCGGCGATGATCTGGGCGAATGGGAACAGCAGCCCTGCGGTGGTGTCCTCCTGCACGAGTTCGCCGTTGCGCCACGTGCGCACCCGGATGGCGTCCGGCTCGAGCGCGCTCGCGTCGATCAGAACCGGGCCGAGCGGCGTGTAGCCGTCGCGGCCCTTCGAGCGGACATTGGATCCGGCATCTGCGGTGCGGAGGTCGTGGAGCCCGAAGTCGTTCGCCGCGGTGACCCAGCGCACGTGCTCCCACGCATCTGCGACGGAGACGCGTCGCGCTGAGCGGCCGATGACGAGAGCGATCTCGCCTTCGAAGCCGAGCAGCTCGGTGCCCGCGGGACGCTCGACGGCGGATCCGGATGCCGCGAGGGTGCTCGTGGGTTTGAGGAAGTACGACGGCGCCGACGGACGACGGCCGAGCTCGTCGGACCGCGATGCGTAGGCCACGTGCACCGCGATGATCGTGCGGGCCTGCGCGATCGCCTGAGCGGTCGTCTCCTGCGTCATGTGTCCGTCTCCTTTGCCGTCCTCCGATAGATCGTATATGATCCTGGGCCCGCATCCGACCCCCCGGTGCGTCTGCGGGCCCAGGAGATCAGTGGATGCCGAGGAAGTCCTCGAGCGTCTGAGGACTGGCCGACAGAGTCGGCTCGTTGACAGCCTCCTCCGGGAACTCACTCGCCTCGAAGAACCACCGCTTCGACGCGGGCATGCCCCACAGCTGCGCACGGCGCGGATCGGTGACGTCCCAGCGGATGGGCGGCGTCTCGAGGTCGATGAACTGGTAGTGCGAGTTGAAGAGCTCGATGCGGTGCTGGTCGGGGTCGCGCAGGTACAGGAAGAGCGCGTTGCTGAGGCCGTGGCGACCAGGTCCGCGGTCGATCTCCTGGCCCTTGCCGAGGGCGCCCGCGACGTCCGCGGCGTGAATGATCGCCGAGGCGTCCGGCACCGCGAATGCGAAGTGGTGCAGGCGCGGGCCGCGGCCATTTGTGAACACGAGATCGTGGGTGTTGCCCTTGACCTCGAGCCAGGCACCCCACAGCTCGTCGTCGGCGCCCGCTGCGGTGTATTCCGACATGCGCATGCCGAGGTGGGACCAGAAGTCGGTTGCCTTCTGCACGTCATACGTGACGACCTGGTAGTGGTCGATGCGCTGCGGCGCGCCCGCCACCCACTCGTGGAACGCCTGGTACTTGCGCGGCACGACCTCCATCTCGCTCGTGAGCTCGATGTGGGTGCCGACGGCGTCGCGGAACTGCAGCGTCGCCCCCTGGAACGGACGCTCGACACGGCGGTGCTGGAGGTTGTTGTCCTTGCAGAACTTCTCGGCGGCGACGATGTCGGCATCGGTGCGCACACGCAGCCCGACGAAGAGCGCGTGCGCCTCCTTCGCCTCCTCGAGCACGAGGCTGTGGTGGCAGGCCTCTTCGAGACCGCGCAGGTAGACGGCACCCGAGGTCTCCTCGGTGACCACGAGACCCACGACATCGCGGTAGAAATCACGCGACGCGGCGAGGTCGGTCACGGACAGCACCGTGTGGCTGGCACGGGTGATGTCGAATTCCGGGTTCTGGTTCCAGACCGGCAAGGTCATCGTCGACTCCATTCGAACAGGACGTTTCGCCCAGTCAAGCGACGGGCCCGCCATTGAGGAAGACCGATTCTCCTTGCAGAGCCATAGATTCTGTCTATGGTTGGGGAATGGCCGAACCCCGCCTCGATCTTCGCCAGCTGAGGGCCTTCCAGACCGCCGTCGACGCTGGCTCGCTCACCGCAGCGGCTCAGCGACTCCACCTCACCCAGCCGTCGCTGAGCGCCGCGATCGGCAAACTCGAAGCCCAGCTCGGGGTCGCCCTCCTCATCCGTACGTCGCGCGGCGTCGAGCCGACCGCCGCGGGGCGCTACCTGCTCGACGCCTCGACCCGCATCTTCGGCGAGGTCGAGGAAACCGAACGTGCACTCGCCGGCTTCGGCGCCGGTACTCGCGGCACGCTCACGATCGCGGCGGTGCCCGCGCTCCTCTGGCAGCGCGTGCCGCGACTGCTGGCGGGTCTCGCGCGCATCGCCCCGGACGTCGAGGCTCGGCTCATCGATCCGCCGCCCTGGACGGCGCTCGACATGCTGCAGCAGGGAACCGCTGATGCCGCAGCGATCCTCGTCTCGCGCCCCGAGCAGGTTGCGGAGCGCATGCAGGGATCGTTCAGCGTGACCGACTGGGGAACGGTGCCGCTCGTCGCGCTCTCCCCCATCGGCACCTTCCCGGGAGAGAGCATCTCCGCGGTGGAGATCGCGAAGCATCCGCTGCTGGTTCCGAGACGCACCCCCGCGCTCGCAAGCCTCCCGGAGGCGATCGACGACTACCTCGAGTCGCACGGCGTGGTGCCGCACGCGCTCCGGAGCGTCGAGACCATCCAGACGATGCTCCCGCTCGTTGCGGCGGGGCTCGGCGTCGCGCTCATCCCGGATCCCGAAGGCCCCATCCGCGGCGGCGTCGATCTGCACCGGCTCGCACCCCCACCCGATCCGCTGCGCGCACTCGTCGTGACGCGCGCCGGGGAACGCCGGAGCGCGTCGCTGTCGCGCCTGCTCGAGGTCGTCGAAGAGACCGCCGACGGGTGGACGGCGGTCTCTTCGGAGTGACGCGGCTCAGGCCTCCGGCGTGGCGATCCGCTGGATGTACGCCTTGCCGTAGTCGTTGCCGTTCGGCAACCGCAGCGTGCTGTGCACGTGGAAGCGAGCTGGCAGGGTGTTGCTCAGCCACACACCCGCATGGTTGTCGAGCTCGGCGATGATCACCGGACTCTGCACACGGAAGTAGATGGGCTGCGAGCCGTCGGTCGCGCCGTACCAGGAGAACCACGTCTCATCGAGGTGCGCTTCGAACTCCTCCATGGTCGCCGCCCGCTGGGGTCCGGTCAGCAGCAGGTGGAAGTCCTCCACGATCTGCCGCAGCAGGGCGCGCTGCCCATCCGTGAACTCGGACACGGGAATGCCCTCGTACGGCACGACACGGTTGTCGCGGAACGCGCCCGCGACGTGCCGCTCATCGGCAGGATGCAGGCGCCCCTCCGGCATCGCGGGGTCGAGCACCGACTCGAACACGACGGCCTTCGCGCGTTGCTCGGGTGCGAACGACTGCGCGAGCTCGATCGCAAGCTTCTCCCGCTCGTCGAAGATGGGGGGCCGCGTGTCCGTGAGCGCGGGTTCCGCCCCGATGAAGCACGGCGCGACGACATCCCGACCGCCGACGGTGACGAAGTTGATCGCCGCGTGATGCCCGAACAGCTGGAACCCCCAGGGCGCCGCGAGCGATGGCTCCCCGAAGATCGAGAACCAGTAGCTGCGCGCGTTCATCACGGTCGGCAGGTCGACGAGTTCACCGAGGAAGCCGTTGAGCTCCATCGCCTCGATGAGTCGGTCGTAGCCCTCGGGGCTGAATGCCGCGCGGAGGATGTCGAACACACGCTGCGCGTCCTGCTCCGCGAGGTCCTCGAGTCGCAGGCCGTTGCGGTGGAAGACGAACTCCGGATTGCTCCACCCCCGCCAGTCAGGGGCATCAATCGGATACAGCACCTTCGCACGCGCCTCGGCGGGCAGCTCCGCGAGGAAGCGCTGCGCCGCCTCGACCAGCGCGGTGTCGGCGGTGCCCCCCGGCTCAAGCGACCAGACGTCGCCGCGCACAACGCCGTCTGTCGTGATACCCACGAACGGCTCGGCGTAGAGCGCGTCCCAGTCGTCGAGCAGCTGCTGCAGGAACGGGTTGCCCTGGCGAGCGGCCGTGAACTCCTCGTAGCCCATGCCTCGCCACGGGGCGAGCTTCTCGTGATCGAGAGGCAGCAGGAAGTCGCGATAGCTCTCCTCGCCGAGCTCGACTGCCTCCTCTCGACCGCTCACGCGCGCCGTCGAGAAGAAGCCGTCGATGTCCTTGTCGTTCTCGCTCATCTCGTGCCTCAGATCGGGAGGTTGAAGAGGCGCTTGGCGTTGCCCGAGAGCATGGCCTCACGGTCGGCATCCGAGACCTCGATCTCGTTCTTCATGAACTCGACGCCCTGGCTCATCCAGCTGTAGAACACCGGGAACGACGAACCGAAGAGGTAGTGATCTGCACCGTTGATCTTGACCGCGGCCTCGACCTGGTCCTTGCCCCACGAGTGCGGGTGCGTCATGTCGAAGTAGATGTTGTTCTCGAGGTACTGACGGATCTTGTCGCCGCCCGTCGGGTCGAGGCGGTTGAGAGCCTCCTTCTTGACCGTCGCGTGCGGGGTGAGAAGCGCGGTGTTGGCGAACCAGTTGCCGCCGAACATCGTGTGGATGAACTTGAGGTTCGGGAACTTGTCGAACATGCCGCTGAAGAGCTCGCGGCCGACCGCGATCCCCTGGTCCATGATCCGGCCGTACTCGCGGCGGAGGTTCGTGTAGTCGATGACCGACTTCCACTCGACCGGCAGCGGCGTGTGGTGCACGATCACGGGAAGCCCCAGCTTGTCGAGCACCGCGAGGTAGGGCTCGAACACCTCGTCGTCGAGGTACAGCTGGCCGTAATGGCACGCGAGCTGCACGCCCACGGCGCCATTGTCGACGGCGCGCTCGAGCTCGTAGATGTTCTCCTTGCCACCCCACGGGGGAACGCAAGCGGTCGAGAACAGGCGTCCGCCCGACTGCTCGACGATCTGCTGAGCGTTGTCGTTGACGGCGCGGCAGGTTTCGAGGTCGAGCCACTCCTGCCAGACGGGCACACGCATGATGCCGTAGTCGACACCCGCGTCATCCATCGCCTTGAGCTTGGCCTCGGCGTTGTAGTCGCCGTCGACGTAGTTGAGGTTCTGGAATCCCTTGGGCTTCTCGAGGATGAGCTGCTTGCGGCCATCCGGAGTCTCGCCCACACTGGCGATCTCGCCGAAGCCACGCGGCGCGGAGTTCAGGAAGCCGTTGAGGATCTTCGGGTTGGAGAAGAGGTCCTCGGGCAGGTGGTGGATGTTGATGTCGACGACGGTCATCGTCAGTCCTCGCTTCTTGTTGGGTCGGGCTCGGTGGTCGCCCCCGTGGCCGCGGCGAGCGCGTGCCCCACGGAGGCGAGGGTCTTCTGGTCGGCGAATACGAGCAGGTCGCGGACGCGCAGGGTCTCGCGGTACACCGCGTTCGCCGCTGTCGCCTTCGCGACGAAGGGGTTCGGGGACGTCGCAAGTGCATCGTGGAAGGCGCGGTATGCACGCGGATCGTCGGCGAGCTGCGCGAGCGACGAGTCGAGGGTCACCGCCGGCGGTCGCTCGACAGGTGCGTCGCGCACCGTCCACGCGAACTCGCCCGAGCGCACCTCGGCGGTGCGCCCGTCGGGCAGCACGACCTCGGCGCTGGTGTTGGGAGGCACGACCGCCGTCACGCGGATCTCGTCGCCGTCGCGCTCCCAACCTGCAGCCGCGATTCCGTAGGGAGTGAGGTGCTCGGCGCGCGCCCTGCTCAGCCCTCGCAACGGCTGCGGCACGATGCGGATGCGGCGGTAGCCGGGCGCGGCAGGAGCGAGACCGGCGACGTCCTCATGCAGCCAGGCAGCGATCGAGCCGAGGGCGACGTGGTTGAACGAGGTCATGGCGCCCGGGTTGATGCTGCCGTCGGGCAGCAGACCGTCCCAGCGCTCCCACATCGTGGTGGCACCGAGGAGCACGGGCGACAGCCACGACGGTGCCGCCGTCTGCAGCAGCAGCCGCTCAGCTGCGTCGACGTGGCCGTTCTCGGAGAGCGCGCGCGCGATGTGGGCCGTGCCGACGATGCCCGTGGCGATCCGGTATCCGTCGCGGCGCACGACGGAGGCGAGTCGGTCGGCGAGTTTGCCGCGCAGGGGCTGCTCGATCACGACGTCGAGAGAGAGCGCGAGGGCGTAGGCCGTCTGGGTGTCGCACATCATCCGACCCGCGGGCGTCACGTAGGCGGCGACGAACGCCTGCCGCGAGTCCTCGGCTGCAGCACGGAACAGGACGGCGTCGTCGTGGTGGCCGAGCTTGTCCGCGATGTCGGCGACGAGCGAGGTGGTGTGCACGGCGTACGCGGTCGCGACGATCTCCGAATCGGTGCGACCACGCGCGGGCGCGTCCGCTGGCGCGTTCGGATCGAGCCAGTCGCCGAGCTGTCGACCCGCGGTCCACAGTCCGTCCGGGTCCCGCGCGCCGATGACGGCGCGCGTCCAGCTGCGCATCGCGGGGTAGAGCTCCGCGAGGAGATCGGGGTCGCCGCTCGATGCTGCGAGCACGCGCGGCACGATCGCGATCGCATCACCCCATCCGGCCATGAGCCCCTGCTCCGAGACTTGCGGCACGACCGACGGAGCGAAGAGCGGCACGAGGCCCGTCCCGATTCGTTCCTGCTCGGCCGCAACATCTCGAAGCCAGGAGACGAGGAACGCCTCGCAGTCGAAGAGGAACGCCGCGGTCGGGGCGAAGAGCTGGGTGTCGCCCGTCCAGCCGAGACGCTCGTCCCGCTGCGGGCAGTCCATCGGAACGGCGATGTAGGTGCTGCGCATCGTCTGCACGACGTTCTCGTGCAGACGGTTCACGAGCTCATGGGAGCTCTCGAACCAGCCCGTGCGCGTCATGTCGGTCGCGATCACGACGGCCTCGATCGCCGCGGGATCGACCGATCCGGGCCAACCGTCGACCCGCGCGAAGCGGAAGCCGTGGAAGGTGAAGCGCGCCTCGAGGCACTCCTCGCCCCTGCCGGAGAGCACGAACTCATCCCGCTGAGCGGCGCGGCGCAACGGTCGCAGGGCGAGGTCGCCGCCGTCGAGCAGCTCGGCATGCTGCACCACGATGCGCGAACCCGACGGGCCCGCGACGCGGATGCGAAGACGACCGACGAGGTTGCGGCCGAAATCGAGGATCGTGCCTCCGTCGGGCGCTGTGAGCACCTTCTGAACCGGAACGGTCTCAGCGCGGCGCGCGGGTGGTGCGATGCGCGGCGTGGGACGCGGCATGGTGGCGTCGGGCGCGCGGACCGCAGGCCAGTCGGCACCGCCTCCGACCTCGTCCCATCCGGGCGTCGCGCCGCGGGTGTCGACGGTCTCCCCCGCGTACACGCCGCTCGCGACGACCTCGGGGTCGGCGATGGCGGTCCACTCCGGTCCCGTTGCGATGACCGCGCGCGTGCCGTCCCGGTAGTGCAGCTCGAGCTGAGCGGCGAATGCGGGCTGCTCTCCGAAGAATCTCGCCGGCGCGGTGAGGACGTGGTACTCCTCGGTGTACCAGCCGCCCGCGAGACGCACCCCGATCGCATTCGCCCCGGACTGCACCGCATGCGTGACATCGACGCTCTCGTGCACCGTGCGCAGGTGGAAGCTCGTGAACCCGGGCGCGAGCACTGCGTCGTCGGCGGGCATGCCGTTGACGCTCACCTCGGCGAAGCCGAATGCCGTCCAGAGCAGGAGCGCGCGATCGATGGGCTTCTCAGCGACGAACTCGGTGCGCAGCAGCGCCGGCCTCGCTGCTGCGTCCGGATTCGCGAGGGCGATCGGGCGCGCGACCCACTCGTCGGTGAAGGCCGCGGTGATCTCGAGCTCGTCGCTCCAGGCTGTGACGCGTCCGTCGACGGATGCCGCACGCACTGCGACGCGACGGCGCTCGCCGGCCGCGAGGTCGGAGAACGGCCACGGAACGAACGCGCTCTCGTCGCCGACGCGGACGGCCTCACGGCCCGAGCGGATCTCGGCCCACACCTGCTGCCAGCCCGGATTCGCCGATACCGTCCAGCTCAGTCGCGGCCGCGCGACGGCGACCCAGGCGCTGTCCGAGCGGAGCTCCGCCCGCAGGGAGGCGATCTCCACGGCGGAGATAGCCCGCTCAGGGAGACTCGTCATCGACATACCCCACACCCTAGGCAGAGGGTGCGCTCAGCCGTTCCTCACGTTCGTGCACAGTTATGTTGCACCCGAGCCGGTGGTTGACGCATCCGCGGCTCCGTACCGTGGGTGAACCCGCAACTGTCGGCTCGCACCGGCAGACGCCACGGCAATCTATGCAAGGAGGCATACATGCCACGCACCAAGGCCATGATCACGAGGGCGGTGGTGCCGTTCGCGGCAGCAGCGCTCCTCCTCGCCGGGTGTTCCACCGGCACCGCCAGCCCGGAGCCCACGGACGACGGCGGCGACGCCACGCTCCGCGTGAACTTCGGACAGTTCCCCGAGAACTGGTCACCCGGCCAGGAGATGGAGGGCGGACCGATGCGCATCGCATACGAGACGCTTCTCATCCCCGGCGAGAACGGCCCCGAGGCCAACCTCGCGACCGACTGGGAGCTCACGGCGGACTCGCTCACCCTCACGCTGCGCGACGACGTCACCTTCCACGACGGCACCGCCTTCGACGCTGAGGCCGTCAAGGCCAACATCGAGCTCGTCAAGGGCGGCACAACCGCCTACGCCGGCCCGCTGCAGGCGATCGAGTCGGTCGATGTCGTCGACGCGACGACCGTCGTGCTCAATCTCTCCTCGCCGACGCCGTCGCTTCCGGTGACGCTCACCTCGCGCGTGCTCCCGATCGGAAGCCCCGCGGCCATCGCCGACGGCTCGATCGCAACGGCCCCCGTCGGCACCTCGCCGTGGGCCTACGACGACGCCACGTCGATCGTCGGCACCCGCATGGTGTTCTCCGAGTTCGCGGACTACTGGGGCGAGAAGCCCGGCTTCGCGAACATCGAGCTCGTCTCCATCACCGACCCGGAGGCCTCGGCCGCGGCGCTCGTGAGCGGCGAGATCGACGTGACCGACACCGAGGTCGACGTCTTCCCGCGCTTCGAGGGCACCTCGATCGAGACGCTCGCCTACCCGGCGATCCGCAACAACCTCTTCTTCTTCGACCGTGGCCCCGGCGGCGTGTTCGAGAAGAAGGAGCTTCGCCAGGCGGTCTGCACCGCGATCGACCTCGACCAGTGGGCGAAGATCGATGGCGAAGGCCAGCCCGCGACGCAGCACTTCGTCGAGGGCGACCAAGGCTACAGCGCGAACATCGACGGCTACCCGTTCGATGCCGCCGCGGCCCAGAAGCTCTACGCCGCAGCGGGCAGCCCGTCGGTCGCCGTCGAGATGGTCGGCGCACCGTACAACTCTCGTCAGATCGAGATCTACATGGAGCAGGTGCGCGCCGCGCTCGGCAACGTGAACGTGACCGTCACGCAGCTCCCGCCGCCGCAGTACAACGGCGAGTGGAACAGCGGCAAGTACCCGCTCGGCCTCTCGTCGAACGACGAGCAGACCGCGTTCGAGTGGTACAGCGCGTGGTTCGCCGCTGGCGCCCCGGGCAACCCCTCGGGTGTCGAGTCGGCTGCACTCAAGGCCGCAGCTGACGCCGCGATCGCCGCGGGATCGGGTGACGAGGCCGACGCGCTCTGGGCGAAGGTCACCGAGACCATCGCCGACGAGGCGCTCACCTGCGCCCACGCTCGCGGTGTCGAGCAGCTCGCCTGGAACAGCGCCACCGTCTCCGGTGTCGCCGCTCCGGCCGAGAGGTGGGAGCCCAAGTCGGTCAACTACCGCGACCTGACTCCTGCCAAGTAATCCCCATCCGACCCATCCGCCAGGGCAAGTGAAAGTCGTCTCGAATCCATGTTGAAACTCATTCTGACCCGCCTTGCCCTGGCGGTGCCCCAGCTGCTCATCCTGTCGTTCCTGGTCTTCCTGCTGACCTACCTGATGCCCGGCAGCCCCGCCGCCGCGATCCTCGGGTATTCGGCCACGCCGGAGTCCATCGCGAAGCTCGAAGCGCAGCTGGGGCTGGATCGGTCGTTCCTGGAGCGGCTGGGCGAGTTCTACGCCCAGCTGTTCCAGGGCAGCCTCGGCACGTCCTTCCTCAACGGCCGACCCGTGCTCGACCTCTACGCCGAGCGCCTGCCCGCGACCCTGTCGCTCATCGTCGGCGGTCTGCTCGTCGCGATCCTCATCGGCCTCACCCTCGGCATCATCGGCGGAACCAAGCCCGGCTCGGTCCGCGACCGGATCTCGACCGCGATCACCTCGATCTCACTCGCGACACCCGAGTTCTGGATCGGCATCATCCTGCTGCTGGTGTTCGCCGTGCAGCTGCGTCTCTTCCCCGTCGTCTCGTACGTGCCGCTCCACGTCGACCCGGCCGCCTGGGCACGCGGGCTCGTCCTCCCGTCGCTCGCGCTCGGGATCGCCGGAGCAGCCCTCATCGCACGCCAGACCCGCACAGCGATGGCGGGTGCGATGTCCTCGCGCTACGTCGACTCGCTCACCGCGGCCGGCGTCCCCCGTCGGCGCATCATCTTCCGATACGCGTTCAAGAACTCCCTCGTGCCCGTGCTCGCATCCACCGGACTCACCGTGAGCATCATGCTCGGCGCGAGCTTCGCGATCGAGAAGGTCTTCGGCTTCCCCGGTGTCGGCGGCCTCCTGCTGCACAGCGTGACCTCCAAGGATCTCGCGATCGTGCAAGGCGGGGTGCTGCTCATCGCCATCCTCATCATCCTGGTCAACCTGATCCTCGACATCAGCTACGGCCTCATCAACCCCAAGGCGCGACCCGCATGAGCGAGACCTTCACGACCTCCGTCCAGACGGCGAACTCCGACCCGGGCCGCCGAGCCCCCGGCAACATCGCCCGCATCATCGCCCGCATGCGGCGGCAGCCAGCGACGGTCGTCGCTGCGCTCTACATCGTGCTGCTCTTCGCGACGGCGTTTCTCGCGCCCTTCATCGCGCCGCACGATCCCGCCGCCTCGGACTTCGACAACGTGCTCGCGGGCCCGAGTGCGCAGTATCTGCTCGGCACTGACGACATGGGCCGCGATGTGCTGAGCCGTGTCATCTTCGGCGCACAGATGGCCACCATCATCGCGATCGGCGCGGTCGCGATCTCTACCGTCATCGGAGTTCCGCTCGGCCTCATCTTCGGTTTCAACGGCGGATGGTGGGACCGCATCGGGATGCGCTTCATCGACATGGCGCAGTCGCTGCCCGGCATGCTCATCGGCATCACGGTCGTCACGCTGCTCGGCCGCGACCCTCTCGCCCTCATGCTCGGCATCGGCCTCATCTTCGCGGGAGCATTCGCCCGCATGACGCGCGCCGTCGTGCTGGTCGAGAGCGGAAAGCTCTACGTGGAGGCCGCGCAGGTGGCGGGACTCCGCCGCGGCCAGATCATCTTCGGTCAGGTGCTGCCGAACCTCATCGGCCCCATCGCGACCCAGTTCGCGGTGTTCCTCGGCTCGGCGATCATGATCGAGTCGGCCATGAGCTTCCTCGGCGTAGGCCTCGACGACAAGATCCCCACGTGGGGCAGCATCCTGAGCCTCGCGCTCGAGAAGCAGGCCGTCGCGCCGTTCCTCACGTGGCCTCCCGGTATCGCCATCATGCTCACGGTGCTCGCCTTCAGCGTCTTCGGCGACGGCCTCAACGACGCCCTTACGGGCGAGCGTCGCCGCGTGCCGCGCCTTGACATGCCCGGCCGACAGACCGAGCCGAGCGCGACGACGCCCCCGATCACCTCGGATGTCGCGACCGCCGCAGATGTATCGGCTGCGTCGAGCGGCGCACCTGTTCTCGACGTGCGCGACACGACCGTGACCTTCGCGCGCCCCGACGGCTCGACCGTCGACGTGGTGAAGAGCGTGTCTCTCACGGTCGGCCGCGGCGAGGTCGTCGGCCTGCTCGGCGAGTCCGGATCCGGCAAGTCGACCCTGGCCCGCGCCGTGCTCGGCATGCTCCCTGCCGGCGCATGGCTCTCGAACGGCAGCATCGTGCTCAACGGCCAGCAGCTCGCCGGTCGCACCGAGCGCGAGCTTCGCCATGTGCGCGGCACACAGATGGGCGCCGTCTTCCAGGACCCCATGCAAGCGCTCTCCCCCGTGCACACGATCGGCGTGCAGCTCACCGAGCCGCTGCGCATCCACAAGGGCATGAACCGCGCTCAGGCCAGGGCGCGCGCGATCGAGCTGCTCGATCGGGTGGGCGTGCGCAACCCGGCGAGCCGACTCGATGACTATCCGCACCAGTTCTCCGGCGGCATGGCGCAGCGTGTTGCGATCGCGATGGCCCTCGCTGCCGACCCCGAGCTGCTCATCGCCGACGAAGCTACGAGTGCGCTCGACGTGACCACGCAGGCGCAGGTGCTCGACCTGATCATGGATCTGCGCGACGAGTACGGCATGGGCGTGCTGATGATCACCCACAGCCTCGGCGTCGTCGCTGAGACGTGCGATCGCGCGGTCGTCATGTACCGGGGCCGCATCGTCGAGGATGCGGCGGCGACCCAGCTGTTCGATGCGCCGCAGCACCTCTACACGCGGGCGCTGCTCGAGGCGAACCCCTCGAACGCGGACGCGGATGGCCGCCTCGCCGTGATCGAAGGCGAGCTGCGCCAGGAGATCGACCGGCTCATCGACGAGCTCGACGCGGAGGACGCACGATGACCGCTGACCAGCCCACGACTCCCCTCCTCGAGGTCCGCGACCTGCATGTCGGCTACCCGACGACCGGCGGATTCTTCGCCCGCCGCACGATGGTGCCCGCCGTGCACGGTGTGAGCTTCGACATCGGCCCCGGCGAGACGCTCGGGCTCGTGGGCGAGTCCGGCTCGGGGAAGTCGACGATCGGCAAGGCGATCCTTCGGCTGCTGCCCGTCATGGCGGGATCGGTGCGGTTCGACGGTACGGATATCCAGTCGTTCGGCGCATCCACTCCGCTCACGTACCGCAGCCAGGTGCAGGCGGTGTTTCAGGATCCGGGCGCGTCGCTCAATCCGCGGCACCTCGTGTCGCACGCCGTTGAGACGCCTCTGCGTCGCCACGGCGTCGCGGATCGCGCGGAGATCCGGCGGCGCACACGCGAGGCGTTCGAGATGGTGGGACTGCGCGCCGACCACCTGGACCGCTTCCCCAACGAGCTGTCCGGCGGCCAGCAGCAGCGCGTCGCGATCGCACGCGCTCTCGTGCTGCAGCCGCGGCTCGTGGTGTGCGACGAGGCTGTGAGCGCACTCGACCTCTCGACGCAGGGCCAGATCATCAACCTGCTCGCAGACCTGCAGCAGGCGACCGGCGTGAGCTACCTCTTCATCGCCCACGACCTCGGTCTCGTGCGCCACATCGCGCACCGCGTGGGTGTCATGAGCACCGGCCGGCTCGTCGAGCTCTCCCATGTCGACCGCATCTACGACGCGCCCGAGGACGCCTACACGCGCCGGCTTCTCGACGCCACCCCGGCCTCGACGCCGCACGGACGCGAGGAGCGCCGCGAGCGCCGCCTCGCAGCGCGCGCGGAGGCGAGCGCGTGATGAGCCGCCTGTTCCCGGAGGCAGGTGCTCCGCTCGCTAGACTCACGGTGCCGGCCACCCCGAGCGGCCGTCCGAGGGGGGATGTCAACGATGGATCGATTCGCCGTGATGCGCACCTTCACGGCCGTCGCCCGCGCATCGACCTTCAGCGGAGCGGCGGTCGAGCTCGGCATCTCCCCCTCCCTCGTCTCACGCCATGTAGCGGAGCTCGAGGAGCAGCTGGGCACCCGATTGGTGAACCGCACCTCGCGATCCGTCAATCTGACAGAAGCGGGCGCAAGCTATGCCGACTTCGCGGAGCGGATCCTCGTGGAGATCGAGGAGACGGACGCGCGGTTCGCAGGTGCGCAGGACTCGGCCGAGGGCCTGCTGTCGGTGATCTCGCCGAAGTGGATCGGATCGGATCTCGGCTCGGCGATCGGCGCGTTCGTGGCGGAGCATCCGAAGATCCGCGTGAAGCTCGAGCTCGGCGGGATCTCGGATCGGCCGTACGACTTCCTGGATCGGGGCTTCGACGTGGCGCTGCATGCGCGCGACCCGAAGGACTCGCGGGTGCGGGTGCGGCGGATCACAGAGCTGCCGTTCCTGCTGGCCGCATCGGCCGAGTACCTCGCGAAGCGGGGCATGCCGGCGAACCCGGACGAGCTGCGGGAGCACGACCTCATCGCGCACGCCTCGGACGCGACCTGGCGATTGGGCTCGGGCGAATCGGCCGTGACGATGCGGGTGCAGAATCCGCTCGTGTCGACGAACGCCTACCTCGTGATCGAGCAGATCGTCGAGGCGGGTTCGGGCATCGGCCTGCTGCCGCGCCGCTCGGCGACCGCGGCGCTCGAATCGGGGGCGCTCGTGGAGGTTCTGCCGGACTGGCCGGTGGGCTCGCGCTCGCTGTACGCGGTGCACGGGCCTGGCGGGCGCACGCCCGAGCGGGTGCGAGTGTTCCTGGACTTCATGACGAACTGGTTCCGCACCGCGCGAACCGAGTGACGCGCGGCTCGGCAGTCGCGCCCGGAGAGGCGGCTGCATGAGCACCATCGCGCGCGACATCGCGTACTCCCACGACGGCACCGAGATGCTCGGTCTGCTCGCAGCGCCCACGGGGGCGCAGGCGCGCCCGACCGTGCTGCTGTTCCACGATGCGTTCGGCTTGGGGCCGTTCGCGCTCGGCTGGGTCGACGCATACACGGCACTCGGCTACACCGTCTTCGCAGCCGATGTCTGGGGCGGACGCACGACTCCCAGCGGGCCGGACGAGATCGGGCCCCTCATGGGCTCGATGGTCGGCGACCGCGCTCGATGGGTCGCCCGTGCGACTGCCGCACTCGAGACGGCCATCGCGCAACCGGAGGTCGACCCCGGTCGCGTCGTCGCAGTCGGCCACTGCTTCGGCGGCTCGACAGCGCTCGAGCTGCTGCGTGCGGGCGGCGAACTGCGCGGCGTCGTCGCGATCCACGCCGGACTCGACCTGCTCGACGACTCGTCATGGACGCCCGCGCCCGGCACCGCATCCGTGCTCGTCTGCACAGGCGCCGACGACCCGATGGCGACCACCGAGCAGCGCACCGCGCTTCTGGGGAACCTCGACGCCGTCGGGCTCGACTGGGAGCTGCAGCTCTACAGCGGGACCGTTCACGCGTTCACCAACCCCGCCCTGACCGACTCCCCCAACCCCCGCGTGTTCGCGTACCACGCGCGCAGCGCTGAGCGGGCCCGAATCGCCACCGAGCGATTCCTCGCCGACACATTCCGCACCTCGAAGTAAGGAAGACAACCATGAAGGACATCGCGATCGTCGGGGCGGGCCCCGGCGGACTCGTCACGGCGCTGCGCCTGCATCAGCAGGGCATCACCCCGCACATCTACGAATCGGTGCAGGAGCTCAAGCCCCTCGGAGTCGGCGTCGACATCAAGGTGTACGGCGTGAAGGAGATCGAGGAGCTCGGACTCCTCGACGAGTTCCGCGCCATGTCGGTCGACGCGGTCGACTCGATCTTCTACAACCACCACGGCCAGGAGATCTACGCCGAGAAGTGCGGTGTGCACATGGGCTACCTGCACGAGCAGCGCTTCGTGCACCGCGGTGAGCTGCAGATGATGTTCCACCGTGCCGTCATCGACCGCATGGGTCCGGAGGTCATCACCTACGGCGCGCGAGTCGTCGGCTACACCCAGGATGACGAGGGCGTCACCCTGGATCTCGAGCACCGCGACGGCCGCACCGAGCAGGTGCGCCACGACGCCGTGATCGCTGCCGATGGCATCAAGTCGGAGGTGCGCAAGCAGATGCACCCCGAGATCTCGGAGCCCGTCTACTCCGGCATCACGATGTACCGCGGCACGACGCTGCGCGAGCCGATCCGCAACGGCCACACCATCCTGCACATCGGCGACCCCCGGATCTCGTCGATGATCATCTACCCGATCGCCCACGACTACGAGGGCACCGGCAAGGAGCTCATCAACTGGGTCGTCGAGTACGAGCGCGACGAGACGGTCGAGGATTGGAACGCCATCGGCACCGTCGACGACATCGTGCCGCTGTACGACACCACGAAGATCCCCTACCTCGACGTGCAGCAGCTCATGCGCGACGCCCGAGAGGTGTACCTCTTCCCGCTCATCCGCCACGCGCCGCTCGACAACTGGGTCGACGGACGCGTGACTCTGCTCGGTGACGCCGCTCACGCGATGTACCCGCGTGGTGGCAACGGCGTATGCCAGGCCTTCCTCGACGCCCGCGTGGTGGCCGAGAAGCTCGCCCTGCACGACGACATCCACGAGGCATTCGTCGCCTACGACGCCGAGCGTCGCGAGATGGTCAACCGCATCGTCATGTCGATGCGCGGCGAGGGCTACGAGGTCATCCGCCGGATGGTCGCCGAGCGCACCGACGGCAAGCCGTTCGAGAACATCGAGGACGTGCTGCCTCTCGAGGAGGCCGATGGCATCTTCGGGCCGTACCACGCGATGGTCGGTCAACCCCGCCCCGGTCGCGACGCGGGCGAGACGACGGGCTTCCGCACATGGCTGGAGGACGCCGCGGAGTGATCCGCTGCGTCGATAGAGGAGCAGAGGACGGACCATGGATCTCGGGATCGCCGGACGCGTCGCCTTCGTGGCGGCGTCGTCGCAGGGGCTCGGCTACGCGTGTGCGCGCTCACTTGCGCGCGAAGGCGTCGCCGTGACCCTCAACGGCCGACGGCCGGAGCACCTCGCGGAGGCTGCCCGGCGGATCGCCGCCGAGGTGCCCGGCGCTGACGTCTCCACGGTGGCCGCCGACCTCACGACCGCGGATGGGCGTGCGGCGATCCTCGCCGCCGTCCCCGCGGTCGACATCCTCGTCACCAACAACGCGGGCCCCGCACCAGGCACCCTCGACGAGTGGGACGAGTTCGCGCTCGTGGAGGCGCTGCGCCTCAACATGGTTCCCGCGGTCGAGCTCATGCGCGCCTACCTCCCCGGGATGCGTGCGCGCGGCTTCGGCCGCGTGGTGAACATCACCTCGGCGATGGTCAAGGCGCCGGCTCCCGAGATGGGGCTGTCGGCATCCGCGCGTGCCGCGCTCACCGCGATGAGCAAGGCGATCAGCCGAGACGCCGCCGCCGACGGCGTCACCATCAACAACCTGCTGCCCGAGCGCATCGACTCGCCCCGGCAGCAGTTCATGGCCGACCGCCTGGCAGCGGCCACCGGCATCAGCCGAGACGAGGCCTACGCGAGGATCGCGTCCACGATCCCCGTGAAGCGTCTCGGCACCCCCGACGAGCTCGGCGACACCTGCGCATTCGTGTGCAGCGTGCAGGCGGGCTACCTGTCGGGGCAGAACATCCAACTCGACGGCGGAAGCTACCCCGGACTGATCTGAGCGACATGAACGAGACAGAGACCATCCAGCACATCCTCGAGCTCGAGGACCGGCGCCGACGCGCCCTCATCGCCGTCGACCTCGACGCACTCGACGAGCTGTTCGCCGAGGACCTCGTGCACATCCACGCCCCCGGGGTCACACACAACAAGGCGCAGCTGCTCGAGCACACCCGAACCCGCCAGGTGTACCTCGACATCCAGCGCGGCGAGCTGCTGGTGCGCGTGTACGACGACACCGCCATCATCACAGGCCCCATCCGCAATCGACTGCGCAAAGACGGCGGCGGTGAGCGCACTCTCGGCGGCGTCGCCACCCAGGTGCTGCGGCGCGACCCGGATGGCGTGTGGCGTTTCGTGAGCTTCCAGATGACGCCGAACGGCGAACTCGCCTGGCCGCCGCTGCCGTCAGAGACGACGGAATCCACCCCCACCGACGAAGGGACCCTCGAATGAAGATCGCCCGCTACCGGATCGCCGACGGCCCTGCCCGACTCGGTCGCGTCGACGGCACCTCGCTCGTCGACATCTCGGATGTTCCCGGAGTCGGCACGTCGCTGCGCGAGATCCTCCCCGCGCTCCCCACACTGAAGGGCGCGATCCTCGCGGCGACCGGTCCCGCGATTGCGCTGTCGGATGTCGTGCTCGAGGCACCCATCGACGCACCCTCGAAGTATCTCGGCATCGGAATGAACTACAAGGAGCACGCCGCCGAAGCGGCCGCCGCCGGCATTCCCACGCCGACGAGCCAGTTCTGGTTCAACAAGCAGGTGAGCTGCCTCAACGCTCCCTACGGTGACATCAATCTGCCCCGAGTCTCGAATGCTCTCGACTACGAGATCGAGCTGGGAGTGGTGATCGGCACGCGTGCGAAGCACGTCTCCGTCGAGGACGCGCGAAAGCACATCGCCGGCTACGTCGTCGCGAACGACGTCTCCGTGCGCGACTGGCTGCAGAAGCTCTCCCCCACGTTCACGCTCGGCAAGTCGTTCGACACGCACGGCCCGATCGGCCCGTGGCTCACGACGGATGACGAGATCGCCGATCCGCTGAACCTGGAGATGGTGCTCACCGTCAACGGCGAGGAGCGCCAGCGCCACCGCACCGACGACATGATCTACAACATCTACGAGCAGATCGCGTACCTCTCGCAGGTCTTCACCCTCGAACCGGGCGACATCCTCGCAACCGGCACCCCGAGCGGCATCGGCGCCCCCACAGGCAACTTCCTGAAGGTCGGCGACATCGTGCGCGCCGAGATCGAGGGCCTCGGTTTCATCGAGAACACCGTCGTCCCGGAGCCGTGATCGTGGGAGCGCGAGAGAGCATCTACCTCGAGGGATTCGCCCACCGGAACCCGGTTCCGGTGGCGAGCCGCGTCGGGTCGTTCGTGCATTCGGGGGTGCTGACCGGGCGTGATCCGAAGTCGCTCGAGATGCCCGACACGCTCGAGGAGCAGATGACGAACGTGTTCGAGCGCATCCGCGAACTCATGGATGCGGTCGGCGGCTCGGTCGATGACATCGCCAAGCTGACATTCTGGCTGGCCGACTACCGCGACCGCGATGCGCTCAACCGCGAATGGGAGGCGATGTTCCCATCGCCCGCTGACCGACCGGCGCGCCAGGCGATGGCCGCGACCCTCGACGGCGGCTCGAAGGTGCAGTGCGACGTGGTCGCGATCCTGACCGACGAACGGATCTGACCGCAGCACACCGCGCGCGCGAGATGACGACGGCCCCGGCGCGATGCCGGGGCCGTCGTCGATGCGGGCTACTTGCCCTTGGCGACCTGCTGGCCGGTGATCACGCCGCCGTCCATGAGGATGTCGACGCCCGTGAGGTATCCGGCCGCTTCGCTCGCGGCGAAGGCGAGCGCGGCGGCGATCTCCTCCGGCTTGCCGAAGCGCTTGATCGCGGCGGTCTTCATCATGGCCTCGCCGCCGTGGTCCTTCTCGAGGCGCCCCATGGCGGTGTCGAAGTTGCCGGGCGACACCGAGACGATGCGGGCGCCCTTCGCGCCGAACGCGCCGGCCTTCTGGCGCACGTACCAGATGACGAAGGTCTTCGAGATGGCGTAGGCGAGCCCCGACTTCATCTTCTTGGCGATGCCCGCGCGCTTCACGATGGCTTTCTCGAAGGCCGCCGGGTCGGTCTCGGCCTTGCGGAACGCGCCCTTCGGGATGAGCAGGCCCGGCAGCTGGTGGCCCGACATGGAGGCGACGTTGACGAGCGCATCGCCCTCCTGCACGCGCGCGAGATAGGCGAGCGTGATGTTCACGGTCCCCGAGCCGTTGATGTGCGCGACCTTCTCGGCGCTGCCCATCTGCGGGCTGATGCCCGCAGTGTGCACGACGGCGCGCACGTGGCCGCCCTGCTCCGCGGCGTCGAACAGTGCCTCGATCGAGGCGCGGTCGGTGATGTCGCAGACCTGGCCGCTGGCGTCGATGCCCTCGGCCTTCAGCTCGGCGACCGCTGCGTCGATGCGCTCCTGGCTGAGGTCGGCGAGCACGATGCGGTGATCGCGGCCCAGGATCTTGGCGGTGGCGAGGCCCATGCCTCCGGTGCCTCCGGTGATGACGGCGGTGTTCGCCATGTGACGCTCCTCAATGGTGAGAGTAATTACGAGACATTATGTCTCGTAAATGACCTCGGTGCATGCCACTGACCTAAGTTGGAGCCATGCGCACTCCCCGCCGCTCCGGACGCCCCCGCAGCGAGGCGTCGCGGCGGGCGGTGCTCGAGGCGACCGCTGCGCTCGTCGCGGAGATCGGCTACGACGCGCTCACAGTCGAGTCGATCGCCTCGCGCGCAGGGGTGAGCCGCCAGACCATCTACCGATGGTGGTCGAGCAGGGCGTCGATCCTCGCTGAGGCCGTCGTCGGCGGCGCTCTCGCGGGGTTCGAACCGGCGAACCTCCCCGCGGATGCCGACCTCCGCACCCTCGTCACGGCGATCGTCGAAGCGACCGCGGCGCCGGAGCGCGCGACGCTCGTGCGCGGACTCGCGGCAGCCGCGGCCGGCGACGCCACCGACTCCGATGCGCTCTACGAGCACAGCACGCGTGCGAGCCACGCCGCACTCAGCGCCGCCGTCGCCCGAGCGCAGGCCACCGGCGCGGCGCATCCGCACCTCGACCCAGACGCAACGGCCGACGCGATCATCGGCGCCCTGCTCTACCGCGTGCTCGTGCGACAGCCGCTGCCCTCGGACTACGCCGACCAGCTTCTCGCCGGGGTGCTCATCCCCCGCTGATCAGCGGATGCGCCAGAGCTGCGCCTCATAGGGCGCGAGCACACGCCCGCCAGCGCCGCTCGTCATCACCAGCTCAGCACCGCGAGGCGGGGACGATGTGCGCGCGCGCCGATCCGTGAGGTTCAGCACCACGAGGTACTCGCCGCCATCGCGGCGCCGGCGATACCGCCACACCCGACGCGACGAGCGCTCGGTGATCGTCTCGCCGTAGATGAGCGCGCGGTCGCCGCGGCGCACTGCGATGAGCTGACGGTGCCACTCGAGCACCGAATCCGCATCGCCCTCCTGAGCGACGACGTTGATCGAGGTGTCGCCGTCGCCCGCGATCCACGGGGTGCCGGTCGTGAAGCCGCCCGTCGCATCCCACGCCATCGGCACGCGCGTGTGGTCGCGGGTGCCGGAGAGGATGCGCGCGAACGCGTCCTCGGGCGAGACTCCGGCGGCGGCGAGGTCGACAGCCATGTTGAGGCTCTCGACATCCCGCAGCTCGTCGAGCGACGCGAAGCGCTGGTTGACGGCGCCGATCTCCTGCCCCTGGTAGAGGAACGGAGTGCCGCGCAGGGTGAGCTGCATCGTCGCGAGCAGCTTCGCCACGGCCACACGATGCTCCGGACGCGGATCGACCTTCGACACCATGCGCGGGTTGTCGTGGTTGTCGAAGAACAGGCTCATCCAGTAGCCGTCGCCCATCTCCGCCTGCCAGCGGATGAAGTAGCGCTTCAGCCGGCGGAGGTCGTACCGGTAGTCGTCGAAGCGGTTCTTCCCCGGGTTCTCGAGGTGGTCGAAGTTGAACACCATGTCGAGCTCGCCGCGGTCGTCGCCCGTCATGAGCTTCGACGCCTGCAGGCCGATCGCGGGAGTCTCGCCGATGGCGACGCAGTCGGGGTCGACGAACGCCTCAGCCCGAAGCTGGCGCAGGTGCTCGTGCAGGCGGGGGCCGTGGAAGTAGTGCTCGATGCCGGTGAAGCCCGTCACCTCGCCGAGCACGCGGTTGCCGTCGGGCAGGCCGGGCGTCTTCGAGATGTAGTTGATGACGTCGAGCCGGAACCCGTCGACGCCCCGGTCCCGCCACCAGCGCACCATCTCCATGATCTCGGCGCGCAGCTCGGGGTTGTCCCAGTTGAGATCCATCTGCTTGCTCGAGAACAGGTGCAGCGCCCACACGCCCTCGTCGGAGAAGTGCCGCCACGCCGACTCGGAGAAGAACGAGCGCCAGTTGGTGGGCGGGGTGTCGGCGTCACCGTGCACGAAGAAGTAGTAGTCGCGATACGGCGACTCCGGATCCGTGAGGCCCTTCTGGAACCAGGCGTGCTCATCGGATGTGTGGTTGACGACGAGATCCATGACGAGGCGCATGCCTCGCTCGTGCAGCCCCGCGACGAGGGCATCGACGTCGTCGAGGGTGCCGAATTCGGCGAGGATGGCGCGGTAGTCCCGGATGTCGTAGCCCATGTCATCCATGGGCGAGTCGTAGATCGGCGAGAGCCACAGCGCGTCGACACCCAGCTCTTTCAGGTAGTCGAGCCGCGCCAGGACCCCGCGCAGGTCGCCGATGCCGTCGCCATCCGAATCCTGGAACGAGCGCGGGTACACCTGGTAGAAGACCGCCTCCTTGAACCAGGCTTCCCGCAGCGGCATGCCCGCGGGCGTCGGCGCGTCCGGTGCCGTCGCCAGCAGGCCCGTGAGCGAGGAGAGGAAGCTCGCATCCACCGCGCCGCGCGTGAGCGTCGGCAGCGCCGAGAGCCGCAGCGCGCCGACGATCGGGTTGTCGAGCAGGCGCGCGGAGGCACCCGTCTGCTGGGCGAGGGTGTCGATGATGTCGCGCCCGAGCGGATGCGCGAGCAGATCCCGGATGCGGCTGCGCGCCGTGATCTCAGGAGTCGCCACGCCGCTCCTCTGCCTCGACCGCCGATGCCTCGACCACCGACTCGACACCCGCATCCGCGATCGTCGCAGCACCCACGGTTCCGCGCCGCTCCCGCAGCTCCTCCACGATCTGGGCGTAGCGGCCCTCATCGAGCGTGTAGAAGCGGCGGTAGATGAGGTAGCTGAGCGCGATCATGACGCCCGGCACGACGAACATCGCGACCTTCACGAGCGTCGTCCCGCCGTCGGTCATGTCGGCCGCCGACTCGGCGTCGAGCATCCCGGAGGCGATGACCGCCCACGCGACGACGCCGTTGGCGAGCGCCGAGCTCGACTTGTAGATGACGGGCTGCAGCGAGAGCGTCACCGAGTCGTTGCGGCGGCCGAACTTGTGCTCGCCGTATTCGACCGTGTCGGCGACGAACATGAGCAGCTGGATCTGGATGGTGGCCTGCGCGGCGAAGACGGCGATACCCGCGATCACCACATACAGAAGGCCCCCGGGAGGCGCGAAGAAGAACAGCACGTAGCCCGCGACGACGACGAACAGCGCGATCGTGAACAGGCGGCTGCGCGACATCCGCGCCGAGAACAGCGGGTACAGCGCGAGGGCCGTGATCTGCGAGACCCCGAGCACGGCGGCGAAGATGCCGTACGTGTCGACATCGCCGTACACGTACTTGAAGTAGTAGGTGCCGAAACCGGTGGTGACCGCGAACGCGGTCATGAACAGCACGAACGCCACCGCGATCGCGAGGAGCTGGTCGTTGCGGAAGATCACCGTCACCAGTTCGCGGAACTTCGTGTGACTCTCGGTGACGACCGTGCGATCCTCCTGCGTGAGCAGCACCATCACGAGCTGCAGCACGACCATGACCACGGCGATCACGAGCGCGACCCAGAAGAACGAGGAGCGGATGTCGCCCGTCGCCTCGCCGATCGCGCTCGACACCGGAACGATCGCGACGACGACCGAGAAGGTGCCGATCGAGGCGCAGATGCGGGCGAAGGAGCCGATCTTCTCGCGCTCGCGCTGGCTCTGGGTGAGCGCCGGCAGCATCGACCAGAAGCTGATGTCGTTGGCGGCGAATGCGGCGCTCCACGCCACGTACACGATGCTGAAGACGAGGACGAAGGCCACCTCGCCGAGATCCCACGGGGTGAACATCATCACGGTGAGCGCGGACGACACGAGGATGCCCACCACGATCCACGGCTTGAACTTGCCCCACCGGCTGCGGGTGTTGTCGACGAGCACCCCGACGAAGGGGTCGATGATGGCATCGAGGATGCGTCCGGCGACGATCACGATCGACACGGTCGCGAACACCTGCTGCGACACCCCGAGGATGTCCGACAGGTAGAACAGCAGGAACATGCTGATGAGCGTGTAGGCGGCGTCACGGCCGATCGTGCCGATGCCGAATCCGTAGCGGTTGCGGAGGGTCTGGCGGCGGCGGGCGCTGTCGGGCTGGGTGGTCAACGGGTGTCCTCTCGTACGACGGTGTAGAGGGTCGAGCCGTGGTCGCCCAGCATCCGCAGGTGCGGGGTGTGGCCGGTTCCGGCGAACTGCATGTGGAGTCGGATGCCGACCTCGAGCAGCGCACCGGTTCCGGTGTAGTGCTCGTCGGCGTCGGGGAGGCTCTTGTGGCGGCTCACGACGTTCATGACGAGGCCGTTCGGGTCGAGCTTGATGGGGCTCACGTGGTTGACGAGCGCGCCGAGGCGGTCGAGCATGAGCCGCTGCGGCTTCGCGTCCACCTGGTAGCGGGCGTCGGGGTCGAGCCCGGTGATCGAGAGGATGTCGCGCTCGGGTGCCGCGCGCACCCCGCGCTGGAAGTTGCCGACGATCGTGAGGTCCGCGTCACCCGACTGCCACACCATCCGCCCCGCGTTGCCGAGCGCGGGTGCGACGGGCCTTCGGCGGAAGCGCCCGAACTGGAAGGTGTCGCGGTGCTTCGTGTAGAACGCGATCTGCTCGATGATCTCGCGGGTGTCCTCTGCGGTGAGGAAGTCGAGGTCGTACTCGTAGCCGAGGCACCCGAACGCGGCGACGTTGAAGCGGGTCGAGAGCGGGGTGTCGCGCAGCGTCTGGGCGTGCGGGGATGCCGAGACGTGGTTGCTGATGACGCTCAGCGGGTACAGGTGGCTGAGTCCGTGCTGGATCGAGAGGCGCTCGATCGGGTCGGTGTCGTCGGAGGACCAGATCATGGCCGCGTAGCGCAGCATCCCGAGGTCGAAGCGGTTGCCGCCCGAGGAGCACATCTCGAGCAGCACGTGCGGGCGCGGGGTGAAGATGCGCTCGAGCACGTCGTAGAGGCCGAGCATGTAGGCGTGCGCGGTCATGCCGGGGTGTGCGACGTGCGGAGAGAAGGCGTCGGCGATGTGCCGGTTCATATCCCATTTGACGTAGCGGAAGCCGTGATCGTCGACGAGGCGCCCCACCTGGTCGACGATGTGGTCCCGCACCTCGGGGTTGCAGAGGTCGAGCACCCACTGGTGGCGACCCTCGCGCGGGGTCTTGTCGGGCAGCCGCAGCACCCAGTCGGGGTGGGCCCGATGCAGCTCGCTGTTCTCGTTGACCATCTCCGGCTCGACCCAGATGCCCGCCTGCATGCCGAGCTTCTCGACCTTCGCGACGACCGGCGCGAGCCCCCGCGGGAACTTCTTGGCATCCACGGTGTAGTCGCCGAGGCCCGCGAAGTCGTCGGTGCGGCCCGTGAACCATCCGTCGTCGATCACGAACATCTCGACGCCGAGCGACGCCGCCTTCTTCGCGTAGCCGAGAAGACGCTTCTCGTCGATGTCGAACATCACGGCTTCCCACGAGTTGTAGACGACGGGGCGCGGGACGCCGCGGAACGCCGCGGGCGTTATGTGGGCGTTCACGAAGCGGTGCATGCGGTCACTCAGTCCGCCGAGCCCGGCATCCGAGAAGGCGAGCACCGCCTCGGGCGTCTCGAAGCGATCGCCCGGCTGGAGCATCCAGCGGAAACCCTGCGGCTGGATGCCCGCGAGCACCCGCACGGAGCCGTGCGCGTCGCGCTCGACGGAGGTCTCGTGGCCGCCGGAGTAGACGAGATTGAACCCGTACGCCCAGCCGTGCTCCTCGGTGGTGCCGTCGGCGATGAGCACGATGCCGGGGTTGTGTCGGTTGCTGCTGCCGCCCGTGGTGCTGCCGATCGAGAAGACGCCCGAGCTGACCGGGCGATCGTGCGCATGCGCCTCGTGGATCCATCCGCCGTCGAAGGTGCGGATGGTGAAGCCGCGGTCGGGAAGGTCGAGCTGCAGGCTCGCGAGCTTTCCGATCTCGGCGGGAGCGGCACCGGTGTTGACGAGCACCGTGCGCCGGGTGATGACGTCGACATCCGGGAACACCGTGTAGAGCAGGGTGAGCTCGAGGCCGGCGCGCTCATCCGCGAGCACGATCTCAAGGGTTTCGACATCCGCTCCTCCATCGGCGACGGGGAGGCCGGCGCCGGGCGCGATCCCGGGGATGATGCGGTGCGAGCGATACGTGACGTCGGTGTCGGCGCCGTGCGCCGTGAACACCTCGATGGGCGACAGACGGTAGTCACCCTGGCCGATGCCCGAGTATTCGAGCGGGATCGCGTCGAGGCTGTACGTGTGATCGTGGGGCGCGTACACGACGCTCGACCCATGCTGGATGGTGCGCTTGACGCGCAGCGCATCGGGATCCTGCATGGAGATCCGCGGACCGTAGTGCAGGTGCTCGAGGTGGCCGTGCTCGGTGAGTGCGAACCCATACGAGGTGTGCTGCGTCTCCAGGACGAAGACGCCCTCGCGAACGTCGATCACGGCTGCCCCCAGTCGCCGGCGTCTCGCGTCGTTGCGAAGGTGGTGCCTCGGGTTGCCGGCTCGCGTCAGCCTAGCGCCCGCGACCCGCCTGCCGTGGCGGGATGTCAGGCGCGCGGCGCGCTCGTGCGCTGGGGTCTGCGCGAGGCCATATCGAAGCGGTCGCCGCGTGCGAGCACGTGAAGGGTGAGATCGTGCAGCGACACCGGATCGTCGGGGCGAGCCTCGGCGACGTTCGAGCTGGTCGCATGGGCGGCGTCGAAGACGTAGACAGCGCCCGAGCCGATGACCTCGAACTCGCCGCCCCGCGCGACGATCGCGGTGTCCTCGTCGATGCCGATTCCGAGCACGTGCGGGCTGTGCGCGACGACGCCGATGAGTCGGCCGAATCGCCCCCGCTCAGCGAAGTGCTGATCGATCACGACGTCGCGCAGGATCCCGAGGCCCGGTGCCAGATGCAGATCGCCCATCCGATGCGATGCCCGCCCGGTGCCGCCCACCAGCATGACGTCGCTCATGACGGACGCCCCCGCGGAGGTGCCCGCGAGGACGCCGCCCGCCTGCCAGAGCTCGCGGATGCGATCGTGAACGGGGGTGTCGCTCACCTTGCTGCTGATCCGGGACTGGGCGCCGCCCGTGAAGAAGACGCCTGCGGCGCCGTCGAGGATCGCCACATGCTCGGGATCGAGAGCCTGCGACCTGTCGTCGAGATGCAGCACGGCGAGTTCGCCGATCCCGAGCCCGGAGAATGCCTTCTCGTACATCTCGGCGTACTCGTGCGGATGCTCGGTCGCGACGGTCGCGACCACGGCCTTGCGGCCCGCGATCTGCTCGGCGAACACCCGCAGGATGCCGCGCTCCCCCTCACGATCCTCGGCACCGCCGATGATGATGAGCGGGCCAGGGCGCACGCCGCGGTCGTCGACGGGCTCAGCCACGGACCGTTCCCGCCGCTCCTCGATAGATCGCGACCTTCACCCCATCATGATGCGAGCTCGGGTGAGGTCACGCCAGGCCTTGACACCCACGGACGGGTGACATGCGACGAGGGTCCGAACGCTCCTATCCGACAGCGGAACGCAGGCGTACCCTGGCGCCATGAGTGAGCGGACAGACAGTTCCGTCGCCCGCGAAGACAGGAGCTTCTTCGGGCAGCCGAGCGAACTGGCGCACATCTTCGGCGTCGAGATGTGGGAGCGGTTCAGCTTCTACGGCATGCAGGGGATCCTGCTCATCTACATGTACTACTCCGTCTCGGAGGGCGGACTCGGGCTCGACCAGTCCGTCGCGACCGGGATCGTCGGCGCATACGGCGGCACGGTCTACCTGTCCGCGATCCTCGGCGGCTGGCTCGCCGATCGCCTGCTCGGCTCGGAGCGCACGCTGTTCTACTCGGCGATCGTCATCATGCTCGGCCACATCACGCTCGCGATCCTGCCGAGCGTCTGGGGCCTCGGCCTCGGCCTCGTGCTCGTCGCCCTCGGATCCGGTGGACTCAAGGCGAACGCGACCGCGGTCGTCGGCACCCTGTACGCCCCGGGCGACGTGCGGCGCGATGCGGGCTTCTCGCTGTTCTATCTCGGCATCAACCTGGGCGCGTTCTTCGGCCCGCTCATCACCGGGCTGCTGCAGAACGAGGTCGGCTTCCACTGGGGCTTCGGTGCGGCCGCCGTCGGCATGGCCGCAGGGCTCATCCAGTACTCGTTCGGGCGCAAGCAGCTGCCCGACGAGGCGCGCGCCGTCGCCAACCCCCTCCCCCGCAGCCGCTACGGGCCCGTCATCGGCATCGCCCTCGCGGGCATCGCGGTGCTCGTCGCGCTCGTGCTGCTGGGCGTCATCCGCGACACCAACCTCGCGACCGTCGTCATCCTCGTGGTCGCCGTCGCCGCAGTCGTCTACTTCGCGGTCATCATCGGGTCGAAGCAGATCAACGCGGACGAGCGCTCCCGCGTCATCGGATTCATCCCGCTGTTCATCGTGAACGTGGGCTTCTGGTCGCTGTACCAGCAGCAGTTCACGGTGCTCACGATCTACTCCGACAAGCGCCTCGACCGCGACCTCTTCGGGTGGGAGATGCCGATCTCATGGGTCAACTCGATCAACCCGATCTTCGTGATCATCCTCTCGGGCGTCTTCGCCGCGATCTGGACGCGACTGGGCGACCGTCAGCCCCCCGCGCCCGTCAAGTTCGCCCTCGGGTCGATGATCATGGGCGTCGCATTCCTGCTGTTCCTCCCGTTCGCGAACGGCCCAGCGAACTCCACACCGCTGCTCGCGATCGTGGGCATCCTGCTCGTCTTCACCATCGCCGAGCTGTTCATCTCACCTCCCGGCCTCTCCGTGACGACGAAGCTGGCACCGAGACGCTTCCACACCCAGATGGTGTCGCTGTACTTCCTCTCGGTGTCGCTCGGCACCTCGCTCGCCGGCTGGCTCGCCCGCTTCTACGACCCCGATAACGAGGTGCCGTACTTCACGACCCTCGGCCCCATCGCGATCGTCCTGGGTGGCCTGCTCTGGGTCGCGGCGAAGCCGGTGCTCACGCTCATGCGCGGGGTGCGCTGAGCCGCGCACCCCGAGCGCTGAGCCGCGCACCCCGAGCGTTCAGTCGTACATCGCGATGAAGCGCCCCACCACCCCGCCCGCGCGGAGCTTGTCGATCGCCTCCGGGATCTCTGCCGGCGTGATGTGGTTGACCGGCGGATTGAGCTTTCCGCTGCGCATGATCTCGTAGATGCCCTCGAGATCCTTCTTCGTACCCGACTTCGACCCGCGGATCGTGAGCTGGTTGATGATGATCGGATACGTGTTGATGGTCGCCTCGAGGCGCCCCATGCCCACCTGCACGAACGTGCCGAACTCGGCGAGCGCCTCGATGCCCGCCGCCGTCGTCGTGCCGAAGCCCGCGTAGTCGACGATCAGCTCGAGGCCCTTGTCCGTGAAAGCGTCGATGGACTCTGCGACACCCGCGAGGCCGATCTCGTCGGCGAGCGCGCGTGTGGCCGGATTGATCTCCGCGCCGTACACCTCAGCTCCCGCGAGCGCGGCACAGCGGGCGCCGATGTAGCCGAGCCCGCCGAGTCCGATGACACCGACCTTCATGCCCGCCTTCGCCCCACCGACATCCATGATCGCGTGATACGCGGTGAGCCCCGCATCCGTCGCCATCGCACCGAGATCGAACGGCACCTCATCCGGCAGCTTCACGAGGTTGTCGTCGGTGGCCAGCAGCTTCGGCGCGAAGCCGCCGTCCCACTTGCCGTAGCCGAGCGCGTCGCCGTCGCTCATCACCGGGGCGAGCCCCACGCGGTCACCCACCTTCCAGTGATCCATCCCCTCGCCGACCTCCGAGATGACGCCCGCCGACTCATGGCCCATCGTGCGCGGGAGACCGTTCTGGAACAGCGCCATCCACCCCGGATCGTCGAGCGTCGACACATCGGAGTGACACACACCCGACGCCTTCACATCGACCACCACTTGGCCTGGGCCCGCGTGCGGCTCCGGGACCTCGTTGAGCTGCAGGGGCTGACCCGTGCCCACAAACTGCCATGCCTTCATCGTCACCACTCCCATCCCCGCCAACGGGTGCCGGCGGGATGCCCGCGACGGTACGCCGTCGATCTGGCTGTTGGCAGGGGGTTGCGGTGGTCGCCTCAGGCGGAGGCGATCAGCCGCGCCGGCAGGAACGGCAGGATGGGCGCCCGGTAGTCGAGTCGCGAGTGCTCCGGATGCAGAAGAGCTGTTCGTCGACCGAACCGCAGGCCTCGCGAGAACAGGAACACGGTCACCTCGACGGGACGATCGTCGGGCACCTGCCAGGTGCCGACTCCCCACTGCGATGGCTCGGTGCGACCGTCGATGACGACCGTCGGGCGCACGCCGAACGTGGCGTGCAGCGGACCGCGCGTCAGGTTGAGGGTGATGCGGCGAGCGGATGCAGGTTCGGGTTCACGAGCAGCCATGCGCTCACCCTGGCGCATCACCGGTGCGAACGCGAATCCGGAACCCGTCCGGCGCGTCAAGCCCCTGGAACGCAGAGACGGCGGGACAGAGCATGAGCAGGTGACCGACGCGTTCGCAGGGCGGTTCGTCTCGCCCGCAGAGCCACACGACCATGCCAGTCTGTCCGGGGACTGGTTCATGGCCGCGGTGCTCGCGGCGCCTTTTCTCTTCGCTGCGGTCGCCTACCTCGCAGCCGCCGTCGTGCAGTCGCGCCGGGGCACACCGTGGCCCCTGTCCCGTTGCGGCCTCTGGCTCGCGGGGATCACCGTGGCCGCCTGCGGATTCGTGGGACCGCTCGCGGAGGCGGCCCACGGCAGCTTCCGCGCCCACACGCTCGCGCACGTGCTCGTCGGAATGGCGGCGCCGGTGCTGCTCGTCGCGGCGGCTCCCGTCACGCTCGCGCTGCGCACCCTCAGCGTCGTGCCTGCACGGCGGCTCGCCCGCCTCCTGCGGGGGCCGTTGGGGCGCATCTTCGGCAATCCGTTCGTCGCGCTTGTGCTGAACCTGGGCGGCCTGTGGGTGCTGCACACGACCCCGCTCTACGAACTCTCGCAGCGGAGCGCGCTCGTGCACCTCGCGGTGATGGCGCATTTCCTGGTGGCGGGATTCCTGTTCACGGCATCCGTCGTTCCCGTCGACCCGGCACCGCACCGCTCACCCCTCGGCGTGCGCGCGGGCGTGCTGCTGGCGGCGATCGCGGCGCACGGGATGCTCGCGAAGCTGCTCGCCGCATCCCCGCCCACAGGCGTCGGGTCGGGCGAGGCTCTCGCGGGGGCGCAGCTCATGTTCTACGCCGGCGACGCCGTCGATCTGGTGCTGCTCGTCGCGCTCGGCGCCGAGTGGTACCGCAGCGAAGGACGACGGATGCGGCGCGCCGCACATCCGATCACGGTTCGAGGAGGAGCGACATGACCGACACACGAGCGACCATCCATCCGTTCCGAGCGCGGTCATTCTGGGCGGCGTTCCTGCTGGGGATCGCGGTCATCGCCGCGATCGACGAGATCGTGTTCCACCAGCTGCTGCAGTGGCACCACTTCTACGACGGCGAGACGCCCGCCATCGGGCTGCTGACCGACGGGCTGCTTCACGCGGGCGAGCTCGCGGCCCTGGTGGCGGGGTTCTTCCTCGTGCTCGACGCGCACCGTCGAGGCGAATGGAGCCCGCCTCTCGCGGGCGCGGGGTTCCTCACCGGGCTCGGGTTCTTCCAGCTGTGGGACGGCACCATCAACCACAAGGTGCTGGGCCTTCACCAGATCCGCTACGACGTGGACGTGCTGCCGTACGACATCGTGTGGGTGAGCGCTGCCGCCGTGCTCCTCGTGGCTGGACTCGCCTGGGCGCGCCAGCTTGGGCGGCGCGAGGTCACGCCGGGCTGAGAACGTTCGCGCGCACCATCACCTCGCGCAGCAACGGCACAAGCTGCTGGCCGGAGACGCCCGGGTGCTCGGGGTGCCACTGCACACCCACGACAGGCGCGGACTCGTGCTCGACCGCCTCGATCGTGCCATCGGAGGCGCGTGCGGTGACGCGGAGCCCGTCGCCCAGCTGGTCGAGCGCCTGGTGGTGCGCGCACATGACGGGGCCCGCTTCGCCGATCGCCGTGATCCCGGTCTGCTCGAGGGCGGTGACGGGTGTGATGACGAAGTAGTCGCCGTCCTTGCGTTCGTGACCCGGGATGTCCTGGTGCAGGGTGCCGCCGAGGGCGACGTTGAGCTGCTGCACGCCGCGGCAGATCGCGAGCAGCGGGCGGCCCTCCGCGATCGCGTCGTGCATCACCTGGAAGACGACGCGATCGGCCTCCGGCTCGTGGTGACCCTTGCCGGGGTAGTCGGCGGGGCCTCCGTAGAACTCGGGGGCGACATCCTCGCCGCCCATCACGAGCACGGCATCCGCGGCGCGGGCGATCTCGCGCACCTCATCCATCCCCACCTCGGCGGTGGCGGTGAGGGTGTGGCTCCATCCGGCCTCGTCGAGCTGCGCGAGCACCGAATCGTTCATGGTGTCGAGCTCCTTCTGGAACTCGGGCGCGTGGGGGCGCTCGGTGCGGATGTGCAGCACGGCGACAGAGGGCGAGGCGGTCATGTGACGAGTACAGCAAATGCGGGGGCCGGGCGCGAATCCGGGGGCCGCCGCCCCCTGCGCGGCCCGAGTGCAGCCCCGAGTGCAGCCCCGAGTGCAGCCCCGAGTGCAACCCCGAGTGCAACCCCGAGGTGTCAGTTTGTGCCGCCTGGCGCGAGGCCCGGGCGGCACAAACTGACACCTCACGGGCATGCGCACGGGCTGGCGGCGCGGATGCCGGGTCAGATCGCGGTGAGCTCGCGAGTGAGCTCGAGGGCGAGGAGGTCGCGCAGCGGCGCCCAGCCATCCGAGGCAGCCGCTCTCTGGCGGCGGGCCCCGACACCCGATGCGCCCGCATGGAGGAGGTGCGCCTCGATCAGGCCCAGCTCGTCGTCCGGGCAGTCGAGGGCCTCCAGCAGGCGATTCGTCGCCTCGCCGATCGCGGTGAGACCACCGCCGCCCGGGGCGATAACCCCCTCCGTGAACCCGAAGCGCGCCGCATGCCAGCAGGCGGCATCGATGAGCTCGGGGTCGTAGGCGATCGCCGCCCCCGGACGCCGGATCGCCGCAGAGACGAGCCCGCGCGCGATGAGCACCACGACGAGCGAGTCGTCGGCAGTCAGCTGCGCGTCGGCTGCCCGCAGCTCGACCGTCGGATAGCGCGACGAGATCCGCACATCCCACGCCAGCGTCGCCTCGTCTTGCGTGCCGCCGACGCCGATCAGCGCGGCGACGCGAGCCGCATACTCCCCCGCGGTCGACACGGACGGCGGGCATCCGAATGTCGTCCAGCGGCGCAGCAGCACGGAGCGCCAGCTCTCGAAACCGGTGTCGCGGCCGCGCCACCACGGCGAGTTCGCGGACACCGCTTTGAGCAGAGGCAGCCAGCTGGCGAGCGCGGCCAGCCCGCGGATGGCAGCCTCCGGGTCGGGCACCTCGACGTGCACGTGCAGCCCCGCCACCTGGTGGTCGTCGACGAGCGAGGCGTGCCGTTCGGCGAGATCCGCGTAGCGATCGCTCGGTGTGAGGACGGGTCGCGTCTCCGCGTCGAACGGCGTGCCGGTTCCCGCGGCGATGACATCGACGGCTGACGCTGCCGTGGCAAGTTCGGCGCGGAACTCGAGCAGCTGGTCCCGAGCCTGATCGGCGGACTCGCAGATGCCCGTGACGCTCTCGATGTGACTGGCGAGAAACTCGCGGGTGGCGCGCTCACGCGCAGTCCCTGTCATCGCCTCGATGACTTCTCCTGCTGCGGGGCGGGGGCTCCCGTCTGCGGGGTCGAGCAGGAAGAACTCCTCCTCGATCCCGAACCGCGGGTAGCGGCCCGCACTCGCGCTCGATTCGCTCGCCAATGCGCCCCCTCTCGCCGTACCGGGCAACGGTAACCCTGCGCACAAGCGCGAGAACACCCCCTTGACGCGAGCGCAGAGGCACGCCGTCCACCGGTGCCAGCTTGACGATGGCGGTCACGCCTCAGAACGAAGCGGGCTTATCTCTCAGCCCGGCAGACCGCTGAACGGTTCTTCTGCCCACATCTCCTATGGGTTCGACTCCACTGTGGGAAACATGGGCCTCCGGGCGCTCGAAGTCCACTGGGATGGCACTAACGGTGTCGACGAGAACTCCGAGCTACTGGCGCTCGACGTGGTGAGTTACCGAAATCCCTCGCAGCCCGAAGCGAGGGATTCCCTGAACCCCCTCTGGCCAATGCCTGCGGGGGTTCAGTTCTTATCTCCGTCAGCCTAATTACAGGCTAAGGTCCGTCTGCGTACAGACGTTCCGCGGTCGAAGGGCAGGCCGGATCCGGCAGGTTCCTGTTTCTTCTGCGATAGCCACGCTCGCCGAGGCGAGGCGGAGTCTGAGATCACGTCCACCGGCATCTTGGCTCTCCGCGGATCTCGCGGCGAGCATGAGGAGGTTGGTTGCTGCGTTCCCGTCCCGGTCGAGGTGGGCGCCGCACTCGCAGACCCAATCCGAACCGAGAGATTCTTCTTTCCCGAGTTCCCCGTGCACCAACGCGCGCGCCGAGGCATCGGGCCGGAACGCGCGCCGCGGCGGAATCGCACTCGGGCGATTGCACCTGGCCGTCAACCAGGTGCCTTCGGACGTCGCGGGTTCGAGCCCCGTTTCCGAGCGACCGCGGCAACGTCTTCGCGAAACTCTCTGGGATACGGAGAGGACATGACGACGCCCTCCCCGCCCCTGCCTCCCGGCACAAACGATCAGTTGTCACCGCTTCGTTCCCACGCCCAGCAGTGGGGCGCACCACCTCCACCAGGTCGGGCCGATCCAGATTCACTCGCCACGCCCCTCCAGCGAGCGCTACGTTTCTCGAACAAGACTCAAGTGCCATCTCCCCGCACCATGACGGCTGGCAACTACACCGAATCTTGGTGGGGCGAGTACCAGCCCGGCGGATGGCCCTGGGACCGCACATTCTCAATTCGCGCGAACGCGACCACACTGTCGGCGGTGACCTACTCAACGATGGAAAACCGTTCGAAGTTCACTGCCATACACGAGCTTGGTCACGCCCTTTCTCTCGCCGACAACCCGTCAACGTCTAGTGCCTCCGTGATGAAGTACCCCAGTGGGGCGGCGGGAATCTTCACGGCACCGACAACTTTCGACAAGACAAACGTGAAGAACAAGTACTGAGAGGTCATTTCAATGAAGCAACAAATGTTGAGGCTTGGTCTCACGATCGGACTCGTAGCGCTTCTGGGCGGTTGCGCGGCTTCATGGGGGGCGCATGAATACCATCCGATGTATCCGGAGTACGCCAACGCGGAAGACCTCACCACTGCGGCCACTGACATTGTGATTGGAGTGGTGGAGTCATCCGAGGTGCGAAAGATCGACATCACGGCACCGAGCGACTCCAAAGACCCGGCGGAGAATCCCACGCTCGGCGCCGAAGGGGACGCACTCGACGGGATCTACGTATATACAGTCCTACAACTGCGAGTTGAGGACGTCCGTAAGGGTGACCACGCTCCTGGTGACGTAATCGAAATCAAGCAGCTGGGCGGCTCGATCGACGGCAAAACGTACGTAGAGGAGGGAGCCACAGCTCTCTCCGTGGGGAGCACATACGGGCTGTTCCTGATGAGCTTCCGTGGCGCTCCTGCAAGCCTCCTCAACTCGTCTCAAGCGAGCTACCTTCAAGACGAGACCGGCACATTCACGCCGGTTACCGCGAACAACCCCATTGCCGCGGAGGTGGCGGGACTGCTCGCAAGTAGCTTTCGCTTCTCGACCATCGCGACGACCGGCGCGAGCCCTCTCGGGAACTTCTTGGCATCCACGGTGTAGTCGCCGAGGCCCGCGAAGTCGTCGGTGCGGCCCGTGAACCATCCGTCGTCGATCACGAACATCTCGACGCCGAGCGACGCCGCCTTCTTCGCGTAGCCGAGAAGACGCTTCTCGTCGATGTCGAACATCACGGCTTCCCACGAGTTGTAGACGATGGGGCGCGGGACGCCGCGGAACGCCGCGGGCGTGATGTGGGCGTTCACGAAGCGGTGCATGCGGTCACTCAGTCCGCCGAGCCCGGCATCCGAGAAGGCGAGCACCGCCTCGGGCGTCTCGAAGCGATCGCCCGGCTGGAGCATCCAGCGGAAACCCTGCGGCTGGATGCCCGCGAGCACCCGCACGGAACCGTGTGCATCGCGCTCGACGGACGTCTCGTGGCCGCCGGAGTAGACGAGATTGAACCCGTACGCCCAGCCGTGCTCCTCGGTCGTGCCGTGTGCGATGAGCACCGTTCCGGGGTTGTGCCGGTTGCTGCTGGCACCCGTCGTGCTGCCGACCGAGAACACACCGGAGCTCACGGGGCGGTCGTGCGCGTGCGCCTCGTGGATCCATCCGCCGTCGAAGGTGCGGATTGTGAAGATCTTCGTGATCGTGCTGTCGGGTGTCTTCGCAGCGATCTGGACGCGTCTCGGCGAGCGCCAGCCTCCGGCGCCCGTCAGTTCGCCGTCGGGTCGATCATCATGGGTGCGGCGTTCCTGCTGTTCCTGCCGTTCGCGAACGGCCCCGCCAACTCCACGCCTCTGCTCGCGATCGTGGGCATCCTGCTCGTCTTCACGATCGCCGAGCTGTTCATCTCGCCGCCGGGACTCTCGGTCACCACGAAGCTCGCGCCGAAGCGCTTCCACACGCAGATGGTGGCGCTGTACTTCCTGTCGGTGTCGCTCGGCACCTCGATCGCCGGATGGCTGGCCGGGTTCTACGACCCCGAGAACGAGGTGCCCTACTTCACGGTGCTCGGCCTCATCGCGATCGCGCTGGGAGCTGCCCTGTGGGTGGCGTCGAAGCCAGTGCTGGTGCTCATGCGCGGGGTGCGCTGAGATCGCTCAGCTGACAGTGAGGCGGCCCGGCAGCAGCGGGAGCCACGGGGCGCGATAGGTGACGCGCTCGTGCTCGGGCAGCACCGTGGTGCGCGCCGATCCGGCGCGCAGCCCGCGCACATAGAGGAACACAGCCACCTCGAACGGGTGACTCGCGGGCACGAGGCGCGTGCCCTCACCCCACTGGGCGGGCTCGGTGCGCCCGCCGACGACGGTCGTGGGCGCACACCGAGAGCACCGGGTCGTCGAGCGAGGTCGAGGATGATGCGGCGGGTGGCGGCGGGTGGCGGCGGGAGCGTCGGGTTCGCGGGCTGCCATGCGGTCAGCCTGACTCATCCGCGGTGCGGAGTCGAATCCTTGGATCAGGTGGCGGGACGCGCCGCGCGGTCGAGCACGCTCGTCAGCAGCGGCACGAGCTGCGGGGCGGCCACCGAGGGGTGCTCGGGGTGCCACTGGACAGCGGCGACCGGGGCAGTCTCGTGCTCGACGGCCTCGACCGTGCCATCGGACGCGCGCACGGTGACCCGCAGGCCCTAACCGAGCTGGTTGATCGACTGGTGGTGCGAGCACATTACGGGGCCCGCCACGCCGAGGTCGACACCGCGGTGTCGACCTCGGCGGCGACCGGGGTGACCACGAACGTGTCGCGCCCCTTCACCGTGTGCCCGATCATGTGCTCGTTGAGAGTTCCGCCGAGCGCCACGTTCAGCTGCTGCAGGCCGCGGCAGATCGCGAACAGCGGGCGGCTGTTCTCGATGGCGTCGCGCATCACCCGGAACGTCGCCAGGTCGGCCTCGAGCTCATGCTTCCCGCTGCCGGGGTAGCTGGTGAGCCCGCCGTACAGGCTCGGGTGCACATCCTCGCCGCCCATCACGAGCACCACATCGGCGGCCTGGGCGATCGCGAGCACCTCCTCCGACGGCACCTCTGCAGTCGCGACGAGCTTCGCTTCCCATCCAGCGGTTGCCAGCTGAGCGAGCACCGAGTCGTTCATCACGTCGAGCTCGCGCTGGAACTCGGGGTCGTGCGGGCGCGAGGTGCGGATGTGGAGCACGGCGACAGAGGTCATATGTCGAGAACACCAAAAGGGAGCGGCACGCGCCAAAACGGGCGCGTGCCGAGCGCCTCGCCGCCAGCGTGTAACCTATCACCCACCAAGCGCTAGGTTTGTATGCGACTCGGCGACTCAACTAGGAGCAACGATGCCCCTCATCACCGACACCACCGTCCCCTCAGTTCTGCGCGCCGCGGCACAGCAGCACCGCGACCACCCAGCGATCATCGACGCAGACCTGCAGCTCAGCTATTTCGAGCTCGAACAGCACGTGCATCATGTGGCACGCGCATACCTCACCCTCGGGATAACCCACACCGATCGCGTCGCCATCTGGGCACCCAACCGCCACGAGTTCGCCGTAGCCCTCTTGGCGGCCCAAACGATCGGCGCATCGGCAGTCCCCATGAACACCCGCTTCACCGGGTACGAGGCTGAGGCGATCCTCGAAAGGTCCCGAGCGCGCATGCTCATCGTCGCCGATGGATTCCTCGGCAAGGGGTACCTGGACGCACTGAAGGGCGCCGCAACGCGCGACCTCGGCGGCACCCTCGTGCCCTCACTCCCCCACCTCGAGACGATCGTCACCCTCGACCCGGCACCATCCCACCCTGACGCCCTCTCGTGGGCACGGCTGCGCGAGCGCGCGCAGGACATCACCAGTGAACAGCTCGACGAAGCGATCTCGCGTGTCTCTGAGTCGGATGTCGCCGACATCATGTTCACCTCGGGGACGACCGGTCTGCCGAAGGGGGTGCTCAGCACACACCGCCAGAACCTCTCGGTGGCGCGGTCATGGGCAGCCGGCGCCAACCTCACACCCGACGACCGCTACCTCATCGTCAACCCGTTCTTCCAGAGCTGGGGATACAAGGCCGGCCTCCTCTCGAGCGTCGTTGCCGGCACCACCATGTATCCGCTGCCCACCTTCGACCCCGAACAGACGCTGGCGACCATCGAACGCGAGCGCATCAGCGTGCTGCCCGGCGTGCCCACCATCTTCACGACTCTGATCGACCACCCCCAGCTCACCGACTTCGACATCTCGTCGCTCCGCTTCGCCATTGCGGGAGCGGCCACGGTTCCTGAGAGCCTCTTCCGCGACATGGTGGAGATCCTCGGATTCGAATCGGTCGGGCAGGCGTACGGCTTGACCGAGTGCGTCGTCGCCACTATGTCTCGCCCGAACGAGAGCTTCGCGCATATCGCCGAGACGACGGGTCCTGCCGCGGACGGCGTGGAGATTCGCATCATCGCCGCCGACGGCTCGGAGGTTCCACGCGGCACCGATGGCGAGATCGTGATGCGCGGCCCCAACGTCACCGAAGGCTATTTCGAGGATGCGGAGGCCACAGCCGCCGCGTTCGATTCGGATGGTTGGTTCCACACGGGCGATGTTGGGCGAATGGATGAGCACGGCTGCGTAAAGATCACCGACCGCTTGAAGGACATGTACATCGTAGGCGGGTTCAACGTGTACCCGGCCGAGATCGAGAACGCCCTTCGCACCCACCCGGCGGTGAACGAGTCGGCGGTCGTGGGGGTTCCGGACGCACGCATGGGTGCCGTTGGACTCGCGTGCGTGATGCTGCGAGATGGGTCGGGCGAGACTCCCGAGGAGCTGCTGGCCTACCTGCGCGAGCGGCTGTCAAACTACAAAGTGCCCGCACGACTGGAGATCGTGGCCGACTTTCCCCGTAATGCCATGGGCAAGATCCTGAAGAATGCGCTCCGCGATCAGGTGATCGCCCGCTACGGTTCGGCGAGATAGCGCGCCCGACTGGAGCCCGTCAGGGGCGGTCAGGCATGTTCGACCAGCCCTTGCCGTCAGCGCGGGGGAACCACCCGGATGCCGAGAGGGTTCCACCGTCAACTGGGATGGTGTGCCCGGTGACGAAACTGGCGTCGGGCGACAGCAGGAAGGCTACGACGCTGGCGGCATCGTCGGGGCGTCCGAATCGGCCGACGGGGAGCCAGTGACGGGTGAGTTCGGGGTCTCGGCCGCGCAGCATCGCCGCCGCAGGTGTCTGGTCGGTGTCGGTGAGGTCCGGTGCGATGGCGTTCACGCGCACGCCGGAGCCGCCCACCTCCACGGCGAGGCTCTTCGTGAACGCGCTCACCCCTGCTTTGAAGGCCGAGTAGGCGGCGTGCGCGGGGATGCCGCGGTAGGCCTCGACGGTCGACACGTTCACGATGCCACCTGAGCCGCGCTCGAGCATGCCGGGCAGAAGCGCATGAGTCACGGCGAACACGTGCCACAGGTTGATGTCGAGCAGAGCACGCCATTGCTCCGGGGTGCTGTGCAGGAAGCTTCGGCTGGCGGGCCGGAAGTCCCCCACGTTGTTGACGAGCCATTCAGCGCCGCCCCGGACTGCAACGGCGTCGTAGAGCGCCGTGACGATTGCGGCGTCGGTGATATCGCCGATGACAAGGTCGCATTCGCCACCGGCGGCACGAATATCGCGCGCGGCGCGTTGGGCCGCTTCTTCGTCGATGTCGTTGAGGATCAGATGGTCACCGCGCGCGGCGAGGCGACGACTGATGGCCCCACCGATTCCACCGGCCCCGCCGGTCACCACGGCGACGGCATTGTCGCAAAAGGTCATCTTCCAAACCTAGCATTTGGTTGGTATGTTGACGAGGTGATCAGCGTTGACACCACTGCGTCAAGCGACTTCGCCGACAAGCCGGGCACAGCCGTCGTGGTCGGCGGGTCGGGCGGCATCGGCGCCGCCATCGCACGACGACTGGTCCAGGGCGGATCACACGTGTGTGTGACCTACCGCACCCGAGCACCCCACGAACTCCTCGACGAACTCGGCGACCGAGCCGAGGCTCACCCACTCTCTCTTCCCGACGCGCAAGGCGCACGAGAACTCTTTGCGCGCATCCTCGAAAACCACCGCAGCATTCACTCGCTCGTTCACGCGGCCGGTCCTCACGTGCCCATGGTTCACCTGTCACGAGTGCCCCCCGAACAGTTCGCCGCGCAACTCGACGAAGACGTCAACGGCATCTACGGCGTCATCCACGCCGCGCTCCCTGCACTGCGCGAGAGCCGCGGAAGCATCACCGCGATCACGAGCGCCGCCACGCGCCGCTACCCCGTCAGGGACGGCCTCTCGGCAGCCCCCAAGGGTGCGGTGGAAGCCCTCATGCGCGGTCTCGCCGCCGAAGAAGGCCGCTACGGAATTCGCGTGAACTGCGTCGGCCCCGGCATGCTCCACGACGGCATGTCGGCCCGCCTCCAGGCAAACGGCGACCTCGACGAACGCGCCCTCGCTGTCGCGATGGCCAACATCCCGCTTCGCCGTTTCGGCAGCGCCGGCGACATCGCCGAAACCGTGGCGTTCCTCGCTTCCGATCGTGCCGCCTTCATCACCGGCCAGAAGCTCGATGTCGACGGCGGCTACGGGGTCTGACGCCCCACGCCCGCACGCTCACAACCACAGCCCTTCCGGGCAGAACAGGAGAAACACATGGGAGTTCCGAACTTCGGTTTCCGTGCCGGAGACGCGCTACTCGTGACCGGCGCCGGCAGCGGGATCGGCCGCGCGGTAGCCCGCCGGGGCGCCGAGATGGGGCTGGCGATCAGCGGCTGGGACATCAACCCTGCCGGTCTTGAACAGACCGAATCAGCCATCACCGCCGCAGGCGGACGTTTCCACACCTGGGTGGGCGACGTCACCGACGCAGATGTCGCACACGCCGGAATCGCAGACGCCACTGCCACCCTCGGCCCCATCACGATGCTCCACAACAACGCAGGCCCGCCGTCGTCAGCTCAGATGTCGTTCGACGACGCCCTCGTCGCCTGCATCGGAAGCGTGCGCACGATGACCGACGCCTGGGCAGCCGCCAACCCCGGCGACGGAGCCGCCATGGTCGTCACCTCGTCGGTCGCCGGTAACCTCGTCGGCACCGACAACAACTGGTACTCGGCATCGAAGGCAGCCCTCGCCGGATACGTCCGCCACCTGGCAGCACACCGTGCAGGCGAGTTCCGCAGCAACGCGGTCGCGCCGGGAATGACCGACACGCCGCGCCTCGCCGGATTCGCGGCGAGCGAGATGGGCCAGCACGTGCTCTCCAAAGTGCCGCTCAAGCGCATGGCCAGCCCCGACGACATCGCCTACGCGACCCTGTTTCTGATATCGCCCGTCGCGTCGTACATCAACGGCGTCTTCCTGCCCGTCGATGGCGGCTGGACGGTCGCCCAGTAAGAGGGCATACATGCAGAAGGGGCGCTGGGAGCAATCCCAGCGCCCCTTCTCGGTGGCTACGCCGCGGGCACCTCAACCCGCAGAACCTCGATGGCACCCGAGCGCTCGGCAAGCGCAAGCTCGGGCTGCCAGTTCGCAGCGGAGCAGACGAATAGGTCGCGCCCGTCCGCGCCGCCCAAGGCCACCGCATACGGGTTCGCGATCGCGAGCCGGTCGGTGACCTCCCCGTTCACATCGACGCGGATCACCTCGCCCGAGAACGGCGACGCAACCCACACCGCATCCTCGACGTCGCGGGCGATCCCATCGGGCCATTCCGTTTCGAACTCGATTAGAGTGCGTCGGTTCGAGAGGCTGCCATCCGCCGCAACATCGAACACCGTCAATCGGCCCGGTTCGCTCCGTGTCTCAGCGACTACGAGCTCCCGGCCCCCCGCACGGAAAGCCATACCGTTCGGGAAGTAAAGGTCATCCGCCGCCGGCGTCACCGTGCCATCCGTGTCGACGAACGCGAGCGCTGCCGCATCGATGTGCTCGCCGGGCATCGCACCGCTGCCGTAGTTGCCCACATACGCGCGCCCCTGGGCATCCGTGATCATGTCGTTGAGGTGCCAGGTGGCGATGCCCGAGACGTCGGCGTGCACGCGCGGTCCAGCCTCAAGGTCATCGAGGTCGACCCGCATCACGCACCGGTCATTCTGCGACGACACGAGCAGAGTCTTCGAGTCGAGGAAGCCCAGACCCGACGGCTTACCCGGGATCGTGGCGATCGGGGCACCCCCCTCCTCGGGAGTCCACCGCCACACCTCAAGCGAGTGCATGTCGGAGAAATACAGAGCCCCGTTGAACCAACGCGGGCCCTCCGGGAACGCGAGGCCAGTGATGATCTTCGTCATGATGCCCTCCCAGACACAGACAGGTCGACGGTTTCCGCGGGCGAAGGCGGATCGTCGCTCCGCACAGGCTTCACTCGCCGCTGGGCGACAGTGACGCCGACCGCAGCGATCAGCACGATTCCCTGGAATACCTGGGGGGCCCACTGCCCGATACCCGACAGCAGCAGACCATACGAACCCGTCGCGAGCAGAAGCACCGCGACCACGGTTCCCCACGGGTTGAAGCGACCATCCCGGAACTGGGTCGCCCCGAGGAACGCCGCCGAGAACGCAGGGATCATGTACGAGACGCCACCCATGGGGTCAGCCGCCTGCACGCGGCCCAGCAGCACGAGCCCCGCGAACGCAGCGATCACCGAGCACGACACGAGCGCTGTCACCTTCAGACGGGTCACACTCACGCCCGCAAGACGCGTCGCCTCAGGGCCGAACCCGACCGCGTACATGAGGCGCCCAGGGCGGGTCCGCTCCAACAGGATCCCCTGGACGATCATCAGCAGGAGCATGTAGAAGACCGGGAACTGCAGCCCCCCGATCATGCCGGCCGACAGGGCGCTGAAGTCACCCGAGATCCCCTCCGTCATGATCTTGTTGTCGGAGACGGCGATAGTCAACGCGCCCAGGATCGCACCTGTTGCGAGCGTGCCGATGAACGAATCGATGCCCAGCTTGAGCACGACAAACGAGTTCAGCAAGCCCACGAACACACCCACCAGGAGCGTGAGAAGCACGACCATAGGAACGGGAAGGGCGGTGTTCCCGAGGAACCACGCTGCGACGACGGCCGACAGGCCGACCATCGCACCTACCGACAGATCGAACACCCCCACCACCAGCGGGAACACGACGCTGAGCGCCACGATGGCCGTCACAGTGCTCTGGTTCAAGATCGTCTGCGGGGTCGAGCTGCGCAAGAACAGCTCCGGAATCCACAGCGCGAAGATCAGTACGATGAGCATCCACACATAGATCGCTCCGATGCGACGGGGCGCGAATGCCCGCATCACGGCGTTCGAAGCCGCCATCACGCCACCTCCCCCGCGCTTTGAGCGTTCGACATTTCCACAGTCATTCGGTACTCCGATATCTCTTCCCCGGTCAGTTCTGCGACGATCCGGCCCCCCGCAAGCACCAGAACGCGGTCGCACAAGCGCACAAGGTCTTCGAGGTCGGACGACACCACAACGACGGGAACACCCGTCACCGCGACATCCCGCACCTGTCCGTACATCGCGCGCCGTGCTCCCACATCGACACCGCTGGTGGGGTCGTCGAGCACCAGCAAGCGCGGCTCAACGTTGAGCCACTTGGCGAATACGACTTTCTGGCGGTTACCGCCAGAAAGGGTTCCATAATCACGCTCGGGCTCCGCAGGGCGGATCTCGAGCGCCTCGATCCACTTGTCGACCTTCGTGGCCTCCCGCTTGCGAGAGACGAAGCCGCGCGACGAGACGGCTCCCAGGTCGGCAAGCGTGATGTTCTCTGCGATAGAGAGTCCGCGCACGGCGGCTCCCTCGTCACGGTTCGCGAGCACCAGGGCCACGCCGTTCTCGGCTGCTGCGCGAGGTGAGAGAACGGTAGGCACCGCTTCGCCGGCGAGCACGAGCGAATCGGCCCGCCCGCCCGCATCACCCACGAATCCGCGCGCGAACGTCTCGCGCCCGGAACCGTCGAGGCCGGCCACACCCACGATCTCGCCACGCGCAACCGCGAAGTCCACCGGGCGCAGCGTGGTCGTGGAGTATCCCTTCACCGACACCGCGATGTCCGTCGGGTCGACGGCACGATCGACGATGTCGTCAGCGCTCACCACCGACCCGACGATCAGCTCGGCGAGCTTGCCTCGGTCAATGCTCTCGGTGTCGACCGCCGCCATGCGCTGCCCATCGCGAAGCACGGTGATGCGTTGCGACAGCTCCATCACCTCGTCGAGACGGTGGGACACATACATGACCGCGACGCCCCTGTCCGCAACCTCGCGAACGATGTCGAAGAGCCGAGACACGTCGTCGACGGGCAACGCCGCCGTCGGCTCATCCAGCACCAGGACCTTGGCCTCGCCGCGCTCAGAGTCATCGAGGCAGCGGGCGATCGCCACCGCGCTGCGCTCCACCGCCGTGAGCTCTCCGACGGGGGTGTCGAGGTCGACACGGGTGCCCACCCGCGCGAGCAGATCCTCCGCGATCCCCCTCAGCCGACCCCAGTCGATCCCCGACCACTTTGTGGGAAAACCACCGGTCACACCGAAGTTCTCCAAAGCGGTGAACTCATCGATGAGCCCGAGGTCCTGGTGAACGAAGCGCAGGCCCGCCCGACGCGAATGTTCAGGATTCCCCAGCCGCAGCGGCACTCCATCGATTTCGACGACCGCCCCCGGATCAGGGCTGTGATATCCGGAGAGGATCTTGATCAGGGTGGATTTGCCCGAGCCGTTCTCTCCGACGAGAGCGTGGACCTCGCCCCGCCGAACATCCATGTCCACCTGGGATAGCGCCCGGTTGGAGCCGAACGTCTTGGATGCTCCGCGCAGGGCGAGGACCACCTGGTTCATTTCCCAAGCCCCCACAGGGTCCTGTACTGCTCTGCGTAGTCCACGACGAGCGGGAAGTGGTCTGCGCTGGTCGGCAGGCTGTCCTGCGTGATCACCCAGGCCGGGTTGTTCCGCTCGTTCGACGGCGTCGTGTCTGCTCCAGTGAAGTGGCGAAGCAGGAAGTCGACGTGGCGGAAGCTCATCTCGTAGGTCGGCGACGCATCGACTGCGGCGAGGTAGTCGCCATTCTCGAGGTAGACGCTCGTCGTGGGAGAGGTGTCGAGCGTCACGAAGCGCACCGACTTCGAGATACCCGCAGCTTGCAGCGCGGTCGGCAGTCCGACCATCATGTCGGAGTAGCCCACGTAGACCGAGTTCACGTCAGGGTTCGCCTGCAGGTAGGTCACAACGCGGTTGGGCAGGTCTCCACCGAGGGCATCCACGGGCAGGTCGACCACGTCAAGCGAGCAGGATGAGCACTGGGCTGCGATCGTCTCACCGAACGCCTCGCCCACGAGGGCGATGTTCGGGAACGCCGAGATGGTGAACGCCACGGCGTTCGTCTGCTCGCCGTTAAGGCTCAGCAGGTAGTTGGCGAGACGCTCCCCCACGTCGTTGAAGTCCGGTCCCCAGCGTTGGGCCGAGAGGATGCCGTTCTCGGGGGCCTCCGCGGTGGTCATGTTGAGGACGGGGACGCCGCGCTCGGCGAGAGCCTGAAGCTCGGGCTCGTAGATGGCGCGGGTGAATCCGCTGGCGATGACGGCATCGGGGTCACCGAGGACTGCCTGATTCCAGGCTGCCTTGACGCTCTCGGGCGACAGACCGGCGTCGACGACCTTGAGCGTCCAGCCGACCGAGGTGACGGCCTCTTCGATGGCGCCGCCGACGACCGCACACGCGGGCGACGAGCACTGGAGCCAGTAGATCTCCTTGTCGGTCGGGATCTCGCCGACGAACGGCGCCTCGATTCCGATCGAGCTGGGGCGCTCGAGGTACGGCGCGATGAATTCTGCGGCCTTCTTGGCGACAGCGTCTTCGACATTGACGGGAACGTCGTCCCCACCAGCCGGAGCCGTGCAACCGGTGAGCAACACCGCTGTGAGCGCGAGCGCTCCGATTAGCACTGACTTCTTAGTCATGTGTGCCTCTTTTCCTGTGCAAGTGGCGGCGTCGGCTCATCCAACGCCGGTGTCGGTGAACTGGTCCCGGCATCATCGCTGGTACCAAGCAAACACTAGGTTGGATGCTAGGGCTTCCGAGATGACTCGTCAATCTGTTCCGCGCGCATCGCGCGAGGAGTCAGCGCGCGCCGCGCCCAGCGCGCGCCGATCCACCCACAACACGTGCAACGCGCGCCGCTCAAACTTCCACTCACCGGCAGAACGCACCAGCACATCGTCGTACGAGATCCCCATGAGCAGCAGCTCCTGAGCGCCGTCACGAACAGAGTGGTGATAGGCCAGACACGACGTACGCGCGCGCGCCCGCCGCCGCGACTCCACCTCAACCCACGGTGCCGCCACATGGTGGAGCGTGTCGCGAAACACGTCCAGCGCCCCGATGGCATCCACGATTGCCACCCGCCCGCGATGCACCTCAGGCACATCAGAACGCCCTGCGCGCACAATCTCGAGCTCGCCACCCTCGGTGAACAGGGCAGCTAGATCGCGGCCGCGCCGATCATCCGCGCACCGCGCGTAGTTGACAACCAACTGCTCGATCGCGGAGCGAGCGCCGCGGCGCCACCCCCCAAACGTCACGACTGCGACTGCGCGGCTTCGCGAACCGCCTCGTCCGACAACCGCACAACTGTCTCTAGCGCCTGATCGAGGCCACCTCGCTGATACCCGAGAAGGTCCACATCCCCGGACGCCGGCTCGTAGGCGATCCGCTGCCCACGCCCCTGGACGATGAAGCGGTCAGGTTGCCACCGAGAATCCTCGTCGTGCTCCTCCACCCGTACCGCCGAACGGGCAGCGTCAGCGAAACGCTGAAAGTACTCGCGGTAGGTGAGGTTCTCATCCCCGATGAGGTAGGCCCGCCCGGATTCTCCCTGCTCGAGTGCGCCGAGCGTGGCTTGCGCAACAGCGTCAGCCGTCATATAGTTCGTGCCACCCGGCGGCGCCACCACCGACGCACCACCTTCGCCGCGCAACGCCGAGATGAGTCGCGCGAAGCGCCGCGCGGCACGACCAGGCACCACGCCCACGATGGAAGGCGGGTTGAGGGTGATCGCCGCAAACCGGTCGGTGCTCAGCTCACGCGTTCGCTCGTCAGCTCGCGCCCGACCTTCGACGTAGGGAACCAGCTTCCTGAGCTCCGGGCGCGCCTGGTGGTAGTAGCTGCCGATCTGCACGAATCGTGAGACTCCGGCATCACGCGCCACCCGAGCGAATGCAGGCACCGCCGCGCCCTGCACGCGCTCCCAGAGCTCGAGCGTGTCTACATCCGCCGGCACATGGCGAATGTCATGACCGGCCGCGAACACCACCGAATCAATGCCGTCGAGCTGGTCGCCGATGGCCTGCGGTGAGAGATAGTCACCCACGATTCGCTTCAGGCGCGCAACAGCACGGGGATCGTCGGGGCCCTCCGGCCGCCGGGCCATGATGACGACATCACGGCCCGCTTCGTGCAGGTGGCGGGCGATGGCGCTGCCCACCATTCCGGTTCCGCCCACGACGAGCGTCACCGGACCTGAAGCCCCCAACTGCAGGGAACGATCCACGCCCAGCCGTCCACGTGTCGACTCTGACATCCACTTCTCCCTTGAATCGCGAGACCCCTACCGCACCACGGTACTCGGCCAAGCGTTTGCTTGCTAGCTCTTCGGGGTCCCGCTCCGTGGCGCACGCGAGGCGCATCACTCGCGCCACAAGGGAGGGTCGCTACCCTGGGCACCTTAGGGACACTCAACCTTCATCGAGCCATCGTGCCGCCGGCGGCTCCGGCACCACCAATGCCGCATCGGAGTGGGCGGCCTCTGCGCAGCATGGAATGCCGGTTGCCGGGGGGGGTGGCCCGAGGTTCACGTCTCGCACCGGAGCAGTGGGACCAGGTGGTGCTGGTCGCCGACCACGCCGCGCTGCCCGCGTTCCGACGCTGGATCAGCGAGGCGGCCGCACACGACGCAGCAGTCTTGGAGTTGTGCTCGGTTGCGGATGAGGGCACACGCGACCAATTCGCGGATCAGCCTGGCCTCGACCTTCGTTGGTTCACCGGTGCCGAGCGCGAAATGGATCGCGCTGCCGGGCTACGCGAACTCCAGATCACGGCCACGGCCCTCGTCTTGCTAGGCGGGGAGTCATCCGATCTGGTGCCGCTGCGCCGGCACCTCCGCCGTGAGCACGCACTCCCCGCGTCGCAGGTCGATGCGCAGGGCTACTGGAAGTGGGGCGTGGCGAACCATGATCACCACGCCTCTCTCGACCCGAGCGACCCCGACTGTCGGGGAGTCGCGCGGTATGACTCCTACTCGTAGACGGCGATGAAGCGCCCGACGACTCCGCCTTCGCGGAGCTTGTCGATCGCCTCAGGGATGTCGGCGTGCGTGATGCGGTTGATCGGCGGGTTGAGCTTGCCGCTCCGCATGATCTCGTAGATGCCCGCCAGGTCTTCCTTGGTACCCGACTTCGAGCCCTTGATGGTGAGCTGGTTGATGATGATCGGGTAGGTGTTGATGGTCGCCTCCAGGCGCCCCATCCCCACCTGCGCGAACGTTCCGAACTCTGCGAGCACCTCGATTCCGGCCGCGGTCGTCGTGCCGAAGCCCGCGTAGTCGACGACCAGCTCGAGGCCCTTGTCGGCGAACGCATCGATCGACTCGGCGACGCCCGCCAGACCGATCTCGTCGGCCAGCTCGCGCGTCTCGGGGTTGATCTCGGCGCCGTACACTTCGGCCCCCGCGAGCGCGGCACAGCGCGCGCCGGTGTAGCCGAGGCCGCCCAGGCCGATCACACCGACCTTCATGCCGGCCTTCGCTCCGCCGACCGCCATGATCGCGTGATACGCGGTGAGGCCTGCGTCCGTCGCCATCGCGCCGAGCTAGAACGACACCTCGTCAGGAAGCTTCACCAGGTTGTCGTCGGTTGCTCGCACCTTCGGGGCGAAACCGCCATCCCATGCGCCGTACCCGAGGGCGTCGCCATCCGCCATCACCGGGGCGAGGCCCACACGGTCGCCGACCTTTCAGTGCTCCATGCCCTCGCCGACCTGGCTGATGACGCCAGCCGACTCGTGCCCCATCGTGCGCGGAAGACCCTTTTGAAAGAGCGCCATCCAGCCGGGATCGTCGAGGGCGCTGACATCCGAGTGGCAGATGCCCGTAGCCTTCACATCCACCACGACCTCGCCCGGCCCTGCAGTGGGCTCGTCGACCTCATTCAGCTGCAAGGGCTCTCCGGTACCGGTGAACTGCTATGCCTTCATCGGACTGACCTCCTCGTCGCCCGCCTGAATGGAGGGTGGCGGGATGCACCGACGCTACGTTCGGAGCCTGAACGCGATCACAGGATCCGTCAGCTTTTCACGCCGGTGGCTAGCAGCGTGCCGCCGGCAGTCGGATCGGTGGCGCCGGGCGGTGGGCCGCACTCCGGCTTGAAAGCGACCCCAGCATCACCGCAATGGGGACACTGGGGTCGCTCGTTCCGAGTGCTCTAGCTTCCCGACCCCTCGCCGCGTTCGGACTCATTTCGTGCGTCTTCAAGCAGGTTGCTGGATGTGCGGATCATCACGGCCGCGATGATCGCGGCAATAACTCCGAGTGCGCCTGAGAAGCAGAACACAGTCGTCCATGCGCTCTCGGTATAAAGCGTCGGATTCTCTGGGTTGACGCCCGTAGCGAGGAGCGCGAATGCGATCTGAACGGCGATCAGGGATCCGATGGTGAAGGTCGTCTGGGCCGAGGCAGAACCGACTGCGCGTTGCGCCTCCGGTAGACGAGAGGCCAGAAGATTCGCGTTCGCAGGAGTCCACAGGTTGCCCAGCTTCATGATCACGTAGATCCCCGCAATCACGAGAGACCCCGGGTGGATGAAAGCCACGAGCAAGGCGCCCAGCGCCATCAACCCGCTCCCGATGACGTGATAGCGCTTGTAGCCCACCTTCCGGCCTGTCAACCCGACGATGAATCCCGTTGCAATGATTACGGCGCCACCGGGGAGCATCACCAGCGCAGCCTCGGTCGCGGAGAGCCCCAGACCCCACCCCCCGGACGCTTCGGTGGGTGTCTGAAGGAATGTGGGAAGGACAGAACCGAGCACCGTGTTCATCGCCATGGTCAGAATTCCGGCTAGTACGATCGGGCCCACTGCGCGAGATGCCAGCACTCGAAGTTCAATGAGCGGGTAGTCGATTCGCATTTGACGCCAAACGAACGCGCTGAGTGTGACCGCGCTCGCGTCCGTCAGCGCCAGCACCGGAAGGCTGAGCCAGCCCAGACGCGCCCCGAACGAAAGGGCGAACATCAGAGACCCGCTGCCTGCCGCCATCAGGAGCATTCCGAGAATGTCCAGCTTCACTCGCACCCTCAGCGGCGTCTCGGGGAAGTAGAGCGCCAACAGCACAGTCGCGACGACAGTGATCGCGGTGATGAACCAGAAAATCGCTCCTACGTAGAAGGTCTCCGCCAGCCATGCGGCAAGGTACGGCCCCACGATGATGGAAATTCCACCACCCGTAGTGGAGATCCCGATCGCGGGACCGATGAGCTTCTCGGGGAAGGTGTCCCTGATCAGCATGTAGCTCAGGGGAAGGAGCGCGATGCCGACGGCTGCCAGGCTGCGTCCCACCAGCATGGTGGCGTAGTCCGGCGCGAACGCACTCACCACGGTTCCGATGGACGCGATGAGCGCGATAGCAATAGTGAGGCGGCGCTTCCCATAGACGTCGGCGAGCTTTCCCACGAGCGGCGTCAGGACCGCTCCCACCAATGCGTAGAACGTCAGCATCCATCCGATATCGGTCGTCTCGTACTGCTGAGCCAGCGCGGGAAGGATCGGCGCGACCATGTTATTGCCGAAAAAGCTCTGCTCTGACAGAAGATGATGACGGCGATCATCGCGTACCAGTACGCCTTCGGCCGAGCCTGCGCCGCAACCAACTTGACTTGAGCTCGCTCGTCTACTCGTACCGTGAGCGCCGCCCGGAGATCCTTCTGCTGCTTCATTTCTCCCCCTCCGCTGTCGCCGCGGCTACACGCGTGCGCGAATCCATATCGATGTAGCGCCCTACCTCGAGCGCCTCGTACACTCCCGCCCCCGGGAAAGCATCAGGATTGGCCTCGCAGTACTTCCGCGCGTGCCCGTCCGCAGCGACTTCACGCAAGACCTGGTCGATAGCGTTCAGCGACGCTTGGAACGACGTCGTCGGCAGAAGCACGATCGCAAGACCCGTGTCGCGAAGCTGTTCGACTGTTGCGCACCCGCTGTACCACGGGCCGCCCATACCCACGACGGAGCCGTCGACGGCAGCCACAATCTGTGAGTACATCTCGATTTCAAGTTCGGCTGGCGACCCTCGAATACGCGTGGTGGTGGAACAACCAGCGCCTCCACGGCGAGCTCGACATGCGCACCCCGCTCGAGGTTGAGGACGCGTACTTCGCTGGCCACGAATCGGCCCAACAGGCGTTTGCCGGACAAGGTTCCCGATAGGAACGATAGTCAGGCCGATTCAGTGGCGCAGGAGCGCGCATACAAGACCGCCGAGTGGCAGCGGGCCTACAACCTCCGCAGCACCGTGGAGCGCAAGAACAGTCAGCTGAAGCACACCGGCTACGAGAACCTTCAGGACCCGATGAAGCGCCCAGCCCGCGGCTACACCGCCCACACCCTCGCCGTCGTGATGATCGCGACCGCCCTCAACATCCGAGAGATCAACAACCACCTGCGGGCGGCAGACGGCATTGACACCAGCAAGGGCCCCCGTCGCGCCGCGCGCCGCAGGAGCGAAGAGGTGCTCGTCGGTGTCAAGAAGCAGCGCGACGGGCGTTCCCATCGATAGTCAGATCGCCGCACAACCGATGGCCCGGTATCGGATCGAAACCTCGATCGGATACCGGGCCATCGCTGTGCGAGTGCGAAGAGAGCCGTCTTCCGGCCCCTTCAGTTACGACAATCCGCGAGCCTCAGTTCAGGGAATCCCTCGAAGCTCCGCCCCCAGGACTCGAACCTGGACTTAACGGATCCAAAGACCGTCGTGCTGCCATTACACCAAGGCGGAACGCGCCGGAGCGCGTGATAAGTCTGCCACGCGGCGGGCCGCGCGGCCGCCTCGGAGAAGCCCCGATCGGCTCGAGGTTCAGCGACCGGGCGCGACCGTGTCGAGGAAGAGCTCGGCCATGCGGTCCTCGTCGACCGTGAGGGCCACATCCACGGGCGTCCACACGTCGGCGAGGCCGTGGATCATGTCCTCGCCGGGGATCGCGCGGCGGTCGACGAGCGTTGCGCCGCGTCCGTATCCGGCGAGCTCCACCTTCACCGGCAGACGCTCGACGCCGAGGGCGTCGGGGATCACGAGGCTGCACACGGCGCCCGCGTCGCCGATCCATCCGAGGTACGGCTCGGGGCCGTCAGGGCCGACGATGGGGTGCAGCAGGAGGCCGGCCACGAGTCGGGCAACCGGGTTCTCGGATGCGGCGAGCGCCTCGGCGGTCGCCTCCGGCACGGCCACATGGTTGAACACATCGAGGCCGTACATGTAGAGCGGCACGTCGGAGTCGAGCACGATCGCCGCGGCCTCCGGGTCGTGCCACACGTTGAACTCGGCGACCGCGGTCGCGTTGCCGACGCTCGCGGAACCGCCCATGAAGACGATGCGCTCGATGTTGTGGGCGACCTCCGGATACGCACGCAGCAGGAGGGCGAGGTTGGTCTGCGGGGCGAGGGCCACGAGGGTGACCTTCTCGGGGTGGCCGAGGATCGTGCGGCGCAGGAACTCGATCGCACCCTCCTTCTCGGCGGTGCGGTTCGCCTCCGGCAGCACGATGTCGGCGAGACCATTCGATCCGTGCACGTAGCTCGCGTCGCGCGCTGGCTCGATGAGCGGGCGCGTCGCCCCCGCCGCGACCGGCACATGGTGCGCACCCGCGAGTGCCAGCACCCGCAGCGTGTTCTCGACGACGTTCGGCAGGCTCGTGTTGCCGCCCACGCAGCTCACGCCGAGGAGGTCGAGCTCGGGGTGCAGCGCGGCGAACAGCAGGGCGAGGGCGTCATCAGTGCCGGTGTCGACATCGAGGATGATCGGGAGAGCCATGGCACCATCCTGCCGGACGTGATCACCCCGCCCGCGCGTCATCCGTGACGGCACCCGCCCCGCCGCGCGATAATGGAGCAATGCCCGATAACGACGAGGTCGACCGGATCGTCGCCGCGTGGGAGCGCGCGCATCCGGATCTCGACTTCTCGCCCCTGCAGGTGCTGTCGCGCGTCGCGCGACTGTCGAAGCACCTCGACCGGGCGCGCCGCGACGCGTTCGAGAACTCGGGCCTGGAGCCGTGGGAGTTCGACGTGCTCGCCGCCCTCCGGCGCGCGGGCGCGCCCTACCAGTCGAGTCCGAAGGCGCTCCTGCAGCAGACGCTCGTCTCGAGCGGCACCATGACGAACCGCATCGACCGTCTCGTCGAGCGCGGCTTCGTGGAGCGAGGCACCGACCCGCACGATGGCCGCGGTGTGCTCGTCGCGATGACGGATGCGGGGCGCGAGGCCGTCGACAAGGCGATCCGCGAGCTCGTGGCCCGCGAGGCGGAGCTGCTGGGAGCGCTGCCCGCATCCGAGCAGGTGAAGCTCGCGGCTCTGCTGCGCAAGCTCAGCCTCGACTTCGACTGAGCCCCTCTCGTCCGACAACGTGGAAGAGCGAGGACGGGGGCAGGGATCCCACCGCCCTCGCTCGTCACCGCACCCATGGGGTGCGGTGAGTCTCAGGCCTGCGTGCCGAACACGTGGGCACCGCGGATCGCGACATCCGCGCCGCCGTCCACGTACACGGTCTGCCCGGCCATGTGGGTGTTCTCCTCGCTCGCAAGCCACGCGAGCATCCGCGCGATGACGATCGGCTCGGCCGGTCCGTTGAGCGGCATCGGCACGATCTGCGCGAGCTGGTCGCGGCCCTCCTGGGTCTGCATGAGCGGAGCCGTCATCGGGGTGATGATGACGCCGGGGCCGACCGCGTTGAGCGGGATGCCGGCGCCTGCCCACTCGGGCGTGATCGACTGCATGCGCACCCACTCCGAGATCGAGCGCTTCGTGGACGCGTAGATGAGGTGGCCGAGCTGCTGCTCCGCGAGCTCGTCGGCGCGCGCCACCGCCGCCGCCTCGTCGCCCGAGTGCAGGAGCTCGACGAGCTGCGGGTCGTTGTCCTGCAGGGACGAGAACGACGACACGACGACCGCGCGCGGCGCATCCGCTCCGTTCAGCAGCGGGCGGAGCTTCTCGAGTGTCGCCACGGCGCCGAAGTGGTTCACCTTGACGGTGAGCGCGTCGAATCGGGCGACACCCGCGACGGCGATGATCGCGTCGATCGACCCGCCGGATGCCGCCGCGACCGCGTCATAGAGGCTGTCGCGCTCCTCCGCGGTCGAGAGGTCGAGTTCGAGGTCGGCGTTCGCCAGGTCGATGCCGATCACCTGGTTGCCGCGCTCTTCGAGCAGCTCCTTGGTGGCCTTGCCGATTCCGGATGCGGACCCGGTGACGACGTACGTGCGCATGGTGGTGTTCCTCTCCGGCGACGACCTCGTCGCACACTCCCACGCTAGGGGGCGCGCCTCGTCCCGACGAAGGACCTTCGTCCCGCGCGCCGCCTGCGCGCGCTGCACGCGTCCCGCACCCGCCCCTTTCCGGGAGGGGTCGCAGATTACCGAGGGGTCGCAAATGACGTGCGACACGCCGCCGGGATCGTCATTTGCGACCCCTCGGGTGAGGCACTCACAACCCGCGGGCCTCAGGCCTCGAGGGCCTCGCCGAGCTCCATCCAGCGTTCCTCGAGCTGCACCGACTCCGCTTCGAGCTCGGCGAGCTGCTCCTGCAGCTTGCCGAGGCCGGCGTAGTCGGCCTGGTCGGCCGTCGCGAACGCGTCGTGCTTCGCCTGGATGAGTTCGGCGACCTTCGACATCCGCCGCTCCACCGAGGCGAGCTCCTTCTCGGCGTTGCGGCGCTCGGCACCGGACAGGCCCGTGGGCGCGGGAGCGGATGCCGAAGCAGCAGGCGCGGCAGCCGCATCCATCGGGGTGAGGTTGGTGCCCTGTTCGGCGCCTGCCCGCAGCGCGAGGTACTCGTCGACGCCGCCCGGCAGGTGCCGCATCCGTCCGTCGAGCACCGCGTACTGGTTGTCGGTGACGCGCTCGAGCAGGTACCGGTCGTGCGAGACGACGAGCAGCGTGCCGGGCCACGAGTCGAGCAGGTCCTCCATCGCCGCGAGCATGTCGGTGTCGAGGTCGTTGGTGGGCTCGTCGAGGATGAGCACGTTGGGCTCGTCGAGCAGGATGAGCAGCAGCTGCAGGCGGCGCTTCTGCCCGCCGGAGAGGTCCTTCACCGGGGTCGACAGCTGCGCACTCGTGAAGCCCAGCTTCTCGAGCAGCTGACCGGGCGAGAGCTCTGCTCCGCCGCCCACCTGGTAGCTCGTGCGGTAGCGGCCCACGACATCCGCGACGCGGTCGTTGGCGAGATCCTCGAGCTCGGAGAGACGCTGGTCGAGCACCGCGAGCTTCACCGTCTTGCCGCGCTTCACACGGCCGACAGTCGGGGTGACGGATCCTGCGACGACACCCAGCAGGGTCGACTTGCCGGCGCCGTTGACGCCCAGGATGCCGGTGCGCTCACCGGGTGCGATGCGCCATTCGATGTCCCGCAGGATCTCGCGCGTGCCGCCGTCCGCATCCGGGAAGCTCACACCCACATCGAGCAGGTCGACGACGTCCTTGCCGAGTCGCGAGGTCGCGAGCTTCTCGAGCGCGACCTTGTCGCGCACGGGAGGCACATCGTCGATGAGGGCGTTGGCCGCGTCGATGCGGAACTTGGGCTTGCTGGTGCGTGCGGGGGCGCCGCGGCGCAGCCACGCGAGCTCCTTCTTCATGAGGTTCTGGCGCTTCGACTCGGTCGCGGCCGCCATCCGGTCGCGCTCGACGCGCTGCAGCACGTAGGCCGCATATCCGCCTTCGAAGGGCTCGATGATGCCGTCGTGCACCTCCCACGTGTCGGTGGAGACCTCGTCGAGGAACCACCGATCGTGGGTGACGACGAGCAGCCCGCCCTGGTTCTTCGACCAGCGGCGTTTGAGGTGCTCGGCGAGCCACGCGACACCTTCGACGTCGAGGTGGTTGGTGGGCTCGTCGAGGAAGATCACATCCCACTCGTGGCTGAGCAGCGCCGCGAGCGCGACGCGGCGACGCTGACCACCGGAGAGGTCGCCGATGCGCGCCTCCCACGGGATGTCGGAGACGAGGCCGCGGATGACGTCGCGCACCTTCGCATCGCCCGCCCACTCGTACTCTTCGCGGTCGCCCACGATGAGGTGCGCGACCGTCTCGTCATCCGGGAGCCGGTCGGACTGGTCGAGCATGCCGATGCGCGTGCCGCCGCGCACGGTGACGCGACCCGAGTCGGGCTGCTGACGCCCGGCGAGGATGCGCAGGAGCGTGGATTTGCCGTCGCCGTTGCGGCCGACGATGCCGATGCGGTCACCTTCGTCGATGCCGACCGTGACGTCGTCGAAGACGTCCTTCGTGGGAAACGAGAGGGAGATGCCTTCAGCGCCGAGCAGGTGTGCCATAGGCCTCCCAGCCTAGGCGCGGGCGCATGCCGCCGCCGACGCGGGCTTTCGGCCCAGCGGGTCAGGCGACCCGCGGGGCGATGAGGATCAGCAGACCGAGGGTGAACGTTCCGACCCCGCCGATGAACGACATAGCGGCTCCGATGAGCGGAAGGCCGCGCCCGGGCGACCCCGGGGGCATGCGGCGCAGGGCGCGCAGCGAGAGGATCAGCCCGGGGACCGCGAACAGAAGTCCCACGCCCGGGGTGTAGATGCACAGCAGCGCGACGATGCCCAGCAGGAATCCGGGGATGCGTCCCGGCACCTCGCGCGGGCGTTCGATCTGCTCGGAGGTCATGGCGGATCAGTCGGCGATGATGCGGGCGCCGTGCACGGGGCCCGTCGCGCGCACCACGTTCAGCTGTGCGGCCGAGAGCGCCACCTGCAGTTCGAGTGCCGCGTCGCGGTCGGCGGTGAGGAACGCGACCGTGGGGCCGGAGCCCGACACGATTCCGGCGAGTGCGCCGTTCTGCTCCCCCAGTTCGAGCACATCCGCGAGTGTCGGCTCGAGGTGGATCGCGGGAGCCTGCAGGTCGTTGTGCATGACCTCGGCGAGCATCCGCGCGTCACCCGCACGCAGGGCGTGCAGCACATCCGCATCGACCGACGGTGCCGGATGCGCGGGAGTGATGACGTTCGCGTGGCGTTCGCGGTGCGCGTCGAGTTCGGCGTAGACGGCGGGCGTCGACAGGCCGAAGTCGGCCAGCGCGAGCACCCAGTGGAAGCTTCCCTGGGCGAGCGCGGGAGAGAGCTCATCCCCGCGGCCGGTTCCGATCGCCGTGCCGCCGGTGAACGCGAACGGCACATCAGCGCCGAGCTTGCGCGCCAGCTCCAGCATCTCCTCGCGCGGCAGCTCGGTGCCCCACAGCGCGTCGCACGCGAGCAGCGTGGCCGCGGCATCCGCCGACCCGCCTCCCATGCCGCCCGTCACGGGCACGTGCTTCTCGATCGCGATGTGCGCGCCGCCCGTGTAGCCGGTGCGCGCGGCGAGCATGCGCGCCGCCTTGATGGCGATGTTGGATCCGTCGGTGGGCACCCGCGCCAGCTCGACCGAACCCGTGACCTCGACGGAGAAGTCGGGTGCCTCGGTGACGCGCACATCCTCGTACAGAGACAGGGCCTGATACGCGATCGCGACGTCGTGGTAGCCCATGTCGTCGATGGCGCCCACCTTGAGGAAGACGTTGACCTTGCCCGGCGCCCGCACGTGCACGGAGCTGCGCGGGGGGGTGATCATTCCTCCACCCTACGGGAGGCGGAACGGCCCGGTGTGCGCGCCCGCGTCGAGACGCCCGTCAGCCGGCCACCCGAGCGATGCGCAGGAAGTCGTGCACGGTCAGCTGTTCGCCGCGGAGCGTCGGGTCGACCCCCGCCGCCTCGAGAACCTCCGACGCGGATGCGCTGCTGCCGCCCAGCATGAGCGAGAGCGACTGACGGAGCATCTTGCGACGCTGGCCGAATGCCGCATCGACGAGGGCGAAGGTGCGCACGCGCTCCTCCTCCGTTCCGGGATGCTCGGCCGAGCGGAATCCGACGAGCACGGAGTCGACATTCGGCACTGGCCAGAACACCTGGCGGCTGACGGTGCCGACGAGAGACCAGCTGCCGTACCAGCTCACCTTGACGCTCGGCGATCCGTACACGCGCGAACCGGGGCCGGCTGCGAGACGATGCCCGACCTCCGCCTGCACCATCACGACAGAGCTGGTGAGGCTCGGCACGACGTGCAGCAGGTGCAGCAGCACCGGCACCGACACGTTGTAGGGCAGGTTGGCGACGAGCGCCGTGGGGTCGCCCTCGACGCCCGGCACCTTGAGCGCGTCGCTCGTGATGACGGTGAGCGGCGCACCCGGCTGCATGAGCTCGACCGTGTGCGGCAGCTGCGCGGCGAGGCGATCATCGATCTCGACCGCGGTCACGCGCGCGCCCACCTCGAGGATGCCGAGCGTGAGAGACCCGAGACCGGGACCCACCTCGAGCACGTGGTCACCGGACTCGACACCTGCGATGCGCACGATCTTGCGCACCGTGTTGCCGTCGACGACGAAGTTCTGGCCGAGCTTCTTCGTGGGCTGCAGGTCGAGCTTCTCGGCGAGATCGCGGATCTCGGCCGGCCCGAGCAGGCTCACGCTGTGCCCCGCTCGAGTCGATCGGAGTGCGGCTGCAGTCGGGGAGGGCGGTTCACCGTTTCAGCCTAGCGAGACAGGCTGGGGGTGCCCACGGCAGCAGGCACCCCCAGCGTCACCTCACTCGGTCCGTGCGCGCCATGCCCGGGCCGCCAGGAGCAGAGCTCCGGCACCGAGCGCGAGCAGAGCGACGCTCAGCGGGGTGCGGATCTGCGCGCCGGTGTCTGCGAGCCAGTCACGCACCGGGTCCGGTTCCGGCTGCACACTCGCGACTGTCGCCGTCGACGGCACCGAGGAGATGGGGCCCTCGGGCGCCGTTCCCCGCAGCATCGCCACGTTGCGCACCACACCGTCCGAGAAGTCGCCCGCGCGAACCGTGTAGGGCACCGCCGAGAGCAGTGCGCTCTCACCCGGAGCGAGGCTTGCGAGCCCCGCCGGGAGCTCGGCTTCGATCATCTGATCCTGGATCTCGATACCCGTGACAGTGCGGTTCCCCACGTTCACGATCGAGAACCGGTACTCGATCGTGTCGCCGACCGACGCCAGTCCGTCACCGTCTGCGTCATCGAGCACTGCCGTCTTCTCGAGGCCCAGCTCCGCACGATCGGCACCCAACGGCACCGAGGTCACGCTCTCCGGAGAGGTGACCGGCGTCGGCGGGGTTCCGGGGATGACGCCGATCGCCTGCGCGGAGTTCACGAGCTCCTGCGCGATGGTGTCCGCCTCGGTGACGACATACGAGGTCGTCACCGTGGCCGAGGCGCCCGCGGCGAGAAGCCCCACGGGCACGACCACGTCAAGGCGTTCATCTACGACGTCGATGTCGGTGAGTGCCACGTTTCCCGTGTTGGTCACGAGGAACGCGAATGTCACCGTCTCCCCCACATCTGCCATCCCGTTCCCGTTGGCGTCGGCGAAGCTCGCGGTCTTCTCGATGAGCAGCCCCGGGTCGGCCACGGGCACAGAAGCCGCTGCCAGGGAGGATGCGACGGGCGTGCCGTCAGGAGCCTCGGCAGTGGCGTGGGCCGTGTTCACGATCGCCCCGTCGCCATTCGGCGAGCTGACGTCGGCGGCGGTCACCACGTAGTCCGCGGAGAACGTGCGCGAGGCGCCGGGAGCGAGGGGACCGGAATCGGGCGAAGCGATGCCGCTGAGCATCGGGTCGTCGATGGCGACGGCGTCGAGTGTCACGTTCCCGGTGTTGGTCACCACGAAGGTGTAGGTGAGCACCTCAGTCGTGTCGGCCACACCGTTGTCGTTCACCGCGCCCGTGATCTCGACCGACTTCACGAGAGTGAGCGCTGGCGCCGAGGGCACCGCCGGGACGACGACGGTCGAGGGATCGCTCGGCACGGTGCCCCCGGGGCCGACGCCGTTCGCCGTTGCGGTGTTGGCGACCTCGCCCGCGTCGATGTCGGCCTGCACCACCGTGTAGGGCGCTGCGGTCACGGTGCGCCGCTCGCCGGGGGCGAGGTCGAACGCACCCCCGAGGCCCGTCACGCGCGGGTCCTCGATCGTGATTCCCGTGAGAGTGACGTTGCCGCGGTTCTCGAGCAGGAAGCTGTAGCTGATGGTCTCGCCCAGGTCGGCGAGTGTATTGCCGTTGACGTCGTTCAGCTCCGCCAGCTTGGTGATCGCCAGGGCCTCGATCACCGGGTCGGTGTCGGTCGTCGCGGAGTCCTCGGGCGACCGAAGCGGCTCATCGCTTCCGGGCACGGTGCCCTCAGCTGCGGCGACGTTCACGATCGACCCGGCGAGGATGTCCGCTTCCGTCACCAGGTAGGCAGCCGTGAATGCGTACTCTGTCTGCGGTTCGAGGGTGATCGACGCCGGGCTCACGCTGGCGACGCGATCATCCAGCACGCGCACATTCTCCAGTCGGGTGTTCCCGGTGTTCTGAACGCGGAAGGTGTACGTGATGGTCTCGCCGATGCCCGCAGCACCGCTGCCGTCGACATCGAACAGGCTCGCGCTCTTGGTGATGGCGAGGCCGGGCTCCACCGTCTCGGTCGAGGTGCTGCTCGGTTCGGACGTGACCTCGGTGCCCGTCGGGGGTGTCGCACGCGCCACCGCGGTGTTCACGAGGTCGCCGTTGCCGAGGTCCTGAGCGAGCACCGTGTAGGTGCGGCTCGCTTCTGCGCTCGCGCCAGGCGCCAGCGTGGCGGCAAGCTCGATCGCCGGCGGCGCCGGGAACATGGGGTCATCGACGGTGACGTTCGTCAGCGTCACGTTGCCCGTGTTGCGTGCGACGAAGCGGTACGTGATCTCCTCGCCCTCGTCGGCCACGCCGTTGGCGTTGGCGTCGACGAGTTCAGAGGTCTTCAGCAGCGTGAGCCCGGGCGCTGCGGGCGCCGTGTCGACCTCAGCGGTGCTGGTGGCGGTCAGATCGCCTCCGCCGCGCGGGTCGGGGACGGTGGCGGTCGCGGTGTTGGACACGATCCCCGCATCGACGTCCGTCTGCGTGACCGTGTAGGTGGCAGTGGAGACGCCCTGCGCGCCCGGACGAAGCGAGGCGTGCGACGACGGGGTGAGCTGTCCGGTCGTGAACATCGGATCGTCGACGGTGACGTCGAACAGGGAGACGTTCCCGGTGTTGGTGGTCACCAGCCGATACTCGATCTGCTCGCCGACATCAGCGAAGCCGTTGCCGTTCGTGTCGTTCAGCACGGCGGTCTTCGCCAGTGCGAGCGCCGGCTCGGCCGCGGCGAGTGGGATCGTCGTGGTCGACGGCGCCGAGGTCACCGGGGTGCCTCCCACCGGCGTGCCGGTCGCCGTCGCCTCATTCGCGACGACGCCTGCGATGATGTCCGACGCTTCGACCTCGAGCGTCGCGGTGAACACCTGCTGGCCGCCGGGGGCGATATCGGCCGCAGCGGGGCTCAGCGTGCCGCGACCCACGAGCATGGGATCCGAGACCGTGACGCCTTCGAGCGGAACGTTGCCGGTGTTGGTCACCACGAAGTAGTAGGTGACGACGGTCCCCTCCGATGCCGGCGTGTTCGCCGCCTGGCCGGACCACTCCGCCGACTTCACGAGCGTGATCCCCACCTCCGCCGTCTGGGTGGTCGTGGTGGTGGGCGGGGTGGTGATCTGCGTTCCACCTGGCGGGGTTCCCGTCGCGGTGGCGGAGTTGACGACCTCACCGGCCGCGAGATCGGCGCCTGTGACGGTGTGCACGCCGACGAACTCGTGCACCGCCCCTGGCGCCAGCACGACGGTCGCGGTCAGCCCCGGGAGCTTCGGATCGTCGACTCCGACGTCCGTGAGCGTCACGTTGCCGGTGTTCTCGACGCGGATCGTGTATTCGATCGTCTCGCCTTCATCGGCGACGCCGTTGCCGTTGGCGTCCTGCAGCGCTGCCGTCTTGAGGCTGGTGAGCCCCGGACGAGCAGGGATCGCGACGGTCGCGCTGGACGTGGCGGTGAGCGTCTGCCCGGCGGCCGTGCCGGTGACCGAGGCGGTGTTCACGACGGCACCGGAGTCGACGTGTGTCTGCGTCACGCTGAGCGGGGTCGATGTGAAGGTCTGGCTGCCGCCGACCGGGATCGTGGCGCTGGCGGGTGCGATGCCCGTGACGAGAGGGTCGGAGACGCTGACGCCCGAGATCGGCAGATCACCGGTGTTGGTGACGACGAAGGTGTACGCGATCTGCCCACCCAGGGCCGCGTCGCCGCCCCCGACGACTGCTGCCGTCTTCGTGAACGTCATCGAGGGTACGAGGATGCGCACGTCGGCGGTGCTCGAGTTGTTGCTCGCGACGGCGTCCTGCTCGTTGCCGAGCACGGAGGCCGTGTTGGCGATGGTGCCGCGAGATGCCGTGCCGCGCACGGTCACGGGGATCGTGAACGTGGTCGTCGAGTCGACGGTGAGGCGGCCGCCGGAGCACGTGACGACCTGTCCGTTCGCGGAGCAGCCAGTCGGCAGGCTGCCGATCTCCAGTGCCGACGGGATCGAGTCGGAGACGGTGAATCCCGATGACACGCCCGCGCCGTTGTTACGCACGCGGAGCGTGTAGGTGAAGCTCTGACCGCGCGCAGCCTCGGTCACCGACGCCGACTTGGTGATCGCCAGGTCGGCGGGCTTGCCGCGGGACGCGGTGGCGTCGTTGGCGCTCGAACCGGGGCCGGAGATGGCCGAGACGAGGGTGAACGTGGGAGATGCGGAGGCCGGATTGGTGACCTTCACCTGCAGGATGCCGCCGGCATTCTTCGAGAATCCGAGGTTGCCGTTGCCGTAGGTGAACGCGCCGCCCGCCGCGGGGTGGCCGACGAGCGCCGGGACTGTGAACTTCGTCACACCGCCGAGCGGGCCGATGCGCACGATGTCGCCGCCGCCGCCGTATCCCCAGAAGAAGCCGTCGGCGAATGTGAGGTCGGGCGGGATGGTGGCGCTGCTCGGGTTGGTGAGGGTGACCTCTGTCGTCGGCCCGCTCGGGTTCGCGACGTTCGTGTAGTACATCGTCGACTGCGAGAAGTAGTAGAAGCGATTGGCGGTGTCGCCGAAGGTGCCGATCACCGAGGGCACGGAGGCGTCCTTGATGACGCTCACCGCGCCACCCGTCTCGATGCGGATGACCTTGGCCCCCGCACCGAGGGACTGGCGGACGCCATACAGGTAGCCGTCCTGCTCGTTGAAGGCGATTGCGTTGTACGGCGCCGCGAGGTGGGGTCCGCCGATGTTGCTGAAGCTGATCTCGCCGTTGCTCTGCAGGCCGCGCATGAGCTGTGTGTCGTCGTTGTCGTTGCCCTGCGCGAGGTAGACGACAGCCTCGTCTCGCGTGAAGGCCGCGGCACTCGCGGAGGTCGCCGGCACGGCGGCGAGCAGGCCGCCCAGCAGAAGGGCGGAGAGGCCGCTCGCGATTCCCTTGCGGGTCGTCTGGCGGGCGCGCTCGCGCCGACGCGCACGGGCACGCGTGATCTCGTTGCTCGTCATTGGTCCCCCCGGATCTGACGCAGTCGTCGACGCGCGTCGGTGCCACGTCAACAGTTGACACAGACACTATCGGGAGGTGGACATGACTGTCCACCACGTGCGGCAGCGGTGATCGCGGTCAGCGTCGGCGCCCGGACGCGCCCGACGCGGAGAGCGGCAGAACTCAGTGCGGCGCGAACGGCCCGCGGGGAGCGTCCACCGGCTGGTCGTTCCAGTGGCCGTACACGGCCTCCGTGTTGGAGCAGATCTGCGCGGCCAGCATCGACGCCTCGGTGCCGAGATGCCCGGCCATCGCGCGCAGCGTGTGCGGAAGCAGATAGGGGGCGTTCGGCCGACCCCGCACCGGTGTCGGGGTGAGGTAGGGGGCATCCGTCTCGATGAGAATGCGCGAACGCGGCATCACCTCGAGCGCGTCACGCAGCGCGGGGGCGTTCTTGAACGTCACCGTGCCCGCGAAGGAGGCGTACCAGCCGCGCGAGGCGATGATCTCGGCGAACGCCGCATCGCCCGAGAAGCAGTGGAAGACGACCAGCTCGGGCGCGCCCACGCGGTCGAGGGTCGCAACCACCTCGCGGTGCGCGTCGCGGTCATGGATCTGCAGGGCGAGCCCGTGGCGCTTCGCGATCTCGATGTGCGCCTCGAACGAGCGGTACTGCGCGTCGATGCCCGCCTGGCCCTCGGTGCGGTAGAAGTCGAGGCCTGTCTCGCCCACAGCGCGCACGCGCGGTCGCGCAGCGAGCTCGTCGATCCCCGCGAGGTGCTCATCGAGCAGCCCGTCGCGGGCCAGATCAGGGGCATCGTTCGGATGCAGCGCCACCGCCGCGAGCACGCGCGGTTCGACCGCCGCCACCTCGGCGCTCCACCGCGAGGTCGCCAGATCGGTGCCCACCTGCACGACACCCTTCACCCCCACGCTCGACGCCCGGTCGAGCTGCTCGCGGTAGTCGAGCGGCTCATCCGAATCCGCGATCTCGAGGTGCGTGTGGTTGTCGTAGACAGAGACCACGAGCGCTTCAGGGAGCGGCGGATACGTGCGCGGCTTCTCATCGGAAGCTGCGCGAGCGCGGATGAAGGGATCGGTCACGCGGCTCCTGTGGCCTCGTCGATGCGCGGGAAGAGCGCCTCGAGCGGCGAGATGCGGGTGGCCGCCGGGAGCTGGCCCCAGGTGCCCGCTTCACGCAGCGGCTGCGCGTCGAGTGCCCCGAGCGCACCCTCGGCACCGAGCGCCGCCCACAGCTTCGCGGTGGCCTTCGGGGTGACCGGGTTGAGCAGCACCGCGAGCGCGCGCAGGCCCTCAGCGGTCGTGTAGAGCACGGTGCCGAGGCGCTCGCGCGTCTCGTCGCTCTTCGCGAGCACCCAGGGCTCCTGCTCGGTGATGTAGCCATTGAGCGCGTCGACGATCGTCCAGATGTGCGAGATCGCGTCGTCGATGGCGAGCTTCTCGATCGCGGCGTCCGCGTTCGTCACCGCCTGCGCCACGACCTGCTGGATGGCGAGGTCGGAGTCCGTGTACTCCGCCGGGGCGGGCAGCACACCGTCGTAGTACTTGCCGATCATCGCGACCACGCGTGAGGCGAGGTTGCCGAAGCCGTTGGCGAGCTCGGCCTGGTAGCGGGCCGAGAGGTCCTCCCACGAGAACGAGCCGTCCTGGCCGAAGCGGATCGCGCTCATGAAGTAGTAGCGGAACGCATCCGAGCCGAACGTGTCGGTGATCTGGTTCGGCGCGATGCCGGTGAGCTTCGACTTCGACATCTTCTCGCCGCCGACCAGCAGCCAGCCGTGACCGAACACCTTGCGCGGCACGGGAAGCCCGGCCGCCATGAGCATCGCCGGCCAGATCACCGCGTGGAAGCGGGCGATGTCCTTGCCCACGAGGTTCACGCCCGGCCAGCGGCGTGCGAACGTCTCCTCATCCGAGCCGTAGCCGGTCGCCGAGATGTAGTTGAGCAGCGCGTCGAACCACACGTACACGACATGCGAGTCGTCCCACGGCACCTTGATGCCCCAGTCGAAGCTCGACCGCGAGATCGACAGATCCGAGAGCCCCTGCTTCACGAACTGCACGATCTCGTTGCGCACGCTGTCGGGCTGGATGAAGTCCGGCTGGCTCTCGTACAGGTCGAGCAGCGGCTGCGCGAACTGGCTCATCTTGAAGAAGTAGTTCTTCTCGCGCAGGATCTCGACCGGGCGCGAGTGGATGCGGCACACGAGCTGACCCGCGTACTCCCCATCGGTGGCCTTGTCGAGGTCGTCGAGCTGCTTGTACTCCTCGCAGCCGACGCAGTAGTAGCCCTCGTACTCGCCGTCGTAGATGAAGCCGTCATCGTGCAGCTTCTGCAGGAACTTGGCGACAGCGGTCTCGTGGCGCTCGTCCGTCGTGCGGATGAAGTCGTCGTTCGAGATGTCGATCGTCTCGAGCAGAGGCTTCCACGCGGAGTCGACGAGGCGGTCGGCCCACTCCTTCGGCTCGACGCCGTTCGCCGCGGCGGTGCGCAGGATCTTCTGGCCGTGCTCATCGGTTCCCGTGAGCAGCCAGGTGTCGTCGCCCGCCTGACGGTGCCAACGCGCCAGAAGGTCTGCGGCGACCTCCGTGTACGCGTGACCGATGTGGGGCACATCGTTGACATAGAAGATGGGCGTCGTGATGAAGAAGCTCTCGCCGGCGGGCATGGGGTCGATTCTAGTTGGGGCTTCTGGATCGTGACGGCGCGCGGCCACTACTCTTCCCGCATGGAGCAGTGGGCCACCCTCGACGAGATCATCGCGGCGCGCACCCGGATCGCGGAATCGCTTGTCGGCTGGGTGCAGCCCGCCGCCCACGGCATCGGACTGATTCCTGCTGGCGAGACACCCGCAGCCCACCACTTTCCGGTGGCGAACACCGAGAACCACATCCTGCCCGGCGTGATCTCCGCCTCCGTGCTGGGCTACCGCCGCGGGTCCTGCGTACTCGAGGTGACACGCGCGCAGCTCGAGGAGATCATCCGCAGGCTCACCCCCGCAGAAGCGTGCCTGGAGGTTGGCCACCCCAACCTGTGGATGTGGCGCGACACGTTCCTTCCGACGCTCGACGCGAATCCGGATGCACGGCTCGTCGCCGTCTACCTCGACTCTCCGGACGCCGACGCGGCGGCCCCCGAGATGACCGCATTCCTCAAGGCTCTCCAGTCCCCCTCGCCGTGACGCCCCGGCCCGACACCCCCTGAGGTGTCACTTTGTGCCGCTTCGAAAGGCTCGAGAGCGACACAAAGTGACACCTCACGGGAGAACGGGGGCGCGTCAGCTCTTGAGCGCGGCTTCGTAGAGCTCGCGGCGTGAGAGCCCTGTCGCCTCGGCGACCTCCGCGGTGGCTTCTTTGAGGCGCACCCCGGATGCGGTGAGTGCCTTCACCTGGGCGAGGGCGTCCTCGAAGCTCGCGCTGGCCGGTGCCGCGCCCTCGATGACGAGCACGATCTCGCCGCGGGCACCCTCGGCGTAGCGCTCGGCGAGTTCGGCGAGCGTGCCGCGGGCAATCTCCTCGTAGAGCTTGGTGAGCTCGCGGCAGACGACCGCGCGCCGATCGGCGCCGAACGCGGCAGCGGCATCCGCGAGGGCGTCGCCGATGCGGTGCGGCGACTCGAAGAACACGAGGGTGCGAGGTTCGGCGGCGAGCGTGCGCAGCGCCTGGAGGCGCCCCTTGCGCGGCAGAAAGCCTTCGAAGCAGAAGCGGTCGGTGGGAAGCCCCGACACGGCGAGCGCCGTGAGCACGGCCGACGGGCCGGGCAGAGCCGTCACGGTGACGCCCGCCTCGGCGGCGGCCGCGACGAGCGGGAACCCCGGATCCGAGACGGTCGGCATGCCCGCGTCCGACAGCACGAGAACATCGGTGTCGCGCGCGAGCTCCACGATCTCGGAGGCCTTGGCGCTCTCGTTGTGCTCGTGCAGCGGGATGAGGCGGGGCCGGTTCTCGACGCCGAGAGCACGCATGAGCTGCACGGTCGTGCGGGTGTCCTCCGAGGCGATCACCTCGGCGTTGCCGAGTGCTTCGATGAGGCGAGCGGACGCATCGCCGAGATTGCCGATCGGGGTCGCCGCGAGGATGATCACCCGCCCATCCTCCCACCGCGTTGCCGCGCGTCCCCTGCGCTCCCCCGCCGCGCGCATCTGCTTCGGGAGGATTCCGCGCACCTCGGGCTGAGCCCGGGGACCGGGAGCAGCGGCGGAGCGCGGATACGATGCCGGGATGGAGGCGCGCGAGTCCGAGTTCGACCGGCTTGTGCGTGCCACCCCGGATGGGACGGCCAGCGCGGCACGCGCCGAGACCAGTGCTCCGGCCCCGCACGCCCACGAGTCCGCACCCGTCGGCTCACGCTTCGACGAGCGCTGGGAGCGGTGGATGGCGGATCCGCGGATCCGTCGCGCGTGGACCTGGGGCGCCCCCGCCGCCGTCATCGGCGTCGCCGCGGCGACGCGCCTGATCGGCCTCGACAACCCGCACGCGATCGTGTTCGACGAGACCTACTACGTGAAGGATGCGTGGACGCTCTCGCAGCTCGGCTACGAGTCGCGATGGGCGGACGACGCCAACGAGTCGTTCCTCGCGGGCGACCCCAACACCTACCTGCGCGACGCCTCCTTCGTCGTGCACCCGCCGCTCGGAAAGTGGATCATCGCGGCAGGCATGGCGCTGTTCGGCACCGACAGCGGCTTCGGATGGCGGGTCGGGATGGCCGTGGTGGGCGTGCTGCTCGTCGCCCTCACGATGCTCGTCGCGAAGCGGCTGTTCGCCTCCACGACTCTCGCGGTGCTCGCGGGCGCCCTCATCGCGATCGACGGCAACGCGATCGTCATGTGCCGCGTGGCGGTCCTCGACACGGGGGTCGCGTTCTTCGGGCTGCTGGGCGCGTACTTCGTGCTGCTCGACCGCGACTGGTTCCGCATCCGGCTCGCCGCGGCGCTCGAGAGCCGCGGCTCCCCCTGGGGCCCGACCCTGTGGTGGCGGCCGTGGCTCATCGCCGCCGCGGTCGCGTTCGGGTGCGCGACGAGCGTCAAGTGGTCGGGCCTGTACTTCCTCGCCGTCTTCGGCATCTTCACGGTGGTGTCGGACGCGTTCCTGCGCAAGCAGGCGGGCATCGAGCTGTGGGCGGTCGGCGCGCTCCTCAAGCAGGCCCCCGTCAACTTCGTCTCGCTCGTGCCGCTCGCCGCGGTGACCCACATGCTCACCTGGTGGAGCTGGTTCGCGACCGACGGCGGCTACAGCCGCCGGTGGGTCGAGGAGCAGGGCGGCACCCGCTGGGAGGGCCTGCTGGCGTGGGTGCCTGTCGAGTTCCAGAACTGGTGGCACTTCCAGTCGCAGGTGTGGGGCTACCACGTGTCCGAGAGCACACCGCATCCGTATCAGGCGAACCCGCTCACCTGGCTGTTCCTGGTGCGCCCGACGTCGATGTTCTACCAGGACCACGGCGACGGCACGGCGTCGGCGATCCTCGACATCGCGAATCCGCTGATCTGGTGGGGTGCGACTGCCGCCCTCGGGTTCCTCGTGGTGCGCGTCGTCCGCGGCCTCATGCGCAGCGAGCCGGTGTGGGCGGATGCGTTCATCCTCACCGGAATGGCGGCCGGCTACCTGCCGTGGCTGATGTACCTGAACCGCACGGTGTTCCAGTTCTACACGATCGCGTTCGAGCCGTTCATGGTTCTCGCGCTCACGGCCGCGATCGCCGCGATCGTGGGGCGGCGCGATGACCCGGAGCGTCTGCGGGTGCCTGCGCTGGTGACGGGGACGGTGTTCCTGGTGCTGGTGCTGATCGTGTCGGCGTTCTTCCTTCCGATGTGGACGGGCCAGCCGATGCCGGTCTGGTTCATCCGCATGCACTACTGGCTGCCCGGCTGGTTCTGACGAAAGCTCGAACCCTCTTCCCAGGAAGAGTCCGAGGCGCTAGTCTTCGGCCGACAGACATGAGCCGGCGCATGCCCCCGCCTGCGATCTCCCGATCCGCCGATGCCCCACCGACGAGGCAGCTGTGACCACCACCGACGACACCCGCACGCCCGCGCGCTCCGCGCTCCGCACCCGCCGACGCAGCCGGACCGCGGTGACCGCCGTGCTGCTCGGAGCGCTCGCCCTCGCGCCTGTCGTGAGTGCGACCGCCGCACCGACCGGCCTTCAGATCTACTACCCGGGTGACGAAACGATGGTCGAGTCGGGCCCCAACACGGTCGCTGGCACGGTGACGTGGGGGCCCGGAAGCCCCGGCGGATCCGTCACGGTCACCAACGTCACCAACTTGGATACGTGCACCGTCTCCCCCACTTCCGGCCCCTACTCGTGCGACATCACGTTCGCCCTCGGACCGAACGTGATCGAGGTGACCGCTGTCGACAGCCTCGACTCCGTGCCGGAGACCGTGCAGGCGACCGTGCACGGCATCGAGGCGTACCTCGAGATCACGTCGCCGGTTGCGTCAGAGGGGCCCGCCGAATACTGGAACAGCGAGGCCATCGTTCTCGCGGGGAGTGGCCCGATCGGATCCGTCGTCCATGTGATGTGGAAGCTCTCGGGCGCCGATGATTCCACGTACGAATCGCTGTGCAACGAGACGATCAGCACGGGCGGCACCTGGCAGTGCATACGGCCCGTCCCGAGCCTCGGCGAGCTCATCCTCCGCGCGCACACCACCGACTCCCAGGGATACGCCCTGGAGACGTCCCTCAGTGTGGAGGTCCGCCAGATCGCCATCCCCCAGGTGACCTACACGTTCGGCCCGGCCGAGGTTCATGTGGCGGCGACCACCGAGTCGACGGACCCCTGGCTCGGCCTGTCGCTGCACGGCGTGGGTCCGAACTACCCGACCTCGTACGATTGGGTCGACCAGCTGGACAGCTGCCGCGAGGAGATCGACGCTCTCGAGTGCACGTTCTCGGGGATCACGCCGGGCGTGTGGCGGATCTTCGTCGACTCGCACTACAGCGCGCGCAACGACTTCGTGAGGATTCCGAACGCTCCCACCCTCACCACCGTCGTCAACGCCGATCGCAGCGTCACCTTCACCGTCACGAAGGACCCCGATGCGGAGGTCGACATCCGGGAAACCGGGGTCGACGACGTCCTCTGCACGATCACCGGAACCGGAACCACCGGCTCCTGCACCGCATACCCGGCCGCCGGGCAGCGCGCGTTCACCGCTCAAGCGGGCTCAGTCGGTTTCGTGGCGGCGACGGCCAGCGATGGCACGTCGACCATCATTCCGGATGACTCGCACCAGGGGCTCTCCACCGTCACGGTCGGAACTGTCGTCAACATCCCCGCCGCCCCGGCGACCCCGCCCCCGCCGCAGACCCCGCCGCAGACCGTGCCTCCGACCGTGCCGCCAGCTGCTGCGGCTTCCGTTCCCCCCTGGGAGTGGCGCTACGTGTTCGAGGGCGGCGACGACCTGCTCCCCGGAGACAGGGTCGGCGTCACGGGAGACGGGCCTCCCCCTGGCACCCGCGTCACCCTCGAGCTCCATTCGGAGCCGATCGTGCTCGGTTCGATGATCGTGGGGGCCGACCGCACGTTCCGCATCTTCGGCACGGTGCCGCTCGACATCGAGCCGGGCGATCACGAACTGGTGCTGCGCGCCGAGGTGGATGGCGAAGCTGCGCGCGAACAGCGCGAGGGCGTGGGCGTGCGGGCCGTTGCGCTCGACCCGATCGCGGATGAGCCCGAGCAGCAGGTGACGGCGTCGGGTCCGCTGCAGGGTGATGCCGGGGCATCCCGCAACGACCCGGGTGCCCCCAACTCCTTGAGCGACAGCCTGCCCACGCTGCGGTTCCTGTTCGAGAATCCGGCGTCGTTCGCAGCAGCCGCGCTCCTCGCGCTCGCGCTGCTGTTCCTGGTGTCGATTCCCACCGAGCTGCTGAACTCCGCCCTGACGAGCGGCAGCGGCAACCGCGGGCGCGTGCTGCAGATGCTCGGAACGGTGGGCGAGAAGACCAACGCCGCGCTGCACCGTGCGCTGCGTTCTCCGGTCGCTGTCTCCGCCGTGGTCGTGATCGTCATGAGCCTCGTCTACTGCTTCGCCGATCCGGGTTTCGGGGCCGATCTCGCATCGCTGCGGATGCTGCTGGCGCTCGCACTCGCGCTGTTCATCCTCACGTGGGGTGTCGGGGCGATGACGGGCGCGATCACCCGACGACTGTGGGGTGCCGCGTCGAGCATCTCGGTGGATCTCTCCGTCGTGCCGCTCGCGATCCTCGGTGTGATCGTGGCGCGCATCCTCGACTTCGCCCCCGGTTTCTTCATCGGTCTCGCGATCGGCGCCGAGATGGTGGTGGCGAGCAGACGTGCTCGGGTGGGCGCGAGCCTGCTGAGCTTCGGGCTCGTGATCGCCGTGTCGGTGCTGGCCTGGCTCGGCTATTCCGCGATGGCGGGTCTGCCCCTCGACGACTTCGGCAGCGCGCTCGTCAACGACACCCTCGTGGCGGTCGCCGCCGAGGGTCTCACCGCCGCGGCTGTCGCCGCGCTGCCTCTGACGTTCCTCGAGGGGCGGGCGATCTGGGAGGCGTCGAAGAAGCTCTGGCTCGCGGTGTTCCTCGTGACCCAGTTCGTGTTCTGCCTGATCGTGCTGCCGACGGCGATGGAGGCCAGCGAGGTCGCGAACCTCGGCGTGTGGCTCCTGGTGCTGGGCGCCTACTGTCTTCTGACGCTCGGGATGTGGCGGTGGCTCGTACACCGCGACAAGGCATCCGCGAGCATCCCCGAGGCTGACGACGATCTCATCCTCTCCGCCCCGACGGGTCATCCGCCGGAGTGACGAGGCGCGCGCATCTGCTCCGTAGCGTCGAAGGCGAGGAGCACACATGCGCGCACACACCACCCTGACGATCGACGGCGACGCGATCGCCGCGAACACCCGGGCGATCGCCGCGGCCACGACGTCCGAGGTGATGGCGGTGGTGAAGGCCGACGGATTCGGTCACGGTCGGGCCGCGCTGCGGGCGCTCGAAGCCGGCGCGACGCGGCTCGGGGTGACAAGCATCGAGGAGGCCCTGCCGCTGCGCTGGGCGGGCATCGATGTGCCGATCCTCAGCTGGCTGAACCCGGTGGACGCGGACGTCGTGTCGGCAGTGCGGCACCGCATCGAACTCGCGGTGCCCAGCATCGCGCACCTCGCGCGCACGGCGGCGGGTGCTCGTGCGCTCGGCGCGACGGCCCGCGTGCACCTGCACCTGGATTCCGGGATGGCGCGCGACGGGGCGTCGTCGACGGAGTGGCGGGCACTCTGCCGACTGGCTCGGGAGTACGAGGCCGAGGGCACGATCCGGGTCGTCGGCATCATGAGCCACCTGGCGCGCGCCGACGAGCCGCGGCATCCGCTCACGGTGCGTCAGCGTCTGCTCACGGATGCGGCGGCGCGCACGGCGCGCACGTTCGGGCTCACCCCGCGGCACGTGCACCTCGCTGCGACGGCCGCGACGCTCACCGATCCGAGCACGCACTTCGACATGGTGCGCGTCGGCGCGGGGCTCTATGGCATCGACCCGTCGGGCTCCACCACGCTCCGCGGTGCGATGCGCCTGGCGACGCACGTGACGACCGTGCGCGATGTGCCGGCCGACACCCCTGTGGGCTACGGCGCGCACTACCTCACCCGGCACCGCACGCGGCTCGCTCTGCTGCCGCTCGGCTACGCCGACGGCATCCCCCGTACGCTCGGCGCCGGCGCGAGCGCGTGGGTGCGCGGGCGCCGCGTGCCGATCGCGGGGGTCGTGTCGATGGATCAGACGGTCGTGGATGTGGGCGAGGCCGGCATCGAGGCGGGTGACGAGGTGGTGCTGTTCGGCTCGGGTGACGACGGCGAGCCGACGCTGCACGAGTGGGCGCGCTGGGCGGGAACGATCGAGCATGAGCTCGTGACGCGCATCGGGCCGCGCGTGCACGTGGAGCAGGCGGCATGAGCGCCGTCACCCGGGTGGTGGTGATCGGCGGAGGCACATCGAGCGAGCACGAGGTCTCGCTCGCTTCCGCGGCGGGCATCGCGGCCGCGCTCGACCGCTCGCGGTTCGACGTGGTCGAGCTGACGATCCGCCCGGATGGATCGTGGGCGCGCGCCGACGGACGCGACGTGCCGGGCGACCTCGCGGGTGCGATCGGCATCCTCGAACGCGCCGATGTCGTGATCCCGGCCCTCCACGGGGCGCGCGGCGAGGACGGCACGATCGCGGCGCTGCTCGACCTCGTGGGCGTGCCGTACGTGGGATCGGGGGTCGCTGCGGGGGCCCTTGCGATGAGCAAGCGCGCCACGAAGGCCGTCGCCGCCGACACCGGGGTGCCGAGCGCGGCGGGCTTCGTGGTGCGGGATGCCGCCGATGCGCGCCTTGCCGACGTTCCGCTGCCCGTGGTCGTGAAGCCGGATCGCGGCGGCTCGAGCCACGGCGTCGTGCTCGTCGAGGACCGCGACGACCTGGGTGCGGCGGTCGCGACGGCGCTCGCTTTCGGGGATGAGGCGGTGGTCGAGCAGCTGGTGCGCGGGCGCGAGATCGACGTGGCGGTGATCGAGCATCAGGATGGGCGGCTCGAGTGCCTGCCGCCGCTGGAGATCGTCGTCGCGGGTGGCGGGCTCTTCGACGCGCACGAGAAGTACGAACGCGAACCCGACTTCCGCATCCCGGCGCCACTCGACGAGGGCGTGCTCGCGCGGCTGAACGCCGCCGCGCTCTCGACCTTCCGGGCGATCGGCGCGCAGGGACTCGCGCGCATCGACTTCTTCGTGAGCGCGGGCGAGGTGCTGCTCAACGAGGTCAACACCTTCCCCGGTTTCACCGCGCGCTCGCAGGTGCCGCGCATGGCGGCCGCCCGCGGCATCGACTACCCGGCGCTCGTCGAGCTGCTCGTGACGACCGCGCTCGCGCGGAGCGATCCGCACCGCATCCGCTGACTTCCGGCGCTGCCGCAGGCACTGCCACGGCGGCGATGACACAGACCGAAATATGGCAACAGCCCCCCGATAGCCTGGGCGAATGTCTGCCAGCGACGACGCCTCCTCCGCGCCCTCCTCCGACCACGCCTGGGGCTTCCGCACCCGCGCCATCCACGCGGGCAACATCCCCGACGGCGTGCACGGCGCCCGCGCCCTGCCGATCTACCAGTCGAGCGCATTCGTGTTCGACGACACCGCGGATGCCGCCGCCCGCTTCGCGCTGCAGAAGTACGGCAACATCTACTCGCGCGTCGCGAACCCCACGGTCGCCTCCTTCGAGGAGCGCGTCGCCTCGCTCGAGGGCGGGCTCGGAGCTGTCGCCACCGCATCCGGCCTCGGCGCCGAGTTCATCACCTTCGCCTCCCTCGCGGGTGCCGGCGACCACATCGTCGCCGCGCAGAGCCTCTACGGCGGCACCGTCACCCAGCTCGATGTGACGCTACGCCGCTTCGGCGTCGACACGACGTTCGTCACCGGCACGAACCCTGCGGACTACGCCGCGGCGATCACCGATAAGACGAAGCTCATCTTCGTCGAGTCGATCACCAACCCCTCCGGCGACATCGCGGATCTGGAGGGTCTCGCCGACGTCGCACACGGCCACAACCTCCCGCTCATCGTCGACTCGACGGTCGCGACCCCGTACCTCAACCGCCCGATCGAATGGGGAGCGGATGTCGTCATCCACTCCGCCACCAAGTTCCTCGGCGGACACGGCACCACCCTCGGTGGTGTCGTCGTCGAATCCGGCCGCTTCCACTGGGCGAACGAGCGCTTCCCGCTCTTCGACCAGGAGGTGCCGCACTACGGCGGCCTCAACTGGCACGGCAACTTCGGCGAATACGCGTTCCTCACGCGCCTGCGCGCCGAGCAGCTGCGCGACATCGGCCCCGCGCTCGCTCCGCACTCGGCCTGGCTGCTCGCGCAGGGTGTCGAGACGCTGCCGTTCCGCATGCAGGCGCACGTCGACAACGCAGCGCTCGTGGCCGAGTTCCTCGAGAACGACCCTCGCATCGAGTTCGTCAACTGGGCGGGCCTCGAATCGCACCCGCACCACGCTCGTGCCCAGCGCTACTTCCCGAAGGGCCCCGGATCGGTCTTCAGCTTCGGCGTGAAGGGCACCGCCACGCGCGACTCGCGTGCCGTGGGCCGCACCTTCATCGAGTCGGTCGACCTGGCGAGCCACCTGGCGAACATCGGCGACGCGAAGACGCTCGTCATCCATCCCGCGTCGACGACGCACGCGCAGCTCACCGAGCAGCAGCTGATCGACGGCGGCGTGCTGCCGGGCCTCGTGCGCATCTCGGTGGGCATCGAGGATCCCGACGACATCCTGTACGACCTCGACCAGGCGCTCGACGCCGCAGTGAAGGGAGAATAGGCGCATGTCGACGTCGACCCCCGATCTCGAGACCGTCAACCTGCAGAACGGCCTCTCCTGCTCGCTGCCTGCGGATTCACCGCTCGCGAAGCTGCTGCGCTCGAAGCGCACCTGGGTGGGCCCGAACGCGAAGGAGCGCCTCGGCATCCTCCGTCGCGCGAAGTCGATCGCGATCGTGGGCGCCTCGCCGAACCCGGCACGGTCGAGCTTCTTCGTGGCGACCTACCTCGACCAGTCGAGCGACTACGACCTGTACTTCGTGAACCCGAACGCCACCGAGATCCTCGGCCAGCCGGTCTACAAGTCACTCGCCGACCTGCCGGTCGTGCCGGACATCGTGGATGTGTTCCGCCGCGCGAGCGACATCCCGCAGGTGATGGATGAGGTCGCCGCGATCGGCGCGAAGACGGTGTGGGTGCAGCTGGGCATCTGGAACGAGGAGGCCGCGGTGTACGGGGAATCCCTCGGGCTCACGGTCGTGATGGACCGCTGCATCAAGGTGGAGCACGCGCGCTTCAACGGCGGCCTGCACCTGCTCGGCTTCGACACCGGCCAGATCTCGAGCCGCAAGACGATCCGCTGATCGCACGTCTCAGCAGGCGCCCCGCACGGTTTCGTGTGGGGCGCCTCTCGTTGCGCGACGACCCGGCATGTAAATAATTCTTGACACGCTCGGGCTCCTGGGCCTAGCTTCTCCATGTCAAGAATTCTTGACACATAACGAGGGAGTCCCCCATGTCGCACGACATCCGCATCGCACGCCTCACCGGCGTCGCCTACCTGAGCCTCGCCCTCGTGGGCATGGCGGGTTTTCTCGTGGTCCGCCCACAGCTCGAGGTGGCGGGCGACCCCGCCGCGACCCTTGCGCTGCGAGCAGAGAGCCCCGCGCTCGCGCACCTCGGCATCGCGCTCGAGCTGCTCATCGTGATCGCGCAGGCCGCGGCCGCACTCGGCTTCGTCGCGCTGCTGCGGGATCGGCCCGCAGCAGCCTTCGGCGTCGCATCATTCGGCATCGCGAACGCGCTCACGATCCTCGGCAGCGCGGGCCTGCTCGTGGGTGCACAGCGCGTCATCGACGACCCCTCCCTCGCGCCCGGAGGCGACGCCGCCGCGACGGCCGCCCTGCTGGTGACCCTCTCGGCTGTCGCCTGGAAGGTAGGTGCCGTGTTCTTCGGCCTGTGGCTCATCCCGATGGGCTGGTTCGCGCTGTCGACGCGCCGGATGCCGCGCGTGATGGGCTGGTTCCTGGTGGTCGGAGGCGCAGGCTACGTGCTGAGCGCGATCGTCGCCGTCAGTGTGCCGGCGGTCCCCGCCGCGGTCGCCGACGCACTCACGCTCCCTGCCACGGTCGGCGAGCTGTGGGCCGTGGGCTACCTGCTGTTCGTGGGCATCCGCCCCGCACCGAGTGCACTCGCCAGCGCGCACACGACGCGCGCCGGCGAGGCAGTCACTCAGCGCTGATCGGCCAGAACCTCGTTGCGCTCGCCGTTGTCGGTCGTCGGGCCGATGGCCCCGGTGGCCTCGACCTCGTTGTCGTTGCCGTTCAGGGTGACGGTCCCGATCTCACCGTCGACGTCGATGCCATTGCGATCGCCCGTGATCACGATCTCGCCGACGTCTCCACGGGATTCGACGTCGCTTTTCTGACCTTCGAGGTCGACCGAGTCGATGGACGTGGCTTCGATGTCGGCGTCATCTCCGCGGATGATGAGGTTGCGGATCTCGCCCGCGTCGACATCGATTCCGTCGCCGTCGATCGTGAGTTCGTCACAGTCGCCGACTTTGTGGTGGCCCTTCTGGGAGATCGTGAGCTCGCCGTCGCACTCCGACGTCTTGTCCTTGGGCCCCATGGCGTCGCGGTCTCTGTCGTCACGGTCGCCGCGCGGCATGTTGGGCGTCATGATGCATCCGCTCAGGGTGACGGCGGTGACCAGGAGCACGAGGGGGGCGAGTATCCGGCGCATCTGCCCACGGTAGGTCGAGGTCCTTTCGCCCAACAGGGCAGGATGGCACGGTCAAATTGCATACAATGAGAATGCAATCGACCCGCAAAGGAGCATCATGAGCAACTCGTCCGCGACTCAGCCTGCCGACGTCATCGTCATCGGCACAGGAAACGCAGCCTTCGCCGCTGCCCTCTCGGCCGCCGACCACGGGCGTCGCGTGCTCATGCTCGAGGCAGCCGCGTTCGGCCGCCACGGCGGCAACAGCTTCTTCACGGCGGGCGCCACCCGCATCACCCACGACGGACTCGACTCGCTGAGCGATCTCATCGAGCACGACGACCGCCACGCGGTCACCGAGGTGCCGCCCTACACGGCCGAGAACTACCTCGGCGACCTCGCCAAGGTCACCGAGGGCGAGAACGACCCCGAGCTCTCGCAGGTGCTCGTCGAGAACGTCAGCGACACCATCCGCTGGCTGAAGAACGACCACCACCTGAAGTACCGCCTCATGTACGAGCGCCAGGCCTACGAGCGCGCCGACGGCACCTACCTCTTCTGGGGCGGCCTGCACGTGGGCAACGTGGGTGGTGGCGAGGGCATGATCGCCGACTACCTCGCGGAGGCGGAGCGCCTCGGGATCGAGATCCGCTACGAGCACCGCGTCACCGACTTCGTCGTCGAGGACGGCGCCGTCGTGGGTGTCACCGCGACCACCCCGGACGGCGAGCAGACACTGCGCGCCGCATCCGTGATCCTCGCCGCGGGCGGTTTCGAGTCGAGCGCCGAGATGCGCGGCAAGCACCTCGGCGAAGGCTGGGAGAACGCGATCGTGCGCGGAACGCTCGAGAACACGGGCGCCCTGCTCGAGGCTGCGGTGGCGATCGGCGCGGACCGCGCCGGCGGATGGAGCACCTGCCACTCGACGGCGTGGGACGCCTGGCACCCCGAGAGCACGAGCAACCTCGAGCTCACCAACCGCCTCACGCGCCAGAGCTACCCGCTCGGCATCGTCGTGAACCTCGACGGCGAGCGCTTCGTCGACGAGGGCGCCGACTTCCGCAACTACACGTACGCGAAGTACGGACGCGAGATCCTGAAGCAGCGCGAGTCGGTAGCGTTCCAGCTGTTCGACGCGAATACCCGCCCCATGCTCCGCACCGAGGAGTACGACATGCCGGGCGTCTCGGTGCGCACGGCCGACACCCTCGAGGAGCTCGCCGCGCAGATCGGCGTCGACGCCGACGGCCTCGTCGCGACGGTCGCCGCGTACAACGCGGGCATCCAGGCCGACGTGCCGTTCGATCCGACGGTTCTCGACGGACGTCGTTCGGATGTCACCCCGCCGAAGAGCAACTGGGCGCTCGCGCTCGACACCGCCCCGTTCTACGCCTACCCGGTGACGTGCGGCATCACATTCACGTTCGGCGGCCTGAAGGCCGACACGGATGGGCGCGTGCTCACCGCGGAAGGCTCCCCCATCCCCGGGCTGCTCGTGTGCGGTGAGGCGCTCGGCGGCCTGTTCGCGCACAACTACCCCGGCGGCTCCGGCCTCGCCGCGGGCATGGTGTTCGGTCGCCGCGCGGGCGCTATCGCCTGATTTACTGGGGGCTGAGATTCCGGGCGACGAGAAGGGAGACCGCGTGACCGATTCTGCATCCGTCACCGCGCCTGACGTCGCCGGGATCGGCAGCCTTCAGCCTGGCCAGGTCGCCGCGCTGCGCACCCTCCGCGGGGTGCCGCAGCGCGGCGACACGGTCGGGCAGGTCACGGGCGCGATCCGCGAAGCGGTGCTGCAGGGCGTGCTGCCCGCGGGTTCGTGGCTGCGCGAGGACGACCTCGCTGCGGCGCTGCAGGTGAGCCGCACCCCCATCCGCGAAGCCCTCCGCACACTCGGCGAGGAGGGCCTGCTCGAACGCACCGCCAACCGCGGCAGCGTCGTGGCGCGCATGACCTTCGACGAGCTGGCCTCCGTGTACGCGATGCGCGAGACCCTCGAAGGCCTCGCCGCTCGGCTCGCCGCGGGCCGTACGAGCCCGGCGCTCGTCGAGCGGCTCACCGGCATCCACGAGGCGATGGCGGATGCCGTGGAGTCGGATCCGTCAGCGCTCGCCCATCTGAATCTCGACTTCCACCGCGCCATCGCGGAGGCCGCCGAGAACCCCTACCTCACCCGGTTCCTCGGCCAGATCGAGAACGCCCTCCGCCGCCTCACCCAGACCACCTACGCCCACGGCGACCGCGCCACCGCAGCCCACGACGAGCACCGCGCCATCATCGACGCGATCGCCGCCGGCGACGGGGCTCGCGCCGAAGACGTCGCCCGCTCCCACATGCGCAACGCCCGCGACGTGCGCATCGCGCAGCTGCTCGGGGGTTAGGGGGGCAGTCCCCCTCACCGATCCACGCCGAACGACTCCAGTAGGTCTTGGGTCGTGCGACCGCCCGGGAGCTTAACCTCACGGCAGTCACGGCCTTCCCGCTGCAACACACGATTGTTGACTTCTTCGAGATAGTGAACCAACGCAAGCACTACCGAGCAGACTTGCTCGTACGACACATGAAGCGGCTGCCCTGCCACAAACCCTGCGTCCGGACAGACTTCCACGAATCGGTCATCGACAACTCCCCCTCGATGCGCAATCACGTTTCGCATCGCTTTTGCCAGGTGAAGAACCTTCTTGATGTTCGGGTCGACGAGGCCGCCTAGTCCCACGGCGTCCAACCGCAATTCGAACTGAGAGACACCGCTTCGGCCGCCAACCCGCTGGCCATTTGAGTACTCATCAAGAATGTACCGCGCGCGCTCCGCCTCGCCCATGTGAAGCAATAAGCCAGCATTCACCTTGACCTTGGATAGGGGTTCCGACAACGCAAGCGCCGGGCGCAATCGCAAGCTCTCGACACAGACATCAGCAACAGCAGCCTCAACAGCCCCCCACGCGCCCACCAAAGCATGACTATGGAGCAGCGGAAAACCGCGCGCCAACTCGCGTTCAGCCAGGACCCCAGCTTCCCTTGCGCGTGAAACGCGCTCCTCGCTCTCCGCGGGGTATTCGCCATGCGCCTGGACCCCCACGAGCGCGTGAGCTCCCTGCCGGGTCAAGTCGACAAGCCCGAGAACGTCAGCAACGTATTCGATCGCGCTCGCAATGATTTCCCCGTACTTGAGTCCCGAATCACCTTGGAGGTCCATTCGCACAAGATAGCGAGGCCAGCACTCAACCTGGAGTACGGAACACCTAAGCCCCTCACCCCTCCGGGTAGTGGAACACATCATCGAGCCGCACGCCGAGGACGCGCGCGATCTGGAAGGCCATCTCGAGTGAGGGCGAGTAGCGGCCCTGTTCGATCGCGATGATCGTCTGACGGGTGACGCCCACCTCCGCGGCGAGCGCGGCCTGGGTGATGGAGCGGGCGGTGCGGAGCTCTCGGATGTCGTTGGTGACGTTCGTGGCCTTAACCACCGAACACCCCGCGCAGCGCCCGGATGCTCATGATCGCTCCGATGCTCGAGCCGATGGCGCCGAGCGCGAAGAGGGTGTTGCCGATCCAGAAGGCGTCGAGCTCGAGCATCGCCATCACGAGCACGACGGCCGTGCCGACGGCCATGATCGACTGGCCGATGCGGTCGCCGTAGCGTTCGATCTGCTTCTCGCGCACATCCGCTTTGCCGGGTTCGCGGCGGGTGATGATGGCGCTCACGATCGAGATGATGATCGACAGCACGATGGTGCCGACGATGCTGATGCCGATCGCCCACAGCATGGGAATCTGCCAGTCGATGTCGCCGGGCGGCGTACTGGCGAGCTGCGGGAGAACGATGAATCCGTAGACGATCGTGGTCACGACGATGAGGGTGAGGGACGCCCAGCGGCTCACCTCGGTGAGACTCATGGGCTCGCGGTCGTCATCCGCGAGAGGGTGGATGTCGGTCATGTTCCGACCGTACGACCAGCACCATGCGATGTCAAGAATTCTTTACATCGCATGGTGTCTGTCACGCGCGACGACGCCGCGACCCCGTCGGCGCCGCCCGATGGAACCAGCGGTTCTCTCCCGAACTGGGGGCGGTGCGGCCTGGGCCGGCCTGTGATGATCACGCCATGGTTGCGTTCTCCTTGCTGCTGCGGACAGGCGGTTTCGCCGCGGGAGTCATCACGTTCATTGCGATCATCCAGGCGTTCGGCGGTCGCTCGTGGTGGGTCGCCATCGTCTGGGGTGTCGTTGCTGTCGTCCTGTCATCGTGGGGACGCGCGACTCTGATGAGCGCCAACCGGAAGGAGGCCGAGTACCTCATGGGGGGTCTCGCCTCGATCATCGATTCCTCGCCGCAGCTCAGCGAGGCGATCGAATCCGCTTCGCAGACAGGTGGACGATTCGCCAGCGCCCCCATCGGCCAGAAGATGCCGACGGCAGCAGGCGCCATCGGGCAGCTCGTCACGATGATTCTCGTCTGGGTTCTGACGATCGGCGGGCCGATCGCGATGGTCGTGGGCTGGTTCTTCGCCATCGACGGCAACTGGGGGGTGCTGCTTGCTGGCATGGCGGCCATGGTCGTGGGTTCATGGATCACATCAGCCAATCGCGATGGGTTCACCCGGAGCGACCTGGGCGATCTGGCAGCCGCGGCCCTCCCCGGAACGACCTCAGGCCCATCTCCCGAGATCCGCAGATCCCTGTGGACCGTCGCCCAGGGAATCGTCGATTCGTCGATTCCCCTGGAGCACCGCGTGTCCATGATCGCCGGCGTGTACCAGGATCTGGTCCGCGCGTGGGGCCGGGATCAGGCCGCACGTCCCGCCTGATCAGCACTCGGAGTCCGCGTAGACAGGAACCCATTCACTTCCAGGGAGCGCGTTACCGAGTATTGCGGAAACCCAGCCGATGGCGGTGGCGGTGATTAGCGTGGAGCACATGACCGACGCACTCGCGCTTCCGCATCTCGTGTCGACGCAGTGGCTCGCCGACCACCTGGGCGGCTCCGCGCTGCTCGTCGTCGATGCCTCCGTCGTCGCCTTCACGCAGCCGAGCGGTGCGAACGGCTACCTGAGCGGGCACGAGCAGTACGTGCTCGAGGGCCACATCGTGGGCGCCGTGTTCGCCGACCTCATCGAGGATTTCTCCGACACCGAAGGCACCTACCCCTTCACGCGCCCGCAGCTCGCGCAGTTCGCTGCCGCGGCGGGCGCACTCGGCGTGGCGCCGGAGACCACGGTCGTCATCTACGACACCTCCGTGGGCCAGTGGGCCGCGCGCCTCTGGTGGCTGCTGCGCTCCTTCGGGCACGACCGCGTCGCGGTGCTCGACGGAGGGCTCACGAAGTGGAAGGCCGAGGAGCGCCCCGTCGACCTCGGGCACGTCGTGCCGCCTCCCGCCGTGTTCGAGGGAGTCGAGCGCCCCGACTTCTGGGCCGACAAGGCCGAAGTGGAGGCCGTGGTGCGCGGCGAGATCGTGGCCTCGCTTGTGTGCTCGGTGCCGCCCAAGGAGTTCACGGGCGAGTTGTCGCCGCGCTCCCGCGCCGGCCACATCCCCGGCTCGATCTCGGCGCCCGCGACCCGGCTCGTGAACCGAGAGACCAACGCAGCGCTGCCGGCCGCCGCTCTGCGCGAGACCTTCGCGCACGCCCTCGGGGCCCCGCGCCTCATCGTCTACTGCGCGGGCGGCATCGCGGCGACCGCCGCAGCTCTCGCGCTCACGGTGCTCGGCGAGACCAACGTGGCCGTGTACGACGGGTCGCTCAACGAGTGGACCGCCGACCCCGACGCGCCCCTCGTCACCCTCGCGGCCTCCTGAGCCGGTCGCCGCTCACGCACTGAGCGCGGCGGCGAGCTCCTCGGCATCCGTCGTGGGCAGCCGGCACACGACACCCTCGCACAGGTAGGCCGTCGTCGCCTCCCCCTTCACCGTGCGGTCGGCGAACACCGAGAGCCCCGCCTCGGCGAGAGCCGACGCCTGCTCGGGCGTGACGATCGCGAGCGTGCGCCCCGGCGCCGCCCACGCGCGCGCCCGCGCCACGAGCGCGTCATCCGCACCCTCGCTCGGCACGAGCACGATGAGCTGAGATTCGGATGCCACGAGCCGCTCGGCGACGGCGAGCGTCGCCCCGAAGGCGATCGGCCGCGCGAGGGCCGGCTCGAGCAGCGGGCCGAGCACCGCCTCCGCAGCCCGCACGAAGCGGGCCTCCCCGGTGAGCGAGGCGAGCTGTGCGGCAGCGGATGCGAACAGCGCCGCGCCGGAGGGCGTCGCCCCCTCGGTCTGGTCGACGTCGACCGCGATGCCGCGTGCCGAGAGCACGGGGTCTCCCCCGCCCGGCACCCGCACGATCACGGTGCCGCCGTCGTCGGCGATGCACGCCTCGATGAGGCGCCGCGCGGTCTCGGCGAGCTCGGCATCCCCCGCGGCGAGCGCGAGACGCAGCAGCCCGCCTGCGAGACCACCCACATCTTCGAGAGTCGCCGTCGCATCCGATGCCCGACCGTCACGCACCGCGCGGCGCACGCGCAGCCCATCAGGGCCGTCGACGAGCGCCTGGGCGAGCACCGCATCCGCCGCCTCCCGCGCCGCGACGATCCAGTCGGCCCGATCGAACCGCACCCCCGCGTCGGCGAGCGCGCCGATCGCCATGCCGTTGAGGCCGGTGAGCACCTTCTCATCGAGGGCGGGCGGTGCGAGGCTCTCGCGGCCGGCGGCGTCGAGCGCGTAGTAGCCGCCCTCGTTGCGCACCCCGTCGAAGATGCTCTCGGAATCCTGCGCCGACGCGAACGCGCCACCCGGCAGCCGCAGCACCTTCGTGAGGAACCCGGCCACAGCGGCCGCGGTCGAGGCATCGCCGAACCCGGTCGCCGCATCGAGCAGCTGGGCGTTGTCGGAGAGCATGCGCTCGTAATGCGGGTGGCTCCAGTCGCGGTTCACGGCGTAGCGGAAGAACCCGCCCTCCACCGGATCCCGCAGCGCCTGCACGGCGTCGTACAGCCGCCGCGCGAAGGCACCGGATGCCACATCGCCGTGCCGCCCCCGTTCGGCGAGGAACGCGATCACGGGCGCGTTCGGGAACTTCGCATCCGTGCCGAACCCGCCGAACGCCGGATCCTCGAAGCCCGTGAGCTCGGACGCCGCGGCGGTGAGCTGCTCAGCGCTCGGCAGCGGGGTCACGACAGTGGGGATGGCGTTGATCGCCTCCGCGACAGCGGCACCCGTGGCCTCCACCTGGTCGCGGTGGCCCGTCCACGCCTCCGTCACGGCGTCGAGCACCTGCTCGAACGACGGCATGCCCTGCACGGGCTGCGGCGGATAGTACGTGCCGGCGAAGAACGCGCGCCCCTCGGGAGTCGTGAACACGGTGAGCGGCCAACCGAGCTGCTGGGTGAACGCGCTCGCCGCCGCCATGAACGCGGCGTCGACCTCGGGATGCTCCTCGCGATCCACCTTGATCGCCACGAACCGGTCCGCGATCTTCGCGGCGAGCGCGGCGTCTGAGAACGACTCCCGCGCCATCACATGGCACCAGTGGCAGGTGGCATAGCCGATGGAGACGAGCACGGGCACATCGCGCCGCGCGGCCTCCGCGAAGGCCTCCTCGCCCCAGGGCCACCAGTCCACCGGGTTGTCGGCGTGGGCACGAAGATACGGACTCACCGCGTCGCGAAGTCGCTCAGCCATGCGCTCCACCCTAGGCGCGGCTCCCCGCACGCGCTGGGTACGAAGAAGGGGTGCGGACCCACCACGATCCGCACCCCTGTGGGCTCCATCATATGACGGACACGACACCTATGGGGTGCACCGACGGCTCTAGCCGCGGGGCGTCGCTCGCCCTAGGCTCGCGCCTATGACGACCACCACCCACGTCACCTACATCGGCGGACCGACGGTCGTGCTGGAGTACGCGGGATGCCGCATCCTCATCGATCCGACGTTCGACGCCCCCGGCCACTACCCGGAGGCGGGGCTCACCAAGACGGCCGGCCCCGGCATCCCGGCGTCGGTCGTGGAGCCGGTGGATGCGGTGCTGCTGAGCCATCACGCCCACGCCGACAACCTCGACACCACGGGGCGCGAGTTCGCGATGAACGCCCCCGTGGTGCTGTCGACGCCGGAGGCGGAGGCCGAGCTCGGCTCGCCCGTCGTGGGCATGCGGCCGTGGCAGACCTACCGCCTGGGCGATGTCACGATCACGGCCCTGCCGGGAAGCCACGGGCCGCGCATCATGCGCCCGCTCATCGGCCCCGTCACCGGGTTCATGCTGAGCGCACCGGGCGAGCCGAGCGTGTTCGTCTCGGGCGACAACTCGTCGCTCGCGCTCATCCGCGAATCGGCGAAGCGTCTCGGCGGTGCCGACCTCGCGGTGCTCTTCGCGGGAGCGGCGCGCGTCATGCCGTTGCCTGCGGCGCTCACGCTCACTTCGCAGAAGGCCGTGGAGGCGGCGCGCATCATGCGCGCGCGGCACGTGGTGGGCGCCCACGTGGAGGACTGGGCGCACTTCTCGCAGTCCCGCGCCGACCTCGAGAAGGCCTTCGCGGATGCGGGCCTCGCAGACGCGCTGCTGACCACGCCTCGCGGCGAACGGGTGGCGATCCCCCACTGAGCACTCGGCTCGACTGCCCGGCGGGGGATCGTCTGCCGATCAGAAGAAGTCGACCTCGGGGTTGGCGCTCACCCGCAGACCGCGATCGAGTCCGTTGATCGCCTCCATCTCGGCATCCGAGAGCTGGAAGCCGAAGACGTCGAAGTTCTCGACCATGCGCTCCCGCGAGGTGGTCTTCGGGAAGACGATGATGTCCTGCTGCAGGTGCCAGCGGATGACGACCTGCGCGGGCGTCACGCCGTGCGCCTCGGCGGCCGCCACGATGGGTGCCTCGGAGAACAGCTCGTACTTGCCCTGACCGAGCGGGCCCCACGCCTCGGTGCGGATGCCGAGGGGCTCGCTGAACGCCCGAAGCTCACGCTGGGCGAACGCGGGGTGCAGCTCGACCTGGTCGACCGCGGGCACCGTCTGCGATTCGGCGATGAGCCGCGCGAGGTGCTGCTGGTGGAAGTTGGAGACGCCGATCGAACGGGTGCGGCCGTCGGCCTTCATCTGCTCGAGCGCGTGCCAGGTCTCGACGTAGAGGTCGAGGTCGGGGCGGGGCCAGTGGATGAGGTAGAGGTCGACGTAGTCGAGGCCGAGCTTCTCGAGGCTCGCGTCGATCGCGGCGAACGCCGTGTCGGTGCCCTGCTCCGAGTTCCACAGCTTCGTCGTGATGAAGAGCTCATCGCGCGCAATGCCGGACTTCGCGATCGCGCGGCCCACGCCCTCCTCGTTGCCGTAGATGGCGGCCGTGTCGATGTGACGGTAGCCCACCTCGAGCGCGTCGGTGACGATGCGCTCAGTCTCGACCGGATCCACCCGGAAGACGCCGAAGCCGAGCTGGGGGATCTGGTTGCCGTCGTTGAGGCTGAGGAAGGGAACAGTCATCTCCCTATCCTCCACCGGCAGAGCACCGAGTGGCCACTTTCTGCCGCGACGAGGCGGCTCCGTCATCCTCGCGGGGTCAGTCTTCTCCGGCGAAGAACTCGCCCGACTCGACGGCACGCTGCACCGCCGTCGCCCCGAACTCGAACCCGCTCGGCACGCCCTCGGCGTCCTGTGGGGCCCACGTCGACGGATCGCGCACGATCATCGGCCTGGTCGGAACAGTCGGCGCCGCACCGTCCTCGTCCTCATCGAACGGCAGATACCGCTTGATGGTCTCCCACCACGTCAGCTCTCTCTGCGGCGGGGAGACGTAGGCCGGGCGCGTCTCCCACCGGATCACGATAGAGCCACTGATAGACGACCATGGCTTGGGCGCGACCACCGGAAGCGGATACACCGAGATCCCCGGTGCCACATAGCCTGAGCCGCCGCCACCGACACCCGTCTTCCAGAAGTACTGCGAGTCGGTCGTGGGCTGGCCTGCACCGCCGCCACCGCCGACCAGGCCCCCACCGCCACCCGAGCCAGGCGTCCAGGTGTCGGTGGCAGGGGGCTCGAGCACGGTGCCGCCCGTGCCGCCCTTCCCTGCGCCGTCCTTGCCCCCCACTTCCGACGAGACGTACGCGTCCATCGCCTGGCCGTCTTCTCCGGGGGTGGCCCCCTCAGCCGCCCATTCGCCCGCGGCTGTCTTCCGCCCATCGCTGGGGCCACCCTCGGCACCCCCGGAGCGCTCGCCGTCGAGATCGAACCAGAAGTAATGGCTCGCTCCACCTCCACCCACGCCGGGGGCGTAGCGGGTGGCGCCCGATCCGCCGCCTGCGATGAGAAGCGGGATGTACTGGTCTTGCCCGTCCTGGCGGTACACCACGCTGGCGCCGCCCCCACCACCGGCATACTCGCGCGCCCCGGGCAGGGATGCACCACCAGAGCCAGGGGTGCTCGTCCCCTTCTTCACCACTCCCCGCGCACCGAGGTAGAACCCCAGCTGCTCACCAGCCGGGATGTTCATCGGGTTGGTCTTGAAGTTGCCCCCAGGCCCACCGAGGAAGTCAGTCGACCCCCCGGATCCGCCTCGCACTTCGAACGTGATGTTGTACGCGTTGCTCGGGACCATCCATCGATAGTGCCTATCCGGCAACGACTCATCGAGGTTGATCCAGCATCCGTCCGCCCAGCAGTAGGGGTCGGGATAGACAGGATAGCCGGACAAGCCACGTTCAGGTGCGGCGACCACGGGCTCGGGCTGAGACACCACTCCGCCAGCGACGAGCGCCGCGACGGCGAGGGCCGCGACCAGCGGGGCTGAGCGACGCACGCCGCTCATTCCTGCGATCCGATCACCCCGGCGAACCCGGCATACAGGTTCTCGATCGCTTCACGCAGGCTCATGTCACTGTCGCCGAAGTACTCCACGAGGTCGTCGAGCTTCCACTCTCCCGCCTCCTTCACCAGCACCAGGCGCGAATTCTCGATGGCCCCCGGATCGGTGTCTGCCTTCTCGATGGCCACCTCGGCACGCGTCTGCAAGCGGTTCAGCGAGATGTGATCAGGCGACGGGGTTCCCCCTGCCGACGCCAGATCCTCCGGGATCGGCGACACGATCTCCGCGTCGTACTCCGCCAGACGATCCGCCATCTCGATCACCTCGAGGAACGAATCCGACGCAGCAGCGCGCGCGTCCGCAAGCGCCGACGTCGCAACCTCCACCAGTTCATCCCGCACCGCGTCATCGATCACGACGCTTGCCCCTGCCGGCACGTCGGCCGCAGGAGTCGCGGTGCATCCGGCAAGCAGAGCCGCGACAGCCAGCACAGAAGCGGGGACGAGAAGCAGACGAGACGCAGGAGTGTTCATCCCGCCACGATAATGGTTACGTAGACGCCGTCCAAATATCGCAACGGCGTCTACCTCCTGTCCGCGATCAGCGGTAGCGGCGCCCCTCGTCGCGGCGGTAGAGCGCGAGCGCGAGCGTGAGCAGCAGCAGCGTCCACACGATCGAGCCGGCGAGCTCGAGCAGCGGCAGCTCGCCGCCCTGCACGGCCCAGATGACGAGCTCGCGCGCCTCACGCGAGGGCAGGAAGCGCGAGGCCGTGTCGAGCCAGTCGGGGAACATCATCGGAGGCAGGAACAGCCCGCCCGCGAACGCGAGCCCGAACATCACGATCTGGATGACGGCGATCGCGGCCTTGAACGGCAGCGCGTAGCCGATGGCGATCCCCGCGAACACGAACGGCAGCGACGACAGCAGCAGAATCACGGCTCCGAACAGGACCTGGCCAGCATCCGCCGTGGCCGCGGTGAAGAGGGCACCCATCGCGAACAGCGGCACGAGCGACAGGATCCCGATGAGGCCCACCGAGAATACCTGCCCCAGGATGCGCGCACCCGCAGGCGCTGGAAGGGTGCGCACGTAGGGCTCCCACGGAGTCTCGCGGGCCTGCGAGATGTTGAGTCCGTATGCGAACAGCGCGTTCACCATCACGGCGAACACCATGAGCTGGATGACGGCCTGGGTGGCGCCGGCCGGATCGTCAACCAGCGCACGCTGCGGAAGGATGAAGAACGCGAACGAGAGCGCGGGGAACACGATCGGGCCGATCACGGCCATCGGCACGCGCACCGTCTCGAGCAGGTTGTACTTCGTGTGCAGCAGGCCGAGGCGAAGCACGGACGCCCCGGATGCGGCGTACACCGCCGACGTTCGAGCCGCGGCGGATGTGGTGGTTGCGGTGGTCATGCGGCTTCTCCTCGCACGATCGAGAGGAAGGCTTCCTCGAGAGTGGCGCTGCGCAGCTGCAGCTGGCTGAAGGGGATGCGCGCCTCGATGAGGTCGTGCACGAAGGCATCCGAGTCGCGCAGCGAGAGCTCCAGGACCTCGCCGTCGATCCGGGCGCCTGCGACCTGAGGGAGGGCGGCGACGCGCTCGGCATCGGGGCTGCGCAGGCTCGCCCAGCGGGTGCCGACCGAACCGATGACGGTCGCGAGGTCGTCATCGGCGAGCACACGGCCGTCGGCGATCACCGCGACGCGTTCAGCAAGCTGCTCGATCTCTTCGAGGTAGTGGCTCGTGACGACGATCGATGCGCCCGCGTCGCGCTGGCGGCGGATGGCCTGCCACAGAACGTGGCGGCCGTCGATGTCGAGCCCGGTGGTGGGCTCGTCGAGCAGCACGAGCTGGGGGCGCCCGACGAAGGCGAGGGCCACGCTCAGGCGGCGCTTCTGCCCGCCCGAGAGGGCGCCGGTCTGGCGCTTCAGCAGCTCGGCGAGGCCGAACTCCTCCGCGAGCTCACCGGTGGGGATGCGGTCGCCGAAGTGCCCGCCCACGAAGTCGATGACCTCGCCCACGCGCAGCGTCTCGGGCAGAGCCGTCTGCTGCGGGGTGGTGCCGAGGTGCTGGCGGGCGGCGGCATCCCGCGGGTCGCGCCCGAACAGGCGCACGGTGCCGGCAGTCGGGCGGATGAGGCCCGAGATGAGCGACAGCGTCGTGGACTTGCCGGCGCCGTTCGGCCCGAGGAGCCCGAAGATCTGGCCGTCGCGGATGTCGAGGTCGAGACGATCGAGCGCGGTGACCGTGCCGTAGGTGCGGGTGACGCCGCGCAGCTCCGCGAGCGCGCTCATGCGAGCTCACCACCCAGGAGCGAGCGCAGCTGCTCGGTGTAGTTCTCGAACGCGTTGCGTCCGGTTCGCGTCAATGCGAGGTAGGTCACGGGGGTCCGTCCTTGGTGGGTTTTCTCGACACGCACATAGTCGGCGTCTTCGAGCTTTCGGAGGTGGGTGGAGAGGTTGCCGGCGGTCATGCCGAGCAGCTCCTGAAGGCGGGGGAACGCGATGCGATCTCCCGGGTCGAGGGCCGCGAGCGAAGCGGTGATGCGCAGGCGAGCGGAGGCGTGGATGACGGGGTCGAGGTCATCCATCACAGCCTCCGGTTGCGGACGGCCGCGATGACGCCGCCGACGAGCAGAGCGGGACCGGCGATGAACGCCATCGCGAGCAGGTGGTTCGGGTACCCGAACACGGGCGTGACGCCAGCCGCGACGGCGAGGATGATCGCGATCACGAGCTGGTCGAGCGAGTGCCAGAGCATCGCGCCGGCGAGGTAGAGCGCGGCGACGAGAAGCGCGTAGGAGGAGGTGAAGTAGATCGAGGCGAGCTCGGGCGACATCCCCTGCCGGATGAGGGAGAAGCCGACCGAGGCGATCGCGAACCCGAGGATCGGCCACGAGAGCCCGTAGATCGTGCCGACCCACTCGCTTGTGCCCTTGATCCCGCGGTTGCTGCGGATGCCGACCACGGCGGAGATGACGGCCGCGGCGAAGATGAACGCGGCGAAGGCGATGGTGGCCGGCACCTGGGGCAGCGCGATCGGCGATCCGGAGCCCGGCGATCCCGCCCAGTACACGACATAGCCCACGAGCCAGGCGACGCCCCACACGAAGTAGTAGACGGGGGTCTGCGCTTCGAGGGCACGCCGCACGGTGGTGGTCTCACCCTGGATGAGGGCGAGCATCTCGCGCGGGTCGAGGGGGGCGTCGTCCGCGGGATCGGTGCGCTGGTCGCTGGTCATAGGTACTTTGTAACGCAAAGTGCTTTGATGGTCAAGCCTGTTTGCATCGCCGGGCGACGTACGATGAAAGGCTCATGTCGCCCGAGAACACCCCCAGCATCCGCATCGTCTACCCGCCCGAGCTGCCCGTCAGCCAGGCGCACGACGAGATCATCGACGCCATCCGCGACAACCAGGTGGTCGTCATCGCGGGCGCCACCGGCTCCGGCAAGACCACCCAGCTGCCCAAGATGTGCCTCGAGCTGGGGCGCGAGAAGATCGGCCACACGCAGCCTCGACGCATCGCCGCGCGCTCCATCGCGGAACGCGTCGCCTCCGAACTCGGCGTCGAACTCGGCGGCGTCGTGGGCTACCAGGTGCGATTCGACGACCGCACCAAGGTCGACACCCGCATCAAGCTCATGACCGACGGCGTGCTGCTCGCCGAGCTCACGCGCGACCGCGACCTGCGCGCCTACGACACGATCATCATCGACGAGGCCCACGAACGCAGCCTCACGATCGACTTCCTGCTCGGCTACCTCAAGCGGCTCCTCCCCCGACGCCCCGACCTCAAGGTCATCGTCACCTCGGCGACGATCGACCCCGAGAGCTTCGCCCGCCACTTCGCCGACGCGGATGGCGAACCCGCCCCCGTGATCGAGGTCTCCGGCCGCACCTATCCGGTCGAGATCCGCTACCGCCCCCTCGTGGGAACGGTTATGCAGGACGACGACGACGTTATGCAGGACGCCGTCTCCGTTATGCAGGACGGCAGCGACGTTATGCAGGATGCGGCGCGTCCGTCGTCCGGAAACCCGGGTCTATCGGGCCGGACCGCATCCGGATCTCCTGCACAACGGAATCCGGTTCCTGCACAACGGAACGGCGGTCCTGCACAACCGCAAGCGCAGGCGCAGGCGCAGGCGCAAGCGCAGGGGGCAGCGGACAGTGGCGACGTGCAGCAGGGCATCATCGACGCGCTCGTGGAGCTCGGGCGCGAGGCCCCGGGCGACGTGCTCGTGTTCCTCTCGGGCGAGTCCGAGATCCGGGATGCCGCGGATGTCGTGAGCGGTCGCTTCGGCAGCGACACCGAAGTCGTGCCCCTCTATGGGCGTCTCTCCGCCGCCGAGCAGCACCGCGTGTTCGACACGAAGCGCACCCCCGGCATCCGCCGTCGCGTCGTGCTCGCCACCAACGTCGCCGAGACGAGCCTCACCGTGCCCGGCATCAAGTACGTCATCGACGCCGGAACCGCGCGCATCAGCCGCTACTCGCCGCGCGCCAAGGTGCAGCGCCTGCCCATCGAGGCGATCAGCCAGGCGAGTGCCAACCAGCGCTCGGGGCGCGCCGGCCGCACGAGCGACGGCATCGCGATCCGCCTCTACTCGGAGGACGACTTCGCGCGCCGCCCCGAGTTCACCGACCCCGAGGTGCTGCGCACGGGCCTCGCCGCCGTCATCCTGCAGATGCTCGAGCTGCGGCTCGGCGACATCCGCGAGTTCCCCTTCCTCACGCCGCCCGACTCCCGCGGCATCGCCGACGGCCTCGACCTGCTCTCGGAGCTCGGCGCCGTCGACAACGAGCAGCGCATCACCCGCACCGGCCGCGACCTCGCACGCCTGCCCGTCGACCCGCGCTTCGGGCGCATGCTCGTGGAAGCCAAGAAGCACGGCGTCGTGCGCGAGGTCGCCGCGATCGTCGCCGGGCTCTCGATCCAGGATCCGCGCGAGCGCCCCCTCGAGAAGCGCCAGCAGGCGGATGCCGCGCACGCGCGGTTCCGCGATCCGGGATCCGACTTCATCTCGCTGCTGAACCTCTGGAACCACCTCGAGGAGAAGCAGAAGGAGCTCTCGTCGAGCGCCTTCCGCCGCATGTGCAAGGCCGAGTTCCTCAACTACCTGCGCGTGCGCGAATGGCAGGACCTCTACCGGCAGCTCGTGCGGGCCGGCAAGTCGGTGGGTCTCACACCCGGCGAGCGGTCGACGGATGCCGACGGGATCCACAAGTCGATGCTCGCAGGGCTGCTCTCGCGCCTGGGCCTGCGCGATGCCGATAAAAAGGACTACCTCGGATCCCGCGGCCAGCGCTTCGTGATCTTCCCAGGCTCCGGGCTCGCCAAGAAGAACCCCGCGGCCGTGATGGCCGCCGAGCTCGTCGAGACCTCGCGCCTGTTCGCGCGCACCGTCGCGTCGATCGACCCGGCGTGGGCGGAGCCCATCGCGGGCGACCTCGTGAAGCGCTCCTACTCCGAGCCGCACTGGTCGAGCAAGCAGGGCGCTGCGCTCGTGTGGGAGAAGGCGACCCTCTACGGGGTGCCGATCATCCAGCGCCGCCGCGCCCAGCTCGCCCGCATCGACGCACCCCTCGCGCGCGAGCTGTTCATCCGCCACGCTCTCGTCGAAGGCGACTGGCCGCAGGAGCTGGAGCGCTCGTCACTGCTCGGCTTCGACCGCGCCAACGAGCAGCTGCGCCGGGAGCTCAGCGAGGTCGAGGAGCGCACCCGCCGCCGCGACATCCTCACGGGCGACGAAGCCGTCTTCGAGTTCTACGACCGCCGCATCCCCGACGACGTGACCGACTCGCGCCGCTTCGCGAGCTGGTGGAAGAAGACCAAGGTCGAGCAGCCCGAGCTCCTCACGATGAGCCGCAGCGACCTGCTCGAGGACGACGACGCGGGCGATGCCGCGGGCTTCCCCGACGAGTGGATGCAGGGTGACGCGCGCTTCAAGCTCACCTACCGATTCGAGCCGGGCGCGGATGACGACGGCGTGACGGTGGTCATCCCGCTCGCCGTGCTCCCGCGCGTGACCGAGCGCGGCTTCGACTGGCTCGTGCCTGGCCTGCGCGAGGATCTGCTCACCGCGCTCATCAAGGCGCTGCCGAAAGCCATTCGCAAGAACGTCGTACCTGCCGCGGACTGGGCCCGCCGCCTCGGCGCCCAGCTGCCGGTGCACTCGGATGCCCCCATCGCGGAGGCGCTCGCGGAGGCCATCCGCGCCGCGACGCACACCCCCGTCACCGCCTCCGACATCGAGTGGGAGCGCGTGCCCGAGCACCTCACGATGCGCTACGCCGTCGTCGATCAGCGCGGCCGCACCCTCGCCGCGGGTCGCGATCTCGCTGCCCTGCAGACCCGCCTCGCCGAGCGCGCGCGCACCGACGTCGCCGTCGCCACCGCCGCCGCCACCCCCGGCCGCGACATGGAGCGCACCGGCATCACCGAATGGGATCTCGGCAAGCTGCCCGAGCAGGTCACCGCGAAGCAGGGCGGCTCGACCGTCGTCGGCTACCCGGCCCTCGTCGACACGGGCGCCGGCGTCGACCTCAAGGTCTTCGCGAGCCGCGCGCAGGCGGAGGCCTCGCACATCCGCGGCGTGCAGCGTCTCATCGCGCTCACGCTCCCCAACCCGCTCAGCTACGTGCAGCAGCAGCTCACCGGCACCGAGAAGCTGCTGCTCGCGACTGCGCCGTACGCCTCCACCAAGGCGCTGCTCGACGACGTCATGCTCGCCGTCGTCGAGGAGCTGAGCGAAGGCGCTTCACCCCGCACGCCCGCCGACTTCGCGGCGCTGCAGGAGAAGGTCAACGCCGGGCTCCTGGATGCGCTCTTCGCAGCCGCTGGGCTCACCGCGCGCATTCTGGGAGCCGCGAAGGAGGCCGACAAGGCCATCTCGCAGGCATCCAACATCGCGTTCATGGGCCCGCTGGGCGACGCGCGCTCGCAGCTCGGCGCCCTCATCCACCCGGGCTTCGTGCGCCGGGCGGGGCTCGCGCAGCTGCGCCGATACCCCGTGTACCTCGCGGGCATCACCTACCGTGTGCAGAAGCTCACCGAGAACCCCGGGCGCGACCGCGCCTGGCAGGTGCAGGTCGACGAAGCCACCGCGCTCTACACGAAGACGGGCGCCACGCTCCCCCATGCGGGCAACACGCCCCCGCGGCTCGTCGCCGTGCGTTGGATGCTGGAGGAGCTGCGCCTGTCGCTCTTCGCCCAGCACCTCGGCGCCGCGGGCCCCGTGAGCGTGCAGCGCATCCGCAAGGCCCTCGAGGGCTGACGGCCGCTCCGGGTCGTGCCTCAGAGGCGGCGGCGCTCCCAGGTGTCGCCCGCGCGCTCGTAGCGCAGGCGGATGTGCGCGCGATCGTGCGACGCCTGCCAGAACTCGACCTGGCCAGTGGCGATTCGCCACAGCGCCCACGTCTCCACGACAGGCACCCCCAACGCTTCCGCACGCGCGCGTGCATCGGACGCCGACTCCTCGGGCGAGGCCTGCGTCACGTGCCCCTCGACGCGCACCTGGCGCCCGCGTGCGGGCCAGAAGAAGGTGAGTGCCGCCTGACCTGACGCCGACATCTCGATGCCCGGGCGGCTGTCGAAGGGCGTGCCGATGAGCCAGCCACGCTCATCGAGGTCGCGCAGGATGAGCACGCGCGCGCTCGGTCCGCTCATGCCCGTCGTCGCGAGGACCGGCGCATGCGCCGCGAGCACGCCCGCCTGAACGGCGTCGTCGAGCCACTCGAGGAACAGCGCCTCGGGCGCGTACGGCGCCGCATCCGGATCGAACGACGGGAGCTCGGCAGGGAACGAGGGCAGAGCCCTCAGTCGCCTCCGCAGCTCGTCGCTCATAGGGTGACGTCGCCGACGCCCCAGCTGGCGAGCAGCTCGCTGAAGTGATCCTTGGTGACCCCCAGGTGGGTGCGCATAGCGCGCGCCGCGGCATCCGGATCCTGGTGGCGGATCGCGTCGAGGAGCGCGTCGTGGCCATCGAGGCTGGCTTCCTTCACGAACTGGAAGTCGAGTGCGTCGACCGGCTGGAACATCGCCACCCTGGCATCCTCGATCGCACTCGTGAGGCGTGGGTTGCGGGCGGCCGCGGCGATCGCGAGGTGGAACCTGGTGTCTGCGGCGCGCAGGTCGCGCAGCAGCGTGGCCTCGCGCAGCTCGCGCTGCGCCTCCACCATCTCGTGCAGCTCCTCGTCGGTGCGTCGGACGGCCGCCAGCTGGGCGGCGGCCGTCTCGACGACCGAACGGAACTCGACGAGCTGGATGATCTCCTCGCTGCGCGCGGCGACCTCCGTGATCATCTGGGTGCGATCGACGAATGTCTCGAGCACGATCGCGCCGCCGCGGGCGCCGCGGCGGATCTCGATGTGGCCGCCGCCCTCGAGCAGGCGGTACGCCTGGCGCAGGGTCTCGCGCGCCACACCGAGGTGCTCCGCGAGCTGGCGCTCCGCGGGCAGACGGTCACCGGGACGCAGCCTGCCGAGCATGAATTCCCGGCGGAGGTGATCCACCACCGCCTGGTAGCCCAGCACGCTGCGTGCCGACATCGGTTCGATCTGCGTCACCACGATGAGTGAACCCTAACGGTCAGAGGGGAAGACCAGCGGGATCCTCTCCCACGATCCGTGCACCGACGGCGAAACGAGCCAGGCCCGCGTCGCCGTGTCCTCCGAGGCCGGAGGCCCCGAAGAACGCCTGCTCGGACTCGGGAGACATGTCGAGGACGCTCGAGGAGTTGACCTTGACCTCACCCGCGTCGAGACGCACACCGAGCGCACGCGCGGCCGCGCCGTCCGCCGAGTACACGTACCCGGCGAGACCGACCTGGCCGCTGTTGGCGCGCGCGAGCGCCTCCGCGTCGGAGCCGACGGAGGTGATCGTGAGGATGGGGCCGAAGACCTCGACCCCGGGCTCCACATCCGCGTCGATCACGAGCGTCGGCGCGATGAACCAGCCCTCCTCGGGGATCTCGTGCACCGTCACCACGCGTCCGCCTGCCGCCGCGAGGGCGTCGCGTTGCGCGAGCAGCTCGGTGCGACGGCCTTCGTAGGCGACCGGCCCGACCTCGGATGCCTCGTCGAGGCTCGACCCGACGCGCACGCTCATCAGACGCGCGACGAGCGCCGCCTCGAGCTCCGCGGCACGCTCACGCGCCACGTAGACACGACGGGGAGCCTCGCACCACTGACCCGAGAGCTTGAGGAAGCCCGAGACGAGGCTGTCGGCGGTGAGCTCGATGTCGGCGTCCGCACGCACGATCGCGGGGTTGTTCGACCCGAGTTCGAGGTGCAGTCGCGTGAAGTTCGGCGCCGCGGCGGCCGCGATCGCGCGACCGGTGGGGGTCGATCCCGTCATCGAGACGGCACGCACGCGCGGGTCGGCGACGAGCGCCGATCCGATGTCCGCGCCACCTTCGACGAGCGAGACGAGGCCCGCTGGCGCGCCCGCGCGCACCAGCGCCTCCATCACGAGCTGTGCGCTGAAGGGCGACGCCGGCGAGGGCTTCACGATGGCGGGCGAGCCCGCCATGAGCGTGTAGGCGAGCTTCTTGACGACCATGGCGCTCGGCGCGTTCCACGGCGTGATGAGCGCCGTCGGACCCCACGGGATCCAGTGCACCTTCACGTCGCGGTCGTCGGCGGGCACGGCACGCGCGTCGCCGAGGGCACGGAAGTGCCCGATCGCGGCGCGGACCGCGCCACCATTGCTGCCGCCGAAGAGACGGGTGAGCGAGACGGGCACGCCGGAGTTCACCGCATCGAGCACGGCGATCGGCTCCGCGAGCGCGTCGAGCTCGTCGGCGAAGCGCTCCATGATGGCGGCGCGGCCCTCGACGCCGAGCGCGAGCCAGTCGCCACGCACGTGCGCGGCGTGAGCTGCCGCGATCGCGGCCTCCAGCTGCGCGGGCGACGACGTGGTGCCCTCGGCGAGCACCGCTCCCGTGTTCGGGTCGACCACGGGGCCCGCACCCGGACCGGCAGGCGCTTCGGGTGCGCCACCGATCCAGGTGCGGGTCTCGGGAATGGGGGGAAGCGAGACGGTCATCTCAGATCCGATCGAAGTAGCGGCGGAGCTGCCAATCGGTCACCGCGGTCTGCGCGACGTTCCACTCGTGCTCGCCCATGATCCGGTAGTGCGACGCGTCCTGCTCGCCGAGCATCTCGGTCACGAACGCGGATGCACCGAAGTCGCGAGCCGCCTCGAAGAGGGTCGTCGCCACCTGCACGCCCGCGTCGCCGTTGTAGGCGTTGCCCGTCGACATGGCCGGCGGCTCGAGCTCGCGCGTGACGCCGTCGACGACGGACGCGAAGATGCCCGAGAGGGTGAGGTACGGGTTGGTGTCGGCGCCGGGGATGCGGAACTCGAAACGCAGCGACTTGGGCGCGTGGCCCACGACGCGCACCGAGCAGGAGCGGTTGGCGATGCCCCAGGTGCGACCGAATCCGGCGACGTCCTGCGAGTTGGATCGCACGTAGCCGTTGATCGTCGGCACGTACCAGAGCATGAACTCGGGCAGGTGCTCGAGCACGCCGGCGACCGCGTGACGCATCGTGTCGCTGAAGTGGTGCTCACCCGTCTCCGACCAGAGGACGGGAGCTCCCGCGTCGTCGACGAACGACGTGTGCACGTGGCACGAGGATCCCGCCTGGTCGGCGAGCGGCTTCGCCATGAACGTGACGCTCATGCCGGCGCGGGTGGCCGAGTCGCGCACGGCCATCTTGTAGAGCGCATGACGGTCAGCCATCTCGAGCGCCTCGCCGTAGACGAAGGTCATCTCCCACTGGCCGGTGCCCCACTCGTTCTGGGCGGCCTCGACGAGAATGCCCGACGCCTTGAGGTCGGCGCGCAGCTTCTGGAAGAAGGGCTCGTAGGTGTTGCCCTCCTGCAGCATGAAGTCGCTCGCGTAGAGGGTGGTCGGCTCGAGCTCCTCGCGGAAGCCCGACTTGCGCAGCGACCGCGGGTTGTTCTCGAAGAGGTAGAACTCGAGCTCGGTGCCCACCTGCGGGGTGAGGCCCTTCTCCTTGAGCGCCGCGAGCTGGCGCTTGAGGATGACACGCGGCGACAGCGTGAGCGGCTCCCCCGTCACCGGGTCTTCGGGGTCGCCGAAGACGACGGCGACGCCGTCGAGCCAGGCGGCACGCCGGAGCGTCGACAGGTCGGGGCGCAGCAGCACGTCGGGTGCGCCGTTGTCCATGCTGCAGACGGCGAGCTTGCCGGCGTCGATGAGGTCGAACGACTGGTCGACATCCCACGCCCACGCGCACGTGCAGATCTCGAGGCCGTGGTCGGCGATGTCGAGGAAGATCTCGACGGGGACGCGGCGTCCCGCGAGACGCCCTGAGACGTCCGGGGTGACCACCATGACGGTGGTGATGCCCGCCGACTCGAGTTCGTCGACGGTGAGGAAGCCCTCGCGCTTGGTCATTGTGTGTTTCCTAACCTTGATGACGAGTCAACTCAGCGAGTCAACCAGCCGCCGTCCACGGGAAGCTGAATGCCGTCGATCCAGCTGGCCTCATCCGAGAGCAGCCACGACACAGCCGAGGCGATGTCCGAGGGCTGACCCACGCGCTTCACGAGCAGACGCTGGCCGAGGAACTCCATCGCCTCAGGGCTCGTGACGCCCTCCAGGTCGAAGAAGTTCGTGGCGATCGGGCCCGGGGCCACGCAGTTCACGCGGATGTTGCGGTCGGCGAGCTCGATGGCGAGCGCCTTCGTGAGCATCGGCACGCCGCCCTTGGAGGCGTTGTAGTGAGGCTGCGCGGTCGAGCCGCTCGTCACGACCACGAGGGCCTCGACCGTCGAGAGGTTCACGATCGCGCCGCCGCCGGCGTTCGCGATGTACGGCGCCACGGTCTGCGCGACCAGGAACTGACCCTTGAGGTTAATGTCGACGACGAAGTCCCACGCGTCCTCGGTGAGGGTGTCGAACGAGTGGTTCGTCACGACTCCCGCGTTGTTGACGAGGAGGTGGATGGCGCCGAACGCCTCGACGCCCTTCTCGGCGGCGGCCGCGATCTGCTCCTTGTTGCGCACATCGACCTGCGCCGCGATGGCCTCGCCACCGGCCTCGACGATGAGCGACACCGTCTCCTCGGCCGCCTCCAGGTTCACGTCGGTGATGACCATCTTGGCGCCCTCACCGGCGAGACGCAGAGCGGTCTCGCGTCCGATGCCCGAGCCGCCGCCGGTGATGAAACCGACCTTGCCCTCATGCCGCTTCGTCATGGTGTGCCTCCTGTGTGTCGTTCTTCTGTTCTGCGATCTCACGGGCCGTGTCGACGACCCAGCGGAAGATCGGATCCGCCTCGAAGGTCTCGGGGTGCCACTGCACGCCGAGGATCCGTCCGTCTTCGTGCTCGATGGCCTCGATGGTGCCGTCCTCGGCCCAGCCGACCACCTTCAGACCCTCGCCGGGGGTGGCGACGGCCTGGTGGTGGAACGAGTTGACGCCGAGCTCGATGCCCCACACGGAGGCGTGCACCGAGGTCTCATCGAGGGTCACGCGGTGCGTGATCGCGGCACGGGGGGCGGTGAGCGGCAGGTGCCGCGGCCCCTCCTCGCCGTCGAGGTGCTGGATGAGCGTGCCGCCGAAGGCGACGTTGATCACCTGGTGGCCGCGGCACACGCCGAGCACGGGGATGCCCGCCTCGTGCGCGAGCGCCAGCGCGGTGAACTCGAGCTCGTCGCGCTCGGGCGAGCACGGCCCCGTCTCCGGGGCCGGCTCCGCACCGTAGCGCGCCGGGTCGACATCCTCGCCGCCCGCGATCACGAGCGCGTCGAGACGCGGCATGACCTGGGCGATGTCGGTGTCGAGCGGGATGAAGACGGGCACCCCGCCGGCACGGGCCACGCTGGTCGCGTACTCGGCGAAGTACACATCAAGAGGGGCGTCGGTGAATCCCTGGGGGGCGCCGAGGATGGATGCGGGGCGGCGCCGCCCGGTGATTCCGACAAGGGGGGAAAGGGGCCTCACTTGGCGTCGGCCTCCTCGAGCTCGGGCTCGTCGGCGCTGATCGCCGTGATGTTCTCGTACACGGGCGAGTTCTTCGAGCGCAGCACGAGCGCCTGGATGACGCCGATCACGGGACCTGCGACGACGACCGCGAGCAGCACGCTCGACAGCAGTCCCCAGGTGGGCTCACCGGCCGCGTCGACGTCGCCGACGAGCAGCGGGAAGTTCATCGCGATGAGCACGGCCGAGACCGCGAGTCCGATGAGTCCCAGTCCGGGCGCGATGAGGGTGCGCCAGGGGTTGGTCTCCGCCTTGGTGCGGGCGAAGAACACGATCACCGCGAGGCAGGTGGACGCCATGAGGATCACGATCGCGAGCGTCGCGACGCCGGCGAACCAGGTGAACGCGTTGATCGGGCCCATGCCGCTCAGCAGCACGACGAGCATGAAGATCGCTGCGGTCGAGGCCTGCACGAGCGAGGACACGTGCGGCGAGGAGTGCTTCGGGTGAACTGCGGCGAGCTTCGACGGCAGAACGCCGATGCCGCCGAGCGAGTACTGGTAGCGGGCGATGACGTTGTGCAGCGAGAGCACGGCGGCGAACATGCTGCCGAGGAAGAGCACGGCGATGACGATGGCACCCACGGTGCCGAGGTAGTCGCCCGTGATGACGGCGAGGTCGGAGAGCTCACCGGCGGCGTTCATCTCGAGGAGCTTCTGCGGGCCGATGCCGTTGACCATGGCCCAGCCGGCGACCAGGTAGAAGAGGCCGATGATGATGGCCGACGAGTACGTCGCGATCGCGATGGTGCGGTTCGGGTTCCGCACCTCGCTGCGGTAGACGACGGTCGACTCGAAGCCGATGAACGAGGCGATCGCGAACATGAGGCCGAGCGCGGGCGCTCCCGAGAGAACGTTCTCGAGCACGAAGGTCTCGAAGGTGATCCCCTCAGCACCGCCCTGGATGGCGACAGCCGCGGCGAGCATAAGCACGATGCCGATCTCGGTGAGCAGCACGACCACGAGCACCTTCGAGCTGAGCTCGATGTGGCGGTAGCCGAGGAAGCCGACGAGAGCGATCGAGGCGAGGGTGAAGACCCACCACGGGATCTCCGGGCCACCCAGCTGCACGACGTTGTTGGAGATGGAGTAGCCGAGGAAGCTGAACACGGCGCACTGCACGGTCGTGTAGCAGATGAGCGCGAGGTAGGCGGCGCCCGATCCGGGGACGCGACCGAGTCCGTGGCTGATGTAGGTGAAGAACGCTCCTGCGTGCGCCAGGTGACGGCTCATCGCCACAAGGCCCACCGAGAACAGCAGGAGGATCGCGGTCGCCACGAGGAACATGACGGGGAATCCGATGCCGTTTCCGGCGATGAAGCCGACGGGCATGATGCCGCCGACGACAGTGAGGGGCGCAGCAGCGGCGATCACCATGAAGGTGACCGACATGGCGCCGAGGGAGCCGGTGAGGCGCGGCTTCGTTGCCGGGGACGCAGTGTCTGTCATAGCCAATCCTTTCGATTGGTCTATAGAGTAGGCCATTAGGCCATTGCGCCGGCTACCCCCCGATTACGGGGATGTAAAACTTCGTGATCTGTCACCCAAGAGGGCAGTCGTCTCCCACGGACCGCACACAGCGACCGCTCAGATGGCGTCGGCTGCGCGCTCGATCGCCGCGATGTCGAGCTTCACCTGGGTGAGCATCTCGTCGATCGCCCGCTTGCGGCGGCCCGGATCCGGGTCGGCCTGCAGCTCGAGCAGACGATGCGGGACGACCTGCCAGTTGACGCCGAAGCGATCCGCGAGCCAGCCGCACTGCTGCGGCTCACCCCCACCCGCGAGAAGCGCATCCCAGACCCGGTCGACCTCCGCCTGATCCACGCAGTCGATCGCGAACGAGATCGCCCCCGTGAGCGGCGGACCGCCCGGCGAATCCATGACCGTGAACTCGAGCCCGGATGCGCGGAACGTGACGATGAACAGTCGGCCGTCGTCATCCGACATCATCCGATCGACCACCTCGGCGTCGGGGAACACCGACGCGTAGAAGTCGAGAACATCCGACAGCGGGTGGTCGAGCCAGATGAAGGGCGTGATCTTCTGCGTCATGAGAGCCTCCGCGCGCCACGCTACGCCGATGCCCACAGAGCACAAGGGGCAGGTCGAAGGTCCCTCGACTCTCGCATCGCCCCGACCTAGGGTTCAGTCATGAGCGAGACCACCGAGACCCTCTCCGACGACGAGTGCTGGGAGCTGCTGGAGGCCGCGGATGTCGGCCGCGTGATCTTCCGATCCGGTGACGACGACATCGAGGTGTTCCCCGTCACCCACCACATCGGCGGGCGCACGATCCTCTTCCGCAGCGCCCCCGGCGCGAAGCTCGCGCTCGTGGCCGACCGGCCGCGCGTCGCGTTCGAGATCGATGGCCACACCGATGATGAGGCCTGGAGCGTGATCGCCTGGGGCACCGCCGAGCGTCTCTCCGCCGACGACGAGATCATGCAGTCCGGCCTCCTCAGCCTCGTCACCTGGACCGACGACCAGAAGCACAGCTACGTGCGCATCACTCCCGACCGCCTGAGCGGCCGCCGCTTCACCCACTCCTGACCCGTCCCCGAAACATGAGAGCGCCGCACCCCGAGAAGGGATGCGGCGCTCGTCACGTGAATCGGACTACTTGCGGTCGCCCGTCGACGCCTTCGCGTTGGCTTCGTACGACGTGTTCGTCGACTCGAAGAAGTTCACCAGCTCGAGCGTGTCGTTCGCGGTCGCCATCCACTTCGCCGGGTTGACGACGTTGTAGTGCGGGCCGAAGCCGAGCTCCTCAAGACGACGGTCAGCCAGGTACTTCACGTACTGGTTGATGTAGTTCGCGTTGAGGCCGAGGATGCCGTTCGGCAGGAGGTCGTTGTTGTACTCCTCCTCCATCTCCACGGCGTCGAGGATCATCTGCTTGATCTCGGCGGCGAACTCCGGCGTCTGCAGCTCGGGGTTCTCGTCGAGCACCGTGAGGATCAAGTTGATGCCGAACTTCAGGTGCAGCGACTCGTCGCGCACGATCCAGTCCATGAGCGAACCGAAGTTGCGCAGCAGGTTCCGCTGACGGAACGACAGCGCCACCATGAAGCCCGAGTAGAACCAGATGCCCTCGAGGATGATGTTGTAGGCGATCAGGTTGCGGATGAAGTCCTGCTTGCCCTCCACCGTCTTGATGTCGAGGGTCTCCTCGGTCATCCGCTTGATGAACTTGACCTGGAACTCCTCCTTGCGCGCCATCGACGGAACGTCGACGTGCGCGTTGTAGGCCTCGTCGCGGTCGATCGGGAACGTCTCGAGGACGTACTCGAACGACATGCAGTGGTTGGCCTCCTCCCACATCTGCTTCGCGAGGTAGAGGTGCGCCTCGGGAGCGTTGATGTAGGGGTACACGCCGAACGCGAGAGCCTTGTTGACGAGGAGCTCGTTCGGGTTGAAGTACGACATGAGGAACGTCACGGCGTGACGCTCTTCGTCGGTCATCTTCTTGAAGTCGGCGATGTCCTCGCCGAGCTGGATCTCGTTCGGGAACCAGGTGTTGGCGACGGCCTGGTCATAGAGGTCCATCGCCCACTGGTAGGTGACGGGCTTGAGGAGGAGTCCTTCCTGGACTCCGGTACCGAGAATTCCCATGTCTGTTACTGGCAGCTTTCGCACTGAAGTTCGTCCATCGGGTCGACGGGCACTTCATAGCCGTCGATGGCGTTTCCGTAAGAGAGCGTGTTCACGAGAGGCCTCCGAAGCCACGGCGCGGGGCGGCCGCGGGAGCCGCCGCAGGGGTTGCAGGGGTTGCGGCGGGGGTCGCCGCCCCGAAGCCGCGCTGGGCGCCGGCTCCGGCGATGTCGGCAGCCTTGTTGACCTTGACGGTCGACTGCTCGGCCTGGTGACGCGGCTTCATGTGCAGGTAGTAGGTCGTCTTGACGCCCTTCTCCCATGCCGCGTAGTAGATGTCCATCATGTCGCCGAGATCGCGGGTCTCGAGGTACATGTTGCGGCTGATCGCCTGGTCGATCCACTTCTGCGCACGCGCCGCGACCTCGATGAACGAGTGGGGCGAGAGCTGGAAGCTGGTCTTGTAGACCTTCTTGATCTCCTCGGGGATCGAGGGGATGCCCTGGATGTCGCCCTGGCTGCGGAGCACGTCCTCGCGCACGTCGTTCCAGATGCCGAGCTTCTGCAGGTCGTTCACGAGGTTGCGGTTGACCTCGAGGAACTTGCCGTTGCTCGTGGAGCGGCTGAAGATCTGCGCGAACTGCGGGTCGAGACCGGGCGTGGTGCCGGCGACGAGACCGATGGACGCAGTGGGGGCGATCGCCATGAGCGTCGCGTTGCGCATGCCGCCCTTGACCTTCTCGCGCAGGCGATCCCAGTCGAGGCGCATCGTGCGGTTGACCGTGATCGGGATGCCGCGGTCCTTCTCGGTGAGTGCGATCGAGTCGAACGGCACGAGGCCCTGCGACCAGCGCGAGCCCTCGAAGTTGTCGTACGAGCCGCGCTCGCGAGCGAGGTCGGCCGACTCGTCGATCGCCGCGTAGGAGACGTGCTCCATGATCTCGTCCATGAGCGCGTAGGCCTCTTCGGACTCATACGAGAAGCCGAGCTTCTCGACGACATCCGTGAAGCCCATGACGCCCAGGCCGATGGCGCGGTTGGTCTTGTTGGCGTGGTCGGCCTCAGCCACCGAGGACTCGGTGATGTCGATGAGGTTGTCGAGCTGACGCACAGCGCTGCGCGCAGACTCCTCGACGAGCGCCCAGTCGAATCCGAGGCCGCCGTTCTCGTCGACCTTCAGGTGAGTCGAGAGGTTGATCGAGGCGAGGTTGCAGACGGCGATGTTCTCGAGGTCCTGCGGGAGGCAGATCTCGGTGCAGAGGTTCGAGAGGTGGATCGTGCCCGTGTTGTTGTTGAGGGCGCGGTTGTTGATCGTGTCCTTCCAGGTGAGCCACGGGTGGCTCGTGGTCTGGAGCGACATGAGGATGTCCTTGAACTGGGCGCGCGCCGAGATCTTCTGGAACATGCGCATGCGGCCGGCCTCAGCCTCCGCGACGTAGTGCGCGTAGCGCTCCGAGAACTCCTGGCCGAAGAGCTCGTTGAGATCTCCCACCTCGAGCGGGTCGAACAGGTACCAGTCCTGGTCGTTCTGCACGCGCTTCATGAACTCGTCCGAGATCCAGACGGCCGTGTTGGCGGTGCGGGTGCGACGGTAGGGGTCGCCGGAGTTCTGACGCAGGTCGAGGAACTCGGGGAAGTCGAGGTGCCAGTTCTCCATGTAGAAGCACAGGGCGCCGAACTTCTTGCCGCCGCGGCTGACCGCGCGCAGCACCGAGTCGATCGTGTGCATGAACGGGATGGGGCCGGTCGACATGGTGTTGTTCGAGCGGATGGGCGAGCCCTGCGAGCGGAGCTTGGTGACCGAGAGGCCGATGCCTCCGGTGCCCTTCGTGAGCCACATGACGTCGCGCACGCTCTTGGCGATGTGCTCGATGTCGTCGTGCATCTCCATGACGAAGCAGTTGGAGAGCTGCGGGTAGGCGGTGCCGGCGTTGACGAGGGTGGAGCCCGCGGCGAGGTACTCGAGCTTCGACATCTTGTTGTAGAACTCGATGGCGTGCGTCGTGGGGTCGGCTTCGTTGAGCGAGAGGCCCATCGCGATGCGCATCCAGAAGAACTGCGGAACCTCGAGCGGCTCGTTGTTGCGCGCCTTGATGCTGTAGCGGTTGTTGAGCGTGACGACGCCGATGTACTTGAGCAGGCCGTCGCGGCTCGGCTCGAGCGCCTCGGCGAGACGCTCGAGGTCGAAGAGGTCGGGGAAGCGCGCGTCGAGGAGAAGCTCTTCGACGCCCTGCTTGATGGCGCGCGGGAAGTGCTCGACGTGGAGCGCCTTCAGCTCGTCGTCGGTGCGGTAGTCACCGAGGACGCGCTTGTAGATCGTCTTGAGGAGCAGACGCGCCGCGACGGTGTCGAACTGGGGGTCGTCCTTGACGTTCTGGAGGGCGACCTGGATGACGGCCTCGTCGAGCTGCTGGGTGCTGATGCCGTCGAAGAGGGTGAGCTCGAGCTCGGATGCGATCTGCGTCACCCACGTGATGTTCTCGTCGAGCCCCTGACTCGCATCCTCGATCGCCAGGTTGATCTTGTTCGCGTCATACGGCTCGCGCTGCCCATTGCGCTTCACGACGGTGATAGCCACGTGATTCCTTCCCTCTCGCGCAGTGCTGCGCGGCCCACGGTTGTTGTTGCTCGACGATCTGGAAACCTGCCCTCGACCGGCCGAAAATCTGCCTCATCGCACTCTCCCGGCCGGGAGGTCTCACCACTATATATCGGGTGACTTAGGGGCCGCCAACCCTAGATGTAGTGGGCGTGTCGTCCACAGATGTGCATAAGTTCGCGGGGTTATCCCCACTTTCCACAGCCTAGGTCGAGCGGCAGACACGACTAGGGTGAAGGATGCCGTGAACGCATATCTGAGCCTCCTGCGCACACCCGGGGTCGCCCGGATCATCGCCGCGCAACTCCTCGCACGATTCCCGGGCGGGATGCTCGCCCTCGGGTTCCTCATCCACATCGAGCACATCTTCGACAGCTACGCCGCAGCGGGCATCGTGCTGGCATCGATGTCGGTCGGGCAGGCGATCTCCGGCCCCATCACGAGCAGATGGATGGGGCGCTGGGGCATGCGCCCCGTGCTCATCCTCACCGTCCTCGTGTGCGCGACCGCGATCGCCACGATCGCCCTCGCGCCACTCGCCCTCTGGGGCTACACGACGGTCGCCTTCCTGGCAGGGCTGAGCTACCCGCCCATCCAGCCGGCCGTTCGCACGATCTATCCCAAGATCGTCAACTCGCGCCAGCTCACTCCGCTGTTCTCGCTCGACGCATCCGCGCAGGAGATCATCTGGGTGCTCGGCCCCGTGGTCGTCACGTTCGTCTCGCTGCAGGTCTCGAGCGTGCTCGGCATCATGATCTCGGTCGGGTTCCTCATCCTGGGTGGCGCCTGGTTCATCAGCTCTCCCGAGGTGGGACAGGTGCGGATCCCGCCGAGCACCCGCAAGCTCGGCGTCGTGCTCAAGCGCCCGCCCGTGCTGCTCGCCTCGGTCGTGGGCTTCCTGCTCGTGGGCGCGTGCGCCGCGATCGAAGCCGGCGTCGTCGCGGAGTTCGGCGAAGGGGGCGCCGCGGCCGGACTCGTGCTCGCGATCTTCTCGATCACCTCGCTCGTCGGCGGACTCGGGTTCGGGCACATCCCGATCGGACCCTGGGCGCTCATGCGCCGCATGGCCCTCTTCACCGCTGGTGTGGCTCTCGCCGTGTGGGCGTTCGACTTCTGGACGATCTCGGGAGCCCTCGCGATCGCCGGCCTCGGCATGGCCCCCGCCCTCGCGGTCATGTTCACCATCGTCTCGGCGAGTGTGAAGTTCTCCGACACCGCCGAGGCCTACGGATGGGTCGGCACCGGTCAGCTCATCGGCGCCGCGATCGGATCGGCGATCGCGGGCTTCCTCATCGACGGCATGGGGTCCGCTGGCGGGTTCGTCACGGCGCTCGCGTTCTCCGTGGTGGGTGTGCTCGTGCCGACGATCTTCGTGCGGCATCTGCCCGATCTGCGCGGACGTGACGCCTCTCCGCTCCCCGAGACCTCGCCCATCCCCGTCCAGCCGAGCTGAGCGATTCTCCACGATGCTCTTGCGGAAGTCCGCAATTCGGAGTAGACCGAGGTGTCGGTGCACCCCCCAGATCGACGACGACCTGGATTCGACCGCATCCTCTGGAGCTCGCCACGGCTCCGCGGAGCAGCGCACCGACCCGCCGCATCAGCATGCTGAAAAGTCACGAGCAGCTCCTCGAAGCCGTCGGGGATCAGAGCAGGAACGCCCTCGAATCGGCGCTCCTGCTGATCGGCGACGTCGGGAGCGGGAAGTCGTCGCTGCTCGAGGAGGCGCGCAGACGCGACCCGGGCAGAGTCGCGACGGTGCGCGTCAACTTCGGCGAGGCGACCTGGCCGCTGTCCGGCGCCTCCGCCCTGCTCGGATCCCTCGGCGACGCGCGTGTCGCCGCATTCTCGGGTCGGTTCACCCTGCGCGAGGACGTGCCGCTCGCTGAGGCAGCGGGTGAGCTGCTCGTGATGCTGCGAGGCCTCGCCCTCGCACCCACCACCGTCTACGTCGACGACATCGACCGGATGGACCCCACGAGTCGTCACCTCATCGGCTACATGTGCGGGCACCTTGCGGGGTCGGGCCTGCGGCTCGTGGCGACCGCGGTCGCTGTTCCCTCGGATGAGCCGCTGGCGGGAGTGCCACGGCTCGATCTCCCCCGTCTGAGCGACGAAGACGCCGCCGCTCTGGCCCCCCGGAATCTGCACCCCGGCACGCTCCGGCTCCTCACCTGGACCTGCGACGGCAATGTGCACGCATTCACCACCCAGCTCGCAAGCCTCACGCGCGAGCAGCGTGAGGGGCGCGACCCGCTCCGCTTCCCTCTCTCCCCCGGCTCGGCCGCGCGCGCCCGCCTCGCCCGCGCGCACAGCTCGCTGGGACCCCACCAGATCGAGATCCTGGAACGGCTCGCCATCTGCCCGCTCCACGGACACGCGTCCGTCGCCCGCTGGACGCCGGATGCCGAAGACGCGCTGCAGGAGCTGCTCGATGCCGGGGTCGTCGTCGACAGTCGCGGCTACGTGCATCTGCGCGACAACCTCGTGCGCGCAGCCGTCGCCGCCGGGCTCGCGACATCACGCCGACGCACCCTGCACACTGAGCTCCAGGCCGTCGCCGACCCGCTCGTCGCACCCTGGCACGCGGCCTCTCTCGCGGAGCCTGAGAAGCATCGCTCGGCCCTGCTCGATTCCGCTGTGCAGCTGGCGAAGCTCGGGCGCCCGGGCGCGGCCGTCGAGTTCGCGGACCGCGCGATCCGGCTCGGCCGTGGCGGGCTCGACAGGGGGCTTGCCGCGCTCGCCGATGCGCTCATGCTCGCGGGCGAGACGGAGCTCGCCGACCGCACCCTGCGACAAGCCGAGCTCGACGCCGACGAGCACGAGGAGCTCGATCGTGTGGGATCGCGCGTCGCCTTCGCAACCGGGCGACTGAGCGCCGTCTTCGATCCCGCTGACGCCGCCGACCTCGACGGCACGCACACGAGCGACGCCGATGCGAACGACCCCCCGTCGCTGGCGTGGGCGGCGCGCCGTGCGATCCTCGCGGGCCACGTCGATGACGCCCGGGACGGCATCGCGCGCCTCGCCCGCGCCGTCGAACGACCGAGCCGCGTCTGGTCAGGGTGGATCACGGCACTCGGCATCGAACGCGCCTGGCGAGCCGGGGAGCTCGCGGAGGCATTCGAACTCGCGCGCGAGTGGGACCCGACCGGACGCGGCGGCTCCGGACCCGAATGCTTCGTGCCGATCCGCGTCTGGACGCACCTCGCCAGCGACGACCTGACGTCTGCGCGAGCCGAGCTGCGAGAGTGGTCGGCCCGGACAGGATCTCGCACCGGCACGCTCATCACCGCCTCCGGGCTCGCTTTCGAGGCCGAGCTGGCTCGGCTCGACGGCGACGACGCCGCAGCCCTCGAACATCTGCTCGTGGCCGATTCCATCGCCGCCTCGTTCGAGGATCCCTCCCTCACGCGCCACCTGCCCGACCTCATCGAGCTGCTCGCCGCCGCCGAACGGTCGACACAGGCCCACGAGATGCTCGAACGCCTCCGAGCGCAGGCGGATGCGCATCCGTCGCGCTGGTCGGCTCTCGCGGTCGCCCGTGCACGCGTGGCTCTCAGCACCGATGACGGGGCGCACAGCGCGATCGAGAGCGCTCGCGGGGCGCTCGCGACCCCGGCCCCCGGGCTGGGCTTCGAGCGCGGGCGACTGCACCGAGCCATCGCTGCGCGCCTCGCCGCCCTCGGCGCCGCCGCCCAGGCTGCGGCAGCCGATGCCGACTCCCACATCGCGTTCGCGAGCGCGGGGGCGCTCCCCTGGGTGCTGCGCCCCACCCCGCCGCGGTCGACGACGCATCCTGTCGCCGCGATCGAGTCGGGTGCCCCACCTGCCGCTCAGGTGACGGCGCTCCCGTCAGCAGCGCTCGTCGCCCTCACCCCCGACGAGCGCAGCGTCGTGGAACTCGTCGTGCGAGGGCTGCACAACAAGGAGATCGCGGCGCGGCTGTTCGTCTCGGTGCGCACCGTCGAACTGCGCCTCACTCACGTGTACCGCAAGCTCGGGGCCCGGTCCCGCTCGCACCTGGTCGCCCTGCTGCGCTGATCGAGCGCAGCGTCAGCCGCCGGCGAGCGCCCGCCGTTCGGGCGAGGCCCACCGCCCGTCCGCACCCCCTATGGCCGACTGAGCGAGCGCTCTCAGGCAGATCGCCGCGTCCATGATGCGCAGCGCGGGGAATGCGAGCCCGCGCACCAGATAGCTGATGCGGCGCGAGTGCCACGCCGCGAAGAGGGTGAGGAGGTAGTCGGGCACGACGACGCCGAGCAGGATCGCGAACGGCGGGATCACCGTCACGATCGTCGCGGCTGTGCCCGTCTGGTCGAGAGGGACGACCAGGAGGGCGACGAACCCGACGAGCATCACGGGGACCGTGAGCACCATGAACAGACTGCTCGACACGAGCTCCACGATCGACAGGGCGAGGAGCGCCCAGAAGCGCCCCCGACGCAGCCCATGCCGCCGGACGGTCTGCCAGAAGCCGAGACTCCAGCGGTGCACCTGCTTGCGGTAGTCGCGCAGGTTGTCCGGGTCCTGCGTGAGGGCGATCGCCGCGGAGGGGCGGAAGGCGATGCGTCCGAGCGACTTCGCGTGCACCTCGAACGTCATGTTGTAGTCCTCGATGACGAGACCGGGGGCGTCGATGTCGATATCGGCGAGGATGCGCGTGCGGTACATGCTCGCGAAGCCCGGCACGATCGCGACGGCATTGAGGTGACGGGCGGCCTGGCCGAACTTCTGCAGGTACTGAACGCTCAGATAGAGGCGTTCGCGATAGGCCACGAGCAGTCGGCCGATGCGCGTGGGCGGGCGCGGGTCGAGCAGAGTGGTGGCCCTCCCCGCCACGGCGACGACGTCGGGATCCGCGAACTCGGCCAGACCCGAGACGAGATAGTCGTCGGAGAGCTGGCTGTCGGCGTCGAGCAGCACGACGACCTCGAAGCGCTCAGCGAGGCGCAGCTCGTCGATCACCGCGCGGATGGCTCCCGCTTTGCCGCGGTTCGGCTGCAGATCGAGCACGCTCGCGCCTTCGGCCTGCGCGACGGCGACTGTGCGGTCGCGGGATCCGTCCGAGACGACGAAGACGTTCTCGACGGGGACCTGACGCGCTGCCGACCGGATCGTCTCGGCGATCACGAGCTCCTCGTTGTGTGCCGCGACCACGACGGCGACCGCGTCGGGAGTCGGAACCGGGGACGTCTGCACCTCGCGGCGACCGCGCGACCGCACGTTGCGCGCGCGGGCAGCGAGCACCCGCACCACCGCGGATGACAGCCACAGCAGGGTGCCGAATCCTGCGACGACGACGAAGGTCACGACGAATGCGATCACGGCGCCTCCTCGGGCAGGGAGTGCCTCCGACGCTACCCATTCGGCGAGCGCGCGCATCCCGCAACCTCGTGCGGGATGCCGCACGCGTGTGCGGATTCCCGCAACGCGCCCGCGCCCTTCCGCACTCATCGCCCCAGAACGTTGACGGCCACCTGGCACAGGTCGAGAGTGGCTCCGGCGCCGTCCCCCCGCAGCGCCCAACCTCCCCCCGCCCCTGCGTCGCTACCCCCGGCGCCTCTTCATGGAGGCATACGCAATGACGTCCCTGGAAACTCGTCCGCGCCTGGACACCGCCCCACCTCGCCTGGCGGCTTTCGAGCCAGCCATACCGAGCATCGAGCCCTTCGTGAGCGACCGCTTCGACGTCGCGATCGTCGGGCTCGGCTACGTCGGCCTCCCCACCGCGCTCTCCTACCTGCGCTCGGGATCGCGCGTGCTCGGCCTCGAGATCTCGAAGGCTCGGGTCGACGCCATCCGCGCGGGCACGGTGGATCTGCTGCCGTCGGACCACGAACGGCTCGCCGCGTTCGTCACGACGCCGAGCTTCGAGATGAGCAGCGACCCCGCCTCGCTCGCTCGTGCGGGTGCCGTCGTCATCTGCGTGCCGACGCCCGTCGACCACCATCTGGTGCCCGACCTCACGATCCTCCGCGCGGCGTGCGCGGACGTGGTGGCGAACGCCGTCGCCGGGCAGATCATCATCCTGACCTCCACGACCTACGTCGGCTGCACGCAGGATCTGCTCGTGGAGGCCCTCGCCGAGCGCGGACTCATCGCGGGATCGAACATCTCGGTCGTGTTCAGCCCCGAGCGCATCGACCCCGGCAACAGCTCCTTCGAGCACGAGGAGGTGCCCCGCGTCGTCGGCGGCGCGACCGTGTCGTGCGCGCTGCGTGCCGCCGTGGTGCTCGGCCGCACCACCATGAACGTGCACCACGTCGACTCGCTCGCGGCGGCCGAGATGACCAAGCTGCTCGAGAACACCTTCCGTGCGGTCAACATCGCCCTCGCGAACGAAGTCGCGGACATCTGCCGTGAACTCGGCGTGCCGGTGACGAGTGTCATCGACGCGGCGGCTACCAAGCCGTACGGGTTCATGCCCTTTCTCCCCGGGCCCGGGGTCGGCGGCCACTGCATCCCCTGCGATCCGCACTACCTGCTGTGGCAGCTGCGGGAGCGTCGGGTGGCAGCGCCGATGATCAGTCAGGCCATGACCGAGATCGCCTCGCGCCCGGCGCGCGTGGTCGACCGCGCCTCGCAGGTGCTCTCGGATGTCGGCCTCGGGCTCGCGGGAACCCGGATCCTCGTCCTCGGTGTCACCTATAAGCCGAACGTCGACGATGTCCGCGAATCGCCGGCCCTCGAGATCATCCAGGGTCTCGAGCGCCGCCACGCCGTCGTCGAGTACTTCGATCCCCATGTGGCCGAGGTGCGGCTCGCGGGTGACCGGGTGCTCCGCTCGGTCGCCGACCCTGAGGCGTTCGATCCGCAGCTGGTGATCCTGCACACGCGGCATCGCGACCTCGACCTGTCCTGGCTCGACGATCGCCACCTGCTGCTCGACGGCAGCTACCGCGAACTCGACGCCCCTCGTCGGTACGCGCTGTAGGGCCGGGTCATGCGAAGCGTCGTCACCGGCGGAGCCGGTTTCCTGGGCAGTCACCTCGTCGAGCTTCTGCTCGATCTCGGCGATGATGTCGTCGTCCTCGACGATGAGAGCACGGGGCGCACCGCGAACCTCGCGCTCGTCGATGGGCATCCGAACCTGCAGTACGTCCGAGGTTCCGTTCTCGACGGTCGTGGGGTGGCAGCCGCCGTCCGCGGCGCCGATCGGGTCTTCCACCTCGCGGCCGCGGTGGGCGTGCACCGCATCGTCGACCGCCCGCTCGAGGGTCTGCGCATCAATGTTCACGGCACCGAGAACGTGCTCGACGCGTGCGTCGCCCACGGAGCACGTCTGCTCCTGGTGTCGACGAGCGAGATCTACGGCAAGAACACCGCGGATGCGCTCTCGGAGGATTCCGACCGAGTGCTCGGCTCGCCGCTCAAGGCGCGCTGGACGTACGCCGCGGCGAAAGGGCTCGACGAGTCGTTCGCACACGCGTACGCGCAGGAGTACGGACTCGAGGTCGCGATCGCCCGCCCGTTCAACACCGTGGGCCCCCGCCAGACCGGTCGATACGGCATGGTCGTGCCCGGGCTCGTGGGGCAGGCGCTTCGCGAAGAGCCGCTCACGGTGTACGGGGACGGCGAGCAGTCCCGCTGCTTCTCGTCGGTGCGCGACGTCGTGCCGGCGTTCGTGCGCCTCGTCGAGGAGCGTCGCGCTTTCGGCCGCGCGGTGAACCTCGGCGGCGGCACCGAGATCTCGATCAAGCATCTCGCCGAGCGGATCATCGAGATCACCGGCAGCCGCAGCACGATCCGATTCGTTCCCTACGAGGAGGCGTACGGCGCCGGGTTCGAGGACATGCGACGACGCGTGCCCGACAACTCGCTCGCCCGCGAGCTCATCGGGTTCGTCCCTGCGACGAGCATCGACGAGATCATCTGGAGCGTCGCCTCGACGCTCGGATCCGACGACCGGGTGATGCGGTTCCCCCACCCCGCATCCGGTTCACCCACCACCCTCACCACCACCGTGGTGGCGGCAGCCGCCACAGGCATCCCGAGGTGATACCCATGCACGCACGACGCTTTCTGAGCTGGATCGGAGCCGCCGTCGTTCTGGCGGTCATGATCACGGTCGCCGGTCTCTCCTGGTCGAACCAGGGCCCCACAGTCGAGCCGGCGTCGGAGGCGAGCTCCTCCGACACGGCTGACATGAGCGACACCACCCAGACGACTGTCGACGAGCCGATGGACGAGGACGCCACCGGCGACCCGCCTGCAGAGGACCCGCCCGCCGACGAGTCGGATCGGGTCGTGCCACGCCAGCCGACCTCGCCGCGGTCTCCGACGCAGGCGGTCACCCCCGTGACTCCCGTGACGCCGGTGGCACCGGGCCCGATCACGCCCCGGGATCCCGTCACCCCCACGGACCCGACGGACCCGACGGCCCCCACGGGCCCGACTGATCCCACCGATCCGACCGACCCGACTGACCCCACTGACCCGACCGATCCGACTGATCCCACGGATCCGCCGATCAAGACCGGGCCGCTCACGACCATCAGCCTCACCTTCGATGACGGCGGCGCGGGCCAGGCGCTCGCGGCGAACATCCTGTCGAGCCGCGGTCTGCACGGAACCTTCTTCGTGAACTCCGGCACCGTCGGCACCTCCGGCAAGCTCACCCTGCCGCAGCTGCGGAGCTTCCTCTCCTCCGGTCACGAGATCGGCGGTCACACCGTGACGCACGTCGACCTCGCCACCGTGCCGATCGACGAGGTCGCACGGCAGATCTGCAACGACCGCAGCCAGCTGATCGACTGGGGTTTCCCCGCGCGCAGCTTCGCGTATCCGTTCGCCTCGGTGACGGACGCGGTGGCCGAGGTCGTCACCGACTGCGGCTACAACAGCGGTCGGCTCCTCGGAGACATCCGCTCGCGGTTCGGCTGCGCGGAGTGCGACTGGGCGGCCGTGCTGCCGCCCGTGCGCCCCTCCGTCACCTACGCACTCGACCAGTGGGACGACACCTGGGGGCTGCAGGACCTCATCGACTCGGTGCTCGCAGCGGAGGAGAACGGCGGAGGGTGGGTGCAGTACACGTTCCACGACGTCTGCACGAGCGTCTGCGGCGAACTCGATGTGAGCACCGCCGTGCTCGAGGCCTTCGCCGACTGGCTCGCCGAACGCGGAGAGACCCGCAACACCGTCGTCAGCACGGTGGGCGAAGCAGTGGGAGGCCCCGTCGCCCCGGCTGTGCCCGGCCCTGCGGTCCCGCCGCCCGGTGACGGGAACGGCGTCGTCAACCCCGACCTCGAGATCATGCAGAACGGGTTCCCGGCGTGCTGGCAATGGACGCCATGGGGCGACAACGACGCGACGGTCTCGATCGTCTCGCCGGGGCACTCAGGCAACCACGCGGCCCAGATCGATGTGACCCGGTGGGTCGAAGGCGACGGCAAGGTGATTCCGTCGCTCGACCTCGGATCCTGCGCCCCGAGCGTCGCGACAGGCCAGAGCTACACCCTCTCCGCCTGGTACCAGTCGACGACCGTCACCCAGTTCGCCATCTACCTGCGCACCTCGACGGGCGCGTGGGAGTACTGGACCTCGAGCCCGTGGTTCGCGTCAGCGACCGACTGGACTCAGGCCGTGTGGACGACGGCCGAGGTGCCGCCCGGCTACACGGGCATCAGCTTCGGACTCAACATCTTCAACGTGGGCACTCTGGTGACCGACGACTACTCGATCACCGTCGCGACTCCCCCCACCGCGACCGCGCTCACCGCTGAACCGATGGCGATGGAGGCCGAAGAGACTCTGCCGGTCGCACCTGCACAGCCACCCGCCGAGGACCCCGTGTCGGATCCTCCTGTAGAGCAGCCCCCCGCTGAGGACCCGCCTGCCGAGACGACAGAGAGCGTCCCGGACGATGCGGAACCTGTTCCCCTCGAGGCGACGGTGCCCGAGGCGTGAGCGCGGCGGCGAGGAGGTCGCGCATCGGTCCGGTGTGCGTGGCCCTCCTCGCCGTCGCTTCATGCTCCGGCGACGCGGGCGCCGTCGATCCGACCGGTTCCCCCGCCCCCTCATCGTCGGCCGACGCGACCCGGGAGGCGACCGTGACCCCCACTCCAGAACAGACACCGCAGTCACCCGGCACACCCGCACTGCCCGCCCCGCCCGCGCCCGCGCCCCCTGCGAGCGGGTATCCGTGGCACACGGGGATCGTCGCGGCCACCTTCTGGGTGGGCGAGATCTTCGATCCGAACGCCGCCGACGGCAGCCAGATGCTGTCCACCTACGACTCCGACTGGTACGGCTCGTACGGAGGGTGCGACGGCAACGTGGTGAACGGCGGATGCGAGACGGAGGCGCGCACTGCGGCGAACGACTACTTCCCGACGAGCATGACGCCGCGCGAGAACCCGTTCTACCTCGACGTGCCCTACGACGACATCAACGACCCCACGGGGTTCGCGCAGCGTGACTCGGTGATCCCGTGGGCGGGATCGGAGCCGTACCGCTCTCACCGCGGCGACCAGAACTTCAGCTACCTCAAGAACCGGTGGGTGCAGCTGACGCGCGGGGGTCGCACCTGCTTCGGCCAGATTCAGGATGCCGGACCGGGTGAGTACCACGACGCGGCCTATGTGTTCGGCTCGAACGACGCCCGCCCCGCCAATACGCGGTATGGGGGCGCGGGCCTCGACGTGTCGCCCGCGCTCACCGGGTGCCTGGGATTCCCCGAGATCAACGGCATCAACGCGAAGGTCGACTGGCGCTTCGTCGAGGAGCGGGAGGTGCCTGCGGGCCCGTGGACGCGCATCGTCACCACGAGCGGGGTGCGATGATGCTCCCCGCTCGTGGTGCGCCTACCAACGCGGGTGGACGGCCGCGCGGAAGCGGCGGTCGTAGATCTCTCGCACCGATGCGGTGAAGTCCTCGCCGAGCGGGCCCACCGAGCCGGCAGCAGCGTTGGACTGGGCCTGGGCGACGTTGCGCGCACCGGGGATCACGGTCGAGACGCCGGGCAGCTGCGCCACCCAGGCGAGTGCGGCCGTCGCCGGTGCGAGGCCCGCCTCGGCCGCGAGCGCCGCGAACTCCTGGGCAGCCTCCACGCCCTCGGCGTAGTCGACACCCGAGAACGTCTCACCCTGATCGAAGGCTTCGCCGTGGCGGTTGTAGGTGCGGTGGTCGTCGGCGCTGAAGGTGGTGTCCTTCGTGTAGCGCCCCGAGAGCAGGCCGCTCGCGAGCGGCACGCGTGCGATGATCCCGACGCCGGCCTCCTGGGCAGCGGGGAGCACGTCGTCGAGAGGCTTCAGCCGGAACGCGTTGAGGATGATCTGCACGCTCGCGACACGGGGTCGTGCGATCGCAGCGAGCGCCTCCTCCACACGTTCCACACTCACGCCGTAGTTGGCGATCGCGCCCTCCTCCACGAGGGTGTCGAGGGCGTCGAACACCTCATCCGAGCCGTACACGGGCGTGGGCGGGCAGTGCAGCTGCACGAGGTCGAGCGTGTCGACGCGGAGGTTCGCGCGGCTGCGATCCGTCCACGCGCGGAAGTTCTCGAGCACGTAGTTCTCGGGAATCTGGTCGACGCGGCGACCCATCTTGGTGGCGACCATGACGTCCGCGTCGGGGCGTGCGGCGCGCCAGGACGCGATGAGCGTCTCGCTGCGGCCGTCCCCGTACACGTCGGCGGTGTCGAAGAAGGTGACCCCCGCCTCCCAGCTCGCGTCGAGAACCGCGTGGGCGTCGGCCTCGCTCACCTCACCCCAGTCGGCGCCGAGCTGCCAGGTTCCGAGACCGATGACCGAGACGTCGCGGCCCGTGCGGCCGAGGGTGCGCGTGTGCATGCACGAGAGCTTAGGCCGAGTCACCGAGGGGCGGCAGGGGTGCGGATCATTCGTCGTCGTCCACCGCAGCGGCGACCGCGCGGGCGAGGCGCTTTCCCACGAGGTGGTCGCTCGCCCGCACACGCGTGACGTTCACTCCGCGGAGGCGCTCTGCGATCCGGATGCCGCCGGGCGAGGCGAACTGGTCGAGCGTCCCGTAGACGATCTCGACCGGCGCGTCGAGGAAGGCCAGATCGGAGATCGTCGTCTGGGATTCGATCGTGTTCTCGAGCGAGCGCACGAACGGCACCCAGTTCTCGGCCGTCACCTCGAGCACGTTCGGGATGGGGGTGAGCTTCGAGAGGATGCCCGCCTGCCGCTGTGTGAGCTGCGGGTTCTCGCGCATGAAGCGGTAGACCCGGAGGTAGAGATCCTGGAGCGTGCGCTCGTATTCTCCGGAGAGCGCGCGCGGGTTGATGTAGATGGGCGGGTTCACGAGCACGAGCCGCTTCACACGGCGCCGGTTTCGCGCCGCGTAGCGCGTGCCGATGAGCGCCCCCATCGAATGCCCGACGAGCACGAACGGCCCCCGCAGTCGGAGCGAGCGGATCGTGCGGTCGAGTGCCGCGACGTGGTCCTCGAGCTTGTAGGCGCAGTCGAGCGGCGCCGGCGACTCCCCGAACCCGAGCAGATCGATCGTGATGCAGCGGTAGCGCGTCTCGAGCAGCGGAACGACATTGTGGAACGTCACGGACGACGACGCGATCCCGTGGATCATGATGACGACGGGGCCGGATCCGACGTCGCCGGCCACATGCAGCAATGGCGCGCGCTTGAACGGATTCCACCCCATGTCCCGAGGTTATCGGGAGCATGGGGTGGTGTTCCGCCATCCGGCGGGGCGAGGCCCGCGGGGCGCGCGACTCAGTTGTCGTCGCGCAGCTTCTCCTTGTACTCGTTCTTCGCACGCACCTGGTCGCGCTCGGATTCCGCACGCTTGACGTCCGCGTCGGCGCGGGCCTCATCGGCCTTGTCGCTCACGCGCTCCTTGGTGTCGTCAACCCACTCGCCGACCTTCTTGCCGGTGGCGTCGGCGGCGTCCTTCGCGTTCTCCACGAAACCCATGTCGTCCTCCTCGGGGTCAGGCAGATGTCTGCCTTTCTGTGGTCTCCATCCCACACGCACCGTCGAGATCACCCCAGGGCCTTGACAGCCGAGGGCGGAGGCGTGAGATGTGGGACGTGACTGTTCCGTGATCGGAAGACGATCGAATCGTGATGAAAGTTGGGTGGCGCTCGCATTCCCGTCGGGCCTAGCGTCGCGTCATGACCCAGCGACGCCTTCTCCCCCTCTTCGCCGCTTCAGCCATCGCCGCTGTGCTGCTCTCCGGCTGCTCGTCGAGCGGCGGCGCGTCGGACGCCGGCGCGTGGACCGAATATGCGGTGGAAGCCGAAGGCTCGGATGCGGCGAGCCTGGACGCGGACGGCGCCGACCGCGACCTCGTCGTCACGGGAACCGTCACGATGACGGTCGACGACCCGATCGATGCCGCGAACGAGGCACGCGACCTCGTCGTGTCGGCCGGGGGGCGCGTGGACGCGCGCGAGCAGTCGGCCCCGCGCGACGGGCACTCCGGCACCGCCCAGCTTCAGCTGCGCATCCCCGCCGACGAGCTCGAAGGCGTGCTCGATCAGCTCGGCGACCTCGGACGCATCGACGACACCTCGACGCAGTCGGTCAGCGTCGGCACCCAGCAGCGTGACATCGAGGCCCGCATGACGACGCTCCGCACATCGATCGCGCGCTACACGACGTGGCTCGCGACCGCGCAGACCACCTCCGACCTCATCGAGCTGGAGGGTGCGATCTCGCAGCGCCAGATCGAACTCGAGAGCCTCGAGGCGCAGCAGCGGACCCTCGCCGATCAGGTGGCTTTCTCGACGATCGAGCTGCACCTCTATTCCGACGACACGAGCCCCGTTGCGACGGGCCCCTCCGACTTCGGCTCTGCCCTCGTCGTGGGGTGGGAGGCGTTCGCCGCCTTCTGGATCGGCGCGACGGTCGTGCTGGGCGTGCTGCTGCCGTGGCTTCTGCTGCTGGGGGCGACCGGGGCGGTCGTGATCCTGATCGTGCGGGCGCGACGTCGGCGCGACGGCGCGGGACCTTCGACCGAGCCGGGACACAGCACTCCGGCCTAAGGTGGGCCGCATGAGGCGCGGTCCCGGCATCGAACCCTGGCGTTCGCGCCTGCTCATCATGTTCTCGGGTCAGCCGGATGGGCTGCCGCCGTGGGTGCGCGCGCTCGAAGACGGCGACGACGCGGGCTACTTCGGCAGCGGATCGGCCGCCTGGCACGTGCACGGGTCGCTCGCGACGATCGTCGCCGGCATCCGCGCACTTCTCATGCAGGCGCTGCATCCCGGTGCGATGGCGGGCGTGCACGACTGGTCTCGCTACCGCGAGGATCCCCTCGGACGCCTCTCGGGCACCATCCGCTGGATTCTGAGCGTGACGTTCGGCTCGAGCGAGCAGGCCAGGGCCGAGTCGGCGCGAGTGGGCCGCTTCCACGACCGCGTGCAGGGCGAGTATCCGGAGGGCGACGGGGTGACGCGCGCGTACTCGGCCCATGACTCCGACCTGCTCGAGTGGGTGCACCTCGCCTTCGCCGACGCGTTCCTCGGGGCCGCGGAGGTGTGGGATCCGCGGATCCCGGGCGGCGCCGATCGCTACGTCGCCGAGTGGGCGACCGCGGGGGAGCTCGTCGGCGTCGTCGACGCTCCGCGGTCGGAGGCGGAGCTGCGCGGGCGTCTGCGCGAGCTGCGGGAATCGGGAGCGCTGCGCCACGACGAGCGCGTGGCCGAGGTCGTGCGGTTCCTGCGGCACCCTCCGCTCGGTCGCGGCATGGGCCTGCCCTACGCGGTGCTGTTCGGGGGCGCGGTCGCGTCGCTCCCCCGCGAATTCCGCGAGCTCCTGGGGTTGCGTCGGCCGTGGTGGCCAGCGATCACGTTCACCCGGATCGCGTTGCGTGTGGTCGCCCGGATCCTCGGTCAGCGCTCGACATCCGTGGACGCCGCGGAACGGCGCCTCGCCCGCCTGCGCCGGGAGGGGCGCCAGACCGAGCCTGTGCCGTGGGCGCGGGGCGGTGACCCGCGGGGCGATCTGCAACATGAGGTCACGAACTGAAACCTCCTGACTCACAGGGCTCTCCTTCCGATCCCGGATGACAGGATCGGCAGGCGCACGGGGAAGCCGGTGCGCGACGGGAGGAACACCATGACCAAGCCGATCCGAGTCGTCGGGGTGAGCGGAAGCCCCACCGATCCGTCACGCACGACCGCGCTCGTGCGGCGCGTGTCGGGGGCGTTCGCCGAGCAGCTGGGCGGCGAGGTGGAGGTCATCGAGCTCGCCACGGTTCTGCCGTCGCTCGCGCGCGGCGGCTACCGGAGCAATCTCGGCCAGCCGGCGCTCGACGCACTCGAGTCGGTGGAGCAGGCGGATCTGCTCGTGGTCGGCTCCCCCGCGTATCGCGCCACCTACTCGGGGCTGTTCAAGCTGTTCTTCGACTACGTGGGCCAGTACACGCTCGTCGACACCCCCGTCGTGCTCACGGCGACCGGCGGCTCGGACCGCCACGCTCTGCTCGTCGAGCACCAGATGCGGCCGCTGTTCGGGTTCTTCCAGGCGCTCACGCTCCCGCTCGGCATCTTCGCGAACGAGCGCGACTTCACCGACTACCGGGTGACGAGCGCGGATCTCGACGAGCGGATCGCGACCTCGATCTCACGGGCGCTCCCGCTCGTGCAGAGCCGCATCGCGATCAACGCGGAGGCTGAGCGCGCGGAGGCTCTCGCAGCGAGCTGACGCCGCGCATCACTCAGGCGTCGTCGTCCTTCGGGCAGTAGAGCATCGTGCGCCCGCCGTTGTCGCCCTTAGTGTGAGCCGACATCGCCGCACCGCACAGCGGGCAGCCGCGCTCGGCTGCGGGCGGGGGCTCCGGCTGGTCGTACGGGCCGAGGGGCGGCGGACCGATCCACGGGAAGAGCTTGCGGTTGAGCCGCGCGAAGAAGCCGTCTCCCTGACCTTCGAAGTCATTCGGCGGAACGTATCCCGCATTCCGTGGTGCCATAACCATTAGTGTACAAAGCTTTTCGGTACGATGGCTGTGTGCAGAACGAATCCCCCGACCTGCTCGCCCTCGAGAACCAGGTGTGCTTCGCGCTGGCGGTCGCCTCGCGCAGCGTCAACGCCATCTACCGCCCGCTTCTCGAACCGCTCGGCCTCACGCATCCGCAGTACCTCGTGATGCTCGCCCTCTGGCAGCAGAGCCCGCGTTCGGTACGCGAGCTGGGCGATGAGCTCGAGCTCGATCCCGCGACGCTCTCGCCGCTGCTGAAGCGCCTCGAATCGCTCGGCTACGTGTCGCGCCGCCGCAGCACGGAGGACGAGCGCGTGCTCGAGATCACCGTGACGGATGCCGGTGCGGCCCTGCGCGCCCAGGCGGAGACGATCCCGCCGCGCATCATCGAGCGCCTCGAGATGGGCCTCGACGAACTCGAGGCTCTGCGCTCGTCTCTGCAGCGCGTGATCGCCGCCGCGCGCTGACGCGCGTCACCGCGGAGCGACAGTCGCTGGCCGCTGGCGCGCCCGAGCCCCAGACCGAGCCCCAGACGACGATGCGCGGCGGAGGCCTTCGCCCCCGCCGCGCATCGTCGCATCCGTCGCGTGTCAGCGCACGCGCGGGACCAGCCGCTCGAGCTGCGTGACGTGAGCGGGCTCGAGCTCGGCGAGCGTCGAGGCTCCGAGGAGCTTCATGGTGCGCTCCATCTCGTCGATGAGGATCTGCAGCGCGCGGTCCACACCGCGGCGGCCGCCGGCCATGAGCCCGTACAGGTAGGCGCGGCCGATCATCGTGAACTGGGCTCCGAGCGCCACCGAGGCGACGATGTCGGCGCCGTTCATGATGCCCGTGTCGACGCCGATCTCGACGTCCGAGCCGACCTCGCGCACGACGTCGGGAAGAAGGTGGAACGGCACAGGTGCGCGGTCGAGCTGGCGTCCGCCGTGGTTCGAGAGCACGATGCCGTCGACACCGCGCTCGGTGAGAGCCTTCGCGTCGTCGACGTTCTGCACACCCTTGATGACGATCTTGCCGGGCCACATCGAGCGGATGACGTCGAGGTCGTCGTACGAGATCGTCGGGTCCATGGCCGCGTTCAGCAGCTCGCCGACCGTGCCGCCCGTCGTCGAGAGCGATGCGAACTCGAGCTTGGGAGTGGTGATGAAGTCGAACCACCACCACGGACGCGGGATCGCGTTGATGATCGTTCCGGCGGTCAGCTGCGGCGGGATGGAGAAGCCGTTGCGCTTGTCGCGCAGACGGGCGCCCGCGACGGGGGTGTCCACCGTGAAGTGCAGCGTGTCGAAGCCGGCCGCGGCCGCGCGCTCGACGAGGCCGTACGAGATCTCACGGTCGCGCATCACGTAGAGCTGGAACCAGTTGCGCCCGTTCGGGTTGGCCGCCTTGACGTCCTCGATCGAGGTCGTGCCGAGCGTCGACAGGGTGAACGGGATGCCGACGGCACCTGCCGCCCCGGCGCCCGCGATCTCGCCCTCGGTCTGCATGAGTCGCGTGAAGCCCGTGGGGGCGATCGCGAGCGGGTAGGCGGAGGGGCCGCCGAGGATCGTGGAGCTCATGTCCACATCGGCGGCGGGGCGCAGGATGCGGGGGCTGAACTCGACATCCTCGAACGCCTGACGCGCACGGGTGAGCGAGAGCTCGCCTTCGGCTGCGCCGTCGGTGTAGTCGAACGCGGCCTTCGGGGTGCGGCGCTTCGCGATGTCACGGAGGTCCGCGATCGTGAGGGCGGAGTCGAGGCGGCGCGTGGTGCCATTGAACTCGGGCTTCTTGAACTTCATGAGTTCGAGCAGCTCCGCGGGGCGCGGGAACTGACGCTTGACCATGTTGGTCACCTTTCGTGGTGCTCGAGATGCGCGAGGAGTCGGTCTCGCGAGGAGTGGATGTGAGTTCGGGTGAGTCGCGCCGCGAGCTCGGCATCGCCGGCAGAGATCGCGTCGAGGATCGCGGCATGCTCGGGGGCGACTTCGTGCGCGGTGCGGAGGCCGCGTGCGGCGATCTGGGAGATCGCGAGTTCGACCTCCCCCATGAGCAGGTCGTGGAGCTTCGGCAGTCGCGCGGATCCGGATCCGTGCACGAGCGCACGGTGGAAGGCGATGTCGGCGGCGAGGTAGCTCGCGCCGTCCGCGAGAGCCTGGAAGTCGGCGTGCGCGGCGAGCGCCGCCGACGGCACGGTGCCGCGTGCGGCGAGCTGCTCGGCGGCCGCGGATTCGACGGCGGTGCGCGCGGCGAAGAGATCGATGACGTCAGCGTCGCCGAGTTCGCGGACCCGCGCCGAGTGGTGCGGTTCGCGAGCGAGCACTCCGGCCGCGACGAGCCGGTCGATGGCGATGCGTGCGGTGGGTCGTGCGACACCGAAGCTGCGGGAGACGAATGCCTCCGTGACGGCTTCTCCCGGCGCGATCGTCCCGTCGAGCACGGCTGCCCGCAGCGCGACGAGCACGGCATCGGGCAGGACGACGCCACCATCCGGAGTGGTCATGATTGTCAGACAATAACAGATTGTCTGACAATCTGCGCACTATCTCCGGAATCGCCGAAGGGCGCGACCCTCGCCTCGCACAAGGCATATGAGGATTCGCGCCCTTCAGTGTGCCCCCAGCACACCTGTGGCGATCGCGGCGTCAGCTCCAGCGTGACGCGCGATAGTCGGCGGTGATGCGACGAACCGTGCCGGATGCTCCACGCACCACGATCGATTCCGTGCGCACCACGTCGCCCAGCTTGCGGACGCCCTCGAGGAGCGCACCATCGGTGACTCCCGTCGCGACGAAGAAGGTGTTGTCGCCGCGCACGAGCTCGTTGGCCTCGTACACGTAGTCGAACTTGAGTCCGGCGGCCTCGCCGCGCTCGCGCTCGGCGTCGTCGCCCGGAGCGAGGCGCCCCTGGATGAGCCCGCCGAGAGCCTTGACGGCACACGCCGTGGCGACGCCCTCCGGGCTGCCGCCGATGCCGACGCACATGTCGAGGTCGCCATCGATCGATGCGGCGGCGATCCCGCCGCCCACATCGCCGTCGAGCAGCAGACGCACACCGGCGCCCGCGGCGCGGATGTCGGCGATCAGCTTCTCGTGCCGCGGACGATCCAGCACGCCGACCGCCAGGTCGCCGATGCGCTTGTTGGAGGCCTTCGCGAGGGCGCGCAGATTGTCCCCGATGGGGCGGCGGATGTCGACGATGTCGATGCCTGCGGGCCCGGTGACGATCTTCTCCATGTAGAAGACGCTCGACGCGTCGAGCATAGTGCCGCGGTCGGAGGCGGCGATCATCGAGATCGCGTTCGGGCGACCGGCGGCCGTGAGCGACGTGCCGTCGATCGGGTCGACGGCGATGTCGCATTCGGGACCGTCACCGGTTCCCACCACCTCGCCGTTGAAGAGCATGGGCGCCTTGTCCTTCTCGCCCTCGCCGATCACGACGGTGCCGCGGAACGCCACGGTTCCGAGGAACGCGCGCATGGCGTCCACAGCGGCGCCGTCGGCGGCGAGCTTGTCACCCCGCCCCACGTACTCCGAGGCGCGGATCGCCGCAGCCTCGGTCGCGCGCACGAGCTCGAGCGCGAGGTTACGGTCAGGGACAGCGGTGCCGAGGACGAAACTCACGCAACAGCCTTTCGTGTGGAGCCGGAGAGCTCCGTGAGTCGATCGCGGAGTCCGGTCAGTTGGCGACGCAGCGCGTCAGGGAGTCGATCGCCGAACCGTGCGAGGAATTCCTCGGTGTCGTCGGCTTCGTCGAGCAGCGCGTCCGGATCGATCCGGAACAGCTCCGCCCATTGCTCGTCGGAGAGTCCCGCGGCGCGGTAGTCGATCGAGTCGCCTGCGGGAGCACGTCCGATGGGGGTATCCACCGACGGAGCTTCGCCTGCGATCCGCTCGACGATCCATTCGAGCACTCGACCATTCTCGCCGAAGCCCGGCCACAAGAATGACCCGTCAACATCACGACGGAACCAGTTCACCTGGAAGATCCGCGGAGCGCCGCCCGTACGACGCAGGCGCGTGCCCATGTCGAGCCAGTTCTGGAAGTAGTCGCCCATGTTGTATCCGCAGAACGGCAGCATCGCGAACGGGTCGCGCCGCAGCTCGCCCAGGGTGCCCTCGGCAGCCGCCGTGCGCTCGGACGCGATCGTCGCCCCCAGGAACACGCCGTGCTCCCAGTCGCGCGCCTCCACCACGAGGGGAACGTTCGACGCCCGCCGCCCCCCGAAGATGATCGCGTCGAGCATCACCCCATCCGGGTGATCCCAGTCGGATGCGATCGACGGGCACTGTGACGCGGCGACCGTGAAACGGGAGTTCGGATGCGCCGCAGGCGTCCCCGACTCAGGCGTCCACGGGTTCCCCTGCCAGTCGGTGAGGCCCTCAGGGGTCTCCTCGGTCAGCCCCTCCCACCAGACATCGCCGTCCGGGCGCAGCGCTACATTCGTGAAGATCGTGTTGCCCCAGAGGGTGTCGACGGCGGTCGGGTTCGTGTCGCGCCCCGTCCCCGGAGCGACACCGAAGAACCCTGCTTCCGGGTTGATGGCGCGCAGGCCCCCGTGCGGTCCCGGGGCCAGCCAGGTGATGTCATCGCCGAGGGTCTCGACCGTCCAGCCGGGCAGCACCGAGCGCAGCATCGCGAAGTTGGTCTTGCCGCACGCCGACGGGAAGGCCGCCGCGACGTGGAAGCGGCGCCCCTTCGGGTCGGTCACGCGCAGCAGCAGCATGTGCTCCGCCATCCACCCCTCGTCACGCGCCATGACCGAGGCGATGCGGAGCGCGAACGACTTCTTCGCGAGGATCGCATTGCCGCCGTACGCGGAGCCGAACGACATGATCTCGCGCGACTCGGGGAAGTGGCAGATGTACTTGGTCTCGTTGCTCGGCCACGGGACATCCTCCTGGCCGGGCTCGAGCGGAGCGCCGACCGAGTGCAGAGCGGGGACCCAGCTCGCGCCCTCGCGGATGAGCTCGAGGACCTCGTCGCCGACGCGGGTCATGACCGCCATACTCGTCACGACGTACGCGGAGTCGGTGATCTGCACTCCGATGCGCGAGAGGGCGCCGCCGACCGGTCCCATCGAGAACGGAAGAACGTACATGGTGCGCCCGCGCATGGAGCCGGCGAAGAGCTCACGGAGCTCGGCCCGCATCGCCTCCGGCTCGCGCCAGTTGTTGGTAGGCCCGGCGTCCTCCTCCTTCTCGGAGCAGATGAACGTGCGGGACTCGACGCGGGCGACATCCGACGGTGCGCTGCGCGCCAGGAAGCTGTTGGGCCGTAGCTCGGGGTTCAGGCGGATGATGCGTCCCTCGTCGACGAGCTGCTGAAGCAGGGCGTCCTGCTGCTCGCGAGAGCCGTCGATCCAGACCACGCGGTCGGGCTGAAGCAGCTCCACCTGCTCGGCCACCCACTGATCGAGGTCGATCGCGGGAGCCGGGCGGAGAACGCTGGTGAGCGCCGGTGCCATGTGAACCTCCGTGAAGAATCGGTTGTGATTCCACAATGGGGGCACCAGAAGCGCGGATGACACCAAACCTGCACGAAAGAATCGGGATTCTTGCCATAATGGTGAACATGGCCGATCTCATCACCCTGGGTCAGCGGATCCGTCACTTCCGCACATCCGCCGACCTCACCCTGGGCGAGCTGGGCGACGCCGTGGGGGTCTCGGCGAGCCAGCTGTCGCTCATGGAGAACGGCAAGCGCGAGCCGCGTCTCAGTCTGCTGACCGCGATCGCCGCGCAGCTCGGGGTACCCCTCAACTCCCTTCTCGACGATGCACCGCCCTCGCCGCGCGCCGCGCTCGAGATCGAACTCGAGCGCGCCCAGTCGAGCGCGCTCTACGCCGAGCTCGGACTGCCTCTCGTGCGGCCGGGCCGCACGATGCCCGACGAGACCCTTGCGGCGCTCGTCGGGCTGCACCGCGAACTCGAACGTCGCTCGCGCGAGGCGATCGCCACCCCCGAGGAGGCCCGCCGCGCCAACACCGAGCTGCGCGCCCGCATGCGCGAACGCGACAACCACATCCCCGAGATCGAGGAGCTCGCCGAACGCGTCATGCGCGACGTCGGCTACGAGCGGGGGGCCGTCACGCACCGGATGGTCGCGCGCATCGCCCAGAGCCTCGGGTTCGAACTCGTGCACGTGCACGACCTTCCGCACTCGGCGCGCTCCGTCACCGACCTCGAGAACGGCCGCATCTACCTGCCGCCGGCGTCCATCCCGGGCGGCCACGGCCTCCGCTCGATGGCTTTGCAGGCTGTCGCACACCGCCTGCTCGAGCACGAGGCGCCGCGCGACTACGCCGAGTTCCTGCAGCAACGGCTTGAGATCAACTACTTCGCCGCTGCCTGCCTCATGCCGCGCGCGCAGGCCGTCACCTTCCTCACACAGGCCAAGACCGAGCGCGACATCGCGATCGAGGATTTCCGCGACGCGTTCGGTGTGACCCACGAGGCCGCGGCCCTGCGCTTCACCAACCTCGCAACGGCGCACCTGGACATGCGCGTGCACTTCCTGCGCGTCGGCGACGACGGCGCGGTGGCGAAGGCCTACGAGAATGACGGTCTGCGCCTGCCGACCGACGTGACGGGCGGCGTCGAGGGGCAGATCGTGTGCCGCTACTGGTCGGCGCGCACGGCGTTCACACGCACGAACCGCACCACGGAGTTCTACCAGTACACGGACACGCCCGTCGGCACCTTCTTCGAGTCCACCCAGACGGGCACGAGCGCCACCGACGAATTCTCGATCACGATCGGCGTGCCGTTCGACGAGTCCAAGTGGTTCCGCGGACGCCACGAGACCCGTCGCGAGCAGTCACGCTGCCCCGATGCCAGCTGCTGCAAGAAGCCACCGCGCGAGCTCTTCGATCGCTGGGCGGGCCGCGCGTGGACGAGCGCCAAGGTGCACGCGCACATCTTCAGCCCGCTGCCGAGCGGCACCTACCCCGGCGTCGACGACCGCGAGCTCTTCGAGTTCCTCGAATCGCACCACGAAGGCGACTGAGCCTTCTACGCCGCGAATCGGGGGTATCTGACTTCTCAGATACCCCCTACGTTGTTGCGAGGCCGCTGCCGCACCCGATGGACAGAAGACGAGCAATGACGCACAACGACACCGCCCCCGAGAACTCCGAGCTCGAGACAGAAGCTGCCTCAGAGTCGGCGGTGACGGATGAGACGGCAGCAGTCGCCGCGCCTGTTGCCCGAGGCTGGCGCAGCCAGCTGCGCCAGCCTCGCCTCATCGTCGCGGCTGGCATCGTGGGTGTCCTCGCGATCAGCGGCACCATCCTGGCTGTGGCAAACAGTCCCACTGCGCTCGCGCGAGCAGCTGACGCATGCAGTGGGTCCAAGCCGTTCGACCGGCTGATGACCGAGCTTGAGAAGGACCCCGACACCTCGAGCGAGACCGGCTCGGACGAAGGGGCTGACTCAGCCATCGGCAAGTACTTCGATCGAGTCGTGAGAGTCGAAGACGGCGGCAAGACGTTGCTTGTCTCCACGAAACCACAGGACGACGACCCCCTCGGCCTCAGTAGTCTCGCGCTTGACTGTATCTACGACGAACTGAACATTCCGACCCGGGTCACCGAGGTCATCGGTTCCACGCGTGGCCTCGACGGCCGAGTCAGCGATGAGTGGGATAACTACTCCGGCTCGTGGACGTACCACCCCGACAACGGACTCCAGCTCATCATCGCGCAGCGCTGACCAGTCCGCCTGTCTCGATCAGCGCGCCGCGTGGGCGTCCCGCTCCGGGCGGAACACGCGCGCGACGACGGGCCACACGAGCGCTCCCGTCGCGACCGTGACGGCGACCGAGCCGATGGTGGTGAGTGCGATGCCGAAGGCGGCGTTCGCGAGGATCTGCGAGACCGTGTCGCTCGTTCCGAAGATGAGGCCCCCGAGGGCGCCGAGCGAGGCGCTCAGGATCGTCGCGATGACGAATCCCACCGGGAAGGCGACCGCCGTGACCATGCCGGCGCGGGCGACCCCATGCGAGCGCATCACGAAGAAGCTCACGAGCACGCCGGCGATGAGGAAGGCGGCGCCGATGATCGCGAACGCGAGCGTGACGCTGCCCACCGCCCCGGGCTCGATCGACGCGAGAGTCTCATTGGTCTCCTCGGCGGCGCCCTTCCCGCTCACCGCATTCGCGATGACGACAGCCACCGTGCGGATGATGGTGTTGAGATACCAGACGGCGAGCGGCACGGCGAGCATGACGATGCCGGCGGTCGCGAGCGGCAGCGAGATGGCACCCGCGACGTTGGCGCCCCGGCGCGCGCGCTGCTCGGGCGTCGCGGGCTTCTCGGACTTCACGACCGGGGCGATGAGGGCCTCCTCCGCCGCGACCTCCTCGGCAGCCAGCTCGCTCGTCTCGGGCAGCGCGGCCTCCGGCAGCACCTCGGGCGTCATCCCGGGAACGATCTGCCCCGCAGGCGCCGCGGGGCTATCGGGGATCTCCGCGGCTGCGGGAGTCTCGGCGGGAGTCGGGGCTGCGGTGTCGTCGCTCACAGCACCATCATGCCGCTCGGACGGCGCGAAAGCGACGGAACCGGCGGCGTCCCGCCTACGCTCGGTGCATGACCGAGGGGCAGCGTCAGCGGATCGCCGTCGTGTGCGGCACGGGAGCGCACACCGACAGCTGGCACGACCTGCCTGCCACGAGTCGATCGCTCGCGGACGCGATCGCCGTCGCCACGCGCGCGACGACAGCGGTGCATGGCCTCGACGAGCTCGCCGCCCTCGACCGCCCGGACGCGCTCGTCGTGAACGCATCCGGCGACATGGACGCACCGCTCATCGACTCGCGTCCTGTCGTCGATGAGATCCTCGCGTTGCACGCGGCGGGCGTCCGGCTGCTCGCGGTGCACTCCGCCGCCTATGCATTCCGCGACGACCCGCGCTGGGCTTCGCTTCTCGGCGGCCGCTGGGTGCCGGGCGTCTCGGGCCATCCGCCCCTGGGCGCCGCGACGATCGATGTCGCGGGCGCTGACGCCGCTGCACCTGCGAGCTTCACGGTGATCGACGAACGCTACACGGGTCTCGAGGTCGCCGCCGACGTGACTGTCGTCGCAAGCCACCGGTTCGAGGGGCGCACGCATCCGCTCGCCTGGACGCGCGATGGCGGGCTCGTCGCCTACAGCGCACTCGGCCACGACCCGCGAAGCCACACCTCCGCCGGGCACCGTGCGCTGCTCGCGCGGCTGCTCAGCGCGCCGTCTGCCTGACGCTGAAGAGACGCGAGACCGAGGAGACTCCATCCACCAGTGGTCGCCCCGGCCCCGCGCGTGATCGGCGGCGTCAGCCGCGGCCCGACCGCCGCTTGTTGAAGACATCGAACGCGACAGCGAGCAGCAGCACGAGACCCTTGACGGCCTGCTGCCACTCGATGCCGATGCCCATGATCGACATGCCGTTGTTGAGCACGCCGATGATGAGACCGCCGATGATCGCCCCGGCGATCGTGCCCACGCCGCCCTGCACCGCCGCGCCGCCGATGAACGCCGCGGAGATCGCCTCGAGCTCGAAGCCGTCGCCCGCCTTCGGGCCCGCGAGGTTGAGGCGGGCCGTGAAGATGAGGCCGGCGAGCGCCGCGAGCACACCCATGTTGACGAACAGCCAGAAGTCCACCCGGCGCGTCTTGATGCCCGAGAGCTCGGCCGCGTGACGGTTGCCGCCGATCGCGTAGATGTGGCGACCGAAGACGCTGCGGTTCATCACGACGCCGTACACGATGACGAGCAGCGCGAGGATGATGAGCGTCACCGGGATGCCCTTGTAGGAGGCGAGCGAGTAGGCGAAGAAGCCGATCGCGGCGCCCACGAGCACGAGCTTCGCGATCCACCAGCCGAGCGGCTCGACCTCCTGGCCGTACTGCAGGCGCCCGCGACGCGACCGCGTCTGCTGGATGACGAGTGCGATGAACGCGAGGGCTCCCACGCCGAGGGTCAGCGGGTCGAGCTCGAAATCGCCGAACACATCCGTGAGGAACCCGTTGCCGATCGCGCGGTACTCGGTGGGGAACGATCCGATGTTCTTGTTGCCGAGCACCACGAGCGCGAGGCCGCGGAAGATGAGCATGCCCGCGAGCGTCACGATGAACGCGGGAATGCCGACGTACGCGATCCAGAAGCCCTGCCACGCGCCCACGAGGGCTCCGATGCCGAGCGACAGCACGATCGCAAGCCACCACGGAAGGCCCCAGTGCACGGCGAAGACGCCCGAGCAGGCCCCCACGAACGCGGCGACCGAGCCGACCGAGAGGTCGATGTGGCCGGCGATGATGACCATCACCATGCCGATCGCGAGCACCAGGATGTACCCGTTCTGCACGATCAGGTTCGAGATGTTCTGCGGGCGCAGCAGGATGCCGTTCGTCGTGATCGAGAACAGCACGACCACCGCGATGAGGGCGATGAAGATGCCGTTCTTCCCGAGGTCGGAGATCACGTGGCTGAGCCACGAGGTGACGCGGTTGGGCGCCGGGGGCCGGCTCGTCGTCATCGGGGCCTGGGTCGGGGGTGGGGAAATGGACATCGTCGTTCCTTCTCGTCGCTCGCGCGTCACCGGGGGCGTTCCATGGTCATGAGGGTGAGGACGGCCTCGGGGGTGGCCTCCTCGATCGGCAGCTCGCCCGTGATGCGCCCCTCCGAGAGGGCGTACACGCGGTCGCAGATGCCGAGAAGCTCCGGCAGCTCGGAGGAGATCACGATGATCCCCTTCCCCGAGGCCGCGAGCCGGTTGATGATCGAGTAGATCTCGTACTTCGCGCCCACATCGATGCCGCGCGTGGGCTCGTCGAGGATGAGCACCTCGGGGTCGGCGTAGATCCACTTCGAGAGCACGACCTTCTGCTGGTTGCCGCCCGAGAGCTTGCCCGTGCGGGCGAGCACGGAGGGCGCCTTGATGTTCATCGACTTCCGGAAGTCGTCGGCGACCCTGAACTCCTCGTTGTCGTGCACGAGCCCGCGCTTGGCGAGCTTGTCGAGGGATGCGACCGAGATGTTCCGCTTGATGTCCTCGATGAGGTTGAGCCCGTAGGTCTTGCGGTCTTCGGTGGCGTAGGCGAGACCATTCTCGATCGCCTCCGCGACAGTCCGGGTGCGGATCTCGCTGCCCCGCAGGAACACCCGTCCCGAGATCCGGGAGCCGTAGGAGCGCCCGAAGAGGCTCATCGCGAACTCGGTGCGACCGGCGCCCATGAGCCCCGCGATGCCGACGATCTCGCCGGCGCGCACGTGCAGGCTGACGTCGTCGACGACGACCCGGCTGGTGTCCTGAGGGTGGTGAGCCGTCCAGTTCTCGACCCGCAGCAGCTCCTCGCCGATGTGGGGGGTGTGGTCGGGGTAACGGTGCTCGAGGTCCCGCCCCACCATGTCCTTGATGATGCGCTCCTCCGTGACGTCCTGACGGGGCATCGTCTCGATGGTCTTGCCGTCGCGCAGCACTGTCACCGAGTCCGCGATCTTCTTGATCTCGTTGAGCTTGTGGCTGATGATGATCGACGTGATCCCCTGCTCGCGCAGGTTCAGGATCAGATCCAGCAGATGGTCGGAGTCCTCGTCGTTGAGGGCGGCCGTCGGCTCGTCGAGGATCAGCAGCTTGACCTGCTTCGACAGCGCCTTCGCGATCTCGACGAGCTGCTGTTTGCCGACGCCGATGTCGCGGATCCGGGTCGTGGGGTTCTCGCTGAGCCCCACCCGCGCGAGGAGCTTCGTGGCCTCGTGGTTGGTCTTGTTCCAGTCGATGAGGCCGAGCGCGCCGCGCTGCTCGTTGTTGAGGAAGATGTTCTCGGCGATCGAGAGGTAGGGGCTGAGTGCGAGCTCCTGGTGGATGATGACGATGCCTTGCGCCTCCGAGTCGGAGAGGTCGCGGAAGGCGACCGTCTCGCCTTCGAACACGATGTCGCCGTCGTAGCTGCCGTACGGGTAGACACCGCTCAGCACCTTCATGAGGGTGGACTTCCCGGCACCGTTCTCGCCGCAGATGGCGTGGATCTCACCGCGCGCGACTTCGAGGGTGACGTTCGAGAGCGCCTTCACTCCGGGGAACGTCTTGGTGATGTTGCGCATCTCCAGGATGTTGTTCGTCATGATTCGCCGACTTCCTTGGGGGCTGACAGGGGGAGCGTAGCGCCGGCGGGCGGCGGTGGGGAGGTTCGACTCCCCACCGCCGCCTGCCGGGTTGGGCGGTTCGGCTCAGAGGCCGAGCTCGGCGGCCGTCCAGTAGCCGGTGTCGACGAGCGCCTGCTTGACGTTGTCGCTCACCACGGGGACGGGCGCGAGCAGGTACGACGGGACGACCTTGACGTTGTTGTCGTAGGTCTCGGTGTCGTTGACCTCGGGCTCTTCGCCCTTCAGCAGCGCCACCGCCATGCCGGCCGCGACCTTCGCGAGCTCACGCGTGTCCTTGAAGATCGTCGCGTGCTGCTCGCCCGACAGGATCGCCTTGACCGAGTCGACCTCGGCGTCCTGACCGGAGATGGTCGGCCATTCGTCGCCCACGCTGTACCCGGCGTCGGTGAGCGCCGAGATGATGCCGCGCGAGATGCCGTCGTAGGGCGACAGCACGCCGTCCACCTGGGTGCCGTCGGAGTAGTTGGCGGTGAGGAGGTCCTCCATCCGACTCTGGGCGGTCTCGCCGTCCCAGCGCAGCGTCGCCGCCTGCTCGATCGAAGTCTGGCCGGACTTCACGACGAGCGTGCCGTCCTCGATGAGGGGCTCGAGCACGCTCATCGCCCCGTCGAAGAAGAAGAACGCGTTGTTGTCGTCGAGCGAACCCGCGAACAGCTCGATGTTGAACGGGCCCTCGGGTGCGTCGGCGAGCGCCGCGCCCTCGAGGTCGGTGAGACCCAGACCGTTGAGCAGCGTCCAGGCCTGCTGCTCGCCGACCCGGAAGTTGTTGAACGTCGCGTAGTAGTCGACGTTCTCTGACTCCATGATGAGGCGGTCGTAGGCGATCACCGGGATGTCGCTGTCGGCGGCGGTCTGCAGCACCTCCGAGAGGGTGGTGCCGTCGATCGAGGCGATGATGAGCGCCTCGGCGCCCTTCGTGATCATGTTCTCGATCTGGGCGACCTGGGTGGGGATGTCATCCTCTGCGTACTGCAGGTCGACGCTGAATCCCTGGGCTTCGAGCTCGGCCTTGACGGCGTCGCCGTCCTGGATCCAGCGCTCGGAGCTCTTGGTGGGCATCGCGACGCCGATGAGGCCGCCGTCGCCGCCTCCCGAGCTGTTGTCGCCCCCGGCGGGCGTGCAGGCCGCGAGCGCGAGCATGGAGCCGGCTGCGATCGTGGCGAGAAGGAACTTCTTCGTCTTCACGGTCTTTCCTTTCACTGTGAGTTGCGGACGTCGTTGTCTGTCACGGAGCCGTTCGGGGGCGGAGTCGTCCATGATCCGGCCCCGCCGCTCGATCCGGGGGAACCGGTTCGGGAGGTTGGGAAGGCGCCCAGGGGCGCGCTGCGGTCGACGCGTCGGGCGTCGTCGCGGCGTCGACGCGCGTGGAGCGCGTCGACGAGATCTGCAGGGAGCGGGTCGACCCGGACGCCGGGTGCGAGCCCGTCGCGGCCGAGCTGCACGATGCGCGCCGCCTCTTCGAGCGCAACGGCCGCTCGCAGCGCGTCGCGCAGGTCGAGGCCCGCCGTGTAGGCGCCGTGCCGGGCCACGAGCACGGCGCGCCGGTGTCCATCTGCGAGCTCCGCGTGGAGGCGCCGGGCGAGACCGGCGTCGTCGATGTCGTGGGGGATGACGGGAACGTCGCCGCCGAACTCCTCGGCGATCGTGATGGTGAGGCACGGCAGCGGCTCGCTGCGGAGGGCGAACGCGCTCGCGTAGGGCGACGCGACGTGGGCGAGCCCGCCGATGGCGGTGCCGAAGCGGTAGAGGTCGGCGTGCACGCCGACACCGCGGGCGGGGGCGGATTCGCTGCCGGGGATGTTGCTGACGACGACGCCGTCGAGATCGACGACGACCATCGTCTCGGGGCCCGAGTCGGCGCGTTGAGGGTCGTCGGGGGTGATGACGAAGAGGTCGGCCTCGGGTACGCGAGCGGAGACGACCGCACTCGAGGCGCCGGCGGTGCCGCTGCGGGAGAGGCCCTTGTGGAACCGAGCGACGTCGGCGCGGGTGCGCGCGATCGCGACCTCGGTGCGCGGTTCGAAGCGGGCCACGGGCTCTCCTGACGACGTCGTCATGTGAAATGTGACCGGTCACTGTGACCGGTAACATTTGAGCACTTTAGCCCCGGCCCCCACGAAGCTGTCAACTGTTCAAGATCACGAACAGATAACGGCGAGGGGTGAGAGGCGGCCCCGGCTCAGCTTCGCGCGGGAGCGGTCGACGAGCGCACCACGAGCTGCGGCGTCACCGTGCGCGCTCGATCCGCCTCCTCGCCGCCCACCAGGCGGTCGACCGCGATGCGACCGAGCTCCGAGAAGTCCTGGCGGATCGTCGTGAGCGGCGGCCAGAAGTGCGCGGCCTCCGGGATGTCATCGAACCCGATCACGCTCACGTCGCCCGGCACGCTCACTCCCCCATCACGGAAGGCATGAAGAAGCCCGAGCGCCATCTGGTCGTTCGAGGCGAACACCGCCGTGAAGTCGCGCACCCGAAGCAGCTCCTGCCCCGCGAAGTAGCCGAAGTCGGCCGTCCAGTCGCCGAGGATGGGCGCTGTCGTCGGCGCATCCCACTCGTTCATCTCGTCGAGGAACCCGCGCATGCGCGCATCCGCCTCGATCCAGTCGCGGGGGCCCGAGAGGTGGTAGATGCCGCGGTGACCGAGCTCGAGAAGGTGCCGCGTCGCCAGGCGCGCACCCTCGTACTGGTCGAACACGGGCGGCCGATCGCCCTCGCCCGTCCACTGCACGTTGACGTAGGGCACATCGAACTGCAGCTGAGAGATCTCCTCGAAGACCCGCACCTGCGGGGCGATCACCACGATGCCTTCGACGGCCTGCGCACGCAGCTGCTGCAGGGCGTCGCGGATCGAGCCCTGCACACCGGGATCGATGTTGGCGATGCTCACCCAGTAGCCGTTGGCGCGCGCCGCCGCCTCGACCGAGGCCATGATCGACGCCGGCCCGTAGTCGGTGCTCATCGCCGAGAGGATGCCGATCGTGTGCGACCGGCTCGATGCGAGAGCTCGCGCCGCGCGGTTCGGCTGATACTGCAGCTCGGCCATGACGTCCAGCACTCGCTGACGCGTCGTGTCGCGGATGCTCGGGTGCCCGTTGAGGACGCGCGAGACCGTCTGGTGCGAGACCCCTGCGATCCGCGCGACATCGCGGATGCTCGGCGGCCGGGTGGACACCGGAGGATTCGTGGTCACGGCACCCCTCCGCCCGCGAGACGATCACGACGCCAGGCGCGTCGCACGGCAATGATGGCACAGTGCGGGCCCGGAATGTGACAGTCACATTGGGGTGGCGACTATGCTTGCCGCACCATGTCCGACCTCTGGCGGAACCTCCCCCTCTCGGCACACGAACGCGTCGACGAGTCGGGCATCACCGCGGGCTGGCAGGCGGAGATCTCCGAGGTGCGCGCAGCCGCAGCCCGGGCGCTCGCCTCGCACCCCGACCCGGATGCCGCGCACGAATTCGAGACGGACGCCGCACCGCGCCGGGGCCCGATCACCCGCCGCCTGCGCACCCGCCGCGCACCGCTGCGCGACCTCGACCGTGCGGTGTACTCCTACCTCGCCCTGTGCGCGCGCCTCGGAGCGGAGGCCGTTCTGTCGCCGCGCGCGAGCGGTGCGGTCGCACTCGGACGCGCCGCCGCGGCACCCACGCCCATCCGCGCCGTCATCGCGGGGCACACCCTGCGCGCCTCGGATGCGGGATGGAGCTTCGGATCTGGGCCCATCCTCGAGGCGACAGCGGCCGAGCTCCTGCTCTTCCTCGGGGGGCGTTCGCTCGATGCGCCCCGCCCGCCGCTCGCAGGCTGACAGCAGGTCACGCACAGGGCCTTCCCAGGACGCTCGGCCACCCTGGGACGCGCGCCGTCCCCCTGGCGCAATCTGCCTATGATCTCGACTCCCCACGCCATCACGACCCTCCGCGACCGGCACTCCGCCTCTCGCGGGACTCGCGCCACGCACGGCATCCTCGTCGGCGTCGCTCTCGGGACCGCGATCGCCGTGGCTGCGACGCTCGCGAGCGCGCCGGAAGAGCTCGCCGTCGTCACGGCCAAGATCGAGGCCTACGCGCAGAGCAATGCGCAGGCGGTCGAGGTGTCACACCCCGAGGTCCGCGCCGATCTCTCGACGCAGTTCGAATCCATCCGAGGCGAGTACGAGGCCACGTCCGGCCTCGAGACGCTCAAGGCAGGCGGCACGAACGTCGACTGGGCGAAGATGGTTCTCCTGTTCGCGGGCTACCCCATCACCGACGACAGCGTCACCGTGATCGGCCGCTGGATGCGCCAGGAGAACTACCCCGAGACCTGGTGGAACCGCAACAACCCGCTCAACAACGGCTGGGGCGCGAGCTACGGCCCGGGCGGAACCGGCAGCAACACGAACCTCGTCGACGCCGCTCGCAACGCCGCGGACGCTCTCAACTCCATCGGCAAGTACAGCGAGATCCGTGAGGCCTTCCTCGCGGGCGCCGACGCCGCCACGATCGAGAACGCCATCTGGTACTCGGGCTGGGCGTCGGGGATGTACAACAACGGCAAGCACTGGCACTACCACGACATCAAGGTCGTGAAGGCACCCGCCTCAGCCTGGGGCTGAGACGGGCACCTGAGAGCCGTCAGCTGACCGCAGCCTGGATCGCGTCGACGTTCGAGCTCATCCACTCGATGTAGTCGAGCCCCTCGGGCAGCAGCTCGCTGAACGACACCACGGGCAGGCCCGCCGCCCCAGCCGCCGCGAGCACCTCCTGCGTCTGCGGGCTGACCGTCTGCTCGTTGTAGGCGAGGAACGCGACCGTCCCGCCCGAGACGAGCTCGAGCACATCCTGCACGACGAGCACGGGGGCATCGACCCCGGATTCGACGGCGCGCGTGAACTCGGCCGGTGTCGCGTCCGAGAGCCCTGCGAGCTCGAGCAGGTAGTGGGGAACGGGCTCGGTGGAGGCGACCTGGAGACCCTCGTGGGAGTCGGCGATCGCGTGGGCGCGCTCGTGGACCTCATCGAGGTCGCGTACGAAGGCCTCGGCGTTCGCCTGGTACTCGGCTGCGCCGTCCGGGTCGAGCTCGGCGAGCGCATCCGCGATCTCGTGCGCGAGGTCGCTCATCGCGTGGAGGTCGTACCAGACGTGCTCGTTCACCTCGCCGTGGTCGTGCCCGGAGTGGTCGTGCCCCGCATGCTCGTCGGCCCCCTCGGAGGCCCCATCGTCCGCGTGATCCTCGCCGGCGTGCGCACCGTCTTCGTCGTCATGATCGGCGATCTCGACCGCGTCGATCACGACGGGGGACGTGCTCTGGGCTCCCAGCAGCGTGCTCATGAACTCGTCGTAGCCGCCGCCGTTCATGATCACGAGGTCGGCACGGTCGAGCGCCAGGGCATCGCGGGTGGTTGCTTCGTACTCGTGCGGGTCCAAGGCGATGTCGTCGATGATCGCCTCCACATCCGCGCCGTCTCCCGCGATCGCGGAGGCGATCGAGGCGTAGACGTTGGTCGACGCGACGATCTGCAGTCGGTCGCTCGTCGAGTCGGTGTCGCCAGGGGCGCAGCCGACGAGCGCGAGCGCCGCGATGGCGGCGGTCGTGAGGGCGAGGAGCGGCAGGCGAGGGGAAGTCATACGGCGACGGTACGCCTTATTGATAATGATTGTCAAAACGGATAGCGTCCGGCGTCCGCCGGATCCCCCCATCCGCATCGCCTAACCTGAAGCACATGCAGCAGACCCGGCCGGCCCGCGTGCGCCCCACCACCGCGGCCGTCGTGGCACTTCTCCTGCTCGCGGCGTTCGTCGCGCTGCGCACCCTCACCGGAGATCTTCCCGCCGAGACCCTTCCCACTGTCGCCCGCGACCTCGTCACCCTCTCTGCGAGCGTGCTCATCGAGTCGCTGCCGTTCATCTTCCTCGGCGTGCTGCTGTCCGTCGTCGTTCAGGTGTGGGTGCCCGCGTGGGTCTTCGAGCGCTACCTGCCGCGCACCCCCATGCTGCGTCGCGCCGCGCTCTCGCTGCTCGGAATCCTGCTTCCCGTCTGCGAGTGCGGCAACGTGCCGCTCGCGCGCGGCCTCATCGTGCGCGGCCTCAGCGTCCCCGAAGCGATCACCTTCCTGCTCGCGGCCCCCATCCTCAACCCCGTGACGATCATCGTCACCTACCAGGCGTTCGGCTGGGATCACGGCATCCTCATCGCGCGCATCCTCGGCGGGTTCCTCATCGCGAATCTCATCGGATGGATGTTCAGCCGCCACCCGCAACCCCAGAACCTCCTCACCCCCGGGTTCCAGGCCACCTGCCGGGCGCACCACGACCACCCGGCCCAGGGCTCGCGGATGCGGCGCGCGTTCGTCGGATTCGCCGAGGAGACCAGCGCCGTGCTCCCCGCGCTCATCCTCGGCTGCCTGATCGCCGGCATCATCCAGGTGGGCGTCCCCCGAGACGCACTCGTCGCGCTCGGAGCCAACCCCGTGCTGTCCGTCCTCGCACTCATGGTGCTCGCGTTCATCATCGGGATCTGCTCCAACGTCGATGCGTTCTTCATCGTCTCCTTCGGCTCGGTGTTCATGCCGGGCGCCGTTGTCGCCTTCCTCGTCTTCGGGGCGATGGTGGATGTGAAGATGCTCGCCCTGCTGCGCACCACCTTCACCACGGGCACCCTCGTCCGCATCACCCTCGTCGCCGCGCTCGCCGCCGCCGCCCTCGGATTCGGGGTGAACCTGCTTGGCTGAGCGCTTCACCTCCCACTACCGCGGTGTGCTCCTCACGCTCATCGCGGTGGTGGCCGTGCTGTGGCTCGCCGCCACCGGCCAGCTGACCCTCTACATCCATCCGCGCTATGTCGTCTTCACGGTGATCCTCACCGCGATCGCCGGGATGGCCGCGATCGGAGCTCTCGTGCTCCTGCCCGGCTCACGGGACGAGGACGAGATGCACGAGCACCCGGAGGGTGAGGCGGAGTCGCGCACGGGTCGCGCCTGGGCCGTCGGACGGTCGACAGCTGTCGTGCTCGGATGCGCCGGGGCGCTGCTCGTGCTCCCGCCCGCGACGCTCACCTCGAGCACCGCAGCGCACCGCGACCTCAACCAGCTGAGCAGCTCCGCCGACACCGTCGAGCTCTCCGCCGGAGATGGCTCGGGGTACACCGTGAGGGAATGGGCCACACTGCTGCGGCAGGGGAACGACGCCGCCTCTCTCGCGGCGAGCCGCCCCGACCTCACCGGATTCGTCACCGCAGACCCGGAGGACCCCGAGAACGTCTTCTACATCGTGCGCTTCGTCGTGACCCACTGCACGCTCGACGCGCAGCCGGTCGGGGTGCCGGTGTACCTGCCCGAGTGGGAGACGCGCTTCCCCGTCGACTCCTGGGTGCACGCGAGCGGCACCTTCGTCGACAACCCGGATGTCGAATCCGATGAGCCCGTCGTTCTGAAGCCCAGCGAGATCACCGCCGTCGAGCAGCCCGCGGACCCGTATGTCTACTGAGATCTCGATGGTGCGGAACGCCGCACGCGCTCGTCGGGCGCAGGCGGGATACCGGCGCGCGTTCGGCACCGTCGTCGTCGCGCTCACGGTCGCGACGCTCGCGCTCGCGGCGCTGGGCGCGGTGCGCGGGCCGGCGATCCGCGACGCCTCGGTCAACGCCGCCGCCGCCGTCGAGCGCTCCGGGCAGCGACTCGTCATCGACACGGATCAGCCGATCGAGCCGGTCGTCGACGCCGACGTGCGTGTGACCCCCGATACCCCGGTCACGGTCACGGCCGACGGGGGTCGCGTCACGGTGCGATTCGACTCGGTGCTGCGGTACGCCGAGGAGTACACGGTCGAGGTGGATGTCCGCGGCACCGCCACGGGGGCGGCGTCGACGCTGCGTCACACGTTCACCACCGAGGACGCGCTCGTGTACAGCCTCCTCCGTGCCGACGGCGAGGATCAGATCATCCGCGCGTCGGTCGCCGGCACCCACTCGACGGAGCCCGTCGTGAGCGCCGACCACATCCAGGAGTACGCGGTGGCGCGCGACATCGTCGTGTACGTCGCGACCGATCAGGCGGGCATCCCCTCCCTCCAGCTGCGCGTGCCTGACGATCCGCAGAGCTACGAGATGCCCCTTCCCGACACGACCGGGGTGCGCGCGCTGCAGGCCGCGACGAGCGAGCTGCTCGTCGGCTTCCTCACGGACGAGGGATCGGCGGAGGGCGTTCTGCACATCGTCGATCTGGAGGACGCATCATGGACGCCGCGTCCCATCCGAGACGCTGCAGGCGACGAGCTCGTCCTCCGCGACTGGCTGTGGGTTCCGGGCACGACCTCCGTCGTGATGCAGACGACCGACCGCGAGCTTCTGCTCGTCGATGTTCTGGGTGACGCCGCCCCACAGCTTCTCGGCACCCACACCGAGCTCCGAGGGTTCCTGCCCGGAACCGTGCAGCTGGTCGTCGCCGACCCCACATCCGGAACGATCATCGACCTCGCGTCCGGTCAGAGCGACGCACTCGAGCTTCCTCCGATCGACATCGACCCCGATCTCTACCCCGTGGGCTTCCTCCTCGCCTCGACGACGTCGAGCATCGAGGCGTTCACCGACCTGCTGGGCCCCGCGGATGCGCCGCGCTCGGTCGTCGTCCGTGTGGATCCGTCGGGCACGCACGAGCTGTTCCGCCCCGCCTCCGCGAGCGCACGGGTCGGCGAGATCTGCCTCTCGCCGAACGGCCAGTACGTCGCCGTCGAGGTGATCCCCGCGGGCTCGCGTTCCGACAACGACCCGTACGCTCCCGGCTGGGAGGGGACGACCACCTACTTCGTCGATGCGGTCACGGGAGACGCCTCGCGCGGGCTCCCCGGGATGCGTTCCAGCTGGTGCGGCTGACGCGCTCTCCCTCGCCTCCGAGGGCCGCGTGGCTCAGTTCTTGGGGATGGGCGGCCCGAGCGTCACGAGCACCACGTACACGAGCACGATGAGCGCAACGATGAGCAGCCCGAACACCCACGGGCGCCGCAGGAACCACACCATGATGCCGTCGTACCAGCGACGCTCCGGCGCGGCGGGCACCTCGAGCATCCACTGGCCCTCGAGGCGGCCGGTGCGTGCGAGCCAGCGCTCCACGGGAACCGTTGCGTACGGGATCACCGCACTCGCGATCGCGACGGCGCCGATTCCCGCAGGCCAGCGCTGGTGGAAGGTGAGCAGGACTGCGGTCGCACCGTAGGAGATGAACACGAAGCCGTGGATCGATCCGCCGATCGTGGCGGCGATGTCGAGACCCGCGGTCGCACGCAGGATGAGGCCGACGATGAGGAGCGTCCAGGAGCCGACCTCGGCGAAGGCGAGCACGCGGAACAGGGATTTCGGGCTGGCGAACACCCTCCGAGGGTAGCGGGGGCCGGCTGAGCGATCGCCCGCCCGAATGGATCCGGAAACCAGAAGAGCCCCGCGTGACCGCGGGGCTCTGACATGGTGGACCCTAGGAGATTCGAACTCCTGACCTCCTCGATGCGAACGAGGCGCGCTACCAACTGCGCCAAGGGCCCGTGTTGCCTGATAACAATATCACCCCTCGGAGGGGCCCCGTGACCAGGGGGCGGCCGTGCGGCGTCAGCCGGAGCGACGTCGCTGCAGGATCTCGTCGAGGTCGAACTCGACTGCGGATGCGTCGACGCGCCCCATCGAGGCGAAGCGGCTGGGGGCCGGCGCGGCGACCGCAGCGGGCTCGGCAGCGCGTACCGGGAACTTCACGACCTCGGGCTCGGCGTGCGCCGCGGCCAGCGCACGCTCGGCTTCCTCGGCGGCCGCGCGCAGCAGCGCTTCGGCGCTCACGGGCGGAACGACGGGCTCACGCGGCGGCTGGTGACGCTCGACGTAGAGCGGCTTCGGCAGGGGCACGGGCGTCCACTCACGCACCGGCTCGGGCGCGAGCTCCGCGTCGATGAGCGTCGATGCAGTCCGACGCGCGACCGTGCGCACCGGAGCTTCCTCACCCGCAAGCGATCGCGTGCGCGCGACGATGCGATTCTGCAGTGAGATCGATGCCGCGGCCCCCGACGCACACGCGATGAGCACCACCCACGAGCCGACGACGGCGCCGTTCGCGACCATGAGCCACACCTGCACTGCCGCGACGACGAGCGAGGCGAGCAGCACAAGGCCCGCGAGACGGCGCGCGCGACGCAGACCATCACGAGCGGTCGTCGCCGCCCGCTGCGCGCGAAGGGCTGCCGAGGCGGCACGCTCGGCCTCAGCTTCGGCGGCACGAGCGGCACGCTCGATCTCGGCGGCGCGAGCCTCGGCGATCCGGGCGCGCGCGGCTGCGGCGCGCAGCTCGGCCCGCGTCTCGGCTTCGGCGCGGCGCTGCTCCTGGCGCAGCAGCTTCTCGTGCTTGGCAGCCTCACGCGCGGCGAGCTCCAGCTGGATCTCCTGCGGCGCCTCGGCTGCCTCCGCCATCACACGGATCGTGCGCTGCAGACGCGTGGCGTTGAGCTCGGTCGCGAGGTACTCACGGCGACGCACCCAGGACGGCACCAGGTAGACGAACCAGAGCACGGCTGCGAGCGCCAGCATGATCGCTGTGCCCGCACCCGAGAAGTCCATTCCCCCAGCGTACGAGCCTCGTCACCCTGCGACGCGCAGGGCGCGCCGCACGCCTGCCTCAGCCGAGGCGCAGGGGCCGCGTCGCGGCCGTCAGGTCGTGCTCGGGGATGCGCGCCGCCGACTCGGAAGCACGCCCATCCTTCCAGCGCCGCAGCACGCCGGTCGGCACCTCCTCGACGACGAGCGCGAAGCAGAAGTGGTCGCGCCAGTCGCCGTTGATGTGGATGAAGCGCCGGCGAAGTCCCTCGTAGCGGAAGCCGAGCTTCTGCACCACACGCAGGCTCGCGGCGTTCTCGGGGCGGATGCAGATCTCCATGCGGTGCAGGCCCAGCGTGAAGAAGCAGTAGTCGGTCGCGAGCGCCACCGACGTCGGCGTGATGTTCTTCCCGGCGAAGCGCTCCGCGACCCAGTAACCGAGGGTCGCCGACGACAGCGAGCCGTAGGTGATCCCCGAGACGTTCAGCTGCCCGGCGAATTCGCCGTCGTACTCCATCGCGAACGGCAGACCGCCTCCCGCGCGAGCGTTCGACTGCAGCGAGCGGATCGACGCCTTCACATCGAAGCCGCCCTGCCCGTGCGGGTTGCTCGCCTCCCACTGCCGCAGCCACGAGCGGTTGCGAAGGAGCTCGTTCTCGAGTGGACGAGCGTCGCGGATGCGGATCGGACGGATTCGGATGGGACCGTCGGTGAGCGTGGGCGTAGCCATTGTGGCGTCAGACTACCCAGGGTGCGCGCTCAGGACGAGCGGTCACCCTCGGAGCGTCCGACGAAGTCCGCGAGCCAGGAGCTGAAATCCGGGCCCAGGTCATCTCGGTCGACCGCGATCTGCACGATGGCCTTCAGGTAGTCGAGTCGATCGCCGGTGTCGTAACGGCGTCCGCGGAACACGACGCCGTGCACGCCGCCCGCCCAGTCGGGACCGGTCGCGAGCTCCTGCAGCGCATCGGTCAGCTGGATCTCACCGCCCTTGCCGGGCTTCGTGCGCTCGAGGATCTCGAAGATCTCGGGGCGCAGCACGTAGCGGCCGATGATGGCGAAGTTCGACGGCGCCTCCCCGGGCGGGGGCTTCTCGACGAGGCCCGTGATGCGCACGACATCGTCGTCGTCGGTCGGCTCGACCGTCGCGATGCCGTAGAGGTGGGTCTGCGACGGGTCGACCTCGAGGAGTGCGACGACGGTGGTGTTGAGCTCCTCGCGCACGTCGAGCATCCGCGTCAGCAGCGGGTCGCGCGCGTCGATGATGTCGTCGCCGAGAAGCACCGCGAACGACTCCTGCCCCACGTGCATCTTCGCGCGGAGCACGGCGTGGCCGAGCCCCTTCGGATCTCCCTGGCGCACGTAGTGGATGTCGGCGAGGTGAGTCGAGTAGTCGACCTTGCGGAGCTTCTCGTCGTCGCCCTTGCGCTCGAGGACGGCCTCGAGTTCGCCCACCCGATCGAAGTGGTTCTCGAGAGCGCTCTTGTTGCGCCCGGTGATCATGAGCACGTCGGTGAGACCGGCGGAGACGGCCTCCTCCACGACGTACTGGATCGCGGGCTTGTCGACGACCGGAAGCATCTCCTTGGGCATCGCCTTGGTCGCAGGCAGAAACCGCGTTCCGAGCCCAGCGACAGGGACAACAGCCTTCGTTATACGGGAAGCCACGAACGCCACCGTAGCAGTGCACCCCCGGAAGGGGTCAGGATCCTACGATGGGCCTGTGAGCGACCACGCAGAGAATCAGAAGCGCGCCCTGAGGGCCGAGCTGCGTCAGCGCCGACGCAACCGCACGAGCACCGAGCGCGGTGAGGCCGCCGATTCGCTCACCCGACACATCGTGCAGCTCGTGCACGACCTCGACGCGAAGCGGTTCGCCGCCTACCTCTCCACCAATGACGAACCCGAGACCCGCGGGTTCCTGCGCTGGGCTGACGAGCACGGGCTCGAGGTGCTTCTGCCGGTGTCGCGCGCCGACGGGCTCCTCGACTGGGCTCCCTACGACGGCGCGGATGAGGATCAGGACCTGCTGGGCATGCCCACGCCCACGAGCGAGCTGCTCGGGCCGATCGCGATCAACGACGTCGACCTCATCCTCGTGCCCGCCGCGTGCATCGCCCGCAACGGCATGCGCCTCGGATGGGGGCGAGGCTACTTCGACAAGATGCTCGGCTCCATGGCGACGCGCCCTCCCGTGTACGCGGTGATCTACGACGACGAGCTGGTCGACGAGGTGCCGACCGAATCCCACGACATGCCGGTGGATGGCGTCGTCACGCCTGGCGGTATCAGGCGTTTCGCGTAGCCTGGGGGTGCTATGCCGACCTATTCCTACCGCTGCACCGAGTGCGACCACGCCTTCGACGTCCAGCAGGCGTTCACTGACGACTCCCTCACGGAATGCCCCACCTGCAGCGGACGGCTTCGCAAGCTGTTCAGCGCGGTCGGGGTGACCTTCAACGGATCCGGCTTCTACCGCACCGACTCGCGGTCCGGATCCTCCAACTCCGGTGCGAGCTCGACCTCCAGCGGGTCGACGTCCGCCCCGAGCGCTCCGGCTCCGACCGCCGCTCCCACCCCATCCTCCTCCTAGATTGAAAGGCCACCTGTGAAGGGCTTCCGAAACTTCATCCTCCGTGGCAACGTGATCGACCTCGCGGTCGCCGTCGTCATCGGCGCGGCATTCACGGCGATCGTCACCGCGATCGTCGATGCCGTCATCAACCCTGCGATCGGGGCGCTGTTCAACGCCGAGTCGCTCAGCACGGCGCTGCCGGTCGCGATCCCCACGACGAGCGGCGGCGAGGCCGTCATGTACTTCGGTGCGGTGATCGGCGCCGCGATCAACTTCCTCATCGTCGCCGCCGTCGTCTACTTCCTCCTCGTGCTGCCCGTCAACACGTTGCGCGAGCGCCAGGCCGCGAAGAAGGGCATCGCCGACGAGGACGCGGGGCCCACCGAGACGCAGCTTCTCGCCGAGATCCGCGACCTGCTCGCCGAGCAGAAGACGATCTGACCGGAGCTTCTCCGGATGGAGGCCGTCGCGCAGCCGCGCGGCGGCCTCTTCTCATGCCCTCAGTAGTGCGGGGGCTTCTCGCGACGCATCCGCTCGTCGTTGTCGCCGGAGGGCAGGCGCGGCGGCTCGGGCAGCGGAGACGGGTCGCTTCCGGCGGGCGGCGGCGTGGTGACGCGCCGATGGGGGCGACGGGCCGCCTTCCGTTCGGCGGGCTGCGGATCGGGCATGACACGATCCGCGTCCGCTGAGTCGGAGGGGAGCTGGTCGTCAGCTGGCGTGCGTGATTCCAACGACGGGGATCTCCTCGGTGATCGGTCCGCCAGCGAGGCCGGCGAACCGCGCGATGCGGTCGGCGACGCCATCCGGATCGGCGAACAGCTCGAAGGCGTGCACGCGCGTGTAGTGCCAGCCGAGGCGACGCAGCACCTCGGGTCGCAGACGCAGCGCCTCACGCAGCACACGACCCTCGAACACGGTGTCGGTGTCGACGACGATGCACTTGCCGCCGTTCGCGACCACCAGGCCGAGCTTGCCGCGGTGGCCGAGAGCCACACGGAGGCCGCGCGCCTCGAGTCGACGGGCGAGATCGACGAGCGTCGGATCGGAGTCGTCGGGCAGCGGCGGCTCGGCGCGACGTGCGGCCACTTCGCGCAGCAGCTGCGCGAGCGCGACGGCGCCGTGCTTCATCCGCTCCTCATCGAGGTCGTCGGCCTGCACGCAGGTGACGATCACGAGCGAGCGGCGGGCACGGGTCATCGCGACGGCGAGCAGACGCTCGCCGCCCGGCTGACCGAGCGCACCGAAGTCGCTCAGCACGCGGCCGTGCGGGGTGCGACCGTAGCCGATCGAGAAGATCACCCGGTCGCGGCTCTGCGCGACAGCGCGCTCGACGGGCAGCACGGCGAAGTGCTCCGTGCGCTCCCCCAGCAGGAACTCGCTGAGCGCCTGGTGGCTCGACATCTGCGCGAGCACCGCGTTCATGACACGCACGGCGTGCTTCTCCGACGCCGTGACGACCATGAGCGATTCGCGTGGGCGCGTGGCGGCATGCTCGATCACGAGCTCGACGACGCGCGCAACCTCGGCATCGACCGATTCGACGGCGCCGCTGTCGGGATCGGGAAGGCCCGTGCCGTTCTCGATGAAGTCGAGCGACAGGCTGCCGTGGCCGAGGAAGGACCCCGCCCACGGGAGGGCGTCGATGCGTCCGCCGTAGAAGCGGCGGTTGACGAGCTCGGCGAGATCCTCGCCTCCCGCCCGGTAGCTGCGCGTGAGAGTGAGTGACGGGAGCACCGATGCGAGGCGCGCGAACGCCGACTGGCCGTGCAGGTCGTCGCCGGGAGCCGCGGTCGTCGTCTCGTCAGGCTCGATCAGCTCGACGTCGTCCGAGGCATCCGCCTCCGCAGAGCCCTTCTCGTCGACCTCGGCGACCTCGGGTCGACCGAGGGGCATCGGCCGGTGCAGGGACGGGTAGCCGGCGGCGACGGGCTCCTCGCCCTCGGCGAGGCCGATGCGGAACGGCGCGGGCGTCTGGGTCACGGGGTCGCCGAACGCGACCACCTGCTTGGCCCGACGGATCGCGCCCACGTTCTCGGCGATGGTCGTGGCACCGGCATCCATGAGGATGACGACGTCGATGGCGACCGCATCCGCGACCTCGGGCACCTCGTAGGGCGACGCGAGCCAGACGGGCGCGACCGTGCGCGAGAGGTGCGGTGCGAGGCGCTGCAGGCTCTCGGAGGTGAGCTCGTCGGTGAGGATGAGCTGCTTGAGCGCCGCCGCTTCCTCCGGCCAGTCGACGATGCCGATGCGCCAGTTCTCGGCGAGCTGCCATCCGAGGAGGCCCGCGTTGCCCTGCTGGTGCGCTTCGTCGACGAGACGGAAGTCCGCCTCGAGTCGCTCGAGCACCTCAGTCTTGGCGCCGAGGAGTGCGCGGTCGCCCGTGAGCAGCCCGTCGAACGCGGAGCGCCACCAGGCGAGCTCGAGCTCGGCGGCCACCTGCTCCTCGGGCACATGACGCTCAGCGAGGTCGAGGATGAGCGGCTCGAGGTCGAGGTCGCGCAGCTTCTTCATGAGGTTGCTGCGCTCCTGCAGGTTGAGGAGCACATCCGATTCGACCGCGAGCTGTGCGAGCACATCGACGAGCTGGTGCAGCGGCAGGTTCGCGAGCTGGGTGCCGAGGGGCGCGTCGAGCTCGGCGAGATCCGCGGCGACCTGCTGCAGCGCGACCTGCACATCCGAGACGCCCGCGGGCACCTCCGGTGTGACGCCGACGGCGACGTAGCGCTGCCAGAGGATGCGCTGGTGCTGGATCGAGGTGAGCGCGTCGTGCAGGTCGGAGACGTGCATGCCGGGGCGAACGTACTCGCGCGCGAGCTTCTTCAGTCGGCGGCGGTTGGTGGCCGACATCTCCGGTGCCTCGCGGCGCGGCGCGGTCGCGACGATGAGCTCGGCGAGCGAGCGGTCGAAGACGCCCGGCTCGAAGCGGTCGAGCGTGTCGCGCAGGTCGTGGAGCAGACGCAGGTAGATGTCGAGCTCGGCGATCGTCGTGAACGGACGCATGCGCGTCTTGCCGATGACCTCGTTGGCGCGCGCGAGGAGGCGCGGGAGGGTCTCTGCGCTCAGCTTCTTCGCGATCGCGTGGGCGCGCAGGGCGTCGTCCCCGCTCGCGAACTGTGCGCCGTACCAGGGAGAGTCCCCCGGGCCGTAGCGGAACTCGCCGAGGCGAGCTGCTTCGACCATCGTCGCGGCGGCAGCCGCGCGGTCGTCGGCGAGACGCGCCACGGCGGAGGGGCTGAGGCGCGCGGTGGTGCGCGGCGCATGCGGAAGCAGCGCGAGACGCGAGAGCTCGGCGAGGCAGTCGGACACCGAGACGCCGAGCGCGGGATCCGGTCGCGAGAGCGCCTCGCGGTAGTCGATGAGCACACTGCGCAGGCGCACGAGTGCCTCGTCGACCTCGGCGAGCTGCGGCTGCGTGGCCTTCTCGGCGCGCGCGATGCCGCGCACGACATCGCGACGCAGCGTCGACGGCGACACGGCGACGCCCGCGAGCCCGACCTCGGTGAGACGCTGGGCGACATCGCGCAGGCTCGCACGACGCGGGCCCACGACGAGAACGCGCTTGTTCTGCGCCACGAGTGCGCCGAGGGCGTTCACGATCGTCTGGGTGGATCCGGTGCCGGGCATCGTGCGCACGACGAGCGAGTTGCCCGCAGCGATCTGCGCGACGACGCGCTCCTGCTCGGCGTCGGCGTCGAGGAGGAGCGCATCCGTCGAGGGGTCACGGCGATCCGGGTCGATGTGCTCGACCGGGTGGTAGCTCTCCTCGAGCGTCCACTTGGCAGTCGCGTCGCCCGCGACGGCGTCGAGCACGAGGTGGTCGAGATCCGCCGCATCGGAGGTCATGGCGTGCGCGACCTCGTGGAACGTCGAGACGACGAGGCGCGGCTGCACCAGGATCTCGCCGAGGTGGCCGGTGAGGCGACGCAGCTGGTCGATGACGGCGTTGGGCTTGAACGTGCCGTCGTCATCCGAGAGCGCGACGAAGGTGGAGGCGTCGAGTGAGATGCCGTACTGGGTCTCGAGCGCGCGAGCGAGCGCCGGGTTGAGCTGAGCTGCACCCTTCAGGCGCAGCTCGAAGTCGCGCCCGTGGCGGCGGATCGCGAGCGGGCGCAGCAGAAGCGGAGCGCAGTGGTCGACGCGCTCGTGCGTCCAGCGGACCACTCCGATTCCGAGGTGCACGACGTCGAGGCCGCGGGTCGTCGAGAGCTCGAGGCTCTTCGCCGTGATGCGCTCCGCGGCGACGCGCGCGGAGCGCAGCGCGAGGTCGTCGCGGATGAGCTGCGACAGCAGCGTCGCCTTGCCCGTGATGAAGCGTGCGAGTCCGCCCGGGTGGGTGGTCGAGAGCTCGATGCGCGTGGTGGGCGAGTCGGTGAAGTGCAGCAGCGGTGACGGGCCGCCTATCCCGGCGAGCTCCTCCCGCCACGCGGCACGCGCGGGGTCGGCCACCGCACGGGCGGCGGGGGCGGGGGAGAGCAGCGGCGACGCGGCCGACTGCGAAGACGCATTGGGAATCACCGGGTTGTCCCCGGTGTCATCATCCCGACGATTGGCAGGCCACACACGGCAACGATAGGTCGGCCTCCCGAGAGATTCCGGGAGGCGACGCGGCGCGTTCCGGCGCGGTCACTCCGGCGGCGCGCAGCTGCCGGTCGGCGCAGGCACCCCCGCGAGCCGGTCCGCGGTCCATGCGAGCAGCTCCTGGATCGCAGGTGAACCGGGTTCGACGAGCGGGATGTGGTCGAGGCCCTCGTATACCCGGAAGTCGACGTCGCGCCCGGCGGCGCACAGCGACTCCACGTAGCCGCGTTGCGCGTCGAGGGTGATGAGGGAATCCGTGGAACCCTGCCCGAGCAGCAGCGGCGCGGAGCCCTCGGCGGGCGGGATGTTCTCGACGAGGCGGCGCTCGAGCGGCCCGCTCGTGGGGTCGACGCGGAACACCCGAGGGTCTCCCGTGAGTGCGAGCGCGTTGGCCAGCGAGACGAGGACGCTCGATTCGGCGAGGCAGCGGGTCGCCATCTCGCGCACCGTCACCTCGACGCCGGGACGCACGTACTGGCGGTAGGTCACATCCGGGTAGGCCGTCGTGAATCCGGCGATCGCGAACGACGCGAAGACGCTGCCGCCCGTGATGGTCTCCAGGCTGTCGACGAGCGCGGGGAGATCGGCCGCGGGCGCGAGAGCCGCGACGCCCGCGAGCGGAACGTCGGGGGCGTAGTCGTCGGCGACCGCCCCGGTCCACAGGGCCGCGGCACCGCCTTGAGAGTGCCCCCATACGACCGTGTCTGCTCCGAGATCCGCCTCGTCGAGCTCGCGTGCGGCGCGCACGGCGTCGAGCGCCGCATGCGCGGCATCCGCGCCCACGAGGTAGGCGTGCTTCCCCTCTCCCCCGAGCCCGATGTAGTCGGTGGCGACGAGCGCCCATCCGGCATCGATCACCTCGGGCAGCGCGAAGAGCGCACCGGATTCGAACGGCTCGTCGGCGAGCGACGGGGCGCACTGCCGCGCGACGCCCGTGGTGCCGTGGGTCCAGTCGATGACGGGCCAGTCGCCGTCGCCGTCGCGCGGCACCACCACGAGGCCGCTCGACACGGCAGGCTCTCCATCGCCCGTCGTGGTCGTGTAGAGGATGCGCCAGGCGTGCGCGTTGTCCGGGACGCCGCGCTCGAACGGCTCAGCGCGGATGAGCTCGCCGGGCTCGGACGGAACGTCGCGCGGCGACGCGTAGAACTCGTCGACACCGGGCGCGCCGCCGGTCAGGCGCATGCTCAATCCGGCACCCGCGATCGCGACGACGAGGGCGAGCACAGCTGCGACGGTGCGCGTCCACCGTGCCCACAGTGGCCGCTCGCGCGCGACGCGCGCGGCGCGGCGCCGGCGAATGGCGAGCACGAGCATCCGGATGCCGGTGACGATGAGGAGGCCGCCGAACGCGACGGCGACGAGGAGCGCCGTGACGTCGGGCCAGGTGAGGGCGAGCACACCGGCGATGACGGTTGCGGCGCCGACGGCGCCCGCCGCGATGCGGGCGTCGACGCTCTGCCCGGCGCGCACCACCGAGCCGAGCTGCAGCACGCCCCGGATGATGAGCGCGACCGCCACCACGACGGTCGCGATGCGCACCGTCAGACCGGGCAGCGCAAGCACCACGATCCCCGCGGCCGCCCACAGGATCGCGGACACGATCCGCGTCCAGCGCCGCTCGGTGTCGCGATCCGAGAGCAGCTCGATTCCCGCCTGCACGAGCAGGGCGATGCCCAGCAGCCACGCCATGGTGCCGAGCGAGGTCGTCGGCCGCACGATGAGCACGACCCCGAGCGCGAATGCCGCAACGCCGAGCACCGCGAGTGCGACCCGCATCGCCGGTCGACGGCGGGGCGCCGCCGCTCCCCCGCCGGAGGTCATGAGGTGAGCTCGATCGTCATGAACACGCTGAGCGGGTCGGGCACGTAGTCCCCGAACGGGCCCGTCTCGGCGAAGCCCGCCCGCGCGTAGAGGGTGCGCGCGGGGACGAAGAACTCCTGCGAGCCGGTCTCGAGGCTCACCCGGCGGTAGCCCCGCCGACGCGCCTCCTCGAGGGCGTGCGCGAGCAGCCGCCGGCCGATGCCGCGTCCGCGTGCCGCCGCGACCGTGCGCATCGACTTGAGCTCGCCGTGCGCCGGATCGAGCTCCTTGAGGGCGACGGTGCCGAGCACCGCATCGCCGTCTGTCATCGCCCAGACCGTGACATCGGGGCGCTGCAGACCCGACACATCGAGCGCGTGCACGCTGCACGCGGGCGACGTGGCGTGCATCTCGGCCAGGTGCTCAGCGAGGACGTCGAGCACTCGGCGGTCGGACAGGTCGGCGGTCTCGATGGCGGCGGTATCCACACCCCATTGTCGCGCGTGACGCGGCTTCGCGCGGATTACGCTCATCCGGTGCGTCTCGCGATCATCGGCATGGCCCTGCTCGGGCTCGGCGCGGTCGCGATTGCGACCGGCCTGCTGCCCGCGGGCGACGCCCTCGCGATCGGCGAACGTGTGTGGCCGGTTCTGCTGTTCGCGGTCGCCGTCACGATCGTCGCGGAACTCGCGGATCGCGCGGGCGTCTTCGCCGCCGTCGCGGAGCGTCTCGCGCGCCTCGGTCGAGGGCACGGCTGGGCGCTGTGGCTGCTCATCGTCGCCCTGGCCGTCACCGCGACCGTGTTCCTGTCGCTCGACACGACGGCGGTGCTGCTGACCCCGGTGGTCGTCATCCTCGCGCGGCACCACGGCTACCCGCCGCTGCCGTTCGCCCTCACGACCGTGTGGCTCGCGAATACCGGATCGCTGCTGCTGCCGGTCTCGAACCTCACGAACCTGCTCGCGGAGCACGCGCTCGGCTTCTCCGATCCGGCGCGCTTCGCCGCCCTCATGGCCGCTCCCGCGATCGTCGCTGTGGTCGTTCCGTGCGTCATCATCGCGATCGTCTTCCGCCGCGAGATCGGCACCCGCTACGTGCGGGTCGCGCGTGAGGCACCCTACGATCCGCTGCTGTTCTGGGTCTCGGCAGGTGTCGTCGCCGCGCTCATCCCGCTGCTCGTGAGCGGCATGCCTGTGTGGATCCCGTCGAGCGCAGCGGCCATCGTGCTCCTCACCGTGTTCGCGGTGCGCGCGCCCAGCTCGGTGCACGTGCGGCTCGTGCCCTGGGGTCTGCTGCTGTTCGCGAGCGGTCTCTTCCTCGTGGTCGAGACGGCGCATGCGGCAGGCCTCGCCGAGGCGCTCGGCGCGATCACCGGAACCGGGGACTCGCTGGGGGCGCTCCTGCGGCTCTCGGCATCCGGTGCCGTGGGAGCGAACCTCATCGACAATCTGCCCGCCTATCTCGCGCTCGAGCAGGTCGCGGACTCCCCCGCGCGGATCGCGGCTCTGCTCATCGGCGTGAACGCCGGCCCGCTCATCACGCCGTGGGCATCCCTCGCCGTGCTGCTGTGGCACGACCGTCTGCGCTCGCACGGCGTCGAGTTCTCGTGGCGCCGCTACATGCTGCTCGGGCTCCTCGCGGCGCCGGTCACCGTCGTCGCGGCGACCGTCGCACTCTGGCTCAGTCTGTGAGGAACGGGGTCAGCGCCCCGCTCGCGAGCGCAGCACTCAGACCAACAAGGGCGGCGAGTCCGGCGAGAACAACGAGCATCACGAGCATCCGCCAGCGATCGACGCCGCGGTCGATCGCTGCATAGGCCGCGAGCATCCCCTCCACCTCGGCCGGCGACCTCACCCGCGTGCTCCACGTCTCGGGGCGCGAGACGATGTCGACGACTCGTGCGACCTGATGGTCGTCCAGAACACGCGCGCGAGTGAGCAGACGCGGGAGCTGACGCATCGACACGACGTCGACCGGCCGGCCCTTCCAGTTGGCGGGTGCCTTGATGGTGATGCTCTTCGCCCCGCTGATCGCCACGACGGCGCGGGCGGGGACGTCGATCCCTCGCGCAGCGAGAGCCTTGGCGGTGCGCGCCGCCTCGTACGCGGAATTGCGGATGTGATCCTGCTGATGTCCGTTGACGAGCAGGCGCCCGCCCGCGACCCACACGCTCTTGTCGACGTGTCGCTTCGAATTGATCGCGAACACTCCACCCGGTCCCACGGCGAGGTGGTCGATGTCGCTGTCCTTCTCGCCGACCGGGATCGAGTGCATGACGGTCCATCCAGCTCCGAGCTTGTCGAAGCGGCGCACGGCTTCCTGCTCGCCGCGCACGCCCCGCAGCCACGACAGCGCGTCAGCCGACGGCTTCACGATGCCGAGCGGGAGATCCTTGAGGTCGGGGGTTCCGCGCAGCGAGACCACCTTCTCCATGAGAGCCTGCGCGGGGATGCGTTCACGAAGATCCGTCATATGGAATGACGCTACCCCGCGGGCGCGGAGGGAGCGCTCCCCCCGTCCGCGGGGTCACAGGCGAGCGGTGAGCGCGTCGCGCACGGTGATCGCGTGGTTGCGCTCGGTGAAGCGCTCGTACGCCTCCAGCTGCCGGTGCCACTTGTTGTCGTCGACGACACGACGACCGTCAACGGAGGCTAGAGGCGAGGGATGACGCCGTCGACCTTGGTGAGCCGCTCCGCCGCGAGCTCGGCGTGCTCGGGGGCGACGCCGCCGGTCACCAGTGACACGAGCACATCGCGGATGACGGACGCAGCCCAGCGCGGGGCTTCCTCATCCGTGTCGACCCCCGACTGGTGCTCGAACGTCTGCAGCACATGGCCGCTCGCGGCCTCGTACTGCACCATGAGTCCGCGCCAGCGCGCGCCGTGCGGGAAGAGGATCACGCGGTAGCCGGGCACGACCTCGACCGCGACTCCATGCTCGAGTCCGTCGGGATTCGCCGGGAGCGCGGTGACGCGCGGGCTCATCTCGCGAAGGGCCCATGCGAGCGTCTCTGCCAGGTCGCGGGCGCGTTTGCGGTCGTTGCGGGCCATATCACTCGACATGTTACGGGGCACCGGCCCCGCGGGTGCACCCCCCTCCGGGGGCAATCCGCGTGCGCGCGTCCGTGCGATGCGGAGCCTCGCGTTCGGCCCCCTCAGCGCGGGCCGATCTCGGGGCTGTTCGGCGAGTGGCTCCGCCTCGTTCGCGCTCAGTTCACCGCCCGAAGAGTCGAGCGAAGAACCCGCCCCGGGTGGCGCGCGCCGCGGCGATCTCCGCGTCCGAGTGCTGTCCGGCGCACCACTGGCCGCGGGGAACGCTCGCGCGCACCGCCTGGACATGCTGACCGCATCCGGCCCATGTGGTCTTGCCGCACGTGCGGCATGAGGTGGGTCGACACATGTCGCCACCATCCTTCCTATACTCCTGGGGGTATGTTCTATACCCTACGGGGTATCCTGGAGAGCGTCATCACGAGAGGACACCATGAGCAGCACCGACCTCCCCACCGCCGCCCACGACCCGGAAGCGCAGCGCAAGATCCTCAATCGCCTGCGGCGTGCGCAGGGGCAGCTCGCCGCCGTCATCAGCGCGATCGAAGACGACGCCCCCTGCCGCGACGTGGTGCAGCAGCTCTCCGCCGTCTCGAAGGCGCTCGACCGCGCAGGGTTCCTGGTGATCTCCACCAACCTCAGGGAGTGCCTGACCAACCCCGAGACCACCGACGCCGACACGGAGGAGCTGGAGAAGCTCTTTCTGTCGCTCGCCTGACACCGCACGTCGTCACAGCCATCTCACCGCTGGAACTGGCAGCGAACGCCGCCCGTTCACGACGGGTGACAGAAACTTGAGCAGCAACGATCCCGAACCGGCTGCAGGGTACGGGCGGCACTCGCTTCGGATGCAAAAAGCGCCCATCGCTTGAAAGCGTGGGCGCGGATCGCAGTGGAACCGGAGAAGACCTACTAGAGCCGGTGGAATTGGACTCTGGTTCTCGTAAGCGTTCTATGGTGCCCCTGGAGGGACTCGAACCCCCAACCCTTTCCTTAGGACGGAACTGCTCTTCCATTGAGCTACAGAGGCGGGCGGGCCGAAGCCCGACCTGCAGAAGTCTACGCGGCGCGCGCTGAAGACCAGGTCGCGCCGCGGTTCAGCCGGACGTCGCGGGTCAGCGCGGCGGCGGGGCGAGGTAGAGCGCGTCGGATGCGGGGATGATCCGCTGACCGTACAGGTGCGGGCCCCAGTTGTACTCCTCGATGAGCACCGAGCCGTCCGAGAGCACCGAGTTGACGTACGAGACGTGGTTGCCGCCCGGGAACCACGCGACCCAGCCAGCCTGCGGGGTGGAGCTGACCTCCCAGCCGTGCTGCTCCCACTGGCGCTTCCACGAGCGGGCGCTGCCCGCTCCCGGGGTGAGGTTCGACCACGTGTACTTGAACGGGGCCGCCGTGGAGCCGGCGTCGCGGTTCAGACGCCACACGACGAAGTCGACGCACTCGCGGTAGTAGTAGTTGAGCGGCGACAGCCCGCCACCCTGTCCCTTGGTGAGCTCCGCGTACCACGGGTAGTCATCGCCCAGCTCGCGCGCACCGGACGCCTGGTACGCCGTCATGTTCTGCTGGCGGAGCGCATCGCGGTACAGCCCGCGCAGCTGCGTGGGGCTGATCGCCTCGAAGGTGTCCCGCGCTTCAGGGGCGACCGCTGCTGCCGCCTCGGTGTCGATCGCGAGCATCTGCGCCTGCACGGGGGCAGCAGACTCAGCCGCCGTCTCGCTGAGCGGCGAATAGTCGCCGGAGGCGTACGCCGGGAGCGCGACGGAGACGAACAGCCCGCCGACGAGCACCATGGTTCCTGCTGCCGTCGCCCTCTGACGGGACGGGTGGCGCACCTGGGACGACCGGCGCTCGACACGCGCAGCGCGGCGCTCGCCACGACCCGAGAAGCGCGGTGCCCGCTGGGCCGGCTCGGCGACGGGCGGAACCACCGGGTGCTCGGCGGCGAACGGCGCCACCGGAGGAGCGGGAGGGACCGAGGCGGCCTCGCGGGCGGAACGCCGCGACGCGTACTGCACGGGGTGCACGGGCGCGGGAGCGCTCTCAGGAGCGGACGCGACAGGCTGCGGCGCGGCGGACGCCTGCGGAGCCAGCGGGAGAAGGGGAAGCCCGAACGGTGACTCGTCGACCACGGGCCCAGCCGTTGCCCGACGCTCGGCTTCACGCATTGAGCGGCGGGTCACATGCTCTCCGGAGACGGGCGCGACCGAGGACTGATCCGCGATTCGGGGTGGGTACCCCGTCGTGGGTGTCTCGTAGTCAGTCACGTTGATAGCAGTCTCCGGGTCGACAACTCACCCGAGGTTACGCGAGTTGGCCGCCGATGTCACGTCTTGATAACGCCCCTCAACCCAGGGGCAGACAGCCTTGTCACACAGGGTTCTGCCAGGTTCGCACCTCACGCCGCGGGCGCGAGGAACTCCTCCCACTGAGGCAGGGGCCGCTCGGCCCCCCGCACGAGCCAGGTCGTGCCATGAGGCATCCGCGGAGTGAAGCGCAGCACCCAGCCCATCTCGTGCGGGGTGCGGTCGCCCTTGTCGTTGTTGCACCGCAGGCAGCACGCCACCAGGTTCTCCCACGAGTCGGCTCCCCCGCGCGACCTCGGCACCACATGATCGACGGTCGAGGCGTGCCCGCCGCAGTAGGCGCATCGCTGCGCATCACGGCGCAGCACGCCGCGCCGCGAGACGGGCACGGCGCGCCCCATCGGGATCCGCACGTACCGCGTGAGGAGGATCACCGACGGCCGATCCCACTCGCCGCTCGCCGCACGCACCGGGTGCTCATCATCGCGAGCGACCACGACCGCTTTCTCGTTCAGCACGAGCACGAGCGCGCGCTTGAAGGACACGACCGCGAGCGGCTCATATCCGGCGTTCAGAACCAAGGTGGTGTGCACCCGTCACTCCTCTCGAGGAGCCTGCACGGCTTGCAGGCTGTCGATCACTCCGGAGAGATGCGGACCCGGGCTGCAGACACGAAAGGCGCCGTCGCGAACGACAGCGCCTCACCGATCCCGGACGTGTGACAGTGCACATCCGGCCGCCTGCTGAGCCGCATGAGCGAGCACGCGCGCGCATCCGTGGTGCGGATGCATCGTGCGGTCGTCATGAGCCCTCCCGAATCCGAAGAATCTCCGAGAACCCAGAGTAACCCCGGGAGGCGGAGAAAAACCGAAGCGACGCCGACCGAGATCAGGCGTCGCTTCGGGGGTGCGATCCGACGGCTCAGATGCCGTAGCGGACGAACCAGGCGCTCTTGTCCCAGATGTTGTGCACCTCGACGGACTTGCCGGGGCGCGGGGCGTGGATCATCGTGTTGCCGCCCATGTAGATGCCCGAGTGGCCGCCGCCGTCCATGACGACCACGTCGCCAGGGCGCGCATCCTCGCGAGAGATGAGCGTTCCGCCCGACCCCTGCGCACGAGACGAGTGCGGCAGCTTCACGCCGAACTGCGAATACACGAACATCACGAAGCCCGAGCAGTCGAAGCCTGCGGGCGTGCTGCCGCCGTAGACGTAGGGAACGCCCTGGTACTGCAACGCGACCTCGACGACCTGGTCGAGCGAGAAGTTGGGGTACGGGGGGTTCGCGAGGTAGTCGCGCGCGGTCGGCCCCGAGTAGGAGGCGAAGGAGGCACGCTGCGCGGCACGGCGCAGCTCAGCAGCCGAGACGGTCTCGAACGAGTCGCGCGCGGCGACAGCGAGCTGCACGTCGTCGACGGCGAGCTCCTGAGCGCCGTCCTCGCGGATGGCGGCGAGCGCCTCGCTCGCGGCCGACTCATCGGTGGGTGCGGGCGTGTACGCGTAGGCGGGGATCGCGACGGTGGCGAAGAGGCCCGGAACGACGAGCGAGATCACGGCGAGGTTGCGGATCGAGGTGGCCCGGTGGCTGCGGGCGGAGGGGGAGCCGACGGAGCGGCTGGGTCGGGTACTCGGATTCAAGAGGTGTCTCCCGCGTCTCGGCCGCTCGAGGTGACGGCCCCATCCCTTTCGTATGTCACGTCACGCCGCAGAGGATGGGTGTACGAGACGCCCTGCGGTGCGGCCCTCCACCTTCCTAGCCGGTTGAGGGACGTGGCGAGTGTATGCGAGATCCGCGGTGGCGCTCGCGTCGAAAGCGCGCATGGGGACGGATACTGCGCGAATCCACAGGAAGCGGGCGCTCAGACCTCGACGTAGATGTGGTGCGCGACCTCGTTGGGCAGCTCGAGCCCGTCGCCGTATCCGTCGACCTGGATCGACACGTAGGAGCCGACTGCCGCGATCGTCGCGACGGCGCCCGGCACGACGCCCGCGTCGCGCAGCTGCGCCAGCAGCTCCGGCTCGAACTGCACCGGCTCTCCGAGGCGGCGCACGATCGCCGTGACGGGCTCAGCCGCATCGGCGACGCGGTGCACGATGTTGACGACCCCGTCGAGGAAGCTGCGGGCTGGCTTGCCGCCGAGCTCCTCGAGTCCGGGGATCGGGTTGCCGTAGGGCGACTCCGTGGGGTGGTCGAGGATCTCGAGCAGACGGCGCTCCACCTGCTCGCTCATGACGTGCTCCCACCGGCACGCTTCGTCGTGCACGTACGCCCAGTCGAGTCCGATGACGTCGGCGAGCAGGCGCTCCGCGAGGCGGTGCTTGCGCATGACGTGCATCGCGCGGCGGCGACCCTCCTCGGTGAGGGCCAGATGGCGATCGCCTTCGACGACGACGAGGCCGTCGCGCTCCATGCGTCCCACCGTCTGCGAGACCGTGGGGCCGGAGTGCCCGAGGCGCTCGGAGATGCGGGCGCGCAGAGGCACGATCCCCTCCTCTTCCAGGTCGAGGATGGTCCGAAGGTACATCTCCGTCGTGTCGACGAGATCGGTCATCGTGGCCTCCCAGCGCGTTCCTCTCAGCCTACCGCGAGTGCACGACGCTCTTCCGGGCGACAGCCGGTTCGCGGGGGCATGAAGCGTCTCTAGAATCGGTATGTGCCTGAGCTGCAGATCCCCCGCGAACTCCTCCCCGTCGACGGCCGCTTCGGATGCGGTCCCTCCAAGGTGCGGCCGGAGCAGCTGGCGCACCTGCAGGCGAATGCCGAGCTGTTCGGCACCTCGCACCGCCAGAAGCCTGTCAAGGAGCTCGTCGGACGCGTGCGCGCTGGCGTCGCGGACCTGTTCCGCCTTCCGGAGGGCTACGAGGTCGTGCTCGGCAACGGCGGCTCGACCGCGTTCTGGGACGCCGCCGCCTTCTCGCTCATCGAGCGGCGCAGCGAGAACCTGACGTTCGGCGAGTTCGGCTCCAAGTTCGCCCAGGCGGCCTCCGCCCCGTTCCTCGAGGCGCCCCACGTCGTCTCCTCGCCCGCCGGCTCGCGCGCCGAGGTGGAGATCGTGGAGGGCGTCGACGTGTACGCCTGGCCGCACAACGAGACCTCCACGGGCGTCATGGCGCCCGTCCGCCGCGTGCACGGCGACGACGGCGCTCTCACCGTCATCGACGCGACGAGCGCCGCGGGCGGCATCGACTTCGATGTGACCGAGACGGACGTCTACTACTTCGCGCCGCAGAAGAACTTCGCGGCCGACGGCGGCATCTGGTTCGCCCTCATGAGCCCCGCGGCCATCGAGCGCATCGAGCGCATCGCGGCTTCGGGGCGATGGATCCCCGAGTTCCTGAGCCTGAAGAACGCGGTCGACAACTCGCGCCTCGAGCAGACGCTCAACACCCCCGCGATCGCGCCGCTGCTGCTCATGGAGGCGCAGACCGACTGGATGAACGCAAACGGCGGGCTGACGTTCGCGGATGCGCGCACGAAGGAGTCGTCGAGCCACCTGTACGCCTGGGCCGAGGAGCGCCCGTTCGCGACGCCGTTCGTGTCGAACCCGGATCACCGCTCGCAGGTCGTCGTGACGATCGACTTCGACGAGACGGTCGACGCCGCCCAGATCGCCAAGGTGCTGCGCGCCAACGGCATCGTCGACACGGAGCCGTACCGCAAGCTCGGCCGCAACCAGCTGCGCATCGCGACGTTCACCGCGATCGACCCGGCCGACGTCCGCACGCTCACGTCCGCCATCGACTATGTGATCGAGGCGCTCTAAGCTCACGGCATGCGCGTCTGGCTGAGGGAGGACGAGCGGCGTCCGGATCCGGAGCCCGCCGTCACCGACGACCGCACCGCGCTGCTCGTCGGACTCGCCTGCTGGGTGCTGGCGACCGTCGTGCTGCTGGCGCTTGCGGGTCCGTTGTTCGATGCCGGCCGCGGCGGCTGGCTGTGGACCTGCCTCGTGGGGATCGGCGTGGGCCTCGTAGGGCTCGCCTACCTGCAGCGCATCCGACGTCGCGGCTGAGCCGCTGACAGGCGAGGCGCTGGCAGGCGAGCCCGCAGATCAGTCGTCGCGGTCGTCCTCGTCGTCATCGTCGTCGTCGTCATCATCGGACTCGTCGTCGTCATCGTCGTCGTCGTCATCGTCGTCATCATCGTCGTCGTCGGACTCGTCGTCGTCGTCGGACTCGTCGGACTTGTCGTCGTCATCCGACTCGTCGTCATCGTCGTCGTCGTCGGACTCGTCGTCGTCGTCGTCGTCATCGTCGTCGTCGTCGTCATCGTCGTCATCGTCGTCGTCATCGTCGTCGTCCGACTCGTCAGACTCGTCGTCGGCGTCCGTGTCGACCTCGACCTCGAACTCGATGCCGTCGTCGGGGTCGTCCCCGAAGTCGTCGTCCTCGTCGCGCACGTCAGCGAGGTCAGCGTCGTCGTCAGACTCGTCGTCGTCATCCGCCTCGGCCGCCACCGCCACCTGGGCGGCACGGTATTCCTCGAGGCGCTCCGACCACGGCACCCAGTCGGGAGCCAGAAGCGCGCCCTCGCCCGGAACGAGCTCCGTCTCGAGCACCGTGGGAGCGGCGCCGTCGATCTCGGCGACGCTCACCGCCCACTGCCAGCCGGGGTAGCCGCTCAGAGTCGCACGGAAGGCGAGCGTCGTGACGCCGTCGCCCCGATCCGTCTGAGACAGCAGCTCGCCCACCTCACCCGGGCGGGTGAACTCAGCGAGTGCGGACTGGGCGATCCTGACGCGCTCGTCGGCCATGCTCAGGCTTCCAGGTCTTCGGCGACGCGACGCAGCACAGCCGCGATCTTCGCACCGTGCGCACGGTCGGGGTAGCGACCGCGGCGCAGATTCGCACCGATGCCGTCGAGCAGCTTCACGAGGTCCTCCACGACGACGGCCATGTCATCCGCCGACCGCCTGTTGAGCTTGGAGAGACTCACGGGAGCGTCGAGGACGCGCACCGAGAGCGCCTGGGCTCCCTTGCGTCCGTCGGCGATGCCGAACTCGAGGCGGGTTCCCGCCTTGACGACGGCGCCCGCGGGGAGCGCCGAGGCGTGCAGGAAGACCTCCTGGCCATCGTCGGACGTGACGAAGCCGAAGCCCTTCTCTTCGTCGTAGAACTTCACTTTGCCGGTGGGCATTCCGGACCTCTTTCGCTGGTGGGGTGGATCGGACGCGGGGCATAGTGTTGTCTCGTGCCCGAGAACGCCCCTGTCCCGCTCAATCGTATCGAACGCGTGCTGGCGAGCATGATCGCCGGTGTGGTCGGACTCGCGGTCATCGCAATCGCCGCGACGCTCATCGGGTCCGGATCAGGCGCCGACATGTCGGAGAGCCCGTGGCCCGCCGTCCTCGGTGTCGGGTACTTCGGTCTGCCGCTGGCGTTCCTGCTCATCCTCGCGTTCATGATCGTCACCGTCGTACGTCGCCGACGGATCGCGCGGGATGGCGGCCGCTAGCAGTTCGGCTCTCGCGTTCGCGGCATGGCTGCGAACGCTGGATGACGGAGCCCTCACGCAGCTGCTGCGCTCCCGACCGGTGCGAGAGCAGTCGATCCGCGATGTCTTCGATCTGGCGGAGTCTCTGCTCGAGCCCGCGTCGGTCCAGGGGGCTCTCGAGCATCTCGACCGCCCCACGCTCGCTGTGCTCGTGGCGGGTGGGCGCCTCGCCGCCGCGGGCGAGCGTCCAGATGCCGCTCGCATCGCCGCGCGCCTCGATCTGCCGAGCACCGATGTCGAGGGTGCGCTCGCGATCCTCCGCGCACTCGCGCTCGTCGACGACGCCGACGGCGGCGGCGCACCGTGGGCACCGGTCGTCGATCAACTCGAGTCGTGGCCCGAGCGCGAGCTCCCGTCCCCCGATGAACTCCTCGACCTGACGCCGCCCGTCTCCCTCGAGGTCGTCGCCGGAGCCGACCACGCGAAAGCGGATCGCGCGGCGGCCGACCGGGCGTTCGCTGTCGTCGTCGCGGTGGGCGAGCTCGTGGGTGCGCTCGAGAGCGAGCCCGCACGCCTGCTGCAGCGCGGAGGCACGGCGCTCCCCGATTGGCGGCGACTGCTCGCGGCGACGAGCTCGACCGACGCCGAGCTGCACGACCTCTTCGGCATCGCGACAGCTGCGCAGCTCGTCGTCGCGGATGGCGCCGCCTGGCGCCCGACCGCGCGCGCTGCCGACTGGCGCGACCTTCCCCGCGTGGATCGCTGGGCGGCTCTCGCGGGCGCCTGGTTCGAGAAGCTGCCCGAGGAGCTGCGCTCCCACCTGCGCGTGCGCACCCACGCCCGCTGGGGCGCGGGACTGCTCGAGTTCCTCGACTGGCTCTACCCCGCCGGCGGGGCCTGGCTCGAAGAGAACGCGACGCGCGCGATCCGCGCCGCCGAGGCGCTCGGCGTGATCGGCGACGGCGTCCCGTCGACACCCGGCTCAACGCTCCTCGCCGAGGGGCCGGATGCCGCAGCGGCGGCTGTCGCTGCACTGTTCCCCGCCGATGTGCGCCAGGTGTACATCCAGCACGATCTCTCGCTCATCGCCCCCGGCCCTCTCGCCTCCGACATCGATATGCGGGTGCGCGAGTTCGCGGACGTCGAGGCCGTGGGCATGGCGTCGAGCTACCGCGTGACCTCCGCATCCGTCACCCGCGCTCTCACGGCTGGCACCACGATCGACAGCCTGCGGGACTTCCTCGCCGAGATCTCGCTCACCGGAATCCCGCAGCCGCTCGACTACCTCCTCTCGGAGGCCGCCGCGCGCTTCGGCAGCCTGCGCGTGGGAGCAGAGCGAGGCGACGCTGAGCCCTTCGCCCACGCGTACGTGCGCGGCGACGACCCCTCGCTCATCGGCCAGCTGGCGATCGATCAGGCCCTCGCTCCGCTCGGGCTGCGCCGCTCGGGCGATCATCGGGTGGTCACCCGCTTCGACGCGGAGACCCTGTACTGGGCGCTCGTCGACGCCCGCTACCCGGTGGTGTTCGAAGACGAAGCGGGCGTCATCCGTCATATGCGTCGGCGGGTGACCGAGCGCGAGCGCCCGCGCGGCGAAGCCCCGGATGCCGTCGCAGCACTCGTCGAGCGGCTGCGCGCCGCAGCCGCCGAGCAGCCAGCCGAATCCGGTGCCGCGTGGAACGCACGCCAGCTGGAGCTCGCGATCCGCAACAAGCTCGAGGTGCGCGTGACGGTGCGCATGCCCGACGACTCCGAGGTCACCTACATGCTCGAACCCGCAGGACTCGCAGGCGGACGCCTCCGGGCGCGCGACCGCCGAGCCGACATCGAGCGAACCCTGCCTCTCTCGCACATCACCGAGGTCGCCCCCGCCTGACGGGCCCACGCCCCACGTGAGGGGTCGCGAATGACGGTTCCCTCGGCGTGTCGCCGGTCATCTGCGACCCCTCGGGGACGAGGCAGGCGCGACGGCTGATGCGGCCGATCCTGCGCGCTCGGAGGAGTCGCGGATAGGGTGGTCGGTTGTGAATGGACCGCTCATCGTGCAAAGCGACCGCACCGTGCTCCTCGAGGTGGCGCACCCGGAGGCGGAAGAGGCTCGCCACGAGCTCGCGGTCTTCGCCGAACTCGAGCGCGCCCCCGAGCACGTGCACACGTACCGCATCACGAAACTCGGCCTCTGGAACGCCCGCGCCGCCGGCCACACCGCCGACCAGATGCTCGGCACGCTCGAGCGCTACGCGAAGTTCCCCGTCCCGCAGACGGTCGCGATCGACATCGACGAGACCGTCGGACGCTACGGCCGGCTCATCATCGCGCGCGACGAACCCGCGGAAGGCGCCGAGGCGCAGTCCGGTGAGCTCATCATCCGCGCGACCGACCCGGCCGTGCTCGCCGAGGTCACACGCAACACCAAGATCGGCCCTTTCCTCGGCATCCGCCGCAGCTCGACCGAGTGGACGCTGCAGCCGTGGGCGCGCGGCCAGGTCAAGCAGGAGCTGCTGAAGATCGGCTGGCCCGCCGAAGACCACGCGGGCTACACCCCCGGCACGCCGCACGACATCGACCTCGTCGAGGACGGCTGGGAGCTGCGCCCCTACCAGCGCCTCGCCGTCGACAACTTCTTCGAAGGCGGATCGGGCGTCGTCGTGCTCCCCTGCGGCGCCGGGAAGACGCTCGTCGGAGCCGGCGCGATGGCCGCTGCCGGCACCAACACGCTCATCCTCGTCACCAACACGGTCTCCGCCCGCCAGTGGCGCGCCGAGCTGCTCAAGCGCACAACCCTCACCGAGGAGGAGATCGGCGAATACTCGGGCCAGTCGAAGGAGATCAGGCCCGTCACGATCGCGACGTACCAGATCCTCACCGCCAAGCGGAAAGGCGAGTACGCGCACCTCGCGCTCCTCGACGCACTCGACTGGGGCCTCATCGTCTACGACGAGGTGCACCTGCTGCCCGCGCCCGTGTTCAAGCTCACCGCGGAGCTGCAGGCGCGCCGCCGCCTCGGGCTCACCGCGACGCTCGTGCGCGAAGACGGGCGCGAATCCGACGTCTTCAGCCTCATCGGCCCCAAGCGCTTCGACGCCCCCTGGAAGGAGATCGAGGCGCAGGGGTTCATCTCGCCCGCTTCCTGCTACGAGGTGCGCATCGATCTGCCCCAGGAGGCGCGCCTCGAATACGCGGCGAGCGCCGACGACGAGCGCTACCGCCTCGCAGCGACGGCGCCCGCGAAGCTGCAGGTGGTGCGGGATCTCGTCGCCAAGCACGACGGCGAGCAGATCCTCGTGATCGGCCAGTACCTCGACCAGATCGAGGAGCTCTCCAATGCCCTCGGAGCCCCGCAGCTCACCGGATCCACGCCGGTGGCGGAGCGCGAGCGTCTGTACCAGGAGTTCCGCGACGGCACCACGAAGGTGCTCGTGGTCTCGAAGGTCGCCAACTTCTCGGTCGACCTGCCGGAGGCGACCGTCGCGATCCAGGTGTCCGGATCGTTCGGCTCCCGTCAGGAGGAGGCACAGCGCCTCGGCCGGCTGCTCCGCCCGAAGAAGTCGGGCCTGCCCGCCAACTTCTACACGCTCGTCGCGCGCGACACCGTGGATCAGGACTTCGCGCAGAACCGCCAGCGCTTCCTCGCCGAGCAGGGATACAGCTACACGATCCTCGACTCGCACACCCTCCAGGCCGCCTGACCGGTCCGCCCCCGACCGACCGTGCCGAGCAGTCGGGTCTGAGGCGCGAGGGCGTCATCCCTCCGGATGATTCGGGGGCCTTCCCCCTGCCGCCCGCGCCGGATGTCGGCCAGGCTGGGCGTATGGAGTTCCCCACATGATCCACGCCCAGAACCTGTCCAAACGGTACGGCGCCCGGCTCGCCGTCGACGACGCGAGCTTCACGGTGCAGCCCGGCCGCGTGACCGGCTTCCTCGGCCCCAACGGCGCCGGCAAATCCACCACGATGCGCATGATCGTCGGACTCGACCGCCCGAGCGGCGGCACCGTCACGATCAACGGCCGCCAGTACGCCGAGCTCGAGGCGCCCCTCCACGAGGTCGGTGTGCTGCTCGATGCGAAGGCCGTGCACCCGGGGCGCTCCGCCCGCGGTCACCTGCGCGCACTCGCGGCGACGCACGGCATCTCGAACGCGCGCGTCGACGAGGTCATCGGGCTCACCGGACTCGACGCCGTCGCCGGCAAGCGCGTCAAGGGCTTCTCGCTGGGCATGGGCCAGCGTCTCGGCATCGCCGCGGCGCTCCTCGGCGACCCGGCGACCCTCATCCTCGACGAGCCGGTCAACGGACTGGACCCCGAGGGCGTCATCTGGGTGCGCCAGCTCGCACGCCACCTCGCCTCCGAGGGACGCACCGTGTTCCTCTCCAGCCACCTCATGAGCGAGATGGCGCAGACGGCGGACCACATCATCGTGCTCGGCCGCGGCCGCGTGATCGCCGACGCCCCCGTCGCCGAGATCGTCGCCTCCGCATCCGGACGCGGGGCCGTGCGCGTGCGCACCCCGCAGACCGAGCAGCTCGTCGCGGCCGTCAGCGCCGAAGGCGGAGCGGTGGCACCGGATGCGAGCGGACTGCTCGTCACCGGTCTCGCCTCCGAGCGCATCGGCGAGCTCGCCGCGCAGAGCGGCATCGTGCTGCACGAGCTCGCGCCCCTCGCGGGCTCGCTCGAAGACGCCTACCTCGCCCTCACCCAGGACGAGGTCGAATACCACGCGGGAGGTGCGGCATGACCGCGACCATCGGACGTCCCCGGCCCACGACGCGGCTGACCACGGGCGGCATCATCCGCTCCGAGTGGGTCAAGCTCGTGACGCTGCGCTCCACCTGGTGGTGCCTCGGCCTCATCGCTCTCATGACGGCTGGGGTGCCGGTGCTCATCGCGCTCGTGCTCGGTCTCAACGGAGCGGGCGACTCATCCGTCGACTACGGCTCGTACAACTGGACGATGTCGAACACGGTCGTCATCGGATTCACGGTGCTCATCGCGGCCGTGCTCGGATGCCTCGTCATCACGGGTGAGTACGGCACGGGCATGATCCGCTCGAGCATGGCCGCCGCTCCCGGTCGCATCTCGACGGTGCTCGCGAAGGCGCTCGTGATCGGTCTCGCCGTGTTCGTCGTCGGAGCGGTGTCGCTCGTCATCGGCGCGCTCATCAGCGGCGCGATCCTCGCCGGAAGCGGCTACACGATCGACTTCGCGGACAGCCGCGTCTGGCTCGCGCTGCTCGGCGCCGCCGGATACCCGGCGCTGCTCGCGGTCTTCTCGGTCGGTGTGGGCACGATGCTCCGCAACTCCGCCGGATCGATCGCGACCGTGCTGGGTCTGCTGCTCGTGGTGCCGACGGTGCTGCAGCTCGTCGCCGTGCTCCTGCAGGCGCAGTGGGCCTTCGACCTTGCCGAGTTCCTGCCGAGCGTGCTCGGTGGGACCATGAGCGAGTTCGCGTTCGACACCGGCTTCGACATGCCCTCCGGATCCATCGCGCTCGAGCCGTGGGCCGCTGCTGTGACGATGGCCGGCTGGTCGATCGCCGCCCTCATCGGCGGCTCGCTGCTCATCAAGAGCCGCGACGTGTGACGCGCGCTGGTGCGCTATCGGCCTTCGCGCCGGTAGCGCACCAGCAGCGTCGACCCCGACCGCAGCACGTGCGCGAGGCGCATCGCCCGCGGCTCGGGGATCTCTCCTGTCGCGATGCGGCGCACGCCACCCGCGTCGAGGGTGGGCGCGATCGTGACGCAAAGCTCGTCGACCTCATCCGCAGCGAGCAGAGCACCGAACAGCGTCGGCCCGCCTTCGCACAGGATCCGCGCGAACCCCCGCTCGCGGAGCGCCGCCACGGCGGCGGATGCGTCGATCCGCGAACCGTGTCCGACCGTGATCACGTCGGCGACGTCCGCGAAACCGGACGCATCACTCTCGGCGGTCGTGATGACGATCGGCCTCACGGGAGCCTCGGTGAAGATCCGCGATGCCGGATCGAGGTCGAGCGAGCCCGACACGATCGCGAGCACCGGATGCGGAGGCAGGCCGTCGGCCTGCCTCCAGGCCGCCGACTCCTCCGACACGCGCATCGGTCCGTAGCCCTCCGTGCGCACCGTGCCGGCGCCCACGACCACGACATCCGCCACCCGCCGCAGCAGCTCGAAGTACCGTCGGTCGGCGTCGTCGCCGAGGCCGCCCGAGAGGCCGCCGCGGGTGGCCGCGCCATCTGCCGACGACACGGAGTTCATCCGCAGCACCGGCTCGCGAATATCCGCGACGAGCGCGTCGTCGTCGAGGTCCGCTGCCGGATCCGGCCACAGCCGGTCGATCGTCACATGTTGTGCTTCAGCCATGCCGGCTCCCGCCATCCGAGGATCGCCTCCGTCATCCGCACCGCGGCGACCGTCGCCGCGACGTCGTGCACGCGCACGATCCGCGCGCCGTTCATGATCGACACGACGGCGGCCGCGAGTGATCCCTCGAGGCGCTCGTACTGGGGCCGATCGATCGTCTCGCCGATGAAATCCTTGTTCGACAGTGCCACGAGGATCGGGGCGCCGAGCACCTCCAGCTCGGCGAGGCGCCTGGTGAGCTCGAGCGAATGCAGGGTGTTCTTGTGCAGGTCGTGCCCCGGATCCACGATGAGGTTCTCGAAGGGCACGCCCCCGGCGACAGCCATGGCGATGCGCGAGGCCAGGTGGTCGATGACCGTGCGCACCACATCGTCGTACTGGGGCGACGGATGCGAGGTGCGGGGAGGCGTGAGGGAGTGGGTGAGCACGAGGTGGCCGTTCCCGATCGCGACCGCCTCGGCCATCCCCGGGTCCCACAGACCCGACGTGTCGTTGATGACGTCGGCACCCATCGCGAGCGCCTCCGCCGCGACGACGGATGAGAACGTGTCGACCGAGATGACGACGTCGCTCGCCGCACGGATCGCTTCGACGACGGGCACGATCCGGTCGATCTCCTCGTCGACCGTCACCTCGGGACCGCGGCCGAACGGCACGCCCCCGATGTCCACCCAGTCGGCGCCCGCCTCGACCGCTGCGAGGGAGGCTTCGACTGCGCGATCCAAGGCGAAGGTCGCTCCGCGGTCGTGGAACGAGTCGGGTGTGCGGTTGACGATCGCCATGACGGCGACCTGTCTCGAGAAGTCGAAGTTCCGCGCGCCGATCCGCCGCTTCATCGTCCGCTCGCCGTCGCCGTCGTCCACGCCTCGATGCTAGATGCCCGGGCCGAATCGCGCGTGTTCCGCTGGGGTAGACAGCGCCCGCCAAAAGTTCCAGTCGACATCCAGCGAACATGCAGGAGAATGGGGCCATGAGCGACGGCCCCAAGATCCTCATCGTCGATGACGAGCCCAACATCCGCGACCTGCTCACCACGAGCCTCCGCTTCGCGGGGTTCGCGGTCCGCGCGGTCGGAAACGGCGCCCAGGCCATCTCGGCGGTGCTCGACGAGGAACCCGACCTGATCATCCTCGATGTCATGCTCCCCGACATGAACGGCTTCGGGGTGACGAAGCGCCTGCGCGCCTCCGGCTACACGGCGCCCATCCTCTTCCTCACCGCGAAGGACGACACCGAGGACAAAATCACGGGCCTCACCGTCGGCGGAGACGACTACGTCACGAAGCCCTTCTCGCTCGATGAGATCGTGGCGCGCCTCAAGGCGATCCTTCGTCGCACGATGCACGACGAAGAAGACGCCATCATCCGCGCGGGCGAGCTCACGATGGATCAGGACACCCACGAGGTCACGGTCGGCGATGAGCCGGTCGAGCTCTCCCCCACCGAGTTCAAGCTCCTGCGCTACCTCATGCTCAACCCCAACCGGGTGCTGTCGAAGGCGCAGATCCTCGACCACGTGTGGGAGTACGACTTCAACGGCGACGCGGGCATCGTCGAGAGCTACATCTCCTACCTGCGCCGCAAGATCGACCAGCACTCCTCGGAGCCGATGATCCAGACGAAGCGCGGATTCGGCTACATGCTCAAGACGACTTCGAAGGCGTGACCGCCCCGATCTCGTCGGTGGGTGTCTGATGTCGAACCTGCACACCTCGTTCGACCGCTGGTGGAACGGCATCTCGCTGCGCACCAAGATCACGGGCGTCACGGTGCTGCTGCTGACGTTCGGCCTCGCCGTCGTCGGCATGGGAACCATGACGGTGCTCCGTGCCTACATGGAGGAGAAGGTCGACGCCTACGCGCGCTCGATGTACGACCAGGTGCGCGGCACGGTCGACGAGAACGGCCGGGAGCTCGTGCGCGGGATGCCCGTCGCGCAGGTCATCGACTGCAATGTGCGCTACCAGCCGAACGGCACCATCGTCGCCATCCTCGACGCGCAGGCGAATGTGCTGTGCGACAACGTGCCCAAGGACGCCCCGCAGCCCGACTTCTCGCAGATGACGAGCTCGTGGAGCGTCGCACACGACGGCGGCGGCCCCCTCCCGCTGCTCGATGAGACGGGTCGGCCTGCGTGGAAGGTCAAGACGGTCTTCACGAGCTTCGACAACGGGGCGAGCTACGTGACCCTGGTGGTCGGAGCCGACCTCACCGAGGTCGACAACACCATCACGCGGTACACGCTCATCTTCTTCCTCTTCGCGATCGCGGTGATCCTGCTCGGCGCGGCGGTCACCCAGCTGCTCGTGACGAGCACGTTCGGGCCGTTGCGGGATGTGGAACGCACGGCGGCGCGCTTCGCCGCAGGCGACTACAGCCAGCGCCTCGGCGGCGCGACCCCCAACACCGAGGTCGGCCGCCTCAACCGCTCGCTCAACACGATGCTCGCCCGCATCGATCGCGCCTTCGCCGAGCGCCAGCGCGCCGTCGAGCAGATGCGTCGGTTCGTGGGCGACGCCAGCCACGAGCTGCGCACGCCGCTTGTGTCGCTGCGCGGCTACGCCGAGTTGTACCGCATGGGGGCGCTGCAGAAGCCCGAGGATGTCGCGCAGGCGATGGAGCGCATCGAGAAGGAGGCCATCCGCATGGGCGGCCTCGTCGAGGACCTGCTCGAGCTCGCACGTCTCGATGAGTCACGCCCTCTCGATGCCCAGCCGGTCGATCTGCTTCCGATCGCCCAGGACGCAGCCCTCGACGCCTCGGCGTCGAACCCCGGACGCACGATCACAGTCGTCGTCCCCGAGCCCATCGAGCGCGCACACGAGGCGGTCCCCGAGCGTCCGGCCTCGGTTCCTCCGGCTCCGGTATCACCACCGCAGCAGCCCGTCACCAACGCCACCGGCCCGCTGAACTTCGGCTCCGCATTCGCGCGGCTGCGTCGCAAGCGGCCCGCGTCGGTCGAGACATCGGCGGGGGCTGTGCAGGCGACGACATCCGCCCCGCTCCCGGATGTGGGCCCGATCGTGCTCGGCGATGAGAACAAGCTCCGCCAGGTCGTCACCAACCTCATCGGCAACGCGATGCGGTTCACGCCCGACGACAGCCCGATAGAGCTCGCCGTGGGCGTCGACTACGACGCCGGCTACGGGCAGATCTCGATCATCGACCACGGCGAGGGCATCCCCCCGCAGCTGCGCGAGAAGATCTTCCAGCGCTTCTGGCGCGCCGACACCTCCCGCACGCGCGAGACGGGCGGTTCGGGCCTCGGTCTCGCGATCGTCGCCGGCATCGTCGCTCAGCACGAGGGTCACGTCGAGGCGCTGGAGACGCCGGGCGGCGGCGCGACGTTCCGCGTGAGCATTCCGCTCCTCCCCCGCACCGAGGAGCCGGAGTCGTCCCCCAACGCAGGGCAGGCACCGGAGGTCGATGCGCCGCGTCCCTAGCGTGGCCGCATGACGACATTCCAGGTAGACAGCGACGCCGTCCTCGCCCAGGCGACCGCGGCGCGCACGACGGTCGGTCGCGTGCAGGGCGAAGTCGCCTCCTTGCACGCCCAGCTCGAGCAGCTGCAGTCCACGTGGACGGGCTCGGCTGCGACTGCGTTCCGCGGGCTCGCCTCCGAGTGGCGAGCCGCCCAGCAGCGCGTCGACGAGGCGCTCACTGCGCTCGGTGCGGCGCTCGCCCAGGCGGGCCAGCAGTACGCCGAGATCGAGCAGAGCAACGCGCGGCTCTTCCTGCGCTGACAGCCGAGCGCTGTTCCTGCTCACCCCCCTGACACACAGAAGCGGGCGGCTCCCCGAAGGGAACCGCCCGCCTCAGTGTGAGGACTGGATCAGAAGTCCATGCCACCCGTGGGGTCGCCAGCCGGAGAAGCGTTCTTCTCGGGCTTCTCGGCGACAACGGCCTCGGTGGTGAGGAAGAGACCCGCGATCGAGGCTGCGTTGAGCAGCGCCGAACGGGTGACCTTCACCGGGTCGTTGATGCCGGCAGCGAGCATGTCGACGTACTCGCCGGTGGCGGCGTTGAGGCCGTGACCCACCGGGAGGTTGCGCACGCGGTCGACCACGACGCCCGGCTCGAGGCCAGCGTTGAGGGCGATCTGCTTGAGCGGCGCGTCGATCGCGACCTTGACGATGTTGGCACCGGTCGCCTCGTCACCGACGAGCTCGAGCTTCTCGAACGCCGTCTTGCCGGCCTGGATGAGCGCGACGCCACCACCGGCGACGATGCCCTCCTCGACGGCGGCCTTCGCGTTGCGAACGGCGTCCTCGATGCGGTGCTTGCGCTCCTTGAGCTCGACCTCGGTGGCCGCGCCCGCCTTGATGACGGCGACGCCACCCGCGAGCTTGGCGAGGCGCTCCTGGAGCTTCTCGCGGTCGTAGTCGGAGTCGGTGTTCTCGATCTCCTGGCGGATCTGCTTGACGCGACCAGCGATCTGCTCGGCCGATCCGGCACCCTCGACGATCGTGGTCTCGTCCTTGGTGACGATGACCTTGCGCGCCTGGCCGAGCTGCTCGAGCGTGGTGTTCTCGAGCTTGAGGCCGAGCTCCTCGCTGATGACCTCACCACCGGTGAGGATGGCGATGTCGGCCAGCTGCGCCTTGCGGCGGTCACCGAAGCCGGGTGCCTTGACGGCGACCGACTTGAAGATGCCGCGGATCTTGTTCACGACGAGCGTGGCCAGAGCCTCGCCGTCGACGTCCTCCGCGATGATGAGGAGCTGCTTGCCAGCCTGGATGACCTTGTCGACGATCGGCAGGAGATCCTTGATGTTCGAGATCTTGCCGTTGACGATCAGGATGTAGGGGTCTTCGAAGACCGCTTCCTGACGCTCGGGGTCGGTCACGAAGTACGCCGACAGGTAGCCCTTGTCGAAGCGCATGCCCTCGGTGAGCTCGAGCGTGGTGCCGAAGGTGTTCGACTCCTCGACGGTGACGACGCCTTCCTTGCCCACCTTGTCGATGGCCTCGGCGATCAGGGCGCCGATCTCGGGGTCCGCAGCGGAGATCGACGCGGTCGCGGCGATCTCTTCCTTGGTCTCGATCTCCTTGGCGTTGGCGCGCAGCTCGACCTCGACGGCCTGGACGGCCTTCTCGATGCCGCGCTTGAGGCTGATGGGGTCTGCACCAGCCGCGACGTTGCGCAGGCCCTCGCGGACGAGCGCCTGGGCGAGGACGACCGAGGTGGTCGTGCCATCACCGGCGACGTCGTCGGTCTTCTTGGCGACCTCCTTGACGAGCTCCGCACCGATCTTCTCGTACGGGTCGTCGAGCTCGATCTCCTTGGCGATGGAGACGCCGTCGTTGGTGATGGTGGGGGCGCCCCACTTCTTCTCCAGCACGACGTTGCGGCCGCGCGGGCCGAGGGTCACCTTGACGGCGTCGGCGAGGATGTTGAGGCCGCGTTCGAGGCCACGGCGTGCGTCCTCGTTGAAAGCAATGATCTTAGCCATTTGGTAAGTGTCGTCCCTCCCGGACGTGAGCCACAGTGATTTGGCACTCAGCTTGTGTGAGTGCCAGCTCCAGTTTGGCACTCTCCCCAGGCGAGTGCAAGCCGCCCGCGCGGCGGCGGACACCTCCGGGTGCCCGCTACCTCAGGAGGCGGGAACCAGATCGGCGCTGCCCGCGTTCGGCACGAGCTCGATCCAGCTGTTGCCGGGTGCGAGGCGCACGACCACCCCGTTGTCGTCGACGAGACGGATGATCGACGAACGATCGGACTTCGACCACGTCGCATGCACGGCCTTGCCGCCCGACAGCACCCACGCCTCGCCCGACCCGATGAGCTCGGTCTTGGGAAGGCCGAGTCCCGTCGTGATCGGCACGCGGACGACGACGACGTTGGCGGCGCTCAGCTGCGCACCCGTCGCATCCACGTCGATCGCTCCCGACTGCGAACGCAGCCAGCGTTCGGCTGACGCATCCCAGCGCCATGCCGGCGTCGACGACGAACCGAACCGCAGATCGATCCCCGCGACCGGTGATCCTTCGCGGGCCGCGGTGGCGTTCGCCGCTGAGTCCGCGAATGAGAAATGCTGCTGTGGAGGCGCGAGGTCCGCGAGACTCGCGACGAGCTCCTGCGCCTTGACGAGCACGTTGTGCGGAGCAGGGGCGTTCTTGCCCCGGTACATGAACGGGTCGGCGTCGCGCTGACCGTGGATCGCGTTGTGCACCTCGGTGGCGCGCATGAGCGACACGAACTTCTGCTGACCGCCCGAGTACGCGATGATGCCGCCGAGCGGCGACACGATGTCGGGGTCCATCGGGCGGATGGAGCGCACGGGCCCCATCTCCGCCGGAATGGTGGAGTGCCAGACCGCGACATAGCGCGTGAGCCCGCCTTCGACGAGCTCCTCGAACACGATGTCGGTCGTCTCGAGCCCCACCTGCGGACGCGCCGACGGATGGTTGTCGATCTTCGCGGCGAGCGACGGGCGCGCGAGCGACGCCGGATCATCGATGACCACGCCGGTGAGCGGTGCGTAGACGATCGGCGCGGGCGTCTCGTAGGTCGAGACGTAGGTGGGGGTGGGGGTCGGCGTGCTCGTCGGCAGCGCCTCGGCGCTCGTGCATCCCGCCGCGGCGATCGCGATGATCGCCAGCCCTGCGCTCGCGGCGAAGCCGCGCCCCCTCAGTCGCATGTCGTCATGCTAGGTGCGCGACGCGCCGCAGGGGCGGCAGTTCGCGGCGCGTCCGAAGCATCACGCACGCTCAGAGCGGGCGCACCGCCTCGGCTTGGGGGCCCTTCTCACCGGTGCCGACCTCGAAGTCGACCGCCTGTCCCTCTTCGAGGACCTTGAATCCGGGCATGTCGATCGCCGAGAAGTGGACGAAGTAGTCCTGGCCTGTCTCGGCGGTGATGAAGCCGAAGCCCTTCTCTGCGTTGAACCACTTGACGGTTCCGTTGGCCATGGTCGTGCTCCTTGCTGCCGTGGTGCGTGCCAGCCCGGTCGCGGCGGGCACATGCGATGCTAACCAGCAGATTCGCCGCGATACCGGCCTGCAGGACGCGATCGGGCAAGACGTTCCGAAGATTCAACCGGGCGGAAACATCCGTGTAACACGCACCCCGCGATGGCCGATTCCGGGCCATGCGGAGGAGCCGGCTATCCGGCCGGAGGGACGTAGTCCGAGCCGAGCACGACCGTGATCGCGGTCAGGGTGAAGGCGTCGGTGCGGCGCACATCCGCAGCGCCGATCGCCTGCATGATGCCACGGGCATAGCCCTCGTTCGCAGGATCGAGGTAGTAGACGACCGTCTCCTCCTCCGTCGTCGAGTCGGCAGAGGCTGCGCCCGGCGTGGGCCAGCCTGCGGAGCTGATCTGCTCGGCGGCGACAGCCGCGAGACCCTGCGTGGATGTGCCGTTGAGCACCGAGATCGTCAGGCCGGAGAGCGCCTCGGGATCGATCGTCGACGGATCGGTCACGGGATCCATCGTCTCGATGACCTCGGGAAGGGGCGTCGGCGACTCGGAGGCCGTGGGGAAGAGGTTGGGGTTGAGCGTCGAGAGCGCGAAGAGCCCACCCGCCGTGAGCACGGCGACGGCGACGACCGACCACCCGAAGGCGACCCATCCGCCGCCGCGGCGGCCGGGCGCGCGGTGGGCGCCCACCCGTGCGATGTCGTGGGGAAGTTCGTCGAATCTGTCCTGAGGGAAGCGTGCCACTAGTCGTCGGTGTCCTGGGAGTCGAGGCGGAAGGTTCGGGAGGCGCGAGCGGCCGCACGGGCGTCGCGGATGCGGCGGAGACGGCGGACGAGCATCGGATCGTGGCGCAGCGCCTGAGGCGAGTCGAGCACTCCCGACAGCATCTGATGGTACCGGGCGAGCGTCACGCCGAACTCGCGCCGCACGGAGGCGGCGGTGACGCCGCCCACGGAGGCCGCAGCCGTCTCGAACTCGAGAATGCGGCGCTCCAGAACGCTGGGCTCTGCCGCATCGATGAGCTCGACGCGGTCGACGGAGGGTGACGACGCGTCGGCTGATGCCCCGGCCATATGTCTCCCTTCGTCGTGCCCTGTGCGGACGCCGTCATCCTATGGGCGCAGTCTCCGCCAACCTGGCCGTGGGCTGGGCGTGTGCCCGATGCGTCACACGGGGTCGCGAGCCAGCGAGCGCCGCCGCGGGTGCCTACGATGAGGGTTCGGAAGGGATGGCGATGAGCTACAAGGTCAGCAAGTCAGAGGAGCAGTGGCGCGACGAGCTCGGCGAGGACCGCTACCGCGTGCTCCGCGAGGCGGGCACCGAACGCGCGTGGACGGGCGAGCTGCTCGATGAGCACCGCGCTGGCCTCTACACGTGCGGCGCGTGCGGCGCGGAGCTCTTCAAGAGCGGAACCAAGTTCGACTCGGGCTGCGGCTGGCCGAGCTTCTACGACTCGGTGAACCCGGACGCCGTGGAGCTGATCGAAGACACCTCGCTCGGCATGGTGCGCACCGAGGTGCGCTGCGCGAACTGCGGCGGACACCTCGGCCACGTCTTCGACGACGGCTTCGGCACCCCCACGGGGCTGCGCTACTGCATGAACTCGCTCTCGCTCGGCTTCCAGGCCGCAGACGAGCCCTCCGCACAGTGACGATGAGCGCCCGCGGCGCCGCTGCGTCGATGCTGCGGCGCCGATCGCAGTCGTCGGTGGGCCATGCGGCCCCGGGCGACAGGGAGCTGCTGCGCCTCATCGGCATCGCCGGCACCATCGCGGATCACGGGAACCTGCATCCATGGCGGATCATCGCGATCCGCGGCGAGGCGCGCGAGCGCGTGGGTGCGGCCCTCGCGGAGGCGAGCGGACTCGAGGGTCACGCCGCCGAGAAGGTCGCGCGCAAGCCTCTGCGCGCACCTCTGCTGCTCGCGGTCGTCCTGTCGCCGAAGCCCAGCTTCAAGGTGCCGGAGTGGGAGCAGGAAGCCGTCGCCTCGGGGGTCGCGCATGCGCTGAGCCTGCTGCTCGATGAGGAGGGCTGGGGCGTCATGTGGCGCACCGGCATCCAGACGCGCTCCGAGGCTGTGGAGCGCGCGCACGACCTCGCTCCCGGAGAGCGACTGCTCGGCTGGCTCTACGTGGGCTCGCGCCTGCAGACGATGGAGAAGGCGCCGCGCAGGACGGTGGATGCGGCCTCGCACTTCTCGCGGCTCTAGGCCAGTCGCCCGGGGCGCCGGCCCATCGATGCGATGCCGACGGCGATGACCGCGAGCAGCGCTCCTCCGATGGTGCTGAGGCTGAGCCCCGCGCCCGCTACGGGAACGAACAGGTCGAGCAGCACGGCTGCGGTGAGCTGTCCGGCGATCGTCGCGAGGCCGTAGACGAGCACCCCGGTGATCGGGACGATCGCGGCACCGCCCGCGACGAAGACGATGCCGAGGAGACCGCCCGTGTAGAGCCACGGCTCGGCGGGCAGCGTCTGCGGCGGACCCGCGAGCGCGAGATCGACCGCGGCCGCGATGGCGAGCACCGCCGTGCCTGCGGTGAAGCTGACGAACGTCGCGGAGAGCACCGACCGCGCGTGGAACCGGAGCTGCGCGTTGGCGGCCGCCTGCCACGAGGTGCCGATGCCCGCGACGAAGGGGAGCACGAGCATCCACCATGGGATGCCGCCGCCGAGTCGGTCCGACACCGCCCACCCGACGGCGACGACCGCGAGCGCCGCGCCTGCGACGCGCGGGGGTGTGAGCGCGGTCGGCGCCATCGTGCCGAGGCCGCGCCGGTCGACGAGCAGCGATCCGATCGCCTGCCCCCCGACGAGCGCGACGGTGAACACCGCCACGCCGAGTACGGCGGCGGTGAGCCCCTGGGACAGCACCATGAGCGCGCCGAAGCATCCGCCGATGAGGAACCACGGGGTCATGCGCCGGTCGGCGATCGCCTCCCGCAGGCTCGCGAGACCTCGCCGGCCCGGTGCCCAGAGCACCAGCGCGATGCCGCACACGAGCATCCCGCTCGCGAACGAATAGAACGCCGCGAGCACACCGTCGCCGAGTTCGACGCCGAGCTGACCGTTGACGCGCGGCTGCACCGCCATGAACGCTCCGACGATGAGCGCCGCGATCGTGGCGACCGCACGCAGCAGGGGGCGCTGCGCGTGATCCTGCGACACGTCGTTCCCTTCCGTGGAGCCCCCTGTCGGATTCGAACCGACGACCCTCGCTTTACAAGAGCGATGCTCTGGCCAACTGAGCTAAGGGGGCGTGGACCGCCGCGTCGCGGACCGCGACCCAGCTTACGTCCTACGGGACCGGCGTCGGAGTCGGGGTGGGCGTGCCCGTGTTGTGCTCACCGGAGGCTTCGGTGACGAAGAGCGCGAGCTCCTTCGGGTCGAAGTCCTTCGTGTAGACGAACTGCTTGCCATCGACGATCACCGTGGGAACCGTGGTGATCGCAGGGATGTCCGCGCCGGGGAGCGGGCCGTTCAGCGCCCGTGCGGTCGCGTCGAGCACCCAGGCGGAGAACCGCTTCGACTCGACGCAGTCGCTGATCTTCTTCATGTTGCCCGCGCCGGCCTTCTCAGCGCGCTCGATCAGCTGCTCGTCGCTCAGACCCTCGGTGCCCTCCTGGGGCTGGTCCTCGAAGAGCGAGCTGTGGAAGTCCAGGAAGCTGTCGGGCGAGAACTCTGCAACGCATGCGGCGGCGTTGGCGGCACGCAGCGAGTACTGGGTGCCCGCGGACTTCGCGCTGAGGATCGCGATCGGGTGCACCTCGAGTGTCGCGGCTCCCGAGTCGACCCAGCGGCGGATCTGCTCGATGTTGTTGGAGTCGAAGGTGCCGCAGTTCTGGCAGAGGTAGTCGACGTAGATCCGGATGTCGATGACGCCCTCGGGGTTCGCCGCAGCGACGGCGGGCGCGGCCCCCGCCTTGAGACCGGGGGTGCGCACGGCTTCGAGATTCTCGGAGATCCGGATGCCGTCGGTGTTCATGTTGAGAGGACCGCGGGTGGATGTCTGGTTCATCGTGAGCAGGGTGATCGCCACGATGCCGACCACGACGAGAACACCGCCGAGGATGCCGAGCTGCAGCGTCAGCCGACGACGACGCTCGTTCTTGCGGTGCTGGTCGCGAAGTTCGCGGGAGCGCTCCTTGGCCGCTTCGCGGGCGTCATTGCCTGCGGCTTCCGGGCGATCTGATTCGCCGTTCGTCATCGGTCCTCAATTGGTCGGGTTCGGGATCGCGCGCTCGAAGACTACGGCGCGCGGATGATCTGCGGCAAACCGGGCGACGGGCATGCCGCAGGGTCTGCAACCTCGATGCTAGGAAGCGAATCTGGGAAGCGTCCGCACGGAAGCTGAGGACGGCACGGGGTTCACGGTCGTGTCATACTGTTCGGAACTCGTGGCGACGCCGCCGCGGGTTTCCATTCACTACGGATCGTCCGGCACGTACCTGCCGGTGAAGGAGTTGAAACAGCTATGGCATCTGTCACTTTCGACAAGGCCTCCCGGATCTACCCGGGCACCACCCGCCCCGCCGTCGACCAGATCGAGCTCCAGGTCGAAGACGGCGAGTTCCTCGTTCTCGTCGGCCCCTCGGGCTGCGGAAAGTCGACGACCCTGCGTATGCTCGCGGGCCTCGAAGAGGTCAACGACGGTCGCATCCTCATCGGCGACCGCGACGTCACCGACGTGCCGCCGAAGGACCGCGACATCGCGATGGTGTTCCAGAACTACGCGCTCTACCCGCACATGACGGTCGCCGAGAACATGGGCTTCGCGCTCAAGATCGCCGGCGTCGCGAAGGAAGAGCGCGCCGCGCGCGTCCTCGAGGCCGCCAAGCTCCTCGACCTCGAGCCCTACCTCGGCCGCAAGCCGAAGGCCCTCTCGGGTGGTCAGCGTCAGCGCGTCGCCATGGGCCGTGCCATCGTGCGTCAGCCCCAGGTGTTCCTCATGGACGAGCCGCTGTCGAACCTCGACGCCAAGCTCCGCGTCCAGACCCGCACCCAGATCGCGTCGCTCCAGCGCCGCCTGGGCGTCACCACCGTCTACGTGACCCACGACCAGACCGAGGCGCTCACCATGGGTGACCGCATCGCGGTCCTCAAGGACGGCCTCCTGCAGCAGGTCGGCACCCCGCGCGACCTGTACGAGAAGCCGGACAACGTGTTCGTCGCCGGCTTCATCGGCTCGCCCGCCATGAACCTCTTCCAGGCGGACCTCGCCGAGGGCGGCGTGCGCTTCGGCACCGCGATCGTTCCGCTCGAGCGCGACGCCGTCGCCGGTGCGTCCGGCAACAAGGTCATCGTGGGCATCCGCCCCGAGGACGTCATCGTCTCGGCGTCCGGCACGGGCCTCGAGGTCGAGGTCGACGTCGTCGAAGAGCTCGGTGCCGATGGCTACCTCTACGGCCACGCGGATGTCGCGGGTCAGCGCGTCGACATCATCGCGCGCGTCGACGGCCGCAACCACCCGGAAGCCGGCGAGAAGGTCATCCTCAACCCGGTTCCCAAGCACATCCACACCTTCGATGTCGAGTCGGGCCTCCGTCTCAACCCGGCGATCACGGTCTGAGCCTGATCAGAACTGCTTGATCAGAACTGCTTGATCAGAACTGCCTGATCAGAACTGCCTGATCAGAACTGCTTGATCAGAACTCCACGGCGGGGCCGCGGATCCTTCGGGGTCCGCGGCCCTTCCGCTTTCCCGGGGCAGGATCGCGGCATCCGGGTTCGTCCGGGATGTGCGGGATGGTGCTCGGCGGCCGACGCGCGTTCCTAGCGTGGGAGGGACCCGCCCGACCCACCCGAGAGGACCCGCCGCATGAGAGGCATCGTCACGATGGCCCTGATCACCGACATCTTCGGATGGGTGGTGTTCGCCTGGCTCATCGTCGAGGACCGCCACTGGCAGATGCCCTGGTTCATCGCTCCGCTGCTCATCATGGGGGTGGTGGTCTCGGGCGTCGGAACCGCGATCCTGCTCCTCGGCCGGTCCACGGCGGCCATCATGTGGGGGGCGGGGATCCTCGCCGTGTCGACCCTCAGCGGCATCGCGATGCTGGTGGTCGCGTGGGGTGAGACGGAGGGCTGGGCGGAAGCCGGCGCTCCCGCACTGCCGCTCGTGATCAGCACCCACGCGGTCTGGATCGGAACGCTGCTGCTCATCGCGCTCGGGATGCTGGCCCTGATGCGCTTCGCGCCCGCGATCGAGGCGTTCATGGCCCGGTTCGGCGAGTCCGAGAAGATGAAGGCGTTCCTGGCCCGGTTCGGCCAGTCCGAGACGGTCGAGGAGATCATCGGCACGTACTTCGACGAGGACATCCTCGAGTTCGACTTGGACGACGACGACGACCAGCCCAGCTTGGTGGCGCGCTCGCTCGCATTCGACCTGTGGTGGCTCTCGCCGATCTGGCTCCCCTACAGCTTCCTGCTCTTCTCCGCGGCGGGGGTGGTGGCGCTCATGTTCGCGGGCATCCCCACGAAGCAGATGACCACCGAGCTGCTGCTGTTCGCGACCGTGACGGCCCCGGCGCTCCTCCTCCTGGTGTCCGCACTCGCCGGCGTGCTCGTCGCCCGGATGCGGCGGCAGCCCTGGGTGCGGGGCCTGCTGTGGGGGGCGGCGGCGCCCGGTCGTGCATGGTCCGGCCTCTGGCTGAGCCTCGCGAAGCTGCTCCTCACGCACGTCGCGTTCGCGGTCGGCATCATCATGCTGCTCGCGGCGACGGGCGGAGTGGTCGCGCTGCTGGTGTCGAACGGCGTCTCGGGGTGGGTCGTGCTGCTGGTGCTCGCGGGAGCGCTCAGCATCACGATCGGCATGGTGCGCTGGGGCAACCAGTACGGCGGGGGTGTGCGCGACGGCGTGCCCATCTGGGGCATCGCCCTGCTCGTGCTGACGGGCGTGGGGATCGCGGGCTGGGGCGGCGCGCTCATCCTCATCCTCGGGGCGGTCGTCGTCCCGCTCGCGCTGCCGTACATGACGATGATCACCGAGTGGGGCCTCGAGTTCGACGCGATCTGGATCGGGATGCTCCCTCTGGCCGCAGCGGCGATGCTGCTCGTGGTCGTGCCGACGCTCGTGGATCAGCGGGCGTTCGTCCGCATCTGGTGACCCGCGCGTCGGATGACTCCCACGTCTAGGCTCGGGGCGTGAGCTCCAACCTCTCGATCACCTCCGCAGTGCCGGATCCGGCGCTTCTCGATCTGCCGTGGGATCTGCCGCTCGAAGCCTGGCCGGAGGAGACGATCGCGGCACTCCCGAAGGGCATCTCGCGGCACCTCGTGCGCTTCGTGCACCTGGAGGGCTCGATCCTGGCTGTGAAGGAGACGACTGCTGAGATGGCGCGTCGCGAGTACGAGATGCTGCGCACTCTGCAGCGCCTCGCCGTGCCGTGCGTCGAGCCGGTGGCTGTCGTCACCGGCCGCCTCGCGGATGATGGCGAGGAGCTCGCCCCGGCGCTCGTCACCCGCCACTTGCGCTTCTCGCTCCCCTACCGCGCCCTCTATTCGCAGGCGCTGCGTCCCGACACCGCAACCCGCCTCATCGACGCGCTCGCGCTGCTCCTGGCACGCCTGCACCTCATCGGATTCTTCTGGGGCGATGTCTCGCTCTCGAATACGCTCTTCCGCCGCGACGCGGGCGCGTTCGCCGCGTACCTCGTCGACGCCGAGACGGGCGTGCTGCACGAGAGCGGGCTCTCGGACGGTCAGCGCGAGCACGACCTCGACATCGCGCGCGTCAACATCGCGGGCGAGCTGTTCGACCTGGAGTCGGGCGGCCGCCTCGAGGAGGGGGTCGACCCGGTGCAGATCGCCGATGGCATCGTCGCCGCCTACCACGGACTGTGGAGCGAGCTCACGGCGCCTCAATCATTCCCCGCATCGGAGCGCTGGCGCATCCGCGAGCGCGTGGAGCGCCTCAATGCGCTCGGCTTCGACATCGAGGAGCTGACGATCCGCACCGACGCCGACGGCACGCAGGTGCGCATTCAGCCGAAGGTCGTCGATGCCGGTCACCATTCGCGCCGTCTGCTGCGCCTCACCGGCCTCGACGCCGGCGAGAACCAGGCGCGTCGCCTTCTGAACGACCTCGACGCCTACCGCGCGACCCGCAGGCGCACGGAGGACGATGAGGAGATGGTCGCCCACGAGTGGCTCACCAAGGTGTTCGAGCCCGTGGTGCGCGCGATCCCGCGGGATCTGCGCGGCAAGCTCGAGCCCGCCGAGGTGTTCCACCAGCTGCTCGACCACCGCTGGTTCCTGTCGCAGAACGAGAAGCGCAACGTGCCGCTCGCGGAGGCGCTCACGTCCTACATCGACACCGTGCTGCGTCACCGACGCGACGAGATGACCGTCGTCGGCCCGATGACGTCGTCCATGACGATGCCCCTCAGCGTCGTCGATGACGACGACGAAGAGGACTGGCGCCTCAAGGTGTGATGAGGGCGCGGCGTCTGCCGCGCCCCGCTCAGGCCTCCGCGCGGAGCTTCGCGACCTCGTAGAGCGCGACCGACACGGCGATGCCGGCGTTGAGCGACTCCGTGACCGAGCTGATCGGGATCGACACGACGGCGTCGCACGTCTCGGTGACGAGACGCGAGAGGCCCTTGCCCTCGCTGCCGACGACGATCACGATCGGACGGTCCGCGAAGCCGATGCCGGGCAGCGACACGTCGCCGTCGCCGTCGAGGCCGAGCACGAAGACGCCCTGCTTCTTGAGATCCTTGAGCGCCTGCGTGAGGTTCGCCGCCATTGCGACGGGCACGCGCGCGGCGGCACCGGCGGAGGTCTTCCACGCGGACGCCGTCATGCCCACCGAGCGACGCTGCGGCACGATGACGCCGTGGGCGCCGAAAGCCCCCGCGGAGCGCACGATCGCGCCGAGGTTGCGGGGGTCGGTGACGCCGTCGAGGGCCACGATGAGCGGAGCGGTTCCCTCGCGCTGTGCGCGCTCGATGAGGTCGAACGGGTGCGCATACTCGTAGGGCGGCACCTTGAGGGCGAGCCCCTGGTGCACCGAGTCGTAGCCGCCCATGCGGTCGAGCTCATTGCGCATGACCTCGAGCACGGGGATGTTGCGCTTCGTCGCGAGGGAGAGCGCTTCCTTGACGCGGTCATCCATCTCGACACGAGCCGCGACATACAGCGCGGTCGCCGGGATCTTCGCACGCAGGGCCTCGAGCACCGAGTTGCGGCCGGTGACGACCTCGGACTCATCCGTCTTCTTGGGGCGCGGGGCGCGCTTAGCGGGCTCCGACGACTTGCCCGAGCGCGAGCGCGCGGCCTCGAGGCGCTCCTTGGCGGCCTTGCGCTTGCCGGCGACGTGCCAGCTGCGGTCCTCGGCCTTCGGGGTCGGGCCGCGACCTTCGAGCGACTTGCGGCCGTGGCCGCCAGTGCCGACGGAGGCGCCCTTCTTGTTCTTGCGGGCTCCCGGGCGTCCAGGCTTGGTCATGATGCGATCCCCTCGATCGGGTATGTGACGTTCATGCGAGGCTCCAGTGGGCGCCTGCGGGGGTGTCGTCGATCGCGATTCCAGCGGCGGCGAGTTCGTCGCGGATGCGGTCGGCGGCGGTGTAGTCCTTGGCTGCGCGGGCTTCCGCGCGGTCGGAGAGCAGCTTGCTGACGAGAGCGTCGAGCGCGAGCTCGGCGTGCGAGCCGCCCTGCTCGCTCCACTCGGGAGCGGTGGGGTCGACGCCCAGCACGCGGGTCATGGCGAGCACCTGCTCGCGGCGCACGGCGACCTCGCCGAGGTCGCCCGCGTCGAGTGCCGTGTTGCCTCCGCGCACGGTCTCGTGCAGAACGCCGAGCGCCTCCGGGACCCCGAGGTCGTCGTCGAGCGCCTCAGCGAACGCGTCGGGAACACGGCCGTCGCCGGGTCCGGGGATCTGCGCGGCTTCGAGCGCGCGCGTCGCCCGCTCGAGGAATCCGGCGATGCGGTCGAGGGCTGCCTCGGCCTCTTCGAGGGCTCCAGGGTGGTAGTCGATCGTCGAGCGGTAGTGCGCGCTCGCGAGGTAGTAGCGCACGACGATGGGGCGAGCGAGCGCCAGGAACTCGGCGGCGAAGATGGAGTTGCCGAGCGACTTCGACATCTTCTGCCCCTCGACCATGACGATGCCGTTGTGCACCCAGTAGCGCGCGAACGCATCGCCTGCGGCGGTCGACTGGGCCAGCTCGTTCTCGTGGTGCGGGAAGCGCAGGTCGAGTCCGCCGCCGTGGATGTCGAACTCGGCGCCGAGGTAGCGCTTCGACATCGCGGAGCACTCGATGTGCCAACCGGGGCGACCTGCTCCCCACGGGGAACTCCAGGTGGCCGATTCGGGCTCGCCCTCCTTCGCTCCCTTCCAGAGTGCGAAGTCGCGAGCGTCGCGCTTGCCGCGCGTCGCGGCATCCGGGGACTCCGCCATCTCGTCGAGCTTCTGACGGGTGAGGGCGCCGTACTCGGGCCAGGTGCGCACATCGAAGTAGACGTCGCCGCTGCCGTCGTCGGCCGCATAGGCGTGACCGCGTTCGATGAGCGTCTGGATGAGCTCCTGCATGCCGGGGATGCTCGCGGTCGCGCGGGGCTCGTAGGTGGGCGGGAGGATGCCGATGGTGTTGTAGCCGGCGGTGAATTCGAGTTCGACGCGGTATGCGACAGCCCACCACGGCTCCCGCTCGGAGGCGTTCGCGAGCACCTTGTCGTCGATGTCGGTGACGTTGCGCACGAAGGTGACGTCGTAGCCGCGGTACGCGAACCAGCGACGCCACAGGTCGTAGGCGAGAGCCGAACGCAGGTGACCCACGTGGGGCGACGACTGCACCGTGGGTCCGCAGACGTACATGCCGACCTTGCCCGGTTCGAGGGGCTCGAAGTCGCGCAGCGCCTGGGCGCGGCTGTCGTAGAGGCGGATCGTCACTCGTCGAGTCTACTGAGGGGGTTCCTGGGGGAAGACAGCACGGCGCACACGGCGAGACGGCCGGGGAGCTGGTCCCCGGCCGTCTCGCAGGTCATGCCTGGCCTCAGGCCTCGCTGCGGCGGCGGCGCGCCACGATGAGCGCGACGATGATCGCGGCCAGCAGGACGCCCCCGATGACCCACCAGAGCCAGGCGAGGTCGGCACCCGAGTCGTCGGAGACGGGCGCTGCCGGTTCCGCCCCGTCGGTCGCTTCGGGCTCGGCGATCGCTGCTGCGCAGTCCTCGGCCGTGGTGATGGTGATGGTGATGGGGTCGAAGTCCTCGCCCGCCGGGTAGGTGCCGAATGCCTCGTGACCGGCGGCGGTGAGCACCGTGGGGATGTCCGCGATCGTCACGACCGCTCCGTCGGTGGTGACGGTGGCGGCGCTCAGGTCGAGCGTCACGAACTCCACCCCCTTCGAGGAGACGGCTTCGCCTTCCCGCGTGTCACCGTCGACGTCGAGCGAGAGCGACATCGTCTCGTCGTCGATGAACGTGAACACCGGGTTCGAGAACGTGGTGTCGAGAACACCCTCGTGGGCGGTGAAGTTGATCGAGCCCGGGAACTGGATCCGGCCCGATGCCGTCTCGGCGTCGTACGTGCCCTCGCCTCCCGCGAAGCGGAAGAGCGGCGTCTCGTAGACGGCACCGTCGGCGGTCGACCAGGAGCCGTGCGCGATCGAGCTGTCGAGGTAGCTGCGGAACGACTCCTTGAAGCCCCACTCGAACGACGCGGACTCGATCGTGCAGGTGCCGATCTCGAGCGCCTGGATGTCGAGAACGACACCGCGGTTCACCGAACCCTGAAAGGTGAGCGTGTGCTCGCCGGTGAGACCGGCAGGCAGACGGCCCGTCCAGGTGGCGACGCCGTTCGCGTCGGCGGTCAGCGTGCGCGACAGGATCGTCGGCTCGCTGTAGATCACGACCAGGATGTCCTGCTCGTTGGCTTGGAAGCCCGACGCGGTCGCGGTGATCTCGCCGCCCTCGGTGATCTCGCCGTCCGTGCCCGTGACCTCGATGCCCTCCGTCGCCGGCGGGGTCGGAGCAGGCTGGCGCTCTGACTCCTCAGGCGCCGCGGCCACGGTGCGTGCCGGAGCGTCGGCCGCGGTGCTTGCCGAGCCGATGACGAAGGTCATCGGGCTGAGCGCGCTGCCCGCGGCGTAGTAGTTGCGGAAGAAGCCCGCGCCAGCCGCGGTGAGCGTCGACGGCACGTCGGCGTAGCGGATGCTGCCGTCCGCCGCGACCGTCTTGGTCGCGTTCGCGAGGTTGAGGGTCGCGATCGCGAGCTGGTTCGCACCGATGAGGACGGTCGCCGACGTCGCCGAGTCGAAGCGGATCACCGGGTTCGACAGTGTGAGATCGAGCTCGCCGTTGTGGCCTGTCCAGCGCACGGCGCCGCGGTAGGTCACCGCCCCGAGACCGGTCTGCGCGTCGTAGGTGCTGCCGGCCGTCTGCGCGAAGGTGTAGATGCCTCCCGAGGCTGTCGCGCCGTTGCTCACCGAGATCGCACCGTGGGCGATCGGTCCAGTGATGTAGTTCGTCCACCCGGAGGAGATGCCCCAGGCGAGCGATCCAGCGACCTGCTGCGAGGGCGCAGCCGCCACCTGAAGCGTGATCGTGGGCGACGTGCTCGGCAGGTACGCCGTCGCATCGCCCGGAACGACCTTCGCCTGCAGCGCGTGCGAACCCGCGGTGAGGGCCGGAGTCGTGACGACGAGAGCGGTGCCGACCGGACCGGAGGCGATCGTCGCGCCATCGAGCAGGATCCGAACCTCGCCAGCCGTGGCTGCCGGGCCCGAGGTGGCCGTCACGACGACGGTGTCACCGGCTTCGAGGCCCGAGGTCTGCGACACGGAGATCCCTGCCGTCGTGGCGAGCGCCTCCGCGGTGAACGCGGCAGTGATCGGAAGCGGTGCCTTGTTGGCGTTGCCCTGACCCGAGGCGCCGGTGGTGAAGAAGAAGGAGCGGAACGCGGACGGCACTGCGTCGACGAACGTCGAGGGCCAGGCGTTGGCCGACGTGCCGTAGGTGACACCGGAGAAGTCCGGCTGTTCCGTGGTGAGCGCGAATGTCGAGCCGGTCTTCTCGAGGCTCGCCACATCGAAGTTGGCGAGCGTGACTGCAACCGGACCCCAGGAGGGCGTCTGCGCGGTGTCACGAGCCGTGAGCGACGCGGTGAGCGTGCCGCGCTCACCGGTGAGGGCGAGGCGGAAGTCGGTGAGCACGAAGTCTCCCGAGCCCGACATGTAGTTGTACGGCGCGTAGGTGACTGTGCCGGGGTAGCCGATGACTCCCTCTCCCGAGATCGGGCCGACCGAACCGATGCCACCCGTCAGACGGAAGCCGGATCCGGTGGTGCCGTGAGGCGGCGGCCCGTAGCCCTGGCGGGCGATCGGGTCGACGACCTCGGCGCCACCCGACGCCGACAACGCCCACCCGGAGGCTGAAGCGACCGGCGGGTTGCCCGGGACGGCGGTGCCCATGAGGGCGTAGGCGCTCAGCTTCCACTCGAGCGATGCATCCGAGACGTTGCCTTCGGCGACAGGCGCCTGCGGTGCGGTGGCGGCGACCAGCACGGAGGCCGACGTCGAGATGCCGTGCGATGCGGTGTCTGCCGGGGTGAAGACGGCACGGTACGCGTGCGATCCTGCCTCGACGGCGGTGTGCGCGAGGGTGGCCTTCGTGGTGACCGTGGTGCCCTGCCCGGTGGTCGCGCTCGTCTCGACCGGCGTCGCCGAGCCGAGCGAGGTGACGCCGTCGAAGAACTCGACGGTACCGGCGATGTCGTTCGGCACCTGGGCCGACAGCACGACATCTCCGCCGGCGAGCACCGAGGATCCGCCCGGAAGCGTCAGCGTCACCGAGGTGGGCGCGGCAGCCGTGAACGTGGCGCGGATCGGCAGAGGCTCCTTGTTCGCGTTGCCCTGGGCCGAGGCGCTGCTGGTGTAGAAGAACGAACGGAACGAGGCGGGGATCGCGGCGATGAACGACGCCGGCCACGCATCGGTCTTGCCTGCGGCGTAGGTTCCTGCGGCGACCGTGTCGTAGAAGTCGGGCACCTCGGTGACGAGGCTGAAGGTTGCGCCGTCCGCCGTGAGCGAGGCGACGTCGAAGGTGGCGAGCGTCACCGGGAACGGTCCGATCTGCGCGGCGTCCTGGTTCTCCTTGCTCGTCACTGTGGCGGTGAGGGTGCCCGCACCGTCCGCGATGACCAGACGGAAGTTGCTGAGTGCGAAGTCACCCGAGCTGAAGCCGTAGTTGTAGGGCGCGTAGGTGACGGTGCCGGGATAGGTGATCGAACCCTCTCCCGTGACGGGGTCGACCGAGCCGGTGCCGCCGAGCAGGCGGAACCCGGTGCCCGTCTGGCCGCCTCCGGTGCGGTCGATCGGGTCGACGATCTCAGGACCCCCGGAGGTGCTGAAGGCCCAGCCTGCAGCAGTTCCGACGAGCGGGTCGCCCGGCACGCCGCCTCCGACGAGCGAGTATGCGCTCAGAGCCCACTCGAGCTGCGCGCCCGAGACGTTGCCCTGCTCGGCGACGGGACCCGCGACACCGGTCACCGTCACGGCCGGTGACGTGGAGCGTCCGAACTCTGCCGAAGCCGTCGGCGAGAACACCGCGGTGTAGGAGTGCTCGCCCGCTGTGACGCCGGGCACCCGCAGGGTCGCGGAGTTGGATGCCGGGACCGGGCGCGGCGAGCTGACGGCAGGAATGTTGACGGCGGAGACGGTGCCGAGCGATGTCGCTCCGTCGAAGAACTCCACCGTTCCCTCGACGCCGGGAGTGAGGTCAGCCGTCAGCTGCACGGCGCCGCCCGCGACGACCTCACCGGAGCCCGACACCGAGACGGTGGTCGTGGTGGGGGTGGTGGCGGTGTAGGACGCGCTGATCGGCTGAGGGGCCTTGTTCAGGTTGCCCTGGACGGAGGAACCCGTGGTCATGAAGAACGCGCGGAAGCCCGACGGCACGGCGTCGATGAAGGATGCAGGGAACGCGTTCTCCGAGCTGCCGTAGGCGACGCCGGTGAAATCGGGGGCGGCGGTGCTCAGCGAGAACGATGCACCTGTCTGGTCGAGGCTCTGCACATCGAAGTTGGCGAGGGTCACGGCGACCGGGCCCCATTCGGGGGTGTCGATCGTGTCGCGACCGGTGAGCGACGCGGTGAGCGTGCCGCGGCCGTCCGCGACTGTCAGACGGATGTTCGCGAGGTCGAAGCCGCCCGAACCCGTCATGAAGTTGTACGGGGCGTAGTGCACCGTTCCGGGGTAGGTGATGGTGCCTTCGCCGGTGTCGGGGTCGACCGATCCGACGCCGCCCGTGAGACGGAACCCGGAGCCGGTGGTGCCGTGGGGTCCGGGACCGTAGCCGGTGCGCGCGATCGGGTCGACGATCTCTGCACCGCCGGACGCGGTCACGCCCCAGCCGGAGCCGGTGGCGACGAGCGGCGTGGGAGGCGTCGAGGTGCCGACGAGCGCGTAGGCACTCACCTTCCATTCGAGGGTCGCGTCCGACACGTTGCCGGCGACTGCGCCGAGGTCGGCACTCGCTGCCGTGACGACGGCCGCACCCGACGTCGACGGCGCCCAGGCGGCCGAGTCGGTGGGGGTGAAGGTTGCGGTGTAGGTGCGGGTTCCCGCGGCGACGTTCGCGTGCACGAGTGTGGCCTTGGTCGTCGTGCTGGAGCCGACACCCGTCGTCACCGTGGTGGCGACGGGCGTCGCCGTGCCGATCGGGGTGGCGCCGTCGTAGAAGGCGACGGTGCCCGGGATGTCGTTGGGCACGAGTGCGGACAGCACGACGCTGCCGCCCGTGATGACCTGGGGTCCACCAGGAAGCGACAGGGTGACCGTGGTGGGCTCGGCCTGGCTCTCGACCGTGTACGAGAGCGTGAACGAGAAGCCGTCGGGGCCGGGCGTCGTCGCCGAGGAGTAGGTGATCGCACTGTTGTTGTCGGTGAATGTGAGGTTGCTCGCCGAGACCTCGACGGTCGCCGTGGTGCCGGAGATGGTGGGCGCGCTCACCGAGACGGAACGGATCTCGGCGCCGAGCACCTCGCCCGCACCCAGGTTGTAGTAGAGCTGCCCGGTGCCGCCCGAGAAGGTGACGCGCGGGTTGCTCAGGGTCACGTCGATCCCGTGGCCGGGGTGCAGGAACTGCACGGCACCGGTGAACTGCGCCGATCCGCTGCGCGCTGCGGGGTCGAAGGTCGCTGTGCCCGGCGTCCAGGTGTAGCGCGACGTGGCAGGGTTCGAGGCGTCGGTGTATGTGGCGCCCGCACTGGGCACCGGGGCGACCTCGCCCGACGCGAGGTAGCTGCGCCAGGTCTCCTTGAAGCCCCAGTCGAGCGAGCCGGCGGTCGCCGATTCAGGTGCCGCGTGAGCGGCCGTCGGCGCGACCGAGATGCCCGATACGGCGATCACGAACGCGAGCAGGCTCGCGAGGATGGTGGTGATGGGGCGTGGGGACGCGTGCGCGCTCACTGAAACAGCACTCCAAGGGAAGGGTGAGGCACCGCGTCGGGACGGGTCCCCCGAGTTTCGCGACACCGTGTCGATAAGTTAGGTTTGCCTAACCTCAGACCCCACCGTACGAGGCGCGGTGCCCGCTTGTCAAAATGTCGGTAAGGCTTGCCTAAGAAATCGACTCGGCATGCCGCCCGCGCTCAGCCGCAGCGCGGCCGGTCACCCGAGGATCAGCGCCGTCGCGACAGCCATCAGGCCCTCACCGCGACCGGTGAAGCCGAGCCCATCGGTCGTCGTCGCGGCGATGCTCACCGGAGCCCCCACGATCGCCGAGAGGTGCGCCTGCATCTCGTCGCGTCGAGCTGACATCCGCGGCCGATTGCCCACCACCTGAACCGCGACGTTCTCCACTCGGAAGCCCGCCTCGTCGACGAGTCGCAGCGTCTCGCGCAGGAACACCTCGCTTGCCGCCCCCGCGAATCGCGGGTCGGCCGAGCCGAAGCGCCCGCCGATGTCACCGAGCCCCGCCGCCGAGAGCAGCGCGTCGCACATCGCATGAACGAGGGCGTCGCCGTCCGAATGCCCCGCTAGGCCCGGCTCCCCCGGGAAATCGAGCCCGCCGAGTCGCATGGGCGACTTCTCGTCATACTGATGCACATCGACGCCGACGCCCGTGCGCAGGCGCGACGCGGGGCGCACGAGCTGCTCGGCGCGCGCGAGATCCCACGGGGTCGTGATCTTGAACGCCTGAGCCTCGCCGGGGATCGTCGTCACCGGATGCCCGGCCGCCGCGAAGAGCGCGGCGTCGTCGGTGTGGTCGTCGGCGGCGGTGGCATACACCTCGACGAGCTGGGCGCGCGGGAAGCCCTGCGGCGTCTGCACCTGCACGAGGTCGCTGCGGTCGACGGGGGCGACGACGAGGTCGCCCTCCACCCTCTTGACGGTGTCGACCACGGGAAGCGCCGGGATCACGCCCGCCCCACGCTCGCGGACTGCCGTGACCACGCGATCGATGAGCGTCGACGGCGTCAGCGCCCGCGCCGCGTCGTGCACGAGCACGGTGTCCACGTTCTCAACCACGACCGCGAGTCCCGCCGCGACCGACTCCTGGCGTGTCGAACCCCCGACGACGACCGAGACGTATTCGGAGGCGACACCCGATGCCTCCGCCGCGATGGCGCGCGCCTCATCCAGACGGTCCGCGGGCACCACGACGACGACCTGCGCCGGCTCGGCCGATGCGAACACGCCTCGCAGGGCGCGCGCGAGAATCGGAACGCCGCCGACAGGGACGAACGCCTTCGGCGCCTCGTGACCGAGGCGCGATCCGCTGCCCGCGGCGACGACGATGATCGCGACGCGCACGTCGCTCGGGATCCGACTCATGACAGCGAGCCTACGAGTCGAGAAGCCGACCCGGGATCAGGAAGCGAGAACCTCGTCGAGGACGGTCGATGCCTTCTCCTCGTCGGTCTTCTCAGCGAGCGCGAGCTCAGAGATGAGGATCTGGCGAGCCTTCGCGAGCATGCGCTTCTCACCAGCCGAGAGGCCGCGGTCCTGGTCGCGACGCCACAGGTCGCGGACGACCTCGGAGACCTTGATGACATCGCCTGAGGCGAGCTTTTCGAGGTTGGCCTTGTAGCGGCGGCTCCAGTTGGTGGGCTCCTCGGTGAACGGCGCGCGCAGCACCTCGAACACACGGTCGAGGCCCTCCCGCCCGATCACATCGCGGACTCCGACAAGGTCGACGTTCTCGGCGGGAACCTCGATGATGAGGTCGCCCTGGGTGACGTTGAGCTTCAGATACTTCTTCGTCTCACCCTTGATCACGCGGTCCTTGACCTCGATGATGGTTGCCGCACCGTGATGGGGGTAAACGACCGTCTCGCCGACCTCAAAGAGCATGGAGTTATTCCTTCCGCAGACCTTTTATTTTATCACAGTCCCAGGTCGCGGGCCTGGCCGCGCGTGAGCACCCCGAATCAGCCGCTAGGCTTGGGGTTGCTTGATGTCTACAGCCGGGAGGATTCCGTGAGAGTACGTGCCGTTGCCGCTATCGCGCTGAGCGGAGCGCTCGCACTCGGCCTTTCTGGATGCAACGTCATCGGGCATGCGCCCGCAGCGACGATGGACCAGTACGACCCGAGCGACGGCGTGAACGTGAGCGCGGGTGCGCTCTCCCTCGGCAACCTCATGATCATCAGCGAGGATGGCGAGCTCGGCAGCCTCGTGGGCGCTGCGACCAACCTCAGCTCCGAGGACATCGAGTTCACGTTCCAGTGGAACGTCGACGATGTCTGGTTCTCGGTCGACCTGGTCGCCGGCGCCAACGGACGCACCGACTGGGGCTTCGGCGACGGCGCCATCGTGCAGCTCGCCCCCGTGGCCATTCCGGGTGCGATGCTCGACGCCGCCATCGTGGTCGACGGCAAGACCTTCTCCGTGTTCGTTCCCGTTCTCGACACGACGCTCGCCGAGTACGAGGACCTCGCCCCGGTCCCCGCTCCCGAGATCGAGGAGTTCGTGGAGGTCGAGGAGATCGAGATCGAAGCCGAGACCCCGGCTCCGTAATCGGATGGATTTCCGCGCATCCGCGCGTTCGAAAGCCCCGCTTCGGCGGGGCTTTCGTCATCTCCCCGCCGACTCGAAGCGGTAGCCGAGCCCGCGCACCGTCACGAGCAGCCGCGGCGCCGAGGGGTCGGGCTCGATCTTCGCCCGGATGCGCTTGATGTGCACATCGAGGGTCTTCGTGTCGCCGAAGTAGTCCTCACCCCAGACCCGGTCGATGAGCTGGCCGCGCGTGAGCACCCGCCCCGCGTTGCGCATGAGGTACTCGAGAAGCTCGAACTCCTTGAGCGGCATGGGGGTCTCGACGCCCGCAACCGTGACAGCGTGCCGGTCGACATCCATCCGGACCGACCCCACCTCGAGGATCGCATCGTGAACGGCGGCGCTCTCCTCCACGCGGCGCCGCAGCACCGCGCGGATGCGCGCGATCAGCTCACGGCTCTTGTAGGGCTTGGTGACGTAGTCGTCGGCTCCCAGCTCGAGCCCCACGACGATGTCGACCTCGCTGTCCTTCGCGGTGAGCATGATGATCGGCACGGTCGAGGTCGCGCGGATCGCGCGGCACACCTCCGTACCGGGAAGCCCCGGAAGCATGAGGTCGAGGAGCACCAGATCGATCCCGCCCTCCTCGAACACGGCGAGGGCCGTGCGGCCATCCGCGGCGTGCACCGTCGTGTAGCCCTCGCGCTCGAGCAGGAAGGCGAGCGGTTCCGCGAGCGACGGCTCGTCTTCGACGATGAGGATGCGGGTCACGCGGGATCTCCGGGGGTCGAGTCGGCCAGCGCAGCGTCGGCCTCGGGAAGTCGGATGGTGAACGTCGAACCGTGGCCCGGCTGCGACCACACACGCACGTCGCCGCCGTGGTTCTGCACGACGTGCTTGACGATCGCGAGCCCGAGCCCGGTGCCGCCCGTCGCACGGCTGCGTGCCGCATCCACCCGGTAGAAGCGCTCGAACACACGCTCGCGCTCCGCCTCGGGGATGCCCTCTCCCTGGTCGGTGACGGCGATCTCGACGCTGCCATCGCGACGCGTCACCCCGACGCCCACACGGGCTCCATCGGGCGAGTGCTGGATCGCGTTGACGACGAGGTTGCTGACAGCGGTCGCGAGGAGCCCCTCGTCGCCCCACACCGTCGCGTCGCCCTTCGCGCGCACGGCGATCTCGATGCCCCGCGATTCGGCCACCACACGGTGCGCGTCCACGGCCTGGGCGGCGATCCGCTTGATGCTCACCAGACGCGCATCCTCGAGCACATCGCTCGCCTGCAGGCGGCTGAGCTCGATGATCTCGTGCGTCATCTGCCGCAGGCGATCCGTCTCGATGCCCAGGCGCTTCGCGAAGCGGCGCACGTCCTCGGGCGAATCCGCGGCGGATTCGAGCGCCTCCGACAGCAGGCCGATCGCGCCGATCGGTGTCTTCAGCTCGTGTGAGATGTTGGCGACGAAGTCGCGCCGCACCTCGTCGAGGCGCTGAGCCTCGGTGCGGTCCTCGGCGAGCACCAGCACGAAACGCGATCCGAGCGGGGCGGCGCGCACGAGCAGATGGCTCGACACCTCGGTGAACGGCCCCCGTCGCACCTGCAGCTCGGTGGTCTCGGCGACCCCCGTGACGCGCACCCGGTCGACGATCTCGGCGAGCTCGTCGTCGGTGAGCGAGCGGTTGGACACGAGACCCAGCGCGACCGCCGCGGGCGAGAAGGTCAGCACGTTGTTGGAGGAGTCGAGCACCATGCCGGGGGCGTCGAGCGAGTCGATGACCGCCTCGACCCCCTCAGGAACCGTCGGATACGCGACCGACGCCGCCCGGCGTCCGCGCGCGTGCGCCGTCACCACAGCAACCGAACCGCCGACACCCACGACCATCCCGAAGCCGAGAGCCGCGGGCACCAGCCAAGCCGCCTCCATACAATTAGATTAGGCGGCACGCGGCAGGGTGCGGCTACCGTATGCGGGAGGTTCCGCCGGGTTTCGCGGGACGTTCACAACCTGGTCACCGGATGTTCACCTGCGTGCGAGACGGTGGCACCTGCGAGAGGCAGACGGGCATCCCCATGCCCGCGATGAATGTCGGACACGATCCGACAAGGAGAGGACGATCCGATGCGCGAAGTATTCCAGCAGGAGCTGCGCGAGGTGCAGGACCGACTCGTCGAGATCTCGGCGCTCGTCGCCGACTCGATCGACAACGCGACCCGCGCCTTCAACGAGTCGGATGTGTCGCTCGCCGAAGACGTCATCGAGAACGACCGTCGCATCGACGTGCTCGCGGCGGAGCTCGACGAGCTCGCGATCGCGATCCTCGCGCGCCAGCAGCCCGTCGCCCGCGACCTGCGGATCGTGGTGAGCGCGCTGCGCGTGAGCGCGTCGCTCGAGCGCATGGGCGACATGGCCGAGCACATCGCACAGCTCGCGCGGTACCGCTTCCCCGAGAAGGCGGTGCCGAAGGGACTGCGCTCCACGTTCCGCGAGATGGGCGCCCTCGACGTCGACATCGCCCGCAAGCTCACCGAGCTGCTGCGCACCCAGGATCCGAAGATCGCCGAGCACATCCGCGACGAGGACGACAAGGTCGACGCCCTGCACCTGGCCGTGTTCGACAAGGTGCTCGGCGAGACCTGGAAGGGCGAGACCGCGGCGACCGTGGATGCGACCCTCGCCTCGCGCTACCACGAGCGCTTCGCCGACCACGCGGTCTCGATCGCGAAGAAGGTGCAGTACCTGGCGACCGGCGACTGGGTCGGCGCCGACGACTGACCAGCGTCGCTCCCTTACCCTGAGTGACGTGACAGCAGAATCCGACGCCCGCCCCTTGGGCGATCCCGCACCCGACTACCGCGAGGCCGAAGCGCGCCTGCTGGGCCTCACCGGCCTCGAACGCAGCGACGACCGCATGATCGAGGTGCCGGGCACCGACATGCGCCTGCACGTCATCGAGATCGCAGGCGACGACCGCATCCCCGTCCTCCTTCTGCACGGCATGGCTGCCGTGACGGCAGCGGCGATCCCCCTCATCCCCGCGTTCGACGGCCGCCGTGTGATCGCGCCCGACTGGCCGGGCCACGGTCTCTCGGATGCGGGCACCGTCCCCGAGTTCGGCCTGCGGGACGTGCCCGCGCCGCTGCTCGATGCGGTGCTCGCGGATGCCGGCGTCGAGCGCGCGCACCTCGTGGGGCACTCGATGGGCGCGCAGTTCGCGCTCTACTACGCACTCGAGCGACCCGAGAAGGTCGAGAGTCTCACCATCCTGGGCACCCCGGGCGTCGCCCTGCCGGGCACCCGCGCGCCGTTCTCGATGCGTCTGATGGCGTTCCCCGGCCTCGCGAACTTCTTCACGCGACCCGTGTCGCGTGCCCGTTACGGGCGCAACAGCGCGATGACGCTCGGTAAGGGAACCGTCGACGCCTGGCCCACCGAGCTCGTCGACGCGGGCTGGCTCGCGTCGCTGCGCGACGAGTTCCGTGCGACGGCACGGCGCTACTACCGCAACCTCGGCCGCCCGGAGCTGACCCTCACCGCCGCCGAGCTCGCCCGCATCGAGGTGCCCGTCCACGCCCTCTGGGGCACGACCGATGTGTTCATGGACGCCGACGAGGGCCGCGAGCGACTCGCTAGCATCCCCGACCTCACCTTCACCGAGGTGCGCGGCGGCCATGCGCCGTGGCTCAACGCCCCGCTCGAGTCGACCGAGGCCGTGCGCGAGTTCTTCCGCGAGCTGCCGTGACGCGCACCGCAGACGGACCTGGACCGCGCCTGATCGCGCTGACCGGCGGCATCGGCGCAGGCAAGAGCACCGCAGCGTCGATGCTCCGCGAGTGGGGCGCCCAGGTGGTCGACGCCGATCGGGTGGCTCACGACGTGCTCCACCCGCGCGATCCCCGCAGCAGTCCGCTTCTCCAGCACCTGCGTGAACTGCTCGGCGCTGACGTCTTCACCGCCGAGGGCGAACTCGACCGAACCGCCGTCAGCGCACGGATCTTCGCCGACGACGATCTGCGACAGCGGTATGTGGAAGCGCTCCGCCCCGCCATCAGCGAGGCGATGCGACGTGCGCTCGACGGGGCGCTCACGACGGGCGGGATCATGCCGGTCGTCCACGAGATCCCTCTTCTGGCGGGCAACGCCGAAGACCTGCCATGGAGCTACGCCGAGATCGTGACCGTCGAAGCAGCGGACGGTATTCGGATCGCCCGACTCACCGCGAGTCGCGGGTACGGCGACGAGGAAGCCAGGAGGCGCATCCTCGCCCAGGGGACGCGTGCCGCTCGCGAGCACCTCGCTGACGTAATCATCGAGAACGACGGAGAACTCACCGACCTGACGGCAGCGCTCGAGGCGCTCTGGGTGCGCTGGACTGGCGCCTCGCCGTCGAGCTGACGCCGCCGACTCAGCGGCTCGTGACCGAGCCGAAGAGCTTGGCGATGGGTGCGACGACAACCGGCCTGGCTACGATCGCCCCCAGAGCCATCACGCTGACGCTCACGAGGAAGATCACGAGCCCCCACCAGTGGGTCGCATCCTGCCCCGCATACATGTGGTTGAGGTTGCGCAGCGTTCCGGTCGACAGCACCAGGGCGACATGCACGAAGATGAACGCCACGAAGTAGAGCATCACCGGGAAGTGGACAGCGCGAGCCCATTCGAGCGGGTACAGACGGTTGAGTCGTTCGCTCCCCGAAGGCCAGATCCCGCTCATGCGCACCCCCGTCAGAGCGGCCAGCGGTGCCGCGATGAAGATCGTGGTGAAGTACGTGAGCATCTGCAGGGCGTTGTAGTGAACCCAGCCGTTCTCGTCGGCGGGCCAGTCCAGCGACAGGTACTGGATGCCGGCGCTGACCGCGTTCGGAAGGACGCCGACATCGAGAGGCACGACGCGCACCCACTGACCGGTGGCGGCCAACAGGATGACGAAGATCACGCCGTTGACGAGCCAGAGAAGGTCTACCGCCTGGTGCAGCCAGATGCTGATGGAGATCTTGCGGGTCGGCTTCCACCGAGGCGACCAGTAGGCACTGGGGCGGGTCTCGCGGCGCACCTGGATGCCCGTCTTGATGATGAGCACCATGAGGAAGGCGTTGAGGAAGTGCTGCCAGTTGAGCCACGCCGGGAGGCCCTCGGGAGCCCCGTCGGGCAGGGGCGTCGCGCCGGGATAGGTCTCGATGAAGTCCATGCCGAACTGCTGCCCTCGGAACCACTGCGCCCCCAGCACCGCGGCGACCGCGAGAACGAGCGCAACGGCGACGATCGCGACCGCGCGCGACAGGGGGATCCCTCCGATCCGTCGGGGTTCCCGGGATGCCGCACGGGTCTGCGCCGTCAGCTCGACGGGCGACTGCCCTCGCTCCTCGTCAGAGGGGTGCGCCGCGTGATCGGCCTGGATCGTCTCGGCGATGACCGCAGAAGGGCCCTCCGCCTCGGCGAGTGCACGCGCCCACCTGTCGCGTGCTGCGCCAGCAGGAGGCCAGGGCGAGCCGCCCAAGACGCGGGGAAGTCCACGACGCAACAGCGTCTCCCCGCGCGCTGCGACGACCAGCGGCTCATCGGGCTGGGAGTGCCCGGAGTCGACCTCCGCGGTTCCGGTCGGGTGCGCGGACGGCGCGGCGTCCGTCGCCTCATGCACGATGCCCTCAGGTGCGGCCGTCTCAGCGACGGCAAGAAGCTCGTCGTCGGGCGTCTCGACGATGGGCCACTGCGCACCCCCCGGGGACCGCGGGAGCCCCCGTCTGATCCGGGTCGCATCCGCAGTGGTCGTCATCCTCGTGCTGCCTTCGCTGCCTCGATCGCCTCGATGAGCTGCGGCACGACGGTGAAGAGGTCTCCTACGACCCCGAAGTCGGCCACCTGGAAGATCGGGGCGTCCGCGTCGGAATTCACCGCGACGATGAACTTCGAGGTCTGCATTCCGGCACGGTGCTGGATGGCGCCGGAGATTCCGAGAGCGACATACAGCTCGGGAGAGACCGACACGCCCGTCTGCCCCACCTGGTGAGACGCGGGGATGTAGCCCGCGTCCACTGCGGCGCGCGAGGCGCCGACGGCGGCACCCAGCGAGTCGGCGAGTCGCTCCACGAGGGAGAAGCTCTCGGCGGACCCGACACCTCGCCCGCCCGAGACGACCGCCCGAGCGCCGCGGAGCGCGGGACGGTCCGTACTGACTGCGGCCCGAATCGGCGCCGCTCCGGTGGCGCTCGCGTCCCCCGGCAGGGGTGCCGAGAGCTCTCGGATGTCGAGAGCCGCGGCCTCTGCGCGCGCATCGATCGCTCCGACGCGAACGGTGATGACCGGCGCCGCGAACGTGGCCGCCGACACAGCTTCGAAGTCGCCACCGTAGACCGAGTGCCGCGCGACGATTCCCTCGTCATCTCGCTCGACTGCCACCGCATCGACGATGAGCGCGAGGCCCGCGCGCACGGCGAACCGCGCCGCGACATCCCGCCCGTCTATCGAGTGAGGTGCGAGCACGGCGCTCGGGCGCACGTCGTCGAACGCGGCGTGCAGGGCGGCGACGGCCGGTGCGCCGAGGAGCTCGGAGTCACGCGGGTGCGCGGCCGTGATCACGCGTGCGGCGCCACGCTTGGCGGCCTGTGCGGCGAGACCGGGGAGAGCTTCGCTGTCGCCCACGACGAGGGCGACGGGAGTGCCGATGAGCGATGCGGCACCGAGAAGCTCAGCCGCGCTGCCGGTGAGGGTGCCGTCGGCGGATTCGGTGAGGACGAGGATGGCGTCTGCCGGGTATGCGGTCATGGTGAACGGCCTCTCAGACGAGCTTCTTCGACAGCAGGAACTGGGCGAGCTGCTCGCCCCCATCTCCGGCGTCGACGACGATGGTGCCCTGCGTGCGGGCGGGCTTCTGGGCGACAGCGACGAGGATGGTCCTCGGTTCGTCGATCCGCACGGCGAGGTCGAGATCGGCGAGGGCGAACTGCTCGTAGGGCTTCTTCTTCGCGGCCATGATGCCCTTGAAGTTGGGGAATCGTGCTTCGGGGAAAGCCTCGGTGATCGACACCACCGCGGGCAGCGCGGCGCGCACGTCAGCGGCCGCTCCGTCCGCCACCCGCAACCCTCGGACCTCGGCGCCGTCGAGGTTGAGCGTCGTGAGTGCCGTCAGGGCTCCCACGCCGAGGTGCTCGGCGACCATCACCGGGATGACTCCGCCCGCACCGTCGGTCGACACGTTGCCGAAGATCGCGAGATCGGGGTTCTCCCGGCGGGCGACGGCGGCGAGCACCTGGGCGGTCGTGGCGAGGTCGGCGCCCACGAGCTCCTGGTCGCTCACGTGGATCGCGCGGTCGGCACCCATCGCGAGCGCCTTGCGCACAGACGCAGCCACCTCATCCGGCCCCATGGTGACCACGACGATCTCGACCTCGCGTCCCGCGTCCCGTAGAGCGAGTGCTGCCTCGAGCGCGCGTTCGCCGATCTCGTCGAGCACGCGGTCGCCGCCTGCGCGATCGACGAGACCGGTGTGCAGGTCGAGGGCTCGGGTTCCGTAGGTGTCGGGAACCTCCTTGGTGAATACCAGGATCTTCACGGTGACTCCTCTGTGGGCGTGGGGCGCACGGATGCGCGCGGTTCGAAAAGGTGGCTCGCAGTGCGCGGTCTATGAGAAGACGGCCTTGCCGTCGCTGATGACGGGAGAGCCGGCGGGCGAGGCGACGTCGAAGTGCCCCTCGCCCTGCTGGCGGATGCGCAGCACGTCTCCGGGGAGCGCTGGGCCGGTGAATCGGCCCTCGAGTCGGGTCAGCTCCGCCGGATGCGCGTCGCTGGCATCGGCGAGTCGCAGCACCGCCGCGGCGAGAGTGCACAGCCCCTGCATGATGGGTTTGTCCTGCCCGATGCGCGATGCCGCCGCCGGGTCGATGTGGATGTGGTGGCGGTCGCCTGTGAGGCGGTACAGCGCCGCCATGTTGGGCGCGAGCGGCAATTCGACTTCGGCGGTGACCGGGGCCTCGACAGCCGGCGTGCGCGCGGGACCGCGGTCGCCTCCGAAGCCTCCCGCGCCCGGGGCAAAGATCGACCATCGCGCGGTGAACTCGGCGCACTGGACATCGATCTCGAAGATCGCCGCCGCCCCCTTGTCCCACACGCCCGAGACGCGCGCGCACAGCTCCAGCTCACCCGATCGCGGCAGCGGCCGATGCACGGTGAGCGTCTGCGCGCCATGCACGGATCGGCTGTCGAAGGCGCCCGCGTGCGCGAGGACGTCGGGCGCCCACTGCGCGAGGGTGAGCCCGAAGGTCGGGAGCACGCGCAGCTGGTCCTCGAAGACGAGGTCGAGTCGATCGGCGGGCGCGCCCACGGCGAGCGCGTACAGGATCGCGTCGTACTCGGTGTACGCCACGACGCGCGTGCCGAGGTCGCGGCCGATCCAGTCCGCGGCGCTCACGTGCCGTACACCGGTTCGGGAGCGGGGCCTTCGGCGATGAGCTCTCGGACGGCGGCTCCGACCTCGCACGCATCCCAGCGGCGCTCGAGGTCGATGGTGCGGCCGTGACGCCATCCGTGCTCGACCGTGAGCGCGCCGCCGCCGATCTCGATGACCCGTCCGGTGACGTCGGCCGCGTCGGCGCTCGCGAGCCAGGCGACCACGGGCGAGACGTTGGCTGGGTCCATGCGGTCGAACCCGTCCTCGGGCGCCGCCATCTGAGCGGCGAACGGCCCCTCGGTCATGCGGGTGCGGGCCGAGGGAGCGAGCGCGTTGACAGTGACCCCGTACCGCGCGAGCTCGGCGGCGGCCACGATCGTGAGGCTCGCGATCCCGCCCTTCGCTGCGGAATACGCGGACTGTCCGATCGATCCCTGGAGTCCGGCACCCGAGGAGGTGTTGATAATACGCGCGTCGGGCTGGCGACCCTCCTTCGACTCCTGTCGCCAGTACGCCGCCGCATGGCGCATCGTGGCGAAGTGGCCGGTGAGGTGCACGCGGATCACGGCTTCCCACTCGTCGATGTCGGCGTTGACGAGCATCCGGTCGCGCACGAACCCGGCGTTGTTGACGAGGATGTCGAGCTGGCCGAACGCATCGATCGCCTGGTTCACGAGGCCGGCGGCCTGGTCGAAGTCGGAGATGTCCGCGCCGTTGGAGACCGCGCTGCCTCCCCCGGCGATGATCTCCTCGACCACGCTCTGGCCGGGGTCGGTGGAGGCCCCGTTGCCGTCGAGGCTCGTGCCGAGGTCGTTGACCACCACGTGCGCCCCCTGTCCGGCGAGCTCGAGCGCGTGGGCGCGCCCGAGTCCCCGACCAGCTCCTGTCACGATCGCCACGCGTCCGTCGAGCATTCCTGTCATCGGTCGGCCTCCCTGCCTCGTGCGGTCCTAACCAAGCAAACGCTAGGCAGGTAGTTTACCTGACGCCATCGACGCCGCGATCTCGATGAGCTGGTCCTCCTGGCCGCCCACCAGCCCTCGACGCCCCGCCTCACGCAGCACAAGCGCACCCGAGACGCCGTAACGCTCCGCCTGACGCTCCGCGTGCTTCAGGAAGCTCGAGTACACGCCCGCATAGCCCATCGTGAGAGCGAGGCGATCGAGCTTGCAGTCGTCGAACATGATCGGGCGCACCACATCCTCGGCGACGTCCATCATCTTCACCGGATCCACCCCGGTCTTCAGGCCGAGCCGCTCCGCCACCACGGCGAGCGCCTCGGTGGGGGTGTTACCCGCGCCCGCGCCGAGCCGTCGCGTGCACGCATCGATCTGCACGGCACCCGCCCGATACGCGATGATCGAGTTCGCCACGGCGAGCGCGAGGTTCTCGTGCCCGTGGAAGCCCACTTGCGCATCCGAGCCCAGCTCCGCCACGAGAGCCGAGACCCGGTCCGAGACGTCATCGAGCACCAGTGCCCCCGCGGAGTCCACCACGTACACGCACTGGCAGCCCGCATCGGCCATGATGCGCGCCTGCTTCGCCAGCTCCTCGGGCGAGACACTGTGCGACATCATCAGGAAGCCCACCGTCTCGAGCCCACGCTCACGCGCGAGACCGAAGTGCTGCGCCGCGACATCCGCCTCGGTGGCGTGCGTCGCGATCCGGCAGATGGCTGCCCCGCGGTCGGCGGCGGTGAGGATGTCGTCCTTCACGCCGAGGCCCGGGAGCATGAGGAATGCGATCTTGGCGCGCGTCGCGGTCTCGACCGCCGTCGAGATCAGATCGAGATCGTAGGTCGCGCCGAAGCCGTAGTTGAACGACGACCCGCCCAGGCCGTCACCGTGGCTGACCTCGATGACCGGCACACCGGCGTCGTCGAGGCCTCGCACCACATCGCGCACCTGCTCATGCGTGAACATGTGACGCATCGCATGGGATCCATCGCGCAGCGACGAGTCCGTGATGCGGAAGTCGAGAGTGTCGGAAAAGGGCATGTCATGCCTCCCGGGTCGAGATGATCTGCGCCGCCAGGCGCTCCCCCGCACGGGTGGCCGCGGCGGTCATGATGTCGAGGTTCCCGGCGTAGGCCGGCAGGTAGTCGCCCGCGCCCTCGACTTCGAGGAACACGGCCACGCGGGCTGGCGACAGAGTCTCCGGGTCCGCCGGGGCGTACTGGGGCTCCGCACGAAGCCGGTATCCGGGCACATATTCGGCCACATCGGCGACCGTCTTCAGGATCGACTGCGTGATCGCATCCTGGTCGGCATCGTCGGGGATCTGGCAGAACACGGTGTCGCGCATGAGCATCGGCGGCTTCGCCGGGTTCAGGATGATGATCGCCTTGCCGCGCTTCGCGCCGCCGATCGTCTCGATGCCGCGCGAGGTGGTGCGGGTGAACTCGTCGATGTTGGCCCGGGTTCCCGGGCCAGCAGACGGGGACGACACGCTCGCGACGATCTCGGCGTACTCCACCGGGACCACCCGCGAGACGGCCGCGACGATCGGGATCGTCGCCTGTCCGCCGCACGTGATGAGGCTCACGTTGCGGCGCTCGAGGTGCTCCCCCTCGTTCACCGCCGGAACAACAGCAGGGCCTACCGCCGCGGGCGTGAGGTCGACGGCGATGATGCCGAGCTCCTCATATCGGGGCGCACTCGCCGCATGAGCGTAGGCGGAGGTCGCTTCAAACACCATGTCGGGCAGCGGGTCCTGCCGCAGAAGCCAGTCCACCCCCTCCGCCGAGGTCATGAGGCCGAGGTCGGCAGCGCGGCGAAGGCCGTCGCTGTCGGGGTCGATGCCGATCATCCACTTCAGCTCGATGTTCTCGGACCGCATGAGCTTGTACATCAGATCGGTGCCGATGTTGCCCGATCCGACGATCGCGGCAGTCGCCTTAGTCATCGCTCTCCCTGTCAGTCGGTGAACCGCGCAGTGAGCGGCTCACGTCCGGTGAAAACCGCCGCGGCGACATCGCCGGGCACTACATCGATGGCCCGCGTGCACGACCCCGACAGGACCACATGGCCCGCCTTCAGGCGCACCCCGTACTGGCCCACAGCGTTCGCGAGCCACGCGACGGCCCCCGCGGGCGTGCCGAGCACGTCGGCGGTGGAACCGGTCGCGACCGTCTCGCCGTTGATGTCGAGCCGCGCTGCGAGGTCGGTGAGGTCGATGTCGGAGGGGCGGATCCGCTCGGTCCCGAGCACGACCGCGGCGGACGACGCGTTGTCGGCGACCGTGTCGAGCAGGCCGATCCTCCAGTCGACGATCCGCGAGTCGATCAGCTCGAGGCAGGGGACAACCCACTCGGTGGCGGCGTCGACATCAGCCGCCGTGCACCCCTCCTGAGGAAGGTCGGCGCCCAGGATGTAGGCGAACTCCACCTCGATGCGCGGCTGGATGAACGCTCCGAGCGGAACCGGCTCCTCCGCCGACAGCATCATGCTGCCGAGCAGGTGTCCGAAGTCGGGGCTGTCGACACCCATCATCTGCTGCATCACGCCCGAGGTGAGACCGATCTTGTGCCCCACGATCTCGTCGCCCTCGCGGCGCTTCGCTTCGATGACGCGGGACTGGATCGCATAGGCGTCGTCGACCGTCATCCCGACGAGGCGAGGCGCGAGCGGGGCGACCGGGGTGCGCGAGCGTTCGGCGCGGAGCAGCTCCTCGGCCGTCTCGTGGATAGTTGTCTGATCCATCACGTTGTCATGCTCACAATCGCTCGTCGTTTTCAGTGCATCTCGTCCCGCTGAGCGAGATGACTACGTTGACGGCGCGGGCAGGCGCGCCTCCGCGAGACGGCGCTCGATCGCCGCGGCTGTCGCACGCACCCTCCCCTGAAGAGACTGGACATCGAGCGACTCCGCTGCCGCGCACACCGAGACCGCCGCGTGCACCGCACCTCGATCGAAAATCGGCACGGCGACACACGAGACCCCGGGAACCGCCTCCCCGTCGTCGAAAGCGGCACCGCGCGTGCGGATCCGCGACAGCTCGGCGAGGAGCTCCCCCGGTTCGGTGAGCGTCGTGGAGGTGTACCGTTCGAGCCCCCGCGCGATGTACGCATCGACGATCTCGTTCGAGGAGTGAGCGAGGATCGCCTTCCCCACGCCCGTGGCGTGCGCCGCCACGCGTCCCCCTACGCGGGACGGGAGCCTCGCGGGCGTCGCGCCGGCGACCTTGTCCAGATACACCACATCCGTGCCATCCAGCACGGCGAGGTGCGCGACGTAGCGGCCTGCACTCAGCTCCCTGAGCAGCGGACGGGCCGCGTGTGTGATGCGACTGCGGTAGCCGACGAGCGCGCCGAGCTCGAAGATCCCGAGACCCAGCCGGTAGCCGTTGTGCTCCCGCTCCAGCCAGCCGGCGCCCGCCAGCTGCTGGAGGATCCGGTGCGCGCTCGACCGAGGCAGCCCCGTCGCTTCGACCACATCGGCGAGCCCCAGACGCGCGCGCGACCCCTTGAAGGCGTTCATGATCAGCACGACGCGATCCACCATCGCGTTCGGGCTGCTCGAACCCGCCGGCTCGACCATCGACATCGCGCGTCAGCCCGTGATGGCACCGGCGGGAGCGGCAGCATCCGCGAAGTGGCACGCCGCCAGGTGACCGTCCCCGACGTCACGCAGCCGCGGAGTCTCGCGAGCGCAGCGGTCGACAGCGATCGGACAGCGTGTCCGGAAGCGGCAGCCTGTCGGAACGTCATGCGGAGACGGCGGGTCGCCGGCGAGCGGAGCAGGGGCAGGCTCCCCCACCGTCGGCACCGACGCAATCAGAGCGCGCGTATAGGGATGCCGGGGCGACAGGAAAAGCTCCGCCGACTCCGCGACCTCAACGACCGTGCCGAGGTACATGACCATGATGCGATCCGACACATTGCGCACCACCGCGAGATCATGGGCGATGAAGATGACCGTCAGGTCACGCTGGGCCTTCAGCTCCTCGAGCAGATTGAGCACCGTAGCGCGCAGCGATACATCGAGTGAGGAGATCGGCTCGTCGCAGACCAGAACCTTGGCTCCCGCCACGAGCGCGCGTGCGATCGCGACCCGCTGGCACTGGCCGCCCGAGAGAGCGCCCGGGCGACGAGGACCATGCACCTCGGGGTCGAGGCCGACGGCGCGGAGGGTCTCTTCGACGACCTCACGACGAGATTCGCGGGTGCCGACTCTCCAGATGCGCAGGGGCTCCTCGACGATGTCGAGCACCGTTCGCTGCGGGTGAAGCGACGACCGCGGATCCTGGAAGACCATCTGCAGGTCGAGCCGCTTGCGGCGCAGCTCGCGCGACGACATGGTCGTGAGATCCTCACCGCCGAAAACCACCGACCCTTCGGTGGGCGGCGGCATCTGCACGATCGCGCGCCCCATCGACGACTTGCCGCACCCCGACTCCCCCACGATGCCCAGGGTTTCGCCGCGAGCGACATCGAAGCTCACCCCCGCCACCGCGCGAAGCGATCCGTATTCGACGACGAGATCCTCGATCCGCAGGAGCGGCGCTTCTGCTCCGGTCATGCTGGCTCCCTGTGCGCTCATACTGCTTCTCCCACCGGTTCGGCGACTGCTGTGGGCTGTAGCGGGAAGTGGCACCGCACTCGGTGACTCGCGTCGCCGTCTATCGGCCGCAGCTCCGGCTGCTCGGCGCGGCAGCGCTCCTCAGCGAACGCACAACGGTCCGCGAAGCGGCACCCTGCGACGGGTACCGACGGGTCGGGCGGAGATCCGGGGATCGCCGCGAGACGCACGTGAGTGGGCCCCTCGAGGGGAGGTACCGCGTCGAGGAGCGCACGCGTATAGGGCATACGGGGGCCGGCGAAGATGCGGGCTGTGGGCGCCTCTTCGACGATCTGACCTGCGTACATCACGGCCACGCGGTCGGTGCGTGCGGCGACGATCGAGAGATCGTGGGTCACCAGTATGAGACCCATCTGCCTGGCACGCCGCTCACGGTCGAGCAGGTCGAGGATCTGCGCCTGCACCGTCACATCGAGCGCGGTCGTAGGCTCGTCGGCAATCAGCACGCTCGGGTTGCCGCTCAGCGCCATCGCGATCATCACCCGTTGCCGCATGCCGCCGGAGAGCTCGTGCGGGTAGACCCGCAGCCGCCGCACCGGGTCGGCGATGCCTACCTTGCGCATGAGGTCGAGCGCGATGGCGCGCGCCTCAGCTCGCTTCAGGTGGGGACGGTGTCGACGGATCGTCTCCGTGAGCTGGGTTCCGATCCGGCGCACCGGGTTGAGGGAGGCCAGCGGATCCTGGAGAACGATCGAGATGTCGGAGCCCCAGCGCTGGCGCAGCCGACCGACGCGGGCGCCGATCACCTCCTCGCCGAGAAGCTCCGAGGAGCCGGCGACGGTGACGATGTCGTCGTCCTCGTGCAGTCCCATCGCGGAGCGTGAGAAGACCGACTTGCCCGAGCCGGACTCCCCGACGAGCCCGAGGGCCTCACCGGCCTGCAGTTCCAGGTCGACTCCGGCGACGACGCGGATGCGCGCCCGCGCGGTGTCGATGTCGACAGTCAGGTTGCGCGCGTCGAGCACGGTGGCCGAGGTCATCGCAGGTCCCCCCCTCGCCGGTCGAGCCGGTCGCCGAGAATGTTGAGCGCCATCACCGTCGCGATCAGCGCCATCGCCGGAATGAGCACCACGTGAGGCGCCTGTTGCATCACCTGACGGCCGGAGGCGATCATGCTGCCCCAGCTCGCCGCGGGTGCGGGCACCCCGTAACCGAGGAAGCTCAGCGACCCTTCGGCCATCATCACGAGCGCCGCCACCACGAGGCCGTAGACGAGCAGCGGCGGGACCACCATGGGCAGCACCGACGTCACCAGCAGTCGCGGGTGCCGTGCTCCGAGGCCGGCGGAGGCCACCACGAACTCGCGCTTGGCCCACGTGAGGGTGTTGGCTCGCGCCATGCGGGCGAACGCCGGCATGGTTCCGATGGCGAGGCCCGCGATGAGCCCTTCGTACGACGGACCCCGGATGGCGACGATCACCATGATCATGATGAGCACCGGGAACGCGAGGATCGTGTCGGTGATGACGCCGACGACGGCGTCGAGCCAGCCGCGGAAGTACCCGGCGAGGAGCCCGAGCGAGAGCCCCAGGATGAGACCGGCCGCCACGGCCGCCGCCGCGAGCGACAGCGAGATGCGTGCTCCGTGGAGCAGGCGCGCGAGAATGTCGCGTCCGAGCTCATCGGTACCCAGCAGGTGACCGTCGGTCGGCGGCGACATGTAGGCCGAGTAGTCGGGAACCTCGGGGTTCGGGATGGGAAGCAGATCGACGAACACCGCACCCAGGATGAGGAGGCTGAGCCAGGTGAGGGCCAGCAGCTCGGCGACCGAGAGACGGCGGCGCGTGCGGAGGATGGAGAGGGTCTTGTCAGCGGCCATGGCGCACCCGCGGATCGATGAGGGCATAAGCCAGGTCGGTGAGGATGTTGACGGCGACGTACGCGATGGCGATCACGCACACGACGCCCTGGAGCATCACGATGTCGGCGTTGTTGATGGACTCGACGAGGAGGCGTCCGATGCCGGGGAGCCCGAAGAGCGTCTCGATGACGACGACCGTGCCGAGGAGCCGCGCGATGTTGAGCCCTGCGAGAGTCGCGATCGACAGCGACGAGGGCCGCAGCGCCTGGCGAAAGAGGAGGTTGCGCACGGGCATGCCCTTGGCCTTCGCCGCGAGCATGAAGTCCTGCCCGAGCGTGCGCGACATGTCCGAGCGGAGGATCCGGGTGTAGGAGCCTGCGGGTTCCATCGCGATCGCGATGGCCGGCAGGGTCAACGAGACGAGATTGAGCCAGAGCCCGTGGTCCAAGGGGGTGTATCCAGTCGCGGGGAACCAGCGCAGCCACATCGCCCCCACAAGGATGAGCCCGATCGCGACGACGAACTCCGGCGTGGAGATCGCAAAGGTCGATCCCGGCGTGGTGATCCGGCCCACCCACGAGCGTGGGCGCCAGGCCGAGTAGACGGCCGTGGGCACCGCGATGCCGAGCGCGATGATCTGCGCGAGGAGCATGAGCTCGAGCGACACCGGGAGACGCTGAAGGAGCGCTTCGCCGACCGGCTGGGTGGTGCGGTATGACGTGCCGAGGTCGCCGGAGACAACATCGGCGACCCACAGGCCATAGCGGACGATGACCGGCTCATCGAGGTTGAGCTCCTGGCGCACGCGTTCGATCTGCGCGTCGCTCGCGCTCTCCCCCGCGATGGTCGCGGCTGGATCGCCGGGCAGCAGATCGAGCATGAACGAGAGCAGGAACGTGACCGAGAACAGCACGATCAGCAGGTGCGCGGCTCGCATCCCGATGCGGCGCAGAGCGCGCGTGTCGATCCGCCTCCTGCGAGGAGCGACGGCAGGGATCGCCTGCGTCGGCATCGGCAGTGACGCCATCTGTGGTTCCTTCCGGGATAGGGAGGGAGGGGTGCGCGGGGCGGGCTGACGCCCGCCCCGCGCGAGGCCATCAGCCGATGCTGATGTCCTGCGGGTAGAAGGCGAGTCCGCCGAGGTAACCCTCGCCGAGGCTCACGTCGGCCCGGCTGACGACGACCTGTGCCATGGGGCTGATCCAGGTGACGTACGCCTTGTCGTTCCACTGCTTCTGCATCTCGCGGAGGCCTGCGTCGCGTTCGGCCTGCGTGGCGGCGTTGACGCCGGTCTGCAGAGCGGCCTCGAACTCCGCATCCTGCTGCTGGATGACGTTGCGCGCCTGGTTGCTGAAGATGGTGTAGCCGAGCGGGTAGAACGACTCGAATGGAACCATCTGCCACATGCCGAGCTGGAAGTCACCGCCGTAGAGGGTGGGGATGTAGTCGCCGGGGTTGACCGAGTTGATGGTCGACTCGATGCCGATCGACTTGAGCACCTGGTCGACGTACTCAGCCGACGAGCCGAGCCATCCGGTAGTCATGATCTCGAGCGCTGCGCTCTTGCCCTCGGCGACGTACTCGGCGACGAGCTGCTTGGCGCGCTCGACGTCGGTCTTCACCGAGCTCGGCTCGCACTGCGGGGTGCCCGCACCGAACGGAATGCAGCCGCGAGTGCCGTCCCAGATGTCCGAGTTGCCGAAGAACACCTGCTTGGAGTTCGCCGAGTCGAAGGCGATGAGGATCGCCTCGCGGATACGCTGGTCGTCGAGCGGGGCGACGCTCGTATTCGGGAGCAACGACATGCCGCCGCGTGCGCCGTGGGCGTAGACGGTGAGGTCGCTGTTGTTCGAGATCGCCTCGAAGTTGCCCGCGGCGACGGTGATGTCGAGCTGGCCGCTCACGAGCGCGTTCTCACGCGACTGGCCGTCGGGGAGCACTCGGTAGGTGAGCTCCTTGATCTCCGGCTCACCCGCCCAGTAGTCGGGGTTGGCGGTCATCTTGACGTAGTCGTCCGGAACCCACTCTTCGACGATGTAGGGACCAGCGCCGATGGGGGCGCGGTTGAAGCCCTCGGGGTCGGCCTCGAACGCGGCGGGCGATCCGATGAGTCCGAGCGCGCCCGACGCCGTGAAGCTGTACGGGAACGAGAAGTTCGGCGAGCCCAGGGTGATGACGACGGTGAGGTCATCCTCGGCGACCATGCTCACGACGTCGGCGAGCAGGTACTGGCTCGACGAGGGCGAGTCGGGTGCACGGTGGCGTTCGAGGTTGTAGATCACGGCGTCGGCATTCAGCGGGGTGCCGTCCGTGAATGTGACCCCCTCGCGCAGGCCGAAGCGCCAGGTGGCCCCATCGGGCGACTCGACGGAGGCGGCGAGCTGCGGCACCGCTGCGCCGTTCGTGTCGACGCGCAGCAGCGTGTCGAACACGGGGACGAGACGCTCGCCGTTGGCCGAGGCCGAGGCGGGGTTCATCGGGTCGAAGCCGTCGTGCTCGTAGGTCGATCCGATGACGATCGAGGTGCGAGGCTCTCCCGCGGGGGCGTCATTGCTGGTTTCGGCGGACGGCGCGCAACCGCTCAGGACGAGCGCGACGGGCAGGGTGGTTGCGAGCGCTGCTTGGGCGAGCCAGCGCCGACTGGTGCGTCGGGTGTTCATCTTTCTCCTTACTCGTTGGCGCGACTCTGCGCCAATCCGGCGGTGGGACTGGGTCAGTCCCGGGTGAAGAACTCGATAACGAGGCGCTCGAATTCGTTCTTGCGTTCGATCTGCGCCCAATGCCCGCAACGGGCGAAGGTGTGCAGCTCGCCGTCGGGCATCTGGCGGACGGCGAAGTGCGCCTGGTCGTACGGCAGCATGCGGTCCTCACGCCCCCAGATGATGAGGGTCGGGGTCTGGATTCCGGCGGCACGCGTCCACAGCGGGCGGTGGCGCGAGGCGAGAGCCGGGTTGAAGATCGAGCCGAAGATCTCCTTGGCCCGCTCGACGGCGCCGGGAGCGGTAGCGTTCGCCATCCGCTCGTCGATGAGCTCGTCGGTGATGCGCGCCGGGTCGGCGACCATGCACTCCACCCAGGCGACCATGCGCTCGCGCGTGGGATCGTCGAGGAACTCGAAGAGGCGCTTGGCGCCTTCGCTGGGGTCGGAGTTGAACACGCTCACCGCGAGCCCCCCGGGACCCATGAGGGCGAGACGGGTGACCCGCTCCGGAGCGAGATCGGCGAGCTCTGCGGCGATCGAGCCGCCCATCGAGTTTCCGACGACGTGCGCCGACTCGATCTCAAGGGCATCCATCAGGTGGAGCATCCACCGCGCGGCGAACGCCGGGTAGACCTCATCGATGTGGGGCAGGTCAGAGCGCCCGAAGCCGGGCAGGTCGGGCATGATCACGCGGAAGTGCTCGGCGAGCACCGGCAGGTTGTGCTGGAAGTTCGACCAGGCACTCACGCCGGGCCCTGAACCGTGCAACATCAGCAGCGGGGTGCCGGAACCTGCCTCGTGGAAGGAGAACTCGTGGCCGTTGACTGAGACAGTTCGGCGGGTGTCTTCGTAATCGAGCATTGTCGACCTCCTCGTCGTGGTGCCTGAGTCTGCGGCGCGGTGCGGCGGGGCGCCGCCTCGCGTCTCACTGAACGGGATGGAGATCCTTCTCAGCAGGCGACCAAGCAAATGCTAGGGTAAACATAGCAACCGACGGGGAGGAACCCAAATGGCTGTCACATCAACGATGCACCATCGTGGCGTGCGCGTGATCACCATGGACTACCCGCCGGTCAACGCACTCCCCGTCGCCGGCTGGTTCGATGTCGCGGACGCCCTCGCCGAGGCCTCGCTCGACGCGAACACCTGCGCCGTCGTGCTCCGCGCGGAAGGGCGCGGCTTCAACGCGGGCGTCGACATCAAGGAGATGCAGGCCATCGCCGACTTCTCGGGCATCCTCGGCGCCAACCGGGGTTGCTACGCTGCCTTCAAAGCCATCTACGAGTGCTCCATCCCCGTCATCGCAGCCGTCAACGGGTTCTGCCTCGGCGGAGGCGTCGGACTCGCCGGCAACAGCGACGTGATCATCGCCTCCGACGACGCCTACTTCGGCGTCCCCGAGGTCGACCGCGGTGCGCTCGGCGCGGCCACCCACCTCTCGCGCCTCGTGCCGCACCACAAGCTGCGCGCGATGTACTACACGAGCAGCACCATCACCGCCCGCCAGCTCGCAGACTGGGGCACCGTCGAGAACGTCGTCCCGCGTGACCAGCTCGACGACACAGCACTCGCCTTCGCCACGGAGATCGCTGCGAAGGACACCCGAGTCATCCGCGCTGCCAAGGAAGCGCTCAACGGGATCGACCCCATCGATGTCAACCGCAGCTACCGGTTCGAGCAGGGCTTCACCTTCGAGCTCAACCTCGCCGGTGTGGCCGACGAGCACCGCGATGCCTTCGTCGCCGACGGGCGAAACCTCCGTACGTGATCGACATCACGCTCGCCGAGCGCGACGTGCCGACGCTCATCCGCGACGGGATGACCATCGGCATCGGAGGGTGGGGTTCGCGCCGCAAGCCCCTCGCGCTCGTGCGCGCCGTCATCTCGTCCGGCGCGAAGAATCTCACCATCGTGAGCTTTGGCGGGCCGGACGTCGGCCTCCTCTGCGCCAGCGGACAGGCGCGACGCATTGTCCACGGCTTCGTCACCCTCGACAGCATCCCCATCGACCCGCACTTCGCGCGGGCCCGTCAGGCGGGCGAGGTCGAGACCCTCGAACTCGACGAAGCGATGCTCGGGGCAGGGCTGCGCGCCGCCTCGCGGCGCCTCGGGTTCGAGGCCACCCGCGCCGGCCTCGGAAGCGACGCGCTGCGCGAAGGGTCCGGCATCCGCACCATTCCCTGCCCCTACACAGGCGAGACGCTCGTCGCCATGCCCGCGATCCCCCTCGATCTCGCGCTGCTCCACGCCGACCGCGCCGACCGGCGCGGGAACGTGCAGTGCCTCGGCGAGGACCCGCACCTCGACGATCTGTTCGCGGGCGCCGCCGCAACCACCATCGTCTCGACGGATCTCCTCGTCGAGACGGAAGAGCTCGGCGCAGCCCACCCCTCGACGCTGCACATCCCCCGCACCGTCGTGGATCATGTCGTCGTCGTCGAGGACTCTGTCGGCTTCACCGCCAACCCGCCGCTGCGCTCGCGCGACGAGAACGCGCAGCGCAGCTATGCGGCGGCGGCGGACCATGACGAGACCCGCCGCGCCTACCTCGCCGGATTCGTCGCGGGTGCCGCCGGAGCGGAGCCGCGATGAGCGCCGCCGCCACTCGCGCCGAGATCGCCGCGACCGCCTGCGGCGACCTCTTCCTCGGAGCCGGGGCGATTCTCGCGAGTCCCACGGGCATCATCCCGAGCATCGGAGCACGGCTCGCCCGATTGACGCACAACCCCGCACTGCTGCTGAGCGACGGCGCGGCGACCCTGTACGCCGACACCCCGCCCATCGGGCACCCCTTCGAGGTGCGCGAAGGCTCGCTCCCCTATCGCGCGCTCTTCGAGCTCATCGCGAGCGGGCGACGCCACGTCATCATGGGTGCAGCCCAGCTCGATCGCCACGGCAACCAGAACCTCTCCGCCATCGGCCCGCACGATCGCCCCACCCGCCAGCTTCTCGGTGCCCGCGCCGCGGCCGCCAACACGATCAACCACCCCACGAGCTACTTCGTCGCGCGCCACCAGCCGCGCGTGTTCGTGGACCGCGTCGACACCGTCACCGGAATCGGAAGCGACCGCGCCCGCGCGCTCGGCCCCGCTGCGAGATTCCACGACATCCGCGCGATCATCACCGACCTCGCTGTGCTCGACCTGAGCGGCCCGGGCGGCACGCTCGCCCTGCGCACCGTGCACCCCGGGGTCGAGGTCGCCGCCGTCGTCGAGGCGACGGGATGCGCCCTCCACGTGCCTGCAGTGACGCCCGAAACCCGCGCGCCCGACGCCCACGAACTCACACTCATCCGAGAGCGGATCGACCCCGACCGCCACCGAGAACGCGAGATCCCCGAACCATGACCACACCTCAGCGACTCCGAACCCCGCTCACCGAACTCGCGGGAGTGGATCATCCGATCGTCCAGACCGGCATGGGCTGGGTCTCCGGCGCGTCGCTCGTGATCGGCTCCGCGAACGCCGGAGCGCTCGGCATCATCGCCTCCGCGACGATGAACTACGCCGAGCTCGAACAGACCATCCGCACGGTGAAGGAGGGCACCGATCGGCCGTTCGGCGTCAACCTCCGCTCGGATGCAGGTGACGCCCGCGAACGTGTCGAGCTGCTGATCCGCGAGCACGTCGCCGTCGCCTCATTCGCTCTCGCCCCGCGCGAAGACCTCATCAAGCAGCTCAAGGACGCGGGCATCGTCGTGATGCCGTCAGTGGGGGCCGTGCGGCACGCCGAGAAGGTCGCCGCATGGGGAGCCGACGCCGTGATGGTCCAGGGCGGCGAGGGCGGCGGGCACACCGGAGCGATCCCGACCTCCCTTCTCGTGCCGTCGGTGGTCGCCGCCGTCGACCTTCCGGTGATCGCCGCGGGAGGCTTCTCCGATGGTCGCGGGCTCGCAGCCGCGCTCTCCTGGGGTGCGGCTGGGATCGGCATGGGAACGCGGTTCCTGCTCACGCAGGACAGCGACGTGCCCGACGCCGTCAAGCGGCACTATCTCGGCTACGGCCTCGACGGCACCGTGGTCACTACGAAGGCCGACGGCATGCCGCACCGACTGCTCCGAACCCCGTTCATCGAGCAGCTCACGCGCGGCAGCGGGATGGGCCAGCTTCTTCCGACCGTGCGTCGCTCGTTCGACTTCAAGCGCCGCAGCGGACTCAGCTGGCCTGCGCTGGCACGGGACGCCGTCGCGATGAAGAAGGCGTCCGGGCGCAACTGGTCGCAGATGATGCTCGCCGCCAACACCCCCGAGATGCTCCGCGCCGGGCTCGTCGAGGGCGACCTCACCGCGGGGATGCTCGCGGCGGGACAGGTGGTGGGCGTGATCGACGACATCCCCACGTGCGAGCAGCTCGTCGACCGCATCATCGCCGAGGCTGTCGGCCAGCTCGAGACGGCCTCCGCGATGATCGTGCGCTGATGCGGTCGCGACGTGAGGGTGCGCGGCGATCCGGGTCTCGCATCGCCGCCTCTCCGTGCGTCGTGTGACGGTCAGAGCCGTTCGATGATGGTGACGTTGGCGACTCCGCCGCCCTCGCACATCGTCTGCAGGCCGTAGCGCCCCCCGGTGCGCTCGAGCTCGTTCAGCAGGGTGGTCATCAGCCGGGTGCCGGTGGCTCCGATTGGGTGTCCGAGGGCAATGCCTCCGCCATTGACGTTGACGCGCTCGCGTTCGATTCCAAGCTCCTTCTGCCACGCCAGCACGACCGACGCGAATGCCTCGTTCACCTCGAACAGGTCGATGTCGTCGACCGACATCCCCGCGCGCTCGAGGGCGTGCTGCGTCGCCGGGATGGGTGCCGTCAGCATCCACACCGGATCCGCGGCCCGCACACTCAGGTGGTGGATCCGCGCGCGCGGGGTGAGCGAGTGCTCCTGCACGGCCCGTTCGGATGCGACCAGGACGGCGCTCGAGGCGTCGGAAAGCTGCGAGGCGACAGCCGCGGTGATGCTGCCGCCCTCCGCGAGCGGGTCGAGCCCCGCCATGCGCTCGAGCGACGTGTCACGGCGAGGCCCCTCGTCGTGACCGAGCCCGGCGATCGGGGCGATCTCGCGTGCGAACCGCCCCTCGTCGGCGGCGGCGATCGCTCGCTGGTGGCTCTCGAACGCGAACTGCTCCATCTGCTCGCGCGTGAGACTCCAGCGGTCGGCGATCATCTGGGCCGCCCGGAACTGCGAGACCTCCTGGTCGCCGAAGCGCGCACGCCAGCCGTCCGACTCGGCGAACGGGGTGCTGAAGCCGTACTGCTGGCCGACGATCATGGCGGACGAGATGGGGATCGCCGACATGTTCTGCACACCGCCCGCGATCACCAGATCCTGCGTGCCGCTCATGACGGCCTGCGCGGCGAAGTGCACCGCCTGCTGGCTCGACCCGCACTGGCGGTCGACCGTGACTCCCGGAACATGCTCGGGATAGCCGGCGACGAGCCACGCGGTGCGCGCGATGTTGCCAGCTTGGGAGCCGAGCGTGTCGGTGCAGCCGAGGATCACATCATCGATCCGCCCCGGATCCACACCCGAGCGCTCGACGAGTGCGGTGATGGCGTGTGCTGCGAGGTCGGCAGAGTGGATGCCGGCGAGGCTGCCGCCCCGCTTACCGACGGGGCTGCGAACCGCGTCGACGAGATATGCGATGGTCATCGTTGACTCCTCTGGCTGGGGTTAGGCGTGCTGACTGCTGACCGAGACCACTTCGCCGGTCATATACGACGAATAGTCGCTCGCGAGGAAGACCATCACATTGGCGACTTCCCACGGCTCGGCCGCGCGGCCGAACGCCTCACGCGAGGTGAGCTCCTCAAGACGCTCGGGCGTGGTCACCTTGGCGAGGAACGGATGCATCGCGAGGCTCGGAGACACCGCGTTGACCCGAATGCCGTGCTCGGCCAGGTCCATCGCCGCCGAGCGGGTGAGCGCCATGACGCCCGCCTTCGCCGCAGCATAGTGCGCCTGCCCCTCCTGCGCGCGCCATCCGATGACGGAGGCGTTGTTAACGATCACGCCCCGGGTGCCGGAGGCGACCCAGCGGCGGCCTGCGGCGCGGATGCAGCGGAACGTGCCGGTGAGCGTGACGTCGATGACCTTCGCCCACTGGTCGTCCTGCATGTCGAGGACCGAGACCTCGCCGCCGAGTCCGGCGTTGTTGATGAGGATGTCGAAGCCTCCGGCGTCGTCGGCGAGTTCGAACAGCGCCGACACCTGAGTCTCGTCGGTGACGTCGCACACGGCGGCGCGCACGCGGTCGTCGCCGAAGCGCTCCGCGAGCTCCGCGCGGGCCGCGTCGAGTCGGCCATCGTGCGTGTCGCCGATCACGACGAGCGCGGCGCCCTCTTCGAGCACGCGCGTTGCAACCGCGGAGCCGATGCCCGCACCGGCGGCCGCCGTGACGACGACTCGGCGTCCTGCGAGCAGACCGTGAGCGGGAACGTAGTCCGGGGTCCGTGCGGGTCTCATGCGCGAGCCTCTCGAGGTAGGCCGAGCACGCGCTCGGCGATGACGTTGCGCTGCACCTCATCGGAGCCTCCGTAGAGGGTATCCGCGCGCGTGAAGAGGAAGAGGGACTGATCGACGTCGAGCTCATAGGGCGCCTCGACGGTGAGGGCGCTCGGTCCACGAACGAGCATCGCGAGCTCGCCGAGATCCCGATGCCATCCCGACCAGAGCAGTTTCGCCACAGAGGCCCCGTAGCCCTGCTCTCCGCCGAGCGTGCGCAGCGCATGGTGGCGCATCACGTCGAGTCCGATCTGGGCGCGCACGATCCGGTCGACGATGACGGCGTCGTCGAGCAGGCCGTACGCACGAGCCGTGTCGATGATGGCGTCGAGCTCGCGACGGAAGGCGATCTGCTGCGCGAGGGTCGAGACGCCTCGCTCGAAGCCGAGTGTCGCCATCGCGACGGGCCATCCTCCGCCGACGGGGCCGACCACCAGGGATGCGTCGGTGACAGCATCGGTGAAGAAGACCTCGTTGAACTCGCTCGTGCCGGTGAGCTGCACGATCGGACGCACTTCGACTCCGGGCTGGTCCATGGGAACGAGCAGGTAGGAGAGCCCGTCGTGGCGCCGCGTGCCTTCTCCAGTGCGCGCGACGACGAAGCACCACATCGCCTGCGTCGCGAGCGAGGTCCACACCTTCTGGCCGTTGATCACCCAGCGATCGCCGTCGAGCCGCGCCCGGGTGGAGACGTTCGCGAGGTCGCTTCCCGCGCCCGGCTCCGAATAGCCCTGACACCACAGCTCCGTGACGTCGCGGATACCGGGGAGGAACCGCGCCTGCTGCTCGGGGGTGCCGTGCGCGATGAGGGTCGGCCCGAGCAGCTCCTCTCCGAGATGGTTGATGCGCGCGGGGGCTTCCGAGCGCGCGTACTCCTCGTGGAAGATCACCTGCTGCTGCAGGCTGAGACCGCGTCCGCCATGCTCCTTCGGCCAGCCGACGCACGTCCAGCCATGTGCGGCCATGTGCTGGTTCCACGCGCGGCGCTCGTCGAAGGCCTCGTGCTCGCGGCCGGAGCCTCCGAGACCTTTCAGCGCGGCGAAATCGCCGGTGAGGTTCTCATCCAGCCATGTGCGGATCTCCGCACGGAACGCTGCATCTTCGGGCGATTCGCTGCTCGCTCCCACGTTCACCTCCACTCGGATCTCTTCGAGACCGGCTTCCCAACTTCCCGTATGCTAGCAACCAAGCACTTGATTGGTCGATTCGAAAGGTGGGGCGCGATGACAGACACCGACGTCGTCACATACGAGCTCCGGGGGAGCACCGCGATCATCCGGCTCAACCGTCCGGAGTACCGCAACGCCCAGAACTCCCAGATGACCTACGCGCTCGACTCGGCCTTCGCACGTGCCGTCGACGACGATGAGGTCGCCGTCATCATCCTCGGCGGAGCGGGAACCCACTTCTGCGCTGGACACGACATCGGCACACCCGGACGCGACATCGACCAGAGCTTCGACCGCCGAGCGGTGATCTGGTGGGACCACGTCGGAGCCCTCGGCGCCGACTCGCGCATCGCGCGCGAATCCGAGGTCTACCTCGGGATGTGCCGTCGCTGGCGCGCCATCCCGAAGCCGGTCATCGCGATGGTGCAGGGGGCCTGCATCGCGGGCGGGCTCATGCTGGCCTGGTCGTGCGACTTCATCGTCGCGAGCGACGACGCCTTCTTCTCGGACCCGGTGGTGCAGATGGGCATCCCCGGGGTCGAATTCTTCGCCCACCCTTGGGTCATGAACCCGCGCGCAGCCAAGGAGTTCCTCTACACCGGCGAGCGGATGCCTGCCCAGCGTGCGTACGAACTCGGCATGGTCAACCATGTCGTCCCGCGCGACGAACTCGAAGACCGCACCCTCGCGATCGCGGAGCGGATCGCCCGCATGCCGCGGTTCGGGCTCGCCCTGACCAAGATGGCCGTCAACCAGGCCGAGGACCTCATGGGCATGCGCTCAGGCATGGACTCCATCTTCGGCCTCCACCACGTGGCGCACTCCCACAACGCCGAGGTGCAGTCCGACTCCCTTGGCAACATCAACGTGTCCGACATCAAGAAGGCGAGCGCATGAACCTCGACCTCACCCCCGAGCAGGACGCCTTCCGTCTCGAGGCTCGCACCTGGCTGGCCGAGAACGTGCCAGTCTCCCCGCTGCCCTCGATGGACAGCGAAGCAGGATTCCGCGCCCATCGGGAATGGGAGGCCACCCTGCACGCGGGCGGATGGTCGGTCGTCTCCTGGCCCGCCGAGTACGGCGGGCGCGACGCCGGACTGATCGAATGGGTGCTGTTCGAGGAGGAGTACTACCTCTCCGGCGCCCCCACGCGCGTCTCCCAGAACGGGATCTCGCTGCTCGCGCCGATCCTGTTCGAGTACGGCACTCCCGAGCAGCACGCCCGCTACCTCCCGCACATGACCGACGGCTCGCTCATCTGGGCACAGGCGTGGTCGGAGCCGGGCGCTGGCAGCGATCTCGCGAGCATCCGCAGCACCGCTACCCGTGACAACGCGCGCGGCGGATGGCTCCTCAACGGGCAGAAGACGTGGAGCTCGCGCGCTGTCTGGGCCGACCGCGGATTCGGACTGTTCCGCTCCGACCCGAGCGCGTCGCGTCACGCGGGCCTCACCTACTTCCTGTTCCCGCTCGACGCCGAGGGCATCACGGTGCGCCCGATCACCCAGATCGACGGCGACACCGGATTCGCCGAGATCTACTTCGACGACGTCTTCGTTCCCGACAGCGACGTGCTGGGCGCCCCCGGGGACGGCTGGCGCGTGGCGATGAGCACCGCCGGCAACGAGCGGGGGTTGTCGTTGCGTGCGCCCGGTCGGTTCCTCGCCGCGAGCGCCCGTCTCACCGAGCTGTTCCGCGAGCGCGGCACGGTCGGCACCCGCACCGCCGACGACGTGGTCGACGCATGGATCGGAGCGCAGGCGTACCGCCTCTTCACCTGGGGCACCGTCAGCCGGATGCTCGACGGGGAGTCGGTCGGCGCCGAGGGCAGCATGAACAAGGTCTTCTGGTCGGAGCTCGACCGGGACATCCAGGCGACGGGACTGCGGATGCTGGGAGCCGAAGGCGAGCTGCGCGGCAGCGGTGCCGTCGACGGTGGCCGCTGGGTCGACGACTACCTCTTTTCCCTCGCCGGCCCGATCTACGCGGGCACGAACGAAATCCAGCGCAACATCATCGCGGAGCGCATCCTCGGGCTTCCGCGCGACGGAAAGAAGGCGTGATGCGCTTCCTGTCCACCGACGAGCAGCTCGCGATCGTCGACGCAGTCGACGACATCATCTCGGCCAACGGCGGAGCCCGGGTCGCCCGCGCCTGGGTCGACGGCGACACCGCGCCGGGGCTCGCCCTGTGGGCGCAGCTCGCCGAGGCGGGCCTCATGGGCCTGCGCGTCGACGAGGCACTGGGCGGCTTCGGCGGCTCCACGAGCGACCTCGTCGTGGTCGCGGAGCGCCTGGGCTGGCACAGCGTGCCCGGACCGATGCTCGAGAGTATCGCGCTCCTGCCGCACCTCGTCGACGACGAGGATCGCGCCGGCCTCGCCGACGGCACGCTCATCGGCACCGCTACCGTCGCCGGCATCGCCCCGCTCGCGCTCGACGCGCACGTCGCGAACCGCCACTACGCGATCGCCGAATCGCACGTGGCGGCCGCCGACCCCGGGGGGGCGATCGCCTCCATCGACCCAGCGCGGAGGCTGTTCCCGCTCACCGCCACGGGAAGCCCCCGTGATGTCGACCCCGCCGTCATCGCATCAGCGGTGGACGAGACGACTCTCGCCTGTGCGGCGGGACTCGTCGGCACGGGTGAGCGCCTCCTCGCAGAGTCCGTCGAGTACGCGAAGGTCCGCGAGCAATTCGGGGCGCCTGTAGGCCAGTACCAGTCGCTCAAGCACCAGCTCGCCGATGTGCGCGTGGCGCTGAGCTTCGCCCGGCCGCTCGTCTGGGGCGCAGCCCTCAGCGCGGGCACGAGCAAGCATTCTCGCGACGTGTCGGCCGCCAAGGTCGCAGCGGGCGCAGCGGCGCGCCTGGCGGCTCAGACCGCGCTGCAGGTGCACGGCGCCATCGGCTACACCCGCGAGCACGATGTGAGCATCTGGCTCGCCCGCGCGGTCGCCCATGACCAGGCCTGGGGCACCCAGGAGCACCACCGCGACCGCATCGCCCGCAGCCTTCTCGCCTCCTAAGGACAGCACAGTGGACACCGGACTCACCGAAGAGCAGAGCGAACTCGCGGGCGCCGTCCGCGCACTTCTCGAACGCCACGCGCCCACGGGCGCGTCCCGCGCCGCCGCGGAGAGCCCTTCCGGCTTCGACGCGAAGCTGTGGGGGATGCTCGTCGAGGAGATGGGCGCGGCGGCCGTGGCGATCCCCGAGGAGTTCGACGGATTGGGCGCGACCCTCGTCGAGGCGGGCATCGTGCTCGAAGAGCTCGGCTACTCTCTCGCGCCGACGCCCTACCTCGCCTCGGCGATGCTCGCCGGTCAGGCGATCCTCGCCGCTGGCGAGGCCGACAGCTGCGCGCGCTTACTGCCCGCGATCGCCTCAGGCAGCCAGCGCGCCGCCCTCGCGTGGGCTGCTCCGAGCGGACGCTGGGATCCGACGGCTGTGGGGATCGCTGCGGCGCCGCGCGACGACGCCTGGATGCTCACCGGATCCGCGCCGCTCGTGCTCGACGGCGAGGGTGCGGACGTGCTCATCGTCCTCGCGCGCACTCCCGACGGCCCCGCGCTGTTCGAGCTTGGGGCGATGGATGACGCGACCATCACGCCCACGCCGGCGCTGGACCCGATGCTGCGCGTCGCGCGCGTCGAGCTCGAGGCCGCGCAGGCTCGCCTGCTGAGCGCGGATGCGGACGTCATCTCGCGCATCGCCACGCTCGCTCGCGCATCCATCAGCGCGATGCAGGTGGGGGTGGCCCAGCGGGCGCTCGATATGACGGTCGAGTACTCACTGCAGCGCGTGCAGTTCGGGCGCCAGATCGGCTCCTTCCAGGCACTCAAGCATCGGATGGCCGATATGCACGTGAAGGTCGAGACGGCGCGCTCCATCGCGCGTGCTGCCACCGCGGCTCTCGCCGCGGGCGACCCCGACGCCGAGCGTCTGTCGCTCGCCGCGAAGTCGTGGTGCAGCGAGGCGCTCTCTCTCACGGCGAGCGAAGCCATCCAGCTGCACGGCGGCATCGCGATCACCTGGGAGCACGACGCGCACCTGATCTTCAAGCGCGCCCACGCCCTCGGCCAGCTGTTCGGGCAGCCCCACGAGGTGCGACGCGCCTACGCGGCGCATCAGGTGGGAGCGTCCGCTTCGTCCTGATGCCCGCGTCGTTCGTGAAGCGGGCGGGCGACGTCCGCCCCGGTGCTCACGCGGGGGCGTGCCTCGTCAGCCCACGGCAGCGGAGCGACCTCGACGAGCGTCGCGAGGCTGCGTGCCGCGAGGTTCTGATACACCCGCACGCCGTTGCGCTTCCACTCGAGAGTGTCGTCGTCGAGCTCGCGCACGATCTGCACGGGCCGGCCGAGCGCGAGCATGCGCGGCGGAATCTGCTTCTGGGCAGGCACGAGCGAGCCCGCGGCGACGAGCGCGTCGTCCCCGATCTCGGCGCCGTCGAGCACGATCGCGCCGATCCCCACGAGGGCGAACGATCCGACGGTGCACCCATGGAGCACTGCAGAGTGACCGATGTGGCCGTTCGGCCGGATGACGGCGTCCTGACCCGGGAAGGCGTGGATCACGCACGAGTCCTGCACGTTCGCCCCCTCGCCGACGATGATCCGGCCGAAGTCGCCCCGCAGGCTGGCGTGCGGTCCGATGTAGCAGTCCGCCCCGACCTCCACGTCGCCGATGAGGCTCGCGGTCGGGTGCACGAAGGCGCGGGGGTGCACGACGGGGATCACGCCGTCGATCGCGTAGGCGGGCACGGGTCCCTCTCTCTCCTGCGGCGCGGGTAGGCTCTGCGTCACAACCAAGCGTTAGGTGGGTCTTGAGGAGTTCACTTCACCACATCGGCATCACGGTGAGCAACATCGACGAGGCCATCCGCTTCTACTCGGCGGTGAGTGCAGGGAGCGCGACGGGTCCCCTGATCAAGTCGGGCCCTGCCGTCGAAGCCGTGACGGGGGCGAGCGGAGCCCAGATCGCGCAGGCGTTCGTCACCCCCGCAGGCGGCGGCGCCGTCATCGAGCTGCTCGAGTACCGCGGGGCCCCTGGGGACCCGATCGATCCGCAACCCTCGCGCGTCGGCTCGTGCCACGCCGCGCTCATCGTCGCGGATCTGGACGACGCGCTCGCGCGTGCCGCGACACTCGGCGTCGCCCCGACGAGCGCACCCCAGGTCGCCACACAGGGTCCGTTGGAGGGCTGGCGCTACGTGTATCTCATCGGCCCGGACGAGGTGCGTCTCGAGCTTCTCGAGGCCCCCCAGCCGCGGGAACACAGCGTGCCGCACTGCCCCTCGCGGCCACATCCGGCGACCTCAGCCATGCTAGCCTGACACCAAACAAGCGCTAGGTTTTTGCGGTCGATCCGCGATGAGCAACACCCGAGGAGCACCGATGCCCGACAAGATCACACCCCTGAGCGAGGCTGTGAGCCTCATCGAGAGCGGCATGACGATCGGCATCGGCGGATGGGGTTCACGCCGCAAGCCCATGGCCCTCGTACGCGAGCTGCTGCGCACCGACGTGACCGACCTGACCGTCGTCGCCTTCGGCGGCCCCGACGTGGGACTGCTCGTCGACGCCGGCAAGGTGCGCAGACTCGTATACGGGTTCGTCTCGCTCGACAGCATCCCGCTCGACCCCCTCTTCACGCAGGCGCGCGAGCGCGGCGGACTCGACGTCACCGAATACGACGAGGGCATGTTCGTCGCGGGCCTCAAGGCCGCGGCCGCCCGCCTCGACTTCATGCCCATCCGCGCGGGCATCGGATCCGATGTACTCCCCGCCAACCCCGACCTGCGCATGGTGAGCTCGCCCTACAGCGACGAGCAGTACGTCGCGGTGCCCGCCCTCCAACTCGACGTGGCGCTCATCCACATGAACCGCTCCGACGCGGGTGGGAACGGCCAGTTCCTCGGCCCCGACCCCTACTTCGACGACCTCTTCGCCATGGCGGCCACGCGCACGATCATGTCGACCGAGAAGATCATCCCCACCGCGTCGCTTCTCGACGACGCGAGCTTCCACACCCTGCTCGTAAGCCGGATGTACGTGGATGCCGTCGTCGAGACGCCGCGGGGAGCCCACTTCACCACGTGCGCACCGGACTACGAGCGGGACGAGGCGTTCCAGCGTCACTACGCAGCCGCAGCCAAGGACCCCGCGGCGTGGCAGGCGTTCCGTGAGGAGTTCCTCTCCGGAGACGAGTCCAGCTACCAGGAAGCCGTTACCCGCTTCCACGCCCAGGAGGGAGCACGATGAGCAACGCCACCATCGCGGAGATCTGCGTCGCGGCCTGCGCTGACACCTATCTCGAATCCGGCGAGATTCTCGCGCATGCCGTGGGTACCATCCCCACCATCGGCGCCCGCCTCGCGAAGCTCACTTCCTCCCCCGACATCGTTCTCACCGACGGCGAGGCGTTCCTGATGGCCGAGCCGCCGCCGCTCGGGCGCTCGGCCTCTGCAGGCGGCGTAGTCGAAGGCTGGGCGCCATTCGGGCGCATCTTCGAGATCCTCGCCACCGGACGGCGCCAGTCGATGATGGGCGCCAGCCAGATCGACCGGTTCGGCAACCAGAACATCTCGCTGATCGGCGACTGGAGCGCCCCGCGCCGCCAGCTGATCGGCGTGCGCGGCGCCCCGGGCAACACCGCCAACCACCGTGTGGACTACTGGGTGCCACGCCACTCGGCCCGCGTCTTCGTCGACAAGGTCGACATGGTCTCGGGCGTGGGCAACGACCGCGCGCGCGAGCACGCCCGCGAGCTGCGGTTCCATCAGCTCGGTGTGGTGGTGACCGACCTCGCAGTGCTCGACTTCGACTCGGACGGCGCCATGCGCGTGCGGTCGGTGCACCCCGGCGTCGATCCCGCGACTGTCGAGGAGCAGACCGGCTTTCCGATCGATGCGAGCGCGGCTCCGGCGACGCGCATCCCGTCGGGCGAGGAGCTCCGCATCATCCGCGAGGTCCTCGACCCGCGCGGCGCTCGCACGCGCGAAATCCCCGACTGAACGTCAGCTGCTGACGAGTCCGCCGTGAAGCAGGTCGAGGTAGTGGGCGCTCAGGCTCTGCGCCGTGTGGCGCCCGCCCGGCTTGAACCAGCGCACCGTCGACCACACCGCGTCGCGGATGAAGCGGTAGGCGATGCCGGCGTCGATCGTGTCGCGGAACACCCCCTGGCGCTGACCATCCTGGATGACAGCGAGCCAGATCTCCTCGATGCGACGGCTCTTCTCGCCCACGAACTCGAAGCCCGGTTGACGAAGCAGGAACGCGGACTCGTTCTGGTAGAGACCGACCGCCGCAGGCTTCTGCTCGATCGTCTCGAACGAGTGCTCGATGAGCCGGTCGAGGATCACCCGCGGGCTGTCGCCGCTCGACGCGATCTCCTCGAAGCGCTCGAGCAACGGGTCCATGAAGCTGCGCAGCACCTCCTCGAGGATCTCCTCCTTCGACGCAAAGTGGTGGTACAGGCTCCCAGAGAGGATGCCCGCCTCGTCGGCGATGTCGCGCACGGTCGTCGCCGTGTAGCCGCGCTCGGCGATAAGCTTCGCGGCGATCGCCAGAAGCTGCGCGCGGCGCTCGGACCCGTGCTCGGTCCGCTCCGTCTTCGGGCTCATTCGGGTCTCCCTCACCTCAGTGACCAATCAAGCACTTGCTCAAGTCTGCCGCATCCCGGCTCATCTTCAGCACACAATCGACACAAGCGCTCCGCGAACCGCCTCCAGAAAGGACGACAGTGACGTCGCTCTCCACCGCCCGCACCATCCCCCAGCTCCTTGCAGAGCGGGCGCAGCTCGACGCCCACCCCGCACTCGTGGACGGAAGCCGAGTGGTCAGCTACCGCGAACTCTCGGAACTCTCACATCATGCGGCGCGAGCCTACCTTGCCGACGGCGTCACGCGCGGGGATCGAATCGCCATCTGGGCAGAGAACCGCATCGAATTCGCCCTCGCGCTCCTCGGAGCACAGCTCATCGGGGCGAGCGTGGTGCCGCTCAACACCCGATTCACCGGCCGCGAAGCAGCCGAGCTGCTCGAGCGTTCCGGGGCGCGAGTGCTCGTCGTCTCTGACGGCTTCCTCGGCAAATCCTACGCGGGGATGTTGCGCGATGCCCTCGCCGATCAGGCCGCCGCCGGCAGCGGACCCGTTCCTGCGCTCCCGACCCTGCGCACCATCGTGCACCTGGACGATGCGACCGGCACCGACGACCACGAGTGGGCCGGATACCTCGCACGCGGAGCCGCGGTCAGCGAAGACGCGCTGAGCGCCGCGACCGCGCAGGTGAGCCCCGACGACATCGCCGACCTCCTCTTCACCTCCGGCACGACTGGCGCGCCCAAGGGCGTGCCGAGCACGCAGCGGCAGACCATCAGCGTCGCCTACGCCTGGGCCCTCGGGGCTGAGCTCTCGCCGTCCGACAGGTACGCGGTCGTCAACCCCATGTTCCACGGCTTCGGCTACAAGGCCGGGCTCATCACGTGCATCGTCGCCGGCGCCACGGTCTACCCCCTCGCGACCCTCGACACCACGGGACTCCTGGACCTGATCGAGCGCGAGCGCATCAGTGTGCTCCCCGGCGTCCCCACGGTGTTCACCTCCCTCCTCGACCATCCCGAGGTGGCCACCCGTGACACGTCGTCGCTGCGCTTCGCCACCGCAGGCGCCGCGACAGCCCCCGAGACCCTCTTCCAGGACATGAAGAGCGTTCTCGGCTTCGATCGCGTCGCACAGGCCTACGGGCTCAGCGAATGCGTCGTCGCCACCATGACGCGCAAGGAAGACGACATCGATCACGTCAAACAGACCTCGGGTCCTGCCGTCGCTGGCATCGAGATCAAGGTCGTCAACGCAGACGGGGTGGCCGTGGCGACGGGCGAGGACGGCGAGATCCTCCTGCGGGGCGCGGACGTGATGCGCGGCTACTACGACGACCCAGAGGCCACCGCGGCCGCGATCGACCCCGACGGCTGGCTCCACACGGGCGACATCGGCCAGCTCGACGAGCACGGCTGCCTCAAGATCACCGACCGCCTCAAGGACATGTACATCGTCGGCGGATTCAACGTGTACCCGGCAGAGATCGAGAACGTGCTGCGCAAGCATCCCGCGGTCAACGAGTCAGCGGTCATCGGCATCGACGACGCGCGCCTCGGGAATGTGGGCCGCGCCTACGTCGTGCTTCGCCATGACGCCCCCGCCGACATCACCCCCGAGTCGCTGCACGACTTCTGCCGCACCCACCTCGCGAATTTCAAGGTGCCCCGCGAGTTCGTCTTCGTGAGCGACTTCCCGCGAACCGGTGCGGGCAAGATCCTCAAGGGAGAGCTGCGCGACCGCGCTCGCCAGGAAACAGCAGCTCGCGCCTGATGCGCGAGAAGGGGTCGGTCCCACCACGGCCCGGCCCCTTCTGGTGCGCAGCGCCTCAGCTGAGGCGCTCGAGGATGAGAGCCATCCCCTGCCCGCCCGCCACGCACATCGTCTCGATCGCGAACTGCTCGTCGCGCTCCTGGAGGGCGTGGATCGCCGTGGTCGCCAGGCGCGCGCCCGTCATACCGAACGGATGGCCGAGCGCGATCGCCCCGCCGTTGACGTTGACGCGCTCCGGGTCGATGCCGATCTCGTCGATCGCGGGCAGCACCTGCGCGGCGAACGCCTCGTTGAGCTCCATGATGTCCATGTCGCCGATCGACATGCGCGCGCTCGCGAGGGCGCGGCTCACGGCGTCGACAGGCCCGAGACCCATGACCTCGGGACTGAGCGCCGATACACCCGTGGCCACGATGCGCGCGAGCGGGGTGAGACCGAGCTCGGCAGCCTTCGCGTCGCTCATGATGACGAGAGCGGCTGCGCCGTCGTTGAGCGGGCAGCAGTTGGCCGCGGTGACAGTGCCGTGCTCGCGGAACACGGGGTTCATCGCCGAGACCGCTTCGAGCGTCACGCCGCGACGCGGACCATCATCCGTCGTCACGAGCGAGCCATCCGCGAGCCGTACCGGGGTGATGTCGGTCTCCCAGAATCCGCGCATCGCGGCTGCTTCCGCGCGGTTCTGCGACAGCACGGCCCACTCGTCCTGCGCCCGGCGCGACACCGACTTCAGCTGAGCGACGTTCTCGGCCGTGTCGCCCATCTGGATGTAGATGTCGGGCAGCTCGCCCCGGGTGCGCGGATCCGACCACACGAAGTCGGGATCGGCCGCGTTCGCCGCGGTGCGCGCCATGGCCTCTGCGAAACGGGGGTGCTTGGTGTCGGGCATGCCGTCCGACTTGCCGGCGCCGAAGTGCGAGACCGATTCGACGCCCGCCGAGATGAACACGTCACCCTCCCCCGCCTTGATGGCATGGAACGCCATCCGGGTGGTCTGCAGCGACGACGAGCAGTACCGGTGCACTGTCGTGCCCGGAACGCTGTCGAGCCCGAGCTGGAGCGCCGCGATCCGGGCGATGTTGTACCCCTGGATCCCCGCGGGTTGCGCACAGCCCGTCATGAGGTCGTCGATCTGCGCCGGGTCGAGTTCGGGGATGCTTGCGAGGGCGGCGTCGATCATCTGCGCGAGCAGATCGTCGGGTCGCACATCTTTCAGCGATCCCTTGCCGGCGCGCCCGATCGGCGAGCGCACCGCCTGGACGATGACTGCTTCGGTCATGATGTTGCTCCTTGCGAACGGGTGACGAAACCTGCGTGGGGCGTGTGACTGAGGAAGGCGGGCCACTCGCCGCCGCCGTCGACATCGACGACGGCGCCTGTGATGTGGCTGGAGTGCGGGGCGGCGAGCATGACGCACGCCCAGCCGATCTCGAGCGGGTCGGCGAGCTGACCTCGCGGGATCGTCGCAGCCACCTTCGCGAACTGCTCCGCATCGCCGTAGTGCGACGCCGCTGCCTCCGTGGCGACGAGCCCGCAACTGACTGCGTTGACGCGCACCCGCGGCGCCCACTCGACGGCGAGGCTCTCGGTGAGGCTCTCCAGTGCGGCCTTCGCTGCGCCGTAGACAGCTGTGCCGGGGCTCGGGCGCCGCGCACTGATCGACGTGATGTTGATCACGCTCCCCTGAGGGGAGGCGGCAAGGTGCGGATGTGCGGCGCGCGCCACGAACGCCGCGGATAGGAAGTTGAGGTCGGTGAGCGCGCGCATGTAGCGCGCCGAGCCTTCTTCGAAGGCTCCGAAGGGCGACCCCCCCGCGTTGTTGACGACGACGTCGATGCGGCCACGTCGGGCGACCACGTCGGCTATCCAGCCTTCGACGGCGTCGGCGTCGCGTACGTCGAGCGAGCTGTAGGTGATACCGGGGTCATCGACGGGGGCGATCTCGGCGGATTCAGAGCGGCCGCATATCTCGACGAAGGCCCCGGCTTCGCGGAAGCGGGAGGCGATGCCCCTGCCGACGCCGCGCGCGCCGCCGGTGATGAGGACGACCCAGCCGCTCAGGTCGATCGCGATGGACATACGGTGCCTTTCCCTTGTGCACGAGCGGCGCCAGACTACCAACCAAATGCTAGGTTTGGCGATATGGAGCGCACGCCACGCACTGACATCCCGGCGCGGATCGGCCTCAACACCCCCGTTGTGACTACCTACCCGCCCCCCGCGGCCGGCTGGGAGACTCGCGCCGGGGCCGTCGAGCTGGCCCTCATCGCCGAGACCGCCGACCGCCTCGGGTACTCCCACCTGACCTGCGCCGAGCACACCGCCGTGCCCACGCAGATCGCCGACGAACGCGGCGGCACATACTGGGATCCACTCGCGACCCTCGCCTACCTCGCCGCGCGCACCGAACGCATCACCCTGTTCACCACCGTGCTCGTGCTCGGCTACCACCACCCGCTCCAGATCGCGAAGAGCTACGGCACCCTCGACCTCCTGAGCGGCGGCCGCGTCACGCTCGGCCTCGGGGTGGGCAGCCTCGAAGCAGAGTTCGCCCTCCTCGACGCGCCCTTCGAAGACCGCGGCGCCCGCGCCGACGACGCCATCGACGCCCTCCGCGCCGCCTGGGGCACCCCCAGACCGCACCACAACGGTCCGTACTACGCGTTCGACTCCGTCGACGTGACCCCCAGCTCCCCGCGGCGCCACGTCGACCTCATCCTCGGTGGCCGCACCGGGATCTCACTCCGCCGCGCGGTCCGCCGTGGCGACGGATGGGTGCCCTTCTCGCTCCCCCACGACACGGTGCAGCAGATGCTCGAGCGCGCCCAGCCTCCCGCCGACTTCCGCGTCGTGCTCGGCACCCCGCGACTCGACCCCATCGCCGCGCCCGAGGCAGCACTCGCCGAGCTCCGCAGCATGCGCACCGCAGGAGCCACCGACGCCAACGTCACCATCGACGCGACGAGCGCGAGCCATTACCTCGAGCAGCTCCACGCGCTCGCCGAGCTCCTCGCGTGAGCGCCACCGGACCCCGGAACCCCGACGGAAACTCCGGGACATCGCGCGCGCTCCACAGCCGCACCGTCCGCCTCAGCTACGCCGACACCGACCCCGCGGGCATCCTCTACTACGGCGCCTGGTTCCCCCAGATGGAGTATGTGCAGACGGAGTTCCTTTACCTGCAGGGAATCCACGCCGACCGACTCAAGAATGAGCGCGGGTGGTGGTTCGTGTCGCGCGCCACCGAATGCGAGTACCTCGCCGCCGCCGCGCTCTTCGACGAGATCCGGGTGGACATGCGCCTCGGCAGGGTCGGCACCTCCTCCGTGCGGTTCGAGTTCGAGATGACCCGCGTCTCCGACGGGGTGCGCGTTGCACGAGCCGCCAACACGATCGTGACCGTCTCCCCCGCGCAGACCACCGTGCCGATCCCCGACGATATGCGCGCGCGCCTTGAGACCTGGCAGGCATGACGTCCCGTCACCGTGAACTGCTCAGCATCGCGACCCTCGCCGGGGCGGGGATGCTGACATCGTTCCAGTTCACGCTCACCGTCCCGGCGCTACCAGAGATCCCCTCCGCGCTCGACGTCAGCGCGACGGACGCGGCTTGGGTGGTCACGATCAGCATGCTCGCCGGCACCATCGGCACCCCCATCGTGGCACGTATGGCCGACATGTACGGCAGGCGCCGCATCTTCATCGCCTGCCTCGCGATCCTCACCCTCGGCTCGATGCTGGCCGCCATCGGGATGACTTACACGACCGTCATGATCGGGCGCGCCTGCCAGGGCTTCGCCACATCTCTCGTGCCGATCGGCATCAGCATCATGCGCGAACAGCTCAGCCGCGAGCGCTCCTCGAGCGCGATCGCCGCCATGAGCGCGACGATCGGAATCGGATCGACGATCGGCCTGCCGCTCGCCGGCATCCTGCTCGAGGCCGGCGGAATCCCCGCCATCTTCTGGTTCTCTGCGATCCTGGGGGCTGTCTTCCTGATCCTCGTGCCGCTCTTCGTCACGCCGTCGCGCATCCGCAGCGGCGGGCGCTTCGACCTCGTCGGCGCGAGCATCCTCGCTGTCTGCCTCGCTGCGTTTCTGCTCGTCGTCTCGAAGGGGCTCGAGTGGGGCTGGGCCAGCACACCCACGCTCCTGTTCGCGAGCATCGCCGTGCTCGCCTTCGCCATCTGGATCCCGCACCAGCTGCGCACCCCGGACCCCGTCGTCAACCTGCGCACGAGCATGCGGCGCGGTGTGATGCAGACCAACATCGCCGCGTTTTTCGCCTCGGTGGGGATGTTCGCCAACCATTTCCTCACCCTCAATCAGGCACGCGCGCCCGAGAGCACCGGATCCGGGCTCGGGCTCGAGGCGACCCAGGCGGGTCTTCTGCTCATGCCGTCGGCGTTCATGCTCGTCGTGCTGTCCCCCGTCGTGGGCAAGGCACTCGGCCGCTACGGGGGTCGGATTCCGCTCGCGCTCGGCGCGGCCATCATGTCCGCGGGGTTCTGGATCCGACTCTGGACCGAGCCGAGCGTCGGATCGATCGTGCTGTGCACCTTCCTCGTGGGAGTGGGCACGGCGTTCGCCTTCGCTGCGACACCGACCCTCATCCTCGACTCGGTTCCGGCGCACGAGGCGGCTGCGGCGTCCGGGGTGAACGGGCTGATCCGGTCGCTCTCCGCCGCGATGACAAGCTCGGCCTTCGCACTGCTGATGACGGCCTACCCCTGGCACGGGAACGCTGAGTACCTCACCTCGGAGGGATTGGATGTGGGGTTCATCACCGTGGGCATCGCCGCCGCCCTCGCAGCGGCGATCGCCGTGGCGCTGCCGAAGGTGCGGCCTACCAGTCCTGCCAGGGGATGATCGTCGACAGCGGCGACGAGAACAGCACCTCTTCGGCGTCGCGGGCGAGGGCCGTCGCCGAACGGTCGACCTCGGCGGTGGTGTGTGCGATGGCGACGGAGGTCTCGATCGGGTCGCCATCGAGGTAGACCAGGCGCACCCGGAGGCTGCCAGGCTCGGGTGACTGGTCGTTTCCGAACGACAGCGAAGAGTGACGCTGAGCGTGGCTGAACGAGAACGTCCACGCCCCGGCGACGCCCGGAAGCCCGGTGAGCGCGGGCAGCAGCTCGGAGTTCTCCCAACGGTAGCGCTCGTGAGTCGCGAGCCCGTGGTGGTCGCGGTAGCGCGACATGGTGAGGTGGACGCCGCGGTTGGGTCGGAAAGGCAGCACCTCGCTGCTCACGCCGATGCGCCCGGCGGCGATGCCGGCGACGGGGCGGAAGAAGCCGAGGAAGGGGCGGGCGACCCCCGGGAAGATCGGGCCGCGGCCCCACTGGAACGACGCTTCGCCGAGCCGGTCCCACTCACGCAGCGACTCCTCGAGCGGCGAGCGGAACCAATACATCGCGGCGTAGTCGACGCCCGCGAATTCGGGGGATGTGCGACCGGCCTGGCCGCACTCGCCACGACGAGCCCAGCGTTGGCCGTGGGCGACGCCGGGCAGCGCGAGGTTCTCGGGGAGGTGGTCGAGCTGGTGCCACTCGTTGTACGCGCGGTGGGCGGTGGGGTCGGTCAACGCGATGAACGAGAAGAAGGCGAGGTCGGCGAACATGGAGCTCCTCAAGTAACCAAGCGCTTGTTTAGGACGTGATCAGTAAAGCCGCGCTCAGCCCTCACGTCAACGCGCCCCGCCGCCCGACGGCAGTGGGACACCCGCAGCACGGGTGTCCCACTGCGATCGCTGGCGCACTGCCGCGCCAGCGTCGCCTCAGACGATCGGCTTGACGCCCTTGCGCGCCGCGTACTCGCGAGCGAGGCGGATGTAGCGACGCAGACCCGTGAACGGCACCTGCGTGGGCCAATCGTCGGCGCGGAAGTAGGCGTCCGTGCCGCCGTCGACGAACAGCACCGTGCCGACCATGAAGCCGGATGCAGGCCCCAGCAGGAACATGACAGCCTCGGCGACCTCCTCGGCCTGCCCGTGGCGGCCCACCGGCACCGGGAACGCCTCGATGGCGCCGCGCTGGTGCGGGTCGGCGAGCTGCGCCTCGACCATGGGGGTGAGGATCGCGCCAGGAGCGACCACGTTCACGCGGATGCCCGCCTCGGCCCACTCGGGCGTGACCGCGTTGCGACGAACCCAGCGCGAGACGGCGATCTTCGAACCGGCGTAGACCATCGCCGAGGCGCTGTCTTTGAACTTGCGGGTCGCGGCGATCGCCGCCTCCGCGTCGCCCTCGAGGAACGCGCGCACCGTCTTGGCGGGCACCATCGGGGTCGAGGTGGTGGCGTTCGAACCGAACACGACGACGCGCGCGTCGCCGGCCTTCGCGAAGGCGTCGTGCCATCCGGTGAGCAGATCGATCACGCCGAAGTAGTTCACCTGGGCGATGAGCTTCTCGCGGCCCGGGTGCGGTCCGAGACCGGCCGCGAGTACGGCGCCGTCGAGCACGCCGCCGGTCTTCTCGAGCACGGCGGCGACGGCGGACTGGCGGCCCTCGGCCGTCGACAGGTCGGCGATGACGTCGGCATCCTTGAGGTCGATGCCGATCACGGTGTGGCCGGCCGCGCGCAGGCGCTCAGCGGAGGCCTTGCCCATTCCGGAGGCGGAGCCGGTGACAGCGAATGTGGTCATGGTGCGGGTGTCCTTTCAGGGGCGGGTGGGTCGTGCTGCGCGGGCGTCGTCCTCGACGGCGTCGGCGTAGCGGTGCAGGAGTCGGGTGAAGGTGCTGCGCTCGTCGTCGCTCCATCCGGCGAGCAGGCGCTGAGACAGGCGGTCCCCCTCCTCGTGCAGCATGGTCGCCGCGGCGACCCCCTGCTCGGTGAGGGCGATGAGGGTGGCGCGCGCGTCATCCGGATCGGGTGTGCGCGTGACGAGGCCCGCGTTCGCGAGCGCCTCGAGAAGGCGGCTCGTCCCGGCGGCGGAGATACCGAGGGCTGCGGCGAGCGCGGTCGGGCGCATCGGCCCCCGCCAGACGAGCTGGAAGATCGTGGCGACGGCGTGCGGTTCGTCGGGGATGCCAGAGGGCCGGCCGAACTGCGCGTGGTAGTCGACCGACATCCAGATCTGCGTCACGCGGACGAGCGACTGCGTCACGTCGTTGGCGTAGTGCGGGATGCGCGGAGCGGCCTGCGCCGGTTCCGTGCGATCGAGCTTGCGAGCCATCCGTCACCTACTTTCGAAATGGAAGTATATCTGCCGAGACGGGCGCCCACGCTCAGGGGGAGCGGGTCACGCCTGCGCGGCGCGGTGCGTCACCGCGAGATCGACCCAGAACTCGAGGTCGGCATCCTCAGAGATGTCGTCATGGGAGACCTCGATCCATCCGACGCCCATCGTGCGGTCGGCACCTATCGTGGCCTGCGCCGCCCCAGGACGCGACAGCAGCTCCGCGTGTCGCTCAGGCGGCACCCGCACCAGCAGCCCACCCGACTGCTTTGCGCTCACGACCATGCGGTCATCCAGCATGAACGCCCGCCCGCCGAACATCGGCACCTCGCGCACCGCGCCCACGCCGTCCAGCAGATCGCGGAGCCTCGCGACCAGGATCTGCTGCACGCCGCTCATGGTCAGCTCCCGCGGCCATCCTCGATTGCACGCTCGAGGCGCTCGATCTTGCCGTCGATCTCCCCCGTGCGACCCGGACGGATGTCGGCCTTCAGCACGAGCGAGACGCGCGACCCATAGGCGGCGACCGCCTCCGTCGCGCGCTTCACGACGTCGAACACCTCGTCCCACTCGCCCTCGATCTCCGTGAACATCGATGTCGTGCGGTTCGGCAGCCCCGACTCGCGCACCACCTTCACGGCAGCCGCGACGGCATCGTGGATCGAACCATCGACATTGCTGCTGGTGGGGGCGACGGAGAAAGCGACGAGCATGGAGAGCCTCCTGGGGGTTCCGACCCAGTCTGCCCCTCTAGGGGGACGAGCGCGAGTGGCGCTGCCATCACCACCCTCACCCTGGGTATCTGCTACCCGTTCGCGCTCGTCCTCACCGAACGCTGGAAGGCTAAGCACACGTTCATCGACGGGCAGCAGCTCGTGTTCACCGGCTCGGCGACCGGCCTCTTCGGACATTGGATCAAGTGGTTCCTGCTGTCGATCATCACGCTCGGCATCTACCTGTTCTGGGTTGCGCCCGCGCTGCAGCGCTGGAAGACCGTCAACATCGATTTCGCTCAGCCGACCGCACCCGTGGTCCCGCTCGGAAGCCTCACGGCGGCATCCGCCTGATCCACCCGTTCAGCTAGGGCGATGTCGCCCTCTGAACAACAGCGAAGGGCGTCGACCGCAGTCGACGCCCTTCCTGAAACCAGAGGTGCTGGTTACTTCTTGCCCTGCGCGGCGACCGCGGCGGCGCCGGCGGCGGCGGCCTCCGGGTCGAGGTAGCGGCCGGGGCCCGTGGGGCGGAAGTCGTCGTCGAGCTCGTACACGAGCGGGATGCCCGTGGGGATGTTGAGCTCGGCGATCGCGTCATCCGAGATGCCTTCGAGGTGCTTCACGAGCGCGCGCAGCGAGTTGCCGTGGGCCGTGACGAGCACCGTCTTGCCCGCCGCGAGGTCCTTCGTGATGTCGGACTCCCAGTAGGGCAGCATCCGCTCGATGACGAGCTTGAGGCTCTCGGTGCGCGGCAGCTCGGCATCCGGGATGTCGGCGTAGCGCTCGTCGCCCACCTGGCTGTACTCGGCGTCATCCGCGAGCGGGGGTGGCGGGGTGTCGAAGCTGCGGCGCCAGGTCTGGAACAGCTCGGGGCCGTACTTCTCAAGCGTCTCGGCCTTATCGAGGCCCTGAAGGGCGCCGTAGTGGCGCTCGTTGAGGCGCCAGGAGCGCTTCACCGGGATCCACAGACGATCGGCGACCTCGAGGGCGAGGTTCGCGGTCTGGATGGCGCGGGTGAGGAGGCTCGTGTAGAGGACCTCGGGCTTGAGGCCCGACTCGGAGAGCATCTCGCCGGCGCGCTTCGCCTCGATGACGCCCTGCTCGGAGAGTCGCACGTCGACCCATCCGGTGAAGAGGTTCTTCTGGTTCCATTCGGAGTTGCCGTGGCGCAACAGGATGAGGGTGGAGGACATGCGCTCCAGCCTACCGACGCGCGGGTAGCGTGAGGAGGATGAGCAGAGCGAGCAAGCCGGAGGGCCGCATCACGCGCGGCACGACGGGCGCGAATCGCCTGCGCCGCGTGGATCGCTGGATCGCCGCCCTGCCCGCGTTCCGCACCGCCGCCGATCCGCTCGTCGTCGACCTCGGCTACGGCGCATCCGCCACGACGTCGAACGAGCTGCATGAGCGTCTGTCGGCGGTGCGCCCGGATGTCGAGGTGATCGGCATCGAGATCGACCCCGAGCGGGTGCGCATCGCGTCGCTCGCCGCACGCCCGGGTGTGAGCTTCCGCCTGGGCGGCTTCGAGGTGCCGACGGGCGAGCGTCGACCTGCCATCATCCGTGCCCTCAACGTGCTGCGGCAGTATGACGAGTCGGAGGTGCCGGATGCGTGGGCGCGGATGCTGGCGCGCCTCGCGCCCGGAGGCGCGCTCGTCGAGGGCACCTGCAGCGAACTGGGGCGGGTGGGCAGCTGGGTGACGCTCGACGCATCCGGGCCCCAGTGGTTCACGATCGGCCTGCGGCTCGCGGAGCTCGAGGCGCCGTCGATCGTCGCGGAGCGCCTGCCGAAGGCGCTCATCCATCGCAATGTGCCGGGCGAGCGCATCCACGACCTCCTCGTGGATCTCGACCGGGCGTGGGCGACGCACGCGGCCCTCGGCGTCTACGGACCGGTGCAGCGCTGGCAGGCGACGGTCGCGACGGTGCGCGACGCGGGCTGGCCTGTGCTCTCGACGCCACCCCTCGGCGGACGCGGGCGCTTCCGCCTCGGGGAGCTGACGCTCCCGTGGTCCGCCGTCGCCCCGCGCTGACCGCATCCGCAAGCCCTCCGCCACCTACCCCGCGAGGTGTCAGTTTGTGCCGCCCGCGCCCGGCGCGAGGCGGCACAAACTGACACCTCGGGGTCTGGTGCGGCAGGGCCCGCGCGTCAGTCGAGCTTCGGGAGGAGGGCGCGCGCGGCGTCGGGGTCGAGGCCCGCGCCGTCGAGCAGGTCGACCATGAGCGGGCGCAGCATCAGCACGACGGCCGCATCGGTGACGGGCGCACCCGGCACCACGACCTCCGGGTCGAGGCGCTCCGCGAGGCCCGCGAGCTCGAGGCGGGCGACATCGGCGCGCGTCGGCTCGTCGATCGACTCCCCCAGCAGCCGCACCGCGTGCGTGATCGCGAGCAGCAGCTCCGCGAGCTCGGGGCGCGGGCGCCCGTCGCGCACGAGGAAGTCGATGCGCCGGGAGAGCGTGCGGATGTGCCGCACCGCGAGATCGGCGACCCGCAGCACGCGCGTGAGGCGCTTCAGCTCTCCCAGGTGCCGGCGCACCCACGGCGAGATGCGCGCGATCGAGACGGCCGTGTCGAGGGACGCGGTCCAGGCGTCGATGAGCGGCTGCGTGCGGCGCAGGCGCGTGAGGGCGAGCTCGGCGGCACCCGGATCCGCGTGACGCAGCGCATCGTCGATCGAGGCGAGCGACTCGCGCAGCACCGAGAAGAGGGCGCGCGCATCTCGGGCTGCGGCACGGCGCGGATCCCGCGGAACGAGTGCGGTGACGGCGAGCGCCACGACCCCGCCGATCAGGGCGTCGAGGGAGCGCGAGAACGGACCGACCGTCGCATCCGGGAGCATGACCACGATCGCCGAGGGCACGGCGGCCGCGATCGAGAATGCGGGGTTCTGCGCCATGAGCCGACCGACGAGCAGCACCGTGGCCAGCACGATGAGCAGCTGCCAGAGCCCGCGGCCCACGAGCATCGAGATCGCATCGCCCAGCACCACGCCGAGCACGATGCCGAGCACCGTCTCGGCCACACGCACCGGCCGCGCGTCACGCGCGAACCCGAGCGAGTTGATCGTCACCGTGACGGCGAGGAGCGGCACCGCATGCCCGAGGCCCCAGTGCGTGATCGAGTAGGCGACGCCCACCGCCACGAGGATCTGCACGATCGCGGGCAGCGACTCCCCCACGCGTCGCAGTGAGGCGCGGATGTCGGCCTGTCGGCGCACCCGCTTCTCGAGTCGCCGGAGCTCGCTCCCGAAGGAGTCCCCGCGGGCGCGCACCTAGCGCCGGACCGAGCCGAGGCGCGGGATGCGCGGCACGTCGGCGGTGGCGCCGGCGCTCGGCGGCACGATGACCTCCTGGGCGGCCGGGACGAGCACGCCGTCGGCGTCGACGGTGAGCTCGGATGCGGGGTCGGCGCTGCGCTTCACCACGGCGAGCGCGATGGGTCCGAGTTCGTGATGGTGCGCGGATGCGGTGACACGGCCGACGACGGCGCCGTCGGCATCCGGGCGCCCGAGTCGCACCTCGGCGCCAGGCTCGGGGAGCACCGCGTCGGAGCCGTCGAGGTGGAGCATCACGAGGCGGCGCGGCGGGTGGCCCAGGTTGTGCACCTTGGCGACGGTCTCCTGCCCGCGGTAGCAGCCCTTCGCGAGGTGCACGGCGGAGCGCAGCCAGTCGAGTTCGTGCGGGATGGTGGTGGCGTCGAGCTCGGAGGAAGCGCGCGGCCGCCACGCGGCGATGCGGAGGGCGTCGAGTGCGTAGGTGCCGGCTGCGGGGAGGTCGGCGAGCTCGCTGAGACGCGCGCGCTCGACGAGCGCCTCACGGTAGGTCCACTCGGCGTAGTCGTGCGCACCGGAGGCGTACTGGTGACCTCCCGGCTGCACGGCGGCCCACGGGTCGCACCACACGAGCGGCACGTCGTTCGACACCGCGGTCGCGGCGGGGGCGTCGCCGAAGGTGCCGATCGTCGCGTAGTCGGCGCTGCGATCCGCGACCTCGACGCGCAGCATGAACCGCATCCGCTCGAGGAACGCCGCGAATCCGGCACCCGTTCCCTCATCCATGAGAAGCCAGGCGGTCTCGCCGTCGTCGACGATGCGGGCGGCGTACTGCACACGCCCCGAGGGGTCGAGCAGAAGCGTCTCGGCGGAGTCGCCGGGGGCGAGGCGCGCGACCGACTGGCTGGTGAGCGAGTCGATCCAGGTGAGGCGGTCGGGGCCGGCGACGGTGACCACGTCGCGGTGCGAGAGGTCGACGATGCGCGCGCCGGATGCGAGTCCCCGCTGTTCGCCGATCGGGTCGCCGTAGTGCTGCGGCGGGTCGCCGACGGCGCCGTCACGGCCGGCGAACGGGGAGGTCATTCCGCCCTCGCGAGTCGCCCCGAGGCGTGTGTGCGCAGGCTCTGCCCGAGGGCGGCGATGTCCCACGCCCACAGCAGATGGTTGTCGACGAGCCCGTAGAGGCGCGTCGCGGAGCTGTACTCCTTGGCGGTCGCGGAGCGCAGCACGGCGTCGCTCGCGAGGTCGATGCGGGGGCCCTTGATCTGGCCGAGGTAGAGCTCGCTCACACCCCCCGGCTGCACGAGCAGCACCTCGATCTCGAAGGCGCCGTCGGCATTGCGGAGAGTCTCGACCTCATCCGCCGTCTGGAAGGCGGGAGCAGCGGTGGCCGGAAGCATGCCGGGACCGTTGTCGCCGTCGCCGAGCGGGCGAGAGAGCCGCCAGAATCCGATCTCGGAGAAGAGCGGCTGAGGGGATGCGGGACCATCGGCGGCCGCGTCGGCATCCGGTTCACCCGATTCGGGCAGCAGCCACGCGTCGTTGCGATAGGTGAGGTGCGGGGTGCCGTCGTGGCTGAAGGACACGCGCTGGCCGAACTCGCGCTCGACGATGTCGTCGCCCACCTTGTAGGCGAGCACACCGCTGCCCTCCCAGACCCCGATCAGCCAGGAGAGCGGAACAAGTTCCGCCGGCAGATCGACGTCGAGCTCGAACACGAGCTCAGCGCTGGCCGCGGAAGAGGTTGTACAGCACGACCCCGGAGACGCCCGCAATAGCGAGCGTCGCGAGACCGAGGAGGCCGATGAAGAAGAGCTCGAGCGCCAGCATCATGGTGTGATTCTACCCACGCCGCTCAGTTCGCACCGGACACGGAGGATGCCCACAGCGAGAGCACGAGGGTCGCCGCCGCGAGGATCACGAGCGCGCCCCCGAGACTTGCGGCGATGCGCTCCACGAACCCCTCCTTCCGACTCACGCCGAGCTGGATCGCGAAGGTCAGCAGGATGGCACCGGCCATGACGACGGGAAGCCACGCGAGAGGTGCGGACGACGCGAACACTCCGACCGCGATCGCGCCGACGGCGGCCGCGACCCAGACCGGGATGACACTGCGCAACGAGATGGGCACCCGCCCATGCTACGGGCGTTCTACACTGTCGCGTAGGCGTCAGATGCACTGCACGCTCGGAAGGAACCCGTGTGGCGCAGCTCCTGGTGTTGAGCTCAGCGGCAGACACGGACGCCCTCCCGGCCCTGGGACTCCTCAGCCACCGCGTGCGCACGATCCCTGCCGATCCGTCGTCGCTCGTCGACGCGCCCCGCGTGGATGCGATCGTCGTGGATGCGCGTCAGGATCTGGCGCACGCACGCGCGCTCTGCAAGATCCTGCACTCGAGCGGCAACAGCGTTCCGGTGATCCTCGCGATCACCGAGGGCGGCCTGACGGCCGTGTCGGCGGATTGGGGCATCGACGAGGTCATCCTCACGACCGCGGGGCCTGCGGAGGTCGACGCGCGCATCCGTCTCGTGATCGATCGCGTCGCGAAGGACGGTTCGACGAGCAAAATCCAGGCCTCCGGCGTCGTGATCGACGAGGCGAGCTATTCGGCGAAGGTGCACGGCCGCCCGCTCGACCTCACGTTCAAGGAGTTCGAGCTGCTGCGCTTCCTCGCGAGCAACCCCTCGCGTGTGTTCACGCGCGAGCAGCTGCTGAGTGAGGTCTGGGGCTACGACTACTTCGGCGGCACCCGGACCGTGGATGTGCACGTGCGGCGCCTGCGGGCGAAGCTCGGCGACCTCGAGTCGCTCATCGGCACGGTGCGCAATGTCGGCTACCGCTTCAATGTGTACGACGAGGACAGCGCGGACGCCTCCTAGTCCGGCCTGACCTGGCAAGATAGGCCGATGGAGACGAACAGCCCTCTCGGCGACGCCACCCTGGCCGCCGATCTGCTCGACGATTACGACGCCGACCCTGCGCCGTACGACGACGGCACACTTCCCGCTGATCGATTCCTCGACCGCGAGCTCAGCTGGCTCGCGTTCAACCAGCGTGTGCTCGAACTCGCCGAAGACGAGACGCTGCCGCTGCTCGAGCGCGCCAACTTCCTCGCGATCTTCGCATCCAACCTCGACGAGTTCTTCATGGTGCGCGTCGCGGGTCTCAAGCGCCGCATCGACACCGGTCTCGCCGTGCCCACGAACGTCGGCCGCGCCCCGCTCGACGTACTCGGCGACATCTCCCGGCGCGCCCACGAACTGCAGGAGCGCCACGCGCGCACCTTCCGTGACGTCGTGAAGCCGGAGCTCGCTGAGGCCGGCATCCTCGTCGAAGGCTGGAACGACCTCGACGAGCACGACCGCGACGTCATGCACGAGATCTTCCAGAACCAGATCTTCCCCGTGCTCATGCCGCTCGCGGTCGACCCGGCACACCCCTTCCCCTACATCTCCGGTCTCTCGCTCAACCTCTCCATCCGGGTGCGCAACCCGAAGACCGACAAGGTGGAGTTCGCGCGCCTCAAGGTGCCCACGAACCTCCCGCGCTTCGTGCAGCTGCCCAACGAGAAGGGCCAGCTGCGCTACATCGCGCTCGAAGACCTCATCTCCAACCACCTCGGCGAGCTCTTCCCCGGGATGGAGGTGCTCGAGCACCACGAGTTCCGTGTGACCCGCAACGAAGACGTCGTCATCGAAGAGGACGAGACCGAGAACCTGCTGCAGGCGCTCGAGAAGGAGCTGCTGCGCCGCCGCTTCGGCTCCCCCATCCGCCTCGAGATCACCGACGACATGGACGAGGTGACCCTCGAGCTGCTCATGCAGGAGCTGCGGATCACCGACCGCGAGGTGTACCGCCTCCCCGCGCCGCTCGACCTCGGCGGCCTCTTCGAGATCACCAGGCTCGACCGCCCCGACCTCAAGTTCCCGCGTCGCGTGCCCACGACCTCCGTGGCGCTGCAGCCGAACGACCCCACCGACAAGCCCGACATCTTCGCCTCCATCAGCAGGGGCGATGTGCTGCTGCACCACCCGTACGAGTCGTTCGCGACGAGCGTGCAGGCGTTCCTCGAGCAGGCGGCGGCCGACCCCCACGTGCTCGCCATCAAGCAGACGCTCTACCGCACCTCCGGCGACAGCCCCATCGTCGAGGCGCTCATCGACGCCGCGGAGGCGGGCAAGGCCGTGCTCGCGCTCGTCGAGATCAAGGCGCGATTCGACGAGGAGGCCAACATCTCGTGGGCGCGCAAGCTCGAGAAGGCGGGCGTGCACGTGGTCTACGGACTCGTGGGCCTGAAGACCCACTGCAAGCTCGCGCTCGTCGTGCGCCAGGAGGGCGGCACGCTCACCCACTACAGCCACATCGGCACCGGCAACTACAACCCCAAGACGAGCCGCATCTACGAAGACCTCGGCCTCCTCACCGCCGACCCGGTCGTCGGCAAGGACCTCACGCGCCTGTTCAACGAGCTCTCCGGCTACGCGATCGAGAAGAAGTTCAAGCGACTTCTCGTCGCGCCGCGCCACCTGCGCAAGGGACTGCTCAAGCACATCGAGACCGAGACCGACAACGCGCTCGCCGGCCGGCCCGCGGGCATCCGCATCAAGGTCAACTCGATGGTCGACGAGGCCATCATCGACGCGCTCTACCGCGCCAGCCAGGCGGGCGTTCCGGTGGAGGTCTGGGTGCGCGGCATCTGCTCCCTGCGCCCCGGCGTCGAGGGTCTCAGCGAGAACATCACGGTACGCAGCATCCTGGGCCGCTACCTCGAGCACTCGCGCATCTTCACGTTCCACAACGACGGCGACACGATCGTGTACATCGGCAGCGCCGACATGATGCACCGCAACCTCGACCGCCGCGTCGAAGCGCTTGTGCGGCTCACCAAGCCCGAGCACATCGCTGAGACTCAGGGGCTCTTCGATCTGGCGTTCGATCCGGGCACCTCCGCCTGGGATCTCGACTCCGAGGGAAGCTGGATCCGCCACCACCTCGACGACCGAGGCCGGCCGCTGCTCGACCTGCAGGACGAATGCTGGCGCCGGGTCTCGACGCGGCGCCGGGCCGTCCGATGAGCCAGGATCCCCAGCTCGCCGCTGGCGCTCTCTGCTGGCGGGTGTCGAAGAAGGGCAAGCTCAAGGTGCTCGTCGTGCACCGCACGCAGCACAAGGACGTCTCGCTGCCGAAGGGCAAGCTCGATCCGGGCGAGACGCTCCCCGAGACGGCGGTGCGCGAGATCGCCGAGGAGACCGGCCTCATCATCGCGCTGGGCGTGCCCCTCGGCGTGATCGAGTACGTGCTGCCGAGCGGACGCGACAAGGCCGTGTACTACTGGGCAGGCGAAGTCACCGATCAGGCGCGCGCCAACTCCACGTTCGTCGCGAACGACGAGATCGCCGAGCTGCGCTGGGTGACCGTTGAGAAGGCGCGCAAGGTGCTCACCTACGCGCACGACCTCGACATCGTCGAGCGCTTCGCCGAACTGCACGAACTGGGCCGCGCGCGCACCTTCGCGATCATCGCGCTGCGCCACGGCAAGGCGCTCGCGCGCGACCAGTGGGACGGACCCGACGCCACGCGTCCGCTGCTCCCGAAGGGCGAGATGCAGTCGGTGAGCGTCGCACCCGCTGTCGCCGCCTACCGACCGAAGCGCCTCATCAGCTCGACCGCTGTGCGCTGCGTCGCGACCATCGCCCCGACCGCGCGCGTGACGGGACTCGATGTCACCCAGCGCGAGGTCATCAGCCAGGATGCGTACCGCGCGGGCGGCGCCGAGGTGCACGCGTTCGTCGGAGAGGTGCTCGCCGCGCGCGAGACCACGGTGCTGTGCAGCCACGGACCGGTGCTGCCGCAGATCATCGCCTCCATCGCCGAGCACGCGGGCTACCACGGCAACGGCGAACTGCACCGCGCGGCCGCGCTCTCGACGGGCGAGTACGCGGTGCTGCACATCCCGCTCGACGACCCCGCATCCGGGATCGTCGCGATCGAGGTGCACGGCCCCGCTGCCTGACCTTGAGGTGTCAGTTCGTGCCGCTCGCGGCGCAGCCGAGGCGGCACGAACTGACACCTCACCGGCCGTTCACCTTCCGTTCACCAACACCCTGCACTGTGGACACCATCACTTCGTAGCGTCGGCATCGAGGCCGCCAAGAGCCTCAACCTGACCGAATTCCCGAAGGGAACACAGTGAAGAACATGCGTATGGGTGGCGCCGCCGCCATCGCACTCGTGGGCGCGCTCGCGCTCAGCTCGTGCACCGCCGCCAACGAGGTGGGCGCGGGCGCGGGCGCCGAATCGGGCCTCACGGGCACGCTCGTCGGTTCGGGCGCATCCAGCCAGGGCAGCGCCCAGGAGGCCTGGATCGCCGCCTTCCAGAGCGCCCACCCCGACGTGACCGTCGAGTACGACCCCGCCGGATCCGGCAGCGGCCGCGACACGTTCCTCGCCGGTGGTGCCGCCTTCGCCGGCTCCGACCGCGCCTTCACGGTGGACGAGATCGAGAAGGGCACGTTCGGCTCCTGCGTGGCCGGGTCGGGCATCGTCGAGATCCCCGCCTACATCTCGCCCATCGCCGTCATCTTCAACCTCGACGGCATCGAGTCGCTCGACCTCGACGCCGCGACCCTCGCGCGTATCTTCCTGGGCGAGATCACGGTCTGGAACGACCCGGCGATCGCGTCGCAGAACCCGGATGTCGCCCTCCCCGCCACCCCCATCGCCGCCGTGCACCGCGCCGACGACTCGGGCACCACGGAGAACTTCACCGAGTACCTCGGAGCCGCGGCCCCCGACGTGTGGACGTACGCCCCTGACGGTGTGTGGCCGCTGCAGGGCGGCGAGGCCGCCTCGCAGACCTCCGGCATGATCGACACCGTCTCCGGCGGCATCGGCACGATCGGCTACGCGGATGCCTCGCGCGCCGGCGGACTCGGAACCGTCGCCGTCAAGGTGGGCGACGAGTACGTGCCCTACTCGACCACGGCGGCTGCCGCTGTCGTCGACGCCTCGCCCCTCGAGGAGGGCCGTGGTGAGAGCGACCTCGCGATCGCGCTCGACCGTGGCACCGACGCGTCCGGGGTGTACCCGATCGTGCTCGTGAGCTACCTCATCGGCTGCACCGAGTACCAGGATGCCGCCCTGGGCGAGCTCGCGAAGGCGTACTTCTCGTACGTCATCAGCAGCGAAGGCCAGGCGGTCGCGGCCGAGTCGGCCGGGTCCGCTCCCATCTCCGGTCAGCTCTACCAGAAGGCCTCCGCGGCTGTGAAGGCCATGCGCTGAGCGACTGACACACATCCCGGCACCGGGTCTTCGGACCCGGTGCCGGGATTCGGCACGACAGCCCCACCCACCGAACCATCCACCGAGACGAGAGACGAGACAGGCGCCCATGACGTCCACCGCCAGCGCATCGCGGACATCCGTCCGCGCCTATCAGCGCCCGGGCGATCGCATCTTCTCCGGGACGACGCTCGCCGCCGGCTCCCTCATCCTCGCGACGCTCGCCGCCGTCACCGGGTTCCTGCTGCTGCAGGGCGCGCCCGGAATCGCCGTGGACCCCGCGGATGCGTCGATCCTGCGGGGGCGGAACATCTGGGAGTACGCGTGGCCGCTCATCTTCGGCACGCTGTGGGCTGCGACCCTCGCGCTCGTGATGGCTGTGCCGCTGTCGATCGGCATCGCGCTGTTCATCTCGCACTATGCCCCGCGCCGTCTCGCATCGCTCCTCGGATACGTGATCGACCTGCTCGCCGCGGTGCCGTCGGTCGTCTTCGGCCTGTGGGGCGGCAGTGTGCTCGCCGGCAGCGTGCAGCCGATCTACACCTGGCTGTGGGAGAACCTCAGCTGGATCCCCCTGTTCGCGGGCCCGCCCTCGGGAACCGGCCGCACCATCCTCACCGCCTCGATCGTGCTCGCCGTCATGGTGATCCCGATCATCACCGCGATCTGCCGCGAGGTCTTCCTGCAGACGCCTGTGCTGCACGAGGAGGCTGCGCTCGCGCTCGGCGCGACGCGCTGGGAGATGATCACGATGGCCGTGCTGCCGTTCGCCCGCGGCGGCATCGTGTCCGCGGCGATGCTCGGCCTCGGCCGCGCCCTCGGCGAGACGATGGCCGTCGCGATGGTGCTCTCGGCATCCGGAGTGATCAGCCTCAACCTCATCAGCTCCACCAACCCGTCGACGATCGCCGCCAACATCGCGCTCAGCTTCCCTGAGGCGTACGGGGTCAACGTCAACGTGCTCATCGCGACCGGCCTCATGCTGTTCGCGATCACGCTCGTCGTCAACACGTTCGCCCGGTTCATCGTGAACCGCCGCAAGGACTTCTCGGGAGCCAACTGATGAGCACGACGACGAGCCCTCGCCGCGTGGTGAACGCGTACGCATCGGGGCGCCTGCGCCGCGGCACCCCGTGGAGCATCCTCTCGGCCAGCCTCGGGGTGAGCGCCGGATTCTTCCTCTTCCTGTGGCTGAGCGAAGACGCCGTCGGCGACTACAACATCGTGGGTGCGGTGTTCGCGGGCGTCCTGCTGTACACGGTCGCGATCTACATCGCCTCGCGCCTCGTCGAGGGCGCGCGGCGCGCGATGGACCGCCTCGTGACGGCGCTCGTGTCGCTCGCGTTCACGATCGCACTGCTTCCGCTCATCTCGCTGCTGTTCACCGTCATCACGCGCGGGTCGAACCGCTTCGACCTGCAGTTCTTCACCTGGTCGATGCGCAACGTCGTCGGCGAAGGCGGCGGCGGGCTCCACGCGATCCAGGGAACGCTCCTCATCACGGGAGCCGCGACCCTCATCTCGGTGCCCATCGGACTCCTCACCGCGATCTACCTGGTCGAGTACGGACGCGGACCGCTCGCGCGCGCGATCACATTCTTCGTGGATGTGATGACCGGCATCCCCTCGATCGTCGCGGGACTGTTCGCCTACGCGCTGTTCGCGATGATCCTCGGACCGGGAACCCGCATGGGCATCGTGGGTGCGATCGCCCTGTCGGTGCTCATGATCCCGGTGGTGGTGCGCTCGAGCGAGGAGATGCTGCGGCTCGTGCCCAACGAGCTGCGCGAAGCGTCGCTCGCGCTCGGTGTGCCCAAGTGGCTCACGGTCGTGAAGGTCGTGCTGCCCACCTCGATCGCCGGCATCACGACGGGCATCATGCTCGCGATCTCGCGCGTCATCGGCGAGACGGCCCCGCTGCTCGTCACCGCCGGATTCACCGCCAACATGAACGCCGACCTGTTCGACGGCCGCATGCAGTCGCTGCCGGTGTTCGTCTACAACTCGTATGTGAGCCAGGGCACCGACCCCACCTCATCCCTCGACCGCGCCTGGGCGGGCGCGCTCACCCTGATCCTCATCGTCATGCTGCTCAACCTGGTCGCTCGACTCGTCGCGAAGATCTTCGCGCCGAAGACCGGCCGCTGAAGGGAACCCGATGTCCAAGCGCATCGAAGTCAACGATCTCGACGTCTACTACGGCAGCTTCCTCGCCGTGGAGGGCATCAACCTCACGATCGAACCCCGCACGGTGACCGCGTTCATCGGTCCGTCCGGATGCGGCAAGTCCACGTTCCTGCGCACCCTCAACCGCATGCACGAGGTGATCCCCGGTGCGCGCGTCGACGGTGAGGTGCTCATCGACGGCAACAACCTGTACGGCCCGGGTGTCGACCCGGTGCTCGTGCGCCGCCAGGTGGGGATGGTGTTCCAGCGTCCGAACCCCTTCCCCACGATGTCGATCCGCGAGAACGTGCTCGCGGGCGTGCGCCTCAACAACCGGCGCATGGCGAAGTCGGATGCGGATGCGCTCGTCGAGCAGTCGCTGCGCGGCGCCAACCTGTGGAACGAGGTGAAGGACCGCCTCGACAAGCCCGGTTCGAGCCTCTCCGGCGGCCAGCAGCAGCGTCTCTGCATCGCCCGCACGATCGCCGTGAGCCCCGAGATCATCCTCATGGACGAGCCGTGCTCGGCCCTCGACCCCATCTCGACCCTCGCGATCGAGGATCTCATCGAGGAGCTCAAGCAGGAGTACACGATCGTCATCGTGACCCACAACATGCAGCAGGCTTCGCGTGTCTCGGACAAGACCGCGTTCTTCAACATCGAGGGCACCGGCAAGCCCGGCAAGCTCATCGAATACGACGACACGACGAAGATCTTCTCGATGCCGTCGGTGAAGGCCACCGAAGACTACGTCTCCGGCAAGTTCGGGTGATCCCACGCACTGAGCCTCTTGCCGTTGTGCAGGATCCCGGATCTGTTGTGCAGGATCCCGGATGTGTTGTGCAGGATCCCGCCCAGCTCCGGGCCGGTCCTGCAACCTTCAGGGGTTGACCCGCGCCCGGATGCGGCTGAGGCTCCTGCACAACCGCACGGGGTTCCTGCACAACGGGTGGGCTGGCAGGGGGCAGCCGGCGGGCAGAGAGAAACCGAGCCGCAGAAACGCCTCTCGGCGGAAGGCCGCTCGAAGCGGCGAAAATTGGAGCCCGGGGTTACTGCGGCCCGGCCGAACAAGCTTACGTGACGCACGACCGCCTCGTAGCGCACCCAGGCGCTTGCCAGGGCCCCCTGCGGGGAGGCTCAGTGGTGCGGCGAGCGCGGCTCAGTCGAGGGCGTCATCGCGCGAGAGACGCGCGGATGCGGCGAGCTCGTCACCCATCGTGGCGAGGCGCGCGGCGCGTGTGGTGAGCAGCGCGGAGCGGGTGTCGGATGCCGCATCCTGATCGTCGGCGATGCTCGCCGCCCCCGCCGATTCGACGCGGCAGAACGCGGCTGCCCGCTCCAGAGCGTGTGCGAAGTTGCCATGGAACACGCCCCGCAGAATGCGGTCGGCGAGCTCCACGACCTCCGCTGGCCCTGCCGGGGTGGGTGCGCCCGCGATGACAGGGTCGATCGTGGTGAGCACCTCGGTGCCTCGGCGGTACAGCAGTGCGGCCAGCTCCGGGTCGTTGAGGATCATCGCGCGCAGCAGGTAGATGCGCCACAGCGAGCCGGGGAGCGTGAGCGGGCCGGCAACAGCCCACAGCTCCGCGACGGTGTCGATGCCGTGCTCGTCGGTGAAGTGCACGACGCGCTTCACGACATCCGGGTCGTCGCTCTCACGCACCCGCCGCACGAGCGCCTGCGCGGTGTCGTGCGCGATGCGCAAGGTGACCGCCGGGTCGCGCGACCCCGCGAACGCCTCGAACTCGCGCCCGCCGAACAGCACGGGTTTGCGGAAGTCGTCGGCCATCCCCCCATTGTCCCCCGCATCCGGCTCGCGCCGCTGGCGCTACCCTGGAAAGGTAGGGCCTGTAGCTCAGTTGGCAGAGCATCGGACTTTTAATCCGCGGGTCGAGGGTTCGAGCCCCTCCGGGCCCACCACATCCGGCAGCAAGCCGAACAAAGGACCTTGAGATAGAGGTTGCTAGGTGTTCGGTCCAGAGCGTCGGAGTCATCTCCGACGCTCTTTGCGTTGGCAATTTGCCATTCGGCCTCGGCCGCCTGGATGAGCACGATCGGCTCGTGAAACTCGGTGCGAGCGACGATCTCGTGCCCGTCGTCCTCGATCCAGATATTCGAGAAGAACGCCTCGAGGACCTTCCGCTGGATCTGGTCGGTGGCGGTCACGTAGAAGCTATAGCGACGAGCGAGCAGGTCGAGGTATGCCAAGACTGTGTCCGCCTGCCGACGAGCCTGCTCCTCACTGCGTGAGGGCTTGTCGAGTAGATTGCGGCGCTGTACGGCGATTTCTCGGAGGCGGTCCTTCACCGCGGCGGTGGCGAGTGCGCCATCGGCGGCGACGTCAATGAGGTTCGCTTCATGTGTTTCTAGCTTTTGGAGTTGGGATGTCATGCGGCCTCGGGAGGCGCGCTCGGCTCGCTGCTCCAGCTCAACCGCCTCGTGAACGTGGCGGCGCATCTCGCTGATGAAGCCAGGCTCCAGGGTCAGCACCTTCACCGTGGCGGCAACCGCGTGCTCGATACTCCGAACCGAAAGATGCTGAAGATCGCAGGCTCCGTCCTGCCTCCCCCGGCAGATGTAGTAGCCGTACACCTGATCGGCACGGTTCTTTGCCTCGATGTAGATCATCCGGTGATGGCGGCCGGACTGATGACACCGGTCGCAGCACATCAGGCCTCGAAGGAAGTGGCGGTGCACGCGGTCGCGCGTAACAGGTCGGCTGCGTTCTGCGTAGATCTCCTGCACGCGTTCGAAGGTCTCCGCGGAGATCAGCGCTTCGTGGCGCCCGTCGAAAACCTCGCCCTTGTACGTCACCATGCCGAGGTAGTACGGATCCCTGAGTATCAGGCTCAGCTGGTTGAGGGATACCTGTCCCGACTTCCACTTTGCGGTAGCACGGGTCGTGAAGCCCTGGTCCGAGAGAGCGTCGCGCAGCTGAGCAACGCTGTACTCCCCCGTCGCGTACGCTTCGAACGCCCAACGTGGCCCAGCTTCACAACCGCGCTGGCAGAAGAAGGCGTCGAGCTCCGCGCCAAGAACCTCTATGCATATCGGAGTGCTGTGCTGGAAGCGGACATCGCCGATCTCCCCAATACGCTGCGAGTCGCGGTCGAAGCGATCAGTGAGTTCACGCATCGCTAGGGCTGCCTCACCGCCGCACGTGCTTGGCCTCTCCTCGCTCGAGATCCAGACTCGGGCGCACTGTGTCGCGACCCACCGACGCGCGATCGTCAGGGCGCTTAGTAGATCGCGGCGCCCAGGAGGTTCACGGTCCCCATGATCACCAGCGCCACAACCGTGCCGACGGCCGCCAGTCCCATCGGGCCCCAAGCGCCCGAGTACTGATCCGGATCAGACCGAGCGCGCAGCGCTAGATAGGGAAAGGCCGTCAAGAGGGCGAACGCGGGAGACGGCGCCGATCCGCCGAGCGTTCGTGCAATGCGGCTGTCCACAATCGCGAAGAGGAAGCCGAGTCCGGCCATTGCGATCGTCGGGATCCAACCTCCGCTGCCGACACTGGGGCCAAAGCTCCCCGTAGCGAAGATCACGCCGAGTATCCAGGCCCATGCGAGGAGCCATAGCCACCGGCGGGTCATTCGTACGCCACTCATGCAGTGAATCCTTTCGGTCGAGGTGGGATCTCGGTCCCGCATTTAGTTGAGGAAAGATCTTGCGGGCGTTGGTGATTTTTACTAGCGTCCGGATTGCGGGTTGCACATAAGGGGGAAAGAAATGAAGGTTCTGAAGAAGGCTGCGGTCGCCGTCATGTTGGGAACGATTGTCGCAGTCGGGGGAGCGACGGCCGCGCATGCGGGTACGGCTCAGCTGTGGGACGTCACGTGCTGAACTGGAGAACGGGCCAGTCGTGGTCTGCTGCCAGCATTCCCCGCACTTACGCGTCGACGTATTCATCCTCGCCATGCATTGGCGCCTACGCACGCGTGGCGTATTCGGTCGGAGGCAGCACCTGGTCCGGTACGGCCACCGGCACCTTCGTGCAGACGTACGTGAATGCCCTGTACAACGGCGGACATCACAAGGGAAGCGCCAACGGAAGCATTTGGACTTCGCAGGTCGACTAGTGGCGGGCTCGCGTGGGATCGCTGTTGCCGCCGCTTGCCTCTCGTTGTTGGTCCTTTCGGGGTGTGCGCCCGAGCCTCAGCCGAGCATTGGCACAACTATCGAGCAGGTGCTTGAGCTTGCCAAGGGAGACGGGTTCGACGAGTCCGTGACGGTGCTGGACGACCTCCAAGTCAGTCGTGCGGAACTTGAGTCGAGCGCCGAGGGACTCTTCGAGTGTTTCACCTCGGAGGGCCTCACCTACACGGACTATGGATTCAATCCGCTGGATGGTTGGCGTCGCATGTACGTGTGGGATGGAACGGGCCTAAGCGCGGAGGAGGCAAACGCGGCTTTCGAGAGCTGTCAGTACCGTTTCCTCTGGTACGTAGAGATGGGCTACGAGCTAACTCATGACGATGTGGTCGTAACCGAGGTGATGAACGACATTCTGGCGTGCCTCGACAATGCCGGAGTCGAGTTCGATAGGAGCGCCAAGAACCTTCGCGAGTTGCTGCCCAAGGGCCAGGAGGATCCCAACTTCGAGCGCGTTACTGGCTGCGCAAACGCAGCGACAAGCGCGTACCCAATGGGGACTATCGTTCTCTAGGCGATGACTAGATCTGCTGGGCGGGAACACGTATTGGCGTGGCTCGCCGTCCTTGGTGCAATCGTCTGGGTCGCCGCACCCGTCACGGCCGCCATAATTCTTGTTCAGGCTGCGGATAGGCAACAACTGGTCGAGCAGGGCCAAGAGTTGTGGGTAACGGTCACTCCGGCCGTTTCGGACAGTCAGCGCACGCTGTCCGTAGATCTGCTTTGGCAATCAAGCGGCACCCTGCGCGCTCCCAGCTGGAGCGGGCTGATCCAAAGTGTGAACATCGCGCCGGGCGGCGAGGTCAAGGACGGCGATCCGGTCGCGGTGGTCGATGGGGTGGAGCGGCGCGCGTTCCATACGGCCGCTCCGCTATATCGACCACTCAGCGTCGGCGACACTGGGGCAGATGTCAGCGATGTGAAGCGTATTCTCGCGCCTTATGGGAGCCAAAGCGAAGGTGACCGCTTCGACTATGCGGCCCTCCGGGCGTCGCGTGCGTACGCGGAGTCGGTGGGGGTGAAAGACCTGCGAGCGGTTTCCTCATTCGATCCTGCGTGGATCGTCTACTTGGAGTCCGATTCGTCGCTTTCGCTCTCTTCTGTAGACCTCGAGGTGGGCACCGTTGCGCCACCAACTGGAAGTGCGATGGCGTCGGGGGTAATTGCGCTTGCGGCAGCCCGCCTGACTCAGCAAGCAGAATCGTCCCTGGACGAGGACGACGCGCTCGAGTCTGAGCCGGCATTCGTGCAGAGGACCGACGAGACCTACGTTGCGCCGTCGACCAATGAGGCCATCACGTACAGGGATCTCACGCTCGTTGCGGATGCGTCTGGATGGCTCGACGCGGCAAGTGTCGAGCTACTCCGCGAAGCCGTGACTGGGCGTCCCCCGCGGCTTGCGGCAAGCGCAACCACGCCCCCAAACGTAGGTGACGTGGTCGTTCCGGCGGCCGCAGTCTCCTCGGCAGACGCGCCTACAGTGTGTGCGCGTGTAGAGAATCGAGCGGCTGAACTGGCGGTCATCGTCATTGCTGGCACGAACGGTACGTCGGTCATCCGGGCTGAGGGGCTCGGATCTGAGGCCCAGGTTCGTTTGCCGTCACCGGGAGTCACACCTTGCCGGTAGTGGTAGACAGCGCCCGAATACTGGTCGGGAGTCGCATTCTCGTGACCGACCTGACCCACATGTTCCAGGATGGTTCCTTCACCGCGCTGGTTGGGCCTTCAGGTGCAGGCAAGTCGACCCTTCTGGCGGCAATCGCGGGGTTTCGGGACCTTGACTCCGGATCGATCACTGCCAGGTCGGCCACGGGGCCAGCCAGGTTTTCGATCATCTCTCAGGCGGCGACGCTCTTCATGGAGCGGACCGCGCTGACGAACGTTGCGCTCGGCGGAGTGGCTCGGGGATTGCCGATGCGCGAAGCACAAGCGCTCGCAGGCGACCTTCTGGAGCGGCTTGGCCTCCCAGAGGTAGCACTCACGCCAGCCCACAAGCTTTCCGGTGGTGAGCGGCAACGCGTCATGATCGCGCGGGCGGTTTCGGCGCGCAGCAACGTACTACTGGCGGATGAGCCAACTGCATCGCTCGATCCCGATAGCCGGCGATTGGTATGCGAAGCTCTGCGGGAGGCCACCCACAGCGGGGTCACCACGATCGTCGCAACACACGATCCGTTTGTCGCTGAACTCGCGGACGAGGTGCTGGCACCGTGGGCGAACTAGAGGGAGGATTTCCGCGCCGCGAGCTTTGGCTTGAAGGCATCCGGGCCGTACGCAGCCGATGGGTAGCATGCACCGTGATCGCCATCAGCGCGCTGCTGAGCGCGATCCTAGTCGGAGTTGTGGGACAGACCGACGTGCATCAGGCCGAGGAGCGATTGCAGGACTACGCGAGGACGGGGGGCTTCGTCCTCGAGGTTCGCGGTGAAAACCTACCAATCTCGAAGTGTGATGGGATGCGCGGCCTCGACGGTGTGCGTACGGCGGGCGCTGTCCTGTCTACTCAAGAAGTCCGAACAATCGCCCAACCCGGCCTGCCGACCTACGTGATGACAGTTACGCCCGGGTATCTCCAGCTCATGTTCCCGGCCGAGCAGTTCAGCCAAACGACGGGAGTCGTTGTCGGGCAGAACTTGACCGCACACTTGGGTTTGATGGCGGGTTCCTCGCTCGCATGGGAAAGCGATAGGACCGGACGACAGACTGCGACCGTCGACGCGGTCGCGATTGCGTCCTCTCGGAGTGCCGACTGGAATGACGCGATAGTCCTCGTGACGATGCCAGCGGGCACAACCTCGAGCTGCGTCGTGGAGTTTGAGCCGGAGACATTCCGTCACGCTCTCGGCCTGATCGCCTTCAAGTTCCACGACATCAAGTACTCGACGCGCAGCGCTGTGGACGAACCGGCCGGAGGCGTGGCAAGCATGTTCAGCCTTGGAGAGCGTCCGTCTCGTCTTCTCCCTGCAGGTTTGACGCTCGTTCTTCTCATCCTCGTGCTTTCCGCATGGTGGGCGAGAAGGAACGAGTTCGCGATCTATCGCCTCCTAGGCGTCTCCAGGTTTGGCATTTGGCGTCCTCTGCTGGTGGAGGCGGCTGTGATGTTGGCGGCGCCGATAGGCGTCGGCGCGGGAGTCGCCGCTACAATTAGCTTGTCGGAAATGACCGCCCCCTCGCTGTTCGCCTTCCTCATCGATGAGGCCCTGCTCCTGCTGGCCGCGGTCATCGCGCCACTAGTTGGCCTCGGCCTGGTTTCCAGGGTGCGAACAATCGACGCGATGGTCGGGCGCTGACGCTGACAGCCCAACGCAAAGAGCGCTTGCTAAGGCGTCGCGCGGCGAGGAGCTCGATCAACTCGGGCGGGCCATCCTGATCTAGGCCGAACTGGCGGTGTCTGAGGCAGTGCGCATACTTGGCTTGTGGCAGACCTCTACGCGAAGAACGGCCGTCCGCTTCGGCGCAGCGGCGACAAGGTGTTTGCGCGCTCGGGAACATACGTCGGCAAGGTCAAGGGCAACTACGTCTTCGACCCGTCCGGTCACTATGCGGGCACCATCGTCGGCGAACGTGTCGAATATCGCTCGACGCATTCTGCGCGCATTGCGAGTCCATCAGTGTCGGCGAACCGTGTCGGGAGCGCGAGTGCCAACTAAATCGGCCTGACTTTCGTTCCGTTCTTCAAGCAAGGATGGAACTCAATGAACAGGAAGTATTCGCCGGAGATGCGTGAGCGGGCGTTGCGGATGCTCGCGGAGACGCGGCCGGAGCACCCGAACATGATGAGCGCGGTCCGTCACGTCGCCGGTCTGCTCGGGATGAGCCCGGAGACGCTGCGGCTCTGGCAGCGCCGCTACGAGGTCGACGCCGGCACCAAGCCCGGCGTCACCACCGACGCCGTCGCCAGGATCAAGCAGCTGGAGAAGGAGGTCTCGGAGTTGCGGAAGGCGAACGAGATCCTCAAGGCTGCGAGCGTGTTTTTCGCGAAGGAGCTCGACCGCCCCTGACCGAGATGATCCGGTTTATCGACGAGCACCGGGATCGTTTCGGGGTCGAGCTCATCTGCCGTGTCCTCCGACCGGCAGTGCAGGGCTTCCTCACCTCCCGCGGATACCGCGCCGCGAGAGATCGCGCCCCATCCGCCCGGCAGCTGCGCGACGACCTTCTCGTTCCGGAGGTCGCCAGGCTGCATGCGGAGAACTACGGCGTCTACGGGCGGCGGAAGATGCATGCGCTGATGCGCCGGCAAGGCTGGGACATCGGCCGCGACCAGACCGAGCGGCTGATGCGGCTGGTCGGGGTGCGTGGGGTGAAGAAGTCGAAGCGGGTGTTCACGACGAAGACTGATCGGACGCAGTCGCTGCCGCAGGATCTCGTCAACCGGAGGTTCACGGCCGACGGCCCGCGCCGGCTCTGGGTCTGCGACGTGACCTACGTCGCGACATGGTCTGGGTTCGCCTATGTCGCGTTCGTCACCGACGTCTATTCGAGGCGGATCGTGGGATGGAACGTCGCCGCCACGCTCAAGGCCGAGATACTGCCACTGCAGGCGCTCGATATGGCCGCGTGGGACGCTGGCGGCGACCTCACCGGGCTGACCCACCACTCGGACCACGGCTCGAACTACATGGCGATGGTCTACACCGACCGGGTCGTCGAACTCGGCGCCGTCCCCTCCACCGGAACCGTCGGGGACAGCTTTGATAACGCGATGGCCGAGGCGGTGAACAACCTCTACAAGACCGAGCTCATCCGTCAGCGCGGCCCCTGGCACACCGTCGAGCAGGTCGAACTCGCGACCCTCGAATGGGTGTGGTGGTGGAACAACTCACGACTCCACGGAGAGCTCGACATGCGCACCCCAATCGAGGCCGAGAACGCGTACTACGCTGACCTGGAATCAGCCCGGCCGGCGCCTGCCGGACAAGGCTCCCGATAGGAACGAAAGTCAGGCCGATTCAGCACTTCGACAGTTTGAAATCGCGGCAGAGCTGCGGCGTACCGACACCACGCTCGTAGCGACGAACAATCTCGGTGATGGTCGCGTTATCGAGCCGACGGTCGAGCAACCAGCGCTCCACCGGCTCAGAATCGGCGAATTCACGTGGGGCCGACTTCGCCAGAATCGCTAGCTTCTGCAAATGCGCGAGGCTCGGCGCACCCCGGCCGGAATAGTTGGAGTGTCTCCCTACTCGGCCCACCACACGAGCGGCCATGGCGATCGATGCCGGGCTACCGCTGGAACCCGTAGAGTACGCCGTCGAGCCCAGGCACGACGATGACGCCGGGCGCGACGGCCGCAGAGGCACCCGCGCCGTACATTGCGAGGCCGTCCGGGTGCCAGTCGCGCGCCTCGCCGGTTCCCGCCTCCCACATCAGTGCGCCGTCGGCCGTGGCAAGAGCGTGCACGGCCACATCCCACGGCTGCATGCGCTCCGGGCGCATGCTCGTCATGTAGACCGCGCCGTCGCATTCGACCGGCGTTCCCCACGCCCAGCCTCCGATGGTGACCCTCCAGGCGGCCTCGCCCGATGCGATCGTGTAGGCGCGCACCTCGCCGATGTCGGAGCTGCCGGTGATGATCACACCGTCGACGATCGTGGCACCGGACTGCACCCACGAGGTGCCGTACTGCTTGTTCCACAGCTCATCGCCGGTCGCGGCGTCCAGCGCGAGCAGCCGGGTCGAGCGACTGCCGACCACGACGACGCCGTCGGAGTATGCGGGGTGGGTCGTGGCGGGAAGACCTGTGCTCAACGACCAGGATTCCTCGCCCGTGGCGAGGTCGAGGGAGAAGATGCGGCCGACGTCGCTCGCGACGTACGCTCGCCCACCTCCCACGGCGATATTGGCCTGGATCGGCCCCTCGGTGTCGAAGGTCCAGCGCGGTTCTCCGCTGGACCGCTCGAGAGCGTGCACGACACCGTTGCCGCCTGCGACCACGAGGAGGCTCCCGGCTGCCTCGGCGCGAGACCCGTAGTTGGAGAAGTCGCCCGCGCGGTCGTTCGCGCCGATCTCTGCCGACCAGAGGAGCTTGCCGTCGAGCCCGACGGCATAGACGAAGCCATCATCGCTCACGACATAGAGCGCGTCGTCGACGTGCAAGGGCTCGCTGCGGATCGCTCCCTCCGTGACGAATTTCCATTCAACGGTGCCCGTGGCCGTGTTGACCGCGCGAAGCACGCCGTCATCTGCGCCGAGGTAGGCGGTCGAGCCCACGACGACCGGTGTCGACCACGACTCGGAGCCGAGGTCGACGGTCCACACCAGGGTGCCCGGAGTTGCCTCGCCGTCCGAGGCGGCGACGCACTCGCGGAGAGTGCCCAGGGCCGCAGAGAAGTCTTCGACCGCCGCGGGAGCGGGCGCAGTGCAGCCACTCAGACCGAGGATGAGTGCGGTGCCGAGCAGCACGCGGGAGATGAAAGCCGGCGTCGTCGCCATGGTGGGAGCCTTCCGTGGGAGCGCTCCCAAGCAGAGCGCCCCTCAGTATGGCGGATGCGGGGCCTTGTGTGGCGGCCCTGGATCACCATGCGAGGCGGCGAAGATGTGGAGCGAACTGACAGGCGACAACCGCGCGCACGAGGCGTAGGGTCGCGCCATGAGCAGCGACCCGACGGTCAGCAACCCCGAAAACTACCGAATCATGTGGGAGAACGAGTTCGTGCGGGTGCTCGAGTACACGGATGTGCCGGGCACGACCACCACTGCCCACACGCATCCGAACAGCGTCATGGTGACGCTCTCGGGGTTCCAGCGCAAGCTCATGTCGGGTGGACATGAGGTCGAGGTGGTGCTGCCTCCGGGCAAGGCCGTCTGGCTCGCCGCGCAGGAGCACGCAGGCTCGAACACCGGCGACACCCCGACGCACACGGTCCTCATCGAGTTGAAGGGCGATGCCGCAGGCTCCCCCGCGGATCCGGCACTCGGCCCCGTCGCACCGCCTGTGCCCTGAACACTGCATGGAGGGAACCCCATGAGCTCGATCGTGGTTCAGACGTTCATCACGCTCGACGGTGTCATGCAGGCACCGGGCGGGAGCGACGAAGACGTCGATGACGGCTTCGCGCACGGCGGGTGGCAGTTCCGCTACGGCGAGGGCTCGGGCGTGGATGAGGTCGTCACCGAGTGGGAGCAGTCGACCGCAGCGCTGCTGCTCGGACGCAGGACGTACGACATCTTCGCGAGATCGTGGGGCGTGTGGGATGAGAACGCGCCCGGTCTCGAGGGCGAGTTCACGCGCATCTACAACCGCATCCCCAAGTTCGTCGCCTCGCGCACCCTCACCGATCCGAGGTGGCGCAACACCCACGTGCTCGTACCCGACGTCCCCGCCGCCGTCGACGAACTGCGTCGGCGTGACCTGGCTGGCGAGATCCGGGTGTGGGGCAGCAGCGTGCTCATCCGGACACTCGCCGCGCACAACCTCATCGACGAGTATCGGCTGGTGCGGTATCCGATCGTGCTCGGATCGGGCAAGCGGCTGTTCGGCGACGGCTTCCCGTTCACGCGCTTCGAGATGGTCGCGCGTCGCCCGCTCGGCGCGGGCGTGAACGTCGAGATCCTGCGGCCCGTGCGCTGACGTGAACACCCCGAAGCGCGCCGCGACATCACCAGAGCATCGGCGCGAGGGAGGCCACGAACCCGATCGCCGCGACGCCCAGGAACGTGGCCGCGAGTGCGGTGCAGGATCGCTCGCCCTGCGACCGCCGCGCGAGCGCCAGGAGGTGCGGATCCCGAGCCGACGCGTACCCCGTGACCGTCGTCGCGGCCACCGCATCGGAGGCGTCCTCGGCAGCGGTGAGCGGCCGAGAGAACGTGCGTCCGCCGATGCTCCACACCGCCACGCGCTCCGACTCCAGCACGTCGACGACCGCGACGTCGACAGGCTCGCGCCGTCCGTCACGCCAGCGGAGGGCGACTGCGGCGACGAGGAACGGCACACCGGCGACGAGGCCCACGAGCGAGAGCAGCTCGCCGATCATCCCGACGGCGTCGATCGCGCTCATCCGCGTGCACCGCTGCGCGGCCGAAGCGGGGCGGCGATCACGTCGTGGTCCTCATGCACATGCGGCGCCTTCTTCTCGATCACGGAGTCACAGCATCGTACGCCGCCGTGCTCGGCGCGAGCACCAGCGACGCCATCGCCTCCCACAGGGACACCGGCGCTGCACCGGGGGTGCACAGGAGGGCGCGGTAGCCTGGATGACGGAGCCCGCAGCCGGGTTCGCGGACGAGGGAGCAGTACCCGCACCGGACAAGACTGACTCAGAAGGTTCGCCATGGAATGGCTCATTCTGATCGCATCCGGGATGCTCGAAGCCGTCTGGGCTTCCGCGCTCGCGGCATCGAAGGGGTTCCGCCGCATCGGCCCCAGCATCCTGTTCGTCGTCGCGATGGTCGCCAGCATGGCCGGGCTCGCGTTCGCGATGACCGCCATCCCCACCGGCACCGCCTACGCCGTGTGGGTGGGCATCGGCGCGACGCTCACCGTCATCTGGGCGATCGTGTCGGGTCAGGAGCGCGCGAGCGTCGCCCGCATCCTGCTGCTCGGTGTGCTCGTGGGCGCCGTCATCGGCCTCAAGGTGGTGAGCTGAGATGCCGTGGATCATCCTGCTTCTCAGCGCCGTGCTCGAAGCGGTGTGGGCGACGGCGCTCGGATACTCGGACGGCTTCCAGCGCCCGGTTCCGACGATCGTGTTCGCCGTGACCGTGACGCTCAGCATGCTGGGCCTCGGGTGGGCCGCCAAGACTCTGCCGATCGGCACCGCCTATGCGGTGTGGACGGGCGTGGGCGCGGCCCTCACCGTGAGCTGGGCGCTGCTCGTGGGCGATGAGCAGCCGTCGGTGTGGAAGCTGCTGTTCATCGCGCTCATCGTGGGTGCTGTGATCGGCCTCAAGCTCGTGCCGACGAAACCCGGCGCACGCGACGAGACGCCCGCGCCCGTCGCGCAGCCGGAGTAGACGACGGCGGGCGCCCCGTGAGATCCGGGTGCGCCCGCCGTGTGAGTCCACTCGGCCGTCAGTCGGCGACGGCGACCTCGGCCGATCCGGCGTTGTCGCGCACGTTGTCAGCGGCGCGCTGCGCATTCGCCTTCGACGCGAACGACTCACCGGGAACCGCGACGACGTTGCTGCCGCGGTGCGCACGCCAGCGCCAGGCGCCGCCCTTGTCTTCGTAGAGCTCGAATTCGGCCTCGGCCGCCCCGGCCTTGAACGCCTCGGCGGCGCGCTTGGCGTTGGACTTCGAGGCGTACGCCTCACCTGCCCACGCGACGGTCTGCCCGTTGCTCGAGGTGAGCCACCACGAGTAGTTGTCGCCCTTGTCGGCCTTCACGTCGAATCGCACGTCAGTGTGCCTCCCTGCTCGCCGGACATCCGCCGGATGAGGTCAGTATGGCCTCGGCGATCCGCTCGGCGCCAGATGGTGAGGTGTCACCACTTCGGGGCGCAGGCCCCGCAAACGCGGCGGCTGCCGCAAACGGCACCGGCGTCCACCGCCCATCGCCGAACCCCACGCCGCACATCAGCCGCTCAGCGCTGGGCGAGTCGGATCATGTTGCCGGCCGGATCGCGGAACGCGGCATCGCGCGCGCCCCACGGCTGATCGGTGGGCTCCTGCACGATGTCGGCACCGGATGCCTCGATGCGCGCGAAGTCGCCGTCGAGATCGTCGGTCGCGAGCACGACGCCCGGAAGCACCCCCTTCGCGAGGAGGTCGGCGAGGGTCTCGCGGTCGGCATCCGATTCCCCCGCACCCACCGGCGTGAGCACGATCGAGACCGGAGAGCCCGCGGGGGCGAGGGTGATCCAGCGCATCCCCTCCCCCATGTCGACATCGTTCGACGCCTCGAACCCGAGCACGTCGCGATAGAACAGAAGCGCCGCTTCGGCGTCATCGAAGGCGATGTAGCTGTGCTGCAGTGTGATCGTCATGCGGGCCACGGTACGCGCGCGAGGTTCAGCCCGCTTCTCGGATCCTGATCGGTCGCGTGATCGACTTCGCGACACACGGAATGCCGTCGAGCGCGGCATCGGCGGCATCCGGGTGCGCCCCGGCGCGGTAGGCGCTCGGGCTCATCCCCACGAGCCGCGTGAAACTCGAGCTGAACGAGCCGAGCGAGGTGCAGCCCACGGCGATGCACACCTCGGTGACGCTCAGATCACCCCGGCGCAGCAGCGCCTTCGCGCGTTCGATGCGCCGCGTCATGAGGTACCCGTAGGGCGTCTCGCCGTAGGCGGCACGGAAGCAGCGCTGGAAATGCCCGACGGACATCAGCGCACCTCGCGCGAGCGCGGCGACGTCGAGCGGCTCGGCGTAGTCGCGATCGATCCGGTCGCGAGCCTGCCGCAGTCGCACGAGGTCGGCGCGGTCCATGCGCCCAGTATCCGTCGGCGGCGCGGGCTACGCCACCGTGGTGCCGAACGCGAGACCGAGCAGATAGGTGACGGCGGCCGCCCCGTAGCCGATCGCGAGCTGGCGCAGCGCCCGCTTGAGGGGCGAAGCCCCCGAGAGCACGCCGACGATCGCGCCCGTCGCGAGCAGCGAGAGCCCGACGAGCACCGACGCGAGGATCACAGCCGGCAGCCCGGTCATCCCGAACAGGTACGGGATGACCGCGAAGATCGCCCCGGATGCGAAGAACAGGAAGCTCGACCCGGCGGCATGCCACGGCGAGCCGATCGCCTCATCCGCGTCGAACTCGGAGGGAGGCTCGGGGGCGTCGAGGTGGAGCGAGGCGAGCACGGTCTCGGCCTGCAGGGCCGCATCATCCGGGTCCATGCCGCGTGCGCGGTAGACGAGGGCGAGCTCGTTCGCGTCCACGTCGAGATGCGGCAGCGCCGACTGCGAGGCGGGATCGGGGCGGGAGGCGGCGAGCAGCTCGCGCTGCGACTTGACCGACACGTACTCGCCTGCCGCCATCGACAGGGCGCCGGCGAGCAGACCGGCGATGCCGGTGAAGAGCACCACCTGCGGCGGCGCACCTGTCGCGCCGATGCCGAGCACGAGCGCGAGGTTCGAGACGAGTCCGTCGTTGGCACCGAAGACGGCGGCGCGGAAGCTGCCGGAGAGCTTGGTGCGGCCGCGCGCGGCGAGCCCGCGCAGCACCTCGCCGTGGATGCGCTCGTCCGCGGCCATCTGCACGGTCGCGTCGGAATCGGTGTCGTACGGCGAGCGGCCTTCGGCGCGCTGCGCGAGCACCAGCACGAACAGGATGCTCATCCTCTTGGCGAGGAACCCGAACAGCCGGGTGCGGGCGTCGGCGCGCGGCGCGGGCTCGGCGCGCGAGCCGAGCAGCGACAGCCAGTGGGCTTCGTGGCGCGACTCCGCGTCGGCGAGCGCGAGCAGGATCTCGCGCTCCTCGCCATCGCGGCGTGAGGCGATCTCGCGGTAGGTCGCCGCCTCAGCGCGTTCGGCGGCGAGGTAGCGACGCCAGGTGCGGATCTGACGCGTGGTCGGTGCGGAGGGGGCGGGGCTGCTGGGGGCGGGGGCACTGCTCACTGACAGGATTCTTCCAAACGCATACGAGTTGCGGGATGCCGAATCCCTTCATCCGATTCCGCGGCGCGGCCCGCGAACCGCGGGCGTGCGCTCAGCCGGCAGGCGTGAAGCGAAAGCCCCAGGAGCCCTCGAAGCTCTCACCCGGCTCGAGCCAGATGAGGTCGTCGCCGGAGTTGAGGGCGTCCGGCGGGGCCGTCATGGGCTCGATCGCGACGGCCGTGCCCTCACCCGCGGTGCGCGGGAAGGCGGGAGTGGTGAACACCTGCAGGTAGCGCCAGTCGTCGTCCTGCCAGATGTCGAGGCGGCTGCCGTCGGGCGCGGAGAGCGTCGCCGTGACGCCATCGCGCGGTGTGAGGGCGCGGAACGCGGTGTCGAGTGCGAGGTCGCCCACACGCACCCCGGCGCGCAGGTCGGTGCCGCCCTCGACGGCACGCCACTCGACCGGGTCGAGGCGCTCATCGACCTCGAGGTACTCGTCAGCCGGAACCGTCAGCACGAGATCGGCGACATCGAATCCGCCGATGCGCGGGTACGGGTGGGTGCCGGTCGCATAGGGCGCGCGGCGGTCGGATAGGTTGCGCGCACCATGCGACACCGTGAGGCCGTCGGCGGCGAGCTCGAACCGGATCCAGGTGTCCATGAGGAACGGCCACCCGTGCTGCGGGTAGATGACGGCGCCGAGCGTGGCCGTCGACTCGGTGCGCTCGCGCACCTCATACTCGGCGAACTCGAGCAGGCCGTGCAGCGCTCCCCCGCGGGAGGGCTCCGTGATGTCGAGCTGCTGCACCTCGCCGTCGAGCATCCAGCGCCCCGCCCGCACGCGGTTCGGCCACGGTGCGAGCGCGATGCCCGAGCACAGGGGCGGCGGCGCGACATCGTGCGGCAGCGGCTCGGTGAGGTCGATGTCGCCGACGCGCAGCGCTGTGAGCACCGCCGCGACGGTGCCGATCTCGGCGTAGGCCTCCCCCGCGCGCAGTTCGAAACGATCGCCCACTCCGGTGCGGCTCATCAGCTCTCCTCGAATCGGGCGCCCCACGACGCCTCCCAGATCTCATCCGGCTCCAGCCACGCCAATCCGCGCCCCGAATTGAGGGCGTCGGGTGCCGCCGACATGGGCTCGAGCGCGACCGCGAGGCCGCGCGTCTCGGAGCCGTCGGAGGCGACGTGCGGGAAGTCCCGCGGTGTGAACACCTGCAGCCAGCCGAAGTCTCCATCCTGCCAGAGCACGAGACGGGAGCCGTCGGGCGCGGTGAGCGTCGCGACGTCGCCGCCGACGGGGAGACCCTCGTAGGCGACGTTGAGGTCGGCGTCGCCGAGCCGCCGGGGGCTGCCCAGATCGAGCTCGGACCCGGGTTCGACATCCGCGACGCCCACGGGAACGAGCCGCTCATCGAGTTCGAGGTAGCGCGCAGCGGGCACCTCGAGGGTCAGGTCGTCGACCGGGGTCTCGCCGATGCGGAAGTACGGATGCGCGCCCACCGCCCACGGGGCTCGGGCTCTCCCGATGTTGCGGGCGCGGTGGGTCACGGTGAGGCCGTCCTCGGCGAGCGCGTAGCGCACGATCGTCTCCAGCTGGAACGGCCATCCGTGCTGCGGATGGATGACGGCCCCGAGCTCGACGCTCGCCTCGTCACGCGCGAGCACACGGTAGGCGGTATTGCGCAGCAGTCCGTGGATGGCGTTGCCGCGGGTGGGGTCGGTGATGTCGAGCTGCAGCGGCTGCCCCTCGTGGCTCCAGCGCGCATCGCGCACGCGGTTGGGCCACGGCGCGAGCACGATGCCGTGCCCGTGCGAGGGCAGGCGGGTCGCCGGGGTGCGCTCGGCGAGATCGCGCCCATCGACGGTGAAGCTCGTGAGGGCGGCGGCGAGGGTCGCCACTGACGCCGTGGAGCGCGGCGTGCGCAGCTCGATGATGTCTCCGATGGGGGTCAGCACGTGCAGAAGCCTAGGCCCGTGTGCGGCGGCGTCATCGTTGACTGCGAGCTTTCCGCACGAACAGCGTCTCGGTCTGCTCGAGCTCCATGCCCTTCGTCTCGGGTACACGCCAGGCCACATAGATGAACGACAGCGCCGCGAAGAGCGCGTACATGCCGTAGGTGAGCGGCAGCGACCATCCGCTCATCGCCGGGAACGAGACCGTGATGAGGAAGTTGGCGATCCACTGCGCGCCCGCCGCGACGCCGAGCGCCTTGCCGCGGATGCGGCTGGGGAAGATCTCTCCCAGCAGCACCCAGACGAGCGGACCCCACGACGCGCCGAATCCGACGACGAACAGGTTGGCGGCGACGAGCGCGATGGGGCCCCACGGTGCCGGCAGCGTGACGGCCCCCTCGTCGCCCTCCGCGAAGAGGAACGCGATCGCCATCGTCGCAAGCGACACCGTCATGACGATGGACCCGGTGAGCAGGATCGGTTTCCGGCCGACGCGGTCGACGAGGAAGATCGCGACGAACGTGACCAGCACGTTGACGACCGACGTGATGACGCTGATCAGGAACGACGCAGACTCCGCGAACCCGACGGACGCCCACAGGCTCGTCGAGTAGTAGAAGATCACGTTGATGCCGACGAACTGCTGGAACACCGACAGGATGATGCCGACCCAGACGATCCGCTGAAGGCCGAGGACGGGCCCGCGCAGCGAGACACCCGCGTTCTTGCGATCCTCCTCGATCGCCGTCTGCAGGTCGCGGACGGTGTGGTCGAGGTCCGCCTTCGGCACGAGGCGCGCGAAGATCGCCTTCGCCTCGTCGATGCGGCCCTGCGAGATGAGGAACCGCGGTGATTCGGGGAGGGTGAAGGCGAGCAGGCCATACACGACGGCGGGCACGACGGCGACGAGGAACATCCATCGCCAGGCCTCGAGTCCGAACCAGAAGGGCTCGCCCGCGCCGCCCGCGCCGTTGGCGAGGAGCGCGTCGCTCAGCAGGGCGGCGAAGATGCCGATCGTGATGGCCAGCTGCTGCAGCGAGGCGAGGCCGCCGCGGATCTGACGCGGCGCGACCTCGGCGATGTAGGCGGGCGCGACGACCGAGGCGATGCCGATGCCGATGCCGCCGACCACGCGCCAGAGACCGAGGTCCCAGACGGAGAACGCGAAGCCCGTGCCCACGGCGCTCACGAGGAACATCACGGCGCCCAGCATCATGACCTTGAGGCGACCCCAGCGATCCGACAGCTGCCCCGCGATCACGGCCCCCACGGCGCATCCGAGAAGCGCGATCGCGACGACGAAGCCCGTCACGAAGGCGCTGAGCTCGAAGTCGCCCTCGATGGAATCGACGGCGCCGTTGATCACGGAGGAGTCGAAGCCGAACAGGAACCCGCCGACCGCCGCGGCGACCGAGAGCCCGATGGCACGCCGCCCGAAGGGACTGCGTATGGAGAACGCGTCAGGAGGGATGGAAGCCGGGGGGTGCGTCACCCGGCCACCTTAAGCCTGCGGTCCGGGTGCGTGACACCGCTTGCACTCGGGGCGTCGGTGAGGTAGCCGCGGCGTCGGGTCGGGATGCCTGGAGCGCGTTCAGGCGTCTGAACGGATCACGCGGGCTCCGCGCGCTTCGAGCGCGCGCGCGGTCGCGGCGGCGGTGTCGGTCCACTCTCCGGCCGTGACGAGGGTGGTGCGCTCGTCGACGACGCCGATGCCGCCGAGGTGCCGCTGGCCGAGCTTCGCCGACTCGGCGACCACGAGGTGCGCGGTCGACGCGGCGATCATCGCGCGCTTCACTCCCGCCTCGGCGAGGTTGAGGTTCATGACCCGCCCATCGGTGTCGATGCCGTTGCATCCGACGATCGCGAGGTCGACGTGCAGGTCGCGAAGGGTCTCGGTGGCACCGGGGTCGACGAGCGAATGCTGAAGGGGCCGGAGGGTTCCCCCCGTGAGTGCGACAGTGATGTGGGGCACGGCGGATTCGAGCGCGAGGGCGATCGTGAGCCCGTTGGTGATGACGACGATCTCGTCGAGGTCGCCGCGCAGGACCCGCTCGACGAGCGCCCGGGCCACCGCGAGGGTCGTCGAGCCGACGTCGAGGAGCACGCTCGTGCCGCTCTCGACGAGCGCCGCCGCTCGCCGACCGATCGCGCGCTTGCTCGCCGCGTCACGTGCGGTGACGCGCTCGAGGGGCTCTTCTCGGCGTCCGCCGGGAACCGGGAACGCGGCACCGTGCCCGCGCCGCACGAGGCCGGCCGCATCGAGGGCGGCGAGGTCGGTGCGGATGGTGACCTCGCTCACACCGAAGAGCGTGGCGGCGTCGGCGACGCGCAGAACGCCGTCCTCCCGGATGCGCTCGACGATGCGCGCCCGACGCAGATCTGCAGGCAGAGCGAGCTCCATCGCTTTCGTTTCCTTTCGGATCGACAAGGGTGACTTACGTTATCGTAAACCCATGTCCTCCGTCACTCGCCGCTCGACCCGCATGGCCGACGGCCGCGAACTGATCTACTTCGACGATGCCGACACCACGCTCCCCGCCGAGCGCCGTGTCGACGAGCGCACCCTCGACCCCCGCCCCGCAACGGCGACCATGCGTCAGGATGTGCTCACCGGCGACTGGATCTCCGTCGCGTCCGGCCGCAACAATCGCGTCTTCCTGCCGCCCGCGCACCTCGACCCGCTTGCGCCGCAGACGCCTGAGAACCCCTCCGAGATCCCCGACCTGTACGACGTCGTCGTCTTCGAGAACAAGTCCCCCTCGTTCGGTCCCGACAGCAGCGGCCCCCTCGCCCCGGTCGGCCGCGGCTTCGACCGCACCGCGCCGTCCGTCGGCCGCTGCGAGGTCGTGTGCTTCAGCCCCGAGTCGACCGGATCGCTCGGCACCCAGAGCATCAGCCGCATCCGCACCGTCATCGAAGCCTGGGCCGATCGCACGCGCGAGCTCTCGGCGCTCCCCGGCGTCGCCCAGGTGTTCCCGTTCGAGAACCGCGGCGAGGCGATCGGCGTGACGCTCGCCCACCCCCACGGCCAGATCTACGCCTACCCCTACGTGACCCCGCGCACCCAGTCGACGCTCGCCGCGATCGCCGAGCTCGGACCCGACCTCTTCCAGCGCATCCTCGAGAGCGAGCAGCAGGGGCCCCGTGTCGTGCTCGCGGGCGAGCACTGGACCGCCTTCGTGCCGTTCGCCGCACGCTGGCCCATCGAGGTGCACATGCTCCCCCACCGCCACGTTCCCGACATCGATGCACTGAACGATGCCGAACGGGACGAGCTCGCGGTGGTGTTCAAGCGCCTGCTGCTCGGCCTCGACGCCCTCTACGAGACGCCGACTCCGTACATCGCGGCCTGGCACCAGGCACCCGTGCACGAGGGCCGCGACGACGTGCGCCTCATGCTGCAGATCACGTCGCCGCGCCGTGCCGCCGATCGACTCAAGTTCCTCGCCGGATCCGAGGCCGCCATGGGCGCCTGGGTGGCGGACATCGTTCCCGAAGATGCAGCCGCGCGGCTGCGAGAGGCGGTTGCATCCGTATGAGCCACGACCTGCGCGACCTCGTCCGCTCCGAGTTCATCGAGGCGTTCGGCACCGAGCCGATCGGGGTGTGGTCCGCGCCCGGCCGCGCCAACCTCATCGGCGAGCACACCGACTACAACGACGGCTTCGTGCTGCCGTTCGCCATCGACCGCCGCACCTTCGCCGCCGTCGGCGTGCGCGACGACAGCCGCATCCGCGTCGGCTCGACGTTCTCGGATGAGATCGCCGAGATCGACATCGCCGAGCTCTCCCCCGAGAACGTGAGCGGCTGGGCGGCCTATCCGCTCGGCATCGCCTGGGCGCTCGGCCAGCTCGGCCACGCCGACCTGGCGGCTGTGCCGGGCGTCGACATCATGCTCGAATCCGATGTGCCGGTCGGCGCGGGGCTGTCGTCCTCCGCAGCGATCGAAGGCGCCGTCGCGATCGCGCTCGCGGAGCTGTGGCAGCTCGACCTCGACCGCCTCGAGCTCGCGCGTGTGGGCCGCACCGCCGAGAACGACTTCGTGGGCGCGCCCACCGGGATCATGGACCAGATGGCCTCGCTCCTCGGACGCGATGACGCCGCCGTGTTCATCGACTGCCGCACCCAGGAGGCCCAGGCGATCGACCTGGGGCTCGACGCCGAGAACCTTGCGATCCTCGTGATCGACACCCAGGTGGAGCACTCGCACGCGAACGGCGGATACCGCGAGCGCCGCGCCTCCTGCGAAGCGGGGGCCGCTGCCCTCGGCGTCGCATCGCTGCGCGACGTGTCGGTCGCCGACCTCGAGCGCGCCCGCACCATCCTCGACGACGTCACGTTCCGCCGGGTGCGCCACGTCGTCACCGAGAACCAGCGTGTGCTCGACACGGTCGCAGCTCTCGCATCCGACGGCCCGACCGCGATCGGCGAGCTGCTCGACGCCTCGCACCGTTCGATGCGCGACGACTTCGAGATCTCGGTTCCCGAGCTCGACCTCGCCGTCGAGACGGCTCAGGCGCACGGTGCGATCGGCGCGCGCATGACGGGCGGCGGATTCGGCGGAGCGGCGATCGCGCTCGTGCACGTCGACCTCGTGTCGCAGCTGCTCGTCGCGATCGACGGAGCCTTCGCCGAGCACTCCTTCGGGCAGCCGGTGATGTTCACGGTGTCGCCGTCGGCGGGAGCTCGTCGCGAGCTCTAGCCCTCCGCGAAGAGAACGAGGCGCCGGTCAGTCCCCCCGCCGACCGGCGCCTCCTTTCGCATCCGAGGCCGATCCGAGCTACGCCGCCCGGCGGCGCACCACGAGCGCAGTGCCGAGAGCGAGAAGCGCGAGCGCCGCCGCGAGCGCACCCGTGGCCAGTTCGACGCCGGTGCGGGCGAGCTGCGCCGCGCTGCGATAGGCGAGGCGCGTGGTGTCGGACACCTCTGCGGCGTCGAGCTCCGAGAAGGTGGCGAAGACCTGACACACCTCATCGACACCCGGCTGGTTCCAGCTCAGGGCGCTCCGTTGGGTGGGGCGTGCGGTCGCCGTGATCTGCACCGGCTCATCCGATGCGGGAGTGACGCGCAGCACGATGCTCGCGGAGTCGGCGCCCACGGCCACGGTGAGCGTGGTGCCGCTGAGCGCCGCGTCACCCGAGACGACCTCGACGCTCGCGCCCCCGGTCACGTCGAGTCGGATCGGCTGCTCGTAGATGTTGGTCGTGAGCGTCGCCACAAGCGGGGCCCCAGGCACCTCGGGAGCGCCCGCCTCGTCGAAGTCGAGCGTCACCTCCGGGGCGTCGGGGATGAGCGCCAGCAGACGCTCCTGCTCCTCCGGCGGCATCGATGCCGCGCAGGTCGCGCCGCGATCGTGCTCGTAGTCGTACTCGGTGAAGGCGGTCACCGGGTCGGTGATGCACCAGATGAGCACCTGGAGCGACATCCGCTCGTACGACCCCGCATCGGCGCGCGCCTCGGTGGCTCCGTAGTCGTAGTAGCCGACTCCCGAGTACGACGGAACGCCGTTGCGGATGAGGTATGCGATGAGCCGCTCCTGGTCGGTCGTCAGGTCGGCGTTCCCGCCGACGGCACGATGACCCGGGATCACGTTGCCCGCTTTGTCGAGCAGGTTCCCGTCCGCGTCGGCACCGGAGCATACCGAGCGCCAGATGTGCGTGCAGAACATCCACTCCGAGACAGGGCCGCCTTCGCTCTCGACGTAGCGGACGCCGCACACGGGCGGGTAACCGTCTGTCTCGTTGCTGCCGAAGGCGTCGTAGAGCGCGACGACGTGACCCGCGTTGTAGTCCGCGAGGCGCGGGCCCCACACCCGGGTGAGATCGGGCACCGGCCCGGGCACCAGCGGGGAGCCCGCGTCGTCGGGATCCTGGGGCACGCGCGCGTCGGTGGGATCTTCCACGGTGTCGCCGACGCACTGCTCGGCGAAGAACTCGCTTGCAGGCACGGGCGGCACGTCCGCGCGGGCGGCCGGCGCGGGCGACAGCGGCGCGACGACGAGTCCTGCCCCCAATGCGACGACCGACACAGCGCTGAGAATCTGCGGGAGGCGGTGGTTCATGAGAAGACTCCTCGGGTAGCGGACTACATGTTACATCACCAAGGTGAGGCGGATTCGTCTCCCCCTGGACGGGGCGCACCTTCGTGCGAGGTGCATGAGCCCTGGCAAACGGCTCCGCATCGGGACGACGCGCGCGCCGAGGGGTTGAGGCGAGGGCGGATTCTCGGCAACGTGGCCGGTCCATCGAGAAAGGGGAACACCCATGCTCACTCTCACCGAGACCGCCGGCACCGTCGTGTCGGAGCTCGTCGCGCGCGTCTCTCCCATCGAGACAGCGGGGATGCGAATCCAGCAGGGCGAGGACCGCTTCAACCTCGCCGTCGCCGAAGCACCCGACGTCGCCGAGATCGTCGTCGAACGAGGGGACGCGCGCGTCTTCCTCGACGGGCAGCTCGCCGCCATCCTCGACGAGATGACCCTCGACGCCGTCATCGAGGAGACCGGCGACGTGCGCTTCGCACTCAAGCCCCAGGGCGTCTCGCAGGGCTGACGACCCACGAGGTGTCAGTTCGTGCCGCGTGGCGAACGCCGGACGCGGCACGAACTGACACCTCAGGAAGGCCGAAGGCCCCGCCGCGGATGCGGTGGGGCCTTCGTGCGAATGGAGCGCGCGTCAGCGGGCGGCGCGCTCCGCAGCGTCCACGACGTTCGCGATGAGCAGGGCACGCGTCATCGGTCCGACGCCGCCGGGGTTCGGCGACAGCCAGCCAGCGACATCCGCGACATCCGGATGCACGTCGCCGTGCAGGCGCGCACGACCCGACTCGGTCGTGCCGACGCGCGTCACGCCCACGTCGAGCACGGCAGCGCCCGGCTTGATCCACTCGGCCTGCACGAAGTGCGGCACACCGAGAGCAGCGACCACGATGTCCGCACGGCGCACCTCGGCGGCAAGATCCGCGGTGCGCGAATGCGTGAGCGTCACCGTCGCATCCACGCCCTTGCGGGTGAACACCAGGCCGAGCGGGCGGCCCACCGTGAGGCCGCGTCCGATGATCGTCACGTGCTTGCCGGCGATCGGCACGTCGTGGCGACGCAGCAGCTCGACCACGCCAGCGGGCGTGCACGGCAGCGGCGAATCGAGCTCCCCGTCGACACCCAGCACGAGACGGCCCAGGTTGGTGGGGTGCAGTCCGTCGGCATCCTTCGCGGGATCGATGAGCTCGAGCATCGCATTCTCGTCGATGCCCTTCGGCAGCGGCAGCTGCACGATGTAGCCCGTGACCTCGGGGTCGGCGTTGAGACGCTCGATCGCTGCGCGCACATCCGCCTCGGTCGCATCCGCCGGGAGCTCCTCGCGGATGGAGCGGATGCCCACCTCGGCCGAGTCGCGGTGCTTGCCGCCGACGTAGCTCACCGAGCCCGGATCGGAGCCCACGAGCAGCGTGCCGAGACCGGGCACGATGCCCTTCTCCGCGAGCGCCGCCACGCGAACCTTCAGCTCGGCCTTGATCGCCGCCGAGGTGGCGAGGCCGTCGAGCAGCTGCGCGGTCACGCCCAGCTTCCCGGCGACGTGAGGCCCTCGTAGAGGGGGAACTTGCGGGCGAGCACCGTGACGCGCTCGCGGAGCGCGGCGAGGTCGGCACCCGGCTGCAGCGCGAGGGCGATGATGTCAGCCACCTCGGTGAACTCCTCATCGCCGAAGCCGCGGGTCGCGAGCGCCGGGGTGCCGATGCGCACGCCCGAAGTGACCATCGGCGGGCGCGGGTCGTTCGGAACCGAGTTCTTGTTGACCGTGATGCCGGCCTCGTGCAGGCGGTCCTCCGCCTCCTGGCCGGTGATCTCCGAGTCGCGCAGGTCGACGAGCACCAGGTGCACATCCGTTCCGCCCGTGAGCACCGAGATGCCCGCGGCCTTCGCGTCATCCTGCACGAGACGCTCGGCGAGGATCGCGGCGCCGCGCAGGGTGCGCACCTGGCGGTCGCGGAACTCGTCGGATGCGGCGAGCTTGAACGCGGTCGCCTTCGCGGCGATCACGTGCATGAGCGGGCCGCCCTGCTGACCGGGGAAGACGTTCGAGTTGATCTTCTTCGCGATGTCGGCGTCGTTGGTGAGGATGAAGCCCGAGCGGGGGCCGCCGATCGTCTTGTGCACCGTCGAGCTCACGACGTGCGCGTGCGGCACGGGCGAGGGGTGCAGGCCCGCAGCCACGAGGCCGGCGAAGTGCGCCATGTCGACCCAGAGGGTCGCGCCCACCTCGTCGGCGATCGCACGGAACGCGGCGAAGTCGAGCTGGCGCGGGTAGGCCGACCAGCCGGCGATGATGACCTGCGGCTTCACCTCGAGGGCGCGCTCGCGCACGACATCCATGTCGACCTGGAAGGTCTCCGGGTCGACGCCGTAGGCGTGGGCCTCGTAGAGCTTGCCGGAGAAGTTGAGCTTCATGCCGTGGGTCAGGTGGCCGCCGTGGGCGAGCTCGAGGCCCAGGATGCGGTCGCCGGGGGTCGCGATCGCCGACAGCACGGCGGCGTTGGCCGAGGCTCCCGAGTGAGGCTGCACGTTGGCGAACGCGGCGCCGAACAGGCTCTTCGCGCGCTCGATCGCGAGCGACTCGGCGACGTCGACGTACTCGCAGCCGCCGTAGTAGCGACGGCCGGGGTAGCCCTCGGCGTACTTGTTGGTGAGAACCGAGCCCTGCGACTCGAGAACCGCGCGCGGCACGAAGTTCTCGCTCGCGATCATCTCGAGCGTGTCGCGCTGGCGTGCGAGCTCCTGCTCGAGCACTGCTGCGATCTCGGGGTCGACCTCGGAAAGAGGTGCGTTGAAGGTGGATTCAGCGGACACTGGCGCTCCTTATGCTCACGAGAAAACTACCCGGTGACGGGGGTGGACGGCCCAGGCGTACGGCCATCATTCACGTGTTCGCCGCTCCCCGATGGTGACCCATCCGAACGCCAGTTGCGACGCGACCAGTCTACGCGACGCATGTGAGGGATCACTCCGTCGGATGACGGCGGATGGGTCGGCTGGCTCTCTGCGAGCGAGCGGGGCCAGACCCCGCGCCCCTGACAACGCGCGGAGGGGTCGCAAATGACGGCCGACACGCCGTGGCGAACGTCATTTGCGACCCCTCACCGGAGGAACGGGCTGCCTGAGCCCCATCGCAGGGCGGCGGGCCGAGGGGTCAGCGCCGTACGCGCATCCGCTCGCGACTGGCGAACAGCGCCACGAAGAAGCCCACAGCGACGATGCCCGCCGCGATCCACGGAAGCGCCTGCATGCCGAGACCGTCGATGATGAGCCCGCCGAGCAGCGCGCCGCCGCCGATCGCGGCATTGAAGGCGATCGTCAGCCATGCGGCGGCGTAATCGCGGATGTTGGGAGACGCGGCGTGGAGGTTCCGCGCGTGCATGAGCGCGGGGAAGCCGCCGAAGCACGCACTCCACACGATCATGCCGATCGTCACGGGAATCGCCGACGTGCCGAGCCATGCGAGCGCGGCGATCGACAGCGAGACTCCCGCGACCGAGATCGCCACCGTCGCCCGCGGGTAGCGGTCGCCGAAGGCACCGCCGAGCGCGAGACCCACCGCCCCCGCGGCGCCGTAGGCGAGCAGCAGAGCGCTCACCCACTCCGGATCCACATGGCCGATCTGGATCGACCACGCCGCGATGTAGGTGTAGAACGCGTTGTGGCCGATCGCGACGACGAGCACCGTGAGGGCGACCGCGAGCACCGCCGGAAGCGTGCGGTCCTTGTGGGCGGGGACCGCGATCTCCCCGGTCGCGAGGCGCACGAGGTGCGACACCGGCGGCAGGTACACGACCACGAACACCGCGAACACGAAGACGATCACGGCCATCGCCGCGAACGCCATCCGCCAGCCGAGCGCGTGCCCGAGGAAGGTGCCGAACGGCACGCCCAGGATGAACGCGGCCGTTCCTCCCGCGTTCGTCACCGAGATCGCGCGGGCCAGCTGATGCCGGGGCACGAGCAGGGCGGCGTACGGACCGGTGACGGCCCAGAAGAGGCCGTGGGCGGCACCACCCAGGATGCGGGCGATCATGAGCATCTCGTACGACGGCGCGATCGCACACAGCACGTTGGTGATCGCGAACACGGCAAGCAGCGCCACCATGAGCCACTTGCGCGAGTACGGGCGAGTGAGCGCCGTGAGGGGCGCCGTGGTGAGCACGACGGTTCCCGCGAACACGGTGATGAGCAGGCCGATCTGGGATTCGCTGACGCCCAGCTCCGCCGCCATCTCGGGCAGCAGACCGGTCGGCAGGAACTCGCTCGACACCGACGCGAAGATCGCGCCGGAGAGCACGAGCAGCTTGAAGTAGGGGAAACCGCCGGCGTCGTTCGTACTGCTCACCGGGAGAGCATACGCGCGACCATGCCTTCAGCAGGAGAGTGGATGCGGCGCGACGCAATAGGCTGAAGGGCTATGACCGCCAACCACTGGACCCTCACCATCGTCTGCGAAGACAAGCCCGGCATCGTGCACGCCATCAGCGGAGCGATCGTGGAGGCCCAGGGGAACATCACCGAGTCGCAGCAGTTCTCGAGCGACGACACCGGCACCTTCTTCATGCGCCTGCAGGTGGAGTCCGACACCGAGCGCAGCGCGTTCGAGACGGCTCTCCAGCCCGTCGTCGACCGGTACGGGATGACGTGGACGATCGACGAGGTGGGCCGGCCGCTGCGCACGCTCGTGCTCGTGTCGAAGGCGGGCCACTGCCTCAACGATCTGCTGTTCCGCCAGCGCGCCGGGCAGCTGGGTGTCGACATCCCGCTCGTGCTCTCCAACCACCCGGACCTCGGCGACATGGCGGGGTTCTACGGGGTTCCGTTCGAATCCCAGCCGGTGACGAACGCTGAGGAGAAGGCCGCGTTCGAGCAGCGCATCCTCGACGTCGTCGAGGAGCACGACATCGAACTCGTCGTGCTCGCGCGCTACATGCAGATCCTCTCCCCCGAGCTGTGCGACCGGCTCGCCGGCCGCATCATCAACATCCACCACTCGTTCCTGCCTGGCTTCAAGGGCGCCAACCCGTACAAGCAGGCGCACGCCCGCGGCGTGAAGATCATCGGCGCGACGGCGCACTTCGTGACGAGCGACCTCGACGAGGGTCCGATCATCGAGCAGAACATCGTGCGTGTGGATCACTCGCGCACCGTGCAGCAGCTGGTGGCGATCGGCCAGGACGAGGAGAGCCGCACGCTCACGCAGGCCGTGAAGTGGTTCTCGGAGGACCGCGTGCTGCTCGACGGCGCGCGCACCATCATCTTCCGCTGAGCGGGGCGCCGCGGGCCTGCGCGGCAGCAGTGGGGGGCGGGTTCTACGCTGAGCGTGTGACGACGCTCCTTCACTCCGCCCTGGTCACCGACGAGCGCGGCGAGACCCCCGACGGCTGGGTGCTGTTCGACGGCGATGCCATCGCCGCGGTGGGGCGCGGATCCGGTCGCCCGGCCGCGGATGAGACGGTCGATCTCGCGGGCGCGCGGCTCACGCCGGGGTTCATCGACATCCACGGCCACGGGGGCGGCGGGCACGCGTTCGATGACGGCGGCGATGAGCTGATCGCCGCGCTCGCGACGCACCGCGCACTCGGCACCACGCGATCCGTGATCTCGCTCGTGGCCAACCCGCTCGTCTCGCTGCGGTCGAGCCTCGCGGAGATCGCAGAGCTCGCGGGCTCCGACCCGCTCGTGCTGGGCTCCCACCTGGAGGGCCCGTTCCTCGCCGCCGAGCGTCGGGGCGCCCACAATGCGGACTTCCTGCGCTCGCCGGACCCGGAGGACGTCGACGGGCTGCTCGCGGCCTCGCACGGCACGCTGCGGCAGATCACGATCGCCCCGGAGCTGCCGGGTGCGATGGATGCGATCGAGGTGTTCGTTCGCGCCGGGGTGCGCGTCGCGGTGGGCCACACGGAGGCCGGCTTCGAGACGGCGCGGCGCGCGTTCGACGCGGGGGCGACGCTGCTCACCCATGCCTTCAACGCCATGAACGGCATCCACCACCGCGCCCCGGGCCCCGTAGTCGCGGCGCTCGAGGACGAGCGCGTGACGCTCGAGCTCGTGCTCGACGGGCACCACGTGCACGAGTCGGTTGCCGCGGTTGCGCTCCGGGAGGCTCCCGGTCGCGTCGCGCTCATCACCGACGGCATGGCCGCCGCAGGCTCGGAAGACGGGGACTACCGCATCGGCTCGCTCAACGTGACGGTGCGCGACGGCCTCGCGCTGCTGTCCGGCACCGACACGATCGCGGGCTCCACTCTCACCCTGGATGCGGCGCTGCGCCGTGCCGTGAACGTGGTCGGGCTGTCGTGGTCGGTGGCCGTCGCCGCCGTCACAGCGGTGCCGGCGCGCGCGATCGGCGAAGGCGAGCGCCTCGGTCTGCTCGAGCCGGGCTACGCCGCGGATGCGGTGGCGCTCGACGCCGAGGGCCGCGTCACCGCGGTGTGGGCCGCGGGCGCGCGCCTGCGCTGAGCGGAGCCCGCCACGTTGTGCTCAGTCGCACCTGACGGACGGGCTCAGCTCGCCCAGTCGGGGCGGTTGTCCCAGGCGAAGCGGTAGTAGTCGGCGAATCGCAGCTTCGAGGCCGCCGCCTCATCGAGGATCACCGTCACCTCCGGGTGCATCTGGATCGCCGAACCCGGCAGCGACGCCGACACCGGCCCCTCCACAGCCCCGGCCACGGCATCCGCCTTCGCCTCGCCGAACGCCAGCAGCACGAGCTCCCGCGCATCCAGGATCGTGCCGAGGCCCTGCGTGAGGCAGTGTCGCGGAACGTCGTCCAGCGAATCGAAGAACCGTGCGTTGTCGATGCGCGTCTGCTCGGTGAGGGTCTTCACGCGGGTGCGCGACGCGAACGACGATCCCGGCTCGTTGAAGCCGATGTGCCCCGTGCGCCCGATGCCGAGCACCTGGATGTCGACACCCCCGGCCGCGGCGATCGCGGCCTCGTAGCGCTGTCCCGCGGTTGCGATCTCCCCGCCGTCGTCCCCAGGCACGCGGACGAGGTCGGGATCGAGGCCGAGAGTGTCGACGACTTCGCGCGTGATCACCGCGCGGTAGCTCTCCGGGTGGCCTGCCGGCAGGCCGATGTACTCATCCAGCGCGAACCCGCGCACCCGGCTCCAGTCGAGCTTGCGGCGCGACAGCGCCTCCCATACCGGCAACGGCGTGGATCCGGTTGCGAGGCCCAGCACCGCCTCCGGCTTGGCTGCCACAACCCGCGCGATCAGATCCGCAGCGAGCTCACCCGCGGCCGCCTTCGCCTCCGCGGGGGTTCCGGGCAGGATCACGACTTCAGCCATCAGCACTTCCTCGTACATGGTTCGGTTCGGTCGCAACGGGCGGGGCCCCCACGAGCGCGGCCCCCACAGCCGCGGCCGGGAATGGGCGGGCAGCAGCCGCAGCCGCTCCCCGAGGCCCAGCGTAGCGACGAACGTGGAGTCGCTCTCCCACTGGGCGATCACGGCCAGCACGCCCTGCATGAGCTCGTTGCCGAGGCGGCTGATGCCGCCGCCGATGACCACGTGCTGGGCGTCGGCCGTGAGCACCTGGAACGCGCGGAGGGCCGCGGCGTTGACGTCGTTCTCGACGCGCACGTCGACCCTTAACAACCTCGTGACCTGGGGTGCTCGCGCCCCCTTCACGGCTTATTCGGCGGGGGTCACCACCCGGTAGCGCGCACACAGGAATCCGCCATTGCGCGCGTGATCCACGAGCTCCAGGTCGAGCGACCGGGGCAGCAGCGGCTGCCCCTCCGCGATCGTCACCGGGGCGAACTGCACCCACACCTCGTCGAGCAGGCCCGCATCCGCGAACTGCCCCGCGAGGTCACCGCCGCCCACGACCCACACATCGCGCCCCTCCGCAGCGGCGATCACCTCCGCGTGCACCGCCGCGACGTCACCCGACCGGAACCGCACATCCGCGCCATCCGGCACCGGGAACTCCCGATGCGTGAGCACGAAGGCCGGCTGCGTGTACGACCAGCCCGCGTCGTGCTCCAGCACCCACGCGTACGTCGACGCACCCATGATGAGCGCCCCGATGTCGGCGACGAAGCTCTCGTAGTTCATCGGCCCGTGCTCGTCGAACGGCTGCTTCAGCAGCCAGTCGAGCGAATGGTCGCGCGTCGCGATGAACCCGTCGAGCGTCGACGCCGTGTAGTAGTGAGTCCTCGTCATGCCGCGACGCTACGCACCCCCACCGACACCCCTCCCCCTTGAGGTGTCAGAACACGCCGCATGCGGGCTGCGCCATACGGCGTGTTCTGACACCTCGGCATCCAGCGTCGTCCAAGGGGGCGCTGAGAGGGTGGACGTCATGACGCCTTCGAGCCGCGCCGCCCACTCCCCGCTCGCCCGCACCGGCGCCCTCGCCGCCACCAGCCTCGGTCTGCTCACACTCGCGGGCTGTGCCCCCACCGGGGGAAGCACCACCCCGCTCACGACCGACGGTGCCACGGGAGCCGACTCCGCCTACGCCGACGGCACCTACAGCGCGGAGGGCGGATACGTCTCGCCCGGCGGCCAGCAGAAGGTCGCCGTCGAGCTCACCCTCGAGAACGACATCGTCACGGCCGTGACGGTGACACCCGAGGGTCAGGACCCGCAGTCGCTCCAGTTCCAGGAGAAGTTCGCGGGCGGCATCGCGGACGCGATCGTCGGCCAGGACATCGACACCCTGAACGTCTCGCGCGTCGCCGGGTCGTCGCTCACGAGCGGCGGCTTCAACGACGCTCTCGCGACCATCAAGGCCGAGGCGCTCGCACCCTGAGCCGGCCGTGATCGCCGACCCCCTGGCGCACGCGTGGCACTTCGCCGCGATCGGCACCCCGTGGCGCATCGACACCGAGATGCCCATCCCGGATGAGGTGCGTGCGTCGATCGCCCGACGCATCGCCCGCTTCGACGCCGACTGGTCGCGCTACCGCGACGACTCGCTCGTCGCGGTCATCGCGCGCACGCCCGGCCGCCACCGTCTGCCCGATGACGCGGGCCCCCTGCTCGCCCTCTACGCCGAGCTCTACACCGCCACCCAGGGACGCATGTCGCCGCTCGTCGGCGGGGCGCTCGCGGCAGCCGGGTTCGGGCCGCGCCTGCCGGGCGCTGCCGACGCCATCCCCGCATGGGCGGACGCGCTCGCCTGGGACGGCACGCACCTCGACACCCTGCGCGGCGTCACGCTCGACGTGGGCGCGGCGGGCAAGGGCCACCTCGTCGACATCGTGAGCGCGCAGCTCGCCGACGCCGGATTCGCGCGCCACGTCGTCGACGGGTCGGGTGACCTCCGCATCCGCGACGTCCCCATGCGGATCGCGCTCGAGCATCCGGGCGACCCGACGAAGGCGATCGGCGTCGCGGAGCTCTCGGAGGGTGCGCTCTCGGCGAGCGCCGGCAACCGTCGCGTGCGCGCCGACGGACGCCACCACATCCTCGATGCCGTCACCGGGCTCCCCGTGCGGGATGTCGTGGCGAGCTGGGCGGTCGCGGCTGATGAGCTCACCGCCGACGGGGCCGCGACGGCGCTGCTCGTGGGCGTCGATGACGCGTGGCTCGCACGGCGGGGCGTGGAATGGGTCAGGATTCTGCAGGACGGCACGATCGAATCGAGCCGCGACTTCCCCGGAGAGGTGTTCGCATGATCGACCGCATCGACCGCGCGCTCGGGCGCATCCCGATGTACCTGCTCGTGATCGCCGGTCTCACGACCCTCGGCGCGCTCGCGCTCGCGCTGTCGATCGCGGGTGCTCTCGCGTTCTCCCCGCTCGCGCTGCTCGCGAGCGCGGCGGTGCTGCTCGCGACGTCGTGGATCGCGAACGAGGTGCTCGCCCGGATCGTGCGCACGCGTCCGCACGCACCGTCGTGGATCATCACCGCGCTGCTGCTCGCGTTCGTGCTCGAGCCGACGCTCACTCTCGACGGGATGCTCGGTCTCGCCTTCGCCGCTGCGATCGCGGCGGCCTCCAAGTACGTCCTCGCGTGGCGCGGACGCCACCTCGCGAACCCCGCCGCGGTCGGCGCGCTTGCGGCGGGGCTCCTCGGGGTCGCGTTCCCGTCCTGGTGGATCGGCACGGGCCTGCTGCTGCCGCTCGTCGCGCTGTTCGCGCTTGCGATTCTGCACCGCACGCGCCACCTGCCGATGGGTCTCGTCTACGTGCTCGTGGGCGGCGCGGTCACGACGGGTCTCATGCTCGCGTTCGGGTTGGATGTCGGAACGGCGCTGTCGTTCGCGTTCGCCTCCTCGCCGCTCGTCTTCGCGGCGGGCTTCATGCTGAGCGAGCCGCTCACACTCCCCCCGCGGCGCTGGCAGCGACTGCTGGTCGCGGTCGTCGCCGCGCTGCTCGCGACCGTGCCGTTCACCCTCGGGCCGCTCCACGCGACTCCCGAGCTGGGCCTCGTGGTCGCGGGGGTCATCGGGTTCGCGTTCGGTCAGCGGCGCGGGCTGCGTCTCGAGCTCGTGGACTCGCGGATGCTCACACCGACCGCGTGGGAGTTCCGCTTCCGCGCGCGGCGCCCGCTGCGTGTCGAACCCGGCCAGTACCTCGAGATCACGGTGCCGCACGCCCGACCCGATTCGGCGGGCACGCGCCGCGTGTTCTCGGTGGCGTCGGTCGACGGCGATGAGCTCACGATCGGCGTGCGCATCCGCGATGACGCCTCGAGCTTCAAGCGCGCTCTGCGGGCGCTTGCGCCCGGCGCACGGGTGCACGCGACGGGTGTGTGGGGCGACTTCACCCTCCCCCGCCGCCGCGAGGCGCGGCTCGCGTTCGTCGCCGCGGGCATCGGGGTGACGCCGTTCATCGCGCACCTGCGCCACCTCGCGGCGGCGGGCCGTGCCGGGGATGCGGTGCTCGTGTACGCGGTGCGCTCGGCCGCCGAGCTCGCCTACCGCGACGAGATCGCGGCGTCCGGGTGCGCGGTCGTCCTGCTGTGCCCGGAGGATCCGGGTCCGCTCCCCGAGCGCTGGGTGTGGGCGGGCGCATCGGAGCTCACGGCCGACGTGGTGCGCTCGGCGATCCCGGATGTCACGGAGCGCACGGTGCTGCTCTCGGGCGCGCCGAACGACGTGGCGCGACTGCGGCGCGAGCTGCGGGCGGTCGGGGTGCGCCGCGTCCGCACCGACGTGTTCCTCGGCTACTGATCCGGCGCTGTCAGACCCTCTGCAGCACTCGGCGAGCGCGTTGGCACTCTCGCCCCGAGAGTGCTAGAAAAGTGTCAGATGGAAGTTGAGTCACACCGACTCACGTGCAACCGGAGGGAGAGACCATGAACATGTCCTTCGACCCGTTTCGCGAGCTCGACCGCATGGCGAGCCAGCTCCTCGACACTCGCCAGGGCCCGCGGCTGATGCCCGTCGACCTGCATCGCAACGGCGACCACTACGTCCTCGCCGCCGACCTGCCGGGTGTCGACCCGGGCAGCATCGACATCGATGTGGACGGTCAGCTGCTCACCATCCGCGCCGAGCGCACCGCCCGCAGCGACGACGGCATCCGCTGGATCAGTCGCGAGCGCCCCACGGGCTCGTTCCTGCGCCAGCTCACCCTCGGCCAGGGCATCGACACCAGCGCCATCTCGGCCAACTACGAGAGCGGCGTGCTGAGCGTCGTCATCCCGATCTCCGAGAAGGCGAAGCCGCGCAAGATCTCGGTGCAGACGAACGCCAAGCGCGAGCAGCTCGAGGCGAACGCGAAGTAGCCCCATCACGACCGGACCCCGGACCCACGCTGTCCGGGGTCCGTCATATCGTGAGATATGTCGTCGTTCGCCGAGAAGCCGATCCTGCATTTCACCTCGCCTCGGCAGTGGGAGCAGTTCCTCGAGGACGATCCGCCCGTCGACGGCGTGCGACTGAAGATCCTCAAGGCGAAGGCGACCGAGCTCGGGATCACCCGCCAGGAGGCGCTCGATGTGGCGCTGTGCTTCGGGTGGATCGACGGTCAGGCGGGCGCGTTCGACGACCAGTTCAGCCTCCAGGCGTACACGCCGCGCCGCTCGCGCAGCCCCTGGTCGCAGATCAACCAGGAGCATGTGGCTCGTCTCATCGCGGAGGGGCGGATGCGGCCCGCCGGTCAGGCCGAGATCGACCGCGCGAAGGCCGACGGCCGCTGGGATGCCGCCTACCGCCAGAAGGATGCACCCGTACCCGCCGAGCTGCAGGCGGGCCTTGATGCGAGTCCGGCGGCGGCGGCCGCGTTCGCGGCGCTCACCGCGCAGAACCGGTGGGCGTTCATCTTCCGCGTGACCCATGGAGTCAAAGCCGAGACGCGCGAGCGTCGGGCCCGCCAGTTCGTCGCGATGCTGGAACGCGGCGAGACCTTCCACTGACCCCGAGCGGCGGCCAGCGCGGCCGCGCCCCTACGGCAGCAGCCCGAGCGCACGCACCGCGTCGCGCTCCTCCACAAGCTCCGCGACCGAGGCGGCGAGGCCCCGGCGCACGGCATCCGACTGCGGAAGCCCCGCCACGATCTCCCAGCGCCCCGCGACCGAGCGCGCGGGGAACGAGCTGATGAGCCCGTCGGGTACGCCGTACTCGTCGCGGCTCATGAGGGCGACCGACACCCAGTCGTGGCCTGGCGTGCCGAGCACCCAGTCGCGCATGTGATCGATCGCCGCGGAGGCTGCGGATGCGGCAGACGAGGCGCCGCGCGCCTCGATGATGGCGGCGCCGCGCGTGGCGACCGTGGGCGCGAACTGCTCGGCCACCCATACGGGATCGAGCTCCACCGGCTCCCCGTCGAGTTCGACGTGCGACGGATCCGGCACCTGCGTGGAGGAGTGGTTGCCCCACACGGTCATCCGGCTGAGCCGGCCGACGCCCACGTCGAGGTGGGCCGCAAGCTGCGCGAGGCCGCGGTTGTGATCGAGGCGCGTCATCGCGGTGAAGCGCTCCGACGGCACATCCGGTGCGTGGCGCGCGGCGATGAGGGCGTTCGTGTTGGCGGGGTTGCCGACGACGAGAACCCGGATGTCGTCAGCTGCATGGTCGTTGATCGCGCGACCCTGAGGGCCGAAGATGCCCGCGTTCGCCTCGAGCAGGTCACCGCGCTCCATGCCCGCCGCACGCGGCCGGGCACCGACGAGCAGCCCCACGTTCGCGCCGTCGAAGGCGGCCGCCGCATCGTCGAAGACGTCGACCGCGTCGAGGAGCGGGAACGCCGCATCCGCGAGCTCCATCGCGGTGCCCTCCGCCGCCGCGACGGCCTGCGGGATCTCAAGCAGCCGCAGCCGCACAGGGCGATCGCCGAGCATCGCACCGGATGCGATGCGGAACAGCAGGGCGTAGCCGATCTGGCCAGCTGCTCCCGTGACGGTGATGGTGACAGGCGCATTCGCCGTGGGGTCGCTCATGCCCCCCACGCTACGTTCCGGATACGACGAAGGGCCAGGTCTTTCGACCCAGCCCTTCGTGCGGTGCTGCGAGGCTCAGCTCACGCCAGACGCGCCTTGAGGTTCTCGTCGAGCGTCGCGAGGAAGTCCTCGGTGGTCTGCCATTCCTGGTCAGGGCCGACGAGCAGCGCGAGGTCCTTGGTCATCTTGCCCGACTCGACGGTCTTGATGACGACGTCCTCGAGGGTCTCGGCGAACGTGATGAGGGCCTGGTTGCCGTCGAGCTTGCCGCGGTGCATGAGTCCACGGGTCCACGCGAAGATCGAGGCGATCGGGTTGGTGGAGGTGGGCTTGCCCGCCTGGTGCTGACGGTAGTGACGCGTGACGGTGCCGTGCGCGGCCTCCGCCTCGACGATCTTGCCGTCCGGGGTGGCGAGCACGGAGGTCATGAGACCGAGCGAGCCGAAGCCCTGCGCGACGGTGTCCGACTGCACGTCGCCGTCGTAGTTCTTGCAGGCCCAGACGTAGCCGCCCTCCCACTTCATGGCCGAAGCGACCATGTCGTCGATGAGGCGGTGCTCGTAGGTGAGGCCCGCGGCGTCGAACTGCTCCTTGAACTCGGCGTCGAAGATCTCCTGGAAGATGTCCTTGAAGCGGCCGTCGTAGGCCTTCAGGATGGTGTTCTTCGTGGAGAGGTACACCGGGTAGTTGCGGGCCAGGCCGTAGTTGAGCGAGGCGCGCGCGAAGTCGCGGATCGAGGCGTCGAGGTTGTACTGCACCTGCGCGATGCCGTCGCCCGGGGCCTGGAAGACCTCGAACTTGAGCGGCTCGCTGCCGTCTTCGGGGGTGAACTCGACCGTGAGCGTGCCCTTGCCCTCGAAGAGGAAGTCGGTGGCACGGTACTGGTCGCCGAACGCGTGACGGCCGATGATGATCGGCTTGTTCCATCCGGGCACGAGGCGCGGGATGTTCGAGATGATGATCGGCTCGCGGAAGATCACGCCGCCGAGGATGTTGCGGATGGTGCCGTTGGGCGACTTCCACATCTTCTTGAGGCCGAACTCCTCGACGCGGGCCTCGTCGGGGGTGATGGTGGCGCACTTGACGCCGACACCGTGCTTCTGGATCGCGTGAGCCGCGTCGATCGTGACCTGATCGTCGGTCGCGTCGCGGTTCTCGATGCCCAGGTCGTAGTACTCGAGATCCACATCGAGGTACGGGTGGATGAGACGGTCCTTGATGAACTGCCAGATGATGCGGGTCATCTCGTCGCCGTCGAGTTCGACGACCTTGCCTTCAACCTTGATCTTTTCGACCACGTGGGTGTCCTTTCGCGTGTACGCCGCGAACCAGACTACCGCGAGTGCGAGTTATCTCGACATCGAGATATCTGGTGCGCTCTCCTCATGACCGGGATAGCCTGGGGATATGGCCGAACTGAGACTCGAAGAGCTGACCGCGCAGACCATCGTCGCGGCGCGCAACCTCGCCCTCAAGCCCGGCCAGGAGGCCTTCATCGAGCCGGAGACCTACGTGCACGCCGAGCAGGATCTCGATCCTGCGGGTTCGTGGCCGCGCGTCGTGCTCGACGGCGACGACGTCGTCGTCGGCTACGTCATGGGCACGTTCGACCCGGACGCCACCGAGGACTACCTGAAGGCCGCGCTCTGGCGCGTGCACGTCGAGGCGGATGCCCAGGGATCCGGCGTCGGACGCTTCGCCGTGAAGGCACTCGCCGAGGAGGCCCGCCGTCGCGGCTTCTCCCAGATCACGGTGGTGTGGGCATCCGGCGAGGATGGCCCCGAGGAGTTCTTCAAGGCTGTCGGCTTCGAGGTCGTCGGCGAGACTCCCTACGGCGAGAACCTCGGCGCACTCGCCCTCTGACGCCATGCCGCAGCCGGGAACGCCGGACGCGTTCGTCGAGGCGGTTCTCGATATCGTCGCCGCGATCCCCGAGGGCTGCGCTCTGAGCTACGGCGAGATCGCCGCGATGCTCGGCTCCCACGCCGCCCGGCAGGTGGGGCGGATCATGGCGCACCATGGCGGCGACGTCCCGTGGTGGCGCGTGGTGCGGGCATCCGGCGAGGTCGCGCCGGGGCACGACGACGCGGCACTCGAGCACTACCGTCGCGAGGGAACGCCCCTGCGATGGGCGAGCGATGGATCCGGTTTCCGCGTCGACATGCGCCGCGCACGCCCCCGCGACTGACGATCTCTCGGGACAGGCGGGTCCTCCCCCCGAACGGGCGTGCACACCCCGGGTGTCCGAACGATAGCCTGTCGTGTCATGAGCCGCACCGACGACATGATGGCTGCGATGCAGCAGCACCTGCGCGGCACCGCGTTCGCGTTCCGCCGCACCCCGAAGGGGTTCGACATCGAGCTGGACCTCGCGAACCCCGCCTGGTGGGTGGTGTTCAAGGAGACGCGCCTCAGCGCCACCTCCAGCTATTCGATCATCACCGACGAGATCGACTCGACGTTCACGATCATCGAGACTCCGCGTCAACTCGCCTGGGGCCCCGACAACGCGCCTCGCTTCGCAGCGCAGGCCTCCGCCTCCACCCGCCAGCGCCTCGACGACCAGGTGGACCTGCGCGTGAGCGCGGAGCCCATCCGCCGGCTCGTGCGCCGCGAGGCCGACGAGCTGGGATTCACCGAGACGATGGACCGCCGCAGGCTGTTCACGATGCTCGGGGTCGCGGCGGCGGGCGTCACGGCGGTCGCGGTCGTGCTCGTCATCCTGCTCTCCACCATGCAGGGCGGCTGAGCGCGCGCTGGAGCTCAGGGTGGCGGGACTCGCTCACACGAGCGAGTCGCGCCACGCCTTATGCAGCGCCGCGAAGCGTCCGGTTCCGGCGATGAGGTCGGAGGGGGTGCCGTCTTCGACGATGCGCCCGTGCTCCATCACGAGCACCCGGTCGGCGATCGAGACGGTCGACAGGCGGTGCGCGATGACGATCGCGGTGCGATCCGCGAGCAGGGTCGTGAGCCCCTCCTGCACGAGGCGCTCACTCGGGATGTCGAGCGACGCCGTCGCCTCATCGAGGATGAGCACGGCCGGGTCGGCGATGAACGCACGCGCGAAGGACAGCAGCTGGCGCTGGCCAGCCGACACGCGTCCGCCGCGCTTGTTGACATCCGTGTCATAGCCGCCCGGAAGCGCCTCGATGAACTCGTGCGCGCCCACCGCCTTCGCCGAGGCGATGATCTCGTCGCGGCTCGCTCCCGGCTTGCCGAGGGCGATGTTGTCGGCGACCGAACCCGAGAACAGGTACGCCTCCTGGGTGACCATGACCACCGCGCGGCGCAGATCCTTGGGGTGCACGGTGCGCATGTCGATGCCATCGAGCAGCACCGAGCCGGAGCTCGGGTCGTAGAACCGCGCGACGAGCTTGGCGAGCGTCGACTTGCCTGCCCCCGTCGATCCGACGAGCGCGATCGTCTGCCCCGCGGGGATGTGCAGGTCGAACTCGGGCAACACGACCCGGTCGGCGTTGTACGCGAACTCGACGCCGTCGAACTCGAGCTCGCCCTTCGCCTCCCACAGATCGACCGGCTTGGCGGGCTCGGGAACACTCGGGTTCTCGTCGAGCACGCCGGAGATCTTCTCGAGCGCAGCGAACGCCGACTGGTACGAGTTGTAGAACTGCGCCATCTCCTCCATCGGGTCGTAGAAGCGGCGCGCGTACATGAGGGCCGCGAGCAGCACGCCGATCGCCAGCCCGCCGTCGACCACCCGCAGCCCGCCCACGAGGAGCACCGCCGCGACGACGATGTTGCCGACCACGACGAGAGCCGGGTCGAAGATGCTGAACACGCGGATCGCTCGGGCGTTGGCGTCGCGGTAGTTCTCGACAAGCTCGCCGAACTCCCGCTCGTTGCGTTTCTCCGCACGGAACGCCTTGACGGCGCGCATGCCGGTCATCGTCTCCACGAACTTCACGATGACGCGCGCCGAGTGCACGCGCGTGGCGCGGAACGCCTTCTGCGACGCCACCTGGAACCAGCGAGTGAGCGCGAACAGGACAGGCAGCGAGCACGCGACGATGAGCGCCGTGACGGGGTCGATGATGACGAGCGCTATCGCGATGAACGCCATGTAGAGGATGCCGCGGATGAGACCCTGCAGTCCCGAGTCGAGCAGCTCGCGGATCGAGTCGAGGTCGTTCGTCTGCCGCGCGATGATGCGGCCCGAGGTGTAGCTCTCGTGGAACTCGAGGCTCAGCAGCTGCGAGTGGCGGAAGATGCGCCCGCGCAGGTCGAACAGGAAGGCCTGGCTGAGCCGCGCCGACAGCATCGTGTACTGCCACATGAGCACCGCGCCCACGACAGCCGCGGTCAGATAGAGCGCCACGATGCCGATGAGCGGCATCGCATCCGAGCGTTCGACGATCGCGGGAAGGCCCACATCGATTCCGAGCGCGATGAGAGCGGGCCCCGCGGTCTGCAGAGCCGTGCTCACCGCGATGACGACGAACGACCAGATGACGCGCGTCTTGAGGGGGCGCAGAAGCGATCCGAGCAGTTTCAGCGCGCGGGCGCGGATGACCTTGTTCTCGGCGCGAGTGTAATCCTGGCGGTCTTCGCCTTCGACGCCCTCGATGACGGCGGTCATGCGCGCACCTCCTCGATCGTGCGGTCGTCGTCGAGCGACGAGATGACGTAGCGGTAGTGCTCGTTGCGCGCGAGCAGCTCGCTGTGGGTGCCGACATCGGTGATGCGGCCGTCCTGCAGCAGTGCAACGCGGTCGGCGAGCATGACGGTCGACGGACGGTGCGCGACGATGAGCGCCGTCGTGTCGGCGAGCACGCTGCGCAGCCCCGCTTCGACGCGCGCCTCCGTATCGACATCGAGCGCCGAGAGCGGATCGTCGAGCACGAGCACCGAGGGGCGTGCAGCGACGGCACGCGCGAGCGCGACGCGCTGGCGCTGCCCACCCGAGAGGCTCATGCCCTCCTCCCCGATCGTGGTATCGGCGCCCAACGGCAGGCGCTCGACGAAGTCCGCCTGCGCGATCTCGAGCGCCTCGGCGAGCACCGCCTCAGCCTCGGGGGAACCGGGCTCGAGCTCGGGGCGGCCGATGAGCACGTTGTCGCGCACGGATGCCGAGAAGAGCGTCGCCTCCTCGAACGCCATCGCGATGCGCGCGCGCAGCTCGTCGCGCGTGAGGTCGCGGATGTCGACACCGTCGAGCAGAATGCGGCCGCCTGTGACGTCGTAGAGCCGCGTCGTGAGCGCGGTGAGGGTGGTCTTGCCGGAGCCGGTGAGGCCCACGAGCGCCATCGTCTCACCGGGTTCGAGCGCGAGCTGGATGTCGTCGAGCAGGTCCGGCACGCCATCGGGCGAGTCCTGGTAGCGGAAGTGCGCGTGATCGAACACGAGGCGTCCGCGTGCCTCGGCGGGCGTCGACGGCGTCGCAGGATCCGTGATCGGGTTCGGCTCGTCGAGCACCTCGAAGAGCCGCTCCACAGCGGTGCGCGCCTCGAAGGTCATCTGCAGCAGCCATCCGATGGACTCGATCGGCCAGCGCATCACCGCAGCCGCCGAGAAGAACGCCACGAGCGCGCCGACGCTCAGCTCACCGGTGGCAGCGAGCCACACACCGCCCAGCAGCGACAGAGCGAACGCCGTGTCGGGGATCATGAGCAGCCACAGCCACAGCTGCGCCACAGCCTTCGCCTTCGCAAGCTCCGTGCCGCGCAGCTCCTCCGCCTGCTGCAGGAACGCCTGGAGGCTGTGCTTGCCGCGTCCGAACGCCTTCAGCACGCGGATGCCGTGCACCGACTCCTCGACCGCGGTCGCGAGGTCGCCCTGCTGATCCTGGGCGCGGCGGGACACGATCGAGTAGCGCTTCTCGAAGCGGAAGCTCACGAACCACATCGGGATGGACGTGATGATGAAGATGAGGGCGAGCTGCCACGACCACGTGAAGAGGATCGTGAACCCCAGGATGATCACGACGACATTGCCGACGAGCAGCACGATGCCGAACGCGAACCAGCGCCGGATGATGGAGAGGTCGCCCATCGCGCGCGAGAGCAGCTGGCCCGACTGCCACCGATCGTGGAACGAGACAGGCAGGTCCTGCAGCTTCGCGTACAGGGTGTTGCGGATGCCCGCCTCGATGTGGGTCGAGGGCGTCAGCACGAGGCTGCGTCGCAGCACCATGAGCACACCCTCGGCGATGCCGAGCAGCAGAACGACGCCCGCCGCGGGCCACACGGCGGCGGCGTCGCCGTCGGCGAGCGGTCCGTCGACGATCCACTGGAGCGCGATCGGCACGCCGAGCGCCACGAGGACGAGCGCGATGTAGACGAAGAAGCTCACGATCGTGCGTGCCAGGTAGGGGCGCACGAACGGCAGGAGCCGCATCAGGGTGCGTGTGGTGCCGCGAGCAGGCGCAGGGGAGGTGGCGTGTGGCATGGATCGGTTTCGCTGACGCGCACGGAGGCGCAGGGAGGAAGTGGGAAAGCCGGAGGGCGCGTCCGGTTTCCCGATGCGCGCCCTGGCAGCCTTCCAGCTTATGCACGACGATCCCCGCGCGCAATAACGCTGATGGATCACATATTCACTACACTCAGGCCGGGGCGACCCGCCAGGTGGCCGCCCTTCCACCACCACATCCCGACCTCATCCTCCGGAGCCATCTGTGACCTCTCAGACCACGACGAGCCAACCGCGAAGCGGACTCGACAAGTTCTTCCACATCAGCGAGCGCGGCTCGACCATCGGCACCGAGGTGCGCGGCGGTCTCGTCACCTTCGTGACGATGGCGTACATCGTCATCCTGAACCCGCTCATCCTCAGCACCGCCGACGTCGACGGCAATGTGCTCTCGGGCCCCGCCGTCGCCGCGAGCACCGCCCTCACGGCCGGGATCATGACGATCCTGTTCGGCGTCATCACGCGGCTCCCCTTCGCATTCGCGGCGGGCCTCGGCCTCAACGCGTTCCTCGCGTTCTCGGTCGTCGGCCAGGTCAGCTGGGGCGAGGCGATGGCCCTCACGATCATCAACGGCCTTATCATCGTGCTGCTCGCCGCCACCGGCCTGCGCAAGATGATCTTCGACGCGGTGCCCGTGCAGCTGAAGCTCGCGATCACTGTCGGCATCGGCCTCTTCATCTCGTTCATCGGCTTCGTGAACGCGGGCTTCGTGACCACCGGCGGCGGCACGCCCGTCGAGCTCGGCATCGCCGGCTCGGTCGCGACGATCGACACCCTGCTCTTCGTCGTCACCCTGCTGCTCGGCGGCATCCTGATCGCCCTCAAGGTGAAGGGCGCGATCCTCATCGCCCTCGTCGCCGGCACCGTCGTCGCCGCGATCGTGAACATCTTCACCCCCGTGGCGGACTTCGGCCTCGCGGCGGGCATCTTCGCTCTCCCCGACCTGAGCCTCGTCGGCGCCGTGGACTTCGGCTTCGACCTCGGCAAGGTCGGCTTCGTCGCGCTGCTGATGTTCGTGTTCACCCTCGTGTTCACCAACTTCTTCGACGCCATGGGCACCATGACCGGTCTCGCCAAGGAGGCTGAGCTGGCCGACGAGAAGGGCGACTTCCCGCGCATCAAGTCGGCGCTCATCGTCGAGGGCGTCGGCGCCGTCGTCGGTGGCGCGACCTCGTCGTCGTCGGCGACCGTCTTCGTCGAGTCCGGCTCGGGCATCGGCGAGGGCGCCCGCACGGGTCTGGCGAACGTCGTCACCGGTGTACTCTTCCTGCTCGCGATGTTCGTGACCCCCGTCACCGGCCTCGTCCCCGGCTTCATCGCCGCGGCCGCTCTGGTGCTCGTCGGTGCGATGATGCTCGCCCAGATCAAGAACATCGACTTCAGCGACTTCAACGTGCTGCTCCCGGTGTTCCTCACGGCGACCGTCATGCCGATGACCTACTCGATCGCGAACGGCATCGGCGCGGGCTTCGTCAGCTGGGTCGTCGTCAACGCGCTCAGCGGCAAGGCCAAGACGGTGCACCCGCTGCTGTGGGTCGTCGCGGCGGGCTTCGTGCTCTACTTCGCGCGCGGACCGATCGAAGCGCTCATCGCGTAACGCGCTCCGCACGCACGAAGGCCCGGATGGTTCGCCATCCGGGCCTTCGTCGTTCGCATCAGAGGTGCGGTGTGGTCAGAGACATGTCTCGCGCAGCCAGCACCCCATTCAGACACCCTTTCCTGCCCTGAGACACCCGCGCGCGGGTGTCTCAGCTGCCAAAGACATGTCTATGGCAGCGGAGGAGGGAGGAGGCGAGTCAGTGGAAGAAGTGGCGCTCTCCGGTGAGGTAGAGGGTGACGCCGGCCTTCTCGCACGCCTCGATGACCTCGGCGTCGCGCACGGAGCCTCCCGGCTGCACGATCGCTCGGATGCCGCCGTCGATGAGGATCTGCGGTCCATCCGCGAACGGGAAGAAGGCGTCGGATGCGGCGACCGAACCGGCCGCGCGCTCCCCCGCGCGCTCGATGGCGAGCTTGCACGAGTCGACGCGGTTCACCTGGCCCATGCCGACACCCACCGAGGCACCGCCCGAGGCGAGCAGGATGCCGTTCGACTTCACGGCGCGCACCGCGCGCCACGCGAAGGCGAGGTCGGCGAGCGTCTGCTCGTCGGCGGCATCGCCCGTGGCGAGAGTCCACGTGGCCGGGTCGGCGAAGTGCGCGTCGGGCTCCTGCACGAGCAGTCCCCCGGAGATCTGGCGCATCTCGACGCGACCGGGCACGTTCGGCTGGTACCCGGCGGGCAGCTCGAGCAGACGCAGGTTCTTCTTCGCCTGCAGCATCTCGAGCGCCTCCGGCTCGAACCCGGGCGCCACGATGACCTCGGTGAAGATGGGCGCGATCGACTCGGCCGTCGCCTTCGTGATGACGCGGTTCGCGGCGATCACACCACCGAACGCCGAGACGGGGTCGCATGCGTGCGCGAGCGCGTGGGCGGTCGCGATGTCATCGGCCGTCGCGATGCCGCACGGGTTCGCGTGCTTGATGATCGCGACCGTGGGCGTCTCGTGGTCGTACGCGGCGCGCAGCGCGGCATCCGCATCGACGTAGTTGTTGTAGGACATCTCCTTGCCGCCGTGCTGGATCGCCTGGGCGATGCCGGCCGCGCCGGGGTGCGTGTAGAGGGCCGCCTTCTGGTGCGCGTTCTCGCCGTAGCGGAGGGTCGCGTCGAGGTCGGCGTGCACGTCGAGCTGCGGGGCGAAGCTGGACACCTCTTCGCTGGATGCGGGGGCAGAGGCTACGTCGATCGTCCAGTCGGCGCCGGGAACCTGCTCGACGAACCACTGCGACACCGCGGCGTCGTACTGGGCGGTGTGCAGGAAGGCGTCGCGCGCGAGCTCGCGGCGCTGCGCGAGGGTCGTGCCGCCGTCCGCGAGCGCCTCGACGATCGCACCGTACTTCGCAGGCGAGACGACGACCGCGACATTCGCGTGGTTCTTCGCCGAGGCGCGCACCATCGCGGGGCCGCCGATGTCGATCTGCTCGACCGCCTGATCGAACGAGGCGCCCGAGGCGACCGTCTCGACGAAGGGGTAGAGATTCACGACCACGAGCTCGAACGGCTTGATGCCGAAGGTCTCGAGCTCCGCCTCGTGGCTCTCGAGGCGCAGGTCGGCGAGGAGGCCCGAGTGCACGTGCGGGTGCAGGGTGCGCACGCGCCCGTCGAGGTGCTCGGGGAAGCCGGTCAGGTCGCCGATCTGGGTGACGGGGAGACCCGCATCCGCGATCGCCTTCGACGTGCCTCCCGTCGACACGATCTCGACGCCCGCGTTCGCGAGCGCCGTGGCGAGCTCGACGAGCCCCGTCTTGTCGCTCACGGCGATGAGGGCTCGGCGGATCGCGACGCGGTCGCGTTCCCGGTAGAGGCTGGGGTCGATCTGATGTCCGCTCACGATGCGTACTCCTTGAGGTCGATGGTGCCGTCTGCGATGTCGAGCACGGTCTGCACCAGCAGCTCGCGTTCGACAGGCTTGATGCGGTCGTGCAGGGTGGCTTCGGTGTCGCCCGGTTCGATCGGCACACGACGCTGGTGCAGGATCGGTCCGGTGTCGACACCGTTGTCGACGATGATGACGCTCGCTCCCGTCTGGGCGGCACCCGCGGCGAGCGCATCGCGCACCGCGTGGGCCCCCGGGAACTCGGGCAGGTAGGCCGGGTGGGTGTTGATGAGCGCGGGGCTGAACGCCTCGACGACCTGCGGCGGAACCAGACGCATGAGACCCGACAGGATCACCACATCCGGCTCCCACTCGCGCAGCTGGGCGAGCAGCTCGTCGCCCCACGCCTCGCGCGAGTCGAACGAGGTGAACGGCACGACGAAGCTCGGGATGCCGAAGTGCTCGGCGTGCGCGAGGCCGTCAGCCTGACGGTCGGCGCCGACCGCGACGACACGGGCGGGGAAGTCGGCCGACTGAGCGGCATCGAGGAGGGCGCGGAGGTTCGATCCGCCCCCGGAGATGAGGACGACGAGGCGCAGCACTGGCTCAGCTTATCGCGAGGCGGATTCGGTGAGACGAGCCGTGACGCGCGACGGGACCGCGGCGGCGAGCCCGATGGCGATGCCGAGTGCGAAGAGCCCCGCCGCCGCGAGACCCACGGCGAGCGCATCCGGGCCCACCGCGCTGAATCGACCCGGTCCCATCGCCCCCGCGGAGGCCGCCGCAAGCAGGCCCGCGAGGAGCCCGCCGAAGACGCCGCCCGCGACCGCGACGATCGCGAACCAGAGAGCCCGCGAGGCGTCGCCGAGCTGACGCAGCACACGCGAACGCACGAGCGCTCCCGCGATGAACCCCGCCGCAACCGGCACCGCGAGCCCCGCGAAACCGAAGTCGAGCCCTCCCGCGGGAAGGGCGCCGAGCATCGGGATCGCGGGAAGCGGCCCGACCGCTGTGCCGAGCGGCGACACGAGCGAGCCCTCACCGAGCGCGAAGCCGGGGCCGAGGAACCACGACATCGCCCACACGACCACGTTCGGCATGAACGCGAGCTGTCCCGCCGTCAGCACGAAGCCGCCCAGCACTTCGGTGTGGAGGGTCTCGTAGAGGCTGATCATCTGCGCGTAGCCCGCGAACAGGAGGACCGTCACCGCGATCGCGCTCACCGCGAGGGTGAGGGTGACGGATGCCGCCCCCGCCGTGAGAGCGGCGCCGACGGATGCGCGCGTGCGCGGCCGCCAGTCGGCGATCCAGTCGCGCAGCGAGCTGCCGTTCGCATCCGGGCCCTGCTCGGCTCCCGCGCGCAGCACACCCAGCAGCAGACCCGTGCCGTAGACGAGCGTCGGCAGCAGGGCCCCCTGCCAGAGCGACGGACGCGCGTCGGCGTGGAGGGCGGAGAAGGTGACGAGGAACGAGAGCGCCGCGAACACGCCGAGGCTCGCCAGCTCGCCGAGCGCGCGGTGCCCCGTCTCGGCGATCCGCCCGCCCGCGCGCACACCGAGCACAAGCGTCAGGAGCGCGAAGCCGAGGGCGGCGATCGACACGAGCACGCGGGTGCCGGCGGGAGCGCCGATCGACGCGGCGGTCGCCTCATCGAGCACGAAGGTCACGTCGACGCCGTGGCCGATGAGCCACACATCCACCGCGGCGCGCCAGAAGCCCGCCCAGTCGGGGGCGAAGCCGAAGTGCGCGGCCCACAGGATCGTCGCCGGCAGCAGCGGAATGGCGACGCCGATCGCGACCACCAGCAGCGCCTCGAAGGCAGAGAACAGCAGAGTGAGGCGGCGGGTCACGCCCCGTAGCCTACGTCGCCGCGCCTCCGACGCCGGGGTGGCGCGCAGCTCTCACGCGGACGCGGCCTCCGTGAGGATCGCGACGGCGGCCGCGCGCGCCTCGGCTGCGGTGGGGGCGGCGATCGCCGCGCGTGCGGCGCGGGTGCACGCGGCACCGTCCACCACCGCGAGCGCTGCGGCGACATCCCCGAGGGCGCGGGCGCTCATCGACAGCTCCGTCGCCCCGAGTCCCACCAGCACGGGAGCGAGGGCGGGGTCGGCGGCGGCTTCCCCGCACACACCCACCGGCTTGCCGGATGCGAGACCCGCCTCCCCGATGAGCGCGATGAGGCGAAGCACGGCCGGCTGCCACACATCCACGAGGTCCGAGAGCTCGCCGAGGTGGCGATCGGCGGCCATCGTGTACTGGGTGAGATCGTTCGTGCCGATGCTCACGAAATCCAGCTCGGCGATGAGCTCCCGCGCCGTCATCGCCGCCGCGGGGGTCTCGATCGTGATCCCCACACTGCGGATGCCGACCGCACGGGCGCGCCGAGCGAAATCGCGCGTCTCCTCGAGGGTCGACACCATCGGCGCCATCACACGCAGATCCACCGACTCCTGCTCGCCGGCCGCGGCGAGCGCCGCGAGCTGCGTGTCGAGCAGGGCCGGATCTCGCCGGGACACCCGGAGCCCGCGGAAGCCGAGCGCCTCATCCTGCTCACGGGCGACATCGACGAACGGCAGCGGCTTGTCGGATCCGGCGTCCAACGTGCGGGCGATCACCATCTGGCCGGGGAACGCCGCGAGCACCGAACGATACGCGGCGACCTGCTCATCGAAGTCGGGAGCGACCTGACGATCAAGGAAGCAGAACTCGGTGCGGAACAGCCCCACGCCATCCGCACCCGCCTCCGCCGCGGCGCGCGCATCCACCGCGCCCCCGATGTTCGCGAGCAAGGGGATGCGGATGCCGTCCGCCGTCATCGCGTCGCCCACGTACGGCGTCGGGGCGCGGTGCACCGCCGTGGCCACATCCTCGGGGCTCGGAGAGGTGTCGACGGCACCCGTCGAGCCGTCGATGAGCACCATCTCGCCGTCGAGGATCGCCTCGATGTCGGCCATCCCCACGATCGCGGGCAGCCCGAGGGCCCGCGCGATGATCGCGGTGTGCGACGTGGGGCCGCCGAACTGCGTCACGATGCCGACACACGCGCTCGACGCGAGCGACACCGTGTCGGCGGGGGCGAGATCGCGAGCGACCAGCACGAACGGCTCCGCCCGCCGGGGGACGCCCGGCAGATCGACGCCCAGCAGATCGGCCACGATCCGGTCGCGCACATCCCGCACATCCGCGGCCCGTTCGGCGTGCATCCCGCCGAGCGACTCGAGCAGGGCGGCGAACTGCGCCGCCGCATCCCACACGGCGCGCTCTGCAGTGCGACCGTCGTCTCGCACGCCAGCCTCAGCCGCCGCACGCAGCTCCGGGTCGATGGCCATGAGCGCCGACGCCTCGAGGATCGCCGACGTCTCCGCGTCCGCGGCCGCCGCGAGTTCGCGGAACCGCACCGCGACCCGCTCGCCCGCCGCCGCGATCCGCGTCACCTCGAGCACACGGTGCTCCACGGCCACGTGCGCCGTCGCGAGCGGCTCCGAGAAGCGGCCCACGAGGTGCACGGCGGGCGCCGCCGCTCGCCCAGGGCTCACGCCCTGCCCGGTCAGCACCGTGGATCGCCCGACGGCACAGTGCCCGAGATGAGGTACGCATCGACGATGTCGTCGATGCAGCGGACGCCGTTGCCGTAGATCGTGTGCCCCTCGCCCTCATAGGTCACGAGGAAGCCGCTCGACAGCTGCTCCGCCAGTGCGACCGCGTTGGCATAGGGGGTGGCGGGGTCATTCGTCGTGCCGATCACCATGATGGGCGCAGCGCCCTCCGCGGTGAACGTCGTGGGGAGGTCGGCGACCGGGAACGGCCAGTTCGAGCACACCACATCGAGCACCGCGTAATCGTCGTACGCCGCGTACCGGCCGAGGATCGGCGCGGCCGCGTCGATCTGCGCGATGCCGTCGAGGGTGCTCACACCATCCGTCGCGAGGTCGCCCTCGTTGCAGATCACACTCGTGTAGATCTCCATCGAGTTGCCGCTGTATTCGCCCAGGCTGTCGCGGTCGTTGTAGGCGTCGGCGAAGAGGAACACCGTGTCGGCATCCATCTTGCGCAGCTGTGTGAAGAGCGTCGAGAGCTCGGGCCACGAGCTCTCGGAGTACAGCGTGTAGATGATCGCCGTCGCGACTGTCGCCGAGTCGAGCACGCGCCCATCGGAGGCGGTGAGCTTGCGGGCATCCACCGTGTCGAGCATCTGCCGCACCGTCGCGAGCGCCGCATCCACCCCTCCGCGGAACGGGCAGTCCGACTGCGGCAGGCACCACTCCATGTAGGCGCGCAGCGCCGAGTCGAAGCCCGCCATCTGCGTCACGAGGCTCTCGAGGTCGCCGACGGCCGGGTCGACGGCGCCGTCGAGCACCATCCGACCCACCTTCTTCGGGAACAGCTCGGCGTACATGGTGCCGAGGTAGGTGCCGTACGAGTAGCCCAGGTAGTTCAGCTTCGTGTCGCCGAGGAGCGCGCGGATGACGTCCATATCGCGCGCGACGGATGCGGCATCGAGGTGACCGAGCAGCTCGCCCGTCTTGCTCACACACGAGGCGGTCCAGTCTGCGGCGCGCGCCGTGAGCTCGTCGAGCCAGCCCTGCGTGCCGTAGGCGTTCGCGAAGGTGCCGTAGAGGTACTCATCCTTGTCCGCGTCGTCGGCGAAGCACTCGATGCCCGTCGAGCCGCCGACGCCGCGTGGGTCGAAGCCGATGACGTCGTATCGCTTCAGCACCTCAGAGCTCACGATGTAGGGAGCCGAATACGCAACGAAGTCGAAGCCTGAGCCGCCCGGTCCGCCCGGGTTCACGAGCAGCGAGCCGATCGGTGTGCCCGAGGCTCGATGGCGCGCGATGGCGATCGTGATCGTCTCACCCGTCGGCTCCGACCAGTCGAGCGGCACCGTGACATCCGTGCAGTCGACGCGCTCCGTGCCGCAGTCAGAGCGCCAGTCGAGCTCCTGCGTGTAGAAGCGCTCGAGATCGGGGTCGACCGTCTCGCGCGTCGGACCGGGGCGCACCTCGTTGGAGCTGCCGCCCCCGGGGCCGAACAGCGGGATGAGCGTACAGCCGGACAGCAGAAGCGACGCGCTCAGAACGGTGGCGAGCACGGCGCCGAGGCGGCGGGCGGGGGTCGAAGCCATGCCGACAGCCTAGAGCGCCACCCCCGCGTCGAACCTGCCTGAACGACGACGCGCCCCGATCCGGCAACCGGATGGGGGCGCGTCGCATGCGGACGGATCCGCGGAACTACTTGGCGGCGAGGACCTCGCGCAGCAGGGCGGCAGCCTCGGACGGCGTCTTGCCGACCTTCACGCCGGCGGCCTCGAGGGCCTCCTTCTTCGCCTGCGCAGTGCCGGCCGAACCGGACACGATCGCGCCGGCGTGGCCCATGGTCTTGCCCTCGGGGGCCGTGAAGCCCGCGACGTAGCCGATGACCGGCTTCGTGACGTTCGCCTTGATGAACTCGGCCGCACGCTCCTCGGCGTCGCCTCCGATCTCGCCGATCATGACGATCGCCTCGGTCTCGGGGTCGGCCTCGAACGCGGCGAGCGCGTCGATGTGGGTCGTGCCGATGATCGGGTCGCCGCCGATGCCGATGGCGGTCGAGAAGCCCAGGTCACGCAGCTCGTACATCATCTGGTAGGTCAGGGTGCCCGACTTCGACACGAGGCCGATCGGTCCCTTGCCGGTGATGTTCGCGGGCGTGATGCCGACGAGCGCCTCACCGGGGGTGATGATGCCGGGGCAGTTCGGGCCGATGATGCGGGTCTTGTTGCCCTTGGACTTCGCGTAGGCCCACGCCTCGGCGGTGTCCTGAACCGGCACACCCTCGGTGATGACCACGAGCAGCGGGATCTCGGCGTCGATGGCCTCGATCATCGCGTCCTTCGTGAAGGCCGGGGGAACGAACGCGATCGACACATCCGCGCCCGTCTTCTCGATGGCCTCCTTGACGGTGCCGAAGACGGGGAGCGTGACGCCGCCGTCGTGCTCGACCGTGGTGCCGGCCTTGCGCGCGTTGACACCGCCGACGATCTGCGTGCCCGCCTTCAGCATCAGGGCGGTGTGCTTGGTGCCCTCGCCGCCGGTGATGCCCTGGACGATGACCTTGGAGTCCTTGTTGAGGAAGATCGACATGTCTCTCTAGTCCTTACTTCGCAGCCAGCTCGGCGGCCTTGTCGGCGCCCTGGTCCATCGAGGTGGCAACGGTGACGAGCGGGTGGTTGGCGGCCGCGAGGATCGCGCGGCCCTCCTCCACCTGGTTGCCGTCGAGACGGACGACGAGCGGCTTGGTGGCCGCGTCGCCGAGGATCTCCAGCGCCTTCACGATGCCCTCCGCGACGGCGACGCACGAGGTGATGCCGCCGAAGACGTTCACGAACACGCTCTTGACCTGCTCGTCGCCGAGGATGACGTCGAGGCCGTCGGCCATGACCGTGGCCGAGGCGCCGCCTCCGATGTCGAGGAAGTTGGCGGGCTTGACGCCGCCGTGGTTCTCACCGGCGTACGCGACGACGTCGAGCGTCGACATGACGAGGCCCGCGCCGTTGCCGATGATGCCGACCTGGCCGTCGAGCTTGACGTAGTTGAGGCCCGCGGCCTTCGCCTTCGCCTCGAGCGGGTCTGCGGCGTCCTTGTCCTCGAGCGCTTCGTGCTCGGGGTGACGCACCTCGCTCGCGTTGCCGTCGAGCGAGACCTTGCCGTCGAGCGCGACGATCTCACCGGATCCGGTGAGCACGAGCGGGTTCACCTCGACGAGGGTGGCGTCTTCGCCCGTGTACACCTCGTAGAGCTTCACGAAGACGGGGGCGACCTTGTCGACGATCTCGGCGGGGAACTTCGCGGCGACCGCGATCTCCTTCGCCTTGTCGAGGTCGATGCCGGTGAGCGGGTCGATCTCGATGCGCGCGAGCGCGTCGGGGCGCTCCTCGGCGAGCTGCTCGATCTCCATGCCGCCCTCGTAGGAGGCGAGGCTCAGGTACGAGCGGTTGGCGCGGTCGAGCAGCACCGAGAAGTAGTACTCCTCCGCGATGTCGGCACCCTGGGCCACCATGACGCGCTTGACGACATGGCCCTTGATGTCGAGACCGAGGATCGCCTCTGCGGCGGCCTCCGCGTCATCCGCAGTCTTGGCGACCTTGACGCCGCCGGCCTTGCCGCGACCTCCGGTCTTGACCTGCGCCTTGACGACGGTCACGCCGCCGATCTTCTCGGCCGCGGCTCGCGCCTCGGCGGGGGTGTCTGCGACGATGCCAGCAAGTACGGGAACCCCGTACTTCTCGAACACGTCGCGGGCCTGGTACTCGTAGAGATCCACGCTGTCGCTTCTTTCACATCGCGGCGGAAATGTTGGGGGGCCTGAACTCTCTCGACGCCGAGATAGTTCGACGTCGAGATAAATGGCCGTGTGCCACTCTACCCCGCTCGCTCAGGGAGGACGACACGCCGCCCCCGCCCCGAAATCCGCCGTCGGGCGGCGGGTCGCCCTCCCCAAGGGGCGGCGCATCCGCCCGAAGGGATGAAGGGCCCGCTCAGGCGGACGCGAGGGCCGCGGAGAAGAATAGGCCGATGACGACCGCCCGCGACTACCTCGCCGAGGGTTCGCTCGTGCTCGGCGGCGGGGCGGCGCTGCTGCTGCAGCTCGCGCATCCGACCGTCGCGCGTGCTGTCGCTGCGCACAGCGACTTCACCCGCGATCCGATGCGGCGGCTTCGGCACACCCTCGGCTACGTGTACGCGCTCGGTGTCGGCTCCCCCGAGGTCGCGGAGACCGCGGCCCGCTGGGTGGATGACGCCCACCGCGGGATCCCGGGAGCCACGGATGCGGAACCGCAGCTCTGGGTCGCGGCGACGCTCTACGACACGGGCACGCGCGTGCACGATGCCCTCTTCACCCCGCTCCGCGAGGACGTCGCCGAAGAGGTGTACGCCGCATCCGCCCGCTTCGGCACGAGCCTGCAGGTGCCCGCCGAGCTGTGGCCCGCCGACCGCGCGGCGTTCGCGGCGTACTGGGAGGCGATGCTGCCGACGCTCGCTGTCGACGACACCGCGCGCGCTCTCGCGCACGCGGTGCTGCATCCGGCGCGCGGCACCGTGCCCGGGTGGGTGCGTCTCGCGATGCCGCTCGCACGCCTCTCGACCGCAGCGCTGCTGCCGGATGCCGTGCGCGACGCGTACCGACTCCCCCGTCGCCCGCGGCGCGAACGCGTGGCCCTCGCGACGGCGCGCGCGATCGCGCACCTCGCCCCGCGGCGCATCCGTCAGCTGCCCTCGCGACTGCTCATGCCGTCCGCCCCCACTTCCCTTCTGTGAGGGGTCGCGAATGACCGATGACACGCCGTCATACCCGTCATTCGCGACCCCTCAGTCGAGAGGCGACGGCGACACCGACCAGCCAGCCAGCCAGCCAGCCAGCCAGCCAGCCAGCCAGCCAGCCAGCGGATTCTCTAGGATTCGAGACACCCGCACATGAAGAGGTGTTGTCGTGTCCACGTCTGAATCCGTCGACTTCAGCTTGCCGCGCCCGAACGTAGGGATCGCGGATGCGACGCGCGTCCTGCGTGAGCTGTGGGGCCTCGACGCCGACACCGCCGTCGAGCTCGGGAGCCAGCAGGACCGCAACTTCCGCGTCGACACCCCCGAAGGCCGGTTCGTGCTGAAGCTCGGCAACCCGGGCCTCCCGATCGAGCAGCTGCGACTGCAGCACCTCGCGTTCGAGCGGATCGCGACCGCGGCACCCGAGATCGCGGTGCCCGCCGCCCGACAGACGCTCGCGGGCGACGACCTCGCGCTCGCGCACGTCGACGGCGTCGAGCTCCCCGTGCGCTGCGTCACGTGGATCGAAGGCACACCGCTCACCGAGCTGCCCCCCTCACCCGCTCTCGCGACATCGCTCGGCGAGACAGCCGCGCGCGTGGCCGCCGCCCTCGCCGGCCTGCCGCACGAGGAGGCACCGCGCACCGGGTGGGATCTGAGGCTCGCCTCCGATCTGGTTCGCGAGCTCACCCCCAGCATCCCGGACCCCGACGAGCGCGCCCGCGTGACGGCCGCAGCCGAGCGCGCCACCGAGCGCCTCCGCGATCTGGCCGACCGTCTGCCGGTGCAGCTCATCCACGGCGACATCACCGATGACAACGTCGTCGCCGATGCCGCGGGCGAGCGCATCTCGGGCGTCATCGACTTCGGCGACCTGTCGTCAGGGTGGCGCGTCGCCGAGCTCGCGGTGGGCACGACGACACTGCTCGCCCACACCCCCGGGGAGCCCTGGCGCGTGCTCGACCAGGTGCGCGCCTTCGACGCGATCACGCCGCTCGATGACGCGGAGATCCGGGCGCTGTGGCCGCTCGTCACACTGCGCGCCGCCGTTCTGGTGGCCGCCGCTCACCACCAGCTCGCCCTCGACGACGACAATCCGCACGTCTCTCGCGAGGTGGATCGCAACGCGACGGTGCTGCGCACGGCGCTGGAGACGAGGATGGATGAAGCCGCGCTGGTGCTACGCGCCGCCCTGCGCCCGCTCGCCGACGCCCCCGCTGCCACCGCGTCGCTGCTGCATGAGGGCACCGCCGTCACGCACCTCGACCTGTCCGTGTACTCCTCCGTGTGGGATGCGGGCGCCTGGCTCGACGGCGGCACAGCGGGGGCCGAAGCGGAGCGCACGCGCGAACCCGGCTCGGTCGTCGCCACCCGCCACGGCGAAGCCCGCCCCGATCACGGCATCGCCCTCAGCTCCACCCCTCCGCGGTCCGTCTCTCTCGGAGTCTCGCTCTTCCTCGACGCCGGCACCCCGCTCGCGGCTCCGTTCGCGGGTGAGGCGCGCGTCGATGAGGACGGCACGCTCGTGCTCGCCGCCGGCGGGGCGGAGCTGCGCATCGACGGCGCGCGCGACGCCACGACGGGCGCTGTCGCGGCGGGCGACCCGCTCGGCACCTCCGGCGAGCGCCTTCGCATCGCTGCCGCCCGGCTCCCCGGCCTCACTCCGCCCACCCGCATCCGCGCGAGCGAGCGCGCGCTCTGGGCTGAGGTCTGCCCCGACCCGCTCGCCTGGATCGGCATCGAGGCGCCCTCTCCTGATCCGGGGGTTCCCTCCTCGACAGCGGTGCCCGCATCCGCTCTGCTCGAGCGCCGCGAAGCCGCCTTCGCTCGCGTGCACGAGCGCTACTTCGCGAACCCGCCGCGCATCGAGCGCGGGTGGCGGCATTACCTTCTCGACGAAGACGGCCGCAGCTACCTCGACATCGTCAACAACGTCGCCGCGGTCGGCCACGGACATCCGCGCATCGCCGAGGCGGCGGCCGCCCAGTGGCGCCGCCTCAACACCAACTCGCGCTTCCACTACGGCGAGCTGGTGCGCTACAGCGAGCGCCTCGCCGCCCTCGCCCCGGAGGGTCTCGACACGGTGTTCCTCGTCAACAGCGGCACCGAGGCCGTGGATCTCGCGATCCGCCTCGTGCGTGCGGCGACCGGGCGCCCCACCGTGATCGGCCTGCGCGAGGCGTACCACGGCTGGTCGATGGCCTCGGATGCGGTGTCGTCGAGCCTCAACGACAACCCGCACGCGCTCTCCTCGCGCCCCGACTGGGTGCGGCTCGCGGATGTGCCGAACCCCGTGCGCGGCACCTATCGCGGCCCGGACTCGGGCCCCGCATACGTCGCTGATTTCGCGGAGCTCGTGTCCCAGCTCGTCGCCGAGGGCGCCCCGCCCGCTGGGGTCATCGGCGAGGCCGTCTTCGGCAACGGAGGCGGCGTGCTGCTTCCCGACGGCTACCTCGCGGGCGTCTACGCAGCCGTGCGCGCCGCGGGCGGGCTCTGCATCGCCGATGAGGTGCAGGTGGGCTTCGGGCGTCTCGGCCACCACTTCTGGGCGTTCGAGCAGCAGGGCGCGGTGCCGGATGTCATCACGATCGCGAAGTCGATCGGCAACGGCCAGCCGCTCGGCGCCGTCATCACGACGCGCGCGATCGCCGAGGCGTTCGCCGCCGAGGGCAGCTTCTTCTCGTCGGCGGGCGGCAGCCCCGTGAGCTGCGTCGTCGGCAACACCGTGCTCGACATCCTCGAGGACGAGCAGCTCATCGAGAACGCCCGCATCGTGGGCGACCATCTGCGCGACGGTCTCGCCGCGCTCGGTGCGCATCATCCGTCCGTCGGCGCGGTGCACGGCATGGGGCTGTACCTCGGCCTCGAGCTCGTCTCGGATCGAGACGCGATGACGGCCGACGGCGCGCTCGCGACAGCGGTGTGCGAAGGGCTGCTCACTGAGGGCGTCATCGTGCTGCCGACGGGCGACGGCAAGAACGTGCTCAAGATCAAGCCGCCGATGACGCTCACCGCCGCCGACGCCGACTACTTCGTCGAGCGCCTGGATGCGGTGCTCACCCGTCTCCGGCGCTGACCACCCGCATCCGCCCGCCTCCGATCCCCGAGGGGTCGCAAATGGCAGGCGACACGCCGGGGAGAGCGGCCGTTTGCGACCCCTCCACGTGTGATGCGGCCCGCGCGACGGATCCCGCCGGTACTCAGAGCCCGATGCTGTCGGCCCACTGCAGCACGCGCTGCGCGTTCAGGGTGACGGCGCGCGAGGGCATGCCCTCGTATTCGCGCCCGAGGCTGAACGGGATGGGACCCTCGTGCCAGTGCTCGAGCGTGAAGCATCCATCGGCGTCGGCCTTGCCGCGCAGCAGCGCCACGGCATCCGCGAGGCGCGGGTCGCCCTCGGGCCGGGCACGGCGGAAGTGCTCGAGGGCTCGCAGCGCGTCGTAGAACCACCGCACAGGCCACGACAGCATCGAGAATCGCGGATCGATGAGCTCGCCCGTGCTGCGCCGCCAGAGCAGTCGCCGTTCGAGCAGGTACTCCTCGGCGCCGAGCCGAGCTTCGCGCACGGCCTGATCGTCGTGGCCCGCGAGCTCCCACTCGAGCAGGCCCTCGAGCACGCAGATCGTGGGATGGAATGACGACACCGGATCGCTCCAGCAGTTCCAGCCGCCGTCCGCGCGGCGGTCGTCGAGCAGGGTCTCGACAATCCGCTGCCCGCCGAGCCCTTCGACGCCGCGGCCGAAGTACGCGGCGTTGGCGAGCGCGGTGCCGTTGATGCACGCCTCGGTCTCGCCTTCGAAGTAGGGCTCGTCGTCGTGCTCCCAGCGCACGTTGTCGCGCACGAGCTCGACGGCCCGCACCACAGCGGGGTCGGTGGGGTCGGCGCCGTACTCGCGCAGGCTCGTGAGCGAGAAGTGCGTCGCCGTCCAGGCGTCGTACGCGGGCTTGGACTCATCGACCCATCCGGGGCGGTAGGTGCCGCCGTCCCAGCGGCCGTCGCCCTCCTGCAGGGCGAGCAGCTGCGCACCCCACCCTTCGCGGGCCACACGCGCTCGCTCGGCCGCGACCTCCTCCGCGGGGGCGGCGAGCAGATCCTGCAGCACCTGCCAGCGGATGGAGGGATCGGAGTCGAGCAGCCAGTCGGCGAGCTCCGCGCTGAGGGTCATGCGGGGATGCTACGCCTGACGTGCGACGCGGACTACAGCTTCTCGATGGGTGCGATCTTGATGAGCAGACGCTTGCGGCCCGCGGTCTCGAACTGAACCTCGGCGATCGCCTTCGGGGCCTCTCCGGTGACGTTCACGACCTTGCCGTCGCCGAAGTCGGTGTGACGGATGCGGTCGCCCGCTTCGAGCGTGAGGTCGCCGTTGTCGCGGACCGTGTTGGTGACCGCCGACTTCCATTCGCGCTTCTCCCGGTTGGGTGCGGGCGGCAGCGAGTCGCGGTAGTTGAAGCTCGGTCGCGACGAGCGGCCCCCGTTGAGGGCACGCGACTGCGTGCCGCCTCGCGAGTTGGCCATGCCGGGCGACTGGCGCCATTCGATGAGGTGCCCGGGGATGTCCTGCAGGAACCGGCTCGGCAGCGCCACCGAGGTGTCGCCGAACTGGGCGCGCGTCATCGCGAGCGAGAGGTAAAGGCGCTTTCTGGCGCGCGTGATCCCCACATAGAACAGGCGCCGCTCTTCGGCGATGCCGCCGGGCTCCCCCGCCGACATGCGGTGCGGAAGCAGGTCCTCTTCGATGCCGGTGAGGAACACCGTGTCGTATTCGAGGCCCTTCGCGGTGTGCAGCGTCATGATCGTGACGGCACCGGATTCGTCGTCGATGTCATCGGCGGCGGCCACGAGCGCAACCTCGGTGAGGAAGTCGATGAGACGCCCCTCGGGGTTGCGCTTGGCGAACTCCTTCGTGAACGACAGGAGCTCCTCGACGTTCTCCGCGCGCACCTCATCCTGGGCGTCGCGCGTCGCGCGCAGAGCGTCGACGTAGCCCGTGCGCACGAGCAGCTCCGTGAGCACGTCGGCGGGGGGCTTCGTCTCGACCATCGCCTCGACGTCGTCGAGGATCTTCCCGAGATCCATGATGGCCTTCGTGACCTTGGGGCCGAGGCCCAGCTGGTCGGCTTCCCGCAGCGTCTCGCGCAGCGGCGTGCCGATGCGGTCGGCGTGAGCCTGCAGGGCAGCTTCGGTCGCGGGGCCGATGCCGCGCTTGGGGGTGTTCATGATGCGACGCAGAGCCAGGTCGTCGGCGGGGTTCGCCACCTGGATGAGGTAGCCCATGACGTCCTTGATCTCGGCGCGCTCATAGAACTTGGTGCCGCCGGCGATGCGGTACGGGATCGCCGAGCGGATGAGGATGTCCTCCAGTGCGCGCGTCTGCGAGTTGACGCGCACGAACACGGCCATGTCCTTGTACGACTCGCCCTGCTCGTGCAGCTTCTGGATCTCGTCGGCCACGAATTGGGCTTCGTCGTACGCGGAGTAGCCGGTGAAGCCCGTGATCTTCGCGCCCGCGCCCGCGGTGGTGAAGAGGTTCTTCTCCTGGCGGTCGAAGTTGATCGAGATGACGGCGTTGGCGGCGTCGAGGATGTTCTGCGTCGAGCGGTAGTTCTGCTCGAGGAGGATGACCTTCGCGTCGGGGAAGTCGCGCTCGAACTCGACGATGTTGCGGATGTCGGCGCCGCGGAACGCGTAGATCGACTGGTCGGAGTCGCCGACGACGGTGAGCGAGGCGCCGGGGATGCCGCCCGTCGCGTCGGTGCGCGTGCGGGTGTCCGCCGGCACATGCTGCGGTTCGATCCCGCGCGTCAGCTCGCGGATGAGCGCGTACTGGGCGTGGTTGGTGTCCTGGTACTCGTCGACGAGCACGTGACGGAACCGACGCTGGTACAGCGCCGCGACGTCCGGGAACGCGCGGAACAGGTGCACCGTCTCGGCGATGAGGTCGTCGAAGTCGAGTGCGTTGGCCCGGCGGAGGCCGTGGGTGTAGCGGCGGAACACCTCGATGAAGGCAACCTCGGCGGGGTCGTTCGGGTTGACGCTGCGCGCGTACGTGTCGGCGTCGGTGAGCTCGTTCTTGAGCTTCGAGATCTTCCCGGCGACGCTCGGCACGGTGAGCCCGAGGGTGTCGACCTCGAGTTCCTTGATGATGCGCTTGAGGAGCGCCTTCGAATCCGAGGAGTCGTAGATCGTGAACGCCTGCTTGAGACCCATGACCTCCGCCTGGCGACGCAGGATGCGCACGCACGCCGAGTGGAACGTCGAGATCCACATGCCGTCGGCGGCACCGCCCACGAGCTGATGCACGCGCTCGCGCATCTCGGCGGCGGCCTTGTTGGTGAAGGTGATCGCGAGGATCTGGCTGGGCCACGCTTCGCGGGTCGACAGGAGCCCTGCGATGCGGCGGGTCAGCACGCTCGTCTTGCCGGATCCGGCTCCCGCGACGATGAGGAGCGCTTTGCCGCGGTACATGACGGCTTCCCGCTGCTGCGGGTTCAGTCCGGCGAGGAGCGGGTCTTCGGGGGCGAGGGACGCGGGAGCTGCGCCACCGGGGTCGGTGTCGAATCCGTCGAGGAGGAAGGTCATGGCGGCCCCAGTCTAGGCGGGGCCCCCGACCGTCAGCCGGGTGCCTCGGTCGGCCTCAGAGCCTCGTGCCGAACACGATGGCGCCGGCCGGCGCCTGGGAGCGGCGCCGGCCGGCATTCGGGGGGTCAGGGGGGTCAGAAGCCCGCGATGAAGCTGCTCACCACGCGGTCGACGGCGGCGAGATCCGATTCGTCGATCGCCTGGATCGCGACGTAGATCAGGTAGCTCCCGTCGTCCGCGAGCGCGGCGATCACGATGTAGTCGGACTTCGTGGAGCCGCAGTCGGTGTAGTACTCGTACTCGCCCGTGTGGTACCCGTCGGTGAACGGCTGGGGGCCGGCGGACGTGCACCCATCGGCGGTGACGCTGGTGCGAGTGGCGTCGAGCAGGTTGTGGATGTCGGTGCTCGCGTGCGCCGTCGCCGATGCCATGAGGTTCACACCCGCGACCGTCCATCCGGACTGGTACGCCGCGACATCCGTGCTCGCGACGATCTGCGACCACTCGTCCCCGTTCTCGTCGGTGAACGGCGCCAGCGCGTGGTCGCGCCACGCGGCCGGCACCTGCACCGAGAGGTTGCCGTTCGCGTCGACGACATCGATGAAGTCGCCACTCGACTGGCTGCCCCCGCCTCCCGTGCCGCCGATGACGGGCACGGCGGTCAGCTCGTCGCCGTTGACCTGACCACGGAAGTACGCCTCCTCGGACGGACGGTAGAGCTCGAGGTCGAGCGCCGCTTCCGTGCCGTGGGTGCGCAGCACGTCGCAGTATTCGCGCATGGTGCCGTCGGTGCCGACGCTCACCCCCTGCATGCGGGTGATCAGGTCACCGGGCTCGATCCCCGCCTGGTCGGCGGCGGATCCGGCGGCGACCGATGAGACCCAGACGCCGAGCCCGCCGTCCTCGCCGGTGACCCCCATGCCGTTGATGCCGAGGCTCATCACGCTCTCGCCCGCGATGAGCTGCTCGATGACGTCCTGCACCTCATCGCGGTGGATCGCGAAGTTGTAGTCGTAGGTCGTCTCGCCGGCGTAGTTGACGCCCACGACGCGGCCGGATCCGTCGACGAGCGGCCCGCCCGAGTTGCCGGGGCGGATCTTCGCATCGTGCTCGATGATCGAGTCGATCGACGCCCACGAGGTGTCGCCTTCGATGTCGGCCTTCGACACGATCCCGCGGGTCATGGTGAAGTCGGGGTCGCCGAGCGGGAAGCCCGCGGCGTAGACATCGGCGCCGGTGGCGATCTCTCCCTCATGCCAGTCGAGGTAGGGGTAGCTGCCCTTCTCGAGCTGCACGACGGCGATGTCGAGGCACTCGGATGCGCCGAGCACGCGGGCGTCGAGTGTGTCGCTCTGGTCGCCCCCGCGCCACACGTCGAGCGTGCCCGCGCCGACCACGACGTGGTTGTTGGTGATCGCGAGCCCATCGGCCGAGATGATGAAGCCCGACCCGCGACCGGCGGACTCGTAGCCACCCTGTTCGGGATCGACGAACGTGCCTCGGGCCTCGAGCTGGATGACGGCGCTCTGCACGGCGTCGAAGCCGACGCTGCCGGAGGGGGCGTCCGCCTGGGGTACGAGCGCACACGAGGTGAGGCTCGCGGCGATGGCGGCGGTCGCGCCCACGGCGAGCGCGCGACGCAGGGTGGTGGTGTTCACGGTGATCTCTTCCTGGAGTGGGGGATGTCTGGGTCGCACCGGCCATGCCGATGCGCATCTGCTCCATGAGAGTGGCCGCGCAGCGGTCCCGCGCTCCAGGGACGGGCGACTCGACCCGATCCCGAGTTGTCCCGTCGTGCACGGGACGCGGCTCGGGTCAGCGCACCTCAGAGACCGTCGCGCACCGCGACCGCGAGATCCGGGTGATCGGCGAACACGCCGTCGAGCCCCGTCGCGAAGACGGCCTCGAACTCCTGTCGCCACCGGCCCCACGCCGCCTGCCCCGCGTCCGTGCGGTTCTCCTCCACGAGGAACCGATTCTCGGGGCGCAGGGTCCAGGTGTAGACCTCGAGCCCCGCACGATGCGCGCGCTCCACGAGCTCCACACCCGCCCGAACGTCCGGCTTCAGGAGTCGCGACTTGTCGACGCTGATGCCGTCGACACGGCCCGCGAGCTCCATCAGTCCCATGTCGTCGAGCTGCGTGCTGTAGTCGGGAGCGGATGCGCCGTAGCGCGCGATGAGATCAGGGGCCGCACCCTTCGCTTCGAGCAGGTACACGAATCGGGCGTCGACGCCGCGCTCGCGGATCTCACCGAGCACCGTCTCCTCGAAGCTCTCCACGACGAGCGGTCCGTCGAAGCCGCGCAGCGTGTCCGCGATGAGCTCGCCGAGCGGCAGGCCGATCGAGTCGAAGTAGGTCGCGTGCTTCACCTCGGCGACCAGGCCGAGGGGGCGGCGGTGGCGCTCGGATGCGTCGGCGATGAGGTCGAGCAGATCGTCGAGGCGCATGATCGGATACCGACTGTCGAACGTCACCGAATGCGGGCGGGTCTTCGGCAGCCGCTCCCGTGACCGCAGCGTCGCGAGCTCATCCCACGTGAAGTCCTCCGTGAACCAGCCGGTGAGGCTCTGGCCGTCGATGCGCTTCGTCGTGCGACGGTCGGCGAACTCGGGACGCTGGGCCACATCGGTCGTCCCCGAGATCTCGTTCTCGTGGCGCAGCACGAGCACCCCGTCGCGCGTCGCGACGATGTCGGGCTCCACCGCGTCAGCACCCAGCGCAAAGGCGAGCTCATACGCGGCGCGCGAATGCTCAGGGCGGTAGCCGCTCGCCCCGCGGTGCCCGATGACCCAGGGTCGACGCTCCACACTCACCCCACCACGATAGAACCTCTGCGCTGGGCGATACGCTGGCGCGGATGACTTCGCGAGCCCGACCGACGTCCGCCTTCAGGGAGCCGTCGTCGCTGATCCCCCTGCGGTGGGGAGACCCGGCGACCCGCTTGTGGGCGGCTGGCTGGCTCACCATCGGCGGCGGAGCCGTGATCGCGGGGTCGAACGATGTCGCCCTGTGGGCGCTTGCGATGGGTGCCGCCGCGCACGCCGTCGGGTGGTGGGTCGCGCCGTCTGCCGGCTGGCGTCGACTCGTCGCCCTCCCGCTGTCGATGCTCGGCTCGTTCCTGCTCCTCGCGGGCCCGCGCTTCACGTTCGTGCTCGCGATCCCGTACCTCTGCTGGCTGCTCGTGCGGCACCGCCCCGCGATCACGACGCTCACGGTTATCCCGGTGATCGCCGTCGCGGTCATCACGGGCGGCATGTTCGAGCATGACTACTCGCGGATGCTGCCCGCGGTCGCCGCCGTGTTCGCGACGATGGTGCTCTGCGCGTGGCTCGCAGGCCTTATGGCGCGGCTCATCGGAGAACGCCGCGCCCGTCTCGAGTGAGGGTCGTCAGAGGGTCGCGTACGAGGCGAGCCTCCGGCGCTCGAGCTCGGCGACGAGCGCGTCGAGATCCTCCCGCGGCGGCGTGAAGAGGCCCGCGAGTCCCGAGCCGACGAGCGCGAACGGCAACTCCACCGCCGCACCGTGCGTTCCGTCCAGCAGCGCGACGCTGATGCCATCTGCAGCTCGCCCCCAGCGCGTCACGTGCGTCACGCGGATTCCGGCGACGGCTTCCCACGGCACGCGTCCGAGACGCAGCGGGTGCTCTGCGGACCCTGCCCACAGCTCGACGCCCGTGTCATCGGCGAGGAGAGTGAGGCCGAACGGCACGAACGGCGGGCGGGTGCGCAGCGTGCGCAGCGCCTGCCGGAGGCCGGCGACACGGGTGCTGCGGATCACCAGCGCCCCCGGGCGCACCGCGGCGAGGTTCGCCGCGCGATGCCCGGCGCGCGTCGCCCACAGCACGAGTCCCCCGAACGCACCGAGCGCCGCGGCGGAGACGGTTGCCGCCAGCACCAGGAAATCGAGCGTCGCTGTCGCCGACGGACCACCCCGGTAGGCGAACAGCGCCGCGAGCGCGAGGGTCGTCACGAAGGCGATGAACAGCGGTGTCGGCGATGAGGTTCCCGCATCGTCGATGAGGGCGCGCGCGCGATCGCGGACCCGGTTCACCTGCATGCCTGAAGCGTAGGGCGCTGCCCTCGGGGCGGGCAGTCCCCTGATCGGGGGCGCGTCACTCGCCGCGGGGTCGCCGGCTCTGATCCAGTGCCTCGGCGTCCGCCGCTGGGGCGTCGGCGCCCCCGGCAGAGGCTTCGTCGCTCGCAGGAGGCAGCTCCGCGCCGATCGCGATCGCATGCCGGCCCGCGGGAATCAGCGCGGCGATCGCCACCACGACGAACGTCAGGATTCCGGCGCCGATGAGCACCCACTGCACCGGCACCACATCCGCAAGCGGCCCGAACACCACCATGCCCACCGGCATCGCCGTCGCCATCACGACGCCCACGAACCCGAACACGCGTCCCTGGTACTCCGGGTCGACGCGCTCCTGCAGGAGCGTCGTCGACGGGGTCGAGAAGAACGGAACAGCGAGGCCCACGAGCAGCATGAAGCCGAAGAACAGCCACATGTCGGTCGAGAGGCCGAGCGCGAGCGTCAGCGCACCGAACAGCACCGACGATCCGAGGATCATGTGGACGCGGTTCTTGAGCCCACCCCAGACGGCGATCAGGATCCCGCCGGCGAGCATGCCCACGCTGAACGCGAGCTCGTTGACCGTGAGCTTCCAGACCTCGTCGCCGAACTCGCGCACCACCATGAGGGGCGTGAGCATCGACGGCGCGACCGTCAGCACGAACACAGCGGCGAACACCACCATGATCCAGCGCACGAAGCGGTGGCTGAACGTGTACCGCACGCCCTTCGCCAGATCCGTGAAGTACCCCGACGTGATCTCGGTGCGCACCGTCGGCACCGCGATCAGCAGCAGGAATCCGATGCCGATGATCGCCGTCGCGGCATCGACCCAGAAGATCGCGATGATCGACGCCGACGCGTAGATCGCGGCGGCCGCCGCCGGTGCGATGAGCATCATGGCCGACTGGATCGACTGGAAGATGCCGTTGATGCGCAGCAGCTGATCCGTGGGCACGAGCTGCGGGATGAGCGCCATCACCGCAGGGCTCTGGATGCCGGCTCCCGTCGAGCGGATCGCGAGCGTCAGGAAGATGAGCCACAGCTCCGTGTAGCCCGACATCATGAACAGCGCGAGCGCGACCGTCGTCACCGCGATCGCCGCATCCGCACCCACGATGAGCCACTTGCGGTTGAGACGGTCCGCCCACACACCGCCGAAGATCGACACGATCGCCTGCGGCAGCATGCCGAACACCACGGACAGCGTCAGCACGAGGCCCGACTTCGTCTCGAGAGTCAGGTGCCACATGATCGCGTACTGCACGAGCATCGACCCGAACAGCGAGACGGTCTGACCAGTCAGGAAGATGGTCGTGTCGCGCTTCCAGGCCCGGGGGGTGGTGGTGTCGTTCACCGGTCGAGTCTCCCACCGACCTCCGACGCGCGCCTCCCCCTCACGGCGGAGACTCAGGGGGGCGAGGGTACCCGCTCATGCCAGCGCGGTGGTCGGCGCCGCCCACTCGAACGTGGAGCAGGAGTGGGGCGGATGCTGGTCGCGCGACGCTGGCATCGGGTCTGGCGGGAGCGCCCGAAGGGCGCGGGGGCATGCGGCGCGCGATCAGTTTCCGCCCCGCGACCAGAGAAGTGGCTCGCAGGAACGACGAAGGGCGAGGCCATCGGCCTCGCCCTTCTGTGCGGCCGGCGGGCGAGACGCCCGCCGGAGTGAGCCGGTTATCGGCTCACTCCCACTCGATGGTCCCCGGCGGCTTCGACGTGACGTCGAGCACCACGCGGTTCACATCCGCCACCTCGTTGGTGATGCGGTTGGAGACGCGGGCCAGGAAGTCGTACGGAAGGCGCGTCCAGTCGGCGGTCATGGCGTCTTCGCTCGAGACGGGGCGCAGCACGATGGGGTGACCGTAGGTGCGGCCGTCGCCCTGCACGCCCACCGAGCGCACATCCGCGAGCAGCACGACGGGGCACTGCCAGATCTCGGCGTCGAGACCCGCGGCGGTGAGCTCTTCGCGCACGATGAGGTCGGCGGCGCGGAGGGTTTCGAGGCGCTCCTCGGTGACCTCGCCGATGATGCGGATGCCGAGGCCGGGGCCGGGGAAGGGGTGGCGGGCGACGATCGCCTCGGGAAGGCCCAGTTCGCGGCCGATGGCGCGCACCTCGTCCTTGAAGAGGGTGCGCAGCGGCTCGACGAGCTCGAACTGCAGGTCTTCGGGCAGGCCGCCCACGTTGTGGTGCGACTTGATGTTGGCGGTGCCGGTGCCGCCGCCCGACTCCACGACATCCGGGTACAGGGTTCCCTGCACGAGGAAGCGGATGGGGTCGCCTTCGGCGGCGAATTCGGCGATGAGCTCGGCCTGCGCCTGCTCGAAGGTGCGGATGAATTCGCGGCCGATGATCTTGCGCTTGGTCTCGGGGTCGGTGACGCCGGCGAGCGCGGCGAGGAAGCGCTCGCGCGCGTCCACGGTGACGAGGCGGATGCCGGTGGCCTCCACGTAGTCCTTCTCGACCTGCTCGCGCTCGCCCGCGCGCAGCAGGCCGTGGTCGACGAAGACGCACACGAGCTGGTCGCCGACGGCCTTGTGCACGAGCGCGGCTGCGACGGCCGAATCGACGCCGCCGGAGAGGCCGCAGATGACACGGCCGGAGCCGATCTGGTTCTGGATGCGCTCCACCTGCTCGGCGATGACGTTGCCGGAGTTCCAGTCGGCGGGGATGCCGGCGGCACGGTGCAGGAAGTTCTCGAGCACGGCCTGGCCGTGCACCGAGTGCTTCACCTCGGGGTGCCACTGCACGCCGTAGAGCTTGCGCTCGTCGTTGGCGAACGCGGCGACGGGGGTGACGTCGCTCGAGGCGAGCACCGTGAAGCCCTCGGGCGCCTTGATGACGGAGTCGCCGTGGCTCATCCACGCGATCTGGGTGGTGGGCTGGTCGGTGAGCAGCGATCCGCGTTCGGCGACGCGCACCTCGGTGGCACCGTACTCACGCGAGCCGGTCTTGGCGACCTCGCCGCCGAGCTGCTGCGCCATCACCTGGAAGCCGTAGCAGATGCCGAAGGTGGGGATGCCGAGCTCGAGGATGCCGGTGTCGAGCGAGGGCGAGCCCTCCTCGTAGACGCTCGACGGGCCACCGGAGAGGACGATGCCGATCGGGTTCTTCGCGGCGAGCTCATCGGCGCTGATCGTGTGGGGCACGATCTCGCTGTAGACGCCAGCCTCGCGCACGCGTCGGGCGATCAGCTGCGCGTACTGGGCGCCGAAGTCGACGACCAGCACGGGGCGCTGCGCGGTGGATTCGCTCACGCGGGAACCTCCTCGGCGGCCTTCGCCGCCAGTGTGTTGTCGATGCGCCCGTTGATGTACCGGGGCACGTAGAACTCGAAGTAGAACGACAGGAACGGCACGACACCGGCGAGGCCGATCAGCAGGAACTGCATGAACGAGTACCGCGCGAGGCGCCACATCACGAAGTCGCATGCCAGGTAGAGCACGTAGAACCATCCGTGGGCGGCGAGGATCACGATCGAGAGGTTGATCGCCGTGATCTGGCCGATCGGCGTCAGCGCGAGGAACCCGAAGGGGCCGCCGAGCTCGATATCCACGTGGAACCCGTAGCGCAGCACCATCATGACGACGAGCAGCAGCAGGAACACGCCGGTGATGGCGGCGGAGACGCGGTAGACCTTCAGTGCGGTCCGCAGGCGCGGGATATCGGCGAGACGGGGTCCGGAGGGCATGGCCTCTAGTCTACGGAACGCGGCTGAGCGCTCGCCCCGCCCGCATCGGCGGCGGCCTCCTGCTCGGCCTCCCATTCGTCGCGCACGACGCGGTACCAGAGGTAGACCGCGAATCCGGCGAAGATGACCCACTCGGCCGCGTAGAAGACGTTCAGCCAGTTGAGGCTCGCGTCGCGCAGGGGCGGCGGCGCGTGGATGGCGTCGAGGCCGCCGAGCGGCTTCTCGAGCACGACGTACCCCGCGTAGGGGCTGCTCGGCTCCGCCCAGAGGTTCACGAGTTCGCCGACCGAGAGCGCTCGACGCTCCCCCGCCTCGACGTCGTTGAGCTCAGGCGATTCGCTCGGCAGGTAGCGCCCGGCGAGTTCGAGCGTCTTCCCCGTCTCGACGCGGGCTGCCGCGGCGAGCGCCTGCTGGGCATCCGGCGCCCAGCCGACGCCGACGGCGAGCGAGTCGCCCGCCTCCGTGAGGAGGTGGCCGACGAGCCAGGCCCCGAGCTCTCCGTCGTTGTCTCGACCGGTGAGCACCGTGAAGTCGTCGGCGACGAACTCACCCGACACGGTGACCTTCTGGCCGATCGCGGGATCGCGCATGGGCGCGAACGGCTCGGCGACCGTCTCGAGCGGCACGTACGTCTCGGTCTCGGGCTCTTCGAGGACGACGCTGTCGAAGCTTCGCTCCAGCTGCCACTGCCCGAGGGCGGCGAAGGCCCCGGCGACCGCGAGCGAGAGCACGAGCGCAGCGATCCACTTGGGACGGCGGGCGACGCTGAAGAACTGCGCGGCTGTGGGACGCGGCGGACGGTCGTCCCGCTCGTCGGCGGTCGCTGCGGGTTCGGTCACGTCAGTACTCCGGGTCGATCTCGCGGCGGGGCCGCACGTCGTCATCCGAGAGTCGATCCGATTGGCTGCGCGCCTGCTCCGCGAGTCGCGCTTCGCGCTCGCGCTCCGGATCGAACTCCGGTTCGGTGTCCTCGATGTCGAGGTCACTGCCTCCATTGTCGACGATCGGCTCGCCCTCCATCGCCGCTTCGGCGAGCGCGAGGGCGCGTTCGCGTTCGATGTCGAGCGCGTGGGGCCCCTCGGCGACCTTCTTGCGCACCCCGAGCAGCGCCCCGATGCGCTCCGAGTTGACGGCGAGCGCGGGCCCGACGATCGCCATCACGAGCACGTAGAGCCCTGCGAACGGTGTGAGGAGCGGGTTGAGATCGCCCATCATCGCGAGCGTCGCGAGGATGAGCACGAATTCGCCGCGGCTCACGAGGATGACGGCGGTGTTGATGCCGGCCTGAGCACCGAAGCCGTTGATGCGCGCCACGATCTGCCCGGCGATCGCGTTCAGGACGAGCGTCATCGCGACGGCGATGGCCACCGGCAGCAGCACCAGCCCGAATGTCGACGGGTCGAGCGCCAGCCCGAAGTTGAGGAAGAAGAAGGCGCCGAACACGTCGCGCAGCGGTGTCGTGAAGGCTTCGATGCGCGCGCGGAAGCGGGTCGCGCCGATCGCGAGACCGATGAGGAACGCGCCGATCGCATCCGTCACGCCGATGATCTCGCCGATGCCGCCGAACATGACGGCGAGGCCGAAGATCAGGATCGTGAAGAGCTCATCGTCCTTCGTCTGGATGAGCTTCGACACCCACCTGCCGCCGAATCGCGCCACCGAGAACATCACGGCGAGGAACACGAACGCGATCGCGAGCTTCAGGACGACCGCCCAGAAGTCCGTCTCGCCCGAGAGCACGACCGACACGATCGCCAGGTACACGGCGACGAAGATGTCCTCCACGACCGTCACACCGAGGATCATCGGGGTCTCGGGGTTCGCCAGCCGCTTCAGCTCGATGAGCAGCTTCGTGACGATCGCGCTCGACGAGGTGGTCGTCATCCCGGCGATCACGAGCGCTTCGCGCGTGCCCCAGCCCACCATCATCCCGAAGGAGAAGCCCGCGATCATGTTGATCGCCACGTACGTGCCGCCCGAGATGAGCAGACGCCCGGCATTGCCGAAGAACTCGTCCTGATCGAACTCCAGCCCCAGGTTGAACAGCAGCAGGATGAGGCCGAACACCGCGATGAGCTCGACGTAGCCGGCTTCGAAGTCGAGCGGGAACCAGTCCACGTGAGGGCTCGCGAGCAGGCCGACGAGCATGTAGATGGGGATCGTCGGCACGCCGATGAGCTTGCCGAGGCGACCCAGCGCATACGCGATCACGAAGAGGACGCCGAGAACGATGAGGTTCTCGCCGAGGTGCCCCTCCATGCTCAGCCCCCGGGCGGAGCGTCAGCGCTACGCGACTTGAACTCGCCCGTCCGATAGAACTGGAACGCCTTCGCGACCTTCTCGGGTGCGCCCGCCACGACGAGCGTGTCACCGGGGAAGACGCGGAAGTCGGCGTCGGGGCCGGGGTTGGCGGAGTCGCCGCGCACGACCGCCACGACCGTCACGCCCGGGAGGCCGCGATCGGTCATGCTGCCGAGCGGCTGCCCGGCGATGTGGTGGTCGTAGTCGACCGGGAACCAGTCGATCGAGAGGCCGGGGATGGCCTCGAGGCTGCTGATCGACTCGGTGATCTGCGTGCCGCCGAGCAGCTCGGCGAGCGTGCGCGCCTCATCCTCGTCGAGACGCAGCGACACCTTGTGGTCGCCGTCCTCGGCATCCGAGAACGAGATCAGGTCGGATGCGCCGGAGCGGTGCGTGATGACACCCACCTTGCCGCCGTCGTCGGTGACGAAGGTGTGGAGCACTCCCACGCCGGGGAGTTTGACGCGGCGGACGTCGACCATGGTGAGCTCCTCATGAGGCGGTTCGGACCGCACCAGCCTAACGGCGGCGCTTCCGCCGGCGCCGGGCGGATCGGCGCGCGGCTACGATCGAGGCGTGCGACGCCGCCGCAGCTCCTCTCCCGCCTCACCGGCGGCCCGCGCCCGGTACGCCACGCGGCGCCGCAATCGCGTGGCGCGCGCCGACAACGACCTCACCCCCGCCGAGTGGCAGAGCCTGCTCGATGCCTGGGGCGGGTGCGCCTACTGCCAGTCGCCCGCGGCGGCACTGCAGCGCGACTGCATCCAGCCGATCTCCCGCGGCGGCCGCTACACGCTCGAGAACGTGGTGCCGGCCTGCGCGTCCTGCAACGCGAGCAAGCACAACGACGAGGTCACCGGGTGGCTGCGCCGCAAGAAGCTCGATGAGCGCACGTTCCTGCTGCGGCACGCCGAGATCCTGGTGTCGTTGCGCCCCTCCGACTGAGGGCCGCTGCGTCGCGGCCGTCGGTCACACTTCGCGCGCGGCGAGCCGCACCCGCTCAGCGGATGCGTCGTTCGGCTCCAGCTGGCTCGCCCTCTCCGCCACGACCCGCTCGAGGTACAGCTCGACTTCGCGCACGATCCGGGCCTCGTCCCAGCCGAGCACCTCGGCCATGAGGCGCGCCGCGACGGGCGCCGCTGACACGCCCCGGTCCCATGCCTCGATCGACATACGGGTGCGCCGGGCCAGCACATCGTCCAGGTGAAGGGCGCCCTCGTGGCTCGCCGCGTACACGACCTCGGCGGCGAGATAGTCCTCTGTCCCCGGAAGGAGCTCCCCGAGCTCGGGACGCGCCCGCACGAGCGCGAGCACGTCGCGCGCGTGCATGCCGTAGCGGTTGAGCAGGTGCGCGACCGCGGCTGGGGTGAGGCCGTAGCGGCGGGCGATGCGTCCGCGTCGGTTCCAGGCCGCGGGGTAGCCCTCCGCGCCCGTGAGGGCGATGTCCTCGGTGACCGACTCGGGCACCGGGCGTCCGAGGGCCCGCACGGCGGCATCCACGGTGTCCTTCGCCATCACCCGGTAGGTCGTCCACTTGCCGCCCGCGACCACCACGAGACCCGGCACGGGCGTCGCGACGATGTGCTCGCGGCTGAGCTTGCTGGTCTCGTCGCTCTCGCCTGCGAGCAGGGGCCGAAGCCCGGCGAACACGCCCTCCACGTCGTCGCGGGTGAGCGGCGTCGCGAGCACGGTGTTGATGTGACCGAGGATGTAGTCGATGTCGGCGGCCGTCGCGGCGGGGTGCGCGAGATCGAGCTCCCAGTCCGTGTCGGTGGTGCCGATGAGCCAGTGCCTGCCCCACGGGATGAGGAACAGCACACTCTTCTCGGTGCGCAGCAGCAGCCCGATCGTGCCCCGGATGCGGTCGCGCGGGATCACGAGGTGCACACCCTTCGACGCCCGCACGCGGAACGGACGCACACCCGCCATCTGCTGGATCTCATCCGTCCAGACGCCCGTCGCCGACAGCACCTGGCGGGCGCGGATGTCGAACTCCTCGCCGGTCTCCCGATCGAGGGCGTGGACGCCCACGACGCGCGCGCCCTCCCGCAGCAGGTCCAGCACCTTCACCCGGCTCGCGGCATGCGCGCCGTACTCGGCCGCGGTGCGCACCAGGCTCGCGACGTAGCGCGCGTCGTCGACCTGGGCGTCGTAGTACACGAGGCCGCCGCGGAAAGCATCCGGGGCGAGGTCGGGCGCCGCCTTGGCGAGCTGCTTCTTCGAGAGGTGCCGGTGATGGGGCACCCCGGGAGCCCGTCCGCCCGTCCATGAGAACAGGTCGTAGAGGGCCATGCCCGCCCCGATGTACGCCCGCTCCACCACGGGGGCGGTCACGGGGTAGAGGAATTTGACGGGTTTCACGAGGTGCGGGGCGATCCGCTGCAGCAGCAGCCCGCGTTCGATCAGCGCCTCCCGGACGAGCCCGAAGTCGAGCTGCTCCAGATAGCGGATGCCGCCGTGCACCAGCTTCGAGCTGCGGCTGCTCGTTCCTGACGACCAGTCGCGGGCCTCCACGATGCCTGTCGAGAGGCCCCGGGTCACCCCATCCAGCGCCGTCCCGGCACCGACGATGCCCCCGCCGATGACGAGCACATCGAGCTCGCGTTCACGGAGCGCCCGAAGCGCTTCGACTCGTCCATCAGGTCCGAGGCTGCCCATTCCGCCACCCTACGCTCGCGCATTCGCGGCGCACAGGGGTCGCGGCAGATCAGACGTTCTGGTACGGGGCGATGACGACCTCGACGCGCTGGAACTCCTTGAGGTCGGAGTATCCGGTGGTCGCCATCGAGCGACGCAGGGCGCCGATGAGGTTGACCTGGCCATCGGGGTGCTCCGACGGGCCGAAGAGCACCTGCTCCATCGACGCGATCGTGCCCACCTCCACGCGGTTGCCGCGCGGCAGCTCCGAGTGCACAGCCTCCGCACCCCAGTGCCATCCGGCGCCGGGAGCCTCTTCGGCACGCGCGAGCGTCGATCCGAGCATGACCGCGTCAGCGCCGCATGCGACCGCCTTCACGATGTCGCCGCTCGTGCCGAGTCCGCCGTCCGCGATGACGTGCACGTAGCGCCCGCCCGACTCGTCCAGGTAGTCGCGGCGCGCGCCGGCGACATCGGCGACCGCGGTCGCCATGGGTGCGTGGATGCCGAGGCTCGCCCGCGTCGTGCTCGCGGCGCCTCCGCCGAAGCCGACGAGCACGCCCGCAGCGCCCGTGCGCATGAGGTGCAGCGCGGCCGTGTAGGTGGCGGCGCCGCCGACGATCACGGGCACGTCGAGCTCGTAGATGAACTTCTTGAGGTTGAGGGGCTCGACCGTCTTGGAGACGTGCTCGGCGCTCACCGTGGTGCCGCGGATGACGAACAGGTCGACGCCCGCGTCGACGACGGTCTTGTAGTGCTCCTGGGTGCGCTGAGGGCTGAGGGCGCCGGCCACGGGAACGCCCGCGGCGCGCACCTCGGCGAGGCGCTCCTTGATGAGCTCGGGCTTCACCGGCTCCGCGTACAGCTGCTGCATGCGGCGGGTGGCGGTCTCAGCGGGCAGGTCGCGGATCTCGGCGAGCGCCGCCTCGGGGTTCTCGTAGCGCGTCCAGAGGCCCTCGAGGTCGAGCACACCGAGGCCACCCAGCTGCCCGATCCGGATCGCGGTCGCGGGGCTCACCACGGAGTCCATGGGTGCCGCGAGCACGGGGATGTCGAAGGTGAAGGCGTCGATCGTCCAGCTGACGCTCACGTCCTTCGGATCGCGCGTGCGCCGGCTGGGCACGATCGCGATGTCGTCGAAGGAGTACGCGCGCTTGGCGCGCTTGGCCCGGCCGATCTCGATGTCGCTCACTCACCCAGCCTACCGTCGCGCCGCGGCGCCCATCCTCGGGCTCACTGGCCGATGAGCCTCGCGATGTCGGGGACGAGCAGCAGGGGCGCTCCGATCCGGCCGCTCTGCGCGACGATCAGGTCAGCTCCGAGCGGTGCGACCGCAAGCGTGGAGCCCGGTGCTCGACTGGGGACGACCACAGCAGACCACTCGCGGCCATCGCGTGACAGCCAGACCGCGGGGCCATCGGTGCCCCCTCCCGAGTACTCCCCGGGGGCGGCGAATCCTCCCGGCACCTCGACCGGGACGCCGACGCTGTTGCCAGGATCGACCCGCAGCACTTCTGCCCAGTCGAATCCGTCCGCACTGTGGGCGAGCACGCTCCGACCCGAAACGTAGGCGGCGATCACGGCACCATCGTCGCCCGACGCACACCCGGTCGCCCAGCCCGGAGCCTCGCCCAACGGACCGATCGCGACGCGATGCCACCATCCGGTGGCATCAGGCTCCCATGCGATCGCACGCGTGGTGCGGTCGGCGGCCTCGACCCAGCCGACCGCGATCATCCCGCCGCTGGGGAGGTCACAGACGCCCGTGACCGCTGAGGCGCGGTCGTCATCTGCGAAGTCGCCCGCGACCTCGGTCCACAGACGACCGTCCGGGGACGTCACGATGATCGCTCGCGCCACCGCGCCAGGACCGACGTTCGGTCGCATCCCACCGAAGAGCGCCCATCCTCCACCCGCAGCGGCGACGCCGGGCGATGTGAAGCCGCCATGCTGAGGAAAACCGGCCCCGGAGATCCAATCCTCGCCACCCGATGCGCGGAACCAGCTGCGCGCGATCACCCCGGCATCCGTGAAGTCGAGGCCGACTCGCACCTCGTCCCCGACGGGATTCACCGCCATCACGACGCTTGTCATCTCACCGAGCTCCGAGGGCGACCACCCATGCTGTGTCGTGCCCGACGCATCGACGACAGCCGTGAAGACCTCCGAGTACGTCCGCCATGATCCGTCGCTCGTCTCGAAACGCGGCATGCGCGCGAGCGCCTCGACTCCGTCGGAACCGAGGACGAGGGAACTCACCTCCGCGATGTCCTCGCGAACGCTCAGCACCTCGAGGTCCGTCCACGTGCCGTCAACGCCGAGCGCTCCCCATCGATACGCCGATGAACCACCGACCGCCGCCAGCACCGACCCGTCAGGCCTCGGCAGCGCAAGTCCGCCCGCACCGAGGCGCGGGGTTGGAGTGGTCGTTCCTCGATGCACCCATTCGCCGCCTGGCGACCGCGTGTAGATCGCGGAGACGTCCGCGGCCGCGTCATACGCGACGGTCGCGACGTAGCCGTTGTCGACGATCGGCGCCCCGAAACCGACCGTCACCCCGTGCGGGGCCCCGAAACCTCCGTCGTCGGCGAGCGGCACCGTCTCGAGGCTCCAAGCGTGACCGTCCTCCGACCACCATGCGGCGGGAACGTTCGCGAATCCCCGATCCTCGCGATCCGCCACGGCGCCGGTCACGAGGAACCCATCCCCCACGGCGACGACTCCGGCGACGGTGGTCATGGGGTCTGCAGTGTCCAGCTCGGCGCCGGCGCTCCAGTTCGCGCCGCCATCGTCGGACACGTGGACCTTCGGCGCCGAGGGCTCGCCTTCCGGCCCCGAGCGCGCCACAAGAACCATCCTCCCCGCGGATACCGTCAATCCGGACGCGCCCAGGAGTCCTGACTCAGGCGTGGGAAGCTCGAACTTCCGCACCGCGCCGTCGGTGATCCGAAGACCGATCGCGCGCCCATCGGCGGATGTTGCGACGACATAGCCGTTCCCTGCATCCACCGCGATCCCCGACACCCATGGGTAGTCGCGCGCTAGGGCGTCATCGAGAACAACATCGCGCCAGGTGACTCGGTCAGCGGACAGGAGCAGGCGCAGTCGGCTCTCCCCGGAGTCCCACGCCTGGCCAGCGATGATGGTCACCGATGATGAGCCTGCCGCCGCGGGCCAGAACTGCCCCGCTGCGCCGGGAAGCGCACGCTCCGACAGCCCGCCGTCGTCACCCACCGTCCACACCGTCGCGACGAGCGGACCACCGGCCTCCGCGGTGGCACCCACGACGAGAGAAGGCACGTCACCATCGGACGGAAGCAGCGCCCCCAGGCTCACCGCCCGCTGGGTCGGTTGGAGCCACGCAGGGCTGTCGAGCTCCACCGCATCCACACGGACGGCGCCGCGATCCGTGCAGGCCGTGAGCGCGACGGCCGCGGCGAGCGCGACCCCGATCAACCGCAGAACGGACGGGGTGGGGCGCCGACGCGCGCTCGATCGACCACGATGCATCGCACGAGGATGCCTGCTCCGCGCCGGGCCCGAAGCCCTCGGTCGCCGATCTGTGGATAGATGCGGAAACCGTCTCGCTGTGAAGTTCCCGCGGTACGACGAAGGGGACGCCTTCCGGCATCCCCTTCGGTCTCACGCTCTGCGGTCAGCGGGAGTAGTTCGGCGCCTCGACGACCATCTGAATGTCGTGCGGGTGGGATTCCTTGAGCCCGGCGGGCGTGATGCGCACGAACTTGCCGCGCTGCTTGAGCTCATCGATGGTGCGAGCGCCCACATAGAACATCGACTGACGGAGTCCCCCGACGAGCTGGTAGACGACGGCGCCGAGCGAGCCGCGGTAGGCCACGCGCCCCTCGATGCCCTCGGGGATCAGCTGCGCGTCCGAGGGGACATCCGCCTGGAAGTAGCGGTCGCGCGAGTAGGACGTCTTCTTGCCGCGGTCGGAGAGCGCACCGAGCGAGCCCATGCCGCGGTAGTTCTTGAACTGCTTGCCGCCCACGTACACCAGGTCGCCGGGCGACTCGTCGGTGCCGGCGAGGAGCGAGCCGAGCATCACCGTGTCGGCGCCCGCGACGAGCGCCTTCGCGATGTCGCCCGAGTACTGCAGGCCGCCGTCGGCGATCACCGGCACGCCGTGCTCGCGTGCGGCGAGCGATGCCTCGTAGACCGCCGTCACCTGGGGCACGCCGACGCCCGCGACCACGCGGGTGGTGCAGATCGAGCCGGGGCCGACGCCCACCTTCACGGCGTCCGCGCCCGCGTCGATGAGCGCCTGAGCACCCGAGCGGGTGGCCACGTTGCCGCCGATGACGTCGATCGCGGCGAACGCCGGATCCGACTTGAGACGACGGATGATGTCGAGCACGCCGGCGGAGTCGCCGTTGGCGGTGTCGACGACGATGACATCGACCCCCGCGTCGCGCAACGCGCCCGCGCGCTCCCACGCGTCGCCGAAGAACCCGACAGCAGCACCCACGCGCAGGCGACCTTCGTCGTCCTTGGTGGCGTTCGGGTACTGCTCGGACTTGTCGAAGTCCTTGACGGTGATGAGTCCGCGCAGGCGACCCTCGGCGTCAACGAGCGGGAGCTTCTCGATCTTGTGCTGCGCGAAGATCGCGACCGCCTCATCCGGGTCGATGCCCTCGCGAGCGGTGATGAGTGGTGTCTTCGTCATGACGTCGCGCACGAGCGTCGACGCCTTCTCGAACGGCGACACGAAGCGCATGTCGCGGTTGGTGATGATGCCGACGAGCTTGCCGTCGCCCTCGACCACCGGGAGGCCGGAGACGCGGAACTGACCGCACAGCGCGTCCACCTCGGCGACGGTCGCCTCCGGGGTCGTCGTCACCGGGTTGGTGATCATGCCCGACTCGGAGCGCTTCACCTTGTCGACGTGTGTCGCCTGGTCCTCGATGGACAGGTTGCGGTGCAGGATGCCGATGCCGCCCTGGCGCGCCATCGCGATCGCCATACGGCCCTCGGTGACGGTGTCCATCGCGCTCGAGAGCAGCGGAGCGTTGACGCGGATGCGGCGCGTCAGGCGCGACGAGGTGTCCGCCTCGCTCGGAATCACGTCCGTGTGCCCAGGCAGGAGCATCACATCGTCGTAGGTGAGTCCGACGAAGCCGAACGGATCGTTGTGTTCCATGTGTGTGCTCTCCCGCGCGATCGTGTCTGCCAATCCTAAAGTCGCGCGGATGGGAATTCATTCCCATCCGGTAACGAGCACTCCTCCGGTACCGGTATCGATCCGGCATCGCTCGTCGCGAGTAAGTTGCGCTCACGAAACTCGGACGCAACAATCGCTGAATACATTCTCAGGTGTCGCCGTCGTCACCAGCAGTGCCTTCGGCTCATCCACCCCACCAGGAGGTTGCCCGTGGCGATCGTTCGGAGACCGCGCACCACCACCCGACATCGGAAGCGCACAGTGTCGCCGGTTATCGCCGCACTGTTCGGTGCCGCGCTCTTCGTCGGACTCGCCACGCCCAGCTACGCCGCAGCGGCGACCGCCGACGACGAGTTCCCCTTCTCGATCAAGGGGAACGTCCGCGCTGCCGGCGAGGTCCTCGAGGGCGTGACGATCACGGTCACCAACGGCGACTTCGAAGGCGAGGACGTCACCGATGACAAGGGCGCCTGGTCGGTCGGCGTGCCGACGAAGGACGGCACCTGGACGGTGACGCTCGACGAGTCGACGCTTCCGGATGGCGTCGAAGCGCCCCAGGGATTCGAGACGAGCGTGGAGGCCACGTTCGGCGCGACGAGCAACGTCACCCGCAACTTCACCCTCGGCGCCGCCGAACGAACGACGGTGTCGGTCCTCGACCAGTTCATCTCGCGCGCGGTCAACGGGCTCAACTTCGGCCTCATGCTCGCCCTCGCGGCGATCGGCCTCTCGCTCGTGTTCGGAACAACGGGCCTGTCGAACTTCGCACACGGTGAGATGGTGACCTTCGGCGCGCTCATGGCGCTGCTGTTCACCACAGCGCTCGATCTGTCGATCTGGATCGCGATCCCGCTCGCCGTCATCGCATCCGCACTCTTCGGATACACGATGGATTCCGGGCTCTGGCGCCCCTTGCGACGACGCGGCATCGGAACCGTGCAGCTCATGATCGTGTCGATCGGCCTCTCGCTCGCGCTGCGGTACGTCTACCAGATGTTCGTCGGCGGTGGCACGACGCAGCTGCCGGGATCCGTCTCTCAGACGATCCCCGGACTCGGCCCTGTGCGTCTCACGGTCACCGACGTCATCAGCATGGCCGTATCGCTCGCCGTGATCGGCATCTTCGCCTGGTGGCTCATGCGCACCCGCATGGGTCGCGCCACACGCGCCGTCTCCGACAACCCCTCCCTCGCTGCCGCGAGCGGCATCGACGTCGACGCGGTCGTGCGCGTCGTGTGGGTGGTGGGTGCGGCGCTCGCGGGACTCGCCGGCGTGCTGTGGGCGTATTTCCGACCGGGCATCAAGTGGGACATGGGAACGAGCGTGCTCCTCCTGATGTTCGCCGCTGTCACACTCGGCGGACTCGGAACCGCATGGGGCGCCCTCGTCGGCGCGATCATCGTGGGCCTGCTCGTCGAGGTGTCGACCCTGTGGATCCCGTCCGACCTCAAGTACGTGGGTGCGCTCGTCGTCCTCATCGTCATCCTGCTGTTCCGTCCGCAGGGCATCCTCGGACGTCGAGAGAGAATCGGATAGCCGCGATGGACTTCCTTCAGATCCTGTCCAATACGGCGTCGCAGATGCTGCAGCCGACCACGCTCGGCTTCGTGCTCGCGGCGATCGGCCTGTCGGTGCACTTCGGCTTCACCGGACTGCTCAACATGGGTGTCGCCGGATTCATGGCGATCGGCGCGTACGGCTTCGCCATCTCGATCCTCTCCTTCGGCGTCCCGTGGCCGCTGGCGATCCTCATCGGTCTCGTCGCCGCCGTGCTCTTCGCGCTCGTCATGGGCATCCCGACGCTGCGCCTGCGCGGCGACTACCTCGCCATCGTGACGATCGCGGCCGCCGAGGTCGTGCGTCTGCTGTTCCTCACGTCCGCCGGACGCAACATCACCGGCTCCGCCGACGGCCTCTTCGGATTCCAGAGCGGCTTCCGCGCGAGCAACCCGATTCCTCCCGGACGCTACGGCTGGGGGCCCTGGACCTACAGCGCGGACGAGTGGTGGGTCATCATCATCGGCGTCATCACGATCGCGATCGTCGTGGCCATCGTATGGCTGCTCATGCGCAGCCCGTGGGGCCGGGTCATCCGCGGCATCCGCGAAGACGAGGACGCGGTGCGCTCGCTCGGAAAGAACGTGTTCGCCTTCAAGATGCAGGCGCTCATCGTGGGTGGCGTCATCATCGCCGCAGGTGGCATCCTGACGGCCCTCGGCACCAACGTGAACCCGAACGTGTACGTCACCTCGCAGACGTTCTACGTGTGGACGGCGCTTCTCCTCGGCGGCGCGGCGACGATCTTCGGACCCGTGCTCGGCGCGGTGCTCTTCTGGGTCGTGCGCGCGTTCCTGTCGAACCTGCTCCCCGGGCTCGTGAAGATCGGCTGGCTGCCGTTCCTCACCTCCGAGCAGAGCCAGATGCTCGTCTTCGTGCTCGTCGGTGCGGCGCTCATGCTCCTCGTGATCTTCCGCCCGCAGGGCATCCTCGGCAACAAGAAGGAGCTGACCTTTGTCCGCTGACATCACCGCTCCGACCCCGCGCGCCAAGGCGACCGGGCTGCACCGAGGCGAGATCACCCCGGGTGTGGCGAAGGTCGATCCGATCATCGTCATCGACGGCGTGCGCCGCGAGTTCGGCGGCCTCACGGCCGTCGACGTGGATCACCTCGAGATCCCGCGCCACGCGATCACCGCACTCATCGGCCCGAACGGCGCCGGCAAGACCACCCTGTTCAACCTGCTGACCGGCTTCGACAAGGCGAACGCGGGCACCTGGTCGTTCGATGGCACCTCGCTCTCGGGCATCCCCGCCTATAAGACGGCCCGCATGGGGCAGGTGCGCACCTTCCAGCTCACGAAGTCGCTCGGCCTGCTCACGGTGCTCGAGAACATGAAGCTCGGCGCGCCGCACCAGAAGGGCGAGCGGATCCTCTCGAGCCTGTTCCCCTTCATCTGGCGTTCGCAGGACTCCGAGATCGAGGAGAAGGCCCGCGGTCTTCTCAAGCGCTTCAAGCTCGACACCAAGGAGAGCGACTTCGCCGCCTCTCTCTCGGGGGGCCAGCGCAAACTCCTCGAGATGGCGCGCGCCCTCATGAGCGACCCGACCCTCGTGATGCTCGACGAGCCGATGGCCGGCGTGAACCCCGCGCTCACCCAGTCGCTGCTCGACCACATCCTCGACCTCAAGGATCTCGGCATGACGGTCGTGTTCGTCGAGCACGACATGCACATGGTGCGCCACATCGCCGACTGGGTGGTCGTCATGGCGGAGGGCCGCGTGGTGGCGGAAGGCCCGCCCGACTCGGTCATGAAGGAGAAGGCCGTGATCGACGCCTACCTCGGCGCCCACCAGGACGTCGACCTCGGAGTTGTCACCGGCCGCTACGAAGGCGAACTCACTGAAGAAGCCAAGGAGCTCGCCGAGACCGTTCAGGAACTCGACGAGGCGATCGAGTCGGCCCCCGTGGCGGACGACAGCACGGAGGACACCAAGTGAGCAGCGCAGGCACCGCCTCCCCCGAGTATGTCGTCGAGCTGCGGGACGTGACCGCCGGGTACCTGCCCGGCGTCAACATCCTCAACGGCGCGAACCTCGTCGCCCGGAAGGGCGAGCTGATCGGCATCATCGGCCCGAACGGCGCCGGCAAGTCCACGATGCTGAAGGCGATCTTCGGCCAGGTGAAGGTGCGCTCCGGCAACGTCTTCCTCAACGGCGACGACATCACGGGGCTCCGCGCCAACAAGCTCGTGGCGCGCGGCGTCGGCTTGGTGCCGCAGACGAACAACGTGTTCCCGAGCCTCACCATCGCCGAGAACCTGCAGATGGGCGCTTTCCAGCGGCCGTCTGCGGTCGCCGAGCGCACGGAGTTCGTGACATCGATCTTCCCCGACCTCGGCAAGCGGCTCCAGCAGCGCGCCGGTTCGCTCTCGGGCGGCGAGCGGCAGATGGTCGCCATGGGGCGCGCGCTCATGATGGACCCGCACGTGCTTCTCCTCGACGAGCCGTCGGCCGGACTCTCGCCGTCGCGTCAGGACGAGGCGTTCCTGCGCGTCTCCGAGATCAACAAGGCCGGCGTGACCACGATCATGGTCGAGCAGAACGCGCGACGCTGCCTGCAGATCTGCGACCGCGGCTACGTGCTCGACCAAGGCCGCGATGCCTACACGGGCACCGGACGCGAGCTGCTGTCCGATCCGAAGGTCATCGGCCTGTACCTGGGCACGCTCGGCGCCTGAGGCACCCCGCTCGCGAAGCGCCCCGTCTCCTTCCCGGAGGCGGGGCGCTTCGCTGTGCCCGCCCTGCCATCCCCCAGCGCGAGCTTCCCTGCAGCCGCGGGCGGACGAGACGCTCCTCGGGGGAGGATGACGGGTGGGCCGGGCGGACTCCCGGGGCGGGGAACGCGGAACGGCCCCGGTCCGAAGACCGGGGCCGCCCGTTGGAGCTCAGAGAGTGGGGATCAGCCCACGCTCAGGAACTCGTAGTTGTTGTCGGGGCCGTACTGGAAGATGCCGATCGACGCCTCGGTCGGGTCGCCGACCTCGTCGAACGTGATCGGACCCGAGACGCCGTCGTAGTCGGCGACGCCGCCCGCGATGATGATGTCGGCGCACTCCGCGTACGTGGTGCACTTGGTGCCGTCACCGGAACCACCCGAGACCTCCTGCAGGTTCGCAGCCACGTCGGGGCCGGCAGCGGAGCCAGCCTTGAGTGCGGCGAGCGCAAGCAGGATCACGGCGTCGTACGACTCAGGCGCGTAGGTGAAGTCCTTGAGCGGCTCGTTGCCACGGGCCGTCCAGAACGCGTCGAGCGCCGAGCGGAACTCCTCGATCGACGCAGGGTCGACCGCCGGGTAGGTGCCCTTGGCACCCTCGAGGGTGCCCTCTTCGAGGTCGGTGCCGAAGTTGGCGAGGTTGCCGTCCACGAAGTAGAACTTCTCGGGCGCGACGCCCGCACCCACGAGCTCGGGGATGATCGTCTTGACCTCGTCGAACGTGATCAGCGCGATCGCGTCGGGGTCGGCCGCGAGAACATCCTCGACCTGAGCCGAGAAGTTCGTGTCACCCGTGTTGTAGAGCGACGCGGAGACGACCTCGCCGCCGGCGGCCTCGAAGGCCTCCTTGGCGAAGCACGCGAGACCGGTGCCGTACGAGTCGTTGAGGATCATGAGACCGAGGGTCTCGTTGCCGTCGCTCGCGATGAGGTTGCCGAGCACCTCGCCCTGGAGAACGTCTGAGGGGGCGGTGCGCCAGTAGAGGCCGTTGTCCTCGTAGCCGGTGAAGGCAGCCGAGGTGTTGGCCGGCGAGAACTGGATGGCGTTCGCGGCGATGACCGAGTCGATGAACTGCAGCGAGGTGCCCGACGACGCGGCGCCGACGATCGCGGTCGCGCCGGCGTTGAGCAGACGCGGGATCTCGGTCTCGTAAGCCTTGTTGTCGGTGTCGCCGGAGTCGCCCTGGATCAGGTTGATGGTGACGCCCTTGGCCGCCTCGTTCACGACGGACGCCGCGTACTCGGTGGCCGAGATCTCGGGCGGGCCGAGGAAGGCGAGGTTGCCGGTGACGGGAAGCGCGGTTCCGATGTTGAACGTCAGGTCGGTGGCGGGACCCGTCGAGGTGGAGGCGTATTCCGGCGTGTACGATGCGGGGGCCGCAGCGCTGCAGTCGATGGGGAACTTGAAGGCGTTGCCCTGTTCGTCGCCATCGCCGGAAGTCGTGGTGCAGCCACTGAGGACGAGGACGCTGGCGCCGACCATGGCGATACCCGCCATCGTCTTGCCGCCGTGCGAACGAGTGAAGACGTTCATAGTGCTCCTAGGTGTGTATGGATCCCGGAACGGAATGACGCTCACCCCGCTTCGGGTTGGGTCAAACCTAGTGGTACTCGTGTTTCGGCGGTGTTGCGATGTGCTAACGGTCTATAACGGTTTTCGCACCGCTCCGACGGTCAGCCTTGAGCGGTGCCGGTGCGGCTGAAGGTGTTGCCTGCGCCGTATCCGTAGAGGCCGTAACCGGCGAGGGTGGGATCGCCGGCGTCATCCAGACGCAGCGGTCCGACGATGCCCTCGTAGGCGATGTCGTCCTCCGTCTCGAGCACGTCGAGGCATTCGCCGAAGCTCGAGCAGCGGATGCCGTCGCGCGTCGCGTCGATGAGGCGGGAGCGGATCGATGCCCCTCCATCGTCGCCCGCGAGCGTCGCAGCGAGGGCGGCGAGCACGACGGCATCGAACGACTCGGCGGCGTAGCGCACATCGCCGAGCCCCGGGTCCTCGACCTTGAGCTTGGCGATGAATGCGTCGTCGGGCTGTGCGCCTTCGAGAAGGCCCGTGGCCCCGTCGAGGGTGCCGGCGGGCAGAGCCTGCGAGTAGTCGGCGAGGTTCTGGCTCGTGAGCCACAGCTTGGCGCCGCCGAGTCGTGCATCGCGCAGCGCGGCGATGAGGGCGAGCGTGAGCTCGCCGTTGTCGGGGGTGGCGAGCACGACGGCGTCGGGGGCGGCCTTCTTCACCTGGGTGACTGCGGCTGCGACACCCGCCGCGTTCGCCACGGCCACCGAGGCGACGAGCTCGCCCCCGTTCTCGGCGAGAGCGGCCTCGAGCGGCGCCTCGATCGACGCGGCGACGGGGTCGCTCGTGGCGACGAGGGCGACGGACGACGCTCCTGCATCCGGAAGCACGAATCCGAGGGCCGTGCCCTGGTGGGCGTACGACGGGATGGTGCGGAACAGCCAGCCGTCGGAGTCGATCTCCGTGAGCCGCGGGTAGGTGGCCGCGGGCGTGATGACGGGGATCCCGGCGTCGGCGGCGAGCGGCAGGATCCGTTCGGCGAGCACCGAGGAGGAGGGGCCGACGATGACGTCGACGCCTCGCTCGAGGAGGGCGGCGAAGGACGCCTCGAGGGTCTCGGTGCTGGCATCGCCGGAGTCGCGGTTGTACACCTCGACGGGGGCCCCGAGAACGCCGCCGGACTGGTTGAGCTCGCGGACGGCGGCGTTGACACCGGCGACCTGCGCGGCGCCGATGAATGCCGTCGCCCCCGTCGTGGGGAAGAGGGTGCCGATGCGCAGGATTCCGTCGCCGCTGGGGGCGATCGTCTCGACCGGGGTGGGTGTGGGCGTGGGCTCGATCGCCTCCGGCGTGCACGCCGCGAGAAGCAGCGTCACCGCCGCGGCGGCGGCGAGCGCGGGGAGGCGGGCGGCGCGAGCGCGGGGCATCCGGGGTCCTTCCTCAACGGCCGGCGTCCGGCCACGCGGTGACACTACCGTGTCGTCAGGCGACGGGAACGGAGGCGCGGCGACCCGCGCGCGCGGCGCGCACCATGTCGACCGTGAGGACGACGAGCGCGACCCAGACGAGCGCGAACCCGATCCAGCGCCCGAGCGGCATGGGCTCGCCGAGCAGCGCGACGCCGACGATGAACTGCAGGGTGGGCGCGAGGTACTGCGTGAGCCCGAGCGCGACGAGCGGAAGGCGCCGCGCGGCGGATGCGAACAGCAGCAGGGGCACCGCGGTGGCGACTCCCGTGGTGATCATGAGCACGGTGTGCAGGGGGCTGACGTTGCCGACCGTGAGCCCGACCGTCGCACCCGTGATGACGAGCTGCACGATCGCGACGGGTGTGAGCCATGCCGTCTCGAGCGTGAGCCCGCTGACGGCGTCGATCTGACCTCCGACACGCTTCTTGATGTACCCGTAGAAGCCGAAGGTGAGTGCGAGCGAGAGCGCGATCCACGGGAATGCGCCGTAGCCGATCGCGATCACGAGGATCGCGACGAGCGAGATGCCGACCGCGACCCACTGCAGCGGCCGCAGACGCTCGCGCAGCAGGATCACCCCGAGAGCGACCGTGATGAGCGGGTTGATGAAGTACCCGAGCGAGCTCTCGACGACATGCCCCGAGAGCGTCGCGATGATGAAGATCTGCCAGTTGACGTAGATGAGCACCCCGGCGATGCCCATCGCGAGCAGCACCCGCGGCTGCCGCGCGAGAGCGATGAACGCAGCCCATCCGCGCGTGACCATGAGCAGGATCACGCAGAATCCGAGCGACATGAGGATGCGGAAGGCGACGATCTCCCACGAGCTCGCAGGCGCGAGCGCCAGGAAGAAGAGCGGCAGGAATCCCCAGAGGCCGTATGCGCCGATCGCCTGAAGGAGTCCGGCTCCGGATGCGCCGAGGCGTCTGGGTGCGGGGTCGGGCGCAGTCACCCTGCGAGGGTATCGCTCAGGATGACTCCTCACCGACGCGAAAGGCCCCGTTGGCGGACCAACGGGGCCTTTCGGCAGGATGTCGACGAAGACATCCTGGGAAGATGCATCAGCGGACGACGACCGCCAGCACGTCGCGTGCCGAGAGGACGAGGAAGTCCTCCCCGCCGAACTTGACCTCGGTGCCGCCGTACTTCGAGTAGATGACCTTGTCGCCGACTGCGACGTCGAGCGGAACGCGGTTGCCGTTGTCGTCGATGCGACCGGGGCCGACAGCCACGACCTCGCCCTCCTGGGGCTTCTCCTTCGCGGTGTCCGGAATGACCAGACCCGAAGCGGTGACCTGCTCGGCGTCGACCTGCTTGATGACGATGCGATCCTCGAGCGGCTTGATGGAGACCGACACGTGTGACCTCTTTCTGAAGACTCAGGGTTTGGCACACTCCATTCGAGAGTGCCAACACAACTATAGGGCGAGTGTTAGCACTCAATCAATCCGACTGCCAACGGAGCTCACGAGCACCAGGGGTTACGGTGGGCGGATGGATGCCGACGAGCTGCGCACCGTGCTGTCGTCCGAAGGACTGCGACTCCTCGACGAGGTCGGCGATATCGCCGCAGAGAGCGACGTCGTGCGCGTCGTGTCACGGTTGCGCAAGGCCGGGCACTCCCCCGCGCTCGTCGCAGGGGTCATCACCCAGGCCCGGCTGCGCACGCGTGCCCGCGCCAAGTTCGGCGAATTCGCCGCGCGGATGCTCTTCACCCCGGACGGACTCGAGCAGTCGACGCGACTGCAGGTCGCCTCCACCCACGCAGGGCGCTTCGCCCGCGCCGGACTCACCTCGGTGGCCGACCTCGGATGCGGCATCGGCGCCGATTCGCTCGCCTTCGCCGGACTCGGGCTGCGGGTCGTGGCGGTCGAACGCGACGAGGTCACCGCCGCGATCGCCGCTTACAACCTGGCTCCCTTCCCCCACGCGCGCGTCGTGCACGGCGACGCCCTGACCGACGAGCCCGCGGATGTCGACGCACTGTGGTTCGACCCTGCGCGCCGCGGAGGCGGGCGCCGGCAGGCGGATCCCGCCGACTGGTCGCCCCCGCTCGACGCAGTGTTCGCACGGGCTGCCGCGAAGCCCACGGGCATCAAGCTCGGGCCCGCGCTCGACCACACGCTCATCCCAGAGGGTGTGGAAGCCCAGTGGATCACGGTGGGCCGCGACGTCGTCGAGCTCGTCGTGTGGTCGGGTGCGCTCGCGCGCGAGGGCGTGGGGCGTGCCGCGCTCGTGCTCGGCACGGAGGGCGCCTTCGAGCTCACCGCCCCCACGGCCTCCGAGGACGCCACCGTGGGAGAGCTCGGCGAGTACCTGCTCGAACCCGACGGCTCCGTCATCCGCGCGCGCCTCATCGGCGAGCTCGCCGGGCGCGTCGACGGGCGGATGATCGATGCGTCGATCGCATGGATCACCTCGGATGTGCGCCCTGAGACGCCATTCGGCCAGGCATTCCGCGTGCGCGAGGTGCTGCCGCTCGACGAGCGCAAGCTCAAGTCCGCGATGCGCGAGCGCGGAATCGGAACGCTCGAGATCAAGAAGCGCGGCGTCGACATCGACCCTGCGGCGTTCCGCTCCCGCCTGTCGCTCAAGGGCGCCGAACAGGCGACCCTCATCCTCACCCGCGCCGGCGGGCGGCGGCTCGCGATCCTCGCCGACCGCGTCTGACTCGCTGCGGCGTCCGGGGATGACGAAGGGGCGGAGCCTGCGGCTCCGCCCCTTCGTCAGCACGGGATCAGTAGTTGTACATCGATCCGAAGCTCACCAGGAAGATCAGCGGCAGGATCACCAGCACGATGAACATGATCAGGTTGAGCGCGATGCCCACCCAACCGGTGATGAGACCCGTGAGCCACATCCACTTGGGGGCTGCGGGCTCGCGCTTCTTGCCCATGAATCCGAGGACCACCGCGGCGATCGAGAACAGGAGTCCCCAGCCGACGAAGCCGAGGAACACGCCCACGATTCCGAAGATGAACGAGAGCAGGCTCAGGGTCTGCTTCACCGGCGCACCGGCGGGCGCGTATCCAGCGGCAGGTGCCGCATACGGGTTGGCAACCGGGGCGGCAGGAGCCGCGGGGGCCGTGTAAGCGGGAGGCGCGTCGGCGGCAGGAGCCGCGGGGGCCGTGTAGGCGGGAGGCGCGTCGGCGGCAGGAGCCGCGGGCGCGGCCTCGGGTGCGGCGGAAGCCTCAGGTGCGGATGCCGCGGCCGCGGGCTGCACGGCGTCCTGCTCCTCGGGGTTCGAGGGCGACGTGGGGTCGGTCATGTCCGGACTCCTTCAAGAGTTGTGGGGTACCCGCTAATGGTTTCAGCGCGCCGGATGGGTGTCAACGGAGAGAGCTCCCCTCGACGCAGGGGGTTATCCCCCGACGCTCATGAACGCGAGCGCCATCAGGACGGGGAACGCGATCATGAGGATCACGAATCCCGTGATGATGTACCCGACGATGATGCCCGTGAGCGCCATCCCGCGACCGGCCTCGCCCGTGCGCTTGATCTGCGACAGCGCGATGTGGCCGCACACGACACCCGCAAGTGCGGGGAGCAGGAACACGATCGAGGCGAGCGACAGGATCATCGACACGAGCGCGAGCGTGTTGGTGCGCGGAGCCGCATACGCGTAGGCCTGCCCCTGGACGGTGTAGGGCACGGCTCCCGCGGGGGCGACGGTCGGGTACGGCTGGTAGTGCGGCGGGGCGGGTGCAGCAGCGCCAGGTGCGGGAGGCGCGACCGGGGCCGCAGGTGCGACAGCTGTCTCGGACGCCCACCCGCGCTCGACGAGGTAGGGGTTCGGGGGCGACTGCGGGGCGGACGCGGCGGGCTGCCCGGAGGTCGGGTCGGTCATACGGGATCCGTTCATGCTCGGTGTGCCGTCATCGTGTCAGCCCGCGGAGGGGCGGGGCAACTGCTCAGGCCTGGATCTGGGTGACCGGGAGGGTGGAGTCCGCCCCGAAGTCGAGTGTCGACGGCTCGCGCCCGGCCGCGATGAGCTGCGCGGCGAGCGCCGCGATCATGGCGCCGTTGTCGGTGCAGAGGCTGAGCGGCGGGATGCGGAGGCCGACACCCGCGGCCGCACAGCGTTCGATCGCCGCTTCGCGCAGACGCCGGTTGGCGATGACGCCGCCCCCGAGCAGCAGTCGCGGCACGCCGAGATCCGCGCACGCGGCGAGCGCCTTCGTGAGCAGCACGTCGACGACGGCCTCGCGGAAGCTCGCCGCGATGTCGTTCACGGGCAGCTCGCCCCCCGCCTCACGTGCCGCCTCGACGTGGCGCGCGACCGCGGTCTTGAGGCCCGAGAACGAGAAGTCGTACCGGTGCCGCTCGAGATCCTTGGGCGCGGTGAGGCCGCGCGGGAAGCGGATCGCTGAGTCGTCGCCCTGGTCGGCGGCGCGGTCGATGTGCGGGCCTCCGGGGTAGGGCATGCCGAGCAGCCGGGCGACCTTGTCGAACGCCTCGCCTGCGGCGTCGTCGATGGTCTCGCCCAGCAGCTCGACATCCGAGACGAGATCGCGGACGAGCAGGAGCGATGTGTGCCCGCCCGAGACGAGCAGGGCGATCGTCGGGAGCTCCAGCTCGCCGTCGCCGACGAGCGGTTCGTGATTGAGGACATCCGCGCCCACGTGGCCGACGAGATGGTTGACGGCGTAGAGCGGCTTGTCGAGAGCGAGCGCGAGCGCCTTCGCGGCCCCGACTCCCACCATGAGGGCACCCGCGAGCCCCGGCCCGCTCGTCACGGCGATCGCGTCGAGATCGGCGAGCTCGACATCCGCGGTGCGCAGCGCCTCCTGGATGGCGGGGGTCATCGCCTCGAGGTGCGCGCGCGCCGCGATCTCGGGCACGACACCGCCGTAGCGGGCGTGCTCGTCCATGGAGCTTGCGATGACGTTCGCGAGCAGCTCGGTGCCGCGCACGATGCCAATGCCGGTCTCGTCGCAGCTCGTCTCGATCCCGAGCACGAGGGCCCCGCTCATGCGCGCACCGCCTTCATGATGACGGCGTCGACGCCGTCGGGCTGGTAGTAGTTCGGGCGGATGGCGATGCGCTGGAATCCGCGCGTCGCGTAGAGCGCTTCGGCGTTCGGGTTGTCTGCGCGCACCTCGAGGAAGAGCTCGTGTGCCTCACGCGCCTCGGCCTCGGCGAGCAGCGCATCGAGCAGTGCGGCACCGATCCCCCGGCGCCGGTGCGCCTCGACGACGGCGATCGTCTGGATGTCGCCCTGGCCGCTTCCCCGCGGCGCGAGGAGTCCGGCGTAGCCGATGATCTCGCCGTGGTCGTCGACAGCGGCGAGATAGTGACCGTGCGGGCCTGAGAGCTCGGAGGCGATCGCCTCACGGCTCCAGGCGTCCGTCGGGAAGGTCACGCGCTCGATCGCGTCGATCGCGTCGAGGTCGGCGATGGTCGCCCCGCGCAGGTGCCAGGAAACCGAATCCGACATCACTGGCTCACCCGCTTCGGTGCGGAGAGGGTCACATCGGGGGCGCGCAGGTAGACCGGCTCGTGCGGGCCGTCGGGCGCTCCCGCATCGAGTCGCGCGAGAGCGAGGCGCCCGAGAGACGCCGGGTCGATCGTCGTCGCGTCGATGCGACGGTAACCCGCGTAGCCGGTCACGGTGCTCTCGATCTCGGCTGCTGGCGAGAGCTCCGGGCCCGCGGTGCGGTTCGGGAGGCCGTCGGAGCCGGGCGCCGCGTACGTCGAGAACGCGAGCTCGCGGCGACGCGCATCCGTGACGACGAGCACCGGATCCTGCTCGCCGAACGCGACGGCATCGTGCGACACGACCGTGAGAAGCGGGATGCCGGCACCGAAAGCGAACGTGCGAGCCGCTGCGATGCCGACGCGAAGACCTGTGAAGGGCCCGGGGCCCATACCCACGGCGACAGCGTCCAGCTCGGACGGCCGCACACCCGACTCCGCGAGCACCTCCGCGATGAACGTGCCGATGCGCTCCGCATGACCGCGGGTGTCGGAGCTCGTGCGCACGACGCCGGACCCCGCACGGTCGACGATGGCGACACTCGTCCCCGTCGAGGTGTCGATCGCGAGAATCACCGCACCAGCCTACGTCGCCGCGGCCGAACGGATCATCCGAGCGGGATGCCGTGCCAGCGGTCGCCGTGCGCCGTGATGCACACATGGCGCGGCGCGTCGTCCGCTTCGGGGTCGCCGCCGATAGGGCGCACGATGTCGATCTCGATCCATGCGTCGATCGCGCCGTCGAGCTTGCCGGCGCCCCACTCGACGACCGTGATCGATCCGTCGAAGTCGAGATCGAGGTCGTCGACCTCGGCCGCGGATCCCAGCCGGTAGGCGTCGACGTGCACGAGCGGCACACCGAACTCGGTGGGGTGCGTGCGCGCGAGCACGAACGTCGGACTCGTGACGGCCCCGCGGGCACCGAGCGCGGCGCCGAAACCGCGCGTGAAGGTCGTCTTGCCCGCTCCGAGCTCGCCGTTGAGCATCACGACGTCCCCACGGCGGACAACGGATGCGACACGAGCGCCGAGCGCCTCCATCGCCTCCGCATCCTCGATGACGAGGTCCACGGAAGCGGTCATCGTGCCACCCGCTGCACGCGCGGTCCGACGCGTGTCACGATCTCGTAGCCGATGGTGCCCGCGGCGTCCGCCCAGTCGTCGACGCTCGGAGCACCCGTCGCGGGGTCGCCCCACAGCACGACCTCGTCGCCCGGGCGCACCTCGGCGTCGCCCACATCCACCAGGAACTGGTCCATGGCGATGCGTCCCACCTGCGGGTAGCGCACGCCGCCGATCGCGACGCTCGCGCGGCCGGATGCGCTGCGCGGCACGCCGTCGGCGTAGCCGAGCGGCACGAGCGCGAGGGTCGTCTCGGCCTCCGTGCGGTGGGTGTATCCATAGGAGACGCCCGCACCCTGCGGCACGCGGCGCACGGCGGCGACGCGCGTCGTGAGCTCCATCACGGGCCGCAGACCGAGAGCGACCGCGTCGACGCTCGGGTCGGGCGAGAGGCCGTAGAGCGCGATGCCGGCGCGCACGAGGGAGAAGCGCGCATCGGGCATGGTGACCGCGCCGAGACTCGACGACAGGTGCGCGACCTCGGGGGTGAGCCCGGCATCCTCAGCGAGGGCGATGCGCTGGGCGAAGGCGTCGCGCTGGGCGACGTCGTCGGCGATCGAGGTTCCGGAGAGGTGGCTCATGAGCCCGCGGACGCGGATGAACCCGGCCCGCTCCAGTCGCGCCGCGTGCGCGATGGCGGCTTCCGCATCGCTCGGCGCGATGCCGTTGCGGCTGAGCCCGGTGTCGAACTTGAGGTGCACGTGCGCGATGCGGCCGCCTGAGCGCGCATCGACTGCCTGGTCGAGCTGCGCCACGGAGCTGACGGCGACGTCGACGTCCTGCTCGATGGCCGCGCGGTAATCCGCGGGCGCATCATGCAGCCAGGCGAGCACCGGCAGGGTGTGCCCTGCCTCTCGCAGGGCGAGCGCCTCCGCGACGTCGGCGACGCCGAGCCAATCAGCACCTGCTTCCGCGAGGGCCTGCGCAGAGAGAAGCATCCCGTGCCCGTACGCGTCGGCTTTCACGACCGCCATGACACCGGCGGGCGCGACCTCCCGCCGCACGACGGCGAGGTTCGCCGCAAGCGCGTCGAGGTCGATGCGCGCCTCGCGCAGGGGTGCGTTCATCCGTTCCTCTCGGCGATGACCGTCGCGACTGCGACGCCCCCATCGTGGCTCATGGAGACGTGGAGCGCATCGATCTCGCGCGTCGCGAGCACCTCCGCGAGGCGCCCGTCGATGACGAACCCCGGGTTGCCGGACGCGGCGGGCCGGATGACGATGTCGAGCCAGCGCAGGCCTTCATCGCCTCCGAGGGCTTTGATGAGCGCCTCTTTGGCGGCGAAACGGCCGGCGAGGGACCGCAGCGGAAGGCCGCGTTCGCTCTCAGCGAACAAGCGCTCCTTGAGTCGCGGGGTCCGCGCCACGGCGCGCTCGAACCGGGCTAGTTCGACCACGTCGACACCGAGCCCGACGATCACGGCTTACTCGACCGTCACCGACTTGGCGAGGTTGCGCGGCTGATCCACGTCGAGGCCCTTCGCCAGAGCGAGCTCCATGCCGAAGATGTGCAGCGGGACGACCGCGAGCAGCGGCTCCACGAAGCGCGACGCGAGCGGGATGCGCACCACCTCGTCGGCGAACGGCACGACCGCGACGTCCCCGAGCTCGGCGATCGCGATGACGCGCGCGCCGCGGGCGCGGATCTCCTGGATGTTGGAGACGACCTTCTTGTGCAGCGACAGCGGATCGCGTGGGCTCGGCACCACCACGAAGACGATCTGGCCGGGCTCGATGAGCGCGATCGGACCGTGCTTGAGCTCGCCCGCCGCGAAGCCCTCCGCGTGGATGTACGCGAGCTCCTTGAGCTTGAGGGCGCCCTCGAGCGCCACCGGGTAGCCCACGTGGCGACCGAGGAACAGCACCGACTGGGTGTCGCTCATCCAGTGGGCGAGCTCCGCGATACGCGGCGACGCGGTCTCGACGACCTGACGGATCTTGGCGGGGGCGGCCTCGAGCTCGTCGATCTGCTCCGCGATCTGCTCGGCGGTCAGCGTGCCGCGCAGCGTCGCGAGGTGCAGGCCCAGCAGGTAGAGCGCCGTCACCTGGGCGACGAACGCCTTCGTGGATGCGACCGCGACCTCGGGGCCCGCGTGCGTGTAGAGCACGGCGTCCGACTCGCGCGGAATCGTCGCACCCTGCGTGTTGCAGATCGACAGCGTGCGGGCACCCTGCTGACGGGCGTAGCGGACCGCCATGAGCGTGTCCATCGTCTCGCCCGACTGGCTCACCGACACCACGAGCGTGCGCTCGTTCAGCACCGGGTCGCGGTAGCGGAATTCGTGCGCGAGCTCGACATCCACGGGGATGCGCGCCCACGCCTCGATCGCGTACTTGCCCGACTGGCCGGCGTAGGCCGCCGTGCCGCACGCGAGGATGAGCACACGGTCGATGCCCGAGAGCATGTCGGCGACGCCGTCGAGCTCGGTGAGGGTGATCGCGCCATCGCTCACTCGGCCGCGCAGCGTGTTGGCGACCGCGTCAGGCTCCTCCGCGATCTCCTTCTTCATGAAGCTCGGCCAGCCGCCCTTCTCGGCGGCGGAGGCATCCCATGCGACCTCGAACTCCTTGGCCTCGGCGGGAGCGCCGGTGAAGTCGATGACCTCGACCGAATCCGGACGGATCGTGACGATCTGGTCCTCGCCGATCTCCATCGCACGGTGCGTGAACTCCACGAATGCGGCGACATCCGAGCCGAGGAAGTTCTCGCCCTCGCCGAGCCCGATCACGAGCGGAGAGCTGCGGCGTGCGCCGACGACGACGCCGGGGGCGTCCTCGTGCATGGCGAGGAGGGTGAATGCACCGTCGAGGCGGTTCACAACCAGACGCATCGCCTCCGTGAGGTCGCCGGTCTCGCGGTAGGCGCGGCCCACGAGGATCGCCGCGACCTCGGTGTCGGTCTCGCTCTCGAACACCTCACCCTCGGCCTCGAGCTCGGCCTTCAGCTCGCTGAAGTTCTCGATGATGCCGTTGTGGATGAGCGCGAGGCGGCCGTCATCACCCAGATGCGGGTGCGCGTTGGCGTCGTTGGGGCCGCCGTGCGTCGCCCAGCGGGTGTGACCGATGCCCGTGCGACCATCCGCCAGCGGGGCCTCTGCGAGATCCTCGACGAGAACGCCGAGCTTGCCTGCGCGCTTGCGGGTGCCGATGGCGCCAGCTTCATCCAGCACAGCGACGCCTGCCGAGTCGTACCCGCGGTACTCGAGCCGCTTGAGGCCGCCGAGAAGCACCTCCAGGCTGCTTCCCGGACCGACGTATCCCACAATTCCGCACATGGGGTCGATCCTACCCAGTTGCGCATCGGTGAAACCTGAGCCAGCCCCGTGCCGAGCAGGCGTCGCACTCCGGCTACGCTCGAAGGCGATGTCCGAGCACGCCGACCGTCCCCACACGGCGACCCCGTTCCTCGAGGTCGAACGTGCCGACTGGGCCGCCCTCGCTCCGGCAGCGGCCAACCCGATGACGGCAGCCGAGCTCGTGCGGCTGCGCGGCCTCGGCGAAGCGCTCGACGAGCGCGAGGTCGAGGAGGTCTACATCCCCCTCAGCCGCCTGCTCAATCTGTATGCGGCGGGCGCCCGCCACCTGCACCGGTCGACGCGCGCGTTCCTCGGCCAGGAGTCGCCCGTCACACCGTTCGTCATCGGCGTCGCGGGATCCGTCGCCGTCGGCAAGTCGACGACCGCCCGCCTGCTGCGAGAGCTCCTCGCCCGCTGGGAGGACACCCCGCGCGTCGAGCTGGTGACGACCGACGGCTTCCTCTACCCGAACGCCGAGCTCGAGCGCCGTGGTCTCATGGCGCGCAAGGGCTTCCCCGAGAGCTACGACCGGCGCGCGCTGCTGCGCTTCGTCACGCAGGTGAAGAGCGGCGTCGAAGAGGTGCGGGCGCCCGTCTACTCGCACCTCGTGTACGACATCGTTCCGGATGCGGAGATCGTGGTCCGCCGGCCCGACATCCTCATCGTCGAAGGGCTCAACGTCCTGCAGCCTGCCGCACCCGGCACGCGCCTCGCGGTGAGCGACCTGTTCGACTTCACGGTGTACGTGGATGCGCGCACCGTCGACATCGAGGAGTGGTACATCGAGCGCTTCCTGCGCCTGCAGCGCGGTGCGTTCGCGGATCCCCACTCCTACTTCCACCGCTTCGCGAGCCTCAGCGAGGAGGAGGCTGTCGCGCGTGCGCGCCAGTTCTGGACCGAGATCAACGGCCCCAACCTCGAGCAGAACATCGCACCGACTCGCGCCCGCGCGTCGCTCGTGCTGCGCAAGGCCGCGGATCACACCGTGTCGAAGGTGCTCATCCGCAAGGTGTGATGGGCTGCGCGCTCCGTGCCCTCAGTCGGCGACGGGTTCGAGGACGAACACGGGGATCTGACGCTCCGTCTTCGCCTGGTAGTCGTCGTAGGCGGGCCACACGGCGGTCGCCCGTGCCCACCAGAGCGCCTTCTCTTCGCCCGTGACCTCGCGAGCGACATAGTCCCGCTTCACCGGCCCATCCTGCAGCTCGACATGAGGGTGAGCGACGAGGTTGTGGAACCAGGCCGGATGCGACGGGGCGCCACCCTGCGACGCGACGACCGCGTACGCGCCATCATGCTCGACGCGCATGAGCGCCGTCTTGCGGAGCTTGCCGCTCTTCGCACCGACCGACGTGAGCACGATCACGGGCCTGCCGTGCAGCTCCGTGCCCTCGGCGCCACCCGTCGACTCGACCAGCTCAGCCTGCGTGCGCGCCCACTCGGACGTGCTCGGTGCGTATTCTCCCGTCAGAGGCATGTGCCCCTCCCCTCGTGTCCCTCAGGACAACGCGAGACGCGCGCGGACGATTCCCGCGAGGTCGTCGGCGATGCGCTGAGCCTCGGCGACATCCTGCGCCTCGACCATGACGCGAACGAGGGGCTCCGTGCCCGACGGACGCAGCAGAACGCGTCCCGTGTCGCCGAGCTCCTCCGAATGCACCCGGACGGCCTCCGCGATGACCTCGTCGCCGGCGAGCGCGTGGTGATCGACACCTCGCACATTCACCAGCACCTGCGGATAGACGGTCATGACCGCGGCGAGCTCCGCGAGCGAAGATCCGGTGCGTGCCATCTCGGCGGCGATCTGCAGTCCCGTGAGGATGCCGTCGCCCGTCGTCGCGTGCTTGCTGAAGATGATGTGGCCCGACTGCTCGCCGCCGAGCGTGAGGCCCTTCTCCGCCATCGCCTCGAGCACGTAGCGGTCTCCGACACCCGTCTCGACGATCTCGATGCCGTGCTCGGCCATCGCCACACGCAGGCCGAGGTTGCTCATCGTCGTGACCGCGAGCGTGTTGTGAGCGAGAAGGCCGCGGCGCTTGAGCGAGACGGCGAGGATCGCCATGATCTGGTCGCCGTCGATGACGTTGCCGTCGGCGTCGACGGCAAGGCAGCGGTCGGCGTCGCCGTCATGGGCGATGCCCAGGTGTGCGCCCGTGAGGCGCACCACATCCTGCAGCTTCTCGAGGTGCGTCGATCCGACGCCCTCGTTGATGTTGAGGCCGTCGGGCTCGGCGCCGATGACGGTCACCTTGGCGCCCGCATCAGCGAACACCTGAGGCGAGACACCTGCCGCGGCGCCGTGAGCGCAATCGAGGACGACGTGGATGCCGTCGAGACGCACATCGAGCGTGCCCAGCAGGTGGAGGAGGTAGCGGTCCTCGGCATCCGCGAAACGGCGGATGCGGCCGACGCCGGCACCGGTGGGTGCGAGGTTCGGGACGTCGAGCGCCTGCTCGATGCGGTCCTCGACATCGTCGGGCAGCTTGACGCCGCCGAGTGCGAAGAACTTGATCCCGTTGTCCGGGGCCGGATTGTGCGAGGCGGAGACCATCACGCCGAAGTCGGCGTCGATGTCGCCCACGAGGAACGCGGCGGCGGGGGTGGGGATGACTCCGGCATCGAGCACGTCGATGCCGGAACTGGCGAGTCCAGCCGCGACGGCGGCCGAGATGAACTCCCCGGAGACACGGGGGTCGCGCGCGATGACGGCGCGGGGGCGACGCCCTTCGCCGCGGACTGCTTCGGCGTGGCGACCCCGTGTGAGAACGAGTGCTGCGGCCTGGGCGAGGCCGAGGGCCAGCTCAGCGGTGATGACATCACCGTTGGCCAGCCCCCGGACCCCGTCCGTGCCGAAAAGACGCGGCATGCGCGAACCCCAGAGTGAAGCGGCTTAGCGCTTCGAGAACTGCGACGCCTTACGGGCCTTCTTGAGACCCGCCTTCTTGCGCTCGATGACGCGAGCGTCACGCGAGAGGAAGCCGGCCTTCTTGAGGGACGGGCGGTTGTTCTCGCGGTCGATCTCGTTGAGCGCACGCGCGATCGCGAGGCGCAGAGCGCCGGCCTGGCCCGAGGGGCCGCCGCCGGTGATCTTGGCCTTGACGTCGTAGGCGCCGAGCAGGTCGAGCACCTTGAACGGGTCGTTGATGAGCTGCTGGTGCAGCTTGTTCGGGAAGTACTCCTCGAGGCCGCGGCCGTTCACGAGGAACGATCCCGAGCCAGGAACGAGGCGTACCTGGGCAATGGCCTCCTTGCGACGGCCGACAGCCGCGCCGGAGACGTTGAGGACGGCGCGGGGGGCGCGGGGCGCCTCCTCAGCCGGGGTTTCGGTCGAGAAGGAGGTGAGAACCTCGTCCGACACGGTTTCTTCGATCTTCGCCATCAGTGATGTCCTTGGAATCTCGGGGGCGCTTACTGCGCGACCTGGGTGAGCGTGTACGGCGTCGGCTGCTGCGCGGCGTGCGGGTGCGCGGCACCTGCGTACACCTTCAGCTTCTTGATCTGGGCGCGGCCCAGCGAGTTCTTCGGGAGCATTCCGCGGATCGCCTTCTCGACGGCGCGGGTGGGGTGCTTCTCGAGGAGTTCGGCGTAGCTGGTGGCGGTGAGGCCGCCCGGGTAGCCCGAGTGGCGGTAGGCCTTCTTCTGCTCGAGCTTCGCACCCGTGAGCGCCACCTTCTCGGCGTTCACGATGATGACGAAGTCGCCCATGTCCATGTGGGGAGCGAAGGTCGGCTTGTGCTTACCGCGGAGGAGCGCGGCGGCGTGCGTGGCGAGGCGGCCGAGCACGACATCGGTGGCGTCGATGACGACCCACTCGCGCTTGATGTCCGCCGGCTTGGGGCTGAACGTACGCGTCATGAAATGACTGCTTTCTGGTCGGTAGTGTTCGTGAATCCCACTCCGGTGTGCGTTCCCGTGACGGGAACCCAGCGGTGGAGGGCCCAACTGGTCGCTGTGCGGCGCACAGACAACCTTTACAGGCTAGTCGACCACGGCATCATCTGGCAAACCTGCGAGCGGGCTCCTGCGGGCGCGCGTCTGCTCCGCCCGCGCCGCGAGCTCCTCATCTGCCGGGTAGCCGACCTCCATGAGCGTGAGCCCGCGCGCCGGCATCACGATGAACTCGCTGCCGCGCTTCGCCTCGTCGCGGATGCCGGCGGCACGTTCGGGGGCGAACCTTCCCTCCCCCGCGGCGACGCAGGCGCCGACGAGCGCTCGCACCATCGAGTGGCAGAAGGCATCCGCGCGCACCGTCGCGACGAGCACGCCGTCCGCGGCACGCGTCCAGCCGAAGTCCTGCAGCGTGCGGATGGTCGTCGAGCCTTCGCGGGGGCGGCAGTACGCGGCGAAGTCGTGCAAGCCGAGGAGCGAGCGAGCGGCATCGTCCATCGCCTGCACGTCGAGCTCCGCCGGATGCCAGTGCGTGAAGTGACGCGCACGCGGGTCGCGCAGCGCTGCCGCATCCGCGATCCGGTACTCGTAGCGACGCCAGAGCGCCGAGAAGCGCGCGTCGAAACCCTCGGGCGCCTCGGCTGCCGCCAGCACCTGCACGTCGGCTGACTGCCCCACGATGCCGTTGAGTCGTCGAGCGAGAGATGCGGCTCCCGCTGCACCCGCACCGCGCCCCCGAGGGCGGTGCGCCAGCTGACCGAGCTGCTCGGCCGAGAGATCGACGTGAGCGACCTGTCCGATCGCATGCACGCCCACATCCGTGCGGCCCGCGACCGTGATGCGCGGCGGCTCACCGTGGCGCGCGAACAGTGTCGCGAGCGCATCCTCGAGGGTGCCCTGCACGGTGCGGTGGTCCGGCTGCTTCGCCCAGCCTGTGAATCCGGTGCCGTCGTAGGCGATATCCAGCCGGATCCGGCGGCCCTCTCCCGGAATGCTCACGATCCGAGCTTAGGCTGTCAGGCGAAGCCAGACATGACCGCTCCCGACCAGCCGAATCCCGCTCGAGCCGCCCCCTCCTCGAGCCTGCAGCCGTCCGCCCGCCGCGTGGCCGGTCTCGATGGCGTGCGCGCATTCGCCGTGGTGGTGGTCGTCATCTTCCACCTGTTCCCCGGCCTGCTGATCGGCGGATTCCTCGGAGTCGACGTGTTCTTCGTCGTGTCCGGATTCATCATCACCCGGCTGCTTCTGCTCGAGCGCGGCCGCACCGGGCGGATCGCGCTCGGCGCCTTCTGGCAGCGTCGCGCACGGCGCCTCCTGCCCGCCCTCGTGGTGCTCCTGCTCGTGTGCTCGAGTCTCGCAGCGCTGATCGGCGGCGACGTGCTCGTCGGACTCGGGGGGCAGCTCATCGCGGCGATGACCTTCTCGAGCAACTGGTACTTCATGGCCACCGGCTCCGACTACTTCGCGCACGGAAACCCCGAGCTGTTCCGCAACCTGTGGTCGCTCGCCGTCGAGGAGCAGTTCTACCTGCTGTGGCCGCTCATCGTCCTCGCCGTCATCGTGCGGCTCTCCCGCCGGATGGGGATCGGGCTCCTCGCCGTCGTCACCGCCGCGTCGGCGATCGCGATGGGCGTGCTCCTGGTGCCCGGGGAGATGACGGCTGTCTACTACGGCACCGGCACGCACGCCTTCGGCCTCACGCTCGGGGCGCTCGTGGCGATGCTGACGCAGTGGTGGTCGGAGCGCGAGCTCGAATGGTCGCGGGGCGCCCGTTCCACGCTCGGCGTGCTCGGCGCTGCGGCGGGAGTGGGGTTGGCGGTGCTCGCTACGACCATGCCCGGCGAAGCCGACTGGACCTACCGCGGCGGTCTCGCGCTCGTCGCGGTGCTCACCGCGGTCGTCATCTGCGCGCTCCTCGTTCCGGGCTCGCGGTTCGCTCGCGCGCTGGAGTGGGCACCCGTGCGGTGGATCGGGGTGCGCAGCTACGGCATCTACCTCTGGCATTGGCCCCTCTACGTGCTCGCCGCCGCCGTGCTGCCCACCTGGACATCGTCGCCGAGCCTCAGCGTCGCCCTCGGTGCGTCCGTGGTCGTCGTGACGATCGCGCTCGCGGCGCTCAGCTTCCGCTACATCGAGACCCCTCTGCGCCATGCGGGCTTCCGCGCCACGGGTCGCACGTGGGCGGCTGGCTGGCGCCGGGGCTCCCGCGCCGCGATCGCGAGCGCCACAGCCCTCGTGCTCGTGGTCGCAGGCGTCGCCGGAACAGCCGCCGCCGTCGTCACGCAGCGCGAGACCTCGGATGTCGAGGACTACATCCGGGCGGGCCAGGATGCGCTCGCGCAGACGCCCACACCGACGCCCGCCGCCGGCACCCAGGATCGCGAGGGCGGCACTGCACCCGCTGAGGCAGGCACGCCCGCCGCCCTGCAGGGCGATCAGATCACCGCCATCGGCGACTCCGTGATGCTCGCAGCCGTCACCGAGCTCCAGGCGGCGCTCCCCGGCATCGCCATCGACGCCGCGGTCTCCCGCCAGATGTCCTCCGCGCCGGAGATCCTGCAGTCGCTGCGCGACGCGGGTGCGCTGCGAAAGGTCGTGATCGTGAGTCTCGGCACGAACGGTTCGGTCAGCGAGGCGACCCTCGAGGAGCTGCGCTCGATCATCGGGCCCCAGCGGGAGCTCGTGGTCGTGACGGCCCAAGCGCCCCGCGGGTGGATCCCCGGCGTCAACGAGAAGCTCGCGTCGTTCGCCTGGCAGTACCGCAACGTGGAGCTCGCGGACTGGCACACGGCCGTGCAGCCGCACCTCGGCGAGCTCGCGCGCGACCAGGTGCACTTCGGTCCTGTGGGCGCGCGCATCTACACTGCGGCGATCCGCGAAGCACTGCAGCGACTCGCGGCGCTCCCGCCGTTGCGGGACGATGCGGCCGACGAGTCGCTCCCGCGCGTCGTCTGAGTCAGAGCTCCTCGACGAAGGCCAGGCTGCGCGAGACGGCGCGGAAGCCCATGCCCGTGTAGAGCCCGAGCGCCCCGGTCGGGCTCTCGCTGTCGACATCGAGTCCCACCTGCACGTAGCCCTCGGCGCGGTGCCGCCGCATGACCTCCGCGAGGAGTGCGGGCGCGACGCCCCGGCGACGCCAGTCGCGCACGACGCCCACGAGCGGGAGGTAGCCGCCTTCGTAACCCTGCAGTGCGAAGTCGGCGGGATTCACCTGGCTCAGCACGAGACCCGCGACGCGGTCTCCATCGAGGGCGATCGCCGAGAGGTCGAGCCGCAGCACGCTGCTCCCGGTGAACGATGCCCAGCCCTCTTCGGAGCTCGGCTGGCTGCCCCAGTGATCGCGGAATGCCTCATTGCGCGCGTCCCGGATGCGCCCCACGTCGTCCTGTGTCGGGGTCGCGAGACGCAGTCCCTCCGGGAGCGGGACGTCAGGGATCTCGTCGGCGAGGTCGCGGGTCATGTTCGTGAACCAGCGCACGAGAGGCAGTCCCGCGCGCGTCGCGAGGGCGATGCCGCTCGCGTTCGCCTCCTCGACGTAGAGCATGTGCCAGCCCGGGAGCGCCAGCTCGGAGCTCGCCAGCTGCTGTCGCGCGCGGAGGCGGTGCCAGTCGAGCAGCTCGCGCCCGATACCCGTTCCTCGAGCGGATGGCCGGACACCGCCCATCGCGATCGAGCGGACCACCGTCTCCGGATCCGGTGGTGCGACTTGCAGACCGTATGCCACGAGCTCGCCCTCGACGTCGCCGATCACACTGTCGGCGTCCAGGTCCATCCACGAGTGCGCGAGCTCCTCGGCGAGCTCCTCCGCGGTCTCCGCCCACTCGGGATGATCAGCGGCAGCGATCGCGCCCGCCAGCTCGGCAAGCTGTTCGGCGTCCTCCGGGGTGGCACGACGCCAGCGGACCGGTCCGGGGCCTGCGGGAAGCCGGTGCGTCGGATCGACGTCGATGCGTTCGCGGAGAGGCTTCTGCATTCCAGCACCCTATGCGAGGCCCGGATATGGCGAAGGCCCGCCGGTCCGCGCGCAACGTGTGCGCACGACCCGGCGGGCCTGCCAGAGAAGGGGACTTACTTGTCCTCTGCGGTGTCTTCCGACTCCACAGCGACCTCGTCGGCGGCAGCCGTCTCCTCGACGACCTCCTCCGCGGGAGCCTCGGTCTCCGGGGCGACGGTCTCCTCGGCCGGAGCGGCCTTCGGGGTCTCGACGCGCGCAGCCGACTTCTTCGACGACGCGGGCTTCTTCACGACCGGCTCGAGGACGAGCTCGATGACCGCCATGGGCGCGTTGTCGCCCTTGCGGTTGCCGATCTTCGTGATGCGGGTGTAGCCGCCCTGACGCTCGGCCATCTGCGGCGCGATCTCGGCGAAGAGCTCGTGCACGACGGACTTGTCCGAGATGCTGGCGAGCACGCGACGGCGCGAGTGCAGGTCGCCGCGCTTCGCGAACGTGATGTAGCGCTCAGCCACGGGACGCAGGCGCTTGGCCTTCGTCTCGGTGGTCGTGATGCTCTTGTGGGTGAACAGCTGCGCGGCGAGGTTGGCGAGCATGAGGCGCTCGTGCGCCGGTCCGCCTCCGAGGCGGGGACCCTTGTTGGGCTTAGGCATTTCTAGTCGTTCTCCAGGTGTGATTCAGTCAGTGAGACAGGCACTCAGACGGTTTCGTCGTCGTATCCGCCGTAGAAGTGAGCCCCGTCAAAACCGGGCACGCTGTCCTTGAGCGAGAGGCCGAGCTCGACGAGCTTGTCCTTGACCTCGTCCACGGACTTCTGACCGAAGTTGCGGATGTTCATGAGCTGCGTCTCCGAGAGGGCGACGAGCTCGCTGACGGTGTTGATGCCCTCGCGCTTGAGGCAGTTGTAGCTGCGCACCGAGAGGTCGAGGTCCTCGATGGGCATCGACAGCTCGTTCGAGAGCACGGCGTCGACCGGAGCGGGTCCGATCTCGATGCCCTCCGCGGCCGTGTTGAGCTCGCGGGCGAGGCCGAAGAGCTCGACAAGGGTGCGTCCAGCCGACGCGAGCGCGTCGCGCGGCGAGATCGCGGGCTTGGTCTCGACGTCGACCACGAGGCGGTCGAAGTCGGTGCGCTCACCGGCACGAGTCGCCTCGACGCGGTAGGTGACCTTGAGCACGGGCGAGTAGATCGAGTCGATCGGGATCTGGCCGGCTTCGCTGAACTCGCTGCGGTTCTGGGTCGCCGAGACGTAGCCGCGGCCACGCTCGATGGTGAGCTCGAGGTCGAACTTCGCCTTCTCGTTGAGCGTTGCGATGACGAGGTCCGGGTTGTGGATCTCCACGCCCGCGGGAGCCGAGATGTCAGCAGCCGTCACCTGGCCAGCGCCCTGCTTGCGCAGGTAGGCCGTGATGGGCTCGTCGTGCTCGCTCGAGACCACGAGGTTCTTGATGTTGAGGACGATCTCGACGACGTCCTCCTTGACACCGGGGATGGTGTCGAACTCGTGCTGGATGCCGTCGAGGCGGATGCTCGTGACAGCCGCGCCCGGGATGGACGACAGCAGCGTGCGACGGAGCGAGTTGCCGAGCGTGTAGCCGAAGCCGGGCTCGAGGGGCTCGATCACGAACGCGGAGCGGAACTCCGAGATGTTCTCCTCGGAGAGAGTGGGACGCTGTGCGATGAGCACGTGGTTTCCTTTCGGCGAGGGCGTCCGCCATATGACGCCCACGACAGTTGCGGCGGGTGGCTGGGCCGCCGTGTTGTGAAGTTATGCAGTCGCCGTGCGACGGGATGGCCGGACCCCGGAGGATCCGACCATCCGACGTCGGTCAGACGCGGCGGCGCTTCGGCGGACGGCAGCCGTTGTGAGCCTGGGGCGTCACATCGTTGATGGTGCCGACCTCGAGGCCAGCGGCCTGGAGCGAGCGGATCGCGGTCTCACGTCCCGAACCCGGACCCTTGACGAAGACGTCGACCTTCTTCATGCCGTGCTCCTGCGCCTGGCGCGCGGCCGACTCGGCGGCGAGCTGTGCGGCGTAGGGGGTCGACTTGCGCGAGCCCTTGAAGCCGACGGCGCCCGAGGACGCCCAGCTGATGACGGCACCCGACGGGTCGGTGATCGACACGATCGTGTTGTTGAACGTCGACTTGATGTGGGCCTGGCCCAGCGCGATGTTCTTCTTGTCCTTGCGACGCGCCTTGCGAGCGCCGGCCTTGGGAGCAGCCATTACTTCTTACCTGCCTTCTTCTTGCCGGCGACGGTGCGCTTCGGGCCCTTGCGAGTGCGTGCGTTGGTCTTGGTGCGCTGACCGCGGACGGGCAGGCCACGACGGTGACGGAGGCCCTCGTAAGATCCGATCTCGACCTTGCGGCGGATGTCGGCCTGGACCTCGCGGCGGAGGTCACCCTCCACCTTGAAGCTTCCTTCGATGAAGTCGCGAAGGGCGACGAGCTGGTCGTCGGTCAGATCCTTCACGCGGATGTCACCGGAGATTCCGGTTTCCTTGAGCGTCGCGAGCGCACGAGTGCGTCCCACGCCGTAGATGTACGTCAGAGCGACCTCCACGCGCTTGTCGCGCGGGATGTCGACGCCGGCGATACGTGCCATGCGGGCGTTCTCCTTCTGGAGTCATTCGGAGGTGTGGTGCACCATCGGTGCCCGGGCCTCCGACCCGGGGTGTCCCCTCCCGCGAACAGGAGGATCTGATGGTGCTGGTGTGATGTTGAGTTGTTGCGTTCCGCCGGGGCGGACTGCTCAGCCCTGGCGCTGCTTGTGGCGCGGGTTGCTCTTGCAGATGACCATCACGCGGCCGTGGCGTCGGATGACGCGGCAGTGGTCGCAGATGGGCTTGACGCTGGGGTTGACCTTCATGATCTCTTTCTCGCTGTCCTCGTACCTGTCTCCAGGCCGTTACTTTCCGCGGATCACTTGTAGCGGTAGACGATCCGGCCGCGGGTCAGGTCGTAGGGGCTCAGCTCTACGATCACGCGGTCCTCGGGAAGGATGCGGATGTAGTGCTGACGCATCTTGCCCGAGATGTGGGCGAGAACCTTGTGTCCATTGCTCAACTCCACGCGGAACATCGCGTTCGGAAGTGCTTCGAGGACAGAACCCTCGATTTCGATGACGCCGTCTTTTTTGGCCATGCCTCGTTGTTTGCGCTCAGTGACTCGTGGTCATGCGGTTGATTGACTTCAGTGCAAATGGCCCAAGGGAACAAAGCACCAAGGATCGAGCCTAGCCGATTAACTTCAATCGCGCCAGGCGCAACCCTGGTTCTGAGCGGTTCGTCAAGACGACACGCCCAGAATTCTCAGACGGACTGCGGAAGCAGTCCCTTCTCGGCGAGGCCGACCCAGATGCGCTGGGTGACCTCATCGACGCTGCCGAGACCGTCGACCTCGATCAGCAGACCCTGCGCACCGAGGATGTCGAGCACAGGCGCGGTCTCGCGCTTGTACACCTCCTGGCGGTGGCGGATCGCCTCCTCGGTGTCATCGGCGCGACCCTGCTCGCCCGCGCGCTTGCGCAGACGCTCGACGATCTCATCCTCGTCGGCGACGAGCTGCAGAACCGCATCCAGCTTCTGCCCCTTCGAGGAGAGAAGCTCCTCGAGGTAGCGAACCTGGTCCGGTGTACGGGGGTAGCCGTCGAGCAGGAAGCCGTTCGCCGCGTCGTCCTCAGCGAGACGATCGGTGATCAGCTCATTGGTGAGCGAGTCGGGCACGTAGTCGCCGTTGTCGACGATCGCCTTCACCCGCAGGCCGAGCTCGGTCTCGTTCTTGATGTTCGCGCGGAAGATGTCACCCGTGGAGATGGTGGGGATCTGCAGACGCTCGGCGATGCGAGCCGCCTGCGTCCCCTTGCCCGCCCCGGGGGGTCCGACGATGAGGAGACGTGCGCTCAACGGATGAGTCCTTCATAGTGACGCTGCTGGAGTTGCGAGTCGATCTGCTTGACCGTCTCGAGTCCGACGCCGACCATGATGAGGATCGAGGTGCCGCCGAACGGGAAGTTCTGGTTCGCACCGACGAGAGCCAGAGCGATCAGCGGGATGAGGGCCACGATGCCGAGGTAGATCGAGCCCGGGAGCGTGACGCGCGTCAGCACGTAATCCAGGTACTCGGCCGTGGGACGACCGGCGCGGATGCCGGGGATGAAGCCGCCGTACTTCTTCATGTTGTCTGCGACCTCGTCCGGGTTGAACGTGATGGCGACGTAGAAGTACGTGAAGCCGACGATCAGCAGGAAGTAGATCGTCATGTAGAGCGCGTTGTCGCCCTGCGTCAGGTAGTTCTGGATCCACTGGACCCAGCCCTGGGGCGCCTCACCGGGCGCCGGCTGGTTGAACTGCGCGATGAGCGCCGGCAGGTACAGCAGCGACGAGGCGAAGATGACAGGCACGACGCCCGCCATGTTGACCTTGATCGGGATGTACGTGTTGTTGCCGCCGTAGGTACGACGCCCGACCATGCGCTTCGCGTACTGCACCGGGATCCGCCGCTGGGATTGCTCGACGAAGATCACGAGGAACATGATCACGATGCCGACAGCCAGCACGAGCAGGAAGGTGTCGATGCCGCGCTGCTCCCAGATGGAGCCGAGCGAACCGGGGAAGGTCGCCACGATCGAGGTGAAGATGAGGAGCGACATGCCGTTGCCGATGCCGCGCTCGGTGATGAGCTCGCCCATCCACATGATGACGCCGGTACCGGCCGTCATGGTGATGACCATGAGCAGGATGCCGTACCAGGTGTTGCCGCTCGAGACGATGAGCTGCGAGCACTCGGCGACGGTCGAGCTGCCGAAGAGGGCACCCGAGCGTGCGACGGTGATGAGCGTCGTCGACTGCAGCACCGCGAGGGCGATGGTCAGGTAGCGCGTGTACTGCGTCAGCTTCGCCTGACCCGACTGGCCCTCCTTGTAGAGGGTGTCGAAGTGCGGGATGACGACGCGCAGCAGCTGGACGATGATCGACGCCGTGATGTACGGCATGATGCCGAGCGCGAAGATCGACAGCTGGAGCAGAGCGCCGCCGCTGAAGAGGTTGACCAGGTCGAGAAGACCCGATGCACCCGCATTACCTGCAAGACACAGCTGGACGTTGCCGAAATCGACGAACGGCGCGGGTACGAACGACCCGAGCCGGAACAGGGCGATGATGCCCAGCGTGAACGCGATCTTGCGGCGGAGGTCCGGCGTGCGGAAGATCCGCGCGACGGCACTGAACACGACGCCTCCCGAGAGATTTTGAAGCGTTGCCGCACGCGGGTTGGTGCGGCGAGGAGGTGGCCCCTTGCGGGGCCACCTCCACGATGGCTACTTGACGGAGCCGCCGGCAGCGACGATCTTCTGCTCCGCGGAGCTCGAGACCTTGTCGACTGCGACGTTCAGCTTAACCGTAATCTCGCCGGTTCCGAGAACCTTGACCTTCTCGTTCTTGCGAACGGCACCCTTCGCGACGAGATCGCTGATGGTGACGTCCCCGCCCGAGGGGTAGAGCTCGGAGAGACGGTCGAGGTTGACGACCTGGTACTCGACGCGGAACGGGTTCTTGAACCCGCGCAGCTTCGGAGCACGCATGATGGAGTTGAGGTTGCCGCCCTCGAGGCCCACGCGGACCTGGTAGCGGGCCTTGGTTCCCTTGGTTCCGCGGCCAGCGGTCTTACCCTTCGAGCCCTCACCACGACCCACGCGGGTCTTGGCCTTCTTCGCACCCTCAGCGGGGCGGAGGTGGTGGGCCTTGAGCACCTGCGGGCGAGCGGCCGGAGCGGCCTCCGCCTTCTTCGCGGGAGCCTTCTTGGCAGCGGGCTTCTCCGCGACCGAGTCGTCGGCCTTCGCGGCGGCGGCGGCCTTGGGGGCAGCAACCTTCGCGGGGGCCTTCTTCTCGGCGGCGGGCTTCTCAGCAGCAGCCTTCTTGGCGGGAGCCTTCTCAGCAGCGGCCTTGGGGGCAGCGGCCTTGGCCGGAGCCTTCTTCTCAGTCGTCGCCTTGTCGGCGGCGGCCTTCGGAGCAGCGGCCTTCTTCTCGGCCGGCTTCTTCTCGTCAGCCATTAGTCAATCTCCTCGACCTTCACGAGGTGAGCAACCGTACGGACGTACCCACGGTTGACCGGGGTGTCCTCACGCACGACGACATCGCCGATGCGCTTGAGGCCCAGGCTGCGCAGGGTGTCGCGCTGGTTCTGCTTCTCGCTGATAACGGACTTGATCTGGGTCACCTTGAGACGCGCGGCCATCAGGCACCAACCTTCGCGGTAGCGGCCACACGGGCCTCTTCCTCGGCGCGCACGAGGCGCTCCGGGGCGACGGCTTCGAAAGCGAGGCCGCGGCGAGCTGCGACGGCGCGAGGCTCTTCGAGCTGCTTGAGGGCCGCAACAGTGGCGTGGACGATGTTGATCGTGTTCGAGGACCCGAGGGACTTCGAGAGCACGTCGTGGATGCCGGCGCACTCGAGCACGGCGCGGACGGGACCACCGGCGATAACACCGGTACCGGCGGCGGCGGGGCGCAGGAGCACCACACCGGCAGCGGCCTCACCCTGGACGGGGTGGGGGATGGTCGCGCGGACACGAGGGACGCGGAAGAAGTTCTTCTTCGCCTCCTCGACGCCCTTCGAGATGGCGAGCGGGACCTCACGGGCCTTGCCGTAGCCGACGCCGACCATGCCGTTGCCATCGCCCACGACGACGAGCGCCGTGAAGCTGAAGCGACGGCCGCCCTTGACGACCTTCGACACGCGGTTGATGGTCACGACGCGCTCGAGGAACTGGCTCTCGGCGCGGTCACCACCGCGCGAGCGGTCGTTGCGCTGGCCGCGATCGCGGCCGCCACGACGGGCCTCGCGAGGCTCCTGAGCCTGCTGGGTGCCCGCGGCGGTCTCGACGACCTGACCCTCGGTGATCTCCTCGGACTGCACGTCCTGCTCCTTGTTCTGAGTAGCGTCGCTCACAGCTCGAGCCCTCCCTCGCGGGCGCCATCGGCGATCGCCGCGACGCGTCCGGCGTACTTGTTGCCGCCACGGTCGAACACGACCGACTCGACGCCGGCCTTCTTGGCACGCTCGGCGACGAGCTCGCCGACCTTGCGGGCCTTGGCGGTCTTGTCACCGTCGAACGAGCGCAGATCCGCTTCGAGAGTCGAGGCGGACGCGACGGTGTGACCCTTCGCGTCGTCCACGACCTGCACGAAGACGTGACGAGCCGAACGGGTGACGACGAGACGCGGACGCTCCGCGGTCCCGGCGATGCGCTTGCGCAGACGCGCGTGGCGACGGTTGCGCTGTGCAGACTTGCTGATGCCAGCCATGATCACTTACCAGCCTTTCCGGCCTTGCGGCGAACGACCTCACCGGCGTACCGCACACCCTTGCCCTTGTAGGGCTCAGGCTTGCGGATCTTGCGGATGTTGGCAGCCACCTCACCGACGGCCTGCTTGGAGATGCCGCGGATGTGAAGCTTGTTGTTGCCCTCGACCTCGAACGAGATTCCGGCGGGCGGCTCGACGTTGACCGGGTGCGAGAAGCCGAGTGCGAACTCGACTCCAGCGCCCTTGGCCGTGACGCGGTAACCGGTTCCGACGACCTCGAGGCTCTTGGAGTAGCCCTCGGTCACACCGATGATGTCGTTGGCGATGAGGGTGCGGGTGAGGCCGTGCAGCGAACGCGACTCGCGCTCGTCGTCGGGACGAGTGACCAGAACCTGGCCGTCCTCGACCTTGACCTCGATGGGGTTCTTGACGGTGAGCGTGAGCTCACCCTTGGGGCCCTTGACGGTGACGTCCTGGCCGTTGACCGAAACGGTCACGCCGGCGGGAACATCGATGGGAAGGCGACCGATACGAGACATCTAGATCACCACACGTAGGCGAGGACTTCCCCGCCGACGCCCTTCTTGTTCGCCTCACGGTCGGTCAGAAGACCCGAGGAGGTGGACAGGATGGCCACGCCGAGGCCACCGAGAACGGTGGGGATCTCGGTCGAGCGTGCGTAGACACGCAGACCCGGCTTCGAAACGCGCTTGATGCCCGCGATCGAACGCTCGCGGTTGGGGCCGTACTTGAGGTCGATCGTCAGCGTCTGTCCGACACGGGCGTCCTCGACCTTCCACTCCGAGATGTAGCCCTCGCGCTTGAGGATCTCGGCGATGTGGGTCTTGAGCTTGCTGCTCGGGAGCGAGACCGAGTCGTGGTACGCACGGTTCGCGTTGCGCAGTCTGGTCAGCATGTCTGCGACCGGATCTGTCATCGTCATGAATGGGTTTCCTTAATGCTCAATCGGTTTCCGCACCCGGTACACCGAGTACAGACCTGGTTGATTCTTTCGCGGATGCGAAATCTCTATTATTCCGCCTTGAAGGGGAAGCCGAGTGCACGCAGCAGAGCGCGGCCCTCGTCGTCCGTCTTCGCGGTGGTGACGACGGTGATGTCGAAGCCGCGGACGCGGTCGATCTTGTCCTGGTCGATCTCGTGGAAGATCGACTGCTCCTGAACACCGAACGTGTAGTTGCCGTTGCCGTCGAACTGCTTCGGCGACAGACCGCGGAAGTCGCGGATGCGGGGAAGTGCGAGCGTCACGAGACGGTCCATGAACTCCCAGGCACGGTCACCGCGGAGGGTGACGTGGGCGCCGATGGGCATTCCCTCACGCAGCTTGAACTGCGCGATGGACTTGCGGGCGAGCGTGACCTGCGGCTTCTGGCCGGTGATGGCGACGAGGTCCTTGACGGCCCCATCGATCACCTTGGAGTCGCGAGCTGCCTCGCCGACACCCGTGTTGACCACGATCTTCACGAGACCCGGGACCTGCATGGGGTTCGCGTAGCCGAACTCCTCGGTCAGGGCCTTGGTGATCTCGGCGCGGTACTTCTGCTTGAGGCGCGGCTGGATCTTGCCAGCCTGCGCGGCAGTTTCGGTGGCCATCAGAACTTCTCTCCGGACTTCTTCGCGTAGCGAACGCGAACGGTCTTCTTGACGCCGTCCTTCTCGATGGTCTCCTCGCGGAATCCAACACGGGTCGGCTTCTTGGTCTTCGGGTCGACGAGCGCCACATTCGAGATGTGGATCGGGGCCTCGTGGGTCTCGATGCCGCCCGTCTTGGTGCCGCGCTGAGTCTGGCCGACGCGAACGTGCTTGGTGACGAAGTTGACACCCTCCACGATCACGCGGTTCTTCTCCACGAGCACCTCGATGACGCGACCCTGCTTGCCCTTGTCGCCACCGCGAGCCTCAGAGGCTCCGCTGATGACCTGGACGAGGTCGCCCTTCTTGATGTTTGCCATGAGTTAAATGACCTCCGGGGCCAGCGAGATGATCTTCATGAACTTCTTGTCACGAAGCTCACGGCCGACCGGTCCGAAGATACGGGTCCCACGGGGGTCTCCGTCGGTGTTCTTCAGGATCACGGCAGCGTTCTCGTCGAACTTGATGTACGAGCCGTCGGCACGGCGCGTCTCCTTCTTGGTGCGGACGATGACCGCCTTGACGACGTCGCCCTTCTTCACGTTGCCACCGGGGATCGCGTCCTTGACGGTCGCGACGATGACGTCACCGAGGCCGGCGTAGCGACGGCCGGAGCCGCCGAGCACGCGGATGGTGAGCAGCTCCTTGGCACCGGTGTTGTCGGCGACCTTGACGCGGGATTCCTGCTGCAGCATGGCTTACTTCGCCTTCTCGTTGATCTCGACCAGGCGCCAGCGCTTAGTGGCGCTCAGCGGGCGAGTCTCCGTGATCGTGACGAGGTCGCCGATTCCGGCGGTGTTGTTCTCGTCGTGAGCCTTGATCTTCGAGCTACGGCGGATGACCTTGCCGTAGAGCGGGTGCTTCACGCGGTCCTGGACCTCGACGACGATGGTCTTGTCCATCTTGTCGCTGGTCACGTATCCGCGGCGCACCTTGCGGTATCCGCGCGCGTTCTCGTCCTTGACGTCGTGGGCGGCGGACTCGTGTCCAGCGGCCTTCTTGGTGTCGGCCATTACTTGTTCGCCTCCTCAGCGGTCGCAGTCTCGGCCTCAACGGCCTCGGACTTCTTGGTGGACTTCTTCGCCGCCTTCGCGGGGACCTCGACGGGCGCCGGGGTGGCGCGGATGCCGAGCTCACGCTCGCGGATGACGGTGTAGATGCGCGCGATGTCGCGCTTCACGGCACGGATGCGGCCGTGGCTCTCGAGCTGACCGGTGGCACCCTGGAAGCGCAGGTTGAACAGCTCCTCCTTGGCCTTCTTCAGCTCGTCGACCAGGCGGTCGTTCTCGAACGTGTCGAGCTCTGCCGAGGCGAGCTCCTTGGATCCGACAGCCATTACGCGTCGCCCTCCTCGCGCTTGATGATGCGTGCCTTGAGAGGCAGCTTGTGAATGGCCCGCGTGAGCGCGCCACGGGCGAGCTCCTCGCTGACGCCGGCGACCTCGAAGAGGACACGGCCGGGCTTGACGTTGGCGACCCACCACTCGGGCGAACCCTTACCGGAACCCATGCGGGTTTCGGCCGGCTTCTTGGTCAGCGGACGGTCGGGGTAGATGTTGATCCACACCTTTCCACCACGCTTGATGTGACGGGTCATCGCGATACGAGCGGACTCGATCTGACGGTTGGTGACGTAGGCGGGGGTGAGGGCCTGAATGCCCCACTCGCCGAACGTGACCTTGGTGCCGCCGGTGGCCTGCCCGGAACGACCCGGGTGGTGCTGCTTGCGGTGCTTGACCTTACGGGGAATGAGCATGATTACGCCTCGACTCCTGCTGCAGCCTCGGCACGGGGGCCGCGGCGTGCGCCGTCACGACGCTCGGGGCGCGACGACTTCTGAGCCGCCTGCTCGCGAGCGAGTTCCTTGTTGGTGATGTCGCCCTTGTAGATCCAGACCTTCACGCCGATGCGGCCGAAGGTGGTCTTGGCCTCGTAGAAGCCGTAGTCGATGTTCGCGCGGAGCGTGTGCAGCGGCACACGGCCCTCACGGTAGAACTCCGAGCGGCTCATCTCGGCGCCGCCGAGACGGCCGGACACCTGGATGCGGACACCCTTGGCACCGGCGCGCTGCGCACCCTGGAGGCCCTTGCGCATGGCGCGACGGAACGCGACACGGGCGCTGAGCTGCTCCGCGATGCCCTGAGCGACGAGCTGGGCCTCAGCCTCGGGGTTCTTGACCTCGAGGATGTTGAGCTGGATCTGCTTGCCGGTGAGCTTCTCGAGGTCCGAGCGGATGCGCTCGGCCTCTGCTCCGCGGCGGCCGATGACGATACCGGGGCGAGCCGTGTGGATGTCCACGCGGACACGGTCACGGGTGCGCTCGATCTCGATCTTGGCGACGCCGGCGCGGTCGAGGTTCTTCGTCAGGAGGTTGCGGATCTTGACGTCCTCGGCCACGTAGTCGGCGTAGCGCTGGCCCGGCTTGGTCGAGTCGGAGAACCAACGCGACGTGTGGTCGGTGGTGATTCCCAGACGGAAGCCGTACGGGTTGACCTTCTGGCCCATTACTTACCTGCCTTCTTCGCAGCGGCGCCACCGGCAGCGAGCTCATCCGGCGTGGCGAGCACGACGGTGATGTGGCTGGTGCGCTTGTTGATGCGGAATGCGCGGCCCTGGGCACGCGGCTGGAACCGCTTGAGCGTGGTGCCCTCGTCGACGAAGGCCTTGGCGACCACCAGGTCGGCCTCGTCGAGGTAGCTGTTGGACGCGTCCGCCTTCACACGGGCGTTCGCGATTGCGGACGCCACGAGCTTGTAGACGGGCTCGCTCGCACCCTGCGGCGCGAACTTCAGGATCGCGAGGGCCTCCTGGGCCTGCTTTCCACGAATGAGGTTCACGACGCGACGGGCCTTCTGAGGCGTCACGCGGATGTGTCGCACGCGGGCGATCGACTCCACCATTTCTCTTCCTCCTCAGTCGCCTTAGCGGCGACGACCCTTCTTGTCGTCCTTCTCGTGTCCACGGAAGGTGCGCGTGGGCGCGAACTCGCCCAGCTTGTGACCGACCATGGTCTCCGTCACGAAGACGGGGATGTGCTTGCGGCCGTCGTGAACGGCGATCGTGTGGCCCAGCATGGCGGGGACGATCATCGAACGACGAGACCACGTCTTGATGACGTTCTTGGAGCCCGCCTCGTTCTGAGTCTGAACCTTGCGGAACAGGTGCTCGTCGACGAAGGGTCCCTTCTTGAGACTGCGCGGCATTCTTCTCTACCTCTACTTGCGCTTCTTGCCGACGGTGCGACGACGGACGATGAGCTTGTCGCTTTCCTTGTTGGGACGACGGGTGCGTCCCTCAGGCTGACCCCAGGGGCTGACCGGGTGGCGACCACCGGAGGTCTTGCCCTCACCACCACCGTGCGGGTGGTCGATCGGGTTCATCGCGACACCGCGGACGGTCGGGCGGACGCCCTTCCAGCGCTTGCGGCCGGCCTTACCCCAGTTGATGTTCGACTGCTCGGCGTTGCCGACCTCGCCGATCGTCGCGCGGCAGCGCAGGTCGACGTTGCGGATCTCGCCCGAGGGGAGACGCAGCTGGGCGTAGGGGCCGTCCTTGGCGACGAGACGCACCGAGGCGCCGGCCGAGCGGGCGAGCTTGGCTCCCCCACCGGGCTTGAGCTCGATCGCGTGGATGACCGTACCCACGGGGATGTTCTTGAGCGGCAGGTTGTTGCCGGGCTTGATGTCCGCGCCCGCACCCGACTCGACGACGTCGCCCTGGTTGAGCTTGTTCGGAGCCAGGATGTAGCGCTTGGTGCCGTCCACGAAGTGGAGGAGGGCGATGCGCGCCGTGCGGTTGGGGTCGTACTCGATGTGAGCGACCTTGGCGTTCACGCCGTCCTTGTCATTGCGACGGAAGTCGATGACGCGGTACTGGCGCTTGTGGCCACCACCGATGTGACGGGTCGTGATGCGGCCGGTGTTGTTGCGACCACCGGTCTTGTGCAGCGGACGGAGCAGCGACTTCTCGGGGGTCGAGCGCGTGATCTCCGCGAAGTCGGCGACCGACGAGCCACGACGACCCGGGGTCGTCGGCTTGTACTTGCGAATAGCCATGATTCTCTTCCTGGTCCTTAGCCGACAGCCGTGAAGATGTCGATCGAGCCGGACTTGAGCGTGACGATGGCGCGCTTGGTGTCCTTGCGCTTGCCCATGCCGAAGCGGGTGCGGCGGGTCTTGCCAACTCGGTTGATGGTGTTGACCGAGGCGACCTTGACGCCGAAGATCTTCTCCACGGCCAGCTTGATCTCGATCTTGTTCGAGCGCGGGTCGACGATGAAGGTGTACTTGCCCTCGTCGATGAGCCCGTAGCTCTTCTCGCTCACGACCGGCGCGATGATGATGTCGCGGGGGTCCTTGTTGTAGCCGCTCACTTGGCAGCCTCCTCGTTGTTCGACTTCGAGGCGACGAACGCGTCGAAGGCGGCCTTGGTGAAGACGACATCGTCGGAGACGACGACGTCGTACGCGTTGAGCTGGTCAGCGTAGATGACGTGCACGTTGTCGAGGTTGCGGACGCTCAGGGCGCCGTTCTCGTCGGCACGGTCGAGGACGACCAGCACGTTCTTGCTCGCGGCGACCGAGGCGAGCAGCTCGATAGCACCCTTGGTGGAGGGCTTGTCGGTGCCGAAGGACTCGATCACGTGGAGACGCTCGCCACGGGCGCGGTCGGACAGGAGTCCGAGGAGCGCGGCGGCGATCATCTTCTTGGGGGTGCGCTGCGAGTAGTCGCGCGGCGTCGGTCCGTGGACGACGCCACCACCGGTGTGCTCGGGGGCGCGGACGGAGCCCTGACGAGCGCGACCGGTTCCCTTCTGCTTGAACGGCTTGCGACCGGCTCCGGAGACCTCACCACGGTTCTTGGTCGAGTGGGTGCCCTGGCGCGCGGCGGCGAGCTGGGCGGTCACGACCTGGTGGATGAGGGGGACGTTGGTCTGCACGTCGAAGATGGCGGCGGGAAGCTCGACCGTTCCGGCCTTCTTGCCCTTCGCGTCGACGACGTCGAGAGTGTTAGCGGCCATGATCAGGCACCCTTCACGGCGTTGCGGACGAAGACGAGGCGGCCGCGAGCACCGGGAACGGCGCCCTTGACCAGGATGAGGCCCTTCTCGAGGTCGACCGCGTGAACCTTGAGGTTCTGAACGGTGACACGCTCGCCACCCATGCGACCGGCCATGCGCATGCCCTTGAAGACACGGCTGGGGGTCGAGGAGGCGCCGATGGAGCCGGGCTTGCGGTGGTTGCGGTGCGCACCGTGCGAGGCGGAGACACCCTTGAAGTTGTGACGCTTCATGACACCGGCGAAGCCCTTGCCCTTGCTCGTGCCGACGACGTCGACGAACTGGCCGGCCTCGAAGATGTCGACCGCGAGCTCCTGACCGAGCGTGTACTCGGCAGCGTCAGCGGTGCGGATCTCGGTGAGGTGGCGACGCGGGGTCACGCCGGCCTTGTCGAAGTGTCCGGCGGAGGGCTTGTTGACCTTGCGCGGGTCGATGGCGCCGTACGCGATCTGGATGGCCTCGTAGCCGTCCTTCTCGGTGGTGCGCACCTGGGTCACGACGTTGGGGGTGATCTGGACCACGGTCACGGGCACGAGCTTGTTGTTCTCGTCCCAGACCTGGGTCATACCGAGCTTGGTGCCCAGCAGACCCTTGGTCGTCTTCACTGCAGACATGGGTTTCCTTTTGGCTTCCGGGTTCAGCTCGGTCAGAGCTTGATCTCGATGTTGACGTCGGCGGGCAGGTCGAGACGCATGAGCGAGTCGACGGCCTTCGGCGTCGGGTCGACGATGTCGATGAGGCGCTTGTGGGTGCGCTTCTCGAAGTGCTCGCGGCTGTCCTTGTACTTGTGGGGGGAACGGATCACGACGACCACGTTCTTCTCCGTGGGGAGGGGCACAGGTCCGACGACGGTCGCGCCCGCACGGGTCACGGTGTCGACGATCTTGCGCGCCGATGCATCGAGTCCGGCGTGGTCGTACGACTTCAGCCGGATGCGGATCTTCTGTCCCGCCATGGTCAGCTCTCTTCCTTGTTCCCGTGCGAACCCGTTGGCCCGCACCTCCGCGCACCTCGTGATGCGCACCGCTATTCTTCTGTCAATCACCTGCCCGCCCTGGATGGCGCCTGTGCACAGCACAGACGTTTCCCCGGAGCGAGTCGGGACTCGATTGAAGCTTTGTGTGTTCTGCTGCCTGCGGCCCAGCCGCTTCCGATCCGTGGACCAGGGGCTGTGCACTGCCAAGACAGTGAGTCACATAGGTGACGTGTTGAACCATGTAAGTCTGCCACAGGGGCGCATTTGCTGCAACCCGGGCGTGTCGCGCTCGGCGCGTCGCCTGTTCAACGGGTTTCGAGGCCGATCTGCGGAGCTTCCGAGGGCTCGTCGGCACGCGTCCGGCGACGCTGGCGCGGCGGGAAACCCGCCAGCCACACGTAGATGCCGGCGGCGATCACGAGACATCCGAGGATGAGGATCCACCACGGGAATCCGGGGATCTGCGGACCTTCGCCCGCCCGCGCGAGGTCGGCGGAGGGAGTGGGCAGCACCCGCTCCCCCGTGACGAGGATGCGGTGGCTGTTGATGCCGAGCGGCGTGCAGGTGACGAGCGTCGCGAGGTCACGATCCGCAGACGGATAGAGAGCGCGCGAGTCGCTCGGGTCGACGACCTCCGTCGTCACCACCTGATAGGTGAGCACGTCGCCGAACACCTCGAGGGTGAAGGTGTCGCCGATCTCGATGCGATCGAGGTTGGTGAAGAGCTCGGAGGTGGCGAGGCCTCGATGTGCGGTGAGCACCGTGCGGGTGCCGACGCCGCCCACCGGGAGCGAGGTGCCCTCGAGGTGACCGACGCCGATCTCCAGCACGGCGTCCGAGGTGCCGTGGTAGATCGGCTGGTCGACGCCGATCACGGAGATCTTGACGCGCCCGATGAGTCCGTCGTCGGATGCGCGCAGGAGATCCGCGTACTCGAGCGCGCCGATCGTCGGGTCGTCCGCCGCGAGAGGGAGCCGCTCATTCGCTGCGACGACCGCCCCGCCGATGAGCGTCGTGTTGTAGAGCTTCGCATCGCGGATCGCGTCGAGCCGCGCCTGCTCGCTGAGGCTCACACTCGCCTCGGTGACGTCGTCGATGCGCGACGCCTGCTCGAGCTGCGTCAGCCAGTTCGAGATCGTCGGCGCCAGGAGCACGAGCGTGCCGAGCACGAACACGACTGCTGTCGCGAGCGCGAACCACGGCATGCGCCATCGAGCTCGGGGAGCGCGTCGGCGGCCGGTGGGGTGGGTGGTTTCGTCCATAGGAGGAGGAAGACGAAGGCGGGGGCAGCCGAAACCGCCCCCGCCCTGTGTCGTCCGCCGATCAGGCCGCGGCGCGCTCCGCGCGACGGCGGCGGCCGATCAAGGCCAGACCGAGCGCGAGAGCCATGAGGCCGGCACCGATGAGCGTGAACGTCAGCACGCCGTTGCCACCCGTGAAGGGAAGCTCCCACGCTGCGTACTGCGAGTTCGCGACGGGCACGTAGTTGACCGCGGCGGTCGTCGAGCCGGCTGCGGCCGTCGTGGTTCCCGCGGCGACCGTCACCGCGATGGGTGCGTCAATCGGGCGGTATCCGGCTGGCGCCTGCACCTCGACGAGGAGGTAGTCGCCGGGCTTGATGCCAGCCACCGTGAACCGCCCGTCCGACGGAGTCGTCCAGTCGGCCCGCGTGAGGCCCGCGATCTCGACGATCTCATCGTCATCGGCGTCGAGGACTCCGTCGCCATCGGCGTCGTGATAGAGCGCGAATTCTGCACCCGCGAGAGCTGTGGCAGGCGCGACGGCTCCCGTGGTGGAGGCGTACTTGAAGATCGTGAGCGCTCCGAAGGGCTGTGACGCGTCAGCGGAGAGCTCGGCCTCGTTGGCGTAGAGCGTGACCTCGTTGTCGAGCGCGACCGATCCTGCCGTGAGCACACGCGTCGGGACGACGAGTTCGACGCGGCCGCCCAGTGCCTCGTCCTGAAGGAAGTCGAGGCCGTCAGCGAGGAAGGTGAGGGCGAGGGTGCCCGTCGTGTGGTTCGCCACGAGGGTGTAGTGGTCCGTGTCGAGCGCGAGCGGCGTCGAGCCCTCCGCCGCGAAGACCTGCACCGAGTACTCCGAGACACCCGCGACGCCATGCGGGGTGCCGACCGTCGTGAACGCCAGCTTCGCCGGGTCGACGGTGTCGACGAGCCGGAACTCATCGAGCTCCTGGCCCTGTGCCAGCAGCGGCACGTCGGCGACGATGCTCCAGGCGACGTAGCTCGCCTGGGTGGAGAACGCCGCGTCGTCGCCGACGACGGTCTTCGTCACATCGACGACCGAGTTCTTGGGGTAGGCGAAGACCTCGTAGAGCCACTCGTTGGTGTTGCCGGTGAGGTCGACGGTCGGATAGGGGAGCGTGACCAGGAACGGCAGTGCCGGGCCCGTGACCCCGGCGGCATACGGCGAGAGCTCCTGCACGAGGTAGAGGCCGAAGTCGAGATCGCCGAAGCTCAGCTCACCAACGCCGTCCGTGGTGCCGGTCATTGCGGCGCCGAGAACGTAGTCACCGGCGAATACGAGGGGGGCGCTCGCGCTCCACGCGGTCGTGATGTCCGCGGCGGCGGCCCACCCTTCGTCATCGAGCAGGTCGAGGGGGGCGCGGGCGTCCTCATCGAGGACAGGCGAGATGCTGAATTGCACGCCCTCGATCGTGGTGCCCGGCACGTTCGACTGCGCTCCGGTGGCAGGCAGCCCGGACTGGTCGTCGTGCGTGGCGTACTTGGTGATGAGGAGCGAGCTCTCGCCATTCTTGGCCGGGTCGATCAGGCCGACTCCACCGATCGGCGCTGCGGAGGCGGGGGCGACGAGGGCGCCGAGGAGGAGTGCGGCGAGCGCCGCTGCTCCGACGGTGGTGGTGGCACGCGTGCGCGCGCGTCGGGTGATGGTCATGTCCATCTTTCTCTTCGATTCGGGTTCGCCGGCCATCGCCGACCGGATCCTGAAGAGAGCGCACGCGAGAGCGCACGAGTCACGGGTGTGGCGGATCCGCGTTCACGACGCGTCTCCAGAATTCGGGTTGTGGTGGTGCGGTGAGCTCCGGCGGGTAAGACCGGCGGACGGAGCCGTCAGCTCAACGAGCCGAGTCTAGAGATGAGGGAAATCCGAATTCTGCCCCCCTTTGGGGTCGCAGACGCGCGGTTCCACGTTCTCCCGCGTGCCCGCGCTCGTACACTTAGCCGGTGTCCCGTCACATCGTCTCCGCTGCGCTCGCGGCCGTCGTCGCGGTCGGCAGCCTCAGCGCGTGCGGTCCGGCCGCGCCGCAGCTCCTCGATGAGGTGCGCGTGCCCGCCGACGCATCGACCCTGCAGGGAGCGATGGAGCTCGTGCGCCCGGGCGGGATCGTCATCATCTCCCCCGGCGTCTACGAGGAGCAGCTGCTCGTCGACAAAGCCGACGTCACCATCCGCGGCGAGGACCGCAATGCGACCATCATCGACGGGGGCGGCATCCGCCCGTATGGCATCGTCGCGACCGCCGACGGGGTGCGGATCGAGAACCTCACTGCACGCCGCGCGACCTTCTACGGGGTGCTGATCACCGGCCTGCACGACGAATCGGGCCCCGCCGCACGCGGCTCCGACAGCTATGACGCGTGGGACCCCACCGCATTCCCCCCACTGCAGCGGTTCCTCGTCGATCACGTCACCGCACACAACAACGGCCTCTACGGGATCTACGCGTTCAACTCCCAGCACGGTGTCATCCGCGACTCGTACGCCTCCGGATCCGCCGACAGCGGCATCTACGTGGGCCAGTGCGAGCAGTGCGACATCCTCGTGACCGGCAACGTCGCCGAACGCAACGCCGTCGGGTTCGAGAACGCCAACGCGAGCGATTCCGTCGTGCTGACACGCAACCGCTTCTCCGGCAACCGCATCGGCATGACGCTCCTGTCGAGCTACCAGGAGGCGTTCGCCCCCCAGCGCGGCAACACGATCGTCGGCAACCTCATCGCCGACAACACGGCCTCCGATGCGCCCGCGCACGCGGAAGGCGGTTTCGCGACGGGGATCGGGATCGCGGGCGGCCAGGACAACCTCGTCGAGCGCAACCGGCTCGCCGGCAACCCGCAGGCGGATGTGATCCTCCGCCACACCGAGGACCTCGCCGCCCGGGGCAACCGCTTCGTCGGAAATGCCAGCGAGAGTGCCGTGCAGCTTGCGAACCTGTCGGCGGTGCGCTCCCCCGCTGTCGGGAACTGCTGGGCCGACGTCGTCTCCACCCTTCCGACCGACCTCGCGTCCGCGCTGGGCTCATGCGCCGATGACGGCGCGGCGCAGCCGACCGCCGATGCCCTCACCCTGCTCGAGGTGCCCCGAGGCGTCAGCTTCCTGAAGGTCGCAGCCCCCCGCGACCAGCCGCAGCTCGTCCGCGCTCCTTCGTACCCGAAACTCCCCACGGCGGTGTCGATGCCCGACCTCGCTGCCGTTCCGCTGCCGGATGCCTCGCTGCTCGCTGATCGGGCGGGTGCGCGGTGAGCGAGGAGACGCGCGCCGCGGGCGCCGCACTCACCCGGCGAGCGCTCCTCACCGGTGCGGGCGTCGCCGGGGTGGCGGCTGCCGGCACCTTCGCCGTGCAGCGCCTCGCTCATACCCCCGCCGTTGGCGTTGACGGCGCAAGCGCGGTCTCAGCTCACGGCCTGCACCAAGCGGGCATCGACCGCCCGGAACTCCCTCAGCGCCACAGCCTCGTCGCCGTGCTCGACGTCGACCGCACACGACTGCAGCAGACGCTCAAGGAAGTCGGCGTGCGCATCGAGCGGCTCACGGCGTCCCCGAACGGGCTCCCCGATGTGACGCCTGACGGCCCCGGCGACCTGACGGTGACCGTGGGGCTGGGTTCCGATGCCCTCGGTGCGACGGCCCACCCCGAGCTCGCCGCGCTCGTCGATCTGCCCACGTTCGCCGGGGATGACGGCATCGCCGAGGAGCGCCGCGGCGGCGACGTGCTGCTGAGCATCGGCAGCTCCGACCCGAGCGTGCTCGACGCCGCGCTCGCCGCGCTCCTCGACGTCGTCGATGAGCCGCGGGTGCGCTGGCGCGAACACGGGTTCCGGAGTGCGCCCGTCGACGGAGTCGCGCGAAACACGCTCGGGTACCACGACGGCATCGTCGGGCCGCGCGGCGCCGAGGTGGATGCGAGCGTCTGGATCTCCGAGGGCCCGCTCGCGGGCGGCAGCATCGCCGTCCTCCGCCGGCTGCGCGTCGACGCCGACGCATTCCGCCGCCTCGCACCCGAGGCTCGCGACGCCGTGATCGGTCGCGAGCAGTCGAGCGGCGCACCGCTCTCCGGTGGACTGCGCGACGACGACATCGACCTCGGCGCGAAGGCACCCGACGGACGGCTCATGGTGCCCTCGGATGCCCATGCGCGTGCCGCGCATCCATCGTTCACCGGGAGCGGGCTGATGCTGCGCCGCAGCTACGGGTACCTCGCCGACTCCGACCAGGGGCACCTGTTCGTGTCGTTCCAGAACGACATCCGGACCTTCGTGCGCACGCAGCTGCGCCTCGACGAGACTGACGCGCTCATGCGATTCGTGACGCCCTCCGCATCCGGTGCGTTCGCGATCCTGCCGGGCGCGACAGCCGAAAGGCCCCTCGGTGGCACGCTCTTCTGAGGTCTCGCGCTCGGCACTCCGCATCGCTGGCGCGGCGCTCGTGCTCGCGCTGACGGCCTGCACGGTGGACGTGCCAGCGCAGCCTGTCGCCACGGCACGCCCCGTGAGCAGCCAGGAGGCCGAGCTGCTCGCGACCACGCGGTTCCTCAACTTCGACCAGGGCGGCGTGCGCTTCTCGACGCAGCTGCCCGTCGACGGTTCGGCGCTCACCCTCACGGGATGGGTCGATCACGCCGCGCATGTCGGCTATGCGGCCGTCACCGGCGACTTCCCCGCGCAGGCGATGCTCTGGACGGGCGACACCGTGGGCATCCGGGCGAGCGAGCCGGATGGCGAGGGCCTGCCTGTGCTGCCCATCCCCGCCCTCGACGACCTCGCGTGGCAGAGCCGTGCCCTCGACGCCGCCGCGTCGGACCTCGACCGGATGCTCACCGTGCTGCTCGGTCTTGGCGCCGATCGCCCCGACAATCCCCTGCTCCTGCAGCAGTCGGGCGCGCTCTGGCTGCGCGACGACGAGGTCGGCGGCGAGCCGGTGACGGTCTTCGCGGCCCCGCCGAGCGACGAGCCCATCGCCGCCGGAACGACCGTGTCGGCGGACACCTCGCCCCTGCGGCTGTGGGTCGGAGCGGATGGACGCCTGCGGCAGGCCGAGCTGCGCATCTCCGGCGAATGGGCGCGGATCGCGCTCGACCCATCCGCAGAGATCCCGCAGCTCGAGCTGCCCGGGAGCTGACCCCTCAGGAGCCCAGCGCCCGGGCGCGTCGGCGCAGCTGCACGGTGCCGAGCAGGAAAGCGACCAGCATCACGAGCCCACCCGCGGTGAGGATCGCATCTTGCGCGAGCCCACCCGCGAAGGGCAGCGCGGGCGGCACCCACGCGCGATTCGCGAGCGAGACGTTCACCGTGCCGCCCTGGTTCGGGATGACGACCTCGACCCAGCCGTCAGCGTCTGGCGTGAGCACGGTCGCCCCGAGGCGCCACACGGGGTTCCCCCAGACGAGGCCCGCACCGCTCGCCGGGCCGTCGATGGGCTCGCGCAGCCGTACGCTTCCGCCGACCGGCACGCCCTCGAGCACGATCGTTCCGCCCGCGACGACCTCCGCCTCCGCGCTCGTGACCCCGGCCACGTACTCGACCGTGAATGTCGTTCCTGCGGGTAGTGAGGCACCTTCGACCGTCTTCGCCACCTGCAGTGTCGCGAATGCGTTCCGCACCTGCAGCAGCTGTCCGCCCGTCACCGCAGTCGGCGTGATCACGATCCGTCCGCGGTGCGCCTCCGCCGCAGCATTCGGCGTGAAGGCGACCGCCGCATCCGGCATGTCGTCTTCGCGCAGGGTCAGTGTCGTGCCGTAGGGGATCTCCTCCACCCACGCGATCCGCTCGCCGCCCTCCACCTCCGCGGTGATCACATCGACCCGTGACTCGGTGGCGGGCCCTCCGGCGCCGAGCACCGACGAGCCGCGGAAGTCGACCGCCGTCTCGATGCGCACCGTGTACTCGGCATCCGGATCCGCCGGCCCTGTCGTGGTCTTCTCGACACTGAACCCGCCCATGCCGAACCAGCCGGCGTCGTGGCGATGGTCGTTCTCGCCCGATATCCCGACGGACACCGGCACACGACCGGTCACCGGATCCGCATCGGAGTCGTTGACGTCGGATGCATCGGCGGCCGCGTCCGCGACCGTGCGACGCAGCTGCGCCCAGGTCATCCCGGTGAACATGCTGCGAACCGCCGTCGTCGTCGACGCGGACCACTGGAGATCGACCGCCGTCGTCAGCAGCGTCGGTTTCGGGAACACGACGACGTAGTCGCCTTCCTTCGCCAAGCCCACGACGCGGTCGGGCGTGCCCGGCGGTGCGTCCTCCGAGACGAAGTAGTAGAGGCCCGCCTGCCCGTTGCGGGTCGAGGTCGTCGTCGTCGCGAGCAGCTGCACGGGCTCGCCCACCGCATCCGCGCGCCACAGCTCCACGGGTGCGCCGTTGATGGCGGGTTCGTCGGGGTCCTGGATGCCGTCGAGGTCGGCGTCGTACCAGACGCGATTGCCGATCTCGACGGGTGCGTCGCTCACGACGGCCGCGAGGCCGCCGATGCCGCCACCCTTCTGAAACGAGGGCACGAGCGTCAGATCGCCGGTGTCGTCCTCGTGCTGGTAGCCGCGTACCGGCCGCCCAGTCTGTGTGTCGAACCAGCTCAGTCCCGTCACGCGGATCGGGCCGAGGGGGTCCATGAACGTGGTCGCGACCTGCTGCACGCCGCCGATGGAGATCGTCGCGCCGAGAGACGCCTCGTAATGATTGGTCTGGGCGCCGAGGTTCGCGCGGTCGTAGTAGAACTCGCGCCCGCCGATGCCCTCGTTATCGGGCTGCCGGGTCGTGTGCGTCACTGTGCGTCCGCCCGCGCTGCCGTTGTTCTCGAGGGTGAAGCCCCCCGCTCCGTTCGGCGCGGCGAGCACGGTGTCGGCGACGGTGATCGTCTCGTACGTCGTCTCGCCCGGGGTTGCGACCGCGGCGACCTGCCGGTTGCCGCTCTGGATCTGGGTGCGGTCGCCCATGCCGATCGTGAGGAAGCCGTCGGAGTGGAACGAGAGCGACGCGACGAAAGCCTGCGGGTAGGTGTGCATGTACTTCGTACCCCAGTTACCGCTCGTGAGGAAGCTGACGCTGCGCTGCTGGTCGGCGACCTCCCACACATCGGCCCAGGTGTTCCACCGGAGGGCCTGGGGGTTGCCGGTCGCGTGGGTGGCCCCCTGTCCGTGCCAGTCGTACATCTGGTTGCCGCGCACGTACTGGCCGCCGAGCGGGATCGTGAGCACGGTCGAGAACGCGCCCGGCGCACCCGTCGCGTCGAGCGGCGCGCGCGCCGCATACGCCTGGAGCTGCTGGGTCGCGCCCGAGCATCCGCCCGTTCTGCCGCCGTTGCGCGACGTGCCCGGCGTCGCGGCCGGGCAGAAGGGGTGGGCCTCGCCGGTGTCCGTGTAGCCCACGAAGAGGCTGTCCCCGCGGAGCGCAAGCGCGAAGGGCACCCGCGTGCTGCCCCCGGCAGTCGCGGGGGTGGCCCACGAGCCGACGAGCGCCTTCCCGTCGAGCGTGATCGCGTAGATCTTCTTGTCGAAGAGGTTGACGAAGTAGAGCAGCCCCCGATCGGTGTCGATCGCCATTCCGCCGATGCCCACGCGGAGAGCGTTCGCGAACGCGTGCCTGTCGGCGGTCCGCCCGCTCGCGGCACCGAGCGCGCGCTGAGTTCGGTTCTCGGCCGTGCCCACGTTGATGTTGAGCGGCGGTGCGGCGACATCGAGCCAGTTCTCCACCGTCAGGGTTTCCACGCCAGTCGGGTTCACGATGTTGTTGATCTTGTAGACACCACCAAGACCGAGCGGCCCGAGATCGGATCCGCGCTTGTAGGTCGCGGCGACGTAGAGGTCGCGTCCCGGGGAATCGTAGGCACCCGCGTAGACCGAGCCGACCTGCCCAAGGGTGGCCAGCGTGGTCCGCGAACTGTAACTGGCACACCCTGCCGGCGTGCCGTTGGTGCATGCCACATCGGTGTGAGTCGTGGTGGCGTTGTTGCCGACGCTCCAGGGCGTCATCACAACGGCCGGCTCCGCGCGCAGCGCGACGGTGGCGCTGTCGGTGCGCGCGGGGTCGAGCGATCCCGGTCGCTGCAGCATCGTCACCAGGAATGGGTTGCCGGGGTTGTAGTCATCTGGCCTGATCACGCCGAGGTGCACGTCGGCGCCCGCCTGCACGAAGCGCGTGCTCGTCGCTCCCGAGCGCGCGAACGACTCGTAGTAGCCCGCAGGGAGCGCGAACTCGATGCGGACCTGCTCGTTCGTCGCGAGCCCCGAGATTGTGTAGTTGTAGGCACCGGCTCCTGTGCCGATGATGGTCGCAGTCGAGGTTGCGGTGAGCGTGATCCCGTTCACCCTGTGCGCTGTGACGGTGATGCCCGCCAGCGCGGCGTCGTTCGCGATGCCTGTCTGCGCACCGTTGCCGGTGTCGAAGACGCCGTCGCCATCGAAGTCGATGAAGACGAGGCCGCGCACCTGATCTGCGGGAGCCGCGCTCGCCCGGTCGGACCCACCCGTCACCCCGAAGACCGAGCCCACCAGACCCGCCGCTGCGAGCAGGGCGAGGGCGCGACCGAACGCACGTGCACGCCGCAACGGCCGGGCACGCGCGTTCGAGCGCGCGGAGTTCATGGGTGTCTGTGGTGGTGGTTCGTTCGGTGCCTGCGAATGCCGGGTAAGCACGCTCGGGTGAGCACAAGGCAGACGGTTCACCGTATAGCGAGGGCGCCTCGCTTTTCTCCCCCGCAAAAAGGGGAGTAGAACTCACTGTCTATATCGAGCGCGAAGCGCGCCTGCAGCCCGGATGGCGCACCGAGCGATGCTCGACGGCCATCCGGGCGATGAGTCAGACTCCCCTGCGATGCCGCGCGGTGCTCGCCCGCTGGCGCTGCGCCGCGATGAGCAGAGCGAGACCCACGGCGGCGATCAGCGCGGCGAACGCGGTGCGCTCGAGGATGAACTGAACGCCGGTCTCCGGAAGGTCCGGCGGAGGGATGTTCGGCGGAGGGGTGCTCGGAGTGTTGGTGAGCACGAGTGCCGCTGCCACATCTCCGGCCTCGATGACGAACGACACCCAACCGCCCTCATCCTGTTCGAGCTCGCCCAGATCGTCACTCCAGATCGGGTCGCCCCATTCGATTCCGCGGATCTCGGGCAGTGGGGTCACCTCGCGCACCCGCACCTCGGTTCCCAGGTCGAGTTCCTCCGGATGGGTCCACACGGTGCCGTCACCCGACAGCCGGATCGTCTCGATCGGGCCGTCGCCGATCTGCACCTGCACGTCGAACGCGGCACCCGTGACGAGCTCCACCCCCGTGCCGTCGAACGCCTTGCGCAAGGAGAAGCCCCCCTGCGTGGTTCCACGGTTCGTGACCTCGAGTGCGATCGTCGCGGTGTCTCCCAGCGTGACGCGCGTCCACCCGTGGATGACGGTCGACGGAGTGCCGTTCGTCAGCCAGGTGGGGGTTCCCCACACCACATCCGCGGTGTTGGTCGGCTGGATCTCGCGCACCTCGGCGATGGTGCCCCGCGGCACGAGTGTCGGCAGCCTCCACGTCTCGCCCTCTTCGATCGTGAAGGTCGAGATCGGACCGAAGGTCGGCTCTGCTCCAGGTGCCGGAGCGGGCGCCGTGCGGTATTCGAAGTCGTAGTCGACGCCCGCGGCATCCACGTCACCGGTCGTGGCGACGCGCTTGGTCACCGAGAAATCGCCATACTGGGTGGCGGCGTTGTGCGCCGTGAGCGTCAGCTCGGTCGCGCCGATGCGGTACTCGAACGCGTACCAGCCATCGGCATCAGGACCGACGGCTCCGGCGGGAAGCCCCGACCACACGGGATCCGCCCAGCGCACCGTCTCGGTGTCGGCGGGCACGATCTCACGCACATAGACCGTCGATCCGTGCGGGATGGTCGTCGGCGTGCTCACCGAAGCGCCCGCTCGGATCGGACCGAGGGTGGCCGCTGCGCCGGACTCGCCCACGCGGTACTCGAAAGCGAAGGCGCGGTTGGGCTCAGGCTCGCCCGCGGCTCGTGTCTTGAGGATCGTGAAGCCGCCGAGCTCCGGTTCGGCGACGTTCTCGACGCCGAGGCGCACCTCGGGCGACAGTGCGGTGATGGTGAACGACAGCCACCCGTCAACCTCGGAGACACCGAGGGGAATCGAGAGCATGGGCGTTCCCCAGTCGATGCCCCGGATCACCGGATTGGTGACGATGGGGTTCGTCTCCTTGATGAGCACTCGGGTGCCGAGTGCCAGGCCCTCGACGCTGAACGGACGGTCCTGCGAGACCCATGCCGTCCTCGGGGCTCCCTCATCGAGGCGGTAGGTGAGCTGGAACTCCGTGTCGGACGGGATCATCGATTCGCCCGAACCGGTGACCGTCTTGCTGAGCTCGAACCGGCCGACACCGCTCGCGGCATTGTCGAGGCGCAGCGTGAGATCGCTCGAATCGTCGACGACGAATGTCAGCCAGCCGTCGGCGTCGGGCCCGGTCACGCCGGCTGGCGTGGTCCACGTCGGCGTGCCCCACTCCACGCCCGGCAGCGCTGGCTGCGTGACGACCGGGTTCGACTCCCTGATCTTCACCGTCGTTCCGACCGGATGCGGACCGCTGAAGAAGACCAGATTGCGCGCCACCCATCCCGTCTGAACGGGCCCGTCATCGAGCGTGTACTCGAGCTGGAAGAGCGTCGCGGCAGGCACTCCCGCAGCCGCGGCCCCGGAGATCGACTTGATGACGCTGAACTGCCCGGGCAGAGCGACGGTGTTCGAGAGCCCGAGGACCAGCCCCGCCGACTCCTCGATCTCGAACCTGACCCAGCCATCGGCGTCAGGCGCCGCCCCGCCGGGAACGTTCGACCAGACGGGCGTACCCCAGTCGACATCGGTGATCACGGGCTCGGTCACGATCGGATTCGTCTCGCGGATGGCGACGACGGTGCCGGTCGGGAGCTCCTCGCTGGTGAACGGCGTCTGGCGTGATACCCACACCGTCTGCGGGTCGCCGTCGCCGATCGTGTACTCGAGCTGGAAGCGCGTCGACTCCGGCACGAGGGTCGCGCCGGCCCCGAGCACCGACTTCGTCACGGAGAAGCGGCCCGGCGTCGGGTTCGCGGTGTTGGTGAGCGCGAGGGCGAGGGTCGTCTCGCTCTCGACCTCGAAGGAATACCAGCCCTCAGTGTCGGGGCCGGTGACGCCGGTCGCCGCGGCCCACGTCGGGGTGCCCCAGTCGACATCCGAGATCACGGGGTCGGTGACCACCGGATTCGACTCCCGGATCTGCACCGACGCGCCGAGCGGGGCGGTGCGCGTGAACGGGACGTCCGGCGAGACCCAGGCGGTCTGCACGGCACCGCCGTCGATGGTGTACTCGAGCTGGAAGCGCGTGGACGACGGAACGCGGGACGAGGCGGCGCCCGTCACCGCCTTGGTCACGGTGAAGGCCCCGTAGAGGTTCCACGCGGTGAGGCTCGCGACGACACCCTCCGCCGTTCGCGGTGAGATGAGCACCCGGCCGCGGAGCGGATCGCCCGAGACGGGCGTACTCCAGGTGACGCTGTCAGCCGTGGCACCGGACTCCTCGAACTCCAGCGCATAGCCGAGGGGAAGCGGGACCTGAGCTGTCCACGTGCGCGCATCGGGGGTGAGCGTGGCCGAGACCTCGGTGACCTGCGGGTCGGACCCGCCCGCGATGAGCCGATCCTCCCCGCGGAAATTCGCGGCCGATTCGAGTGCGAAGTCGAAGCTCCAGGTCGTGTCGATCGTGCCGCCGCCCGCAGCGATCTCCTTCTTGAGGGAGTACACCGCGGTGCCATACCAGCCGGAGTCGAACGTGTGGTCGTTCTCCGCGGGCCCGCCGACCGTCACCGGGGCGAAACCGGTGACGGGATCGGGGTTCGAGTCGTTCGTCGCTCCCGTGCCCGCACCGCGCGCTTCGGCCGTGGTGCGAGAGAGGTGCGACCAGGTGAGCCCCGCGAACCCCGGATGGTCCGCATGAGGACCCTCGAGAATCAGACTGGTGCCGGGGAGGAACCGCAGCAGGTAGTCGCCGCGCGCGACGAACTCGGCGGCGCCGCCCGTGACATCCGGATCGTCGGTGCGGAAGTAGTAGGTGCCCGGCTGCCCGTCGATCGTCGCCGTCGTGCGAGTCGCGATGAGGGAGGCAGCCGCGCCGTCGGCGTCCGTCGACCACAGTTCGACGAGCGCACCGTTGATCGCCGGTTCGTCGGCGTCCTGGCGCCCGTTGAGGTCGGCGTCGAGCCAGACGCGGTTTCCGATCTCGACGGGCGCCTCCTGCGCGAGGAGAGCGACGCCGCCCAGCCCGCCCGACTTCTGGAAATTGGGCGAGCCGGTCCCCGGCAGGCTGCCGGTGAGCTCGAGTCCGCGGCTCTGGGTTCCCCGCCGCTCGTCGAACCAGGTGAGACCGGCCGTGAGGATCTGCTCGAGCGGGTCGATCGAGGTCGTGGCGACGTTCTTCAGGGCAGGGTTCGCGAGGACGGCGCCGAGTGCGATCTCGTCGTGCGGGGTGCCCGTCGGGAGTCCGCGACCCTGGTTGAGAATGTCGTTGTAGTACTCGCCGCGGCCGGGGCCCTGCTTGTTGGTCGCGGTCTGAGGCTGGCCGTTGAACATCGTCGTGCGGGCGGCGCGGTCACCAACGGCTCCGCCGCATTCGAGTTCGAAGCTCTCACCGGGAAGCAGGCCCTGACACTGCGCGTTCGCAGTGCCGCTGGCGCGCTCTCGTGGCGCCGCGATGAGGACGTCACCATTCGACATCGCAGTCCAGGTTTCCCTGCTCGTCACATTCTCGCCCGCGAGGCTGCGGTTCCCCGACTGCAGCGAGGTGCGGTCGAGGAAGCCGAGGGTGAGGAAGCCGTCTGCGTCGAAGCCGAGCCCGCTGAGGATCGGCTGAGAGTAGTGCTGGAGACCGGTCGTCTCTCCGTTGTGAGTGCCGATCTGCACTCTCTCCTCGATCTTGCCGCCCCATCCCCAGGTATCGGTCCACGTGTTCCAGCGCAGCGTGCGCTCCCACCGCTCCATGCCCGTGATCTTGTGACCACCGGAGGCGCGGGTGAGGGGGATGTTGGAGCCCTTCTGGTAACCCAGGTCGACGGTGAGCTCGCGGGTCCAGGCGGGCGCACCCGACGGGAGGTCGTCGAGGGCAGCGGACGCGACGTAGGCCTTCATGCCGCCGCCCGCTGCGCTCTTCGCGGCCTTTCCGGGGTCGTCGTTGCCGTCCGCGGTGTCTCCGGTGTCGACGTAGCCGATGTAGAGGCGGCCGTGGTGAGCCGTCACGGCCCAGATCGCCTGGGTCGCCGAGACACCCGTCTGCACGCGCAGCGCTTCAGTCGGGGTCGCGCCCGGGTCAGAGATGTCGACCGCGTAGAGGTTGCCGTCGTGGAGGTTGGTGATGAACAGCGTGCCGCCGTCGGAAGAGGTGGCGATGCCGCCGATGCCGACGCGTCCAGCTTTCGCGAACACCTCGATGTCGCGGCGTGCGACGTTCGAGGCGGCCAGCCCGCGCGCAGCGTTCGTCGGAGCGACGCCGATGTCGACCGTCTCACCGAGTCCGCCGACCACCGCCAGATCGTCGAGCGCGAACCACGGAGTCGTGGTCGCATCGGAGTTGACCGCACCGGTCGGCAGCAGAACGTCGTCGGCCTTGTAGACGCCGCCGAGCCCGAGCACTCCGAGCCCCGACATGCGCCGCAGGGTCGCCGAGGTGATGAGCTGGTTGGTGGATGCGGAGTAGGCGACGCCCCAGAGCGAGCCGAGCGCGTCGCTGCTGTCGGGCGAAGTGCCGCCGAACAGACCGTGACTCGTCGCCGCATCGTTCAGCTGGGGCATCCCGCCGCGGGCCGACACGGGCGCAGCGCCGGACGCGGTCCACGGATAGGAGACGAGCGAGCCGAGCGGCTTGCTGTTGCCCGCGGTGTCGCCAGCCCACTGGATCGCGGAGGCGATGCTCGGAGTCGTGTCGATGACGGACTGCGAAGAGACGAGCGCGAAGTCGACCCCGGATGCGGCCGCCGGGCTGCCGCTGAGTGTCACGAACTGAACGCTCGTGTCGTTCGCCGCTGCACCCTCGTGCGGAGCACTGCCCTGCGCCGCGTACCCGGGCTCAAGCCAGGTCGGCCACCCGCTGAACTCGATCCTCACGTCGCGTGTCGACGCGTTGGCGACAGCGATCGTGTAGGTGCCGTCGTCGTCGCTCGCACCCGTTCCGACGACGTCTCCCAGAGCGTCGTAGGCGGTTGCGACGACGCCCTCGACGGGGCGCGACCCGCTCGCGGTCTCGGTGCCGAGCTGCTGCCAGCCGGACGAGGTGAAGTTCTCGAACACCCGGCCGCTCACGCTGCCGGAGGTGGCTCCGGCCGCCTCTGCCGCATCGGGCTGGCTCGCGAGATCGACGAACGTCGAGGCGAGAAGGGCGACGACCGCGACCGAGGCCACCATGGACCTCCAGCGTCGAACGGGCGCGCGGTGGCGGGGCTGGTGGTCCATGGAGCTTCATCCAAAAGGGTCATCGGCCACCTCAACTGGTGGCGTGTCAACCGTAGCCGAGTGTGACTCGACAATGGAGCCGGAATGGCTCCCGTTAACGGGGGTAGACCCGATCGTGCCTGCGGGGTGCGCGTCGGAACGTCGTGGTCCACGCCCTGGGGAGCCGGTAGCCTCAACCCGTGAGCAGCACCCGAGACCGCGCCCGCGCGCGAGCCGCCTCAGCATGACGAAGCTGCTCCTTGCTCGTGCGCTCGCGCTCACGCTCGCATCCTTCGTGATGCTCTCCGCGTGCGCCGCGCCCGCCGAATCCGGCGGAACCGCGCGCCCCGTGACCTCGGCCGAATCGGAGCTGCTCGCGATCGCTCGCTTCGCCAACTTCGACCACGGGAGCCGCCGATTCGCGACGACCGTGCAGGAGCGCGGCGTCGAGCTGCGCCTGCAGGGGTGGGTCGACTACCCGAGCCAGCTCGGCTACGCGGCCGTGACCGGCGACTTCCGCAGCCAGGCGATGATCTGGACAGACGGGGTGATCGGGATCATCGCGCGCGAGCCCGACGCCCACGGCGACCCCATCCTCCCCATGCCCGCACTCAACGACCCCGGCCTCGCACTCGACTCGATGGATCCGACGACGTCGCGCCTCGACGCGCTCCTGGGCATCATCAGCGCCCTCGGCGCGGATCGGCCCGACAACCCTCTCCTCCTGCGGCAGTCCGGCGCCCTGTGGCTGCGCGCCGACGACATCGACGGCACTTCGGTTTCCGTGTTCGCGGCACCCCCGAGCGATGCACCTCGCGACGCGTCGGCACCACCGCTCACGGCCGACTCTGCAGGGCTGCGCCTCTGGCTCGACGCGACGGGCCTGATGCTGCGCGCGGAGGCGCGCATCGGAGACCAGTGGACGACGATCGACTTCTCAACGACCGACGCCCCCGCACTCGAGCTCGGGGGCGTCACACCGTGACGGCGCGCGTCTGCGCCCCGGCGCACCGCGAAGCTCAGTCGTAGAGCAGGGCCCGCAGCTCGGACTCCACCGACGCCGTGCGAGCCGGGTCGATCGTCACACCGTCCCGATAGAGGTCGAGGATGCGCGGATCGATGTAGCTCGCGCGGGCGACCGCCGGTGTATTGCCGAGCATCTCCGCCGTGGTGCGCACCGCGGCGGCGATCGCTCGGTCCTGCGCCGACCCGGACGTCTTCACCCCCGTTCGCGCCAAGGCGACCGCCGCGGAGGCGGTCCCGTGCAGCGTGCGGAAATCCTTCGCTGTGAAGTCTCCGCCCGTGCGGTCCCGGATGTCGGCGTTGATGTCCTCCGCGCTCACCGGGTGCGGACCGCGCTCGTCCGTCCACGCGAGCAGCCGCGCGCGCGGCCCGCGACGCTTGAGCACCGAGATGAGCGCCGCGAGATCCGGATCGCGCACCTCGGATTCCCACTCCTGGCCGCTCTTGCCCGGGAAGGCGAGCTGCACGAGCTCCCGCTCGCGCACGCTGGCGTGAGCCCCCAGGAGCGTCGAGAGCCCCACCGAGCCGTGCTCGCGTGCGTAGCGCTCCGACCCCACCCGCAGACGGCCGGTGTCGAGCATCCGGAAGCCTCCCGCGAGCACACGCTCCCTCGGCAGCCCCTCGCGGCGCAGGTCGATCGTCACCCCCCGGCGCGCGGCCGGCAGCGACTCCGCGAGCGCCAGTGCGCGATCGAACTTCTCCCGATCGCGCTTCTCGCGCCAGGTCGGGTGGTAGAGGTACTGGCGCCGCCCCGCGGCATCCACCCCGGTCGCCTGGATGTGGCCGTTCGGAAAGGCGCAGATCCAGACCTCCGTCCACGCGGGCGGGATCGCCATCCGCTCGATCCGGCCCCTCAGCTCCGGGGCGGCGACCGTCGCGCCGTCCGCATCCACGTACCGGAACCCCTTCCCTGAGCGCATCCGCCGGATGCCCGGGTCGTTCCACCGCGTGCGCCGCAATCTCACCACGCGACCGACGATAGGCGCGCCGCACTGCGGCGTCGCTCCCCTTGCCCGCGCCGAGCCAGAGCGCTAGCGCAGACAGCGAAAGGGGCCGGACCCATACGGGTCCGACCCCTTTCGAGATCAGTAAGCGAACTTACTTGATGATCTTGGTGACCTTACCGGCACCCACGGTGCGTCCACCCTCACGGATGGCGAAGCCGAGGCCCTCTTCCATGGCGATGGGCTGGATCAGCTCAACCGACATGTCGGTGGTGTCGCCGGGCATGACCATCTCGGTGCCCTCGGGCAGCGTGATGACACCGGTGACGTCGGTGGTGCGGAAGTAGAACTGCGGACGGTAGTTCGCGTAGAACGGGTTGTGACGTCCACCCTCGTCCTTCGACAGGATGTACGCGGTGCCCTCGAAGTTGGTGTGAGGGGTGACCGAACCGGGCTTCACGACGACCTGGCCGCGCTCGACGTCTTCGCGCTTGGTGCCGCGGAGGAGGAGGCCACAGTTCTCGCCGGCCCACGCCTCGTCGAGCTGCTTGTGGAACATCTCGATACCGGTGACCGTGGTCTTCTGCGTCGGGCGGATGCCGACGATCTCGACCTCGGAGTTGATGGCGAGGGTTCCACGCTCGGCGCGGCCGGTGACGACCGTTCCACGACCGGTGATGGTGAAGACGTCCTCAATGGGCATGAGGAACGGCTTGTCGCGGTCACGCTCGGGGTCCGGGACGTTGTCGTCGACGGCCTGCATGAGGTCGAGGATCGCCTGGGTCCACTTCTCGTCACCCTCAAGAGCCTTGAGAGCGGAGACGCGCACGACGGGGGCGTTCTCGCCATCGAAGTCCTGCGACGAGAGGAGCTCACGGACCTCGAGCTCGACGAGCTCCAGGATCTCCTCGTCGTCGACCGCGTCCGACTTGTTCAGCGCGACGAGCAGGTAGGGAACGCCGACCTGCTTGGCGAGCAGAACGTGCTCACGGGTCTGAGCCATCGGGCCGTCGGTCGCCGCGACCACGAGGATCGCGCCGTCCATCTGAGCGGCACCGGTGATCATGTTCTTGATGTAGTCGGCGTGACCGGGCGCGTCAACGTGCGCGTAGTGACGCTTCGGGGTCTCGTACTCGATGTGCGAGATGTTGATCGTGATACCACGCTGACGCTCTTCGGGAGCGGAGTCGATGGTGGCGAAGTCACGCTGCACGTTGGTGGGCGACGGGTACTTGTCGGCGAGCACCTTCGAGATCGCTGCCGAGAGCGTGGTCTTGCCGTGGTCGACGTGACCGATCGTTCCGATGTTGACGTGCGGCTTGGTGCGCTCGAACTTGGCCTTAGCCACTTGGGGTCCTCCTCAGGACTCGGTGCCGGCGCCCGGATGGTACCCGGATGCCTCTGCGTTGGTTGATTTTTAGTGTAGTTGGGTTTACTGAACGCGTGACGCGAGCGTCACTCGCCCTTGGCCTTCTGGACGATCTCGTCGGCGACTGCCTTCGGGACCTCCGCGTAGCTGTCGAACGTCATCGAGTAGACGGCGCGGCCCGAGGTCTTCGAGCGCAGGTCGCCGACGTATCCGAACATCTCCGACAGCGGGACGAGGGCGCGGATGACCTTGACACCGGTCGCGTCCTCCATGGCCTGGATCTGGCCACGGCGCGAGTTGATGTCGCCGATGACGTCGCCCATGTACTCCTCGGGCGTACGGACCTCGACGGCCATGAGCGGCTCGAGCAGCACGGGGTTGGCCTTGCGAGCGGCCTCCTTGTACGCCATCGAGCCGGCGATCTTGAACGCCATCTCCGAGGAGTCGACGTCGTGCGCCGCACCATCGAGCAGCGTCGCCTTGACACCCACGGTGGGGAAGCCGGCGAGAACGCCGACCTGCATGGCGTCCTTGATGCCCGCATCGACCGACGGGATGTACTCGCGGGGAACGCGACCACCGGTGACGGCGTTCACGAACTCGTAGCTGACATCCGGGGTGACCTCGAGCGGCTCGAGCGAGATCTGCACCTTCGCGAACTGACCGGATCCACCGGTCTGCTTCTTGTGGGTGTAGTCGTACTTCTCGATCTTCTTGCGGATCGTCTCGCGGTAGGCCACCTGGGGCTTGCCGACGTTCGCCTCGACGTTGAACTCGCGCTTCATGCGGTCGACGAGGATGTCGAGGTGGAGCTCGCCCATGCCCTTGATGACCGTCTGACCGGTCTCCTGGTTCTGCTCGGTGCGGAACGTCGGGTCCTCTTCGGCGAGCTTCTGGATCGCGGTGCCCAGCTTCTCCTGGTCGGCCTTGGTCTTCGGCTCGATCGCGACCTCGATGACGGGCTCGGGGAAGGTCATCGACTCGAGGATGATGGGGTGCGCTGCATCGCTCAGGGTGTCACCGGTGGTGGTGTCCTTGAGGCCGATGACGGCGTAGATGTGGCCGGCTGTGACCGACTCGACGGGGATCTCCTTGTTGGCGTGCATCTGGAAGATCTTTCCGATGCGCTCCTTCTTGCCCTTCGTCGAGTTGACGACAGCGGCGCCGGAGTCGAGCGAACCCGAGTAGACGCGGATGTAGGTCAGACGACCGAAGAAGGGGTGCACGGCGATCTTCGACACGAGAGCCGAGAACGGCTCCGACGAGTCGGCCTTGCGCTCGAGGACCTTCTCGCCGTCCTTGGGGTCGGTGCCCTGGACGGCGGGGACGTCGAGCGGCGACGGCAGGTAGTCGATGACCGCGTCGAGCATCGGCTGGACGCCGCGGTTCTTGAACGCAGAGCCGCAGAGCACGGGGTAGATCTCGCTCGCGATCGTCATCTTGCGGATGGCGCCCTTGATCTCGGCGACCGTGAGCTCCTCACCGCCGAAGTACTTCTCGAGGAGCGCGTCGTCGGACTCGGCGACCGTCTCGAGGAGGGCTGCGCGGTACTGCTCGGCCTTCTCCTTGAGGTCGGCGGGGATCTCCTGGACCTCGTAGGAGGCGCCCATGGAGACGTCGCCCTTCGAGTCTCCGGCCCAGACGAGGGCGCGCATCTCGATCAGGTCGACGACGCCGATGAAGTCGGACTCGGCACCGATCGGGAGCTGGATGACGAGGGGCTTCGCGCCCAGGCGGTTGATGATCGTGTCGACCGTGAAGTAGAAGTCGGCGCCGAGCTTGTCCATCTTGTTGACGAAGCAGATGCGCGGGACGTTGTACTTGTCGGCTTGACGCCACACGGTCTCGGACTGGGGCTCGACGCCCTCCTTGCCGTCGAAGACGGCGACCGCGCCGTCGAGGATGCGGAGCGAGCGCTCGACCTCGACCGTGAAGTCCACGTGTCCGGGGGTGTCGATGATGTTGATCTGGTTCTTGTTCCAGAAGCAGGTGACGGCGGCCGACGTGATCGTGATGCCGCGCTCCTTCTCCTGCTCCATCCAGTCGGTGGTCGAGGCGCCATCGTGGGTCTCGCCGAGCTTGTGGTTCACGCCCGTGTAGAAGAGGATGCGCTCGGTCGTCGTCGTCTTACCGGCATCGATGTGCGCCATGATGCCGATGTTGCGGACCTTGGTGAGGTCGGTGAGCACTTCTTGTGCCACGGGGTTTTCCTAACTTGTTGAAGTCGTGAGTGCTGGGGTCCGGGTGCCGCAGCGTGAGCCGCAGCACCCGGACGCGCCGGTGTTTACCAGCGGTAGTGCGCGAAGGCCTTGTTCGACTCGGCCATCTTGTGCGTGTCCTCACGGCGCTTCACCGCGGCACCGAGGCCGTTGGAGGCGTCGAGGATCTCGTTCATGAGGCGCTCGGTCATCGTCTTCTCACGACGCGACTTCGCGTAGCTCACGAGCCAACGCAGTGCGAGGGTGTTGGCGCGGTGAGGCTTGACCTCGACCGGCACCTGGTAGGTCGAACCGCCGACGCGGCGGCTCTTGACCTCGAGGGTCGGGCGCACGTTGTCGAGCGCCTTCTTGAGAACGACAACCGCGTCCTGACCCGACTTCTGGCCCACGCCCTCGAGCGCGTCGTAGACGATGCGCTGAGCGAGGTCCTTCTTGCCGTCGAGGAGGATCTTGTTGACGAGCTGGCTGACGATCTGAGCGCCGTAGATCGGGTCGTTGACGACCGGACGCTTGGGAGCGGGTCCCTTACGAGGCATCTTCCTTAACCCTTCTTGGCGCCGTAGCGACTACGGGCCTGCTTGCGGTTCTTGACGGCCTGGGTGTCCAGGGCGCCGCGAACGATCTTGTAACGCACACCGGGGAGGTCCTTCACACGACCGCCACGCACGAGCACCATCGAGTGCTCCTGGAGGTTGTGGCCCTCGCCGGGGATGTAGGCGGTGACCTCGGTGCCGTTGCTGAGCTTCACACGGGCGACCTTGCGGAGAGCCGAGTTCGGCTTCTTGGGGGTCGTGGTGTACACACGGGTGCACACGCCGCGCTGCTGCGGGTTCGCCTTCAGGGCGGGCGCCTTGGTCTTGGTGACCTTCGGCGAGCGGCCCTTGCGGACCAACTGCTGAATAGTGGGCAAAACTGCTCCTTGTTAACGCTGCACGGTGACAGCTTGATGGTGGATCCATCGGGATCCGTCACCCAGCGAGGAACCTCGACGGGACTGCAGACGGACATGCCGTGGGGGTCAGCCGGTGCGGGTGCGCCGGCCTGGCCCTGGTGTGCGCTCTGGTGTTCTCCGCAGCCCGGACGGCATCCGGCTTCGCCGGTATCCGAGCAGGGGAGACGCGTGCGAGTGCACACACACGGTCAAGCATACCGTTATCACGTATCGCGCCGCAATGCGCGCGGACATGAGAAAGCCGACGACCGCAACGGGAGGAAGCGGTCGCCGGCGGTCTCTCAGCCTTCGGCAGCCGCCTCGTCGGAGGCATCGAGCGCTGCCTCGGCGAGTGGGTCGCGCATGACGAACATCGTGCCGTCGACCGTGAGCTCGACGGTCTCCTCGACGTTCGACTTCGTGACACCCGTGACCGCGACGAGGCGGTCGGCACGCTGCAGGCCGTTCATGAACGAGAGCACGTTCTCGTTCGCGCCGGCGACAGTGACGCTGACGGACACGACGACCATGTTCTCGCTCGTGACGGCAGGATCCGTGAGCGGTGCGCCTTCGCCCGTCGGAGGCGAGTAGGCCTCGGGGGTACCGAACACCACCGACTTCAGCGAGACCCCGTGGGCCGCGATGAGGCCGTCGAGTGCCGTGATGAAGCCCGTGCCGTCGACGCCCGCGGGAACGGCACGTCGCAGCTGCGCGAGCTCCGCGCGCAGCTCATCGATTCGTTCGGTCGCCTCCGTCATGCGCGCGATGTCGAGACGCGCGAGCTCGTTCTGCTGCGTGGTGTTCTCGGCGGCATCTGCAGCCCTCGCCATGCCGGCCAGGCGCGGCTCGACGCCCACGAACCATCCCAGAGCGAGCGTGCCGATGCAGATGAACGCGGTGATGATGCCCCACAGGCGGTTGTCGAGATTCACTGGTCGTCTCCCTCAGCCGTCGCGTCCGCGGTCTCCTCCGGCACGAAGTGGTGCGAGTACGCGTCCGTGTTGATGTGCATGGTCACGGTTCCCGTGAAGACCTCTCCCTGGTGAGTGAGGCCGCTCGGCGAAGCGTCGGCGAAGCCGGGAAGCGCCGTGAGCGAGTTGATCCAGTTCGGGATGCTCGGCACGCCAGGCGACTCGGCGCTGAACACGAGCGTCGCGATGCGCGGGCGCTCGAGCGGGACCGTCGACTGCTCGTACGCCGCAAGCGGACCGCCCGCATCGATGGAGACCGTCGTGAGAACGACGTCCGCCGGGAGCAGCCCCTGGAGGCGACGGATGTAGTCGGCCCAGTCGATGTCGGTCGACCCGCCGACGCGCACGGCCGCCTCCGTCTCGGTGATGCCCCGCAGCACGGAGCGGGTCTCGGCGAACTCGCCCTGCGCGAGCAGCAGCACCTGCGCGTCGCGCTCGAGCCGCGCCTGCTCGGCGCGCGCCTGCGACTCCAGATACCACGCGCCCGCCACCGCGAGCAGCGTGATGAGCGCAACGGCGATGATCACGACGCGCATGCCGCGACGTGCGGAGCGGCGCCGGTTGTCGACGGTGATCTCCGGCGGCAGCAGGTCGACGCGAGGCGGAACGGGAGCGAAGCCCTTCGTGCGCGCCTTCGGCGACCGGACGGCCTTTTCCCTGCGTGCGGTCTGCGTCATGCGCGACTTCCCATCGTCAGGCCCCCGGCGACGGCGAGCGACGACGCCTCGGACGCGAGCGCCCCGGCATCGAGCCCGCGTCCGAGGACGAAGCGGCTGCGGACATCCGGGGTCGTCACGGGAAGCCGGAGCACGTCGGCGAGAGCCGCCGCGAGACCAGGCATGGCCGCGCCGCCGCCCGTGAAGATGATGTGCTCGACGTCGTTCCCCGCGCGCGAGCTCACCCAGAAGCTCAGCGTGTTGCGCACGTTGGCGAGGAGGTCGCTGACGACCGAGAAGACGACCTCGATCGACGGCTTCCAGTCGGGCGAGTAGCCGTTCGGCGCGAGCCCCAGGTTGCACTTGATCTGCTCCGCCTGCTCGGGTGTGGTGCCGAGCTGCTGGATGAGGGCCTTGTTGATGTCATCCGAGCCGTTCTGGATCGTGCGCACGAAGATGGGCACGCCGTCACGGCTGATGACGACAGTGGCTTTGGAGGCTCCGAGCTCCACGATCGCGACCGTGCCGCGCGATTCGCCCATCGGCGTGTGCACGCGCGCGAGCGCGAACGGGATGAGGTCGACCTCGACCGGGTCGAGGCCCGCCTTCTGCACGGCGCGCACGTTCGCCAGCACCGCCTCCTTGACGGCGGCGACGAGCAGTCCGTTGAGCACGGGGCCCGACTCGGACTGACCCTCACCGAGCGGATAGAAGTCGAGCAGGGCGTCAGCGACGGGAAGCGGCAGGTGCTCCTGCGCCTGGAACGGCAGCGATTCCTTGATCCGGTCGAGCGGCATCGCGGGCACCGAGAAGTCGCGCACGAGAACGCGCTGGTTGCCGGTGCCGAGAACGACCCGCTTGCTCTTGAAGCGGCCCCGCGACCACAGCTGCTTGAGCGCCTCGACGACGGTGCCCACCTCGAGGACCTCCCCCGCATGCGCGGCACCCTCGGGAAGCGGCACCGTGTGGTAGCGCACGAGCGTCGGCTTCGGCTTGGTCGGATTCATCACCTCCGCGGCGCGGATCGCGTTCTTGCCGATATCGATACCGACGATGGACTCTGCCACTGTTCCCCCTTTCCCCGCCGTCAGACGAGTCCGACGAATGCGAGGTACTGCTGAGCGATGAAATCCCCAGCCACGAACCCGAACCACGCCCCCACCAGGAGCCATGGTCCGAATGGAATGCCGACGCCGCGGGTTGCGCGGCGTGCGATGAGCATGACGACGCCGACGAGCGCGCCGAGCAGGAATGCGGTGAAGAACCCCACCACCACACTGCCCCATCCCGCGTAGCCGAGAACGAGCCCGAGCGCGCCGGCGAGCTTCACGTCGCCGAACCCCATGCCGTCCGGCCGGATGAAGGCGACCACGAAGAACACGGTGAAGGCCCCGGCGCCCGCGATGAGCATGCGCCCGAGGTGCGCCAGATCGCCCGTCGCGAGAGCCGCGCCACCGAACAGGAGCAGCGCCGACACCGCGAGGGTCGCGACGAGCGGGTTCGGCAGACGGTGCAGCTCCAGATCGATCACCGAGAGCGCGATCGAGAGCGCGGCGAAGATCAGCAGCGCGGCGAGCACGAGCGTCTCGGCCAACACCGCGATGCCCGCGGAGTCGAGGATGATCGGCACGCGCCACCAGGCGATCGCAACGAACACGGTCAGCGTGAGGGCCTCAACCGCGGGGTAACGCGCCGAGATCGACCCGCGGCAGGAGCGGCACCGGCCGCGCAGGACGAGCCAGGAGGCGAGCGGGATGTTGTCGCGGGGCGCGATGTGCGCGCCGCATCCCGGACATGCCGACGGCGGCGCGACGACGCTCAGCCCGCGCGGCACCCGCCATACGACGACGTTGAGAAACGACCCCACCGCCGCTCCCAGGAGCCCGACGAAGGAGACAGCGAGAGCGGACGCCGCGCTCACCCGAGCTCCCGGTAGCCGCCGAGGGTGGAGTCGGTGGTCTGCGAGGGAGCGTTCCACTTCTGGCTGAGCGAGCTGCTGCACTCGCGGACGACCATCTTCGACCACGTCGAGTAGGTGTCGCTCTGGTTCACGTCGAGGCAGCGGCCGAGATGATCGGTGAAGAGGTAGCTCGTGGCGTAGCTGCCGGTGTCCCCGTGGCGGATCCACCGCTGGGCGGCGCTGGAGGTGCTGCAGTTGGCGAAGGTGACATAGCGCGTGCTGCTGTTCGCCGCCGGAGCGACCAGGCACCGACGGCCGGAGTTGCCTGCGGAGACCTGTACGTAGATCTGCTGCGTGCCCGTGCGCACCTGCCCCGCGGGCGGCTCGGAGTAGTACCACTTGTGGTTCCAGTCGAAGCCCTGCAACCCGCTCGCATCCTGCTTGCACGGGTAAGCGATCATGAACGACTTGTTGATGTCGGTGTCGGTGACGTCCGCGCAACGCCCGAATTCGAGGTAGTTGACAAGCTGTCGGGTGTCGTAGCTCGCGGCACCTGCACCGACCTCGGGGGTCGGTGAGAAGCTTCGGTTCGGGCCGCAGCCGTTGACCCGTGCCTGGAGTGGCTGGCCAGTGAGCGAGTGGTAGCCATCCGGGGGCGCGAGGCACACCGACGACTGGCCGGTCTGGTCGAGCCGACGCTGCCCCTCCCACGAGTAGTTCCCACCCCAGTTCCAGAGCTGCACGCGGCGGTTGCTGTCGGTGCTGGAGCGACACGGCTGCAACTCTGCGTCGCGCGTGGAGGACTCGTTCATCGCGGTGATGCACAGCGGCGTCGATGCGATGGTGGCAGCCAGTTTGATGCGGTAGTCGGTGTCGTAGACCCACATCGTGCGCGCGTCGGGGAGCGTCATGCACTCCGTTGCGGGCCGGTAGCTGATCTTCGACCCGGCGACAGCAGGCTGCGGCGCAACCAGGCAGTGCGTCTCCTCGTAGTTGAAGATGCGCCCACCGGGGATGTTGACGTTGCTCACCTTGAAGGCATAGACGGCTTGCAGCGCACGGTTTCCGGCGGCGTCGTCGAGTCCGGGCTTCGGAGCGCCCTCTGCCCGTGCCGTGAGGAGCGCGAAGTGCGGTGTGAAGGTGAGGGTGGAGCAGGTCCGGAAGTTCGCTGAGTTGTCACGCCATGCTGGGGTGCGCTCGGTCGGGTCCTCCCGGTAGTAGCGCACCTCGACCGTATAGGCGGATGCGCCGTCGCTGCTGTCGATCGCGCCGTCGACGGTGCACGGCAGCTTGGATCGATCCCCGTAGCCGGCGGTCACGGCGCTGCGGAGCTGCCCGAGAGCGATCTGCATGCCCGATTGCGCGGCGTACACAGTCTGCGAGCTGCGTTCTGCTTGATGGACAGCGGGGCCCTGCGATGCGAGCGCCGAGCTCAGCATCACCACCACGCCGGTGAGGACGACCATCAGCGTGAGCACCAGGAGCATCGCGGCACCGCGATCTGCGCGCTCACCGGCGAGCATGGACTGCTGGGCTTCAGCGTAGAGACGCTGCACTCTTCTCATCGTTCCACCTCTCACGACCGCACGTTCAGGGGGCTGCACACCGGCACGTCGCTGACGCCGTCACCGTTGCCATCGAGGTTGCTGGTGGATGCGAGCGAGCTGTTGCGCGCGACCAGACGGGTATCGACGCGCGTGCGGGAATGCTCGGGCACGCCGCCGGCCTCCAACTGGATGCGCAGCGACTGCGTCGCCGCCGACCCGGCGCGCGCGGGGATCATCTGGAACGGATACTCACGGGAGGCCTCCGACGTGATCAGGCGGGCGCGGGTCGCCCACTCCGGAAGCGTGACCCCAGCGCGGTCGTCCCACTGTCGCACCTGAAGCGCACCGGAATCCGGAAGGAATCGCCACTGGACGCACTGGTCGTGCTGCGGGTCGGTTCCGTCGTGAAGCGGGGGCCGGGAGCTGCGCGGGATGCGGAACTCGACGTACGCCGCACCTTCACCGCCGATGCCGGCGAAGTTGATGGCGTCGGCGTAGCGCACCTGGCGATCGAGGTACTGGAACGCGGTGAGGACGTTCGTCGCCGACTCGGACCGCATCTTGGCGTCGACGGTGGCGCGCGAGACCTGAACGATGGTGACGCCTCCGATAGCCAGCACGAAGGCGAAGATCGTGAGCGACACGATCAGCTCGGTCAGGGTGAGACCACGGTCGCCCGTGGCGCGCAGGCGAGCAAGTCGACGTGAGAGCGCCCGCATCAGTCCACCCACTCCACGTCTCCGACGGTCGCATCGATGAGACTCGTCGTCTCGTAGGCGCATCCCCCTGGGCATTCATCGTCGGCAGTCCACGTGACGACGACCGTCACACGGTACAGGGTCAGGTGTCCGGTGGGGGTGGCGAGCGCGGTCGCTCCCGACACCTTGCCGCAGGTCACACCGGAGACCACGTTCCGTGGGCGATGACACGTGCCGATGAGCGTCGTCGCCTCATATTCGGTGCCCGAGAACGTCTGCGTCTCGGTGATCGGAACCAGCGGCGCGCCGGTGACGGTGTTGTCCCAGATCGGGTAGGTGTCGCCGACGTTGGGGCGACCCGCGAGTTGGGCGAAAGCCGCCTGGACATCGGCCTGAGCACGATCGGATGCGAGCTGGTCGGGGGGTGTCGCGAGTGCGCGTTCCATGGCCGCCCCCGCGACGGTGACCGCCACCTGGTTGTGCTGCTGGTAGGCGGAGAAGGTGTTGGCCTGCGTCACGAAGCCGATCGAGGCCAGTACGAGGATCGAGAGCACGAGGAGGGCGACGATGACCTCGAGCAGGCTGATGCCCGCGTCACCGCGAGGTGTGCGCGCTCGGCTCATGGCCCTCTCCTTCGTCGGATGCCAGTGGGGCGCGGCTCGAAGAACCGCGCCCCACCGCTGTCAGTCAGCGTGCTGAGTCTGATCGGGGTCGTGTGATCAGCCCTCGCCGTCGCCCTCGTCCTCGGCGGGGGCACCCTGAGTCCACGTGCCCTCGCCCGACCCGTTGTCGAACGAGTAGATCTGGCCCGTGAGGTTCTTGTTCTCGCCCGTGATCGTGTAGTTGGTGGCGCTGCTCGCGGCCACCGTCACCTCGATGGTGTTGTCCGCGGACTGGACGATGTCGGTGTCAGGGAAGTCGGCCACCGAGCCGTTGTTGGTGATGGCGTACTGCTCCACCGCGAGCATCGTGTTGTGCACGTCCGACTCGACCGACGACTTCCACGCGCCCTCGCGGACACCGAGGAAGACCGGAACGGCGATCGCGGCGAGAATGCCGATGATGATGATGACGACGAGAAGCTCGACGAGGGTGAAGCCCTTGTCATTCTTCTTCTTGTCGCGAAGGATCGCGGCGCGAGCCTCAAAAAGTTCCTGGATGCGGGTCATGTCAGATCCATCTCTGTATAGGTGGTTGATGTGCGAGCCGATCCCCCATGTCGGTCCGACCCGTCTCTACGACGGTAGTGCCCCGGCGTCGGGACTTCAGGCCCGTTTCCGGGGGGCATATACCGCGCGGTCCGACCCCAGATCGGGGGTCAGACCGCCTGCGTCATGCCGAAGATCGGCATGTAGAGGGCGATGATCATGCCGCCGACCACAATGCCGAGGAAGGCGATGAGAAGCGGCTCGATGATCGAGGTGAGTGACTTCGTGGTGGCCTCGACCTCCGTGTCGTAGAAGTCCGCCACCTTGCGCAGCATCGTCTCCATCGATCCGGAATCCTCACCCACGGCGACCATCTGGGTCACCATAGGCGGGAAGACCCCCTGCTCGGCGAGCGGGCCCGCCACGGAACGCCCCTGGCGCACCGCATCCGAGACGTTCTGCGCCGCTTGCTCGATCACCCAGTTGCCCGCCGTCTCGCCCACGACGAGCAGCGCCGTCATGAGCGGGACACCGGCACCCAGCATGTTCGCGAGGTTGCGGGTGAAACGCGTCACCGCGATCTTCTTGTTGAGCGGCCCGAACACCGGCAGGCGGAACTTGATGGGGTCGACGCGCTCGCGCACCGCGCGGGTGTTCCTGTTGAGGCGCCACCAGACCGAGACGACGACGCACACCACGACGACCGTCGGCACGAGCCAGACCATGTTCTCGCTCGCGACGACGAGAACCTGGGTCATCGCCGGAAGCTCCTGCCCGGCGTTGGCGTACATGTCGCTGAACACCGGGACGATGAAGATCAGCATCGCCGCGACAGCGACAACCGCCATCGAGAGCACCATGACGGGGTACGTCATGGCCGACTTGATGGCAGCGCGGAGCTTCGCCTCCTTCTCGAAGTTCGTCGCGATGGTGTCGAGCGCGTCTTCGAGGAATCCGCCCGTCTCACCCGCCCGCACCATCGAGATCATGAGCGGCGGGAAATCGATCGGGTGCTTCGCGAGCGCATCCGAGAGCGCCCCACCGGTCTCGACGTCGCGCGCGACCTGCACAAGGATCGGGGCGAGCTTCTTGTCCTCCGTCTGCTCGGCGAGCACACTGAGCGCCTTCAGCAGCGAGATGCCCGCGGAGATCATGGTCGCGAGCTGCCGGCTCGAGATCGCGAGCGACTTGAGCTCGACGCCCTTGCCGAAGCTTCCGAGGGAGATCTCGCGGTTCAGGCCCGTGCCGCCCACGAACTCCTTGACCTCGACAGGGGCGAGACTCATGCCCCGAAGCTTGTCGACGACCACCGCCTCCGTCGCGCCCTCGAGGCGCCCCTTGACGACTTTTCCGGAGCTGTTTCGCGCCTTGTAGTCGAACTGTCGGATCGACGAGCTCACCTGCGCCGCCATCAGGACCCCATCCCCCGCGCGCCCTGCGTGTTGAGGTCGACGCGCTGCACGAGACGCTGAAGCGTGTCGGGATCCTGCGACTTCTCCAGTGCAGACGCGTACGAGATGCGCCCCTCGTTGACGAGGCCGGCGAGGGCCTGGTCGAGCGAATGCATTCCCTGCGAGGCCCCCGATTGGAGCACGGAGGCGATCTGGTAGGTCTTGCCTTCGCGGATGAGGTTGCCGACGGCGGGCGTCGAGAACATGACCTCAGTGGCGACCTCGCGGCCGTTCCCCGAGGCCTTCTTGACGAGCGTCTGGCACACGACGCCCTGCAGGGTCGCGGCGAGCTGGGTGCGGATCTGACCCTGCTGGTGAGGCGGATAGACGTCGATGACGCGGTCGATCGTCGACGCGGCGCTCTGCGTGTGCAGCGTCGCGAAGACCAGGTGACCGGTCTCGGCGGCGGTGAGGGCGACCGAGATCGTCTCGAGGTCACGAAGCTCGCCGATGAGGATGACGTCGGGGTCCTGGCGCAGCACGTGCTTGAGCGCGGCGGCGAAGGAGTGGGTGTCGTGGCCCACTTCGCGCTGGTTCACGAGCGACTTCTTGTTGTTGTGAAGGAACTCGATCGGGTCCTCGACGGTCACGATGTGGTCAGCGCGCTGCTCGTTGACGAGGTCGATGAGCGCGGCGAGGGTCGTCGACTTTCCGGAACCGGTCGGGCCGGTCACGAGCACGAGCCCACGCGGCAGCTTCGCGAACTCCCCGACCTGCGGCGGCACGCCGAGCTGGGGAAGACTCTTGATCTCGGTGGGGATGATGCGGAAGGCGCCGCCGATGGCGCCGCGCTGCTGGTAGTAGTTGACACGGAAGCGGGCGTTCGCCGACAGAGTGAAAGCGAAGTCGAGCTCGCGCTCGGTCTCGAAGCGCTCCGCCTGCTCAGGGGTGAGCAGGCTGTGCAGCGCCGTCGACACGCGCTCACGGTCCCACACCGATTGACCGGGGATCGGCGCGAGAGACCCGTTCACGCGCAACCGCGGAGGCGAACCCGCCGAGACGTGGAGGTCGGAGGCGCCCTGCAGAAGCACATCCTGCAGGCAATGGAGGATGTCCGGGTCGGCGAAGGCGCGCGCGCCACGGGCTGCCGAGTCGGCCGATTCGGCTGGGGTCACCGCCGCAGCGGCCGGCCGCTCCACCGACTCAGGCGACGCGGCAGGAGGCATCGGCACGACGGGTGGTGGAGCGGGCATTGCAGGAGGGGCCGGCATCGTCGGCGGGACCGGCATCTCGGGAACCACGGGCATCTCAGCGAACGAGGGAGGCGCGAACGCCGTCGCCGAGGCGTCCACGGGCGGGGGCATCGCTCCGAGATCCACGTCGCCCGACGCCGTCATGAAGGCGCCCCCGGCCGACAGCTGATCGGGGTGCGGCGCAGGCATCCCCGCGTTCGGAGGCGGAAACGACGTGAAGTCGAAGCCTGACCCGGACGGGGTCGACGGCTCGATGGTCTGACCGTTCACGTTCAGCACTCTCCCTTCAGTGCGGCAGCCGCGATCACGCGACGACTCGCAGAATCTCGTCGACGCTCGTGAGCCCCATGAGCGTCTTCGCCCAACCGTCCTGGCGCAGCGTCACCATGCCCTGCTCGACAGCCACGCGCCCGATCTCGGCACTCGAGGCGCGCGCCACCGCGAGACGCTCGATCTCCTCCGAGACCGTCATGACCTCGTGCAGCGCCAGACGCCCCCGGTAGCCGGTACCCGAGCAGTGCTGGCAGCCGACCGGCCGGTGCAGCGTCGGCACGCCCATCTCGGGGTTGTAGCCGAACCGCAGACCCATGAGCTCCTGCGGAGTGAGCTGGTACGGGTCCTTGCACCGCTCGCACAGGCGTCGCGCCAGTCGCTGCGCAACCACGCAGTCGAGCGCCGACCCCACCAGGAACGGCTCGATGTCCATCTCGATGAGACGCGTCACGGCGCTCGGAGCATCGTTGGTGTGCAGCGTGGAGAGCACGAGGTGGCCGGTGAGCGAGGCTTCGATGGAGATCTGCGCCGTCTCCTGGTCACGGATCTCGCCGATGAGCACGACATCCGGGTCCGATCGCAGGATGCTGCGCAGCGCGCTCGCGAACGTGAGTCCCGCCTTGACGTTGACCTGCACCTGGTTGATGCCGGCGAGGCGGTACTCGACCGGATCCTCGACGGTGATGACGTTGATCTCGGGCTTCGCGACCTCATTCAGGGTCGTGTACAGGGTCGTCGACTTACCAGATCCGGTGGGGCCCGTGACGAGGATCATCCCGTACGGCTTCGTGTACGACGCCCGGAACGCGACCGAGTTCCGCTCGAGCATCATCATCTGCTGCAGACCCAGCTTGGTCGACGAGTTGTCGAGGATTCGCATGACGATCTTCTCGCCGTGCACGGTGGGCAGCGTCGCGACGCGGAGGTCGATCTTCTTGCCCGCGTGGCTCACCGAGAGGCGACCATCCTGCGGCTTTCGACGCTCGGCGATGTCGATGTCGCTCATGATCTTGAGGCGACTGATGACGCCGTTCTGGATGCTCTTCGGGGCACGCTGCATCTCGTGCAGCACGCCGTCGATGCGGTAGCGCACGCGCATGTCGTGCTCGGCGGGCTCGATGTGGATGTCGGAGGCGTGGTCGGTGATCGCCTGCGCGATCAGGAGGTTCACGAAGCGCACGATGGGCGCGTCGTCGTCCTCCCCCGCAGAGGATGAGTCATCGGGATTCGCAGGCCCGTTCTCCTCCTCCATCGCGCTCGTCAGATCCTCGAGCTCGCCGTCGGCGCGCACAAACCGCGCGACGGCGGCGAGAAGGTCAGAGCGCTCCGCCATGACAGGACGCACGGCGACGCGCGCAGCCGCGCGGATGTCGTCGAGCGCCACCACATCCTGAGGGTCCGCCATCGCCAGCAGGAGCGAATCGCCATCGCGGGCGATCGGCAGCACCGCGTGACGCCGCAGGAGCGGCATGGGCACGAGCGAGACCGCCGAATGGTCGACGGGGAACTCTGTGAGGTCCACGAACGGCAGATTGAGCTGCGCGGCGCGAGCGGATGCGACCTGCGACTCGCTGAGCAGCCCCTGCTGCACGAGGGAACGGATGTGCTCCTCGTCAGCAACAGGGTCACCCGTCACCGCATCGATGCTCGTGATCGGCATCTGCCCGCGGATGATCAGAATCTCGGAAAGGGAGGCCATGCAACCTCCCTCGAAGGTGCTCGCACGGTGCCGCGCGCCTCAAACCCCCCACGGGAGACGCGCTGGGAACGGAACGTCCCTGACATCCTCAGGCTACCTCCGCGGATCGACGCCCGGCGAGACCCGCGAGTGGGGGGCACTCTGTCGAGAGTTCACCAGACGAGCATCGCGATGGCGATGAGCCCCACGACCGATACGACGCACGCGGCGGCGAACGACGCGACCGCGATGCGCGCGACCCGCTGAGAGCGCCGCGCCGCCGAGGGCAGATCGCGCGCCGGATCCCGCGTGGGTTCTGCGCCGCCCGCGGGCGCGGGAGAGATCCGCACCGTCGGCATGGCTCGCGCGGTGTAGGCCTCGACTGCTCCCGGGCCGACGGCGGGTTTCGCCGCTGGCGCGAACCCCGCGGGTACGGGAGGCGGTGCGATGCCGCGGCGGCGGTCCCCACGCGTTCGCAGCACCGGGGCAGAGGGCGCAGGGCTCGGAGTGCGGGGCGGTTCCGTGCCACCGCGCACCACGACGGTGTCCTCGGTGGGCTCCGAGCGCTCGGCGACGACCGTGTCCTCCGCCGGCCCCGAGCGCTCGACCACCACGGTGTCCCCAGTGGGGGCCGAGCGCTCGACCACCACGGTGTCCTCGGTGGGAGCGGATCTCTCCACGACGACCGTGTCCTCCGTCGACACAGACCGCGAGACGACGACCGTCTCCTCCTCGACGGGGACCTCGCTCCGGGGCGTCCGGTGGACGACCACGGCCTCCTCCGGCACGGCGCCGCGGTCGACGATCACCGTGCGCTCCGCGTCGTCGACGAGGGACTCCTGCGCGAGTCGCCGACGCGAGGTCACGCGCGTGCGCTCCAGGTCGTCCTGATGGTCGTCGAGCTGCTCGGTCGTCATATCGTCCTCACACCGGAAGGGTGTCCTCGACCTCGGGCGCGAGCCGCACCCCGGTCGTGAAGTCGCTCGGGATGTCGGAGCCGCCCGCGACGACGTCGACGATCACGACCGTGATGTTGTCGCGGCCGCCGTTCGCCTTCGCACGGTCGACGAGCACCTGCGCCGCGGCCTCAGGCTGCCCGTTCATGGTGAGGGCGGCGCGGATGCTCTCGTCGTCGACCTCACCGTGGAGTCCGTCGGAGCAGATCAGCAGCCGCTCGCCGTTGACCACGGGCACGAGCCAGCTGTCGGCGAGGCTGTCGGCGGCGCCGATGGCACGGGTGATGATGTTCTTGCTGGGGAACGTCGCGAGGTCGGAGGCAGCGAGCTCACCTCGATCGACGAGCTCCTGACCGAGCGAGTGGTCGATCGTCAGCTGCTCGAGCTCGCTGCCGTGGTGGCGGTAGACACGCGAGTCGCCCACGTTGAACACGAGCCAGTACGCGATGCCGCCGTGATCGACCATGACGACGCCCGACGCGGTGCTGCCGGCGCCGCGGGTCGTGCCCGCGGCGACCACGGCGACGCGGTCATCCGCGTCGATGAGCGCGGCGTTGACGCCCGTGAAATCTCCCCAGTCGGATGCGGAGAAACGCTCGCGGAAGGCCGAGACCACGGCAGCGCTCGCGCGATCGCCGGACTCGTATCCGCCCATGCCGTCGGCGACGAGGAACGACGGGCCTTCGGCGAGATAGGAATCCTCGTTGGCGGCGCGCTTGAGGCCGACATCGGTGAGGGCGGCGACGTTGAGCCGGATGCCGCGCAGAGTCAGGATCGCCATTCGCCCGTTCCGTCGTTGTAGGCCAGCCGCATGCCGACCTTGCCGAGGATGAAACGGCCGGTGATCGTCGCGCTCGCACCGGGGTCGAGCAGATGCTCTTCGCCCGCGGCGTCCACGACGACGACGCCGTTGGTGGAGTTGAGGTCGGTGATCACCCACTGCTCGTCGCGGCGCTCGAGGCGTGCGTGCAGCTTCGAGAGCGTGCGCGTCGTGTCGGGCACGGCGACATCCTGCACCTCGGGGTCGGAGCTCACGGGCTTGCGACCGAGCACGGCGGTGGTGCGGTCGAGTGCGAACACGGCACCGCCGTCGAGCTCGAGGCGCCAGCGCACGCGGGGCCGACGATCGACGACGATCGTCGCACCCATCTCGTCATCGTCGTCGATCTCGGGCTCCTCCGCGACGGGCGCGGGGGCGGGAGGCGTGGCCGGAGGCGCCGGAGGCGCGACGACCGGAGCGGGCTTGTCGTTCGCCTTCGGGGCCCACGGGTTGTGAACGACGACGGGCGGGATCTCGCTCGCCGAGGCGGGCTCTGGCGGTGTGACGAGCGCGGGAGGCGCCGGCGGGGGTGCGATGGGGGCCGCCGCGAGAGCGGGAGGAGCTGCCGGAGCCGCCAGCGGGGCGGGGGCAGGCGGGGCGGGGGCAGGCGGGGCGGCCGCAGGCGCGGGCGGAGCGGGCGGGGTTGCCACCGAAGCGGGGAGTGCAGGCGGCGCGGGCGGGACGGGCGGGACTCCGGTCGCTCCGAGCTGCGCCGGCGGGGCGGGCTGCGCAGGCGTCGGGAAAGACCCCGGGGCCGTGATGATCGCTGGAGCTGCGAGGCCGCCGGCCGCACCGGGCGCACCGGGCGCCGTCATCGAGGCTGCGACGCGGTCGCCGAGCGGCGCGGCGGGCGCCGATGAGCCCGTCTGCACGAGCGTCGCCCAGAGGGGCGCGACGAGCGGCGCGACGACCGCGAGCCCGGTGCTCGGACGCCCGAGGAGCTGGCCGATCCGCGTCGCCGCCTGGAACTTCAGGTAGAGGTAGTACAGGCTCACGACCGGCAGGAACGCGAACACGATCTGCCATCCGGGGAGGCCTCCGCGCACGAGGATCTCGTACTCGTTGAGGATCGGCACCCAGCCCTTCCAGCCTTCGGCGCCGAGCTTCGGGAAGAGCTTCGACAGGGCGATGCCGTACCAGACGTAGAAGCCGATGCCCCCGATGAGGAAGATCGCCCACACGATTCCCGTGAGTGCGAGGAGACCGGAGAGGTCTGAGGTCATGACGTTCCCTTTCGGCGGATTCGGCCGGCTGTGCGGGACAGGAGCTCCCCCGCGCGGATGTGCTGGATGAGTGAGGCGGGCGTCAGGACGGCCCGGACGCGGGTGCGGAAGCGGGTGGCCCGCACGATCTCGCGCCGCTCGTCGTCGAGCAGGCGCCAGCTGTCCACGCGCGATTCGTGGGCAGGCGGATGCTCCGAGAATACGGCGCGATCGACGATGTCGGCGAGCAGGAGCGCACCCGGGCTGTCGAGCGCGTCGGCGATCTCGGTGCGCGTGAGGCCACGCGGCACCTCGATGCCGTGGTCGACGTAGGTGTCGATGAGCTCGTCCCAGGCGCCGACCATCGCGACCTCGGGATCCGGCGCGCGGCGACGACCGCGGCGACGCACCGACTTCGCGATCGGGAACACGAGGAACGGCAGGAGCAGGAGCCCCACTGTAGCGGCCGACAGCAGGACCGTGAGGATGATCGGGAGGAGGGCGTCGGTCCAGGGCTGGTCGTCGGCCTCGTCCGAGCGCGACCCTGCGGCGTCGTCATTCTGCGCTGAAGGGGGCTCGAGCACCTCGCTCGCGGGCTGCTCGGTGAGCGTCGGATGCTCCGGAAGCTCCTCACCCTCATGGATGAGGGTGGGTGCGGTCTCGAACTGGGGGGTCGCGTCGAGCACTGTCCAGGCACCGTCTCCGGCACGCGCTTCCGCCCAGGCGGTGAGGTGCGCGCCCGTGCAGACGCTCTCGCACGGCTCGACCGCCAGATCCGCGCCGGTCGAGCCCAGCCGCACGCCCACGACGACACGCGAATCGAAGCCCTGGTGGCGCGCGATGAGCGCGGCGGCCGCAGCGAACTGCTCGTCGTCACCCACGGCGGCCACGAGCATCTCCGGCCCCGCACCCTCGCCCGCGCGGCGCTCCTGATCGAGCAGGCTCGTGAAGAGCTCCTCGATGCGGGTCGTGGAATGGCCCGAGCGCACGGGGATGAATGTGTAGTCGGCGCGCGAGGTGAGCGCGCCGATCCAGTCGGCACCCGCTGCATCATCGCGGCTCGCATGACTCAGGTAGCCCCGCGAGCGCAGACGCTCCACGAGCTCCACGACGCTCGCACCGGTGCGCGGCAGATCCTGCAGCTCGATCCATGCGTCGAGCACCGGGTACCGGGACGTGTCGAGCCGCGCGTCGCCGCCGGACGCGGTCGCGAAGGCTCCCCCGTCGGGGCGGGCGCCCGCCTCGAGGCGGAAGCTGTCTCCTGACTGGAGGCCGACTCCCGTGCGGTCGGGCACGACGACAGCGGAGTCGAGAACCGGGCTGCTGTAGAACGCGTCCGCCAGCACATCCGCCCGCGATCCGGTGAACGCGGGCGCGGGCGCGTCGGCGGAGATGATCGGCACCCAGACGCCCGAATAGCCCTCGCCGATCGTGATCTGCACGGGAGCCTCCGAGCTCGCCGCACGCGGAACACGCGTGAAGCGGTTCTCGTCGCCCGTGCCGACCCGGAACGTCTGGCCGTCGAAGGCGTCGAGCGTCGCGATGCGCACACGGTCCACCTCCGCGGGCGCGTCGACCGTGAACAGCTCGCGCTCGAACGCCTCCCCGGCGAACGACGCGCGGTACGCCGCGAGTGGGCTCGGGTGCTGCTGGATGACGAGCCACGGGTCGACGTCGTCCCGCAGCACCTCGCGTGAGCCGAAGACTGTCGCGACAGGCGCGGCCGCGAGACCGGCACCGAGCGCCACGACGAGCAGGCCAGCCGAGAGCGCGTAGCGGCGCGCGGTCGCGCCGCGCGACTCCGCCTGCTGGCGCACGGTGGAGGTGCGTTCGCGCGCGGCCCAGACAGCCCGCGCACGGGTCAGTCGGGTGCGGCCGAGAAGCCAGGCGATGGCGACGGTGAGCGCGAGCACACCCAGAAGCACATAGCCGGGAGCCGGGATCCGCAGCAGTCCGACCTCGACCGCCGGCCCGGTCTCCGAGGCGCCGAAGATCGCGCCGAAGAAGGTCATTCCGAGCATCGGCACGACGGCGAACGGCGCCGCACGGCCTCCCGCGATCACGAGCGCCGTCGCGACGAGGGTGCCGACCGCGATCGTCACGAGGAACGGCACGAGCACCGCCTGGTACTCGCCCACAGGCAGCGTGAGGGTGAGGAGCTGCTTCCAGCCGAGGACGATGCCCGCGAGTCCGTCGATGAGGCCCCGGATCGCACGGCTGGGGTCGGTCAGGGCGCCCGGCACGGCGACGGGGACGACGAGCACGAGGTACGCTCCCGCCGCAGCGAGCGACATCGTCCACCAGCGCCAGCCGAGAGCGGCTCCCAGCACGACGGAGCCCGCGCCGATCAGCAGCCCCGCTCCCGCGACGAGCGCGACGCGGGAGGTGTCATACACCGGCCATGCCGCCCACGCGGCGAGCGCGACCGACACCACGATGGCGCCAAGGCCCCACCAAAGCTGCCCGGAGCCGTCGGGGAGCGAACGCAGCCGGCGCATCACACGACCCCTCGAGCCATCAGGTGGGAGACGTCGTGCAGCACCCCGATGTCGAGCACGCGCAGCTCGCGGGCCTGGCGCACGAGCGGTTCGGCACCGGGTTCGCAGCGCAGGGCGACGACGGTGACATCCGCGGGGAACGCGAGAGCCGCCTGCCTGAGGCGCGCGAGCTGCTGCTCGGATCCCGTGACGATGAAGACGAGCGAGAGCGAGGACTCCGCCTGCACAGTGAGCCGCGCGACCTCCTCGAGCCCCATGACGTCGTCACTCGACGCGATGCCGGCCATGCCGTCGAGGAACGTCTTCGGATTGACCGTGGGCAGCGTGCGGATCGAGTGCACGCGTCCACGCGCGTACTCGGGGATGATGGCGCTCGCGGTGACGAGCACGTCGCGCCCGTCGCGCACCGCCTGCACGCCGAGCGAGGATGCGACGCTCACAGCCAGCTCGAACTCCTCCTCGGATCCGTAGCGCGCCGTCTCCAGGTCGAGCAGCACTGCGATGCGCGAGCGCCTCGTCTCCTCGTACTGGCGGACCATGAGCTTGCCGGTCTTCGCCGTCGACTTCCAGTGCACGTGGCGTCGGGAGTCGCCGGCGGCGTAGTCGCGGATGGCGTGGAAGGCGAGGTCGGAGTCGACGATCGTCGAGGTGGGCGACCCCTCGAGGTCGCGGAGGAGTCCTGCGGAGGTGGAGGGGATGGGCACCGTCACCGGGTGGACGTAGATCGTCTGCACGTCGTCCCACACGTGCTCCCGGCGCAGGATCCCGAGCGGGTCGCCGCGTCCGATCGTCATCGGTCCGACCGTGATGATGCCGCGGCGCGCCGCCGAGATGGTGAGGCGCTCGCGATAGTCGGCGCCGGAGCGCAGCAGGGGCACATGCGCCTCGACGAGGCCGTCCCCGACGGGGATGTCGATGAGCGCCGGGAACCCGACGCGCTCGCCCCGGTTCGCGACGTCGAGAACGCCGCTCACCACCGAGCCCGCGACGACGCGATCCCGTTCGAGCTCGAGCCGGATCGCGTAGTCGTGGCGCCCCAGCAGGAACGGCACGCACACCAGCAGCAGCACGAAGGCGATGACGGCGGCGACCCAGCCTTCCGCCCAGCCCCAGCCGATCCCGGCGACGAGCCCGAGCACGAGCACCGCGGCGAGCAGCCAGCCCGCCGCGCTCACCGTCTCGGCGAGCCAGCGAGCGGCCGTCGACACCGTGCGCCCGACGCGCGCGACGAGGCGCCGCCTGGCAGCCTGCCCGCCCGCGACGAACCCCGTGCGCGTGTCGGAGTACCGCGTGACGGTCGCTCCGCGCGTGCGGGTGCCCGTGACGGTCGCCGTGCGACCGAGTCGGGCCTCGGTGTCGTTCTTCATCGGATCAGGCTGCGCCGTTCTCCGCGGGCGGCGCGACATCCAGAAGCACCTGTCCGACGATCTCGACCGCTGTCACGCCGTCGAACTCCGCCTCGGGCTCGAGGATCAGGCGGTGGGCGAGCGCGGGCACCGCGAGGTCGCGCACGTCGTCCGGGGTCACGTAGGTGCGCCCGCGCGAGGCTGCCCAGGTGCACACGAGCTTCGCGAGGGAGATCGCCCCGCGCACGGAGACACCGAGGCGCACCTCGGTGGCGTTGCGGGTGGCGTTGACGAGTCGCAGGATGTAGTCCGACACGAGCGGGTTGACGTACACGGTGCGCGCGAGCTCCTGCATCGTGATGATCGTCTCGGGGCTCACGATCGCCTGCACCTTCTGCGGCGGGGAGGCGACACCCTGGAGGATGCGCAAGGTGGCGCCGTCATCCGGGTAGCCGATCGAGGTCTTGATCATGAAGCGGTCGAGCTGCGCCTCGGGAAGGCGGTAGGTGCCCGCCTGCTCGACGGGGTTCTGGGTGGCGATGACGAGGAACGGGCGTCCGACGTCGCGAGTGACGCCGTCGATCGTGACCTGGCCCTCCTCCATCACCTCGAGGAGCGCCGACTGCGTCTTCGGGCTCGCTCGGTTGATCTCGTCCGCGAGGACGATGTTGGCGAAGATGGGGCCCGCGTGGAACTCGAACTCGCCCTTCTTCTGGTTGAAGACCGAGATGCCCGTCACATCACCCGGCAGCAGGTCGGGGGTGAACTGGATGCGCGACGACGTTCCCTGCGCCGTCTGGGCGAGGGTGCGGGCGAGCGCCGTCTTGCCTGTGCCCGGCACGTCCTCGAGCAGCACATGCCCGCCCGACAGTGCCGTCGCGAGCACGAGCTCGACGACGTGGCGCTTGCCGAGGATCGACTGCTCGATGTTCTCGGCGAGGAGGCTGAAGGTATCGGCGTACCAGGTGGCCTGTTCCGGCGTGATGGTCATGCGGGGAGTTCCATTCCGTGGGTGATCGAGGAGAAGTCGAGCGGCGCGGGCATCAGGGGCCATCTTCCGGATCGGGATCGGGATCGGGATCGGGGTCGGGGACCGGGCAGAGGTCGACGGACCAGGTGAGCTCGGGGAGCGTGTCGAACGGTGCTCCCCAGTTCACGAGGTACTGCGTGCCGTCGCCGGAGATCGTGACGAGCACCTGCGAACCGGACGCGCCCACCACCTCCACATCGCTCGGCTGGGCCGACGCGACGCACCAGGTCGGGAACGTCACACGCACGGCGTTGGGCGGGCCAGACGTCGAGACGTCGATCGGCGTCCTCGCCCCGCAGTAGCTGGCCAGCGCATTGGGGTTCTCGCCCTCAAGGCAGTACATCGCCTCGCCGCTGGCGGGAGTCCCGGGTCCTGCGTCGGAGAGCGGACCCTGCGTCCAGGCTCCCGAACCCACGCGCATCCAGGCGACGTGTCCGTCGGGCGATGCCGGGACGCTGACGGCGCTCCAGCGGTACACGAACTCACGCACGGGGCCCGACGAACTGATCGGGCTCGTGGAGACGGAGACGGTGATCGGGCCCGCCGGCGCGCTGGGCGGGTCGAACGGGACGATCGGCGAGGAGCCCCCGCTCGTGAGCCCCGCCTCACCGAAGCCGGCTGTTCCGCACACCCCTACGTGGTACGGCTTGTTCTTCTGGAGTCCGGCGACGACCGGAGTGTCGGATGTGAGAACGCCCGCCCCCTGCCACCTCGGGTTGCCGTCCCCGTCGAGGCTGCAGGTGGGGGTCCCCGCGTTGGTGCGCCATGCGGCCCACTTCTCGACGACGGGCACCGTGCTGTGGTTCACATCGAGCGGCGGCGACGTGATCGTCACGACCCGGGTGTCTCCGGATCCGCTCGTGACACCGGTGACGGATCCGGAGTACCGAGGCAGGCCCGCGACCGCGAGCATCGTCGACGCCTCGAGACCGCTGTTGCCGGTGCCGATCGGCGGGCTGTAGCGGCTGATGGGGGTCACGACGATCGTGCGCCCCGCGCCGACCGGGGCGAGGAAGCCAGCTGTCGTCGTCTCCGCCGAGCGCGCGACGGTGGCGAGGAGGGTGTCCGGGCTCGCGCTGTCGCGGATCTCGAAGCGGTCGGCGTCGGCAGCGGCGACGATCCGCGCCTCGACCCAGCCGACCTCGCGCGTCGTGCTGCCGCGCTTGAAGACGGCCTCAGCGGTCACGCTCGAGACGACGGGGGCGTCGTAGGCCCATGTGCGGTGTCCGCTCGTGTCGGCCGACTCCCCCACACCGTTGACGGCGCGGGCGGTGTAGACGTGCTCGGCGCCGTTCACGAGGCCCGAGACGACGCACAGGTAGGAGCCCGTCGCGGGCGTGCACTCGGCGGCAACGCGCGAGCCGTTCTCGTAGATGGCGACTCCGGAGACCGACGGATGCGCGTGCACGGCCTCGCCGAGCGACACCCGGAGGGTGACCGAGCTGGGGCCGTACCCTTCGGTCACGACGCTCGCGGGGGTCTGCGGGTAGCCCAGGATGTCGAGGGTCAGCTGTCCCTGTCCGGTGCGCTCCTGCGCGTCGGACACCGTGAACGGCACGACGCACTCGCCGCCGACGGGCTTGCCGCCGGATGGCCAGGTGGCGACCATGCGGCTCGCGTCGGATCGGGAGACGGACGCGATGGGGCAGTTCACGCTTCCGTCGGCGCCGACGTTCACGAGCTTCAGGCCAGATCCGGACTTGCCGGCGAACGGGTCGTACTCGCCGGGGATGCCCACAGCAGCGATCGAGCAGGGCCCTGCGCTCACGTCGCACTGCTTCGTGAACGTGGCGCCCTTCGGCGCATCGGGTGCCGCGATGCCCACGACGAGCGAGACCGTCGTCGTCAGCCCGCCGAAGCTCGAGACATTCACCCGCACCGATTCGCGCGTGCCGGGGCGCGCATCAGCGCGAGCGGAGGCGACGATCGTGCCGCCCGCGAAGGCCACGTCGAACGACGGTGCGCTCGCCTGAATCGAGAAATCCAGGTCGACGGTGTTCCCGACGCGACCGCCTTCCCACGAGGTGAGATCGGCGAGCGGGTCGATCTCGACCGACTCCCCCGGCGGCACGGTGCGACTCACCGGGCTCAGGATCGCCTGGGGATCCTTGGGCACGATGACGATCGGCACCGGCACGACGCTCCACGACGACTGTCCGGCGACGCGCACCACGACGCTGCAGGTGTCGCTCCACGGTGCTTCGCGGCCGGCCGTGTAGGTCGCGCGATCTCCGTTCGCGGGCGCGCACGTCGAGGCGTTCCGCTGCACGGAGAAGTCGCCGCTCGAGCGCAGCTCGATGTCGTCACCGGGCGCGACGTCCACGAAGTCGGCCACCTCGAAGGTCGCCGACTTCTCCTCATCCACGACGACAGGGTCGGCTCCGGTCGACAGCTGCACGCGCATGTCATCGAACGCGGGAACCCGCAGGAATCCGAACGCGGAGACCGCGTCGCCGCGCGCATCCTCTCCCGTCAGCTCGAAGGGCACGATGCGCGCCTCGCGCCCGACGGATCCCGAGATGCGGTGCCCATCGACCGAGAATCCGGGCACATCGCGCCACAGCGAGAGGGTGAGCGCGTCGACGTCACCCGTCGGCCACTGCACCTTGCCGGCGACGACGTCGATGCCGCGCTCGAGATCGGCACGGGTCTGCACGGTGACGATCGTGTCGGCGACGTGCGGGCTGTCCGGCGACGGCTCGTCGCTCACACCCAGCACGATGAGGCCCTCAGCCGTGCTCCTCGAACTCGACGACTCGACGGTGTAGACGTAGGAGTTGATGCCGCTCACATCCCCCGCGCGCAGGGCGACGCGGCCGTCGTCGAGCGGAAGACTGCGATCGAGCAGCGCCTCCAGGCGGTCCCACTCGGCCGAGGGCGAGAAGGCGTTGGGGCGGATGTCGACGAGCCTCAGCGTTCCCTGCAGCGGGTCGCGGTCGTTGAGCAGCGGCCTCACCGTGATGTCGGTCTCGGAGCCGCGCTGCACACCCACGTAGTCGCTGTAGGCGATGGGGGCGACGTCGCCCACATCCGCCGCGAGAACGCCCACCCGCACGGTTCCGGTGCCCTCGGCGCCCACGGAGTCACGCACCGTGTAGGCGAAGCTCAGCTGGCCGCCGCGCACCCCGTTCGCCGGGGCGCGGTACACGAGGGTGTCGCCCGTCGCGCTGATCGAGACGCTGCCCTCACCCGCCTTCGGCTGCTCGACATCCGCGAGCACCGTCGGGTCGCCGTCTGGGTCATTGCCGCCCGTGGGAACAGGGATCGAGACGCTCTGTCCGGCGAGCACCCGAGCCGAGAGCACGCCCGGCTGCGGCGCGCGGTTGGCGCCCGCGGGAAGCACGCTCACGGCGATCGTGGCGGAGTCGACGCGGGCGGGATCGTTCTCGAGGTAGATCGAGTACCGCACGGTGTAGGTGCCCGGTGTCTCAGGCGCGAGGTAGCGCACACGCGAAGCGCTCGCGAAGGCGAGCTCATCCTCGGCGCCCGACCCCTCGACGACAGGGTGCAGCAGCAGGCGCTCGCCGCGTGGGCTCACATCGTTCGCGAGAACCGGGATGTCGATCTGCGCGCCCGCGCGCACCGTGATCGCATCCGGAAGTGCGATCGGTCCGACGCCGTGAGTGGGTGCGAGGAGGAAGACGGTGAGGGTCGTCGTGACGGCGTTGCCCGCGCCGTCGGCGATGAGCACGCGCGCCGTGCCGAGCCGTCCGGGCGTCGCCTGCATGTCGAGGTTCGCGACCCGCACGACGCTCTGACCGATGACGCTCACGCTCAGCTGCGGATCGGTCGCCGACGCATCCTGCACGAGCAGCACGCGTCCCGTGGTGTTCTGCACCGAGGCGAGCACGTCGATCGTCGCATCTTCGCCCGCGCGCACGAAGGCGGTGAGGGGAGGAGCGGCGAGCGGGCGCTCGGAGGCCTGAACGCTGAAGCGGATGATCGCCGTCTGCTGCGACAGCGTCTGCGTGTCCTGCACGGTGTAGCTCGCGGCGTACTCGCCGGGCTGCGACGCCGAGAGCTCCACCTCGCCGCTCGCCCCCTGCGGGGTGACCGAGAACGCATCCGTCGAGCCGCGCAGCACCACCGCATCGATCAGGCGGTAGGAGCCGGACCCGCCCGTCACCGAGTCGGCGATCGTCACACGACGCTCCTCGCCCGCGCCGGCCGACACCACGACGGGCTCCACGGTGAGAGACGGAGAGGGGGTGACACGCACCTCGAGCGGCATCGTCGCCTGCTCGCCGAACGCGTCGCTCACCGTGACCGTGATCAGGATGACGGCGTCGCTCGCGTTGGGGTCGGTGTGGCGCACGACGACGCGGCCGTCGGACGTCGGCACGACGGTGACCGGCGCACTCGGGTCGTCGGCGCGCGCATCCGCGAGCAGCACGATGTCGCCTTCCGGGTCGACCCAGCCGGGCAGCACCGAGACCGCGGCGAACCCTCCGGGGGCCATCTGCGGAACCGGCCACGGGTGCAGGCATCCCTCGACGCCGCACCAGGCCGGAGCCGAGTTCTGCCCCTCGGGCACGACCGTGAGGGTCACGGTCGCGGGCGCAGAGGAGAGAACCCCATCGGTCGCGGCGTACGAGAAGGTGGTCGACCCCGATGCGGCACCCACCTGCACGAGCGCGATCTGGTCGTCGGCGACGAGTGAGACGGATCCGAACGCCGGGTCGAGACCCTGGATCGACGCCGCGTCGATCGTGAGGACGTCGTCCTTATTGGGATCGTGATCGTTGAGCAGCAGCGGAAGCGACACGAGAGCTCCCGCACGCACACCGAACGCATCATCGACCGAGACCGGCGGCTGCTGGTCGATGACGTCGTCCACCTCGACCGTGCCCTCGTCCTGCACCGTCTCCTCGAGCGGAGCCCAGTCGTCGCCCGAGACGAGGCGCCCGTCGGGAAGCGTCCACACAAGCCCTGTCGCCGTCTCGTTGAGCGCCGCACGGTGGCCGTTGCTGCGGAACACGGGGGTCAGGTCGCTGTCGGCTTCCGCGAGACGCTCGGCCTCGACCTCGAGGTCTCGGATCTCGCCGGTGTCGCTCGACCAGAGCGCCGCGCCGGTGTCCGAGATCCATGCGGCGTACGACACCCCACCCACTCGCACCGGCGCGGCGGGAGTTCCGGATGCCGTCGCGAGCTCGCGCACCGAGCCGTCGGCGACGTCGACGCCCACGAGCCCCGACCGATCCGCGAGGAGAACGACGCCGTCGTCCGTCGACGCGGCCTGGATCACGGCATCCTCGACGCCCGTGGACACAGGCTCGCCGCGCCCCTCGATCCACAGCAGGCCCGCGCCGGAGTCCGACAGCACCCAGCGCCCGCCCGCGAACGTGAGCGAGACGTCAGGGCCGCCCTGGGGCGCGTCGTCGATGGCAGCGGGCTCACCCGCGAATCGTCCGCTGATCGCGTCGTAGACGCGCACGCCGCCCTCAGCCGCGGAGAAGAGCGCCACGCGCCCGCTCGCATCCACCGCGGCGGCGTCAGCCACATACCGCGGCCGCGTCTCGCCCTCCGCCACCTCCATGCCGAGGAACGGATCCACCGGCGCCGGCTCCGTGATCGAGCCGTCCGCACCCGGGAACCTGGTGAGGTAGGTCTCGCCTGTCTCGGTGGAGAAGAGCACGAAGTCGCCCGCAGCGACCACCTGCCGCGTGAGCGCCGGGGTCGCGACCGCGGCGGGCGCACCCGCGGCGGCGACCGCGTCATCCGCGCTCACCAGATCGCCGGGAGACGCGGCATCGATCGCCCACATCTGCGAGAAGCCCTGACTGAAGACGTAGCCGCGGGATCCGCTCTGCAGGATCGCGCTCGGATCACCGACTGCCCGCACCGTGTCGATCTCGGCGAGCTCCGTGTTCACGCGCCCGTACTGGCCGGCGTCGCGCGTCACCCACACGCTCGTCTCGAGCTGCGGAACCTGCTGCGCATCGAAGCCCTGCGCCACCACCGCGGCGGTGCCGACGACGCCGAGCACCGCGACGGTCGCGACCGTCTTCAGGATGATCCCGCGGGGCACCCGCGGAGCACGCCGTTCGCGGACCAACTCAGAGCACCCCGGTGCCCACGAGAACGCCCGCGACGACGAGACCGACGACGACCGCGCCCACGACGCCGCCCATCACGGCAGCGCGCACCGGCGACACCGGCTTCTTCGCCGCCGTCTCGGCCTCCGCCCGGCGCCGTTGCGCGGAGGCGAGCGTCTCGGCGCGCGCCGAGCGACGCGAGTCCTGGCGCACCGTCGAGATCACCGGGCCACGAGGCGCCTCCTGCGCGAAGTCGACGGGTACCGCAGCGGCCGCCCACTCGGTCGTCGGCACGTCGAGGGCCGTCGGCGGAAGACCCAGGTCGTACTGCGCCCAGCGCAGCTCCTCGGCGAGCTCGAGCATCGAGGCGAAACGACGCTCCGGATCCCGTTGCATCGTGCGGGCGAGCGCCGCCTCCAGGCGCACCCCCGTGTCGGGCCGGCCGGTCGGCACGTACGAGGCCTTGATGATGCGCGACTTCAGCTGATCGCGGGTGTGCTTGACACCCTCCTGCTCGAACGGCGAGCGTCCCGTGAGCAGGGTGTGGAGCGTGGCGCCGAGGCTCCAGACCTCGCTCGGGATCGAGCCCGCCACATGTTCCTGCAGCACCTCGGGCGACGACCACGGCACCGACATCGCGAACACCTCGGGGGCGTCATCGGAGCGCGCGACAGCCGACGCGATGCCGAAATCGGCGAGCACGGGGGCACCGAGGCTCGTGAGCAGCACATTCGAGGGTTTGATGTCGCGGTGCAGCACGCCGTTGCGGTGCGCTGTCTCCAGCGCCGACGCGATACGCACGCCCGCATCGAGCACATCGGCGACCGGAAGCGGCCCCTTCTTGTAGCGCGTGCTCATCGAATCGGGGCAGTACTCCATCACGAAGTAGGGGCGGCCATCCGCCGAGATGCTGGCCTGGAAGATCGTCACGATCGCCGGGTGCGCGCTCAGCCTCGCGAGGATGTCGGCCTCCGCGTTGAACACACGCAGCACATCCGGGTTGACGGCGTCATCGACGAGCACCTTCACCGCGACCACACGACGCGGCATGTCCTGCTCGAAGAGGAAGACATCCGCGAAGCCACCCGAACCGAGCGGGCGGATGTAGCTGTAGCCGGGCAGCACCGGAGGGAGTGCGGTCGTGCGTCGAGCCACGGTCGTCGATCCAGCCTTTCGTGATGATCTCGGGGGGCGTGCGCCATCACAGCGGCGGACGACAGATCAGCCTCGAACCCCCACGGTGATGAGAAAACCTTCACCCAGATCGAGAGTATCCCCTGTTCTCAGCTGTGTCGCACGCCCCCCGTGCAGGAGGCGTGGAGGCTGATCCGGGGTTCGGACGACGGTCCCGTTCGCCGAATCGAGGTCGCGCGCTTCGAGGGCCTCCCCCACCAGCCGGATCTCGAGATGCTTGCTCGAGATCTCGCGCCGCGGCGAATGCGCCACCACATAGCAGGTCGATGTCTCATCCGGTGCGGAGCGCCACGGACGCCGCCCCACGACGATCTGCTCGGCGGCGTCGAGCGTGTTGCCGTCCGGAAGATGCAGCATCCATCCGGTCGGACGCACGAGACGCGCCAGATCCACCTGCACGGGTGCACGATCCAGCGAGACACGTGCAGGAGCAGGCTCCGCCTCCCGTTCGTCCAGCTGACGGCGGACCTCGGCCATATCGACCCGCACCGTCTCGAGGTGCGGTTCGCTCGCCCGCTCGATCGAGGGCTGATCGGCGGACGCGAGGCGCACACCCACCTCGGAGGCGTGCACGACGCCTCGGCGCAGCGGCAGGCGAGCCGCACTCGACGAGCCTGCGCTGAGCGACAGCTTGAGCGAGGCGATCCCCCGCGCCTCCCCCGTGATCCAGTTCGCACCGCGCGGACCGGAGAACGAATCGACCGTCGCACCGCGCATATCCACGAGGACGTCACCGCGCACCGCGACCTGGAAGATCCGGGCCACGGGGTCGACGACCTCGACGAGTGCGAACCGGCTCGCCGATGCCGGTGCGTGGAAGATGTCCAGCACATCGCCCATGCGGGTGCCGGGCTGCTCGAGAAGCTCGTAGAGCTCGCTCACCACTGAGGCGCGTGCGTCCGATCCGATGAGGCCGAGGAAGCGATCGGTGACGATCGCGAAACCTGGTCCGTCGGGGGCGGTCGGCACGTATTCGAACACGGCGCAACCCTACCGGAGGGGATCTCGGCCACCGGGGCGACGCGAGGCGAAGTACGCCCACGACGCCCACGGAGGCACGAGCGCGAGCACCACAGCCGCCGCCACGAACGGGCTCGTCAGCTGCGCGATCGCGAGATCGAGATCGACGATCGCCGCGATGAGCAGGAACGCGACCGCGACCCCCACCGCGGTGAGCACCGCGCCCGTCCACGGCGCCCGTCGCGGCACCGTGGCGACGATGCCCGCGTAGACGACGAGCATCGCGATCAGCAGCGACACGACCCCCAGATACGGGCTCACCGGACGATCGATCGGATCACGGTCGAGTACGACCGCGAGAAGCCCCGACACGGCGAACACCACTGCCGCCCACGTGACTGCGATGAAGAGCGCCGCGAGCCGCTCCGGGTGCGACGGCCGATCAGGCTGGTCGTGCACGCTCGTAGGCTGCCCGCTGCTCGGCCACCTCGCTGTCGAACCGCACCCGCTCCTCGGCGTTGCGCAGCCTCACGCGTCGGCCACGGGAGGCGATCGCCAGACCGAACCACAGGGCGCACTCGCGAGCGAGCAGCGTCGCGGCGATCAGGAACGGGTTCACCGCGATGAGCGCGAGCCACGCACTCGCCTCATCCGACGTCATGGCGGGGACGTCGAACATGAGGGCCAGCACGCCGAGCGATCCGGCGAAGGTGAGCAGGGCGACGAGCAAGCTGCCGAGCACATGCGCCCACCAGGAGGCGCGATCCGCGATCAGTGCGAACAGCACCGAGAACACCAGGTATGCCGCCACGGGAATCCAGAACGCCGCGCTCAAGGCGAACTCGCGGAAGGTGCTGTCCACATTCGTGCCCGGAGTCAGGGCGATGATCGCGCCCCCCACGGCGAGGTAGACCAGAGCGAACACGACGGCGCCGATGAGCGAGACGAGCGCACCGAAGCCGCGGTTGTGCCGGGGCTTCGGCGGGGTCGGAGCCTGCACGTACACGACCTCGCGGGGCGGAGTCGGCTGCACGGCGACATGACCCGACGCGGACGCCGGAACGGGCGCGGGAGGGGGGAGGACGCGCGTCGGCTCCTCATGGGCAGCCGCCGCGTGCGCGTCAGGGGTCGATGCGACCGGATGCACCTCGGTGGTCGCGGCGACAGCCTCCGCTGTGACGGGTTCCGGGGTGGCCGGGTTCACCAGCGCGGGGGCTGCCGCGCCGTCGTCCACAGCCTCGGCATCCGCCGCGTCCTCATCGAGCACCGCCGCCCGCGACGCGGCGGGTGGCTCTGTGGGATCTGAGAGCTCTGAGACAGTCGGCGGAATCGTCGACTTTCCCGACTCGTCCTGGACCTCGGGGGTAGGTTCACTGTTCTGCGGCATGACTGCCTCCTCGGAATCGTCATCCCAGGGTAACGACGCGGGGTGTGAGAACGCATCGTTTTCCGTGGGGGTTGCGCTTCGCCCCGGAAATGACGAAGGCCCCCGCGTGAGCGGGGGCCTTCGTGCTGGTCAGCTGCCTATCAGTTGTAGGTGCCGGGCTGGAAGTCGTCCGAGCTGAAGCTGTCGAAATCGACGAAGCTCAGGTCCGACTCCGAGAACGCCGAGTCGTCCGCGAAGATGCGGTTCGGGTAGCGCTCTGCCTTGGCCTCTTCTGTGGCATCCACCTTGACGTTCCGGTACTTCTGCAGACCGGTACCCGCGGGGATGAGCTGACCGATGATGACGTTCTCCTTGAGACCGACGAGCGGGTCGGAGCGACCCTCCATCGCCGCCTGCGTGAGCACGCGGGTGGTCTCCTGGAACGACGCGGCCGACAGCCACGACTCGGTCGCGAGCGAGGCCTTGGTGATACCCATGACCTCCTGGCGAGCCGAAGCCGGCTTCTTGCCCTCGAGCACCGCAGCGCGGTTGATCTCGACGTACCGTGCACGGTCGACGAGCTCACCCGGCAGCAGGTCGGTGTCGCCGTGCTCGACGACGGTGACCTTGCGCATCATCTGACGCACGATGACCTCGATGTGCTTGTCGTGGATCGGCACACCCTGGCTGCGGTAGACGCCCTGGACACCGTCGACGAGGTGCAGCTGCACGGCGCGAACACCCTGCACGCGCAGTACCTCCTTCGGGTCCAGGTTTCCCGCGACGAACTGCTGCCCGAGCTCGACGTGCTGGCCGTCCTCGACGAGGAGGGTCGCACGCTTCAGCACCGGGTAGATGTAGGGCTCGTCGCCGTTGTCCGGCGTCAGGATGACCTGGCGCTGCTTGTCGGTGTCCTTGATCTCGATGCGGCCAGCCGCCTCGGCGATCGGGCTCGCACCCTTGGGGGTACGCGCCTCGAAGAGCTCCGTGACACGCGGCAGACCCTGGGTGATGTCGTCCGCACCGGCGGTACCACCCTGGTGGAAGGTACGCATCGTGAGCTGGGTTCCGGGCTCACCGATCGACTGGGCCGCGATGATGCCGACGGCCTCTCCGATGTCGACGAGCTTTCCGGTCGCGAGCGAACGGCCGTAGCAGGCGGCGCAGACGCCGACCGCAGCCTCACAGGTGAGGACCGAACGGACCTTGACCGTCTCGACGCCCGCCTCCATGAGCTGAGCGATGAGGACGTCGCCGACATCCGAACCGGCGTCCGCCACGACCTCGCCCTTGGCGTTGACCGCAGCCTCCGCCAGCGAACGGGCGTAGACCGCGTTCTCGACGTTCTCGTCGCGGATCAGCTCGTCGCCGACCTTCACCGCGATGCGCAGCTCGAGACCCTTCGACGTGCCGCAGTCCTCCTCGCGGATGATGACATCCTGCGAGACGTCCACGAGACGACGCGTGAGGTAACCCGAGTCAGCCGTACGCAGAGCGGTGTCGGCGAGACCCTTACGCGCACCGTGGGTGGCGATGAAGTACTCGGCCACCGACAGGCCCTCGCGGTACGAGGAGATGATCGGGCGGGCGATGGTCTCACCCTTCGGGTTGGACACCAGACCGCGGATACCCGAGATGTTTCGGACCTGCAGCCAGTTACCACGGGCACCCGACGACACCATCCGGTAGATGTTGTTGTCCTTCGGGTAGCTCGCCTGCATCGACGTGGCGATCTCGTTGGTCGCCTCCGTCCAGATGTCGATGAGCTCCTTGCGGCGCGTGCCGTCGTCGATCAGACCCTTGTCGTACTCGGCCTGGACCTTCGCAGCCTGCTTCTCGTGCTTGGCGACGATCTGCGGCTTGTCGACCGGCGTGATGACGTCCGAGAGCGCGACCGTGACACCCGAACGCGTGGCCCAGTAGAAGCCCGCGTCCTTGATGCGGTCGAGCGTCGCGGCGACCTCCACCTTGGGGTAGCGCTCGGCGAGGTCGTTGACGATCGCCGAGATCTTGCCCTTGTCGGCCACAGCCTCGGTGTACCAGTAGTCCACCGGGAGCGCCTGGTTGAACAGCGCGCGACCGAGGGTCGTCGTCATGAGCTTCGACGAGCCCTGGACGAAGTCCTCCGGCGCGTCCTGCAGGTAGACGCCGTCGAGACGGATGCGCACCTGGGCGTTGAGGTCGAGGGTTCCCTCGTCCTTCGCCATGATGGCCTCCGCGATCGAGCCGAACACACGGCCCTCACCGGCAGCGCCCTCCTTGAGGGTCGTCAGGTGGTGCAGACCGATGATCATGTCCTGCGAAGGCAGGGTCACCGGGCGGCCGTCCGACGGCTTCAGGATGTTGTTCGAGGCGAGCATGAGGATGCGGGCCTCAGCCTGCGCCTCGACCGACAGCGGCAGGTGGACAGCCATCTGGTCGCCGTCGAAGTCCGCGTTGAAGGCGGTGCAGACGAGCGGGTGCAGCTGGATGGCCTTGCCCTCGACGAGCTGAGGCTCGAAGGCCTGGATGCCGAGACGGTGCAGCGTGGGCGCGCGGTTCAGCAGCACGGGGCGCTCGCGGATGATCTCCTCGAGCACGTCCCACACCTGCGGGCGCGAACGCTCGACCATGCGCTTGGCAGCCTTGATGTTCTGCGCGTGCGACAGGTCGATGAGGCGCTTGATGACGAACGGCTTGAAGAGCTCGAGCGCCATCTGCTTGGGCAGACCGCACTGGTGCAGCTTCAGCTGCGGACCGACGATGATGACCGAACGACCCGAGTAGTCGACGCGCTTTCCGAGCAGGTTCTGACGGAAACGTCCCTGCTTTCCCTTGAGCATGTCGGACAGCGACTTCAGGGCGCGGTTGCCGGTTCCCGTGACGGGACGGCCGCGGCGGCCGTTGTCGAACAGTGCGTCGACGGCCTCCTGAAGCATGCGCTTCTCGTTGTTGACGATGATCTCCGGCGCGCCCAGGTCGAGGAGACGACGCAGACGGTTGTTGCGGTTGATCACACGACGGTAGAGGTCGTTGAGGTCACTGGTCGCGAAGCGGCCACCGTCGAGCTGGACCATGGGGCGCAGCTCCGGCGGGATCACCGGCACGACGTCGAGCACCATCGCAGCCGGCGAGTTGCCGGTCTGCAGGAAGGAGTTGACGACGCGCAGACGCTTGATCGCGCGGATCTTCTTCTGGCCCTTGCCGCCCGAGATCTGCTCGTGGAGCAGCTCGGACTCGGCAGCGAGGTCGAAGGTCTCGAGGCGACGCTTGATCGCCTCGGCGCCCATGTGCGCCTCGAAGTACAGGCCGTAGCGGTCCTGCAGCTCGTGGAACACCGAGTCCTCGGGCTTGAGGTCGCCGACCTTGAGGTTGCGGAAGTCCTCCCACACGCGCTCGAGCTGCGAGATCTGCTCGTCGAACGACTTGCGGATCTGCGACATCTCCTTCTCGCCGGCGTCCTTCACCTTGCGCTTCTGGTCGGCCTTGGCGCCCTCTTCCTCCAGAGCGGCCAGGTCGCCCTCGAGCTGAGCGAGACGCGCGTTGATGCGGTCCTCGCGCTGCTGCTCGAGCGCCTTGATCTCGAGACGCATCTCGCTCTCGAGGCCGGGGAGGTCAGCGTGACGTCCCTCCTCGTCGACCGAGATGACCATGTACGCAGCGAAGTAGATGACCTTCTCGAGGTCCTTCGGCGCCATGTCGAGGAGGTAGCCGAGGCGGCTCGGCACACCCTTGAAGTACCAGATGTGCGTGACGGGCGCGGCGAGCTCGATGTGGCCCATGCGCTCGCGGCGGACCGCGGACTTGGTGACCTCGACACCGCAGCGCTCGCAGACGATGCCCTTGAAGCGCACGCGCTTGTACTTGCCGCAGGAGCACTCCCAGTCGCGGCTCGGTCCGAAGATCTGCTCACCGAACAGACCGTCCTTCTCGGGCTTGAGGGTGCGGTAGTTGATCGTCTCGGGCTTCTTGACCTCGCCGTACGACCAGGCGCGGATGTCCGTGCTGGTGGCGAGGCCGATGCGGAGCTGATCGAAAGTGGTTGCGTCGATCACTATGTGTTCTCTCTCGCTTCTTCTCTAAATCCTGTTGCGGCCCGGCTCAGATCTCGTCGATCGACGAGGATTCGAAGCGGGTGGAGATGTTGATGCCGAGCTCTTCCGCGGCACGGAAGACCTCGTCGTCCGTGTCCTTGAGGCTGAGCGCGCTGCCGTCGGCGGCGAGCACCTCGACGTTCAGGCAGAGCGACTGCATCTCCTTGATGAGCACCTTGAAGCTCTCGGGGATGCCGGGCTCCTGGATGTTCTCGCCCTTGACGATCGCCTCGTACACCTTGACGCGGCCGAGGATGTCGTCGGACTTGATCGTGAGGAGCTCCTGGAGCGCGTATGCCGCGCCGTAGGCCTCGAGTGCCCACACCTCCATCTCACCGAAGCGCTGGCCACCGAACTGCGCCTTACCACCGAGCGGCTGCTGGGTGATCATCGAGTAGGGGCCCGTGCTGCGCGCGTGGATCTTGTCGTCCACGAGGTGGTGCAGCTTCAGGATGTACATGTAGCCGACCGAGATCGGGTACGGGAACGGCTCACCCGAGCGGCCGTCGAACAGCTGGGTCTTGCCGGAGCTGTCGATGAGGCGCACGCCGTCGCGGTTGGGGAGGGTCGAGTCGAGCAGGCCCGAGATCTCCTCCTCGAGCGCGCCGTCGAACACGGGGGTGGCGACCTTCGTGCCGGGTGCGGCCGAACGCGCCTCCTTGGGCAGGTTCTTCGCCCACGCCGGGTTGCCCTCGACCTCCCAGCCCTGCTTCGCGACCCAGCCGAGGTGGGTCTCGAGCACCTGGCCGAAGTTCATTCGACCGGGGATGCCGAGCGGGTTGAGGATGACGTCGACCGGGGTTCCGTCGGCGAGGAACGGCATGTCCTCGACCGGCAGGATCTTGGCGATGACGCCCTTGTTGCCGTGACGACCGGCGAGCTTGTCACCCGCGGTGATCTTGCGCTTCTGGGCGATGTAGACCACGACGCGCTGGTTGACGCCCGAGCCGAGCTCGTCGTCGCCATCCTGCGAGTCGAAGACCTTCACGCCGATGATGGTTCCCTCTTCACCGTGGGGCACCTTGAGCGACGTGTCGCGCACCTCGCGGCTCTTCTCGTTGAAGATCGCGCGGAGCAGGCGCTCCTCGGCCGAGAGCTCGGTCTCGCCCTTCGGGGTGACCTTGCCGACGAGGATGTCGCCGGGGCGGACCTCGGCGCCGATGCGGATGATGCCGCGCTCGTCGAGGTCGGCGAGCAGCTCGGGGCTGACGTTGGGGAGATCACGCGTGATCTCCTCCTTGCCGAGCTTCGTGTCGCGCGCGTCGACCTCGTACTCCTCGATGTGGATCGAGCTGAGGGTGTCATCCTTCACCAGGTTCTGGCTCAGGATGATGGCGTCCTCGAAGTTGTGACCCTCCCACGGCATGAACGCGACGAGGAGGTTCTTGCCGAGCGCGAGCTCGCCGTTCTCCGTGGCGGGGCCATCGGCGATGACCTCTCCGACCTCGATGCGGTCGCCCGCGTTCACGATGACGCGGTGGTTGTAGCTCGTGCCCTGGTTGGAGCGGTTGAACTTGCGCAGGAAGTACGACTGCGTTCCACCCTCATCCAGCTGGATGACGACCTCGTCGGCCGACACCTCGGCGACGACACCCGCCTTCTCGGCGGTGATGACGTCTCCTGCATCGATGGCCGCGAAGCCCTCCATGCCGGTGCCGACGAACGGCGAGTCCGAGCGGAGGAGCGGAACAGCCTGACGCTGCATGTTCGCACCCATGAGGGCGCGGTTCGCGTCGTCGTGCTCGAGGAAGGGGATGAGCGAGGTCGCGACCGACACCATCTGGCGCGGCGAGACATCCATGTACTCGACCATGTCGGGGTCGACGAGGATCACGTCGGAGCCCTTGGGGCGCACGAGCACCTTGGCCTCGGTGAACTTGCCCTTCGCGTCGATCGGCGCGTTGGCCTGCGCGATGAGGTACTCGTCCTCTTCCGACGCGGTCAGGTAGTCGATCTGCTCGGTGACGATGCCGTTGACCACCTTGCGGTACGGCGTCTCGATGAAGCCGAACGCGTTGATGCGAGCGAAGGTCGCGAGCGAGCCGATGAGGCCGATGTTCGGGCCTTCCGGCGTCTCGATCGGGCACATGCGGCCGTAGTGCGACGGGTGGACGTCGCGGACCTCGACGCCCGCACGCTCACGCGACAGACCACCGGGTCCGAGCGCCGAGAGACGACGCTTGTGCGTGAGACCCGCGAGCGGGTTGTTCTGGTCCATGAACTGCGACAGCTGCGAGGTTCCGAAGAACTCCTTGATCGCGGCGACGACGGGGCGCACGTTGATCAGGGTCTGCGGCGTGATCGCCTCGATGTCCTGCGTGGTCATGCGCTCGCGCACGACGCGCTCCATACGAGACAGACCCGTGCGGACCTGGTTCTGGATGAGCTCGCCGACGGCGCGGATGCGACGGTTGCCGAAGTGGTCGATGTCGTCCGTGTCGAGACGCAGGTCGATCTTCTTGCCATCGCGGACGCCCGGGAGGGTCGTCTCACCGGCGTGCAGCGCGACGAGGTACTTGATCGTGGCGACGATGTCCTCGATCGTGAGCACCGAGTCCGACAGCGGCGCGTCGATGCCGAGCTTGCGGTTGATCTTGTAGCGACCCACCTTCGCCAGGTCGTAGCGCTTCGGGTTGAAGTAGAAGTTGTCGAGGAGCGCACGCGCGGCCTCGGCGGCAACCTGCTCGCCCGGGCGGAGCTTGCGGTAGATGTCCTTGAGCGCCTCTTCCTTCGTGAGGACGGCGTCCTTCTCGAGGGTGGAGAGGATCGACTCGTAGCCGGCGAAGGCCTCGACGATCTCTTCGCTCGTCATGCCGAGCGCCTTGAGGAACACGGTGACGGACTGCTTGCGCTTGCGGTCGATGCGCACGCCCACCTGGTCGCGCTTGTCGATCTCGAACTCGAGCCACGCACCGCGGCTCGGGATCACGCGGGCCGAGAAGACGTCCTTGTCGGAGGTCTTCTCCTGCTGGCGCTCGAAGTACACGCCGGGGGAGCGGACGAGCTGCGAGACGACGACACGCTCGGTGCCGTTGATGATGAAGGTGCCCTTTTCGGTCATGAGCGGGAAGTCGCCCATGAAGACCGTCTGGGTCTTGATCTCGCCCGTCATGTGGTTCATGAACTCGGCGTTGACGTAGAGCGGCGCCGCGTAGGTCTTGCCGCGCTCCTTGCAGTCCTCGATCGAGTACTTGGGCTCTTCGAGCTCAGGCTGCGAGAACGAGAGCTGCATCGTCTCGCCGAGGTCCTCGATGGGGGAGATCTCCTCGAAGATCTCGTCGAGTCCCGTCTTGGTGGAGGCGTTGGGGTCTCCCGCGGTGCGGGCCTTCCAGGCGTCGTTGCCGACGAGCCAGTCGAAGCTCTCGGTCTGCAGAGCGAGCAGGTCGGGGACGGTGAGAGTGTCCGTGATCTTGGCGAACGAGAGCCGCGAAGCTGCGCGGCCGTTCTTGGGAGAATTCTTACTGGATGCGGAAGACGCAGCAGCCAAGGAAAACAACCTCCGTGAGGCCCGTCGGCCTCAGTTGTGTCGGTCAGTGTGGAGGCGCTCCGATAGTCTCAGCCGGCCCCGCCATCATTTTCGGGAACCGCTCGAAGCAACCACGCCAGCCGACCGCAATATGAGGGCATGGGTGTAGAGGGAGCGCAAAGATTCACTATAGATCGAAATGACGCGCCGTGTCTACCTGTTCCTTGACATCCGTCGCGTCCGGGTCTATAAAAGCGCGGCGCAGCCGGGGGAGGCTGCGCCGCGCGTGATTCCCGGGGGTGGAACGCTCACTCCTCCGTGATCGTTCCCAGCCCGTCGACGCGGCGTGTGACGTCCGCGCCGCCGCGGATCGTGATCTCGCCGATGCCCGAGGTCTGGGCGTCGGCGGCGCCCGTCGCATGGAGGGCGATCGCGCCCGCGCCGTTGATCTTGGCGGTCGCGTCTCTCGCGACGAGCCCGGTCGCGTCGATCTCGCCCGCGCCGTCGACGCTGTACTCGGCAGAATCCGCCTCCCCGGTGAGCACGACCGATCCCGCTCCGCCGATCGCGACCGTCACACTCTCGGCGTCGATGCCCGTGGCGTCGACGTCGCCCGCGCCGCCGACCGTGATGCGCACATCCGACGACGGGGTGAACTCGGCGGTCACATCGCCCGCGCCGGCGACCTCGAGCTCGTCGAACGCGGTGACCGTGAGGGTCACCGTGAGGCTTCGGAGGTTGATGCCGGGACCCCTGGCGCCGATCACCAGCATCCCGTTGCGCTCGTCCACCGTGACGCGCTCGAGAGTCGATTCGGGGCCCGAGATGGTGAGCTGCGGCTCGTCGCCGATCGTCACCTTCGCGTCGCCGGATGCCTCGAGGAGGAGCCCGCGCACGCTGTCGCTCACGGTGAAGTCATCGGCACCCTGCGTCTGGTCGCCGACGACGGGGAACGGGACGACGCAGCCGGCGAGGGCGACGGCGGCGACGCCGATCGCAGCGGTGGAGGCGAGGAGGCGGATGCGGTGGCGCGACATGAGGGGTCCTTTCGTGGCGTACCTCGACGCTATGCCCGCACCTCCCCGCCGAACAGGGAGATTGCCCCCGCATCCGGTGGGGCTGACCCCCGCATCTCCTCTCCCGTCTCCCTCCTCCGTCTCCCGTCCTCCCGTAGGGCGGGGTGGCCTCGGGGGTGGTGAAGGGGAGAATGGGGGGATGCAGGAGACGCCGAGCGTCAAGCTCTCCAACGGAATGCGTGCCGAGGTGCGCCGCGACCGCTTCACCGACGGATTCGAGCTCGTCGTCGACGGGACGCCGCAGTCGCACGTCGACCTCGACGACCCCACGCACCTCTTCTTCGAGTACATCGCCCGCATGGGCCACGTGATCGACGAGATCGCGGAGCCCGGCGCCCCGCTCACCGCCGTGCACCTCGGTGCGGGTGCGCTCACCATCCCGCGCTACATCGCGGTGACACGCCCCGGATCGCGTCAGCAGGTGATCGAGATCGAACCGGAGCTCGTGGAGCTCGTGCGGCGGGAACTGCCTCTGCCCCGCGGCGCGTCGATCCGCGTGCGCTACGGCGACGCCCGGGAGATGCTCGGCAAGCTGCCGAACGGTCTGCGGGGCACCGTCGACCTGCTCGTCGTCGATGTCTTCTCGGGCGCGCGCACGCCCGCGCACGTGACGAGCGTCGAGTTCTACCGCGAATGCGCGGAGCTGCTCGCCCCGGACGGCGTGCTGCTCGCCAACATCGCCGACGGATCCGGCGCCGCCTTCGCGCGCGGCCAGGCGGCGACCCTCGGCATGGTGTTCCACGACACCGCCGTGATGGGCGAGGCGCAGGTGATCAAGGGGCGCCGCTTCGGCAACTTCGTGCTCGTGGCATCCCCCGCGCCGCTCCCCCTCGACTGGATGCCGCGTCTGCTCGCAGGCGGCCCGCATCCGGCGCAGCTTCTGCACAAGAAGACGCTCCGCGACTGGATCGCGGGCGCGCCGGTCGTGACGGATGCGACCGCCGTCGCCTCGCCCCCTCCGGGGCGCAGCATCTTCCAGATCGGGAAGTCCTGACCGGCTCCGCATCCGGCTCCGCATCCGCATCCGCGTTCGCGTCCTGGGCACGATGAAGCCCCGTCACCGCGAGGCGACGGGGCGTCATCGTGAGTGTCAGCCGCAGAACGCGTCGTCGACCACGTCGTACACCACGCGGTAGGCGGCGATCGCCTCCTCCATGGTGGTCACCTCGGACACGGTGCCGGGCAGTGCGGTGATCGCGAGGCTCACCGCGCGGCCGTCGGCGGCCACTCCGTTGCGCGTCTCGTAGCCGAAGATGTCGCCGCCGTGGCCCCAGATCTCGCCGCCGCAGCTGAGCGGGTAGCTCGCGAGCCCCAGCCCGTAGCCGGAGCCGGCGATGACCTCGGTCTCACCCGGCACGGTCTTCTTCATCTCGGCGAGCGATTCGGCGCTCGTGAGCTTGCCGGCGAGCAGAGCGACGAAGAACTCGTTGAGCTCGCCGGGGGTGGAGACCATCGCGCCAGCGGCCCACGGAATCGAGGGCTCCTGCACGGTCGCATCCACGAGCTCGCCCGTCTCATCATCCGGGTGGTATCCCTTCACGTGGTCACCGCGCAGCTCGCGCTCGCCGACACCGGGGAAGTAGGTGCGCTCAAGGCCGAGCGGCTGCACGATGCGGGTGTCGACGACCTCGTGGAGCGGCCGCAGCTCGAGGCGCTCGATGAGCAGGCCGAGCACGAGGTAGTTGGTGTTGGTGTACTTCCACTCTGCGCCGGGCTCGAACTGCGCGGGCAGCGTGAACGCCAGATCGAGCAGGTCGCGCGGCGAGATGTAGTCGGTCGCGGATGCCTTCAGATCGGATGCGGCGAGCTCGGTGTAGTCGGGCAGCCCGCTCGTGTGCTGCAGCAGCTGCCGGATGGTGACCTGGGATCCGTCGACTCCGTCGCCGTGGATGAGGCCGGGCAGGTACTGCTCGATGGCTGCGTCGAGCGCGACCTTCCCTTCGTCGACGAGCTGCATGACGACGGTCGCGGTGAAGGTCTTGGTGTTGCTCGCGATGCGCACCTCCCCCGTCTCTGCGGGCGCTCCCGTCTCGAGGTCGCCGATGCCGGCCGCGTAGTCGCGGGTCGTTCCGTTCTCGGTGACGGCGGCGAGCGCCGCGGGGTAGCCGACGTCGATGAGGGTCTGGAGACCGGCTGTGATCCGGCCGTCGGCGGCGGCGCGGTCGACGGCCACCCAGGTGACGCCTGCACCGACGGCGAGGGCGGCGGCAGCAGTCGCCGCGACGATTCCCTTCCACGACGCGGAGCGGGGGCGGGGGGTGGTCTCTGCGGTGTTCTGTTCGGTGCTCATGGTGTCCTCCTGGTGGTGTGGGCCGCCCGACGAGGCGACATCTCGATGCTCGTCTCGCCAAGCTCCTGGCGCCCCGGCCGGGAGGACGGTCCTCAACCTGTCCCCAGGGAGGGGGTGCGCGAACGCGGCCGTCCGGGAGAATGGCGCGCATGACGGACTCCCCCCGGCCCATCGCGCCGACCTCTGACCGCGCGCTCCGCTGGCGGGTGTGGCCGATGGCGATCGTCGTGCTGCTCGGTCTCGTGGCGCTCGGCGCCTGGCTCGCCGACCCGGAGGGCGCCACGTCGGTGGGCGGGCCGCTCGCGTTGGCATCCGTCGCGGTGCCGTTCGCGCAGGCGGGCGCCCTCTGGTGGCGGGTGTCGCATCCGCGCGTCGTTCTCGTGGTGACGGTCGCGCTCGATCTGGCGCTCGTGGCGCTGTCGCACGGCGAGTTGAGCACGGGTGCCGCCGGCGGATGGTTCGCGGTCTACACGCTGTGGCGCGAGCAGGGCGCCCGCCGAGCCCTTCCCTGGATCGGGGCGCTCGCCCTGGTGTCGATCGTCGTGACGACAGCGGCCGTCACGGGCAGCACGATGATCGCCCCCGGATGGTGGGTGCCGTTCGCGATCGCCCGCACCCTCTTCGCGCTCGCCCTTCCGCTCCCCTTCGCCGAGGTGATGCGCTCGCGCTCGATGCTCGTGGAGGCGCTGCGCGATCGAGCGGAGACCGCCGAGCGCGACCGCGAGGCCCGCGCTGCCGAAGCGGCGCGCGCCGAGCGCGCCCTCATCGCGCGGGAGCTGCACGACATCGCCGCCCACCACCTCTCGGGGATCGTGGTGAGCGCGCAGGCGGCCCGGGCGCTCGTCGAGGTCGACCCCGATCGCACCCGCGGCTATCTCGACTCGGTGCGGGTGGAGGCGCAGACGGCGCTCGGCAACCTGCGCCAGACGCTCGGGCTGCTGCGGGAGGGCGACGCGGAGCAGCATCCGCTTCCGACGCTCGCGACACTCGACTCGCTCGTGGCTGACCGCGTGGCGCGAGGAGAGCGGGTGTCGCTCGAGCGCGACGACGCGCTTCCCGCGCTCGGCTCGGTCGCGCAGCTCACCGTGTACCGGATGGTGCAGGAATCGCTCTCGAACGCGGCGGCCCACGCGCCCGGATCCGCCTGCACCGTCGAGCTGCGCGCCGATGATCGTTCGGTGCGCGTGCGCGTGCACAACGACGCCCCTCGGCATCCGGTGGCGCGCTCCGCGGGAAGCGGGCTGGGGCTGCTCGGTATGCGCGAGCGCGCGGCCCTCGTGGGCGGCGTGCTCGAGACGGGCCCCGCAGCCGACGGCGGCTGGCGCAACACGCTCACCCTTCCTCTCGAGGGAGGGATCCGATGATCCGCGTGCTCATCGCCGACGACCAGGCGATCGTGCGGGCGGGCCTCACGGTCGTGCTCGAAGCCGCGGGCGATATCGAGGTGGTGGGCGAGGCCGCCGACGGCCATCAGGCGGTCGACCTCGCGCGCGAGCTGCGCCCTGATGTCGTGTGCATGGACATCCGGATGCCGGGGCGTGACGGCATCGAGGCGACCCGCATCCTGAGCGCCGACGACGAGCCGGTGCCCGTGCTCGTGATGACGACGTTCGACCTCGATGACTACGTCTTCGGTGCGGTCGAGGCGGGCGCGGCGGGGTTCCTGCTGAAGGGCGCCGACGAGGACACGCTCGTGCGCGCCGTCCGATCCGTCGCATCCGGCGAGGGCACGCTCGACGAGCGACTGACCCGTCGCGTGCTCTCGGAGTTCTCGCGGCGTCGGCCTGCTCCCGCTCCCCCGTCCGCCGATATCGCGCTCACACCACGCGAGCTCGACATCCTGCGGCTGCTCGCCGAGGGGCTGTCGAATCGGGAGATCGGCGAGCGGCTCTTCGTCGAGCTCACGACCGTGAAGTTCCACGTCGCGGGCCTGCTCACGAAGCTCGGGGCCCGCGACCGGCTGCAGGCTGTCGTGTGGGCATTCCGGCACGGCGTCGTCACGCCGACGGCGGGGGAGTGACGACGCTGCGGAGACGTCACAGCACGTTGACGGCGGTCGATGCTGGAATGTGTTCATGAGCGCACGCATCCTGGCAGGCACGGCGACCGTCGCCGCTCTGCTGGGGGGGTGCACGGCACCCGCCCCGGAGCCGGTGCCGCGGTCGACGCTCGCACCGGCCGACGAGGCCCGCGGCCCCGTGCAGCCCGCGGGCGATCCCACGACGATCGCGGTGGGACTCACGACCCCGTGGTCGATCCTGCCGCTGCCGGAGGTCGCCGGCGAGGCGCTCGTGAGCGAGCGCGACACGGGCACCATCCAGCGCATCCATGCCGACGGGTCCCTGAGCGTCACGGGCACGGTGCCGGGCGTCGCGGCGGAGGGCGAGGGCGGCCTGCTCGGCATCGCCCTCCTCGACGCGGACGCCGACCGCTGGCTGTACGCGTTCCTCACGACCGAGACCGACAACCGCATCATCCGGATGCCGCTCGGCGCGGACTACACCTTCGGCGAGCCGCAGGAGATCCTCACCGGGCTCCCGCGTGCAGGCAACCACAACGGCGGGCGCATCGCCTTCGGGCCCGACGGCATGCTCTATGCGACGACGGGCGACGCCGGCGAGCCGCAGCGCGCCCAGGACCCCGCGAGCCTCGGCGGCAAGATCCTGCGGATGACGCCCGACGGCGCGGTGCCCGACGACAACCCCTTCCCCGGGTCGCTCGTCTATTCGCTCGGCCACCGCAATCCGCAGGGTCTCGCGTGGGACGACGAGGGGCGCCTGTGGGCGAGCGAGTTCGGCCAGAGCACGTGGGATGAGGTGAACCGCATCCACCCGGGCGCCAACTACGGATGGCCCGAGGTGGAAGGCGACGGCGACATCCCCGGATTCGTCGACCCCGCTGCAACATGGCCGACGGACGACGCAAGCCCCAGCGGTCTCGCGTTCATCGACGGCACCCTCTTCATGGCGGCGCTCCGCGGCGAGCGCCTGTGGGCGCTCTACCCGCTGCCCGACGGCAGACTCGACGCCGTCTCCTGGTTCGAGGGCGATTTCGGGCGCATCCGCGACGTCGTACCCGCGGCCGACGGCTCCCTCTGGTTCGTGACCAACAACACCGACGGGCGCGGCTCCCCCCAGGTCGGAGACGACCGCCTCCTCTCGGTGCACCTCGTCGAGCTGCAGGAAGGCTGATGGCGGAGCTCTCCCGTGTGCGCACCTGGGCGCACGCGCTCATCCGGATGCACCTCGACGACTCGTGGACGTTCGCCTTCGACAACGCGAAGACCCGCGCCGGGCTCTGCAACTTCACCGCGAAGCGGATCAGCGTCTCGCGCTACATCGCCCAGCACTCCGAGGACGACGAGATCCACCAGGTGCTGCTGCACGAGGTCGCGCACGCGATCGCGGGGCCCCGAGCGGGGCACGGCGCCGCATGGAAGCGCGTCGCCGCCGAGCTCGGCTACGAAGGCGGGCGCACGCACGACGGCCCCATCGCATCCGAGCTCGCCCCGTGGGTGGGCACCTGCCCGAACGGGCACACGAGCTACCGCTACCGCACCCCCACACGGCCGTCGTCGTGCGGGGTCTGCTCACGACGCTTCGACCCTTCCCTGCGCATCGCGTGGACGCGTCGAGAGGGGTCGTCGCCGCGAGGCTAGCGGATCTCGGCGATGGAGCCGGAGCCGCGCACGTCCTCCGAGAGCCGCGGCGAACCCGCCACACGGATGCTTCCGGAGCCCTCGAGCTCGGCCGCCATCTCGCTCGTCGCGTGAACGCCGATGCTGCCGGAGCCGGCGAGCGCCGCAGTGCCGGTGCGCGCGATGAGCTCGACCGCCTCGATGCTGCCCGAGCCGTCGAGGGAGACCGCGACGGTCTCGGTGGTGCCCTCGAGCACGATGCTGCCCGAGCCGTCGAGGTTCACGGTGACGGCGTCGGCGTCGATGCCGCGCGCCGTGACCGAGCCGGAGCCGTCGAGATCGATCGACACCTCGCCGCCGGTCGTGAAGTCGGCGATCACACCCCCGGATCCGTCGACGCTCACGGCGTCGAGGCTCGTGACGATGAGCTCATATTCGATCGAGCCGTTCCATCCGGGGCCGCGGCGCTCGAGCACGAGCGTGCCGCTCTTCTCGGTGACGGTGAGCAGCGGATGCACGGAATCGAGAGTGGTGATCACGAGGCCGGGGGTGTCGCCGAGTGTGATCGTGAGGTCGCCGGCGGTGTCGAGGTGCACGGCGTGGATGTCGGCAGAGACCTCGTGTTCGACCGTGGTGTAGACGGCGGGCCCCGGCAGCTCGAACGTGACGCAGCCGGTGAGGGTCGCGGCGAGGGCTGCGGCGGTCGCCGCCGAGACGACGACGGAGGCGCGGCGCCGGGCGAGACCGCGGCCCGCGGGGTGGTCGTCGCTGCCGGCGGGACGGGGGACGGAGGGGGATGCGGTGGTGGTGTTCATGACGCGCTTTCTCTCAGGATGACTCCATCGTGGCGGGTGCGGCGTGCGACGTGCATCCGGCGACCAACCGGGATGCGGTGGGGCTATCCCCCCGATCCATCACCCCCAGCCTCCCCCGTTCTGGGCGCGAGAGGTGAGCACACCCCGATTCGTAACCTGAGATCATGGTTACGTGAGCACCGGCCAGATGATCGACACCGGCGACGGCGCACCCTGGCTTCTGGATGCGGGTGCCCCGAGCCTCGACTTCGCGTACACCGCCGACTGGGGCGTGGGCCTGACCCGCTGGGACCTGCTGCGCTCGACCGCCGACCTCGGCCACTGGCTCGCCGAGCGCTACCCCGGCGCCGACCCCCGTGCCGTGCACGAGGGCGAGCTGCGTGACGCTCGCGCGCTGCGCGACGCCATCAGCCGCCTCGCGATCGCTCGCGTGGACGGCGCGTTCCCCGCGCCCGACGACATCGACACCCTCAACCTGTACGCCGCCGCCCCCGACGTGCCGCCCGTGCTCGCCGGCGGACGCCGCCAGGCCGGCGCGAGCCGCATCCGCACCGGGCAGGCTCTCTCCTCGATCGCGCGCGACGCTGTCGCGATCCTGCAGAACGACGCGAGCGAGCGCCTGCGCCGCTGCGCCGCCGACGACTGCCGGATGATCTACCGCGACGAATCCCGCACCGGCACCCGCCGCTGGTGCTCGATGCAGCGCTGCGGCAACCGCGCCAAGGTGCGCGCCCACCGCGCCCGCCGCGCCGCGCTCACGAGCGCCTGACGCCGCGACACCCCCGAAACGGGATCCACTGCGGCGATACAGCCTCGTGGGCTATGGTGGCATCGGCGCCTTTCGCGCCCGCGTCGTCGAACGCATCCCTCGCCGCCATCTCTCGCGGCTGATATTCCTTCACGGCGAACCGACGTGCCGCTCGGCACGCTCGCCCAAGAGCGCCCTCGCGCGCCTCCACCCGAAAGACATCATGACCACCGATTTCCGCACGCTCGGCGTGCCCGCGCCCCTCGTCGCCGTCCTCGCAGCCGACGGCAAGACCGAGGCGTTCCCCATCCAGGTCGACACCCTTCCCGACACCCTCGCCGGCCGCGACGTGCTCGGACGCGGCCGCACCGGATCCGGCAAGACCATCGCCTTCGCGCTCCCCCTCGTGGCGCGCCTCGGCGGCAAGCTCGCGGGCGGCAACCGCCGCGGCGGCCTGCCCCTCGGACTCGTGCTCGCCCCCACCCGCGAGCTCGCCACCCAGATCACCAACACCATCGCCCCGCTCGCCGAGGCCTACGGCCTGCGCGTCACCACGATCTTCGGCGGCGTCTCGCAGAACCGTCAGGTGGAGGCGCTGCGCCAGGGCGTCGACATCATCGTCGCGTGCCCCGGCCGCCTCGAGGACCTCATGGGCCAGAAGCTCGTGAAGCTCGACGCGATCGAGGTCACCGTGATCGACGAGGCCGACCACATGGCCGACCTCGGCTTCCTGCCCGGCGTCACCCGCATCCTGAGCGCCACCCCGGCCGATGGCCAGCGCCTGCTCTTCAGCGCGACCCTCGACAACGGGGTCGACAAGCTCGTCAAGCGCTTCCTCTCGTCGCCCGTGATGCACTCCGTCGACGAGGCGAACTCGCCCGTTGCCGCGATGACGCACCACGTGTTCTCGGTGGCCGACAAGGACGCCAAGACCGAGCTCGTGCAGACCCTCGCGTCGGGCGCCGGTCGCCGCATCCTCTTCATGCGCACCAAGCACCACGCGAAGCGCCTCGCCCAGCAGCTCACGGCAGCCGGCATTCCGTCCGTCGACCTGCACGGCAACCTCAGCCAGCCGCAGCGTGACCGCAACCTCGCCGCGTTCTCGGATGGCAGCGCCAAGGTGCTCGTCGCCACGGATGTCGCCGCGCGCGGCGTGCACGTCGACGGTGTCGAGCTCGTGATCCACGTGGACCCGCCCGCCGAGCACAAGGCGTACCTGCACCGCTCGGGCCGCACCGCGCGTGCCGGCAACGAGGGCGATGTCGTGACGATCATCATGCCCGGCCAGGAGAAGGACCTCGACCAGCTCATGCGCAAGGCCGCGATCTCGGTCAAGGTCGAGGCCGTGACGCCCGCATCGGCGTCGGTGAAGGCGCTCGTCGGCGAGGTCGCTCCCTACGTGAAGCCCGTGCCGAAGGCCGAGCCTCAGCGCGGCGGCGGCGGCGGACGCAGCCAGGGCGCCAACGCTCAGCGCAAGCGCGCCGCCCGTGACGAGCGCGAGGGCACGCAGGCCGCGCGCCCGCGTCGCGACCGTTCGGGTCGTCCCGAGTCGAAGCCGCGCGACGTCGCGGCCGGCAGCGCTGGATCACGCGGCAACGGCGGACGCAGCGCCGGCGGTCGTGGCGCGGCCGGTGGTGCAGCCGGTGGTGCCCGCAGCGGCGGCGCTCGCCCGGCGACCCGCTCCGGCAGCGCCCCCGTCTACAGCTCGTCGTCGGGAGCGACCTCGAGCACCCCGCGCCAGGCCAACCGCCGCGCGTCGCGTCCCAGCGGCTGACCCGCTCCCACACACCCCGTGTGAGGTGTCAGTTTGTGCCGCAGGCGGGCACCGCCGGGCGGCGCAAACTGACACCTCGGCGCGAAGGCCGGGCCCTCTGGGCTCGGCCTTCGTCGTCTCGGGCCGTCAGACGAGGCGCGTGACCTCGGCCACCTGGGTGACGTCGAGCTGCACGCCGCCGAGCTCGCGCGCCGAGACCGACGCCGAGACCAGGTGGCGAGTCGCGTTGCGGAGGCCGGTGAACGCGGATGCCGCGGCCGCAGCCTCGGGAGACTGGTGGTCGATGCCGACCTCGGCGATCGCGTCGATGACGGCGCCCGCGGCCAGCAGATCCTCGACCGCGAAGCGCAGCGATCCGTCAGCCTGACGCGCCCCCGCTGCCACGACCGCGATCACGAAGCGCCCGCCGAGCTCCCCCTGACGCCGCAGCGCCCACTGGCCGATCGCGTCCGCGAACCGCAGTGCGCCGTAGACGGTCTCGACGCCCGTGTCGGGCACCTGCTCGGCACCCAGCTCATCGACCCACACGATCGCGTGCGCACCACCGGCAACCGCGTGGGCGCCGTCGGCTCCCCACTCGAAGCGGACCTGGTAGTTCGTCTGGGCGCGCGGGGGAGCAGTGGTCATGCCACGACGATAGAGCCGCAGCGGGTGCTCTGCGGAATCCGGGCGTCACGCCCTGTCACGAGTGCGCTCGCGCATCCCGAGAATCGTGCCTGTTTGTCGTTTCAGCGCCCCGGAATCGACAAACAGGCACGATTCGCCGGGGTCTGGCGCTCGGGCGCCGGGCGGCTCAGCCCAGCACGCCCACGGAGGCGAGCGCCGCGCGCAGGAGTGTGCCGCGTCCGCCCTCCATCTCGGCATGGAACGTGGGCGAGGATGCCTCGCCGGGCGTCACCCACGTGATCTCGAGCGCATCCTGTCGGGGCTCGCATGTGCCCGTCACGGGTACGACGTACGCGAGCGAGACGGCGTGCTGCCGGTCGTCGACGTACGCCGACAGCCCGGGGATGGGGAAGTACTCCGCCACCTGGAACGGCACCGGGCTCGCCGGAAGCTGCGGGAACGCCATCGGACCGAGATCCTTCTCGAGGTGGCGGAACAGCGCATCCCGGATGGTCTCGCCGTACATGATGCGCCCGGAGACGAGCGTGCGCGTGATCTCTCCTGCCGCGTTGGCGCGCAGCAGCACACCCACCTCGGTGACGACGCCGAGCCCGTCGACGCGCACCGGCACGGCTTCGACGTACAGCAGCGGGATGCGCTCGCGCGCCCACTTCAGCTCGTCGTCGCTCAGCCAGGCTGAATTGGGTTCCTCGCGCGGGGGTTCCGGGATGCCGGCGCCGACGGTGCTCATGGAGCCATTCTGTCCCACAGGTGACGCAAGTGGGCCAGCGAGAGAGGATGGTGTGGTGAGCCAGTTGACGATCGATCCCACCCGTGTCGTGTGGAGTGCAGAGCCCGAGGCCCGCGATCAGCATCCGCTCGTGATCGTGATGCACGGCCGCGGATCGGATGAGCGCGACCTGGCCTCGCTGTTCCCCCTGCTGCCTCCGGGTTTCGTCTACGCGTCGCTGCGTGCCCCGTATGACTTCGGCCCGGGCTTCGCGTGGTTCGATGACGCTGTCGAGACGCCCGGGGATCCGCGGATGTCGTCGGCCGACGAGATGTCGGATGCGGTGCTCACCTGGCTGCGTCACCGGCCGTGGAAGCCCACGAAGGTGGGCGCGCTCGGCTTCTCACAGGGCGGCGCGATGGCGACGCATCTGCTGCGTCAGGGCCACGGCATCGTGTCGTTCGCCGTGAATCTGGCGGGGTTCGTCGTGAGCGGGGTGCATCCCTCGGATGCCGCGCTCAGGCGCGAGCTGCCGCCGCTGTTCTGGGGCCGCGGCTCGGTGGATCCGTTCTTCCTGCCCCCGCTCATCGCCCGCTGCGACGCGTGGCTGCCTCATCACACCTCGCTCACGCGAGCGATCTACCCGGGTCTCGGACACAGCGTCTCGGATGAGGAGCTCCGCGATGTGGAGAGCTTCCTCCTCGCACAGCGCTGAGCCGCGGGCGGATCAGCGGCCAGCGACGCCCGTCTCATAGGCGAGCACGACCGCCTGCACGCGGTCGCGCAGCCCGAGCTTGCCGAGCACGCGCGCGACGTGGGTCTTGACGGTCGCCTCCGAGAGGAAGAACCGCGCCGCGATCTCGGCGTTGCTGAGCCCTTCGCCGAGGGCGGCGAAGACCTCGTGCTCGCGGGGGGTGAGCGCGGCGAGGCGGTCGTCGGCGGCAGGCGCGACACGGGGATCCGGGAGCTTCTCGGCGAACATCTCGAGCATCCGGCGGGTGACGCGCGGCGCGACGGCGGCATCTCCTGCCGCGACGGCGCGGATGGCGCCCGCGAGCTCGGCGGGCCGCGCGTCCTTCAGGAGGAACCCGCTCGCCCCGGCACGGAGCGCTCCGAAGGCGTACTCGTCGAGGTCGAACGTCGTGAGCACGATGACGCGCGAATCGGGCACCTCGGTCGCGAGTCGGCGGGTCGCCTCGATGCCGTCGACGCCCGGCATGCGCACATCCATGAGCACGACGTCGGGACGCAGCGCCTTCGCCATCGCGATGCCGGCGGCGCCGTCGCCCGCCTCGCCCACCACCTCGATATCGGGTTCGGCGTTCAGAACAAGCGAGAAGCCCATGCGCAGCATCGACTGGTCGTCGACGATGAGCACGCGGATGAGGTCAGGTCGCGGGTCGGCGGCCTCGGTCATGGGGTCCCCTCCAGGGTGTGATCGAGTCGCAGGGTCGCTTCCACCTGCCATCCGTCGGCGAGCGGACCGGCGACCACGCTTCCGCCGTGCGCGGCGGCGCGTTCGCGCATTCCGATGATGCCGCGGCCGGTGCCGATCGTCGCCTGCGGCGCCGATGCCGCATCGACGCGGTTCGTGACGCGCACCTGGAACCAGTCTCCTTCGATGCCGTCGACGCGGTCGGTGCGTACGAGAGAGACGACCACCTGGCTGGATTCGGGCGCGTAGCGCAGCACGTTGGTGAGCGATTCCTGCACGATGCGCCAGACCGCGCGCCGCACCGACACGTCGAGGTCGGCGTGCATCCCGCTGCGCACGAGACGCACGGGAAGGCCCGCGGCCCGGAAGCGGTCGACGAGCTCGTCGAGGCTCACGTCGGGCTCGGGTTCGAGGGGGGCGTCGTCGTCCGGTTCGCGCAGCACGCCGAGCACGCGGCGCATGTCGGCGAGCGAGGAGCGGCCGATCTCGGTGAGGGCGTCGAGCGCCCGTGTCGACGCCACGGGGTCGGATGCGGCGGACGCGCGAGCGCCGTCCGCGAGCGCCACCATGACGGTGAGCGAATGCGCCACGACGTCGTGCAGTTCGCGGGCGATGCGGGTGCGCTCGTCGGCGACGGCGAGCGCCGCCTGCTGGTCGCGGTCGCGCGCCATCGCGTTGGCGCGCATGATGAGCTCGTCGATGTGCTGGCGGCGGGCGCGCACGCTCACGCCGATGACGAGCGCGACGAGCCCCGCGATCGCCTGGTAGCCGACCGTGAACGCGATGACGAAGATCCGGTCGATGCCGGACGCCTCGACGGGGTCGTCGGCGAGGAGGAGCGACGCGCAGACCGTGAGCACGACGAGCGCGCTGCCGAGTCCGATCCAGGCCACCCATACGCCGCGGTGGGCGGCGACCGCGTAGATGGCGAAAGCGATCGCCATCTCGAATCCGCCCGTGAAGCCGGTCACCAGGAAGCTCACGACGAGAAGCACGACGAGCGCCGCGAGCGTGAGCACCGGTTCGCGGCGGCGCCGCAGGAGCACGAGCGCACCGACCGCGATGAGCACGAGCGACCACGCGCTCGGCTGCAGTTCGAGAGTGCGAGTGCCTTCGATGACGATCGTGAGCGGCTCGATCATCGCCGGCACGGCGAAGAGCAACGCGATCACGACGTCCATCACGACGGGATGCCGGGCGAAGAACCGACGGATGGGGCCGAGTCGGCGGGCGTCCAGCTCGCTGAAGGGCCCCTCGGCGGTGGGGACCGCGGGCGGGCGCAGCCACGCGAGCACCTCGCGCACGCGCGAACGCGGTGCCGCACCCCGTGTGGGGTCCGGCACCGCATCCGTGTGGTTCGTCTCGATCAGTGTTCCCGCCTCGCACTTGCGACGGTACCCGCCGCGAGCGCCGCGGCGGCGTAGGCGGCGAGCCACGCGGCCCCCTGGCCAGCGGTGAGCGCCGAATCTCCGAGCCCCATCTCCATGCCCACCATCATCTGCGAGCCGGCGGTGCTGGGGAGGTGGTTGTAGATCGCGTACGCCCAGTCCGCACCCGTGAACATGACCACCAGCTGCATGAGGATCGGCGCGACGAACAGCACTCCGACGACGATCGTGATCGCGGCGGCGGAGTTGCGCACCAGCAGGCCGGTTCCGTACGCCAGGAGCGCGGTCAGCGCGAGGCACGCGATCACGGCGCCCGCGACGCCCATGAGCGAGGCAGGAGTCGCGTCGAGCTGCACGTCGAAGCCGGAGAACAGCGCGACCCCCACGAGGGCACTCAGCCCCGTCGAGATGGCGGCGAGCACACTGGCCACGATCGTGAGCAGCAGCCCCTTCGCGGCGATCACCCGCCAGCGGTTCGGATCCGCGGTGAACGTGGTGCGGATCGCGCCGGTGGCATATTCGCCGGTCACGATGAGCGCGCCGAGCACGCCGATCGTGAGCTGCGCGAACGGGTAGCCGATGACGAGGAACATCGGCCGGTTGGGCCCAGTGCCCGGGTCGGTGACGACGAGCAGCGCGAACAGCGTTCCGAATCCGACCATGATGCCGACGGTGAGCAGCGCGGTCCAGAAGGTCGACTGCAGGCTGCGGAGCTTGATCCACTCGGAGCGCAGCGCGCGGCCGAACGTGGGGCGGTAGGCCGCCCCGAAGCGGGGTGCTGCGACGGCGGTCATCGTGCCACCCCCGCGGGGCTCGCGGTGCGGTATTCGACAGCGCCATCGGTGATGGCCATGTACGCCTCCTCAAGGGACGTGGTGACGGGGGTGAGTTCGAGCAGCACGATGCCGGAGGCTGCTGCCTGCTGGGCGATCTGCTCGATGCCGAGCCCGGTGATGACGAGCACGCCGGGGTCGTCGGATGCCACGGTCGCCCCGGTGCGGGCGAGCAGCTCGGCGAGTTCGCCGGCGCGTGCGGTGCGCACGCGGACGGCCTGCGCACCGGCGCCCGCCACCAGATCGGCGACAGGGGCATCGGCGAGGATGCGCCCCTTGCCGATCACGATGACGCGGTCGGCGGTGAGCGCGACCTCGCTCATGAGGTGGCTGGAGAGGAACACGGTGCGCCCCTCCGAGGCGAGGAAGCGCGAGAACTCGCGCACCCAGCGCACGCCTTCGGGGTCGAGTCCGTTGACCGGCTCGTCGAAGATGAGCACCCGCGGGTCGCCGATGAGCGCCGAGGCGATGCCGAGCCGCTGGCCCATGCCGAGCGAGAAGCCCTTGACGCGCTTGTTCGCCACGGATTCGAGGCCGGTGAGCTCGATCACCTCGTGCACGCGGCCCTTGGGCAGGCCGTGGGTCGCCGCGACCGAGAGCAGGTGCTGGTAAGCGGTGCGGCCGGGGTGGACGGCCTTCGCGTCGAGCAGCGCGCCGACGGTGGTGAGCGGTGACCGCAGCTCGCCGTAGCGCCAGCCGTCGATCGTCACGCTGCCCTCGGTGGGGGGCGTGAGTCCGACGATCATGCGCATCGTGGTGGATTTGCCGGCGCCGTTCGGGCCGAGGAACCCGGTGACCTGCCCGGGTTCGAGAGTGAAGTCGATGTGGTCGACCGCGACGCGGTCGCCGTACCTCTTCGTGAGGCCGTGTACCTCGATCATGTGGGTCTCCTTCGTGTGGTGTCTCTTCGACGGTACGAAGGAGCGACCCTGTGTGGCGGCCTCCGATCGGGGTATCTCCGGACGGCCGTGTACCTCGGAAGGATGACGGCGGCAGCTCGACGCCGCCCGATCCGTGACGCGGGTCGGGGGCGGGGGTCATGATGAAGGGGTGCACCCGGCCCTCGAGCGCTTCTCGCCCGCGACCCGCGAGTGGTTCGCGGGCGCGTTCCCTGAGCCGACCGCGGCCCAGGCGGGCGCGTGGGAGGCGATCTCGTCGGGGCGCCACGCACTCGTCGTCGCCCCCACCGGATCCGGCAAGACGCTCTCGGCGTTCCTCTGGTCGCTCGACCGGCTCATCGATTCGCCGCCCGCGGATCCGCGCACCCGCACGCGCGTGCTGTACATCTCGCCGCTCAAGGCTCTCGGCGTCGATGTCGAGCGCAACCTCCGCTCACCGCTCGTGGGCATCACCCAGACGGCGAAGCGGCTCGGCTCGGAGCCCCCACAGGTCACCGTCGGCGTGCGCTCCGGCGACACCCCCGCCGCGGATCGCCGCCTGCTGCAGCGTGAGCCCCCCGACATCCTCATCACGACCCCCGAGTCGCTCTTCCTCATGCTCACGAGCGCCGCGCGCTCGACCCTCGCGGGCGTCGAGACGGTCATCATCGACGAGATCCACGCCGTCGCCGCGACCAAGCGCGGCGCGCACCTGGCCGTCTCCCTCGAACGCCTCGATGCGCTGCTGCCGAAGCCCGCCCAGCGGATCGGCCTCTCGGCGACGGTGCGTCCGCTCGACGAGGTCGCGCGCTTCCTCGGCGGGCGCGAGCAGGTCGAGATCGTCGCGCCGCCCATCCAGAAGACCTTCGAGCTGCGCGTCGTGGTTCCCGTCGAGGACATGACCGAGCTGGGTGCTCGCGCCACCGAGGAGGCGCTCGACGGCGACGAGAAGGCGCTCGCCTCGGGCGGATCGATCTGGCCGCACGTGGACCGGGCGATCGTCGACGAGGTGCTGCGGCACCGCTCCACGATCGTGTTCGCCAACTCGCGCCGCCTCGCGGAGCGCCTCACCGCCTCGATGAACGAGCTGTACGAGGAGATGCTCGCGGAGGAGGCCGGCGAGACGCCGCCCGAACGCTCGACGAAGACGCCCGCCCAGCTCATGGCGCAGTCGGGGCGCACGGCGGGTGCGGAGCCGATCCTCGCGCGCGCGCACCACGGCTCCGTGTCGAAGGAGCAGCGGGCGCAGATCGAAGACGACCTGAAGTCGGGCAGGCTGCGCTGCGTCGTCGCGACCAGCTCGCTCGAACTCGGCATCGACATGGGCGCCGTCGACCTCGTGATCCAGGTCGAGTCGCCGCCGTCGGTCGCGAGCGGTCTGCAGCGCGTGGGCCGCGCCGGCCACCAGGTGGGCGAGATCTCCAAGGGCGTGATGTTCCCCAAGCATCGCGCCGACCTGCTGCACACCGCGATCGCGACCGAGCGCATGCGGCAGGGCCTCATCGAGGCGATCCAGGTGCCCCAGAATCCGCTCGACATCCTCGCCCAGCAGACGGTCGCCGCCGTCGCCCTCGACACCATAGAGGTCGAGGAGTGGTTCGACCAGGTGCGCCGCTCGGCGCCCTTCGCGACGCTCCCCCGCTCCGCGTTCGAGGCGACGCTCGATCTGCTCGCCGGGCGGTATCCGTCGGATGAGTTCGCCGAGCTGCGCCCCCGCATCGTGTGGGACCGGGTGGCAGGCACCATCAGCGGGCGACCCGGAGCGCAGCGTCTCGCCGTGACGAGCGGCGGCACCATCCCCGACCGCGGCATGTTCGGCGTGTTCATCGTCGGCACCGAAGATGGCGCGCGCCGTGTGGGCGAGCTCGACGAGGAGATGGTCTACGAATCGCGCGTGGGCGACGTGTTCGCGCTCGGTGCGACGAGCTGGCGCATCGAGGAGATCACCTCGGATCGGGTGCTCGTCTCCCCCGCCTTCGGGCAGCCGGGGCGCGTGCCGTTCTGGAAGGGCGACGGCCTCGGGCGTCCCGCGGAGCTGGGGCGCGCGATCGGCGCGTTCGCGGGCGAGCTCGCATCCGGCACCGTCGATCAGGCGCGCCTCGAAGCCGACGGGCTCGACGAGCGCGCCGCTCGCAACCTCGCCGCCTACGTGGCCGAGCAGAAGGCCGCAGTCGGCGTCGTGCCCACCGACCGCACGCTGCTCGTCGAGCGCTTCCGCGACGAGCTCGGCGACTGGCGACTCGTGCTGCACTCGCCCTACGGCACCCCCGTGCACGCGCCGTGGGCGCTCGCGGTCGCCGCGCGCATCCGCGAGCGGCACGGGGTCGACGGGTCGGCGATGGCGGGTGACGACGGCATCGTCGTGCGCCTGCCCGAGACGGATGCCGAACCGCCGGGCGCGGAGCTCTTCATCTTCGAGCCGGGCGAACTCGACACGATCGTCACCGAGGAGGTCGGGGGCTCTGCGCTCTTCGCCTCCCGGTTCCGCGAATCTGCGGCGCGCGCGCTGCTGCTGCCGCGTCGCAACCCCGGCAAGCGGTCGCCGCTGTGGCAGCAGCGGCAGCGTTCGGCGCAGCTGCTCGAGGTGGCGCGCAAGTACCCGAGCTTCCCGATCATCCTCGAGACGGTGCGCGAGGTGCTGCAGGACGCCTACGACCTGCCGTCGCTGCACGAGCTCGCGACCGAGATCGAGTCGAAGCGGGTGCGGCTCGTCGAGGTCGAGACGGATGCGCCGAGCCCGTTCGCTCGCACCCTGCTGTTCGGCTACGTGGCGGCGTTCCTGTACGAGGGCGATTCTCCGCTCGCCGAGCGCCGTGCGGCGGCGCTGTCGCTCGATCCGTCGCTGCTGGCGGAGCTGCTGGGGCGCGCCGAGCTGCGGGAGCTGCTCGATCCGGAGGTCATCGCGCAGACCGAGCGCGAGCTGCAGCGCCTCGAGCCCGACCGCCATGCGAAGGACGCCGAGGGCCTCGTCGACCTCCTCCGCATCCTCGGCCCGCTCTCGCTCGCCGAGCTCGCCGCCCGCACCACCCTCGCTGAGGTGTCAGAACACGCCGCAGCGGCTGGCGCGCAGGCGGCACAAACTGACACCTCAGGGGTGGTGGGCGGGATGCTGGCCGGGCTCGCGCGGGCGAACCGCGTGCTGCGGGTGCAGATCGCGGGCCTCGAGCGCTGGGCGGTCGTCGAGGATGCGGCGCGCCTGAGGGATGCGCTCGGGGTGCCGCTTCCGATCGGCGTGCCGAGCGTCTTCCTCGAGCCCGTCGCCGATCCGGTGGGCGACCTCGTGAGCCGCTACTCCCGCACCCACGGACCCTTCACTGCCGCGGATGCCGCGACGCGCCTGGGCCTCGGCGTCGCCGTCGTCACGGATGCGCTGCGGCGCCTCGCTGCCGACCGCCGCGCGGTCGAGGGAGAGTTCCGCCCCGGCGCCACCGGCTCCGAATGGGTCGACCCGGAGGTGCTGCGGCGTCTGCGCGCTCGCTCGCTCGCGGCGCTGCGCGCCGAGGTGGAGCCGGTGCCGCAGGCCGCGCTCGGGCGCTTCCTGCCGGAGTGGCAGCACATGCGCGTGAACGGACGCGGAGGCCTGCGCGGCATCGACGGCCTCGTCTCGGTCATCGATCAGCTCGGAGGCCTCGCCCTCCCCGCGACGAGCTGGGAGAGCCTCGTGCTCCCCGGGCGCGTGCGCGACTACAGCCCCGCGATGCTCGATGAGCTGATGGCCGCAGGCGAGGTGCTGTGGGCGGGCCACGGCGAGCTGCCGGGCGGCGACGGATGGGTGAGCCTGCACCTCGCGGACGCCGCGCACCTGACGCTCCCGGAACCGCTCGCCCTCGAACCGGACCCGCTGCGGGACCGCCTGCTCGAGAGCCTCGCCGGCGGCGGCGGGTACTTCTTCCGCCAGCTCGCGGCGAACGCGGCAGGGCCTGAGGCGGCGACCGACACCGAGGTCGCGCGGGCGCTCTGGGAGCTCGTGTGGGCAGGGCTCGTGACGGGCGACACCTTCACGGCTCTGCGCTCCCGGCTGGGCGCCACGACCTCTCGCCCCCGGGCGACCCCGCGCGGACGCGCCCACCGCGCCCGGGCACGCGTCGCCTCCTCGCTCGCCGCGAGCGCCCCGCCGACCGTCGCCGGGCGCTGGAGCCTGCTGCCGCGCACCGAGGTCGCGGCAACCGCCCGTGCCGCGGCGCTCGTCGAGCAGCTGCTCGAACGCCACGGGGTCGTCACGCGCGGCGCCGTGCAGGCGGAGGGCGTGGAGGGCGGCTTCTCGCTCGCGTACAAGGTGCTGCGACAGATGGAGGAGACCGGCCGTGTGCGTCGCGGCTACTTCGTCGACGGCCTCGGCGCCGCCCAGTTCGCGACGCCCGCGACGGTGGATCGGCTGCGCACCTTCCACACCGACCGCGACGAGGAGGCTCCTCCCGTGGCTGTGACGCTCGGCGCGACCGACCCCGCGAATCCGTACGGCGCGGCCCTCGGCTGGCCGTCGCGTGCGGAGGGGCACCGCCCAGGACGCAAAGCGGGGGCGCTCGTCGTGCTCGTCGACGGCGAACTCGGCCTCTACGTGGAGAAGGGCGGCAAGACGGTGCTGAGCTTCCTCGATGCCGACGACGAGGTGCGCGTCGAGGCCGCCGCGGCATCCCTCGCATCCACGATCCGGGATGCCGGCGGGCGCCTGCGCATCGAGCGCATCGACGGCGAATTCGCGATCGGCACACTCCTCGGCTCGGCCCTCGAGCGGGCGGGCTTCGCCCCCACGCCGCAAGGTCTGCGCCTGCGCTGAGCTGGCGATCTCGCGCTCTCGCCGACGCGCCGCCCAGCGCGGCGTCGGCACTGTGAGGTAGCGTGCCGGACATGCCCGAGGGAGACACCGTCTGGCGCCAGGCCCGCCAGCAGCACGACGCGCTCGCTGGCCGCGTTCTCACCGAGAGCGACATCCGGGTGCCCGCCTTCGCCACGCTCGACCTCGTCGGGCAGACGGTTCACGAGGTCGTCTCACGCGGCAAGCACCTGCTGCACCGGGTGGGCGACGTCACCATCCACTCGCACCTGAAGATGGAGGGCACCTGGCGGCTGTTCCACCGCGGCGAGCGCTGGAGTCGTCCCGCGCATCATGCCCGCGCGGTGCTCGGTGTCGAGTCCATGCAGTCGGTCGGATTCGAGCTGGGCATCCTCGACGTCGTTCCGACCACCGAGGAGCATCGTGTGGTCGGCCATCTCGGCCCCGACCTGCTGGGCTCCGACTGGGATGCCGACCACGCGCTCAGCCGCCTCACCGCCGTGCCCGAGGTGCCGATCTTCACGGCTCTGCTCGACCAGCGCAACCTCGCCGGCATCGGCAACGTGTACGCGAACGAGCTGTGCTTCGTTCGGGGTCTCTTGCCCACGCGCCCCGTCAGTGAGGTCGACGATGTGCCTGCGGTCATCTCGCTCGCGCACCGGATGCTGCACGCGAACCGCTCGCGCAGCATCCGGGTGACGACGGGCGACACCCGACCGGGTCGGCGCAGCTGGGTCTACGGCCGCAGCGGGCGCCCGTGTCTGCGCTGCGGCACCCCGCTGCGTGGCGGCGAACTGGGACGCGTGGCGGGCGAGGAGCGCCTGGTCACCTGGTGCCCGAACTGCCAGCGCTGACATCCGGTGACAGACGAGCGGTCACTCGTCGCGGTGCGGCAGGCGCCCCCAGTGCACGGCGAACATCACAAGCACGGCGCTCAGAATGAGCACCCCCGTGCAGATCGCGAGCGGTGCGGCGAAAACGAGCGACTGCATGAGCACATACCCGCCCTGCGTGAAGAGCAGCTGTCCGCCTTCGCCCTCGCGCATCGCGTACTGCAGAACGAACACGCCGAGCGCGATGCTCGCCACCCCGATGACGGCAAGCGCGACGATGAAGGGGTTGCGCCACGGCGCACGGCCGACGGCGATCACAGCGGTCGCGGCGACGGCCTCGGAGGCGGCGGGCGCGCCGCTCGCCGCCGTCGCCTGGCTGGGCGCTGCAGGCGCCGGAGCTGAAGGCCCGCGCCCCGAGGCAGACGAGGACACCCTGGGGACGAGAGGGGGCCCGAACGCCACCGTCGGCCGCTGCGCATCCGCCCCTGCCCCCGGATCGAAGCCCCGCTGGAACGCGGGGTCGTAGCGAGGGTCGAGGCCGGGCTTCTCTGCCATGCGTCGAGCATAGGAGGTGGTGCACGGGGATGGGGAGGCCCCGCCCCCCAGAATGGGTGGGTGAGCACCCCGCCCGAGAGCACCCGAACCCGCACCGTGATCGGCGCGTCCACGCAGGTGGGAACGGAGGTGTCGATCAACCTGGGTTCGGCGCTCGCGGGGGTGGCGATCGGCTACGTCGGCTCGCCGATCGTGGTGGCGGTGCGTCAGCTGGTGATGCTCGTCGTGCTGCTGCCGTTCTATCGACCGCGACGCTCGCTTCTCACCTGGCGGCGTCTGTGGCCCGCGGTGATGCTGGGGGTCACGCTCGCGGTCATGAACCTCGCGTTCTACGAGTCGGTGCACCTGCTGGGGCTCGGCATCGCCGCGACGATCGAGTTCCTCGGGCCGCTGCTGCTGGCCCTGGCGACCTCGCGTCGCGCGCTCGACGTGGTGTGCGTGGTCATAGCGGGGGCGGGAGTCGTGCTGCTCACGGGGCTCGAGGGCCAGATCGATGGATGGGGTGTCGCCCTGGCGCTCACGGCCGCCGCCGCGTGGGCCGCGTACATCCTGCTCACTCGCCGCGTCGCGCTCGCGCTTCCCGGACTCGAGGGCCTCACGGTCGCGAGCATCGTGAGCCTCGCGCTCATCCTGCCGGTGGCCGCGTTCGGGCTGCCGTCGGCGCAGTTCTCCTGGCCTGTGCTCGGGCTGCTGCTCGGCATCGGCCTGCTGTCGTCGGCGATCCCGTATTCGCTCGACACCTTCATCCTGCGGCGCATCACCCCGCGGCTGTACGCGATCATCACGGCATTCGGGCCGGTCGTCGCCGCGATCTTCGGATGGATCGTGCTCGGTGAGCGCCTGGGACCGGTGCAGCTGCTCGCGATCGTGCTCGTGTGCGTCGCGGCGGGCACCGCGATCGCCACCCAGCGCGAGCCGCGCAGCGACCTCGAGCAGACGGCGGAGGCCATCCCCTGAGCGTGCGTCACGGGAGCACCGTGGAGCACATCGCGGGCGCCTGATGACGTCCGATCACCGCCTTTCGCCCCGGATCGATCAGGCGTCGCACGCTCAGACGCCGAGCGCCTCGCGCAGGGCGAGAAGCGCGGCGGCGACCGTCTGCTCGACGATCTCGCCCGGCTCGCCGTCGAACGCGTACTCGCTCACGTGGGTCTCGCCACCGTGCGAGACCGCCATGAAGACCGTGCCCGGCGGGTGCGACTCCTCGTCGTCGGGGCCACCGACGCCCGTCACCGCGACCGCGACATCCGCGCCCACGAGCTCCCGCACCCCCTCGGCCATCTGCCGCGCGACGGGCGCCGTCACCACGGGCCCCATCGGCACTCCGAGGGCGCGATTCTTCGTCTGCACGCTGTAGGCGACCACGCCGCCTGCGAACCACTCGGATGCATCGGGCGCCTTCGCGAGCGCCTGGGCGATCGCACCCCCCGTGAGCGATTCGGCGACCGCGATCGTCACGCCGGCTTCGCCTGCTGCGCGGGCGATCCGCTCCGCATCCGTCTCGATCCGGTTCATGCGCACTCCTCTCGTCGGGCCTCGACCCCACGGTAGGGGCGTGCGTCAGCCCGCGAACGGGGCTTGACTCAGATCCAGCCGTGCGTCCATGCGATCTCGGCCGCCTCGTGGCGGGTGCGCGCGTCGAGCTTCGTCATCGCAGCCGAGAGGTAGTTGCGCACGGTGCCCGGGGCGAGATGCAGCGCGTCGGCGATGTCCTGCACGCTCACCGCGGTGCGCGCGTGCCGAAGGGCGTCGAGCTCGCGATCGGTGAGCGGGCAGCGTTCGGCTGTGAGCGCCGTCGCCGCGATCTCCGCATCGATGTAGCGCTTGCCGGAGGCGACGTCGCGGATGACCTGTGCGAGCTCCTCGGCGGGTGTCGACTTGGGCACGAACCCGGAGACCCGCGCCGCCAGTGCGCGCCGCAGCACGCCGGGCCGGGCATGACGGGTGACGATCACGACGCGGGTCGCCACACGCGCGAGGATGCGCGACGCGGCCTCGACGCCGTCGAGCTGCGGCATCTCCAGATCGAGCAGGCAGACATCCGGTCGCAGTTCGACAGCCTGATCGAGCGCGGATTGCCCGTTGTCGACGCTCGCGACGACCTCGATGTCCGGTTCGAGAGCGAGCAGGGCCGCGAGGGCCCCGCGGATGAGGTGCTCGTCGTCGGCGATCAGGAGGCGGATCGGGTCGCTCATGCGTGCACCTCCACCGCAGCGGGAACGCGCACGTCGAGGCGGAACTCACCCTCGATGAGCGCGTCATCGACCGTGCCGCCGATCGCCGCGACCCGCTCCCGCAGACCCGCGAGTCCGCTGCTCGTGCTGTCGCCTCCCGTGCGCTCGTGCGACCCATCGTTGACGATCGCGAGCGTGACCCCGTCGGGGCCTGTCGAGATGCGGATCGCGGCGCGCGTCGCCGAGCTGTGGCGCAGGATGTTCGTGGTCGCCTCCCTCACGGCGAGCGCCAGCACGCGGCGCACCTCGGCATCCGCGGGCAGGCCGTCGACGTCGAGCGTGCACTCGGCACCCGAGAGCTCCAGCACGTCGCGCGCGTTCTCGAGCTCGGCATCCAGGTCGACACCGCGGTAGCCGGCGACGAGCGAACGCGTCTCTTCGAGGGCCTGCTTGGCGATGAGCCGGGTCTCTCGCAGCTGCTCGCGCGCGGAGGCGGGGTCACGCTCCAGCAGCCGCTCGGCGAGTTCGGCCTTGAGCGCGATCACCTGCAGGTGATGCCCCTGGATGTCGTGCAGATCGGCGGCGAACCGCAGCCGCTCCTCGGCGACCGCGAGCTCGCCCGCGGCACGGCGGTGCCGGTCGAGCGTGACCACGATCTCCCACCACCAGACGCTCGAGAACACCATGATCGGCAGGCCCGCGGTGTAGAGCGCCACGAGCCGCACCGGGCCGCCCAGCTCGACACCTGTGGGCTCGGCGAGCTCGGCCCCGAGCATCGCGTGCGCACCTGCGGCGGCGAGCACGACGACCGTGATCCCGATCCGCGCGTTCCTCGGCAGGAGCGCGGCCACGAGAGTTCCGGCGACGACGAGCGGCACCGCCGCGACGAGGGCCGCTCCCGGCGCCCACAGCCCGAGGACCCACGCCGTCGAGGCCGTCAGCAGAAGCGCGGTCGTCCACGCGGGATGCGGGAGGCCGCCGCCGAGCCCGACTCGCAGGAACCAGCAGAAGCGGATGGCGAGCGCGCTCGCCGCGAGCATCGCGAGCACGGTCGCCACCTGCACCGGGTGAGGCTCGACGGCGAGCACGTCGACGAGCAGCAGGAGGGAGATGCCCATGAGCACCGCGATCATGAAGACGAGGGAGCCGAGGGTCGTGACCCAGGTCGTGTGGACGCCGCGGACGGGGGGTTCAGGCTGAGACACGCCCCCCAGGTTAGGACAGTGACAGATGTCATGGTCGCGCGTGCGCAGATGCACGACGAGTCATGACATCACGCCACTGCCGCACGCCCGGCACGCCGCACAGGATGGAGTCATCGCCTCGGAGCACCCCGGTTCCGCGGCCCGCAACCACCCCACGAAAGGCACCCCCATGATCGACGCGCTCCGCGAATTCACCGCCTCCTTCCCCGAGATCCTGCAGTGGCTCGGTGTGGCACTTGTCTCCGCGATCCCGTTCGTCGAGTCGTACATCGGATCGGCCGTCGGCGTCATCGCCGGCATCCACCCGGCGGTCGCGATCGCCGCGGCGGTCGTCGGCAACGTCATCTCGATGCTCGCGTTCGTCTTCGCAGCGCACGGCCTGCGCAGCAAGGTGACGGCCGGCCGCCCCGAGAAGCCCGAGAGCCCGCGTCGTCAGAAGCTGCGCGAGCGCTTCGACAGGTACGGCGTCGCGGGCGTCAGCCTGCTCGGCCAGACCCTTCTCCCGAGCCAGATCACCTCCGCTGCGATGGTGTCGTTCGGGGCATCGCGCAACGTGGTGATCTTCTGGCAGATCATCTCGATCATCCTGTGGGGCGTGCTGTTCGGCGTGCTCGCGACCCTCGGCGTCACACTCGCGCGCTGACCCGGGTGGATGGATGGCGGCACCCCGTGGGGTGCCGCCATCCGCGCGTCTACAGGCCGCGCACCTGGTCGCGCAGCCGCGCCATCCGGTGGTCGAGTTCACGGGCCGCGTTCGCCGCCTCGGTGAGCTCGGCGACGAGTTCCGCGGGCACCGCGCGGTCGTACTTGTAGTAGATCTTGTGCTCGAGGCTCGCCCAGAAGTCCATCGCGATGGTGCGGATCTGGATCTCCACCGGCACGATCTCGGTGCGGTTCGACAGGAACACGGGCACCGTCACGATCATGTGCAGGCTCTGATACCCGTTCTCCTTTGGCTGCGCGATGTAGTCCTTCACCTCGAGCACCTCGACGTCGGACTGCCGCGTCAGCATCTGCGCGACGGAGTAGGCATCGGCGACGAACGCCGTCACGATCCGCACCCCGGCGATGTCGCGGATGCGCTCGCGCACCGCAGCGACATCCGGCGGACACTGCGTGCGACGGATCTTCTCGATGATCGAATCCATCGACTTGAGCCGCGAGCCGACGTGCTCGATGGGGCTGTAGTCGTGGATCGACTCGAACTCCTCCTGCAGGATGGCGACCTTGGTGGTGAGTTCGTCGATCGCGAACTTGTACGGCAGGTGGAACTGGGCGACGCTGCGCTGCAGGCTCTTGATCGAGGTGAGCGGCGCTGGACCCTGCCCCGCGCCGGGAGCCTCGAGTCCGGTCATCGAGGTGAAGAGCCCCCGGTAGATGTCGAGATCCGCCTCGGGGAGCGGGTCGACGGTGCCGGGGGAGACGACGAGATCGGTCACGTTCCGACGCTATCGGCGGATCTCATGGAGAACCTGAGACGATCGCGAACAGCGGAGGAATCTCGTGTGGGAAGAGTCCGCCGCTCGCGCGGGTTGCATCCCCCGTCCTCACCGAAAGGAAGCCCATGACCATCCTCGTCACCGGAACCTCGGGACACCTCGGCCGCCTCGTCGTCGAATCCCTCCTCGCGCGCGGCGTCGCGCCCTCCGAGATCCGTGCGGGCGCGCGCGACACGGCGAAGATCGCCGATCTCGCCGCCGCGGGCGTGGAGACCGTGCGTCTGGACTACAACGACCCCGCGTCGGTGCAGGCCGCCGTCGACGGCGCCGACAAGGTGCTTCTCATCTCGGGCTCCGAGGTGGGGCGGCGCGTGGCGCAGCACACCGCGGTGATCGACGCGGCCGTCGCCGCCGGGGTGTCGCAGTTCGTCTACACGAGCGCCCCGCACGTGGACACCTCCGCTCTCGTTCTCGCCCCCGAACACAAGGCCACCGAGGAGGCGATCACCGCCTCAGGGCTTCCCGCCACCGTGCTGCGCAACAACTGGTACACCGAGAACTACGTGCGGGAGATCGAGCCGGCGCGCGCCACGGGCGTGCTCGCCGCGAGCGCCGGAGACGGTCGTGTCGCATCGGCCAGCCGCGCGGACTACGCGGAGGCCGCCGCGGCGGTGCTCACGACCGACGGACACCTCGGTGCCGTCTACGAGCTCGGCGGCGACGATGCGTGGAACTACGACGAGCTCGCGGCGGCGATCGGTGCGATCGTCGGCCGTGAGGTGATCTACGAGCGCCTCACGGCCGAACAGCACGCCGAACGCCTGCAGAGCTTCGGGCTGGATGCCGGGACGATCGGCTTCGTGATCGCGCTGGACGCGAACATCCGCGAAGGCGCGCTCGCCGAGACGACGGGCGACCTGTCGCGCCTCATCGGCCGCCCCACGACCCCGCTCATCGAGGGGCTGCGCGCGGCGATCGCCGGCTGACGCGGCGTCGGATCAGTCGGCGTCGGGGCCCGCATCGACCTCGATGTAGGCCTCGACATCCTCTTCGAACTCGAGGCGGATGTCGCCGTCCGGGCCCCCGGGACGCACCACCGCCGTGTCGGCGATGTCGATGCGTGTGGCGCCGTCGCTGCCCTCCGAGAGGGTGATGCGAGGCGCCGCATCCTCGGGCACAGCCTTCGGCGCCGCGGTGAGCTGCTCAGCGCGCTCGTCCGGATCCAGGATCTCTTGCGGAGTCATGCGGCCATGATGCGCGCGTGATGCGACGCCCCACAAGGGCTTGCGCGGAGCCGGATAGGCGCCCCCATGGCCGTGGTTCGAACCACCCCGGATCATCCGTTAGACTCGTTGGCGGTACCGTGTCCGAGCGGCCGAAGGAGCATGTCTCGAAAACATGTGATGGTTCACGCCATCCGTGGGTTCAAATCCCACCGGTACCGCCAGTCGAAAGCCCCGCCTCGTGCGGGGCTTTCGCTTTGCCCGGGCGCGTATGCAGATGCCGCACGGCCTCGGCGGGGCGATCTCCGGGCCCCGCTGAGCGGCGCGACTCATCCCCACAGCGGCCGGTCGTGATTCGATGCCCGGCCGGCTCCGTGGGCGCGCAGGTATGCGCGGTGCGCGCCCATGCACGCCGCGCGGAAGGTGCGCCAGTAGCCGACGAGTGCGCGGTCGGCGGGGATCTCGGCCCACGTCGTGGCGCGGTAGCCTCGCTCGCCGCCGATCTCGATCGCGCGCACGATCGCGTAGGGCTTCGCATCCCACGCGCGCATCAGCCAGAGCCCCGGTTCCACCTCGTCGGCGGCGAGCATCGGATGCCAGCGGGGGGCGGAGGAACGGGTCGCGCGTGCGCGCGCGTCGTAGGCGTCCTGGATGTGGTGTCGCACAGTGAGCTCCTCGTGAAGACGGAGCAGCCGGCCCTGCACGTGCAGAAGTGTAGATCGCGACCCTGACATCACCCCGCGGACGCCGACTATCGTGGCCGTATGTTCAAGCTGTCGATCCTCTCGGGTGCCGCGGCGAGCGCCGTGCTCTTCCTGCTCATCGCGCAGATCGCGCTCGCATCGAAGTTGGCCTGGGGCGAGGTGTCGCTCGAGACCTGGTACCAGCAGCCGCTCGCGGTCGCCTTTGCGGCCCTGCTCGTGATCTCGCTGCTGAGCGGGCTCGTCGCCGCCGTCAAGCGCTGAGCGGGCTGGTCGCCGCCGTCAAGCGGTGAGCGCGGTCGCTGAGCGCGCGGGCCTGCCCGCCTCAGCCCGCGAGCGCGACCGCAGTGCCCTGTTGCCCCGGGAGGGGTCGCAAATGACCGGTCCCTCGGCGTGTCGGCGGCCATTTGCGACCCCTCCATCTGAGGCGGGGAGCGCCGGGCGCTGAGTGTGCGGCCGCGTCAGCGCGGGCCCGAGCGTCAGCGCGCGGAGAACTTGGCGATGAGCGCCTGGGCGTCGTCCGTGTCGAACGCGGCGCCGATCATGTGCGCCTCCACCCCCAGCTGCTCCGCGAAGGTGCGCGAGGCCGCGTCGCGGATGAGGCGCTTCGCCTGACCGTATGCTCCCGCGGCGCCGTCGATCCACGTGCGGGCGACCGCTTCTGCGCGGGTCGCGACTTCGTCATCCGCCACGACCTCCGCGGCGAGACCCCACTCGACAGCTTCCGCCCCCGACAGCAGGCGGTCCGAGAGCACAAGCTGCAGCGCACGGCGCTCCCCCACGGCGCGCGCGAGCTGCGCCGACACCGACAGGTCGGGCGTGAGCCCCATGTTGGCGTAACGACTGCCCAGCTTCGAGCCCTCGCCGACGACCGCGTAGTCGCCCGAGAGCAGGATGCCGAGTCCGCCTCCCACCGTCGTGCCGTGCGCCGCGACCGCGACCGGCACGCGCGATCCGACGAGCGAGCGGATGCCGAGGTTGATCACCTGGGCGAGCTCGGTGACGAGCGAACCGGACGACATCTCGCTCATGGCGCGCACATCGCCACCCGCGCAGAACGCAGGGCCGGTCGCATCGATGAGGACGGCGCGCACCTCATGGTGCGTCGTCGCATGGCGGGTGACGGTGACCCACTCGTGGGCCATGGAGGCGTCGAAGGCGTTGAGCCGCTCCGGACGGTTGAGGGTGATCCGGGCAAGACCGCGTTCGACGCTGAACAGGATGGGTGCGCTCACCCTTCCGAGGGTACGACTCAAGCGGCGATACTGGTGCCGATGAGCGACATCCGAACCACTTTCCCAGCCCCGTGCGGCCCGATCACCGGATGGAGCGACGGGACCGTCGTGCGCGCCACCGGCATCCCGTACGGCACCGCCGCGCGCTTCGCCGCACCCACCGCAGCCCCGGACCGCACCGACCCGCTCGACGCGACGACGTGGTCGCCTGTGAGCCCGCAACCCCGCGTGCCGCGACTCGAGAAGCTGCTGGGTGCGGGCGCCGCCCCCATGCCCGCTGATGAGGACTGCCTGCGCGTGTCGATCACGATGCCCGCGGATGCCGCTCCCGACGCCGCCCTCCCGGTGATGGTGTTCGTGCATGGCGGGTCGTATGTGGCGGGCGGCGGCGACAACCCGCTGCACGATCCGGCCCGGCTGGTCGCCGAGCAGGGGGTCGTGGCGGTCAACGTGACCTACCGGCTGGGGCTGTTGGGCTTCCTCGGCGACGGCACGACGCGACCCGCCAACCTCGGCCTCCTCGACATCCGTCTCGCGCTCGCGTGGGTGCGCCGCAACATCGCGGCGTTCGGCGGCGACCCCAGCCGGGTGACCGCGTTCGGCGAATCGGCGGGGGCGGACGCGCTCGCGCACCTGCTGGCGACGTCGGATGTCGCGTCGCTCGTCGACCGCGTCATCCTGCAGTCGACTCCGCTCGGCATCCGCGCGGGGCGGGCGGCGATGTCGGCGGCGATGTTCGCCGAAGCAGCCGACCTGACTGCCGAGACGCCGCTCGACGAGATCCTCGAGCGCCAGCCGCGCGTCTCTGCCGCCGCGGGCGCCTTCGGGCTCACGAGCGCCATGCCGTTCGGGGTGCAGTACGGCCACGCGCCGCTCCCGGACGAGTCCGGCATCGAGGAGGCGTGGGAGGCATCCGCGGGCATCCCTCTTCTCGTCGGCTTCAACTCCAACGAGTCGCGCCTGTTCATCCCCGATCTGCCGAAGATCGGGGCGCTCACCCGGGTGCCGGTGATCGGCCCACTCGTGATGAGAGCAGTCGATCGGGCGCTCACCCGGAAGGTGTACGCGGCGCCTGCGAAGGAGCTCGCCACCCGCCGGGCGCGCGCCGGCGGCGACGCGTGGCTCTACGAGATCTCGTGGGGCGCCCCCGGCAACAGCTACCGCGCCGCACACACCATCGACCTCGCCCTGCTGCTCGGGAATGAGGCGTCGACGGAGGGCTCGATGCTGCTCGCGGGCGCCACGTGGGCCGAGATCGACGAGGCAGGGCGCGGCGTGCGGCAGGCGTGGGCGGACTTCGCCCGCGGCGAGCTCGCGGATGCCGGTCGTCTCGACGGCATCATCCGGTGGGAGCGCGTGGCCGCCTGAGCCGCCACCCTCAGCTGAGCCGCCCCGCGCTCAGTTGAGAGCGGGGGTGTCCTCGGGGATGACGCCCCCGTGGTACAGCGTCGAAGCGAGGTTCTCGAGCGCCCGCAGCGCGACCCGCTGCGTCAGCGGACCATAGGAGATGCGGGCGACGCCGAGCTCCTGATACTCGAGCGCCGTGAGTGCACCCGGCAGCCCGATGACCGACAGCTTCCCCCATCCGAGGCCCTCGACGAGCGGCTCGATCTGCTCCCGGGTGAGCGCCCCCGGAACGAACACGAGCGCCGCGCCCTCATCGAGGAAGGCGCGTCCGCGCTCGATCGCGTCGGCGATGCTCTCCTCCATCGGGCGGTTCTTCGCGCGCACGATCGCATCCGTACGGGCATTCAGCTGGAACTCGATTCCTTCGCTCTCGGCGGTGCGCATGATCGCACGCACCCGATCCGCCGACTCCGTGAGAGGGCGCAGCCGGTCCTCCACGTTCGCACCCACGATGCCCGCTCCGATCGCGCGGCGCGTTGTCTCGGCCGGATCCGCGTAGCCGTCATCGAGGTCGGCCGACACGGGAAGCGAAACCGCCTCGGCGATCGTCTTCGCCCCCTGCAGCGCCAGCTCGAACGGCATCTCGCCGTCGGCGTAGCCGTACATCGCCGCGATCGAATGACCGGCCGTGGCGATGGCCTTCGTCTCGCGGAGACCCGCGACGACCTTCGCGCTCACCGCATCCCACACGTTCACCACCTGCAGGATCTCGGGAGCCTGATGCAGCGCCTTCAGTTCGAGTGCCTTGTCGCGTGTGCTCATGGCGGTGCACCCTATCGCGAACTCCCGGGTGAACTCCCAGGGCCTGCCAGCCGTGATGCTGGATGCTGGTCTGAATCGAGCGGGGAACGAGGAGACGTGGCTGAGCTGCTGTACCGACTGGGGAAGGCCGCCGCTCGCCGTGCAGGCTGGGTGCTCGGCGCGTGGGTGCTGATCCTGGCGCTCGCGGGCGGTGCGTTCGCGCTGTTCTCGGCGGGGCTCACCAACAACTTCGACATCCCCGGCACCGCATCGGCGGAGGTCATCGACGAGCTGCAGCGCGAGCTTCCCGACACCAGTGGCGCCGCCGGCACGATCGTCTTCCACACCGACGACGACGCCCCGTTCACGGATGAGCAGCGCGCGGCGATCGAGGATCTCGTCGCGGGCGCCGAGAACCTTCCCGACATCGCGCGCGCCGTGGGACCGTTCGACGCGGAGCAGCAGCGCGCCGACCAGCTGGCGCAGCTCGAGGCAGGGCGCACACAGATCGCCGACGCTCGCGGCCAGCTGGATGCCGCACAGCAGCAGCTCGACGCCGGGCGCGCACAGCTCGACGCCGGACAGCAGCAGCTCGACGCCGCCCGCGCGCAGCTGGACGCCGCAGGCCTGCCCGCCACCGCCATCGACGCGCAGCTGGGCGCGCAGCAGGCCCAGCTCGACGCCAGCCGCGCCGAGCTCACCGCGGGACAGACCGAGCTCGACGAGAACCGCGCCGAAGTCGACGCCCAGGCTGCGCTTCTCGAGCAGGGTGCCGAACTCCTCGGCTACTCCGAGGGCGTCCGCTTCGTGTCAGAGGACGGCGCGACAGCCGTCGCGAACGTCGTCTTCACCGACACCCGCCTCGAGCTCTCCGACGAGGCGCGCAACTCCCTCATCGACTACTTCACCGACGCCGACATCCCCGGTGTCGAGGTGTCGTTCTCCACCGAGATCGCCCAGGGCATCCCGCAGATCTTCGGCATCGGCGAGGCGATCGGACTGCTCATCGCGGCGATCGTGCTCATCGTGATGCTCGGTTCGCTGCTCGCCGCGACCTTCCCCATCATCACCGCCCTCACCGGCGTCGGGGTGGGCGTGCTCGCGTCCCTGTCTCTCTCGGGCGTTGTGCAGATGGCGTCCGTGACGCCCGTGCTGGGCGTCATGCTCGGCCTCGCCGTCGGCATCGACTATGCGCTCTTCATCGTCAACCGGCACCGCAAGCAGCTGCTCTCGGGGGCCGAGGTGCGTGAATCGATCGGGCTCGCGAACGGCACCGCGGGCACGGCGGTCGTCTTCGCCGGGTCGACGGTCGTCATCGCCCTGCTCGCACTCGCCGTCACCGGCATCCCGTTCCTCGGACTCATGGGCGCGGTGGGCGCGTTCTGCGTCGCCATCGCGGTGCTCATCGCGGTGACGCTCGTGCCGGCGCTGCTGGGCCTCTCGGGCGAGAAGGTGCTCGGGCGCCGAGGCCGCCGACAGCTCGCCGAGGGCCCCGTCGACCACCCCGAGAACAGCGCGCGCCCCATGAGCACGCTGCGGGCGATCGTGACGATCGTGGTCGCCGTCGCCGGCCTGCTGATCCTCGCGCTCCCCGCGACGGGCATGCGCCTGGGGCTCCCCGACGGGTCCGTCGAGCCCGAAGGCTCCACCACCGCTCGCGCGTTCGAACTCACCGAGGAGGCGTTCGGCGCAGGCTCCACGAGCCCGCTGCTCGTCACCGCCACACTGCCCGCAGGCGCCACCGATGACGAGGTCGTCGCGCTGCAGGCGCGCATCGCGCGCGAGATCGCGGACGTCGACGGCGTCACCGCTGTCGCCCCCGTCGATGTCTCCGCCGACAACCGCCTCACGGCATTCCAGGTGATTCCGAGCGAAGGCCCGAACTCGGAGTCCACTGAGCGCATCGTGCACGAGCTGCGGGAGCTCCCCCCGATCGACGACGGCATCGAGCTCGGCGTCGCCGGCCAGGCGGCGATCAACATCGACATCTCGGCCAACCTCGCCGACGTGCTGCCGCTCTACCTGCTGGTCGTCGTGGGCCTCTCGCTCATCATCATGATCGCGGTGTTCCGCTCGATCCTCGTGCCGCTCATCGCCACGACCGGGTTCATCCTGTCGCTGCTGGCGACATTCGGCGGGCTCACCGCGGTGTTCCAGCTCGGGTGGGCGTCGAGCCTGTTCACCATCACGACGACGGGCCCCATCCTGAGCTTCCTGCCCGTGATCATCGTGGGCATCCTGTTCGGCCTCGCGATGGACTACCAGCTGTTCCTCGCGACCGGCATGCGCGAGGCGTACGTGCACGGGGCGCCCGCCCGCGTGGCCGTCGCCCGCGGCTACCGCGCGGGGCGCTCGGTGGTGCTCGCGGCGGGGCTCATCATGGTGTCGGTGTTCGGCGGCTTCATCTTCTCCGAGGCGGTGATCATCCGTCAGCTCGGCTTCGGTCTCGCGTTCGGCGTGCTGCTCGACGCCTTCGTCGTGCGCATGCTGCTGATGCCCGCGGTGATGCACCTGCTGGGGCGCTCGGCCTGGTGGATCCCGCGCTGGCTCGACCGCATCCTCCCGAATGTGGATGTGGAGGGCGCCGCCCTCGAGCGTCGCCACCACGCCTGATCGGGCGGCGTGGAGCCGGTTCCACGTATCGTGGCGGGGTGCAGTGCGCGTATTTCGATGCCGGGGTGTGCCGTTCGTGCACCCTCATGGGCGTGGCCTACGACGCGCAGCTCGCGGGCAAGGTGGCGAACGCCGAGCTGCTGCTCGCGCCCTGGGCGGATGCCGAGTGGATGCCGCCCGCCGCGAGCCAGCCTGAGGCCTTCCGCAACAAGGCCAAGATGGTCGTCGGCGGCTCGGTCGAGGCACCCACGCTCGGCATCCTGGATGCCGCCCAGCGCGGCGTCGACCTGCAGGCGTGCGGAGTGCTCGCGATCGGACTGCGCGCGGCCTTCCCCGCGATCAGCGCGTTCATCACGCGCGCGACGCTCACCCCGTACGACATCCCGGCCCGCCGCGGCGAGCTCAAGAACGTGCTGCTCACCGAGTCCCCCGACGGCCGCCTCATGCTGCGATTCGTGCTGCGCTCGACCGAACCCGTGGGGCGCATCCGCAAGCACCTGCCGTGGCTGCTCGAGCAGCTGCCGCAGCTCGCGGTCGTCTCGGTGAACCTGCTGCCGGAGCACAAGGCCGTCGTCGAGGGTGACGAGGAGCTGCTGCTGACGGCCGACGAGTCGCTCGCGATGCGCCTCGACGACATCGTGCTGCATCTGCGGCCAGGCGGCTTCTTCCAGACCAACACGGCGATCGCGGCGGGTCTCTACCGTCAGGCGCGCGCGTGGGTGGATGAGCTCGACCCCGCATCCGTGTGGGATCTCTACTGCGGCGTGGGCGGGTTCGCCCTGCACGTGGCCGCACCCGGTCGCGCCGTGCTCGGCATCGAGTCAAGCGCCCCGGCCGTCGAGAGCGCACGCCTCTCGGCCGCGGAAGCCGGCCTCGTCGACGTCGCTTTCGAGGTGGGCGATGCGACGCGGATGACGGCGGAGCGCGCCCCCGAGGTGGTCATCGTGAACCCGCCGCGGCGGGGTCTCGGCGCGGAGCTGTGCGCGGTGCTGAACGATTCGGATGCGCGTGCGATCGTCTATTCGAGCTGCAACGCCGAGTCCCTCGCTCGTGACCTCGCGGCGATGCCGGGGTTCCGTCCGCGGCGCATCCGGCTCTTCGACATGTTCCCGCAGACCACCCACTACGAGGTGATGGTGCTGCTCACGCGCACCTGATCGAGCCCCGCCTCACGCGGGCTTGGAGTCCTTGCCGTCGAGCCACAGGGTCTCCGACGGGTCGCTGTGCGACGTGCCCGACCGCACGTGCGTGGCGGGCGCGGTCGGCCCGTTCTTGATGACGTGCACGAGCGCCATCCCGTGGCCGCGCCCCAGGTCGTACTCGGTCCTCAGCCATTCCAGGATGACCTTCGCCTTCACCTCGGGGGCGGCGTACCCGCGCCGTTCGGCGACGTCGATGAGCTGTCGTGGGGTGAGCCCCGTCCGGGTCTCGATGGCGTCGAGGTAGGCCTGGAACGACATCCGATCAGCCCCGGTATCCGATGAGCCAGCTGAGCCCGAACCGGTCGCGCACGACGCCGTCGTGATCGCCCCACGGGCGGGGCTCGAGCGGCGAGAGCACCTCGCCGCCGTCGGCGAGGGCCGCGAACCATGAGGTGAGCACGTCCGGCTCTGCCGCGCCGAGGAGCGAGAGCATGAGACCCGACACGTCGAGCGTCGGCTCGCCCACAGGGGCATCGGATGCGAAGAGCGTCACGGGGCCCACCAGTTCGCCGTGGGCGACGGCGTCGCCTGGACCATCCTCGCGCCCGAAGTCGGCGTAGCTGTGCAGCCGCAGCTCACCTCCGAATGCCGAGTGGTAGAGCGTGAGCGCCTCGCGCGCAGTTCCGGGGAGGGCGAGATAGGGGGACGGCGCAGCCATGGAGCGAGGGTACTCCGAGCGATGCGCGCTGTCAGCACCTGAACGAAACCTGCTGAGCTACCACCGGTCGGCGTGGCACGCAAGCCCCCGCCTGTGATTCGACAACCCCCCGCGTGGGGGCCACGATGTTGACAACGGCTCGAAGCAGAACCGACCGGCCCTCAGCAGGAGAGGACAGGAACCATGGCAATCACACTCGCAGCACCCCCGATGGTCGACGAGACGGCGGAGGTTCCCGCTGTTCCCGCATGGATCGCGGTGAGCGAGGGGCTGTGGTCGTGCACCCTCACCGGAGAGTTCCTCGGCAGCGTCGAGTTCACGGCAGGCGGTTTCGAGGCGGTCGACTCCAACGGCACGCCGCTCGGGCGCTCCCACAGCCTCATCGGAGCGAAGAAGCTCATCGAGGGTCTCCCGCCGGAGCAGTACAGCGACGTGCTGCGCTGGCGTGACGATCGACGCGCGTTCGCAATCGCGTGGACGGCGCTGTTCGTCTCGGCGGTCGCCTCCGTCACTCTCGCGCTGCAGTTCCTCGGCTGACGCCCGCTGTTCTCACCGCCCCCGGGCAGGCGCCGCCTGTGCGGCATCCGTCCGCGCGTCGGAGGTGCCGCCTAGGCTGGCCCTCATGGCTCGCCCCGTGACTCCCGGCTTCGCATGCTCCGAATGCGGATGGACGGGCGCCAAGTGGTTCGGCCGGTGCCCCGAGTGCCAGCAGTGGGGATCGGTCGTCGAGCGCGGCGCGCCCACCACGAAGGTCTCCGCGGTCGCCGTCTCGCCCACGCGGATGGCGCGGCCCATCACCGACCACATCGCCGAGGACGCGGCGCACCGCCCGAGCGGCATCGGCGAGTTCGACCGCGTGCTCGGAGGCGGTCTGGTGCCGGGCGCCGCGATCCTCATCTCGGGTGAACCGGGCGTCGGCAAGTCGACGCTCCTGCTCGAGGTGGCCGCGCGCGCCGCGCGCCGAGGGCTTCGGGTGCTGTACGTCTCGGGCGAGGAGTCCGCGAGCCAGGTGCGCCTCCGCGCGGAGCGCACGGGCGCCCTCGACGATGAGCTCTACCTCGCCGCCGAGACCGACCTCGCGACCGTGCTCGGCCAGATCGACGCCGTGAAGCCGCAGCTGCTCATCGTCGACTCGGTGCAGACCGTCGCCTCCGCGCAGACCGACGGCGCCCCCGGGCAGCCGGCGCAGGTGCGCGAGGTCGCTGGCACCCTCATCCGCGTCGCCAAGGAGCGCTCGCTCCCGTTGCTGCTGGTGGGCCACGTCACGAAGGACGGCTCGATCGCCGGGCCGCGGATGCTCGAGCACCTCGTGGATGTCGTGCTGAGCTTCGAGGGAGACCGGCATACGCCGCTGCGCTTCGTGCGCGCGCTCAAGAACCGCTTCGGCCCCACAGACGAGGCGGGCTGTTTCGAGATGACCGGCGACGGCATCGCCGAGGTGCCGGATCCGTCGGGTCTCTTCCTGTCGCGCTCGACGACGCCCGTGCCCGGAACGTGCGTCACCGTGACGCTCGAGGGTCGCCGCGCCCTGCCGGTCGAGGTGCAGGCGCTCGTCGTCGGCACGACCGCGCCCAACCCGCGCCGCGTCGTGAGCGGTGTGGATGCGGCGCGCGTCGCGATGCTCATCGCGGTGCTCGAGAAGCGGTGCCGCATCCGGCTGTCGCAGGCCGACGTGTACGTGTCGACGGTGGGCGGCATCCGCCTGGCCGAGCCCGGCGCCGACCTCGCGATCGCTCTCGCCATCGCTAGCGCCGCGAAGGACGTGCCGCTGCCGCGCCGCCTCGCCGCGATCGGAGAGATCAGCCTCGCCGGCGAGGTGCGCCCGGTCGCGGGCGGCAAGCAGCGACGCGCGGAGGGCATCCGCCTCGGGTACACCACGATCGTCGACGACGGCGCAGGATCCATCCAGACCGCCGAATCGCTCGCCTTCTCAGCGGCGGTCGACGCCACGGCCGCGGCACCTGCGTTCTAGAACAGCAGGAACGCCTTGTCGGATTCCGCGGTGATCTCGCCGAGGCTCACCGAGAGTCGGTAGGTGGCACCACCCGCCGCGACCTCGGGGCGTTCGCCGTCGCACGTGGTGGTCGACGAGCGCGTGCGGTCCCACGCGAAGGGCGTGGTCGTGATGGGTGTGTTCGGCTCGATCACGATCTGCGCGGCCGCCGGCTCGCGCTGGCAGTCCCGCGAGTTCCAGATGGGGTCGTCGCCCGAGACGATCTCGTACAGCTGCACATCGGTTCCGACATCGAGCGTGCACGCGACGGCCCCGTTGTTCACGATCTCCATCGAGACGAGCGGCTGCGTGCCGTCCGGGTACTCTCCCGCGTCGGTCTTCGGGGTGAGCGCGATGACCGCCGGGTTGCAGGCAGCCGTCGGATCCGAGGTCTGCTGAGCCGCGGGCGGTTCCGTGGGCTCAGGCTCAGGGGCGCGCGCATCGCTGCGCGACTGGACGAGCGACGAGATGAGCAGCACGATGACGGCGACGACGGCGAGCGCCGCAAGGCCGACGACGATCCTCCGCCGCCGGTACACCGACGCCGGCAGACGCCCGGGCGACTGGCTGGACATGTCGCCAGGCTAGAGCCCCGAGTACGTGACACCTGGGATAACGCGCCGGGAGGGCGACGGCCCGCTCAGAGCAGCTTGAGCATGCGGGTGTTGCCGAGGGTGTTCTGCTTGACGCGCGCGAGGTCGAGGAACTCGGCGACGCCGTCGTCGGGTGAGCGCACGAGCTCGGCGTACACCTCCGGATCGACGACCTTCTCGCCGATCGGCTCGAAGCCGTGACGGCCGAAGAAGTCGGTCTCGAACGTGAGACAGAACAGGCGCGTGAGCCCCAGCTCGCGCGCATTCTTCTCGAGTTCGGCGAGGATCGCGTGGCCGATGCCGTGCCGCAGCCAGTCGTCGTCGACCGCGATCGTGCGGATCTCACCGAGATCCTCCCAGATGACGTGCAGGGCGCCGCACCCGACGAGGCGTCCGTCGGGGGCCTCCGCGACGACGAACTCCTGGATGTCCTCGAACAGCGTGACCCGCTCCTTGCCGAGCAGAATGCGTCGCTCGACATACGGCTCGATGAGCTGCAGCATCCCACGGACATCGGCGGTGCGGGCGCGTCGCACCCGGAACTTCTCGGTCACGCCTCACCCTAACCCTGCGCGGATGCGTCGCGGATTCAGCGCGGCCGCTCCAGCCGATCCGGGAGAGCGGCGACCGCCTCGACGAGCGCCGGGGCGAACTCGGCCACGTGCGCGGCCGCCGCGTCCTCGGATTCGGGGACCGCCAGCCAGCTCACAATCAGCACGACGGGGCCTGCGGCGTAGAACGCGGTGGGGCCGGATGCGCGCTCCCCCGTCTGCCAGGTGACGTCGCGCATGTACTCCACGGTGCCGAACGGCCACAGACCACTCGGCGCCGCGAGCGGGCTGTATGCAACACGCACACCCTCCTCGGTCTCCTCGAACGGCGTCCGCGCGGAGGAGGCGAGATCGGTCATGAGCAGCGAGGCGCGATCGGCACTCGAGAGCACCATGATCTCGACGTCGTAGACGAAGCCAGGCCCCCGCGCGAGGCCGGACCAACCGGGGCTGTCGTAGGAGCGCGCGGCGCGCGCGATGCGGCTGGCGTCATAGTCCTCGCTCGTCCAGTCAGCGCCGACCGTCGGGGTGTCGAGACCGAGGGTGTCGACGACCTCGAACCCGTCGGGGGCCGCGGGCAGCAGTTCGGCCAGCATCGCCTCGATCTCGGCAGGAGGGAGGGTCCCCGCGGTGGGTGTGGGTGCCGACGTGCGATCGACGGCGGTGTCCGCATCCGAGGTGCACCCCGTGAGCAGCGCAGTGCAGACGAGGACGACGGCAGCGGCGAGACGACGGGGGGAGGTCACGCCCGCACTCTACCGAACGCACCCCCCGAATGGGGGTGTCCCGGCATGACAGAGGGGCGGAGGCCGAAGCCCCCGCCCCTCTGTGAGAGTGCGCGCGTTACGCCGTCGCGGTGTCCGCGTCGCCCGGCTCGACGGCCGCGGCGATCGCGGCCTCCGTGAGCTCGCGACCCGGCTGGCGACCCGTCGTGAAGAGGAACTCGCCGTCCACCAGGTCGACCTTGACGTGGTCGCCCGCGTCGAGACGGCCGTGGAGGATCTCCTCCGACAGACGGTCCTCGATCTCGTGCTGCACGGCACGACGCAGCGGACGCGCACCGAGCGTCGGCTCCCAGCCGAGCTCGATGAGGCGGAGCTTCGCGGCCTCCGAGATCTCGATCGTCATGTCGCGGTCGAGCAGACGGTCGCTCAGGCGCTTCAGGAACAGATCGACGATCTGGCGCAGCTCCGCCTGCGAGAGCTGCGGGAACACGATCGTCTCGTCGACGCGGTTCAGGAACTCCGGCTTGAAGTGCTTCTTGAGCTCCTCCACGACCTTCCCCCGCATCGCACGGTACGAGTTCTCGACGTTGCCCTCGAGCGTGAAGCCGACGGGACCGCCCGTGATGTCCTTCGTGCCGAGGTTGGTCGTCATGATGATGACCGTGTTCTTGAAGTCGACCACGCGGCCCTGACCATCGGTCAGACGACCCTCTTCGAGGATCTGCAGCAGCGAGTTGAAGATGTCCGGGTGCGCCTTCTCGATCTCGTCGAAGAGCACGACGCTGAACGGCTTGCGGCGCACCTTCTCGGTGAGCTGACCGCCCTCTTCGAATCCGACGAATCCGGGAGGGGCACCGAACAGACGCGAGACGGTGTGCTTCTCGCCGTACTCGGACATGTCGAGCGAGATCAGGGCGTTCTCGTCGTCGAACAGGAACTCGGCGAGCGCCTTCGCGAGCTCGGTCTTACCGACACCCGTGGGGCCGGCGAAGATGAACGAGCCCGAGGGACGCTTCGGGTCCTTGAGGCCGGCGCGCGTGCGGCGGATCGTCTTGGCGAGCACCGAGATGGCCTCGTGCTGGCCGATGACGCGCTGGTGCAGGGCGTCCTCCATGAAGATGAGTCGCGCCGACTCCTCCTCCGTGAGCTTGAACACCGGGATGCCGGTCGCCGCGGCGAGAACCTCGGCGATGACACCCTCGTCGACGGTGCCGTTGGCCTCGACGTCGCCCGCACGCCACTGCTTCTCGAGGCGCAGACGCTCACCGAGCAGCTGCTTCTCCTCGTCGCGCTTGGTGGCCGCGAGCTCGAAGTCCTGGTTCTCGATCGCGCCTTCCTTCTCGGCGCGAACGGCGGCGATCTTCTCGTCGAACTCGCGCAGCTCCGGCGGGGCCGAGAGGATGCTGAGGCGCAGACGCGCGCCCGCTTCGTCGATGAGGTCGATCGCCTTGTCAGGCAGGAAGCGGTCCTGCACGTAGCGGTCGGCGAGGTTCGCGGCGGCGACGATCGCGCCATCCGTGATCGACACCTTGTGGAAGGCCTCGTACTTGTCGCGGAGGCCCTTGAGGATGTTGATCGTCATGGGCAGGTTCGGCTCGTTGACCTGCACCGGCTGGAAGCGGCGCTCGAGCGCGGCGTCCTTCTCGAAGTGCTTGCGGTACTCGTCGAGCGTCGTGGCGCCGATCGTCTGCAGCTCGCCGCGCGCGAGGAGCGGCTTCAGGATGTTGGCCGCGTCGATCGCGCCTTCGGCGGCACCCGCGCCGACGAGCGTGTGGATCTCGTCGATGAAGGTGATGATGTCGCCGCGGGTGCGGATCTCCTTGGTGACCTTCTTGAGGCGCTCCTCGAAGTCACCGCGGTAGCGGGATCCGGCGATGAGCGAGCCGAGGTCGAGCGTGTAGAGCTGCTTGTCCTTGAGGGTCTCGGGCACTTCGCCGCGCACGATCGCCTGCGCGAGACCTTCGACGACGGCGGTCTTGCCGACGCCGGGCTCGCCGATGAGGACAGGGTTGTTCTTGGAGCGGCGGGAGAGGATCTGCATGACGCGCTCCATCTCCTTCTCGCGCCCGATCACCGGGTCGAGCTTGCCTTCGCGGGCGGCCTGCGTGAGGTTGCGGCCGAACTGGTCGAGGATCTGGCTGCCCTTGTCGCTCGCCGGGGAGTCGTTGCCGCCGACCGCGACCTGCTCCTTGCCCTGGTAGCCCGAGAGCAGCTGGATGACCTGCTGGCGCACACGGTTGAGGTCAGCGCCGAGCTTGACGAGCACCTGAGCGGCGACACCCTCGCCCTCGCGGATGAGGCCGAGGAGGATGTGCTCGGTGCCGATGTAGGAGTGGCCGAGCTGGAGGGCCTCACGGAGGCTCAGCTCGAGCACCTTCTTGGCGCGCGGGGTGAACGGGATGTGGCCGGTCGGCTGCTGCTGACCCTGGCCGATGATGTCCTGCACCTGCTCGCGCACGGCGTCGAGTGAGATGCCGAGGCTCTCGAGGGCCTTGGCGGCGACGCCCTCGCCCTCGTGGATGAGGCCGAGGAGGATGTGCTCAGTGCCGATGTAGTTGTGGTTGAGCATCTTCGCCTCTTCCTGGGCGAGGACAACCACACGGCGAGCTCGGTCGGTAAAGCGCTCGAACATCTTCAACTCCTTGCGAGGCGCACACGGGTGGCGCATCGATACTTCGAGGGTAACGACGGCACCCCCGCCTGGATGCCCCTGTTCGCCGTGGGCGCATCCGTGCTTGCGTTACATATCGATTGTCGTTATGTTAACGATCATCGATAAGGATTGGGGTGACGTCGTGGAGCGCACGACCGAGATCGGCAAGGCGGATCGCGCGACGGTCCTCATCATCCTCGTGATCGGAATGTTCGGCGGCGGACTCCTCGCCGGGCTCGGCCTCATCATGGGCATCTTCCGACTGCTCGACCCGGGGCGCTACCCGATCGAACTACTCGCCGACATCCCCGTCGAGGCCGGCCCCGGCATCCTGGAGGCCCGCGCGACGAGCATCATCGTCAACGCCGAGACCCTCCCTGCGGGCGCACTGTGGGCATTCGCGATCTCGGATGTCGTGGGAGGCATCGCGATCGGCCTCGTCACCGCGTGCTTCGCCTACGTGCTGTGGCGGGTCGCCCAACGCCACCCGTTCCACCGCACGACGCAAGCGGCGGCGCTCGTCGCCGGATGCGCCATCGCCTTCGGCAGTCTCATCTCGCAAGGTGTCGGCGGACTCGGACGCATGATGGCCGCCGACGAACTCAATCCGTCGCTCGGCGGGGTGGCAGAGGTCGGCTTCCTCTTCCAACCCCTCCCGATCGTCGTCGGCTTCGGGGTGCTCGCCCTCGCCTACGTGTTCCAGGCAGGCGAGCGCCTGCAGCGAGACACCGAGGGCCTCATCTGATGGCGCCCGCCGCACCGGACGACGAGGGTCGCATCCACTGCCGGCTCGACGAGCTGCTCGAGGAGCGCGGGATGACGCTCACGCGGCTGTCGGAGCTCGTGGGCGTCAGCATCGTCAATCTCTCGGTGTTGAAGAACGACCGCGCCCGCGCGATCCGCTTCTCGACGCTCACCGCGGTCTGCGATGCGCTCGAGTGCCAGCCCGGCGACCTCTTCGTGCTGCGCGAGCGCTGAACCGAGCGGCCCCGCACCCCCACCGCACGCTGAGGTGTCAGTTTGTGCCGCGCCGCCCCGGCGGCAGGCGGCACAAACTGACACCTCAAGGGCCCTCGAGGGGGGGCCCGTGTCAGAGGAGGGGGCGGGAGGCGGAGGAGTCCATGGAGACGGTGCGCAGGTCGAGGCGACGCAGCACCGCGTTGACCGCTTCCGGGTCGACGCCCTTCTCGCCGCGCATGCTCAGCACCTCGCGCCGGGCGGCGGCGAGCGCATCCCGCATCATGATCTCCATCGCGAGCACCTGACGCCGCGCCGTCGCCTCCGACTCGGTGTCGGGTGCGTCGTCGTGGTCGAGGAGGTTGTGGAGCCCGCTGATGCGCTCGCGGGCACGCGCGACGAGGGCGGGGTCGATCTGCTCGAGCTGGGGCGAGCTGCTGATCGCGGTCGCCGCCGCCCGCTCGGCGCGGAGCGCGATCTGACGCTCCAGACGCTCGACCTCGACGTGGTCATCAACCGGCTTCAGGAGCTTCATGAGCGCGGGGAGGGTGAGTCCCGGGATGACGAGGGTCGCGAGGAGCACGGCGCACGCGGTCGCGATCATGAAGTTGCGGCCGCTGCCGACCCCCACCGGCAGGGCGAGAGCGAGCGCGAGGGTCGCGAGTCCGCGCATGCCGCACCAGGTGACGATGATGACGTCCTTGAGTTTCTCGCTCATCCGGCGCCTGCCGTCGTCGACGGTGCCCTCGGCACGCCATCCGGCGCCCATGACGATCGCAACCCACACGAATCGCACCCCCACCACGACGGCGACGATCGCGGCGATCGCGGGGATCCATCCGAGGATCTCGGCGCCCTCATCCTCGATGACGTATCGCATCTCGATGCCGACGAGACCGAAGGCGACGCCCGTCGTGAGCATTTCCACGACCTCCCAGAAGGAGTTGCGGGTGAGGCGCTCCTGGGAGTCCTGCGGGCGGTCGCGGCGCACGAGCTCGACGGCGAGCACGACGACCGCGACGACGCCGGAGAAGTGCATCTGCTCGGCGATCATGTACACCGCGTACGGCGCGACGAGGGTGATCGCGGTGCGGGCGACGAGGTTGGGGACCATGCGGTTGATGCCGCCCACGATCCACGCCATCGCGAAGCCGATGACGACGGCGCCGGCGGCTCCCGCGAGGAACGCGGGCACGATCTCCCACCCCACCTCTCCTCCCGAGAGGGCGGCGGAGACCGCGGTCTGGAAGATGACGATCGCGATCGCGTCGTTGAAGAGACCCTCGGTCTGCATCATCGTCATGAGCCGACGCGGCATCCGCACCTTGCCCGCGACGGCTTCGACGGCCACCGGGTCGGGCGGCGCGACGATCGCGCCGAGGGCGATCGCGGCAGGGAACGACAGCAGCGGCATGAGGTACCAGGCGACGCCGGCCACGGCGATCGCGGTGAGCGCGACGAGCAGCACCGCCATCAGCACGAGCGTCTTCCACCGCACGCGGAACACCCCCCACGACGAGCGCTGCGCGACCGCGAACAGCAGCGGCGGAAGGAAGAGCGGCAGGATCAGCTCCGGCTCGATGTGCAGCTCGGGAATGAACGGCAGCCACGCGGCCGCGGCGGCGGCGATGAGCACGAGCACCGGATACGGGAGTCGAATGCGTTCCCCGAGCCCGGCGAGCAGCACAGTCCCGAACATGAGAGCGATCAGGAGAACGACGAAATCCATTCTCGGATGCTACGCCTGCCCCGGCGGCCCGTCGGCGGTACCCTCGGCGCATGAGCAACCTGGAACGCGACCCGCAGGAGCTGGTGTGCGCGGCGGTGCTCGATGCGAGCGGCGTCGAGGTGCTCGAGCCGCGCGAGGTTCCGCTCGGCGGACCGCGGGCGCTTCTCGTGCGCCGCACTCTGCCGCAGCGCGCCCGCAGCTTGGTGGGCGCGTGGTGCTTCATCGACTCCTACGGCCCCACGCCCACTCCCCGTGCGGGCACGATGGACACGCCGCCGCATCCGCACACCGGGCTCCAGACGGTGAGCTGGCTGTACGAAGGTGAGATCGAGCACCGCGATTCGACGGGCGCGCATCAGCTGGTGCGCCCCGGACAGGTGAACCTCATGACGGCGGGCCGCGGCATCCAGCACTCCGAGGTGTCGACGACGGCCGCGCGGGCGCTGCACGGCGTGCAGCTGTGGACGGCGCTTCCGGATGCGGCGCGCGGCGGGGCCCCACTGTTCGAACACCATGAGGCGGATGTGGTGGAGGTCGGCGACGCGACCCTGCGCGTGTTCGTGGGTTCGTGGCTGGGCTTCACCTCGCCCGTGACGACCTACACGCCGCTCGTCGCCGCCGAGCTGCGCCTGCCCGCGGGCGCGAGCGTCGAGCTGCCCGCGGATGCCGGGTTCGAGTACGGGCTCGTGGTGGATGCGGAGCCCGCGCGGCTGCAGGGCGTCGACGTGCCCGCCCACCATCTGGGCGTCGTGCCGGCGGGTGCCGAGGTGCTGCGGATCGCGGCGACGGCTGGCCCGCTGCGCGTGCTCGTGATCGGCGGGGCGCCGCTGGGCGAACCCATCGTCATGTGGTGGAACTTCGTGGGCCGCAGCCACGATGAGATCGTGGCGTGGCGCGAACGCTGGCAGAGCGATGTCGTCGCGGATGCCGATCGCGCAGGGCTGTTCGCGCACGTCGAGGGATACGACGGGGCGCCGCTCCCGGCGCCGGAGCTGCCGAACCTGCGCCTGCGCCCGCGCGAGAACCGCTGACTTACAGCTTCGTGCCGGGGTTGAAGATGCCCTTCGGGTCGAAGACGGCCTTGATCGCGCGCTGCAGTTCGCGCACGCGCGGCGACAGCTCGCCGTCGAGGGCGTGCAGCTTCTCGGTGCCGATGCCGTGCTCGCCCGTGACGGTGCCGCCGAGTTCCTGCGCCACGGCGAGCATCGCGTCCTGCGCGGCGTGGGCGCGGCGCAGTTGCTCGGCGTCGGCGGGGTCGTACGCGACGACGGGGTGGAGGTTGCCGTCGCCCACGTGGCCGCCGATCGAGATGATGACGTCGTGTTCGGCGGCGATCGTGGTCGCCCGTGCGACGACCGCGCCGAGCTGGGCGCGCGGCACGGCGATGTCGCCGTTGAGCGATCCGCCGAGGGAGGACTGCATGCCCGGGTGGAGGGCGCGGCGGGTGGCGAGCAGCTGGTCGAGCTCGACCTCATCCGCGGCGCGCGCGACCGAGATGGCGCGGTTCGCGCGGAACGCGGCCTCGAACGCGTCGAGCTCGCCGTCCGCGCCGTTCGCGGCATCCGTCACCGCGAGCAGCCACGCCTTCGCGGTCGCGGGGATGCCGAGACCAGGGTCGTAGGCGCGGATCGCGGTGAGCGCGACATCGTCGAGAAGTTCGAGCGTCGAGGGCACCTGCGGTGCGGTCGCGACGGCGTTGGCGGCTTCCAGCGCATCCGCGATCGTGGGGAACACGGCCGAGACGCCACGCGACGGGCCGGGCGCGGGACGCAGGTTGACGGTCGCCTCGGTGACGAGCCCGAGGGTTCCCTCGCTGCCCACCATGAGGCCCGTGATGTCGAGTCCCGCGACGCCCTTGATGGTGTCGCGGCGGGTGCGGATGACGGATCCGTCGGCGAGCACCACCTCGAGTGAGCGAATCGCCTCACGCGTGACGCCGTATTTGATGCAGCGCATGCCGCCCGCGTTGGTGGCGATCGTGCCGCCCACGGTGGCCCACGCGGCCGAGACGGGGTCGGGCGCGTAGAAGAGGCCGTGTTCGGCGACCGCGGTCGCGAGCTCGGCGATCGTCACGCCCGGCTGCACAACGGCGCTGCGCTCGATGCGGTCGATCGAGAGGATGCGGTTCATGCGCGCGAAGTCGATGAGGATGGCGCCCGCGACGCTCGAGGCTGCGCCCGCGAGCGAGGTGCGGGCCCCCTGCGGCACGATAGGCGCGCCGAGGCGGTCGGCGACGCGCACGATCGCCTGCACCTCGTCGGTCGACGACGGGTAGACGAGCGCCACGGGGGCACCCAGAGCGATGCCCGAGTGGTCGACGCCGAGACTGGCGAGCTCGGCCGCATCCGTCACCACCGCGTCCGCGGGAAGCGCCTCGGCGAGCGCCGTGATCAGTTCGCTCATCGTGCGTCTCCTTCGTACTGCAGGATGTAGAGCCCTGCGTTGTAGTCGGTCACGTAGGCGCGCAGCTCGGCGTCGACGAAGACATCGAAGCTCTGGATGACCTGCGGGCGGTCCGGGCGGGTGTCGACCATCTGCGCGGGGGCGGGCGGCACCCACGCGCCCACCTCGGTGGGCCGGAACGGGTCGCGGATGTCGAACGCCCGCACGCCGGCGTTCTGGTACGTCGCGAAGATGAGGGTGTCCGAGACGAAGCTGCCTGGCCGGTTCTCGTGCAGGTTGTGGGGGCCTGCGTGGCCGCCCTTCTGCGTGTAGTCGACGTCATCCGGGTCGGGGAAGGTGGCGAAGCTGATCGGATCGGTCTTGTCCTGGATGTCGAAGAGCCAGGTGCGCTTGATGCCGTCGGCGGCGTTGTCGGCGATGCCCTCATCCGCGACGACGAGCAGGTCGCGCGCCGGGAGCGGCAGGGAGGTGTGGGTGGCGCCGCCGAGGCGACCGGTCCAGTTCTTCCAGCTCAGCAGCTGCGGTGCCGTGCGGTCGGCGACGTCGAGCACGGTGAGGCCGCCGTCGCGCCATGAGGCGTAGGCGGTGTCGCCGTCGACGATCGCGTGGTGGAGTCCGTAGCGCCAGGTGTCGGCATCCCACGTGGGCGTCTCGCCGGCGGCGGCGTGCATGCCGGGCAGGGCGAAGCGTCCGGCGATCTGCGGATGCGTCGGGTCGGCCAGGTCGATCGTGACGAGGATGTAGTCGGTGTAGCCGTCGAGCAGCGCCGAGGCGTACGCCCAGCGGCCGCCCGTGTACCAGAGGCGGTGGAGGCCGACGCCCTCGACGGGCATGAACCCGATCTCGCGCGGCTGGCCGGGGGTCGAGATGTCGAAGACGCGCAGCCCTGCGGCGTACCCGCGCGCGGCGGTGAGGGCCGCGTCGCCCACCGAGCGACCGTAGTAGTCGGCTTCGGTGCGGAACTCGGTGTCGGCGAAGAGGTCCTTCGCGTTGATGACGAGCAGGAGGTCGTCGGCGGTCTGCAGGTGCACGCTCCACGTGCCGGGAGGGGCGGCGTGGAATCCGACGGTCTTCGGGGCGCGCGGGTCGCGCACGTCGATCACGCTGAACCCCTGCTGGAACGCGTGGGCGACGTAGGCGTAGCCACGGTCGACCATGATCTGGCATCCGTCGGGTCGGCCGCCCTGGTCGCTGTGCCCGAGGAAGCTGAAGTTGTAACCGTAATCGGGGGTTACCGGCGCGTTCATTCGATCTCCTGCCGTGAGGTATCCATCATCCCGCGCTCAGCGCGTGCGGCGGGTCTGCACGAACGCGAAGGCGAGCGCCATGATGAACACCCCGCCCTTCACGATGTCCTGTGCGAAGTAGGGGAACTTGAGCATCGTGAGGCCGTTGAGCAGCACGCCGATGAGCACCGCACCCAGCACCGTGCCGACGACGCTCGGCTTCTTCTGCCCGAAGAGCGCGTAGCCCACGTACGCCGCCGCGACGGCATCCATGAGCAGCGGGGCTCCCGCTTCGATCTGGCCGGCGCCGATGCGCGCCGTGAGCACGATGCCGCCGATGGAGGCGAGAACACCCGAGATCACGTACGCGAGCACGCGCAGGCGCCCGACCGGGAGACCGAGGTGGCGCGCGGCCTCCTCGTTGCCGCCCACGAGGTACATCGAGCGGCCGAGCGTCGTGCGGCTGAGGAACAGCCACGCGAGCACCGCCACCACGACCAGCAGGATCACCGGGAACGGGATGCCGAAGACGGTGCCCTTGCCGATGAAACTGAACGACGGCACGATGATGCCCGAATCGGGGCTCGCCGTGATCGACTTGCCGCCCGTGAGGGTGCGCTGCACCCCCGAGATGACGAACAGCATCGCAAGCGTCGCGAGCAGGTCGGGCAGCCCGAGCTTGACGATGAGGAACCCGTTCACGAGCCCCACGGCGACCCCGCACAGGATCGGCACGAGGATCGCGAGCCACGCCTCGCCGCGCCACTCGATCATCACGGAGGCCGCGGCGATCGTCGCGAGGCTCGTCGTCGATCCGATCGACACATCGAAGCCGTCGACCACGAGCGAGAACGTCACCGCGAGGGCGAGGAAGGCGCTCACCGTGATCGAGAGCAGGATGCTCATCAGGTTGCCGCCGGTGAGGAAGTTCGGATTCGCGACCGCGAACACCGCGATGACGACGATGATGACGGCGATCGCGGCGTTGCGGCGCAGCAGGTCGCGCATCCGGACGCCGGGGCTGAGGGTCAGCGCGCTGGTCATGCGTCGGTGGTCCTTTCGGTGAACATGAGGTCGAGTGCGGTGAGCTCGCCGGCGGGCTTCTCGAGCGCGACGCCGGATCGGCCGAGCACGATCACGCGGTCGGCGATGCGCAGCGCGTCGTCGGGCTCCTGGGTGAGGTAGAGCACGCCCACCCCGGTCGCGGCGAGCGCCTCGATGGAGCGAAAGATGGCCTCCTTGGCGGCCACGTCGACGCCCTTCATGGGCTCGTCGAGGATGAGCACGCGGCGCCCCTCGACGCCCACCCATTTGCCGATGGCGACCTTCTGCTGGTTGCCGCCCGACATACGGCGCAGCAGCTGGCTCTCGCGCTGCGGCTGCACGTCGTAGTCGGCGATCACGTCATTCGCGTGGGCGCGTTCGCGGCGGGCGCGCACGATGCCGCGGAAGCCGAGAGCGAAGTGGGTGCGCACCGTCTCGTCGAGCCAGATGCCCTGCGTGCGGCGCTCCTCGGGCACGAGAGCGAGCCCCGCGCGGCGCGCGTCGACGGCGTTCCGGATGCGGGCTGCGGCACCCGCGACGGTCGCGCGGTAGCGACCCTGCAGGCCGAAGAGCGTGCGCGCGAGCGAGGTCTTTCCGGAGCCGAGCGGCCCGTACACGGCGACGATCTCGCCCGCATCGACGCGCAGGTCGAACGGGGTGCGGCCGCGCCCGAGGTCGATGCCGTGCGCCTCGAGCGCGGGGGCACCGGATGCGGCGGGCCGCTCGGTGCGGTGCGTCGCGGTGAGCTCGCCCGTGATGGCGCGCACCACGTCATCCGGTGCGACATCCGCGATGGGGGCTGCGAGACTCACGACGCCGCCGCGCAGCACCGTCACATCGTCGGCGATGCGGAACACCTCGCCGAGTCGGTGCGAGATGAAGACGATGCCGATGCCATCGGCGGCGAGCGTCTCGACGATGCCGTAGAAGCGCTCCGTCTCGGCGGTGTCGAATGCGGAGGTCGGCTCGTCGAGGAAGAGGAAGCGCGCGTTCTGCGAGGCGGCGCGCACGAGCGAGAGCGCCTGCTTCTCGTAGAGGCTGAGGTCGCGCACGAGGCGCTGCGGGTCGAGGTCGACCCGGTAGTGCTCGAGGATGTCGCGCGCGCGGCGGGCGTTCTCGCGCGGCGAGAACAGGCGCTGCTTCTCGCGCTGGAGGGTCGCGGCCAGCAGGTTCTCGTGCACCGTCGCATCCGGAACGAGGGCGCGGTCGACCTCCTGGGCCAGCAAGGCGACCCCGCGACGGAGGGCGTCGGCGGGGCCGGTGAAGCGCACGGGTTCGCCGTCGATCCGAAGCTCGCCGGCGCTCGGCGGAAAGAACCCGGATCCGATGTGCACGAGCGTCGACTTCCCGGCACCGTTCATGCCGAGGAGGGCGTGCACACGACCGCCGGTGACGGCCAGGTCCACCGAGTGGAGGACCGGGCCGTCACCGTAGTCATGTCCGACGCCCGTGAGCGTCAGAGCGGAGGTCACTTGCCGGAGCGCTCGTGGAGGCTCTTGATCCACGCGGGCCACGTGGACTCGTCGGTGTTCCACGAGGGCACGAACTCGGCGAGCTCTGTGTAGCTGATCTCGGTGTCAGGCAGGTCGGCCTTCGTGACGAGCGCGGGGGTGACGAGGAGGTTGCCCACCTGGTCGCCTGCGGCCTTCACCCATGCGAGGCGCACCTGCGAGCGGCCGATGGTGGCCGGGTTCGAGGCCGAGGCGGCGCGGAAGTCGACCGTCTCGTCCCAGAAGTACGGGAGCTCCTGGTCGGTGAGGTCGACCGTGTACACCGCGATGTCGGTGCGACCGGCATCCGCGAGGGCCGTGAAGGCGCCGCGCGTGAACTCGTTCCAGTGGCTCCAGATGGCGGTGATGTCGCCGCCGGCCGGGTTGGCGGCGAGGAGCGCCGCAACCTGCGCGGAGGTGTCGAGGGCGGGGCTGCCCGAGACGGTGCCGGTCTGGGTGACGATGCGGATGCCGGGGTTGTCGGCGACGAACGCGTCGACGGCGGCGAGACGACGGTCGAGCGGCGCGAAGCCGGCGACCGACAGCACGACGACACCCGCCTCACCCGACTGCTCCTCGGCGAGCGCGCCGAGTCCGTTCGTGGCGAGGGCGGCGTCATCCTGGTCGATCGAGCTGACGCCGTCGAGGGTGATGTCCGAGTCGTAGGTGACCACGACGATGCCGGCGTCGAGCGCCTTCTGCACGCTGTCGTCGAGCGCCTCAGCGGTGCCGTTGTTGATGAGGATCACGTCGGCGCCGGTGTTGACGGCGGTGTCGACGTTCGACGCCATCTTAGCGAGGTCGTTCTGCGAGTCGAGGATCTGCAGCGATCCGCCGAGACCTTCGACCTCGTTCTCGAGCGAGGCCACGTAGGTCTCGTACCAGGAGCCGGTGGTGATGCGGGTGACGAGCGCGACGTCGAGGCCGCCGTCGACGGCGGCGGGGATCGTGGCGTCGCCCTCGAAGTTGCCGGGGATGACGAGGTTCGCGGGCGCGTCGGTGTCGACGGCGGCGGTCTGCTCGGAGCAGCCGGCGAGCAGCAGGACAGCGGGCAGCGCGACGGCCGCGGCGCGGAGGACGGTGGTGCGAGTGGTCATGGTGCAGTTCCTGTCGGGTCGGAGTGCGCCAGCGACTGTCCGGGCTTCGGGCCCCGGATGCGGTGGGCGCTCAGAAATCGTACGTACGTCGTGACAGGTCAACGAAATGCGGTCGTCACACTCCGTAAAGCGACGGGAGGATGACGCGCCGCGTCAGCGGCTGGTTCGGGCGGCCGACGGCGCGTCGTCCTCCCGGCGGGATGCGCGGCGGGCGCGCTCCTCGGCTTCCATGCGCGCGTAGACCTTGCGCTCGTTGCGGTCGGCGCGGATGATCGCGCGCATGATGAACCAGAACACGAGCCCGAGGGCGATGGTGGGGATGACCGAGAAGATCGCGTTTCCCCAGAAGTCGGTGGGCATGATCTCAGCCTAGAGCGCTCGCCTCAGCGCGGGCTGAGGATGACGACGAACACGACGATCGCGAGCATCAGGACGAGCCCGCCGTACATGGCCAGGCGCGAGGTCTTGCGGTCCACGATCAGCCCTTCGCGATGATGCCGGCGATGCCGGTCGCGACCAGATAGATGCCGATTCCCGCGACCACGATCCACACCATGATGCGAGCGTTCGTGATCTCCGAGGGCTTCTTGCCCTGCTGGTCATCGGCCATGCGGGAACCCTATCCTCTCCGTCTGAGTGCGGCCGCGGCCTACTTGACGAGCGGGAAGAGGATCGTCTCGCGGATGCCGAGGCCGGTGATCGCCATGAGCAGGCGATCGATGCCCATGCCCATGCCGCCCATGGGAGGCATGCCGTGCTCCATCGCGGTGAGGAACTCCTCATCCAGACGCATCGCCTCGTCGTCGCCGCGCGCCGCGAGCTTCGCCTGCTCGACGAAGCGCTCGCGCTGGATGACGGGGTCGACGAGCTCCGAGTAGCCGGTGGCGAGCTCGAAGCCGCGCACGTAGAGGTCCCACTTCTCGACGACGCCGGGGATGGTGCGGTGGTCGCGCACGAGGGGCGAGGTGTCGACGGGGAAGTCCATGACGAACGTGGGGCGCTCGAGTTCGCCCTTCACGAAGTGCTCCCACAGCTCCTCGACGTACTTGCCGTGGGTGGGGAGCTTGACCTCGACGCCTTCCTTGTCGGCGAGCGCCTTGAGCTCGTCGAGCGAGGTCTCGGGGGTGATCGCGACGCCGGCCTTCTCGGAGAGCGAGTCGTACATCGAGATGCGCGCCCAGTCGCCTCCGAGGTCGAACTCGGTGCCGTCGGCCCAGGTCACGACGTGCGAACCGGACACCGCGGTCGCGGCGTTCTGGATGAGCTCCTGCGTGAGGTCGGCGATGGTGGTGTAGTCGCCGTACGCCTGGTAGGCCTCGAGCATCGCGAACTCGGGGCTGTGGGTGGAGTCGGAGCCCTCGTTGCGGAAGTTGCGGTTGATCTCGAAGACATGGTCGATGCCGCCCACGGCCGCGCGCTTGAGGAACAGCTCGGGCGCGATGCGCAGGAACAGCTCGGTGTCGAACGCGTTCGAGTGGGTGACGAACGGACGCGCCGCCGCCCCGCCGTGCATCGTCTGGAGCATGGGCGTCTCGACTTCGAGGAAGCCGTGGTCGGCGAACGTGGCACGCAGGCTCGCCACCGTCTTGGCACGCGCGACGACCGTGTTGCGAGCCTGCTCGCGCACGATGAGGTCGAGGTAGCGCTGGCGCACGCGGGTCTCCTCGGAGAGCTCCGAGTGCAGGTTCGGCAGCGGCAGCACGGCCTTGGAGGCGATCTTCCAGTCGCTCGCCATGATCGACAGCTCACCGCGGCGCGACGAGATGACCTCGCCCGCGACGAACAGGTGATCGCCGAGGTCGACGAGCTCCTTCCAGCGCTGCAGCGACTCCTCGCCCACCTCGGCGAGCGACACCATCGCCTGGATGCGGGTGCCGTCACCCGACTGCAGTGCGGCGAAGCAGAGCTTGCCGGTGTTGCGCAGGTGCACGACGCGACCCGCGACACCCACCTGCACGCCTGTGGCGGCATCCGGCTCGAGGTCGCCCCACTGCGCACGCACCTCGGGGATGGTGTGCGTGATCGGCAGCGTCACCGGGTACGCACCGTCGCCCTCGGCGATGAGGCGCTCGCGCTTGGCGAGACGGACGGCCTTCTGCTCGGCGATCTCCTCGCCGGTCAGTTCGGATTCGGGCGCGTTCTGCTCGGTCACGGGTTCTCAGTTCAGGTAGAGGGCTTCGTTGTCGATGAGACGGGTGGATCCGACGCGCGCGGCGATGAGCGCGCGTGCGGGCCCGCGGTAGTCGTCGGACACCTGCTGGAAGGTGCGAGGGTCGACCACACTAAGGTAATCGACCTCGATGAGCTGTTCCCCCATGAGCACCGACTGGGCGGCGGCGAGCACCGCATCGATGCCCCGATCGCCTGCGGATGCGGCGGCGGCGAGGGCCGTGTGCAGCAGGGGAGCAGCGGCCCGCTCCTCAACGCTCAGGTAGCGGTTGCGGCTCGACCGGGCGAGGCCGTCGGCCTCGCGCACCGTCTCGACCGGTTCGATGGCGAGCGGCATGTCGAGGTCGCGCACCATGCGCTGGATGAGGAACAGCTGCTGGGCGTCCTTCTGCCCGAACACGCCGACGGCGGGCTGCACGATGTGGAAGAGCTTCGAGACCACGGTCAGCATTCCGTCGAAGTGGCCGGGGCGGGAGCTGCCTTCGAACAGCTCGGCGACGGGGCCGCCGCGCACGAACGTCTGCGGGGCGCCATCCGGATACATCTCGGAGACCGGGGGCGCGAAGACGATGTGGGCGCCGTGGCGCGCGAGCAGCTGCACGTCGGCGTCGAGGTCGCGCGGGTAGCGGTCGAGATCCTCGGTGGGGCCGAACTGCAGCGGGTTGACGAAGATCGACACGACCACGATGTCCGCGAGCTCGCGCGCCTGATCGACGAGCGCCATGTGCCCGTCGTGCAGGGCTCCCATGGTGGGGACGAGGGCGACGCGCGCCCCTTCGATGCGGGTGCGGAGTTCGGCGATCGTGGTCACGACCTCGGGGAGGTTCACGGTCATCAAGCGTATCCGGCCCCGTCAGGGCGCGGATTCGTCGCCCGCAGCGGAGAGGGCGTCCTCGATGGCGCTGCGCATGAGCGCCCCGATGAGCCGACCCGGCTGCTCCACCCCGGCGTCGCGCAGGGTGCTCACGACGTCTGCGACGACGCCGCTCGAGAGGCCGCGGATGGCGGCGATCGCGGCCCCGTAGCGGGGGCGGTCGGCCTCGGCGATGACGACGGGCTCGGCCCCGAGCTCCACGACGAGCGCCTGTGCGATGGGCAGCACGGGCGCGGGCGCGGTGACAGCGCACCAGCATTCGTGCAGACGCATGAGGTCGATGCTCGTTCCGGTGAACGACATCGCGGGGTGGATCGCGAGCGGGATCGCACCTGCGGCGAAAGCCGGCTGCAGCACGGAGGTGCCGAATGCGGGCGCGGTGTGCGCCACGAGCTGCCCCGGCTGCCACGCTCCGGTGGCGGCGAGGCCCGCGACGAGCGCCTCCAGTTCGTCGTCGGGCACCGCGAGGATCACGAGCTCGGAGCGCTCCACGAGATCGGGCACCGGCAGCACGGGCACGCCGGGCAGGAGCGCCTCGACGCGGTCACGGCTCTCCTCCGAGACGGTCGCGACCCCGACGATGGCGTGCCCGGCTCCGCCGAGCGCTGCTCCCAGCACGGGGCCGACGTGCCCGCCGCCGATGATCCCGATGCCGAGCCGACCGTCGCGTGCGGTCACACGGCCCTCCAGCGATGCGTGCGGTCGCGAGAGATGGCGCCGACGGCCTCGCTCGAGGCGTCGCGGAACAGGCGCTCCACGTCGCGCACGTCGAGCGCGCCGACGGCGGCGACCAGCGGACCCTGCACCGTGTGGATGCGTCCCTCGGCGAGTCCCATCGCGCGAGCGATCGGACCCTGGTGCGCGGCGACCGACTGGATGCGTGCCGTCGGCACGATCGAGAGGGTGCGCCAGATGGCGCCCTTTCGCAGCAGCACTGCCTCGGGCGTCACGCGGAATCCGTTCCGGCGCCACGAGAACCAGCGGAACACGGCCGCCCGGCGGGGCGAGGTCGTGAAGTCGTCTTCGGGGGTCGGCCGACCGAACGCCGCGAGGATGCGCTCGCGCGAGTCGCCGTCGACGACCTCGGGCAGCACGAGCTCGAGCACGCGGATGACGTCCTCTCGGGATCCGACCGGCAGCACCGTGGTGTTCTGCTGGGCGCCGTTCGCCGCCTGCGATACGGACATCTGCGAGGCGAGGTTGACCTGCACGGTCCACCAGTCGAAGGGGCGCCAGAGCAGCTCCTGCGTGACCTGCACGCCGTGGATGCGCCCGGGAGGCAGCGTCTCGTTGGCAGTCGAGAGGAGCCCGTAGCCGACGCGCACACCGTCGGGAGTCGCAGCGATCGTGTAGCGCAGCGACTTGAGCACGCGGCTCACGAGGTAGGTGCCGATACCGAGCACCATGGGCACGATGGCGAAGACCACACCGAACGAGATATCGGTGGTGAAGCCGAGCACGACGGCCACGACGATCGCGACGACGAGGAAGATCATCGACGAGCTGAGCGCGGTCGAGCCGACGAGGCGACCGGCATCCATCTTGACGACCGACTCCGGCGGCGCGAGGTTCGGGTCGAGTTCGGGGGCGGTGAGCTCGGCGAGCCGCTGTCGCGCGAAGTCGCTCAGCCCCGCGTGGTTCTCGCCCTCGACGGCGGCCGGAGCGAGCACCTCAGGGGGAAGCTCGCCGTCCGCCACAGCACGCGCGACCGCCGCCTGCTCGCGGATGCCGGAGGCGCGTCGCAGCACCTCGGAGCGCAGGCCGTCGGCGTTCGCGCTCGAGAGGTAGGCGAGCTCCATGTTGGCTTCGGCTCCCGCGCCCGTGATCTCGAGCTTCGCGGCGCCCACGAGGCGCGCGAGGAAGGGCCGGTTGATGTTGACGCCCTGCACGCGGTCGAGGCGAGCCTTGCGGTGCGTGCGGAACAGGATGCCGGAGCGCACCTCGACGACCTCATCGGTCACGCGGAAGGTGTGCATGCGCCACGAGAGCCAGAACCCGGCGATGATCAGCACGAGGACGACGGCGACCCCGAGCAGCACGAGGATGAGGTTCTGCTCGAGAAGTCGCGACATGGGGTCCTGCTCCCAGTCGCAGAACTCGTCGGGGCACACGAACGCCGGGAAGAAGAACTCGACGATCCGTTCGCGGAGGTTCGCGATGATGACACCGAGGATCGCGATGAACGCGATGCCGCCCTTGAGCAGCGGGGTTGCCGGATGCAGGCGGTGCCACTCGCCGTCGGCGAGCTTCGTCACAGGCCGGCCCGCCGGGTCTCGGCGACGGCCACGAGGTGGTCGCGCAGCTGCTCCGCCTCGTCGAAGGGGAGCCCGGGGATGGTGACGGCGGTCGCGGCGGCGGCGGTCACGAGCTTGAGCTCGGCGAGGCCGACGGCGCGGGCGAGGGGGCCGCGGTTGATGTCGACGAGCTGCATGCGGCCGTAGGGCACGGCGACGATGCGACGGAACATGATGCCGGTGCGGAACAGCAGGTCGTCATCGCGCAGCATGTAGCCGATCGCCCGCACTCGGCGCGGTGTGAGAGCCGCGTAGGTGAGGAAGATGACCGCCAGTCCGGCGGGCAGCAGCCAGCCGAGGGGCGGCCATTCGAAGATCACGACCGCGACGACCGCGACGCCCACCATGATCACGGTCCAGATGAGGTTCGAGATGAGGTCGATGGTGAGGTACTTCGGCGAGACGCGGCGCCATTCGCCCGCGACGGGGTCGAGGCGAGGCGATTCGGCGGGGGCGGTGGTGTCGGTCACGCGACCACGCTACAAGGGTTCAGGTTGTCGCGGTGGGTCCGCTCGCCGGGTCGTCGTCATCCGGCGGCACAACGCAGAACGCCTCGGCGACGAGCCCCGCGATCATGAGGGCGAGCGAGGCGATGATCATCGCCACGACACCCCAGACTCCGCTGGTCGTGACGACCGGGCGGCCCAGCAGTTCGACCAGCAGTCCGAGCGCTGCCCCCGCGAAGAGGGCGCCCGAGAGTGCGGATGCTTGCGCGATGAGCACCACGCGGGTCGCGTAGAACGGGTCGACACGGGCATGCTCGCGCGTGCGCACGGCGCGGCGAACAGGAAGCGCGAGAGCGACGACGACCACGCCGATGAGCACGAGCGTCACCGAGAGCGACACCTGCGGCGTGAGCTTGGGCATGCCCGCGGCACCGAGTGCGAGCTGCAGCAGGAGCGCGGCGATGCCGCCGATCACAGCGAGCACGACCAGCGGAAGCGCGCGCGTGCGGGTCATGTCGCGGTCTCCGCGAGAGCGTCGAGGAGGTCGGAGATGGGTCCGTGGCCGGGGAGCTCGGCGAGCGGGTCGATCGTGGCCCACGGGCGCAGCACGAAGTCGCGTTCGTGGGCGCGCGGGTGCGGGAGGGTGAGCTGTGGGTCGTCCTGCTGCACATCGCCGTAGATGATGAGGTCGAGGTCGAGCGTGCGATCGCCCCAGCGCGTGGCGCGCTCGCGGCCGTGGGCGTCCTCGATCTCCTGCAGCACGGTGTGCAGCTCGGGCGCCGACAGCGTCGTGTCGATGAGCGCGACCGTGTTGAGGTAGGCGGGCGCCTCGGGGTCGAGGCCGTACGGGCGCAGGGCGGGCGTCTCGATGACGGGCGCGAGCTTCACGAGCTCGATGCCGTCGATGGCGGCGAGCTCATCGGCGGCCGCCTGGATCGTCTCGGCGCGCTGCCCGAGATTCGATCCGAAGGCGACGATCGCCGCGACCGTCTCGCTCACGTGCGATCCCGATGGATGGTGACGCTCACGTCGGCGAACGGCACGGGGATGGGGGCGGACGGCTTGTGCACGACCACGGTCGTCGATTCGACGAGCGGATAGGAGAGCGCGATCGCGGCGACGCGCTCGGCGACGGTCTCGATGAGGTCGACGGGATCCGATTCCACGGCTTTCACGACGCGGCTGGCGACGTCGCCGTAGTCGACGGTCGCCGCGAGATCGTCACCCTCGGATGCGGGCGCGAGAGCGAGCCGCAGCACGACGTCGACGATGAACAGCTGGCCGGCGACCCGCTCGGCGGGGAGCACACCGTGGTACCCCATGGCGCGCAAACCGGTGATGGTGATCTCGTCGCGGGTGGTCATCGGAGGCCTCCTTGCTCCCATTTATCCCACACATCGAGCGCAAGACGGGAGGATGACACATCATGTACGCGCACACCCCAGGCCCCGGAACGCGCCGACAGCGCACTGATGACGGCTGTGGGGGCGTCGCGCTCGCTCATCGGCGCCCCCTCCGGAAGCATCGCGCCGATGAATCGCTTCCGCGAGGCACCCACCAGCACGGGCGCAAGCGTCGTCAGTTCCTCGAGCCGCCCGAGCAGCTGCCAGTTGTGCTCCGCGGTCTTCGCGAAGCCGAGCCCAGGATCGATGATGATGCGCTCCCGCTGCACGCCGAACACCATGAGCTCGGCGATGCGCGCCTTCAGCTCGGCGCGCACCTCGGTGACGACGTCGCCGTAGACGGGTTCCGCGTCCGTCGCGCCGCGCCAGTGCATGACCACGAACCATGCGCCCGTCTGCGCCGCGAGGGCGGCCATCTCCGGGTCGTGCAGTCCGCCCGAGACGTCGTTGATCATCGTCGCGCCCGCCTCGACCGCAGCACGCGCCGTCGAGGCGTTGCGGGTGTCGATCGAGACGGGGATGCCGTTCTCGGCGAGCGCACGCACCACCGGCACCACGCGTGAGCGCTCCTCCAGCGGATCGATCGCCGCAGCGCCCGGCCTCGTCGACTCTCCGCCCACATCGATCCAGGTGGCGCCCTGATCGACCATGAGCTGCGCATGTCTGACCGCGTCGTCGAGCACCTGCCAGCGCCCCCCGTCGCTGAAGGAGTCGGGGGTGACGTTGAGGATCCCGAGAATCTCGGTCACGGGGCGGCGTCGCCTTCCGGACTGCGTGAGACGAGCGCGAGCACCCCGGCCAGCGCCACGGAGTCGGCGTAGACACCACGGCTCGAGACCGTGACGGTCGACGACTCCGCCTGACGCGCGCCACGCGCCGACACGCATCCGTGACGGGCGTCGAGCACGACGACCACACCACGCGCGCCGAGGCCCTCCTCGAGCGCGTCCGCGATCTGCGAACCGAGCCGCTCCTGCAGCTGCGGACGCGAGCTCACCGTCTCGACGACGCGCGCGAGCTTGCCGAGGCCGACGATCTTCTCACCCGGCACGTAGCCCACGTGCGCGACGCCGATGAACGGCAGCAGGTGGTGCTCGCACGTGGAGCGGAACGCGATGTCGCGCACCAGCACGAGGTCGCCCACCGCGTCGTCCCCCGAGAACTCGGCGGCGTCCGCGAGGTGCTCGAGCGGGTCTGCGCCGATGCCGGCGAACAGCTCGGCATAGGAGTCGGCGATGCGCCGAGGCGTCGCGGCGAGGCCCGGCCGTGTCGGGTCCTCGCCGATCGCCTGCAGCAGCTCGACGACGGCCGCCTGGATGCGCTCCGAGTCGATCGTCACGATGGCCTACGCGGGCGCGATGCCGGGAGTCGGGTGGCCGAAGGGCGGGTGCGCCGGCCCACCAGAGGCCGCACCGGGAGAGTCCTCGGTGCCCTCGGTGACCTCCACCTCGGGCTCCTTCACGACGATCTCGATCGGCGGCAGGTCGCTCACGGGGCGCGACTGGCTCGAAAGCCACTGCGGGCGCTCGTCGAGCTTCCGCACATCCGCGAAGATCTCGGCCAGCTGGTTGTGGTCGAGGGTCTCCTTCTCGATGAGCTCGCGCGCGAGGCGGTCGAGCACGTCGCGGTTGGCGGTCAGCACCGCATACGCCTCGTCGTGCGCGTTCTCGATGAGCGCGCGCACCTCGATGTCGACGCGCTGCGCCATCTCCTCCGAGTAGTCGCGCTGGTGGCCCATGTCGCGTCCGAGGAACACCTCGCCCTGCGACTGCCCGAGCTTCATGGCGCCGATGTTCGCGCTCATGCCGTACTCGGTGACCATCTTGCGGGCGATGCTCGTGGCCTTCTCGATGTCGTTCGACGCACCCGTGGTGGGGTCGTGGAAGACGATCTCCTCGGCCACGCGACCGCCCATCGCGTACACGAGCTGGTCGAGCAGCTCGTTGCGCGTGACGGAGTACTTGTCCTCGAGAGGCAGCACCATCGTGTAGCCGAGCGCGCGACCGCGGGGAAGGATCGTGACCTTCGTGACCGGGTCGGAGTGGTTCATCGCCGCCGCCGCGAGCGCGTGACCGCCCTCGTGGTACGCCGTGATGAGCTTCTCCTTCTCGTTCATCATGCGCGTGCGGCGCTGCGGGCCCGCCATCACACGGTCGACGGCCTCGTCGAGCGCACGGTCGTCGATGAGCTGCGCGTTGCTGCGCGCCGTGAGGAGCGCTGCCTCGTTGAGCACGTTCGCGAGATCGGCGCCCGTGAAGCCGGGCGTCTTGCGCGCCAGCACCTCGAGGTCGACGTTCTTCGCCATCGGCTTGCCTGCCGCGTGCACCTGGAGGATCTTCAAGCGCCCCTTCAGGTCGGGAGCGTCGACGCCGATCTGGCGATCGAAGCGCCCCGGACGCAGCAGGGCGGGGTCGAGGATGTCGGGACGGTTGGTGGCGGCGATGAGGATGACGTTGGTCTTCGGGTCGAAGCCGTCCATCTCGACGAGCAGCTGGTTGAGGGTCTGCTCGCGCTCGTCGTGGCCTCCGCCGAGACCCGCACCGCGGTGGCGGCCGACGGCGTCGATCTCGTCGACGAAGATGATCGCCGGTGCGTTCTGCTTCGCCTGCTCGAACAGGTCGCGCACGCGGCTCGCGCCGACACCCACGAACATCTCCACGAAGTCCGAACCGGAGATCGAATAGAACGGCACGCCCGCCTCGCCCGCGACAGCGCGTGCGAGGAGCGTCTTGCCCGTACCGGGAGGGCCGTACAGCAGCACGCCCTTCGGGATGCGGGCGCCGACCGCCTGGAACTTCGTCGGATCCCGCAGGAAGTCCTTGATCTCGGTGAGCTCTTCGACCGCCTCGTCGGCGCCCGCGACATCCGCGAACGTGACCTTCGGCGACTCCTTCGAGACGAGCTTCGCCTTCGACTTGCCGAACTGCATGACGCCGTTGCCGCCGCCGCGCATCGTCGAGAACAGGAACCAGAAGATCAGACCGATGAGCAGGAACGGGATGAGGATGCTGAGCAGGCTCACGAACCAGCTGGTCTGGGGAACCTCGTCATCGAACGTCGCGTCCGAGGCGTCGATCGCCGAGATCACGTCCTCGCCGCGCGGCTGGACGTAGTAGAACTGCACGAGCTTGCCCTTGTCGACCTTGTCGTCGTCGACGTAGGCCTTGTCGAGCGTGAGGTCGACGCGCTGCTCGCCGTCGACGACCTTCACCGACTCGACCGTGTTGCCGCCGAGCAGCTCGATGCCTTCCTGCGTGGTCACACGCTGGAAGCCGGTCGTGTTCAGCAGGTTGAACCCGACGATGAGGATGATCGCACCCAGGATGACGTAGAGCAGGGGGCCGCGAACGATGCGTTTGAGGTTCATGTATGAGCGGGGCGGGAGCCCGAGTCCTTCCTCTGCGGAGAAGTGACTGTCAGGCTACCGCCCGTATGCCTGGTGGGGCCTGGATGTTCGCCGGAGGCTGAGGCGGTGCCCGAGATCAGGAGTACACGTGCGGGGCGAGCACGCCGATGCCGCGCAGGTTGCGGTACTTCTCGGCGTAGTCGAGGCCGTAGCCGACGACGAACTCGTTGGGGATGTCGAATCCCACATAGCGCACGTCGACCTCGACCTTGGCGGCCTCGGGCTTGCGCAGCAGGGCGCAGATCTCGACCGAGGCGGCGCCACGGCCCGCGAGGTTCTCGCGCAGCCAGGAGAGCGTGAGGCCCGAGTCGATGATGTCCTCGACGATGAGCACGTTGCGGCCCGTGAGGTCGGAGTCGAGGTCCTTCAGGATGCGCACGACACCCGACGACTGGGTGCTGGCTCCGTAGGAGCTCACCGCCATCCAGTCCATCTCGATGTGGCGGTTGAGTTCGCGCGAGACGTCGGCCATGACCATGACCGCTCCGCGCAGAACGCCGACGAGCAGCAGATCCTTGCCCTCGTAGTCGCGCTCGATCTCGCGACAGAGTTCGGCGATCCGGGCGTGGATCTCCTTCTCCTCGACGAGAACCTTGGTCAGGTCACCCTGGATGTCGGCCGTCTCCATGAGTCAAGCCTACGTCGCGTCGGAGGCGTCCGTCGCGGTGTCATCTGCGCGCGTGGAGGCGAAGACGAGCAGGCCGCCCTCGCGGCGCGCGGTGAGCTCGGGCAGATCGATGGGCCCCTGCCCCCGCCAGTCGGTCACGAGACGCGCGACCTCGAGGGTCTGGGTGCGGCTGAGCGCGACGCCGAACTCGGAGAGCACGACGTAGCGGATGATGCGCTGCCGCAGCGCCGCCGGGTTCGCGGCGAGCGCGGCGACCGACACGGCGATGCCGGCTTCGGCAGGTTCGCAGATGTCCTCGATGAACTCGTCGATCTGCTGCTGGAACGCCTCGGCGTCCTCACGCGCCTGCTCGGCGGTGCGGGCGAGCGCCTCGGCGATGCCGGGTCCGAGCTCCGCTTCGAGCACCGGCAGCACGCGTCGGCGCACCCGCACCCGGGCGTAGGTGGGGTCGAGGTTGTGCGGGTCGTCCCACGGCTCGAGGCCCTGATCGGCGCACGCCTTGCGCGTCTCGGTGCGGCGGATGCCGAGGAGCGGCCGACGCCACAGCCCGGAGGTGGGAGCCATCCCCTGCAGGCTCGAGGCGCCGCTTCCGCGCGCGAGCCCCAGCAGCACGGTCTCCGCCTGATCGTCGAGGGTGTGGGCGAGCAGCACCGCACGGGCGCCGGAGCGAGTCGCCACGGACTCGAGCGCTGCGTAGCGCGCCTCGCGCGCCGCCGCTTCCGGCCCACCCGCCGAGCCCACCTCGACGCGTTCCACGATCACCGGGTCGAGCCCGAGCTCACGTGCCTGCTCGGCGGCGCGGGCGGCCACCGCATCCGAACCTGCCTGAAGAGCGTGATCGACGATCACGGCCCCGGCGCGCAGCTGGGCGCGCGGCGCTTCGAACGCCGTGGCTGCGGCGAGCGCGAGCGAATCCGCGCCGCCCGAGAGAGCGACGAACACGAGCGCATCCGAGCCCCGCAGGTCGGTCGTCGCGTCGCGCACGGCACGGCGGATATCGGCCATCTCGGGTGTGAGGCGCGGTCGGTCTGCTCCAGGGTGCATCGGCTAACGTTACTTCGACATCCCGCACGCACCAGGAGTGAACATGGCCGACTACGCCGCCGTCATCGAGATCCCCAAGGGGAGCCGCAACAAGTACGAAGTCGACCACGAGACCGGGCGCGTGTTCCTCGACCGCGTGCTGTTCACCGGATTCGTGTACCCCACCGACTACGGCTTCTTCGAGAACACCCTCGGCCTCGACGGCGACCCCGTCGACGTGCTCGTGCTGCTCGACTACCCGCTCTTCCCCGGCGTCGGCGTGAAGGTGCGCCCCGTGGGCGTCTTCAACATGACCGACGACGGCGGATCCGACGCGAAGGTCATCGCGGTTCCCGCGAAGGACCCGCGCTGGAGCCACATCCAGGACGTCGACGACATCCCGGAGTACACCCGCAAGGAGATCGAGCACTTCTTCGAGCACTACAAGGACCTCGAGCCCGGCAAGTGGGTCAAGACCGAAGGCTGGGGCAACGCCGCCGAGGCCGAGGCGATCGTGCAGGCGGGCATCGCCGCGTACGTGCCGCACGAGAGCCACTGACGCTCACACGCTGACCGAGAGCCCCGGATGCCCGCATCCGGGGCTCTCGTGCGTCTGGGGTCGGCTGCGTTCGGGTCAGCCCGTGGGACGCCCGACGTAGGCGACGCGGTCGCTGTTGCGCACGTTGACGACGCGCACGGTGGCGCTCGGATTCGGGGCCTCGATCATCTTGCCGTCGCCCACGTACATGGTCACGTGGTACTTGCGCGGGTTGTCGGCGGAGCCGCCGTCCGAGTAGAAGATCAGGTCGCCCGGCTGCACCTGGCTGTACGGCACGAGACGCCCCTGGCGCTTCATGTAGTTGTACTGGTCCGTGGAGCTGTGGGTGCCGATGTACACGCCGACGGATGCGTACGACGCCTTCGTGAGCCCGGAGCAGTCCCACACATCCGGTCCCATGCCGCCCAGCTGGTAGCGCTCGCCCAGCTGCTGCCGCGCGAACGCGATCGCACCGGAGACGGCGGATGCGTTGGGCGTGGGGTAGCCGGAGCTCGGCGGGGTGGTCGGCTGGGTCGGCGGCGTCGTGGGCTGCGTGGGTGGCGCCGGCGGCGTGGTGGGCTGCGCGGGCTGGCCGGGCTGCGTCGGCTGCGGCGCGGGGGCGGGCGTGGTGGGTGCCGGGGTCACGACGATGCCCTCGTAGTACTCGCGGATGAGCTCGGCGGTCGTTCCCTTCAGCAGCGCGAGCTGCTGGTAGAGCACCGACATGTTCGCCTCCTGCTCAGCCACCTGGGCGGTGAGCGATTCGGCGGCGGCGGCAGCCTCCTCCTGGGCGGCGACGGCGGCACCGGCGCGCGAGCGCCGCTCATCCTCGGCGAGTTCGGCCTCCTCGGCCAGCGAGGTGACGGCGCGCTTGTCGAAGAGCGCCTGCTCGACGAGGGCCGTGGAGGTGGCGGACAGCTTCTCCATCGTGCCGAGGCGCGAGAGAAGCAGGTCGGCGTCCTCTGCCGACGAGAACGCGAGAAGGGCGCTCGTGTCACCTCCGCCCTGCCGTGCGAGGCGGCTCACGAGGCTCGCGGCGAGCGTGGCCGACGACGACGCTCGAGCTTCGGCATCCTCGAGCTGCGCGGCGAGTCGAGAGGTCTTCGCCTCGGCATCGGCGAGCTCGCTCTGGGCGATGAGGGCGTCTTCGGCGCGCTCCATCGCGACCTTGGCGAGGTCGGCGGCGCGCTGCTGCAGGTCGGAGACGATGGCTTCGATCTTCGCGATCTCGGCCTTCTTCGACTCCTCGCTGCGCTGAGCAGCCTGCACCTCTTCCCAGGTGGGCACGTCGGGAGGCGCGGCGTTCGCGGGCAGGCCGCCGGTGGCGGTCAGGGCGAAGGCTGCGGCGAATGCGCCCGCGGCCGTGGCCGCGTGGCTGCGGGTCCGTCTGCGCGGGCGGTTCTCAGTCAAAACGTGATGCCCCGGTTCCGCATGAACGGCACGGGATCGGTCGTGTTCCCGTTGACGCGCGTGATGTAGTGCAGGTGGCAGCCGGTCGACATGCCGGTCGTGCCGACCTTCGCGATGAGCTGGCCGGGCGCGACCTTCTGGCCGACGCTCACCCCGATTCCGCCGCTGACGATGTGGGCGTAGCCGGTGTTGGTGCCGTCGCCGTGGTCGATCGCGACGTAGTTGCCCCACGATCCGTACCAGCCGGCGTACACGACCGTGCCGCCGCTCGCCGCATAGATGGGGGCGTTGCACGCCGCGCCGAGGTCGATGCCGGTGTGCAGCATCCACGCGCCGTTGACGGGGTTCTTGCGCATGCCGTAGGCGCTGCGGATGTTGCCCGCCGACGGACGCGCCCATCCCTGATCGTTGACCTCGCCCACGCCCGCGCCCCACTTCTGGCGCAGACCCTCCTGGTAGTCGGCCTCGGTGACCTCGCGCTGACCCGTGAGGAAGGCGGCGAGCGCCTCGGCCTTGACCTTGGCCTCCTCGAGTTCGGCGAGCTTGCGCGCGGCCTGCTCGGACGCCGCCTGAGCGGCGAGGAGCGCCTGCTCGGCGACCGCCTTCAGCTCGGCGAGCTTCGCCTGGGCGACGGCTGCCTGGTCGGCGAGCGACTGGGCCGTGTTCTGCAGCTGGATGGCCTGCTGGTAGACCGCGTCACTGCGTTCGGAGACCTTCGCGACCGCGCCGATGCGGTAGAGGTAGCCGTCCGCGCCGCCCGTGTCGCCGAGGAGGCCCGTGGTCGTGTCGCTGCCGCCCTGGCGCGCGAGGCCGGCGATGAGCTGCGCGGTCTCGCGCTTGGCGGCATCCGCCTCGACCTGCGCCTGCTGCTGCTGTGCGACGAGCTGCTCGGTGATGATCGCCTGCTCGTCGTACGCCTGCTGGGCGATGAAGTACTCGTTGCCGCGCGCCTCGGCTTCGGCCTGCGTGCGGTCGACCTCGGCCTGGGCGGAGGTGATGCTCGCGTTGAGCGCCGCGAGCTGCGCCTTGGCGGCGGCCTCGTTGCGCTTGGCGGCCTGCACGTCGGACCAGCTGGGGAAGTCGGCGGGGGCCGCGGTCGAGGAGGTCGCGCCGATCGTGGCGATGAGCACACCAGTCGCGAGGGCGGCGAGTGCCGCCTGCCCTCGACGGCGCACCGATGTGCGCTCGCGCCGAAGCGTTCCATTCCCCCGGTTGTGCATCTCTCCCCATCCCCGTGACGCGCTCGCACGTTATGTCACTTGGGCAACATCTTTCACAGTAGCAACGCGATTCCTCGGGTTCCAGGGGAACCGCCCACCCGCCAAGACTCAACCATCGGTTCAGGTTTTCGGGGCAGGCGCGCCCCCGATTCGCTCGATTCGCGTTCGAGCCCGAAGACACGTATGCTTACTTCTCGGTTGCTGATGCTTCTGGCTCGGCCCCATCGTTTAGTGGCCTAGGACACCGCCCTTTCACGGCGGCAGCACGGGTTCGAATCCCGTTGGGGTCACCAACCGAGTAAAATTGAATATGCAAGGCCCTGTAGCGCAGTTGGTTAGCGTGCCGCCCTGTCACGGCGGAGGTCGCGGGTTCAAGTCCCGTCAGGGTCGCTGGTCGAGAGCCTTTCCGAAAGGGGAGGCTCTTGGACAATCAGCGACGCGAGTCGTTGAGGCTCTGTAGCTCAGTTGGTAGAGCGCACGACTGAAAATCGTGAGGTCACGGGATCGACGCCCGTCGGAGCCACCACTAAAAGCCCAGGTCAGACACTGATCTAGCGGCCGATTCACCTCCCTCGGGATGACCTCTCGACTGGGAGCCGAAGAACGCGGACAGCGGTTCGACGCTTCTTCGGGCCGCGAGTCTTCGCGTGTCTGCGTAGAGCTGCGTCACCATGAGCGACGAATGCCCGAGCAGCGCCTGCACATCCGGCGCAGGCAACCCGGCGTCGAAGAAGAACACCGCCGCCGTGTGCCGCAAGTCATGCCAGCGCAGCGGACGCTCCCCCGGCGCGAATGTCTTGACCTGATCACGGATGTTGCGCCAATCGAGCGCCCGGCTCAGGTTCTTGGAATTGATGAACCCGCCGCGCGGTCCCGTGAACAGGTAGTCGTGGAGGCCCTTGCCTTCCGCCGCCTCGCGGAGGATCGGGACGAACTGATCCACGATCGGCACAGCGCGAGCACGTCGCCCCTTTGTCGGCCCGATGACCAGCTCCCCCGTCACGCCGGGCGATGCGGTGCGGCTGACGCTCAGAGTGCGTTGCGCCCAGTCGATATCCGAGACGCGGAGGCCTGCGACTTCACCGAGACGGCACCCCGTGTAGGCCATTGCCAGCACAAAGCGGCGATACGGCCCCGACTCGGGCAACAAGTCGCACAGAACCTGGAACTCAGCGCGGGTGAGCGCTCGCCCGGCGACGTCTGACGCCTGCTGCCGACGGCGATCCACACCGATGCACGGATTCGAGGCGATCAGCCCGCCCTTGACTGCGACCCTGCACAGCGCCGACAGCGCGCCAAGCGCATCGGCGCGAGTAGATTCCTTGCCCGGCCAGCTTGCGAAAGCTTCCTCGACGTCGAGCGTGGTGATCAAAGCGATGGGGCGATCCGCGAACCACGGCTCGACGCGCCGCCGCCACGCGTAGGTGTACGCGCGCTGCGTTCCGGGGGCGACCTTCGAGAAGATGACCGGCTTGTAGCGCTCCCAGAGAGCACCCACGGTGGGTGCAGTCGAGCCTGGCGCTAGTCGCATAATGCGAGACTAGCGCGCTACTCCCATAGACGCAATATTTGCGACTAGTCCTTCTTTTGTCCAGCCTGCTTCGCCGCGAATCCCGCTAGGAACTCGGCAGGATCGACGGTGATGCCGGGGAACTCGTACACATCCGGGTGCTCACCGAATACCTCGCGGAACAGAGCAATGCGTCGATACATCTGCGACTTGCTGATCGAGAGCGCCTTCTGCGTGCCCTCGAACCCGCCGCAGATCTGCCACATGAGCCAGAAACCCATCGTGTCGAGCACTTTCGCGCCCACGTAGCCCTTGCCCAGGTTCCGCAGCTCGGGAAACGCCGCGAACAGCCGCTGATTAGCGGCCTTGTTGACCTTGAAGTACGTCTCGTAGGCGGACTCCATCGCGGACTTGGCGCGCCCCTCCCCCTCGGGGGACGGCATCCGCTCAGCTCGGAAGTCAGCCACGATTCCACCAATCTGCAGTCCTAGGTTCTGCGACTGCAAGACTACGGCGTTCCACCGTCGCGCGCCTCGAAAGGGTCACACTGTCTACCTCGGGCCACCGATATGTTTGCCCAGTGGAGCACACCGCTTGGATCGCCGCCGGACTCGTATTTTTGGTTGGATTCTTGGTCATCATTGGGGCGGTCACAGTCATACGCTGGCAAATCCGCCGTTCGCAAACTCCGCGGCTCAACGCTGAATCACTTATCTCAACCCTTGGGCCGCTGGATCCGGACGAAGCATTGATCTTCTACATGTCCGTAGCGGCCCACTACGAGAAGAACCTGACGCTGGAATGGGGAGAGGTTCAATCGCTAGTAGCTCACTCCCGCATGTACGTTCGAGCCCGCCGGAATGCGGCCTAGGCGTACCTCCCGAAATATCCCCTACAAGATCAAGAGGGATGTGATTTGCACATATGACTATTGTCCCGCCACCTGCAGCCGTACCTGCACCCGTCACCTTGGCACCTGCGACCATCGTTGTGCCAACGCTCCAAGAAGCCGTTGATCGCTACTGCAAATCACTCACCACTTCGGCTCGCCTATTGAAGCTGCACCCGCGGACTAAGGGACACCCGTCGAACGCAGCAGCTCTGGCGCCTGCAATCGTGCTGAGTACCACCGCGGCCTTCGAGGGCTTCGCAGAGGATTTCGCGGCCATCGCGCTGGCGAAGGCGGGGCTAAGTTTCGGTGAGATCGCGAAGAAGATCGGAGGCTGGCACAACCCGAGCCTTTGGGAATTTAGGAACTACATGAAGAGGAGCTTTCCAGCGACCGCACCCCAGCTGGATGTAGGCGTCTCAATCCCGATATACAACTTCACGTCCGCGCGCGGGGCCGCGAAGCCAGCGACGCTCACCTGGGAGCAAGCTCTTGCCGCGTCCCGCTCGTGGATGCAGGTGCGGCACCATCTGACGCATGGGCTGACCACGGGTTGGCGTTCGGAACGCTGGTACGGGCCGCTGAAAGCGGATGAACCGAATGCACACGAAGTGCTCCGCCCAATGGGCAAGGGCCTCTATAGCTTGACGATTCACGGCGGAATCACCTGTGCGCGCATCTACTCAATCGGCGCGCAAGCAATATCAACAGAGGTAGGCCAGCACTTAGGGGAGACGCTGGACTGGTCTGACCGGCCAGCATTCGACTAGCCGCCCCGCTCACGCGCTCGCGCGCCGCGCCTTCGGCGCTCCCAGCGGCGCGGACGCATCCTGCGGATGCACCCGCATCGTGACGGTCGAGCCTGTTCCATTCGGGCGACGCGTGACCGCTTCGGTCGTCGGGTGCCGTCCGTGGGTTCCCGTCCGTCGGCCCCTGCCGGGGACCCTCCGGACGGAACACCCACGGGTCGCCACCCCGCCACCCCGAACCCCGTCACCACTCGTCCGAACCGGGCCGTCACGGAGCGTTCGAAGGCGTAGCCATCAGCTCGCGTCGAGCTCGGCGCGATGGATGCTCGAGCGCCGCTTCCGGCTGGGCCGAGGTTGCGGCCTCTGCTCTCTTCGTCACCCACTCGGTGCGCAGCATTCGTTGAACCCGCCGGGTGAGGCCGGTGAATGACCAGCCCGTGCGGGTCTTCGTGCGGCGTGAGGCGGATACGACATGGCCTCTGGCTCCGAATCGTTCGTGAGTGCGACTGCGGCAGGCGTTGGGCTCGCAACCGGGTGAGCAGCGCATCATGCGAGCGGCGTCCGCGAGGCGCGCGACGTGCTCCCACGAACGGGCACGCTTGCCGTCGGCGTCGCCTGCAGTGTCTTTGAGCACGTAGTTCAGCGCCTTGGAGAGATACCAGATCGTCTTTGCCCCATCGCCGTCGGCGCGGAACGCATCGCACCGCACCTGCGAGCCCCACTCGACCAACCCGCCATCGACCCGTGAGAACGCCGTCGCCGTGCGCGCGGCGTCCGCCAGCACACGCGCATCCGGTGCCCCGAGGCGGTCGATCCGCACAATCGCATGCAGGTGCAGCGCGCCGCGTTCCTGCCACTCCCGCACGACGAAGAACTCCACCGACTCCCACCGATCACGCAACCGCCGCCGCGTGCGATCCCACAGCAACCCCGAGTCCCGATTCCACGCCACCAGCCCCGCGTAGTCATACGTCGAAGGATCCAGCGGCACCCCGCGAAGATCAGCGTCCGCAGCAGTGTGGCGACCACCGCACCCGCACGCCGCCGGCGCGCTCGCCTTCGGCACCCGGTGCACCCGCCCGAAAGAAGGCGCGGTGAGCGTCAGCAGGTAGAAGCTGTAGCGCTCGACCGGGCCGTCGAACACCCCGGAGCGGGCAATCGCTGCCCAGTCGCCCCGATACAGCTCGGCGCAGCTCTCGCACTTCGAGCGCAGTCGCGACTGGCACCGCACATACAGCCCCGACTTCGTGCGGAACGGGTTCGAGCACCCAGCAGGGCGCACAACCTCGGGGGCTTCGTCCGGCTCGAATCCGGGTTCGTAGTCCGCTTCCTCCATACGGAGGCCGCATCAGGTAACCGCCTGAAAATCGTGAGGTCACGGGATCGACGCCCGTCGGAGCCACCAACATCAAGAACCCCGGTCATCGACCGGGGTTCTTCTGCATCTGCGGTGGATGGCTTCAGGCTTCGGAGTCATCCCGCCCGCTCGTGCGCAGCATCGCCCGCACCGCGGGAACGACGAGTCGGCCGGAATACCAGCTACGCGGCAACAGCGGTTCCACCCGCGAACGCGAGCAGCCACCAGGGGAATCCCGCCTGCACATCGCTCTGCATCGCTCCCACCTCGGCGGAAGCGCCGGGATGCGCTCGCCTCGGACGAGCAGCCGGTGGCTGTTGACCCCGACCGGCGTGCAGGTGAACAGGGTCACATAGTCGCGCCCTTCGAGGATCTGCATCTCGCGCAGATCGCCCGGCTCGACGGTGACGATCTGATCGACCCGGTACCAGTGCTGCTCGCCGAGCACATCGATCCAGAACTCATCCCCCACCTCCGCCTCATGCAGCGGCGTGAAGAGTGCTGCGCTCGCCAGCCAGGCCCTGTGATCAGGCTGTGCGTCAAGAACCGGGATTCTTGCTGGAAACGGAAGACGACGATGAAGTTCCGCCTGATCCGGCCCCATTTTCGGCGATCTCACGCGCAGGATGGGGCTGAGCGGAAAATCCGCCCGCTGATCGCGCGCAGAGCAGCGCACTCCCGGAAGGACAGAGATCATGGCAAGCACCGAGCTCTTCGACACCGACGCCCTCGACTTCATCGCGGTTCCCGCGTGGTTCGATCGCCACCCCTCGCAGGCCGAGGGTGAGGACTACTGACGCGCAGACGGCGCCCGGCCGAGCGCTCAGCCGGCCCCCTCACGCGGACGAGGCCCCCGAGATCATCTCGGGGGCCTCGACGTGTTCAGGACCGGGCTCGGTCTCGCCTCACTGCGGCGGAACCGGCGGCGTGATCTCGCCTTCCGGTGCTGGCGCGGCCTCCGTGCCACCTGCCGCGGGTGCGACCTCTACCGCGGGCGCGGGCGCAACCGGCTGCTGCGCGGCCGCGACTGGTGCGGCGGCCTGCTGCTGGTACTCCGGGGGAACCGGCTGGTAGGCGGGCTGTGCGGCCGGCTGCTGGTACACCGGCTGCTGGTAGGCCTGGTACCCCGCAGGCGCGTAGCCGGCGGCAGGCGCCTGGTACGCGGGGGTCTGGACCGCCGCACGCTCGGGCTTGGGCTCGAACGCACGGATGATCACCGGGATGACCGCCATGACCACCGCGACGAGCGATGCGGCGCCGGCGATGCGCCACCACCACTCGGGCCAGTCGTAGGCGGGGAACGAGGCGGGGACCGCGAGCACGAGCGCAGCGATCCACACCATGCCGATCGTGATGCCCGCCGTGATCTTGCCCACCTGGCTGCGGGCGCGGGTCACGAAGTAGAGGCCGTAGAGCTGGGTGACGAGAAGTGCGAGTCGCAGCAGCACGGCGACGGCGATGAGGCGTCCGAACTGGGCGCTCCACACCCCCGGATCACTCGTGTTCTCCCCCTGCAGCCAGCCGTTCCAGAGCTTCATCAGACCCACGGCGACGATCACGACGTTGGTGATGGTCGAGGCGGTGAGGTACCACTTGTTGGGCCCGTCGGAGACCTGCGCGTCGAGCACGACCGCACCGGCGAACAGCAGCACCAGGAACAGTGTCAGCCACGCACGGCCGGCGACGTTCGCCTGGTCTCCCACGATGATGAAGAACCCGCCCATGATCGCGGCGACGATGAGTGCGCCGACGGCGAGCCACAGGGACATCGTGGCGGCTCTGGACCGTTGCGGAGGGGTGGTTGTCATGGATTCGCTCCTTTGCGACGCGAGGGCGCGTCGAGGCTGATTGTTGCAGACCCGCGCCCCGATGCCACGGGCAGAACTGCCCCCGTGTTGAAAACCCTGCGGGTATGCCCACTGAGGACCGTGCTGTGGATAACGTGGACACGATGCCGATGTTCCGACTGCCTCCGCGCCGCACCTCGTTGAGCGACCTTGTCGCCGACGCTCTCCTCGTCGCGTTCGCGGGCATCCGTCAGCGGATGAAGAATCTCATCATCCTGCGCACGCTGCGTGATGGGGTCGACTTCGACCAGACCTGGTTCACGGAGACGGTGCGCGCCGAGGCGGAGCATCTCGCCGTCGAGAGCGAGCAGGATGCCCAGAGGCTGCTCGTCGACATCGGCTATGCGCGCAAGCGCCACCGCAGCGCGGTGACGGCCCGTGACTACAACTCGCGCGATGTGCCGCTGCTGCGGCGTCGGCGGCGCGTGCTCCTGGCGGTGGCGAAGAGTCTGCGGGACTTCCAGACCGACGACGAGGCCACCGCCAAGCTCATCGACGAGGCGCGCATGCTCGCGCTCGACGAGATCGCGGCGACCGCCGCTTCGGTGCCCCAGAAGCGCGGATCGCGCACCCTCAAGGGCGTCGCCCGCAGCATCGCACTGCAGGATCTGCGCGAGGAGCTCGAGGAGCTGCTCGACATGCCTCACGGCCTGGAATGAGAAGACGGCCGCGGATCCCCCGATCCGCGGCCGCCCGCCAAGCACTCCGGGTCAGCGTCCGGCGTGCACGTCCTCCAGCGCACGACGCAGCGCCGCCAGGATGCGGTCGATCTGCTCGTCAGTCGTCACGAACGGCGGCGACATGGCGATCGTCGAGCGGCCGATGGCGCGCACGATGACGCGGTCGTTCGCGATCATGCGCTCGCGGATGTCGACAGCCTCGACGTTCTCCGGCAGCTGCACCGCGCACATGGCACCCTCGCTGCGCACCGCGTCGACGAGACCGTCGGCGTGGATCGCGTCGAGGCCCTCGCGGATGCGCGCGCCGATGTGCGGCACGTTCGCGATGAGGTTCTCTTCGCGCAGGATGCGGATGTTCGCGAGCGCGGCAGCCGACGCGGCCGGGTGGCCCGAGTAGGTGTGGCCGTGACGCAGCAGGAACTCCGGGTCCGACTCGAGCGCTGCGCGCACGTCGGCTCCCACGAAGACACCGCCCATCGGGAAGTAGCCCGAGGTGACGCCCTTCGCGAACATCACGAGGTCGGGGCGCACGTCGAAGTAGCGCGACGCCCACATGGTGCCGAGGCGGCCGAAGCCCGTGACGACCTCGTCGAACAGCAGCCACACGTCGTGCTCGTCGCACAGCTCGCGCACCTGCTTCAGGAAGCCCTCCGGCGGCGGGTAGACGCCCGCCGCACCGAGCACCGGCTCGATCATGAACAGGGCGATGCGGTCGCCGTGCTCCTCGAACACGGCGCGCAGGGCGTCGATGTCGTGGCGGGGAACGTGGATGACGTCGGGCAGGGTCGCGCCGAAGCGGTTCTTGTTGTCCTGGATGCCACCCACCGAGATGCCCGCGTACGAGACGCCGTGGAAGGCGCCGTCGACCGCGACGATGATCGACTTCTCGGGCTTGCCCTGCAGGGTGCGGGCGGCACGCGCGATCTTGATGCCGGTGTCGGCGGCCTCGGATCCGGAGTTCGTGAAGAACACACGGGCGTCGTCCATCGGCGCGTCGGCGACGAGCAGCTCCGAGAGCTCCTCGACGATGTCGTTGGAGAAGCGCTCGAAGGTGTGGAATGCCGCGAGGCGCGACATCTGCGCGGCGACCGCGTCGGCGATCTGCGTGCGGCCGTGACCGACCGTGGCGAACCACAGCGACGACGTCGCGTCGACGTAGTCGTTGCCCTCGTCGTCGAAGACGAGGGTTCCCTCGCCGCGGACGATCCGCAGGAACTCGGTCGCCGTGGGGCGAGCGAACGGGTACAGCATCGCGGGGAGCGAAGACTGGCTCATGATGTGACTCCTGTGTGAGCTGGTACTGCGGTTCAGTTGGCGGCGAGGAAGACGGCGTGCTCGTCGTTCCACGTGACGGCGACCTCGTCGCCGACCTGCACGGGCACGGCGATCGCGGCGGGGGTGCGCACGACAGCGGTGACGCCACCCGGCAGCTCGACCGCGGTCTTGGCCGAGGAGCCGAGGTACATGGTCTCGACGACGCGACCGACGACACGGGGGCCGGAGGTCGCAGCGTCCGCCGCGACGACGCGCAGGTTCTCGGGGCGCACCATGACGGCCACGGGCTCGGCGACCGTGCGGTCGGCGGGCAGAGGCAGGCGCAGGCCGCCGTCGATGACGAACGCGTCGCCGTCGACCGAACCGGACCAGATGGTCGACTCACCGAGGAAGTTCGCGACGAAGCGGTTCGCGGGTCGCTCGTAGAGCTCCTCCGCCGTTCCCACCTGGGCGATGCTTCCGTCGTTGAAGACCGCGATGCGGTCGCTCAGCGCGAGCGCCTCCTCCTGGTCGTGGGTCACGTAGATGAACGTGAGGCCGAGGTCGCGGTGCAGGCGCTTGATCTCGGTCTGCACCTGCTCGCGCAGACGCTTGTCGAGCGCACCGAGCGGCTCATCCATGAGGACGACGCGCGGGTTGTAGACGACGGCTCGCGCCACGGCGACACGCTGCTGCTGTCCACCGGAGAGCTGCTTGGGCAGGCGCTCCTCGAAGCCCTCGAGCCCGACGACCTTGAGCACGGCGCGGGCGCGCTCGTGCGCCTCGGCCTTCGCGACGCCGCGGCGCGCGAGCGGGAAGGCGACGTTCTCGAGCACGTTGAGGTGCGGGAAGAGCGCGTAGTGCTGGAAGACCATGCCGAGGTCGCGCTTGTGGGCGGGCACACGGGAGACGTCTTCGCCCGCGATGAGGATCTCGCCCGACGTGATGTCGAGGAAGCCCGCGATCGCGTTGAGGGTCGTGGTCTTGCCGGAACCGCTCGGACCGAGGAAGGTCATGAACTCGCCGCCGGCGATCGTCAGGCTGACGTTGTCGACGGCGTTGGCCGTTCCGTTTCCGTAGCTCTTGACGACGTTGCGGAGAACGACGGAGCTCGCATTCGTGGTGTCGGTCACGACTTGTCTGCCTTTCTGAGCAGTTGCGGGAGAAGGATGGCGGCCGACGTGATCACGACGATCACAGTCGAGGCCGCGGCGATCGTGGGGTCGGTCTGGAGCTTCACGCTCGTGTACATCTGCACCGGGAGGGTGCGCAGCGACGGGCTCTGCAGGTACAGCGCCATGACGACCTCGTCGAACGAGGTGACGAAGGCGAACACCGCGCCCGAGAGCATGCCGGGAAGCAGCAGCGGAAGCGTCACGAGGCGGAACGTCGTGAACTTGTTCGCGCCGAGGCTCGAAGCTGCGTGCTCGAGTCGGGTATCGAAGGTTCCGAGGCTCGCGGTCACCGCGACGATCACGAACGGCAGCGCGAGCATCGTGTGGGCGAGGACGAATCCGCCGAAGTTGCCCACGAGTCCCGTGCGCAGCGCGACGGCGTACACCGCGACGGCGGCGACGATCGAGGGCACCATCATCGGGGTGAGCAGCACGGTGCGGACCAGCTCACGTCCGCGGAACTCGACCCGGACGAGCGCGAACGAGGCGAGCGTGCCGAGCACGGTCGCGACGATCGCGACGACGACGGCGAGAACGAGCGAGTTGCGCAGCGCCCCCATCCAGACGTCGTCCGTGAAGAACTTGACGTAGTAGTCGAGCGACCATTCCTTGGGCGGGAACTCGAAGCTCTGCTTGCCGGTGAAGGACACCGGGATGATCACCAGCAGCGGCGCGATCAGGTAGACCGCGACGACGACGCCGATGATGCGGAGGTAGAGGGGAAGACGGGTTGCGGTGTTCATCGCTTGGTGGCTCCTGCTCCGAGCGCCTGCGAGAGGCCGACGAACCGCGTGACGACTCCGAGAAGCACGAGGATGATGGCGATCAGCACAAGCGAGAGCGCACCACCTCCGGCGAAGTCGAGCATGCGGATGATGCGGGTGTCGATGAGCTGGGCGACCATCGCCTCACGCGGCGAACCGAGGAGGGCGGGGGTCACGTAGAACCCGATGCTCATGATGAAGACGAGGGTGATGCCGGCGAAGATGCCCGGCATCGACAGCGGCAGGTACACCTTTGCGAAGGCGACGAGCGGGCGGGCGCCGAGGCTCTGCGCGGCGGTCACGAGGCGCAGGTCGATCGTGGAGAGCACGCTGTAGAGCGGCAGCACCATGAACGGCAGCAGCACCTGGGTCATGCCGATGACGACGCCGATGGCGGTGCCGCCGAGCTTGACGTCGCCGAGGCCGACGACGCTCAGCATCGCGTTGATGGGGCCGTTCTCCTGCAGGAGGACGATCCAGGCGAAGGTTCGCGCCATGAGGCTCGTCCAGAAGGGCAGCAGCACGATCGCGAGCATGATCGCTCGCGTCTTGTCCGACACCATCGTCATGGCGGCGGCGTACGGGTAGGCGAGGAGGAGCGTGACGAGCGTCACGATCGCCGACATGGCGAGCGTGCGTCCGAGCACCGTCTTCGACGTCTCGTCGTTGAAGAGCTTGACGTAGTTGTCGAGGGTGAAGTCAGGGTCGAAGAAGCTCTGCGACAGCAGAATCACGACGGGGATGATGAGCGCAAGTGCGACCACGACGAGCGCGGGGACCACGGGCAGTGCCCGCAGTCCCACGCGTCGTGGCCGGGGCTGACCGCCGCCACGAGGGCGACGGTCAGCCTGCGCGATTCGGAGCGATTGTGTGCTCGTCACGGGCGTTCTCCGGTATATCTCTTGGTGCGGTCAGGTCAGCCGATGGCCCAGTTGGTCCAGGCTTCGACGCCGGCGTCGAGGTTGTCGCCCCACCAGTTCATGTCCTGGTAGACCGAGGTCGAGAGGATCTCGGGCTCGATGACGTTGTACTGCTGGCCGATCTCGTCGAGCTGCGGCGTGGCGTTCAGGTTGCCGGGCGAGTAGGCGATCAGCTCGGCCAGACGGCTCTGCTGCTCGGCCTCGAGGGCGAACGCGATGAACTTCTCCGCGAGCTCCTTGTTCTTGGAGCCCTTGGTGATGGCGAGCGTGTTGTACGCGATCACGGCCTGGTCGAAGACCGGGGCGTAGGTGGCTCCGCCGCGCACCTGGGTGGCCGCACGGCCCGACCAGGCGATCATCATGTCGGGCTCACCCGAGACGAGGAGCTGCTCCTGCTGGGCACCGGTGTCCCAGAACACGAGGCTGTCGCGGATGGTGTCGAGCTTCGAGTACGCACGGTCGAAGTCGAGCGGGTAGAGCTCGTCCTCGGCGACGCCGTCCGCCATGAGCGCGGCCTCGACCGCACCGTAGGTGGCGTAGTTGCCGACGGCACGCGTGCCGGGGAACTTCTCGGTGTCGAAGAAGTCTTCCCAGCCCTTGGGCGCGGTGGCCGGGTCCGGGTAGGTCTCCGTGTTGTACATGAGAACCTGCGCGTACTGGATGATCGGCACGGCGCACGGCGCCACGATCTCCTCGGGCAGACCCTCGATCGCCGACTGGTCGATCTCCTCGAACAGCGTGCCGCAGTTCGGGTTGACGAAGAACGGGTCGTTGTCGGTGACGTCCCAGGTGATGTTGCCCGCGGCAACCATCTGTTCGATCTTGACGTAGTCGACCGGCGAGTCCTGGACGACCTTCACGCCGAACTTCTCTTCGAACGGCTTGATGATCGCCTCGGCGATGGCCTCCTGGTACTGGCCTCCCCATCCGGCGAAGTAGAGGGTGTCGCTGGCGGCGCCCTCGTTGTTGGAGCTGCCGCCGTCAGTGGTGCAGCCGGTGATCGTCATCGCGACGGCAACAGTGCCGGCGGCGAGGGCGAAGAGCTTGGTCTTCTTCATGTGTGATTCCCCAATATTCGAGTTGGAGGTGGTGCTTGGTTGTATAGACGACTATCTCAGCGGGTTGGTGGCGTGTCAACCCCAGACGCCCTCGTCGCCCGAAACGTAATCAGGCGTTTACACGCTCCGCTTCGAGCTCCGTGAGGATCTCGTCGAAGACATCGACGCAGATGTCGATCTCGTCCTTCGTGACGCACATCGGGGGCTTGAACTTGACGACGTTGCCCGAGTTCGCGAAACGGGTCTCGCCGAACATCACGCCGCGCTCCCATCCGCGCTCGAGCACCTGGCCGGTGGCGCTGATCGCGGGTGCCTTGGTCTCGCGATCCTCGACCAGCTCGACGCCGATGAGGAGGCCGGGGCCGCGCACCTCGCCGATGAGCGGGTGGCGCTCCGCGAGCTCCTTCAGGCGACCGGTGGTGTACTCGCCCATGCGCGCCGCGTTCTCGATGTAGTCGCCCTCGCGCAGGATGCGCAGGTTCTCGAGCGCCGCCGCCATGCTCGGCGGGAAGCCGCCGAAGGTGAGGGCGTCCTCGCCGGGGCCGAACGGCTTCATGTCCTCGCGCGCGATGATGCCGGCGAGCGGGTAACCGCCGGCGGCGGCCTTGCCGAAGACGAGGATGTCGGGGGTCACTCCGTAGTAGTCGGAGGCCCACATCTTCCCCGTGCGGCCGAAGCCCGTCTGGATCTCGTCGAAGATCAGGAAGACGCCGGTCTCGGAGCAGATCTCGCGCACGCGCTGGTAGTACTCGACCGGGAAGTCGAGCTGCGTGCCGTTGCCCTGGACGGGCTCCATGATGAACGCGACGGGACGCTGGGTGTGCGACGCGCGGATGACCTCGCGCAGGTCCTCGGCGCACTTCTCGGCCCACTCGCTCGGCGAGACGCCCTTCGGCGCACGGTAGGCGTAGGGCTGGCGCACGCGGATGGCCCACGGGATCTGCTGGTCGAAGCGACGCTCGCCGTGCGGCCAGCTGAGTCCCATCGTCGCGAAGGTGCGGCCGTGGTACGCGTCGTTGAGCGCGATGAACGGACCAGGGGTGTCGGAGTTCTTGAGCGCGAGGCGCATCGCCGTCTCGATCGCGGTGCTGCCGTGCAGGCTGAAGGCGACCTTGCCGAGGCCCTCGGGAGCGATCTCGGCGAGCTGCGCGGCGAGCATGAGCTGCGGCTCGGTCTGGTACATCGAGCGCACGTGGCTGAGCTGCAGCGCCTGCTGGTAGGCGGCCTCAGCGATCCGCGGGTCGGATCCGCCGATGTTGTTGGTCCAGGACTGCGAGGTGAGGTCGATGAAGGAGTTGCCCTGGTCATCCCAGACGCGCGCGCCCTCGGACTTCACGATCACCGGCTTGCGCACGCCCTCGGCGCCGAACCCACCCATCAGAGCCTTGCGGCCCTGTTCGAGCATCGCGTCTCGCGATTCCCCCATTGATCATTCCTTTCCTCGAAAACTTGATCTGTCACCAAGTTGACCACGGGGATGTTTCGCGAAGAAGTCGTTTGTTCGGATCACACGATCAGGGAAGCCGAAGACCCCAGATCCTGGTGGCGAACGAAGTCCACGAAGCGCCGCACATGCGGCAGATCCGAGCGCCACGTCATCGTCACGCGCGCGGGCTCCATGCCCGCGACGGGGATGAAGCGCACCCCTGGCGGGCGGAACAGCCGCGCCGCCTCGGTGGTCGTGAAGCTGATGCCCTGACCCCGCGCGACCGCCAGGTACTCGGCCTCGAAGGTGGCCGCGACCGCCGCGACGATCGCGGGACGGCCGCCGCGCGCCTGCGCCGCCATCCAGTGATCGCGCCACGACCCGGCGCTCTCCGGAGCAGCGACGACCGGCTCATCCAGGAGCTCCTCGATCGCCACCTCCTCGCGGCTCGCGAGCGGATGCGAATCCGGCAGGCACACCGCCCACTGCTCGGTCGCGAGATCGAGGTGGTGCAGCTCGGGATCGAGCACCGGCGAGCGGGTGAACGCCACATCCGCGGCCCCCGAGGCCACACCCGCCGTCGGGTCCGACAGATCGAAGCTGCGCGCCTCGACGGCATGCGCGGGGAACTCGCGCTCGAATCCGGTGATGACGCGCGTCAGCAGCTCCGCGCCGACGCTGTGCAGGTATCCCACGCGGATCGGGCGGATGCCGGCGACGCCGCGCACATCCGCGACGGCCGCCTCCGCCGACGCGAGAAGCGCCTGTGCGCGCTCGCGGAACAGCGTGCCCGCCGCCGTGAGCGCCACACCGCGCGCGCTGCGCTCGAACAGCGTCACCCGCAGCTCGCGCTCAAGCTGCTGCACGCTGAGCGAGAGCGCGGGCTGCGAGATGAACAGCAGCTCGGCCGCGCGGCGCATGTTGCCCTCGCGGGCGACCACGAGGAACTGCCGCAGCTGTCGAAGCGAGAGCTGCGCGTCCCCCGTGGTCGGCGAGGTCATGCCCCGCTGTCAGCCAGACGGTGCGCGATCGAGCGGGTCGCCTGCTCGTACTCGGTGTAGAGCGCGAAGCGCTCCTCGTACACCGCGACGGCAGCCGGGTTCGGCTCGTGCGAGCGGAGGATGTTCTGGGCCGAGTCGGCCGCCTCCGCGACATCCGAGAACCAGCCGAGCTCGGTCGCCGCGAGAAGCGCGGTTCCCGCCGACGAATCGGCGAGCTCCGGAACCTCGACGGGGATGCCGAGCACGTCCGAGACGATCTGGCCCCACGTGACGCTGTTCGCGCCACCACCGACAAGGCGTGCCTTCTCGGGGAAGCGATCGTGATCCTCGGACGCGTGACGGATCGACATCGCCACACCCTCCATGACGGCGCGCGTGAAGTGCGCGCGGTCGTGCACGGGGGTGACGCCGAAGAACGACCCGCGCTGCTTCGGATCCCAGAGCGGGCTCCGCTCGCCGTTCAGGTACGGGTGGAACATGAGCCCGCGGCTGCCGGCGGGAACCGTCGACACGTCGGACTCGGTGATCTCGTACGACTCGACGCCGCGCTCGGCGGCGAGCTCGTCGACGAACGACTCGCGGAACCAGCGGAACGACGCCGCCGCGAAGTTGGTCGCGGTGTTGACGTAGTACTGGCCGTCGATCGGGTGCTCGTAGGTGAGCGGACGCGTCGTGCTGGGCAGCGCATCCGTCACGACCTGCAGGTTGCCGGCCGTCGCGAGCTTCACAACCGCGTCGCCGGGGCGCACGCCGCCGGCCGCGTAGATCTCGGCGGCGCTGTCGGCCGTGCCGACATAGACGAGCGCGTCGAGCGGAAGGCCCGTGCGCTCGGCGGCGGCCGCCGTGACCGTGCCCACGACCGTGGTCGGCGTGACGATCTCCGGCTGCGCGACATCCGCGAAGCCGACGATCTCGAGAAGCTCACGGCTCCATTCGCGGCGACGCAGATCCCAGTACAGGGTTCCGCCGCCCTCGATGTAGTCGGTGAGGGTGTCTCCGCCCGAGAACGCCGAACGCAGGTAGTCCTTCATGTAGACCATGCGCACGGCCTTCTCGCGCACCTCGGGCTCGTGATCGGTGAGCCAGGCGAGGTGGGCGAGCGTCCACGTGGCGCTCACGTTGTTGCGTGTGACGTCGAGGATGAGGTCGCCGTGCGCCTCCTGCAGGCGGCGCACCTGCTCACCGCTGCGCTGGTCGTTCCACATGATCGCGTTGCGCACCGGACGGCCATCGGCGTCCAGGAGCACCGCGATGTGGTGGGGGGCCGAGAAGATCAGCCCGCGCACGGCGGCGCGCTCCGCGGCGCTGAAGCCGCTGAGCGCCTGGGCGACGCCCGAGAGCGCCGCCTCCCGCCACTGCTCGGGGTCCTGCTCGACCCACCCGGGCCGCGCGTAGATCGACGGATACGGAACGTAGACCGACGCGTGGATAGTGCCTTCGCTGCCGAGCACGGTCACCTTGCAACCACCCGTGCCGGCGTCGACTCCGATCACGTAGCCCGATGACACTGCGCTCCCACCAGGCGCAACACTCGACAGCGAAGGCACAGTCATCACCAGATCCCGAAGCCGAGCTTGCCGGGGTTCAGGATGCCCTTGGGGTCGAGCTGACGCTTGATCCCGAGGAGGACGTCGAACGTCGCACCCTGCTGCTCACGCATGAGGCGGCCGAGCTTGAATCCGATGCCGTGGTGCTCGTTGAGCATGCCGGTGTGCTCGAGGTTGATGCGCGAGCAGGAGTCCCAGATCTCGTTGTGCAGCTTGAGCGCCTCGGCCGCGTCCGCGGGCGGGTTGTCGATGTAGAAGCGGTCGTAGATCATGCCACCCCACGGGTACCAGTGCGAGAAGTGCGCCGTGTACTTGACGTCGTACTGAGCGTACGTCGAGAGCACGTGGTCGCGCTTCGCCTGGTAGAGGCCGGGCAGCTTGTCGAACGTGGTGAGCGTCTCGACCGTGCCGTACATCTTCGGGTAGCCGGGCTGGAGCGGCGGGCGGTAGAAGTCGTAACGGTGCTCCCACCAGTGCTCACCCTCGGAGTCGGGGCGCGCGATGCCGCCGACCTCTTCGCAGATCTCGCGGATGCGCGCGATCGTGGGCTCGGCGATCGCCGACTGTCCGTCGACCATGATGATCGAGTTGACACCCGAGAGGTCGTGGCCGGTGTCCTGCAGCGAGCGCTTGGTGGCGCCGGCGTCGTAGAGACGGATGACCGCGGGGCGCAGACGCTCGGTCATGATGCGGCGCGAGGCCTCGATGCCGTCTTCGACGGTCGGGAACTCGTAGACCGCGAACAGGCGCGTCTCGGGCAGCGGGTCGAGCTGCATGCGGATCTTGGTGATGACACCGAGGGTGCCCTCGGATCCGACGAACAGCTGGAGGAGGTCCGGGCCGTTGGCGTGGTTCGGCACGGGAAGCGTCTCGATGATGGTTCCGTCGGCGAGCACGACCTCGATCGAGAGGACGAGGTCCTCGGCCTTGCCGTACTTGGTCGACATGACGCCCGAGCCGCGGGCGGCGAGGTAGCCGCCGAGCGACGCGATGGCGAACGACGACGGGTAGTGGGCGAGCATGAGGCCACGCTCGTTGAGCGCGAGCTCGAGAACCTCGCCGTTGATGCCGGGCTCAGCCGTCAGCACGAGCGACTTCTCGTCGATGTCGATGATCTTGTTCATGCGCTCCATGCCCAGGACGATGCCGGGGAGGAACGAGACGGCGCCGCCCTGCGTGCCGGAGCCGAGGCCACGAACGACGACGGGAACCTTGTACTCGTTGCAGACGCTCATGACCGCGGAGACCTGCTCGGTGGTCTCGGGGGTGACGTAGAAGTAGGGGACCGCGATCTCCTGCTCCTTGGCCGTCCACATGACGGAGACCCAGTACTGGTCCACGGCGACGGCCTTGAGCTCGTCGGCGTCGTCGCGGACGTTCTCCTGGCCGACTGCGCGGATGAGGTCGGTTCTGAACTGGTGCAGCAGCAGACCGGAAAGCTCGTGCATGAATGCCCTTTCGAGTGACTTGTATAGACGAGCATACGGATTGCCGGATGCGTCCTCAACCCCCGATCCGCAGAATGATCCGAAAACCGAGAAGTACGCGGGTGCGATACCCTCGCTAGGCACGGTCGCACCACGCCGTCAGGCCCCCCGCATCCCGCCGAAGTCGCACACGACGCGCCACAGGAGACGCCGTATGACCCCCGCCGAGCCGCGAACCACGTCGCGACACGAGCCCTACTACTCGCTCATCTCGAACGAGATCCGGGGGCGCATCCTCTCCGGCGAGCTCAAGATCGGCGACAAGCTCCCCTCCGAGACCGAGCTCGCCTCCGAATACTCCGTCTCCCGGATGACCGCGCGCCACGCGATCACCGAGCTCGTCGACCAGCACCTCGTCGAGCGCATGCAGGGCCGCGGCGCATTCGTCATCGGCGACAAGATCGAGCGCCGCATGCGCGCGTTCTCCGGATTCCACGAGGACATGCTCGCCCGCGGCCTCCATCCCGGATCGCGCACCGTGTCACGCGAGGTGCGCCGCTGCACCACGACCGAGGCGCGCCTGCTCGCACTTCGCCCCCACGAGGAGGTGCTCGTCATCACGCGACTGCGTTCACTCGAAGGCACCGACCTCGGATGGCAGCGTCTCGTGATCGCCCCCGACCTCATCGACGAAGTTCAGCAGCTCAACCTCGACGAGACCTCCTTCTACGCCTTCCTGCGCGAGACCGGTCGCCCCATCGCGCGTGCCCACCAGAAGGTGGAGGCCGTGCTCGACGCGCCGGTCGCCGAGCTCATCGGAGCCCTCGAGCACACGCCGTTCCTGCGCTTCGAGAAGGTCTCGTACCGCGAGGGCGACATCCCCGTCGAGATCCTGACCTCCGTGTTCCGCGGAGACCGCTTCGCGTTCGACATGGATCTCGCCGAGTAGGCCGACCGTGAGCCGCCCCCTCGAGGTCGTATCGGTGGTCGATGCGGTCGCCAACGACCTGCGCGACCGCATCCTCTCCGGCGAACTCGTGGCGGGCACGCCCCTCGGCGAAGCCAAGGTCTCGGCCGCCTACGACGTCTCGCGTCCGACCGCGCGCTCCGCGATCGATGCGCTCGTCGCCGCGCGTCTGCTCGTGCGGGGGGCGCACAAGACCGCGCGGGTGACCTCGCTCACGGCATCCGACGTGGACGACATCTACGGCGCACGCGCGGCCGTCGAGTCGGAGGTCGTGCGCCGCCTGGCGGCGGGACGCGCTCGCCCCCAGCGCGCAGACGCCGCCAACGCCCGCATCCGCGAGCTCGAATCCGCGGAGCCTCTCGCGGTGGTCGGCCCCGACATGGAGTTCCACCGCGCGCTCGTGGATGCGGCGGGCAGCGAGCGGCTCAGCTCGATCTACGCGCTCCTCGCCGACGAGGTGCGCCTGTGCATGACGCAGGTGCAGAGCGCGGCGCTGCTCTCGACGACCGACATCGCCGCCCAGCACGCGCGCATCCTCGATGAGATCGCAGCGGGCGATGCGGCCTCCGCCGCGGCGAGTCTGCAGCAGCACCTCGACGCCGCTCGCTCTCGACTCCGCGACTCGCTCGAGAGCTGACCTGCGGGCGGAACCTCGACGGAAGACCCTCCGTCGGTACACTTGTCAGACAAGTTTGCCGACCGAACCCGTTGGATCGATGATGACCGCCCACACGCACTCCGCACCCCGCACCCTGCACCCGCGCGTCACCCACGCCGTCGCCGACCCGGCGCGCCTGCGCACCCGCACGATCGACCGCGTCGCCTACGCATCCGACGCCTCGCACTATCTGCTGACCCCCGATGCCGTGATCGTCGCCGCCGACGCCCAGGAGGTCGCCGCGATCCTGCACGGCGCGCAGTCGAGCCGCACCGCCGTCACCTTCCGATCGGGCGGCACGAGCCTCTCCGGTCAGGCCAGCAGCGACTCCGTGCTCATCGACACCCGCAAGCACTTCCGCGGCATCGAGGTGCTCGACGGCGGCCGCCGCGTGCGCGTCGAACCGGGCGCGACCGTGCGTCAGGTGAACGCGCGCCTGCTGCGCCACGGGTTCCGCCTCGGCCCCGACCCGGCGAGCGAGGCCGCCTGCACGATCGGCGGCGTCATCGCCAACAACTCCAGCGGCATGGCGTGCGGCGTCACCGAGAACACCTACCGCACCCTCGAATCGATGACGCTCGTGCTCGCCTCGGGCACCGTCATCCGCACCGCCGACCCGGATGCCGACGCCCAGCTGCGTGCGACCGAGCCCGAGCTGTTCGACGGGCTTCAGCGCCTCCAGCGCCGCGTGCGAGAGAACCCCGAATCGGTGCGACTCATCGAACGCCAGTTCGCGATGAAGAACACCATCGGATACGGCATCAACGCGTTCCTCGACTTCGAGCGCCCCGTCGACGTGCTCGCACATCTCGTGATCGGAAGCGAGGGCACACTCGCCTTCGTCGCGGAAGCGATCTTCCGCACCGTGCCCGTCATGCCGCACATCACCACCGGCCTCGCCGTCTTCCGCACCCTCCAGGACGCCACCCGGGCCCTGCCCGAACTCGTCGCGACGGGTGCGGCGACCCTCGAGCTCATGGACTCCACGAGCATCCGCGTCGGCCAGACGCTCGCCGACGCTCCCCCGCAGATCCTCGGCTTCGAACCGCAGGGCGAGGCGGCCCTGCTCATCGAGTACCACGCCGACGACGCCACCGAGCTGCTCACCACCGCCCAGCTCGGCGCCACCGCCCTCTCCGGGATGCCGCTCGTCGCGCCGTTCGCGTCGTCCGTCGACCCGGTCGAGCGGGCGCGTGCGTGGAAGCTGCGCAAGGGCCTCTACGCGAGCGTCGCGGGGGCCCGCCCGAGCGGCACGACCGCGCTGCTCGAGGACATCGTCGTGCCGGTCCCGGCCCTCGCCGAGACCTGCGAGAGCCTGCAGGTGCTGTTCGACCGCTACGCGTACCGCGACAGTGTGATCTTCGGTCACGCGAAAGACGGCAACATCCACTTCATGCTCACCGACCGCTACGAGGGCGATGCCGCGATCGGACGCCTCGTGGACTTCACGGAGGAGATGGTCGACCTCGTGCTGGGCGCCGGCGGCAACCTCAAGGCCGAGCACGGCACCGGTCGCGCGATGGCGCCCTACGTGCGCCGCCAGTACGGCGACGAGCTCTACGACGTGATGTGCGAGCTGAAGCGCCTCTTCGACCCCGCGGGCATCCTCAACCCCGGCGTCATCATCGACGACGACCCGGATGCGCACGTTCGCCACATCAAGCTCGCCGAGACGATCGAGGTCGAGGCGGACCGCTGCGTCGAGTGCGGCTACTGCGAGCCCGTCTGCCCCTCGAAGGACCTCACTCTCACCCCGCGCCAGCGCATCGTGGTGCGCCGCGCGCAGGCCCGCGCCGAGGCCGCCGGCGACACCCGCACGCTCGCCGAGATCGAGCGCGACTACGACTACAGTGCCGTCGACACGTGCGCCGCCGACGGCATGTGCCAGACCGCGTGCCCCGTGAAGATCGACACCGGCAGCCTCGTGAAGCGCCTGCGCCGCGAAGGCCAGTCGCCCGTGCTCGACGCCGGCTGGAAGGTGGCGGCGCAGCAGTGGGGCGCCGTGACGCGCGTCGGCGCCGTCGCGCTGACCCTGGCGGACGCCGTGCCCGCGCCGCTCGTGCGCGCCGCGACGACGGTGGGCCGCGCCGTGCTCGGCGACGACACCGTGCCCGAGTACGGCGACGACCTCCCCGGCGGCGGCTCCGCCCGTCGCGGTCTGCGCGGGCTCCAGGGTTCGGGCTCCGGTGCGCCGCTCGCGATCTACCTGCCCGCGTGCGTCGGCAGCATGTTCGGCGCCGCGGCCGGCGGCATCGGCGCGACAGCCGCCTTCGTCGCGCTGTGTGAGCGCGCGGGCGTGCTCGTAGAGGTGCCCGACCAGATCGAGAGCCTGTGCTGCAGCACCCCGTGGACCTCGAAGGGCATGGCCAAGGGCCGCCAGGTGATGCTCGAGCGCGTCGCCGCCGCGGTGCGCGAGGGCGCAGCCTCCGGTGTGCGCATTGTGAGCGACGCCGTGAGCTGCACCGAGGGATTCGCGAAGCTCCTGAAGGATGCCGGCATCGAGGCGGATGTCGAGGACGCCGTCGACTTCGCCGCGCGCGAGATCCTGCCGCGACTGGGGGATGTCACCCCGCTCGTCGACTCGCTCGTGCTGCACCCCACGTGCTCGTCCACCCAGATGGGTGTCGACCCCGCACTCACCCGCATCGGCGCCGCCGTCGCCCAGACGGTGACGGTTCCGGATGCGTGGGGCTGCTGCGGGTTCGCGGGGGACCGCGGCATGCTGCACCCCGAGCTCACCGCCTCCGCGACTGCCGCCGAAGCGGCCGAGGTGCGCGAGATCGGCGCCGACGCCCACGCGTCGTGCAACCGCACGTGCGAGCTCGGCATGACCCGCGCCACCGGCGAGGACTACCGCCACGTGCTCGAGCTGCTTGAGGAGGCGACGCGCCCCTAGCGCACGCGCGGTGCGCAGAACGCCGAACGGCCCCCGGATCCACTCCGGGGGCCGTTCGCGCACATCGCGTCAGCGCTTCTTCTTGGCCTTGTGCAGCGTCTTCTCGTCGACGGGTGCCGCGCCCGAGGCGCGGAGCTCGGCGTAGTACGCGCGGGCCTCGTCCTGGCGGATCTGCTCGGCATCCGTCGCGTTCGGTGCGCGCAGCAGCTCAGGCGTCAGCCCGAACGCAGCGACGAGGTCGAGCGCGTGCTCGCGGATGCGCGGCAGCAGACGGTCGTCGATGTAGGCCGTGATCGCCGCCGCACGGTGGCCCGAGAGGCGACCGTGGATGAGGTACCAGGCGGCATCCTTCTCGATGAGTCCGAGGCCGAACAGGTCACGCAGCCAGGTGAGCACCTGCTTCGTGTCACCCTCGGGCACCTTCGCGAGCGCCCGCGTGAACGCCTCCCACTGCAGCAGCTCGCCATGGGCGCGCGCCGTGGCGATGAGGTCGTTCTGGTAGCGGTTGAAGAGCGCCGCGCCGTCCTCAGGCGAGAGCTTCGACGCCGGGCGCAGCTTCGCCGCGAGCTCGCCGACGGCCGTGTGAACGCGGTCGGTCAGCAGCTGGCGCTGCGAGTCCTCGTCGCGCACGAAGCCCACCGACCGCGCGGTCGAGCCGAAGTCGGCGATCGACTGGCCGAGCTGACGCAGACCCGAGCGGTTGACCGCCGCCTCGCCCACCTGGCCGGCGACGTAGTGCGCCATCGTGCCGGCATCCGCGTTCTTGAACTTCTTCGCGTAGTCGGTGAGCAGACGCTTGGCGACGAGCTGCAGCAGCACGTTGTTGTCGCCCTCGAACGTCGCGAAGATGTCGAGGTCGGCGCGCAGCTGGGTGAGGCGGTTCTCGGCGAGGAAGCCGGAGCCGCCGCACGCCTCACGAGCCTCCTGCAGGATGTCGAGGGCCGCCCAGGTGGACAGCGACTTGAGCGCCGCGGCGATCGTCTCGAGATCCTCGCGGGAGTCGGTCGTGTCGTTGACGCCCGAGAACACCTCGTCGAAGAGGGTCAGGAACTCCTCGTGCGCGAACGACATGGCGTAGGTCTCTGCGAGGCGCGGGAGGAGGCGGCGCTGGTGCCGGCCGTAGTCGAGGAGCACGACCTCCTCGCCCGTTCCGCCAGCGAACTGGCGGCGCTGCGAGGCGTAGGCGAGGGCGATGTGGAGCGCTGCCTTCGAGGCGAGCACCGCCGAGCCGTCGAGCGAGACGCGACCCTGCACGAGAGTGCCGAGCATCGTGAAGAAGCGGCGACCGGGGCTCTCGATGGGCGAGGTGTAGTCGCCGTTCTCGTCGACGTCGCCGTAGCGGTTCAGCAGGTTGGTGCGCGGCACGCGCACGTTCGTGAAGTGCAGGCGCCCGTTGTCGATGCCGTTGAGGCCGCCCTTGAGGCCGTCGTCCTCGCCGCCGATGCCGGGCAGGAAGGCCCCCTGCTCGTCGCGGAGCGGCACGTAGAACGCGTGCACGCCGTAGTTGACGCCCTTCGTGATGAGCTGCGCGAACACCACAGCGGCGCGGCCGTGCAGTGCGGCGTTGCCGAGGTAGTCCTTCCAGGCGGCGCGGAACGGCGTGTGGATGACCCACTCGTCGGCGGCCTCGTCGAACGTCGCGGTCGTCGCGACGGCGGCGACATCGGATCCGTGGCCCGTCTCGGTCATCGCGAACGCGCCCGGCATCTCCAGGGAGAGCGTCGCCGGGAGGAAGCGCTCGTGGTGCTCCTCGGTGCCGAGGTGCAGGATCGCGGCCGCGAACAGGCCCCACTGCACGCCCGACTTGATCTGCAGCGACGGGTCGGCGAGCACGAGCTCCTCGAAAGCGGCGATGTTGCCGCCGTGGTTGTCGCTGCCGCCGAAGCGCTTCGGGAAGGCGCGCTGGATGGCGCCGCGCTTCACGAGACCGTGCAGCTGCCCGAGCACGCGCTCGCGATGCTCGGCGAGCGAGAGGTTGCCCTGGTACCAGAACTCGGGATCCGAGGCGACGGCGCGGGACTCCTTGCGCTCGGCGGCCCACTGCCCGAGGAGGTACTCACCGAGCCAGGCGACGTCGACCTCCAGTGCGGCAGCCTGGTGGGCTGCGTCACGCGGGGTGGCGACCTCGGGGGGCAGTTCGGTGCCCACCTCGGGACGGGATTCGGTGCGCGTCATGGCATCCTCCTGGGAAGTCGGTGCGGTGACCTCACGCTAGGTCGATGGCTCGCGGGTGGCGAGATCGTCGTCCGCGGCGCACGACGCACCCCGCGGCAACGCCGATGGGAGTTGTGGAAACCCACCAATCGCGACCCCGCGGGCGTCGGAGGAGCTACAACTGCGAGCCGGCGATCGAGAAGGTGTCGCAGTGCTGCGGACCCTTCGTGCGCCCCACCTCGAACCACTTCTCACGCTGCGCGCTCGACCCGTGCGTCCACGACTCAGGGTTCACCTGGCCCGTCGCCGACTCCTGGATGTTGTCGTCTCCGACCGCCTCCGCGGCGCTCAGCGCATCGCGCAGGTCGGCATCCGAGACCGTGAGGTACGGCACGCCGTTCGCATCCGTCGTCTTCTCGGCGGCACCCACCCACGCGCCCGCGAAGCAGTCGGCCTGCAGCTCGAGGCGCACGCCGTCCGAATCGGGCCCGGTCTGGCTGTTGTCGATGCGGTCCATCTGGCCGATGAGGTTCTGGATGTGGTGGCCCCACTCGTGGGCGACGACGTAGAGCTGGGCGAGGGGGCCCGTGCTCGCGCCATAGCGGCTCGAGAGTTCGTCGAAGAAGCTCGTGTCGATGTAGATCGACTCATCCGGCGGGCAGTAGAACGGGCCCACCGCGCTCGTGGCGTTGCCGCATCCGGTGCTCACGCCTCCCTCGAAGAGGATGAAGTTCGCGGGCGACCGGTAGCCCTCGACGCGCGACTCCCAGTAGGTGTCGAGCGAGGCGTACGCGCCGTCCATGCGGCAGTCGAGGTTCGTGTTCGCCTCACTGCCGAGCTCGCAGTCGACCTGCGCCGACTCAGCCGAGCCGCCCGATCCGCTGAGGATCTGCTCGGCGAGCGGCGCCACGTTGACACCCGTCAGCTGCGAGACGATGAAGGCCACGATGGCGATGAGCCCCACGCCGCCTCCGGCTGCGATCCCGCCCTTGGTGCGGCGGCTGACGCGCCCACGGCTGATGTCGGCGTTGTCGTTGAACGTCATACGACGACGTTAGTTCTCCGCGCCACCTCCGGCGAACCCCGCGCGGCGCTCACCCCAGCAGGCGCGCGCTCAGCGGCGTTCGCGGTGGAAGAAGCGGCCGACCTTCTCGCGCACGGTCGAGGCGGGAGGCTCGTTGTAGACGCCCGCGAACTCCTGGCCCGAGAGCTTCTGGATCTGCGCCATCACGGCATCCGTCGCCTCGCGGCGAGCGCGACCCGACGTCGCCGGACCGAACGAGGACAGATCCATCGGCTCGCCGAACTTCACGGTGACCTTCGCCCGTCGAATGGGGCCCTTGCCGCCCGGCTGCATGTCGTCGGTGCCGATGAGCGCCACAGGCACGACCGGCACGCCCGCCGTGAGCGCCAGCCACGCGACGCCCGTGCGGCCGCGGTACAGGCGACCGTCGCGCGAGCGGGTTCCCTCGGGGTAGATGGAGAACGCCTCGCCCGCCTCCAGCACGCGCAGCCCCGCGTCGAGCGCATCCTGCGCCGCCGAACCTGCGCCGCGCTCGACGGGCACCGCGCCCACGCCGCCGAAGAACGCCTTCTGGAACGCACCCTTCAGACCGCGCCCCGTGAAGTACGAGGACTTCGCCATGAACGACACCGAGCGCCGTGCGACGAGCGTGATGACGATGCTGTCGATGAACGCGAGATGGTTGCTCGCGAGAAGCACCCCGCCCGTCTTCGGCACGTTGCGGCGGCCGATGACGCGAGGGCGGAAGATCAGCCGCGCGAGAGGGGAGAGCAGCAGCCGGCTGAGGAAACGCATTAGCTCAGGTTCGCAAACCATCATTCCCTCCGCGGCATGCAACGCCCGAGGAAATCTCCCCCGAAGAGGGGAGGACTGCCCCGACCCGTCGAGGACGGCTCACCCTAGACTCAGGTCATGCTGCCCTTCCTCATCGTCGGCGGAATCGGCCTCCTGCTGGTTCTGGTCTCCCTCCTCTTCGACGAGATCCTCGACTTCCTCGACGGCGCGATCTCGGGAACAGCGGTCGGAAGCGCGTTCGTCGTCTTCGGCGCCTCGGGTGCCATCGCGATCTCGAACGGCCTCCCGGATTGGTCGTCGTACCTCATCTCCGGCGTCATCGGCGTGGCCGTGTACATCGCGGTGCAGCTGCTCATCCGCAGCCTCCGCCGCAGCGAAGACGGCACCCCGAGCTCGCCCGTCGGCCTCTACGGCGTGACGCGCTCCAACGTCACCACGACCTCGGGCGAGGTGAGCCTCGACGGCCCCGGCGAGATCGAGACGCGTCTCGCCTTCGCCGACGAGCCGATCCCGCGCGACACCCGCATCCGCGTCATCGAGATGCAGGGATCCCGGGTGCGCATCGAGCGCGCCGTCTCGACCACCCCCACCGACTGACCACCACCACCTCCCACGTCTCCCGAAAGGAACGCCTGTGGATCTTCCCGCCCAGAATGTGACCATCATCGCGGTGGTCTCGCTCGTCATCGTCGTCCTGGCGATCTTCGCGTTCGTCGCAGGGCGCATCAAGCGCGTTCCGCCGAACTCCGCCATGGTCGTCGTCGGCCGCGGCGCCGGCTCCAGCAAGCTGACGACGGAGCCGGACGCCGGCCAGCGCGTCGTCATCGGCGGCCGCGTCTTCATCTGGCCGATCCTGCAGCAGGGCTTCCTCGTCTCGCTCGAGCAGCGCCAGATCGGCATCGTCGTCGAAGGCGTCGACAAGAACTTCATCAAGCTCGCGATCCAGGCCTCGGTCAACTTCAAGGTCTCCGGAACCGCCGAGGGCGTGCGCCGCGCTGCCCAGCGATTCCTGTCGCAGCAGGGCTCGCTGACGCAGATCATCCAGCAGTCGCTCGAAGGATCGCTGCGTTCGATCATCGGCAACATGCCGATCCAGGAGATCATCTCCAACCGCAACGCGCTCTCCGAGGCCGTCGTCGAGGCCACGAAGCTCGACCTCGCCGAACAGGGCCTGCAGGTCGACCTGCTCAACATCTCGGACATCTCGACGCCCGGCACGAGCTACCTCGCCGACCTCGGTCGCGCCGAAGCCGCCCTCGCCCGCCAGAACGCCGAGGTCAAGGAAGCCGAGACCCAGCGCGCCTCCGAGTTCGCACGCATCGAGGCAGCCGAGCAGATCGCCGAGCGCCAGAAGGCCCTCAGTCTCAAGCAGGCCGCCATCAAGGCCGAGACCGACCGCGCCAACGCCGAGGCGAACGCCGCCGGACAGCTCGCGACGGCCGAACAGGACCGCATCGTCGCCGCCGAACAGCGTCAGGCTCTCGCGGAGCAGGCGCGCGTCGAGCAGGAGCGCCTCGACATCACCGTCCGCAAGCCCGCGGAGGCCGACGCCTACGCCACGGTCCAGGCAGCCCAGGCCGAGCGCGACGCCGCCAACGCGGCGACCGAAGCCGACGCCTACAAGCGCACCCGCATCGCCGAGGCGAACAAGGTAGCCGCGGTGCAGGACGCCGAGGCCGCCGCCGAGGCCGTGCGTCTCGCCGGTACCGCCGAGCGCGACCGCCAGGTCGCTCTCGCCGAGGGTGTGCGCGCCGAGGGTGAAGCCCGCGGTGCCGCGATCGCCGCCGAGGGTCTCGCCGAAGCCCGGGCGATCGACGCCAAAGCCGAAGCGCTCAAGAAGTACGGCGAGGCCGCCCTCGCGTCCGAGATCATCGCGCGCCTGCCCGAGATCACGCGCGCGGTCGCCGAGCCGCTCGCCGCGATCAGCAACCTCACGGTCGTCTCGACCGACGGCGCATCCGCGCTCACCAAGACGGTCGCACAGGTCGCGAGCGAGGTGCCGACGGTCGTGCAGAACCTCACCGGGCTCGACCTGCGCAAGCTCATCGGAGACATCACGACGGGCAACGGCGGCACCACGCCGACGCGCGGCAAGGCCTCCGCGCCGAAGGCCGACACCGCCGAGTAGGCAACGGAACACACACCGGTCTCGGGGCGCAGGAAGCGAATTCCTGCGCCCCGAGACCTTTTCGCAACGAAATCCGTCAAAGCAATCGTTGATATCGCGTCAGGTCCGCGCTTGAATGGCGGCACGCCCTCAACGTTGAGCCGGCCCGAAAGGGGACGACGTGACTTCGGCGACTGCCGCAACCACCACTGACAGCACGAGCGAGGCGCGCGCGCCCGGCACCGTCACGCTCGACGGCATCACCAAGGTGTACGGCGAGCACACCGCCGTCGACCGCCTCGACCTCGACATCCGCGCCGGAGAGTTCATCTCGCTGCTCGGCCCCTCCGGCTGCGGCAAGACCACGACGCTGCGCATGATCGCCGGATTCGAGCAGCCGGATGCGGGCGACATCCTCATCAGCGGAGCGAGCGTGCTCGGCACGCCCCCCTACCGACGCAACGTCAACACCGTCTTCCAGGCCTACGCGCTGTTCCCTCACATGACGGTCGCCGAGAACGTGGCGTACGGGCTGCAGCAGCGCCGCACCCCGAAAGCCGAGGTGCGCGAGCGGGTGGGTGCCGCCCTCGACATGGTGCGCATGCGCGGCTTCGCCGACCGCAAGCCCACGATGCTCTCCGGTGGCCAGCAGCAGCGGGTCGCCCTCGCCCGAGCGCTCGTCAACCGCCCCGCCGTGCTTCTTCTCGACGAGCCCCTCGGTGCGCTCGATCGGCAGCTGCGCGAAGAGATGCAGCTCGAGCTCAAGCTCCTGCAGTCCCAGCTCGGCACGACGTTCGTGTTCGTCACCCACGACCAGGACGAGGCGCTCTCGATGAGCGACCGCATCGCGGTGATGCGCGCCGGACGCATCGAGCAGCTCGCCGACTCCGACACGATCTACGCGCACCCCGCGTCCGCGTACGTCGCCGGGTTCGTGGGCCAGCAGAACTTCTTCGAGGGCACCGTCGCGCCCGACGGGTCCGCCGTCGACGCCCCGCGCGTTCGCCTGCAGCCGGCAACCGCGATCGGGCTGCCCGCCGGCGTCGCCGCGCGCGCAGCGGTGCGCCCCGAGTTCGTCGAGGTGCACCCGGATGCCGCACCTGGCGTCGTCAACGCCGTCGCGGCATCCGTCGTGGGCATCTCGCACCTCGGCGAGACGATGCAGTACCTGCTGCAGATCGACCAGGGCCCGCAGGTGCTCTCGCGCCGCCCCACCCCCGACGCCCCGCGCGTGAGCGTCGGCGACACCGTGGGGCTCAGCTGGCGCCCCGATTCGGTGCAGGTGTTCCCCGCCGATGCACCCCCGCCCCCTCCCAAGGACCCGACACCCGCTCCCTGAACCACCCGATCCACCACCCGCCCCCCACCGAAAGACCGAACCGACACACCCGACCGCAGCGCACCACCATCCTCCGAGGAGACGAAACATGGAACGTCCGAACGATGTCCGCATCCTGGCCAGCCGGGCCTCCGTGCCGATCGTCTCGCGGGAGCTCTCGCGCCGCGGCTTCCTGAGCGTCGCGGCCGGTGCCGGCACCGTCGCCCTGCTCGCCGCGTGCACGCCCGAAGGCGGAGCGAAGCCGGGCGCCCAGGCCACCGGCGGCGCACTCGAGGACACCCTCTCGATCTACACCTGGGGCGACTACGACGCCCCAGAGGTGCTCGAAGGCTTCACCAGCGGCCAGGGTCCGCGCATCGTGCTCGACTCGTACGGCTCGAACGAGGAGATGATCGCCAAGCTCGTCGCCGCCAAGGGCACCTCGGGCTACGACATCATCGTGCCGACCGGCGTCTTCATCCCGCAGCTCATCGAGAACGGCCTCCTGCTCAAGCTCAACAAGGACCTCATCCCCAACCTCGAGCACATGGACCCCGCCTATCTGAGCCGCGATTGGGATCCGAGCAACGACTACTCGATCTGCAAGGCGTGGGGCACCACCGGATTCGTCTACGACAAGACGGTCATCACGCGCGAGCTGAAGACCTGGAACGACTTCCTCGACGCCGCGAAGAACGAGGCGAGCGGCCGCACGAGCGTGCTCGACGACCCGGTCGAGATCACCGGCATCTACTACTGGGCCAACGGGATCGACTGGGACACCACCGACCCTGCCCACATCGACGCCGCGGAGGAGTACCTGCTCACCGAGCTCGCACCCCACCTCGCCGCGTTCGACTCGTACCCGGGCGGCGCCGCGATCCCGCAGGCGACGATGGCGCTCATGCAGGTCTGGAACGGCGACGCGCGCCTCGGCATCATGGAGTCCCCCGACCCCGACCGCTGGCAGTGGGTGCTCGGCTCGCCCACGACCGAGCTCTGGATGGACAACTGGGCTGTGCTCGCCTCGGCCCCGCATCCGGAGGCCGCTCACGCGTTCCTGAACTACGTGCTCGACCCCGAATACGCGATCGCACAGATCGACTACATCGGCTACCACACGGGTTCCGCGAACATCGAGCAGATGGCCGAGGAGGCCGGCCTCGAGTTGCTCGACATGGTGTTCTTCACGCCCGAACAGCTCGAGACGATGAAGGACGGCGAGATCAACGAGGCGCAGGAGCGCAACGTCGAGATCTGGAACAAGCTCAAGGCCGCCGCTGGTGCCTAAGCTCCGCGCGCCCGGCTTCGCCCTCGCGATTCCCGCGTGGGCGTGGCTGGTCGTGTTCTTCATCGCGCCGGTCGGCGTGGTGTTCTGGTACAGCTTCGGCTACAAGCCGGGGCTCTTCGGCACGCACGCGAACGACATCCTGTCGCTCGATCGCTACGCCGAGGTGCTCACGCCCACCTTCTTCCAGGTGTTCCTGTCGACGATGGGCATCGCCCTCACGGGCACGGCGCTGTGCTTCCTCATCGGTGCGCCCGTCGCGTACTGGATGGCTGTCAAAGCTCCCGTGAATCGCCGCGGGCTGCTGCTGGCGCTCGTGCTCGTGCCGTACTGGACGAACTTCCTGGTGCGCACCATCGGGTGGCAGGTGATCCTCGCGCCCGAGGGCTGGCTGTCGAAGATGGCGCAGGCGATCGGCCTGCCGGCGTTCGACATCCTGTACACGCGGGAGGCGGTGCTGCTGGGGGTGGTCTACAACTACCTGCCGCTCATGATCCTGCCGCTCTTCGTGGCGTTCGACCGGGTCGGGGAGCCGTTGCGGGAGGCGTCGCGGGATCTCGGCGCGGGACGCTGGCGCACCCTGTTCCGGGTGACCCTGCCGATCGCGATGCCGGGCGTCATCGTGGGCGCGCTGCTCGTGTACATCCCGCTGATGGGCGACTACATCACCGCGACCGTGCTCGGCGGCGCGAAGGGCAACATGGTGGGCCAGATGGTGGCCGCCCAGTTCCAGACCGCGCAGAACTGGGCGCTCGGATCGGCGATGGCGGTGACGCTCATCATCGTGATCGTGCTCTCTGCCGCGGCGGTCGGGGCGCTCCTGTGGCTCGTCACGATGCCCGTCCGCCGCGCCCACCGTCTCGTCCTCGATGAGGTGCCCGCATGACCCGCCGCGCTCGCGTCTCCCTCACCGACCGTCTGCTGCCGGTCTGGGCGGCGCTCGTCTTCCTGTTCCTGTTCGCCCCGATCATCGTGATCGTCGTCTACTCGTTCAACACCGGACGCCTGCTCTCGTCGTTCGACGGCTTCGGCATCGAGCCGTTCCTCGCCCTCTGGAACAAGCCCGTGCTCGCGGACGCCGTCATGGTGTCGCTGCGCACCGGCTTCATCGCGGCACTGCTCGCCACTCTCCTCGGCACGCTCGCCGGCATCGCGCTCGCCCGCCGTCCGGGCCCGTGGGCGTGGTGGTTCACCGGGCTGCTCGTGCTCGTGTCGGTCACGCCCGAGATCGTCGACGCGATCTCGCTGCTGCCGTGGCTCGTGTTCCTCGGCCAGGATCTCGGCATCCCGCTGTTCAACGACGGCACCACGCGCCTCGTGATCGGCCACTCGCTGTTCTCGACCGCCGTCGTCACCTACATCGTGCGGGCGCGGCTCGTGGGGCTCCCCGCGAACCTCGAGGAGGCGTCAGCGGATCTCTACGCGCCGCCGCTGCGCACCTTCTGGAAGGTGACACTGCCGCTCGCGATGCCCGCGGTACTCGCGGGTCTGCTGCTGTCGTTCACGTTCAGCCTCGACAACACCGTCGTGTCGTCGTTCGTGCAGGTCTCGGGATCCACCCCGTGGCCCGTGTACGTGCTGAGTGCGCTGCGCAGCGGTCTGCGCCCCGAGATCGCCGCCGTCTCCACGATCATGTTCCTGCTCACCCTCGTCGCCCTCGCCGTCGTCGCCGTCGTGCTGCGCCGTTCGGGCGACTCGTCCACCGATATCGCCCGCACCATCGCGGGCAGCTGACCCCAGGGGAACCCGCCGATGACCTACGCCGATCTCGTCTTCACGGGTGGTTCCGTGTTCACCGCCACGACCGTCCGCTCGCTCACCCACAGTGTCGCGGTGACGGACGGACGCATCGTGGCCGTCGGTCACGATGTCGACGACCTCGTGGGCCCCGCGACCGAGGTCGTCGATCTGAGGGGGCGGATGCTCGTCCCCGGCTTCCAGGACGCGCACGTGCACCCCATCTCGGGCGGACTCGAACTGCTGCGCTGCGACCTCAACGCGGGTCGCACCGAGGAGGACTACGTGCGGATCGTCGCCTCGTACGCCGATGCGCATCCGGACGCGGAGTGGATCCTCGGCGGCGGGTGGTCGATGTCGGTGTTCCCCGGCGGCACGCCGACCGCCGCCGCACTCGATCGGGCGGTGTCCGACCGACCCGTCTTCCTCACGAACCGGGACGGGCACGGCGCATGGGTGAACTCCCGCGCGCTCGAGCTCGCCGGCATCGACGCCCGCACCCCGGATCCTGCGGACGGCCGCATCGAGCGCGACGCGGCGGGCAACCCCACCGGCACACTCCACGAAGGAGCGATGTCGCTCGTCGACCGCCTGCTCGATCCGACGAGCGACGACGAGATGCTGGCTGGTCTGCTGCGCGGCCAGGAGCACCTGCACTCCTACGGGATCACGTCGTGGCAGGACGCCATCATCGGCGCCTACGCCGACCTCATCGACGGCGGCCCCACCTACGTGCGCGCCGATCGCGAGGGCCTGCTCACCGGCCGTGTCGTCGGGGCGCTGTGGTGGGACCGCACGCAGGGCCTCGAGCAGATCCCCTCGCTCGTCGAGAAGCGAGCCGCATACCGCAGCGCACGGTTCTCGGCGACGAGCATCAAGATCATGCAGGACGGCGTAGCCGAGAACTTCACCGCCGCGATGCTCGAGGCGTATCACGACGGCCACGGGCACCCCACCGACAACTCCGGCATCTCGTTCGTGCCGCCCGAGATCCTGAACGAGGCGGTGCCGCAGCTCGACGAGCTCGGATTCCAGGTGCACTTCCATGCGATCGGCGACCGCGCGGTGCGGCAGTGCCTCGACGCCGTCGAGCGCTCGATCGAACGGAACGGGAGGTGGGACAACCGGCACCACATCGCGCACATCCAGGTGATCCACCCGGATGACGTTCCCCGCTTCCGCACTCTCGGCGTGGCCGCGAACATGCAGTCGTACTGGGCGACGCTCGAACCGCAGATGATCGAGCTGACGCTGCCGTTCCTCGGCGAGCAGCGCAGCGCCTGGCAGTACCCCTTCGGCGACCTGCAGCGCGCGGGCGCGGTGCTCGCGGCGGGAAGCGACTGGTCGGTCTCGACCCCTGATCCGCTCGCCGCGATCCACACCGCCGTCAACCGCACGGCGGCGCCCGGTCACGAAGACGGCGACTACGAGCCGTTCCTGCCGCACCAGGCGATCGACCTCGCCACCTCGCTCACGGCCTACACGGCGGGCTCGGCGTGGGTGAATCACCGCGACCACGACACGGGCACGATCGAGGTGGGCAAGCTCGCCGACCTCGTGGTGCTCGACCGCGACCCGTTCGATGGCCCGGCCGACCAGATCGGCGCGACGCGCGTGCTGCAGACCTTCGTGGACGGAGCGCGCGTCTACGCGGCGCCTGACGCCTAGTTGCCCCCGGGCAACCGCCGAGACGGCTACGCGGGGGCGGCGGCCGCGTTCGCGACGACCGCGAGCACGGCCTCGCCGTAGGCCTCGAGCTTCTTCTCGCCGACGCCCGAGATCTCGCCGAGCTGTTCGATGCTCGTCGGCTCGGTGAGGGCGATGCCGCGCAGCGTCGCGTCGCCGAAGACGATGTAGGCGGGCACACCCTGCTCGCGGGCCACATCCGCGCGCCACGCGCGCAGCGCCTCGAAGAGCGGCTGCGCCGTCTCGGGGAGCTCGGCCCCTGCCTTGCGCTTCGCGGTCTTCGCGACCTTCTCGGGCTCCCGCCGCAGCTTCACGGGACGCGAGCCGTCGAGCACCGCAGCGGAGGCCTCGGTGATGACGAGCGTGCCGTAGCCGTCCGAGTTGACGGCGAGGAGGCCCTGCGCGAGCAGCTGCCGCACGACACCGCGCCACTCCTGCTCGCTGATCTCCGTGCCGATGCCGAAGGTGCGCAGCTCGTCGTGGCGCTGGCTGCGCACGCGATCCGTCTCGCGCCCGAGGAGGATGTCGATGAGGTGACCGGCGCCGAATCGCTGATTGCGTTCGCGCTGCAGGCGCACGATCGTCGAGAGCAGCTTCTGGGCGGGCACGGTGCCGTCCCACGCCTCCGGAGGGTTGAGGCACGTGTCGCAGTTGCCGCACGGGCCGGACTCCTGCCCGAAGTAGTTCAGCAGCTGCACGCGACGGCACTCGACCGTCTCGCACAGCGCGAGCATCGCGTCGAGGTGCTGTGAGGCGCGGCGCTTGAACGCGGCGTCGCCCTCGGACTCCTGGATCATGCGCCGCTGCTGCACGACATCCTGCAGGCCGTAGGCGAGCCACGCGGTCGAGGGCAGTCCGTCACGCCCCGCACGCCCGGTCTCCTGGTAGTAGCCCTCGACGGACTTGGGCAGATCGAGGTGGGCGACGAAGCGCACATCAGGCTTGTCGATGCCCATGCCGAACGCGATCGTGGCGACCATGACGATGCCGTCGTCGCGCAGGAAGCGCGCCTGATTGCGGGCGCGCACGCTCGCGTCGAGCCCCGCGTGGTACGGCAGCGCCTGGATGCCGGCACCCACGAGCGCCTCGGCCGTCTTCTCGACGGAGGCGCGCGAGAGGCAGTAGACGATGCCCGCGTCCCCCGGGTGCTCGGTGCGGATGAGCTGCAGCAGCTGCTGCAGCGGCTGGTTCTTCGGCTCGATGCGGTACTGGATGTTGGGTCGGTCGAAGCTCGAGACGAACTTCTTCGCCTCCTGGAGCCCGAGCCGTTCGACGATCTCGCGGCGGGTGGCGTCGGTCGCGGTGGCGGTGAGAGCGATGCGGGGCACGCTCGGCCAGCGTTCGTGGAGGATCGAGAGCCCGAGATAGTCGGGGCGGAAGTCGTGCCCCCACTGCGAGACACAGTGCGCCTCGTCGATGGCGAAGACCGAGATGTCGAGGCGGTCGAGCAGTTCGCGCGCCGAGTCGAGCTTGAGCCGCTCGGGCGCGAGATACAGGATGTCGATCTCGCCGGCCGCGAGCTGCGACTCGACGAGGCGCCGGGTGCCGGAGTCCTGGGTGGAGTTGAGGAACGCGGCGCGCACGCCGAGCGCGTCGAGGGCGTCGACCTGATCCTGCATGAGGGCGATGAGCGGCGAGATGACGACGCCCGTTCCCGGCCGCACGAGCGCGGGGATCTGGTAGCAGAGCGATTTGCCTCCGCCGGTCGGCATGAGCACGACGGCGTCGCCGCCCGACACCACCTGGTCGATGATGGCCGCCTGGTCGCCCCGGAATTCGGAGTAGCCGAAGACACGGTGCAGCACGTCGGGGGCTGTGGGCATGCGTCCACGCTACTGGGCGCCGCCGACGTGTACCCCGAGAGTGGACAGGTCTGGTCACCCGGCCCCCCGGAAACCCAGGCAACCCGGAGGACTCGCTCCACATCAGCTGTCCCCCGTTCGGGGACATTCCGGACACTGTCCAGTGTCGTTACCTTCAAAGCAAGGTAACCGGACATCTGGGGGGAAGTCCGGAGCGGGGCCCACCGTCGGGGGGCGGTGGGCCTCGCGCCTTTGAGAACCCCAGGCCAGCGGCTCGCACCGCGGAGACGGTCCGCGGTGCCCCACGGCGCCGCGGACCGTCGTGCATCTGCCGCTAGATCACGATGACGATCGAGGGCCAGCTGAGCGAGCTGCGGAACCCATCACCAGCGAACTGCGCCGTCAGCAGGTGGATCCCTCGGGAGAGCTTCGGCAGCTTCACCGCGAGCTTCCCGTTGTCGGCGGCCGTCACATCGACCGTCGCGATCACCTTGAGCCCGTCGCGGATGGTGACCGTTCCGACCGGCTTCGACCGGTCGTCCGTCGTCACCTTGACGTTGTAGGTGACCTTGCCGCCGAACGACAGCAGCGGTGCCGAGGCGCTCGTGTCGGTGCCGACCCGCACCGGGGGCGCGACCTGCGCGACCTCGATGGGCAGGTCGATCGCCGTGCCACCCGGGCCCGTGATCGTGAGCGGCACCGTGCCCGAGACCCCCGACGGAATCGCGAAGCTGATGGTCGCCTGGCCCTGGTTGTCGAACACATCGGTGATCTCGAACATCATCGGCGCCGTGCCGAGCACCTCGTCGCCGGAGAGGATCGCCGCGTCGCCCGTCGTCGGGCCGCCCGCACTGAACGCGAGGCCCCGCAGCTGCGCGGTGACCTGCTCGCCCGGCTGGTAGGCGGTGCCGTTCGCCGGCGGGGTGAGCGTCGCCGACACCGCGCGCTGCTCGAGCCTCGGTGTCACCGGCGAGTTGTCGCCGATGTAGGCGACGAACGCATCGAGGTCGATGCGACCCGAGTCGACCGTGCCCGTGCCCCCCGCGAAGGCGGTGAAGGCGTCGCCACCCGCCGCGAGGAACGAGTTCGTCACGATCTTGAAGGTCTGATCCGGCAGCACCGGCTCGCCCTGGAACGACATCGCGATGATGCGCTCGCCCTGCGGCCGATCCGGATCCGTCACGACCTCGAAGCCGTCCGAGAACGCGAGCTTCAGGAACGGCCGCGGCTCTCCCGCCGGCTGCCATTGCTGCTCGAGCACCGCCTTCAGCTGCGCGCCCGTGAGGTTGGTCGTCACGAGCGTGTTCGCGAACGGCTGGATCGCCGCCGCCTCTGCGTACGTGACGTTGCCGTCCGGATCGTGCGCGCCGCTCGACGCGTAGATCAGGCTTCCCCGGACACCGCCCGGGTTCATGATCGCGATCTGCGTGCCGAGATCGGCCGTGGCTGCGAGCTGGGCGTCGGCGATGAGGTTCGCGAGCGGCGACTCGCTGCCGCGATTCTCCGCACCCGCCGCCGTCGCACCGCGCGGGATGTCCTGCGTGATCGAGCCGAGCGACACGTTGCCGAGCTCACGGGCGACCTCCACCGCGTCCGCCACGATCTGCGCCACCTCGGGGTCGGGCGGGAAGGCGCCCGGGAGGTCGTGCAGCGTCGATTCGATCGACACCTCGCCCGTCTCGGGGTCGAACACGACCTGCGAGTGCGCGTACATCGCCCCGTACTGACCCGCCGAGAGGACGGGACGCGTGCGGTCGGTGCCGGCGATCGGCACGTCGTGGTCGTACGCGAGGTGCGTGTGCCCCGAGACGATCATGTCGATCTCGGCGCTCGCACCGGTGACGAGCCGACCGAAGTCGGAGCCGTCGGTCGCCGACGAGATGTCTGTCGTCGCCGCACCCTCGTGCACGAGCAGCACGAGCACGTCGGCTTCGCCGTTGGCGGCGTCCCCGTCGGAGAGCTGATCAGCCACGCGGTTCACCTCGGGTACGACCTCGCGCACGTCGAGGCTCGCGATGCCGTCGGGGCTCACAAGGCTCGGCAGATCCTCGGTGACCGCACCGATGAAGCCGATCGTCACCCCCTGGAAGGTGCGCAGCTCGTACTCCTGGTAGGCCGGCTGGCCCGTCGCGCGGTCATAGAGGTTCGCCGCGAGATACGGCCACTCGGCCTCCTGCAGGATGCGGCCGTCGACATCCGCTCGACCCTGATCGAACTCGTGGTTGCCGAAGGCGCTCGCGTCGAGCCCGATCGCATTGAGGGCGTCGATGGTGGGCTGGTCGTTCTGGATGAACGAGGTGAACGTGGAGGCGCCGATGAGGTCGCCCGCACCCACGAAGAGCGTGTTGGGGTTGGCCGCCTCGTAGCTGCGCACCATGCCGCCGAGCACCGCGGCACCGCCGACCCCCGCGGCCGCCTCGAGGCGCCCGTGGAAGTCGTTGATGCTGAGCACGTCGATCGTGACCGGCTCGCGGTCGGCGGAGACCCCGACGAGGATCGGGTCGTGATCGCTCGAGCGGTAGGGGCTCGTGCCGTCTGTGGCCCCGAACGCGTAGCCGCGGTCGCTCCACTCGGGCGAGTTGATGCCCCAGACGCCGACGCCCGTGATCGACTGCGCGAGCGATCCGGTGACGAGCGCGTGGTCGAGCGAGCCGAGCTCGCCGTTGAACGTGTAGGTGTACTGCCCATCGGTGCGGTCGGCGACGAGGTCGACGAGACCCGCCTCACGGAACACCTGGATCGGGTCCTCCTCGCTGTACGCGTTGAAGTCGCCCATCAGGATGACGTCGGAGCTCTTGGCCGGATCGGCCGCGATCGCGTTCACGAAGCCCACGAGACGCTGCGCCTGTGCGACGCGCTCCGCGTTGAAGAAGCCCTGGCCGTCGGCCGGCTCGGGTGCCGTGTTTCCCGAGGGCGGCGTCTTCGACTTGAGGTGGTTCACGACGACCGTGATGAGGCGGCCCGTGCCGAGCTCGAAGGTCTGCGCGATGGGGGTGCGGGCGATGTCCCACGTCGGGTCGACGTCGGCGAAGCTGTCGCCCACCGGCTCGACCACGGACGGCTTGAAGATGATCGCCGTCATGATGATGTCCTCGGCGCCGGGGGTCTGCAGCGCCGCGGGGGTGCGCACGTAGTCCCAGGTGCCCGCGCCCGCCGCCGCGTTGAGGCCCGCGACGAGGTCCGCGAGCGCCTCATCCGAGGGCTCGCCGAGCTCGATCGAGTTCTCGATCTCCTGCAGCGCCACGACGTCCGCGCCGAGGCCGTTGATCGCCGCGACGATCTTGGCCTTCTGCTTGGCGAACTGCTCGGCATTGGCCGCGCCGCGCGCCTGACCGCCGAAGGTCGTGAAGTAGTTGAAGACGTTGAAGCTGCCGAACTGCACGTCACCGCCCACCTCGGGGGCGGTCGCCGGGCGCGGGTTGAGCGTCTCGAACGTCGGCTTGTAGCTCGCGTCACTCGCATCCGTGATCGGCACCTGCGGCTGAAGCCGCCACGCGTCGAAACCGTAGCCGAGGATCATCGGCTTCTCGGGCGCCACGAACCGGTCGCCGCCCCGGACGACCGTGTCCGCGGTGAAGTACGGCTGCTGGCCGACGTGCTGTGAGTTGTCGACGCGGATGCTGTAGCCGTCGTCGACGATCAGCCGGCGCGCGAGGTTGGCGGCCGCGATCGCATCCGCTTCTGCACCAGCATCCGCGACCTCCGTCGACTTCACGAGCTCGCCGCCGGCGGCGAGCCACAGGGAGCCGAAGCTGAACAGCTCGTGACTGGACGCGAGGCGGTAGTCGCCGGTCGGCTGCACGAGCATGCCTTCGAAGGCTTCACGCGCTCCGCCGACGACGCTGTCGGGGAGCGGTGTCGCCGCCGGGAGCCCGGCGGCAACCTGAATGGTCTCGAAAGCGGCCGTGTCGGTCGAGGTGATCTGGGTCTGCCCGTTGTTCTCGCCCGCGACGCCCGTGACGCGCACGAGGTCGCCGACGGCGACCTGCGGGTACGCGTTGTTGACGTAGACGAAGATGCCGTCGCTCGCACCGGGCGTCGCGTCGACGTCGCCGCCGGATCCCGCGGTCTGCAGGTACAGGCCCCGGTAGTTGGAGGGGGCCGCGTAGTAGCCGGTGACGACGCCTTCGACGGTGACGACCTGCCCGCTGAGGGGGGTCGCGGCGTCGGTGCCCTGCACCTCGGCGATCGTGTGGGTGACCTCGGCGGCGACCGCGGGAGCGGCGGCGAGGGCGGTGAGTGCGAGGGACGCTGCCGCAGCTGATGCGACGGATGCCAGGGTGCGCCGGGGTCGGTGCGCGCGCTGCCGGGTGAGAGCTGTCATACGAGGGTTCTCCGTTGTTCGGTGGACGACGTTGTCCATAAGAACCCCCCATTAGGGGGTAGACCCACCCTTATATGAAAGCTGGCTGTGCACAAGCCCTGAATCCGATGCGCACCGCACTGTTCATCCGCTGCTCATCTGCGCAGCGCGCGCGTCGGGGCGGCGTGCGTCACGCGCCGCGCAGTGCATCCACGGGCTCGATGCGGGCCGCGCGGCGCGCAGGGAACCAGCCTGCCGCGAGCCCGACGATCGCGCCGAGCACGGGCGATCCGATCGCCATCCACGGGTCGATCACGGGCGTCCACTGCTGCACGAGCGACACCCCCACCACCGCGAAGACGCCGAGCGATGCGCCGATGAGTCCGCCGAGCAGGCCGATGACGACCGATTCGACCACGAACTGCGATCCGATCTGGCGCCTGGTGGCACCGAGCGCCCGCCGCAGACCGATCTCGCCCGTGCGCTCCATGACCGAGAGCATCGTGACGTTCGCGATGCCGAGTCCGCCCGCGAGGAGCGCGATGGCGCCGAGCACGAGGAAGACGATGTTGACGTCAGTCTGCACGTTCTCGCCGAGCTCCGACTTTCCGGACGGCGCGGCCACCTCGATCGTGTCGGGTGCGCCGGGCGAGAGCGCGAGTCCCAGCTGATCACGCAGCTGCGGGCCAGCACCGGTCATGATGCGCACCTGCATCTCGCCGGGTGCCGCGAGCGCGAAGTCCGCGCGTGCGGCGCCGAGCGGGATGATCACCGAATCACGCAGCGACGCAAGCCGCTGCATGTCGTCGGCGATGCCGATCACGGCGTACGCGATCCCGCCGATGAAGATCGACGGCTGGCTGTCGATGCGGTTGATCCCCAGCCGCTCGGCCGCGCGGGCCCCGATCACGGCGACGCGGTCGCCGCGGGCGTCATGGCCCTCGTCGAAGAACCGCCCCGTGACGATGCTGCCGCGCACCGCTTCGAGCAGTCCGCCTGAGCCTGCGGCGAGCGGCGGCGAGGAGAGCGTGGGCGCGGAGGGGTCATTGACGGGGACGGCCGTGATGGTGTTCTCGCCGAGCGGCACCTCGGCGTAGAGGCCCGCACGCTCGACGCCGGCAAGGCGCTCAGCGCGCGCAGGCGAGTCCCACGGGAGCGCCGCGACCGCGACCGAGCCGCTGCCCGTGCGCGTCTCCGCAGGCTTCACGACGACCTGCGTCGAGGAGACGGCGTCGAACTGCCGCGCGATCTGCCCCGCCGCTGTCTGCGCGAAGCCGAGCGTGACGACGAGCGAGCCGATGCCGAGCACCGTGCCGATCGTCGTCATCACGAGCCGTGTGGGCCGGGATCCGATGCCTGTCGTCGCCTCGGCGACGAGGTCGATGGCGGTGAAGCGGTCGGCGTGCCGCACACGCGGGACGAGCCCACCCGCCGTCGTGTCGACGGCCGCACGGCGCCGCGGGCGCAGCCGCAGCCGCGGGGGGCGCGGCAGTCGGGGCTTCATGCGAGCTCCCTCAGTCGGCCGTCGGCGATGCGGACCCGGCGGCGGGCACGCTCGGCGACCTCCCGATCGTGCGTGATGATGACGACCGCGAGCCCGTCGGCGTTGAGTTCCTCGAAGAGCTCCATGACGTCGCCCGAGGTGCGGGCGTCGAGGTTGCCCGTGGGCTCATCCGCGAGCAGAAGCCGCGGGGAGCTGACGACGGCGCGCGCCACAGCCACGCGCTGCCGCTCACCACCGGAGAGGTGGGACGGCAGGAACGAGATGCGGTGGCCGAGGCCCACCTTCTCGAGCGCTGTGCGCGCCCGATCCACGCGCTCGGCACGAGGAACGCCGCTGTAGAGCATCGGCATGAGCACGTTGTCGAGCACGGTGCGGTGCGGCATGAGATGGAACGACTGGAAGACGAAGCCCAGGAATCGGGCCCGCACGGCCGCGCGCTCGTCATCCGTGAGCGCCGACGTGAGCGCACCCGAGATGCGGTACTCGCCCACGCTCGGGCGATCGAGCAGCCCCAGGATGTTGAGCATCGTGGATTTGCCCGAACCGCTCGGCCCCACGATCGACAGGTAATCGCCCGCGCGGATCTTCAGATTGACCCCCTTGAGCGCCTGCACTTCGGGTGGACCGGGGAAGGATCGCGTCACATCACGGAGCTCGACGAGCGGCACTGCCGGATCCGTGCCGGACTCGAGCCGCTCGTCCGCAGCCAGGGCCTCAGCTGCCGACGACAACGAGGTCGCCTTCCTCCACGGTGTCGCCGCCGACGGGCGTGATCTCGACGTAGCCGCCGGCCGCGAGCCCCGTCTCCACGACGACGACTCGCGTCTCGGCCTTCTCGCCGTCGCGTGGATCGCCCGTGACGATCTCGATGCGCGACTCCCCACCCGGTCCAGCGGTCAGCGCCGCAAGCGGCACCGAGAGCACGTCGCCCTCCGTCGCCCCCACCGGGATCGAGACGCGCACGTTGCGCCCCTGCAGTTCGGCGAACTGATCGGGGGTGAGGTCGACGGGGGTGAGCTCCACGGTCCAGCGATCGCTCGCAGCCTTTCCGGCCTCCACCTTCGAGACCGTCGCCTGCAGCTGGGTGCCGTCGGACGCCTCGAACGTCGCGGTCGCGCCCACCTCCAGCAGGCGCGCCTCCGCCTCTGCGGCACTGCCCGAGAGCCGCAGCTCGGCACCCGAGACCGTCATCGCGACGCCCTGCAGGATCGTGCCGCGGCTCGCATTCACGGCGTCGACACGGCGCGGAAGCTGCTGCAGGAAGAGCACCTCACCCGCCGGGAGCGTGGTGAGCGCGCCGTTCCGGGCAGACTGCAGTGCCGCCACAGCGTCCGAATGCTGGGCCCGCGCCGCGGTCAGCGCGGCCTGGGCAGCTGATGTGTCGGGCGGGGTGTTGAGCTGCGCGCGGCGCAGCTGGGCGATCTGCAGCGCATCGCGCAGATCGGCGACCTGCAGCGCGTCCTGCGGAACCTCCGCGAGCGCCGCATCGAGCTGCCGCTGGGCGCTCGATGCGGCGTTGTCGGCTTCCGCGATCTCGATGACCGATGCGCCCGACTGCGCGTTCTGAAGCTCCTTCTGCGCACTGGTGATCGCCTGGGAGGCGCCACGGACGGCGTCCTGGGCGGCGCGCACCGCGTCGTCGGCACCTTCCTGCGACTCCGGAGGCGCATAGCCGACAGCATCGTAGAGACGATCGATCGCCGCCGCGAGACGGGCATCGAACAGGTTCGAGTTCACATCGCCAGGGTCGATGCCGACGGCGGCGAGCGCCTGCTTGAGCTGAACCACATCCGGTCCCGAGACGCCGAAGCGCAGCGAACGGTACGACGGCAGCTCCCCGGGCAGGACGATCACCGGTCGGCCGGCGACCTCCATCGCGACCGAGAGCGGACCGAGCTCGTCGCCCACCTTCGGCACCTGTCCCGTGACGACCGCGGGACCGGAGATGCCGCTCGTGTCGAGCGTCACATCGACCGCATCCGCGTAGCCCACATCGGCGCGGATCGTGACGTCGTTGCTGAGGGCGCCGAACTCCACGGGGACCGTGATGAGGCCGGGCGCGGGTGCCTGCGCACCCGCCGCGGCATCCGCGGGCGAGACCACGAAGCGTCCGACCAGCAGTCCCGCGACGAGGCTGAGTGCCGCCGCCGCCGCCACGATCCACAGTGTGCGGTTGCCGCGGAAGATGCGCATCACACCCGCAGCCGGGCGCTCCGCCGCGGGCTCGGAGCCCTCCGCGACCTCGGTGTCGATCTCGGACATCACTTCTTCGAGAGGGCGAGGAGGGCGTCGACTTCAGACTTGTGCTCGACGAGGAACTGCTCCTCGAGCTCGAACTGCACCGAGCGCGAGAGCTTCTTGTAGTCGGTCTTCTCGCGGCAGTCGAGGTCGGCGAGAGCGACCGCGATCTCCTTCTCGCCGATCGCGTCGAGCGCCGGGTCATCCTCGATCCACTCGGTCTGGTTCTCGTAGAAGGCGTTGAGCTCGTCGTAGATCGACTGCTGAGCGTCGTACTGCTTCGAGAAGCCGCTGTAGCCGGCGTCCGACATGCAGGACACCCACGCCGCGCTGGCCTCGACCATGCGCGGGTCGCCTTCCATGCTCTCCGTGAACTTTCCGTACGCCTCGAAGAACGCCTGCGCCTCCTCGGAATTCCAGAGCTCCATGTCGCCGTCGCCGAGCTCGTTCTGCGCCCAGCCGTAGCAGCCGTTCTCCTCCCACGACCACTCGTATTCGGCGTCGGGGTCAGGGTTCTCGATGGGGGTTCCGTAGAGCACCTCGTAGTAGGCGGTCTGCTCGGATTCGCTGAGGCTCATCACGTAGTCGGAGTTGGGGTCGACGAACTCGGTGTCGACCTGGTTCTGCTCATCCCGGCCCGGCCAGTTGACGGCACCGTAGCCGTACTGCGACACCCATTCACGGTCGTCGGGCTTCCACTCCTCTCCCGATCCGACGACGATGCCGCCGTTGTCCGTGTTCGGGACGTACTCGAAGCCCTCCTTCTGCATGCACTCGGACACGAGCTCCTCGGTCTTCGCGTTCTGCTCGGCCCACTGCTTCTCCTGATCCTCCGGAGACATGTCCATGCCGTAGAGCTGTTCGAGCACCTTCTCGATGGGCGACTTCTCGTCAGCGGAGGGCCCTCCGCCCGGGCCGGAGCATCCGGCAAGCAGGGCGGCAGCCGCGACCGCGGCGATGACGACGGAGGAGCGGCGTGCGCTCATGGTGGTCTCCTCAGGGGGTCAGCCGCGAACGGCGGATCGAAGGGGTTCCGTCACGGTAGCGCGGCAGAAGCGCCGCGCCTATCAGCCGTGAGGATGATTCCGATCGCTCGCTGCACCTCTGCGGCCGCATCATCGACTACCCGCCCGCATCGTCCGCGAGGGTGAACCGATCACCCCCGCGGGCTCACTCGGCGAGGAGCAGGAGCACCGCGTCGATCTCGTCCTGATGCTCGGCGACGAACGCCGCCTCGAGCTCGTAGCGGATGGGGCGCACGCGGTCCGCGAAGTCGGTGGACTCGCGGCAGTCGAGGTCGGCGAGCGCGAGCTCGACCTCGCGCTCCGCGATCGCCGCGAGCTCAGGATCCGTCGAGCTCGGGTCGGAATGGCTCGCGTGATACTCGTCGAGTGCCTCGTAGATCGGCTCCGATGCATCCGCGGGCCTCTCGAACACAAGCCCCGCATCGGCCATGCACGCCGACCAGTCGTCATGCACCTCGCGGATGCTGGGGTGCTCATTCACCGAGCGGTTGAGTTCACCCGTCTTCTCGAGCAGCGCCTGCCACTCCGCCGTCTCCCAGAGGTCGAACGTCGGCGCCGTTCCGAGCTGCCTCTGCGCCCAGCCGAAGCACCCCGCGTCGTCGCTCTGCCAGTCACCGGGATCCACCTGCAGCGCGCCGTAGAGCACGTCGTCGTACGCGGCGCGCTCGGACTCGCTGAGGCTCGCCAGGTAGTCGGCGTTCGGATCGACGGCAGGCTCGCTGGCGAGGTGCTCGTCGCCGCCGCCCGGCACCTTCACGATGCCGTACCCGTACTCGGACACCCAGGATCGATCGTCGGGTCGCCAGTCCTCGGGCCTCACCTCCACGAAACCCTCGCCGACGTTCGGCACATACTCGAAGCCCTGCTTCTGCATGCAGGTCGCCACGTACTCCTGAGTCTCAGCCGCCTGCAGCTGCCACAGCCTCTCGCGTTCCTCGGGCGCCACATCCATGCCCCAGATCTGCTCGAACATCCTCTCCAGCGGAGAGCCTTCCTCAGCGGGCGCGCTGCCCGGTCCGGACGTGCATCCCGCGAGCAGTGCGGCGAGAGCCGCCCCAGCGGTCAGCGATGCGGCGAGTCGTGCAGCCACGGAGGCCCCGTTTCGTGGTGGGAGGGCGAGGGAAGCCTCACACTATCCCGTCGGACCGCGATCGGCTCCGGATAGGCGAGAGGCCCCGCGCACCTGACGGCGGGCGGGGCCTCTCGGCGCACAGCGCGAGTCGTTACTCGGCGGACGGAGCCTGACGCTCGGAGAGCTGCTGGATGAGCTCGTCACCGGGCTGCACCTCAGTCCACTCGGCCACGATGTCGGCGCGCGAGAGGAGCTCCTCCGTGCGACGACGACGGTTGCGCGGCACGAGGGTGACGACGAGGCCTTCCTTTCCGGCACGGCCCGTACGGCCGGCGCGGTGCAGGTACGCCTTGTACTCGTCCGGCGCATCCGCCTGGATGACGAGGCCCACGTCGTCGACGTGGATGCCGCGCGCGGCGACGTCGGTCGCGACGAGCGCCGTGACGCGTCCGCTGGCGAACTTCTCCAGCGCACGCTGACGGCGCGACTGGTTGAGGTCGCCGTGGATCGACTCGGCACGGATGCCGGCCTCGTCGAGCAGGTCGGCGAGCTGCTCCGCGAACGCACGGGTGCGCGCGAAGACGAGCTTCTTGCCGGGGCCGGAGGCGAGCTCGATGAGCACCTCCTGCTTGTCCCGCTGGTCGAGCAGCAGCACGCGGTGCTCGATCGTGGAGCTGGCCTGGTCCTCACCGGCGACCTCGTGGACCGCGGGGTCCTTGAGGTAGCGGTTGACGATGTCGGCGACGCCCTTGTCGAGGGTCGCCGAGAACAGCAGACGCTGGCTGCCGGCCGCGGTGCGGTCGAGGATCTCGGTGACGGGCTCGGCGAAGCCCAGCTCGCACATGTGGTCGGCCTCGTCGAGAACGGTGATGACGACCTGGGAGAGGTCGAGTCGGCCGTTCGCCGAGAGGTCCTGGATGCGGCCGGGGGTGCCGATGATGATGTCGACACCGCGCTCGAGTGCGCCCAGCTGGCGGGCGTAGGGCACGCCGCCGTAGATCTGCGTGGTGAAGAGTCCGACGCTGCGGGCGATCGGCTGCACGGTGCGGTCGATCTGCAGCGCGAGCTCACGCGTGGGGGCGAGGATCAGCGCACGCGGGGCGCGGCCGAACTCGCGGCGCTTGCTGTCGCCCGCCTGCATCTGCAGGAGGCGCTCGACGAGCGGCGCACCGAAGGCGATGGTCTTGCCGGAGCCGGTGCGGCCACGGCCGAGCACGTCGCCACCCGAGAGCACGTCGGGGATGGTCGCCGCCTGGATGGCGAACGGTGCGGCAGCGCCGAGCTCGGCGAGGGCGCGCACGATGTTGTCGCCGAGGCCCAGGTCGCCGAAGGTGGTGCCTTCGACATCGGCCGCGACGGTCGACTGCGCTTCGAGACGCTCGAGAACGACGTCCTCCACCTGGGGGCGGGGGGCGCGGTTCTCGCGGTCGCCGAAGTCACGGCTGGGTGCGCGGTCGCTGAAGTCGCGACGGGGTGCGCGGTCGCCGAAGTCGCGACGGGGTGCGCGGTCGCTGAAGTCACGACGGGGACGGTCGCCATCGAACGAACGCTGGGGGCGGTCGCCGAAGTCACGACGCGGTGCGCGGTCGTCGTAGGAGCGAGCCGGGCGGTCGTTGAACGAACGCTGCGGACGGTCACCCTGGGCACGGTCATCCCGACGCGGCGCACGGTCACCATCGAATGAACGCTGCGGACGGTCGGTGAACGAACGCTGCGGGCGGTCGTTGAAGTCACGACGCGGCGCGCGGTCGTCGTAGGAGCGAGCCGGGCGGTCGTTGAACGAACGCTGCGGACGGTCACCCTGGGCACGGTCATCCCGACGCGGCGCACGGTCACCATCGAACGAACGCTGCGGACGGTCGGTGAACGAACGCTGCGGGCGGTCGTTGAAGTCACGACGCGGCGCGCGGTCACCATCGAACGAACGCTGCGGACGGTCACCGTACGAACGCTGCGGACGGTCACCCTGGGCACGGTCATCACGACGCGGCGCGCGGTCACCATCGAACGAACGCTGCGGGCGGTCGGTGAAGTCGCGACGGGGACGGTCGTTGTCGTACGAACGCGCGGGGCGGTCGCCGTAGCCGTTGTCGCGCTTGCGGGCCGCGGGGGCGCGCTCGACCGACGCACGGGCGTCCTTGCCGCGGGGCTCCCAGTTGGGACGACCCTCGGGGGCCTCGCTGCGCGGGCCGCGGGGGCGCTCGGAGCCGTGACCATTGGCCACGCGCTGCTCGCTCGACCAGCGCGGCTTCTTGCCGGCGCTGGCAGCGGCCTCGGCGTTGTAGCCGCGGTGCTTGGGGCTGGGGCCGCCCTTCTTGTGGGCGGACTTCTTCGGGGCGCCCTGGGGCGCACGAGAACTGTTGTAAGGCATGGATGTGTACTTCCGGTATTCATGAGAGTGCGCCACGCCGCCCGGACAGGACAGGGCAGTGCGACGAGAACCCGGACATACGCAGACCGGGGCCGTTTTCCTCAAGGAGATCCTCGCCAGCGGATGCGCTGGTGATCCGGCCCGCTCGACCTACATGGTGCATTACGCGATCAGATATCGCGGTTCGTCGAGAGCCGACTGGACGAGCATAGCGGGAGCCCCCGAGAAAATCCCGACAATCGCGGTTACGGTAGTGCAACCATGCGCCCGCACACCGCCCGCGCGTCGATCGCCGCCGGACTCGTCACGGTCATCGTCGCGCTCGCGAGCGGGTGCACGCAGACGGGTTCGGAGTCCACGCGCGTCGACGGCGCGGTGGTCTCATCGAACCCGGAACTCGCCACGGATCCGGGCATCCGCGTCGTCGGCGACATCGAGTACACCGCGTCGGAGGGCCAGTCGCAGCTGCTCGACGCGTGCCTTCCGCCCGACTTCGATCCCGCGACGGACCCGCCCCGCGCGGCGATCATCGTCGTGCACGGCGGCAGCTGGGCGCGCGGCTCGAAGAACGACATCGCGTGGCGTGCGGTGTGCCAGTGGCTCGCGCGCTCCGGTTACCCGGCTTTCGGCGTCGACTACCGGCTCGCACCCGAGCATCCCTTCCCCGCCGCCATCGACGACCTGACGGCAGCCGTCGAGTGGCTGCGCGACCCCGCCCAGCAGCGGAGGTTCGGGGTCGATCCGACGCGCATCGGCGCGTTCGGCGGCTCCGCGGGGGGCAACCTCGTCGCGCTTCTCGGCACGCGCGGCTCCGGGCCCGTCACCGACGGTGCGCGCGTGGCTTCCGTCGTCGAGCTCTCTGCGCCCATCGACCTCACGGGCTTCGCGGCGACCGAGGACTTCGTGCCGGTGCAGCTCGCCTATCTCGGCTGCACGGAGGAGTCGCCGTGCCCCGCGGCCGTCGTCGCATCGCCGACGGCGTGGGTGGATCGCAGCGATCCGCCGTTCATGGTGGTGCACTCGACCGAGGAGCGGATCCCGCTCGCGCAGGCAGAGCGCTTCGTCTCGACCCTGCGGCTCGCGGGGGTGGAGACCACGTTCGTGACCGTCCGCGGCCGGATGCACTCGCTCGCGATGATCGACGCCGACCTGAAGAAGCGCATCCTCGACTTCTACGAGGTGACGCTCGGACTCCGCCAGCTGCCGCAGCAGCCCGCGAACTCGGATGCCGACGCCGGACCCACGGAGGGTCCGGACGTCGGCACCGGCGACTGAGGTCAGACGGCCGGGATGGCCTCGGGCTCCGCCTTCGCCTCACGCTTCGCCTCGCGGCGCTCCTTGGCACCCTCGACGAGTGCGTAGAGCGACGGCAGCACGACGAGCGTCAGCACGGTCGAGGAGATGAGTCCGCCGATCACGACGATCGCGAGCGGCTGTGAGATGAACCCGCCCTGACCGGTGAGGCCGAGTCCCATCGGCACGAGCGCGAAGATGGTCGCGAGCGCCGTCATGAGGATCGGGCGGAGTCGTCGGCTCGCACCGTGCACGAGCGCCTCGTTCACGTCCAGCCCGCGCTCGCGATACTGGTTGACGAGGTCGATGAGCACGATCGCGTTCGTCACCACGATGCCGATGAGCATGAGCAGGCCGATGAGCGACGCGACGCCCAGCGGGATGCCGGAGGCGAGCTGCAGCAGGATCGCGCCCGTCGCCGCGAACGGCACCGAGACGAGCAGCAGCAGCGGCTGGCGGAGGCTGCGGAACGTCGCCACCATGACCGTGTAGACGATGAGGATGGCCGCGAGCAGCGCGATGCCGAGCTGCGTGAAGGCGTCCTCCTGGTCGCTCGTGACTCCGCCGATCGTCGCCGAGACGCCGCCCGGCAGCTCGAGCGAGTCGAGCTCGGCGAGCACGGCCGCGGAGGCCGTGCCGACATCGGCGGTCGACGGAGTGATCGAGACGGTCGCCGTGCGGATGCCGCGCTGCGTCGAGATCGAGGCGGGACCGTCGACCTCCTCGACCGTCGCGACATCGCTCACACGCAGGCCGCCCGCGGGCGTCGGGAACAGCACGAAGTCGCGCAGCTCCTGCACCGTGAGCGGCTTCGCGGTGTTCGCGATGTAGATCGAGAGACTGTCGCCGTCGAACTCCACCGAGCCGACAGGCACCGGGAGCATCGACTCGGCGACGATGCCGCCGACGGCCGCCTCGGAGAGGCCTGCGGCAGCCGCCTTCGCGCGGTCCACCTGGATGGCGAGGTAGGGCTGCGTGGCCGAGAGGTTCGACTCGACCTGCTGGGTGACGTCGAGATCCTTCATCGCGGTGACGATCTCGTCCGTCGCCTCGCGCAGAGTCTGCTCGTCGGGCGCGGTGATCTCGATCGCGATGTCGCTCGAGAAGCCGGCGCCGCCCGACGAGACCGTGATCTCGCCCGCGGTGTCGCCGAATTCGTCGATCACGTCCTGGACGTCGGCGCGGATGCGCTCCTGATCGGCACCCTCCTTGGTGGTGATGGAGAACGTGCTCGCCTCCGCACCGCCGAAGAGGGAACCGAGGGCGATGCTGAGTCCGCCGGCCGAGCCGATCGTGGCCTGCACGGTCTCGACGTCGTCGACCTCGGCGAGCGCCGCTTCGAGGTTCGCGGCGGCCTCGTCACGCGCCGTGAGGCTCGCGCCTGCGGGCAGCGTCTGGCGCACCGAGAGCGTGTTCTGGCCGGAATCGCCCACGAAGTTGGTGGGTACGAGCGGCACGAGCGCGAGCGTGATGCCGAGCACGACGAGCGCCGAGAGCAGCGTGATCGCGGGGTGCGCGACCGTCCAGCGGATGACGGGCAGGTACGACTTCTGCAGGCGGTCGGGCTTGGAGAGCTCGGCCTCGAGGTCGTCGGGGTCCGGGGCGTCGGCATCCGCCGCGTTGTGCGCGTGGTGGGGCTTGGCCTTGAGGAACCAGTAGGCGAGCACCGGGACGATCGTGAGCGCGACGAGCAGCGACGACGCGAGCGCGATCGTGACCGTGAGCGCGAACGGGCGGAAGAGCTCGCCCGTGAGACCGCCCACAAGCGCGATCGGCAGGAACACGGCGGCCGTCGTGACGGTCGACGCGGTGATCGCGGCGGCGACCTCGCGAACGCCCACGAGCACCGCCTGGGTCTTGGGTGCTCCGAGGCCGAGATGGCGCTTGATGTTCTCGATGACGACGATCGAGTCGTCGACGACGCGTCCGATGGCGATCGTGATCGCGCCGAGCGTCAGCACGTTCAGCGAGTAGCCGGTGGCGAGCATCGCGACGAAGGTGATGAGCACCGACACGGGGATCGAGATCGCGGCGACGAGCGTCGAACGCACCGAGAAGAGGAACAGGAAGATCACGATCACGGCGAAGGCGAGACCGAGCAGACCCTCGGTCGCCAGCGCCTCGATCGAGTGCTCGACGAACGGCGCCTGGTCGAACACGACCGAGAACGTCGTGTTGCCGCCGAGCGCCGCCTCGAGCTCGGGGAGCTTCTCGGTCACGCCGTGCGACACCTCGACGGTGTTGCCCGCGGGGGTCTTGGTGATCGCGAGCGTGAGCGAGGGCTCGCCGTTGACGCGCGAGATGCCCGTGATGGGGTTGTCGGTGATCTCCACCGTCGCCACATCGGCGATCGTGAGTGCCGAGCCGGGCAGCGGCAGCGCGCCGAGCTCTTCGGTCGAGGCGATGCGCGTTCCCGCCTGCACGGTGAGGGTCTTGCCGTCCTCGTCGATCTGGCCCGCGGCGAACAGCGTGCCGTTCGCGTCGAGCGCGTCGCGGATGGCCTGGGTGGTGAGCTCGTTCTCGGCGAGCAGCGCCGCGTCCGGGGTGATCGTGATGCGCTGACCGGTGGCGCCGTAGATGGCGGCGGAGCTGACACCATCGACCTGCTCGAGCTCGGGCACGGCGAGGGTCTCGAGGCGGTTCGCGAGCTCGGCGGGCTCGAGGTCGCTCGTGACGGCGAGCTGCACGATCGGGAAGTCGTTGAGCGAGAACGTGACGACCAGCGGGTCGACCGACGCGGGCAGCTGCGACGAGATGCGTCCGACCGCGAGCTCGACCTTCTGCTCAGCGCGCGTGAGGTCGGTTCCGTAGACGAACGACGCCTGCACCGTGGAGACGCCGGCCGACGAGGTGGCCGAGGTCTCTTCGAGGCCCTCGATGCCCTGAAGCGCGGTCTCGATGGGGGTCGACACCGACTCCTCGACGACGTCGGGGCTCGCGCCCGGATACGTCGTCACCACCGTGACGTTGGGGAGCGTCAGCGAAGGGAACAGCTCGATCTTCAGGGCGGTGAGCGCGTAGCCGCCGAAGATCGCGACGACGACGGTGAGCAGCGCGATGAGAGCGCGATTGCGCAGGCTGAACACGGAAAGCTGAGACACGGATCTCCTCGGGTGCGGCCGCCGCGAACGCGGCGAAGAGCGCGCACTCCACCGTGCGCATCCGGGTCAGTATTTCAGGCCTTCCGAGGCCGGGGACGTGAATCCGCTGACAGCGGATGCCGCTGGCGGCTCAGACCACGTGCGCGAGGTCGGTCTCGTGGAGGCGCACGTTGTGGTGCGTGACGCTCGACCAGGCGCGCGCGAGCGCGTCGACGGCGCGATCGATCTGGTCGGGCGGGGCACCGAACGGGATGCGCAGGAACCGCTCGAAGACGCCGTCGAGGCCGAAGCGGGGGCCCGCTCCGATCACGAGACCTTCGTTGCGTGCGGCGAGCGCGAGCTGCGAGCTCACGGGCGCTCCGATGTTGACCCACGCGACGATGCCGCCCTCGACGTGCGGCATGTGCCACTCGGGGATGCTCGCCCGCAGTCGCTTGGCGAGGTGATCGCGGCCCTGCTTGAGGTAGGCGCGGCGCCCCGCGAGGATCTGCTCGTAGTCGGGCACCATCTCGGCGACGATGAGCTGCTCGAGCACGGGCGTGCCCAGGTCGCTGACGAAGCGGGCGCGCGCGAGGCGCTGGATGAGGTCGCGCTCGGCGCGGATCCACCCCACGCGCAGACCGCCCCAGATCGACTTGCCGACGGATCCGATGACGACGACGTCGCGGTTCACCGGGAACACCGGCAGGCGCTCCTGGTCGTCGAAGCCGAGACCCGTCATGGTCTCGTCGATGATGAGGGTGGTGCCTTCGCGATGCGCGACGTGCAGCAGTCGCTCGCGCAGATCGAGCCCCATCGTCTTGCCGGTGGGGTTCTGGTACTCGGGCATGAGGTAGGCGACCGTGGGGCTCGTGCGCTGGAACGCCTGCTCGAGGCCGGCGGCATCCCACCCGTCGTCGGTCGTGACGGCGATGGGCACGAGTCGTGCGCCCGCGGCCTTGAGCGCTTCGAAGGCGTGCGGGTAGCCGGGCGATTCGACGATCGCGCGGTCACCGCGGGCGAGCAGGGTGCGCGCCACGAGGTGGATGGCGGACTGCGCGCCCACCGTGATCATGAGCTGATCGGGATCGGTGGGGAGCCCACGGTCGGTGTAGCGGTCGGCGATCGCGCGGCGCAGCAGAAGCAGGCCGAACGGATCGAATCCGCTGTCCGAGAGGAAGCTCGGAAGCCGGTCGACGGCGGCCTGCGCGGCCTGCGCGACGACGGGCAGCGAGGGCAGCGAGGCTTTCGAGAAGTCGAGGGGCGCGTCGATCAGGATGTCGTCGTCGGCGGCGCTGCCCGCGGTGGGGATGCGCGCGGTGCTGCCGGATCCCCGGATGCTCTCGAGGTATCCGGTCTCACGCAGCTCGCCGTACGCGGCCGACACGGTGGTGCGGCTGAGGCCGAGGTGGGATGCCAGTTCGCGTTCGGCGGGGAGACGCGTGCCGAGGGGGATGCGGCCGTCGAGGATGAGCAGGCGCACGCGGTCGGCGAGGGCGAGGTAGGCCGGGGTTCCGGACCCGCGCCAATCGACCATGAGCAAGGCCAAAGAGCGCGCCGACAGCGAATTCATCCAGCCAGCATAGCCAGATTGGACTCTTGATGGCGGGCCAATTTGCGAGTGGAATGCTCAGCATGTCTTCTCCGCTCCTCTGGTTCCGCCGCATCGCGCAGCTGCTCATCGGCCTGTTCCTCTACGGCTTCTCACTCGCGATGATGATGCAGGCCGGAATCGGCGTCGCCCCGTGGGACGTGCTCACGCAGGGCATCATGAAGACCACCGGATGGAGCTTCGGCATCATCACGATCGCCGTCGGATTCCTGGTGCTGCTGCTGTGGATCCCGCTGCGCCAGAAGCCGGGCGTGGGCACGATCGCGAACGTGCTGCTCATCGGCCCCGCGGCCGACGTGGGCCTGCTCATCGTGCCGCAGCAGCACGAGCCGATCCTGCAGGGCCTGCTGTTCGCCGGCGGGCTCACCCTGCTGGCGGTCGCCACCGGCCTCTATGTGGGTGCGCGGCTCGGCCCGGGCCCGCGCGACGGCCTCATGACGGGCGCGAACACGCGCTTCGGCTGGAAGATCTGGAAGGTGCGGACGGCCATCGAGGTGACCGTGCTCGGGATCGGATGGCTGCTCGGCGGTCAGGTGGGCCTCGGCACCGCGGCGTTCGCGCTGCTCATCGGCCCGATGGTGGGCGTGACACTTCCCCTGCTGCGCGTTCCCGAGCCCGCACCGCGCGAGGTCGCGGGCGAGGTCGCCGAGGCGACACCGCTGGTGGTCGAGTCGGTCGCCGTCGATCCGACCCCCGACGCCGACATGCGGTGACGGCCTGATCACTCGATCCGGTGTGCGCGTCCCGGGTGCGCGTCAGAGGTGCGAGTCAGAGGTGCGCGTCGGCGTACACGGTGAGGGCGTCGCGCACGAACCTCGCTCCGGCGACGCCCCCGTAGTTGGCGGCGAAGCGCTCGTCGGCGACGTACATCTCGGCGAGCCCCAGCACGTAGCCCTTCGAGGCGCCGGGGGTTCCCGGGATGCCCGCGAGCCAGGCGACGTGGCGCCGTGCGAGCTCCTGAGCTTCGACGGACTCCGCCGCGATGCCGGATCCGGCGGCCGCGGCCCAGTCGGAGGCGAGATCGGAGGCGGCCTTCTGCCAGCCCGACTTCTCCGCGCCGTCCATGCCGCTCCACCAGGCATCGGAGGCAGCGTAGGCGTCGGCGCCCCAGCGCTCCTCGACCTCGCGGCGGTGCCTCGTGTGATCGAACCCGTCGAACATGTTCTCTGCCATGGGCTGCTCGCCTTCTTCCAGTGCGGTGATGGTCGCCTGCACGCTCGCGAGCTGACGGGCGAGCCGCTCGCTCTCGAGCCGCAGAAGCTCCCGGTGGGTGCGGAGTGCGCGGATGTCGTCGGTCGCGCCGTCGAGCACGTCGCGGATCGCGGTGAGCCCGAGGCCGAGCTCGCGCAGCAGCAGCACGCGCTGCAGGCGCACGAGGGCGTCGGAGTCGTAGCGGCGGATGCGACCCGCTCCCACGCTGCTCGGTCGCACGAGCCCGATCTCGTCGTAGTGCCGCAGGGTGCGGCTGGTGACGCCCGTGAGCCGGACGACCTCGCTGATGCTGTGCTCCATCCGCAGCTCCTCTCGTTGCCTTCACGCTAGGCGTTGACGTTGCGTCAACCGCAACCGTCGCTCGGAAGATGGGGGTTGCGGATGCGCAACTCGCGATATATCTTGACTTCACGAAACGCGATATAACGCGAGTCGGAGCGGAAGGAGTGGCCACCATGGCTCAGGAGAAGTGGCTCGTGGATGGGCCCAAGGTCATCGACCTCGAGAACATCGATCGCCTCAAGGTGAGTCTCGTCGGGGGTCACGTCGACATCGTCGGACACGACGAGCCGGGCGTGCGCGTCGAGGTGCACTCCGTCTCCGGACGCGATCTGCTCATCCAGCTCGACGGCGATCGGCTCGAGATCGACCACCCCCAGCTGCGCTGGGACAACTGGATCGACGCGTTCAAGAGCTTCGGCAGCACCATCAAGGCGGAGGTGAGCGTGCTGGTTCCTCGCGACGTGGCCCTCACCCTCGGCGTCGTCTCAGCTGAAGCGCTCGTCTCCGGGCTCGAATCCGGCACCCAGCTCAACACCGTCTCCGGTGACCTCGTCGCCGACGGCCTCACGGGCAAGCTCACCGCCAACTCGGTGAGCGGCGAGATCACCATCCGCGATCACGCCGGCGCGATCGGAATCAACACCGTCTCAGGCGATGTGATCGCCTCCGGTGCGGTGAGCCGTTTCGACGCCGACGGCGTCACGAGCGAGATCATGCTCGATGCGACCGGAATCCCCGACGCCGTGCGCGTCAACACCGTCTCCGGGGAGGTCACGCTGCGCTTCGACCCGGACACCCCCGCGAGCTACACGGTGCAGACGGTCGGCGGCAAGCTGCAGCTCGACGCCCAGAGCATCACCGTCACCAAGGGCCGCTTCACCGGGCGCCACGGCGCGCTCGAGCAGCACTGGACGGATGTGCGCGTCAACACCGTCGGCGGCGACATCAGCATCCTGCACACGGTGCGCTCATGACCCCTCCCGTCTTCGCGCACGGCCACCTGCGGCTGTATCTGCTGAGCCTGCTCGCCGAGCGACCCCAGCACGGATACGAGCTCATCCAGGCACTCGGCGAGCGCTTCGGGGGCACCTACGTGCCGAGCGCGGGCACCATCTACCCGCGACTCGCGAAGCTCCAGGACGAAGGGCTCGTGACGAAGGAGACAGACGGCCGGCGCAGCGTCTACGCCATCACCGACGCCGGCCGCGCCGAGCTGGAGAGCCGCCGCGGCGAGCTCGACGGGATCGAGACCGGTGTCACCGACTCCGTTCGACGTCTTGCCGATGAGGTGCGCAGCTCGGTCGACGACGCGATGCGCTCCCTCCGGGCGGACCTCGCGGCGGCCGCTCGCGAATCACGCGGCACGACGACGCCTGAGCGCCCGGTGGCCTCCGAGAGCGAGCGCTCGCGCTCCGAGGCGCGCCAGCGATTCCATGAGGCCGACGCCGCGCTCTCGACCTTCCGCGCCGATCTGCGCAGCGAGCTGCGTGGGGCGGTGTCGAATGGCTCCCTGCGCGCGGACACCGTCGAGCTGCTCGTGCGGCGCCTCGCCGAGGTGAGCCGCGAGGTCACGGCGAGCGTTCGCGAGCGCGGTTCCGACTAGTCGGCGAACGCGACCGGGATGTAGACGTCCTGCACCCGGTCGCCGAGCGCCGTGTGGTCGTTGCGCGTGTAGATCGCGCAGCGCTCCACCCGGCAGTCGACGTTCTCACCCACCGGATCGGCCACCTCGAGGTAGGCGGTGAAGGTGCCCGTCGCGGTGTCGTCATAGGTGCGCGCGCCGAAGAGCGTCCAGCCGAACTCGTTGTTGATCCAGTTGCTCGGGGCCCACTGAATCTCGTTCTCGCCGTCGGTGGACTCCGTGTCGGGAACGCCGCCGAGGCAGGGGCCGGGGCGCTTCGTCGGGTCGTCGGGGATCTTGCAGATCGCGACGTAGATGCCCTGGCCGCCGTCGAATCCGGTGCCGCTCACGACGAGGCGCTCACCGGGGACGAGAGCCGCCGTGTCGACGGTGCCGCCCGGCTCCGGTGAGAGCACGGTGATCTCGCGGGTGCGACCATCGTCGCCGACCGCGATCGCCGTCGTCGGCCACTCCTCGGCCGCATCCTGCTGGTTCGGGGCACCGCCGTCCTGATGCAGCAGGATCGGCAGGCCGAGGATGGCCGCGGGGATGAGGAGCACCAGCACGACGGCACCCAGGATCCAGGGCCATCGGCGTCGGCGTCGCTCACTCATCACCGAACGATCATAGGAGCGCCGGCTTCCGGTCGCTCAGGCCGGAAGTCCCCCCTGCACCCCTTCGGAACTGCCCCTTGACGCCGGGCGTCGTCGGCGTAGAGTTTCCCGCCGTGACTGACGAAGTCCAGGTTGCCCCTGACGAGAGTCCGAGATCCCCCAAACGCTGGCTGATCGGCGAACCCCTCCCGAACGAGAAGCTCGACGGCCAGCTGCTGCCGAAGCACCTCGCGTTGCCCATCTTCGCGAGCGACCCGCTGTCGTCGGTCGCCTACGCGCCGCAGGAGCTGCTCATGATCCTGCTGATCGGCGGCACCGGGATGCTGGTGCTCGGCCCCGGGATCGCCGCGTTCGTCGTGCTGCTGCTGGTCGTCGTCGTCGCGTCCTACCGGCAGATCATCAAGGCGTACCCGTCCGGCGGCGGGGACTACGAGGTGGCCTCGGTCAACCTCGGGCCCCGCGCCGGAGTCGTCGTCGCTGCGGCGCTGCTCGTGGACTACATCCTCACCGTGGCGGTCTCGGTGGCATCGGGCGTCGACAACATCATCTCGGCGTTCCCGCAGCTGAACCCCTGGCGAGTCGAGCTCGCTGTGGGTTTCGTCGTGGTGCTCGCGGCGATCAACCTGCGCGGCGTGCGCGAGGCATCGAAGGCCTTCGCGCTCCCCACCTACCTGTTCGTCGCGTCGATCGGGGTGATGGTGGCCACCGCGCTCGTGCGGACCGCCCTCGGCGACGCCCCCGTGGCCGAGAGCGCCGAGTGGACGGTGCAGGGCGAGAGCCTGACCCAGGCGGCCTTCGTGCTGCTCATCCTGCGCTCGTTCGCCAGCGGATGCGCCGCGCTCACCGGCGTGGAGGCGATCTCGAACGGCGTGCCGGCCTTCCGCCGCCCCAAGATCGAGAACGCGCAGAAGACCCTCGTCGCGATGGGTGCGATCGCGATCGTGCTGTTCTCCGGACTCGTCGCCGTGGCTCTCATCACGCAGGTGCGCTACGCCGAGCACGCGTGCGACCTCATCGGCTTCGTCGACTGCGCCACCGCCCCGCAGCGAAGCCTCGTCGCCCAGATCGCCGCGGCGACCTTCGGCGACGCATCGATCCTCTTCTTCGTCGTGCAGGCGGCGACCGCCAGCGTGCTCCTGCTCGCCGCCAACACCGCCTTCAACGGGTTCCCGCTGCTCGGTTCGGTGCTCGCGCGCGACGGCCACGCGCCGAAGGCCCTCGCCACCCGCGGCGACCGCCTCATCTTCTCGAACGGCGTGCTCGCGCTGTCGGCGGTGTCGATCGTGCTGCTGATCGGCACGCAGGCCAACCTCACGGTGCTCATCCAGCTCTACATCATCGGAGTCTTCATCTCGTTCACCCTCGGCCAGATCGGCATGGTGGTGCACTGGATCCGCGTGCTCCGCCGTGACCCGGGCACGCGCGGGGCCGTCTGGCGCGGGCTCGCGATCAACGCCCTCGGCGCTCTCATGACGGCGGCGGTGCTCGTGATCGTCACGGTCACGAAGTTCACCCACGGAGCATGGGTCGTGTTCGTCGTGATGGCCGTGCTGATCGCGCTCATGTCGGCGATCCGGCGGTACTACCGCGACGTCGATCGTGAGATCGCCGTCGACGACAGCACCGTCTTCGGCTCGAGCGGCGACCACGCGATCGTGCTCGTCGGTCGGCTCTCGAAGCCGGCCCTCAAAGCGCTCGACTACGCCATCGCGGCCCGCCACGACTCGCTCGAAGCGGTGCACGTGTCGATCGACGACGAACAGGCGCAGCTGCTGACCGAGCAGTGGGCCCAGCACAACATCCAGGTGCCGCTCACGGTCACCACCTCCGCCTACCGCGACATCTCGATGCCGCTCATCGGCTACATCAAGCGGTATCGGGAGGAGCACGGCTCCTCGGTCGTCACCGTCTACCTGCCCGAGTACATCGTGGGCCACTGGTGGGAGAACCTGCTGCACAACCACAAGGCCCGCCGGATCCGCCGCAAGCTCATGCTCGTGCACGGCGTGGTGGTCGCGCTCGTGCCGTGGCTGCTGGAGTCGTCGGATGTGCTGTACGGTCGCATGTCCCGCCCGCTTCCCGGTCAGGATCGGCGCGGGGAGCCGGTGCGACCCCCGCGGCGCGAGCACCATGCGCCGGCAGCGGGAGGTTCGGACCGCACGACGATGAAACGGAGCTGACATGCCGCTGCCGCTGCTGGCTGTGCTCATCGGCGGGACGATCGGCACAGGGCTGCGCCTCGTGCTCGATGCGCTCATCCCGCATGCCGACGATGGATTCCCGTGGTCGACGCTCCTGATCAACGTCGCCGGCGCGTTCGCCCTCGCCGTGCTCGTGGCGCGGCTGTGGCCGACCGCACCCGAATGGCTGCGTGCGGGGTTGGGCGCCGGCGTGCTCGGATCGTTCACGACCTTCTCGGCGGTGGCCGTCTCGCTCGTCTCGCTCGCCGACGCCGGCGCCTGGGCTGAGGCGGCCGTGGTCCTCGCCCTCACGCTCGTCGCCGGGCTGGGCGCGGCCTGGGGCGGGCTCGCCGTCGGGAAGCGGCTGGTTCCGAACGCGATGGAGTCGACCGGATGAGCGCGCTGATCATCGTGGCGGCGCTCGTCGCGGGAGCTGCCGGTGCGGGGCTCCGCTACCTCGCGGCGCGTGCGTTCGCGGAGCGCCCCACCCGCCTCCCGTGGGCGGTGCTCCTCGTGAACGTCGCGGGGTCGGCTCTCGGCGGCGTCGCCCTCGGACTTGCGGACGCGGGCCTCTGGGGTGCCGAGGCGCGGCTCATCGTGCTCTCCGGTTTCTGCGGCGGGCTCACCACCTTCTCGACCCTGAGCGTCGAGACGATCCAGCTGGTGCTCGACGGGCGCTCGCGCGTCGCCGTCGCATCCGTCGCGGCCAACCTCGCACTCGGCGTCGGCGCGGCCGCGCTCGGATGGGCGACCGTCGTGATCCTGGCCGGCTGACTCAGCCCTTCTCCCCACCCTCAGCGGTCGACATGATGCGTCGCTGGAAGATGAAGAAGATCACCGCCACCGGGATCGACATGAGCACCGCCGCCCCCAGCTGCAGGGGGTACTGGTTGCCGCTGCCGAGCTGCCCCGATGTGAGCGAGGCGACACCGGTGGTGAGGGTGTTGAGCTCCGGGTCGTTGCGCGACACCACGAAGTGGGCGAACTCGTTCCACGAGCCCTGGAAGCTCAGGATGAACAGGGTGATGAGCGCGGGCACCGCCATCGGCAGCACGATCAGCCAGAACGTGCGGAAGACCCCCGCCCCGTCGATCCGTGCCGCCTCCTCCACCGACACGGGGATCGATTCGAAGAACTGCTTCATGATGAAGATCCCGGCCGCATCGATCGTGATCGGGATGATCATGCCCGCGAAGGTGTTGTAGAGCCCCAGCTCCTTGAGGATGAGGAACCGCGGGATCAGCAGCACCACGTTCGGCACCGCCATCACGGCCACGAGCGCCGCGAAGACGATCGTGCGACCGCGGAACTGCAAACGGGAGAGCGCGTAGCCGGCGAGCGAGTCGAAGAACACCCGCGCCGACGTCACGACAACCGTGATGAAGAGCGAGTTGCCGGCCCAGTTCAGCAGCGGCACCGAGGTGAAGAGCCGCTCGTAGGCGGTCGTGCTCCACGTCTCGGGCAGAAGCGACAGCGGATCCTGGGTGGCCTCCGCGTCGGTCTTGAAGCTTCCCGAGATCGAGATGAGGAACGGATAGATGTAGATGATCGCGAGCGCGATGAGCAGCACGTAGCTGAGCGCGAGGCCCACAGCGGCGAGCCGGGACTGGCGGGTGCGCACGTGCGTCCTCATCGCCGCCTCCCGTCATCCGGCGGCGGCACCGGCGCGGCATGCGCCGCCACGGCCGCGGCTGCCGCATCACGGCGCAGACGCTCCGAGACCCGGGCGGCCCGCCGCTCCCCCGAGCGGCCCAGGTCGCGATCGCGCAGCACCCAGCGCTGGAAGAGCGTGAGCAGCACGATGATGCCGAACAGGATGAACGAGATCGCCGCACCCTGACCCCAGTTGAGGTCCGAGAACGACGTGTCGTACGCGAGGAACGCCGGCGTCAGCAGGGTCTTCGCGGGGGCGCCGCGCCCCGTCAGGTAGATCTGGTCGAAGACCTGCCACGTTCCGATGAGGCCGAGCGTCAGCACCGTGAACAGGGTGGGCTTCAGCATCGGGAGCGTCACCGAGAAGAACGTGCGGAAGGGCCCCGCGCCGTCCACCATCGCCGCCTCGGTGATCTCCTCGCCCACGTTCTGCAGCGCCGCGAGGAACAGCAGCATGAATGTTCCGGAGGTCGTGAAGACGGCGAGGATGATGAGCACGCACATCGCGACCGAGGGCCCCGCAACCCAGTCCCACCAGTTGAGACCGAGCGGGGCATCCGTCGCCGCCGCACCCGAGCCGTCGACACCGAGCGCCCCGAGGATGATGTGCAGCACTCCCCGCGGGTCGGCGAACCAGTTCGGCCCGTTCACCCCGAGCCAGCCGATCACCTGGTTGACGGCGCCGGACGAGGTGAACAGGAAGATGAAGATCGTGGTGATCGCGATCGAGCTCGTCACCGACGGGAAGTAGAACGCCGTGCGGAAGAACCCTCGCCCGCGGAGCATCCTGCGGTTCACCTGCACCGCGAGGAACAGCGCGAGCGCCGTCTGCAGCGGCACGACGGCGAGCACGTAGTAGAAGTTGTTGCGGATCGAGGTGCCGAAGTCCCGTTGCGCGAGACCGGATTCGAGGAGCACCTTCGAGTAGTTCTCGCCCCCCACGAAGGTGGAGTTGCCGAGGGGCGAGCCCAGCCCGTTCCAGTTGGCCAGACTCACCCACAGCGCCAGCAGGATGGGGAGCACGAGGAAGACCCCGATGATGAGGATCGCGGGCGCGACGAACGCCCAGCCATATCGGGCTTCGTTACCGCGGATTCCTCGACTCACGAGGTCCTCCTCGTGCCCTGCTCAGCGCCCGAGGCCGCTCAGCCGTTCTCGTCGAGGGCCGCCTGCAGCTGCTCCTGGAAGGTTGCGAGAACGGCCGTCAGATCGACGCCGCCCGTCGCGAGCCCCTCGATCTGAGAGTTGAAGTCGCCGACGGCCGACGCGGATCCGGCGAAGTTCACCGGGCTCACCGCGTAGTCGTTGCTCGTCACGAACGCCTGGAACGCCGGGTACTGATCGGCGTAGCTCTTGGCCGCCTCCTCGGTCGACGGGATCACCCCGAACGCGTCGGCGAACTCCAGCTGCTGGTCGTCGGAGGTGAGGTGCTCGACGAGCGAGACCGCATCATCTCGAGAGTCCGAACCCGTGGGGATTCCCCAGCAGTTCGTGAACGTGAACGTGGACGGTCCAGCCGGCCCCTGCGGCAGCTCGTACGCCTCCCAGATCGTCTCGGGGTAGTCGTTCTCGATGCCCTGGATCCAGGGGCCCTCGATCACCATCGCGGCCTTGCCGGCGCCCAGCGCCTCTCCGCCCCATCCGGCGTCGATCTCGCTCGGGAACTTGAGCACGCCGGCGTCATGGAGCTTCTGCACGTACTCGAGGCCCGCGAGATTCTCGGGGGAGTCGACGGTCACCTCCGTGCCGTCCTCATTCAGAACGCTGCCACCCGCCTGGTTCATGAAGACGCCGAGGCGCGCGTACTCGAGGCCGAACGAGAGCCCGACGACATCACCGGTGGTGAGCGTGGTGGCCACCGCCTGCAGGCTGTCCCAATCCGTCGGCACGTCGGCCGCGGTGAGCCCCGCGGCCGCCCACATCTCGGTGTTGATGACGAGCCCGAGCGTCGAGAAGTCCTTCGGTGCGCACACGAACTCGTTGTCGTAGGTGAAGACGTCGATGAGGGCCGGATAGAACGCTTCCGCGTTGTCGAGGTCCGCCGCGTAGGGCTCGAGGTACCCGTTCTGGGCGTAGTTGTCGAACTGGTCCCAGCTCATGTAGAAGAGGTCGGGAGCGTCGTCGCCGGCGAAACCCTGGCTCAGCTGCTGGTTGAGATCGTCGGCAGCGATCACCGTGACCTCGGCATCGTGGTCGGCAGCCCACGCATCGGCCGCCGACTGCACGGCCTCGGTCTCTGCCGGGCCGCTCGATCCGATGAGGATCGTCAGCTGATCGCCTGCGGAGTCCCCCTCCCCGCCGCTCCCGCACCCGGCGAGCACGAGGGCCGAGACGATCCCGAGGGCGACTGCGCCGCCCCGCGTCATGTTGTTCATTGGTCTTCCTTTCACAATCGATGGCCGGGCGCTCAGGCCTCGGCCTTCTCAGCGAGCGCCAGGTGGTTGGACCGGCGGACGACAAGCTGCGGGGTGATGAGCCGATATGACGCGTCTCGGGTCGCGCTTGCGTGGGGAAGAACTCGTTCGCCCGTCTCGCCCATGAGGAGCTCGAGGATCGCGGCGGCGACATCGCGGAGCCGCTGATCGACGCTCGAGAGCCCGATGGCCTCCGCGACGGGGGTGTTGTCGAAGCCCAGCACGGGGAGCTCCGGGCGACCCGCTTCGCGGACGGCCATGAGTGCGCCGAGGGCGACGGAATCGTTAACGCAGACGAGCGCATCCAGGTGCGGGTCGGATGCGATGCGCTGCGCGACCGCCATCCGGGCGGGGCCAGCGGAGTCGACGGTCTCGACGGCGAGGGCGTCGAGCTCGCTGTCTCGGAGCGCGGGGAGAGCGGCGCGCATCGCCTCACGCCACCCGGCGCGGCGGTCGTCTCCCGTGCGCGATCCGGACGGCCAGCCGACGAAGCCGATGCGGCGATGCCCCCGGGCGATGAGGTGGTCGGTGGCGCGCGCCGTGCCGGCCCGCCCGTCGACGTCGACCCAGAGGCGCGCCGGATCATCCATCCGAGGTGCGCCCCAGGGGCGGCCGAACGAGACGAAGGGGATGCGTTCGCGTTCCAGCCATTCGACGCGCGGATCATCGTGGGAGTCGCCGATGAGCACGAATGCGTCGACGTCAGCCCGGTTGCGCAGGTCGCGGAGCTCCTCGATCTCGCGGAGCGGCTCATCGGCCGTGTAGAGCATGATGCGCATCCCTCGGCTGGCGGCGCTCTCGGTGAGTGCGTGCAGGAAGCGATCGTGGACCGCGCCGGAGACCCCATGCGGCAGAGGATCCAGCCGCACGCCGATGGCGGAGCTCGTGCGGGCGCGGGTGCGCAGACGCCGGGCGGAGGCGTGCGGTCGGTAGCCGAGTTCGCGGATCGCCTCCTCGACGCGCTCACGCGTGGCGGCTCGCACCACCTCGGGCGCGTTGATCACGTTCGAGACGGTCTGCCGCGAGACGCCCGCGATGCGGGCGACGTCATGGATGGTGGGGAGCTGGGACACACGGACCTCCTCCGCGTCATCCTGATTCACAGAAAAAACGTCGACAAGGGGCTGTGAACGATCAAAAGATGGGTGGTATGCATGCCCGGCAGGCGGGATCCATCCAGATCTCGGTCGCGCATGATGATGAGGAACGAGGATCCCCATGACCTCATACGACGCCTCCGGACGCCAGCCGGTCTTCCACGACGCGGTCGCCGCGCTGCGTGCCCCCACCCAGGTGTGGTCACGACCATCGGGCGCCATGTCGGAACCGGTCGACGGCATCTACGTCTCCGATCTGCGGGTGGCGAGCGGCTGGCGCGTCCTCGTCGACGGGGTGGAACCGGAGCCGATCGCGACGCTCGAGGACTCCGGGGCGCACGTGCGGTTCGTCGCGCTGCTGCGGGGCCTCGACGGGGTGGGAGCCGACCCCGATGTGCGCCTCTGGGTGGAGCGGCACGTGCGCGGTGACGGCGTCGACCACGTGCTCCGCATCGAGTCGCGCCTCGCCCGTGCGACGACGGCGGAGCTCACCGTCGAGCTGCGGGCCGAGACCACCCCTGTCGACTTCGTGAAGACCGGTCGCGCCTCGCATCCGGCCGATCCGCGACAGACGCACTCCGGGCTCGTCTGGGGCGCCGAGGCCATCGAGGTGGAGCTGCGCACCGACGCCGAGCGCAGCCGTGGCCTCGGCAACCTGCTGCGTCTGTCCTGGACGGTCGAGGTGCCGGCGCGCGGCTCCGTGGAGCGCACCATCGAGCTCGACGCGCGGGATGCGCACGCCGTGGTGATGGCTCCCACTCGGCGCGCCCCCTGGGTGCCGCCCGCCCTCAACGAGGTCGACGATCGGCTGCGACGCTGGGTGCTGCGCGCCCTCGACGACCTCGACGTGCTGCGCCTCACCCTGCTCGACTCCGACGACGAGTTCCTGGGCGCCGGCGCCCCCTGGTTCTTCACGCTCTTCGGGCGCGACTCGATCTGGGCCGCGCGCTTCCTGCTTCCGCTGGATGTCACGATCGCGCACGGCACCCTGCGCACCCTCGCGAGCCTCCAGGGCCGAGAGGTCGTGCCCGCGACAGCGGAGCAGCCCGGCAAGATCATCCACGAGGTGCGGCGCGGGATCGTCGAGATCCCGCACGAGGGGATCGAGCTCCCGCCGTACTACTACGGCACCGTCGACGCCACACCCCTCTGGATCTGCCTGCTCGCCGATGCCCGCGACCACGGACTCGGCCACGCTGCAGTCGAGGAGCTGCTGCCCGCCCTCGAGGCCGCGCTCGCGTGGATGCGCGACTTCGGCGACAGCGACGGCGACGGCCTGCTCGAGTACGTCGACGAGACCGGCTCCGGGCTGTCGAACCAGGGCTGGAAGGACTCCGGCGATTCGGTGCAGTGGCGAGACGGCACCCTCGCCGAAGGCCCCATCGCGCTGTCCGAGGTGCAGGCCTACGCCTACGAAGCTGCGATGCGGGGCGCCGACCTTCTCGACCATTTCGGGCGGGTGGGCGAGCCGTGGCGCCTCTGGGCGGCGCGGATCGCCCAGAGGTTCCGCGAGGCGTTCTGGGTCTCGGATGAGCACGGCCGCTACCCCGCGATCGCCCTCGACGCCCACAAGCGGCCGGTCGACACCCTCACGAGCAACATCGGGCACCTTCTCGGAACGGGACTGCTCGACGACGAGGAATCGCGGCTCGTCGCCTCGCGACTCATGTCGTCGCAGCTCGACTCCGGCTACGGGGTGCGGACGCTCTCGACGGAGGCGAAGGGCTACTGGCCGCTCGCCTATCACGGCGGGTCCGTCTGGGCGCACGACACCGCGATCGCCGTCCGCGGTCTCCACATGGCGGGCTTCAGGGATGAGGCGCGCGCGCTCTCCGAAGGCCTGCTGCATGCGGCGGCGGCGTTCGACTTCCGGATGCCGGAGCTCTACGGAGGCGACTCGGCGGCGGAGGTGCCGCGACCCCTGCCGTACCCGGCCTCGTGCCGACCGCAGGCCTGGTCTGCGGCCGCCGCGATCATCGTGTTCGACGCGCTCGCGGATCCCGACGCCGCGACGCCCTGACCGGCGCCGCCGCTCAGTAGCCGAGCGAGCTGAGGTATGACACGACCTGACGGGCGACCGTTCGGCCAGCGCGGCTGGCGCCGATCGTGGAGGCCGTGGGCCCGTAGCCCGCGAAGAAGATGCCGGCGCTGCGATACGCCGCGCCGTTCGCGATCGTCACGCCGCCCTGCTGCTCACGCAGCTTGAGGGGGGCGAGATGACGCAGCTCCGGCCGGAAGCCCGTGGCCCAGATGATCACGTCGGCGTGCTGGAAGCTGCCGTCCTCCCAGCGCACCCCGTCGGGTTCGATCCGCGAGAACATCGGGCGGGCCTGGAGCAGACCCCGCTCGACCGCAGACTGGATGCGGCGCGTGCGCGGCACGCCCGTCGTCGACACGATGCTCGGCAGTGCGCGACCTTCGCGCGCCGCGGCGTCCTGCAGAGCCACCGCGCGGGCTCCGCTCTCGATGTTGAGCTCCTGCTCCTCGAGGAACTCGATGGGGCGACGGGTGACCCACGTCGTCGACCCGGCGACGCCCTCGAGCTCCATGAGGAATCCGATCGCGCTCGTACCGCCGCCCACGACGACGACATCCTGACCGCGGAAGTCCTGAGCGTCGCGGTAGTCGACCGTGTGCAGCTGGCGTCCCGCGAAGTCATCGCGCCCCGGATACCAGGGGACGAACGGCGCGCCCCAGGTTCCCGTCGCGTTCACCACGAGCTGCGTCGAGAAGGTCTGATCGCCGAGGCTGTCGTCGAAGGTCACCTCGAAACCGTCGATCGTCGCACGCACGCGCGTGACATCCGCGGGGCGCACGATCGTGAACCCGAAGTGCTGCTCGTAGCGCTGGTAGTACTCGGCGACGATGTCGCGCGCGGGCACATTGCGATCGGCGGAGTCGAAGCTGAGACCCAGCTCGTCCATGCCGGGAAGATCGTTGACGCGGTGAGCGTGGCCGAGACGCATCGCCTCCCAGCGGTGCTGCCACGCGCCGCCCGCGCCGGGGCCGCGGTCGAGCACGACGAAGTCGTTGCCGGGGTCGAGGCCGAGCTTTCGCAGATAGTAGGCGACGGAAAGCCCTGCCTGACCCGCGCCGATGACGACGACGGAGGTATCGGTGGGCCGGGCGGTCACGCTCTCCACGTTACCGGGCGCGAGCGCCTCACACTGGGAGGATCTTCAGCCGCTCTTCCTATCGTGTGCGCATGACCGAGCCCGCGCCTGAAGATCACGGCACTCCGAGCCCGCGCCCCGCGTCGGCCGCGGCAGGACGGATGCTGGGAAGCGCGCTCGCCTCCGGGCGTCGCGGCGCCTCCGTGGCTCGCGCCGCCATCCGGAAGAGCCCGCGAGCCGATCGCGCCTACCGAACAGCGGTGGGTGTGACGGGCGGCACGACGATCGCACTCGGCGTCGTGCTCATGCCCCTTCCCGGGCCGGGAACGCTCATCGCGCTCGGCGGGCTGTCGATGCTCGGCACCGAGTTCGAGACAGCGAGGAAGGTCAACGCGCGCGCGATCCGGGTGGCACGCGCCGCGGCGGGGAAGGTCGCGGAACGCCGCGCACGGCGGGCCGCCGAGCGGGCCGCCGACAGCTGAGTGATCGCTCCTCATCGGGGATACCCGGAGGGGGTTCCGACAGGCTCCGTGGTAGGCTGAAAGTTAGATTTCACCGTCACTATTCGCAATCCTGAACCATGAGGGGGTCACGCATGGGGCGCGGCCGTCAGAAGGCAAAGCACACCAAGGTTGCCCGCGAGCTGAAGTACTTCAGCCCGGATACGAACTACTCGGCTCTCGAGCGCGAGCTGTCCAGTGGGTCCAGTGTCGACCTCGAGGACAAGTGGGCGGATCTCGTACCCGCCGACGACGAGGATGACGACGACGAGGACGACCCGCGCACTGCGTGAGTTGCCCACCACGTGCGCGTGGTGATCGATCGCAGCCGGACATCATCCGGCACTGAGAAGACCGCCTCCGGGCGGTCTTTCAGTTTGCCCGGAGGCCAGCGGCGTGGACGGCCCCTGCCGGGTTCCGCTCAGTCGGCGTAGGAGCTGACGAGACGCACGGCACCGCCGTCGACGCCCTTCGCGCCCTGCTCGAACCCGGCGAAGTCGCGCGCGTCCATCGAGACCGTGCCAGCCACCCACGAGGGAAGGCCCGCAGCGACGAGCGAGCGCACGACCGCGTCCGCGGCCGACGCCTCGACGACGGCGAAGAATCCGACGCCCAGATTCCAGGTCGACTCGGTGTCGCCGAGCGACAGGCCGCCCCATTCGGCGAGCGTGCGGAACACGGGCTGCGGGCTCCACGTCGAACGGTCGAGCTCGACCCAGGCGCCCTTCGGCAGAACGCGCGCGAGGTTGGCGGCGATGCCGCCGCCCGTCACGTGGCTGAGGGCGTGGATCGCCCCGGGCACCTCCGCGATCACCTGCAGAAGCGGCGACGTGTAGAGGCGGGTCGGCTCGAGCAGCACCTCGCCCACGACCCCGCCGAGCTCATCGGCGTGGTCGGTGTAGGCGAGGCCGCGGCCGTTGAGAATGTGGCGCACGAGCGAGAAGCCGTTGCTGTGCAGGCCCGAGGATTCGATCGCGATGACCACGTCACCCGAGCGCACCCGCTCCGGCCCGAGCACCGCATCCGCCTCGACGACACCCACCGCGGCACCCGCGATGTCGTAGTCATCGGGGGCCATGAGGCCCGGGTGCTCGGCGGTCTCGCCGCCGACGAGCGCCGTGCCGGTGGCCGCGCACGCCTCGGCGACACCCGCGACGAGAGTCGCGATGCGCTCGGGGTGCACCTTGCCGGTGGCGATGTAGTCGGTCATGAAGAGCGGCTTCGCCCCCACGACGACGATGTCGTCGACGACCATGGCCACGAGGTCCTGGCCGATCGTGTCGTGCTTGTCGACGGCGAGCGCGAGCGCGATCTTCGTGCCGACGCCGTCGGTGCTCGTGGCGAGCAGCGGCTTGCGGTATCCGAGCAGCGCGGAGGCGTCGAAGAGCCCCGCGAAACCGCCCACGCCGCCCATCACCTCAGGACCGTGCGTGCGGGCGATGGAAGCCTTCATGAGTTCGACCGCGCGGTCGCCTGCTGCTGTGTCGACTCCGGCGGCCGCGTAGCTCGCGTCGCCATGGGATGCGGGGGTGCTCGTCACCCTGCCAGACTAGTCGGCGTGCGGAGCCTCCCCGCCGCACACCACCACCACACCACCACCACACGGGAGCAACACATGGCCTCATGGCGTGACGCGTTCGATGAAGACACGCAGAACGACCTCGACCGCATCTTCCTCTCCGCACCGGGCTTCGCGGCGTCCCAGATCGAGCACGGCGAGGGGTTCATCCCCTACGCCGCGCACATGGATCTCTCGGGCACTGTCGCCCTGATGGCGTCCGACGGCGAGTCCACGGGAGACGGCGATGCGTCCGCGCACATCGCGACCCTCTCCGAAGTGCTCGCGTTGAACAGCGACCAGATCAGGGCGACCGCGATCGTGAGCGACGCGACCACCGCATCGGGGGATGCGATCGCGGTGCACCTCGAGCACCGCGCGGGCGTCTCGATCCGCGTCGTGATCCCCTACACACGCGCCGCCGGCGGCGCGACCGTCCACGACCCCGCGGGGGTCGAGGAGGTTCCGGCGCTCGTGTTCGGCTGACGCCCGTTCAGGTGCGCCCGGATCCCCGCATGATCCGTGTGGGAAGATGGGGCGTACCTGATTCTGGTGCAGCCTCTCGACCCTCAGGAGCAGCCCGCAGCATGTGCGGCATCGTCGGCATCGTCTCATCGAGTCCCGTCAATCAGTCGGTCTATGACAGCCTCTCGCTGCTGCAGCACCGTGGCCAGGACTCCACCGGCATCGCGACCTCGGAAGGGTCGACGCTGCACATGTTCAAGGCGAAGGGGCAGGTGCGCGAGGCGTACCGCACGCGCGACATGCGAACCCTTCTCGGCACGATGGGTCTCGGCCACGTGCGCTACGCGACGCGCGGCGACGCCGACAAGGAACAAGAGGCGCAGCCGTTCTATGTGAACGCGCCCTACGGCATCGTGCTGGTGCACAACGGCAACCTCACCAACACGCGCGAGCTCACCGATGCGCTCTTCCGCACCGACCGCCGCCACCTCAACACGAGCTCCGACACCGAGCTGCTCGTCAACGTGCTCGCGAACGAGCTGCAGTCGCAGATCCGCGGCGCCGACCTCGACCCCGACCAGGTGTTCGACGCGATCGAGGTTCTGCACGAGCGCGTCGAGGGCTCCTACGCGGCCATCGCGCTCATCGCAGGCCAGGGCCTGCTCGCATTCCGCGACCCCTTCGGCATCCGCCCGCTCATCCTCGGACGCCGCAGCGACGGCCTCGTGGGCGCCGAGTGGGTCGTGGCCTCCGAGTCGCTCGTCCTCGAAGCCGGCGGCTACGAGGTCGTTCGGGATGTCGCCCCAGGCGAGGCGATCTTCATCACCGAGCAGGGCGAGCTGTACTCGCGCCAGTGCGCCAAGAACCCGCGCCTGATCCCCTGCTCGTTCGAGTACGTGTACCTCGCTCGCCCCGACTCGATCATGAACGGCATCTCGGTGTACGACGCGCGCTTGCGCCTCGGTGACCGCCTCGCCGACACGATCGCCAAGTACACGCCCTCAGGCGCCATCGACGTCATCATGCCGATCCCCGACTCGGCCCGCCCCGCCGCGATGCAGGTGGCCCGCAAGCTGGGCATCGAATACCGCGAGGGCTTCTACAAGAACCGCTACGTGGGCCGAACCTTCATCATGCCCGGCCAGGAGCAGCGCACGAAGAGCGTCAAGCAGAAGCTCAACGCGATGTCGAGCGAGTTCAAGGGCAAGAACGTGCTCATCGTCGACGACTCGATCGTGCGCGGCACGACGTCGAAGGAGATCGTGGACATGGCCCGGATCGCGGGCGCCAACTCGGTGACCTTCACCTCCGCCGCGCCGCCCGTGCGCTTCCCGCACGTGTACGGCATCAACATGCCGACGCGCGCCGAGCTGATCGCCGCGGGCCGCAAGATCCCGGAGATCGCGACGGCCCTCGGCGCGGACCACCTGATCTACCAGGAGGTCGAGGACATGAAGTCGGCGATCCTCGAGGGGTCGGACATCACCGAGCTCGAGATGAGCTGCTTCACGGGCGACTACGTCACCGGCACGGTCACGCCCGAGTACCTCGAGTGGGTCGAGCGCACCCAGCTCAGCTGATAGGCGGCAGTCAATTTTGGACTCTGTCCAACTAGGATGGAGGGATGCTCCGCCCCGCACTCACTGTTCTCGCCGCTGTCGTACTGACCGTGCTCAGCGTAGGCGCCGCATCCCCCGCGCTCGCCGCGCCGCCCACCACGACCACGTATTCGTACACGGTGACCGGATCATCCCCGATGACGAGCCGCTACCCCTCGTACGAGAGAGACTGCAGCCTACCGATCAACTGGTCGAACCGCTCCCGGAACTACGAGAGCCTGACCGCTTCGGTGTCAGTAACCGGCGACTACACCTTCACCGACACCCTAGGAGGGGGCTCTGACGGGTACATCGCGGTGTTCGAGGGCACCTTCGACAACTCGGATGTGAGCAACTGCCTCATCGCGATCGACACCTCGGGCACGGTGACCCTCTTCGCGGGCACCACCTACACGATCGTCGGCGCGGGCCGCGAAGGCTGGCTCGGTACCTTCACCTGGAGCGTCACCGGGCCCGGAGAATTCGCCACCCCCGTGAAGATCAGTTCGTCGATCAGCCTCGGCGCGGCCGCCACCACCCTCACGGATGGCGAGGAACTCGTCCTCGATGCGGCCGTCGCCGCCGCGACGCCCGACCTCGACCTCACGGGCACCGTCGAGTTCTTTGCGGGCGACACGATCCTCGGCGTGAGCGCGGTCCCGCCCTCCGGGTCGGCTGCATCCTTCCGCACGCGTCTCGCCGCGGGCGTTCACTCCATCGTCGCGGTGTACTCGGGCACCGCCGCGGTGCACCAGGCACAGTCGGATGCCGTCGAGATCACCGTCGCCGGGGCGCCAGTCGCCGTCGAGCCGACACCGGCGCCCGCTGCGCTGGAGCTGGCGGCAACCGGCCCCGAGTCCTCCATTGGGCTCGGCGCAGCAGGGGGAATCGCCGCACTGATCCTCGGCTCGACGATGCTCGCGCGTCGCCGCCAGATTCAGGCCTAGCTCCCGGCTCGACGACCGCTCGAGAGGTCAGCGGGTGGTCAGCGGTCGTCGTCGACGCGCTCGTGCTCGACCACGACGGTGTGCGTGCGGCGCTTGCTGCGGCGGTCGAGCGCGAGGCCGATGAGGGCACCTACGAGCACGCCGAACGGCACGCCGTAGATCAGGAAGTAGCCGTACGACGCGGCGAAGCCGAACGCGGGATCCGCGGGGAACAGGCTCGTGATGATGAGCGTCAGCAGCGCGCCGAGCGCGCCGCCCACCAGGAGGAACACACCGAGCTTGGGCGCACGGCGCACGGTCGTCTCGTACGTCTCGACGGCCGGGGCGGTCGTCGGGGCGTCGTCGGGCGTCTGCTCGGCGGGGTTCGGAAGCTCGGTCACCCCTCCATTGTCGCGCACCCGCCTGAGCGCTCGCTCGCTGCTCGTCAGCTCCAGCGGATCGGGAGCACGTCGCCGAGGTGGGCCCGCGTTCCCGACGCCGAGACGCGCGCCGCATCGACCGCGGCATCCCAGGTGAGAGCCCCCGTCGCGAGCTCGAGCCAGGTGGCGGCATCCATCTCGACGACGTTGGGCGGGGTGCCGCGCGTGTGCCGCGGGCCCTCGATCGCCTGGGTGGCCCCGAAGGGCGGCACGCGCACCTCGACCGAGTTGCCTTCGTGGTCGGAGGCGAGCTGCTCGAGCAGGAATCGCACGGCGGTCGCGGTCGTGCTGCGATCGGATGTGCCCCCCTGCCAGGCGCGCACGGCGGCACGCCCCGCGTCCGGGTCGATCCTGCGTCGCACAGCCACGCCTCGACGCTACCCCGACGCCGGTAACCTTGACGGGTGAAGATCCTCGTTCTCGGCTCCGGTGCTCGTGAGCACGCGATCGTCTCCGCTCTGCTCGCGGAGAACGCCGGCCACCAGATCACCGCCGCCCCCGGCAACGCCGGCATCGCGGCCGAGGTCGAGACGGTGAGCCTCGACCCCACCAACGGCGCCATCGTCTCCGACTACGCGCTCGACAACGGGATCGAGCTCGTCGTCGTGGGCCCCGAGGCTCCGCTCGTCGCGGGCGTCGCAGATGCGCTGCGCGCGAAGGGCGTGCCGGTGTTCGGCCCCGGCAAGGCGGCGGCCGCACTCGAAGGCTCGAAGGCGTTCGCGAAGCGCATCATGGATGCCGCGAACGTGCCCACGGGTCGCGCCGTGCGCGCCACCACCCGCGAGGAGCTCGTGGCGGCTCTCGACGACCTGGGCGCCCCGCATGTCGTGAAGGCCGACGGTCTCGCCGCCGGCAAGGGCGTGCTCGTGACCGAGGACCGCGACGCCGCGATCGCGCACGCCGAGTACTACCTGCAGCACGGTCCGGTTCTCGTCGAGGAGTTCCTCACGGGCCAGGAGGTCTCGCTCTTCTTCCTCTCGGACGGCCACGATGTGGTGCCGCTCAGCCCTGCCCAGGACTACAAGCGAGCCTTCGACGGCGACGCCGGCCCCAACACGGGCGGCATGGGCGCGTACTCGCCGCTGCCGTGGCTCAACGCCCGCTGGGGTTCGGAGTCGTCGTTCGTCGACGAGGTGCTCGACACGGTCGCGCTCCCCACCGTCCGCACCCTCGAAGCCGAGGGCACGCCGTTCATCGGTCTGCTGTACTGCGGACTCATCGTCGCGGATGAGGGCTCGCCGTCCGCGGGCGCCGTCAAGGTGATCGAGTTCAACGCGCGCTTCGGCGACCCCGAGACGCAGGTCGTGCTGCCGCGCCTCGAGACCCCGCTCTCGGAGCTGCTGCTCGCCGCCGCGACGGGCGGACTCGGCCGTCTGCCGTATCCGAAGTTCTCCAACGAGGCCGCGGTCGTGGTGGTGCTCGCGAGCGAGGGCTACCCGGAGGACCCGGTGACCGGTCGCGAGATCACGGGGCTCGCGGAGGCCGCATCCGTTCCCGGCGTCACGATCGCCCACGCGGCGACGAGCGTCGTCGACGGGCGCTACCTCGCGACCGGCGGCCGTGTGCTGGGCGTCGTGGCGCGCGGCGCTGACTTCCGCGCCGCCCGCAGCGCCGCCTACGAGGCGCTCGACAAGATCACTCTCGAGGGCAGCCACCACCGCCGCGACATCGCCGAGCGAGTCGCCCAGTGACCGCCGCAGGCTCCGGCGACTCGCGCCTCGCCGCGCTCCGCTGGAAGCACGAGTACTCGGGCAAGGTGCGCGACCTCTACCTCTCGGATCTCGAACCGGGCCGCGCCCTCGTCGTCGCCTCCGACCGCGTGAGCGCCTTCGACCATGTGCTCGAGCCCGGCATTCCCGGCAAGGGCGCCCTGCTGACGACGCTGAGCCTGTGGTGGTTCGCGCAGCTCGACGTGCCCAACCACCTCGTCGAGCCGACGCGCGGCGGCCTCGCCGCCCTGGAGACCCCGCTTCCGGCGGACATCGCCGAGCGCGCGATGCTCGTGAAGCGCCTCGACATGTTCCCCATCGAGGCGGTCGTGCGCGGCTACCTCGTGGGCTCCGGATGGGCCGAGTACCAGCAGACGCAGTCGGTGTGCGGCATCGCGCTGCCCGCGGGCCTGCAGAACGGCGACCGCCTGCCCGAGCCGATCTACACGCCCGCCTACAAGGCGCCGATGGGCGAGCACGACGAGAACATCACCTTCGAGCAGACCATCGAGCTCGTGGGCGAAGCGGATGCCACCGCGATCCGCGACCTGAGCCTGGCGATCTTCGCCCAGGCGTCGGCGATCGCCGAGGCGCGCGGCGTGATCCTCGCCGACACGAAGTTCGAGTTCGGACGCGACCCCGAGACGGGCGAGATCACGCTCGGCGACGAGGTGCTCACCTCGGATTCGTCACGCTTCTGGGACGCCGAGCTCTACGCCGCGGGCGGCGCGAACCGCCTCGACAGCTTCGACAAGCAGATCGTGCGCGACTGGCTCGCCGACAACTGGGACAAGCAGGGCACCCCGCCCACGCTCCCCGTCGAGATCGTCGAGCGCACCGCGGCCCGCTACCGCGAGCTCATCGAGCGCCTGACGTACTGAGCGCCGCGGGCGCGCTCAGCCTGCCGCGAGCGCCGCATCGAGCTCGGCGCGCCACGGCAGATCGGCGCCCGTGCGCTGCACGGTGATGGCAGCCGCGGTCGCGGCGAAGGAGCCGAGCTCCACGAGCGCCGCAGCATCGAGCGCGAGGTCGCCCGGCAGGTCGGTCGCGAGGCGCGAGATGAGCGCCGTCATGAACGTGTCGCCCGCGCCGATCGTGTCGGCGACGGTCACCTTCGGGGCGCGGGCTACGGCATCCGCGGCCGCACTCTGCAGCAGCGCGCCCTCGCCTCCGCGGGTGATGACGGCGAGCGCGGCGCCGAGGCCGCGCACGTGCGCGAGCACACCGGGCAGCTCGAGCGCGGGGTAGAGCCACTCGGCATCCTCGTCGCTCATCTTCACGAGCGTGCAGCGTGAGGCGAGACGCTCGAAGCGCGCGACGGCGGCCTCATGGTCGGTGACGAGGCTCGCGCGGATGTTGGGGTCGAAGGTGACGCGCACGTCATCCGGCAACGTGCGGATGAACTGCTCGACGACATCCGCCCCGGGCGCGAGGAACGCGCTGATGGATCCGATGTGCACGACGGTCTCGCCGCGAAGCTCGGGCTCGGGGAGGCTCGAGTCGATCGTGAAGTCGTAGCGCGCGGAGCCGTCGGGCTGGAGCTCGACACGGGCGACACTCGTGGCGCCGAGCGCCCAGGATGCGTCGTCGAGCTGCACACCGGAGCTCGCGAGGTGCGAGGCGATCGCCTCGCCATCGGGATCGCTGGCGATGCCGGTGAGGAAGCGCACGGGGATGCCGAGGCGGCCGAGCCCGAACGCGATGTTGGCGGGCGAGCCGCCGACGATCCGCTCATCGATGCCGTTGCGGGGAACGACGTCGATGAGGCTCTCGCCGATCACGAGGACGGTGCGCTGATCCATGGCTGAATCGCCTCCTTGCATTCGCCCCCATCCTGCCGGATGCCTGAGCGGCGCCGCGCCCGATTGCGGAATAGTTGTAGCTTCAAGTAAGTTGTACGCATCATGACCGAGACCACACGCTTCGCCGCCGACACCTCCATGGGCGCCGTCACCCTCAACGTCGCCGACCTCGACGGGATGACCCGCTACTACGGCGACGCCATCGGCCTCGACGTGCTCGACGCAACCGGACCCCGCGTCGTGCTCGGCCGCGCGAACGCCGCCGAAGGCCCGCGCCCGGTCGTCGCGCTGCACCACACCCCCGAGCTGCGCCACGCCGGCCCACGCGACGCCGGCCTCTTCCACACCGCGATCCTCTTCGACACCAAAGCCGCCCTCGCCGCCGCCGTGTACTCCGTCGCGCAGAAGCACCCCGGCACCTTCACCGGATCGAGCGACCACTTCGTCTCCAACGCCTTCTACTTCGACGACCCCGAAGGCAACGGCGTCGAGCTCTACTGGGACACCGAACGCAGCAGCTGGAGCTGGGTGCACGGCACCATCGAGATGGGCACCGTGTTCCTCGACCCCAACCGCTTCCTCGCCGAGAACATGACCGAAGAGGGACTCTCCGGCCCCCTCGCGGGCGACGCGCGCGTCGGCCACATCCACCTCTCCGTCGGCGACACCGAGACCGCGCGCGCCTTCTACGTCGACCAGCTCGGCTTCGACGAGACCATCGCAATCCCCGGCCAGGCCGTGTTCGTCTCCGCCGGCGGATACCACCACCACATGGCCATGAACGTGTGGAACTCGCGCGGCGCCGGCCGCCGCCAGCAGACCCTCGGCCTCGGTCGCGTCGACATCGAGGTGCCGAGCACCGACGACCTCGGAGCCCTCGGCGAGCGCCTCGACCACTACGGCATCGCCACCCGCGACGACGGCCGCGCGGTCGAGGTCGACGACCCGTGGGGCAACCTCATCCTCGTCACCACCCCCGAACGCGGGTAGCCGCAGGAGCCGATCCCCGCGAGTGAGCAGCACTCACCCACGTAGAATCTGAGATCGTGCCCACCCCCCAGCACCCCTCCGCTCCGCGCGCCACACGCCTGCAGCTTCTGCTGCGCGCGCCGCGCATCCTGAAGCAGAAGAAGGCGCTGGAGGCGAGCATCGAGCACCTCCCGGAAGCTGCGCGCCCGTGGGAGGGGCGGGTCGACGGCCACAGCGCGCTGCGCCTCGTCGTGGCGGGCGACTCGACCGCCGCGGGCGTGGGTGTCGACACCCAGGATGACGGCCTCGCGGCATCCGTCGCCCGGGAGCTGAGCGCCCGCACGGGCCGCGGCGTCATGTGGCGCGCCATCGGCAGCAGCGGCGCCGACACCGAGCACTTCCTCACGTACCACCTCACCGACGCCATCGCACGGCCCGTCGATCTGGTCTTCGTGAGCCTCGGCGCCAACGACGCCCTCAGCGCCCGCAGCGCCCGCGCCTACGCGCGCGACCTCCGCACCCTGCTCGAGACCGTCAGCGACCGCCACCCCGATGCGCTCATCCTCGTCTCCAACCTGCCCGTCTTCGCGCGGTTCGAGGTGCTCCCCGAACCGCTGCGCAGCGTGCTGCACCGGCACGCCCGCGCCCTCGAACACGCCGCACAGACCGTTGTGGCGCGAGATGATCGATGGATGATGACCGAAGCGCTCCCGCCCGAGTACGGTCCGCAGTTCTTCGCGCGCGATGGCTTCCACCCCTCCGCCTCCGGTTACGCCGACTGGGCGCGCTTCGCCATCGACGAAGCGTGGACGCGTGGCCTGCGCCGCATCGAGCACGCCGGACGCCAGATCGACGGATGAGCGCCCTCGACCTCGCCGCCCGCATCCGCGAGCTCGCCGCAGACGGCCGCGTGATCGTCGGCATCACAGGGGAGCCGGGCGCCGGCAAGTCGACCTTCGCGACAGGCCTCGCGATCCACCTCGGCGACGACGCGATCGTCGTGCCCATGGACGGCTTCCACCTGCCGCAGGCGCAGCTCGCAGAGCTCGGGCGCCGTGATCGGATGGGCGCACCCGACACGTTCGACGTCGACGGATTCGCCGCGCTGCTGGTCGCCCTCCTCGCCGACGACGTGCCCGTCGCCGCCCCCGACTTCGACCGCGGGACCGAAGAGGCCGTGCCCGACGCGATCCGGATCGAGGAGCGCCACCGCATCGTGATCGTCGAAGGCAACTACCTGCTGCACGACGCCGACGGATGGGAGCGCATCGCCCCGCTGCTGGACATCACCGCGTTCCTGCAGCTCGACGCGAACGTGCGCCAGGAGCGCCTCATCGCGCGCCACATCCGACACGGGAAGACCCCGGATGCCGCCCGCGCGTGGGCCCTCGGCCCCGACGAGCAGAACGCCGCGCTCATCCGCGCGGGCGCGAACCGCGCCGACATGCAGGTGCCCGTAGACTGAGGAGGTCCCCGCCCCTCGAAAATTCAGGGAGATCCGCCGTGCCCACCATCGTCGTCGAGGTCATGCCGAAGCCCGAGCTGCTCGACCCCGCAGGCAAGGCCACCGCAGGCGCGCTCGCCAAGCGCGGCCACAGCGCGTTCGCCGATGTGCGCATCGGCAAGCGCTTCGAGATCACCGTCGAGGGCGAGGTCACCGACGAGGTGCTCGCCGAGGCGCAGAAGCTCGCCGAGGACTTCCTCTCCAACCAGGTCATCGAAGACGTCGTCGCGGTGAAGGTCGTCTGATGGCCCCGCGCATCGGCGTCATCACCTTCCCGGGCTCGCTCGACGACCGCGACGCGCAGCGCGCGGTGCGTCTCGCCGGCGCGGAGGCTGTCGCCCTCTGGCACGGCGAGCACGACCTGAAGGACGTCGACGCGATCGTGCTGCCCGGCGGCTTCAGCTACGGCGACTACCTGCGCTGCGGCGCGATCGCCGCGCAGTCGCCCATCATGGCCGAGGTCATCGACGCCGCGAACAAGGGCCTCCCCGTTCTCGGCATCTGCAACGGCTTCCAGGTGCTCGTCGAATCGCACCTGCTCCCCGGTGGCCTCATCCGCAACGACCACGGCGACTTCATCTGCCGCGACCAGACCCTCCGCGTCGAGAACGCGGACACCGTGTGGACCAACACGTTCACCGCGGGCGAAGAGATCGTCATCCCGCTGAAGAACGGCGAAGGCGGCTACATCGCCTCCGAGGAGACCCTCGACCGCCTCGAAGGCGAAGGGCTCGTCGCGTTCCGCTACGTGGGTGTGAACCCCAACGGATCGCTCCGCGACATCGCCGGCATCACGAACGAGCGCGGCAACGTCGTGGGCCTCATGCCCCACCCCGAGCACGCCGTCGAGGCGGGCTTCGGCCCCGACACCGACGCCGCGATGCGCTCGGGCGTCGACGGCCTGCGCTTCTTCACCTCGGCCGTCGAGAGCCTGCTCGCCCGCGTCTGAGGCTCGGCGCGCCCGGCGGCTGCGCTTCTAGCGTCGCGCGGCGGCGTGCGCCACGCACGTCGTGCGCGTGGGCGTGCGCTCGAGCTGCGCGTCGGGGATCGGGTTGCCGCACACCGTGCAGATCCCGTAGCGCCCCTCCCGCACGCGCGCCGCGGCCTGATCGAGCTCGACGAGCTCCTGTCGGTGCTCGCGAGCCGCTCCCTCCGCCTGCTGCCATTCGAAGGTGAGCGCGAAGCCCTCGGGATCGTGTTCCTCATCCGACCATTCGCTGCGCGCCTCGCGCACACTCACGAGCCGACCCTCGACGGATGCGAGCCGCTCCTCGACCCGGGCGCGGCGCGCCGCGATCCAGCCGAGCGCGGCCTGTGGCTCGGGCGTCATCCGCGGCCCGCGATCGCGGTCGGCGAGGAGATGGATGCGGTCACGCCCACATCCAAGCGCGTCAGTCCGCGAGAATCCAGGGGACGAGCGGGGGCAGGGTCGTCCATCCCTCGGATTCCATGAGGTGCCCGCCTCCGGGGACCTCGATGACCTCCGCGTCGAGCCCCGCGATCACGGGGGCCGCGAGCGCGATCGGCACGACAGAGTCGTGGTCCGAATGGATCGCGAGGCGGCGGTCGATGCGCCCGGCGAGGGGCGCGAGCTCAGGCACGTCATCGACGAACGGGTCGAGCTCGGAGAGCCCCGGAACCGGATCGACGAACGGCGCCACGAGCACGAGGCCGCCGAGGCGGGCATCCTCGTCGGCGGCGAACGCGCGACCGAGGGCGCGGATCGCCGTGATCGTGCCGAGGCTGTGGCCGATGACGACCGTGTCGGACGCCGGGGTGCCGATGGCGGCGAGCGCCGCATCCGTCCACGCCGCCGCATCCGGGCTGTCGGTGTTGGGAAGCGCGGGGATGTGCGTCTCGATGCCGTGCGGGGCGAGCTGCTCGGCGAGCCATCCGAACCAGTGCTTGCCGGGGTGCGCGGTGTAGCCGTGCAGGATGATGACGCGGCGGATGCTCATACTCTCCATCCTGGCGCACCCACTCGCCACGCCCCCGCTGAGCCGTCACTTTCGACCCGATAGCCCCCCTCGGATGGGTCGGAATCGACGTCTCGATGCCCCTGTGGATGAGTGTGCGCGCGCCGGGGCCTCGGATCACATGATCGAGGGATGCCGCGCCGCACACCTCTCGAGCCGAAGCTCGGTGTGTCGTTCACCGTCGCCGAGGCCCTGGCGCTCGGGCACTCCGCCTCGCGCCTGCGCGGCAGAGACCTCGAGCGCCCGTTCCGGGGCGTCCGCGCGCGACGCGACGGCGCCCTGAGCGCGATCGAAGGGTATGCGCCGCTGCTACGACCCGGCGACCGCTTCTCGGGGGTCACAGCGCTCGCGCTCTGGGGAGCGCCCCTTCCTCACCCGCCTCACCCCGTGCACGTGAGCGCGGCGAGCGGGCGGACGCGCCCGCGTCGCGCGGGGATGGTCGGGCATGATGGCCCGCGCGCCGAGCCGGTCACCCGGCACGGGCTTCCCGGGTCGCCTCCCGCGCTCGCGTTCCTCGAAGCCGCTGGGGTGCTCCGCGAGCAGGATCTCGTGGCGGCGGGCGACCACCTCGTGCTCGACCCTCGCGTGCTCGACCCGCTCGACATCCGCCCCCACATCGGGCTCGACGAGCTGCGCGCGCACATGGAGGCCGCGACCGGGCGCCACGTGCGCGCCGCCCGCCGCGCGGCCGCGCGTGTACGGGAGGGGGTCGAGTCGCGGGCCGAGACGCTGCTGCGGCTGCTGCTCGCGGATGCGGGACTGCCCGATCCGCAGTGCGGCGTCGCCATCCGGGATGCACGCGGCCGACACATCGGATACTTCGACCTGGCCTGGCCCGACCGTCGCGTGATCGCCGAATACGACGGCGATCAGCACCGCACCTCGACCTATCAGTACGACCGCGACATCCGGCGCTTCGACCGGGCGACCGAGGCGGGATACCGCGTCATCCGGGTGCGCGCCCGCGGACTCGGGCCCGACCTCCCGGAGACGCTCGCGCGCATCCGCTCCGCGCTCACTCGCTGAGCCGCGCCGCGCACCCGCGCCGAGACGTCAGTTCCGACCCCGAATTCACTCCAGGAGGGGTCGAAAGCGCCGTCTCGATGCGCGGCACGGCTGTTCGCGCGCACCGCCATCGGCGTATGCGCGCGCCGGTAGGATGGAGGCGCCGTCACATCCGCCCCGTTTCAAGGAGCAACCCCCGTGAGCACTCCCTCGACGCACGTCGTCGACACCGTCGAGAACGCAGCCGCCACACCCGAGAAGGAGCAGCCGTACGGCGCCCTCGGGCTGAAGGACGACGAGTACGCGAAGATCCGCGAGATCCTCGGCCGTCGCCCCACGAGCGGCGAGCTCGCCATGTACTCCGTCATGTGGAGCGAGCACTGCTCCTACAAGTCGAGCAAGGTGTGGCTGCGCCAGTTCGGGCAGAAGGTCACGCCCGAGATGAAGAAGAACCTCATGGTCGGCATGGGTGAGAACGCGGGCGTCGTCGACATCGGCGAAGGCTGGGCGGTCACCTTCAAGATCGAGAGCCACAACCACCCGAGCTACGTCGAGCCCTTCCAGGGTGCGGCGACGGGCGTCGGCGGCATCGTGCGCGACATCATCTCGATGGGTGCGCGCCCCGTGGCCGTCATGGATGCGCTGCGCTTCGGCGCGATCGACCACCCCGACACGGCGCGCGTCGTTCCCGGCGTGGTCTCGGGCATCAGCTTCTACGGCAACTGCCTGGGCCTGCCGAACATCGGCGGCGAGACCTGGTTCGACCCGATCTACCAGGCGAACCCGCTCGTCAATGCGCTCGCGGTGGGCGTGCTGCGCCACGAGGATCTGCACCTCGCGAACGCGCGCGGTGTGGGCAACAAGGTCGTGCTGTTCGGCGCCCGCACGGGTGGCGACGGCATCGGCGGCGCGTCGATCCTCGCATCCGAGTCGTTCGATGAGGGCTCGGGCCGCAAGCGCCCCGCCGTGCAGGTGGGCGACCCGTTCATGGAGAAGGTGCTCATCGAGTGCTGCCTCGAGCTCTACAAGAACGAGCTCGTCGAAGGCATCCAGGATCTGGGCGCCGCCGGCATCTCGTGCGCGACCTCCGAGCTCGCCTCCAACGGCGACGGCGGCATGCACATCACCCTCGACGACGTGCTGCTGCGCGACCCGTCGCTCACGGCTGAGGAGATCCTCATGTCGGAGAGCCAGGAGCGCATGATGGCGGTCGTCGCCCCCGAGAAGCTCGAGGGCTTCCTCGCGGTGACGAAGAAGTGGGATGTCGAGGCGAGCGTGCTCGGCGAGGTCACCGACACGGGCCGCCTCATCATCGAGTGGAAGGGCGAGACGATCGTCGACGTCGACCCGCGCACGGTCGCGATCGACGGTCCGGTGTACGAGCGTCCGCTCAGCTACCCCACGTGGATGGACGCGCTCAACGCCGACACCGCATCCGCTCTGCCCCGCCCCACCGAGGGTCCCGCGCTCAAGGCGCAGGTGCTGCAGCTGCTGGGCTCTGCGAATCTCGCCGACAAGAGCTGGATCACGAGCCAGTACGACAAGTACGTGCTCGGCAACACGGCCCTCAGCTACCCCGACGACGGCGGCATGGTTCGTGTCGACGAGACCTCCGGTCTCGGATTCGCGCTCGCGACGGATGCGAATGGCCGCTACTGCTACCTCGACCCGTACCAGGGTGCGCAGCTGGCTCTCGCGGAGGCCTACCGCAACGTCTCGGTGACGGGTGCGACGCCCGTCGCGGTCTCCGACTGCCTCAACTTCGGCAGCCCCGAGAACCCCGAGGTCATGTGGCAGTTCAGCCAGACCGTCGAGGGCCTCTCGGACGCCTGCCTCACGATGGGCATCCCCGTGACGGGCGGCAACGTGTCGTTCTACAACCAGACGGGCGATGTGCCGATCCACCCCACGCCCGTCATCGCCGTCATGGGCACGATCGACGACGTGGGCCGCCGCGTGCCGTCGGGCTGGCAGGATGCGGGCGACAACCTGTACCTGCTCGGCACGACCGCCCTCGAGCTCGACGGATCGGCGTGGGCCGGCGTCGTGCACGACCACCTCGGCGGACGCCCGCCGAAGGTCGACCTCGAGGCCGAGATGAACCTCGGCGGGCTTCTTCAGGCCGCCGCGCACGAGGGTCTTCTGAACGCCGCCCACGACCTCTCCGACGGCGGTCTCGCGATCGCTCTCGCCGAGGGCGTGCTGCGCTTCGGCGTGGGTGCCCGCGTGTTCCTCGATGAGCTCATCGCGCGCGACGGCGTCGATGTCGCGACGGCGCTCTTCTCGGAGTCGACGGGTCGCGTGCTCGTCGCGGTGCCGCGCGAGGAGGATGTGAAGTTCACGCGCCTGTGCGAGGGCCGCGGCTACCCCGTCCTCCGCATCGGCGTGACGGACTCGGAGCCCGCTCTCGAGGTGCAGGACGTCTTCACAGCGTCGCTGGACGAGCTGTCGAAGACCTTCACGGAGACGCTGCGCGCGCGCTTCGCCTGATCCGATCTGCTGCTGAAGGGGGCGTGGGGCTTCGGCCTCGCGCCCCCTCTGTTGCACGGGGACACCCCCATACGGGGGAAGCGCACTCGGAGCGGCAGGTCGCTAGCATTCCTCACATGCTCACCCCCCGTCGCGCCATCGTGTCCACTTTCGCTCTCGGAGTCGCAGGACTGCTCACCCTGGGCCTCGCCGCCTCAGCGAGCGCGACCGGCGCAGTCACCACCACGCGAGTCTCGATCGCGAGCGACGGCACCGAAGGCGACCAGAACAGCCACTCCCCTGCGATCTCCGCCGACGGGCGCTACGTCGCCTATCACTCCAGCGCGACCACCCTCGTCGCCGACGACAGCAACGGCTCCGCAGACGTATTCCTCTTCGACACCAGCACGGGCACCACCACCCTCATCTCCCGCCACACCGACGGCACCCAGGGCAACTACGGCAGCTTCGACCCCGCGATCTCCGCCGACGGGCGCTACGTCACCTACGACTCGTACGCGACCACCCTCGTCGCCGACGACAGCAACGGCTCCGCAGACGTATTCCTCTTCGACACCAGCACGGGCACCACCACCCTCATCTCGCGCCACACTGACGGCACCCAAGGCGACAAGGACAGCTACGCCTCCGCGATCTCCGCCGACGGGCGCTACGTCACCTACGAGTCGTACGCGACCACCCTCGTCGCCGACGACAGCAACGGCTCCGCGGACATCTTCCTCTTCGACACCAGCACGGGCACCACCACCCTCATCTCCCGCCACAGCGACGGCACCCAGGGCAACGACAGCAGCAGCGGTCCCGCGATCTCCGCCGACGGCCTCTACATCGCCTACGATTCATGGGCAGACAACCTCGTCGATGACGACAGCAATGACGCGCACGACATCTTCCTCTACAAGGCCACTACGGGAACCACCACCCTCATCTCCCGTCACACTGACGGCACCCAAGGCAACGACAGCAGCAGCGGTCCCGCGATCTCCGCCGACGGCCTCTACATCGCCTACGAATCACGGGCAGACAACCTCGTGGACGACGACGACGACGGCGGCTATCCCGACGTATTCCTCCACGACACCGCCACCAGCACCACCACCCTCGTCTCCCGCCTCACAGGCGGCACCGAAGGCGACAGCTGGAGCCAGCACCCCACCATCTCCGGCGACGGCCGCTACATCACCTACAAGTCGTATGCGAGCACTCTCGTCACGGGCGACACCAACGCCGCCTGGGACGTATTCCTCAGCGACACCGCCACGAGCACCACCACCCTCATCTCGCGCCACACTGACGGCACACCCGGCAACAGCAGCAGCGAGGGTCCCGCGATCTCCACCGACGGCCGCTACATCGCCTACGAGTCATGGGCAGACAACCTCGTCGATGGCGACGAGAACGAGTGGATCGACGTATTCCTCTTCGCAGCTCCCGCCCCCGCCCCCACCCCCACGAGCGCCCCCACCGCCACTCCCGCAGCGACGCCGGGGGCCGCACTCGCCGAGACCGGCGCCGACGGATCCACCCCCGCAGCGATCGGCCTCGCAGCCCTCGTGGCAGGTGCTTGCATCCTCGGCCTGCTCGCCGCACGCCGCCCGCACACGCGGACGAACTGAAACCGAGCTCCCGTCACCAATGCCCCTCATCCGGGGGGAAGCGCGCCAAGACCACCGTTCACTAGGATTCCTCGGGTGACCACCACATCTCGCCGCGCCGCAATGTCCGCTTCTGCACTCGGAGTGGCGGGGATGCTCGCCCTGGGCCTCGCCTCGTCGGCGAGCGCCACTGGTGCGGCCACAATCTCCCGGGTCTCGGTCGCGAGCGACGGCACCGGAGGCAACAACGAGAGTGACGGTGCCGCGATCTCCGCCGATGGGCGCTACATCGCCTTCCACTCAGACGCGGACAACCTCGTTCCCGGCGACACCAACGGCGCATCTGACGTGTTCCTCCACGACACCACCACCGGTGCCACCACGCTCATCTCCCGCCACAGCGAAGGCAGCCAAGGCAGCTACAGCAGCTACGGCCCGGCGATCTCCGCCGACGGCCGCTACATCGCGTACGAGTCAGAGGCGGACAACCTCGTCGACGGTGACTTCAACGGCACCTGGGACGTGTTCCTCTCTGACACAGCCACCGGAACCACCACCCTCGTCTCACCTGGCCACGACGTCAGTTACGGTCCCGCGATCTCCGCCGACGGCCGCTACATCGCGTACTCATCACTTGCGAGCAACCTCGTCACCGGCGACACCAACGGATCCGAAGACGTGTTCGTGTACGACACCACCACCGCCACCACCACCCTCATCTCCCGCCACACCGACGGCACCCAAGGCGGCGGCAACAGCTTCGGCCCCGCGATCTCCGCCGACGGCCGCTACATCGCCTACACGTCGTGGGCCGACGACCTCGTCTCTGGTGACACGAACCTCTGGGGGGACGTATTCCTCCACGACACGGCCCACGGCACCACCACCCGCGTCTCGCTCCACACCGACGGCACGCAGGGAAACAACGTCAGCCAGAACCCGGCGATCTCCGCCGACGGACGCTACGTCACCTTCGAGACATTCGCAGCCAACCTGTTCTCGGGAGACGGCAACGGCACGTACGACGTGCTCCTCCGCGACACCACCACCGGCGTCACCACCCTCATCTCCGCCCACACCGACGGCACACAAGGCGACGACTCCAGCCAGAACCCCGCGATCTCCGCCGACGGACGCTACGTCACCTACACCTCGAACGCGACCAACCTCGTCACCGGCGAGATCTTCGGCTGGGGCAACGTCTTCCTCCACGACACCACCACCGGCACCACATCGCTCATCTCCCGCCACATCGAAGGCGACCACGTCCCCACCAGCTCCGCCCCCGCGATCTCCGCTGACGGGCGCGCCATCGCGTTCACCTCAGACGCAAACAACCTCGTCGACAGCGACACCAACGACGTGACCGACATCTTCCTTCACGTGACACCCGCAGCCGCGCCCACACCCACGGCCACTCCGGGCGCAGCACTCGCCGAGACCGGCGCCGACAGCTCGATCTTCGGCGCGCTCGGCCTCGCCGCCCTCGTGGCAGGGGCCGGCATCCTCGGGCTTCTCGCTGCTCGCCGGCCACGCGCGAACTGACATCCGCGAGCGCGGCGCGACGTAACCTCCTGGGGGCGGCCTGCTTGGATGCGGCATAGCCGCGGAAGCGGGCGCACGCGTGCTCTGACCAGAGGTCGTCCAGGTGCACGCGGCTCATCCGCGTCGAGAGACTGCCGAGGCCGACGACCCGCAGGGCGACGACCGCAGCCAGTTCCCGGCGACACCAACGGCGTCGAAGACATCTTCGTGCACGACAGGATCGCGGGCACCATCACCCGCATCTCCACCGCCACCGACGGCACCCAGAGCGACGGCACGAGCTACACCCCCGCGATCTCGGGTGACGGAAGGTTCGTCTCGTACCGGTCCAGGCCACCACGCTCGCCCTCGTCACCAGCACGGGTTTCCACGTATTCGTTCGCGATACCGTCGCCGGCACCACGGCCTTCATCCGGGAGCTGCCGAGCCCGCGCCGTCACCCCGTTCGGGGTTCTGGTGGGCCAATCTGCGCTCCGATATTGTTGAGGTGTCACTTATCCAACCCGGGCTGGCCCCACGGCTCGGCGACACGAGACGCGCCACATGACACCCGCCCCCACTCGCCCGTTCGCCCACACTCGACGCCTGCTCGCCGCCGCCTCCGCGCTGATGATCGGAATGGGCGTCGCCGCTACGTCGTCTGACGCGCCGGCGCACGCAGTTGCGCCGCCCGCCGACGGTGTTTTCTACGTGCTCGAGGCCCGCCAGGGTTACCTCAACCGCCCGATCGCGGCGGGCATTCGCCAGGTGACGTACGACGAGCGCACCAACTCCATCTCCGCAGACAACGTCCTTCTCGGCGGCGAGCTGATCGACCTTCCCGTGAAGTCCGGCACGAGCAACTCGCTGCGCGATAACGCCAACGCGCTCGGCGTCTCACCGGATGGGATGTTCTATTTCACGACCCAGCTCGGCAGCGAGTCCCAGGTGGGGACGATCGACATCTGGTCAGTCGAGCTCGTCGAGGCACCGAGCGAGGCGCACCCGCAGGGCGTTCTCGGAACCCCGACCCGCGTGGCCCAGAACTTCCAGCTCAACTCGCGCGGCGGCGGCAACATCAACGGAGGTGCCGTCAACCCCCGCGACGGTGCGTACTACTTCATCTACCTCTCGAACTTCACCAGCGAGGCCTCGGCCACCAGCGCGGGCGTCTCCGAGCCGAGCCGCTGGGCCGAAGCCGTCCGGGCGCACCTCTACCGCTACGACCCCAAACAGGTGAGCCTGGGGAACGTCGCCACCGGCGAGGTCGCCCACATCGACTTCTTCAAGAACAGCGCAGTGAACCTCGAGCTGCCGCAGCTGCTCAACGGAGACATCACCTTCGACAGCAGCGGCAACCTCATCCTCGTGACCAGCGTGCTGCATGACGCCACGAAGTCAGGCGGCCCCGGGCCGGCGATGATGGCCACGTTCGACTACGCGGACTTCGGCCACCGGCCCAACATCGACCCCGTCGCCGACACGCGACCGGTCCCGACCATCGCGCCCGCCGCGACGATCGGCACCGCGGGCCAGCCCACGGTCTACAACACGCACGCCGGCGCTGCCTACAACGGGCTCGCTTTCACTCGCTCGGGCAAGCTCATCGTCGAGCAGGGCAACACCCACACGCTCACCAACCCTGTCGACTTCTCCGCCCTCGGCCCGAGCCAGGCGAACGGCGTCAAGTCGGCTGACGTCAGCTGGGTCGATCTCGCCACCCACACCGGCCCGCCCACGCTCACCGTGCAGGTGGATGTGCAGACGGATCGCGGAGCGGATGAGCAGTTCACGATCTCCGGCACCCAGACCCTCGGATCCGGTTCCGCGTACGCGTTCGGACCGGCCACGACCTCCGGAACCGGCCGCGGTCTCCAGGCGGAGAGGATCGGAGCCCTGCCGATCCTCGCGGATGGCACTCTCGACCTCTCGCTCACCGCGACCGGCCCGACCTCGCGCTTCGCTGTGACGGTCCAGTGCACCACGGGCGTGGGCGACACGGCGTTCGCCTCCGCATCCGCTTCGCAGATCTCCCTCAAGATCGCTGACGCCCCGGCGACCGCGACGATGGGTGCGCAGATCTCCTGCGTCTTCACGGTGCGCGATCAGGAGCTGGCTGCGACGGGACTCAGCGCATCCGGCCTCGCGATCGGCGCCGGCGCACTGGCGCTGCTCGCAGCGGGCGGTGCGCTGCTCGCCGTGCGCACCCGCGCGATTCGCCGCCCCCACTGACCCACCGACCCCCGACCCCCCGCTCGCAGCGGGCGCTCGCCCTCCGTCTTCGGAGCGCGAGTGCCCGCTGCCCGTACGGCTAGACGGGGAACCGCACCCCTGACCGCGATTCGGCGTCCGCCCATACTGCGGCTCCGAGCTCGGGGTCCGTCGAGCGCGCAGGCGCGTGCATGAGGACGGGGGCACCCGCGAGCCCGAACCGCGGCGCGACGTAACCGCCGTTGGGGGCGTCAGGATCGGCGAACGCGCGCACGGGCTCCCAGGCGCCACGGTCCTTGCCCTGGCCGACCCATCCGGTGAGCCTCTCGAAGACACGCCCAGGTGCAGGGTTCCGGTCGGTGATGCCGGGGCGAGGGCTCGCGTAGGCGCTCGTGGCCCACCCCGGGTGGGCGATGAGCGAGCGGCGCGCATCGCCCACCGCGTCGAGACGGCGCGCGAGCTCGAACCCGAAGATCTGCACCGCGTGCTTGGACGCGGCGTAGGCGCGGAAGCGGGCGTACGCATGCTCAGACCAGAGGTCGTCCGGGTGCAGCCGGCTCATGCGCGTCGAGAGACTGCCGAGGCCCACGACGCGCGCATCCGGGGCGAGCGCAGGGAACAGCAGCGCCGTGAGGGCGAAGTGCCCGAGGAAGTTGCCGCCGATGGCGAGCTCGACACCATCCACGGTGGTTGCGCGATGCCGAGGCGTGAGCACGAGACCCGCGTTGTTCACGAGGCCATGCAGCGGCCGATACGCGGCGAGCGCCGTAGCCGCCTCACGCACCGAGGAGAGCGAGGTGAGGTCGAGCGGCACGTGCGCGAGCTCGGCGCCCGGAACGCGCAGGCGGATGGAGCGCATCGCCGCATCCGTCTTCTCGGCGGATCGCGACGCGATGACGACCCGCGCACCCGCCCCCGCGAGCTGTTCGGAGATGAAGTAGCCGATCCCGGCGTTGCCGCCCGTGACGACGACGGTGCGTCCCGCGAGCGACGGGAGCGCGCGCGGGTCCCAGCTCACTCCGGCGAGGTGCCGCCGGCACCGCTGTTGGCGATGCGCTCGTGGTGGTGGATGACCTCGGCGACCACGAAGGTGAACCACTTCTCGGCGAACTCGGGGTCGAGGTGCGAGTCCTCCGCGAGCGCCCGGAGTCGCGCGATCTGCTCCTTCTCGCGGCCCGGGTCGGAGGCGGGCATGCCGCTCGTGGCCTTCAGTCGCCCGACGGCCTGTGTGAACTTGAAGCGCTCTGCAAGCAGGTGGATGAGCGCCGCATCGATGTTGTCGATGCTCTTGCGGTAGCCCGCGAGTTCGGCGATCGGGTCCTGGTGGAGTGCGTCGGAGGTCACCCTTCGAGAGTAGCGGCCGGATGCGCGAGGAGGGTGGCACCGCCCGTGAAGTCGCCGCGATGCGTGCGTATGATCTCGAGGAGGAGCGCCCGCAGCTGCTGCTCTTCGGCCATCTGGTCGAATCCGTGGCCCTCGAGGTTGTGGATGCGCGCGAAGGTCTCGTCGCCGAGCGGCGTGCGCTCCACAAGCCGGCGGCGCGCATCCGACTCGTCGCGCGTCAGCTTCACGTGCCCGCTCTTGACGAGGTTCTCGACGGTGCGGCTCATGGTCTGCACGGTGACGTGGGCTCCGCGCGCGAGTTCGCTGAGGGCGACCGGCCCGGAGCCGGTCAGGTGCAGCACGATGAGGCCCGCGCGGCTGAGGTCGAGATCTTCGAGTGTGCGGCGCCACGCCTGCTCGACGGAGCGCGCGGCGACGGAGAGGAGCCGCCCAGTGGGCCAGTCGGACATCTCGTCGTGCATGAGCGCTCCTTACGGGTCTACAATCTAGTTTACTCAGTTTGCTTACCTTTGGAGAGAATCCGTGGAGAATTCGCCCGACAAGCGCCGCTGGCTCGGCCTCGTCGTCATCTCTGTGGCCGTGTCGCTGATCATCGTCGACTCGACCATCGTCAACGTCGCCATCCCCGCCGTCGTCGATGATCTCGACATCACCTCCACTCAAGTGCAGTGGGTGCAGGAGTCCTACACGCTCGTCTTCGCGGCGCTGCTGCTCGTGTTCGGCACGATCGCCGACCGCATCGGCCGACGACGCATGCTCATCCTCGGCGTCATCATCTTCGGCGCCTCGAGCGTGCTCGCCGCACTCGCCGGCAGCGGCGAGCTCCTCATCGCCTCGCGCGTCGTGCAGGGCGTCGGCGGCGCCATGATCCTGCCCACCACCCTCTCCCTCGTGAACGCCAACTTCACCGGCCGCGAGCGCGGCATCGCGTTCGCCATCTGGGGCTCCACCATCGGCGGCATGGCTGCCGTCGGTCCGCTCCTCGGCGGCTGGCTGACGACCGCGTTCTCGTGGCGCTGGGCGTTCGGCATCAACGTGCCGCTCGGCATCATCATCATCATCGGCGCGCTCCTGTGGGTGCGCGAGTCGAAGGCACCGCAGCCGGGTCGGCTCGACCTCGTCGGAGCCGCGCTCTCGGTCGTGCTGTTCACGAGCTTCGTCTTCGGCCTCATCGAAGGCCGCACGTTCGGCTGGTGGGAGTCGGAGAAGGTCCCGGACTTCTGGACACTCGGCATCTCGCCCATCCCGTTCGTGTTCGCCCTCTCCCTCGTCGCGCTCGTCGCCTTCATCGCCTGGGGTCTGCACCGCCAGAAGCAGGGCAAGTCGACGATGATCGCCTTCTCGCTCTTCCGGCTCACCTCGTTCCGCAACGGCAACATCACCGCGCTCCTCGTCTCGCTCGGCGAATTCGGCATCATCCTGTCGCTGCCGCTGTGGCTGCAGAACGCACTCGGCTACGACGCGCTGCACGTGGGCTTCCTGTTGCTGACGCTCGCGGGCGGCTCGTTCCTCGCCTCCGGCGCCGCCGGCAGCATGGTCGGCAAGGTCGCGCCCGTCTGGACGGTGCGCATGGGTCTGCTGTCCGAGATCATCGGACTCGGGATCCTCGCCGCGTTCATCTCGCTCGACGCGCAGTGGTGGCAGCTGGGCATCGGCCTCGCGGTCTACGGCTTCGGCGTGGGCCTCGCGACCGCCCAGCTCACCGGCGTGATCCTCGCGGATGTGCCGATCGAGCAGAGCGGTCAGGCGTCGGGCACGCAGTCGACGTCGCGCCAGGTGGGCTCGGCCCTCGGCATCGCGATCCTCGGAACGGTGCTCTTCGGTTCGCTCGGCGCGAGCCTCGACGCGAAGCTGCCGGATTCGCTTCCGGCCGAGACCCGCACCGAGATCGTCGACGTCGTCGTCGACAGTGCGGGCGCAGCCATCCCGGGTCTCGAGCAGCAGTCGCCGATCGTCGCCCAGATCGCCCGCGAGGCGTTCACGGATGCGGCCCGCTGGAACGCGATCACCGCCATGGGGTTCCTCGTGGTCGGTCTGCTCGCGACACTCTCACTCGGTGCGTCGGCGACCCGCCGCGACGGCGCCGCCACGACGCCGCCCGAGACCGAGCCCGCCGCGTCATCGTCATCGAGCAGGTAGATAGGTGATCGCTCATCCACCTACGATCGTGTCGACGGCTTCACCCGCGAAGCCCCGACAGACAGAGGACACCATGGGACTCGACGATCTCGCCAAGCAGGCCTCCGGCCTCTTCGAGCAGAACAAGGACACCATCGCGGCGGCGCTCAAGAGCGAACAGGCAGAGGGCATCAGCGACACCGCACTCGACGCGGCCGCCGACTTCGCCAACAAGCTCACGGGCGGCAAGTTCGCCGAGCAGGTCGACGGCGTGCGCGACGCAGCGGACAAGGCTGTCGGCACCGAATGACGCCGACGCAGAGGCCCCGGATGCACATCGCGTCCGGGGCCTCTGCGCATCCGAAGACCGACCTCAGCTCGCGAGGTAGCTGACGGGAGCGTCGCCCCACTCGGCGAGGCGGCGCTCGAGGCCCGCCCGCACCTCAGGCCACTCGTCGGCCAGCACCGAGTAGATCGCGGTGTCGCGCCACGTGCCGTCAGCCCGGGGCCGATCGCGGCGCGCGACACCCTCGAAGGTCGCGCCGAGCTTCGCGATCGCGGCACGGGAACGCTCGTTGAGCGCATCCGCCTGAAGCTTCACCCGACCGAATCCGTGATCGAATGCGGTGCCGAGAAGGAGCAGCTTCGCCTCGACGTTGACCTGCGTACCCCAGACCCAGGGAGCGTAGGCCGTCCATCCGATGTGCGCGGCCCCGTTCAGGGGTTCGAAGTCGGCGAGGGTCGAGGTTCCGACCACATCCCCGGCGTGGGGTCCGGAGGCGATCCGCACGACATACGTGTTGCCGCTCGCGTACGGGAAGTACTGCGGCGCCCACTCGGCGAACGCGGCCTCATCCGCGGGGAGACCGGCGGGGCCGCCGCCGTATCCGCCCGCGAACACCTCCGGATGCCCGAGCGCCCGCCAGAGCGCGGGCACATCATCGAGCGCGAACGGATCGAGGCGGATGAACCGGCCGGCGAGGGGCACGCGTGGTGGTGAGGTCGCGGTCACCCGCCCATCCAATCACCGGCACATGCTTCGGGGCGACCGGTCCAGGCACAGACCGGTCGCCCCGAGATCTCAGGAGAGGCAGCTCAGTGGGAGCTGGCCTTCTCGGCTCCGATGCCGGTGAGCGAACGCACCTCCATCTCGGACTGCTTCGCCGGGTCCTCCGTGGACTTCGACACGAGCGTCGCGATCCATCCGGCGAGGAACGCCAGCGGGATCGACACGATGCCGGGGTTCGACAACGGCCAGATGGCGAAGTCGGCACCCGGGATCATCGACGTCTCAGCACCCGAGACGACCGGCGAGAGCGCGATGAGGAGAATCGCCGAGCCGAGGCCCGTGTACATCGACCACAGGGCGCCCGCCGTGTTGAAGCGCTTCCAGAACAGCGAGTAGACGATCGTCGGCAGGTTCGCGGATGCGGCGACCGCGAACGCGAGCGCCACCAGGAACGCGACATTCTGCCCGTTCGCGGCGATGCCGCCGAGGATCGCGACGATGCCGATGATCACCACGGTGCGGCGCGCGACCTTGACCTCGTCGGTGGCATCCGCCTTGCCCTTCTTCACGACGCTCGCGTAGATGTCGTGGGCGAAGGATGCGGCGGCCGTGATCGTGAGGCCCGCGACCACCGCGAGGATCGTCGCGAACGCGATCGCCGAGATGAGGCCCAGCAGCAGCGGCCCGCCGAGCTCGAACGCGAGCAGCGGGGCCGCCGAGTTCGCGCCGCCCGGAGCTGCCTTGATCGTCTCCGCGCCGATGAGGGCGGCGGCGCCGTAGCCGAGCACGAGGGTGAACACGTAGAAGATGCCGATGAGCCAGATCGCCCACACGACGCTGCGACGCGCCTCCTTCGCCGTCGGCACCGTGTAGAAGCGCATCAGCACGTGCGGCAGGGCCGCGGTGCCGAGCACGAGCGCGAGGCCGAGCGAGAGGAAGTCGAGCTGCGTGAGCGCGCTGAGGCCGTACTGCTTGCCCGGCGCGAGGATGTCGTCGCTGCCGGCCATGGCGACCGCGTTCTCGAGCAGCGTCGAGAGGTTGAAGCCGTTGAGCGCGAGCACCCAGATCGTCATGACGCCCGCACCCACGATGAGCAGGAACGCCTTGATGATCTGCACCCACGTGGTGCCCTTCATGCCACCCACGAGCACGTAGATGATCATGAGCGCGCCGACGACCGCGATGACGACGCCCTGACCGACCTTGTCGGGGATCCCGAGCAGCAGCGAGACGAGACCGCCCGCTCCCGCCATCTGCGCGAGCAGGTAGAAGAAGCACACCACGAGGGTCGTGGTCGCGGCGGCGATGCGCACCGGCTTCTGCTTGAGACGGAACGAGAGCACGTCCGCCATCGTGAAGCGGCCCGTGTTGCGCAGCAGCTCGGCGACGAGCAGCAGAGCGACGAGCCAGGCGACGAGGAAGCCGATCGAGTAGAGGAACCCGTCGTAGCCGTTGATCGCGATGGCGCCGCAGATGCCGAGGAACGACGCCGCGGAGAGGTAGTCGCCCGCGATCGCGGTGCCGTTCTGCGGCCCGGAGAAGGATCGGCCGGCGGCGTAGTAGTCGGCGGCGGTCTTGTTGTTCCGGCTGGCCCGGAACACGATGATCATCGTCACGAGCACGAAGGCTCCGAAGATCGCGATGTTGAGCCAGGGGTCGCCGGGCGCGGTGGTGGCCATCTGGGCGGTGGGCAGGGTCATCGACGGACCTCCGAGGTTGCGGCCTCGCGCAGCTCTTCAGCGAGGGGGTCGAGCTTCCGGTTGGCGTACGAGACGTAGATCATCGTGATCGCGAAGGTCGTGACGACCTGCGCGAGACCGATCAGAAGTCCCACATTGACGAGCCCGAAGACCGGCGTCGCCATGAATTCGGGCGCGTAGCCCGCGAGCAGCACGTACGCGAGATACCAGAGCAGCGCGACCGCGAGCACGGGGAACACGAACGATCGGTGCCGCTTGCGCAGCTCCTGGAATTTCTCGGACTGCTGGATGGCGACGAAGTCGACATCCTGTTCTGCGACTGGGGTGGGGGCTTCGTCGCCCATCGTCTCTCCTCATCCGCCGCGCACCATTGCGCGACCGTCTCGTGTGACTGCGGAACACTCTGGAACCGCAGCGCAGCCGACGCATCTCCCTGCCGCTGCTCGTCGCCGGACGGACGCGAGCGTGCGACGAACGGCAGTGCGCGCACGATGAATGAACGGTTAAGGTGACGGAATGGCCGAATCGGTGTCGAGCGGGCTGGTGATCGCAGTCACCGTGGCGCTCCTCGGCGTGGCCGGATATCTGGTGGCTCGGCGTCTTGCCCGTGGCAAGGGCGAGCTGGGCACGGAGGCGGAGCGGGCGCGTTTCACCACGCTGCACCTCGCCACACGGGCCGCCGAGCACCTGCGGGCAGGCCTCGATGAGGGCGACACGACGCGTGCCGCCCGCGACCTGCGCGCGATGCTCGAGGTGGAGGCGCTCGCGCTCGTGAACACCGAGGCGCTGCTCGCGGTCGACGGACGCGATGAGCTGGGCCGCATCGCCGTGCCGATCGCGCTCGCCCACACGGCGTCGAAACCGCACCTGCATCGCGCAGTCACCGGCCAGGGCCGCGACGCGCTGGATGCCGTCTCGGCGCCGATCGTGCGGGGAGGCGAGAGGGCCGGCACGCTCGTGGCGTTCGTGCGCAAGGCGCGACCCGGCCTCATCCGGGCGGTCGGGGAGGCGGCGCGCTGGGTGTCGATGCAGCTCGAGCTCGGGGAGCTCGACGCGTCGCGGACCGCCCTCGCCGAAGCAGAGGTGAAGGCGCTGCGCGCGCAGATCAGCCCCCACTTCATCTACAACGCCCTCACCGCGATCGCCTCCTTCATCCACACCGACCCCGCGAAAGCCCGCGAGCTCGTCGTCGAATTCGCCGACTTCACCCGCTACAGCTTCCGCCGCCACGGCGACTTCACGACGATCGCCGAAGAGCTGCGCAGCGTCGACGGCTACCTGCGGCTCGAGCGGGCGCGCTTCGGCGAGCGCCTGCAGGTGACACTGCAGATCGCGCCCGAGCTGCTCGCCACGGTCATCCCGTTCCTGTCGGTGCAGCCGCTCGTCGAGAACGCGGTGCGCCACGGGCTCGAGCGCAAAGAGGGCGGCGGGCGCGTCACGATCACCGCGACGGATGACGGCGCCTACGCGCTCATCACGGTCGAAGACGACGGCGTGGGCATCGATCCGGAGTTCGCCCGCTCGGTGCTCGCCGGGCGCGCGGGAGACCACGTGGGCCTGCGCAACGTCGACACGCGCCTGCGGCAGGTGTACGGCGACTCGTTCGGTCTCGTCGTCGACACAGCCGTCGGTGCGGGCACGCTCGTGTCGATGCGCGTGCCGAAATCGCAGCCGCTGCGCGCGGGACAGGGGAGGCTGGTCGCATGATCTCGGTGCTCATCGCCGACGACGAACCGCCGGCGCTCGACGAGCTCGCGTACCTGCTCGGGCAGGATCCGCGCATCACAGCCATCCATCGGGCAGCGTCGGGGGCGGAGGCGGTGCGGCTGCTGTCGGAGCGCACCGTGGATGCGGCGTTCCTCGACATCCACATGCCGGGACTGTCGGGCTTCGACCTCGCGCGGGCGCTCACGCGCTTCGAGAAGCGCCCCGCCCTCGTGTTCGTGACCGCCGACGAAGATCAGGCGCTCGCGGCGTTCGAGTTCGCAGCCGTCGACTACCTGCTCAAACCCGTGCGGCTGGAGCGCCTCACCCGCACCCTCGACCGGATCATCGACGGCGGCCACACGACGGCGACCGGATCCATCCAGCGACCCGAGCTCGTGGCGGTGACGCTCGGCGGCACCACGCGCATGATCCGCCGCGACGACGTGCGCTACGTGCAGGCTCAGGGCGACTACGCGCGCCTCCACACCGAGGATTCGAGCTACCTGGTGCGCATCCCGCTGTCGGATCTGGAACGCCAGTGGGCTGAGGCGGGATTCCTGCGGGTGCACCGCTCGTACCTCGTGCAGCTCGACCACGTGTCGCGGCTGCGGGGCACGCCCGGCAGCGCGACGGTGACGATCGGCGCCGTCGAGCTGCCCGTCTCGCGGCGCCTTCTGCCGGCGCTGCGCGAAGCGATCGACACCCGACGACTGCGGGCGGGCGGATGACGGACGCACCTGACCTGGACGTCGAGGCCCCCCGCCCCACTCGTGTGCGCGTGACCGCCCCCCGAGCCGGCACCGAGCCGCCGGTCCCCGCCCCGACCACGGAGGCGAGCGATCCGTCGGCGCTGTACATCCGCTCCCTCATCCGGTCGCAGCGGCGACTCGGGATCGTGTGCGCGGTGGCGTTCGGGGTCGTGCTCATCGCCGTGCCGACCGTGTTCACGCTGCTGCCCTGGCTCGACGAGGCGCGGGTGTGCGCCGTCCCGGCCTCCTGGATCGTGCTGGGCGCTGGGCTGTTCCCCGTGATCCTCGCGATCGCCGCGCTGTACGAACGCGCCGCGAACCGCAACGAAGCCCGCTACCGTTCGCTCGCCGACGACGCGGACGACGACGCATGAACCCGCTGCTCGGCTACGGCTCGATCGCCGCCGTGACGATCGCGACCGTGCTCATCGGCTTCTACGGGGTGCGCCTGTCGCGCACCACGAGCGACTTCTACGTGGCGAGCCGCACCGTGCGTCCGTGGCTCAACGCCTCCGCGATCGGCGGCGAGTACCTGTCGGCGGCGAGCGTGCTGGGCATCGCCGGGCTCGTGCTGCTGCAGGGCGAGGCGGCGCTGTGGTTCCCCATCGGCTACACCGCCGGGTATCTCATGCTGCTGCTGTTCGTGGCGGCACCGCTGCGGCGATCGGGTGCGTACACGGTGCCGGACTTCACCGAGGCTCGGCTCGAATCCCGTGCGGTGCGCCGCGTCACCTCGGTGCTCGTGATCCTCATCGGGTGGCTGTACATCGTGCCGCAGCTGCAGGGGGCAGCCCTCACCATCGGCATCACGACGGGGCTGCCGCGCTGGACGGGCGCGGTCGCCGTCGCGGTCATCGTGGGCGTCGTGGTGGCCGCGGGCGGCATGCGCTCCATCACCTTCGTGCAGGCGTTCCAGTACTGGCTGAAGCTCACGGCGGTGGCCGCGCCGGTCGTGTTCATCATGCTGCTGCAGCCGGGCGCGGAGCTGGATGCCCGCGCCGTCGCCGACGCGTTCCCGCCGTTCGCGGTGTCGGATCCGGAATCGATCTACCGGACCGTCTCGCTCATGGTCGCGCTGCTGCTCGGCACCCTCGGCCTGCCGCATGTTCTCGTGCGGTTCTACACGAACCCCGACGGCCGCGCGGCCAGGCGCACGACCCTCATCGTGTTGGGACTGCTGAGCGTCTTCTACCTGTTCCCGGTCGCGATCGGGATGCTCGGGCGTGTCTTCCTGCCGGAGCTCGCTGCGGGCGATCCGGATGCGCTCGTGCTGCTGCTGCCGCGCGCGGTGCTGCCGTCGCCGCTCGCGGAGGCCGTGACGGCACTCGTGATCGCGGGCGCGTTCGGCGCGTTCCTGTCGACGAGTTCCGGGCTCGTCGTCTCGCTCGCGGGCGTCGTGTCGCAGGAGCTCTTCGCGGGCTCGGTGCGCGGGTTCCGGATCGCCGCACTCGGCTCGGTGCTCGTGCCGCTCGCGATCGCGGGCATCACCGAGTCGGCGGGGCTCGCCGGATCCGTGGGGCTCGTCTTCGCGTTCACAGCGTCGACGCTCTGCCCCGCGCTCGTGCTCGGCATCTGGTGGCGTGGCCTCACCGCGCGGGGGGCCGTGGCGGGGATGCTCACAGGCGCGGTGGCGTGCGGTGGGGCGATCCTGTTCGGCTGGGCGGTGCCCGCAGACACGATGGCGGCGCACCTGCTGGCGCAGCCCGCAGCATGGTCGGTGCCGCTCGCCGCGCTCGTGATGGTGCTCGTGTCGCGCGCTGACCGCGGCCGGGCGCCGCGAGGCGTCGAGCGCTTCCTCGCCCGCATCCACGTGCCCGAGCGCTGACCCGCGCCCCGCTCGCTCGTCCCTCCGCGCCCCGCCCCCGCGTCCCGGCACCCCTCCGCGCCCCGCCCCCTCCGCGCCCCTCTGCGCCCCTCTGGTCCCCTCTGGTCCCCGCGTTCCGGGGAGGGGTCGCAAATCACCAGCGACACGCCGGGAGACCTGTCATTTGCGACCCCTCACCGAGGGAGAGGCCGCCGGAGCCCCACGGGAAAGCAGAGGGCCCGGATGCGCGCAGCATCCGGGCCCTCGTCAGATCAGAGCGAGCTCAGTCGAGCAGGTCGTGACGCACGACGATCGCGTCGCGGCCGGGGCCGACGCCGATAGCCGAGATGCGCGAACCCGACATCGCCTCCACGGCGAGCACGTAGTCCTGCGCGTTCTTCGGCAGATCCTCGAAGCGGCGCACACCCGTGATGTCCTCCGACCATCCGGGGAACTCCTCGTAGATGGGCTTCGCGTGGTGGAAGTCGGACTGGTTGACGGGCACCTCGTCGAAGCGGACGCCGTCGACGTCGTACGCGACGCACACGGGGATCGTCTCGAGGCCGGTGAGCACGTCGAGCTTCGTGAGCACGAAGTCGGTGACGCCGTTGATGCGCGCCGAGTAGCGCGCGATGGGGGCGTCGTACCAGCCGCAGCGGCGGGGGCGACCCGTGGTGGTGCCGAACTCGAAGCCAGCCGAGCGCAGGAACTCGCCGCTCTCGTCGAAGAGCTCCGTGGGGAACGGACCCGCGCCGACGCGCGTCGTGTACGCCTTGACGACGGCGATCACGCGGTCGAAGCGGTTGGGGGCGACACCGGATCCGGTGGCAGCGCCGCCGGAGGTGGCATTCGACGACGTGACGAACGGGTAGGTGCCGTGGTCGACGTCGAGCATCGTGGCCTGGCCGCCCTCGAAGAGCACCGTCTTGCCAGCGTCGAGCGCGCGGTTGAGCTCGAGCGCGGTGTCGGCGACCATCGGCCGCAGGCGGTCGACGTAGCTCAGCAGGTCCTCGACGACCGAGTCGGCCGTGATGGCGCGACGGTTGTAGACCTTGACGAGCAGGTGGTTCTTGACGTCGAGGGCGCCCTCGACCTTCTGACGCAGGATGTTCTCGTCGAAGAGGTCCTGCATCCGGATGCCGACGCGGTTGATCTTGTCGGCGTAGGCGGGGCCGATGCCGCGGCCGGTGGTGCCGATCTGACGCTTGCCGAGGAAGCGCTCGGTGACCTTGTCGATCGTGCGGTGGTACTGCGTGATGACGTGGGCGTTCGCCGAGACGAGGAGCTTGGAGACGTCGACGCCGCGGGCGCTGAGCGCCTCGAGCTCGCTGAAGAGCACCTCGATGTCGACGACGACGCCGTTGGCGATGACGGGCGTCACACCGGGGCTCAGGATGCCCGACGGCAGCAGGTGCAGCGCGTACTTCTGGTCGCCGATGACGACGGTGTGGCCGGCGTTGTTGCCGCCATTGAACTTGACGACGTAGTCGACGCGGTCGCCGAGCAGGTCGGTCGCCTTGCCCTTGCCTTCATCGCCCCATTGGGCGCCGATGAGAACGACTGCGGGCATGCCTGTCTCCCTTGTTTCGAAGTGGGGATTACACCCCAGCCTATCGAACGTTCCGCGCGAGGAGGCCGGATGTCAGTTCGCGGGGACCCGCTGCCGCACCCATTCGTGCATCACGATGGCCGCCGCGGCCGCCGCGTTGATGCTCCGCGTCGACCCGAACTGACGGATCTCGACGTGCGCGTCGGCGGCGGCGAGCGCCGCATCCGTGAGCCCTGGGCCCTCCTGGCCGAAGAGCAGCACACACCGCTCGGGCATCGCGAAGGCGTCGACGGGCACGGCCCCGTCGAGGTTGTCGACCGCGATGATCATGAGCCCTTCGCCCTGCGCCCACGCGGTGAAGTCCTCGATCGTCGGGTGGTGGATGACGTGCTGGTAGCGGTCGGTGACCATCGCGCCGCGGCGGTTCCACCGGCGGTTGCCGATGATGTGCACGGCGTCGGCGAGGAAGGCGTTGGCGGTGCGGACGATGGAGCCGATGTTGAGGTCGTGCTGCCAGTTCTCGATCGCGACGTGGAAGGGGTGCCGACGCGCGTCGAGGTCGGCGACGATCGCGTCGAGTCGCCAGTACCGGTACTGGTCGACGACGTTGCGCGCATCGCCGTTCTCGAGCAGCTCGGGGTCGTAGCGCTCATCGACCGGCCAGGCACCACGCCCGCCCGGCCAGGGCCCCACGCCGACGGGTGCGCGATCCGACTCGTTGTCCACCATCCGAGGGTACGGCCCCTGGCACAGGAGGAGCTGTCGGCTTCGGGAGCGACGGGTCGACACCCGGCTCGCCTCGCGCGGCCCTCCCCGTGTGGGCTGTTAACCTCAGCCCATGCCCGCCGACACGATCTGGACTCCGGATGCGTGGCACGCGCACAGCCCCGACACCGTCGTGTGGGGTGACAATCTCGAGGTCGTCCGCAGCCTGCCGAGCGGCAGCTTCCGCGTCATCTACCTCGATCCGCCCTTCAACACCGGGCGCACCCAGAAGCACCGCGCGGTCGACACCATCCGCGACCCGGAGGGCGCCAAGCACGGCTTCGGCGGCAACCGCTACCGCACCGTCGTGCGCACCCTCTACGGCTACGACGACCGCTTCGAGGACTACTGGGGCTTCCTCGAACCGCGGCTCGCCGAGGCGTGGCGGCTGCTCGACGAGCGCGGCACCCTCTACCTGCACCTCGACTACCGCGAGGCGCACTACGCCAAGGTGGCGCTCGACGCCCTGTTCGGGCGCGAGTGCTTCCTCAACGAGCTCATCTGGGCGTACGACTTCGGCGGCAAGACCAACAAGCGCTGGCCGGCCAAACACGACACGATCCTCGTCTACGTGAAGGATCCGGAGCTCTACCACTTCGACAACGCCGAGGTGGATCGCGAGCCCTACATGGCACCGGGGCTCGTCACCCCCGAGAAGGTGGAGCGCGGCAAGCTGCCGACCGACGTCTGGTGGCACACGATCGTCGCCACGGGCGGCGCCGAGCGCACCGGCTACCCCACCCAGAAGCCCGAGGGCATCATCCGTCGCATGGTCGCCGCGTCGAGCGAGAAGGGCGACGCCGTGCTCGACATGTTCGCCGGATCCGGCACCATGGGTGCGGTCGCGCGCGACCTCGAGCGGCGATTCCTGCTCATCGACGCCAACCTCGCCGCGGTCGAGGTGATGCGCTCCCGACTGCCGCATGCGCGCATCCTCGAGACGCCGATCGAGACGGACGCGGCGGATGCAGACGACGCGGACGACGCGGACGACATCGGCGCATCGGAGATCGCCGCCGCCATATAGCGCGCGTCATCCGCTGTCACACGACCCGTGACCAGGCGCATGATGGAGGGACGCAGAGCATCACGCGAAGCCTCGCGTCCGGGTTCGAACCGGACACCGCCTGCGATTCCATCCGACACGGCACCGCCGTACACGCAAAGGAGTCGCTCATGACAGGGCGCATCGAGACCACGACCGCCGGCAGCCTCCCCCGCACGCCCGAGCTGATCGCCGCGAACCGCGCGCGCACGTTCGCCGACGACGGGTTCACCCTGCAGCGCACCCCCGAGTTCGACGCACTCGTCGCCGACGCCGTGGGCGGGCTCGTAGCCCAGCAGAAGGCCGCCGGACTCACGCTCGTGGGCGACGGCGAGTTCGGCAAGGCGATGTCGAGCGCCGTCGACTACGGCGCCTGGTGGTCGTACTCGTTCCAGCGCGTCTCGGGCCTCTCCCTCACCGAGGAGAACGCCCTCACCCAGGCCCCCGTGCACTCGGAGCCCGGGCACATCCGCCTCACGTCGTTCACCGACCGCCGCGATCGCGGCGCGTTCCCCGCGGTGTATGCGGACGCCGAGACGGTTCCCACAGGACGCGTGGCGACGCCCTTCCCGAGCGCCACCGGGCCGCTGCGCTACATCGGCCTGGAGGCTGTCGCCGCCGACATCGCCAACCTCAAGGCCGCCCTCGCGGCGAACGACCTCGAGACCGGGTTCATCACGAGCATCGCCCCCGGATCCGCGGCGCGCGTGCTCAACCAGCACTACGCCACCGAGAAGGACTACGTGTGGGCGTGGGCCGAGGCGCTCCGCGAGGAGTACGTGGCGATCATCGAGGCGGGCCTCGTGCTGCAGATCGACGACCCCTCGCTCGCCGAGAACTGGGACCAGATCAACCCCGAGCCGTCGATCGAGGACTACCGCGCCTTCTCACGCGAGAACCTCGAGGCGCTCAACTGGGCGCTGCGCGACCTGCCGCAGGATCAGATCCGCTACCACCTGTGCTGGGGAAGCTGGCACGGTCCCCACACGACGGATCTCGAGTTCCGCCACATCATCGACCTCATGCTCTCCGTGAACGCGGGCGCGTACTCGTTCGAGGCGGCGAACGCCCGCCACGAGCACGAGTGGAAGCTGTGGCGCGACGTCGAGCTGCCCGCGGGCAAGAAGATCCTCCCCGGCGTCGTCGGTCACTCGACGAACGTCGTCGAGCATCCGGAGCTCGTCGCCGACCGCATCGAGGCGTTCGCCTCGGTCGTCGGGCCTCAGAACGTCATCGCCTCGACGGACTGCGGACTCGGCGGTCGCGTGCACCCCGACATCGCCTGGGCGAAGGTCGCCTCGCTCACCGAGGGGGCGCGGATCGCGTCGGAGCGTCTGTTCGGCTGACCCTCCGCCGTGCGGACGGGCGGTGCGGCCATCGGGGTGAGCTCACCTCGATACGCTGGGAGCATGACCACCCATCACGACGGCCGCGCGCACGTCCAGAGCTGGCTGACGGACATGGACGGCGTGCTCGTGCACGAGAACCAGCCGCTGCCGGGAGCGCCCGAGCTCATCCAGCACTGGGTCGACACCGACACCCCGTTCCTCGTGCTCACCAACAACTCGATCTTCACGCCGCGCGACCTCGCGGCGCGACTCCGCGCATCCGGGCTCGACGTGCCCGAGGAGCGCATCTGGACGAGTGCCCTGGCGACCGCCGATTTCTGCAAGAGCCAGATCCCCGGCGGCACCGCGTTCGTCATGGGTGAGGCGGGCCTCACGACAGCGATGCACGAGGCGGGCTTCGTGATGACGGAGACGAACCCCGACTTCGTCGTCGTCGGCGAGACGCGCAACTACTCGTTCGAGGCGATCACCAAGGCGATCCGCTTCATCATCGGCGGCGCGCGCTTCATCGCGACGAACCCCGACGCGACGGGCCCCTCGGCCGAGGGCGTCCTTCCCGCGACGGGTGCGATCGCCGCGCTCATCACGAAGGCGACCGGCAAGGATCCCTACATCGTGGGCAAGCCGAACCCGATGATGTTCCGCTCGGCGATGAACAAGATCGGCGCGCACTCGGAGACCACCGCGATGATCGGCGACCGCATGGACACCGACATCGTCGCCGGCATCGAGGCTGGCCTGCATACGGTCCTCGTGCTCACGGGCATCAGTGACCAGAAGGAGATCGAGCGCTACCCGTTCCGCCCCGACGAGATCCTCCCGGGCGTGCACGAGCTGCTTCCCTGACACCCCGTCACGTGAGAATGCCCCGCGAGCGATCGCGGGGCATTCTTCGTCTGGCGTGTGCGTCTCAGGCGGCGGGCGGGGCCTGAGGCACCGCGACCGAGCCGACGAGCGGCTCGCCGGACGCGCGGCTCACGAAGCAGAAGTAGGTGCGGTCGCCCGCGGCCCACTGTTCCTCGTTCGGCGGGTAGGAGCCCTGGAACTGCACATCGGGGTACTGCCCGGCTGCCGCGAGGTCGATCACGCCCGGTGCCGAGCACAGCAGCGAGAGCTGACCCTGCAGCGCGTCAGCGCCCGGGAACGGATCGTCGGTGACGCCCTCCGCAGAGGGGGCGAACGTTCCGCGCATCACCATCTGGGCGCGGTGCGGCTCGGCGCAGTCGACGACCGTGAACTCCTCGACCCACGGATCGTTGTACGGATCGATGCACTCGCCGCCGAGCAGCTCGTCCCACGCGTATTCGCCCGGCTCGACGGGCCCGACGGGCAGCGCTGTGGGCTCCGGGTCAGGTGTGGGAGCCGTCTCGGTCGCCGTGGGGGTGGGCGTCGGCTCCGCGGCAGTGAGCGCGGGCAGACGCGTGCCGAGCAGGAACAGGGCCGCGAGCGCGAGCACGGCCACGACGCCACCCGCGACCCACAGCAGCACCTTCTGGCGCTTCGTGATGTGGCCGGGGTTCACGCGATCGGCGAGCGGCGGGCGCTCGGCGACGACGACGGGAGGCTCGCTCTCGTAGTCACGGAAGTTCTGCTCACCGAAGAGCGAGTCGAGGGCCGAGTCGTCGACGGGCGCGGCGGCGGCGGGGTCGACGGCTGCCTCGGCAGGTGCGGGTGCCGCGCCGAGCAGCTCGGCGGCACTCGGGCCATCGTCGGGCACCGCGGGATACACGACGGTGGGCGACGGCATCGCCTGCGTCGGCTCGGGCAGGAACGAGATCGCCTGCGTCGGCTGCTCCCACGACGGCGGCTGCGGGGGCGCGGACGACGTCGCCGGCGCGGGTGCCGGCAGGTCGAAGCTCGGCGTCCAGGCTGTGGGCGGGGCGGCTTCCGCTGCGGGCGGCTCGATGAGCGGCGGCGGCGTGGGCGCGGGCATCGCCGACGGAGCGACCGGACCCGAGGCCGCAGGAGGAACGCTCGCGACAGAAGGCACGCCGAATGCAGGAGGCACGCTCGCGGCGGGCGGCACGCTCGCGGCGGGCGGGCCAGCGAAGGCCGGTGAGGGCGGCGTCGATGCCACGGGCGGCGTCGACGAGATCGGGTTCGCTGACGGGGAGTCGGGAGCGGCGAAAGGGAAGGCCGGGGCGCCGACGGGAGGCGGAAGAGGCGCACCCGCATCGGGTGAAGCCGGAGCTGCGGGCGGCGGAGTCGTCGCAGCCGCGGGCGGCACGGATCCGCCCGGCGCGAGCCCCCACGCGAACCCGCCGGGCGCGGCGTTCTGCGGCTCGGTCGACGGTGGCTGCGGTGCGGACGCGGCTGCCAGCGGCGAGGCAGGGGGCTGCACCACGGGCTGCTGGATCGTGGGCGGCACCTGCACCGGAGGCGTCTGCGGTGCAGCAGGCTGCGACGGTGCGGGCTGGGAGGGCGCAGGCTGCGACACGAGCGGCTGCTGGTACTGCTGCGCCTGCGGGGTCGTGAAGGGGTTCACGAGCGGACTCTGGAAGGTGGGCGGCGCCGCGGGGGGTGGGACCGCACCCGCGGCGGGGGCACCCGCCCCGGGTACGCCAGACGGCGGCGTGGTCGGGGTCGGCGTGGGAGTCGTCGGCGGGTCGCCAGCGGGCTTCGGGAACTGCGCGGCGAGCCAGTCGCTCGGCGTCAACTCGTCATCGGGTCGATCGGTCATCGTCGGTCTCGTCGGGGGTCGGGGGTCACTGCGGCTCGAGGCCCAGGTCGGCGAGCCGGATCGCCGCCAGGTAGGGGTAGCCGGCGGCTTCGATGCGCGCCTGCGCATCGGTGGCCCGGTCGACGACGACCGCGACGGCCACGACCTCAGCGCCGACCTTCTCGAGCGCCTCGATGGCCTTGAGCGGCGAGCCGCCGGTCGTCGAGGTGTCTTCGAGCACGATGACGCGCTTGCCGGCAAGGTCCGGTCCCTCGACCTGGCGTCCGCGTCCGTGATCCTTCGGCTCCTTGCGCACCACGAAGGCGTCGTAGGCGAGCCCGCGGGCGGCCGCCTGGTGCAGCACGGCGGAGGCGATCGGGTCGGCACCCATGGTGAGACCGCCGACCGCCGCGACATCCGGGATGGCGGCGATGAGGTCGGTCATGACCTGGCCGATGAGGGGAGCCGCGCGGTGGTCGAGGCTCAGCTTGCGCAGGTCGATGTAGTAGGTGGCCTTCTTGCCGCTCGTGAGCGTGAAATCGCCGTGGAAGACGGCATCGTTCTTGATGTACTCGATGAGCTGGGTGCGGGCGTCAGTCACGCCCACCAGCCTAGAGCGCCAGGGCCCAGGAGCGGATTCTGAGCGGGGACTCACCACTTCGCGAACGCGATTCGTCCCTGCCGGAAGAGCAGCACGACGAGCACGACACTCGCCGCGACGCCGATCCACGACCACGGATGCCATTCGAGCGGGAACGCGATGGCCGTGAGAAGCACCACGTCGATCACAGCCACGTTGAGTCGCACGTAGCTCACCAGCGCGCGGCGGTAGCGGCCGTGTTCGTCGCGGGTGCCCCGGCCGCGGGGTCCCAGGTCTTCCGGCCGCAGGATCGCGACGAGGGGCAGGAGCAGCCAGACGACCGCAGCGGCGCCGGCGAGCAGCGCGAAACCTGCGCCGCCGATCGCCGGCGCGAGGAACGGGTTGCCGATGCCCTCCGGCCACATGGAATGGCCGCCGTCGCGTCCGAAGACGATCGCCTCGCGGAAGACGGGCAGTTCGAAGACGACGCCCACGACGACGCCGTACAGCAGCCCGACGGGCAGGCTCACGAACAGGGAGCGCTGCAGGCCCTCCCTGACGATTCCCGGACGCCGGGAGAACGCCAGCAGGAGTACGGCGAACACGGTGGGGGCGACGGGCGACAGGAGAACGACGTAGCCCCACCGGGTGTCTCCGTCCGGGTCGGCGGCGGACTCGAACATGCCCCATACCACGACCAGTGCGAACCCGACGATGCCGGCCAACACCGGGATGCTGAACGCGCGTCGAAGGCTGATCCTGAATTCGCGCACACCCCGCTCGTTTCGCTTCTTCTCGGCGAGCTCGTTCTTCATCGTCACCGCCACAGGGTCCCACGGATCAGGGCGCTAGCGTGGAGCCATGCGCATCGCCACCTGGAACATCAACTCGATCCGCACCCGCTATGCCCGCGCCATCGACTGGATGGTGCGCGAGGACATCGATGTCGTCGCCTTCCAGGAGATCAAGTGCAAGCCCGAGCAGTTCCCGATGCAGGCGTTCGAGGACGCCGGCTACGAGGTGGTGCTGCACGGACTCAACCAGTGGAACGGCGTCGCGATCGCGTCGCGCCTGCCGATCGAGGATGTGGAGATCGGCTTCCCCGATCAGCCCGGGTTCCTGAAGGGCCATGAGGGCCACGACCTGCCCATCGAGGCGCGCGCCATCGGCGCGACGATCGAGGGCCTGCGCCTCTGGAGCCTGTATGTGCCGAACGGCCGCGCGCTCGACGATCCGCACTACGCGTACAAGCTCGACTGGCTCGCGACGCTCACCGGCAACGTGCACGACTGGCTCACCCGGAACCCCGACCTGCCACTCGCGCTCATGGGCGACTTCAACATCGCGCCACTGGATTCGGATGTCGGCGACCCGACGTTCACTCCCGGCGTCTCCACCCACATCTCGCCGCCGGAGCGCAGCGCGTTCAGCGCATTCGAGAAGGCCGGGCTCACGGATGTGGTGCGCCCGATCGTGCCCGAGGGCTACACCTACTGGGACTACAAGCAGCTGCGCTTCCCCCGCAATGAGGGGCTCCGCATCGACTTCATCCTCGGCTCGCGCGCGTTCGCGGATCTCGTGGTCGACGCATCCATCCACCGTGACGAGCGCAAGGGCGACGGCCCGAGCGACCACGTGCCGGTGGTCGTCGACCTCGAACTGGATGCGGACGACGACGACCGCCCGATGATCTTCTAGGCGGGCGCAGCGCGGCGATACGTGCTCGACGCGCTACAGCCGCTGCCCTCCGGATACTTCGATGCGCTGACCGGTGACCCATCCCATCCGCGGGTCGAGCACGGCAGCGACGGCCGCCCCGATGTCGTCGGGCTCGCCCACGCGCCCGAGCGCCACGGTCGCCTCGATCATCGCGCGGTACTGCGCGTTGCTGAGCAGCGCCCCGCCCGCGAAGTCGGTCGCGGTGGCGCCGGGGGCGATGACGTTGACGGTGAGGCCGCCGCCGTCGGCGAGCAGCGGCGCGATTCGGTCATGGCCCCAGGCTCGACCCTCCGCCGCGCGGCAACCAGGCCGCACTCGTCCGGGGATCGGCGATCCCTGGATCGCACGCGGATCGGGAGAGAGGATGAGGCATGGATCGCGAACAGCTTGCGCAGTTCCTCCGCTCGAGGCGCGAGGCGCTGCACCCCGAGGACGTGGGGCTCCCGCCCGGCGTGCGCCGACGGACGCCGGGCCTGCGGCGCGAAGAGGTCGCCCAGCTCGCGATGATGTCGACCGACTACCTGCACCGACTCGAGCAGGCGCGCGGCCCGCAGCCGTCGCCGCAGATCCTCACCTCGCTCTCGCGCGCGCTGCGACTCGACGCCGACGCGATCGACTACCTCTTCCGGCTCGCCGGGCATCCGGCGCCTGAGCGCGGTGCCGGCAGCACGCAGGTGCCAACCTCGATGCTGCGCATCCTCGATCGTCTCGCCGACACGCCCGCCCAGATCATGAGCGACCTGGGCGAGACGCTCGTGCAGACGCCCCCGGCGAAAGCGCTGCTCGGCGACGCCGACAGCCTGCGCGACTTCGACCGGATCACCGTGTACCGCTGGTTCACCGACCCGCGCTCGCGCGAGATCTACCCTGCAGAGGATCGCGCGGGGCACGGGCACGTGTTCGTCTCCGAGCTGCGGGCCGCGTCCGCTCGACCCGGCAGCCAGGCGCGCGCGGCGCACGTCGTGCAGTCGCTCCTCGAGTCGAGCACCGAGTTCGCCGATCTCTGGGCCGCGCACGAGGTGACCGAGAAGCATCCGCGAACGAAACGCCTCGTGCACCCCGAGCTCGGCACCATGACCCTCGACTGTCAGACGCTCGTCGACACCGAGACCGGTCAGCGCCTGCTCGTCTTCACCGCTGCGCCCGGGTCGCCGGATGCCGAGAAGCTCGCTCTGCTGACCGTGCTCGGCACGCAGAGCTTCCGCACCACCTGACGCGCGGGGGGTGTGCAGAACGGTATGTGAGGCATAGTCTGACGAGGTGCCCCCCACAGTGCGCGTGCCGGGCGCGACGCTCGCCTACGACGTCGCCGGTCCCGCGGATGCGCCCGCAGTGCTCTTCGTGCACGCGGGCGTGACCACCCGTGCCATGTGGGATCCGCAGTTCGACGACCTGTCCGCCGACCACCGCGTCGTGCGCTACGACACCCGCGGGTACGGCGAATCTCCCGGCGAGGCGGTCCCGTTCTCTGAGTCCGACGACCTCATCCGCGTCCTCGACGCCGCCGAGATCGAGCGCGCCGTCATCGTGGGTGCCTCGCGCGGCGGACGCTTCGCTCTCGATGCGGCCCTCGCGCAGCCGGACCGCGTGACGGGTCTCGTGCTCGTGGGTTCGCGTCCGAGCGGGTACGCGCCCGCCGAGTCGGAGTGGACGGAGCTGGAGCTCGAGCTCTGGGACGCCGTCGATGTGGCGGTCGAAGCCGACGACTTCGATGCGGTGGTGCGGCTCGAGGTGCAGCTCTACGACGTGGGGCCCACACGCGACACCGACGAGGTGGATGCGGAATTCCTGCAGCGGGCGATCGAGCTCAATGTGGGCGCCGAGCACCGCGGCTTCAACGGCTCGGCGCGGCCCCCCGCCCGGCCGGCGATCGAGCGCCTCGCCGAGGTGCAGGTGCCGGTGCTCGTCGTCGTCGGCGAACACGACGTGTCGGTCGTGCGCACGGCGTCGCAGGTGCTGCTCGACGACATCGCCGATGTCGAGGAGCTGCGGTATCCGGATGCCGCCCACCTGCTCACGGTCGAGCACCCGGAGCGCTTCACCGGGCACCTGCGCGACTGGCTCTCGCGCCACCCCGCTACGACGAGCCCGACGCGCCCCGCTCCCGCGAACAAGCACGCACTCTGAGCTGCTGCGAACGCACAGAAGCCGCACGTGTCGGGGTGCGACTCGTGCGGCTTCTGCCGTGCTCGGGTTACGGAGCGATGTTGAAGTTGTTCGAGAACACGTTCTCCGGGTCGTACTGACGCTTCAGCTCGACGAGGCGGTCGTAGTTCTCGGCGCCCAGCAGCTCGCGCAGCTGCTGGTTCGTCAGCTGGCTGACGTGGTTGAGCGTGTTGGCCGAGTAGTCGACGAGGCCGCTGTTCTCGAACGCAGCCGTGGTGCGCTCGAACCATGCGACATTCTCGGCGTCGTCGGCTTCCTCATCCCACATCGTGCGCACGAACACGGAGATGCCGGGGGTGCGCGGAGCGACCGACGGGTAGGTGGGCTCGTCGAGGATCGCCGAGCGCCACATCGAGATGTACGTCGCGGGGCTGTTGAGCAGCTGCATCTGCTGCTCCGCGATGAGCTTCTTCTGGGCGTCGATGTCGCCGTCGAACGGGAAGCGGTACACGGCCCACAGGGCGCGCGGACGCAGCGTGTTCTCCTTGACCGAGCCGCCGCCGTTCAGGAGCTGGCGGTAGGTGAGCTCGGAGGTCGTGTCGGAGACGGGGTCGCCGATGGCGCGGATGCGCTCGAGCTCGGCGTAGCCCTCCTCGAGGTCGCCCACGTGGCCGGGGGTGATGGCGACCTTCGGCACGCCGTCGGCGAGAGTGAAGCAGACGCTCGGCCACGAGTCGATCGAGGCGCCCCGCAGGAGGTTCCACGTGTAGTCAGCGGCCGCGTCGCGGTCGTCGCCGGCAAAGGCGATGGTGCCGCCGATGGCCACCTGGGGCATGGGGTGCAGCTGCAGCTTCATGGCGGTGACGACGCCGAAGTTGCCGCCGGAGCCGCGGATGCCCCAGTAGAGCTCCGAGTGAGACGTCGGGGAGACGTTGATGACCTCGCCCGCGGCCGTGACGACCTGCAGCTCGAGGACGTTGTCGACGCCGTATCCGCGGCGCGCCGTGAGGTAGCCCTCGCCGAGGCCGAGGAGCAGGCCGGCGAGACCGACGGTCGTGTGCACACCGCTGACGGGGGCGAGACCCACTTCGCTCGCCGCGGCGACCATGTTGCCGGCGAGCACGCCGCCGCCGATCCAGGCGGTCTGGGTCTCGGTGTCGATGTCGATGCTGTCCATCGAGCGCATGTCGATCAGGAGTCCGCCCTCGATGCTCGACCAGCCGGCGGCGCTGTGGCCACCCGAGCGCACGGCGATCTTCAGGTCGTTCTCACGGGCGTACGCGAGCGCAGCCTGCACGTCGGCAACGCTCGCCGGGCGGACGATGGCGATCGGGTTGCGCGCGAGGCGCATGTTCTCGATCGCGCGGTAGGTCTCGTAGGCCTCGTCCGTGGGGAGAACGAACTCGCCGTCGAGCTGGAGGGCAGGAAGGGACATTGAATACTCCGTTGTGTTCTGGTCGTGAGGGGGGGTGCAGCTCAGGCCTGAGGCGCGATGAAGACGAAGGCCTTGCGGATGGTCTCGTGGATCTCCCACTCGCCATCGAATCCGGCGGGGATCACGAAGGTGAGGCCCGGCTCGAGTGCGAACTCGCTGCCGTCGCGCCCACGCAGCAGGCCCCGACCGCTGAGGATGGTGACGACCTCGTCGCGGGGCGACGGAATCGCGGTGAAGTGGCCGGGCGTCCCCTCCCACTGCCCGAAGGTGCACGACGGGTGTTCGACACCCAATGCCATGCGGCCGACGGGGCTGCCGGAGATGATGCGCTCGGCGGCGAGGGGCTGGGGCTCAGCCCAGACGAGTTCAGGAGAAAACATGGGTTCCTTCCGGACAGCACTGTCGGACGCCGAACCACTCGGCCCCGATGTCGTATAGACAACTATAACTAGTGCTGATCACCCGATAGCGAACTCAGCGAGCTGAGATTCAGGCCGCGAGAAGCCACGCGATGATGACGAGCACCGGCAGCGAGAGGAGCGTCGTGAGCAGCACCGCATCACGCGCCACGACCTCCGCCGTGCGGTAGCGCTGGGCGTAGGTGAAGACGTTCTGCGCCGTCGGGAGCGCAGCGAGCACGACGGCGACGAACAGGTGGTGCCCGTCGAGCTGGAAGACGAAAGCGCCCATCACCCACGCCACGAGCGGCATGAAGACGAGCTTGAGCACGACGGCGACGACGACATCGCGGCGATGCCCCTTCGCATCCAGGACGCGACGGCCATGCAGCGACATCCCGAACGAGATGAGGATCACGGGCACCGCCGCAGCGCCCACGAGCTCGAACGGCGCGAGCACCGGCTCCGGCAGCTCGATGCCCGAGACGGCGACGAGCAGCCCCAGGAGCGACGCGATGATGAGCGGATTGCGGATCGGCTGGCTCAGGATGCGGCCGACCGACACACGGCCCGACGTCGTGACGTCGAGCACCCCGAGCGCGATCGGCGCCAGCAGCACGAGCTGCAGCAGGATGACGGGAGCCGATGCCGTGGCATCGCCGAGCACGTACACCGCCACCGGGATGCCGATGTTGTTCGCATTGACGTACCCGGACGAGAGCGCGCCGATCGTCGCATCCGGCACCGGGCGCCGCCACACGGCGAGCGCGATCAGGAGATACGCGAGGATCGCCGCGATGGCCGCGACCGACGCCGTCGGCAGCTGCACAGAGAAGAGCACAGCGACATCCGCTTCGGCGAGCACTGTGAACAGCAGCGCCGGCGAGAGCACGAAGAACGCGAGCCGCGACAGCACGCGATGGGCGTCAGGGCCGAGCAGATCGAAGCGCCCCACGACGTAGCCGGTCGCGATGATGACGGCGATGATCGCGAAGCCGATCAGCACGCCCACCACGGGTCGAGCCTATGCGAAGCGCAGACGTGCGCGGATCGTGCGTCTGCGCACGAAACGTGCGCGCGAGACAAACCTCCGCTGGGCGCTTCTCCCTAGGCTCGGGGGCGAAAGGAGGCGCCATGACCACGCTCAGCCCCACCACGTCCATCATCGGAGAACCGGAGGTCGTCGAGGACGCCTCCACGGCCGAGCAGAGCACCGCCTGGGCCCAGCTCAAGGCAGCTGCCGAGGCCATCCGGCTCCTCCAGGACGCGGACGGCTCGATCCCCGACCCCGCGCACCATGAGGCCGCACGCGGGCACGTGCAGACGATCGTCGCCGCCGTCCGCGCGCTCGCTCCGGCGTTCCCGCACGACGCCGCCTATCTCGCGGCGCTCCCCGGGGACTTCGAGCGCTGGGTGGCGTCCGGCTTCGCCGAGCCCGACTTCCTCGACTCGCTCGTCGCGTTCGCTCCCGCCGAGCACCGTGTCGACGGGCTGCGGCACCTCGTCGTGTTCCCGATGTACACGCAGAACGGCTCGCCCGATCGCCTCATCGAGGCGCTCATCGTCGAAGTGATCTGGCCCGAGTTCATCGCCCACCTCGAAGAGCACTACAGCAACAAGCTCTTCGTCTCACTGCGGCTCATCGACTTCACGCCCGGCTACGACACCAACTCGGCTGTGCTGTTCCCGGAGACGGTCGCGATGCGCGAGATCCCCACCTTCACCTGGGGTGCGATCTTCCAGGACCGCGAGGCGGCGCGCTTCCGTCGGGTGACGGCCGCAGCGGCCGACATCACGAAGCTCGAGCTGCTGCCCTCGCAGCAGACGCTCGTCGCCGACCAGCACCTCGCCGAGGAGGTGTTCGTGATGTGGGACCTCATCCACGACCGCTCCCACATGCGCGGCGACCTGCCGTTCGATCCGTTCATGATCAAGCAGCGGATGCCGTACTTCCTGTATTCGCTCGAGGAGCTGCGCTGCGATCTGACCGCGTTCCGCGAGTGCGTCGACATCGCGCACGATGAGGCGTTCGACGTGCAGACCCGCGATCGGGCCGTGCACGTGCAGCACGCGATCCTGTTCGACCGCCTGTTCCGGTTCCCGCTCACCGGCTCGCGCGTGCGCAACTACGACGGGCTCGGTGGGCAGCTTCTCTTCGCGTGGCTGCACCAGCGGGGCGTTCTGCACTGGACCGACACCCAGCTCGCATTCGACTGGGATGCCGTGCCGGCTGCCGTCGTGGCGCTCTCGGATGCGATCAACGAACTGTACTGGCGCTCGATCGACCGCCCGAAGACCACCCACTGGCTCGCCGCCTACGAGCTCATCCGCAGCACCCTCGCGCCGCATCCCGCGTCGGCCTGGGCGCGAGGTCTCTCGGACGAGGTTCTCGCCGGGCCCCCGAAGGGCTTCACGGATGCGGTCCTCGATGACGAGTTCCCGCTGTCGATGTTCTACGAGGCGCTGGGCAGGAAGATGACAGCCGTGATCGAATCCACGCGAGGGATCACCGGGAACGGGTGACACGGTGAAGGTCGTGGTGGTGACGGGCGCGACGGGTGAAGCGGGCCGGGCGGTCTGTGCTCGGTTCGCGGATCGCGGTGACACCGTCATCGCCGTCGGCACCGATGCCGAGCGTCTCCTGTCGGTGCATGCAGACGACCACCGCGTCGCCGACCTCACGGAGCTCGCCGCCGCGAAGGCGCTCGCCCGATCGGTCGTCGAGAGCCACGGCCGCGTCGACGCTGTCGTGCACCTCGTCGGCGGATGGCGGGGTGGCGACAGTCCCGAAGCAGACGCGTGGCTGCGTCCTCGGCTCGTCGACACCGTCGACAACGTCATCCAGGCCTTCGAGCCCGAGCTCACCGCATCCGACGGGCGGCTCGCGATCGTGAGCTCCACCGCGGTCAAGGGCGACGGAACCAACTCCTACACGCGCGCGAAAGCCGATGCCGAGCGGCTCGTGCGCGACCTCGGAGATCGACTCGACGACGCGGGGGGCGGTGCCACCGGCATCCTCGCGATCCGCTCGCTCGGCGAGGACGGCACCCCTGCAGCGGTCCTCGCCGAGCGTCTCGTGAGCTGGATCGCAGCCCCCGTCGCGAGCTCCGCCCACTTCGTCGTCTGAGGCACCCCGCACCGCCCGCACCTGCGAAACCAGCCGGTGACACACCACCAGTACAGTGACCCCATGACGCTAAGGCGCGACATCGTGATCGTGGGGGGCGGCCACAACGCCCTCGTGGCAGCCGCATACCTGGCCGGAGCCGGGCGCAGCGTGACGCTCCTGGAGCGCTCGTCGCACCTCGGCGGCGCCGCGATCTCGACGCCCGTCTTCCCCGGGGTCGACGCGCGCCTCTCGCGCTACTCGTACCTGGTGAGCCTGCTGCCCGAGCGGATCCGCAAGGATCTGAACCTCGACGTGCGGCTCGCCCGCCGCCGGTACTCCTCCTACACGCCCCTGCCGGGCACCGATCGCGGCCTGCTCGTCGACACGGGCGATGCTGCGGCGACCGCCGCCTCGTTTGCGGACATCGGAGCAGCCGCCGACTGGGATGCGTGGCGTGCGTTCGGCGACGACACCGCGAAGCTCGCGTCGGCGTTCTGGCCGAGCGTCACCGATCCCCTCCTCACCCGCTCCGAAGCGCGTCGCGCCGTCGGCGACGACCGCGTGTGGGCGGATCTCATGGAGGCGCCCATCGGCCGCACCATCGCCGACCGCTTCGGGAACGACCTGGTGCGCGGCGTCGTGCTCACCGACGGACTCATCGGCACGTTCGCGCCGTCGATCGATGAGAGCCTCGACGCCAACCGCTGCTTCCTGTACCACGTGATCGGCGGCGGAACCGGGCACTGGGATGTGCCGGTGGGCGGCATGGGCGCCGTGTCAGGTGCGCTCGTGCGTGCCGCGCGCGACGCGGGTGCAGAGCTCGTCACGGATGCCGAGGTCACGTCGGTGTCGCCCGACGGCGAGGTCGTGTACCGCCACGGCGACGAGGAGCTGCGGCTCGCCGGCGAGACGATCCTCTCGGGCGTCGCCCCCTACGAGCTCGCCCGGCTGATGGGCGAGACGGCCGAGCGGCCAGAGGGCGCCCAGATCAAGGTCAACCTGCTGCTGAAGCGTCTGCCGCGCCTGCGCGAGGCGGCCGCGGATCCGGTGGCCGCGTTCGCGGGCACCTTCCACGTCAACGAGGGCTTCACCCAGATCGACGCCGCCTACGCCGCGGCGAGCGCGGGTTCGCTGCCCGAGCCGGTGCCGCTCGAGAGCTACTGCCACTCGCTCACCGACCCCAGCATCCTCTCCCCCGAGCTGCGAGCGTCCGGCGCGCAGACGCTCACCATCTTCGCCCTGCAGGCGCCCGACCGTCTGCTCGAGGGCGCCGACCTCGACGCGCGTCGTGCCGAGTTCCAGGCGGCCGTCATCCGTTCGCTCGACTCGGTGCTCGCCGAGCCGATCGCGGATGTGCTGCTCACGGATGGCGAGGGACGCCCGTGCATCGAGACGGCCACGACCCGCGACCTCGAGCAGAGCCTGCGCATGTCGGGCGGCAATATCTTCCACGGCCCACTGTCGTGGCCGTTCGCCGAAGACGATGCCGAGATGTCGACTCCCGCCGAGCGCTGGGGTGTCGCGACGCCGCACGAGCGCATCCTCGTGTGCGGTTCGGGTTCGCGGCGTGGCGGCGCCGTGTCGGGGCTCGGCGGCTTCCACGCCGCGATGGCCGTTCTCGAGGGCTGAGCTACTCCCAGGTGCTCTCGGCGGGCTGGCGTGTGGAGGGCAGGCGCACCTGCGCGGCCCACTCGTGCAGCCATTCGGGGATCGGGTGGGCCACCGGATCGACGCCGGTGACGGCCGCGAGGTCCTCCACGGTGACGGTGCCGCCCTTCCGGTAGAGGAACCGCGCCTGGATGTGGGCCCGCGCGTAGACCTCGCCGTCGACGACGAAGCGCTGCTCCACGTACACCGAGCGGTCGTCGACTCCGAGCAGACGCGACTCGATCGTGTACTTCTGCCACAGCTCGAGCGACTTGCGGTAGGTGATCGTCTGCGCCGACACGACGGGATACATGCCCGCCTCGTTCAGACGCTTCCAGAGCCCCGTGCGCACCACGAGCTCCACGCGGGCGTGGTCGAGGTTGGAGAGGTACGCGCCGTTGTTCATGTGACGCAGCTCGTCGAGATCGCCGGGCATCACCCGACGCGGTGAATGACACACGTCGTAGAGACCGAGCGGAGGAAGCTTCGGGGCGCACAGGCTGAGCCAGGCGAGACGAGCAGAGCGACGGAGGAGACCCACGAGGGTCCACGTTAGATCGACGCAGCCGGGGCCGCCCAATCGTTGACGATCGACACAACCGCCCCGAGCGCTCAGCGGGCGCGGTGGTCGGGGATCGTGAGGCGCGGGGCGTGGCGTTGGTAGTCGATGCCCGCGATCGTGATGAGCCGAACCACCCGCTGGCGGTGGCCCCGCCACGGTTCGAGCAGCTCCATCATTCCGTCGTCGTCGACGCGCTCTCCGATGAGGGCGGTTCCCACCCGCTTGCAGATGTGCAGATCGCCGTAGCTGACGGCATCCGGATCGCCGTGCGAACGCTGCAGGGTCTCGGCGACCGTCCAGCGTCCGATGCCGTGGATCGAGGCCAGTCGGCGCGCGCTCTCCGCGGAATCCAGTCGGTCGCACCGGGCGATCGCGGAGCCCACGGCGAACACCCGCATGAGGGTGTCGGATCGCTGCGGACCGACGGCGGCCGTATGCCACTCCCAGGAGGGGATGCGCTTCCAGGTGTCGGGCGTGGGCAGCACGCGCATGCCGAGCGGTGCGGGGCCCGGGGCCGGGTCGCCGTGGCGGCTCACGAGGATGCGCCACGCGCGCTTGGCCTCCATGGCGGTGACCTTCTGCCCGAGCACGCTCGGAACGAGGGCAGGCAGCACGCGACCCGTGCCGCCGAGGCGGAGCCCCGGGGTCTCGTGATGGAGGCGGGCGATGAGCGGATGCCGGGAAGCGTCGAACCCGTCGAGGTCATCGTGGGCCCCGAGGAGTCGCGGCACACCGTCGATCGCCTCGGCGGCGCCATCGCCCCACGCTGTCGCTTCGATGCTGTCGGGGCGTTCGCGCAGGAGCAGCGTCGCGGCCCCCGTCGCGAGCCGCATGGTGAGCCACCAGCCTTCGGGGGTGCGCTGCACGGTGGGGTCGCCGCGTCCCTGCGCGAGGTGTCCGATCACGAGACGCAGCGACACCGGCGCGGCGGGCGCGTAGCGGGTCGTGATCGGGTCCATCGCGGCCAGGCTAGCTGGGCGCTCTGACAGCCAGCCCGAACGGCGAGAGGCCGAGGCGATGAGCGCCCCGGCCTCTCACGAGTGCGAAGCTCAGCGGCAGGTGATCGCGGTGCCGTTCTCGAGAACGTACTCACCAGGACCGAGGTCGCCGCACGTCTGGGCGGCGAACACGAGGCCCACGCCGATGAGGGCCCAGAAGAGGATCCATCCGATGGTGCCCAAGATGCCGATGACGATGCCCGCGACGGCGGGGCCATTGCCGTACCCGGCCTTCTTCGACTGGCGCAGCGCGACGATGCTGATGATGAGGCCGACGATCGCGGCGACAATGCTGAGGATGAGGCCGACGATGCCGAGCGTCTTGCCGGGTACGGCGGCGGGCGCGCCGGCGGGGGCGGTGGGGGCCACGGGGGTGGCGTTCGGATCGGTCATGATTCTCCTTCGGAGCGGTGGTGGTGGCGAGGATATCCCCGGCCACGCCGCACTCTAGCGAGTGAGGGATACTCCGCGCACCCGTCTTCACAGGAAATAGGGGATGATGAGTCCGTGAAAATCGGAATCCTCACTAGCGGTGGCGACTGTCCCGGCCTCAACGCGGTCATCCGCGGCACGGTGCTCAAGGGCATCACCCAGCACGACGACGTCGAGTTCGTCGGGATCCGCGATGGTTGGCGCGGTCTCGTCCAGGCCGATCTTCAGCCTCTCGGGCGCCCCCAGGTGATGGGCATCTCGAAGCAGGGCGGCACGATCCTCGGCTCCTCGCGCACCAACCCGTTCGAGTTCGGCGGCGTGCAGCGCGTCAAGGAGGTCATGTCCGAGTCGGGCATGGACGCCGTGATCGCGATCGGCGGCGAGGGCACCCTCGCGGCCGCGAAGCGCCTCACCGACGAGGGCGTGCAGATCGTGGGCGTGCCGAAGACGGTCGACAACGACCTCTCGGCCACCGACTACACCTTCGGCTTCGACACCGCGGTGCAGATCGCGACCGAGGCGATGGATCGCCTGCGCACCACGGGCGACTCGCACGGCCGCTGCATGGTGGCCGAGGTCATGGGTCGCCACGTCGGCTGGATCGCCCTGCACTCCGGCATGGCCGCGGGTGCGCACGTCATCCTCATCCCCGAGCGCAAGACGAGCATGGAGGAGATCTGCGAGCACGTGCAGAGCGCCCGTGCCCGTGGTCGCGCGCCGCTCGTCGTCGTCGCGGAGGGCTTCCAGCTCGACACGATGGATGACGCGTTCTCGGAGCGCGGACTGGATGCGTTCGGGCGCCCGCGCCTCGGCGGCATCGGCGACATGCTCGCCCCCGAGATCGAGGAGCGCACCGGCATCGAGACGCGCGCGACGACGCTCGGCCACATCCAGCGCGGCGGCACGCCGACGGCGTACGACCGCGTTCTCGCGACGCGCTACGGCATGGCCGTGCTCGACCTGGCCCTCGAGGGCCAGTGGGGCAAGATGGTGGCGCTTCGCGGCACTCAGATCGTGACGGTCCCGTTCGAGGACGCCCTCGGCCGCCTGAAGACCGTTCCGCAGTCGCGCTACGACGAGGCGGCGATCCTCTTCGGCTGAGCCCTGCGGCTGCAACGACTCGAGCCCGCGGCGCTCCCCCACCGGGAGCCCGCGGGCTTCGTCGTTTTCTGTGCACGAGACTGCCCACCTCCCCCGGGCCTCTGCTAATTTTTCGGCATGCCGAAAAATGTGCGCCACAGGGTCGTCGCGCTGCTCACCGGGGTCGTGCTCGCGACCTCGCTCTCGGCCTGCGCGCCCTCCGACGCCGCACCGGAGGACGACCGCCCCCTCGTGCTCGCGACCTTCACGGTCATCGCCGACATGGCCCGCAACGTCGCGGGCGACCATGTGCGCGTCGAGTCGATCACGAAGGTCGGCGCCGAGATCCACGGCTACTCGCCGACCCCCGGCGACATCCGCCGCGCGTCCGGTGCCCAGCTCATCCTCGACAACGGACTCGGGCTCGGGGCATGGTTCGCGCAGTTCACCGATCGGATCGACGCCCCGCACGTGACCGTCACCGAGGGCATCGAGCCGATCGACATCGCCTCGGACGCCTACGCTGGTGCCCCCAACCCGCACGCCTGGATGAGCCCCGTCGCCGCGGAGACCTACGTCGCCAACATCGCCGCGGCCCTCACCGAGCTCGTGCCCGAGCATGCGGGCGACTTCGCCGCCAACAGCGCGCGCTACACAGCCGAACTGCGCACCCTGCACGACGAGCTCGTGAGCGCCCTGGATGGCCTCCCCGCGAATCAGCGCGCGCTCGTCACGTGCGAGGGGGCCTTCTCCTACCTCGCCCGCGACGCCGGGCTCGAGGAGCTGTACCTGTGGCCCGTGAACGCCGAGTCACAGGCCACCCCGCAGCGCGTCGCCCGGGTCATCGACGCGGTCGACGAGCACGACGTGCGCGCAGTGTTCTGCGAATCGACGGTGTCGGACCGCGCCATGCGCCAGGTCGTCGAGGCGACGGATGCGGAGTTCGGCGGGGTCCTGTACGTCGACTCGCTCTCGGAGCCGGACGGCCCCGTCCCCACCTACCTCGACCTCATCCGACACGACGTCTCGCTCATCGCGGGCGCCCTGGCGACGAGCCGCTCATGAGCACCCCCGCCATCCGCATCGAGGATGTGCACGTGAGCTACGGCGAGGTCGTCGCTCTCGACGGCGCGACGCTCGACGTTCCGTGGGGCCAGGTGACGGGCCTTGTGGGCATGAACGGCTCCGGCAAGTCGACGCTGTTCCGCACCGTGCTCGGCCAGCTTGCGCCGCTGCACGGCTCGGTGCAGGTCGACGGCGGCACACCCCGGGCGGCGCGTGCGAGCGGCATGGTCGCGTATGTGGCGCAGGATGCCGGGGTCGACCACGACTTCCCGGTGTCGGTCGCGGAGGTCGTCATGATGGGCCGGTACGCCCACCTCGGCATCACCCGGAGGCCGCGCGCCGCCGACCGCGAGGCCGTGCGCGTCGCCCTCGACCGGGTGCAGCTCACGGAGCTCGCCGACCGTCCCATCGGGGCGCTCTCCGGGGGGCAGCGCCAGCGCGCCTTCCTCGCGCGGGCGATCGCGCAGGAGGCGCGCATCCTGCTGCTCGACGAGCCGTTCACCGGCGTCGACAAGCGCTCCGAGGCGCTCATCACCGCGGTCGTGCGTGAGCTCGCCTCCGACGGCGCCGCCGTGCTCGTCTCGACGCACGATCTGCACATGCTCCCCGAGCTCGCCGACGAGGTGGCCCTGCTGCTGCGGCGCATCCTGTTCACGGGCCCCACCGCCGAGGCTCTCCGCCCGGAGCGTCTCTCGCGCGCATTCGGATTGGAGGAGGCGCCGTGAATCCTCTCGACCTCCTGCTCGATCCGCTGCAGTACGACTTCGTGCTCCGTGCGCTCGGTGCCGCGACGGTCGCCGCCGCGGTGTGCGCGCTGCTGTCGTGCTGGCTCGTGCTCATCGGCTGGTCGCTCATGGGCGACGCGGTCTCGCACGCCGTGCTGCCGGGGGTCGTGGTGGCCTCGATCGTGGGGCTGCCGTTCGCCGTCGGGGCGCTCATCGCCGGTTTCGTGGCGGTCGGGGCGATCGGCGTCATCCGCGACCGCAGTCGCGTGAAAGAGGACGCGGCGATGGGCATCGTCTTCACGACGATGTTCGCCAGCGGCCTCGTGCTCATCTCCGTGATCCCCAGCCAGACCGATCTGCAGCACATCATCTTCGGCGATGTGCTGGGTGTCTCGAATGCGGACCTGCTGCAGATCGGGCTGCTCTCGGCCGCGGTCGCCGTGACCGTCATCGTGAAGCGCCGCGACCTGACCCTCTATGCGTTCGACGCGCAGCACGCCTTCGCGATCGGGCTCTCGCCGGGGCGCCTGCGTGCTCTGCTGCTCGCGGTGCTCGCGGCAACCGCAGTCGTCGCCCTGCAGGTCGCGGGCGTCATCCTCGTGGTCGCGATGCTCGTCATCCCGGGCGCAACCGCGCGCCTGCTCACCGACCGGTTCGGGCGGATGCTCGTGATCGCGCCGATCATCGCGGCCGCCGCGGCGGTCGTGGGCATCTATCTGAGCTTCTGGTGGGACACCGCATCCGGCCCCCTCGTGGTCGTCGTGCAGGGCGCGGTGTTCGCCGTCGTCTGGCTCGTGAGTCCGCTGAGACGCACCGGATCCACGGGTCGGCCGCGCAGACGCGCGGCTATCGTGGGGGCATGACGCGCGCACTGCAGATGACCCGCTCGGATGAGGGCGTGACGGTCGACTTCGTCGATCTCGCGGATGATCAGCTCGGCGAGGGCGACGTGCTCATCGACGTCGCGTACTCGAGCCTCAACTACAAGGACGGCCTCGCCCTGCGCGGCGACCGCGGAGTGGCGCGCATCTCGCCGCTCATCCCCGGCATCGACGTCGTCGGAACCGTGCGGGAGTCCTCCGACCCCCGCTGGAGCGCGGGCGACGAGGTCGTGCTCACCGGCGCCGGCCTCGGCGAGACCCGCAACGGCGGTTACAGTGAGCGCGCCCGGGTGCCCTCCGAGCACCTCGTGCGGGTGCCGGCGAAGCTCGGCATGGCTCGCGCCGCCGCGATCGGCACCGCGGGCTTCACGGCCGCTCAGGCCGTTCTCGCCCTCGAGGCGGCAGGCATCCCCGACGGCGACGTCGTCGTCACGGGCGCCACGGGCGGCGTCGGCTCCGTCGCCGTGATGCTGTTGGCCGAAGCCGGCCGGCGTGTGGTGGCGGCGACCGGCCACCCCGACGACCGCGGCTACCTGCAGCGCCTCGGAGCCGCCGATCTGATCGACCGCGCTGAGCTGCAGCAGACGGGCAAGCCGCTGCAGGCGAGCCGGTGGGCGGGGGCCATCGATGTCGTCGGCGGGACGACGCTCGCGAGCCTCCTCGCCCAGACCCGCTACGGCGGAGCGGTCGCGGCGTGCGGTCTCGTCGAGAGCACCGACCTGCATACGACGGTCCTGCCGTTCATCCTGCGCGGCGTCACGCTCGCGGGCGTCAACTCGGTGGAGGCGCCGCTCGTCACGCGCGAGCGGGTCTGGAAGCGTCTGGAACGCGACCTCGACCTCGGGCTGCTCGACTCGCTCACCGAGACGGTCCCGCTCGAAGAGGTGCAGCTCTGGGCGACCCGCATCCTCACCGGAGACACCCGCGGACGCATCGCTGTGTCCGTAGCGCCCACCATGTGACCGTGGAACACTGAGCCCATGACGCTTCTCGTCGTCGGCACCATCTTCGCGGCCCTCGCGGCCCTGATCCACGTGTGCATCTGGGCTCTCGAGAGCCTGCTGTGGGGGCGGCCGAGCGTGCGACGCACCTTCGGGGTGACGTCGGAAGCCGAAGCCGAGACGCTGCGCTCGATGGCCTACAACCAGGGGTTCTACAACCTGTTCCTCGCCCTCGGCACCTTCGCGGGGCTCGTGCTCGCGTGGTCGGAGCCGCGCATCGCGGGTCTCGTGCTGACGATGTTCACCTGCCTGTGCATGGCGCTTGCGGCGCTTGTTCTGGTGACGGCGAACGGACGGATGGCGCGCGCTGCGCTCGTGCAGGGTGCCGCGCCGCTCATCGCCGTCGTGCTGCTCGGCATCGAGCTCGCGGATCTCGTCTAGAGCGGCGTCGCGTGCGCCGCGGCGCGGGCCGCGGCGGGAAGCGCCTCGCGGATGCGATCGAGGGCGGCCTCATCGTGCGCAGCCGTGAGGAACCACGCCTCGAATACGCTCGGCGGCGCTGAGACGCCCTGATCCAGCAGCGCATGGAAGAACGGCGGGTACCGCCACGTGTCCTGCGCTTTCGCGTCGGCGTAGTCGCGCACCGGATCCGTGCGGAACGCGATCGAGAACAGGCTGCCTGCACGCGAGATCACATGGTCCACGCCCTCCGCGGCGAGCGCGTCCGCAACGGCTGACGCCACGGCGTCGGCCGCGGCGTCGACGTGGGCGTAGACCGCCGCATCGGCCAGCCGCAGCGTCGTGAGGCCCGCGGTCACGGCGAGCGGGTTCCCGCTGAGAGTGCCTGCCTGATAGACGGGCCCGAGCGGCGCGAGCTGATCCATGACCGCGGAGCGCCCTCCGAGCGCGGCGAGCGGCATCCCGCCACCGATGACCTTGCCGAACGTGAACAGGTCGGGAGCCCAGCCCTCGACGTCGCCCTCGAGACCCCACCATCCGGAGGCCGAGACACGGAAGCCGGTGAGCACCTCATCGAGGATGAGCAGCGCCCCGTCGGCCTCGGTGAGCTCGCGAAGCGCCCGGTTGAACCCCGGCTGGGGCGCGAGCACCCCCGCGTTGGCACCCGCCGCCTCGGTGATGACCGCGGCGATGCGCCCCGGGTGCGCGAGGAACGCTGTGCGCACGGCATCGATGTCGTTGTACGGCAGCACGAGCGTCTGCGCGGCGATCGGTGCGGGCACGCCAGCCGAACCAGGCAGTCCCTGCGTCGCGACGCCGGAGCCGGCTTCCGCCAGCAGGCCATCGGAGTGGCCGTGGTAGTGCCCCGCGAACGTGATCACGAGGTCGCGCCCCGTCACTCCGCGCGCGAGACGGATGGCGGTCATCGTGGCCTCGGTGCCGGTCGACACGAGGCGCAGCTTCTCGACGCCGCTTGCCGTGCCGAGGCGGGTGCGCACGAGTTCCGCGAGCTCCGTCTCGGCGGGCGTCGATGCCCCGAACGAGAGCCCCCGCGCCGCCGCCTCCTGCACCGCGGACACGACCTCCGGATGCGCGTGGCCGAGAAGCGCCGGACCCCACGAGGCGACGAGGTCGACGTAGTCGCGGCCGTCGACATCCGTCACGTACGCGCCCTGCGCCGAGACGAGGAAGCGCGGCGTGCCGCCCACCGAGCCGAACGCGCGCACGGGGGAGTTGACGCCCCCGGGGAACACCGCGCGGGCGCGGTCGTAGGCGAGATCGTTGCCGTCGGTCACCGGGACCACCTCTCGGCCACGTCGAGCGCGGCATAGGTGAGCACTGCGTCTGCGCCCGCCCGGACGATCGAGACGAGCGCCTCATCGACGGCGCGATCGCGGTCGATCCAGCCGTTGCGGGCGGCGGCCTCGATCATCGCGTACTCGCCGCTCACCTGGTACGCCCACACGGGCACCGGCGAGACGGCGGCGACATCCGCGAGCACGTCGAGGAAGCTCATCGCGGGCTTCACCATCACGATGTCGGCACCCTCGGCGATGTCGAGATCGGCCTCGCGCACACCCTCGCGGCGGTTGGCCGAGTCGAGCTGGTACGTGCGGCGGTCGCCCGTGAGCGAGGACTGCACCGCGTCGCGGAACGGACCGTAGAAAGCGGACGCGTACTTGGCCGCGTAGGCGAGGATCGGCACATCCGTGCGCCCGGCGCTGTCGAGGGCGTCGCGCACGGCCGCCGTCTGGCCGTCCATCATCCCCGAGAGCCCGAGGAGCTGGGAGCCTGCCTCCGCCTGCGCGAGTGCCATGTCGCGGTAGCGCTCGAGCGTCGCGTCGTTGTCGACGCGCCCCGCGGTGTCGAGCACGCCGCAGTGCCCATGGTCGGTGAACTCGTCGAGGCACAGGTCGGTCTGCACGACGAGCGCATCGCCCACCTCGGAAGCTGCCACCCGGGTCGCCACATTGAGAATGCCGTCCGGGTCGGTCGCCCCCGAACCGATCGCGTCCTTCGACTCGGGCACGCCGAACAGCATCACTCCCCCGATGCCCGCGGACGCGGCACGGTGCAGCTCCGCGCGGAACGAGTCGAGCGAGTGCTGCACGACACCCGGCATCGACGTGATCGGGCGAGCCTCATCCGCCCCCTCGGCGATGAACATCGGCAGCACGAGCTGCGCCGGAGCCATGCGCGTCTCCGCCGCGAGCCGCCTCCACGCCGCGCTCTGGCGCAGGCGTCGGGGGCGGATCAGCGGCTGGATCACTCCGACTCCGCGTACTCCGCGAGTCCCTCGAGCAGCGACTCGACGCTCCGCTCCTCGGCGATCACGTGCACGGGCAGACCCGCGGCACGCGTGTCGAATGCCGTGCGCGGACCGATGCACGCCATCACCGTCTCCTCCGGGAGCGGTGCGAGCTGCTCGGCCACCTGCCGTGCGACCGATCCGGAGGTCACGAGGATCGCCCGAATGCGGCCGGAGGCGGCATCCGCCTTCACCTTGTCGGTGACGGGAACGCCCACGGTGCGGTAGGCGTTCACCGACTCCACCTGGAAGCCCAGCTTGTGCAGGCCAGCGATGAGCGTCGGCTCGGCGAGATCAGACTGCGGCACGAGCACGCGGCCGCCGGTCTCGCCCGCGACGGGCCATTCCTTCACGAGCCCGCGCGCCGAGTTGTCGGCGCTCGGCACGAAGTCCACGCGATAGCCGGAGAGCTGCAGCGCCGCGGCGGTCGTCTCGCCGACAGCCGCGATGCGCGTCGAGTCCGGAACGGCGACCCGCTGGCTCACGAGCACATCCACGGTGGTCGCACTCGTCACCACGAGCCAGGCGTACTGGCCGTCGGCGAGCTCGTGCAGGGTGTTGGCGAGCGCCACCGGGTCCTCGGTGCTCGCGAAGTTGAGGAGCGGTGCGATCACCGGGATGCCCCCGTGCGCGCGCACCGTCGCCGCGACACCATCGCCCCACTTGCCGCCGCGCGGCACGAGGATGCGCCAGCCGGTCAGCGTCTTGGTGGCCTTCGCGTCGGTCACGCCTGCCCCCTGCCGAGGGGCGCGAGATCGGCGGCGCCCGCCGCGAAGAGCTCATCAGCCACGCGCTGCGCGAGCTCGCCGGCCGGATCGCGGCTGTCCTCCGGGTATGCGGCGTGCGACGAGGTGAGCGACGCGGAACCGTCGAGCGCGTAGATGCGCGCCGAGACGAACAGGAGCCCGTCGTCGAGCATCGCCGTCACGCCCAGGGGCGCTGCGCACCCGGCGTCGAGACGCGCGAGCACAGCGCGCTCGGTCTCGGCTGTGAGGCGCGTGGTGCGGTGGTCGAGCTTCGCGACGCGCTTCTCGTCGCCGCGTCGGGTCTCGACCGCGAGCGCACCCTGCCCGGGTGCGGTGGGCCAGGGGGTCAGATCGAAACGCTCCGCGATGGCATCGGTGCGCCCCAGACGCTCGAGCCCGGCCGCGGCGAGCACGACGGCGTCGAGCCGACGCTCCTCGTCCTCCGCGTCGAGCCGCGCGAGTCGCGTGTCGACGTTGCCGCGGATGTCGACGACGTCGAGATCCGGGCGACGCGACAGCAGCTGCGCACGCCGACGAGGCGAGCCGGTTCCCACGCGGGCACCCTCGGGCAGCTCTTCCAGGCGCAGGCCGCCCGCAGAGCACAGGGCATCGCGGGCATCGGCGCGCTTCGGCACGGCCGCGACGACGAGCCCGTCGAGAGGCGCCGTCGGAAGGTCCTTGAACGAGTGGACGACCGCGTCGACCTCGCCGGCGAGAAGCGCCTCGCGGAGCGCGGCCGCGAAGACACCCGTCCCGCCCAGCTGCGCGAGCGACTCGCTCGTGCGGTCGCCGTCCGACTCGATCGGCACGAGCTCGCCGCCGAGCTTCTCGGCGATGATCCCCGCCTGCGCCATCGCCAGCGCGCTCGCTCGCGTTCCGATTCTCAGAGCACTCATGGCGCCACCCCCGCGACAGCCGGCTTGAACCCGGCCCGAACATTCTCACAGCATCCCGGACGGCACACATCGAACCAGGGTCCGAGTTCCGTGCACGCGGGGCGGTCCGCCTTCGGCGTGCCGTTCACGCGCTCGAGCACGAGATCCGCGAGCCCGGCGACGTAGACCGGATGCGCCCCCGGCGTGGGCGTGCGGATGACGGCGAGACCCGCCTCCTCGCACGACTCCATCGCCTCGGTGTCGAGATCCCAGAGCACCTCCATGTGGTCGCTCACGAACCCGAGGGGAACGACCACGACAGCCTTCGCCCCCTGTGCGGGCAGCTCGGCGATCGCATCGTTGATGTCGGGCTCGAGCCATGGCTGCGTCGGCGGACCCGATCGCGACTGGTAGACGAGCTGCCACGCCGCTCCGGAGCCGACCTCGCGCATGACGACCTCGGCCACCGCCCGGTGCTGCGCGGCATAGGCGCCTCCGTCGCCGAAGTCCATCGTGCGCGGACCCGAGCGCTGGGCGTCGGCGGTGGGGATGGAGTGCGTCGAGAAGAGCACGTGGATCTCGTCGATCGCGAACCCGCGGGCCATGAAGTCCGCGATCGCCTCGCGCACGCCCTCCGTGAACGGAGTGACGAACCCGGGGTGGTCGAAGAACTGGCGCACCTTGTCGACCTTCAGCTCGCCCATGAGCCCGGTCTGCTCGAGCGCGAGCGCGAAGTCCTCCCGGTACTGACGGCAGCTGGAGAAGCTCGAGTAGGCGCTCGTCGCGAGCCCGAGCACGGTGCGGAAGCCGCGGTCGTGGGCCTCCTGCAGGGCCTCGCTGAGATACGGGTCCCAGTTCCGGTTGCCCCAGATCACCGGAAGGTCGATGCCGCGGCTCGCGAGCTCCGCCTCGAGAGCCGCCCTCAGCTCGCGGTTGTGCTGGTTGATGGGGCTCACCCCGCCGAAGTGCCGGTAGTGGTGCGCCACCTCTTCGAGGCGCTCGTCCGGGATGCCGCGTCCGCGCGTCACATTGCGGAGGAACGGGATGACGTCGTCCTGGCCCTCCGGACCCCCGAATCCGGCGAGGACGACCGCGTCGTACGCGACAGGAACCTCGACGTGGCAGTGCCCGGATGCGGCCGCGTCACTCGCCGCGAGCACGACGCCCGGCACCTCGCCGTCGGCGATCGTCACGAAAGCACCTCCGCCACCTCGGGGATCGCGAGGCGGCGCCCGGTGAAGAACGGCACCTCCTCGCGCACGTGGCGGCGGGCCTCCGTCTGCCGCAGGTGCCGCATGAGGTCGACGAGATCGATCACCTCATCCGCTTCGAGCGCCAGCAGCCACTCGTAGTCGCCGAGTGCGAAGCTCGCGACCGTGTTGGCCTGCACGCTCGGATACTCGGACCCCTTGCGCCCATGATCGGCGAGCATCGCGCGGCGCTCGTCATCGGGCAGCAGGTACCAGTCGTAGCTGCGCACGAAGGGGTAGACGGTGACCCATTTCTTCGGCGGGAGTCCGCGCATGAAGCTGGGGGAGTGCGAGCGGCTGAACTCGGCCTCGCGATGCACACCCAGCGCGTTCCAGGTGGGCTCGAGTGCCGCGATCGCGGGCACCCGGCGGATCGCCCGCAGAGCAGTCTGCAGCTCCTCGGCACTCGTCCCGGTGAGCCAGACCATGAGGTCGGCGTCGGCGCGCAGCCCCGACACGTCGTAGAAGCCGCGCACCACGACGCCGTCATGCTCCACGCCTGCGACAGCCTCAGCGAGCCCCGTCACGTCGGCAGCGCGCGACTCCCCGACAGGGCGGCGCCAGACAGCCCAGAGGGTGAACCCGAGGGAATCGGTGTGGTCGGAATCGGACACGGAGGAGGGCTCGCTCGTCACGTGCCTATCCTCCCCCCGGTCGGGTGGGTCGCGAAATCGTCAGTCGTCGTCGCCGCCGAAGATCGCCCAGGCGACGAGGCCCACGGCGATGACGCCCACGGCGGCCGCCCCGACGATCCACGGAACCGGGTTGCGCTCGTAGGCGACCTTGGCCTTCTCGACGAGCTCCGTCGTGCGGGCGGGGATGTCGAACTTGTCCTCGAGGGCTTCGAGGGTGTCGGCGACCTGGCGGCGAGCAGACTCTGCGGCTGCCTTCGCGCTTGCGGTGGTGTCGTTCATCACATTCCTCGCTTTCCGCGCCCGGTGACGGCGCTGACGTCCTTGCGGATCGATTCGATGGATTCGGTGGGGACAGGCGGCAGTCCCTGGTCGAGCTTGCGCTTGCCGAGAAGCGCGAGCACGATCGCGACGATGAGCAGGACTCCCGCGACGATGAGCGCAGCGGCCCACGCGGGGAGCACATAGCTGAGTCCGATGATGGCGAGACTCAGCAGCACGCCGACGAACAGCACCGCGACGATCGCCGCGCCGACGAGCAGACCCGCGCCCGTGCCGATCGCCTTGACCTTCTCGATGACCTCCGCCTTGACGAGGTCGATCTCGCGCTGCACGAGCTCGCGGACCTGATCAGGCAGGCTCCCGAGCAGCTCGAAGAGCGAGCGCTTCGGGCGAGCGGCCCCGGGGGTCGGCCGAGTGGTCTGATCGGTCATCTCAGGAACCCGACGACGAGCTCGGCTTCTGCGAGGTCGTGCTCGACGAGGAGGACGGCTTGCCGGCCGTGGAGCTCTTCGTGCTCGAGGACGAGCTCTTCGAGGTGCTCTTCGTGCTGTTGCGACCGGTGACCTGCGCGGCGACCTTCTTCGCTCCATCGGAGACGAATTCGACGACGTCGGGCGCCTTGTCCTTCACGAAGTCCTGCACCTCGTCGACGCGCCGCTGCACGCCTGGCTGGTTCCAGAAGTTCAGCGCGGTGGACTTCATCTGCTCGTAGCGCTGACGACCGGCGCGTGTGCCGAGCACGTATCCGACGCCGAGTCCAGCGACGAAGAGGATCTTGCCTTTCATGGGGTGCTCCATTCTCCGCGGATGACGCGGTGTGCCATGTGGGGCCACGCCCAGACTATCCGTCGACTACCCGTCAGGGTCGGCGGGGACCGGGGGGTTTCGTCGGCCGACCTCACGTGCTAGCGCGACGACGGCGGCGAGACCCGTCCCGGATTCAGCCTCCCCTACGCAATGCATTCCGTCAATGGCATGTGACGAGTCCATCCGGCGGCCCGCGCGCTCCCACGCGACGATCGCGCTGTCCACGGGGGCGGGGATGGGCTGTCCCAGCAGCACCTCGGCGTCGGCTCGCGCGCGCTCGGGAGTCACCTCGATGCCGGCGTCATACGAGAGCCGCAGCACCTGAAGGGGAGTGCTCTCGGCGAGCCAGGGCCACTTCGCCGTGACATGCGTGAGTGCGCGAGCGGCGACATCCGTGACGCCTGCCCCCACCAGCACCCCTGTGCCGCGCGGGGCGGAGGCGAGCTGGGGTGCGTCGAGCGCGAGAGTGGCGATCTGCACGCGCGTGCGCGGCACACCCGTGCCCCCCGCCGCGGCGAGGAGCACCTCGCCCTCGATGCGCTCGCCCGTCGCGGTGGTGACGCCTTCCGCGTCGAGCTCGACGACCTCCGTACGCGTGCGCACGTCCACCCCGAAGCGGTGCATCTCGGATTCGAGCGCGTCCGCGAGGCGGAAGAGTCCGCCGCGCAGCGTCGCCACGAGTGTGCCACCGGGGGCGTCGCCGCGTAGCCGGCGCACGGCATGCGCCAGGCTTCCGGCGGCGACGAGCGAGGCAGCGAGGCGCGGGTGCGCGCGGTCGATAGGCAGCTCGTCGGGAGTGAGCGAGTGCACCCCCCGCACCACGGGTGCGACGAGCTCATCGTGAACCGCACGCCCCATCCGGCGTCGCACGAGGTCGCCGAGCGAGGTCGCCTTCCCGCCCACGAACGACGGAAGGAGCGCATCCATCTGAGCACGGAGCGCGCCGCCCATTCCGATGGCGGCGATCACGTCCGCCGCCAGGGGAACCGCCGGGATGCCCAGCAGGCTCGTGGCGGGCAGAGGAACCGCTCCACGGTGCGCACGATGCACCCAGGCAGAGTCGCCCGACGGGCGCACGACATCGTCGGCGAGGCCGAGCGAGGTGAGCAGCTCGGGGATCGCCGTGCCCCGAGTCGAGAACGCCTCGGCCCCCGCGTCGAGTTCTATGCCCGCAACGGAATGCTTCGCGACCTGGCCGCCCAGCCGATCCGACTTCTCGAGCAGGACCACCTCGCGACCCGCCAGCACGAGCTCGCGCGCGACGACGAGACCGGCGATCCCTCCGCCGACCACGATCACCGGGCGCGTCGCCTCAGCCGCGGGCATGCACGAGCTCCACGATGCGGGTCAGCACATCAGGATCGGTCTCCGGCGGCACGCCGTGGCCGAGGTTCACGACATGCGCAGGTGCCTCGCGTCCACGATCGAGCACATCCTCCACGTGAGCGTGCAGCGTGCGCCACGGCGCGAAGAGCAGGGCGGGGTCGATGTTGCCCTGGAGCGGCACACGCCCGCCGAGCCGTTCGTTGGCGACGTCCAGGGGGAGCCGCCAGTCGACGCCCACCGCATCGGCGCCGATGCCCGGCAGCAGGTGCAGCACCTCGCCCGAGCCGACGCCGAAGTGGATGCGCGGCACATCGAGGCCGCGGAGCGCATCGAACGCGCGCTTCGAGTGCGGGGCGACACGACGCTGATAGTCGCGCACCGAGAGCGAGCCCACCCAGGAGTCGAAGAGCTGCGCGGCGCTCGCCCCGGCCTCCACCTGAGCGCGCATGAACGCCCCCGTCACGTCGGCGCACCAGTTGAGCAGCGACGCCCATGCATGCGGATCGGCGTACATCATGGAGCGAGCTCGCAGCTGGTCCTTCGACGGGCCACCCTCCACGAGGTAGGAGGCGAGCGTGAAGGGCGCACCTCCGAAGGCGATGAGCGGAGTCTCGCCGAGCTCGGCGACGACGAGGCGCACCGCCTCGCGGATCGGCTCGAGGGCTTCCGGATCGAGCGGGCGCAGTCGCAGCACATCCGATGCCGATCGGATCGGATCCTCGAGCACCGGGCCGCGGCCGGGCGCGATCTTCACGTCGACGCCGGCGAGGAGCACGGGGATGACGATGTCGCTGAACAGGATCGCCGCGTCCACGCCGTGACGCCGCACCGGCTGCAGGGTGATCTCAGCCGCGAGCTCCGGGGTGAGGCACGCGTCGAGCATGTCGACACCGGCGCGCGACTCCCGGTACTCGGGCAGCGAACGCCCAGCCTGGCGCATGAACCAGACGGGGGTGCGCGCGGGACGGTCGCCGCGCAGCGCACGGATCACGGGGGCCGAGCTGGTGCGCCCGTCGGTCAGGGGATGTTCTCTGGAGAGCACTCAGCCATCTTGTCACCCGCGCCCGTACCATGACCCGGTGCTCTTCTGTCTGACGGCGAGCCACAGCAACGTCGACTTCGATCTTCTGGAGCGGGTGTCACACACATCCGCGGATGCGACGGCGCGCCACCTCGCATCTCTCGACTTCGTCCGCGGCGCGGTCGTGCTCTCGACATGCAACCGCTTCGAGGCCTACCTCGATCTCGATGAGCCGCTCCCCGCGCCCAGCGTGCTCGCCGGCGAGGCGATCGTCTCGGCGCTCGTGTCGGCCGCCGACGACGGCCCAGGTGCGACCGCCACAGCGACGATCGACGCCGACCGTCTGCGCCGTACCGCTGCCGCACACACGGGGGAGGGCGCGGTGCGCCACCTGTTCACGGTCACCGCGGGGCTCGAGTCGATGGTGGTCGGAGAAGAGGAGATCGCCGGTCAGGTGCTCCGAGCGGCGCAGCATGCACGTCGCGTCGGAACCATGAGCCCCGCCCTCGACCGACTGTTCCAACGCGCGGCCCGCACCTCACGATCGGTGCGCGCGGTGAGCGACGTCAGCCGCGCCGACCGCAGCCTCGCACGGTTCGCCCTCGACATGGCGTCGAGCCGCATCTCCGACTGGTCGACCGCGCGCGTGCTGATCGTGGGCACCGGGCGCTATGCCGCCACGACGATCGCGTCACTGCGGGCGCGGGGTGCGGGCGAGATCCGCGTCCACTCGGCCACGGGTCGTGCCGAGATGTTCGCCGCGAAGTACGGTCTGCGCGCCGAGCCGGAGCTCCGCCGCGCCATCGCGGACGCGGACGTCGTCATCACCTGCACCTCGCGCTACACCGTCGCGGCCGAGGATGTCGCGCCCACGGGCCGTCTGCTCATCATCGACCTGGGCCTGCCGCGCAACGTCGATCCCGACGTCGCCGCGGTGCCGGATGTGGAGCTGCTGGATCTCGAGCTGCTCGCCCTGCACGCGCCGGTCCCCGCTCTCGCCGATGCGGCACACGCGATCATCGGGGGAGCGGCCTCCGAGTTCGCCGCTGATGCTGCCGCGGCGCCCGCGATCGTCGCCCTGCGCACCCACCTCGACGAGGTGCTCTCATCTGAGCTCGCGCGGGTGCGCAGTCGCGACGACGACGGCCGCATCGAGGCCGCCCTGCGCCACTTCGCCGGGGTGCTCGCGCATGGGCCGTCCGAGCGTGCCCGGAGTCTCACCTCCGAGGGTCGCGGCGAGGAGTTCGCGGCGGGCCTCGCGGCGGTCTTCGGGATCGACGTGCCGACCGCCGCATCCGCCGCATCCGTCGCAGACGACGACGTCGCGTCAGCCTGAGGTCGAGGTGCTCACCCCAGGCTGACGCGACGGGCTCCGTCTCGCCCGCCCCTGCGGCAGACGAGACGGAGGCTCATCACCGGATGCGGCGCATCCGGATCCGCGAAGCCGCGACTCCGCCGAGGCCGAGCAGGCCGAGCAGCGCTGCCGCAGTGAGCACGGGGCTCACCTCGGCACCGGTGAGGGCGAGGGTCGCCAGCTCACCGCACTGCTGACCACCGGTGACGGTGACCTGCCATCTGGTCGCCCCCTCGAGCCCGTCGCGCGGCGACTTCGGGCTCACGGTCACGACGTGAACACCGGGAGAGAGACGCACGGTCGCGCTCGTGGCGGGCACTCCGTCGACGACGTACTCGACATCCTCGAAGAACGAGACCCCTTCGACGAGACCGAGCGTCAGGATCGCCCGCCCGTCAGCCGTGCACTGCTCGCTGAGCTGCGCGTTGGTGGGGAAGACACCGAGGGTGTCCAGATCCTCCGGGGGAGTGTCGTCGCAGTGGGGCGTGGCCGGCGGGTAGCTGAGCGCGACCACGAGCTCCGGGTTCACCTGGATGGTCGCGCTCGTCACGCTGCGCGTCCAGCCGAAGAACGCGGGGTTGCTGGTCGGCTGCCAGACGCCGTCGACCTGCACCCATCCGGGCCAGCCGGTGGGCTCGCCCGTCACCGGGTCGACGCTCGCTCCAGGCCACAGCACCTTGCCGGTGAGGGTGCCCGACTCGGGGATCGTGCCGAGGTCGAGCGTCACCGTCTCGCCGCCGGCGCCGCTGAGCATGAGCTTCGCCTCACGGCTCGTGGCGTCGCCGTAGGGGTCAGCGAGCACGACCGTGTACGTGATCCAGGCCGCGTCATTCACGCACTCGCCCACTGCCGTCGATCCGGCGATGGTCGCGCAGTCGCCCGTCGGAGCCGTGAAAGGGAACGACCACTCCTTCGTCCACAGAGACGTCTTCTTGTCCGTCTTGCCGCCCGGGAAGGTCCATCCCGCCTCAGCGGCTGCGACGATCCTGACCACGGCACCGGGAACGGCGTCGTAGGTGCCGGGCCCGGTGGAGACGCCATCGACCGTCCAGGCGACGTGCTCGACCGCGGGGAGCGTGTAGGTCGCACCGAGCTCGCACGTGGCCTGGGTCTGCGTGGGCGTCACCCCGGTGACCTCGTTGCAGCCCGAGGGCTGAACGACGTAGGTCGGCTTGGGTCCTCGGAAGCCCATGTCGTGCAGGAACTTCTCGTCGAAGGGGTTGTCGGGCGCGTACAGGTACTCCGTCGGGTCGAGCGTCGGGTCGTTCGCCGTGAACGACGCGTAGATGTCACCCTGACCGCACGTCACCGGCGCGGAGAAGGGGTAGTCGCCGGGGGCCGAGATGAGGCCGAGCTTCTGCGTGTTGTCGAGCTTCTGAGGCCACTGGCCGTCACCGAGGTAGCGCCACGCGGCCGCCGTCACGGAGAACGGCGTGCAGAGAGTCGCGCCCGCCGCAGCAGCAGGAACGGTGATGACGCCGCTGTTGGTCGCAGGGTCGTACGTGTAGCTCACCGCCGACGACCGGATGCAGGGCGGGGGAGGCGGCGGTGCGCAGCTGGGGTGCTTCTTCGAGAGCTTCGCGTCGAGCTTGCCCGTGAGCGTCGTCGTGGTCGTGCCGTCGGCGAACGTGTGACCGGTGTCGGCCTTGGCGGTGACCTTGTACCAGCCGGGTCCGGTCGCGCCGGTCAGGGATCCGAAGGTGGCGTACTGGATCGCTCCGAGGGCGGCACTCGCGGGAGTGTCGCACGTCGCAGAGGTGACGACGACCTCAGCGGTGGCAGGCGGGCACGGCGGCACGGTGATGTAGGCACCGAGCTCCTCGTGCGTGTGGTCGTACAGCGGCGGGAAGCCGATGCTGTCGACCGGGTACTGGATGTTCGTGGGGAACGTGAAGGTGCCGGTGTACTGCACCTTGTCCTGCTGCACACCCCAGCCGGGGCCGCACACGAAAGCGGGGAGCGAGGATGCGTCGAGGGTCGAGAACCACGTGTTGGCCTGCTTGCTCGTGCGGCTGTACTCGGCCATGACGAGCGTCTGCAGTCCGGAGTTCTGCCACGAGGCCGGCTTCTTCGGGTCGGTCTTCTCATAGACGTAGAACGCGGCGCCGTAGAGGGTCGGGTTCTGGGAGGCGCACGCCGGGTCGCCGGCCGACGGCTTGCCCGCCAGCTCGCCGGTGGCGCAGGTGGCGGGGGTCTTCGACACGGATGCCGAGACCGGCACCGCGCATCCGGCGGCGACGAATGCGTCGACGCTCACACCCGCGGGCACCGTGTCGAGGTTCCTGCCCTCGAATCCTTCGAACGGCGGGATGATGTCGTTCTCGTGAGAGGCGTGGGCCGAATCGCCACGGCGCGGATCCGCGCCGAGCACGCCGCTCGCGTCGGTGCGAGCGAGTTCGTACATGCCACCGTTGCCGGGTTTCTCGTGGCAGACGCTGACCTTCGGGCCATCACCTCCTCCCGGGTTGCCGCCGGCGATGGCGGGAGCGGACGCGGTCACAGAGAGACCGATGGCGATCAGACAGGCGACAACGGTCGCCACTGCTTTCTTGAACACGGGGGGAGTCCTTGCAGGGGGGACCCGTGCCGCAGGGCACAGGCAGGCGGGCACGCCCCGAAGGCATCGGCGCGGACGCCAGAGGGCAAGCCTTCAGAGTGTGATGTGGGGGGATGAGCGGTGGTTCCGTCGCCTGCCCGGTGGGGATGCTGCGGGTACAGCCCGCGCACGCGATGCCGCTCAAGATAGCGGCCCCCTATTCGGGGGGCAATAGCCCCGCATCGCGACTGTGGATAACCGCAACAGCCGCGCGGGAGCGCCTCCCCCGTGCCTAGTGCACGTACTCCAGCACGTCGACGCCGACCGCGCGCAGCGCATCGAGCACGCGCAGGCGGGACCCGATCGACCGGTCGGCGAACTGCACCGAGACCGCGTACGCGACGCCCCGGCGCGGTCCGCGCAGCACGCCGGCCTCCGAGCGCACGCCCTCGTCGGTGCCGGTCTTGTTCACGAGCTGGAGGCCGTGATCGACCCCGCGATGCGAGAGCGGATCGACCCCGAACGCGCTTGCGACCATCGAGAGGTCGGTGTTGAGCGACAGCCAGCCGAGCACGCGCGACGACGTGAGCGCATCGACCACCTGTCCGCGCGCGAGCGCCGCGAACAGCCAGGAGAGCTCCGCCGTCGAGCCGACGGAGAGCTGCGGTGCGTCATCCGGGCCGCGGGTGTCGCGCACCAGGTCGAGCAGAGCCGTGCGCATGAGGCCGAGGCTCTCGGTGCGTCGGCGCACCGCATCGAGCCCCACCTCGCGCAGCAGCACATTGGTGGCCAGGTTGTCGCTCGTCGCCCCCACGAGGGTGGCGACATCCGCGAGCGGCAGCGACCGCGCATGCAGGTGCCGCCAGATGCCCGAATCTCCCACGGTGTCCCGTGCGGTCTTGTCGAGCACCTCGAGCGCCGGCGCCCCGTGCTCGCTCAGGCGCGCGGACACCTCGATCAGCAGCAGGATCTTGCCGATGGATGCCGTGGGCAGCACGATCCGATCGTCGATCTGCAGGATGCGCTCATCCGAGTCGAGATCGATGACCGACGCCGACACCTGGGCTCCGCCGTACGCGAGCTCGCCGAGAGCCGAGAAGGATCCCGCGAAGTTCGCATCCGAGCGCTCGGCGCGATGACGGGGCACACGTACCTGCTGCACGCGCGCCCGCCGTTCGCGGAGCACAGGGGTTTCTACCAAATGGTGACTCTGTCGTCGGGATCCAGCCAGAGGGCATCCGCCGTCGTGAGCCCGAAAGCCTCGGCGAATACGTCGATGTTACGGACGATCTGGTTGCAGCGGAACTCGTTGGGCGAGTGCGGGTCGATCGAGAGCAGGCGCAGGGCCTCCTCGTCGCGCGCCTTGATCTGCCACGCCTGCGCCCAGCTGAGGAAGAAGCGCTCAGCACCGGTGAGGCCGTCGACGAAAGGAGGCTCCTCGCCGCCGAGCGACAGCAGGTAGGCCTTCCAGGCGATGCTGAGCCCACCGAGGTCGCCGATGTTCTCGCCGATCGTGAGCGCGCCGTTGACGTGGTGGCCGGGAAGCTGCGCAGGCTCGAGCGCGTCGTACTGCGCGATGAGTGCCTTCGTGCGCTCCTCGAACGCCGCGCGATCCGCCTCCGTCCACCAGTCGGTGAGCTTGCCGTCGCCGTCGTAGCGGGAGCCCTGATCGTCGAATCCGTGGCCGATCTCGTGGCCGATGACCGCGCCGATCGCGCCGTAGTTGGCGGCCGGGTCGCGATCCGCGTCGAAGAACGGATACTGCAGGATCGCCGCCGGGAACACGATCTCGTTGAAGCCGGGGTTGTAGTACGCGTTGATCGTCTGCGGCGTCATGAACCACTCGTCGCGGTCGATGGGCTTGCCGATCTTGCCGAGCTCGCGCGCGAACTCGAAGGCGCTCGTGGCGCGCACGTTGCCGACGAGGTCGGTGGGGTCGATGAGGAGCGTGCCGTAGTCGCGCCACTTCACCGGGTAGCCGATCTTGGGCGTGAATTTCGACAGCTTCTCGAGCGCGCGCTGGCGGGTCTCGTCGGTCATCCAGTCGAGCTTCTCGATGGACTGGCGGTACGCCTCCACGAGCCAGCCGACCAGCTCGTCCATTGCGACCTTCGCCTCGGGGCGGAAGTGGCGCTCGACGTACACCTTGCCGACCGCTTCGCCCATGGATCCTTCGACGAGCGAGACGCCGCGCTTCCAGCGGGCGCGCAGCTCGGGCGTTCCCGTGAGCGTCTTGCCGTAGAAGCCGAAGTTGGTCTCGACGACCTCGGCGTGCAGGTACGGGGCGACCGAGCGGATGAGCTGGATGCGCAGCCAGTCGCGCCACGCGGTGAGGTGCTCGTCGGTGAGCAGCTCGCCGAGACCCTGCACGAAGCTCGGCTCGCGCACCACGATGGTCTCGAACGAGCCGGCGGGTGCGTCGAGGCCCTCGAGCCAGGCGTCCAGCGGGGCGTCTCCGGCGAGCTCCGCCGTCTCCGCCCACGTCATGAGGTTGTAGGTGGCCTGGCTGTCGCGGGTGCGCACGTTGTCCCAGTGGTGCGCGGCGAGCGCCGTCTCGAGCTCGAAGATGCGGCGAGCGCGCTTCTGCGCCTTGTCGAATCCGGCGAGGGTCAGCATCCGCTCGAGGTACTCCACATATGCGGTGCGGATCGCCTCGAACTTCTCCTCGCGGTAGTACGACTCGTCGGGGAGGCCGAGGCCGGCCTGCTCGAGGAACACCAGGTAGCGCTCGGGGTCGCCCGGGTCGTTGTCGACGAACGCGCCGAAGAAACCGCCGACGCCGGTTCGCTCGAATGCGCCGAGCGCGTGGGCGAAGGTGCGGATGTCGGTGAGCGAGGCGACGGAGGCGAGGTCGGCGCGGATCGGATCCCAGCCGCGCGCCTCGATCTCGTCCTCATCCATGAAGCTCGCGTAGAGGTCGCCGATCTTGCGCTCCTCTGTGCCGGTCGGGGCCCCCTGCGCCTCCTCGATGATCTCGCGCACCGCCTCTTCGGCGGCTTCGGCGAGCAGGTAGAACGAGCCGTAGCGCGCCTTGTCGGAGGGAATCTCGGTGCGGGCGATCCACTTGCCGTTGACGTGCCGGAACAGGTCGTCCTGCGGCCGCACGGCCGGGTCGAGTTCGTCGAGCGCGATTCCGGACGCGTTGCCGGGGTTGTGAGCGTCGGTCGCGGTGGGAGCGGCATCGGTCATGCCCGCCAGCCTATGACGCCTGCTCGGGTGCGGGCCGGATCGACGCCCACCTAGACTGCCCCGCATGGCAGCGACGAAGGTGCTCATCATCGGCGGCAACGGGATCATCAGCGCGTCGGTCTCCCGGCTCGCGCTCGAGCGCGGGTTCGAGGTGACGCTGCTCAATCGGGGCGTCTCGTCCACGCGCCCGCCCATCGAGGGCGCCGAGTCGATCGTGGGCGACGCGGGCGACGCCGCATCCGTCCGCTCCGCCGTGGGGGACCGCGAGTTCGACATCGTCGCGAACTTCCGCTCGTTCGTTCCCGCGCAGGTGGAGGCGAATGTCGAGCTCTTCGGTGGGCGCACCGGCCAGTACCTCTACATCTCGAGCGCCTCCGCGTACCAGAAGCCCATCGCGCAGCTGCCGATCGTCGAATCGACCCCGCTGCGGAATCCGTTCTGGCAGTACTCGCGCGACAAGATCGCGAGCGAGGATGTGCTCGTGCGCGCCTACCGCGACACCGGCTTCCCGATGACGATCGTGCGCCCCTCGCACACCTACGACGCGAGCCTCATCCCTCTCGAGGGCGGATGGACGACGCTGCAGCGGATGCTCGATGGGCGCCCGATCGTGGTGCACGGCGACGGCACGAGCTGGTGGACGCTCACCCACGCCCGCGACTTCGCGCGCGCTTTCGTGGGGCTCTTCGGCAACCCGCACGCGATCGGCTCGCCCGTGCACATCACGGGCGACGAGTCGCTCACGTGGGACGAGATCGCGCGTCTGCTCGGCCGCGCCCTCGGCGTCGAGCCGGAGATCGTGCACGTGGCCTCGAATGAGATCGCTCGGGCTATCCCCGAGATGGGGCCGGGTCTCCTCGGCGACAAGGCGCACTCGGTGCTCTTCGACAACACGCGCATCAAGACCCTCGTGCCGGGCTGGGTGGCGACGACGCCGTTCGCGGAGGGCGCCCGCGAGATCGCCGAGTGGCACCTCGCGGATGCGTCGCGGCGGGTGGTCGATGCGGAGCTCGACGCCGCCTTCGATCTGCTCGCGGCGCGGGCGTAACCGGCGTCGGCGGTTCGCTCGGCGGCGCCCCTCAACCGCGGACTCAGCTGCGAACGAGGACCATGTGGGGCGAGAAGGGGTGAGCCTCCTCCGGCACGTCACCAGTGCCCTGGGGCAGATAGGCGAGCCACCGATCTTCGGAGTGGGCGCTGCCGATCGCGAAGGGCGTGTTCCCGACCGAGTGGCTCACGCCATACTGCTCCGGGCGGGCACGCTCGCCGCGCACCACGACCACGGTGCTCCCGCCTTTCACCCCGAGGTAGATCGACTCCCCCTCCCAATCGCCCTGATAGCGCAGCGAGTCCGGCACGACGCCGAAATCGGCGATATCGATGTCTCCAGGCGGGATGTCCGTGTCCGCCTGCGGGACATCGAGGAAGCTCGGGGGTGCCGCCGGATCGACCGAGCTCTCGAGAACTCTGTCGAGCGGAGAGCTCGGCGTGCAGCCGCCCAGCGCGAGCGCGGCACCCAGTGCAGACAACGTGAGGATCCCCCGGATGCGCGACATGCGGGAACCCTAACGCGCCGAACCGCCGCCGCAGACACCCCCGTTCGGGTGCGGCTGGTGCAGTCTCCGGCGTCATCGAGGGGGCAGTTTCGACCCTTCCGCACCCCTGGATACGGTCGATTCTGCCCGCTCGGCGTCGGAGCGGCGTCGACCGCAACCTGCAACGCAGGTTACGCGGCGGGGCTCAGCGCGGGGCGGGAGCCGTCGTCGTGCCGACGCGCAGCTCCGAGGTCAGCTGCACGGGCCCGGGCGCCTCTCCTGCGAGCGCGGCACGCAGAGCCCGCGCCGCCGCGCGACCCTTCTCGACGGCGGGCTGCACGAGGGTCGTGAGGGTGTGCTCGGTGATGCCGTCGAGGCGCACGCCGTCGAAGCCGAGCACGCTCAGCTCGCCCGGCACCGAGATCCCGAGCTCCTCGGCGGCGTGGATGACTCCCGCCGCGAGCAGGTCGCTCTGCGCGATGATCGCGGTCGGGCGGTCTCCGGCGGGCGCGTCGAGCAGCGAGAGCCCCGCGATCCGACCCTCCGAGACGGTGCTCCCCGCAGCGGTGACGCCCCCCGCATCCGGGAACACCTCACGGGCTCCGCGGATGCGCTCGGTGGCCGTGTAGGCGGTTCCCGCCGCCTCGCGCGCCTGGTCGAGCGGCCCGCGCGCGTGGCTCACATCCAGCGGCAGCGCGACGATCGCGACCCGCGTGTGACCGAGCTCACGCAGGTGTTCGGCACCGCGGCGCGTGGCATCCGCGTTGTCGAGGTCGACGCGGATGACGTCGGGCATCTCGGGTGCCTCGATCGCGACGAGCGGGATGCGGCGGCGCTGCAGCAGCTCGACCGAGCGTGCGAGGTCGGCGCTGCAGCCGAGCAGGATGGTGCCGTCCATGGGGGCGGCCGCGAGGTTGGCGCGCGAGTCGGGGCGCCACGGCAGAACGAGCAGCCCGTAGCCGTCGTCGCTCAGCTCATCGCCGAGCCCGTCGAGGAGCGCGAGGTTCACGGGGTCGCGGAACGCCTCGGCGAGGGTGTCCTCGGTGACGACGCCGATGACACCCGTGCGCCCCCGGCGCAGCGACCGCGCGGTCGGGTCGGGTCCGGCGTAGTCGAGCTCGGATGCGGCGGCGAGCACGCGCTCGCGGGTCGCGTCGGAGACGGGGCCGGCCCCGCTGAAGACGAGCGAGGCGGTGGACGCGGAGACCCCTGCCCGGGCCGCGACGGCGGCGAGGGTGGGGCGGGCGTTTGCGACCTCGGTCATCGCGGGCTAGCCTACTCGAATCGATTCGATCGAATCGATTCGACGTCCACTGGATCCCTGTCAGGAACGCCCATGACCTCCGGTTCGCCCACGCGTCCCGCCCACACCCTGGCCTGGCGAAACGCCGTCTTCGCGATCTTCGCCCTCAACGGCATCGGCGCGGCCACCTGGGCCATCCGGCTCCCCGCGATCCGCGACCACCTGGAGCTCTCGACGAGCTCCGTCGGCTACCTGATCCTCGGCATCTCGATCGGCTCGATCATCGGCCTCACACTCGCGAGCCACGCGATCGCGCACATCGGCGGCCGCCGCACGATCGTCATCACGCTCGCCCTCTGCGCGGCCGCGCTCGTCGTGGTCGGCGCGGGCACCTCCGTGGTCTCGAGCTTCCTGCTCGTGGTGGTGGGGATGGGCCTCTACGGCTTCGGGTCGGCGATCTGCGACGTGGCCATGAACGTCGAAGGCGCGGCCGTCGAGAAGACGATCGGCAAGACACTCATGCCGCTCTTCCACGCGAGCTGGTCGGCCGGCACCGTGGTCGGCACCTCGCTCGGCACGGTGGCGGTGTTCGCCGGAGTCGATCCGATGGCACACTTCACCGCAGCGGCTGTCGTGATCGCCGTCGGCGCGATCGTCGCCCCGCGCGCCATCCCGCGCGTCGCGATCGACGCGGCGACGGGCGAGCAGGCAGCCCACGTGAGCTTCCGCGACCGGATGTCGATCTGGCTCGAGCCGCGCACCCTCGCGATCGGCCTCATCGCGCTCGGCATGGCGTTCACCGAAGGCTCCGCGAACGATTGGCTCGCGCTCGGCATGGTCGACGACCGCGGCCTCGACAACGGGCAGGCCGCCGGCATGTTCACGCTCTTCACGGTCGCGATGATGATCGGACGGATCGTGGGCGGGCCGCTCATCGACCGCTTCGGGCGCCTCAAGGTGCTGTGGCTCACGGGCGGTGCCGCGGCAGTCGGCCTCGCGATCGTGATCTTCGTGCCGGTCGTGCCGTTCGCGATCGTCGGGGTGCTGCTGTGGGGGTTCGGCGCCTCGCTGGGGTTCCCGGTCGCGATGTCGGCCGCCGCCGACGACCCGGCACGCGCGGCGGCGCGCGTCTCCGCCGTCGCGACGGTCGGCTACTGCGCGTTCCTCGTGGGCCCGCCGCTCCTCGGCTTCGTCGGCGAGCAGATCGGCATCCTCAACGCGCTCATCATCGTGTTCGTGCTGCTCGTGCTCGCCACGATCGCCTCGCCCGCTGCTCGCGAGGGACACAGCGGGCGTCGAGACGATCTCTCGGAGCCCTCGGCCTCCGAAACGATGTCGTAACAGGAGCGACGTACGCTTGAGAAGCTCGGGCGGCGGATCCCCAGATCTCCAGTGCGTGGATGGTCTTGAGACTCGCCGCCCGTTCCTGTTCCCGCGCTCCCGCCCGCGCCCGCGCCCGCGCTTCGGCCATCCCGCCTAGCGTGGTCGTGTGAGAACCGACGACCGCCGCATCCTCGGCCTCGCCGTGCCTGCGCTCGGCGCACTCATCGCCGAACCGCTGTTCCTCGCGACCGACACGGCTCTCGTCGGGCACCTCGGCGTCGCCCCGCTCGCCGGGCTCGGGATCGGCGCCACGGTGCTGCAGACCACGATCGGCCTGCTCGTGTTCCTCGCCTACGCGACCACCCCCTCCGTCGCCCGGCTGCTGGGTGCCGGCGACCGCGCGGGCGCCGTGCGGGCTGGCGTCGACGGCATCTGGCTCGCCCTCGGACTCGGCGCGGTGCTCGCGATCGTGGGTCCGTTCGTCGCGCATCCGCTCGCGGCGGCCTTCGGCGCCTCCGCGGAGGTCACCGAGCTCGGAGCCCTCTACCTCGGCATCTCCACCGCGGGCCTGCCGGCGATGCTCGCCGTGATCGCCGCCACGGGACTCTTCCGCGGCCTTCAGGACACCCGCACGCCGCTCGTCATCGCCGTCGCGGGTTTCGCGGCGAATGCGGCACTCAACGCCCTCCTCATCTACGGATTCGGTTGGGGCATCGCGGGCTCGGCGATCGGCACCGTCCTCGCCCAGTGGGGCATGGCGATCGCGTGCCTCGTGATCGCCGCACGCCACGCACGCACCGCCGGGGCGCCGATCGGCCCCGCACTGCCGGGGGTGGCGACCGCTGCCCGCGCTGGCGGATGGATGCTGCTGCGCACGGTGACTCTGCGCATCGCGCTCGTCGCGACCGTCGTCACCGCGACCTCCCTCGGCACCGTCACCCTCGCCTCCACGCAGGTGCTCTTCCAGATCACGTTCCTCCTGGCGCTCGCCCTCGACGCGTTCGCGATCGCAGCGCAGGCGCTCATCGGGCACGACCTCGGCGCGGGCGACCGCAGCCAGCTGCGCGCGATCGTGACGCGGGTGCTGGTGTGGGGCGTGGCCTCCGGAGTGGGGCTCGGTCTCGTGCTCGCCATCGCGGCGCCCTGGCTCGGCTCGGTGTTCTCCTCCGATGCGGCGGTGCTCGCCGCGATCCCGCCGGGTGCCTGGGCGATCGCCGCGACGATGCCGCTCGCGGCGATCGTGTTCGTGCTCGACGGCGTGCTCATCGGCGCGGGCGACGGGCGCTACCTCGCGATCGCGGGCGTCATCAACCTCGTCGTCTATCTGCCGCTCCTGTGGTGGGCGGCGCAGACCCCCGTGACAGGCCCCGCGGATGCACCCGCAGCCGTGCTCGCCATCCAGCTGGCGTACTGCGTGGGTTTCTACGGCATCCGCGCGATCACACTCGGCGCGCGCACTCCGGCGGTCGTGCGGGCATAGTCGGCGGCCCGAACTACGCTCGAAGAGTGGGCACCATCGTGAGTGATTTCGACGGAACGCTCTGCTTCGACGGCCGCACGGTCGCCCCCGAGATCGTCGCCGCGCTCGACCGCATCCGGCAGCGTCACCGGCTCGTGATCGCCTCCGCGCGACCGCCGCGCGACCTGCGCCCCGTGCTGCCCGCATCGCTCACCGACGTCGCCCTGCTCGGCGGCAACGGCGCGTTCGCGCTCGACGGCGATGTGCGCGTCATCCAGCACCTCGACCACGCGGCCCGCAACGCGATCGACATGCTCATCGCCGCCCACGGTCTGCGTGCCCACATCGACGGAGACGGCGACTACGCGTACACGGGCGATGGCGCGGATGCGGTGATCGCGAAGGTCCACACGGCCGGCCCCGAGCGTGCGGTCACCGCGAGCGCGCTGCCGGTGTACACGAAGGTCGTGCTGTTCACGACGCATCCGTCGATCCTCGCGGCGGTGCGCGAGCTGGCCGTGAAGGTGACGGTGCACGGCGACGAGGGCATCCTCGACATCGCGCCAGCCGGCGTCGACAAGGCGACCGTTCTCGCCCATCTCGGGGTCGGCCCGGGGGAGTACCTGGCGCTCGGCAACGACCACAACGACGTGCCGCTGTTCCGCGGGGCGCGGCACTCGGTGTGCGTCGGCGACAACTCCGTGGGGGTCGCGGCGTCGGAGCGTGTGCGCCCGGATGAGGTGGCCGCGACGCTCGACCGCCTCGCCGAGCTCGCCGACGCCGCATCCGCCGCCTGATCCGCGTTCGCGCGCTCTCACGCGCAGCCCGGTCGCTCTCCCGCCGCCCAGACACTCGTCGCGGCACCTGGACACCGGCGCGCGGGTGTCCAACTCGATCCAGACATGTCTACGGCGCCACCCACGGCAGGCAGGGATGCTCACAGTCGCGTCTGCGACAATCGATCAGTGAGTGAGATTCGCCAGGTCAGGCCCAAGACCGAAGGCTGGACCCAGGCGGTCGAAGCCGACGGCCGCCCCAAGCTGCAGTTCGCGTCCCCCCGGCGCACCCAGCCTCCCGTGCACCTCGCCGACCTCACCCCCGAGGAGCGCGCCGCGAAGGTCGTCGAGCTGGGGCTTCCCGCGTTCCGCGCCAAGCAGCTGAGCACCCACTACTTCACCCACTACACGACCGACCCCGCCGAGATGACCGACCTCCCGGCATCCGGTCGCGAGGAGCTCGTCGCCACGATGCTCCCGCCGCTGCTCACCGAGGTGCGTCGACTCAAGACCGACAACGGCGACACCATCAAGTTCCTGTGGCGCCTGTTCGACGGCGCGCTCGTCGAGTCGGTGCTCATGCGCTACCCCGGCCGCATCACGCTGTGCGTGTCGAGCCAGGCCGGATGCGGCATGAACTGCCCGTTCTGCGCCACCGGCCAGGCGGGACTCACCCGCAACATGTCGGCGGCCGAGATCGTCGCCCAGGTGGTGGCCGCGAACAAGGCGATCGCCGACGGCGAGCTGGGCGGCCTCCGCCGCGATGGCGGCCACGACTCGCCCCGGGTCACCAACATCGTCTTCATGGGCATGGGCGAGCCGCTCGCGAACTACAACCGCCTCATGAAGTCGATCCGCACGATGGTCGCCCCGCAGCCGAACGGCCTCGGCATGTCGGCCCGCAACATCACGGTGTCGTCGGTGGGCCTCGCCCCCGCGATCCGCAAGCTCGCCGAAGAGGACCTTCCGCTCACCTTCGCGCTGTCGCTGCACGCCCCGGATGACGTGCTGCGTGACGAGCTGATCCCGGTGAACTCGAAGTGGAAGGTGGATGAGGCGCTCGACGCCGCCTACAACTACTTCGAGAAGACCGGCCGTCGCGTGTCGATCGAGTACGCACTCATCAAGGACATGAACGACCACGCGTGGCGCGCCGACCTGCTCGCGCAGAAGCTCAACGAGCGCGGCACGGGCTGGGTGCACGTGAACCCGATCCCCCTCAACCCGACGCCCGGATCCATCTGGACCTCGTCTGAGAAGGATGTGACGAACGAGTTCATCCGCCGCCTCGAGGAATCGGGCATCCCCACGACCCTCCGCGACACCCGCGGCAAGGAGATCGACGGAGCCTGCGGTCAGCTCGCGGCGGCCGACTAGGTGTAGTTCCCCGGGACGTTGTGATCGTTTGAGGTAGCGAAGACCTCCGTGGACGATGTGGGTTACCACACTCAAATCGTCAACACGGAGGTCTTCGTGACTCACGCTAATGCGCCTTTGGCGCCGGAGGGCAGGCTTCGGCTGGCCCGGCTGATCATCGAGCAGGGTTGGTCGGTTCGTCGGGCGGCGGAACGGTTCCAGTGTTCGCCTGCGACGGCTGCGAAGTGGGCGGCCCGGTATCGGGCGGGGATTCCGATGACAGATCGTAGCTCGCGCCCGCACCGGTCGCCGTCTCGTTGCCCGAAGCGGTTGGAGCGGCGGATCATCGCGCTGCGGTTCAGTCGACGTTGGGGGCCGCACCGCATCAGCTATCACCTCGGTGTTCCCCGTTCGACGGTCGGACGCGTTCTCGAGCGCTATCGGATGCCGTTGCTGCAGCATCTGGATCAGAGCACCGGCCTCCCGGTCCGCAAACCGCGATCCATCCGCTATGAGAAGGCCCGGCCCGGTGAGCTGGTGCATGTCGATATCAAGAAACTGGGCCGCATCCCCAACGGCGGCGGGCATCGCATGCTCGGCCGCACCGCCGGGAACCGCAACAACAAGAAACAGGGACGCGGCTACTCGTTCCTGCACCACGCGGTCGATGACTACTCCCGGCTGGCCTACTCAGAGATCCACACCGACGAACGCCGCGAGACCGCGGCCGGATTCTGGATCCGCGCCAGAGCGTTCTTCCAACAGGCAGGCTTCGAGGTCGAGGCGGTGATGACCGACAACGGGCCCTGCTACCGATCCCACCTCTTCGCCACCGCACTCGGCCAGGCCCGGCACATCTTCACCCGCCCCTACCGACCCCAGACCAACGGCAAAGTCGAACGCTTCAACCGCACCCTCGCCACCGAATGGGCCTACGCCCGCACCTACACATCCGACGAAGCCCGAGCAGCCGACTACCCCGCCTGGCTACATCACTACAATCACCACCGACCCCACACCGGCATCGGAGGCCTCACACCCTCAACCCGCGTTCACAACCTCACGGGGAACTACAACTAGGCAGGCGCGGCGTCAGCGCGAGCGGCGAGGAGCCAGCTCGCGCAGTCGCTCGTTCACGCCGCCCGGAAACCCGTAGCCGAACCGCGCGAGAAGCAGCACCGCCCCGAGTGCCGCGCATCCCGACAGCATCTTGTCGATGATCGACGTGAGCAGGTTCGCCGAGACCACGGCATCGGCGAACCCCAGGCCGAGCTGGAGCATCTGCTGGCCGATGAGGTCGACCCCTTCGAGGCTGCTGGCTCCCCCGAACGCGAACAGGATGATCGGCACCGCCGTCAGCGTGCACGCCAGCGCAGCCACCGCGTTCAGCAGCGCGAACCGCGGCCATGAGCGACCGAACCAGCGCCGGAAGCCGACTCCCCAGATGACCGCACCGACGATCTGCACGATCGCGAACCACGCGCCCGTCATGTCGCCGTTCATGAGATTGCCGATGAGGTTCGTGGCGACACCCACCCCGATTCCCGCCGCGGGGCCGAAGGCGAACGCGGCGAACGCGGTGCCCACCATGTCCAGGTAGATCGGCAGACCCGCTGCCGTCGCCGTGAAGTTCAGGGCATGGTTGATGCCGACCGCGGCGATGCAGAGCACCACTGCGAACAATGCGGCGGGCACCTGGGCGCCACCCTCAGGGGCGGGTGAGGCCGCGTCGTCCGGAGCCGAGGGCGGGATCTGCTGGCCGGCGTTCGCCGCTGCCGCGCGCGAGCGCCACTGTTCGGCGGTGTCGCCTGCGTGGCCGAGCGCCCGCACGACATCGGCGACCAGCTCGGGATTGACGCGCTTGCGGTCGGGCCGGAACAGGTCGTAGACCGAGGATCGCGCGACGCGAGCTGCTGCTGGGAGCATGCCGCGCGCTTCACGCGTCTGGGAGACGGCGTCAGCGAGGTCGGTGAACGAGGGGGTTCCTGCGGCGATCCGCAGTGCGTGGAGGTCGCGCACGAGCGCCGCGGCGGGCGGCTCGTCCACGCGCGACTGCTCGCCGTCCAGCTGACGCTGCTGCACGCTGACCACTGCCCCCTACCCCGGGGCGCCCGTGATGCGGCTCCCCGGGGACAAGATCGCACGCGCACCGAGCGTGCGCAAGTTGATGCATCAGCTGTGTCAGATCCAGAAGTCGGTGTAGCCGCCGGGGTACGTGCAGCGGGTGGTACGGGGCGGCACATCAAAACAGTTGACGTCACTCACGGAGACTCCCTCGTGCGCAGCCACGGAGCGTCTCAGCTCCGCCGTGTAGCCGGCGATCAGCTCGTCCAGACTCGGCCCCGTGCTGCACGACGCCGACTGGCAGCCGCGGCCGCCTCCGCTCGACCCGCCGCCGCTGCGGGAGTTCCGGGGCGCCGACGCCCGGGCCTGCTCCTCGGCCGCTCGACGCGCCGCCTCGGCATCCGCCTGCGCCTGCGCGAGCGCGTTGAGGGCAGCCGTGTAGGCGGTCCAGCGCTCGGCCGCATCCGCCTGCAGGGGCGACTCCATCCCGGTGAGCGCGGCCGCCGCGTCGCGCACGGCCGTCTTCGCGTCCTCGCCCGCATCCGGCGCCGCGCCGATTGCGGCCTCCGCCGCATCCGGCACCGTCGCCACATGCGCAGTCCACGCCGCCAGCAGCTCGGCGCGGAGGGTGCCCCAGGTCTCGGCCTCGTCGGTCAGCGTCTCACCGAACCCATCCCAGCGTGCGAGCTGTTCGCCCAGCAGAGCGTGCTGCTCGCGGAAGGCCTCGATGCTGGCATCCTCAGGAAGCACCTTGCCCGGCGGCGGGGGAGCGACAGCAGGCGAATGACCGTCGAGCGCGGTGCGAACCTGCGCGGTCGTCTCGGCAGCAGTCGCGAGCGTCTCGCCGTCGGCCCCGAGGAGCGCGGTGAGCGCCTCGGCGACCTCGGCATCCGCGGCCAGGGTGTCGCGCGCCGCCACAACGCTGCCCTCGCGCTCCTTCGCATCGGCGACGGAGGAACGCAGCTCCGCGTACACAGCCAGGTAGGCGGTGCGAGCCTCGACCCGATCGCTCTCCGCCGCCACCGCCGCGATCACCGCGCACACGATCCCGATCGTGACTGCCGCCACGGCGCCCGCGATCAGCCAGTCGCGACGCGAACGGCGCACGCTGGCGTGCGGCCGCTCCGCCTCGATCACGGAGTCACCCTCGACCACAGGCTCAGCCTCGACCGCAGCGTCTGCCTCGTGTTCCACGGTGCCCCCTTCGTCGCCGAGGCGGAACCGGGGTGCCCGCGGCGGCGCTCTTCACGCTACGAGCGAACCCGTGGCGCCCCGCCCGATTCGACGCATCCCGGACGATCCCGGACGGGCCGCACCGCCCGGCGACGGCCGCACGGGCCGCCTCCACGCACCCCGAATAGACTCGAGCAATGCGTCTTGTCGTAGCCCGCTGCTCTGTCGACTACGCCGGTCGTCTCACGGCGCACCTGCCGCTCGCCACACGACTGCTCGTGGTGAAGGCCGACGGATCGGTGCTCGTGCACTCGGATTCGCTCAGCTACAAGCCGCTCAACTGGATGAGCCCGCCCACGACGTTCGTCACCGACGAGGTCGACGAGGAGCGCGCCGCCGCGGGCGTCATCGAGCTGTGGCGCGTCGCGAACCAGAAGACCGAAGACGTGCTCATCGTCTCGATCCACGAGATCATCCACGACTCCACCCACGAGCTCGGCGTCGATCCCGGGCTTCAGAAGGACGGCGTCGAAGCCGACCTGCAGCGTCTGCTCGCCGAGCAGATCGAGGTGCTCGGCGACGGGCACACGCTCGTGCGCCGCGAGTACATGACCGCCATCGGCCCCGTCGACATCCTCGCCACAGACGCCGAGGGCAAGTCGGTCGCCGTCGAGATCAAGCGGCGCGGCGACATCGACGGCGTCGAGCAGCTCACCCGCTACCTCGAGCTCATGAACCGCGACCCGCTGCTCGCGCCCGTGAGCGGGGTGTTCGCCGCACAGGTGATCAAACCGCAGGCCCGCACCCTCGCCGAGGACCGCGGCATCCGCTGCGTCGTGCTCGACTACGAGGCGATGAAGGGCATCGACTCCGGCAAGCCCACCCTGTTCTGAGGATCCTGTGACCGACTACACCGCTGTGCTGCTCGACCTCGACGGCACGATCATCGACTCCGCCCCTGGCATCCTCGCCGCGATCATCCACACGCACGAGCAGATGGGGCGCCCCGCACCGCCCGTCGACGAGCTCATGCCGTGGATCGGCCCGCCCATCCTCGAATCGTTCCGCGACCTCGCCGGATGGGACGAGGAGCAGTCCGAGCGCGCGCTGCGGATCTACCGCACGTTCTACGCCGAGCACGGCATGCTCGGCTCGGCGGCGTTCCCCGGTGCCATCGAGGCGGTGCGCGCGATCGCGGAGGCGGGGGTGCCGACCTCGATCGCGACGTCGAAGCCCGAGTCAGCGGCGCGCGTGATCCTCGCGAGCCTCGACCTCACCGACGCGTTCACCGAGATCACGGGCGGCTCGGATGACGAAGCCCGCTCCACGAAGGCCGCCGTGATCGAGGAGGCGCTGCGCCGCCTCGACGAGCGCGGAGTCGACCTCAGCCGCGTGGTGCACGTCGGGGACCGCATCCACGACGTGGAGGGCGCAGCGGCCCACGGCATCCCGACGATCTTCGCGGGCTGGGGCTACGGCGACCCCGCCGAGGCGGAGCACGCGCTGCTCACCGTGCAGACGCCCGCCGAGCTGCTCGAGGCGCTCGGCATCTGAGTCGGCTCAGCCGAAGGGGCGGCAGGCAGCGACGGTCCGATCGACGTTCTCGGTCGGCAGCGTCGGGGTCCAGCCGATGCCGTGCAGCACGACGAGCTCGAGCTGCAACTCGAAAGCTGGCAGCGGGCGCTGGCTCACCCCGTGCGCCTCGAGGCAGGGAATGACGACCTCCGAGTAGTACCGCCATTCCCAGTCGACGGCCTGCTCGTATTCGAACGGCACCGTCGGATGCTCGAGGTATCTGCAGGCGTAGGCCGCGGCGATCGTCTCCGGGCGGCCCGTCCGGTCGCGGATCTGCAGCCCGTCGACCACACCGTCGCGCCCGATCGACTCGGTGACCTCGAGCCCGGCTTCCTGATAGCAGCGACCGAGATCCGTGTCGAGCGCGAGTCGCGTCGCCCAGCTCGCGAACTCCGTCTCGGGTCGCACGAGGTCGGGGAGGCTCTGGGCGATGCGCGCCCATCGCTCCTCAGCAGCCGTCACCGACGACGCGAGATCGGGCTCCGGCCGAACCTCGGCGTCAAGCGGCCACGGCGGCGCACCGTTCTCATCGAAGAACGATGCCGCGACAGTCATCCAGCGCACGGATTCGGCGAAGTCGACCGCGGGAGGGCTGGGGGCCTCCGCCTCGGCGGGCGTGGGCGGGAGCGCCGCGAAGCCCAGGGCGATCGCCGCGGCCAGGACGGCACCCGCTCCGAACCACATGATCAGAGGCGATCTCACATTCGCGAGACTAGCGCCCCCGCGTCAGCAGCCGCAGTCGGCGGACGCCACAGGCCCCACGAGCGGATCGAGCGTCTGGACGACGGGCCCGTTCGCGTCCTCGACCTCACAGCCTTCTCGCGCCCAGTACTCGAAACCGCCGATCATGAGCCGCACCTCGTAGCCGAGACGAGCGAACTCGAGCGCCGCCTTGTCGGCGCCGTTGCATCCCGGGCTCCAGCAGTAGACGACCACCGGCACGTCGAGAGGGATCTCGGCGAGCGCCCGCGCCGCGACCTCCTGCCGCGGGAGATGCACGGCAGGGGCGGCGTGCCCCTGATCCCACGCCTCACGACTGCGGGTGTCGACGAGCACGAGCCGCTCGCCCGCGGCGAGCGCCGCCACCACATCCGAGGCGTCGGTCTCGAAGCGCAGCTTGGCGGCGAAGTGGCGCACGGCGTCGACGTTCGGCGTGGACGGCGCAGGGGCGATGCCGGTGGTGGTCGTCTCGGTCATGCGCCCACGGTAGGGGGCCGCGCTCCCGCCCGCGCCCCGGTTCCCTGCCATCCGCGCGCGAGTTCCCGCCACCTCGCGCCATCCGCGGTCGGCGGATACGCTCGCGATATGAGCTGGCGGATGCCGTCTGAGACTGACCGACACGAGCGCACGTGGATGGCGTTCCCGCGCACGGGGCTGACCCTCGGCAACACCGAGGCGGAGCGTGCAGAGGCATACGAGGCATGGACGGCGGTCGCCCATGCGATCGCCGAGTTCGAGCCCGTGGTGATGCTCGTCGACCCGAGCGAGACCTCGCGCGCCGCCGACATGCTGGGCTCCGACATCGAGCTGCTCACCGCCTCGGTCGACGAGTACTGGCTGCGCGATCACGGGCCCACGTTCGTCGTCGACGACGAGCGGCCCGGCGTGCTCGGCGCTGTCGACTGGGTGTTCAACGGCTGGGGCGACCGCGGCTGGTCGGAGTGGCGGCTCTCGGCCGACCACGCGCACACGATCGCACTGCAGCTCGAAGCGGAGATCGTGAGCTCCACGCTCGTCAACGAAGGCGGCGGGATCCACGTGGATGGTGAGGGCACGGTGCTCGTCACCGAGACGGTGCAGCTGGATGAGCGCCGCAACCCAGGGCTCGACAAGGAGGCCGTCGAGGCCGAGCTCGCGCGCACCCTCGGCACGACGCGCGCCATCTGGCTGCCGCGCGGCCTCACCCGCGACTACTCCGACTTCGGCACAAACGGCCACGTGGACATCGTCGCGACGATCCCCTCTCCCGGACGTCTGCTGCTGCACGACCAGCGCGACCCCGCGCATCCCGACCACGCCGTCACGCGCGAACTGCGCGCGATGCTCGAGGGAGAGACGGATGCGGCAGGCCGGCCGTTCGAGATCGTCCCGCTTCCCGCGCCCGCGACGCTGCGCGACGACGACGGCTTCGTCGACTGGAGCTACGTGAACCACCTCGTGGTGAACGGCGGCGTGATCGCGTGCGGCTTCGGCGAGCCCGCGGCGGATGCGACGGCGCGCGCGATCCTCGAGGAGGCCTACCCGGGCCGCCGCGTGGTCACCGTCGACGCGCGCGCGATCTTCGCGCGCGGCGGTGGCATCCACTGCATCACGCAGCACCAGCCCGCCGTCTGATCCGCGCGACCGCCCTGTCTACCTCCCGCGCGGTCCGCGGGTGCGCCAGGATGCGGGCATGGGATCAGCGTTGACCACCATCGGATTGCCCGTCGCCCTCGGCATCATCATGTTCGGCTTGGGCCTGTCTCTGACCCTCGGCGATTTCGCCCGCGTCGCGAAGCATCCGAAGGCGGTGATCGTCGCACTGGCGTGCCAGCTGATCGTGCTTCCGGGCCTGTGCCTGGGGCTCGTGTTCCTGTTCGACCTGCCGCCGATCCTCGCCGTGGGCATGCTGCTGCTCGCCGCCTCGCCGGGCGGCACCTCAGCCAACCTGTACAGTCACCTGTTCCGCGGTGACGTCGCGCTCAACGTGTCGCTCACGGCCATCAACTCGGTCATCGCGGTGTTCACGCTCCCGCTCATCACCAACTTCGCGATCGCGATCTTCATGCCGGGCGAGACGGAGCTCGGGGTGCAGTTCTCGAAGGCGGTCGAGGTGTTCACGATCGTGCTCGGCCCGGTGGTGCTCGGCATGCTCGTGCGCTGGTGGAAGCCGAACTTCGCGAAGCGGATGGACAAGCCCGTGCGCATCGCGTCGATGATCATCCTCGCGGTCGTGATCATCGGGGCGGTCGTGTCGAACTGGAAGCTGCTCATCGAGAATGTCGGCCAGCTCGCACTCATCACCGTGCTGTTCTGCGTGCTGTCGCTCGCGGTCGGCTTCTTCGTGCCGCGCCTGTTCCGGGTGGAGCCGCGTCAGGCGGTCGCGAGCTCGTTCGAGATCGGCATCCACAACGCGACGCTCTCGATCGTGATCGCCCAGACGGTGATCGGCTCCGTCGAGATGTCGCTGCCCGCCGCCGTCTACGGCGTGCTCATGTTCTTCGTCGCGCTCGCATGGGGCTTCCTGCTGAAGCGCCTCGTTCCGGCTGCGCCCGCCACGGAACCGGCGAGCGCCTGACTGTGCGTCGCCGGCTGGAACCCTGCGCCAGCCGGCGGCGCCGCCCCCGCTCGGGAGGCGTGAAGCTCAGACGCTGACGACGGCGCGCTCGGAGCTCGTGGCGACCGCCGTCGAGAGGTCGCCGCCGATCCGGTAGCGCGATCCGCGGTGGTCGGCGGGCAGCCGGTCGCCGTCGCCATGCAGCTTGTCGCGCAGCGTGCCGGGTGCGTACTGCTCGGGGTAGGCGCCGCGAGCGCGCAGCACCGGGATGACATGCTCGACGATGTCCTCGAACGTGCCGGGGGTGATCGCGTAGGCGAGGTTGAAGCCGTCGACGTCGGTGCAGTCCACCCATTCCTGCAGCAGGTCGGCGATCGTCTCGGCGCCGCCGACGATGGTCGGGCCGAGTCCGCCGATCGCACCGCCCGTGGCGATGTCGCGCACGGTGAACTCCTCGCCGTTCTTCGCCGACTCCTCGTAGTTCTGGATGACGGAGCGGATGGCGTTCGACTCGACGTTGCCGACGGGCTCGTCGAGGTCGTACTGGGAGAGGTCGATGCCCATCCATCCGGACATGAAGACGAGCGCGCCCTCCGGGGAGGCGTAGCGCACGTAGTCCTCGTACTTGGCCTGGGCCTTCTCGTCGGTCTCGTCGGTGACGATCGTGAGCAGCGTGTAGATGCGGGCGGCGTAGCGTCCGCGCCCGGCCGCCTCGAGGGCGTCGCGGATGCGGGCCACCGTGGACTTCAGCACCTCCTTGGTGGGGGCGGCGACGAAGATCGCTTCGGCGTTGTCGGCCGCGAAGGCGACGCCGCGTGAGGAGGCACCCGCCTGGTAGATCACGGGGGTCCGCTGCGGCGACGGCTCGGAGATGTGGATGCCGGGAACCGTGAAGTGCTTTCCGCTGTGACGGATCTCATGCACCTTCGAGGGCTCAGTGAAGACCCCGGTATCGCGGTCACGCACGACGGCGTCGTCCTCCCACGAGCCCTCCCACAGCTTGTAGAGCACCTCGAGGTACTCGTCGGCCTGGTCGTAGCGGTCGTCGTGCTCGAGCTGGTCGTCGTGACCCATGTTGCGTGCGGCGCTCGGCAGGTAGCCGGTGACGACGTTCCATCCGACGCGCCCCTTGGTGAGGTGGTCGAGGGTCGTCATGCGGCGGGCGAACGGATACGGGTGCTCGTAGGCGGTGCCCGCAGTCACCCCGAAGCCGAGGTTCTTGGTGACGGCCGCCATCGCCGAGACGAGCAGCACGGGATCGTTGACGGGCACCTGCGCGCCGTTGCGGATCGCGGCCTCGTTGGTGCCGCCGTAGACGTCGTAGGTGCCGAGCACGTCGGCGATGAAGATGCCGTCGAACGTTCCGCGCTCGAGAAGCTGGGCGAGGTTCGTCCAGTACTCGATGTCCTTGTAGGTGTCGGAGCGGTCGTCGGGGTGGCGCCACATGCCGGAGGACTGGTGGGCGACGCAGTTCATGTCGAAGGCGTTGAAGCGGATCTGGCGGGGGGAGTTCTCGGTCACGGTTCGATGGTGGTCCGCGGACGCCGTGCCGTCGAGGGCCGCGGTCACGGACCGCAACGAACGGTCACACGCGGTAACACCGGTGAGGCCGGAGAGGTGGGGATCTTGCCAGATCGAACTTAACGATATATCTTTGACCCATCACGATAATCACTCCATCCCCCCGGAGAGGAGAGTTCACATGAACCCTCACCACGCACACTCGCGCCACGAGCGCCCCGCACGCTTCCACCACGACCCCCGCCTCCCGTCCCAGCACGGCCCCCAGGCAGAGTTCGGCATCCACGCCTACGGACCCGGACGCATGGGCGGCTTCCCCGGCGGCCCCGGCTTCGGCCCGTGGGGCGGCCGCGGGCGAGGCAAGGGCCGCGCCGGCCGCGGCGACATCCGCGCCGTCATCCTGTCGCTTCTGAGCGATGGCCCCAGCAACGGCTACGGCCTCATCAAGACGATCGACGAGCGCTCCGGCGGCACCTGGCGCCCGAGCCCCGGCTCGGTGTATCCCACCCTGCAGCAGCTCGTCGACGAGGAGCTCATCGAGGCGACCGGCGAAGGCCGCCGCACCGACTACTCCCTCACCGACGCCGGTCGCGCCTACGTCGAGCAGAACGCCGACGAACTCGCGAAGGCGTGGGAGTCGGGAGCGCCGCAGCGTTCGGAGGGCGAGCTCGCCTTCCAGCAGAGCGTCGGCAAGCTCATGGGAGTGGTGGGCCAGTTCCACCACTCCGCCACCGACGCCCAGCGCGCCGCCGCCGTCGAGAAGCTCGACGAGGCGCGGCGAGCGCTGTACCTGATCCTCGCCGACTGAGCGGGACCACCCCAGTGGCCGTCGGGTTCGCCCGGCGGCCACTGTCGCACGCGCACCAGATGTGACACCCTGCCGGTTGCCGGCCATTAACAGGGCATGACGAAGAGACCGGAGCACCCGATGCGCGACGACGAGCTCGATGTGCTGCTCGCGCGCACCGCACCCGAGCCCGACGAGCGCGCTCTCCTCCGAGTAGCGCCGAGCATCGCGCACCTCGTGCACGCGACGCGCCCGACGAGACGGAGTCATCTGCGTCCCTGGCACGCGGTCTTGGCGGGGACCGCTCTTGTGGGCGGGTTCGCGCTGCCCGCGGGGATCACCCGCAACGATGCACACCTCAGGGTGCCCCCGTACGTGGGCATCGAGGACGGCGCCATGCGATCGAACGAATCCATCCCGGTCCGCTACACCACGCACGACGGGCACGAAGTCAGCTGCCGCACATGGATCGATGTGATGGACGCAGACCAGGAGGTCATCGATCACATCGACGACGCCATCCGCGGCATCGACTGGTCGGGCTTCGCACAGCGCACCCACGATGGGCTCGCCGACCCGCCGCCTCACGACCCGACGTCGCTGAATCCGGATGAAGCCACCTCGGACGCGGTCGCGCGCGCTCTCTGGGCCTTCAGTGAGCCCCTCGTGGACGAGGTGCGCCCGTCGGACCGCCCCGACCTCCGCGTGCTCGCCCTGACGACGAGCTGCCTGCGAGAGATTCCGTGACCGCGCAGTCGGCCCGCGCGACTGCCACATCGTCGGGCTCGGCGTCATTCTTCGAGCAGCTCGTCCAGCGCGAATCCGCCGCCCTTCTTAGCTACTTCCTGCGCAGGGTCGAGCAGCCGGCAGACGCCGCTGACCTCGTCGCCGAGACGCTTCTCGTGCTGTGGCGCCGCGCGAACGCCGTCCCTGCCGATGCGACCGAAGCACGCATGTGGATGTTCGGCATCGCACACCGCGTGCTGCGCGGATGGACCCGCTCGCGCAGGCGACAGAACGCGCTCTCCGAGCGCCTGCGTGACGAGCTCGCGACGACGGTCGTGCACACGGACGACGACGGCCGCATCGTGGCGCTGCGAGCGGCGATCGCGAACCTTTCCCCGCGTGATCGGGAGCTCATCCGCCTCGTGCACTGGGACGGATTCACCCTCGCCGAGGCGGCGACGGTGCTTGGGATCCGGCCGGGTGCGGCCCGCATGCGGTCCCACCGCATCCGCGAGCGGCTGCGGGCGGAGCTCGGCTGAGGCGCTCTACTTCTTCTCGGTGAGCAGCGCCTCGAGGCGCGCCACCTGGTCCTTGAGCTCGCGGATCTCGACGATCACCGGCAGATCGACGGGGGCTGGCTCCGTCGGATCCTCCTCGCCCACCTTCATGCGCTCCATCGCCTCCACGACGACCGCGATCAGCAGGTTCATCACGATGAGGGTCGTCACGATGCTGTAGACGATGAAGTAACCCCATACCCACGATTGCTCCGCTGCGATCGGCGCGACGAGGTCGGGCCAGCCGTCGCCGAGCATGATGCGGAAGAGCGACACCGTCGACAGCCAGAGGTCGCCGAATCCCGGCGGGTACGCGGTGCTGAAGAGGGTCGTCGACGCGACCGCGAAGACGTAGATCACCATCATGAGCAGCCCGCCGATCGAGGCGATGCCGGGGATCGCCGCACCGAGTGCGGCCACCACGAGGCGCATCGACCGCACCGCCGACAGCAGACGCAGCACCCGCAGCAGACGCAGCACGCGCAGCACGCCCGCCTCGGCGCCAGCGGGGATGAGCGCCACCACCACCACGAAGAAGTCGAAGATGTTCCACCCGTTGGTGAAGAACCGCCACCCGTGCGCCCAGATGCGCAGCACCAGCTCGGCCACGAAGATCGCGATGATCACCATGTTCACGTAGTGCAGCTCGTGCCCGATCGCGTCCGTGATCGCCGGGTAGGTCTCGAGCCCCAGGATCACGGCGTTGAGAAGGATGAGGCCGATGATGCCGCGCTGGAAGGGCTTCGCCTCGACGAGCATCAGAACGCGGGTGCGGAGGGTGCGCGTGGTGGTGGTCACCGCAACAGATTAGAGCGCGAGCATCCGTTCGGTATCACCGAAGACCTCGAGGCCCGCGCACTCGCCCGTGCCCTCGAGCAGCACCCTCCCGTCTGCGCCGGTGTGCCGGATGTGCACGCGCGCATCGAGCGTCTCCTCCACCCGCTGATGCATCGCGGTGCGCAGCGGTGCATGCAGCAGGCCGCCGCGCACCCGCTCCGCGGTCAGCTCGAGCGTGCCCGCACGACCGGTGACGCTCCAGTGCACATGACTGTCGTCGATCTCGAGCCGCCGCTCGGTCGAGCGATTCCAGGTGGCCCAGGTGTGCAGTGCATCTCCGTGCCGCAGCGCGATGATCGTGCCGCGGAACGCGCGCCGCATCCAGGGGATCGTGGCGACGGATGCGACGAGCGAGGCATCCGGATCCGTGTCGATGTGGTTGCTCGCGAGCCACACGTAGCCGGCGGGAAACGCCGATCCCCAGTCCTTCTCGATGTAGCCGCGCCCTCCGTCGAAGCTCACCGGCTCGCCCTCCACGAGCAGCTCGCCGGCGAGTGGATGCCCGAGCGACACGATGCCGTGGAAGCATTCCATCTTCGGCACGAGCCCGAACCAGCCCATGATGCCGGGCGCCCGCCAGGTGACGGGGAACGGATCGAGGGGCGCCGTGTAGTCGATGCGCCCCCGCAGCTGCGGCAGCTCGAGCGTGACCCCGCTGCTGTCGAAGCGGTTGCCCGCGACCTCCACCTCGAAGCGCCGATCGGATGCTCGGAACGCATCGACCGGGAACACGTGGTACCAGCTGCGGCCGGTGAGACCGTCGAGCACCTGCACGAACGCCTCATCGCGTTCGGCGTCCTCGCCCACCCCGCGGAAGATGCCGGGGATCACCGCCCAGCGCTGTCGCCGATCCGCGGAGACGAGCTTGATGTACCAGCCCTCGAAGAACCCGCGCTCGATGCCGTGACCGTGGAAGGCCTCCGGATACCGGACGCCCCGGATGTACGCGGCGGGGGTGCGCATGCCGTCAGGCTAGCCGCGCGGCCACCCCGCGTGCACCCTATTCGCGGCCGCGGTTGCGACGGCGCGCACCGCCGGGAGCACGCGGCCCCACGAACGAACGCGACGAATCCACCACGAAGCCGTGGCGCAGCGCCTCACGGCCGATCAGCATCCGGAAGCCCATCTGGTCGCGGTTGCTGAGGGTGACCTCAGCCGTCACCTCGCGCCCGGCCAGCACGATCCGCATGAGCACGACGATGCGCTCCTGCACGTGCCCCGACGAGCTGCGCACGTTCCGGCGGTCCCGGATCGGGCACTCGACGATCACCGGATCGTCATCGGATTTCTGCCACGGGTGCACGGCGAACCGCACCCAGTCGACGCCGTCCTTCACGAACACAACGGGGTCGTAGGCGTGGATCGACGAGGTCTGCGCGCCGGTGTCGATCTTCGCCTTGATCCACGGCACGCCGATTCCGGGCAGCTGCACCCACTCACGCCACCCCACAAGGGTGTTTGAATGGGTGTTCTCGCTCATCCCACCTATATTGGCAGGCCGCCCACATGAAACTCGCCATCCTCTCGCGCGCCCCCCGGGCGTACTCCACGCAGCGCCTTCGCGCAGCGGCGGTGCAGCGCGGCCATGAGGTGAAGGTGCTCAACACCCTGCGGTTCGCGATCGACCTCACGGGAGACGAGCCCGACCTGCAGTTCCGGGGTCGTCCGCTGAGCGACTACGACGCCGTGCTGCCGCGCATCGGCTCCTCGATCACCTACTTCGGCACCGCCGTGGTGCGACAGTTCGAGCAGATGGACGTCTACACGCCCAACACCGCCAACGGCATCTCGAACGCCCGCGACAAGCTCCGGGCCAACCAGATCCTTTCGCGCCACAACATCGGCATGCCCGCCACCACCTTCGTGCGCAACCGCGCGGATGTGCGCCCCGCGATCGAGCGCGTCGGCGGCGCCCCCGTCGTCATCAAGCTCCTCGAGGGCACCCAGGGCATCGGCGTGATCCTCGCCCCGGATGTGAAGACGGCCGAGGCGATCATCGAGACGCTGCACTCCACGAACCAGAACGTGCTCATCCAGCGATTCATCTCGGAGAGCCGCGGACGCGACATCCGCGCCCTCGTCGTGGGCGACCGTGTCGTCGCGGCGATGCGCCGCACCGCGAAGGGCGACGAGTTCCGCTCCAACGTGCATCGCGGCGGCAGCGTCGAGCGCGTCGCGCTCACCCCCGAATACGAGCAGGCGGCCGTGCGCAGCGCCCAGATCATGGGGCTGCGCGTCGCGGGTGTCGACATGCTGGAAGGCAACGACGGCCCGCTCGTGATGGAGGTCAACTCCTCGCCGGGCCTCCAGGGCATCGAGACCGCCACCCAGCTGGATGTCGCGGGCGCGATCATCGACTACATCGCCGCCCAGGTGGCGTTCCCCGAGATCGACGTGCGCCAGCGCCTGTCGGTGTCGACCGGATACGGGGTCGCCGAGCTGCAGATGCTCCCGAACGCCGAGTATGTGGGTCGCCCCCTCGGCGATGCCGGGCTCTGGGAGCGCGACATCACGGTTCTCACCCTGCACCGCGGCACGCTCGTGATCCCCAACCCGCGCAAGAACGTGATCCTCGAATCCGGCGACCGCCTGCTGTGCTTCGGCAAGCTCGACGAGATGCGCACCATGATCCCGGAGAAGAAGCGTCGCCGGGCGCGTGTGCGCCGCCTGCCGGCCGAGCCGATTCCCGCCACCGAGACGCAGGAGCCGCTGCTCGCCTGACGCGTTCTCGTCGCCACGTCAACCCCGTGGCTGCGACCCGCGCCGATTTCTAGCGTGGGCGCATGTCGAACAACAACTTCATCCCCATCCAGCCGATGGTTCCGTTCGTGGAGGGCGACCTCGACGGCACGCTCGAGCGTGACGGAGAGGTCGCGCTGGATCCAGACGCAGCCAACGAGAACCTGACGAGCGCCGAAGCCGACCGCCTCGCGGCCGAAAGGGCCGCCGACGATGCCGACGAGGACTGACAGCTAGCGACGCACCCCGGCCCGGCGCTCCTCGCGGCCGCGCCGCACGAACTGGCGGATGCCGCGCAGCGGGTGCCCGTTCGCGATCGCCTCGATGAGCTCGGCGGCGCGGTACGACAGAGCGCCGTCGCTCGACATGACGAGGCTCCGGAGCGACGTGGTCGGCATCATGCGCACGAGGAACCAGCCCTCCTTCACCGCGGCGTCACGCTCGGGTGAGTCCGACATCCGAAGTGCCCTGCGGTACTCGCCGTCCACCTGTCCGAGCGCCGCACGGTGCAGCAGGCGGCCCGTGAGGGTGCCGGATGCGTCGCCGATGCGGTGCTGCATGCCGAGCCGCGTGGGCATGGGCGGCACGACGATCTCGCGGCCGACCAGCTCGGCGAACGCGGCGCGGACCTCCGTCGGCGGGCGTCGGTACGCGGCATCGACCGCGGGGGAGTACGGCGAGCGCGATGTCTGCCCGCTCGTCACCTCGAACGTCGCCTCGAGGCGCACATCCTGTGCGGATGCGGCGGCGAGGAGCGTGCACGAGCCGTTCTCGAGTCGCCATCCGCCATCGGCGACATCCCAGTAGGAGAGCTCGGCGACCGGGAACTCGACGTGCACGCGGCGCTCCTCGCTGGCCGGCACGTGCACACGCTCGAACGCGCGCAGTTCCTTCTCCGGCGCGAACACGGCGCTCTCATCCCGGCGCACATAGAACTGCACCACCTCATCGGCGGCGCGTTCGCCCGTGTTCGCGACCGTGAGCTCGGCGACGACCATGCCATCCGCGATCCGCACCTCGAGGTCGCGGTAGACGAACGAGGTGTAGCTGAGTCCGTGGCCGAAGGGGTAGGCGAGGTCGGTGCCCGCGAGGTCGTGGTGCCGGTAGCCGACGAACACCGACTCGAAGTACTGGGCCACGTAGGCGCGGTCGAAGTCAGCGGCGGAGCTCGCGTCCGCCGCGGTGCGGGGCCAGCTCTGCGCGAGCCGACCGCTCGGCACGGCCTCGCCGAACAGCAGCCGCGCGGACGCCTCGCCCCCGGTCTGCCCTGGCAGGAACATGTCGAGGACTGCATGCACCTGCTCCGCGCGTGGCACCGCGAAGGGCGCACCCCCGAACAGCACGAGCACCACACGCGAGCCCTGATCGACGAGACGCTCGATGAGCCGACGCTGATCCTCCGCGATCTCGAGCGAGGTGCGGTCGAATCCCTCGCACTCCTCCAGGTCGCCGAGCCCGCCGAAGAACAGCACCGTCTCCGCACCCTCGGCGACACGCAGCGCCTCGGCCTCGAGCTCCGTGTCGACGCCCTCGTACATGCTGCGGTAGCCGCGCGCGTAGCGGTAGCGAACACCGCGCGCATCGAAGGCGTCGCGGGGAGTGACGAGGCGAGTGGGTGCGATGAGCGACGATCCGCCGCCCTGGTACCGCATCCGGTCGAACATCTCGCCGATCACGACGAGGCCGTCCGCATCCGGAGCGAGGGGGAGCGCGCCGTCGTTCTGCAGCAGCACCGCGCCCTCCACGGCGATGCGCGTCGCGAGCTCCGCATGCGCGTCGGCGTCCTCGGGCGCGCCCTTCTCGTCGTGGTGCACCCGCTCGATGAGGGTGAGCATCCGCTCCACCGCACGATCCAGCACCTCAGCGGGAAGGGATCCATCTTCCAGCCCCTGGGCGATGGCGGTGCGGTTGTGCCGCACCCCGCCCGGCATGTCGAGCTCGCATCCGGCGATGAGCCCGGCGACGCGGTCATTCGTGGCACCCCAGTCGGTCATCACGAGCCCGTCGAAGCCCCACTCCTCACGCAGGATGCCGGTGAGCAGGGTCGCGTTCTCGGAGGCGAAGCTGCCGTTGACGCTGTTGTACGCCGCCATCACCGTGGCGGGGCGCGCCTCGGTCACCACCCGTTCGAATGCGCGCAGGTAGATCTCGCGCAGCGCGCGCTCGTCGACGACGCTGTCGCCCACGAAACGGAAGTCCTCGTTCGAGTTGGCGGCGAAGTGCTTGACCGAGGTGCCGACGCCCGCCTCCTCCACTGCCTGCACGTACGCGCTCGCGAGCACGCCGGTGAGCAGCGGGTCCTCCGAGAAGTACTCGAAGTTGCGCCCACACAGCGGGTTGCGCTGGATGTTGACACCCGGCGCAAGCAGCACGTGCACGCCGCGGGCGCGAGACTCGGCCGCGATCGCCGCGCCCACCGCGCGGGCGTTCGCGGGGCTCCAGGTGTTGGCGAGCACGATCGTGGTCGGGAACGCCGTCGACGGGATCGCGCCGCCGACGCCGAACGCGCCATCCTCGCTGCGCACCAGCCGCACGCCGTGCGGGCCATCGGTGACGCAGAGCTGCGGGATGCCGAGGCGGGGGACCGGGTTCGTCCACCAGGAGCGTCGCCCCTCCAGCAGCATGATCTTCTCGTCGCGCGTGAGCTGCGTCGTGAGCTCCGCGGGCGTGCGGCCGGCGTCTGTGCTGGTCATGTGTCCCCCTGCCCGAGACTAGCGAGCCCGGAGCCCCGGTGGCCGATCGACAACCGCCACCGCATCGAGGCGACGCGCGAGCGCCGCGACCGACAGAATCCCTCGCCGCGCCCCGGAATCCGCGCGCGGCGAGGCATCCTGGTGGTGCCGCGACGTGCGGCCCGATTCAGGAGTGTGCTGTGGCTCGAGCCGACACCGCCGCCGTGCTGGCTGGCGCGACCGTCCTCATCACGGGTGCCGCCCGCGGCATGGGCGCGATCTATGCCCGCAAGGCCGCGGACGGGGGAGCAGCGGGCATCGCACTGTGGGACGTCGACGAGAAGCTCGCCAGCGAGCTCGCCGCAGAGCTCACCCGCCCGGGCCTGCGGATCGAGGTGTTCCCGGTCGATGTGTCGCAGCTGGACGCGATCCGCGCGGGCGTCGCCGCGACGCGCGAAAAGCTCGGTCCCGTCGACATCCTCATCAACAACGCCGGGATCGTGCGGGGGGTGCCGTTCTGGCAGCACGATGTCGAGCGCGACATCGAGCTCACGATGCGCATCAACACCCTCGGCCCCATGTGGCTCACCCGCGAGGTGCTGCCCGACATGATGAGCTCCCCCGCGCGACCCAAGCGCATCCTCAACATCGCGTCCGCCGCAGGCACTCTCCCCAACCCCAACATGAGCGTCTACGCGGCGTCGAAGTGGGCGATGATCGGCTGGAGCGAATCGATCCGCCTCGAGCTCAGCCGGATGGGCTACCCGCACGTGAAGGTCACGACCTTCTGCCCCAGCTACGTCTCGACGGGGATGTTCGAGGGCGCCCGCGGTCCGCTGCTGACGCCCATCATGACCCCGGATCAGGCAGCGAGCGCCGCCTGGAAGGGCATGCTGCGCGGCACCCCGATGGTGCTGCGCCCATGGACCGTGAAGCTCGCGATGGCCCTGCGCGGTCTCCTCCCCACCCGCTGGTGGGACGGCGCCGCCGCGAAGGTGTTCCACGTGTACTCGTCGATGGACGCGTTCGTGGGGCGCAAGGAGAGCTGAGCTCCCAGCGCGAAGCGTCGTATCCGCGAGACACTGGGGGGATGACCGAGCAGCCGACCCCGCGCGTGCGGTTCGAGCTGTTCACCTCGGCGTTCTGCGGCTCGTGCCACAGCGCGCGGATCGTGCTCGGGCACGCGGCATCCATGATCCCGGGCGCCGTCGTCGAGGAGCATGATGTCGCGTTCGATGCGGACTACGCCGAGCAGCACGACATCACCTCGACTCCCACGGTGATCGTGCGCGACGCCGAGGGGAAGCAGGTGTTCCGCGCGGAGGGGGCACCGAGCATGGAGCAGGTGCTGGGCGCAGCCGCCCTCGCGATCCCCGACTGATCCCGGCCAGTAGCGTGAGGCCATGCGCATCGACGAGCTCGTGACGATCGGATGGTGGGGCGTCATCCCCGCGATCGCCGTGGGCAGCCTGCTCCATTTCGTGTACGACTGGAGCGGCCACCACCCCTGGGTGGCGCGCTTCGCCGCCGTCAACGAGAGCTACTGGGAGCACATCAAGATCGCCGTCTGGCCGATGGTGCTGCTGTTCATCGTTCTCGCCGTGCTCGGCGGATGGGGGGAGCCGGCGTTCGTGCCGGCCGCGACGATCGCGCTCTATTCGATCCCGGTGAGCATCATCGGCATCGAGTTCCTGGCGAAGGCGATCCTCGGACGCAATGTGCTCGCCGTCGACATCGGCCTCTTCTGTGTAGCGATCGTCCTCGCGCAGGCGATCTTCTCGGCGACGCTCATCCAGCTCGCCGCCGACGGACTGTCCATCGCCCTCGCCGCGGTCTTCCTCGCGGGGCTCCTTGCATCGTTCCTTCGCTTCACCCTGCGACCCCCGCGCGAACCGGACTTCTTCATCGACCCGCTCAACCGCCGCTACGGACTGGCCGGTCACCCGCACCCGGTGCCCGGGAGCCCGCCGACGGAGGGATGACGCGCGTCAACCAGCCCCGGAAACGACTCGACGGCACCCCCCGAAGGTGATGCCGTCGTTCCGTGCGCGAGGCGGGACTTGAACCCGCACGCCCTTGCGGGCACTGGCACCTGAAGCCAGCGCGTCTGCCATTTCGCCACTCGCGCGTCGATCCGCCAGAGCAGATCAGCCTTCCGAGACTATCACGCGTCGCTTGCACCCCGGACCGCGCATCCGGACCGCGCATCCCCGCCCAGCATCCACATCCACACCCCGGCGAATCGTGCGTGATTGTCGATTCAGGGCCTCCATAGCGACCATCTCGCACGATTCTCGGGGTGGAGGATGAACCGCCGACGCCCGCAGGCTGAGGTCCCTCCCTGCCTGGACGACTACGATTCAGAGAGTCCGGAGCACGCCAGAGCTCAGCCGCCTGCCGAGAGGAGACCCCTTGGGGATTCTCGACCAGTTCGAGAAGGGCTTGGAGCGCGTCGTCAACGGCGCCTTCGCCAAGGCCTTCAAGAGCGGGCTGCAGCCTCTCGAGGTGACCGCCGCGCTGCGCCGCGAGCTCGACACGAAGGCGGCCGTCGTCTCGCGCGACCGCATCCTCGTGCCCAACCGCTTCCGAGTGCGGCTCGCACCCTCCGACTACTCGCGGATGACAGGGCTCGGTCCCGCGCTCATCGACGAGTTCACGCAGCTTGTGCAGCAGCACGCGAACGCCCAGCGCTACTCGTTCGCCGGCGGCATCGACATCGCGCTCGAGAACGACCCCAACCTGCCGACGGGTGTCGTGCGCATCGATTCGGAGAACGTGCAGGGCGCTGTCGTGTGGACGCCGGTGCTCGACATCGCCGGCCGCCGCCACACGCTCGCGAAGGGCCGCACCGTCATCGGCCGCGGCAGCGACGCCGACATCACGCTCGACGACGCCGGCACCTCGCGCCAGCACATCGAGATCCTGTGGGACGGCACCCGCGCCCAGGTGACCGACCTCGGCTCCACCAACGGCTCCAAGCTCAACGGCCAGAAGGTCACGAAGGCGCTCCTGGAACCCGACTCGGTGATCGAGATCGGCCGCACCCGCATCGTGTTCCGCGTTCTCGCGCAGTCGGCCGATGTCGCCCCGGGCGGCAACGTGCGGCAGGATGGCACACGATGAGCGAACTGACCCTCCTCGTGCTGCGGATCGGCTTCCTGATCCTGATGTGGGCGTTCGTCTTCATGGTGGTCTACGCGCTGCGCTCCGATCTGTTCGGCAACCGGGCCCGCAAGGTGGCACCCGGCCCGGAGATGTTCCCTGTCTCTCCCGTCGTCGCCGCCCCGGCCGCGGCGCCCGTCGCACAGCTCACCGAGCCGGTTCACCGTTCGCAGCCGCACGCCGGCTCCAAAACCCCGCGCCGCCTCGTCATCACCTCCGGCCCCAAGGAGGGCCTCGAGCTCGAGCTGCCCGCCGAGCAGCTCACGATCGGGCGATCGAGCGAATCGGGCCTCGTGATCCGCGACGACTACACCTCCACCCACCACGCACGGCTCATGCTGTGGAACGACTCGTGGGTGATCCAGGATCTCGACTCCACGAACGGCACCTTCCTCGACGGCACGCGCGTCGCCCTGCCCACACCGGTGCCCGTCGGCTCGACCGTGACCATCGGCACGACGAGCTTCGAGCTGCGGCGGTAACTCGGTGGCGACGATCCCCACAACGGCCGCCGTGTCTCACGTCGGCAAGGTGCGAGCGAACAACCAGGACTCCGGCTACCTCGGTCGCCACCTGTATCTCGTCGCCGACGGCATGGGGGGTCACGCCGGAGGCGATGTCGCCTCCGCGATCGCGGCGCAGCGCATCGCCGAAGCCGACATCCCGTACCCGACCGCCGAAGACGCCGTCATGGCGCTGCAGTCGGCGCTCATCGCCGCCAACGGCCTGCTCGCCGAGACGGTGTTCGAACACAACGAGCTCACCGGCATGGGCACGACCGTCTCCGCGATCGCGCGCGTCGGCAATCAGCTGGGCGTCGCCCACATCGGCGACTCTCGCATCTACCGCTTCCGTGCCGGCGAGCTGAAGCAGATCACGACCGACCACACGTTCGTGCAGCGACTCGTGGAATCCGGACGCATCACGCCCGAGGAGGCGGCTGTGCATCCGCGGCGAGCGGTGCTCATGCGCGTGCTCGGCGATGTCGATGCGTCGCCCGAGATCGACAGCGGCGTCGTCGACACCCTGCCGGGTGACCGCTGGCTGCTGTGCTCGGACGGCCTCTCCGGCTACGTCACCGACGAGAAGATGGCGCAGATCCTCGGCACGATCCGCACCGCCCAGGGCGCCGCGGATCGCCTCGTCAAGGAGAGCCTCGACAACGGCGCCCCCGACAATGTCACCGTCGTGATCGTCGACATCGACGACAGCGAAGGGGCCTCCGGAGCCGAGCCGATGTTCGTCGGATCGGCTGCGCGTCCTCTGGCCTTCGGACAGCAGGAGGTGGAGGTGCGCAAGCCCATCCGCCTCCCCACGCTGCTCCTGCACCCCCTCAAGGCGTCGCCTCCCGAGGATGCGCACTTCGAGCCCGAGAGCGAGAGCTACCTCGACGAGCTGATCGAAGAGGATCGCCTGAGGGCCCTCCGCCGCAAGATCATGTGGGGGGTCGCGGTCACTCTCGCCGCCGCCGCGATCGTGCTCGCCGGCTACCTCGGCTACCGCTGGACCCAGACCCATTACTTCGTGGGTGTCAGCAACGGCAATGTCGCCATCTACCAGGGCGTGCAGCAGTCGATCGGTCCGATCGAGCTGTCGAGCGTCTACCAGTCCACCGCGATCCGCATCGACGATCTGCCCGAGTTCCAGCGCGAACGCGTGCAGCAGACCATCAATGCCTCGAGCCTGAGGAACGCGCACGAGATCGTCGACCGCCTCTCCGCATCGGCAGGTGGGTGACGTGACGGCGATGACGAGCACCATCCGGATCCGCTTGCGGACGCCCGCGCGCCTGCGCAACCTCGAGCTGCTGCTGATCCTCGCGGCCCTCGCGATGGGCGCGATGGCCATCGCGCTCGTGGAGCTGGGGGCTGTCGGCGAGGTCCAGCCGGGGATCTTCGTCCTGGCGAGCTTCCCGGCGGCGCTCGTCCTCGTTCTGCACATCGTGGAGCGCATCGTCGCACGCGAAGCGGATCCGTTCATCGTGCCGATCGCGACGATGCTCAACGGCCTCGGAATCGCGATGATCCACCGCCTCGACATCGCCGAGAAGTACCAGGGCTGGGCGGCATTCGGCGTGCGTCAGATCGTCTGGACGAGCATCGCGCTCGTTCTCGCGATCGCGATCCTGCTTCTCGTGCGCAACCATCGCGTGCTGCAGCGCTACCGCTTCATCGCGATGTTCGTCGGAATCGTGCTGCTGGTGCTGCCGGCGCTTCCCGTGATCGGAGAGACGGGCGCGAACGCGGATGTCTGGATCCGTCTCGGCATCTTCTCGTTCCAGCCGGGCGAGCTCGCGAAGATCGCGCTCGCGATCTTCTTCGCGGGCTACCTCGTGACGGCGCGTGATTCGCTGTCGCTCGTGGGTCGGCGCTTCCTCGGGATGCAGCTGCCGCGCGCCCGCGACCTCGGCCCGATCCTCGTCGTGTGGCTGCTCTCGATGGGTGTCATCGTGTTCCAGCGCGACCTGGGCACGGCGCTTCTCTACTTCGGAATCTTCCTGGTGATGCTCTACGTCGCCACGGGGCGGGCGAGCTGGATCCTCATCGGTCTCACGCTCTTCGTCGGCGGCGCGTGGATCGCGAGCCGCGCCCTGCCGTACGTGAACGGCCGCTTCCAGAACTGGCTCGACGCGTTCAACCCCGAGATCTATTCGAAGTCGGGCGGCAGCTTCCAGCTGGTGCAGGGCATCTTCGGCCTCGCCGACGGTGGGCTCGTGGGCATGGGCCTCGGGCGCGGGCGTCCCGACATCGTGCCGCTCGCCGAGAGCGACTACATCATCGCGAGCCTCGGCGAGGAGCTCGGGCTCATCGGCCTCTTCGCGATCTTCGCGCTGTACATGATCTTCGTCGCCCGCGGGTTCCGGATCGCAGTCGCCGGCCAGGACGACTTCGGTCGCCTCCTCGCAGTGGGTCTGTCGTTCGTCGTGGCGCTGCAGGTGTTCATCGTCGTCGGCGGCGTGACCCGCATCATCCCGCTCACCGGTCTCACGACTCCGTTCCTCGCCGCGGGCGGTTCGTCCCTGGTGGCGAACTGGATCATCGTGGCGCTTCTGCTGCGGCTCTCGGATTCGGTGCGTCAGCAGCCGCACGTCGTCGTCGAGAAGGGGGCGTCCGCATGAACAAGGAGCTCCGTCGCGTCGGCACCCTCGTGCTCGGCATGTTCCTGGCGCTGTGCGTCTCGACGTCGCTCATCCAGGTGGTCGAGCAGCAGAACCTGCAGGCGGATGCGCGGAACACACGCACCCTCTACGCGAGCTTCTCGGTGGAGCGAGGCCAGATCATCGCCGGCGACGAGGTGATCGCCGAGTCGGTGCCGTCGGACGACCAGTACAAGTACCAGCGTGTGTACCCGCAGGGAGCCCTCTACGCCCCCGTCACGGGCTACTTCACGATCCACGGCGAGAACACCGGCCTCGAGGGCAGCCTCAACGACTTCCTCACCGGGCGCGCGAGCGAGCAGTTCCTCGACCGCCTCAACGGCGTGCTGACCGGCCAGAACCCCCGCGGGGCAACTGTTCAGACGACGATCGACCCGGTCATCCAGCAGGCGGCGTGGGACGCCCTCGGCGATCTGCAGGGCTCGATCGTCGCGATCGAGCCGAGCACGGGCCGCATCCTCGCTCTGGTGTCGAAGCCCTCGTACGACCCCAACCTGCTCGCCGGGCACGTGCAGTCCGTCGTCACCCAGAACTACGATGCCCTGCTCGCCGACCCCGCCGATCCGCTGCAGAACCGCGCGATCGGCGGCGACATGAACCCGCCCGGATCGACGTTCAAGGTGCTCATGACGGCGGCGGCGCTGCGCAATGGCCTCGCTCCCGACACGCAGCTTCCGAACCCGCCGGTGCTCACCCTCCCGGGTACGAGCACCAACATCACCAACTCGAACAGCGGCACCTGCGGCGGCGGCGAGACGGTGGCGATCAGGGACGCGTTCCGCCTGTCGTGCAACATCCCCTACGCGGAGCTCGGCGCGCAGCTCGGGTTCGACGCGATCTCCGAGACGGCCACCGAGTTCGGCTTCGACGACGCGGATCTGCGGATCCCGATGCGCGTCTCGCGCAGTGTGTTCCCCCAGCCGGAGAGCACGGCGCAGCTCATGCTGCAGTCGTTCGGCCAGGGCAACGTGCGCGCCACTCCGCTCGAGATCGCGATGCTCTCGGCGGCCGTCGCCAACGGCGGCGTGATCATGCACCCCACGCTCGTTCAGTCGATCACGGCAGCCGACCTGTCGCTCCTGGAGGAGTTCGAGGCGACGGAGTACCGCACCCCGCTGACCCCTGAGCAGGCGGCGAGCATGTCTCAGATGATGGTGTCGAATGTCGACAGCGGCTTCGCGAGCGGTGCGAGAATCAATGGTGTCGAGGTCGGAGGCAAGACGGGGACGGCGCAGAACGGCGCCGACGACCCGTACAGCCTCTGGTTCACAGGTTTTGCGCCAGCGAGCAACCCCCAGATCGCGATCGCAGTACTGCTTGAGGATGGAGCTGGACGAGGACAGTCCGGCTCCGGTAACGGGATCGCGGCTCCGATCGCGAAGAAGGTCATAGAGGCGGTGCTGAACAGATGAGACCCACAAGCGGGCTCACCTTCGGTGGGCGTTACCAGCTGTCGAACCGGATCGCGATCGGCGGCATGGGCGAGGTGTGGCAGGCCACAGACCTCGTGATCGGCCGCACGGTCGCCATCAAGATCCTCAAGGACGAGTATCTGGGCGACCCGGGCTTCCTCGAGCGCTTCCGCGCCGAAGCACGTCACGCGGCGCTCGTGAACCACGAGGGCATCGCCAACGTCTTCGACTACGGCGAGGAGGACGGCTCTGCCTTCCTCGTGATGGAGCTCGTGCCCGGCGAGGCGCTCTCGACTGTGCTCGAACGCGAGAAGGTGCTGTCGACCGATCGCGTGCTCGACATCATCGCCCAGACGTCGTCGGCGCTGCAGGCCGCCCACTCGGCAGGCCTGGTGCACCGCGACATCAAGCCCGGCAATCTGCTGATCACTCCCGACGGCCGCGTCAAGATCACCGACTTCGGCATCGCCCGCATCGCCGACCAGGTGCCGCTCACCGCCACCGGTCAGGTCATGGGCACGGTGCAGTACCTCTCGCCCGAGCAGGCGAGCGGGCACCCGGCGTCGCCGTCCACCGACATCTACTCGATGGGCATCGTCGCGTACGAGGCTCTCGCCGGCCGTCGGCCGTTCACGGGCGAGTCGCAGGTCGCGATCGCGATGGCGCACATCAACGAGCCGCCGCCCGAGCTGCCGAACACGATCTCGGAGCCCGTGCGCAACCTCGTGTACTCGGCGATCGCGAAGCGACCCGAAGACCGCCCGGCCACTGCCGCTCATTTCGCTCGCGCCGCGCAGGCTCTGCGCCGGGGGGATATCGCGGGCGCCGCCGCTGCTGTCCCCGGCGTGGCCGCGGGAGCGGCGATCGCGGGCAGCTCGACGGCCGCCACGCGCGTGCTCTCCACCACCGAGAGCGTGGAGGAGCCGACGACGGAGACCGAGACTCAGCGCAGTCCCTGGATGTGGCCGCTGATCGCGATCGTCTCCCTGCTCGCCGTCGCGCTCATCGCCATCATCATCGTCATCGCGGTGCAGCCGCAGCCCGAGCCGACCCCGACCAACACGACCACGGCCCCCGCGGCCCCGTCGACGACGACGGCACCTCCGAACACGACGACACCCACGCCCAACTCGGTGCGGGTGGATCGCGACGCCCTCCGCGGCCTCACCTTCGACGAGGCGGTCGCCGCGCTCGAGGCGCTCGACGCGGGCTTCTCGTACGACTCGAAGGTCGGGCCCGCGCCCGACTCACCTGGCAAGGCCGGCCGCGTGCAGGATGTGAGCCCGTTCGGCAACGTGCCCAAGGGCTCGAAGATCACGATCACCGTGTACGGGGAGTTCCCCACGCCGAGCGCCCCAGGAACGCCGACGGCGTCGCCGACCTCCGGTGCATCCGGCGACGAGATCGCCATCTCGTTCCCTAACTACTCCGGATGCCCTGCGAGCAATCCGCTCGAGTCGTACCAGTTCACGATCACGAACGCGACACCCGAGTCGCACACGGTGGCAGCGGGAAGTGCAACCACCTTCCCCATCGAGCTGGGAGCACCGGGGTCCTCGGCCACGGTGACCTACGTGGCTCGATGCGCGGGCGGGATCACCTCGAACGCGTCGTCGACCCTCAGCATCAGCATCACTCCGTAGGCTGACTCGTCGGCATGGTCCCACAGGTAGACTTCACGCGTGAATGATCAGGCGACATCAAGCGTGCGTACGCTCGCCGGTCGCTACCAGATCGGCGAACTCCTCGGTCGTGGCGGCATGGCCGAAGTGCATGAGGGTTTCGACACCCGACTGAGCCGCAAGGTGGCCATCAAGCTGCTGCGCCCCTCGCTCGCCACCGATCCGTCATTCCGCACCCGCTTCCGCCAGGAGGCCCAGGCCGCGGCGCGCATGGCGCACCCCACGATCGTTCGTGTCTTCGACGCCGGCGAGGAGACCGTCACGGGTCCCGACGGCCACGAGATGCAGCTGCCGTTCATCGTGATGGAGCGCATCGACGGCACCCTTCTCTCGACTCGCATCGCCGAAGGGCCGATGGACGCCGAGGAGGCGACCCGCATCACCGCGGGCATCCTCACCGCGCTCGAGTACTCGCACCGTGCAGGTGTCGTGCACCGCGACATCAAGCCATCGAACATCATGGTGCTGCGCAACGGCCAGATCAAGGTCATGGACTTCGGCATCGCCCGCGCCGTGTCGGAGTCGTCGGCGAACGTCGCACAGACGAGCGCCGTGCTCGGCACCGCCAACTACTTCTCGCCGGAGCAGGCACGCGGTGAGGTCGTCGATGCCCGCACCGATCTGTACTCGACGGGTGTCGTCCTCTACGAGATGCTCACCGGGCGCACTCCGTTCCGCGGAGACAGCGCGGTGGCCGTCGCGTACCAGCACGTCAGCGAGATGCCTCCGGCCCCCAACAGCATCAAGCCGTCGGTCTCGCCCGCGTTGAGCGCCGTGGTCATGCATGCTCTCGCGAAGGACCGCTTCGAGCGGTTCCAGAGCGCTGCCGAGTTCAAGAGCGATCTCGAGATCGCCGCCGGCGGCAAGATCCCCGACCACGCTCCCGCGACCGACGATTTCAACGCGACGCTGTTCGGCGTCAACCCCACGTCGACCGCCTCATCCGAGGCGACCCTCCGCCGCCTCGTGAATGACGAGAACCGCCCCGTTCGCACCCAGAGCCGACCCCCGGTCGCCTGGATCTGGGCGGGCGTCACGATCATGGCGGCGATCATCATCGCGGCGATGGTGTGGGTGTTCAACCTCACCCCCACGACGCTCGTCTCGACCGGCGCCTCCGTGACGGTTCCGGATGTCACGGGGCAGCGCGCCGCCGACGGCATCGCCCAGCTCACCGAAGCAGGGCTGCGCCCCGTCGCTGTCGAGCGTCCCAACCCGGACGTGCCTGAGGGACTGATCGTGTCTCTCAGCATCGAGCCGGGCACCAAGGTGAGCCCTCGGGAAGCCATCGAGGTCTACGTCTCGCTCGGTGCGCCGCAGGTCACCCTGCCGTCGCTCGTCTACATGAGCGAAGCGGATGCGCTCGCGAAGATCCAGGAGCTGGGTCTCGTGCCGGGAACCATCACACCGGACTACTCGCCGACCGTTGCGGGCGGTCAGGTCATGGGCATCACGATCGACGACGCCCAGTCGGTGCTGACCTCGCAGACGTCGGTGCGTGCGGGGGCGACCGTCAACCTCGTGGTCTCGAACGGTCTCGTGAACGTGCCTGACCTGAAGGGCCAGCCGATCGAGACCGCGCAGTCGACGCTGCAGTCGCTGCAGATCACGGTCAAGCTGTCGCCCAACCGCGACTGCTCGGGCAACGCCGTGACCACCCAGTCGGCCGCCGGCGAGATGCCTCAGCGCTCGACGGTCACGCTCGGCTACTGCAACGGCTGATCGTCCCGCGCCAGCTCGCTGAGCCGGGCCCGGTGGGATCGTTGCGGATCACGGCGCAGAGCGCCTCGGCACGGCGTGATCAGGCGAGCTTCACGAGCGGGCTGAGTCCGCGGGCGCGCTCCGCAGCCCCCGCGAGTCCGGCCGCCTCAAGCCAGTTGCCGAGCATCTGGTAGCCGCCTTCGGTGAGCACCGATTCGGGGTGGAACTGCACACCGAACATGGGCGCATCGCGGTGACGGAGCCCCATGATGATGCCGCCGTCAGTACGCGAGGTGACCTCGAGCTCGGCGGGAACCGTGCTGTCGACGACGGCGAGCGAGTGGTAGCGCGTGGCACGGAACGGCTGCGGCACGTTCGCGTAGAACTCCGAGTGGTCGTGGGTGATGAGCGAGGTCTTGCCGTGCATGAGCTCGTCGGCGTGCGTCACGGTGGCGCCCAGCGCCTCGGCGATCGCCTGGTGTCCGAGGCACACCCCGAGCAGCGGGGATCCGGTCTCGAGCGCGGCGTGCACGACGGGGATCGAGACGCCGGCGTCGGCCGGGGTGCCGGGGCCGGGTGACAGCAGCACCGCGTCGTAGTCGGCGATCCGGGAGGCCGCGTCGGAGGCGGTGAAGGAGTCGTTGCGCACGACCTCCGTCTCAGCGCCCAGCTGCAGCAGATAGCCGTCGAGCGTGTAGACGAAGCTGTCGTAGTTGTCGACGACGAGAACGCGCGTCATTCGATCACTGTCACTTCCTGCGAGCTGAGCAGCTGATCCACCCAGGGGAATACCCAGAATACGAGAGCGGCGAGCACTGCTGCCGCAAGCACGATGAGAAGCATCACCCGCACCCACCACGGGCCGGGCAGAACCCTCCACAGGGCTGCGTACATCAGCGGGTCCTCACTTGTTGACGGTGGCGGCGATCTCGGCGGGGGCGCCGTTGCCCACCGCCGACGGATCACGGGGGTAGAAGCGGTCGAAGAGGCCGTACGCGATGATGCGCTCCGAGGTGGTGTGCTCGGGGTTGCAGCTCGTGAGCGTGATGAACCGCTCGCCCTGCGCCGCGACCGTCATCTGCGGGACGGGGTTGAGCACCCCGATTCCGGTGGGCCGCACGTATTCGAGGTTGCGGAAGGAGTACTGGTACCAGCCCTCTGCGGTCTCGACGTAGATGTGATCGCCCAGACGCAGCTCATCGACGTAGTGCAGCGATCCGCCCTTGCCCATCCGGTGCGCGGCGAGGGCGAAGTTGCCCACCTCTCCGGGCATCTGCGTCGTCGGGTAGCGCCCGAGCCGACCCCGGTCGAGGACGGCGGCCGCGTCGACGCCTTCGGCGATCGTGCGGTAGTAGTCGGCACCCCAGCGCGGAACGATGAGCATGCCGAACTTGGCAGCATCCGCGGCGACGGCCGGAACGGGCGGGTTGAGCGCGATCTCGGGGAGCGGCTCGTCGGGGGCGGGCTCCTCCGTGGGCGCCGGCTCAACGGGTGTCCGGTCGGCCGCAGCCTGCTCGTTCCATTCCTGCGTCTGCTGCGCGGACTCCTGGCGCATCTCGTTGCCGATGATGAGCTCGCTGAGCCACAGCTGCCACCCGAGGAACAGCAGCACGACGACACCGCCCGTGAGGAGGAGCTCCCCGAGCACGCCGACGACGCTCGCGCGGCGGCGCGCCGTGCGGCGGCGCACCTGTTCCCGACGCTGGCGACGACCGGCGGGTCCAGCTCCGTCACTCTCCGCAGGGATCGACGGAGCGTCGTCCTGCAGGCTGTCCGGGAGGGCACTCATAGTCACGAGTCTACGGTTCCCCCACCTGCACCCGAGGGTGCTTCAGGGCATGCGCGGTATGATCTTCGGCATGGCTCGCCCCAATACCCGAATCAAGCCGTCTGACGACGAGACTCCGAAGAACGAGAACACCCCGAACCCGGTGTGGTTCAAGCCGGTGATGTTCGGCTTCATGCTTCTCGGCCTCGCGTGGATCCTGGTGTTCTACATCAGCCAGAACTCGCTGCCGATCCCGGAGCTGAAGGCCGGCAACATCCTCATCGGCTTCGGCATCATGTTCATCGGCTTCCTCATGACGACCCGCTGGCGCTGACCGGGATCACAGGAATTACACCCGTGTGATTCTGTCCACACTGTGGATGAACCTGTGGACAACGTTGTTCAAAGGTGTTCACAACTGCAGATAGCGAAGGCCCCCTCTCCCGTAGGACGAGGGGGCCTTCGCTGTGGAAATGTGGAATCAGAGGTTCGTCGCGATCGCGAGGATGATCATCCCCGCGAGCACCGCACCGATGATGAGGAACGGCGTCGACGGCTTCGACCTCGGACGCTCCGCGTAGTACGACAGCAGATACGCCGAGCCGGCGCCCGCAGCCGCACCGCCCAGGATGTACGGGAGCGAGTAGCCGCCGCCGATCGCGAGGTTGATCGCCACATTCAGCGCGAGCACGATGAGGATCTGGTTGCGCGCTGGCGGATACGACCACACCGAGACGGCGTACGCGCCGAAGAGACCGAACAGCGGAGCACCGAGGCCGAACGCCGTCGCACCGAAGATCACCATCGCCGCCGACCCGAACACCGCCGACGCGATGAAGATCAGGACGAACCTGCTGCGCCCGAGCGACTTCTCCACAGAAGGAGCGAAATACAGCCAGAAGAAGAGGCTGATCGCGAGGGAGAGGATGCTCACGAAGTTGAATGACGCCATCGTCGCGAACGGGGCTGTCGCGTAGCGCCACACCTGGAGCGACACCGAGGAGTCCTGCAAAGACACAGAGGGGTCCAGCAGCGACACCGAGGGGCTGGCCGCGAGGAGCAAGTGGACTCGGTTCTGCGTAAGGAGCCCCAGGACCCAGAGGGCGACAACGGCACCCGCGAACACCCAGCTGAGCGACGGGGCCGCACCATCCGGGCGGATCATCTGCGACAGCTTCGCGGCGAAGCCCGACTGCGGACGCTGGCGCGACGACTGGCGGCGGGCGGCCGCCTTCCGCTTCACCGGCTTGGTGTGGGTGGGCGTCCACGCCACAGAGCCGCCCGCTTCGGCGACGCATTCCGGGCACTGCACGCCCACGGGTGCCAGAATCTGGCACTCAGGGCAGATGGTGCGTCCGCAGCGCTGGCACAGGGTCCAGCTCTGACGGTCCGGGTGGCGATAGCAGACCGAGGGATCGGCGTCATGCATCTCGCCGAAGCGGGGTGTGCTCACAGGGTCTCGACGTCGATGCTCGTGATGACGACATCCTGGAGGGGCTTGTCGCGACCGTCGGTCGCCACAGCCTCGATCGCGTCGACGACGCGCTTGGACTCGTCATCGGCAACCTCACCGAAGATGGTGTGCTTGCCGTTGAGCCACGGGGTCGCCACCGTCGTGATGAAGAACTGCGATCCGTTGGTGCCGCGGCCCATCTGCTTGCCGGCGTTCGCCATGGCGAGGAGGTAGGGGGTGCTGAAGGCGAGTTCCGGGTGGATCTCGTCGTCGAACTGGTAGCCGGGGCCGCCGATGCCCTGACCGAGCGGGTCGCCGCCCTGCAGCATGAAGTCCTTGATGATGCGGTGGAAGATCACGCCGTCGTACAGGGGCTTGGTCGAGACCTCGCCCGTTCCGGGGTGCTTCCACTCCTTGGTGCCGGTCGCCAGGCCGACGAAGTTGTCGACGGTGACGGGGGCGTGATTGCCGAACAGGTTGACCTTGATGTCACCCATGGACGTGTGAATGGTCGCAACAGCGGTGGGAAGAGCCATTTCCCCATTGTTTCACAAGGGGCCCGTGGCAGGATGGGGAGACGCTCAACCGCAAACGGAGGACTCCATGGCCCTGTCCCGCAAGCGTCAGAAGGAACTGAAGAAGCTCAAGCGCTCCGCTGACGACCTCTGGACCCAGCAGCGTGAGGCGATCGAGCAGGCGAACTTCGTTCTGCGGGAGGCCACGCGCCAGGCCAACGCACTGGCACGCGAAGAGGTCGTCCCCCGTGTCCAGCATGTCTACGAGGACCGCGTCCAGCCGGTCGTCGCGGGCGGCGTCGCGGGAGTGCGCTCCGCAGGCGGCGCGGTGAAGGACAAGGTCGTCGGCGACGTGCTCCCCGCACTCTCCGGTGCCATCGGATCCGCCATCGCCGTTCTCGAGGCCGCGCGCAACCCGCGCGTGCGCGAGGTCGTGCGCTCGGCCGCCCGCGCGGGCAACCGGGTCGCACCCGCGATCGTTCCGGCGCCCAGCCGTCGCGGTCCCGGCCCCGCCACCTACATCGCGATCGGACTCGGCGTCGTGGCCGTCGTGGGTGTCGCATACGCCGCCTGGCAGACGCTCCGCGCTGACGAAGACCTGTGGATCGAAGACCTCTCGGACGTCGGCGCGATCGACGCCGGAGATGACGAAGACGAGTTCTGAGCTCGCATCTTCTCCCGACGGCGCCCCGCTGATTCGCTCAGCGTGAGGCGCCGTCGGCGTATCCAGGCTGCGTAGCCGTCGTGGCAGGATGGGCTCGCCACCCGAACCCGGAGGTCGCCGTGACTCAACGCCCTGGCCGTCCCGCATGAACGATTCCATCCCGCTGTCCGAGCAGAACTGTGTGAACTGCGGCTCGACCGAGCTCCGCCAGGACACCAATGGGGTCTGGCACTGCCTCTACTGCCGCTCGACCTTCCGTGCCGACGATCCGGCGATGATCGTCGTGGACACCCCCAAGGCGCAGGAGGCGAACGAGAACGTCATCGACACGGGTGACCTGTTCACGTTCGATCAGGAGCGCACCCTCTCGGCGCACCTGCGCCGCATCCGCGACGAACACGATGTCGTGGTGGTCGTCGAGACGGTCAACACGATCACCCAGAACGCGGAGCTGTACGCGCGCACGCGCGCCCATGAGCTGGGTGTCGGCGACGCGGACAAAGACAACGGGCTCTACATCCTGATGGTTCGCCAGCCGCGCCGAGTGCAGGTGGTCGCCGGCAATGGCATCGCGCCGCACCTCAACGGCGAGACCATCACACGGATCGTGCAGGGTGTCTTCATCCCCACCTTCAAGGCGGGCGATCTGGTGAAGGGCCTGAGCGATGGAGCCGACGCGCTCGTCGAGACCTACCTCGCCAATCACTCCGGTCGCGTCTCCGACTACACCCCCCGCGCGATGGCGAACACGTCCGGTGGTGCGACGGCGCGCGGATCAGGCGGCACGAGCTGGGGCGGGTGGATCTTCTTCCTCATCGTCGGGGGTCTGCTGCTCTGGGCGCTCTTCGCGGGCCTCGGAGGCTCGGGTGGAGGCGGCGGATCCGACTTCTCGGGCGGTGACGACTCGAGCTGGAATTGGGATTCCGGCGGCGGCAGCGACTGGGACAGCGGCGGCGGTTCCGACTTCGGTGGAGGCGGCTTCGACAGCGGCTCGTCCGGCGGAGGCGACTGGTAACCCCCGAACACGGTCACCGAACGACGATGGCGCCCGTCCCCTTCGCGGGGGCGGGCGCCATCGTGTGTGCGCGGATTACAGCCAGACGAACGGCACTGTCGCCGAGATGACGATGGATCCGACGAAGACGACGGTTCCGATGCCGATGAGCAGCAGCTTGGTGCGCTCGCGGCGCACGACCGCGGCGACACCGAGGAGGAACAGCGTGATCGCCATGAGCGTCGCGGCGAGGGTCTGACGGTCGCCGTGGCCGTTGGCCTCGTCGCCGGCCGCGAGGGACGCCGCGGCCTCGTCGTTCTTCTCAGCCCACCCGCTGAACAGGCTGTGCTGGTAGTCCTCGTCGTCGAGCGGGCTCGTGTAGTACTCGGGGTCGGCGGCGTTGGCGGCATCCGCTCGTTCGATGGCGACGCCGAACTCCTCGGAGACGTTCATGAAGTACAGGGTCTCGAGCGACTCGGCGGCCACGGCATCGCCAGCGTCCGCCTGGATGCGCAGCTCGGTGAGGCGCGCGAGGGTCTGCGTGTCCTGCATGTACTGCTGGTTCGCCTCGAGGTAGAGCGACTCGGCCTCCGTCTGCGCCTTGCCTCCCACGCTGTAGCTCGACGCCTGGTTGCCGTCGTAGAGGGACGACTGGAACGTGGCGTACGCGGTCGCGATGGAGACGATGCCGAGGAGAATCACGATGAGCAGCTCGATCAGGTAGCTGCGGTGGCTCTCGGGGGCGTCGTCGGTCTCAGTGAGTGCGGTGGTTTCGGTCACGTCAACACGGTATTCGTCCCCTGGACACTGTCCAGGCAATCGTGCTCCCCCCGTTCGCGTGCTGGAACGAGGGGTTCACCCAGCTATCCGCTCCAGACGCGACCCAGCATGCGGCGGATGTCGCCCACGGGAACCGCACCAGGCTGAGCGGCGTCGAGGCCGTCCGCCGCCTCGATGATCGCCGCGGTCGCCGCACGGGCGAGCGCACGGTTCGCTGTGGCCACGAGACCGAGGGCTTCTGCATCCGCGAGCACGTCATCCAACCAGTCGCCGAGGCCGTCAGAGGTGCTGCTGCGCAGCTCGGGGCGCCGAGCCAGCAGATCACGCATCCGCGAGAGCGCGGCGTCGAGAGCGGACCAGAACCTGTCGGCATCCGCATGCCGCTCCCATGCACCGACGGCGTCAGCCACCGCATTCCCCGCTGCGTCGGTGGCCGCGCGGATCACATCGTCGCGCCCGTCGAAGTAGGTGTACAGCGCTGAGCGCGAGATCTCCGCCTCGTCGGCGAGCTGCCCGAGCGAGATGCCGTCGAGTCCGCGATCGGCGATGTGCCTCGCGGCGACCGCGAGGATGCGACGGCGCTCCTCGAGGGCGAGCCGTTGGAAACGGGGGAGCGGCACGCGGTCGAGAGTACATGCTGTGTACACAGGTTGTCCACATGTGGAGAACCCGGGGACGCTTATGCGGCCAGCCCCGGAGCGGGCATCATGCGGAGCGAGCACAAGGAGACGCCCCCGCCGCATCCGCCTCATGAACGACTACGCCGCGGGCTTCTCGCTCTGGGATGACATCGAGGGCGGGCTCGAGCCCGACGCTCTTCCCCTGGACGCGGAGCTGGTGCGTGACCTGTTCAGCTGCGCGCGCGTGTTCGAGAACCACTTCGACCGGGACGCCGGGTGGGATGACGAGGCTGCAGCCGCAGGTCGGCGCGGGTCACGAGGTGGAGCTGGTGCTGTGGGAGCACGAGACGGCAGCCGACACGGCCGATGAAGCGAAGTGGTGGAGCCTAGGGGAATCGAACCCCTGACCTCCTGCTTGCAAAGCAGGCGCTCTACCAATTGAGCTAAGGCCCCGTACGACGATCCAGCTTACCCCGTTCGGGGAATCCCGTCGTGCCATGGCAGGTTGGAGTCACTATGGCGCGATTCGTTCAGTACACGCAGTTGGGTGGCCCCGAGGTGCTTCATGTGGTGGAGGGTGAGATGCCCTCCCCTGAAGCTGGCGAGGTCGTCGTCGAAGTGAAGGCCGCGGGCATCAACCCGATCGACGCGAAGCTCCGCGATGGGCGTCGAGCCAGCAGCCCGATCACCGCCCCGCGCACCGCCGGTCTCGATGGCGCAGGCGTGATCGTCGCGGTCGGTGAAGGCGTCGACGGATGGGTCGAGGGCGACGAGGTGATCGTCACGAAGGGCCGCGGCACGTACGCCACCCACGTGTGCGTGCCCGTCGACGGACTCACCCGCAAGCCCGGCGCCCTCAGCTGGGCGCAGGCCGCCGGTCTCGGCATCCCCGCCGGCACCGCGTACCAGGCGCTGCGCTCTCTCGGCGTGACCGAAGGGATGACCGTGCTCGTGCACGCGGCATCCGGATCGGTCGGTCAGGCGGCGGTGCAGTTCGCGCGGGAGCTGGGCGCGACGGTGATCGGCACGGCGGGCCCCGCAAATCAGGAGCGGGTGCGCCAGCTGGGCGCCATCCCGACCGTCTACGGCGGGGGGCTCGTCGAGCGGGTGCATGCGATCAGCCCCGCAGGTGTCGATCGTGTGCTCGACGCCGTCGGCACCGACGACGCGATCCGGGCCTCGTTCGAGCTGGTCGATGACCGCTCCCACATCGGCACGATCGTGCGCGGTGCGGATGCCGACAGCTGGGGAATCCAGGCATGGTCGGGCGGCAGCCCGCACCCGCTCACCGCCGAGCAGGAGGCCTGGCGTGCGGAAGGAATCGCCCTCGCGGCGCAGCTCGCCGCCGAGGGACGCTTCGACGTGGAGATCGCGCGCGCCTTCCCGCTCGACGCCGTGGTCGAGGCGACGGAGCTCGCGGAGCAGGGCAGCGCGCGCGGCAAGATCGTGCTTCTGCCGTAGACCCGTGGAACGACGAAAGCGCCGCAGGAATCCTGCGGCGCTTTCGTGTGGATGGTGGGGCTACCAGGACTTGAACCTGGGACCTCTTCGTTATCAGCGAAGCGCTCTAACCGCCTGAGCTATAGCCCCGAGAGAGGATCCGTTCGTCCCCGAACGGCCTCAGCTACAGTACCTCACGATTCAGCGAGGAACCAAAACGGCCGAACGCTCAGCTGTTCTGGAAGCCGACGAGCAGGCCGCCGGTGATGCGCACACTCAGGTTGTAGAGAAGCGCTGCGATCGCGCCGAGGATCGTGCCCGTCACGGTGTTGACGAGCGCGACCACGAACGAGAACAGCATGACGTTCCCGATGCCGAACGAGTTCGTGATCGAGAACTGCTCGTTGCCGAGAATGTCGACCAGGAGCGAGTCGAGGTTGTTGAAGATGCCGGTCGAGTTGAGCACGATCCAGACGAGCGCCGACGCAACCACCAGCACGATGCCGAGGCACAGCCAGATCAGGAAGCTGAGCTTCACGACCGACCAGAAGTCGATGTAGACGAGCTTCAGCCGGACCTGCTTGGCCGCACTGTTGCGGTGCTCCTTGCGCTGGAGCTTCTCGGCGACACTGCTCATGCGTTCTCGTCCTTCTGGGTCTCGGGGGAGGCACCCTCCGCGTCCTCCGCGGCTGCCTCATCGGCGTCGGCTGCGAGGTTGCGTTCGCTGTTCCGGGCGATGGCGATGATGCGGTCGTCTCCCGTGAGGTTGACGAACTTCACACCCATCGTGTTGCGGCCCTTGGCGGGCACCTCGGCCACGGCAGACCTTACCACCTTGCCGCTGGCGAGAACCGCGAGAACCTCATCGTCCTGTTCGACGATGAGAGCGCCCGCGAGGTCGCCCCGCGCCTCGGTGAGCTTGGCCACCAGGATGCCGAATCCGTTGCGCCCCTGGACCCGGTACTGCGACACCGCGGTGCGCTTGGCATAGCCGCCCTCGGTCACCACGAACACGAACGGGCCGTCGTTCACCTCGGCGTCGTCGTCGCCCTCGAGCGTCTCGTCATCCGAACCGCGGTCGACAACGGATGCGCTCAGCAGCGTGTCGTCATCGCGGAACTTCATGCCGTGCACGCCGGCGGTCGAGCGGCCCATCGGACGCAGCGACGTGTCGTCGGCGGTGAAGCGCAGCGACTGACCGTGACGCGAGACGAGCAGGATGTCGCTCGTCTCATCCACGAGCATCGCCGAGACGAGCTCATCGCCCTCGTTGAGGTTGATGGCGATGATGCCGCCTGTGCGGTTGGTGTCGAAGAGCGACAGTGCCGTCTTCTTGATGTAGCCGCCGCGCGTCGCGAGCACCAGGTACGGCGCCTGCTCGTAGTCGCGCAGGTCGAGGATCTGGGTGATCTGCTCGTCGGGCTGCAGCGCGAGCAGGTTCGCGACGTGCTGACCCTTCGCGTCGCGGCCGGCCTCCTGCAGCTCGTACGCCTTCGTGCGGTAGACGCGGCCCTTATCGGTGAAGAACAGGAGCCAGTGGTGCGTCGTCGTCACGAAGAAGTGCTCGACGACATCATCGGCGCGCAGCTGGGCGCCCTTGACGCCCTTGCCTCCGCGGTGCTGCGAGCGGTAGTTGTCGCTGCGGGTGCGCTTGATGTACCCACCGCGTGTGACGGTGACCACCATCTCCTCTTCGGGGATGAGGTCCTCGACGCTCATGTCGCCGTCGAAGCCGAACATGATCTCGGTGCGACGGTCATCGCCGAACTTGTGGGTGATCTCGGTGAGCTCGTCGGTGATGATGCCGCGCTGCAGCTCCTCGCTCGCGAGGATCGCCTGGTATCCGGCGATCTCCTTCTCGAGCTCGGCGAGCTTGTCCTGGATCTTCTTGCGTTCGAGCGCGGCGAGGCGACGCAGCTGCATCGCAAGGATCGCGTCGGCCTGCAGCTCGTCGATGTCGAGCAGCTTGATGAGGCCAGCACGCGCCTCCTCCACGTCGGGGGAGCGACGGATGAGGGCGATGACCTCGTCGAGCGCGTCGAGCGCCTTCACGTAGCCACGCTGGATGTGGGCGTCGGCCTCGGCCTTGTCGAGGCGGAACTGGGTGCGCCGCACGATCACTTCGATCTGGTGCGTGATCCAGTACGAGATGAAGCCGTCGATCGACAGGGTGCGCGGCACGCCGTCGACGATGGCGAGCATGTTCGCGCCGAAGTTCTCCTGAAGCTGGGTGTGCTTGTACAGGTTGTTGAGCACGACCCGTGCGACCGCGTCGCGCTTGAGGATGATGACGAGGCGCTGACCGGTGCGGCCGGAGGACTCATCGCGGATATCGGCGATGCCGGTGAGCTTGCCTTCCTTGACGAGGTCGGCGATCTTCACCGCGAGGTTATCGGGGTTGACCTGGTACGGCAGTTCGGTGACCACGAGGCAGGTGCGGCCCTGCAGCTCCTCGACGTTGACGACCGCGCGCATCGTGATCGAACCGCGGCCGGTGCGGTACGCATCCTGGATGCCCTTGATGCCGAGGATTTGCGCACCGGTCGGGAAGTCCGGTCCCTTGATGCGGGCGATGAGCGCTTCCTGCAGCTCCTCGCGCGTGGCATCCGGGTGCTCGAGTGCCCAGAGCGCGCCGGCGGCGACCTCGCGCAGGTTGTGCGGCGGGATGTTGGTGGCCATGCCGACCGCGATGCCGACGGAGCCGTTGACGAGCAGGTTCGGGAAACGCGCCGGCAGAACGGACGGCTCGCGGGTGCGGCCGTCGTAGTTGTCCTGCATGTCGACGGTGTTCTCGTCGATGTCGCGGACCATCTCCATGGCGAGGGGCGCCATCTTGGTCTCGGTGTATCGGTGGGCCGCGGCGCCGTCGTTGCCGGGGGAGCCGAAGTTGCCCTGCCCGAGTGCGAGCGGGTAGCGCAGCGACCACGGCTGCACGAGGCGCACGAGCGCGTCGTACACCGAGCTGTCACCGTGCGGGTGGAACTGGCCCATGACGTCGCCGATGATGCGGGTGCACTTGGAGAACCCGCGGTCGGGGCGGTACCCGCCGTCGTACATCGTGTAGATGACGCGGCGGTGCACGGGCTTGAGTCCGTCACGCACGTCGGGCAGGGCGCGCCCGACGATCACGCTCATCGCGTAGTCGAGGTAGCTGCGCTGCATCTCGAGCTGCAGGTCGACCTGCTCGATGCGGTCGTGATCCGGCTGCTGCTCGGTCGTGGTCTCGTCTGCCATGGGTCTCTTTCTGAATGGCTGCGGATCGGGATCAGGTGGGGGTGCGATCGATCCGCGTTAGATGTCGAGGAAGCGGACGTCCTTGGCGTTCTGCTGAATGAAGGTGCGGCGCGCATCGACGTCGTCGCCCATGAGCGTCGAGAAGATGCTGTCGGCCATCGCCGCATCGTCGAGGGTCACCTGGCGGAGTGTGCGGGATGCCGGGTTCATCGTGGTGTCCCACAGCTCCTGGTGGTTCATCTCACCGAGACCCTTGTAACGCTGCACGCTGTTCTCCTTCTGGAGACGCTTGCCGGATGCGAGCCCGGACTCCAGAAGTGCGTCGCGCTCCCGATCCGAGTACACGTACTCGTGATCGGAGTTCGTCCACTTGATGCGGTACAGCGGCGGCTGCGCCAGGTACACGTAACCCATCTCGATGAGGGGTCGCATATAGCGGAACAGCAGGGTGAGCAGCAGGGTCGTGATGTGCTGGCCGTCGACGTCGGCATCGGCCATGAGCACGATCTTGTGGTAGCGGGCCTTCTCGCCGTTGAAATCCTCGCCGATGCCGGTGCCGAACGCGGTGATCATCGCCTGGATCTCGGCGTTGCCGAGTGCGCGGTCGAGGCGCGCCTTCTCGACATTGAGGATCTTGCCGCGCAGCGGCAGGATCGCCTGCGTCTCGGGGTCGCGGCCGGTCTTGGCCGAACCACCGGCGGAGTCACCCTCGACGAGGAAGATCTCGGAACGCGACGGGTCCTTGCTCGAGCAGTCGCTGAGCTTGCCGGGCATGCCGCCACCTTCGAGGAGGCCCTTGCGGCGGGTCTGCTCACGCGCCTTGCGTGCGGCGATGCGGGCGGTCGCCGCCTGAATCGCCTTGCGGATGATGTCCTTGGCCTGCACGGGGTTGCGCTCGAACCAGTCGCCGAGCTGGTCGCCGACGACGCGCTGCACGAACGACTTCGCCTCGGTGTTGCCGAGCTTGGTCTTCGTCTGTCCTTCGAACTGCGGCTCGCTGAGCTTCACCGAGATGACGGCGGTGAGACCCTCGCGCACATCATCTCCGGAGAGGTTGTCGTCCTTCTCCTTGATGATGCCCTTCTCACGGGCGTACTTGTTGACGAGCGTGGTGAGCGCGGCGCGGAAACCCTCTTCGTGGGTTCCACCCTCGTGGGTGTTGATCACGTTCGCGTAGGTGTGCACGCTCTCGGTGTACGAGGTGGTCCACTGCATCGCGACCTCGAGGGCCATGTGGCGATCAGTGTCCTCGGCCTCGAACGAGATGATCTCGGGGTGGATGACCTCGGTCTTCTTCGCCGAGTTGAGGTACTCGACGTAGTCGGCGAGTCCGTTCTCGTAGTGGAACGACTCGTGACGGAAAGCTCCCTCGTCGTCGACCTGACGCTCGTCGGTGATCTCGATGCGCAGGCCCTTGTTGAGGAACGCGGTCTGCTGGAATCGGTTCCGCAGCGTGTCGTAGTCGTACTCGACGGTCTCGAAGATGTCGCTGTTCGGCCAGAAGGTGACGGTGGTTCCCGTGACGTCGGTCGCCTCGCCCTGTGCGAGCGGCGAATCCGGCACACCGTCGTGGAAGCCCATCGAATACACGTGACCCTGGCGACGCACCTCCACCTCGAGGCGGTGCGAGAGCGCGTTGACCACGGAGCTGCCGACACCGTGCAGACCACCCGAGACGGCGTAGCCGCCGCCGCCGAACTTTCCACCGGCGTGCAGAACGGTGAGCACGACCTCCACGGTGGAGCGCTTCTCGATCGGGTGCTCGTCGACCGGGATGCCACGGCCGTTGTCGACGACGCGCACGGCGCCGTCGGCGAGGATCGTCACGCTGATGGTGTCGCAGTAGCCGGCGAGAGCTTCGTCGACGGAGTTGTCGACGATCTCATAGACGAGGTGGTGGAGACCGCGCGGACCCGTGGATCCGATGTACATGCCCGGCCGCTTGCGAACCGCTTCGAGACCTTCGAGTACCTGGATGGCTTCGGCGCCGTAGTTGTCGGCGGCGGGACGCGAAGTGGAGGAATTCATGTAGGGGTGGGCTCCTGTGGGTCGTGATCACGCCCCCCGAAACGGGGTCACGAGAACATCTCGATCCTACCGCAGGGCGCTTGATGAAACCTGCCTAATCGCGCCTGTGCGGCCCGTTTCGCGCCCGGTAGACCAGATTTGTCGTCTCAGCCGTAAGTATCGCGAGGGCCACGCCCTGGAATCACGCGTGGGCCCCGTTTCCACGAGGGGGTGTCCGGTCCGATGAAACGCACCGACTCGATGCCCGCGGCGGGATGCTGGTCGGCGATCGCCGCCAGCACCATGCTGCGCATCGAGCGGAGCTGCTGCGCCCAGGCGGTCGAATTGCACTTCACGGTGAGCAGGCCGTCCTCGACCGACACCGGCTCCGCGTGCGCGGCGATGTCATCTCCCACGAGCCGCGGCCAGGCGACGAGCAGCTCGGACTTCGCAAGAGGCGACGACCATCCCATCGTCTGGGTCAGCCGTTCCAGCACATCGTCGATGCCCTTCGGATCGCGGCCCAGCCCGTACGGAACCGTCGTCTCGTCGCGCGCGGCCGCCTGTCGCCGGCGCGCATCGCGCGAGGTGGCCATCGGCTGGCCGAAAACCGCGCGGATCCGCCGATAGACGGCGATGTGCTCGGGTTCGCGCCGCTCGCTCACGACTCCTCCTCGACGATGCGACCCGCCTGGATGCGCACCCGGTGCGCGGCGAGAGGCTCAGGGACATCTTCCTCCACCGCCGCCGTGATGAGCACCTGCTCGTAATCGTGCACCGCCTCCGCGAGCCGGGCTCGTCGGGTCGCGTCGAGCTCGGCGAACACATCGTCGAGGATCAGCACGGGGTCGCCGGCAGGCGACTCGGCGCGCAGCAGGGCCGCAGAAGCGAGCCGCAGCGCGAGGGCGAAGGACCACGATTCGCCGTGACTCGCGTACCCCCTCGCGGGCAGCCCGTTCAGCCGCAGGAGCAGATCGTCGCGATGCGGACCCGAGAGCGTGAGCCCGCGATCGAGCTCCGCGCGTCTGTTCCGCGCGAGAGATGCCGTGAATGCGGCGGTCGCCTCCGCGGCGTCGATCTCGGATCGCACCGTCGCGTCGTTCACCTCGAATTCGTCATCCGGGCGCGCTCCGAGAATCGACAGCTCGCTCGCGAGCTCAGCCGCGTGCCCATCCCCCGCGATCGTCGCGTACGCCTCGGCGACGAACGGGCGCAGCGCCGAGACGAGCTGTCCACGCGCCTCGATGATCTCCGACCCCAGGTCGACGAGTCGCTCATCCCACACATCCAGCGTCGACAGCTGCGACGCCGACACCCGCGACGCCCGCGCAGACTTGAGCAGGGTGTTGCGCTGCTTGAGCACACGGTCGTAGTCGCCGAGCACCCCCGCCATGCGCGGCGTCAGCTGCACGAGCAGCTGATCGAGGAAACGCCGCCGACCGGAGGGCTCGCCCCGCACGATCGAGAGATCTTCGGGGGCGAAGAGCACGACGTGCACGTTCCGCGGAAGATCCCGCGGCTTCGCGGGAGCGCGATTCACCTGGGCCTTGTTCGCGCCCTGCTTGTTGATCTGCAGCTCCACGAGAACCTGTCGACCGGCGTGCTCGAGCCGTGCGCGCACGATCGCTGCGTCGCAGCCCGCGCGGATGAGGGCCTGATCCGACGACACGCGATGCGATCCGAGGGTTGCCAGGTAGTTGATCGACTCGACGAGGTTCGTCTTGCCCTGGCCGTTGCGGCCGACGAGCAGATTGGGCCCCGGATGCAGGGCGAGGGAGGCCGACTCGTAATTGCGGAAGTCGGCGAGCTCGAGATGTGCGACGTACACGACGACGTCAGGAAGAGCGGACTGCGTGCCCGCCGAACTGCTTGCGAAGGGCCGCAACCGCCTTCATCGACGGGGAGTCCTCCTGACGGGAGACGAACCGCGCGAAGATCGAGGCAGAGATGGTGGGAACGGGAACCGCGTTGTTGAGGGCCTCCTCGACGGTCCATCGACCCTCGCCGGAGTCCTCGACGTAGCCCTCGATGTCGGCGAACTCGGGGTCCTCCTTGAGCGCCTTCACGAGCAGCTCGAGCAGCCAGCTGCGCACGACGGTTCCGCGCTGCCAGGCCTGGAAGACACCGGGCACATCGTGGATGAGCTCGTTCTTGGCCTCGAGGAGTTCGTATCCCTCGGCCCATGCCTGCATGAGCGCGTACTCGATGCCGTTGTGCACCATCTTCGCGTAATGGCCGGCGCCGACGCCGCCCGCGTGCACGAATCCTTCTTCGCGCGGACCCTCAGGGCGAAGGGCATCGAAGACCGGCATCGCACGCTCGATGTCGACGGCATCGCCGCCGGCCATGAGGCCGTAGCCGTTCTCGGCACCCCAGATTCCACCCGAGACGCCGCAATCCACGTAGTGGATGCCGTTTTCTGCGAGGAGCGCGGCATGCTTCGCGTCCTCGGTGAACTTGGAGTTGCCGCCCTCGATCACCAGGTCGCCTGGGCTCAGCACCTGAGCGAGATCGGTGATGACGCCTGTGGTGATCGCACCCGACGGAACCATGACCCACACGATGCGCGGGCCAGGGACCGCGGCAGCAAGACCGGTGAGGTCGGGGACATCCGAGACCGCGGGGTTCGGGTCATAGCCGGTGACCTCGATGCCAGCCGCACGAAGCCGGATGCGCATGTTGTTTCCCATTCGGCCGAGGCCGACGAGCCCGATGTGCATGCGCATCCCTCCGATCCGCGCGAAGCGCGTCGCGAAAATTTTTCTCAGCGGAGCAGCAGGTTCGGCTGCAGCAGGTACTTGTAGTTGTCGGATCCGGGCTGGTCGCGCGAGGACTGACTGGTGATGAGCACGGGGCCGGGCTTGTTCGGGTTCTCGGTCTTCGTGAACGAGATGCGCACGAACTCGGAATGAACGGCTCCGAGACCATCGAGCAGGAACGACGGCTTGAGCGAGACGACCGTGTCTTCGCCGACGAGGTGGGCGTCGATCGTCTCGGATGCCTGGGCCTGCTCGGAGCCGGCGGCCTCGAGGGTGAGCCCGTCGATCGAGAAGCTGAATCGCAGCGCCGCTTCGCGCTCGAGGACGAGCGACACACGCCGGGTCGCCTCGATGAGCTCCGCCGTGTTGAGCACGGCATAGTTCTCGACGGTCTCGGGGAAGAGTCGCTTGACGGGAGGGAAGTTGCCCTTGATGAGCAGCGACGTGACCGTGCGCTTGTCGGCCTTGAACGCGATGAGCTCACGGTCGTCATCGGAGACGATCGAGACGCCGATCGTGCCCGAGTGGGCGAAGGTCTTGCCGATCTCGGCGAGCGTGCGCGCCGGGACGAGCGCGGTCGCACCGGCGGCCGAGCTGGAACCGGAATCCCAGTCGATCTCACGTACGGCGACGCGATACCGATCTGTGGCGACGAGCGACAGGCTGTTGTCGCCGACCTCGAGCTGGACACCCGTGATGACGGGCGTCACGTCGTCGCGGGACGCGGCGACAGCGACCTGGGAGACGGCGGATGCGAACTCCTCCGCCGGGAGCACACCGGTCTGCTCATCCACGTGGGGGAGTGTCGGATACTCCTCGACGGGCATGCTGAGCAGCGTGAAGCGCGCAGATCCGCAGCTGACCAGGATCTTTCCGTCGACGGTCTCGAAGACCACAGGTGCGTTGGGCAGCCGACTCGCGATGTCGGCGAGAAGGCGACCGGACACCAGCGCAGTGCCGGCGATGTCGACCTCCGCAGCGATCTCGGTGCGGCTTGAGACCTCGTAGTCGAAGGACGACAGCGTCAGTGCGCCGTCGGTCGCGTCGAGCAGGACGCCGCTGAGGATCGGCTGCGTCGTGCGCTGCGGCAGAAGCTTGACTGCGAACGACACCGCCTCGCTGAAGACGTCGCGATTCACCTGGAACTTCACGCGTCACTCCTGTCTGGGTCTCGAGAGGGTTCGCACGGGTTTCGTGTTCAACGATCTTGGCACGGACTCGGGCGGTCTCGGTTATCGGGCGGCGAAGAGATAAAAGAGATCTGTAATTGTATTAACGCCTGTGGAAACTGTGGACAACTCTCGCGGAGCCAGGTGAGAGCAGGGAACTACACGCGTGGAAGTTGTGAGTCGGCTGCGGAATCAGAATGACAGGAATCCCGGGATCCGGATTTCATGGGATTCGTTCTCCACACCCGCGTCCGGCGAGTTCCACAGTCGCGGGGCGCGCTGTCCCGACCTTATCCACAAGCCATCCACAGTGTGGGGAGCGGGGGGTTTGCGCTCAGGTGGCTCTCAGGGTCGGTAGCGCTGGTCCTGTTTGATGCGCGATGTGAGCTCGGTCACCTGGTTGTAGATCGAGCGGCGCTCCTTCATGAGCTCCGAGATCTTCTTATTCGCGTACATGACCGTCGTGTGGTCGCGGTTGCCGAACAGCTGCCCGATCTTCGGCAGCGACAGGCTTGTGAGCTCGCGGCACAGATACATCGCGATCTGCCGAGCGGTCGCCACTGCCTGCGACCGCGACGAACCGTAGAGGTCGTCGACGGTGAGCTTGAAGTAGTCGGCGGTGTGATTGATGATGTCGACCGGCGAGATGACGTTGTCCTCGTCGAGCGTGATCAGATCCTTGAGCACCGTCTGCACGAGCTGCAGGTCGACGGGCGTCTTGTTGAGGTTGGCGAACGCCGTCACGCGGATGAGGGTTCCCTCGAGCTCACGGATGTTGCTCGAGACCTTCGTGGCCATGAACTCGAGGATGTCCTCGGGAACCTGCAGCCGCTCCGACTGCGCCTTCTTGCGAAGGATCGCGATGCGGGTCTCGAGATCAGGAGCCTGCACATCGGTGATGAGACCCCATTCGAAGCGCGAACGCATGCGGTCTTCGAAACCGGTGAGGTGCTTGGGCGCGACATCGCTCGTGATGACGACCTGCTTGTTGTGGTCGTGCAGCGTGTTGAAGGTGTGGAAGAAGGCCTCCTGCGTGGAGTCCTTGCCCTGCAGGAACTGGATGTCGTCGATCATCAGGATGTCGATCTCGCGGTAGCGGGACTGGAAGACCGACGCCCTGTTGTTGGCGATCGAGTTGATGAAGTCGTTGGTGAACTCCTCCGAGCTCACGTATCGCACCCGGATCCCGGGGTAGAGGCTCTCGGCGTAGTGGCCGATCGCGTGGAGGAGGTGAGTCTTGCCGAGTCCGGAGTCGCCGTAGATGAAGAGCGGGTTGTAGGCCTTCGCCGGCGCCTCCGCCACGGCGACCGCGGCTGCGTGAGCGAACCGGTTCGATCCGCCGATGACGAAGTTGTCGAAGTTGTACTTGGGGTTGAGGCGGGAGTCGCTGCGGCGGCCGAGTTCGATGATCGGGTTGACCTGCTCGATCGGGCTCTGCGGCGGCTGCTCGACCGTCTCCTCTGCGACGGGCTGCAGAACCGGCTGGATGTCGGGGTTCACGACGATCGCGAAGCTCGAGACATCCGTGCCGAGATCGGCGAGTGCTTCGAGAAGAGGAACCCGGATGCGCTGTTCGAGCATGCCGCGAGTGAGATCGTTCGGCACCTCGAGATAGATGGATCCGGCGAGCACGCCCTTCGGCTCGACCAGGTTGATGAACCCGTGAAGCTGGGGGGTGATGCGGTCATCCGCTGCGAGGCGCTCCTGGACGGCTGCCCACAGGGCCATCGTCGGGTCGTCGCGGTCCGTCATGATTCTCCGGTCGTCGTCTGGTTACTCACAGCCTTGTCCACACGGTGTCCTGAGTCCAATCCCTTGTGTTGACGGGAGAAAACGGGGGTATGTGGCTGACGACAACCTTAGTTGTGGACAGCTTTCTGTGGACAAGTCCTTCTCG